>NZ_JAMAUZ010000001.1:0-2413229 GCF_023714095.1 Paenibacillus sp. MER 99-2 | reverse complement strand
AATTTTACCGTTTGTTTCTTAAATTCTTCATTGTATCGTTGCCGCTGTTCTCCCATGTGGACACACCTCCGTTAGCCTTATTATCCTTCTGTCCGTTAACGGGTGTCCACTTTTTATTCTAGTTCCATAGTGTATAATAAAGAACAAAAAAATGCAGAGTGAGTATTGAAGAGACAGACTTTTTGACATTGCTCATGACTAGAAATTGAAGTGATTGATTTTGTTGAATTCCTAAAGAAGTGGCTCCGATGGATTTCGAGTTTACGCGAATACTTACTTCAAGAAGGAGTTAATGAAACACTAATCAATAAATATTTAGAGTATGGCGCTGAAGTAGTTATTTCAAAGACAAACAATAGAAGTGTTCTAGGAACAATGAAAGAGGTTACATGGTTTGTCGAGGATGACTTTTATGATAATATCGAACGCTTGAAATGGCTGAACAGAATGATTTACAAGCCAATAAATTACAAAGAGCCTATTCATTATTTTATAGAATCTTTATGGGATCATAGGAACTACAACATAGTTTGAAGATGATTCAGAGTTTGATGGCTGAACATGATCATTGTCTATTATTTTTTGAACTCTGATTCCAAACGAAAGATCCGTTTATTTAAAGCTGCCACTTCAGATTTTTTATCTTCTAATTGAAACGTGAATTGATAAATACTATTGATTTGAACAGAAATTTGTTTTTGGTTCTGATCTAAGAAAATTTGATTCGTCATGGGCTTTGTCCTTGGACTTCAAGAGGCATTTCAGGTGGACAACCTTGCAAATCACGGCGTAGCTGGAGATTTAAAGGTGAGGAGGTATGTTATGAGAGGTAAGATACTATTATTATTTTTTATTACAATAATGCTCTCATCTTGTCAGAATATAAGTCAATCTACTATGTTAAACAGCGGAACTGAATCAATAAAGAGTTCTGAACCGTCTCCTGATGCAGTGAGTACAGGTAATGGAACAGAATCAAAAGAAATAATGGGAAATCCATCGGAAACTTCTAATTATAAAGTGTTACCTACGACCATTGGGAACCTTGATTCGAAAGGCGATTTTTATGATGAAATGTTTCGGAATCCTATAGATCATGATTATGAAGTGGAATTTAATGAATTTCAAAACGCTAATGAGATTGTTACAACCATGGAATGGGGGGCGTTACAAGGTAAATATACAGAGATATGGGATAAGGAGTTGAACCACATATATAAAAAGCTTCTTTCTAAGTTGGATGGAGAACCAAGAGAAGCCTTAATCGAATCACAGAAAGATTGGTTACAGTATCACTTAAAGGAATCAAAATTTGTAGAGGATACATTTATTAATAATGGTTACCTTGGATCAAGTGGATCCGTAAGCTTAGCCACAGCTATAAGGGAGAGAATAAGAGAGAGAACCATACAATTATATGAATATCGATATTTATTAGATGGTGAAATTGAGTTTTTATACTCTGTCAGCAAATAACCTAGTCCTAGGATAAGAGCTATCTAAGGCTAGGTTGTTTTCGTGAATATGGGAACATGAGTGAATTATGAGAAAGCAGAATACTTGAATATGTTTTTCAAGGTGGATCCCCAAATAACGTCTTAACCTCACAAAAGAATACCAGATTGAGTTTGGTGGATTTGGCAATACACTTAAAAAGGAGGAACAGAAAAAATGATAAAATCCATTGGTATTGATGAATGGAAAGGTTCCACCTTTAATGAAGAAATAGTTGTGAATCCTACATGGGCGGACACCTTAAGTTTATTAATAAAACTGGACGGGGATAAATTTACATTAGTTTTTTGTGAGATATCAGACACAGATTCAGCATTAGTTGGAGGTGGACCGAAGTGTTTTATAGTGTCTATAACAATCGATGGTAATATATATACTCTTATGAACGATAAACAGGGAGAAAATGATATTTCCCTGGTTGTTGGTGGTCAGTTAGGAAATTATTGTGATAATATTTGTATAGATTTAAATCCTATGCTTGAAGTAATGCAGTGTTATTTTGAAACTGGAAAACTACTTGAAACACATCAATGGAAACAAGAATAATGAAAGGCCTAATCCGTCAATTATGGGGTGTTAAGTGTGTGGGAGAAACTATCAGATGGTTGGAAAGCTAGTTTTGAAGAAGCATGGCAAGCATATGCTCATGGCTCAATTCCTATCGGTGCAGTTATCGTTGATGCTAGTCATAGAATAATTAGTAGAGGTAGAAATAGAATCAACGAAACAACGGCTCCAATTAAACAAACGTGCTCGAATAGATTAGCACATGCAGAGATAAATGCATTGTTACAACTGGATACGTTAGATTCAGAAGAACACAAAAACTACACACTATATACAACAACAGAACCCTGTGTACTTTGTTTTGGTGCAATTATCATGTCAGGAGTTAGGAAAGTAAGATTCGCAGCAACTGATCCTATTGCAGGTGGTGCCAATCTAAATGATGCAGAGAATTCATTCATCAAGTCAAGAAACCTCGATATCAAGTGTGCTGATACATATCTAGGAGAACTTCAACGTGTGTTAAGGACTGACCAGGTTATAAGGGCTTTAGGCGAAGAACAAGCAATTCGATTTTTGGATAAGTACAGAATGAAGTACCCTAAAGCTATTGAATTAGGAATAAAGTGGAATAGAGAGGGGAGATTGCAAGAGGCAGTGAGGAATAACGATCCCGTTGAATTGATTATTAATAATATATCTGATGAGATTAAGACTTTTTAATGGTATCTGAATACCATTCACACTGGATATTGAATTTAAAGAAGAGACTCGAAGAACAATTTAAACATGATAGAGTCGCTTATACGATGGGTAAGGCAGATTTTATTCAAGAAGTGATTAATAAAGCAAGTAACGATGATGAACTAATTAGGTTTCTGCAAGAAAGAGGCTCCCTTTAAATAGAACCTATTCTCACGCGGTTATTCTGAATCAATGAGAGCGCTTAATTTAGAGGCATATAGAAGGGATATGGTTTTAATGAGAAGAGTAGACGTTGTGTATTCACTAATAACAGACCCGTTCAAAACTAAAGTTCTTGCAGTTAAAAATGCTGATCGATCAAGTTGGTCTCCTCCTGGTGGAGCTGTTGAGTTAAATGAAACATTAGATCAGGCTGCGATTCGCGAGGTAAAAGAAGAAACGGGACTTGAAGTGAAAGTCCATGGGATTGTTGCCATCAACGAGTGCAAATTTGAGGATATCAATGAACATGTCATTTTTTATACGTTTAGGGCAGAGATCGTAGGCGGCGAAGAACAAATTATTAGACCAGATGAAATCTCTGAAATTGCATGGTTGGACATAGAAGAGGCGGATGAATTAATGCCTTATTATAAAGGTGGATTTAAAAATTTAATTCATGGAAATGAGAGTATGTATTTTAATGAAGGAAGAAAAATACTGCAGAGTTGAGCAAACTTAAATGTAACGATAGACAACGAATTTACGAGTTAGCAATAATGTATAGAGGAGGCACATTTAAATGAAGTTAGTTATACTCTTTGGTCCCCAAGCCGTAGGAAAGATGACGGTGGGTCAATGTTTAGAAGCCAAAACAGATTTGAAATTATTTCATAATCACATGTCTATTGATTTTGTGTCTCCTTTTTTCGATTACGGTACACCTGCTTGAAAGCGCCTGGTAAGTGTGATTCGGCAAGAGATTTTTGAAGAAGTATCTAAGAGCAAATTGGAAGGACTCATATTTACGTTTGTATGGGCATTCGATCTACAAAGCGATTGGAACTATATTGAGCAGGTTTCAAGCCTATTCGAATCAAGAGGCGGAACGGTATACTTAGTTGAACTAGAAGCCGATTTGGAAGAACGCAAAAAACGCAATACGACTGAAAATAGGTTGGCACATAAACCTACTAAACGAGACGTGGAATGGTCGGAGGCCGAACTGATTAAAACATATGAAAAGCATAGGCTCAATTCAATGCCCGGGGAGATTACCAAACCCAATTATATGAGAATTAATACCGTCGGACTGGAAGCAGGTCAGGCAGCCGAGCTGATTAAAAAAGAGTTTGATTTGTAAGGTTGAAATTGTACCACAGAAGACAAACAGTGAATCATTCAACAAAAAGATCATCTTTAATCTAGTCACTTTAATGGGAGGGATCTAATGGTGCTGATATTAGAACGAGCTATGAAATATGATGCAAATAAACTTGCTGAAATACAAAAAGCTAGTTTTGATGATGAATCAAGGCGCTTCAACAACAGTGAATCTGGAGGTCCAGTAGGATACGACTCTGCACGTTGGCAAGAAGAGATGATCGAACAATGTGAATACTTCAAGATACTTCTTAATGGAAAGATAATAGGTGGAGCTATAATCGTTATTGAAACCAATCAAGTACACAATCTTGGCAGGATTTTTATTGATCCAAACTTTCAACATCAAGGGATCGGAATGAAAGTAATGCAAGAGGTTGAAAGAAAATTTCCGGATAGTGCAAAATGGTGGCTGGATACTCCTAATTGGAGTGTTAAGAATCATCATTTCTATACCAAGTGTGGGTTTACTAAAGTTAGAGAAGAAGGGGACTTATATATTTTTGAAAAGACTTTTTAGACTTTATAAGTACCAGTGCTCAATTCCTTAATACTCGCACATATAACAAAGGGTGAAGAATATATGATTAAAGGTATACTGTTTGATTTGGATGGGACATTGCTTGATCGCGAGCAATCATTAATTGCTTTCATTCGTAATCAATATCATCGAATTCAGGCTTTTCAAAGCGTAGATGAACCCATTTTTGTACAGAGATTTATTGAATTAGATCAGAAGGGGTATGTCTGGAAAGACAAAGTTTATCAAGCGCTAATCAATGAATTTAATTTAGATCTGAATTGGGACGAATTACTGGAGGACTATATTCAATCATTTCAATATCACTGTATTGGTTTTCCCGGATTAATAGAAATTCTTGACTATTTGAAAGACAAGCAAATGAAATTAGAATTATAACGAATGGATTCGGTAGATTTCAGATGAACAATATCAAAGGACTACACATTGATCATTATTTTGACGGAATATTCATTTCTGAAATTGAGGGTTTGCGTAAGCCAGACATTAACTTATTTAATAGAGCTTTAGATCGTTTAGGATTAGAACCTCAAGAATCGATATTTGTAGGAGACCATCCAGTCAATGATGTCGATGCAAGTATTCATGCGGGTATGAGAGGAATTTGGAAAGAAGATGATTACTTTGGTAAACCTTCAACAAACTATATGTCCATTAAGGACTTGGTAGAAATAAAGAGCATCATAGAACGTATTTCAAAGTGAATTATAATTATACCGGAGGGATACATTTACAGAAATAAAGAGGTGACTGTTTGAAGGTATTTAGGAAGCAAGTTCGGAAAATAACTATAGACGGTGTTTTGTACTTATATGTAGTCGATGAACAAGATGATAATATCGTTTTGCGCATCTATTCGAATCAGTTTAAATCCACATTTGCTGAATATTTCATTCGTTGGGGAGATCGCTGGGATATTGGTGTTTATGAGCCAAAGTTGATTGCAAGACTAGTCGAATATGCAGAATCAATCGGCTGGGAGAGTAATACAAGAAATAATAAAATAAAAATTGAGAACGCTTCAATACTTATAAGAGAAATGATGAAAGAGAATTTATAATCTATAAGGGAAATTAACAAGGAGCAAACCAATGAAAGTGATCTCTTTGGAAGAGGCAAAAAGCTTAGGAGTAGAAACGGCATACCACCTTATGGATAATGGCGAAAAGCGATTTAGATTAATCAATAACGATGGTAGCTCATATATCCGAACGGAAGGTTCCGAGAAGGGCGCGTGGCAGAATAGTCATTATCACCAAGCATTAAATGAAGTATATGTTGTACAACAAGGTTGGATTGCATATGCAGAACTTGATGAGCAGAATCAATTGTCTTTGAGAATTATAAAAAAGAACGATAGCGTCATGGTTCCTCCCTTAAGACCGCATAACATCTATATGTCATCGTTAGCCGTTACACATGTTATTAAATTTGGTGGAGATTGCGAGATTAAGCCAGATTGGTTTGCTTCACCTCAATTAGATCTTCTGACCAAGCATATTTCCGAGATAGACCTAATTTCAAATAAAGGATGATAAGAGAAATGGAAAAAGGGAAAATTATATTTTTGAATGGTGTAACCAGCTCAGGCAAAACATCTATCGTAGAAGCGATGCAAACCTACTCTGAGCCGTTTTTTTATGTTGTAGCTAATGATCTTTTTGAAAATACGATTGGGGATAAGCATCTCCAAACAGACTACTGGAAGTACTTAAGTGAAGCGATCATTATGATGTATCACACAGCAAAATTGTTTTCAGATCATGGAAAGCACGTATTAATTGATGGAATACTTGTTGAAAGACCAGAGTTACAACCGCATTATGAACAAGTCCAGGAGATTTTTGCAGGGTATCCTCTGGATATCGTTGAGGTGCATTGTCCATTAGATCTATGTCGGAAACGTAATATTGAGCGCGGTGATCGTGGAGAGAAGCAATCAGATGAGCAGCATGCAATGATGGCTAAGAACATTCATTTTAGCTATTCCATAGATACGAGCTTGAACACGCCAGAAGAGTGTGCTGAGAAAATTATTGGGCATTATTTCAAGAGTGAAGTTAATATTTAAAAGATTTCGAGGGAAGTGTAGTGAATAAAAGTAAAAGGGGAGAAGTATATGATAGATATATCTCATATAGCGCCAACAGATCCAATTAAAATTATTATAGGTGCTTCCTCACAAAATTATGAAGGGTGGATACAAACTCAAGAGAATGAATTGAATCTATTACGGTGGGAAGATTGGGAACGAAGTTTTAAGAATCGAAAATTAGAAGCCATTTTATCAGAGCACATCTGGGAGCACATGACCTACGAAGAGGGAGTCCAAGCTTCTAAGATATGCTACAAGTATCTACGTACGAAAGGTTATATTCGCTGCGCGGTTCCTGATGGTTATTTTGCAAATGAAGATTATCAGAATCTAGTTAAGATTGGCGGCCCAGGACCTCTCGATCATCCAGCGGCAAGTCATAAGATCGTACATAATTATAAAACAATCACCCAGATGTTTGAGGAAGCCGGCTTTGATGTTGAGTTATTGGAATATTGGGACGAAGATGGACGTTTTCATTCTCAAGATTGGAATCCAGAAAAGGGATTCATCTATAGGTCTAAGCGATACGATCATCGAAATGAGAATGGCAATTTGGGTTTTACATCTCTGATTGTAGATGCGATTAAGAAATAGTTACCTTAAAGCTCGCTGACTCAAGAGGAGTTATGGTTGTGCCATCCGTAAACATAGTAATAACGATGTTCTTAGGAGGAATGAAATGAACAGCCTATTCGAACAAGTTCATGCTAATGAGATTGTGGAGCGTCTCAACCAACTCCGTCCGGATGCTCAGCCGCAATGGGGGAAGATGAATGCTTCACAGATGCTGGCTCACTGCTCGGCGTTTCAGGACATCGCAATGGGAAACTCTACTTCTGCAAGAAGTTGGCTAGGATTAATCATCGGAAAATTAGCGAAACCCGTATTTTACAATGACAAGCCGCTGCCACATAATATGTCCACAATTCCTGAGATAATGATTGTAGATGAGAGAGAGTTTGAACTAGAAAAGAAGATGTTGCTCCAAAAGATAGTTACCTTCCAACATGATGGGCCTGAGAAATGTACAAGAAAACCGCATCCTTTCTTTGGCAAGCTCTCTCCTGAAGAATGGGGGAAGGGGATTTATAAACATCTAGACCATCATTTAAGGCAATTTGGTGTTTAGGTAATGGAAAGAAGGGCTACTTGAATGGAGAATGAGATCCTATGAAAGGGGAACTTCTATGACGGTATTTGGACTTATACGACATGGTGTTACGGATTGGAATTATGAATTTAGAGCGCAGGGACATACGGATATCCCTTTAAATGACGAGGGAAGAAGACAAGCGAAATTACTTGCTAAGCGAATGGAGAACGAAGAGTGGGATATCATTTATTCAAGTGATTTATGCAGAGCGCTCGATACAGCAGAAATGATAGGCAAACTGAAGAACATTGAAGTGAGAACCGACCTACGTTTAAGAGAAATAAATGGTGGACTTACTGAAGGTACAACCGAACAAGAGCGAGTTAATCAGTGGGGATATAGCTGGTCGAAACTAGATTTAGGTATAGAGCCACAGGCGGATATTATTAAAAGAGGAGTAGACTGCCTCGCGGATCTAGCTGAGAGACATCCGAATCAAAAGTTGCTGATCGTAAGTCATGGGGCAATACTTGGGCTGATCTTGAGTAAGCTCGTTCGGCATGTGGATATGCAAGAAAGTCTCCATAACACATCGGTAACCATAATAAATAAAGAGCAAGTGAGATGGAATTGTGAACGCTATAACTGTATATCTCATTTAGACGGTGCTTAACATTCCTTTATGAAAGGAGAGACGATGACTAAAACACAGGTAAAGGCTTATTATAGCCTATTTGGTGATTATTTTGATCCGGATGAAGTGACATCGAAGCTTGAAATTACCCCAACCAGCGTTACTAGAAAAGGGGATATCATTAATGTGAAACATAGTCATCAAGAAACATCCTGGACAGTAGGTACTGAATATGAAGAGTCTCTAGATGTAAATGACCAGTTGATCAAAGTTATGAATGTATTAAAAGAAAAAGCAGACGAAATCAATACTATCCAGGTACAAAATCAACTGAAGTGTAAATTTTATATTGTTATCGTGATGGAAGAGGGTTACACACCTGCTCTATATTTTGACTCTAATTTTATGAAGTTCGCTGATTCAATTCATGCTGAAATTGATGTCGATCTGTATGCAAATCCGTATTCAGCGGATACAGTTTGAACTGGGAGATGATTTAATGAAGAAGGTTAGCTTTCTCATGATTGGAGTTTTAAATTTTACTGCTGCAAATTGATTTGTTACGGCGACTGTGATCTCTGATTCAACATCAAGTAATTTATTTTTAATTCCAGCATTTTCATTAGTTGTTATAGGTGTATTGAATGTAATGGCTCATGTTAAAAGAAATACATAAGCGAATGATGAAGCCTTAGTACACTATAGACAAAGTAGGTTTTAAATGTTGGTACATGTCATTTTCAACTAAACGAATTTACATATTATTTTGTACTGAGAGGATGAAGTTATATGAGCAAGTTGCCTTTATTTGTAGTTACAGGTGCCAGTGGAACGGGCAAAACCACGGTTTGCGCACTGGTGCGTGAGAGCCTGCCTGAATTTGATGTATTTGATATGGACATTATCGACAATGTCGACTGGCAAATTGCAAAAGCAAACTGGCTCAGAATTGCTTATAGTATTTCATTAAGTGGTCGCGGCACTGTGCTCT
This sequence comes from Paenibacillus sp. MER 99-2, assembly GCF_023714095.1. NCBI lineage: Bacteria > Bacillati > Bacillota > Bacilli > Caryophanales > Paenibacillaceae > Paenibacillus > Paenibacillus sp. MER 99-2. The sequence continues at coordinate 2,403,783 of NZ_JAMAUZ010000001.1, read as the reverse complement.
GTGGAACGATGGTTCCAGAAAACATTGAATCTGCTGACCACAAGGATAAGTTTGAGACGATTCACTACATTAACTTGCATTGCGATGACGAAACACGTGCAGCAAGATTGTTAGCGCGAGGCTGGGGGAATGAAGCTGTCCAGGAGCATAAGAATTTTGCCAATTGGTTGGTGCAGAATGCAAGTATAGCTTTTACGCCTCCAATGCCAACAATCAACACAAGTGAACTTACACCTGAAGATGTAGCAAATGAGATTAAAGAGTGGGTTTTAAGTAACTGGTGATTTCATGAAATTCATCATTCCTTGAAAGTGAGTTGAGTAGCTATGGATTCCTCGGACATTGGACTTAATCTAGAACGCATCATTTTCATTGGAAGAACTTTTGAAGAATATAGGGATATATTTAATCTGTCCAACGAAGATATTCTCAATAACAAAATACTAGATTGCCCTGCTGGCGCTTGTTCCTTTACCTCTATAGCGAATCGGTTAGGAGGAGATGTGACAGCTGCTGATATTGCATACTCTCATCCGGTTCAGCAACTTAAGAAAAAAGGGCTATTAGATGTAGAACATGGCATTGAGAATATTGGAAAGGTTAAACAAAATTATGTTTGGAATTATTTCAAAACAGTTGATGAGCTGAGATCAAGTCGGATGGGAGCTTTAACAGACTGCACTGATGATATGTGTGTAAATTCTAACCGTTATCTAGCAGCAACTTTGCCGCAACTACCATTTCAGCATAATCAGTTTGATATCACGTTGTCGGCGCATTTCTTGTTTATGTATTCAGATCGACTAGACCTGAGTTTTCACCAAGCGACCATACGAGAACTTATGAGAGTAACGCGCAAAGAAATTCGAGTGTTTCCTATTCTGGATTTAGCAAGTGAAAGATCAACACATTTGGATCCTATTATCAACTTGATCGAAGAGGCTGGGTGGAATTACGAAATTCAAAATACAGGTTATGAGTTTCAGCGAAATGTGAAGCAACTGTTGCGGATATACAATAAGGATAACAGCATTTAAATAGAGAACTTTAGTATAGTTCCACATGTTTGGAGTGTATACGATGTTAATGTCCTATCAACTAGAACGAGCAAAAGTACGGATGAAATCGAAAGAAATAACCGTCGTTGTATTACAGCAAAAAGATATAAATGTTGAAATAAAAGAAGAGCTAGGTCGAATATTGCTAATGGATGCTGCTGACTGCCAAGAGATGTTTCTCTTATCAAGTCTTTTTAGGCATAGTATGCAATCTCACGATGTTATATTTTTAGAACGTGACAAGGATTCGAATATGGATGTATTTATTTTCAACGGAGCTATCCACCCACTCACAATGAAGGATCTAAGAAAAATCAAGGCTTCTACTCGATTCACCAAGACAGAATTATACCGTCTAACTCTAGAAAATAGTCATGATGATTCAATGTGGGACACGTGGGAGCATTGGAAGTACGAAGGACAATTGAGGATTAAGACTGATCAAGATATCGGGGTCATCAATGCATCGCAACTGGGATTGGAACTTCTGTTTCATCAATGCGCCTATCTTGCGAGTTCATTTACGGGACATTCTCATATGGATTGGAATTCCACCCAATCCTCCATTGAATTAATCATTCGAAATATAGCTCGAAATGATTAATAGCGACGCTAGGTTGGATTGAACGCATAGAATCTGCAGGCAACACCATGATGTGTATCCGTTGCTTAAGGGGAGATAAACATTGGATCGAGAAACGGCAGTCGAAGTTATTAATCAATATTTCAGATCATGGGTTGAGAAGGATTTTAATCTCTTTGTCGGAAGCATTCATGAAGAAGCAATTGTAAGGGAGTGCACGGGAGAAGTAATTCAAGGTCGAGATGAACTGAATCGATGGTTTAAACAGTGGAACGGTAGCGACAATGAGGTTATGTATTGGGATATTCATAATATCGGCTTCGATTACGAGCAGATGACAGCTTTTGTTGAATGGAAGTTCAAATGCAAGTATAAGGGCACAACGTATGAATGGGATGGCACTAGTATAGTTTACTTTGAGAACTCATTAATTATAGAACTGAATGAATATGAGATGAAGAAAGATAAATCTTATCCATACAAACAAGTTAGCGTTGCTATCTAGTAATCTGAGTCCTAATGAATTGCTTTGAAAACAAGCTTTCCGCCCTTAAAGCGTATGGGATAGGGTTTTTAATAGATTGGACTGAACAATATAGTTTCATCAAAAGGAGGTCATCTATTGTCTTATTCAATACATGAAATGACCGTAGGATTTGCTGAAGAGATACTGCATTGGAAATATGAACAACCGTATGATTTCTATGATAATGAACTTTCATTAGAGGCATTGGATGAATTACTAAATAGCCCCTATTACGTTCTTTTAGATATTCATGATGAACTGATTGGGTTTATGTGTATGGGGAGTTCAGCTCAGGTTCCGAATGAAACATATGTTTATGGTGAAAATTACATCGATCTTGGAATAGGCATGAATCCAGAATTAACAGGAAAAGGGCAGGGAACTTCATTTTTCTCAAGTGTATTGAGTTTCATCGTGGATACATTTGATCATAGTGCTTACCGCTTAACAGTCGCAGCATTTAACCAAAGAGCAATTCACCTTTACCAGAAATTCGGATTCATTACTGTGGATCGATTTAATAAAGGAGATTATGAGTTCATTGTCATGATCAAGTGAATAAAGACATTTAGTGCGTTAGTGCGTAATGAATAACTTAACGCAAGATGAGTTGTTATCAGAGAAGCAAGCACATGCCTTAGTGGAAAATCGAAAAGGAGCTTGATTGAGATGACCAATGAACAGCTAATGCTTCTGCTTAATGCTTACGATGTGGATCGGCCAGAACTGACGTTTCTAAGACATAACGAAAATAGGACTTACCGGGTTCAACACAGCGCTGGCAAACAGTACCTACTTCGTATTCATGATCCCTTTGTGCAGGAGATGAAGGGATTACAGCACACTGAAGCAGGTGTTTTGGCAGAACTGGATATGTTGGAGCAATGGGGTCAATGGTACCAAGATGAAGTGCAAACGCCAGTGCGGAACAAAAGCGGCCAACTTGTCACGACTCTTGAAGGAGATGGATACAGACTGAATGCATCGCTTCTTACTTGGATGGAAGGTCGTGATTTGACTAAGGAAGATACGCAAGATGCGGATGTTATCAAGAAACTGGGCACGCATATGTCAGAGTTGCATGCCTTTTTTAGTCAGTACAATCCAGCCAGTATGGACGAACGACCGAGCCAGGGGAAAGCCTACAACGAACGAATGGCACAGGTAATCTATTCAGGTGTTCCCCAAGGTCTTTTTACATTTGCTGATGCGGTAATTATTGATGATACGTTACGATTGGTAAACTCTCGTTTATCGGATGAAGGTGGGGATGAAGGATCCGATCTTATTCATGGCGATGTAGGCTTAGGAAATGCGATTTGGACGGCGAATGGCGACTTACGGTTTATCGACTTCGGGTTCTATGGTAAGGGATACGCACAAACAGATGTGGCAATGGGGGCTTTAATGTTGCCGTCAGATCGCCGTGATGATTTTCTTGAGGCGTATTATGGTGGAAGGGGTTGCTCAGAGACGGAGTTGTTGCAGTTGGAAGGTTTTATGCTCGCGGCGATCATCGGATTCTATGTTTTTCAGTTTGGGAACGAGAACATGCATGATTGGATGCGTGAGCGAATGCCGAGATTGTGTGCCGAACGCTGCAAACCATTTTTGCGAGGAGAAAGAATTTTATATCAATAATGGATGTGAGGATTCTATTATAGAAGAAGAGTGAACAACATTTTAATGATAAATTTTACATAAGCATGATCCAGATTTCATTAAATTCTGCACCACCTTGGATATACTTAGTTTGCTTGAATATAGCGAATGAAAAGGACTAGGTGGTAGAAAAAATGTTGAAAAAACGTGACTTACACGAATGCCATTCACTTTATAGCTTGATGACAGATCCTATGGTGTTTCCTTACGTTCGTTATGCATGTCAGACCTATGAAGAATACTTGTTTGTAACGAAACAGTTGATTGCTGAAGAAGAACAAAATACATCTATTTCGAGAACCATTCTGAATGAAACGGGATCTCCGATTGGTACGATTGATCTATATCATATTGTGAATAAAACGGGTTTCTTAGCCACATGGATTGGTAGTCCCTATTTTGGAAAAGGATATAACCAAAGAGCGAAAGAATCTTTTTTGGTTGAACTGTTTCTTGAACATCATATTGAGACGGTATTTATCAAGATTCGTGAGCAAAATATTCGTTCGAGAAAGGCAATAGAGAAACTACCTTACGTGAAGCTGGCGAATGAAATATATTCGGATATCTATCATACGATTAATCGAACAGAGCAGATCTATGATCTATACCGTGTCGAACGGGCAGATTTTATAGAAAATAGTAAGAAGATCCAGCATGAGATTGCTACGTAACAACCAAGTCTAATAAACGTTTACTAAGTGAATAGAGCGTATCATATCGTATCAAGGAGCGTCGTCAGTGTTGACGGCGTTATTTGCTTTTTAACAAATAGGATGGTAATTCTATTAACATATGTGCTACAGGAAAAATTAGGTTTATAATAACATAAATATAAAAACCGATATGAAACTGGAATGTATGAGCACCATATGACAGGCGAGGAGGGATGATTATGAGGGATCATGAAGAGGTGCTTGCGGGTGGAAACGTAAACGAAGTAATCAAAATCGGGGATACCATTCGCCGTAACTCGCAAAATGCATACGTGAACGAATTACTGATACATCTTGAAAAGGTTGGTTTGTCTACTGTCCCTAGATATTTGGGTGTAGATGAACAGGGAAGAGAGAGCTTTTCTTATCTTGAGGGAGTAGTTCCCGGTAACCAGTATCCTGAGATCGAAAGGTATATGTGGACAGATGAAGTTTTAATACAACAAGCGAAGCTTCTGAGGAGCTATCATGATGCAACGGTCGGATATATGACGTCACTGAAATCTCAGAATGATTATACTGATCCAAGCCAACATGAAGTGGTCTGCCATAACGACGCTGCACCCTACAATATGGTGTTTCAAGACAAGCTTCCCGTGGGAATCATTGATTTTGATATGGCGGGCAAAGGGCCGCGCATATGGGATATTGTTTACACGCTCTACACATCTGTTCCACTTACGGGGTTCTCGCCAGGAGAGGCTGATTGCATTGTGGTTCCCTATGACCCAGAAGAGCATGCCATTATGCGGAAAAGAAGGATTAAGTTATTTTTTGATACTTATGGTATAGATATACCAACAGACCTTAAACAGTGGGTTATACGGCGCATCCACACAATGTGTAATACACTGACTTCTCGCGCAGCATCCGGAGATCCAGCTTTTGTTAATCTCGTTGAAGAAGGTCATCTAGCTCATTATGAGGGAGAATTACGATTTCTTGAAAAGCATTTTGATGACTGGAGTTAAATTAACAATTTCATCAACCGTACAGGACAATTAATATCAGACTAATTCCTCTACAATGTTGTTTGTATTAGGAGAAGCATGAATGATGAATATATAAACAAGTGAAAGATAACTCCGGTAAAAAAAGTAAGGAGTGAGAACAATGTACAATAAAAAATCTACAATGACATGGATCTGGATTATTGTATTGGCTGTAGAGTTGTTGTTGATGTCTGGATTGACTCAGCGAGTTCATTCGATGGAAGACTATTAAGAATATGAAGGAGCTGATCGTATGAATCCAATCTTAATGGAGTTCCCTGACCAATTTACTACCGAGAGACTATTGATTAGATGCCCTTTACCTGGGGATGGGAAGGTTGTTTATGAATCTATCGTTTCGTCTATCCAGGAATTGAGAGAATGGCTTCCTTTTGCCCATAAGGAGCAACGAGAAGAAGTGGTGGAGGCGAATTTGAGAGAAGCTCGGTTAAACTATTTGAAACGGGAAGATCTGAGATTGCTTATTTTCCATAGAGAGACTAATGAATTTATCGGATCATCCGGGTTGCATCATCCAAATTGGGACGTCCCCAAATTCGAAATAGGTTACTGGATCGATAGTCGTCACAGTAGAAAAGGTTACATGACTGAGGCGGTAGAAGGGATTACAGCATTTGCATTCAATGAATTAAAGGCGAGAAGAGTAATCATACGCTGTGACACATTGAATGACAAAAGTAGAGCGATTCCAGAAAGATTAGGATTCACTTTGGAAGGTATATTGCGTAATGATGACACAAGTGTGGATGGAAGTACACTTAGAGATACATGCATATTTGCCAAAGTGAAGTGATTGGGAGTGGAACAGGATTTAGATTACTCATTCATTTGTTTGGATGCCTAGGAGGGATGACATATGAAAAATACTGGATGGTCTGCGGATATTCATGATTACGCTTTATCAAGTGAATACGCTATTCAATTAGCTGACCCTGAAGAATGGGGCAAGTATTGCTCAGTTTATTACAACATGCGATATATCGGTTTCTTTAGAGAAGAGGGCTTCAACGCTTCACTAAGAAATGCGTACTGGATCTATAAAGGAGAGTCAAAAGTAGGTGGAGTAAGAATAGCACCTAATGTGATGTATCATTTATTTTATATTCCCCCGTTCCAGGATTCATTTGAAGTATTGAAGCTTCTTAAACAACTCTTAATGAGTTGGTCTGATCGGACTAAACCAATTAAAACGTATGAGATTCTTTCTGATCAGGTTGATATATACGCTAGAGCTGGGTTTTGGCCAGATGAATTCAGATGTCGGTGGATGCAACGTCCCACAGAAGAGTACAACATCGTATGGGATCATAATTTTAGCATCGAAAGTCCACAGATTATTGGCAATCAGCAGGGGGCTAAGAAATTTAGTAAAGAAGACGAAATTGCAGATTGTGATTTTAATAGCTTTGAAGGGAGCTTAGAGGCAGTAAGGAGAAAGAAGTTCTTGCTTGAAGATTTTGTACCGCATGAAGATCCAAATTATACAAACGAGATATTAAATCAAGCGTCTACCCTTGTGTACGATCAAGAAACGGGTCAGCTTATTGCGAATTGTCGGCTCTGTTTGCAAGATAATCAAGCGGCTGTTTACAGTGTAAGTGTCATTCCAACGTACCGAGGAAAAGGGATTGCTACACGTATGTTGCAACGAGCCTTAACGGTCATTAAAGATCATTATCCAGTCCTAAGGCTTTATGTCATGGAGGGTAATGATGCGGAGTCTTTGTACTACAATCTGGGCTTTGTTCAAGGAGAGTTGGAGGTACAGACGATGTACATGCCTGCGAATGAATTTTAGGTACATAATGCTGTTGTCTACGAAAGGGTAACCAATAGAAACGTTGAACATGAGGAGGAAAGAAATGAACAGTAGATTGATTCTCATTGATGGGATGCCTGGTTCGGGTAAATCCACAACAGGTCTTGCTATACATGAACAATTGAATAATCTCAATATCGCCAATGTATTCTACCATGAATTAGATGATCACCACCCACTTCGCATTTACGACCGGCAATTCACTTCATTTTCTATTGTAGAAGAGGCAGAATGGTTTATTGCAAAAGTAGAGCAGCTGTTTACTGACTTTGTGAATAATCCAATTCATCGGCATCAGATTACAATTGTGGAGAGCAGCACTTTTCAAAATACAATTGGCTTCGCGTATAACATGCAGATGAGCGAAGATCGAATAATGGATCTGACCTACAGTATTCAAAATATACTTAGCGCTCTTAACCCTGAACTTATCTATGTATATCAAGACAATGTAGAGAAACATTTGAGATGGATATGTGATCTTCGTGGACCTGAGTTTACGCAAGGTCGCTGTGGACTCTATACCGATGATGATTTTGTTGAAGCAGGGAAGTTTTGGACGAAAAATCAAGGTTTCATTTTTCCAATTGTTCAAAATTGGGATATTCCAAAACTGATCCTTCGAAATAAAGAGTATAAGTGGAATGAATATAAGCTCCAAATATTTGATTTTCTAAAGTTAGCAGATTCTAAGTAACAGTCGACAATACATTTTCAGTAGGAGCATAACCAATGAATTTAAAAGAAAAGTTATTCCTGATCAAAGAAAATGATTACCAAGCACCTTCAGACGTATTCTTATTGGTACAGGAAATGATCTGCCATATCGGTTCGGTGGATGCCGAATTACGCGATGATCTCATCTATACAACGTTATCCCATTGGATCCCTGGCAACATTCTAGCTGTAAACGAACTAGAGCACATTCTGTCCGTTGTTATGGATGATAACCATTTGCTCTATAAGCTTGGTGAATCTAACACAGATTCTGTGTTCACACGATCGTTCTCCATGCTCGTTATACCACTTCTGTTGGCGAGACATAACGAATCACCGTTTCTCTCAAGTGAGCAGATTCATCAGATGAAGGTGAATGTGTTCTACAACGTACAACAAGAGCGAGATTATCGCGGTTACGATGAAGACAAAGGCTGGGCTCACGCCATAGCTCATGCAGCGGATGCTTTGGACGATCTGGCTCAGTGCCCCGAACTGGACAAAAAGGATCTGTCCACGATGCTTGATCTAATTTATGAAAAAATGACCATAACAGATCGGGTTTACTCCGATGGTGAAGACGAACGCATGATCAGACCCATCATTCAAATTTTAAATCGAAAAATGATTAGTCGGACAGAGCTAGAAGAGTGGATTCAACGTTTTGGCACACTGGAAAAAAGTCCAGAGTTTCTTCCTGCCTTCAGGCAGAAAAATAATATTAAGAACTTTCTGAAAAGTTTATATTTCCGCATTAAATTTTATGAAACCGATGGCAATCTTTGCCCGATCATTGAGCGTACGTTATATCAAGTCGAGCCCGTATACTACACCTAAAATAAAGGACGGAGGTGACCGAATGTTACATGATCTAAAAGGTGAAGACAACATGTCGCCTATGGTAGGGATGTTATATTCCGCAGTAAAGGAGAATAGCGAGCGACTGCAATATATCACCGAGGGTATGTCACAAGAAGAGATCGATTATAAGGGGTATAACAGCGAGTTTAATAGCACTGCACAGCTACTTCGGCATCTTCTCTATGTGGATCTGAATTGGGTGTATCGAATAAAGGGTGAGCCACTGCCGCAGACATTTATAGAAGAATATGGACCTATGATTGACGAACATAATAAACTTCCTATGGTGAACGGAATTCCTTGGCAGCGACTGATCTCACAATATGAAGGTGTTCTACAAATGTTAAAAGATTCATGTGAGCAATTAACAGATGATGATCTTGATCGAATAGTCCTATTCGGGCATGAAAATGAAAAACAAGCTACGATTCGTTGGGGACTGTGGCACATGGCTGACCATAGCCGTTATCATCAAGCTCATATTAACCAGCTTAGAAAGTGGTATAACCAGCAGAACTGAACAAGTAAAGGAGAAGCAGGTTGAAGAAATACATTGAAATTGGTTTCGGGAATACTTGGTTTATTCGAACTGAGTTGGAGCAGGAAGATGGAACCGAAACGGAAATTAAGGGAATCTATTCGCCTTTCCAACTAAAATCAATATATATTCGAGTGTGGCTTGGTAAGCGTGTTTGGATCATGGATACGAGAGAGGGACTGAAGTTAGCGAAGAAAAATAAGAAGAAATTCAAGCTCATTCTTGGCTTTTACGGCATATAGATTACGAATTCGAAAGGGGAAAAAGATAAATGAATTCCAGTAGGTATTCACTGCGTATATGCATTGCACTTTTTCTCGCCATCATCGTTATTTCTGGTTGCCGAGCAATCGATGAAGGAACTGGTTCTAGTTCAAGCTGGGCTTATTCATTTGTTGTATGGAACAATAACACGTATAGCATTACCAATGAACCACTAACAAAAGAAGAGATCGATCATGATATCGGACATGTGAGACAGTACTCTGACAAAGAGGGGTCAGATGGAGAGGGCTTCTCCAACAAATATCCAGTAGGCACGAAATTATATAAGGTCAAGGGTGTAGAGACAACCGAATATATAGCTGTGGAAATACAAGAAGACCAATTCATCAAAGCTACCAATGAAGAGTTATCCGGAGAGAAGTAGTAATTGAAAGGAGAAATGAACTAATAAGGGGAGTGGAAAATGAGAAAAACATTCGTTGGATTACTCAGTGTAATTATTGCGTCTAATGTCATATGGGGCTGGCTGTACTTCAATAAGGAAGATGAGCAAACCAACCATGGTCCAAGTAATACGGCAAATACAGCTGTACGCGTGTATGAACTGAATGGCACAGGAAATATGTGGGACGTTTCAAACTACAAAATTATTGTCACACCGAATCAGATTCAACGCGGCCATGCAAGCATAACGTTTAAAGGTGATCCAAGAAGTATCGCAGATAGTAACTATTATAAATTAGATATTCAAGAGAAAGATCCTGACGGTAATTATGGTAAGGTTATTTCGCATGTAGCCACCTCTCACGATGGTCCTATTACAATACTCAACAATGATAATCTTAAGAATATAGGCTATGTAACTAGTGATTATTCGTATGATGAGACGAAGAAGGATCGACAACATTATGCGAGTACATCGCTTAGGGTCACTTGGAATGATAATGAGGGGAAGCTCCACTCTGAGGATATTCATCTCACGATAGAAAATGAGATCACTATAGACTAAACAGTGGCAAAGTAAGAATGTCGAACAGCCAATTAAACTGGGGAGAAAAGGGGTAACAACGATGACGTTACATATAACAAATGTGAATAATGATGATATGAAAAATTTTGTAAGAGACAATGTCTTCTATTATAATATGGAGCACTTTCCAGATGAGATCAAAGGCAGATATCAAGAGATACAACTATATCTACAAGATGATGAAAATCAAGTTCGTGGAGGAATTTTGGGTGAAACGTGCTGGAACTGGCTTGAGATTCATTATTTATTTGTTGAACTTAGCCTAAGAGGGCAAGGGTATGGTAGGAAACTGATTCAAGAAGTAGAGAAGATCGCTTTGGAGAAAAAATGTGATTTCATCAAAGTAGATACACTAAGCTTTCAGGCCTTGGATTTTTATAAAAAAGAAGGCTTTGAGGTGTATGGCAAGATCGAAAATGCAGGAGGATACACACACTATTATATGAAAAAAGAACTGAATTCCTAAAAAAAGGTGACAAGTGCAGTTGTTAAAGCGTTCTAGTATAGAGGTGGAAAATATGAGAAAAGGTAAGCTCTTCATCATCGTTGTACTTCTATTCATATTATCAGGCACATTGAACGTGTTCCAGTATGACAGAGCTAAAGAACATGAGAATTATGAAACGGCTGTCGAAATTGCCTTGAGTTATTTTAACTCACAATATAGGGTGGGAGCGCTTCACGAAAAGTTAGCCTACGCAATATCTAACAACAGGTTATACATTGGTGATCGGGGCGGATCTAGCAATATCGTGTCCAGGGATTTGCAACACTTAAGTGTGATGCACCGTGAAATAACACTATTGTACGGGCCAATCAGTTCTTACGCGAATTATACTGATGTTAGTAGTCTAAGGGAGAATAGTATATTTAGTATGTATGTCGATTTTTCATTGTTTTTTGAGTGTTTAGGTATGCAGCAAGAATGGATTGTATCGGACACTGGTGGGCGGTATATCGATCTAGAAGGGTTAAGCAATGAATTATATCGTGGAGTACGGATTATTGAAGAAATTACGGGGCAACTCGAATCAATCCGAAGTCGTAGCTATGAGAACCAAACGGGCAGTGATCAAGAGGCATTAGCAGATTATTTAATTCAAAGCGCAGCATACTTCAACTCCCAAGAAGTTCAGGAGCATTATCAATCCATCCTAAAGATGAATAAACAATTGATCGCGATAACGAGTAGTTAATTGGTTCGAGTATAACAAAGGGAGTTGAGGCGTGTTGACTGAATATTATTGGGACAAGCAAATAGAGTACCTCAGAAATACACGGGGGCTGTATTATAACGATGATTATTTACAATTTCTAGTGCAGTCTGTCTGGAAACTCACAAAGCCGGTGAATATGATCGATTATGGTTGTGGATTCGGATATCTTGGTCTTAAACTGCTTCCTTTGTTGCCTGAGGGCTCAACCTACACGGGGATTGATAAAGGGGAAGGGTTGATTAAAGAGGCTCAGGAAATATATTCAAAACTCCAATATGATACTCAGTTCTACGTGTGTGATCTAGAGACAGCTGTTATGGAAAGAAAATATGACCTAGCAGTGAGCCATGCATTTCTACTTCATATGCATAATGCGAAGAACATCCTTCAGAAAATGAAGGAAAGTGTGCTACCTCACGGGAAAGTGATTTGTTTTGAACCTCATTGGATTGGTGGCATGGCCAATTATTATGTTGAAAACATGCAACAAAGCGATGTCGTTCGATTAGGAGAGTTACAGAAACTGTTCGAGGAGGATCTGAAACGTACGGGCAAGGATGGCAATATCGGGATGCGGCTGCCTATCTTAATGAGTCAATTGGGATTGAAATATGTGGAATGTCGAATCAGTGATAAGGTCAACTTCCTAGATCAGAATATGGATGTAGCGCAGAAAAATAAATTATATCATTCCCTGAAGGAAGAAGGCATAGGTCAGAACCCTGGTGATGCAAAGCAGAACGTCGATAACTTGATAGCTAGAGGATTAAGTGCGGATGAAGCCAAGCGACAATATAAGGCTGAACTCGCCTTCTCCTCCGTTTTCAATCTAGATTCTTGGTTGATGTATGCACCAAATATGAAAATTTCGTTTGGCACGGTGTAATGACGTATCCATTCATATGTTTGGACTTGATTCTGTTTAATAGATCATAGCAGATTGGAGCAGGTGATGTTTGAGATTGAAGTTGAAGATGTTTTTGAAGTACAAGGCAAAGGTGGAGTGATTGCGGGTAGAATTTTGAACAACAGTTCGATACTGAAGGTTGGAGATAATCTGATTAGTTCAGAGGATGATGGAGTCAGCATACTCGTAAAACAAATCCAATTGATGAATTATGAAGTAGGCATACAGAATATAAAACATATAGGCATTCTTACCAATGTGTCTGTTACTAGTTTGAGAGAACATATTGGAAAAATGCTCCATAAGAAATAGGAAAACGAACAACATGAAGGACGTGACAAGGGTGAGAGCATATATACAGGTGAATCAGGATGGCATGTTCTACAATGTGAATGCATTTATTGCTTATGAAGGCTTTGCTTCATTGGGATGGGAGATTGTTAAGTTCAATGATATCCAAGAAGTTGATGAGAAGAATCCAGAACATATCGTTGTAGGTGGAATTGGTAATGTTAGAAAACGTCTTGAGTTATTGGGAATCCATAGAAAGCAAGGGGAAATAGATTATCCACCGTCTTTATCCCAGTATTATGGTCGAAAAATATGGAGCACAACCATCCAAGACATTTTTGCCAATCCTCAGAATTGGAATGTATTTATTAAACCCAAAGATACAACGAAAAAGTTTGCTGGAAAAGTAGTGAGAGAATACAAAGATTTTATAGGACTTGTTGAAGAAAACGAAGATACGACCATCTGGTGTTCGGAGATTGTTGATTTCAAAACAGAATGGCGTTGTTTTATCCGATATGGGCAAATTCTCGATATTAGGCAGTACAAGGGTGCATGGGATTCCACAATAGATGTAAGTGTGGTGCAACGTGCGGTTATAGATTTTGTGGATGCGCCTGCTGCTTATGGAATGGATTTTGGTATAGATCAGTATGGTAACATGAAACTGGTCGAGATAAACGATGGGCATTCTCTAGGGTCGTATGGAATAAGCCCGTTAAACTATGCAAAGTTTCTCTCGGCTCGATGGTCAGAGTTGACAGGCACTACGGACGAATTGAGACATATGTAGATTGGTAGGTGTAGTTCATGGAACTAAAGTCATCGGATGATATCTTAAATGAGATCGTAGTACAGATTAAAGAGATTTATGGCTGGACTACGTATCGTGCAGAACCTAATCTTTTTGGATACGCCAATCTGAAATGGAAATTACATACGGATGCAGGAATACGCTTTGTGAAGCAATATAATGCAGTACGATATTCGGATCAATTGTTGCATTCAGTTGAAACGGCGTTAGGTTTACAAGATAAATTACATCAAATAGGCATTCCATGTCCTAAGATTTTCTCTGACCAAGGTCGTTATATTCAACGAACCCCATCTTGTGAACGATTCATGGTCACAAATTATTGTGATGGCTGTATGGCAAACCCAGGAGAGCTAAATGTAGATCAAATGTATCATTTAGGTCAGATCATAGGTAGGCTTCATCAATGGCTCCGTTTGAACGCTCCGCCCAGATATCCTTTGCATTGGCAACCAGAGTCTAAGGCATCCACATTAGCATCTTGGGAGAAGAACTGGAATGATGCCCATACTGTAGGCGCACATAAGTACATTTCTGCATTGGAGAAGCAGCGAAAAATTATAGATGGATTTAACCTGAATACGTTTCTATCGTGTGAAGAGGGTTGGGTTCATTGGGATCTATTTGTAGATAATATTTTGTTCCATTCCAATCAGGTTTCTGCCATTTTGGATTTTGATCGAATGAACTATATTTATCCGGAGTTTGATATTTCGAGAGCTATTCTATCTGGTGCGATATTAGAGAATAACATCAATGTAGAATCAGCAAAGGCATTTGTAGTGGGATATCGTGAGAACAGTCCGTTAACTGTGGCAAAACTTATTCGGTCGATCCAGTTAACGTGGTGGAAGGAAGCATCGTGGTTAAGTATCAACTCGGAAGAATATCGAACCTTACGGAGATTCGCCCATGAGTTAATGTGGGTGAGTGATAACTGGTTTGCTCTAGAAGAGATGTTGAATGAGATATGAACGGTAAACATTGAATGATGAATGAGCTGGATATTAGGAGAACGAGAGGGAACGATTATGTTTTCGTTTAGGAGAAAGCGAACCATATCATTGGAAGATCAAATTGATAAATTATCTGTGTTAGGTATTAGCTTGAATCCAGAAATCAATATAAGCGACTTGTTAGAGGCGCATTCTCGAACTGAATTTGAAGAAGATCCATTTCAATTATTACTTATTTGTCTGGGTGGTGAAATACATAAGAATGAAAAATGGTATGAAGCTTCTGCACATGTCTGGTACTTAGATACGGAGTGTATTGAGGATCAGGGGGATTATGTGTGGATTATCGAAAGATTAAAAAAGATGACGAAAGTGGATATTCGAAATGTAAAAGATGTAATACGTCCAGATTTAGAGGAAGCCATGGTTTCTTTTGAGTACAATAACCAATGGATTGAATGGCAACTTAACTTCGAGGATGATTGGCTTGACCTTGAGATATTTCATCGCTTCAACCAGCTTACCAATGAAGAAAGAGATAAGTGGATTGTCGTGATGAGTTTAGACCAGTGTTGTTTAATTGCTTATCTTACACAGGCAGAACGTAAGGCGTTGAATAAGTTGCTAAAATATAAATTCCAATGAAGTGCGTTGATGAGAAAGTAGGTAGAGTCATGGAAGAAAAAATAGTTATAGACTCCATAGACGAATTGGTCAGCCACATCATCAATGCCGGATTAACAGATATCCAGAAGAATGAGTTGATTAACCGGACCGACTCAATTGGGTTACACTTCACATTAGGAATGTATATTCGTAATCATTATGAGTTGTTCGATCCTATGACAGTACCTAATCTAATCAGAGAATATAAAATACTCAATCACATTCCTTTAAGTTATGAGGATGTAGCTGAAGAGGAAAGAGGATTTTACGAATTTATAGACAATATGAATGTCAGTGAGGATGCAATCTCTCACTTCATCGTAAATGTAGTTTGGCAAAATTTAAAACAGCTGGATAATTGAAATGATTAAGATCCTCATGTTTATGGATTGAATTACTCATTACGTATGGTAAAGGGGGAAGATTCCATGAACCAAGGGATGTGTATTCTCCTTCTATTTTTATTACTGTTGGGTTGCGATACCTCGAAAACAATTGGAAACGATCTCATGGTTGAACAATATGTACTTGATCAAGGGTATGCGATTGTTCAAAATGAGGGCATTGTTCATGAATATATACTAGATAAGAAACAACTCATGGAGATGCCTTATGTTCAGTATTGGAGCGTTCAGGATGTTGATCCCTTAATGTATGTTGGTGAGAAAATTAGCACAAGTAAGTTCACGGTGTCGGGTCATCCGCTAGATGATAATAGTAAGAACGATAACCAACAAACCAATGTTTATATTATGAGTTCAGCCACGGGGATCATTGGTGGGTACAGCTCCCCTACGCACAGTGAGATGGACGATGGATGGGTATATACCATAGATGGTCAAACGCTTGAGCAGCACACGGGAATATCTTATAGTGCCTGGTTAGAACAATGGCAGGATAAATATAAATAATGTTTAGTAGAAAGAAGGTAAGCAATGAATACCCAGATCGTCAAAGTTTCAGAGGATGAGAAGTCCATACTGAGGCAACTTATCGAATTATATGAATACGATTTCAGTGAATTTAATGGAGCTGATGTGAACGCACAAGGCTTCTATGGGTATAGCTATCTGGATCATTATTGGACGGAAGAGAAGCGACAAGCGTATTTTGTAAAAGTTGATGGACAATATGCAGGCTTTGTACTGGTCAATGATTTTTGCTATCTGGTTCAGGATCATGCTAGATCCATTGCTGAATTTTTTATTATGCGCAAGTACCGTCGGAATGGAGTAGGCCAACAGGTTGCTAGATTGGTTTTTGATACACATAAGGGGAATTGGGAAGTTCTTCAACATGGAAATAATGACGCTGCACAACTCTTCTGGAAACGAGTCATTCATGAGTATACGAATGGTGACTATCGTGTTGAGGATGTGAGAACAGAGTATTGGGAGGGTATGGGGATGGTGTTCAACGCATCTGCAGAACTAGGGAAAGGCGACGATTAGAATGGGACTCGACTATCGTTATGTGCTGGTTATTCGAGAAAATAAGCAAGAAGAGTTGCTGAAGTATGTCAGTGAACATGGAGTTATTAATGGGGCAGATTGCTTCTCCATATATGTTGATGTAGATTCTTCTGTTCTGAAATATGTAGAAGGTGGGTTCAGTTGGAAGCCTAAGGAAGATCAAGATGAGGTTAAGCATTATTTTAATGCAGATCACCAAGCCACAATTGGTTGTATCTATTATTCTGTTGAGAAGATGGATACGAACTGCAATGAGCTCCTGGTTAGTTTCACCGCAGCAACATCGGATATGAGTCTATTATTTGAAGATTCGAGAGTGGTACAGAAATGGTTTATCGCCTTGAGTCACCATCTCGATGCTCGAATTGTTTACTTAGATATGGAATCTGAGGGACATAGAATCCTCTATCTGAATGGCAGTGAAACATGGTTGGAGTTTAAGGGTGAAGGCTTCTTTTACATGATAAAAGAGAACTACCTCAGCATTATGAATGAGTTTAGTGTTCTTCTCCCGGGTATGCTCCGCTCTTATGTAGAGAACAACTACAAGTTTGAAAAGAACTATTCAGTCGTCATGAGCAAAAATAGTCTTGACCAATTGTACCAATATATTGAGCAGCATGGGCATTGGGATCAAGAACAGAATCAGCTTGGGTTGAAGGTAGATGTAGACTCTACCATACTCAAATATCTGGAAGATGGTCATGGGGAAAGGGAATATGGTTTATCGCAAGGAGTCATCCCCCGTTTCCGCAAAGAACTCGTCTATAAATACATCGATGCCAATCATCAAGTGCAGTTAAGTGCAATTGAATGTACTCAAGAACTCGTACCTGAGGATGAAGAGAACATCGTTGTACATTTTACACCAAAGAAATGGCAAGTGGATCAATTGTTTGAACAATCCCTTTCCATTCGCCAATGGTTTGTAAATCTAAGTATCGCCGTTTCAGCCAAGATGACTTTCCAAAGTTTATATGAAGAGGGATATACTCATCGAATCATTGTTTATGAAGGTGAAGAGACGGATGTTACATTCACAGGCCATTATGATCTGGAGGTTGAAACCTTCAATGGGATCTACAACGCACTGTCTAATGTAATCGAGCATTTCCATGACTAACAGTGGCGAAAATCAGATCAGATAATGAGTTAGAAGAAGGCGGTGAAATATTCATTTACAGTCTGTTGAATCCAATTAGAGCAGTGAAACCAGCTACAATTAGGCAAAAAATAGTTTCTATTCTTTACACAATCCTATTGGGTGTCGTTATGGGTTTAGCAGCCAAGCTTGTTGATGCGCAAGGATTCAATCCGATATTTGATGGTATAGGTGGCCGTCTTGGCATATGGATATTTGTAGCAACGCTGTTATCGGTGTTCAGCTATTCTCCTCAGGTCGCAGCAGTTAAAGCATTTGCATTCTTCGGCTCTATGCTTACGGTGTATTATGTTTATACCATATGGATCCTACACTTCTTTCCAGCAAGGGAAATGCTATTCTGGGGAATTTGCATGTTGATCGCTCCGCTATGTGCCTATCTGATGTGGTATGCACGTGGTCAGGGTTTATTTTCAACCATTATTGCTTCTCTCCCGATCACCGTTATATTGTCTGAGGGATATCAATTGCGGTACGCATATCTCCCTATTCACACACACTACTACTTAATTCCATTTCTAATGGGAATCTATCTGATCATGGTCGCTGTATTACTATTACTCGTTCCAAAGAGTAGAAAGAAAGGTGTTTTAATTCTAACTTTGGCTATCATCCTATCCTGTATTCTTATTTATTTAAATGTGTTAGGTCGGATATTTGGTGGAATGAACGGATATTTATGAAGAGTGATGATTTTATAGATCCAAAATATGTTTACTGCATATGGGTAGAGAATGGACTGGACTGAAAGTTGGGTGATCGGGATATGAGCAAAATCTTCATTATTGGCATCGTTGCTAGTGGTAAAACAACTCTGGCGAAACGTTTATCCAATCAACTCGGTATTCCCTGGTATGAATTAGACAACATTGTTCATCATCACACGTTAGATGGAAGAAACAAGCGTACACCAGAGGAACAAGTTGAAGTTATTTACGATATCGATCGTAGCGGAGATTGGATTTTTGAAGGAGTACACCGGGAGTCATATAGCTGTTTATTGGATATGGCAGACACCATTATATTTCTCGATCCTCCCCTATGGAAGCGGAAAGTTCGAATCTTGACTCGGTATATCAAACAAAACCTGGGTCTGGAGCATTGCGATTATAAACCGGATATAGGCATGCTAAAAATGATGTATACATGGACAAGTGACTTTGAACATAATAGACCAGTTTTTGAAGCGAAGTTGAATCTCTACAGTCATAAAGTTACGAGGGTGACGAATAGTGAGGCATTAGATGATAAGCTGTTTCGAAGTGAAAAAGGAGTCGTAGAAGACAGTTAAGGGGTTATGTATGGATGATCTAAAAGTTAAGGCATATAAGAGCATTTTATTTCAAGCATTGCTGGACATCAGGCAGCTTTCCGGAGCAATTGTATGGGACGAACAACCACAACCAGAAGAGGGAATACAGCAATCTATAACAACAAATGTAGTTCAACATGCTCAGGAAATTTTCCATATCAGCAATGCTTATCACAACTTAGCCGATGCATTGATTGATGATTTAGCCCATTTTAATGAAGAGAATTTTTGGAATCAGGTTGATCATTTAAGCAGCACCTTTGCCAGCTTCAAGCATTATAAGTTGTTGTATAAACAATATAATGATGAAGCAAAAATGATAGATTAGGAGGTTCCGGTGATGCGTAACTTACCCACGATAACTCTTGAGCGGCTCCAATTACGTCCGTTCCAACTGCATGATGCAGATTCTGTTCAACAGCTAGCAGGAGACCCTTACATCGCAGAAATGACACTCTATATCCCTCATCCGTATAAGGATAGTATGGCTGAGGAATGGATTCGCACACATCAGGATCAATTCATTGAAGGAAAATCAGTTACGCTAGCCATTGTGCACACAGAGGAATCATATCTAATCGGTGCGATGACTATAGCACTTCATACTAAGTTTAATCACGGTGAACTGGCGTACTGGATTGGTGTACCATTTATGAATAATGGCTATTGTACAGAGGCAGCCAGAGGTATGATGGCGTATGCGTTTGACGAATTAAAGTTAAATCGTGTGTACGCTCGTTATCTAGGTAAGAATCCAGCTTCAGGCAAAGTGATGGAGAAATTGGGTATGAAGTTTGAAGGATGCTTAAGGCAACATGTCATAAAGGGAGATACGTATGAGGATCTCGCATATTATGGTCTACTTCAAGACGAGTATCTGACCAAAAGGAGATCTGTATGAAGCTTTATCATTTTAGTGAAGAATCTGATATTACAATATTTGAACCAAGAACGATTTATAATCAGACGGATGCCAAAGTGTGGACGATTGATGCGTATCATGCTGCACATTATTTTTTTCCAAGAGAGTGCCCCAGGGTTTGTGTATGGTCTAAGGAAGATGCGGAAGAGTTCAATTTAGCTCGGGAATTTGGCATAACTTCTTCCAAACGTATGATTGCGATTGAATCGGATTGGTATGACCGGGTGCGCGAAGGACACATCTATAGATATACATTTGAGCCTGAGCGATTTGAGCTAGAAAACGAAGATGCAGGTTATTATACTTCGAAATGTACTGTTCGACCAATCGCCGTGGAACGCATGGATGATTTAATCGGTGCAATTTTAAAAGAGGACATTGAGTTCAGGGTCATGCCTTCACTGATGCTATTGAAACAAAAAGTGCTGGAGTCGAATGTACAATTTTCGATGATTCGAATGAGAAATGCAAAGGAGTGATTATGATCGTCACTTTTCCAATGATTGAAACGGATCGATTAGTTCTTAGAGAGCTGACAATATCGGACGCTCAAGCGGTGTTCCAACATTTCTCGGATGCAAGGGTTACTCAATTCATGGATATCGAGCCTTGTGTGAGCCTTACTGAAGCAGAAGAGATCATCCAATTTCATATCGCAGATTCAGGTTGTAGATATGGTCTGTTTCTTAAGCTTAATCATGAGCTTGTAGGCACATGTGGGTTCCATTGTTGGGATCAGGGGCAGCCTTCCAAAGCGGAAATTGGCTTCGATTTGACTGCATCCTATTGGGGTCAAGGTCTAATGCATGAAGCGCTGACCGAGGTCGTCAAAATGGGGTTTGACCACATGAAAGTTGATTATATTGAGGCAACGGTGGAGCAAGCAAATGCTCAATCCATTAGACTCCTGCAAAAGATGCATTTTCATAAACATGATGAGCTTGTTGACAATCTACTCTATTATACGTTGACCAAGAAAGAAGCAGCAGGTACTTAGAAGCTCACGATTCTAATAAAAAAGGAACGGTGAATGTTATGGACTCGCCCAAAATCACATTACAACGTATTACGAGAGAAAATGAATTAGCTTGTATAGCCCTCAGACCGCGAGAAGATCAATTATCACTCGTTGCTAGTAACGCTGATTCCCTTGTGCATGCGGTGAAAGAGGTTACTTCAATACCTCATGGAATCTATGCAGATGATCTTATGGTTGGGTTTGTCCTATTTGACAACGAAGTGTATTCAGACGGATATTACTGGATCTTGCGGTTGATGATTGACGAGAAATATCAGGGTCGGGGTTATGGGAGAAGTGCGATCAAGCAAATTATTAATCAATTGAAAGATAGAACGGATTGTAGACAAATCAGAGTATCGCATGTGCCTCACAATACGGTAGCTAATCGGTTATATAAGCGGTGTGGATTTCATGAAACAGGTGAGTTTGAAGATAATGGAGACATCATATTGAGCTATTCACTTGGGGTGAATGAACATGGTCATTAGAACTGTTTCGCTCTGTCTAATTCGTAAAGGGGATAACATTTTAGTGCAGGAAATCGTTGATCCAGTTGTTAAGCAAACCTTCTATAGACCCATTGGCGGAACCGTAGAGTATGGTGAGAACAGCAAAGATACAATTATCCGAGAAGTAAAGGAAGAAATAGATGCGGAGATCAAAGAGCCAAAGTTGCTATATGTTATCGAAAATATTTTTTCATACTTAGATAATGTGGGTCATGAAATTGATTTTATATATGAAGCTGAACTGGTCGATCGAAGCTTGTATGATACCAACGAAATTCAAGGCATAGAAGGAGCCACTCCGTTCAGAGCGGTATGGAAATCGATCCCTGAACTCTCATCTCTTACATCGCATGCACAAGCAAAACTTGTCCCCGATGGATTGTTAGATTTACTGTTATCAGGCAACTTAGACCATGGCTGATGGTGTGCCCATACGATATTTTCCCAACACAAGTGAATAGGTTTCATATATAATGAAAACTGTATTCCAACATACATATACTATCAATCGCGAGGTGCACCATAAACATGCCAACCATCTATGATTTTACTGTGACCAAAACGAGTGGCGAACGTTTCCCGCTCTATCAATATGAGGGTAAGCCTGTGCTGATCGTAAATACGGCAAGCAAATGTAAGTATACCCATCAGTTTGATGATATGCAGAAGCTCTTTGACCAGTACAAAGATCAGGGCTTACAGATTATCGGTTTTCCTTGCAATCAGTTTGCAGAACAAGAGCCGGGAAGTAGTGCAGAGGCAGAATCCTTCTGTCAGATTAATTATGGTGTGAAGTTCCCAATGTTCTCGAAATTGGACGTGAATGGTGAAGCAGCTCATCCATTGTATGACTTTCTGAAAAGATCGGGTCCATTCGCAGGTTTTGATGAGACAGATGTACAAGCGAAGTTACTGAAGCTTATGGTCGCGGATAAGGCGCCAGAATGGTTACATGGCGATGCAATCAAATGGAATTTCACTAAATTCCTAATTGATGGCGAGGGACGTGTAATTAAACGTTTTGAACCGATTGATTCCATTGCTGATATTCAGGCAAGCATTGAGCAACTTCTGTAATTGGACAAGGAGCAGATTGCGTTATCATAAGTTATAATACATGATGTTCCTATAGAGGCCATGACACGTAACGTAACCAGATATGTGTTCATGGCTTCTGTTGCTTCATGGGACAAAAACCTCTCTCCAACAGGAGGTATTATTAATGCCACGAATGATGCATTTTACCAACCCGCTTGAATATAGCTATCGCTCTACCAGTTTATTTAACGTGGGGAAGTCGGATGGATTTCATGCTCATGCTCAGTATGAGATTTATTATTTTCATGATGGGGAGTGTACGTATATCATTGGAGACCGTGTCTATGTGCTAGCACCGGGAGACTTAGTGCTGATGCATGGCATGACACTCCACAGACCCCATCCCATTGTAGGCAAACGTTATGAGCGAACGACACTTCACTTTGATCCTTCAGCAGTTCGCAGCCATTTACATCCGGATCGAATGGATGAAGTGCTCCAGCCTTTTGAAGAATTAGGGAATTGCCGAATTAATCTAAAAGGAGAAGTGCGAGCAGAGTTTGAACAATTGTTATTGCAGCTTCATCAGCTTTCATTGCACACAGGCTCCTTTGTACAGGAACGGTTGAACGTTCGATTGTGTGAACTTTTGTATGTTATTGCTGGTATCTGTCAGGGCAACCTAGAAGAGCATCGCCCTTCTTCGGATAAAGAACGACATGTTCAACACATCATTCGATATGTAGACATGCATTATATGCATGATATTAGTCTGGATGATCTGGCGAATGAGCTTCATCTATCGAAGCCTTATATGGCGGGTTTGTTCAAAGAAACGACAGGCAGTACGATCTTTAAATATCTATACGACCGGCGAATCAATCAGGCCAAGGTGTTATTTCAGTTTCAACCTGGTATTAGTGTAACCGAAGCTGCACGTCTGTCAGGATTCAAGCGTTTGTCTCATTTTAGTCGCATTTTCAAACAAAGTGTCGGTTGCGGTCCAGATCTGTACCGGACTCGTTTACACCAGTGACATAGTTAAGGTCGGTCAGCGTATGCTGGTCGGCCTTTTTGTTGTATATGATGATCGAAATTGAGCAGCAAATACGCCATTCCTTTTGTTTAGAAGACAAGCAGAAAAGGTAAAGAAAGGGTAAAGAGAAGATCAGCATCTTAATTCGAAGGAGGCGTTAAGAATGGAAAATAACAAATTAGGCGATACTACATCATCGAAACAGAAATATAATCACGATCACCCCGAGCAGTACCCCACGGAGAAGGAAAGTTTGTTCGATAAATATGAAGAGGAACAGACGGTAGATCCGATTCCGATGGAGGATTTGAATATGGAGAAACAAGAAGAGAAACGCAAAGACGAGACAAAGAGTAATTCGTCCACAGAAGAGAAGTACCGCGCTGATTATCGGAAATCGTAAATATTCGATGAATGTCTGAGCTCTGAAAGTATGCACTTCATTGTAAAAAGGGATCACAAAGTTTGTATATTTAGTGAAAATAAATTAGTTTATTGACTAATGTTTGTTACTATATTATAGTTACTAATGTTAGTAAGATGAATGAAAAATTTAGGAGGCGAATATGTAATGTCTACAACTTTCTTTGACGCGTTGAAAAACAGAAGATCTTATTATGGAATCAGTAAAGAATCCACTATCTCGGATGCCAAAATCCAAGAGATCGTAGAAGAAGCGGTGAAATACACGCCAACTTCATTCAATTCACAAACATCCCGCGCAGTCGTATTGCTGGGCGAGCAACATGATAAATTGTGGAATCACACAGAAGAAATTTTGCGTGAGGTTGTAGGTAACGAAGAAGCATTCAAATCTACAGCTGAGAAAATGGCAGGATTCCGTAGCGGTTATGGTACGGTTCTGTTCTTCGAAGACAACAACGTAATTGCACAACTCCAACAGAACTTTGCAGCTTATGCGGATAATTTCCCAATCTGGGCTAACCAATCCAATGGTATGTTGCAACTGGTAATCTGGACAGCACTGGAACAAGAAGGGTTGGGCGCTTCCCTGCAACACTACAATCCACTGATCGATGAGAAAGTTAAACAAGAGTGGAACATTCCAGAGAACTGGAGATTGATCGCTCAGATGCCATTTGGTAAACCAACAGCTACACCAGGTGAGAAAGAATTCCAACCGATTGAAGAGCGTGTAAAAGTACACAAATAAGCTACATTGCTTAACTGCTTCATATACAAATTTCCAACATTTAACCACATACGGCCTCGCTTCAATTTGGTACGATGATTTATGTTCGTACTCCAATGAAGTGAGGCTTTTTAATGTGATAAATGAAAGAAAGAAACGTATCTATATGCGGGCTTTAAAACTGGTATTGAGTGGCGTAGTTCTTCTTGGATCAATGATGAGTTACAACAACAACAAGGCTCAAGCAGCAGGTGCTACGCAACAATTTCAAGATATCAGTAATAGTTATGCACGTATTGCTATTATGAATCTAGTAAATAAGGGCATTGCTGCGGGGACCACCGACCATACATTTGAGCCTAAGAAAGCAGTGACCCGAGCTGAGTTTGCCACTTTTGCGGTTAGAGTACTGGGACTTAAGCCGGTGAAAAACAATCTGAGTCCCTATCAGGATACGAGTTCAACTGCATGGTATTACGGCAATATCTCTGCGATGACAAACCTTAATATTATGGAAGGAAAGGGTCAAGGGATATTCCAACCTAATGCCAACATTACGAGAGAGGAAGCAGCAACACTGCTGGTGAGAATGCTGAAACAGCAGACAGGCTCTACCGGACTACTTCCTTATACTTATGCAGATGCATCCCTTATATCAGGTTGGGCCAAACCTTATGTTCAGGTGGTCTATCAATTAGGCTTAATGCGAGGCAGTGATGGATATTTCCGACCACAGGATCAGGTGACAAGAGAAGAGGCGGCGGTTATGCTTCATGCGATATTGCAGAATAAAGCATGGTCTGAGCAGCTGCAAACACCAGATCAATTGGGGATTCAGCTTGGTTGGCAATATGATTCAACGACAGCAGAATTTAAGCAACAGGTGCAACAATCGGAAGTGAACACACTCGTGCCCAGGTGGTTTTTCCTGAATAGTAGCATGCAGGTGACAGACCATACGGATTCCACGCTATTAACGTGGGCAAGGTCTACGGGGAGGGAGGTGTGGCCTCTTCTTGGGAACCGTTCCAATCCGACACTTACCCATCAGATGTTATCTAGTGCTACGAATCGTGCCAATGTGATATCTCAGGTGGTTGCTTATGTGAAAAAATATGATTTACATGGCATTAATGTAGATTTTGAGAATGTACAGCCTGCTGATCGAGAGGGGTTGACTACATTTGTCACATCCCTGGCGACATCTCTACACGCGATAGGCGCTGTTATATCTGTGGATGTGTCACCTAACCTTGGAACGGATTGGACGGCAGCTTTTGATTACGCTAGGTTAGGAGCAGTATCCGATTATATGGTATTGATGGGATATGAGGAGCATTGGAATGGTGACCCCATTGCGGGTTCGGTTGCCTCCCTTCCGTGGGTAGAACAGGGACTGGATACCATGCTTGCTGACGTTACACGCTCCAAAGTAATATTGGCGCTGCCACTCTATACACGGGATTGGTCATCACAGAACACAGCTACAAGTTCATGGGATATAACGCTTGGTGAGCAGGGAATGCGAGCCAAGGCTCAAGGTTCTGTGAGACAATGGAATGCAAGTTTGGCACAGTATGTCATTGGTTATTCAGGTAGCGGTATTCCACGATATATCTGGGCAGAAGATAGCCGTTCGTTGACTGCCAAAGTGAGGATGAGTACAGAAAGGAAAATTGCTGGTTTAGCGTACTGGTATATGGGCGGAGAAACCTCGGATGTGTGGAACGCCATTTCGAATGCTGATCGCTTTGAATCATATGTGTTTTCATATTAAATATAGCTACAACCCAAATAAACCGAGTTGCTCGCGGATGGTTTGGGTTGTTTGCTTTGGATCAAACTATAGGTAGACGTTTGAGTTAGTGTAGTTGGTTTAATGAATATAAGGGTTTTATGAAACTACACATAGAAGAAAAGAAGATGATAGCATTGGAGGAGAGAGAGCATGCAGAATTATGATTGCATTATTGTAGGCGGAGGAATCGCAGGGCTTCAGGCAGCTATTCAGCTGGGACGTTATAGCTCACATCATGTGCTTGTAATTGATGCGGGAGAAGGACGATCCACCCTGTGCCGAACCTATCATAATATTCTTGGTTATCCTGACGGCGTTTCCGGAGAAGAGTTACGCGCCAAAGGCAGAATGCAGGCAGAACGAACCGGAGTTGATTTTCAAAAGGGTCGTGTAATTGAAGCTCAGCGAAAAGGGGAACGTATTCAGCTTACCTGTGATAATGGGTTAACTTTTGAAGCGAGTACCGTTCTTCTGGCTACTGGACTTTCTGATCGTATTCCCGATATCCAGGGATTAAACCCTACTCTCGGCAAGACGGTGTATGTATGCCCGGATTGTGACGGCTATGAGATACAAGACCGTAAGACCGTTTTGTTAGGTTCTGGCGAGGCTGGTGCGAATATGGCGTTGGTACTCATTGAGCGAACCAATGATCTGTTATATGTGAATCATGAACATAAGCAGATCTCCGCTGAGCTTCATCGTCGGATGAAGGAAGAAGGGGTTCGTTACCTTGAAGCTACTGTGCAGGAAGTGCAGCAATCCGAAGAGGGTTATATTACAGGAATTCTAACCGAAGATGGTCAGATGTTTGAATCTGAGCGGGGTTTTATCGCTTTTGGAGGCAACCGGGTACACTATGAGTTGGCGGAGCAATTGGGTGCTGAGATTGCTGACAATAGACATGTGAGAGCTGATCCACGCACAATGCAAGCAGCTCCAAATGTATGGATTGCGGGTGATCTTGGTGTGCATGCCGAACAAGCGACAGTTGCTATGGGAGAAGGAGCGATTGCAGCTATCTGGATTCACAAGGAATTGCAGCGTATTGCTAAGGAAACAAAGGTAAGCCAGCTCTAACCGATGAAAATCATCAGTGACCTATCTCGCATAAAATAAAGAAGAAGAAAAGTCCTTGTACCCTTGTTCGGGTAGAAGGACTTTTTCTTTCTGTAGTACGTGTTATGATT
The DNA here is from genome assembly GCF_023714095.1 of Paenibacillus sp. MER 99-2. NCBI lineage: Bacteria > Bacillati > Bacillota > Bacilli > Caryophanales > Paenibacillaceae > Paenibacillus > Paenibacillus sp. MER 99-2. The sequence goes on along the minus strand of NZ_JAMAUZ010000001.1, from coordinate 2,375,571 downwards.
TGTTCTTATCATTTTGATCATTTTTGGTGTTTTTGTTTGGGTGAGCTATATTATCCACGATATCTCCTAAAGCATCCTCAATCATGTCTGTTGGACCTGGATTGTCTTGGTCTGGATGTAAGATGGCGTTTACACCAGGTTTCAGATTTTCATTTCTTTTATCTTTTTTTGATTCGCTCATAAGTTGTTCCTCCTTCTGATATAAAGTACGAGGTATACCTAACATCTGCAATTGTTGTAATCTATATGTAAACGATTAACCAATTCGTTTCATTTGAAACGTGGTAAATGGAGGGATCAGGTACAAGTGGTCAAAAAAGGTGCGATACTCCTATTACTGGCGATGCTATGTATTTGGTCTTACTGGAGAACGAGTGGAAGTGATCAAGATCCTTATCTGATCACAGACTATAGTCGTTTGCATCCCGTAAAGGTGGAGCGAATTGTATCAGGAGAAGAGGAGCAGCAGCTGGTTAAGCTGCTACAGGAAGCCAAGAAACATAATATGACCGTATCGATTGCTGGACAACGACATAGTCAGGGAGGCCATACATACTACAAAGACGGAATTGTAATTGATATGACATCGTACAACCGGATACTTGAGATTCGGCCTGAAGCGAAGAAAATGACAGTACAGGCGGGAGCTACCTGGGCAGATGTACAACGTGCCATTAATCCCTATGGACTATCTGTGAAAAGTATGCAGTCCCAGAACATCTTTACGGTTGGTGGTTCAATAAGTGTAAATGCGCATGGACGTGAACTCCGTAATGGAACGTTAATGGAGAGTGTTGAATCCTTTCGGTTGTTAACAGCAGAGGGCGAGATTAGAGAAGTCAGTCGTACGAATGATGCAGAACTTTTCTCTTTGGCATTAGGTGGATATGGGTTATTTGGTGTAATTCTAGACGTCACGTTAACGTTAACTGATGATGAATTGTATCGATTGACCACAGATCAGGTTCTCGTTAAAGATTATCCGGCGTATTTCCGTAAAGACATCTTAGGCGATTCAAGTATGCGGATGCATCTGTCACGCATTTCGTTGATACCGGGTGAGGGCTATTTTCAGGATATGTATGCAATCAATTACGCTTTAGATTCTGAAGGTGATTTGAGTGATTACAATCATCTTGCGGTGCGAGAGCAGGGTGTGCTACCAGCCAAAATCCTGTTTAATCTGAATCGAGAATTTCCGTGGGCTAAGGACTGGTTCTGGCAACTGCAACAACGTTATTTTGAGTCTCAGGATGGTCAGCGAATCAGCCGTAATAATGCCATGGCATCTCCGTCCGCATTTATGGAGTATCATCAGCCTGGAAGCAATGACCTGCTCCAAGAATATTTTATCCCGATGGATGAATTTCCAGCTTTTGTGCAAGAGATGGGGAAGATTGTATCTGAACAGGAACTGGATTTGCTCAATATAACGGTACGTTATGTGAAACAGGATGAAGAAGCTATGCTCTCATATGCAACACAGGACATGTTTGGGCTTGTCTGTCTTTTTCACGCTTCTTTATCGGAGGAAGAGCAAGCTACATTCAAATCTGGCCTTCAGCAGATCATAGATACAGCTATTGCACACAACGGTACGTATTATTTGCCGTATGAGGCTTATGCCACTTCAGAACAATTCGAACAAGCATATCAGCATAAGCAGGCTTTTTTTGCAGCTAAAGAACGATATGATCCTGAACACCGGTTTATGAATTATTTTATGGAGCAGTATGGGGGGAAACATGAATGAGTATTCAGTGGCTTGTCCGCTCACAGAGCATCGTCACACTAGCATCAGGAATGATCTATCCATATTATTTGCTTTTTCTCAAAAATTTAGGCAATAGCTTCTCGAAATACGGTCTAGCCTTTGCCGTCTTTACGATCAGTTCCGCAGCTGCTTCCCAATGGCTCGCACCTCGTTTGGATCAACATGCGAAGCAATGGCTTATCGTTAGCTCACTAGGTATGGCAGCTGCCATGATTGCCTTTCCATGGGTCTTATCATACACGTGGGTACTGATACTACAGATCATGATGGGATTATGTAATGCGATGCAGCGTATGAGCGAGCGAACATTACTGGCGGATTATACCTTACCGGGTCAGCGTGGACAGGCGATGGGGAATTATCATTTTTGGACGTCGGCGGCCTCAGGTTTTGCGGTTATACTGGGAGGAGTTCTGATTGATTGGCTCACGATTGATGTGTTATTTTATCTGAGCGCTGCGTTATATGTAGGTGGGGCATGGGCAGTGTGGAGATCGGTATCGTCAGTGGAAACAAAGTGATGGTAAAAAGTAGCGTATAGAACTGGCTGATTAATCCTTGAGCAGAGGTTTATATTATAAGTAGCTATATTAATCACGCTTAAGGAGGAATTCCGAATGACTGAAAACAACCATGTTATTCATAAAGATGGGCAGGTCGCTACAGAACAAGTAGAAGGTGCAATCAACAAAATTCCTTCCGAACAGAGGGATAACATTTTAGAAAATTTTGATGCCTTTAAAGAATATCTTGGAAAACGGATTGCCGTAGGGGAGTCCATTGGACTGGGTGAAGAACAAATGGCCAAAATCGCTGAGAAAGTAGCCGATTATCTGGCTGCGAAGGAAGAGCCCCGGAACCGGGAAGAGAAACTGCTTCAGGAGCTATGGAATGTGGGCAAGGAAGAAGAACGTCATATGCTTGCTCATATGCTCGTCCGGTTAGCACAGCGAGCACATTAGTCGAGAGATATAGAGAGGCCTTGGATGTGAACATCCAAGGTTTTTTATTTTTAATGCTGTCTTCTTTATCGCAGTCCCATGTACTGTGGTATTTTATCGTGTTAGCGAAAGTAGTGGTGACGTTGATTGTAACTATTTTTCATCTGGCTGATACTTTTGCAATAACGACTTCACGTATGATATAGGGAGTAAGAAATAACGGATTTTCACATGTAGCGTTTGAGATGGAAGGCTTACGGTTAAGAAATAGTAACGTTCATATAAGGAGAGATGCTGCCTATGAAGAACGCGGCGAGACAATGGAAACTACGAATGCTGGGTATTGCTGTTGCGGTACTGGGCATGATTGTGATTGCTACATATGTATTAACACCTGCTAATGCTGAGGAAAATGCATCCGCTACTCCGGCTGCTGCCAAACAGGTTCAGGCTAACAATACTGAGATGTTTACAGCCTTTGTGGACAATCTACAGCAGGAGAACGGCAAGCTTTACCTTGTGGTTGATAAAATTGGCTGGTATCAAGGTGAAGAAGCAGATAAAGTGTTTGAACAACGCAATCCGGATTCAGGTCTAGACGGTGCTCCTGATGGGTATTATATCGTCAATGATAACGAGGAGCAGGAGAAGTTTGAAGTGAGTGCAGATGCTGAGGTGTTGATGCAACTTTATGATCGGGATGGAACGATTCAGGGTGCAGACATTCAATGGAATGAGCCAATTGAACTCAGTACATTTGAAACGCTGTATGACAAAAAAGATATTTTGGATCTAGCCGTGTTCCCATATCATATCACGGTACAAGACGGCAAAGTGGTTAAAATTGTACAACAGTATATTCCTTAATCGTAAAGGATAAGATTGAAGCATTCCTTCCGTTCGACAAGAGCGGTTAGGAATGCTTTTTTAGTTGAAACCATCTCTTAGTATCTTCAGCTAATTCCATTTTGTTACAAAATCAATGATAAATACGTTATGAAATGGTTTCAGATATGACAAATATTCGAAGAAGATTGTAATTCATTGTAGGTACAGTTATCATTAGAAGAATGGTTTTTTTACATATTTTCAGGGGGATGGTCATGCTTAAAGACATGATTGCGTTAACAAAACCCGGATTGCTGCGGTTGAATGTATTTGCGGTAGCCGTAGGCTTCTGGGTCGCTTCAAAGTGGGATATTTCTTGGTTATCCCTGTTCATGGTCGTGATTGGATCTACGTTGGTTATTGCCTCAGCTTGTGTAATTAATAACTATTGGGATCGGGAACTTGATCAGAAGATGGAACGGACGAAGAAGCGGATCGAATACATTAATCATCTGAAGCCGTCATTTGTGCTCTGGTACGGAATTGTACTTGGTGTCGCGGGGTTCATCGTGTTGTATGTTATGGTTAATCCGTTGTCGGCTTGGCTTGGCCTGGGTGGATGGTTTGCTTACATTGCGATCTACACCATCTGGTTGAAACGCAGCTCGACCTGGAGTACGTCCCTTGGAGGAATCGCGGGTGCAATGCCACCCGTCATTGGTTACTGCGCTGTTACGAATCAGATTGATGTAGGTGCATGGTTGCTGTTCGCTCTGTTATTTCTCTGGCAGCCGCCCCATTTCTGGTCACTTGGCATTCGGCGGGTAGAGGAATATCGCGCGGCGGGATTCCCGTTGCTGCCTGTTGTCAAAGGCGTAAAGCGCACGAAGCTACAGATGATTCCTTATGTATTGCTGTTACTACCCTCGGTGTTCCTACTGTATTACTACAACTATGTAGGCTTGGTATTTCTGATCGTCGCTTTAGGCGGCGGACTGCTCTGGTTAATTCATACGTTGAGTGGTATGAATACGAAGGATACGGAGAAATGGGCCAAAATTAATTTTTTGATCTCGGTCAATTACCTGATGGTGGTATTCATTGTGATGGTGGCTAATACGACTTGGTCGTAACATAGATCCCAGGTGAACAATCTTTAAAAGCATTCTATGGAGAATAGTTGGACAACCTTTGTTGTCTTGAGATACTCCTTGGGGTGCTTTTTTAGTATATAATATAATCATAAGATGTACATAAAAGGATGTTTATGGGAGAACGGAGTATTGAGATGAGCGAATTACAGCAGGCTATTGTGTTAAGACAAGAGGGAAAAGCCGAAGAGGCTATTGTATTGTTAAAAAAAATAACGGATCAGGAGCCGGCTCATGCTCAGGCATGGTATCAGCTCGCATGGGCACATGACAACCTAGGATTGGAGCGGGAAGCTGTTCCATACTACGAAAAGGCGATACAGCTCGGATTGGACAAGGAAGATCAAGCGGGAGCTATTCTTGGTTTGGGGAGCACGTATCGAACACTAGGGGAGTACACAGAGGCTGAGAAGTGGTTGGCGCAAGGAATCAAGTTATTCCCTGAACGTCGTGAATTTGAAGTGTTCTATGCCATGGTTTTATATAATCTCGGTAAACATGCCGAAGCAATGCAACGTCTGCTCATCCAATTAGCAGATACGTCTAACGATTCGAATATTGCTGATTATCAGCAAGCCATTCGTTACTATGCAGATCAACTTGATCGGGTATGGGAGTAACACTTAAATTCGGGAGGTGTATGCATGCCTTTTCTTAAAAAAGTCGTACTTCGATGGCACGATTGCCCGCCGGAGCAACAAGATCTTTTCCCTTATCACATTCCTGCATTACGTAATCTTGATGAATTAGAATTCAGGCATAAGGTGACCTTCCTGGTAGGAGAGAATGGCTCAGGCAAATCGACACTGCTCGAATCAATCGGCGTAAGCTGTGGTTTTAGCATTGTGGGTGGTAAGGATCTGGTTATTACGAATGAAAAAGACGATGCCTCGTTATCGACCATTATGAATCTGCAATGGATGCCGAGAGTGAAGCAGGGGGTTTATTTTCGAGCTGAAACTTTTGATACATTTGCCAAGTATATCGATGAACTTGCAGATGATCCTAGCGTTGGTATGAGCGCATACGCACCGTATGGAGGGAAGTCTTTGAATGTGCGGTCACATGGTCAGGGATTTCTTGAATTTCTAACCAATCGTCTGAGCACAAAAGGACTGTATTTACTGGATGAGCCCGAATCTGCTCTATCGCCACAGAATCAGCTGGTCTTGTTAAGGATGATTCATGAGATGGAGAGCAGCGGGTCGCAATTTATCATCGCGACTCATTCCTCCATATTAATGTCGTATCCGGATGCTTGCATTTATGAGTTCAGTGAAGAAGGAATTATAGAAGTGGCGTATGAGGATACGGAGCACTTTCTACTGACCCGTGACTTTCTTAATCATCGAGAACGGTATTATAAGCAGTTATTCGTGGATTAGGGCGTATCCTAGTTAGACGGCGGCAACCATTCTTGTACCGTTTCAATAAACCGACGTGATGCGGGAGCGAGATTACCGAGCGAGGTACAGGCGATACCGATCGTGCGATAAGGCTCACCTGTGATGGGCACAAGAGCGAACTCATCGGTGTGACCTTGTACCACCATTTCGGGCAGCAGGCTGATGCCAAGCCCATTTCGAACCATTGCCATGATGGCTTGATCCTCGGCTACCTCGTAGATCACGTTCAGTTTCACGGCATGTATGCGAATTAAACGTTCAATTTCGTTGTCGCCACCCCACTTCGGCAAAATGAAAGGTTGTTCCTGTAATACATCGAAACTAACAGATGTGGTGTGAGCCAGGGGATGATCTAGAGGCAGGATACACATCATCCTGTCTTTTTGTAATGGAATCGTTTCATATGGTGTAGTTTCACCAAGGGATAAAAATCCAAGGTCGATCGCCCCACCAGCAAGCCAGCCCTCGATTTCTGCATAATCACCCTCCCATAGCTTGATCTCAATTCCGGGATGACGCATTCGAAATTGTGTAAGAATTCCAGGCAACCATTGCGTTGATACACTGGCAAACGTTCCTATGCGAACAGTACCCACTTCAGCTCCTCGGATTAGGGAAATCTCTTGGTTCATTAATTCTGTCCAGCGTAGAATCTCGCGTGTATACCCAAGAACTCGTTCACCCTCAACTGTAATCCGAACCCCAGACCGTCCACGACTCAGTAGTGGGAATCCACATTCCTTCTCAAGACTGGCAATCGCATGACTAACAGCGGATTGCGTAATATTAAGCGCTTCTGCAGCTTTGGTAAGGCTGCCATATTCCACGATTGTATTGAATATTTCATATTTAATTAACGACATGAGCGCATGATTCCTCTCGTTTCAAAATACATGAATTTATTTCATGTATATCATTATAATTATTCATTTTAATAATGCAAAGAGATCGTTTATACTTGCCAAGGCGAATTCATTTGCCCTGACAGATAAGCAGATAAGATCATACAGAATGAAGGTAGACTTAGAATGAGTAGAGTTAGCAGTAGACCCACTAATGGAGCGAGAAGAGCTGACATTCAGATGTTGCTTGCAACCGTTATTTGGGGGTCATCGTATTTATTTATGAAATCTGGACTGGAATCGATTCAGGAATTAAATTTAGTTGCTTTCCGGTTTGCAATCGCATTTATTGCAGCCGCCGTTATTTTTCACCGTAGGTTATTCCGAATGGATCTACGTACACTTATAGCAGGAGCGGTTATGGGAACAGCATTATTTGCAGCATTTGTGTTCATTACATATGGTGTACAGCGAACAACGACATCACAGGCTGGTTTTTTGATTAGTTTGGCCGTTATATTTGTACCAATCCTAACAACGATTATCCATCGACGTATGCCAGATACACGTCTCATGTTGAGCATCATTGTTGCGGTTACTGGACTGGGATTGTTGACTCTTCAGCACGAGCTCAGCTTACATACCGGAGATATCCTTTGTATTGTTGCCGCATTGATCTATGCAATTTATATTATGATCGCTGGCAAATTCACACCAAAGCATGACCCGTTAACACTGGGAACGGTACAATTAGGGGTTGCCGCGATCTGGGGTATTGCCGCTACCTTTTTGTTCGAAAGTCCTCGTTTGCCGGATTCACCTGAATCATGGGCGGCGATTCTAGGGCTGGGTGTATTATGCAGTGGTATAGGTTACATATTGCAGACACTAGCACAGCGACATGCTTCCCCGACCCGCACAAGTCTTATTTTCTCTTTAGAGCCGCTATTTGCCGCCGCGTTTGCTTTTAGTTTTCAAGGTGAAACCTTAACGCTACAAGGATATACAGGAGCAGCACTGATGTTGGTTGGTGTATTAATTACCGAGATCAAAGCCGTTGAACTGATGTTCTGGCGTCGCAAGCAACCTAGTATACCGTCAGAACTAGGAGAACGGGGAGCACCTGGAGTCTAGTCAATACAATCATTAGTGAAATATAAGGAGTGGGGTATCTTTTCATTCAAATGAAGAGAGCCCCGCTTTTTGTTTTGCACATTTTATCTATTAGCGGATCATCGAATACAGTTTAGTGAAGAAAAAAAGATGTTCTAACAACCAAACAAAATAATAACTTGTTTTGTTGAATTCAACTTTTTATGCTACACTGGATGAAAATAAGGGAAAACGGGTGAGTCGTATGGCTAAAAAGGTAACGATGCAGCAAATTGCCGATGCTGCCGGCGTATCGAAGTTTGCTGTCTCTCGTGCTCTGACGGGGAAACCGGGAGTAAGTGAATATACACGTGAGATGATTGTAAAGACCGCAGCTCAATTAGGTTACTTCAAGGCTGAACCGAAACGTTATCCGATCGAACAGGCTGTAGAGCAGGACAATCTTTCAGATAACACAGGAACCATTTTGGTGCTGTTCCCTAATATTCGATCACAGAATCGCTCTTCACTCTATTGGGGACCGGTATTCGACGGTATTTCAGCCCGCTTGAATGAGAAGGGGCTAGACATATTAACCTTAACAGAACCTTCATCAGATCGGATGTTCTCTGTGCTGAATCCAGAAGCAATCAGGGGGATTATTACAGTTGGCGCAATCTCTGCTTCAGTATTGCTGGAGATTTATCGGTTGCGTATCCCACTTGTAATGGTGGATCACGAGGAACCGGCGGTTCATGCAGACACAGTGTTTACGGATAATGTCAAATGTATGAGAGAACTCGTGCTTATGCTGATTGGCAAAGGGTACAGGCATTTTCAGTTTGCTGGCGAGCTGCCTGATGCAGCGAGTTTCAGAGAGCGCTGGTTTGGTTATCGTTCCGTGCTGGAAGAGATGCAGATTCAATCCAATCAGCAACCAGGACTACTTGGACCGGACAACGATCATATTCGAAAAGCGATTGAAGAGATGAGGATTGAAGATCTTCCAGAGGTCTTTGTCTGTGCCAATGATTTTACAGCTGTCGTTGTGCTACGTGCTCTTAAAAATAAAGGGATTGATGTCCCAGGACGCTGCTCCGTTACTGGCTTTGATAATACAAGAGCAGAGGAGCCGATAATGGCTTCGGTCCATATTGATAAAGAGCATCTTGGTAAGAGAGCGGTTGACCATTTATTGTGGCGGATTGAACATCCGGATCAGCCTTTAGAGCGCAAGTTAATTTACTCAGAGTTAGTTGTAAATGATATGCATCAGACCAAGCTACTGTAGAATAAAAGTTCAGTATTCACCGCAAAAATGAACAGGAATTTTACTAAGACATAGGCATGATACAGCCTGATGTCTTTTTTTGTTTGCGTTAGCAAACATAATAAAGGTTATTTACAAAACGAATGTTGACTATGTTAAGGTTATCATGTTATTTTTGTTTTGTAAGTTATTGATATTATAATAACAAAACCTAACAAAGTGATTTGCTGGTGTTTGCAAAAAAACTTTATTCATAACGGAGGCTAAGATGAGTACAATACAATCGCAGGTTTTTCAGAACTGGACGTTTAAGGCATGTGAGGATCAAGAATGGTTACCCGCACAAGTACCGGGCTGTGTACATACGGATTTGCTGAAGCTGGGGAAAATTCCGGATCCGTTCTATGGAACCAATGAAAAAGAGGTTCAGTGGATTGATAAGAAAGATTGGGAGTACCAAACGAAATTTGATGTTCAAGAGAAGTTATTTGCACAGGAGCATCTGGAGCTTGTATTCGATGGACTAGATACGTATGCAGATGTATATGTGAATGATCAACATGTGTTGTCTGCGGACAATATGTTTCGTGTGTGGAACGTTGATGTGAAAGCGGTTGTTAAAGCACAAGACAACGTGCTCAGAATTCGTTTCCGTTCTCCGATTCAGGAAGATCTGCCTAAGCTTGAGAAGCTTGGATACGCTCTGCCTGCAGCGAATGATCAATCCGATGTAGGCGAGCTCGGAGACAAAAAGGTGAGTATTTTTGCCCGTAAAGCTCCGTATCACTATGGATGGGATTGGGGTCCACGGTTCGTAACAAGTGGCATCTGGCGTGAGGCTCGGTTGGAAGGCTGGTCTGAGGTGCGAATTAATGATGTATATATCCAGCAGCAGGACGTGAGCGCTTCGGTCGCTTCATTGACTGCTGTGATAGAGATTGATGCAGACCATGCGGGCGATACCGTCATTCGGATCAGTACACATGGTCAGGTTTGGGAACAGGCTGTAACGTTAAAGTCAGGCCTACAGACCGTAGAAGTTCCTGTTACGATTGATCAGCCGAAGTTATGGTGGAGCCGCGGACTTGGTGAAGCACATTTGTATTCTTTTGTGACAGAAGTGCTTGCTGGAGAGCGTGTGTTGGCGGAATCAACGGTTAAGACGGGTATTCGTTCAATTCGTTTGGTTCGTGACAAAGATGAGGTTGGGGCGTCCTTTTATTTTGAATTAAACGGTGTGGCGGTATTTGCCAAAGGAGCAAACCACATTCCTAACGACAGTTTCATTACCGAAATTACAGCTGAACGTTATCGACACGAGATTGTCTCCGCTGCGGAGTCCAATATGAATATGTTAAGAGTATGGGGCGGAGGCATCTACGAAGAGGATGTATTCTACGATTTGTGTGATGAATACGGTCTGTTGGTATGGCAGGACTTCATGTTCGCGTGCAGTATGTATCCTGGAGATGAAGCGTTCCTCAATAGTGTAAGACATGAAGCGATTGATAATGTTAAACGTCTGCGTAATCACCCTAGTATTGCATTGTGGTGTGGTAACAATGAGATTGATTCAGCTTGGGCTCACTTCAATGAGAACGGTGGCTGGGGTTGGAAGAAAGACTTCAATACAGAGCAACGCGAGAGCATCTGGGCAGATTACAAAGCCGTTTTCCATGATCTATTGCCAGAAGTAGTGGAAGCCTATGCACCTGGTATTGATTATTGGCCATCTTCACCGCTTGTATCTCTGTCAGATGACGAGAAACAACATGCCCATCCTTCTACATCCGAAGGGGACATCCATTACTGGGGCGTATGGCATAGTGTTGAACCTTTTGAAAACTACAACGTTCACGTTGGTCGCTTCATGAGTGAATACGGATTCCAATCCTTCCCAGAATATAAATCAGTGCGTACCTATGCCGAGGAAGAGGATCTGGCTCTTGAATCCGAAGTGATGCTGGCTCACCAGAAGAACGGTGCAGGCAATCGTCTGATTAAACAATACATGGATATGTACATGCATGAACCGAAGGATTTCCCATCCTTCCTGTATATGAGTCAAGTTCTTCAGGCAGAAGCGATGAAGACAGCTATTGAAGCGCATCGTCGCCGCAAACCGTACTGCATGGGTACGCTCTACTGGCAAATGAATGATTGTTGGCCTGTAGCTTCATGGGCAGGTATGGATTATCTCGGTCGTTGGAAAGCATTGCAGTACTACGCGAAACGCAGCTTCAGTGATGTCCTGATTTCAGTCGATGGTACCAAGGAAGCTACAACGGATATTTATCTCATCTCTGATCAACTGGAGGCTGTGAAAGGAACATTGCAACTACGGCTTATCGGATTTGATGGAACTGTACATCGTGAAGAAGAGCATCAGGTAACGCTTGGATCGAACTCCGGCCAACAAGTGCTATCCCTCAATCAGGCAGAGTGGTTACAAGAGCTTAGTCCAGCGACAACGTTACTACGACTTGATTTGAAGCAAGAAGGACAGGCGGATATTGTGCAAGAGCACTATTTTGCTCCATCGAAGGATATCGGCTTGAAGCAGGCTCAGATTCAGGTAAAAGAAGTTAAGGAGAACGATACGGTGTATCTCGAACTTGAAAGTGATGTTCTTGCAAAACAAGTATGGATTTCTTCTGAAGCAGAAGGCGTATTTTCGGATAATTTCTTCGATCTCATTCCAGGTATCCCGGTTAAGGTGAAGTTTACGTCGAGAGCCGGACTGCAAGATTCAAGTGCAGCATCGTCCGCGGGCTCCATTCAGGTTCGTTCGATGGCTGATTTTATTAAGCTATAATTCAACATATTCTGAGTTGAGAAATGGTCTGATGATTACAAGGCTGTTGACTCTCCCTTAGTGGGGGAGCAACGGCCTTTTTGGCTACTATATTATCGAAGGAGTAGCGTGTTCTTCAACTTGTACTTCAATTTGTGATGCAAATTCGTTATCATTGATAATTATTATCATTTGAACAAGGCTGTTATAGGGTTGGGTGAAGGTGATTTACATAAAGCTGGGAGAAAGGAAAACAACATGAGTATGCAAGATCATATTCAATTATGGGATCAGGTTCAGGTGCGTGTCTTAGATGTACGTTTCATGAGTTTCCAGAAGAGCGAGCAGATGCGACGATATGTTCTACCTACAAGTACGTTTGTTTTTATAAGCGGTCGGGGACAATTGTGGTTGAACCACGAGGTGTGGTCATCAAGCCGATTCCTACTATTGCATGGAGGTAAAGGCCGATATTTGACGATTGAGGCTACAGAGCCCATTGAAGTTTATTTTATATTTTATAAAGCTACGTTACCATCTAATGTACTTCGAGAGTACCATATGATGCTGCTTAACAGTAATCCTTTTGAGCAGAACTGGGCAGAGGAACCCGTACATCCACTGGAGCTGCGTGAGCTCTCTCAACATATTCATCGCTGCTGGAATGAACAGGATCATCTGGGCAAACTGCAAATCAAAGGCTACTTTTTTCATTTGGTTCAACTTGTGACCCGGCAGCGTTCAGAGAGACAGGGTGGCGAGCAGCTTCCTTCACTAACCGAACAGGTTTTGCGTTATATCTCGGGGCATTTTCGGGAACAGCTCTCGCTGGATACGTTGGCAGAGTCATTGAATTATAGCCCGCAATATCTATCCAGGAAGTTCAAAGAACAGACAGGGGTTACACCGACAGAATACATCATTCAGATGAGAATGAACGAAGCGCAGAATTTACTTGTCTCAACGGAAGCAACTTTAAATGAGATTGCTACCTATGTGGGGTACCCCGATCCCTTTTATTTCAACAGAGCTTTCAAGAAGGAAATGGGAACAACACCTGGTAAGTTTCGTATAGAGCATCGCAAACGAATGAATAGGGTTTCGAAAAATACAATAAATGAAACAAATGAGTCCATTGTAAGCAAGGAGACGGAACGTTATCCTTTAGTTGATGATGATAATCATTATCAATTTAATGGAGATGAGGAAACGGAAATGTTTAACAATCTTAAAGCAGCACTGATGTCACTTGTGCTGATCTTCACATTGAGTGCTTGTGGCACAGCCACGCAGAGTGCCGTATCGACTGATGCAGCGGCTGAAGAAGCCGAACAGCCTGCTGTTGTAGAGATGAAAACCGTGAAAACGGCATTTGGGGATGTAGAAATTCCTGCCCACCCGCAGCGAGTTGCCGCTATAGATTATCTGGGAACAGTACTTGCTCTTGGTGTTAAGCCCGTTGGTGGAGGGCAATTTCTGATGAACAGTCCATACTTAGAAGGTCACTTGGATGGTATTGAAGTCATTGGAGATTCCGTTGAGCAATTAATGGAGCTGCAGCCAGATTTCATTATCACATTGAATCCCGACAAAGCAGCTTATGAAAAATACAGTCAGATTGCACCAACCGTCTCGATTGCATCGATTACGTTCCCAGCGCTTAAGGATGAGGTGAGTTATTTCGGCGAGGTGCTCGGGAAAGAGGCAGAAGCACAGGAGTGGCTTGCTAACTTTGATCAAGAGATTGCTCAAATTAAGCAAAAGGTCAATGATGTTGTTCCAGCTGATACAACGTTTTCGGTCATGCAGGAATATGATCGTCAGGTCTTTATATTTGGTAATCAATCGGGGCGTGGAGGACGTAACATTTATGAGTTGCTTGGCCTACAAGCACCTGAAGTAATACCTGCCGAGTTAATGGAGGGTGCATATCATGAATTCTCCATTGAATTGCTCTCTAAATACGCAGGGGATTATCTCATTTTGACTAGCAAAGCACAGCTTAAGGAGCTTCAAGCAGATCCGGTGTGGGGCTCATTGCCTGCTGTTCAGAATGGACGTGTGTATTTATGGACTGAGGAAGAGTCTTGGTTCCGTGATCCGATTGCTCTGCTGAAGCAGACACAAGATCTGGCTGAATGGATCATTGATCTCAATTCAAAATAGTAAAATCACATGAAAATAAATCATTCAGCTTCAGTATTCAATGTTAAAACGTGCTGCTTCGTTTTTACCGGAGCAGCACGTTTTCTTATATGTAAGACTCATCGTGTGGGGGAGAGAAAGTATCATCTGTGAAAAAGAACAGTGGGAGGTTAAGAGAATACAAGCACGTGAGGTTATTTACTCTGTTCTTCACTTTGAATTTGGTTCAGTTGATCAAGGCTTAATGTAAGGTCATTTTCGGGATTCGCACTAACAATCACCGGAGATGAGGCCTGCTCTGTCGACTGGCTGGATTTGCTCGCCGGTTTGATCACATACAGACTTTGAATGGAGTTGAGGAGACTGGCGGGTGTGTCTTCGTAGGTTTCAAGGAAGAGCACATAATCCTTCGTAGGAATAAGCGAGACGTGGTCATCATTGATAATCTCTGTGTTATTCAGTTGTCCTCCCAGTTGTTTAACTTCAAGCGTATCCCCTGCTACGAATGCACCTTTGTAGGATTCAGCAACTTGAATCGTATGAATGGTGTAGATTTTGTCAAAAGCAAGCCCTTCATTACCCGTATTTAACTCAGCATTTTGAGCAATTCCCTGATCAGTTTCGGAAGCTTGTACCCTGTCATTTAATGCTTCTACACGAGTTTGGAGCACATTGCCTTTGATGATGGTATCCGCTCGATCCGAAAGGTCGTTGATGCTTGAATAGCTGGGAAAGTCTTCTGAAGCAATCACAGTGATCGGAGCCTGAGAAGTTGATGCCGTTTGTGTATTGACCGAAGAACAACCTAGTGCAAACAGAATGAAGATCGAAGAGGCAAACAGGGTTAATATTTGAATTTTTCTCATGAATATAATTCCTCCTTGAATGGGTTTAGTAGAGAGAGGTTTTAGAACGAGGCCTTAATATCTGGATCTAACATTGTTGATATCAAAGGTCTGCGGTTTGGTCATCGAATTACGGTTGCGGGTGTAGGACATGATGGAGGGGCTGGACGTGGTTGGGTTATCTCCAAGCCAAACGGAGTGGCCTAGTTCGTGCACGAATACGCTCTGAATGAAGTTGGATAAGTTGGTTGCGTCTGCTGATATGGTAGAAGCGTTGAGCTCGATGCGGAAGCTTACCACTTGACTGCCTGATACAGAAGCATAGTTGACGCCATAGGCAGTGTTATTGAAGTTTCCGGCGGTGATGGTATTAGGGGAGTTGTTTGATTTGGTGAACTGTACCTTGGCACCTGCGTTGTTCCAGTTGGCAATCGAGGCGTCCATCGGGGTTTGCCATGTAGAAGTGTAATTATAAGGACGAATAGGAATGGTGGAGCTGGGATAACCGTAATTCAAGAAGGTTGCGGCGTAGATTGTACTGCCAAACATTGCGAGGGCTGAGAATAACATGATGCTCATAATAATTTTCCTTTTCATACTTAAAACCTCCAATAAATGTATTATTTTACTCTATTAGAGTAACAGGGAATTGATCTATTGAAATGAGTCTGAAGTCATTGTTTTAAAGGATTAATCTCTCTTTTTTTCATAAAAATTAAGCATATTTCGTCTAAACAACTGGATTGCTGTCGAATCAAAACGGCTTAGGAACATGTCCAGGGACATGGGCTCCGTCATTATTAACAATGGATGTAAGCTAGAGTGCTAGAAGAAGCTTGTGAATAAGACAAGTATTTTTGTACCGTTCCACATGCATAATTTCCCTCCGAATACAAACAATACAAACAACTTAGAGAGGGAAAGGAAGTGCCTTAAGCATGTGCAACCGATTTTCATTGGCGGCAGATTTAGATGAGGTTAGAGATCATTTCAAGATACAGCGAGTGATGTATTATTACAAAAACCGTTATAATATCAGTCCCACCCAGCATACGCCAATCATTCTTCATCAGGATGGGGAGCGTGTATTGGATGAGTTTCGTTGGGGGTTCATTCCTTTCTGGGGACGTGATGCGGTGAATGCGAACCTGATGACCGTGCATGATAATCCTTCGTATTACAAATTGGTGGAAACCAAGCGGTGCATTATTCCATGTAATGGTCTCTTTTACTGGCGTCAAGAAGGTAAAAAAAGCTTTGCTGTTCGTGTCGTTATGCCTGATCGTGGTTTGTTCGGCATTGCCGGATTGTATGAGATTTGGAAAGACACACGGAAACAACCGCTTCGTACTTGCACGATGTTGATGACAGGCGCCAACATGGTTACCCGGGAGTTTGGTAGTAAGATGCCTGCGATTTTGTCGGAAACGGAGATTGATACGTGGCTTGACCCTGCTAATACTCGTGTAACGCAGCTTCTACCACTCTTGAAATCCTACAATAGTTCAGACATGCATCTGTACCCGGTGACACCAATGGTGGGGAATGATGAACATGATTGTTATGAATGCGTAGAAGAGGTAGAACAGAAGCTAGCGTATGTGCGCAGTTACTAAATCAGGTCAACCGATATAGATTCCAATGAAGGCGGAAAGTCTTAAGGCTTTCCGTCTTTTGTTGAGGTTTGAGAGGCTGAATTTCCGTTTAATGGAGAGGGTGCTCATGCTGCTGAGAAAAGAAAAGTTGAAATGTAATCGAATAGTAACTATAATAATTACAGTAAAAAGAAATACGTATTCATATATCTATTAAAAGAGATATTTAGTTTTAGGAGGGAAACCCTTAATGAATCCAAAATTCAACAAAATGTTTGAACAAGTCTCTCTACCCAACGGCATCGCTCTCAAAAACCGGATCGTACTGGCGCCAATGACACATATGTCTTCCAACGCTGATGGCACCGTATCCGACGCGGAGCTTGAATATTATGCACGTCGTACCGGCGGTGCGGGCATGTCTGTAACAGCTGTAACCTATGTAACGCCGAACGGTATCGGCTTCCCTGCACAATTTGCAGCTTATGATGATAGCTTCATTCCTGGATTGAAACGTCTGGCAGATACAATCAAACAACAGGGCTCCAAAGCTGTATTGCAAATCTTCCACGCAGGTCGATTGACTCCTGAACAAGCTGTTCCAGCAGGTCAAGTGGTGGCACCGAGTGCAGTTGCCAGTGAGCGTCCAGGCTCTCCATTGCCAAGAGAACTATCCGACGAAGAGATTACGTCAATCGTTAGGGATTTTGGTGAAGCGACACGTCGTGCCATTGAAGCTGGATTCGACGGTGTTGAGATCCACGGTGCGAACGGATACCTGATTCAGCAATTCTTCTCTCCGCATTCGAATCGTCGTGACGATCGCTGGGGTGGTAGTGTTGAAAAACGCCTGACGTTCCCAATTGCGGTGGTTGATGAGGTGCAAGAAGTGGTGGCGAAACATACTAAACTACCATTTATCGTTGGTTATCGTTTCTCACCAGAAGAACCGGAAACACCGGGTCTTACGATGGAAGAGACCTATGCGCTGATCGATGCATTGAAAGAGAAAAACTTGGATTATTTGCACGTATCCCTGAATGAATTCTGGTCTAAGCCAAGACGTGGTGAAGCTGATACACGCTCTAGAATGGAGTTTATCCTTGATCGTGTAGGCGGTAAATTGCCAGTCATCGGTGTAGGTTCAATCCATACAGCCGATCAAGCAGCTGAAGCGCTCGAGAGTGGTGTACCTTTGCTTGCCATTGGACGCGAGCTGATTATTGAACCGGATTGGGTTGAGAAGATTGAAAGTGGTCGGGAAGAAGATATTGAGACTATTCTCACGAAATCGGATCAGGAGCGTCTAGTTATTCCGGATGGTTTGTGGAACGCGATTGTCAACACACCAGGTTGGTTCCCAATGGCCGAAGACAAATAATAACTGATTTCAGTTGAATCATTCATGGCTAATTCTGATCAAGTAAGCAGGATACATGAAGGTTAGGGGGAGCAGAGGCTCCCTCTTTTTTGCCATGCTTTCGAAATTCTACTTCGGAGAGCACTGTGGTATGATGGATGAACAGAAATGTCTTGGATAATCAACGGTTTGGAGTGAAGGAATATGCTCGTTGCGGAACGGTATGAGAAAATAGTGGAATGGGTGGACGCACAAGGAAGCATGCGTGTTACAGAGTTAAGTGAACGCTGCGGTGTGACCGAAGAGACGATACGGCGAGATCTGGACAAGCTGGAGCAGGCGGGTAGACTCAGGCGGTCACATGGTGGAGCGGTCACGATTAAATATAAGGATGAGGGACAGCCGGAGATTCCGTATCCGGAGCGGGCTGTAACGCATGCGGATGAGAAACGTAGAATTGCGGATGAAGCAGTCAAACTGGTCGAGTCTGGCGATCGAATTGCCCTCGATGCGAGTACGACAGCTTGGTATATGGCGGCAGGATTACCGAATATCCCACTTACAGTTCTGACGAATTCGATTAAAGTGGCGGCAGAACTTAGCAATAAGGAACAGATTCGCGTGATCGCGACAGGCGGTCAATTGGCCTCAAAGTCACTGTCCTTTGTAGGGCCGCTGGCTGAGCGTTCTTTGGATGCGTATCATGTGGACAAGGTGTTTCTATCATGTAAAGGTGTGCATCTAACCAAGGGCATCAGCGAATCGAATGAACTGCAAGCCTTGGTGAAGCAAAAGATGATCAGTATTGCCGATGAGGTTATTTTGCTGGCAGATTCGAGCAAGTTCAATATACAGGCGTTCACGCGGGTCGCAGAGATCGAGAGTGTGTCTAAAGTGATCACGGATCATGGCCTGGATGAAGAGCAGGTTAGTATGCTTGAAGAACAAATGATTGAATTTACACGGGTCTAATCGTCGAATATAGATAATGTAATACGAAAGGAATGACTATATAATGAAGCATCCTTTTCACCTGAAAGCTGTATGGAATGGTGGACGCAATAGTGAGGGTCATATTGATGCTGGAGGACTGAAATCCGTCATCTCGATTCCACAGGAAATGGGCGGCCCGGGAACAGGCACGAATCCAGATGAAATGTTGCTCGGAGCAGCCGCTACCTGTTACGTCATTACGCTGGCAGCCATGTTAGAGCGTTCTGATATTACACCTTATGAATTGACGCTGGAATCAGAGGCAACGGTGGATGTAACGAATAACATTTTTACGTATGAGCGGATCGTGCATCGACCTAAAATAGTACTACAAGCAGATGCCACGGAGTCGGATGAAGTGAAGGCAGAGCGACTGGCTTACAAGGCAGAGGAATCTTGTATGATCTCGAGAGCTGTAGCAGGCAATGTAATCATTGAAACAGAGCCTGTAATTGTTAAGGCAAGTGTTGGCCCGATGTGACCAGCAGAAGTATAGACGGTAATAGCCGTCATTTTGGGTAAGATGAAGGGAAGTTCAGTATGAGCAATCAGAAAAGTAAAACCACCCGATTTGCACGTTTGCGACGTGCCATGAAGCTGAATTTCCTCAAATTGTTACGTGCTCCAGGTGGTGCTCACAAAGTATCGACGGGGTTCGCCATAGGCTTTGGACTGGAACTGATCGTTATTTCTACCGCATCGCTAATTTATCTGGTGTTCTACCCGATTGTTCGGCTATCAGGTGGGTCTTTGCCAGCCGCAATTGTAGGGAATGTTGTTGGCAAGCTTACATTCTTACCGATCATTCTGATGCCGCTTGCGAAGCAGATTGGTTCTTGGATTTTACCGGCACATAGCATGGGGAATGGGATTGTACATGAGAGTGCATGGATGGAGTTGTTCCGTGGGAATTGGTCAGCTCTGAGCGAGCTGTTGTTAGGTGGACTTGATATTCTGGCAGGCATGTCGATTTTTGGGGCAACGCTGGGGTTAATTTCTTATTTTGTCGTCAAATTCTTCTATGTAAGGGCGCTAAAGCGTCGGTATGAACGCCGATTGGAGAAACGCCATCAAGCGGCGTCATCTCCATCGACTGCTATGCTAATTAGGAAACCATCACAATCATAATAGGTAGTATGCCCATAGATGCAACGGTTGTCCACAAAATGCAGCGCGATACAAACTGAGGCGAGGCATTGAATTGTTCGGCAAGTATCACTGCATTTACTGCGGTTGGCATGGATGACAGGATCAGCAGAACACTGAATAACGTTCCCTCAACTTGAAGCGTGCGAAGGATCAAGTAGGAGAGTACTGGTGCTGCGGCTAGGCGCACGACAAGTCCTGTCCAAAAAGCGCGGTGAACATTTGGCAGCCATGGCTCCGTTGACCCACGTGGACGCAGCATCTGTGCTCCAAGAATGGCAAGTACAACGGGAGCATATCCTGTTGCAATCATCGAGATCCCTCCATCTAACGCTTCAGGCAAATGAAGATCGGATGAACGAAGGAGTATGGCGATGGTCGCTGCATAGATTGAAGGCATACGTAAGACGGACAACATGGCCTTTTGAACTGTGAATTCAGATCGCGCTGCAAAAAAGATACCGACCGTATTTACAATAATCATCTGTCCAATCACATAAACCGAAGCCTTATCTAGTCCAAGCTGGCCAAAGGCTAATAGTACAAGCGGGAGCCCGTAATTCACACAGTTCGTAAACGTGGAGACGAGGGTAAGTCCCGCTTTTTCGCTTGCTCCTAGCTTAAAGACTCGGCTTAGCAATTCGGCAAGTACCCAGAGGGCGACAAGATTAATAATCGAAAACCAGAGCGTACTTGTGACGTCTGTCCATGTAATTTCGGCGTGGAGCAATGTATCAAAGATAAGGGCTGGGCTCAAAATATAGAGGGAAAAAGTTGAAAGCGGCTTGGTATCCCAATTTTTGAATCTTTTGAGCAGAAGACCTGCAATGACAGGAAGTGAAATAGGGAGAAATACGTGATATAGCGTCAACATAAATGAGTGCAACAACGTTGTTCAGTCCTTTCTAGATGTCAAACCTCTCTCATCATATCAGAAATGCATCTTAGGATGAATAAATTGGCTATAATCCTGTGAATGTGGGTGCTGTAATACGGCTTGTCGGCAGCGTTTGGAGCGAGGGTGGATTGCTATTTTGATATGACAGATTTATTATAGAAGAGGTGCAACAAGATTACATACACATAGAGGAGGAAACTATAATGAGTGAAACTAAACGCTTGATCGTACTGACTGGCTCTTATGCCGAAGCTGAGAATGAGGGCATTTATGCATATGAATTGAATGAGGATACAGGAAGTCTGGCGAAGCTGGATGGCATCGCTGGGGTGAAAAACCCAACGTTTGTCAACGTTGATGCAGAAGGCAACAAGCTGTATGCGATTGGTGAAGCAACTTCTGCTGAAGGCAACAAGATGTCAGAAGCGGTAGCTCTGAGCATCGATCCTGCGACAGGCAAGTTGTCCTTGCTGAACCGCAAAAACTCCATTTCCGCTCCTCCTTGTCATATCCAGCGTGACCCATCCGGACGTTACTTGATTCTGTCGAGTTACCATGGTGGATTGGTTGGTCTGCAAGCTGTTACGGATAACGGTGAAATCGGTGAGCTATTGGATGAGAAGAAACATGAAGGTCAAGGCGCACATCCTGAACGTCAAGACAAACCACATGTACACTCCGCATTCTTCAGCCCTGATGGCAAATATATGATGGTACAAGATCTCGGTGCAGATAAAATTGCAATCTATTCCATTGATGCAGACAAGAATGAATTGGTACTGCACAGTGAAACGAAAACTCACGCGGGTGCAGGCCCACGTCACTTGGCGTTTCATCCAAACGGTCAATTCGCTTATGTAATCAATGAAGTGGATTCTTCAATTACTTCTTTCCGTTATGATGCGGCTGCGGGTACGTTGACAGAAGTATCTACGGTGTCTACATTGCCAGATGGATATGAAGGTAAGGAGAATACAACAGCTGAAATTACGGTTTCTAACGATGGACGTTTCGTTTATGGTTCCAACCGTGGTCATGACAGCATCGTTGTGTTTGCTGTGGATGCTGATGCAGGACATCTGAAACTGGTGGAGCATGTATCGGCAGAGGGTGAACATCCACGTCATTTCGCGTTGACTCCAAACGGCAAATTGCTAATTGCAGCTAACCGTGACACAAACAATATCGTAACGTTCACTGTAGATCAAGAGAGCGGACGTTTGAAATACACAGGACACAGCACAGGTGTATCCAAGCCAGTATGTGTGAAGCCTGTATATCTGTAAGTTTCCTGTAAGCTGATGATCCGAATTGAGGCATTGATGTGACTTATCATTTCGCATGCGTTGCTTTGTCATATCACAGGGTTGTCCAAGAGATCACTTCCTTTCAATAGAAAGGGGTGATCTTTTTGTGTTTTTTGACCCGACAGGTGAGTAGGAATATCCATTATAGTTCTTATAACAACATAAATGTATCAATAGTTTCGTGCAAGTAACTACCTCACTTCAAAGTGCGTACTTCCAGAATAGATAGTCAGGGTCTACAATAAACGAGTAGCCACAACCAAACATTGCATGCATTGAAGCAGATGGAATGGTGCAAGTTAAACATTTAGAGTCGATTTACAGGAAGTACGCCATACTCATATTTGAACAACAAAGGAGAAATAAATTATGAAATTACAACTCGCACTCGATCTCGTTAATATCCCTGATGGTATCGCACTGGTTAAAGAAGTTGAACAATATATTGATATCGTTGAAATTGGTACACCAATTGTAATCAACGAAGGATTACATGCTGTTAAAGCAATGAAAGAAGCTTTCCCTAACCTGCAAGTTCTGGCTGACCTGAAAATTATGGACGCAGGTGGTTACGAAATTATGAAAGCTGCTGAAGCGGGTGCAGATCTGGTAACTGTTCTTGGTGCAACCAACGACATGACGATCAAAGGCGCTGTTGAAGAAGCTAAAAAACAAAACAAACAAGTTCTGGTTGATATGATCAACGTACCTGACCTTGAAAAACGTGCTCGTGAAATTGATGCTCTTGGCGTTGACTACATCTGTGTACACACAGGTTATGACCAACAAGCAGCAGGACAAAGTCCATTTGAAGATCTGCAAACGATCAAACGTGCTGTAAAAAATGCAAAAACAGCTGTAGCGGGTGGAATCAAGCTCGACACGCTTCCAGAAGTAATCAAAGCACAACCGGATCTCGTAATCGTTGGTGGCGGAATTACAGGTCAGGATAACAAAGCAGCAGTTGCAGCTGAGATGCAACGTCTTGTTCGCCAAGGCTAAGCCTATGAGCACAAATCAATACGCAGCAGATATCCTGAAGGAGCTGGAGCGTACACTGAGCCAGATCGACGATGCAGAAATGCAGGTGATGGCTGAGCATATTCTGGCCGCTGAACAGATTTTTGTCGCAGGAGCAGGCAGATCAGGCCTGATGGGTAAAGCTTTTGCCATGAGATTGATGCAGATGGGTCTTCGGGTCTATGTGGTAGGCGAAACCGTTACACCGGGTATTAGTCCAAAAGATTTCCTGCTGTTATGCTCAGGCTCAGGGGAGACAGGCAGTCTAGCAGCGATGGCTCACAAGGCTAACAAAGCTGGAGCACCTGTCGGTCTGATCACCATTAAACCAGAGTCTACCATTGGACAAATCGCAGATTCGGTAGTACGCATCCCGGCTTCAGCCAAAGAGGATACCGCCACTGCTGGAGCGTCAGTCACGATTCAGCCAATGGGTTCCTTGTTCGAACAGGGATTGTTACTAGGCATGGATGCACTGGTTCTTACGTTGATGGAAATGAAGAGTATGACCGGAGCAGACATGTTTGGGCGCCACGCCAACCTAGAATAGAAGATTTGTTATTGTTCGATGAAATGTAATAATAGATCGATGGAAGACCGGAAACCTTTGATTGCAAAGGCTCCGGTCTTTTTCCATGGAAGTGACCAGCGGTCTGATTTTTCGTCTTACTTTGCATCTTGTCTCTGCTGTAGTAGAATTAATAACAAGCTTTGCTTATATAGGTTGTTCAAAACTCGGTACTGAAAACCACTTAATTGAACACTTATTTTATAGTATGTACTTATTATGATGTATGAAACGACGAGCGTACTCGTGTGCATTGTGCATGCGATAGGTGTTTGTTCGCGATATACGATTTGGAGATAGGGGGCTCGGTGAATGGCATCCGAAGTCAAGGAACGGATTAATCTGAAAGAGATTAACTGTGAGAAGGAACTAACGCTAGCTGTGATTGGCGGCAAATGGAAATTGATCATTCTGTGGCACTTAGGTTTGGAAGGTACCAAACGATTCAGTGAATTGAAACGACTCATCCCTCATATTACGCAGAAAATGCTGACGAACCAGCTGCGCGAACTAGAGGAAGATCAATTAATTGAGCGTAAGGTGTATGCTGAAGTACCTCCGCGTGTAGAATACACCCTGACAGACCACGGACAGAGTCTGATGCCAGTGCTACATGCGATGTATAACTGGGGTAAGAATTATGGTGAGAATGTCATCTGGAAGGCATAACTGCCTCCGTAAGCAATATCATCTGGGATCGCTCAATACTTACGTCGAATATATTTATGTTAGAAAATAGTATAGAAATTACTACAATCGCAGGTTATGGAGCACGTCCATAACCTGCGATTTTTTAACGTTCTGAACAAAATTTGAATCAAAAGTCTCAATTTAGGAGATGTCAGGTATACTCGCTCTTAATATGATAGGATGAGAGATATTGTAAATGTTAGGAGGATGAACAAGAACGATGGAAAAAATACGTACACGCGCTGAAGTCGCGGAGGAAACAACCTGGAATTTGCAAGATTTATTTGCCACCGATGCAGAATGGGAAGCAGAGCTTAGATCTCTCCCTGAAGCGGCTGCACATGTCGAAGCATTCAAAGGTCGCTTAGGTGAAGGTGCGGAACAGTTATTGGCTTGTCTCGATGCCTTAGAAGCACTTCAGGAACGGATCGTAAAGACCGCTTCGTATGCTCGACTGAAGCAGTCAGAAGACAGTACCAATCCTGTGAATATTGAAAATTCTGCGAAAGCAGGGGACATCCTCTCTCATTTGTCATCTTCGTTGTCCTTTGTTCATTCTGAGATTACAGATCTTCCTGAAGGTACAGTGGAACGATATATAGAGGAGCTTCCAGGGCTCCAGAATTATGCTCGCAGTTTGAAACGATTAATTAAAGACAAACAACATCGCTTATCCCCCGAGACCGAGAAGGTACTTGCTTCACTTGGAGAGGTCTTGGATTCACCGTACCGGATCTATCTGCGAGGTAAACTAGCGGATATGAAGTTTGATGATGCGCTCGATGAGGATGACAACAATCGTCCATTGTCTTGGTCTTTTTATGAGAATAATTATGAAATGTCTTCGGATACGAAGCTACGTCGCTCAGCCTATGCGGCATTCAGTGCCAAGCTGAACGATTACAAAAATACGTTTGCTGAAGGTTATGCCGCAGAAGTGAAGAAACAGGTCGTGATGTCCCGGTTAAGGGGTTATGACGATGTGACGGACATGCTCCTTAATTCACAACAAGTGAGCAAAGAAATGTACAATAACGTGCTGGATATTATCCAGAAGGAACTTGCACCACATATGCGAAGACTTGCTGCGCTTAAGAAAAGAGAACTCGGCTTGGATAAGTTAATGTTCTGTGATCTGAAGGCTCCTCTTGATCCAGAATTCAGTCCAGCGATAACCTATGAAGAAGCATGTAAGTTAATTCAAGAAGCACTTGCTGTGCTTGGACCAGAATATGGTGAGATTGTAGAGCGGGCATTCAATGATCGCTGGGTGGACTATGCGGATAATGCAGGTAAATCTACTGGAGCGTTCTGTTCCTCGATCTACGGTGCACACTCTTATATTCTCATCTCTTGGGCAAATAACATGCGCGGAGCATTTACACTTGCTCATGAAGTGGGACATGCTGGACATTTCATGCTTGCTGGGCGCTACCAGAGTCTGACCAATACCAGACCCTCGTTATATTTCATAGAAGCGCCTTCGACAATGAATGAAATGTTGCTCGCAGACCATCTACTTCAAAAATCCGATAATCCGAGAATGCGCCGCTGGGTTATTTTACAGCTTCTCAATACGTATTATCATAACTTTGTTACGCATCTATTAGAAGGTGAACTGCAGCGTCGTGTCTACGCTCTGGCAACCAAGGATCAACCGATTACAGCCCAAACCTTGAGCCAGCTCAAAGGTGATATCCTCTCCGAGTTCTGGGGGCCGGATCTGGTCATTGACGAAGGTGCGAAGCTGACCTGGATGAGACAACCACATTATTACATGGGATTATATCCATACACATATGCAGCAGGCCTGACTGCATCCACTGCCGCCGCTGTACATATACGTGAAGAAGGTCAGCCTGCTGTGGATCGCTGGCTCGAAGCACTTAAGTCAGGTGGAAGCCTTGATCCGCAGGAATTGATGAAGCTTGCTGGTGTGGATATGTCCGGACCAGAGCCTATTCGCTCTGCTGTAGCATATGTTGGCAGTCTGGTAGATGAACTCGAACGTCTGTATTCCTAATTAGGTTCATATAGTATATGGACGGACAAGGTAAGTAGGTTAATTACATGCACCGTCTCCTGGATTATGGAGGCGGTGTATCTCATTTCTAGCGAAAGGAAAGATGATGAATGGGTTTACGACGCAAATGTTCATCTCGGGTGCATTAAATATGGACGGGTTCGGTGTCTTTGACGACATGAACGGTGTACCAGGATTTGAGGGCAGTCAAGGCGGTTTCTTTACAGGATTCGGTTCATTTGAAATGTTAAACGCATGGATACCGATATTGTTTGGTGTGGTGTTTGTGGGGATTGCGGGAATCATCGCTTATGTGATCATTTCAAACTTACGCACTTGGTCTGCCAACAATGCTGCTACACTGCTCACATTACATTCCACAATCGTGACGAAGCGGACCCAAGTAAGAGGAGGAGGAAATAGCAGAGCTTCAACCTATTATTACGTGACCTTTGAACTGGATAACGGAGAACGTATTGAACTGATGGTTGGAGGCAGTGAGTATGGAGCCTTGGTCGAAAGAGATCAGGGAATGCTTACCTATCAGGGAACGAGATTTAAGCATTTTGAACGAGATCTACAGCAGCAGTCCGGGATAAGTACTGGACGTTTCTACACGTAAATAAGCGAATGGTGGCTCCTTCTATGCGTAAGGAGTCTTTTTGTATTCAGCAAAAAGAAAGAAACACAGGGTATTCAAACGCTTACAACAATGATATACTCGTAAAATAAAGCTAAACAGTATAAAACAAAAATAAACAAACAACAAAACACATATCAAAGTACAGAAGAATGAAGTGAACAATTCACAGGGAAACGTCAGACAAGAAATTTCTCATTATATATGTTGTAGAAAGGTAGGTGTATAGCCGTGAGTGTACTGGCGTATGATCTGGGCGCAAGCAGTGGCAGGGCGCTTCTTGGGCATCTGAATGATCGAGGCATCGAGACGCTCGAAATCCATCGATTCAAGAATGAACCGGTGAAGGTTGGAGAGCGAATGCATTGGGATATCCTGCGGTTACATCATGAGTTATTGGCAGGATTGAATCTAATAAAGCAGTCGGGAGAGCAGCCGGAGAGCTTGGCTATTGATTCTTGGGCTGTGGATTTTGGGTTGCTTGGTAGCAATGGTGAACTATTAGGTAATCCGTATCATTACCGTGATGCACAGTTTAACGGCATGATGGAGCAGGTGAGAGAAGAATTCACCTCGGAGGCAATATTTGAACGTACAGGAATTCAATTTCTCAGTTTTAATACGATATATCAGTTAGCTACACTTCGTCGCCATCATTCGCCATTACTTAATGAGGCAGAACGCTTCCTGATGATTCCTGATCTGCTTCGTTACTTTTTGACAGGGGAAGCTGTGAATGAATTTACGAACGCAACAACAACTCAGCTATATAACCCAACCAAGGGTCAATGGGATCGCGAGCTGTTAGCGCATATTGGCATTTCCGATAAGTTATTCGGTGAGGCCGTGATGCCGGGAACGCGTATAGGTCAGGTTCGAAACAGCATTTGTGGTGATCTGGGTATCTCCGCCATTCCGGTAATTGCGGTTGCAGAGCATGATACAGGTTCAGCTGTTGTAGCAGTACCTGCTACGGAGCGTTCATTTGCTTATCTTAGTTGTGGAACGTGGTCATTAATGGGCACGGAGATTGATCAACCGGCCATCAGCGCGGAGAGCTTGGCGTTGAACTTCACGAATGAAGGCGGGGCAGGAGGCACGTTCCGGCTACTCAAGAACATTATGGGCCTTTGGATATTACAGGAGTGCATGCGTGAGTGGGAGCGTCAAGGACAAGCGATTAGTTATGCTGAATTGTTAGCGAAGGCAGAACGCTCGACGCCATTTGCGAGTCTTTTTGACCCGGATGATGATCTGTTCCTTGCTGCTGGAGATATGACCTCACGCATACAACAATATTGCCGGGAAACAGGGCAGACGCTGCCTCAAGACCAAGGGGCAATTGCTCGTTCGATTTTGGAGAGTCTTGCACTGAAATATCGAAGAGTTCTGGGATGGACTGAACAGCTCTCCAAACAATCTTTCAACGGATTGCATATGGTGGGGGGCGGTATTCAGAATCGTCTATTATGTCAATGGACAGCGAATTCAATTGGCAAACCGGTATGGGCTGGTCCCGCAGAGGGAAGTGCAATCGGAAATATGGCGGTGCAGTGGATGACAAGTGGAGCCTTTAAAGACATTTGGGAAGCTCGTAGAGCCATTCGGGATTCATTCCCGATTACAACGTATGAACCACAAGACAGGACAACTTGGGAAGAGGCGTACGGTAGATTCATACGTATCACTGATTCATTCGGGGCACAAGCTGAGAGCGAGGTGTAATATGCTAGCAGCAGAGCGGTATGACCGGATTGTAGAGTTGGTTAATGCAACCGGCAGTATGCGTGTATCGGAGCTGAGTGAACGTTGTCGAGTGACAGAAGAAACCATTCGTCGCGATCTGGATCGATTAGAGCAAGCCGGAAGGTTGAAACGATCTCATGGCGGGGCGGTTAGCATCAAGGAGGATCAACCAGAGATTCCGTATCGGGTGAGAGAAACGACGCATGTGGAAGAAAAGAAACGCATTGCCTTGGCAGCGGTATCCATGATCCGCCCCGGTGATCGCATTCTGCTAGATGCCAGTACAACGGCAGGTTACATGGCCGCTAATATGCCAGATATCCCGCTTACAGTGTTAACTAACTCAATTCAAGTAGCTACAGAGCTGAGTAGCAAGGATCGAATCGAAGTGATCTCTACGGGAGGACAGTTGGCTGGACGTTCGTTGTCTTTTGTAGGGCCGCTTGCGGAACGTTCCTTGGAGACATATCATGTCGATAAATTATTCTTGTCATGCAAAGGTGTTCATCTAGAAAGCGGGGGTATTAGCGAGTCTAATGAGCTTCAGGCTAGATTGAAGCAGAAGATGGTTGCCATATCGGATCAAGTTATTCTACTTGCAGACACAAGCAAGTTCGGTGTCCGTGCCTTTGCTCGAGTAACTGAGCTTAGTGCTGTTCACGCAATCATTACGAATCAGCCGTTAGCCGACGATCTCATGGATCGGATGAGTGGATATAACATAGAATTAACGATTGTTTAAGAGATGGAGGGCGTAATCATGAAAGTCTCCTTGTTTATTACCTGTCTAAGTGATGCCATCTATCCTCGTGTTGGAGAAGCGATGGTTAGATTACTTGCCGCTCATGGCGTTCGATTGCACTTCCCACCTGTACAGACGTGTTGCGGTCAGCCTTCCTATAATAGTGGCTATTGGGATGAGACACGGGTGGCAGCCAAAACGATTTTGGAAGCGTTTGATGACAGTGATTTTGTTGTGTGTCCTTCAGGCTCATGTACGTATATGATTCATCATTATCCTGAGCTTTTTGCGGATGAACCGGAATGGCTGGAGAAGGCGAAGAGACTGGAAGCGAAGGCGTATGAATTTACACAGTTCCTGGTGCAAGTGTTAGGGATTACGGATGTCGGAGCACGTTTTCCACATAAGGTAACGTATCATCCATCCTGTCACGGTAGCCGTCTGCTCGGGGTAAAAGATGAACCGATGGCGCTGTTATCCGCGGTAAAAGGATTGGAGTTTGTTCCGCTCCCGTTCAGTGAAGATTGTTGCGGGTTCGGGGGGACGTTTGCGATTAAAATGTCTGATATCTCAGGAGCGATGGTCACAGAGAAAGTGGATCATATCAAAGAAACGGATGCTGAGGTATTAGTTGGACTTGATATGGCATGTCTAATGAACATCGCAGGCAATCTGCGATATCGCAACGAACCGGTGCGTGTGATGCATTTGGCCGAATTGCTATATGAGGGGGTGCAGACCGGATGAGCCAGCCAGGTGTAATGGATGTTACGGTAAAGGAACGTGCAGAACTTGCGTTGAACGATGACTTTTTACGCAAAGCCGTAAGGTTCACAACAGAACGTTTACGTAATGGAAAGAAGTCCGCATCTGAGGAGCATGGAAACTGGGATGAATGGCGCGAGCGTGGACGTCAGATTCGTCTGCATACGATCGCTCATTTGGATTATTATCTGAATGAGTTTGTAAATAATGCACGAGCAAACGGGGTTCATATTCATTTTGCAGAATCCTCTGCACAGGCGGCTGCAATTGCTCTTGATATTGCTGCTCATAATGATGCTGCGTCTGTCGTAAAGTCGAAGTCGATGGTCTCCGAAGAAGTTCATTTGAATCATGCCTTGGAATCGGCAGGGATCGAGGCAATTGAGACGGATCTGGGGGAGTACATCATCCAGTTGGCTGGTGAAGCCCCATCTCATATCGTTATTCCCGCCATTCATAAGAACCGATACCAGATTGCTGATCTTTTGTCCAAAGAAGCAGGCGAAATTCTAGAGCCGGACACGACCGTGCTTGCTGGCTTTGTTCGCAAAAAGCTGCGTGAGAAGTTCCTTGAGGCTGAGATCGGCATGACAGGCTGTAATTTTGCCATCGCAGAGACAGGATCCATGGTGCTATTCGAAAATGAAGGTAATGCTCGGATGGTATCCACGGTACCCAAAACACAAATAACACTGATGGGAATGGAACGGATTATCCCTTCGTGGACAGACCTGGAAGTGATGGCTACGCTATTGCCACGTTCGGCAACAGGTCAGAAGCTTACAATGTATATGTCGGGTATAACCGGTCCTCGTCGTAGTGAAGATGCGGATGGCCCAGATGAAATGCATATTATTATTGTAAACAACGGTCGTTCCCTCCAGCTCGGTGATCCAGAATTTCAGGAATTGCTGAACTGTATTCGCTGCGGTGCTTGTCTTAATGCTTGCCCGGTCTATCGTCATATCGGTGGTCACGCCTATGGGGGGACATATAGTGGGCCAATCGGTGCTGTGCTGACACCTGCATTGAATGGCAACATTGATGAATGGAATGATATTGCAAGTGCTTCAAGTTTGTGCGGAGCATGTTATGAGGCTTGTCCAGTCAAAATTCCACTCCATGATATGCTGGTGTATTTGCGTAGACGCAAGGTGGAAGAAGGTCATGGCAACAAGCTTGAAAGTGCAGGTATGAAAGGGTTCGCCGCGGTTGTATCTAATTCCAAACGATTCAGCGCAGCGATACGTCTCGGACAGTTAGGTCAGAAGGCCGTTGTACGTGACAACGGTATCTCACTTAAGCTCGGCCCGCTAAAAGGATGGAATAGTTACCGGGTTGCACCGAGTCTAGCTAAACGTTCCTTCCGGCAACAATGGAACAAGTTGGATCAGGAATTGAATCTGGAGCCAACGAAAATGGATGCATCTGTCCAGAATCGCATGGAGCAGATTCTGCGTGAACGTAAGGAAGGAGGCGGCAAGCATGAGTAGTGAACACCAGCAGTGGTTGGATCAATTAGAGAAGAAGTCTCGTGAGCAGCAAGAGCATTTCATGAATGACATTGCTTCCAAACTGAGAAGACCCAGACAGAGACATGCTCCAACGCAACCATTCCGTGGTGCGCCTTCTTTCTGGAATGAGCTGGAGTGGGATGAGGAGAAGCGTATCCAGGCATTTACTGAAAACTTTGTGAGTGTGGGAGCGCATATCGCTCGTGTTCAGAATTTAGAGGAAGCCTCTCAGTTTATTACAACAAAAGCAAATGAGCTTGGTGCCAAATACCTCATTAGACAAAATGAGCAAGCGATGACTGACTTGGGACTCGAACAAACCCTTCCCGATGTGCAAATTTCCGTCTGGAATACGAAACTGGATGAGAACTGGCGAGCACGTGCGGCCGAAGCGGATATCGGCGTAGTTATGGCAGATTATGCGACGGCTTATACAGGCTCTGTTACCGTGCTATCCTCACCTGAAAAAGGAAGGTCGGTTAGTTTGCTTCCTACGGTTCTAATCATTATTATTCCGGTGGAACGTCTGTATACAAGACTAGGTGAAACGCTGAATCGATTCGATGATGTTGGACGAGAAAACCTTCCCGCGGGTATTCATTTTATTTCAGGCCCAAGCCGTTCCTCGGATATTGAAAATGATCTGACCATCGGTGTACACGGACCGGGTATTGTCTATGGACTTATTATGGGCTAACTACCTTTATCACAGTATATCTAGCTGTATAATGTTATTCAGAACTGCCTGGAAGCGGCTAATCGTCTGCTGAGGGCAGTTTTTGTTGTTCTATAGTCCTATGACTTTGAGACTGTTGAAGATTAGCGCTTGAAATGTTAGGGTAAATGAGAGAAGGAAAGGGCGTTTATCGAATCGGTTCATAAATTCCCTGAGTTGCGACTCATTTTTTTTACTTCAAAATGACCATTATACGAATTCGGTCAGTCAGTCTAAAAGTTGTTTTTCGGTAATTTGGATTAAATGTGAATATTTGCAGAGAATGAAGTTATGCAGTTAAACCTAATGTATGAATCGTGAGTTAGGTATGTCTAATGAAGTCATTATTTTTTGTAGTACTCATTACTTGGAAAGAGGAGTGAGCATGATGTCATCCATTTCAGTACCACAACCCAAAACCTTTGGTCCACTGGGGAATCTGCCGCAATTAAATTTTGACGAGCCAGTACAATCATTAGTCAAAATAGCAGAGGAGTACGGCCCGATCTTCCGAATGGATTATCCTGGGCGAAGCGAACTGTATATTTCAGGGCATAAGCTCGTAGCTGAGGTAACCGATGAATCTAAATTTGATAAAAGAGTGTGGGCGCCACTCGCGAAGGTACGTGCCTTTGCAGGAGATGGCTTATTCACGAGCTGGACGGAGGAGCCAAATTGGAAAAAGGCTCATAATGTGTTGCTTCCAAGCTTCAGCCAACGTGCAATGCAAGGGTATCACAACAAAATGATTGATCTAGCAGTGCAGTTAGTTCAGAAATGGTCACGTCTGAATCCGGATGAGACGGTGAATGTTCCTGATGATATGACACGCTTGACGCTGGACACGATTGGATTGTGCGGCTTCAACTATCGATTTAATAGCTTTTACCGGGAAGAGCCTCATCCGTTCATTACAAGTATGGTGCGCGCGCTGGATGAATCTATGAGTTCACTTCAGCGTCTACGTCTGCAAGACAAATTGATGATTACGAAGAAAAAGCAGTTCGAGCAGGATATACGCTCCATGTTCTCACTGGTGGATCATATCATTGCCGAGCGCAAAGAACAGCCACAAGAAGGGGCTGACGATCTATTGTCTCATATGCTCAGTGGCAAAGATCCCGAGACTGGAGAGACGCTGGACGATGAGAATATTCGGTATCAGATTATCACGTTCCTGATCGCGGGTCATGAGACAACCAGTGGTTTGTTATCCTTTGCAATCTACTATCTGATGAAGAATCCGGATAAGCTGGCCAAGGCTCAAGCGGAAGCCGATCAAATATTGAAAGATCCGGTTCCAACATACAATCAGGTTCGTAATCTGAAGTATGTACGGATGGTGTTGAACGAAGCGCTGCGATTGTGGCCAACGGCTCCAGCGTTCTCCTTGTATGCGAAGGAAGATACTGTCCTAGATGGGCAATACCCGTTACAAAAAGGGGATAGTGTGAGTGTTCTGATTCCGAAGCTGCATCGGGATGTGGAAGCGTGGGGAGAAGACGTCGAGGAGTTCCGACCAGAGCGTTTCGAAGATCCAAGTAAGGTACCACATGATGCGTACAAACCATTTGGGAATGGTCAACGTGCGTGTATCGGCCAGCAGTTTGCGCTGCAAGAAGCAACGTTAGTGCTGGGCATGGTACTGAAACATTTTGAACTGATCGATCATACAGACTACCAATTGAAAGTAAAAGAGACGCTAACACTTAAGCCGGATAACTTCACAATTCGTGTTCGTGCACGCGGAGGACAACCGGTGATGGCTGTGCCAGGCGTGGTTATGGAAGAAACGACGATTCAAGCGAAGAAAAAAGAGCCGGACGCTGTTAATGCTCATCACACACCTATGCTTGTGCTATATGGTTCTAATCTGGGAACTGCTGAAGGTGTTGCTCGCGAGATTGCAGATAACGCTAGATATCAGGGTTTCCGAAGTGAGGTTGCTGCACTGGATGATCGAGTAGGCAAGCTGCCTAAGGAAGGCGTCGTTGTTATCATTAGTGCATCCTATAATGGACAGCCGCCAAGCAATGCCAAAGCCTTCATTGATTGGATTGAGCATGCTGATGTAGGTGAATTCCAAGGTGTGAAGTTCACTGTACTTGGTTGCGGAGACCATAACTGGGCCAGCACATATCAACGGATCCCTCGTTTAATCGACGAACAACTATCTTCAAAAGGGGCGGAGCGTTTATCCCCACTTGGCGAAAGTGATGCGAGCGGTGATTTCGAGAAACAGGTTGGTGATTGGACTGAACAGTTGTGGCCTGATCTTGCCCGCACGATGGATCTTAAGCTAAACACAAGCTCGAATAGCGAACGTAGCTCGTTATCTGTGCAGTTCGTCAGCAAACTTGCTGTTACGCCACTTGCGGAAACATATGATGCTCATGTTGCTCAGGTGTTAGAGAATCGGGAGCTCCACGATGCTGTAAGCGAGCGGAGTACACGCCATTTGGAGATTAAGCTGCCAGAAGGAATCACTTATCAAGAAGGCGATCATCTGGGTATTCTGCCGCAGAATCCTCCAGAGCTCGTTGAACGAGTTCTTCAGCGATACGGATTCACAGGGACAGAGCATCTGGTTCTAGATGCATCAGGTCGGAGTGCAGCACATCTTCCATTACATCAGCCAGTCAATTTATACGATCTATTGAGCCACAGTGTTGAGCTTCAGGAAGCAGCAACGCGAGCACAATTACGAGAATTGGCCGCATATACGGTGTGTCCTCCTCATAAGAAGGAGCTTGAGGCACTATTGGATGAGTCCGTATACATGACAGAAGTACGGAATAAACGGATTTCTATGCTGGATTATTTGTTAAAATATGAAGCTTGTGAATTACCGTTTGAACGATTCCTGGAGCTATTACCTTCCTTGAAAGCCAGATATTACTCCATATCCAGTTCACCACGTGTGCAGCCTGAACAAGCAAGCATTACGGTTAGTGTGGTACGTGCGCCAGCGTGGAGTGGACAAGGAGAATACAAAGGTATTGCTTCGAACTATCTTGCAAACCTCAAGCCAGGCGAAGAGGTTGTGATGTTCGTTAGAACACCTGAGTCAGGATTCAGATTGCCAGAGCGTGCGGAGGTTCCTGTAATCATGGTTGGGCCAGGTACCGGAGTTGCACCATTCCGCGGCTTCCTTCAAGCACGTCATGTGCTGAAGCAGCAAGGGCAGCAAGTTGGGGAGGGGCATCTGTATTTTGGATGTCGGAACCCAGATCATGATTACTTGTATAAAAACGAACTTGAAACCGCGGAACAGGAACAATTGGTTAAGCTTCATACTGCCTTTTCCCGTTTGGATGGGCAAGAGAAATGTTATGTGCAGCATTTAATGCGTGATGATGCCCATCAGTTGATCCCTCTGTTGGAACAAGGAGGACACTTGTACATTTGTGGTGATGGCAGTAAAATGGCGCCGGATGTAGAAGATACGCTGAAAAAGGCGTATGCTGAGGTGGGTGGTCATACAGCAGAGGAAGCTGATGCATGGCTCGATCGCTTACAACAAGAGGGGCGCTATGCGAAGGACGTATGGACAGGAATTTAAGGATCCCTAAGCACGAAGTAGTGCCAGAACTACGAAGTAAGACCAGGCTGGATTTGTAGTCGTGCAGGTGGTGTAATCTATGTACAGGCGGTGGGTCAGAGTGTGCTCTGTTCCTCACCGCTTTTTTATGGCATGTGTACAAAGTAATAACCTCATAAGTGGGGTCAGATTTCAGAGTTGATTATCTGTGCCGTTCTATTAGTTTTGATTCAACATCATCCTGTAGAGCTGCTGGCGTTATTTTTTTCTGTGTGTTGTTGACCGATAGATAGACTCTACTTGGCTCAGGGGAAACAGAATGCGGGAAGGGTATCTTCCTTTGCCCTGTAGTTCCAGGTAATCTCTGCCTATGCTGACTAGACGGATATTGTTGAATTCATTTCCTGACGGAAAGACTGTCCGAATTCCTACACGTACACCTCGACAAGCTGGAGGAATATCAAATACACGAATGGAATAAAGACTAAGTGGCACGAATAACTGCCGATTGACTTTAATAAAATGTCGTGTGTATACACGGGAGATTCGACCCGGCTCTAGACCTGACAGAGGAGCATTAAGCTCCGCGAGCTTTCCTTGAAGCTCAGACAATCGTTGCTGAAGGCTTTTACCCGTATGAAGCGGTTTCCTGTTCATAAGTAGTCCTCCGTTCTCCATTTATACCTAATATATGAATGGATGGGGGCAAGGGGTGAGTGGTGGTTCGCCCATGTTCATTAACGACTTGAAGCAGATCAGACATAAGGAGTGATTGAAATGATCGTGGAAATGTACAAAGATCTCATTCGAGATGAACGCGGAAATTATTATATTGCTATACAGATTGAACAGAATGTACTCACACTGGTGAATGCCTTTGTAGAGGCATCCTTCACACCCGAACTGATCTACAATGAAGAATTCCGTACCAAGTACAAGGAGCTTGATGGTGGTTTTGTTGGTAAAATTGCGATGGATCTCCTTCGACATGATGTCGTGATGGGCATGAAGGAAATCGACCGTAAATTGCTGGATCTCGCGAAGGTTGAAGAAGAATATACGGTGAATTTTATTGATACCATTGAATTTTATCGTCATCCGGCATGGGAACGCAAAGCGTAAGGTGCTGTTCTCCAATTGCATCTGAGAAGAGTTAAAGTGAACCGCGTGTACGGTACTTCAAGTCTGAGAACGTAGTTCGAGATCATACGAACCAGTTCAATAATGACCTCTAATGGAGGTCAGAATGAGTTGACCACTGCAATAACAACGTTTGTGATCTTATCAAGGCGTATCTTGTCTCAGACGCTCGAGCTCTCCAATAATAATCATTGTTTGACTACTCAGGTGTCTGAGTTCCTGCAAGGAACAATCCGCATAATTTAGAGGAAGCGATTGTATAAAGAATTTGAACAAGGAATGCTGCTCTAGGTACTGTTCTTTATAAGTGCCGTCAATCAGATTAATCGTTACACCATAAGTAGAGAAGATGTTTTTGATATTGTTTTCGAGAATGTAGAGATTCGTATCGTTAGTGGAGTCATGACTATGAATGTAATGTTCTAGTTCTTGATGATAAGCAATCATAGTTAGGATGATGTTATGGTATGAAAGGGTAGCAGATCTTTCGATATGTTTACGAAGCTCATGATAATCATAGACATAGCTTGCCAGAATAATTAGGCCCAGTGCCGAGAATAGCACGATCATATATTTTGATGATTTTATCTTATGCATCGTAAAATCCCTTTTATTTATGTATTCTCATAGATGGATAGAGTTATTGATCATAACATAAGAAGCTTGTCAGAGATAATGGATAAAAGAGGAAAGGCCTAAACGCTCCTGTAGTCAGGTTCGTTTAGGCTTTTGTCGATGTTTATACTGAGCTGTGTCGCAGCTCATTTTCTGGCCGCAAACGAATGTTTAATTCCTCGTCTCTTGGGCATATCAGTTTACCATCAACGACATCTAGCCTGGCAGCTTGAATCGAGGATCTACGAGCCGGCTCACTAGCATGGTCGACACCTTCAACACGGTCAGGATGCGTAAAATAGAAAATATAGGCTTCGTTATCCTGTACAACCACATCAGCATGCAGCCCAATTACACCATCATCGACTCGAACTCCGGGTTGATCCAGAATCCGATTGTTCCACTCCCACTGCTCTAGATCATCCGAGCGATATACGGCCTGTCCCCGCCACTCATCCACAATCATCCAATACGAATCCCGGAAACGAAAAACATTAGGCCCTTCATGAGCTGAACCTGTTATTACAGGGCCAATGACTTCCCAGTGATAGAGATCAGAGCTGTCTGCTGCATACGTATGAGCACCGTTGGCTTCGTCCTTATACCACATACGAAAGCGTCCATCAGGAAGCGGGTAGATACAAGCGTCAATGACACGATCAGAGCTAAGCTTTAATGTGCCGTGGAATGTCCAAGTCAATAGATCCGGGCTAGTGTAATGCAAGAGGTGACGAGAATGACCTGGCCAATCATGAGGTACGCCTTGAATGTAGCTGACATACATATGATACATTCCATCATGCCAAAAAATTTCTGGTGCCCAGAACGTATTATGACCCCACTCATGTTCCAGCCCCGTTAAAGTACCTCGATATGTCCAGGATTGTCCTCCATCCAATGAAGAAGCTACGCCTAGATCTGTACCGTGAACCCAAGCGAATTTGGGGCCACCTGCTGTAGCTCTTCGATTTGTGTAGATCATCCACCATGCTTGTTCAACATGATTCCATACAACAACGGGGTCAGCAGCACCGTCATAAATGGGATCTCGAAATAAGGGTGCACTCATCATTACGCCTCCTATCGAATAAATGCAGAATAATTTCATTCAACTTAGACTGTCTTCAATCTATCGTATTAGAAAAACAATGGAATTACAATATAGATATTTCAATTGAAAAGGATTAATATTTTCATTAATCTAATATCATAATGAAATTTTAGATTCTGTAGTAGTAATACTGACCTTATTTTAGTAAAACATCGTGTACGATGAATAGGCAGAATATGCTAATATTTATCTTAGTTAGGAATGATTAGAGCTTGTCTACCATTACGATGTTATAGGAGAGATGAGAATGATTCAGACGAGATTGGATGAATTAGGTATTGTTTTGCCAGAGGCAAGTGCACCTGCAGCCAAGTATGCAAACGCAGTCATTGTGAATGGCATCATGTATGTATCAGGCAAAGGGCCAAACACGGAAGAACGTGGCAAGTTGGGAGCAGATTTTACAACAGAACAAGGGTATGATTTTGCTCGAAATGCAGGCATTGAAGTCCTTGCGGTTGTTCAGGATGTGCTCGGTTCACTTGATCGCGTTAAGCGTGTCATCAAGGTGCAAGGTTTTATTAACGCAACGGCTTCTTATCAGGAACATCACAAAGTGCTGAATGGCTTCTCGGATCTTATGATGGATGTATTTGAAGATCGCGGGGTTCATGCTCGTTCTGTGTTCGGAGCCGTGTCAGTCAGAGATAACCTGCCATTGATTATTGATTCTATTTTTGAGGTAGAGCAATAAACGTTATCAAAGGCAAACGAATCATGTTGGCATCCCAAAAATTTAGTCTTAGGATTTAATGTAAACGGTTCATAACACGGTTCGTTGGGGAGAGACACTCATGAGATTGTTAGGTCAAGGTAACACCGCTGATGTATATGAATATTCGCCTACGCAGATTATGAAGCTGTACAAAATGGGTTATCCACTGGATGCGGTTCAGAGAGAGCTGCGTATTACAAAGTTAGTTCGTGAAAAGGGGTTAAATGTACCTCAGGTTGGGGCGCTGGTGAAGAAAGAAGGACGTCACGGTATCGTATTCGAGCGTATTGAGGGCAGCACGATGTTGTTACTGATGATTCAGCAGCCTGACTTAATGGATGAGCTTTCAACACGTTTGGCACGATGTCATTATGATCTACATGCTCTGGATGATCATGAGAGAACGCTCCCCGTACAGAAAGAGATATTAGTGGGTGCTATACAGCGTGCTCCATTGTTGTCAGACCAAGATAAAGAACGGATTATACAATACTTAGCGAACCTTCCTGTGCGCCAGCAGATTTGTCATGGTGACTTTCATCATGATAATGTCATGTTTAGTGAAGCAAAAGATCAGCTATGGTTGATTGACTGGATGACAGGTATGTCGGGAGATCCAGCGGGTGATGTTGCCCGGAGCTGGGTAATATTAATGAGCGGTTCGTTACCTGAGGATGTCGATCCTACGATGAAGTTAGGGTTTGAGACATCCCGTAATACGTTGGTAGACCGGTATATCCAGCAGTATTTATTAATCTCTGGCTTAAGTTGGGAGGATGTAGATACTTGGATCTTACCTGTTGCTGCCGCTCGACTGGATGAGCAGTTATCGGAACGAGAGGCTGAGCGAGTGATGACATTTATACACGATCGTCTTCTTCTGCTTAACTGATTCATTGACATTACATAACGAGGTGAACGTTGTATGCTGCAATCATTAGAAGCCATTCAATTATTCAGATCAGAACACATCTTAGAGGCAGAGCAGCAGCCCTGGCTGAAACTGCTTGTCGAAGCAGAGCAAGTGAACATTAATCTTGAACGCATTCATTCTATAGCCGAACTTGAAGAGACGAATCTCGTTTTGGACTATGTGGAACGCACGCTTCAGGTGCTGGATCGACTTGAAGTGTCGTTTTGGGTGCGTGATATTGTGGAGGAAGTGCTGGCTTGGTCAGAGATTGCCAAAGCGGGCTCGATGAACCAACGCCGTGCGTGGCAGAGAGCGGGAATCAATCTATTCGTGCATAACATCGGTTCTGCACAATTGTATGATCTGTACCACCGCCAGGGTCACGACACCAATCATCACACCACACGATATGAGATTATTCGAACGTTAATTGCAACTCACGGACTCGTAGGTCA
Source organism: Paenibacillus sp. MER 99-2 (assembly GCF_023714095.1). Classification (NCBI taxonomy): domain Bacteria; kingdom Bacillati; phylum Bacillota; class Bacilli; order Caryophanales; family Paenibacillaceae; genus Paenibacillus; species Paenibacillus sp. MER 99-2. The sequence goes on along the minus strand of NZ_JAMAUZ010000001.1, from coordinate 2,334,271 downwards.
GTATATTCGTGGGGAAATTCCTTTTGCAGAGAACACACCGCTTCATACCTTTATTTCAAAAGGATGGCTGACAGAGAATGAACTGCATACCATTCTTATGACATTAAACGAATGCATTATTGCTGGCGTTAACTCTGAGCTGTGGCAACAAGTGCAAAGCGAAGCGCAGGAAATTATAGGCTGGATCGTGACGGAGTCAGATCATCGGGATTGGACGATGCAGGAACGTTTGTCTCGTTTGAGAAGTGCCTCAATCCGCCGGGGCGAGGATGTAAATTCCGCTTATCAAGCGATACAAGATCAGTGGGATATTGATCTGGCATTATCTCCATTAGAACACCGAACCTTGTGGTATGTAGAGTCGGCGTTGCAGGATTTCTCATTGCAGGAGATGATCAAGGTTCTGTTGCTGACCATACATCGAGCTCCGATCCAATCGCTAGCGTCCAACGTTACGAAGCCTGATGATGAACGTCCTGTTTCGCAGGTTCAACACATTAGCTTCGAACCCTTGATGAACAGCATGTATTACGATTACAAAGGTGTTAAGAAACTGAATGTGTATAAGAAAAGAATGATTGAAAAGTATCTGGAGCAGTGGTCATGGGCACAGATTGAATCAGATCATGAGATCGTATACCCTCATCTGGCTCATCGGGTAGAACGCCACCCTGAATTACCGGATACCGTATTTGTCAATTTTGAATTCTCGCCGGCTGCTGAGAAGTTAATTGCCTTCTGTATTGAAGCTGAGAAATCACCATTATATGACAAGGCTGTGCTGCTGTTATTTGATCTGTTTGGATTACGGCGTGATGCTTATGACCGGTTTCATAATGAAGAAACGTATCTTGCAGATATGAATAGCTCCGGTGATTACAAAAAAGTACTACTCGACTATATGGTAGGTAAACGAGTGTTAGATATCGGCCCAGGTGGTGGGGTATTACTGGACTTGATCGAACAGGAGAAGCCTGAGCTGGAGCCGATCGGAATTGATATCTCGACAAATGTAATTGAAGCGTTAGAGCGGAAGAAGCAGCTGGAAGGCCATCGCTGGCAGGTCATGAAGGGGGATGCACTTCAGTTGCATCAATACGTTCAGCCTGGAACGGTGGATACGGTTATTTTCTCATCCATTCTGCATGAATTGTATTCCTATATTGAACGCGATGGTCAAAAATTCAATCAGGATACGGTGATTGCTGCTCTTCAAAGCTCGTTCAATGTGTTATCTCCTGGTGGACGAATTCTTATCCGTGACGGCATCATGACAGAACCTGTAGGTCAGAAGCGTCGCATTCGGTTTCTTGAGCCTGAAGGGATGCGCTGGTTGGAACGATATACGCAGGACTTCCAAGGGCGGACGATAACCTATGAAGTTTTGTCTGAGAATGAGGTGCTGCTTCCGATCAATGATGCGATGGAATTCCTGTACACATACACTTGGGGTGAGGAAGCCTATGTACACGAGATTCAGGAGCAATTTGGCATATTTACGCCATCTGCCTATGAGCAATGTATTCATGAAGCATTGGGTGATGAGGCACAGATCATCACTCTGCAGCATTTTCTACAACAGGGATACACAGAGGCGCTTAGCGGACGGATTGAATTCATGGATGAAGAAGGGCGTGAGACTTCACTACCAGATAGCACCTGCCTGATTGTGATTGAGAAGAGAAGGGATTGAACCATGCATGAGCAGCGAGGTCTTAACGACATTGTATTTTGTAAGGCACGCGGAATCCGAGTATGTGGAAGGACTAGAGCGTGAACGTGGTTTGACAGAACAAGGTAAGCATGATGCCGAGATGGTTTCATGCTTACTTCGTCATGAGAGCATTAATCTATTCTATTCAAGTCCCTATAAGCGTGCGCTGGATACCGTGCAAGGGCTGGCAGACGAAATGGGAGTTGAGATCATAACCATAGAAGATTTGCGTGAGCGTGCATTATCTAGTTCCAATGTGCGGCATACCAACTTTCGAGCAGCCAAGCGCAAGCTGTATGAAGAGCGTTCATTTGCCTTTCCGGGTGGTGAATCCAGCATTCAAGCACAGCAGCGTGCAGTTCAAGCTATATCAGACATCTTAGAACGGCATTCAGGGCAAAAGATTGTGATTGGCACACATGGGGATGTCATGACTCTGATCTTCAATTATTATGATGCATCCTATGACTATGAGTTCTGGGGAAGTACCTCGATGCCAGATATTTATAAACTGGAGTTTAATGAAGATCATAAACTCATGCAAGTAAGCCGTTTATGGAAGCCCTAATACTTCGAAGTAGAGAGGAGATAGGAATGAAAACTACATTTCATAATGATACATATACCATCGAGGAGCTACACGTTTCACCTTTACAGGAGCAAACCTATTGTATATTCGATCTCGAAGGTACAGGCATCTTACCCGATCAAGAAAGTGTGACACAGTTTGGAGCGATGTTATACAACAATCGTGACCAACTCCATGAGACTTTCTCGACGTTATCACGAGCCGATAAACCGATTCCGCAAGCCGTTGCACAATTAACGGGCATTACCAATGAAGATATGATTACGGCGCCCTCATTTATGGAAGCCTTTCGTGCTTTTACCGATTTCATCGGAGATCGTGTGCTTGTTACCCAAGCGGGGTATGAGTATGATTTGCCGATATTAAGACGTCATTGTGAGCTGTATGGACTGCCGATGTTTAACAATGATGTGCTGGATACCAAAGCTATGTTTACATACATCCATCCTGAGATAAACGAAGTGATCTCCACGGATTTTCTGATTCAGTATTATGGCTTGCATACAGAGTGCATTCAGAGACATGATGCACTCGCAGATTGTAGTATGATCGCACTTATATTCGAACGGATTCTTGAAGAATACCGGGCGCTTGGTCTGGATCAATTCACAGCCGATCCTGCTCGATCGATGAAACGGTTCGTGATACCAGAGATGTATCTGAATGATAATTGATAAATGATAAATAGGGGACGAGCTGAAGTGAAGAACCAACTGACGATGAGAAGTGCGGGATGGATCTTTTTTGTGTCCTATGTTATGGGCATCTGGTTCACGGCGTGGATCAGTTCGGAAGGCAATCCACATCATGATAATCTAATGTTATTCCTCGCATATGTAGCCATTGGTCAAATCGTACTCAATGTGATGCCAGCCGTAATCTGGTGTCGATACCGAAATATATCTCTTCGAACAGCATTTAAGCTACATAAAGTATCTTTGAGGAATATCATCCTGTCTATGTTGATATTTGCTCTAAGTCAGATAATCTTACTGTTTTTCCACCAGCTTACCGAAGTTGTTTCTCAATGGTTAGGGGCTTCTTATGGAACATCATATTATCCGATTGCGGACTCCCTGTTTTCCTTAGGCATTCTCTTGTTAAGCATCGGGGTCATTCCTCCGATCTGTGAGGAGCTCCTGTTTCGGGGCGTCTTGCTGAGCGGGTATGCCAAACGGGGGCTGTGGTTCGCCGCGATTGTTAGTTCTTTTCTGTTCGCCTTGTTCCATGACAACCCCTACCGATTAATTGAATTATTCGGAGCGGCTCTCGTTTCAGCTATCATTGTCATTCGATCAGGCTCCATCATTCCAGGCATTATCGTTCATTTGATCACGAACTCTACGTATGTTATTAGCTCATATATTCAGGGAGGAGACATGCTGGAGGGGATGACAACCCCAGAGGGACCTAATCTACTCATCCTACTGATGACGGGTTTTGCCTCACTGATTACTTTGATGATCTGCAGATGGTTATATACTCGGTTTGATCATCCTGAGACTGAAGTAATAGCGAAGAAGGCTGGTTGTTCTGCTGGACTTCGTGCGTTGGCGTGGATGATCCCGATCATGCTATCTATCGTTGTGTTTGTTATCAAATTTTGGATAGGAAAATTCGCTTTATAAGAGTGACATTTCTCGCATAACTCCTCTTGCTTACGACACGGTCGATAAAAGCAGGAGGAAGGTGATAAGGAACAAAATTTACTTTTTCAACGATCAATTATGCCTTCGCTGAGAATGTTTAAATTGTTTCCTTTTTGCGGCAGACATAAACGAAAGCAGGTGGGATGTTGAGCGGCACGACGTGGATTTTTTCGATAATGAAATGCTCAGAAAGTGTTTTTCTCATCTGCAGAGAATATTGAAAGGCAATAAACAATCCACCAGGTTTAAGTGACTTTACAATTTGATCCACTAAGGTGTCTCGCAATCCAGGTTCGAAGTTGAAAAAGGGTAATCCACTAAACACCACGTCCAACTGTTGAACATTGGCTTGTGTCATAGTTTCTACTAACTTAGTCGCATTGGGATAACAGGTGAACGCAGGAAATGTACTTTGCAATTGATGTCTCATCGTCTGATCCATCTCAAATAATAAAACTTTGGTTGATTGCTGAACCTCGTTATAGATGTAACGTGTAATTGCTCCAGTACCTGATCCAAGCTCGGCTACTGCTTTGGCTTCAAGCCAAGGTGCCTGACTTACCATTTTGCTCGCGAGAAAATGAGAACTGGGAATGATGCTGCCTACATTTTTGGGACTGCGAAAAAAGCTTTTCAGAAAAAGAAGAGATTCTTTGAAATTCAATGTCGGTTCCTCCAAGGTGTTATTTGATAAAACGAATGAGATTCGGTATTTAATAAAGTAGGCTAAGAATGGGACGCCCCAGGTAAGTGCCGGCTGTAAAATAGAATATGGTTCAGAGCACAGCACTGGAATACGAAATAAAGATAAATTTTAAAAAGGTAAGTCGCTTAGGCCAATGAATATGGTCAGAACATAACGTACAAGTGGAATGAAAATATCTATATATAGCGATGAGCGGCCGTTTTTACTCGAAATCGTAAGGATAATTCTGAAGAAAAACTAAAGATTTCGTAGGTGGAAAATAAATCTGTGCACGTAAAAACGCTCGTCAACGTAATGTTGGCGAGCGTTTTAGTAGTTGCTTGGATAGTCGAATGAAATATCACCGTGTAGAACGACGAATAGGCTACCGGGAAGATCTCGATAGCCTTATACAAGTACATATGTTGCTCACCACAAATATGAATACATGTTAGCCTAAAAGAAGTGATTAATTCATCAGCCCGCCAAGTTAGTCCTCATTACAAGCGTAATGCAGCAGCATGTCCACCAATTGCCCCGTCATCTGCTCATTCGGTGGGTAGAGATCGACTGAACGACGTGTGACCATCTTCTGAAGTGCACCCATCATCACCGTGAATATAAACTGAGCAAGTTGAAGTGGGGAAGAAGTATTCTTGATGCTGCCATCTGTGATCCCTGCATTCAGTACATCCAGCAGAAAGTGATTTTCTTTGCCAATCTGATTGAACCGATCATACGTCTCTCTTAATTCAGGAGTAAAATCATAAACCTCATAGTTGATGTCGAACAGTTGAATGAATCGGATATGATCCGGATGGTTCCGGGCAAAGCTGATCCAGGCATGAAGCATGGCTTCGAGCTGTTCACGACCGTTTAGCCCCGTATTCCCCGACAGACTAACATGATCCGTTAAATTCACCACCAGTTGCATTTGAATCGTAAGAAGCAGCTCATCGAGTGACTGAAAATGCTTGTAGAAGGTTACTCGGCTTAGTTCTGCTTTGGAGCAAACGTCCTTGATCTTCACCTGGAGCAGTCCATGCTTCAAAAAAAGTTCCTTACCTGCTGCGATCAGGTCATCGCGATGTTTATTTCTAATCTGCTGATGATAATTTTCATTCACGAGTCGTTTGTAATCCTTTCTTGGACCGACGTGCCTTGAGCGTTAGCGATAGTGCAGCAAGAAGCATAATTGCCCCAAAAATATACGGGAAGTTCAAGTTTTTGTCAAACAGCAGCCCTGCAACAAGTGGCCCAAATACAGTACCCAAACTGGAATACGTCGTATTTAGACCCGAAGCGTATCCCTGTCGATCACCGGCGTTTTTGGAAATGAGTGTACTAACGGACGGCCGTAAAAATGCATTAAAAGCGAAAAATAAAGCAGAAGCGAACAACAGATACACTAGGTTGACTTTAATTAACATAAGTAATAGTGCAATCGGCGCCATGATGAGAGAGAGGCGAATAAGCTTAATTTCACCGATTCTTCGCACTGACCAATCCAGTAGCCAGATCTGGACTATGATCCCAATGATGGCCCCCATCGTAATAATGATGGAGATCGTTGCGGCATCGAAGCCGTATTTTTGCTCTGCAAAAAGAGAGAATACGGTCTCATAGCTCATTAGACCAAAGGTCATTACGAGAATCAGAAGTAAATAGTTGAAGTAAGGAACCTGGAATGAGCTCCAAATTACCTTACCCAGATGATTACCTTTCTCCCTAGCTTTAGGAAGCACTCGTTTCTCAGGAGGTAAAGTCTCCGGCAGAAGTAGCGTAAGTATACCTGCGAGAAGTCCCAGACCAGCCGCGAAGAAATAAGGCATACGGATGCCCATCTCAGCGATTAAGCCGCCAAGACCTGGTCCGAGAACCATACCCAGATTCATGGCTGCGCCGAAATAGCCCATTCCCTTGGCACGTGTCTCTGGCGTAGTAATATCGGCGACATATGCGAGATTCGCAGGAACCATCAGGCCTAGGCTGATTCCACCGATAAAACGTGCGATGTAGAGAAGCGGCAATGACGTTGATATGGCAAATATGATATCCGAAACAACGGAGAGGAACATACCAGCAATAATTAATTTTTTGCGACCAAAGCGATCAGCCCATTGTCCGCCGAGCGGTGAAAATAAAAATTGAGCCGCCCCAAAGGCAGCTACCAAAAATCCAGCGACGGTACCTCCGGCATGAAATAACTTCAAATACTCTGGCAATATAGGGATAAGCATGCCTTGCCCTAATAAAGCGATAAACAGATTTAACATTAGAATCAAAAGTGGAAAACGGACAGATTTTGGCAATGTACCCATGAACGTATATTTCTCCTTTATTTACACATTGTTAACCTTTACGATATGTAAACCATGATAATGCAGTATAATTGATTTTGTAAATCATTTTTTTGGGGAAGGATGAGCCTTATTGATCGACCATAACAATCTTGAAGAGTACCGCGATCCGATGAATTATGACCTTGAGTTCGGCGGTGAGATGCACAAACATGATTTTTATCTAGACATGGCAAGATCTAATCCTGGGAAAGTGCTGGATCTCGCTTGTGGTACGGGAATGACCACGATTCATCTGGCTCGTGCAGGGATTGATATTACTGGAGTGGATATAGCTGCTTCGATGCTGGCATATGCACGTGTAAAGGCTGAGGGGCTGCCGGTGGAGTTTATCGAGGCGGATGCTCGCACTTTCGAATCTGATCAGCGTTATACAATGATCTATTTGACCGGAAACGCCTTTCAGGCATTCTTGAGCGATGAAGATCAGTTGGCATTACTCCACACTGTTCATGAACATCTGGAGCCGGGTGGCCTGTTTGTGTTTGAGACACGTAACCCCGAAGGCAACGATCTAAGTGATGAAGGGGAAGAGGACTGGGGAACATTCGTCGATATCGATGGGATAACGGTTAAGGTATCTGGGACACAAACGTATGATGCAGACAACCAGATCATGCACTGGGTCACAATTCGAGATTGGGGCTACAGGCATACGACTTCACGCATCGCTTGTCGTTTTACGGATAATGCTACACTTCATCGCCTGCTGACGAGTCACAATTTCACGATAGAAGATCAATATGCGGACTGGAATAAAACGCCTTTTACCCCGCTGGCCTCATCCATCGTTAGTGTTTGTCGTAAAAATTAGATTGACGGAGTCGCCGCTGGGCGGCTTTGTTTAGTTTGTGCGAACGACAGTTTGTTATGTTACACGGTATGCCGATGCAAACGTACATAAAGTAGAAAAAGCTGAACCAGATGTCCTTGATTACAGGATTGCAACATATCTTAAAGTGAAGGGCGATTCGCAAGGGTCGAGTGCCTTCAAGCACAGCCATATCATGGCAGATGGGAGAGCTGTAATGACGAAACGGGTAGTTCTGTTGGAGGATGGTACGGCAGAGATGAAGGGACTTATAGGCAGTCAAGGAGTCAGTCTTTCCGAGTTACTTCGTGCTGGCTGGCCTGTTCCGGCCGGGTTCGCTGTAACAACGGAATGCTGTCGCGAGTTCAATACCCGTCTTGGACATGGTTCTACTGATGCAGCTCAGGAGGTGGAACGTGCGATCCATCATTTGGAACAGCGCACGGGTACGATCTTCGGTGATGCCAAGACACCACTTTTACTTTCCGTTAAGCCAAGTGAAGTTCATTCCAATACGAATGAACGTGCGTCGTTCCTTTATGTTGGCCTTAACGATGTGACGGTGGAAGGGCTCGCTGAGCAAACAGAAGATCGCTGCTATGCACTTTATTGTTATCGAAGCTTATTGCAGGACTTTGGTTACTTGGTACATGGAATCCCATATGAATTGTTTGGTGAATCCGCAGGTGAGCCTGAGATACAGGACGAACTTGAATTAGAACGCATCATCACCGAACACAAAATAATAATTGAAGTTCATGGTAGGACACCATTTCCTCAAGATGTGAAGTCTCAACTCAGTGAAGCACTGGGAGCCTCCTTCTCTCATACACATTGCAGTCCAGTTCTAGTACAGGTAATGGTGAACGGGGAATATGGCGAGCATATGAGTTCAGAATCAGCATGCAAGATGGTTGTGGATATGGTGAGTGAAGGTTTGATCACAAAAGAAGAAGCCTTATTGCGAATCGACCCATTACAAGTGACGGAAATGCTCATTCAATCATCAGATTTGACAAACTCGTTGCATGCTGGAAGTATAGTTTCTCTCACAGATCGGGAAGAGAAGAATGAATGCGTTATTAGAGGACAGCATTCTCCGCAAGTGTTAGCCGTGCAACAGTTGCTTGAATGGGCTGATGAGGTGAAATCTCTATCCGTGCTGGTTAATGTTAATCATCCAAGGGATGCGATCCTCGCTAGAGCTTTGGGAGCAGAAGGAATAGGCCAATGTCAGATCGAGGCTATGCTGCTATCACCATCTCGGCTACCTTTTGTCCAGAAGATGATCACAGCTGACAACGATTACGAACGTAGACGTGGGGTAGAACGGTTGCTTCCGATGCTGCAAGCGGACTTTGAACAATTTTTCGAAGTGATGGATGGTTGTCCGGTAACGATTAAACTGCTGGACTCGGCATGGGACGAACGCTTGCTTGATGTCGAAGCGGATATGCTGGATATGCAGATTGAGGCGATTTTTCGCGCTGCCTTAAAAAGCATTCATCAGGGACTTTGGGTACGACCCGAAATTTTGATTCCGCCTGTAAGCGATTCCAGCGAATTGCAACGATTGAGGGAGCTGGTGGATCATATAGCGGATCAGATTTTAGGTGAAGAAAAAAGGCATTGTCTATATAAAGTAGGTACGACCATAGAAATTTCTAGAGCGGGTACGATTGCAACTCAAATGGCTCGCCACGCCGACTTTTTCTCATTTGGAACATTGGATATTCGAGAAAATAAAAATCTCGTAGAAATGAGCGTTGTACAGGGTAAAGCCCGCAAACCGTATCTAAGGTCAGGGGTTTGTATAGAACAAGCTGCGAATGCAGATACGATTGCGTTCTGCCATCGCATAGGAGTAGATTATGTGAGCTGTAGCCCAGAGCAGGTTCCGTTTGCACGAATTGCGGCTGCCCAGGCGGCGATTAGAGAACGCAAGCGGGACAGGAACGAACAGAATCATGACATTTCAACGACAGCGTAAATATTCAATCTGAAGGATCAAGGGGTATGCGAAACACTGCATGATATAATGTAGCTGTTTCCGCATATCTCTTTTATTATCGGAGAGATGAATCAAGCTGTACTTGTAATCTATACATAAGAGGGGAGAACAGTAATATGAACACTCCGCACATAAGAAACTTTCCAACACAAGCCGTGTTTATAGACCGTGATGGCACGATTGGAGGTTCAGACCAGATCGAATATCCTGGCGAGATGCAATTGTTTGATGGTGTCGCAGAATCAATCAGCACTCTGTCACAGCATGGGTTCGAGTTATTTGGTTTCACAAATCAGCCTGGTATAACAGCAGGGCATTCCACGGTCGAAGCTTTTCAACAAGAAATGAAGCTCTTCGGCATCGAGCATACGTATGTGTGCCCTCATCCGGCTCACGCACAGTGTGAATGTCGCAAACCGAGACCGGATATGTTAATCCAAGCAGCAGAAGATCATCATCTGAATCTCGAACAATGTATTGTCATTGGCGACCGTTGGTCAGACATGGTTGCTGCACGTGCTGCAGGGTGTCTATGCGTCCTCGTTAGAACTGGTGCAGGTATGCGTGCGTTGCAGGAAGATCGGTCTCGATGGGAGACAATGGAAGCGGACTATGTAGCCACTGATTTTAACGATGCGGTGAAATGGATTGTCCAGAGAAGGGTTCAACCACCTCAAGATATAGTTATTCGTCAAGTTGCTTCCGAAGATGCGGCAGCTCTTTTAGAGCTGCACCGGGCTTTGGATCGTGAGAGTATGTATATGCTCTATAATCCGGGAGAGCGTAAGTCAACCATTCAAGCACAGGCGCGTTTCATAGACCAACTAAATGAATCACCGAACAGTACGACCTGGCTTGCAGAACATCAGGGCAGAGTCATTGGTCATCTTACTGTCATTGGAGGTGGCGCCGAACGGATTCGTCATCAAGCGAGTATCGTTATTGATGTGCGTAAAGCTTATGCTGGACGAGGCATTGGTACGCGTCTTATGGCAGCATTGGAGATGTGGAGATCAAGTGCAGGTATAACTCGACTTGAATTGACAGTCATGAGCCATAATCACACAGCGATCGGATTGTATCACAAGATTGGTTTTGTACAAGAAGGAAAGAAAGTGAAATCTCTTCTGGTCGAGGGTGCGTATGTTGACGAATATATGATGAGCAAGCTGTATGAGCGTGATGCAGATTAATTTAACTTAACTTCATTGGACTAGAGGACTGCCGCTCACCTTTGTACACATCGTCGTAATTTCTATTGACATGGACAGCCCTATCCGCAGTTTTGCGTCCGCACCTCCATGGAATACCTATCGCAAAACTGTTATACTGAAATATGCGTTTTGTAAACAGAACGTAAAATTTCGGATAAGGGTTGAAAACGACCATGTATAATTCTAAACACGAACGGATAACATCACGCACATTATTTGTCGTGTTATTTATCCTCTTGCTACTGAAGCTCACGCTTTTGCGGTATTTCTTTTTCCAAGGCCTCTCTGGCATTGGTTTTCTCACAGATACGCTGGGTGCTCTAACGGTGGTCTGTGTGCTTGATTTAATTGTACCCAAGAGCTGGAAACGCATCGTATACGGGGGCTTTAACCTGAGTTTCTCTCTCGTGCTGTTTGCCGCAACGTTATATAACGTGCATTTTAGCTCAGTACCCACGTACACTGCACTCAGCGAATTAGGGCAGGTGGCTCAAGTACGAGGTAGTATCGGCCCACTCATTCGACCTGTGCACTTTACATTTTTTGCGGATATCGTGCTTGCGTTGCCACTATGGTTTATCCTGCGCTCCAGACGTAATTCCCGTAGTCATGGAAGTTACAGCAACAGCGGGCTGAGCTTTGGAAGAAGCCGTAGAAGATATTGGGGTAAGGTGGGCGTTGCTCTTACGGCTGCGTTTAGTATCGTTCTGTCAGGCAGCTTTATTGTCAAAGGAGAGACGATTGATAATGAACTGGTTCGAGCAGAAAATCTTGGTTTTCTTAACTACCAGGTGTCCTCTGCCATTCTGACGAGCAAAGAAAACGAAGCCATTGCCAATGGCAATATTAATGAGACCATTGCCAAGATCAATCAATTAGTAAGTCAATATCCATATCAAGATAAAACAAGTCAGGGCTCTGCAGTTAAAGCGAAGTATTTTGGTCAAGCTAAAGGCAGTAATTTGATTGTGCTGCAACTGGAATCTTTTCAAAATTTTCCGATTCACGCTTCACTGGATAGTCAAGTGTTAACGCCAGTGCTCAATGAATTAGCAAGTGAAAGCTATTATTTCCCTCATTTCTTCCAACAAATTGGTCAAGGTAATACATCGGACGCTGAGTTTATGTCGAACACATCGATCTATCCTACTGGCGTGGTTCCCATGTCTGCCGGATATAGTGACCGCGATCTACCTAGCTTACCGAAATTGCTTCGCGAGCGTGGGTATCAGTCGGAGACGTTTCATGGTAATGATGTGACGTTCTGGAACCGGAACAAGATGTACCCTGCGATTGGATTCGATCGGTATTTCGACAAGCCAAGCTTCAAGAATGATCGATTTAATGATTTTGGCCCATCGGATGAAGAGTTGTATCGTGTTGGTGTAGAGAAAATGACTGCACACCAAGCTGCGAACGAACCGTTCTACGCGCAGTTTATTACAGCATCCAGCCACTCACCTTTTAAAGTCCCAGCTGATCGGGCACGAATTACTGTCCCTGAGACAATTACGAACACATTGCTACATGATTATTTGCAAGCTATCAATTATACCGATTATGCGGTTGGGCAGCTCATTAATGAATTAAAGGCAAGTGGACTGTGGGACAATACAACGTTAGTCATTTATGGTGATCACTTCGGTCTGCCAGCAAATGATGAGATCACGAAGCAGATTCAAGACAATCTTCATGTGCCGTATGATGGAAATGTGAGTCGTTTCAACATCCCACTAATCATCCACACACCTCAGCAGTCTAAAGGGCAAGTGGTTGAACAGCCTGGAGGTCAGTTGGACATCATGCCAACGGTGCTGAATTTGATGGGCGTATCGTTGCAGGAAGAGCAGTTTACAGCTTTTGGTCACGATCTGCTGAATATGGACCATAATGCATTTGGCATTCGCTATTATTTGCCGACTGGCTCATTTGTTAATAATGAAATCATGTTTATACCTGGTGCTGGCTTCGATGATGGGAAGGCATATTCAATTAAAACGTATGAACCCGTCACCGATCTGGAGCCATATCGCGCCGACTATGAGCATGTGCTGAGCTTAATGAAGCTGTCGGATGAGTATGTGAAGCTATTGCCTAAACGGGCACCCTAATCTGAAGTGTTCTCTATCATATAGAAACGTCACCAGCATTTAGTCTGGTGACGTTTTTATTATTTTCATTGACCTAAATAACGGATAAGAACGAGCTTTATTTTGAAACTGTAATTATTAATGTTACAATGGTAAGAGCATTGATTTGGTGATACTTGGTTTAGATCTAATTAGAGACCTATATTAGACACAATGAGAGGAATGAATAGATATGAAATTAAGTGTGCTTGAACATGGACATATCAACGAAGGACGTACGGTGCAGGATACGCTTCAAGAGACAGTTACGCTTGCGAAGCATGCGGATGAACTTGGCTTTTCGCGTTTCTGGATGTCAGAACACCATGGTGGCGGTGCGCTCTCCTTTTCAAGTCCTGAAGTCATGATTGCACATGTCGCTGCTCATACCGAGCGGATTCGGGTAGGATCAGGTGGTGTAATGCTCCCACATTATAGTGCATACAAGGTTGCAGAGAACTTCCGTTTATTAGAGGCATTGCATCCTGGTCGTATTGATCTCGGGATTGGTAGAGCACCTGGAGGCATGCCGATTGCAAGTCGAGCTCTCAATGAGGGGAAGTCCTCTAACGTGCAATTTTTCCCACAACAGATCGCAGATCTGGGAGGTTACTTTCATGAGCAATTATCAGAGGATCATCGCTTCGCTTCCCTAGTGGCTGCTCCATCTGTGCCGACAGTGCCAGAGGTATGGTTGCTTGGTTCTAGCTCTGAAGGGGCAAGAATTGCAGCCGCGCAAGGAACGGCGTATGCGTTTGCTCAATTCTTTGGCACACCAGGTGGGGAAGAAGCAATGAAGCATTATCGTCGACATTTCAAACCGTCGATCCTTAATGATCGACCTCATTCTATGATTGCTGTCTCTGCGTTCTGTGCGGAGACTGAAGAGGAAGCGGCTGAGCTTGCTCGAAGCAATGAGCTTTTCTTCTTGCGATTAGGTCGTGGGCTGGAACAGAGCTCATTCCCATCATTAGAGACGGTTCACAACTATCCTTATACTGCAATGGAAATGGAGCAGATTCGCCAGCGTCGTTCATTCTCAATCGTAGGTACACCGGATCAGGTGAAAGAGAAAATTACAGCAATGGCTGAGCGGCATGAAGCCGATGAAGTGATCATCGCCTCAGCCATTCATTCATTTGACGCACGTCTTCGCTCATTCGGCTTGATTGCAGAAGCCTTCGGCTTAAAGAAGGATTAAGCGAATTCGTCGGGAATGTAATAGTAGTTGAGAATAGATAGGGAAGTATGTGTTCTGAAAATTCGTTCATTAGAATTAAGGAGATGGGGTAAGGCTAGATAATTTCGGTTGAATCCCATCTCTGATTATGAGATATCGTCAGGTGTTCAGCTTAATCCTAATGGGGCTCTGGTAGTAACCTCGATAAGAGAGGAAGGATTCACATTCGTAGATGCGTTATAAGTGATATTCATGGCTGTTACGACGAATTCAATGCTCTGCTTCACCATGTGAGCTATGATTCGGTTCAGGATGAATTAATTTTGCTTGGAGACTATGTGGATCGAGGGCTCAAGAGCAGACAGGTCGTTGATCAGATCATAGAGCTACAGCAACGTCATTCTATCATTGCGCTGAAGGGAAATCATGATGCGATGATGGTTAAAGCGTTGACCAATGATAACAAGGAATACGATAGCCACTGGATTCGCAATGGTGGTTTACAGACACTTGGTAGTTATGTAAACTATGCAACAGCATGGGACGAAAATGAATTTGACTGGAATGCCTATGATGAAGCCAAAGTGTGGGTACGCAACCACTATAGCCATCATCTTCAGTTTCTGGATCAACTTCCGTTGGTGTATGAAATTCCGGGTTATGTGTTTGTACATGCAGGGATTAATCCAGACGTAACGGATTGGCGTAAGCAGCCAGAGAGTGACTTTATGTGGATTCGGGAACCGTTCTATTCCAGACCTACGGCAATTGAGGAAACGGTGGTCTTCGGGCATACGCCTGTGAAATATTTGCATGATGAGATGGGCATTTGGTTCTCCTCAACGGGTGATAAGATTGGCATCGACGGTGGATGCGCCTATGGTGCTCAACTGAACATGCTCACAATTAGTGAGGATGGCAGTCTACAGACGTTCTTTGTGAAAAATAGAGAGAATGCAGAGGACGTGGAACTTTAACGTATGAGCATTGCTTATCTAGGTTTCATATGCTAATTTATAAGTTTATGTTATGTCACTATACATACGATAACAAAGCTGAGGGGAATGAACTACATTTTGGCTATTTATAATCTGGATCAATTGCAGCATCATATTTTACTCTGTAACGGTGGTACCTGTATGCGTAACGAGGGGGAGGAAGTTACCCAGGCTGTGCGAGATGAGATCAAGAACCAAGGGGCAAGTGAATTTATTCATACGACACGAACACGTTGCAATGGACGCTGTGATGATGCATGTGTGACGATTGTGTACCCACAAGGGGATTGGTATGGCAAAATGACACCGGATTCAGGAAGAGCTCTCGTTCAGGCACTCTGTGAAGGTGAGCGTTTGGAAAGCCATCTCATTGCTAACGTGGCGACAACAACGGCAAAATAAAATACAGGCCTATGGTCTATAGCGTTAGGGCTAGAAAGATTGTCCTGAGAATCATTTGCAATGAATTCGCTGTAAGGGGATTGGAATTAAGCCCTTTTAACGCTATAATCAGTAAGGGTATGAATTATAAACGACATTTATTATTCTAAATCAGAATTGACGGAGGGCTATCAATATGGAAAAAGCGTTAATCTTCGGACACAAAAATCCTGACACAGACACGATCTGTTCAGCAATTGCTTATGCAGATCTCAAAGCAAAATTAGGTCATGAGGTTGAAGCGGTTCGTCTTGGAGACGTGAACGGTGAAACTCAGTTTGCACTGGATCATTTCAAGGTGGAAGCACCACGTTTGATCAAAACGGCAGCAAATGAAGTAAACAAAGTCATCCTGGTTGACCACAACGAGCGTCAGCAAAGTGTTAGTGATATCGAAGAAGTAACAGTGGTAGAAGTTATTGACCATCACCGTATTGCGAACTTTGAAACAAGCCAGCCACTGTATTTCCGCGCAGAGCCTGTGGGCTGTACTGCAACGATTTTAAATAAAATGTACAAAGAGAACGGTGTAGAGATCAGCGCGCCAATCGCTGGACTTATGCTGTCTGCTATTATCTCTGACTCCCTGTTGTTCAAATCGCCAACTTGCACAGAGCAAGATGTAGCGGCTGCACGTGAACTGGCTGCTATTGCGGGTGTAGATGCAGACAGCTACGGATTGGACATGCTCAAAGCAGGTGCTGATCTGAGTCAAAAAACGATTGCTGAATTGATCTCTTTGGATGCCAAAGAATTCGTAATGGGTCAAGCAAAAGTTGAAATCGCACAAGTCAACGCTGTTGACGTTAACGATGTTCTTGTGAAAAAAGCCGAATTGCAAGCTGCAATCGACGCAATCATCTCCAGTAAAGGTCTTGACCTCTTCGTATTCGTTGTAACAGATATCCTCAACAACGACTCTGTTGCTCTGGCATACGGAGCTTCTACTAATGCAGTGGAAAAAGCGTACAATGTAACGTTGGCTGATAGCCAGGCTCTTCTGAAGGGTGTAGTATCTCGTAAATCACAGATTGTTCCGGTTCTGACAGAAGCATTCAACAGTCTGTAATAACCGTCTGGTATAGGGTACATGATGATCATGTACATCAATCAAGCCTGTTCTGATCTGTCATAGGTCAGAACAGGCTTTTATTATGAAGGAGGTCATAAATGTGATTAAAAATGAAAAGATCAAAGCATCGGAAGTCCATGTAACTGGGATAAACGGTGAGGATCTCGGAATCATGTCTACGCGTGAGGCGCTTGCCTTGGCGAAACAGTACAAGGTGGATCTGGTCTGCACCTCTCTCATGACCAGTCCACCACCGTGCAAACTAATTGGGGCTGGAGCAGCCAAAGCAGAGGCGCAGCAGGAGAAGAAGAAATCAAGCAAATCTCCGGATAAACGTAAGGTGAAGGAGATCCGTTTAACTCTGCAAATGGAAGATCATGATCGGGATACCAAGCAAGCACAGGCAGAGCGTATCTTGAAAAAAGGGGATTCCGTGAAGCTGGTCATTCAGGTTCACGGAAGCAAAGAGGGCGCGGCTGGCAAGGAATGGGCTGAGCAGCTAAGCCAAGCCTTGGCCGAATTCGGCAGCAAAACAACAGGGGTACAAGTGAGCGGGAAACAAGTTGTAGTTCAGTTGGATCCAAAGTAATAACTCCCCAATAAGTGTATGCCGACTAGTCGATGATTCACGTTCAGGATGACGAAAGGGTAGCAAGACGTGGCATATCGTTAACTCAGTGAAACTACAATACTATTTTGTGGATTCACTGAGTTTTTGGTTTTGTTTTATTATATAGACGCAGGAGTCAACCACATGAAAAGCATCAGGTTCTCAAATAACGACTACCACCTACACGTACGTATAACTGTCCCGGTAACACAGGCGTCGATGCAGAACCTGAATTCACATTATTGCTATTTGCAAACCGTGACAGATAATAAAAATCAGGATAAATGACCGTATCCATCAGATACGCAGAGGTGCGGCTACCTGGAACGCGGAATTGATTCAAAGTGCGTATAATTTGTTCCCCGCGAGCAATACCAATACCGTGACCATAATACCAATCCTCCCGAAGTTTAATCGTATTCTCCCCTTGCCACTCAGGCGTTTCGGGAGACACATCCGGATTTTTGAAATAGAGTACATCCCCAGGGAGAGCGTCGTCACTGCCGTTTTTCTCTGTTAAACGCAGATCGCTATCGTAATGCCAGTCGAAGAGGAGCAGGTTGCGGAATAGTGAATTGAAGGCATCTTCACGGATGCTTCCAAGCACACCACCATATAATACGATGACGGTTGCAGTTGCACATTCGAAGGCGTACAAGGATCCGTTTCTCCAAATGTCGCGAATTCCCTCTGCGGGTGTAACGTTAGGTCTTAATTCAAATCCACCTTGGGCATTCAGATTCCAGTAAACGGGATTACATCTGGATTGTTCGAACGAGGCGAAGCTAACACCACTGGCATTAAGCCCCTCTGCCGCTTCGACAAGCGAAGAACGCAGTTTCCATTCAAATTGAAGATGCTCCATGGACTGATACGTATACACTTTCGAACTGTTTAGAAGTTGTTGGAGCCAGTGCCATTCAAAGGGAGTCCAGTGTGCGCGATTTAATTGAACAGGTTGATTTGCAACAATAATCATAATCGATACCTCCATATCATTCGGATGTACAGGCTTTATTTAGATGAAAACTCGTAAAAATACATGAGAATGTGATGTAGCCTATAGGCGGGTAGTTAGCGGTTCAGTTGCTTGATGGGGCTAGAACATTAAAGATGTCGATACATGCCAAAATTTCGTACGTAAAATCGTTAACAATGATAGAATTTGGGGTAACACTCTATAGATGAAGTTATGTATTGAAATAAGCTTTCATTACGAATTGGTTGGATAATTGAAAAGGAGGATAAGCGGTGTCGAATCCAATTACACAGAACCGTTTGCTGTTCGAACAACTATATACTCATGCGCCGATCGGCATTGCTGTTGCTTCACATGTGAATGGTCGTTGGCTCCAGCTCAATCCCGCCTTTTGTGAGATGTTGGGATACCCTGAAGACGAGTTAATTGATACACCAATCATACATATGATTTATGAGCCTGATCTGGATATGGATAGCTTCCGGTCTGAATTCTACGATATGACCAATGGCGTCACCATGATGTATGAAACGGAGTTCCGCCTCAAACGCAAAAATAATACACTTCTATGGGCATGCGTAAGGGCATGTATCGTCAAGGATGAGATAACGGATGAACCATTGTATTTGCTCGTACAAGCAGCTGATATTTCGAAGCAAAAAGAAGCGGAGGAGCGCTTGATCATCCAGCGCCAAAAGTTGGAGGAAAGTAGCCAAATCTCTCGCATGCTCACAGAATCAACCTTGGATATGATCGCCATTCATCATGCCGATGTTGAGCGTACTTTCAAATATATATCGCCCGCCTGCGAAAGCATGCTCGGTTATACACCGGAGGAGTTAATAGGTCAATCCGGCTTATCTGTGATCTATCCAGAGGATATTCCTCTAGTCAAGGCATATGTGTCGGGACAAGTGCAAGGTCTTGCTCCAGATCGAATCAGTTATCGTCTCCGGCATAAGGATGGATCGCCAGTGTGGGCGGATACGTTAACACAGTATGTATATGATAAGCAGGGTAATCTTCAGGAGATGATTGCCGTAACTAGAGATATGACTGCCAGCAAGCAAGAGGAGCTTCGTCAGCAGGAGTATCAGTCACTATTCGACTTTAATCCATTGGGGGTAACGTCACTTGCTCCAGATGGGAAGTTGCTTAAAGCGAATTCGGGACAGGAGCAGCTTACTGGACATACCAAAGAGGAGCTGCTAGGTGGCTCGTTTGAACATCTCATTGATCCGGTGGACCTGGATAAAACCCGTTACTCTTTTGAAGAGAGTGTGAAGGGGAAAGCTCAGAGCTATGAGATTGGACTAATTCACAAAGACGGTCAGCGCATTGAAACGAGTGTAATTAATGTTCCGATTATTCTTGAAGGACAAGTCGTAGGTGTATTTGGAATTACGAGTGATATTACGGAATCTAAACGATATGTTGAGGAAATTGAAAATTTAAGTTATGAACGTGCACTCATATTAAATGCAATGTCCGAAGGTGTCATTGGGCTTGATCGGGAGGGACATATCATCTTCGCAAACCCGGCTGCAACAGAGATGATGGACTTCTGCCCAAGTGCTACCAATGGCATGCCGTTTGAGGAGATTATATTGCAAATGCAAAGCGAAGGTATCCCTTATCCAACAAACGAAACGCCAATTGTGAAAGCTGTTCGTGAAGGACGGAGCCTGCCAAGGTCAGAGTCCGTTTTCTGGAGACAAGATGGTTCAAGCTTCCTTGCAGAATTTCAACTTAAGCCTATTATGGATCAGGGGAAAACGCGAGGAGCGGTTCTGGTCTTTCGCGATATGACAAGTGTAAATGAGATTATTCGGGCGAAGGAAGTGGCTGAGCATGCGGACAAAGCCAAGTCGGAATTCCTTGCGATTATGAGTCATGAGCTGCGCACACCACTGAATGGCATTATGGGAATGGCACATTTATTAAAGGAAACAGAACTCGATGAGGAACAACATGGATTTGCCGAGATCATCATTGATAGCGGAGAATCTTTGTTGCATATCCTCAATGAGATTCTGGATTTTAGCAAAATTGAAGCTGGCAAAATGGATCTTGCGCATGAGGCGGTCGATCTGAGAGAGATGACGGCGGGTGTAATGGAACTGTTTGCACTGCGTGCATCCGAGAAAAATATTGAATTATATTGTGAAATATCGGATCAGGTTCCTGAGCGAATAAGAGGGGACGAGACACGTATTCGCCAAGTGCTCATCAACCTCGTTGGTAATGCGGTCAAATTCACGGATAAGGGCAACATTCAAATCCATATGAATGTGAATCCAGCAGAATGTGAGAATGAGGATCGGCTTACACTGGCATTTACGGTGAAAGATACAGGAATTGGTATACCGCTTGAGAAGCAGCATCAACTATTCCAATCGTTCTCGCAGCTTGATCCTTCCATTAATCGCAAATATGGAGGCACAGGTCTGGGGTTGGCGATCAGCAAGAAGCTGGTGGAGCTTATGGGCGGTGCGATTGGCGTACAGAGTGATGCGGGTGAGGGAGCAGAATTCTATTTCACTTTGTCGCTAGAGCGCTGGAATGACGAATCTGGAGAGCTTATAGAGCAATCCGATGAAGTGAGTGAACAAACCGATCAGTCACGTCAGGCTGCGGGGATTAAAATTTTAGTGGCAGAGGATCAACAACTGAACAGTCACCTTATGGAGGAGATGCTGCGTAAGCACGGCGGTGTATGTGACATTGTAGAGAATGGTGAAGAGGCTGTGAAGGCTCTGGAACGTGAGCATTATGATCTTATCTTTATGGATATCAAAATGCCAATCATGGATGGCATCGAGGCAACCTGCAAAATTAGGCAAACCCATCCGGAAATTCCGGTCATTGCTGCCATCACTGCATTTGTTGGTGCTACAGATCGTGAAGCATGTTTGAAGTGTGGCATGCAGGATTTTATTAGCAAGCCGTTCAGTTCTCAGGAGATACGTCGTGTCATGAATACATGGGTTCCCTTTATTCGAGCTCATCAAAAAATGTTAGATAACCAATGACGAAGCAACCTAGTTAAGTAACCTATGAATTGAAACAACCTGCCCCTTAGCTTAGAGGCAGGTTGCTTTTCATTTTTTGTAGTGGAGAACTATCCATCTGAGAGGGGCTTAAAAAAACTTAAGACCATCCTCCGATTAACCCAGAGAGGGTTACACACTCATCATCTTCCAATTCTGCAATTAGCGTCAGTTCCTCTTGGTCAGTTGGGTCAACTGAGAACAATTCACGGCGTCCATCTTCATGCACAATAATAACCAGTTGGTTGCCGCTTTTTGTATCAAACTGGTACTTAACTCCGATACCAGGTAAAGGACATTCCCGGATATTCATGTAATACTGTCACCTCTTTAGCTTTTCCGTAATAAGTTTAACCGTTCACACAGTACGGATGTATTCTACTATCCCTCACAACGTTTGGCAAGTCACGATTCAAATTAACCGCATTTTATTATCCTTACGCTATATATTTTAGCCATTTCGGCGCTGTCTGACACGTCTACGACGCAATAATAACCAGATCAGCAATACAGCGATTAAAATAAGGCCAATAACAGCTGCGATAATAATATTTCGAATGTTCGGAATCTGTACAGTCAAATCCAGTGTATTCCGATTGAGTGGGGAAACGTGCCACGTTAGTGTTTTACCGCCATCTTCCACAACATCTGCGTTGGAATCCTTCGCTTTGATGGGGAGAGTTAGCTTGAAGTCGAAATTAACATCCTTTAATAACAAGTTTTTAAGAAAGCTCGGTACTTTGTTAATCTGATCTTTGATGGTTCCATCTGGCATAGATTCCATGACATCCGCTTCTGCAGTAAGGTGAAGTGTTGATGAGAACAAACCAGGTGTTGTGGATTGCTCCACCTTAATGCCTTCAGGTAAGCTTGACATATCAAAGTCAGTTGTACTGCTTTTCTCATAGTGAGTGGTGGCAGTAAGCTGCTGCGTGTCTCCCTGCTTGGTCACCTCTGCTTGGAAATTGTTCTTTTTTAACGTGTCTGCAAGCAGACCCATAAGGTTATCCTGTCCAATTTTGCCCAGTGCAGCATCGGTTACACTTAGATTCAGATCGAGATCGGATGACCCATCCAGATTGACGGTTACATGGGCTTCTCCGTTTGCGCAAGCAGTTAATACGGTTAACATTAATGTTAGTAAGATGGCAATAAATAAGTGACGTAAAGGCATACGAATCGACATCTGGTTCAACCTTTCAATGTAAAATCTTATTTCTATTTCATAGATTTATAGTATACACCGGATGTATAACAGATGAAACGTTGGGCATGGATTGCATTTTGTGATATGGTATGATTTGATCTGCATGCAAGGGGTGTCATTAAATCATTACATAAGGTTCAGCGTCGTGGGTGAGATGTGGATGCAGATACCTAGAACGTGGAATAATGAATAACATATCATCCTGAATATAGATCCATTGATTAAAATTAAAGATTTCGTATTTTTGTCAATGTTCGGTCAATTCAAAAGGCGTTTCACCGTGTAAACTGGTAGTAGTGTGTAGAATATTCGGAAGCAGGGGGGTTACATTCATGACTTACATCATTATTTTGGTTGCAATTATGGTCGTGGGAATGGTCGGAATGGGCTGGTTTTATATGGTTGTGGACAAAGACAAAAATTAGTCTGAATTATTGAATAGCATATGTAAGTAAGACAAGCTTATAAGCTGGCTTCGCGATAATGCGGGGCGGGCTTATTTGCGTTAGGTCATGTATCCATGATTACCTTACACGGTTGTGTAACAAACGTGACCTTACATGTTCTTCAATTTGACCAATGGATAAATATTTTTCGTAAAGATGGGATTTTTAGGCTGCTCTTTTGTATAATAAGGTTAGTTTAACACGGGAATCTCCCGAATTTACCGAATAGGAAAGGGTGTACATAATGAAATTTAGTGAATATTCGTATACACGTCCCGATCTGGAACACATCAAAACATCATTTCAACAATTGTTGAGTCAGTTCGAAGCTTCAGCAACAGTTGAAGAGCAAAGTGGATATATGGATCAGATTAATGCTTTGCGCAGCGATTTTGAGACACAAGCACAGCTCGTGTACATTCGTCATTCTATTGATACAAACGATAGTTTCTACAAGGCAGAGCAGGAGTTCCTTGATGAGAGCTACCCTGTCATTCAAGAATATATTACAGATTATTACCGCGCGCTGGTGAATTCCAAATTCCGTGCTGAATTAGAGCAAAAATGGGGAGCACAGCTGTTCCAGCTTGCAGAACTCTCCTTGAAAACATTCAGTCCTGAAATTATTGGCGATCTGCAGAAAGAGAACCGACTTTCTACAGAATATAATCAACTGATTGCTTCAGCCAAAATTCCGTTTGAAGGTGAAGAGCGCACATTGCCACAGCTTCATCCATTCGAGCTGTCTACAGACCGCTCCATGCGTGAGCGTGCTTCAGAAGCCAGATATACATTCATGGCTGAGCATGAAGCTGAATTTGACCGAATTTACGATGAATTGGTGAAAGTGCGTACTCAAATTGCGAAAAAGCTGGGATATCCAACGTATGTTGAGCTTGGTTACGATCGCATGAACCGTACGGATTATAATGCGGAGATGGTGGCTAATTTCCGTGCTCAAGTTCGCGATTATATCGTGCCAGTAGCATCTAAACTTAGAGAGCGCCAGCGTAGCCGGATTGATGTGGATACGTTCTATTACTACGATCAAGGCTTTAGCTTCAAGACAGGTAACCCAACGCCTAAGGGCGATGCGGACTGGATTATTGAGAACGGCAAAAAAATGTACGCTGAACTGTCCCCTGAGACAGATGCGTTCTTCCAGATGATGACTGAGAACGAGCTCATGGATCTGGTTAGCAAAAAAGGCAAGCAGGGCGGAGGCTATTGCACCTACTTGAACGATTACAAAGTACCGTTTATTTTCTCTAACTTCAACGGAACATCAGGTGACATTGATGTCTTGACTCACGAAGCAGGTCATGCGTTCCAGGTGTATGAGAGCCGTCACTTTGAGGTGCCGGAATACAACTGGCCTACCTATGAATCCGCAGAGATTCATTCCATGAGCATGGAGTTCTTCACTTGGCCGTGGATGGAGCTGTTCTTCAAGGAAGATACGGATAAATACAAGTTCGATCACCTTTCTTCCGGACTGCTCTTTATCCCTTATGGCGTAGCAGTTGATGAGTTCCAACACTTTGTCTATGCTAATCCTGAAGCAACTCCGACAGAACGCAAGCAAGCTTGGCGCAACATTGAGAAGACATATTTGCCGCATATTAATTACAAAGATAATGCGTATTTGGAGCAGGGCGGATTCTGGCATAAACAGGGTCATATTTTCTCGTCACCGTTCTATTACATTGACTATACGTTGGCTCAAATCTGTGCATTCCAGTTCTGGAAACGCAGTAATCAGGATATGAAGTCTGCCTGGGCTGATTATTTGACGCTGTGCAAAGCGGGAGGAAGCCTGTCCTTTACTGGCTTGGTCGAGCTTGCGGGTCTTAATTCTCCGTTTGAAGACGGCTGTGTCTCTTCTGTAATTGGGGATATTGAAGCTTGGCTGGATGGCGTAGACGACAAAGCTCTCTAAGAAAATCCGAAGAGTAGGTTAAATGAGGTGAAATGGTACGAAGATTAATCCACACTTGATCGGTATCGCATTCTGAGGCTAGAGCTAGAAGGGCAGGTTGGGATGTCTGTAGCTCACGAATACTCTTAGAATGCGAGGGTTATATCATGTTGTACTTAGTTCATGATCCAACGGTATTAAAACGTGTTAAGGATCTTGTAGGTGAACGGCAGGGGCATGTCGTCATGGGTGGAGTGCTTGATGGGCTTCAAGCCGGACGTGTCTATGTCGATCATCCAGATATCCTAAACAGCGTGTTTATCTGGGCGAGACATGAAATGTTTTATTGGATGGGTGATTCGAACGACTTCTTATTTCATAGACATGTGAAACAGCTGTTATCGGAGGAGCTTCTACCCGAAGCCCTGAGGGTTGGTGAAGAGATGTTGAATCTTGAAGTGCTTCCGACTCATGGAGGCAGTTGGGATTTGATCTTACAGGTGACCTTTGCAGGGAAATTAGGCGAGGGTTATCGAGTTCCGTTCACCTTTAATCAGATGAAATTTCATCATTGGTTGCAGCAACAGACTTGTTTTAATATTCCTCCGCAATATCAAGTTAGCGTGATCGATGCTACGTTGCTGGAAGAGGACACGAGTGGTGTGATCCAAAAAGAGATTTTGAAATTCTGGTACACGGTTGAGGACTTTATCCGATATGGGCTAGGAACCTGTGTCATGCTGGAAGGAGAAGTCGTAGGTACGTGTTTGTCAGTATTTGTGAGTGACGAGCATCATGAGATTGGCATTCATACGTACGACGTAGTGCATCGTGGTCAAGGTCTGGCAACAGCGCTGGCGACTTCTTATATACAGTTATGTCTTGATCGTGGTTGTATACCTCATTGGACAACCGAAGATTTTCGTAAGGATTCGATTGCGATTGCTCACAAGCTGGGCTTTGAGCAGGGAGAGGCATACCGTGTGTACTACGCACCCATTCAAGATCTGTTGAGAACCTGAACTGAATTATCAGAATTGGAGTAAAGACTAAGAATTAAAAACGATAACTAAGAAAGAGTTAACCCTTGGTGGTTAGCTCTTTTTTTATAACTTTATTGTGGATAATCCTCTAATGTAACATTTGTTAGTCTTATTGTGATTAATTTCACTATATCTGAAAACGGATTCAGTTACAATGAAGTTAGTTACAAATCAGGGTAACAGGAGGCTGGTTCAAATGGCAACACATGCTTATTATGTTCCGCCCGTGAACTTGATGGGGAGAGGCTGCATACAAGAAGCAAGTAAAATAATTCAAGACATGGGGATTCGCAAAGTACTGGTCGTCAGTGACCGTCCGTTAATTGCTTCAGGCGTTACGGAACAGGTGCTGTCTATATTAAGAAAATCTGGGCTAGACTATATCGTATATGATGATGTTCAGCCTAATCCGACATGTCAGAACGTACATGATGGTCTTCAGGTGTATCAAGAACATGGATGTGATGCAATTATTTCGATTGGCGGTGGTTCACCACAGGATGCAGCGAAGGCTATTGGCATTGTAGCTACGAATGGTGGTCATATCCGTGATTATGAAGGGCTTCATCAATCGCAGCATAAGTCAGTACCACTCGTCGCGTTTAACACAACGGCTGGTACGTCAAGTGAGGTGACAATTAACTACGTGATTACAGATGAGGAACGTAAAGTGAAAATGGTGATGGTGGACAAAAACAGTCTCGTTTCCCTGTCGGTGAATGATCCGGAACTGATGTTAAGCAAGCCTTCTAGCCTGACTGCGGCAACCGGGATGGATGCATTGACCCATGCTGTGGAAGCGATGGTTACACCAGGAGGATTTACGGTCACAAGTGCGACAGCAGCGGCGGCCGTAGAATTGATCTTCGAATATTTGCCGAGAGCTGTAAGAGACGGCGGTGACCTGGAAGCGCGGGAACATATGACGTATGCATGTTTTCTTGGCGGGATCGCCTTTAACAATGCTGGATTAGGGTACGTCCACGCGATGGCGCATCAATTAGGTGGCGTATACGATCTTCCGCACGGTGTGTGTAACGCGATGTTACTCCCATATGTGGAAGAGATGAATGCCAAACATGTGCCAGGCAAATTCCGTCATATCGCCAAAGCGATTGGCATGGATGTGAAAGGTAAGAGTGATGAGCAGTGCTCTGAATATGTCATTGAGGCGATTCGCCAGCTGTCCAAAGAGGTCGGTATTCCAGAAAAGCTGTCCGAATTAGGTGTTGAAGATTTGGATATCGAACTGCTCGCTGATAACGCGATGAAGGACGCCTGTGCACCTGGGAACCCCTATCAACCTTCCAAGGACGAAGTGATGGAGCTGTTCCGTAAAATTATATAATAAAATGTGCACACAAGCCGGGAATACAAGTTCTCGGCTTATTTGTGATTTAATTGTATTTTTAATTACTTTATTTTCCATATTATATTTCCTTACAAAACAAAAGGAGTTTGATTCCTTCTTAGCGAATACAATTCCTAAGTAATGACAAAGTGTATTGGAAGGAGTGAATGCCCGGAGAGAGGAGTAGTTGAGCTTTTAGGAAAAATGACTCAGTACGTTTCGTGTTTCTTGTTTGTGTTTAATGTTTAGTCAGGCAAGAGACTCATATTCTACGCAACAATAACGATTGCCACCCTGCAAAAACACCTCAGCTTAGCTAGTTAGATGACTCTTCACTTTTTATTTTTCATTTTAATTTCGTTTCTGACATGGCAGGGATGCCAGCTTATTTACAATGTGAGTTCTTCACCACTTTCGTATACGTAATGAACATGAACGCGGTTTATACAGCATGCTCCTGATCATGACAACAGTGTCCACTCATCCACAGAATAAGACATGGGCGACTGAATGAAAGAGAGAATGAATGCAAGTGGAGGAGGCTGTAATAATGGCGAAAAAAGAAGTTGTAGCAATGCTGCTAGCCGGAGGGCAAGGCAAACGATTGAAGGGACTTACCAAATCACTGGCTAAACCAGCTGTTTATTTCGGTGGTACGTATCGAATCATTGATTTTCCTCTTAGTAACTGCTCTAACTCTGGCATTGACACCGTTGGTGTGCTGACCCAATATGAACCTCTTGTGTTGCACTCCTATATTGGAATTGGCAGCGATTGGGATTTGGATCGCAAAAATGGTGGAGTGTATGTACTGCCCCCACATGAACGTGAGGATGGAAGCAACTGGTATCGTGGAACAGCCGACGCCATCTATCGGAATCTCAACTTTATCGAACAATTTGACCCTGAACATGTACTCGTTCTATCAGGGGATCATATTTATAAAATGAATTATGAGAAAATGCTTCAGTATCATAAGGAAAAGGACGCGGATTGCACGATTTCAGTCATTGATGTACCACTGGAAGAGGCAAGTCGGTTCGGGATACTGAACACTCATGATGACTACCGTATCTACGAATTCGAAGAAAAACCTTCTCAGCCTAAGAGTACACTCGCATCTATGGGCATCTATCTCTTCAAGTGGGATGTACTGAAACGTTTCCTGATCCATGACGAACAACAGGCATCCACCTCTTATGATTTTGGCAAAGACATCATCCCCTTATTGCTTGAACATGAAAAATCACTTTATGCATATCCATTTGAAGGCTATTGGAAAGACGTTGGTACAATTCGCAGTTTGTGGGAATCCAATATGGATCTGCTGAACGATGAGTCACCATTTAATCTGAATGATCCAGACTGGCGTATCTATACGCGCAATCCGAATCAGCCTGCACAGTATATTTCTCCAACGGCGAAGGTGCGCAATTGCATTATTAGTGAAGGCACGGTTGTGCACGGTGAGGTGAACCATTCGGTATTATTTTATGGCGTCGAGGTCGGTCAGCACAGTGAAGTCATTGACTCTGTTGTCATGCCAAAAGTGAAGATTGGGCACAATGTGCGCATTCATCGCGCTATTATATCGGAAGGACTCGTCATCCCTGATGGTGCACACATTGCCCCTATACCTGGAGACGAAAGTGATATTGTACTTATTGATCAAGAAGAATTGGAGCGCCAGCTCCGCGAGGGAATGACAAGCAAAGCCTAATCTAAGGGTAAAGGACGGTGCATGCGATGAAACCATTGATCGGAGTTATTAACCTTGACCATGAGCTTGAAGAATTGAAGGAATTGACGTACTTTCGCTGCGGAGCTGCGGTGCCCTATGCCGGACGTTACCGTCTAATTGATTTTGTTCTATCCAACATGATGAATGCAGGCATTGAAAGTATTGGTGTATTTGTAAGGCGTAAATATCGCTCACTCTTAGATCATCTGGGGGATGGAAAGCCATGGGATCTGGATCGTAAACACGGAGGTATGTTTATTTTGCCACCGGATTGGAATGATCCAACGGATACCTCACAGGGCGATTTACAGCATTTTCACAATAACCTGGATTTCTTCCACCGGGGTGCGGGACAATATGTTGTTCATGCCGGTAGTCGTCATGTGACCAAGGCGGATCTTCAGGATGTGTATAGGTACCATATAAGCACAGGAGCGGACGTTACGCTGGTCTGCAAAAAAGTAGATCAATTGTTACCTGAGCATAATGCATGTGTCAAAGTTGAACATGACGGGTACGGTAATGTGGTGGACATTCACCAAAGTGCCGATCATCCGAATATATATACAGAAATTTTTATCATGGAAAAAGAACTGTTCTTGCGCCAAGTACAGCGCTGCATCGATCACGGCGAGAGTCATTTTTTCCGTGATGTGATTCAGAAAAATCCGGATGGTTTGAAGATTGCCGCATATGCGTATGACGGATATCATGCAGTAATCAATTCAATCGACAGCTATTATCGGAACAGTCTGGATCTGTTGAACACAGGGCTATATGAACAGCTATTCAAAGAGGAACCTGTTCAGACGAAAATCAAATATGAAGCACCTGCCAAATACCTCGATACAGCCGATGTGAAACATTCCTTACTTGCGAATGGGTGCATCGTAGGTGGAGAAGTAGAGGATAGCATTCTATTTCGTGGGGTGCACGTAGCCAAAGGTGCCAAAATTAAGGGTTCCATTATTATGCAGAAGTGTTACATTGGTGAGGGAGCTGTACTGGAGAATGTGATCCTCGATAAAGATGTGAGGCTGACGGGTGGGCAAACGTTAATTGGAGATCCTTCGAACCCATATATTTTGGCAAAAAGCACTATTATTTAATCTGATGGCATAACCGATATCATCTATAAATGAATCTATTTCAGCCTGAATTTCCTTGTTTTAATCAGGAGTAGATATAGATCCAAGTGGCAATTCGCCGACAATCGTCTTTTAACTAGCTATAGCTACCATCATCCTCATTTATATGAGAGATGAAATTGTTTCTATAAATATATAAAATAAAAATCCTGTAGGATGGATTTAGGTTCATACATTAGCGGAAATTAAATTTTGCTCTATTTCTGAAGATTCTTGTTTATATGCAAACGTAGTGAAGGGGACGAAATCAATTCTGAAGAAGCGAAGCGTTCGCCTTTGTCTCCAAATTTCAACCTATTAAATAGGTTGAAATTTGGGAGACAACAGCGATCGAAAGAATGATTCGTCACCGTAACGACCACTTTGCAGAATGCTAGTCACTTCAGTGTATGAACCGTCACCACTCTACAGGATTTCACCGGGAGGAACCTACTTTTGTTTGACAACAAAGAAACGTTCAAGAGCATATTTCAACGGAATCTGGTCAGCAAATTGGGCAAACCGCTTGAAGAAGCAACGCAGGAAGATGTCTATCACGTACTTGGAAGTATGATTCGCGAATACGCGGGGCAAGATTGGGCGACCTCGAATCAAGGATTTAAGCAGCGGCAGGATAAACAGGTCTATTACTTCTCGCTCGAATTCCTGATTGGACGTCTGCTCGGCAATAACCTACTCAATGTCAATGAATTGGAACTCGTGCGCGACAGCTTGGCTGATCTAGGCTTCTCGTTAGAGGAAGTGGAGGAACAAGAAGCGGACGCTGGACTTGGTAACGGTGGATTAGGACGACTCGCAGCCTGTTTTCTGGATTCATTAGCATCCCTCGGTTACGCAGGTCATGGCTGTGGTATTCGTTATAAATATGGTCTGTTTGAACAAAAAATCATCAACGGCAACCAGGTAGAGCTACCGGATAATTGGCTGGAGAAGGGCAATGAGTGGGAAGTCCGCCGTCCAGACAAGAAGGTCGAAGTAAAGTTCTGGGGACGCGTAGAAACGCACGAAGAGAATGGACGGTATCAGTTTGTAACGAAGGATGCCGAATCCGTCGTGGCGGTTCCCTACGATGTGCCGATTATCGGATATGGTCACCCCCATGTAAATACACTTCGACTTTGGAGTGCTGAGCCGAAGCGCGAAAGTTCACTGGATACGCCTTCGAACTATTATGGATATCTCGATTACAGTCGTTCGGTTGAGTCCATCTCGGAGTTCCTGTATCCTGACGATTCTCAGTATGAAGGCAAGCTGCTTCGCTTGAAGCAACAGTATTTCATGTGTTCGTCTGGGGTGCAGAGCGCCTTGCGGACGTTTAATAAGCTTGGTCTGTCCTATGACCGATTGCCGGATAAGGTTGCTTTCCATATTAACGATACGCATCCAACTCTCGTCATTCCTGAATTGATGCGCATCTTAATGGACGATCAGGGGTATGGATGGGATGAAGCGTGGGACATCACGACCCGCACGGTTTCGTATACAAACCATACTACACTCAGTGAGGCACTTGAAAAATGGCCCGTCTCCATGATTAGCAAGCTGTTGCCACGGATCTACATGATTATTGAAGAGATTAACAAGCGCTTCTGTAGCATGCTTCTGGATCGATATCCTGGAGATCAGGAACGTATAACACATCTAGCCGTTATTGCACATGATCAGGTTAGAATGGCACATCTCGCTATCGTGGGCAGCCACAGCGTTAATGGTGTAGCGGCACTGCACACCGAAATTCTCAAAGAACGTGAGATGGCTCCGTTCTATGCACTTTATCCAGAGCGTTTCAACAACAAAACCAATGGAATAACGCATCGCCGCTGGTTAATGCATGCCAATCCCAAACTATCCAATCTCATAACAGAGACGATCGGCAATGCTTGGATAACCGAGCCTGGCAAGTTAAATGAGCTGTCAAAAGTTTCGCAAGATGCATCGTTCCAAGACCAATTCCGTGCCATTAAACGAGGCAATAAGGAACGACTTGCAGCTTATATTTTGGATCATACCGGAACACCGGTGAATCCCGATTCTATTTTTGATGTACAGGTGAAACGATTGCACGGCTACAAGCGGCAGTTGCTGAACATTCTGCATGTCATGCATTTATACAATAAACTCAAGAATGATCCGACGTTCGATATCGTACCGCGGACATTTATCTTTGGAGCCAAGGCTGCGCCGAGTTATTATTTTGCCAAAAAGATCATTAAGCTCATTAACAATGTAGCAAGCACAATCAATCAGGATAAAGCGGTCAATGATCGTCTGAAAGTATTTTTCCTTGAGAACTACTCTGTCTCATTGGCAGAGAAGATCATTCCGGCTGCAGATGTCAGTGAACAGATATCGACGGCGGGTAAGGAAGCTTCGGGTACGGGCAATATGAAATTCATGATGAACGGAGCGTTGACCATCGGAACGATGGACGGAGCCAATGTTGAGATGGCAGAGCAGGTTGGGGAGGATAACATGTTTATCTTCGGTCTACGGGCTGATGAGGTGTTAAACTACGTTCATTCCGGTTCCTATCGTCCTGGTGAGGTAGTTAGTCAGGATGGTCGAATCCGTGAAGTGGTAGAGCAACTCATTCATCCGGGAGCATTTTGCCATCGGGAAGGGGAGTTCTGGGATATCTATGATTCACTGGTTGCCCATGGCGATGAATATTTTGTACTGCGAGATTTTGCCGCGTATGCTGAGGCACATGCTGCAATTGATGTGGCATACCGTGATATACCGGATTGGACTCGCAAGGCTGTGCTGAATACAGCACAATCAGGCATATTCTCAAGTGATCGTACCATTAGCGAATATGCGACAGATATCTGGGGCATTGAACCGGTATCTGGATATTGGAAAGGGTAAACATGTAAAGAATCCCCTCGGTCAAACGAGGGGATTCTGTCTGTTATATAGATGCCCTTTGAGTTGTCTTCAGGATGTAATGTCATTTGCATACTTGGAGAAATGAGTTTTATACGATAAGTAGGCATGAACCACATGTCCGCACAGAAAATCAAAAAAAACCGTGTCAGCTCAGTCATAATGATGGAGAAATCGTTTATTTCATATCTGCAGCATAGCTTAGAAAGGAAAGGATGCACCATGGACCATTACACACGTATCCAACTTGCGATTACATACCTAGAGGAACATCTACAAGAAGAATTTAATGTGAAACAGACGGCCGCATGCGCCGGCTTCTCTGCGTTTCATTTCCAACGTTTATTTCAGGCTATTACAGGCTTAACCGTGTTGGAGTATGTACGCAGACGTAGGCTTAGTGAGGCGGCTCAACATGTAAGGAATACGAGCGAAGGTATACTCGACATCGCTTTGAACTGGGGGTACCAATCACAGGAAGCATTTACACGGGCATTTGCAACGTACTGGGGCGTGACACCTGCCAAATTCCGCAAGTTGGAGGATGAGTCCTATTCCTTGAAGCTCCAGCAGATGATTGATTTCAACGATTATCGAACTCAGCTTGGAGGAGAATTTTATATGAACACACCACGCATCATAACTCTTGATCCAATTCACATTATCGGGTATGAGTACAAGACGAATTTGAATGACAATCAGCATTATGGAGAAATTCCTGGCTTCTATCATCAGTTTGGAACAGAGCAGAAATTCATGGACATTCCAGACCGTTCACGTCCGGATTTAGCGTATGGCATTGCTTGCAACTTTCAGGAGGATGGTCAATTTTCTTTTATAGTAGGTGAGGAGAGCGCTAGTGTAACGCCATTGTTGAAGCCCGGTTATGTGGAGTTTGAAATTCCAGGCGGTGTGTATGCAGAGTTCAAGGTTGATGGTTCGGGTCAGGATATTCGCAAAATGATCTATGGTAGCTGGTTACCGCAATCCAATTATGAGCGAGGGGAAGGAGCAGACTTTGAAGTGACCGATGTATGGAAGTCGACTCCTGAGCAGTTGGACATGAAGATCTATATTCCGCTAAAATAAACAGAACCGCTTCGCGGTAATAAAGGCCGGAGGGCTTCAGGAATATGAGCGGAGATTCATGGATTAACGCCAAACAGTGTAGAATCATTGTGGTTGTACTCACCGTAATCTATGTGCTGTTTATGGGCAATTTACTTTTTTTCAAAGGCAGAACGGTAGGCTTAAGCTATCAATATAACTGGATTCCCTTTGATACGATCAGACCACTTCTTTTGGAGAGAGACAAGTACAGCACGGAGGCTTGGGTAAAAAATTTATTTGGCAATATTGTATTATTTATTCCCTTAGGTGTGTGCATCCCGGTGTTGTTTCGCAAATGTCGATCCTTCCTGAAGCTTACATTAGCTGTGATCCTTATTTTATTCGCGGTAGAGTTAACGCAGTTAGTGACTCGGGTTGGGGCATTTGATGTCGATGACATTATACTGAATACATTCGGGGCATGGATTGGATATGTAGGTTTGCAATTCTTGATGTATGTTGGAAGACTTCGTTAACCGTCTATATAGATTGAACAGCGATCGAAAGGTTATTCTTTCATTGGAGTGCTCAGTGTAAATATTTATAGTTCAATCTATGTAGTCCGCATAATTCAGAGTTTAAGTAAATCACAAGTTGAATAGCAGGATCGGGATAGAGTGTGTTTACCGAAAGGTTGTCACTTATACCGATCCTTTTTGCGTGTAATTGAATAGCGGGTGTTTATCGAGGGGACATTTCGGATAAAACATATTAACGGGTTATTGAACGACCTTTAGATAACAAGACCATGGAAATGAGGTGGCTGACATCGTTTGGTGGAAAGAGAGTGTAGTATATCAGATCTATCCGATCAGCTTCATGGACTCGGACGGAGACGGTCATGGGGATCTGCGTGGAATCTATGATAAGCTCGATTATCTCACGGATCTTGGAATTGATGTGATCTGGATCTGTCCGATCTACGAATCACCTGGTCATGATAATGGGTACGACATTAGCGATTATTACGCCATTATGCGTAAATATGGCACGATGGAAGACTTTGATCGATTGCTGGAAGAGGCACATAAGCGTGGACTTAAAATCATGATGGATCTAGTGTTGAATCATACTTCGGACGAACATCCGTGGTTTGTGGAATCACGTTCCATGAAAGACAATCCGAAACGGGACTATTATATCTGGCGATCAGGTAAACATGGTCAGCTTCCTAACAACTGGGAGTCTTATTTTGGCGGTTCGGTGTGGAAGCTTGATCCAGAGACGAATGAGTATTATTTACATCTGTACTCGGAACATCAGCCTGATCTCAACTGGGATAATCCTCAGATGGCAGAAGAGATGTATGAAATGGTTCATTGGTGGCTGGAAAAAGGGGTCGATGGTTTTCGTTTCGATGCAGTTGCTCATATTGCAAAGGCGGAGGGTCTGCCCAGTGCGCATAATCCTGATAATCTGCCTGTTGTGCCTGCATATCAGCTATTCTCGAACCTGCAACAGGTTCATTCCATCTTAAATAAGCTGAACGATATGATTCTTAAACCATACGGCCCCATGACAGTAGGTGAAACTTCGGGGCTTGGTCCTGAGCAGGCTCTTGCTTATGTGGGAACGGACCGTAATGAGCTTAATATGGTGTTCCAGTTCGAGCACATGTTTGTGGATGCTCAATCCTCAGGGATCGGGAAGTGGGATTACCGGAAGTGGAAGCTACCCGAACTGAAAGAAATTATGAGTCAATGGCAGACTGTCCTGCATGGGCGGGGGTGGAATGCGAATTATATGGGGAACCATGACCAGCCTCGTCCGGTATCCCGTTTTGGAGATGATGGCAAATATAGAGTGCGCTCAGCCCAGATGCTGGCGACATGGATGTTGACTCTTGAAGGTACACCCTACATTTATCAAGGCGAAGAGATTGGCATGACCAACATTGCTTTCTCGGACATTGAACAATATCGAGATATTGAAACGATGAACTATTACAGACATCATATCGGTCAGGGCAGATCCAAGCAGGATGTCATGGAAGCGATATGGCGGAAAAGTCGGGATAATGCACGAACACCCATGCAGTGGGATGATAGTGAGCAGGCTGGATTCACGAAGGGCGAACCTTGGATTCAGGTGAATGATAACTTCACAGAGATTAATGTCGCTGCTGCTGAGAGTGATCCACATTCTATTCTACATTATTATCGGAAGCTGATTGCGCTACGCAAAAAAAACAAAGTGCTAATCTATGGCGCGTATGAACTACTCCTTGCCGATGATCCTGATATTTATGCATACACACGGACATTAGATGACGAGAAAGTGCTAGTGATCCTAAACTTTAGTTCACATGAAACTGAGATGCATTGGCCGGAGGGATGGGCAGCAGAACAGGCTAAACTCATGATCTGTAATGTGAACAAACGTTACTCGACAGATGAAGGCACTATTCTATTGCAGCCTTATGAGGCGAGGGTTTATCGGATGCAATGAATTGTTTTAATTTTGATTTGTATGTTGGCTATGGACTATACTTATAAGCGTAACTTGTGAAATCATGGATGTGAAGCAAACTACATGGGTGTGTATATTAATTTGTCAGGAGGCTGCCGAGATGCTACAGATTACTTATCATGGACATTCCAGTGTTCAACTAGGCACAGAGGAGAAATCACTGATCATTGATCCTTTTCTACGTGGCAATGAGCTGGCCGTTACCAAACCGGAAGACATTAAGACAGATGCTGTATTATTGACTCATGCTCATATGGATCATATTTTGGACGCTGAACCGATCGCTAAAGCGAATAACGCCAAAGTGGTTGCGATTGTGGAGCTGGCTACATACATGTCTTGGAAAGGGTTGGATACGCTGGGCATGAACATGGGCGGAACCGTGGATCTTGATTTTGCACAGGCGAAAATGATCCAAGCCTTCCATACATCGGGAATTGTGCTGGAAGAGGAACAACGCATTATGTACGCAGGATTGCCTGCGGGATACATTATTAACATTGGTGGTAAAACGATATTGCATGCAGGGGATACAAGCTTATTTGGCGATATGAAAATGATTGGAGATCGTCATAAAATTGATGTTGCCTTCCTACCAATTGGTGGACATTTCACTATGGGGCCAGAAGATGCACTTCAAGCCGCAGAATGGTTTAATGCTAAACTGACCATCCCTGTGCATTACGATACATTCCCAGTGATCCGTCAGGATGCGGAGAAGTTCGTGCAGCAGCTAGCTTCCAAAGGATTGGAAGGTCGCGTAATGGCACCAGGTGACTCCTTTAACCTATAGCAATACGTATAGATGAGTCGCGCTATACTGGTATAGATTGCAAATATGTCTAACTCAATTCTTGATGTTGGAAGAAGCTGTAGTCTGAATAAAGGCTTGGAATATAAAAAAGAAGGCGAGTAACACGTTAGGGAAAATGACGTGAGGCTCGCCTTCTTTTTGCTGTGAAATTTGACGGAACGTTCGTAGTACGAAGATATTGTTGGCATATCGTTATAAGCCATAACGAAGTAATTGCTCTTTTCAATTCAAGTCACGGATATCATAGCGTTTTCGAACGTTAGTTTCAAAATAAATGTTACATAGTCAACATTTATGGGGAATGTGTAGAAAGGGTATATAGCGGTTTTCACGAAACTTTACCTCATGTCACTCAGGTTAGCAAATCGACGTTGTAAACACGAACTTATAGAGGTTGTTCAAAAAGTCCACTTTTGATTACGAAGGATGCCTCACGGCATCTCAGCGTCGAATATGGAATTCAGCCGAAATGTCCGTTGCTCACGTAGTTTTCCCTACGCTCCGCTACTCCATTCCTATCTTCATCCCATCTTCTCGGTACTGAAAATCGTCCTTTTTAAACACGAACTTATAAGAAAATTATAGTTTCAACTTGTATATACAGGTTTACTTATGTAATATATACATGAAGTTAACTGATGAGATAGACCAATACGTATTAAACTTTTGGAGGCGTTAACATGAGTTCAACCGACACAACTTCCTCATCGTGGTGGAAAACGTCCACGGTGTATCAGGTATATCCCAAGAGCTTCAATGATACGACGGGAACAGGCACAGGGGATATTCGAGGCCTGACAGAAAAACTGGACTATTTGCAGCATTTGGGTATCGATATCGTATGGTTACAGCCAGTATATGTTTCTCCTCAACATGACAATGGGTATGATGTGGCTGATTATTACAAAATTAATCCTGACTACGGCACGATGGAGGACTTCGACGAACTGTTGAAGGGGCTCAAGGCACGAGATATGAAATTAATGATTGATATTGTGGTGAATCATTCATCAACGGATCATGAGTGGTTCCAGCAGTCGAGGTCTTCCAAGGATAACCCGTACCGGGATTATTATATTTGGAAAGATCCAGCTCCAGATGGCTGTGTGCCGAACAACTGGCAGTCTAAATTTGGTGGGCCGGCGTGGCAATACGATGAGCATACAGGTCAGTACTTTCTCACCTTGTTTGACAAAACACAGGCTGATCTGAATTGGGAAAATGAGCAGGTACGCAAAGCTGTCCGCGATATGATTAAATTTTGGGCAGACAAAGGCGTAGACGGATTCCGGATGGATGTCATTAATCTGATCTCTAAGGATCAGCGCTTCCCGAATGATGACGGCAGTGTATCTCCGGGAGATGGTCGTAAGTTTTACACGGATGGGCCACGCGTACACGAATACATCACCGAGATGTATGAAGAAGTATTTGGTCCGTACAATATGGTCACGGTGGGGGAGATGTCTTCCACAACGTTAGAGCACTGCATCCAATATTCCAACCCGAATTCGCGAGAATTCTCGATGACCTTCAATTTCCACCACTTGAAAGTGGATTATCCGAATGGTCAGAAATGGGAACTGATGCCATATGATTTTGAAGCAATGAAGCAACTATTCAGTGATTGGCAGACTGGTATGCAAGCAGGTGGCGGCTGGAACGCCTTGTTCCTCAATAACCATGATCAGCCTCGGGCATTGTCCCGTTTCGCGGATGATGGTGATTATCGTGCCGAAAGTGCGAAAATGCTGGCAACCACGATTCATGGCATGCAGGGGACTCCATATGTGTATCAAGGCGAAGAAATTGGGATGCCGAATCCCGTATGGAACGATGTAAGTGAGTTCCGTGATATTGAATCGACCAATATGTATCGATTGCTGCAGGAGGAACGCGGCAAATCTGCTGAGGAAGCTTTTGAGATTGTGAAGCAGCGCTCACGTGATAACTCAAGAACGCCAATGCAATGGGATGCCAGTGAGAATGCAGGATTCACAACAGGTACACCATGGATTAAGGTCGATGAGCGTTATCCTTCCATTCATGTGGCTGAACAGCTTGCTGATCCTGATTCAATCTACTACCACTATCGCAAACTGATTGCTCTGCGTAAGCAAGTACCTGTGCTGATCGACGGATTGTATGAACGTCTCGATGATGCACATTCAGAAGTATTCGCATATGCACGCACGAATGGAAGCGATACGCTGATTGTGGTATCTAACTTCAGTGAGCGAAGTACGAACTTTACATTCTCTGATGCGATCTGGAAAGAGCATATTGCTGGCAAGTCACATGAATTATTAATCGGCAATACGGAAGAGGCGCCTGATCTGCAGCAAGAACTACCATTAAGCCCTTATGCATCTTATATGTGGCTAGTTCCACAAAAGAATTAGTAATCATTGTTCCAATAGTCCTTATTGGAAAACCAGGCTTTTGGAACATGAGTATATACACATTAACTAAGTGGGAAGTGACATTATGGCAATAGATCGAAAACAGGTAGAGGAGATTGTACGCGCAGTTGGCGGCAAAGAGAATATTGAAGCTGCAACGCACTGTGTTACACGTCTCCGGTTTGCCTTGGTGGATGAGAGCAAAGTTGATGCGGCAGCTTTGGACCAGAATGATTTGGTTAAAGGTCAATTCTCATCCCAAGGTCAATTTCAGGTCGTTATCGGGCCAGGGATAGTGGATAAAGTATATGATGAAATGATCCAGATTACGGGCGGTGACCGTTCTTCCAAGGATGATGTGAAGGCGGCAGCGGGTAAGAAACAAAACCCGATTCAACGTGCCATCAAAACCCTTTCGGATATTTTTATACCGATACTGCCAGCGATCATTACAGCAGGTCTACTGCTCGGGATCAATAACATCCTGACAGGGCCGGGCATATTCTTTGATAAACAATCATTAGTGGATGTGTATCCGGCATGGAAGGACTTAGCATCGATTATTAATACGATTGCAAGCACAGCCTTCACGTTCCTGCCAGCTCTAATTGGTTGGGCAGCTGTTAAACGATTCGGCGGCAGTCCGCTGCTCGGGATTGTGCTCGGGCTGATCCTTGTACATCCTGATCTGCTGAGTGCCTATGGTTACGCTGATGCAGTGAATGATGGTACTGTACCTACCTGGAATTTGTTTGGTTGGCATATTGAGAAGATCGGTTATCAAGGGCAGGTTCTGCCGGTATTGGTATCCGCTTATCTGCTCGCCAAGTTGGAAATTTTCTTAAACAAAAGGGTGCATGATTCCGTCAAATTGCTTGTTGTGGCACCCGTAACACTGCTTATTACTGGATTTCTGGCATTTACAATCATTGGACCGGTTACATTTGCGATTGCAAATGCCATTACATCGGGTCTAATTTATATCTATGAATCGTATGCAGCATTAGGTGGACTAATCTATGGTGGATTATATGCTTTGCTTGTTATTACGGGGATGCATCATACCTTCCTCGCTGTAGACGTACAATTAATTGGTAGCCAGGGCGGCACATTCCTGTGGCCGATGCTGGCGCTATCCAACATCGCTCAAGGTTCTGCTGCACTTGCGATGATGCTTGTACTGCGTGAACAGAAGATGCGCGGACTTGCGGCAACATCCTCCGTATCCGCCTTCTTGGGGGTAACGGAGCCAGCAATCTTTGGTGTTAACATTCGTTATCGTTATCCGTTTATCTTTGGTATGGTCGGTTCGGCTATTGGCGGTGTATTACTTACCATGAATAATGTTCAGGCTACCTCAATCGGGGTAGGTGGCGTACCTGGATTCTTATCCATTTTCCCGAACAAATGGGGCGTTTTCTTCATCGGTATGGCTATTGTACTCATCGTACCGTTCCTGTTAACCGTTATTTTCGGAAGAGCCAAAATGAGAAAGCAAGATCGTGAAACGGACAATGGTTCTGTGACAGCAGATCATGCAACTACGTCAACTTCTGCTTCCAAGGATAACCGCACTTCGGCAAGTCAAAAGACAGCTTCTAGCGATGCCTCTGCGGTGACTCCCAATGCGCAAGCTTCAATTAATATTCTTGAAGTGATGGCTCCGTTAACGGGTAAAGCTGTATCGTTGGAGCGAGTTCCTGATCCTGCCTTTGCAGAGAAACAAATGGGAGAAGGGATTGCCATTGTACCTTCTGGCAATAAGGTCGTTGCTCCGTTTGATGCACAGGTTGCCCATGTCATTAAGAGCAAACATGCTGTCATTTTGGAGCATGCGAGCGGTGTTCAGATCCTCATCCACGTCGGTATTAATACTGTGTCAATGAAAGGTGAAGGTTTCAACATGCATGTGCAAGCTGGGGAACATGTGCGAGCTGGGCAAACCTTGCTTGAATTCGATCGTCAGGCGATTGAAGCAGCGGGTCATCCACTCATTACGCCGATTATCGTTCCTGACGGTCAGGACATGGTAGACCGAGTTGAAGTGACAACAGGTGATGTTACATCGAATCGTAACGGCGTGTTGAAGGTACATCTGAAAGGGTAACTTGATGTTAGAGTAGAAGGGAAGCTCACATGATGAGCTTCCTTTTTATTTGGATTTAACTTCTAGCAAATAAAATATTTTAATAAAAATTTAAAGGTTATATTACGTTAAACTAGTATCGTTGATCCAAATTTCCTTTATAATCGTCTTAGTTCAGGTAATGTGAGAGGGATGAAGGAGGGGAGCCATGACACGCATTGCGGTAATGATCATTCATGGACTTGGTAGGCAAAAAGAAGACTATGCGGATCAGCTTATCTTACGATTGCAGCATGAATTCGATCAGGTCATGGTCATGCCGGGAGCAGCCAAGCAGTATCTCGATATTGAGCCTGTATATTGGGCTGATGTATTTGAAGAGAGGGAAGAAGAACTGTTCCAGCAGCTTGTAGTTTCACCTCAACTGAATTACCAGGTGCTGCGCCGATTCGTCATCCATTATCTCGCTGATGCTGTTGCTTATCAACCTGTGGAACAGCAAGGACACCATTATGATGCTGTACACCGTACACTAAGCGAAGCCATGCACAGCCTTTCTCATCGTAACGGACCAGAGACACCTCTTTGCGTGCTGGCTCATAGTTTGGGGGCGGTCATTGCGAGTAATTTCTTTTATGATCTTCAATATCCTTCCAGTCGAACGCCTTATATAACAGATGTTACATCGGCTTTGGAGCGGGGAGATACCTTAACTAGCTTTTATTCGTTTGGAACGACACTGCCACTATGGAGTTTACGTTATCATGATTTTAGTCAACCCATTCAGGTTCCTGCGAAACTGGCTCAACAGTTTTTTCCGGGAATTGAAGGGGAGTGGGTTAACTTTTATGATAAGGATGATATACTTGGTTATCCCTTGCGTCCGATCGATCCGGCCTATGAAGTGGCTGTGAAGGAAGATATCGAAATTAACTCAGGTAACTGGATACAGAGCTGGAATCCGCTCAGCCATAGTGGTTATTTTGATAATAAAACCATGAATCATAGGATAGCCCAGGGACTGGCTCGAATGTGGACCTGGGTGAATCGTGAGTCACCATAAGACTTAGAACTTGAAGGAGACATTATTTTGGAATGCAGAACAGGTTGTGCCGCATGTTGTATTGCCATATCGATATCTTCACCGATCCCTGGAATGAAGAATGGCAAGCCGGCGGGTGTACGTTGCGTACAACTCACGGAAGATAATCGATGCAGTATTTTTGGACATCCAGACCGTCCTGATGTGTGTAGTGGATTACAGGCTTCATTAGATATGTGCGGCAGTACAGATCAAGAAGCTTTTCGTATCCTTAGCTGGCTCGAACAGGAAACGAGTCCGAACCCTCAAAACTAAGGGATACACATAATAGCCTATAGCTCGTAGCTGAATAACTTATAACTGATCCGAATCCATGTAGCTTTTAAGAAAAAAATTGAATCATCAAGAGTACCTCTGGTCAGATGCCGGGGTACTCTTTGGTGTGAGATGAATGGTCTCATTTAATTGGATGATCGTGAACATGACTCTGATTGCCTTATTTTTGTCTCAGTAATCGAGTGAGGATGATCTTTAGAACAGAAGAGACGATGAAGAAAATAAACAAAATCCGGAACAACTGATATCCCGATACGACCGAGAGATTGGCGTTTACCTCATGAGCCATAATACTCATCTGATCCATACCTCCGGGTGCCATACTAAGTAGGGAAGTAGCGGCCGATAGGGAGTACACATGCATGAGGATATAGCCTAGCCCAAGAGAGCCAGCAATGAGAAGTACACTACTTAACAGAGCAAGTGTGACCGTTTGAGTTTTGCGCTGTAGCTGCTCTGGTCGAAGCATCAAACCGACATGACTTCCAATCATCAACTGCGATAGATTGAGGACTGAAGAGGGCAGTGCAGGTGTATGCCACGACGTGGTCAATTGAATCACACACATCACAATCATCGGCCCAAGCATAAACGCAGTGGGGAAACGTAGTTTACGTGCGACCCAAGCCCCCATGACACATAGCGGAGCATAGATCCATATTTCCGGGAATAA
The DNA here is from genome assembly GCF_023714095.1 of Paenibacillus sp. MER 99-2. Taxonomy (NCBI): domain Bacteria; kingdom Bacillati; phylum Bacillota; class Bacilli; order Caryophanales; family Paenibacillaceae; genus Paenibacillus; species Paenibacillus sp. MER 99-2. Next base: position 2,290,107 of record NZ_JAMAUZ010000001.1, on the reverse strand, counting down.
CGCTGTCCATAAGGCACTTGTCCCCTGCACAGGATCTGTTCCTGCAACACTCGCTCCACCAACCCATGGACTGAACAGCAGAAAAGGAACACAGAACACAATCATAATCAACCGAGTCACCTGCAAAAAGGTAACCAGAGTCAGATTAATGGATTTCATCTCCTCAGCTAAAGAAACCATCTGGGACAATCCACCAGGGATACTCCCAACAAGCAAAGACGGAAAGTCAAACGGAGTAAGCTTCGAAGCGAGATAGGCCGTTAATGTACAGAATCCGATGAGCAGTAGAGTCATGAGCAGCATCATAGGAAGCTGATGCAGTATTCCTTGTAATGCATCTTCAGTAAGGGTTAGGCCGATCGAATAACCAACAATCAGAATTCCGTAATCGCGTACGCTTGAAGGCCACATTAACGGGAGCTTAAGCACCTGTGCACCAAGAAGCATAAACACCATTGGCCCTAGTAGCCAGGGGATTGGCGTGTGGATCGCAGTGAACACGATACCTCCCAGTACGGAGACGCTTAAACTGAGCAAAAAACGAAAAACAACGGAGGGACTATGCTTATGCATCAATCCCATCCGTTCCATTTCCTTATATTTGTTGGCACAAGCCCTATACGTAAGTCGGTATATAGGTTTAAGTTGCAAAGTTGTTTCATGTAAGATCACTCCTGATGATAGGCGCTTATTTTGCTTCAAGGAATCTCCGACTCTTCAACTAATCTCATTCTACCTTACTAGCATATCAATGAGTTGTCACTTGTGCAGCAGGTTTGGCTTCCCTAAACATCACATAGTACATCAGGGACGAAATAACATACAGGCTGCCTGTGATACTGAACGTGATCGCATAACCCCAGTACGTTCCATAGGTAGTCACCAGATAAGATTGTACAGGACCCATGGTAGCCCAACCGATCATGAAGGCCGTCTGCATTAATGAGTTCGCAATCCCACGTCGCTTATCAGAGATTTTATCAACCAGAATAGCGGAGTGAATCGGATTAGCCGCATTCATCAGTGCCTGCCTAAACAGGAAGCTGATGGAGGCGATCACCAGCAGATTCGTGAATCCGGTAAGCAATAGGAACGGCAAGGACATGATCTGGAAAATGACGACAGCTCGAACGCTCCCCACCTTTGCAGCAAGCGTTGGCCCTATAAGCATCGAGACAATGGTCATGATCTGACCTAAGGAGATGAGTAGACTCATCCCGCTGAGAGAAACAGAAAAGCGATTCGTAAAGTATAGATTCAGATAGGGTACGACAAGACCAGAACCGAATCCAATCAATAATTGAGTGATAACAAACTGACCGATCAGTCGGGAATCCTTCTTCTTGAGCTGGACATCAGACTCACGTACTACCCCAGAGGATTCTGAGATAACTCCTTCAACGCTTTGCTTCAATTGAGCAGTTGCAGGAACTGATTGGTTTCCTTGGGATGTAGCTGAATGATCATTGATAAACAATAAAGGAATAAATGCGGCTAGTGTAGCCACGCCTCCAATAATTAACACCGTTTGTAAACCTGTGACCACAGCGAATCCTGCTGAATGAAGCAGATCAGCAAATACGCCGCCTCCCAGACTTCCTAGCACCTGAGATGCAAGAACAAGTGAGGAGTAATAACTGAACATTTTCAAGCGCTGACTCTTCTTCACATTTTCAGCCAGGAAAGGGATCGCGAGCACTTGGAATACCCCGGCAAAAAGTCCAGAGAACACGGCAAACCAGATTAATCCACTGGCAGAATAGTCGAACGAGCGACCAATTAAGAACACTCCGCTGAACAATGCTCCGACGATGAGCAACCGTTTACGGCTGAAGCGATCACCGCCGAGTCCTATAGGCACGAACATAATCGCGGTTGCTAGCGATTGGATACTGACAATCTGACCATTCATGGTGTCGTTGTAGCCAAGACCTTGAATGTACAGATTATACAGGACAGAGAACATGCCATTACCGATCTGATACAGAATACTAGCTAGAAAAAAAAGTTGGATATTGCGGGACCAACCCCGAATTTCCGAAACGATCTGTCTTAGAACTTTCAAGTGGTTTCCCCCAGTCGATGCTGTGCAGTGTTACCAGTTTAACAGGAATGGGGAAATTTCGGAACAATTGACCACTGTTTATTTTTTGCTCTATGACAAAACGCGTGCAAGCATGAATCCATCGTACCCTTTGCTGCCTACCGTTTGCAGCGCAGTTGCTTCAAGTTTAGGATGGTTTGCAACCATATCTAGGAAGGTGCGCACACCCTTGACTCTCTCATCTGTGCTGTTTGGATTGACCACTTCACCATCTCGGACAATATTGTCGCCAATGATAAGACTTCCAGGACGTGCTAAGCGTAGAGCCCATCGGAGATAATCAGGATTGCTTGGTTTGTCAGCATCAATGAAGATGAAGTCGAAGGGTTCACGGTACTCTTCTTGTATGTCTGGGAGAGTGGTCAGAGCTGCTCCGACGCGTAGATCGACTTTATCCATAAGCCCTGCATGGCTTAGATTATGACGAGCAATCTCCGCATGATGTGGATCGGCTTCAAGAGTCACAATTCTACCTTGCTCAGGTAAGGCACGCGCCATCCAGATCGTACTGTAACCGCCCAGTGTTCCAATTTCGAGCACGCGAGTTGCTCCCTGAATCTGAAGCAGGAGTTGCAGAAATTTGCCCTGATTCGGTGTGACATCATGAGCAGGTAATCCAGCAGCGGTATTGTGATGTAAGGCTTGCTCAAGTAATGGATCGGCGGGAATCAATCGTTCGTTCAGATATTGGTCTACTTGAGTCCAGGTGTGTGGTAAGGATGAAGAATTCTTATTTTTCATTAAGCAGGTTCCTTTCCGGATAGAGGTTTTGGGATTTCTTAATTCCACTATACGGCTTGCAGGATTATAAATAAAATATATATATTATATTAAATTATAAATTTTAGTTATGTTTAGAAAGGGGTTCACATGAATCTACACGGACTAAGGTTATTTCATGCTATTGTGCGATATGGTGGGGTGACACGAGCTGCGGAAGAACTTAATATTAGTCAGCCGGCCGTTTCATCACAGGTGAAAAAGTTTGAACGAGAGCTGAACATTCAGTTATTTGTCTCGGAGGGCAGAAGACTTGTTCTTACGGATGCGGGTGCACAGCTTATCAGTTATGCAGAGCGCTTATTTATGCTGGAACAAGAAGTAGAGCATTTTGTGGAGGATTTTCGGGCAGGTAAGAAAGGGATGATCCGGATTACAGCTACATATCTCCCGGCTAATTTTCTGCTTCCAGCATGGATTGCTCGATTCAAGCAGATGCATGAAGAAGTTGAGGTCGTTGTGAATACAACGAATACACGGATGGCATTTGATCAATTGCTTCGATATGAAGCAGAAATTGCGGTATACGGTGGAAGTGGGATCACACATAACGGGGTTGACTGGGACGAGCTGTTTGAGGATGAAATGTGGTTTGTCGTTCATCCAAAGCATCCATTTGCAGGACAGGAGGTAGAGTTAAGAGATATGATGGCAGAGCCATTCATTATGCGTGAAGAGGGAAGTGTAACCAGAGATCGGCTCGTATCACTCTGTACAACCAATAATTTGCCTGCGCCTCGGATCGCTCTTCAATTCAATGGGCTGAATGAAACGATTAGTGCAGTAAAAGCAGGATATGGAGCCAATTTTATCTCTTCACTGGTTGTGAAGCAGGATGTTCGCGAAGGCAGACTGGCACGGGTATTCGTCCAGCATGAGCAATTAAAGAATACACTCGCAGTATGTACACGAGCAGGGGAAGTATTGTCACCCGCTGCTCGAAAATTGGTTGAACTAATGAAGCAGGAAGCTTCCAACATGCAATCTAGTTGACTGACTTCTTAACTACCGCTTGCTGTATCTCGTACATTGCTGAATTGAGTCCGAGCATACAAGGTGATGCCTCCAACGAGCAGAACAGGAATCCAGACAGAGACAAGAGGCCAGTGTTGGAACAGAAGTGCGGCAGCAATGATACCAACCAAATAAATGAGAACTGCACCAGCACGTAGGTATACATCACCAGATAGTGATCTAAATAACGATTTGGCAGAGGTGTGTCTCATTCTGTACATAATGCTTACGGTATCTTCCACAACAGCGGCGAGATTATTCGTTAGAACGGTTGTGGATATGCCGGCAATGCCGATCCGGCGAGCTGCTGTAGTTTGCATTCCCATCGCCGCTGCTAAGACGAGAATCAATAGATACGTGAGTTGTTCTGCATAGGGACTGATCATGGCGACAGCAAAAAAGAGCAGTAAGCTGCTCTCAACAACAAATACAGTTGTAATTCGCTTCGTCCAGCCACTTTCGCTTCGTCCCCATCCAATCATGCGAGCTGCTATTGCATTTCCGATGATAAATCCGATAAGTGCGATTAACGAACGGAGTACAACAAACTCCTGAGCGCGAGCAATAGCAATACCCAGCAGAACGATGTTGCCGGTCATATTTGCGGTTAGTACATGACCTAAGGCTAAGTAGCCAATGAGATCGACCATACCAGCAGCCATGCAAAGAAGGAGCAATGCGTACTTTTGGAGGGTTACTTGATGGTGCATGTGACTTTCATCCTTTCACGAAAAAGCTACCCCTCTAGTATACAGTAACATTTACACGAATGAATACCGTAGTTAAGATTCGATCATGACAGTGTGCAGAGCCAATCAAACATATGGCTGATCGCGGTCTGTTGAACTGCACCGTGAAAATGATGATTTTCTCCTCCATAAGCATGAAACGTAACATCCGCACCTTTGCGTTTTAATTCGTTATACATACGTGTACCATGACTGTACTTCACCTGTGTATCGGCGGTTCCATGCATGATCAGGACGGGGCAGTGAAGCTCCGTAACTTTGAAGAGTGGCGAACGGGCAGTGTACGCTTCAGGAGCGCGCTGCGGAGAATGGCCGAGAATCCTTTTCAATGTTCTTCTCAGATCGGTACGTTCCAGATAGGTTTGAGCCACATCAGCAACACCGCTCCATAATACGAGTTTGTGAACACCATGAGGCTGTTTATTGTAAGTCGCTGCTGCGTGCACAGCATTGATCGCCCCTCTAGAGAAACCCATGACAGAGATCCGTGACAGATCGGCAAAAGGCAACCCATGCACCAACTGATAAGCGGACACAACATCTTGCAGATCACTACCGCCATACTCATCACGTCCTTCACCACCTTCATTGCCGCGATAAGCAGGGGCGAACACGATATACCCGTAGTTAACAAATTGTTCGATCCAAGACGTATTAACCCCGCCATAGTTACCGAGTCCACCTCGGCAGTAGATCAGCACTGGCCATAATGTTTTTTGTTCGGTGTGCATTGGTTTCCAATGACCACTGGAATAACGGCTAGCCAGTGCCGTAAGTTTTACAGGTTGAAGCGTGGAGGATAAGGTTGGCGAGGCTGGTAGACTATCAACATCTGCTGGTACGGAGAAGGAAGACAACGAACAGCCATCCGGAAGACCGAGATATGCTTTGACACGATAAGAATCAGAAGAATAAGTAACGTGATAGAGCAGCAGAATCGCTCCCTTTCTTCGAGAGTGTCCCTTTATGGAGCAGTGGAATAGGCTTAGCATATGTCAAAATAAAGATCTCATCCGTCATCTTCCTTAGGACGCCATCGTTTAGAAATTCGTTTATTGGCTTCAGATGATTTATAATGAATACAAAGACATGCGGATGAACCCATGTTATCTTCACATTTCATAAATTTACTCTAGTGTCCACGGAGAAAGGAAGAACATAATGATGAACGCACCACATCCAATTGATCAATTCAAGAAATTTAAATATGAGATTACGCGGTTTATGATGATTTATAAATTTGCACTTGATCAGATGGAAACGAAGATTGAAGTGCTTAAGGAAGAATTCCAGTCTTTGCATGATTACAGCCCTATTGAACATACCAAATCAAGATTGAAATCGCCTGAAAGTATTATGAATAAGATGTTCCGCAAAAATCATGAATTAACCTTCGAAAGTATTAAGAAGAACATTAAGGATATTGCAGGAGTTCGCATTACCTGCTCGTTTATTTCCGATATTTATCGTATTAAGGATATGCTCTGTAATCAAAGTGATCTACGTGTTCTAGAAGTGAAGGATTACATTCAAAATCCGAAACCTAACGGTTACCAGAGCTTGCACTTGTTGGTGGATGTGCCTGTGTACATGTCCAATGGGGAAGAGCGAGCTTGCGTGGAAATTCAGATTCGCACGATTGCTATGGATTTCTGGGCCAGTCTGGAGCATAAGATATTCTACAAATACAACAAGGATGTTCCAGAGCATCTGACAAGAGAGCTGAAGAGTGCTGCGGATTCTGCGAATGCGCTTGATCAACAGATGGAGAGATTGCACCGCGAGATCCAGGAGATCAAGGATGCGGAGAATGACCGGACTGAAGAAGAGCTGCGCCGTATTATAATCAACAATCAGCAATTTACGTTGCCTAATAATTTGCTCAAGTTACTTGGAAACGGAGAGCAGTAACGTTATGCGTGCAAAATCGACATCGGCTTCATTAACCAACAATTCAACCTCGCGTATACGCATGGCACTAATTCTAGGGACATTATCGGCCTTCGGGCCGTTGTCTCTGGATATGTATCTGCCCGCACTGCCAACGCTGGCAGCGGATTTTCAATCTTCAACGTCTTATGCACAGCTGAGTCTAACTGCTTGTATGGTTGGACTTGCTCTAGGACAACTGCTCGCTGGACCATTGAGTGACGTTCGAGGACGCCGCACTCCGTTGATTGCTGGATTGTTACTCTACACGATCGCCTCTATTCTTTGTTTGGTTAGCCCAACGATGGGCTCTTTTGTTGTATTACGTTTCATTCAGGGTGTTGCAGGAGCGGCAGGCATCGTGATTTCTCGTGCAGTCGTCCGAGATGTTTATGACGGACCGGAATTAACACGATTTTTCTCACTGCTGATGTTAATTAACGGAGTAGCGCCAATTGCTGCGCCAATTATAGGTGGTCTATTACTAGAATACACGTCATGGCGAGGCGTATTTATTTTATTAAGTCTTATCGGGGTACTGACATTATTAGCAGTCATTTTTGGCTTGGGAGAAACCCTGCCAGCAGATCGAAGATCCAGTGGTGGATTGAAGCAGACGCTGGTCACGTTCCGCCAAATTGCAAGTAATCGTTTATTTATGGGTTATGCTCTGACTCAGGGATTTGTAGGTGCAGGTATGTTTGCGTACATATCAGGTTCACCATTTGTGTTGCAGAAAATATATGGCATTTCGCCACAGATGTTTAGTCTCTGCTTCGCGATTAATGGCCTCGGAATTATATTAGCTAGTCAGATTGCAGGAAGGCTTGCTGGAAAGGTATCCGAGACTCGTTTGCTAATTGCTGGCTTAAACGTTGCCGCATTGGGAGGAACTTCTCTATTTATCGCAATTCTAGCGAAAGGCAACCTGATCTCAATACTCATTCCATTATTCCTAGTGGTATCGAGTGTGGGTCTTGTTAATACAGCTTCATTTGCACTAGCGATGGCTAATCAATCCAAGTCTGCGGGAAGTGCCTCCGCACTGATTGGTGTAATGACCTTTATGTTTGGAGGAATTGTGGCTCCACTTGTTGGACTAGGTGGTGAGGGAACGGCGGTCCCTATGGGGATTGTTATTCTCTGTGCTGATCTTGGGGCAGTGCTTATCTACCTCTTGATGGTTAGAAAAACAAGTAAACAGCAAGTGGCACACTGAGACATTAAGAGAAGCAACGCCCCATTCGGAGAGATCATCTCACCGGATGGGGCGTTTGTTGTTCTATGTTCTAGCGCGGATCTATAACTCCGAAGGAAGCGAGTCTTGAGACACGTCCTAGCAGAGGGAGAACAAAATTTGTGTGTTCAGCAAAATACCTGGGGTCTGGAATGGATAGAAGTAACCAACCACGAATCCGAACAAATTAATGGCAGGCCACATCAGATAGACATCATTGTATGTGAATACAAGAGACCAGCGATTGTAACAGAACGGGTTCAGCACGCGCTCTTCATTGTTCCGAGGTGCCGATACGCCTGATTGTGCAAATTGCACAGCTTGTGTCAGGCTTTGTGGCTGCTGCTGGATAAAGAATGGAAGTAGGCCGGGACTGCTTTTAATTAAATTGTATAAGAAAACCATCTCTGCTGGAGGCTGACCCACTGGCCGAGGATACGCGCTTAGTAAAGTGGGGAGGTTACCTTGTGCAAGTTGGGCAGGAACGCCTGGCGCTGTACCAGGAATCCCTCCTGGAAAGTAAGGGGGCTGACCACCTGTGCCTCCACCTGGAATAAAAGGAGGCAAGCCGCCGGGAGCGCCGGGAATGCCCGGGATCGGTTGACCTGGGATGCCAGCTGGCGTTCCTCCTGGGAAAATAGGTGGTAATTGAAATGAGCGATCTTCCGCATAGGTGGAATATGTGTTATATGGGTAACTCATCATCGAACATCCTTCCTGTCTGCTTAGTCTGAAATCAGCATATGAAGGCATCTGCCCATAGGTGATGAAGGATGTTAAATTTAACTTGATGTCACGCTTTGAAGGGACGACTGTGATATCGACGATATTGACTTCTTTTATGATAACGATTATCATTGTCGATGGAATCGCATAAAAGTATACGTATGTATAATATGTGCTGATGTTTAGGGGAAATCGGATTCGTACGAAAGTATTGCGGTTTTAGAGAGGTACATATCGAAAGGGGATATTTACGTGTTTAACAAGAACAAAAAAATGATCGTACTCCTCATTACAGTGATGATCATGTCCATCTGGTTAGCAGCTTGCGGAGCGAAGCCTGCAGACCAAGAGCCTTCTACGGCAGGAGAGAATACAGCATCCGAGTCTGAGACGCAGACAGAAGCACCCACAGAACGAACCATGACAGATGCTATGGGGCATGAAGTCCAGATTCCTGCTAATCCGGAGCGTATTATCGCTTCTTATCTAGAGGATCATTTAGTTACGCTTGGTGTTAAGCCAGTAGCTCAGTGGTCTGTAACTAAAGGGGTACAGCAATATTTGCAAAAGGATCTAGAAGGGATTCCACCTATCGCATCGGATCTTCCATTTGAGGCTGTAGTCAGCTTCAGTCCAGATCTAATTATCATTGGTACCGAGGACATGGTTGAAGGTGAGAAATATGAGCAATACAACAAAATTGCACCTACCTTTGTGCTGGGTGAAGAGGTTTATAAAGACTGGCGCAAGACGTTACTAAAAATCGGTGAAATTCTGAACAAGAGTGACGAGGCACAACAAGTGCTGGACAATTACGATCTCAAGGTAAACGAGGTTAAGGAGAAAATAAACACGGTTACAGGTGGAACCAAATCGGCTGCTGCCATTTGGTTAGTCAACGGGAAGTTCTTTATGGTTAGTGACAATGTATCCAGTGGAGAAGTTATGTATAATGAGCTTGGTTTGGCTAAACCTGAGGTCGTGAAGGAAATATCAGCTACAGCAACAGGCAACTGGTCAGCTATTTCCCTGGAGAAGCTTGCAACTATGGATGTTGATTATCTGTTCTTCGTTAACAGTGATGTGGGCACAGGGGCAGAGGCTTTGAAAGATCCGGTATGGCAGAACATACCTGCAGTGAAGAACGGTAACCTGTTCGAATTCACTCGTGAAAGTAGCTGGTTGTACAGCGGAGTTCAGGCCAACACGCAAATTATGGAAGACATCCAGAACAGCATTGTTAAATAAAAAATAAATTACGCTACGGCTATGTCAGTAGTCGAATCGAACTCTTTGGTGCAATGATGCCAAAGAGTTTTTGTTATTCCTGTACGGCGTGTTATATAATAACGGAGCAGTACATATGAGTTTTGTTTTAAATAAACGATGGATATAGAGGAGAGGCGTTGACAGCATGTATACATTAGATCCACAGCAATTAACGGCTAAAGATAATTATAAATTCATGAGTGGCTCTGTAGTGCCACGGCCAATCGCATTTGTCACGACGTTATCGCAGGAGGGAATTGTGAATGCTGCACCGTTTAGCTTTTTCAACGTAGTCAGTTCAGATCCCCCACTGTTATCAATCTCAATTGGTCGCAAGGCTGGTGAAATGAAGGATACTGCTCGCAATATTTTGTCTGGTAAAGAACTGGTTGTACATATCTGTGATGAGTCAATTGTAAGCGACATGAATGAAACGGCAGCAATGTTAGAGCCACATGAAAGTGAACTTGACCGAACCAACCTCACAACTGTGCCAAGTACAGTGGTTGCTGTACCGGGCATACAAGAGGCGCTTATTCGAATGGAATGTACATTGCATCAGCATATTCCCATTTCCAACGATGAGGGTGCACCTGTCAGCGATCTCATGTTAGTACGGATTGTACAATATCATTTCAGTGAAAATGTGTATGATCCTGCCACGAAGTACCTTTTGATGGATAAACTGAAACCAGTCAGTCGACTGGCAGGCAATGACTATGCCAAGCTTGGGGAACGATTTACAGTAATTCGACCTGTGTGAGTGGGAAATACCTTTAAGAGGAAATTGCTATAAGTGATATTAATCTGGCGGGCATCATGTGCAAATGTACATGGTTGTCCGTTTTTTCGTTGTTTGCCAAACATAAAGAGATTTCGGTCTGAATAGACTTGTACTATATTCTGTCAAGGTTTCCAATCTGATATTAGAGGAGCATGGGTATGGGGTATCGCAGCCTAACTGTGCTTGTGAGCCGTTATCCCCGGTTCATTATATGGTGCTGGCTTATTATTATTGGGATGTCTGTCACTTGGGCGATGAAATTACCCAGTGTTGTTGACGATCATGGATTGAAGTTGATGCACGGGGATGCTCATCAGGTTGAGCTTATGCTTCATGAGCAATTCAATATCCCTGTTGATCCGGTCGTGGTTGTTTTTGAGAAGAAAAAGGAAGCATCACAAGCTGAGTTCCAAGTATGGATTCAGGCTCATCTCGAACACGCACAGCAAGTTCCCGGTGTCCATGCGATCATCTCTCCGCTTGAACTACGCGGAGCACACATGCTACGTGAAGATATAGCTTACGCGTTGCTAGAGCTGAATGCTACAACCGATCAGAAGAGTGACGTAATTCAACAATTGCACTCCGTGTTAACGGAAGATAATACAGGGACTGTTCAATTGACTGGCAAGCCTGTCGTACAGCAGGACGTGAACCGTTTGAGCTTTCGTGACCTGGAGCACGCTGAGGTGGTTGGTGTGCCACTGGCTCTAATCATTCTGTGGTTCGCCTTCAGGGGATGGAATGTCGCTCTGATCGCAGTCATGATGGGAATATCCAGCGTGGTGATTGCCATGGGAGTAACGACGCTCATAGGTCATCAGGTGGAATTGTCTAACTTTATTATCAATGTCATTCCGATGGTGGGTATGGCGCTAAGCATTGATTTTGCCCTCATCATTCTAAGCAGGTATAGAGAAGAGCTAAGTAAGGTTCGAGACATGCACTCCGAAGTATATCGGGAAGTCCTTCAACGTACCATGCAAACGGCAGGTAGAGCCGTGTTATTTTCTGCTGCCTGTGTATTTCTAGGCTTATTGGGTCTGCTCTGGATTCGATTACCTATGTTCATGAGTGTTTCACTAGGAGCAATAACCGTCTTAATCATTGCGGTGCTTCTTAATATAACGCTACTACCTGCGATTCTCTCGTTATATGCTAATCTTATTTTCAAACATATCAAAATCTCGTCATCCCAACTTTCGGATCAAGGTAGCAGCATGTGGCGTCGATGGTCAGGTGCTGTCATGAAGCGACCCATTCGGATGGTCATAATCGGAACAGTGGCTTTGTTATTATGTGTTTTACCCGTGTCTAAACTAGACATTGCCGTTCCTGATGCAACATCCCTACCTATTCAGACCGAATCACGTCAAGCGATGGAGAAGGTGCAGAGCGTATTTGGTCAGGGAGAGGTTTCATCCGTCGATCTTGTCATTGGTGGCACGGATAAGTCATTAAGTAAAGCCCATTGGAACAGTGCTTTGTATAAATTTCAGGAGCTTCGACAAGATCCGAATGTCGTTGATATTGATTCACCTTGGAGGCAGATGAACCCTGGTGTGGTGAATTCAGTTTCAACCTTGGAGAAGCTGGGTTATGTCTCGGATCGTGCGATTCGGATTAAGGTAACTGTGAAGGGAGAACCCGGTTCAGATCAGGTAGCCGCCTGGATTGAACGGATGTATCGACATGATGCTGTAAATGGTGTGAAGCAGGGTGTGCCCATCCATTATGGTGGAGAAGCTGTTGATCAGTACGAAATTATGAAAGAGCTCGTTACTAAGCTGCCCAAAGTGATTGTTTTTGTCGTGGTATCCAACTACATGGTCATGCTGGTTGCTTTCCGATCATTAATTATTCCCATCAAAGCGATTGTAATGAATATACTAAGCCTGATCGCTTCCTTTGGCATTCTGGTCATGATATTTAACCAAGGACACTGGGGTATGGAGCCTTCGCCTATTGCTATTATGATTCCTGTTTTTATTGCTGGCTTGGTATTTGGCATATCCATGGACTATGGTGTATTTATGCTGACACGTATTCAGGAGGCATACCGCCGAACAGGAGACAGCGATTTGGCTGTGCAGGAAGGCCTTTCCTCAACAGGTCGACTTATTACGTCAGCAGCAGCCATTTTGCTTGCGGTGACCATTCCGTTTGCTTTTGGTGATGTAGCGGGAGTGAAGCAACTTGGAATCGGGATCACGGCTGCAGTTCTGATTGATGTCACGATTATTCGTCTATTGCTTGTTCCTGCATTAATGAAACTGATGGGGAGATGGAATTGGTGGTTTCCTGGCCAAACGAACAAGTTATAAATAGCATGAATTGGCGATAAAGGAACAATAATGTTCAACTCCCAGGCTATCATTGTGATTTATAATGTAGGTTAGAACGATTAGCTGAGTGTAGGAGGGAGTATTCGGAGATGTCTACGATTGAATCCTATTTGAGAGAGCGAACAAGCCAGCAGGGACGTTCAACATTTCAGCCCGGTGATTCACTGGAGCAGTGGAGTAGTCAGTTAAGATTACGGATAAAAGAAAGGCTTGGTGGGTTTCCAGATATCGCATCTGCATTAAACCCAGTACAACTGGAGCATACCGCATGCGACGGATACACTCGTGAACGAATTGAGATCACAACGTATGAGGGGCTACGTATGCCTGTATACCTATTGATTCCGACTGAAAGTGATGCTTCCTCTGAAAACAGTATTCGACCTGCAGTCATTGCTTGCCACGGTCATGGGTATGGTAGCCGAGAAGTGACTGGAATGGAGCCGGACGGCACTCCGCGTGTAGGTGATCCGGGATTACACAAGGATTTTGCAGTATCTCTCGTGAAGCGAGGGTATATCGTTGCCGTTCCAGAATTGCTCGGTTTTGGCGACCGTAGACTGGAGGAAGATCGCGACGCAGCACCTGGCGTAAGCTCCTGTACGAAGATCGCTGCTCATCTGTTGATGGTTGGGGAGACGCTGGCTGGGCATCGGGTCTATGAGATGATACGTGTGTTTGATTATTTATCTGAGAGAGCTGATGTTGCTTCAGATAGGATTGGAATGATGGGTATTTCGGGTGGTGGGCTTGTGACGGCATTTACGGCTGCACTGGATGAAAGATGCCGTGCGGCGGTTGTGAGCGGGTATGCCAGCACGTTTCAGGGCAGCATATTAGATCGCAATCATTGTTTGGATAATTACATTCCGGGAATTTTGCTGGAGTCAGAATTACCAGACATTATCGGATTAATGGTACCCAGACCATTATTTATTGAAGCGGGCAGTGATGATCGGGTATTTCCACTATCTACAGCGAGAGAAGCTTATACTCGGTTAACCGAGATCTATGAGCGACAAGGAGTAGCAGACGTGCTGGATGCAGATTTTTTTGCAGGTGGACATGAGATCAGTGGTGCGAAGGCCTATGACTGGCTAGAGAGAGTGTTGTAAGAGGTGCTTCGGAGATTGTGTTAGCTTGAGATGAAGATGAAACCTAATATGCCTTGGAGGAGATATGCAATGAACAGATGGGTGAGGTCGGTAAGAGTTCTGCTCAGTGTTACTTTGTTTGCTGGGGTGTTAGCTAGTGGGTTCGGATCAAGCGAGAGAACAGTTGCGCATGCGGCAGGTAATGAATACAAATTCGACTTTGGTGCTGGTTCGGTTGAGAACGGTTACATTGGCGTATCTGCCTCGGATGCGTATACATCTGCAAGAGGGTATGGCTTCAATACCCCGTCACAAATGCGCAACGTGTCAGCATCAGGTACAGGCGTTGCCAAGGATGCTGTACAGTTTCTCACATACGGTACCAAGAGCACCAATACATTCAATGTGGATCTGAACAATGGCCTCTATGAGGTGAGGGTGACCCTAGGCAATACAGCAAGAGCAAGTGTCGCTGCGGAAGGAGTCTATCAAATCATAAACATGACGGGCAATGGAGCTACTGACCGGTTTCAAATACCGGTGACCGACGGTCAGCTTAATTTGCTCGTAACGGAAGGCAAGGAAGGCACTGCATTTACGCTGAGTGCGCTTGAAATACGGAAAATCTCAGATCAGGCGGTAACGAAGCGCACCATCTATATTGGTGGCGATTCAACGGTAGCGAACTATTATCCCTTGAGCAGTAGCATCCAGGGGGGATGGGGGCAGTTATTGCCTTCCTATGTCAATAACGATACGTTTCAGGTGCGTAACATGGCTTCTGGAGGACAAATTGCACGAGGATTCCGTGACGATGGACAGATGGAAGCGATTCTGAAGTACATCAAGCCAGGAGATTACTTCATCCTGCAGCTGGGGATCAATGATACCAATGCGAAGAACAATACCACGGAGGCTAAATTTAAGGAGATCATGCGAGATATGGTGGTGCAAGCCAAGAACAAGGGAGCCACGGTTATTTTATCTACTCCGCAGGGAAGAGCAACGGACTTTAATTCCGCCAACGTGCATAGTGCAGAGAATCGGTGGTATAACCAAGCTACACGAGCACTGGCTCAGGAAGAGAACGTAACACTCGTTGAACTAAACAAGCTGAGTTCAGCTTACTTCACCTCCATTGGTCCTCAAGCAACGCTGGCGCTCTATATGACTGGAGACAGCCTGCATCCTAATCGCCAAGGGGCATCAGAGCTAGCACGCATTATGGTGAATGATCTGAAAAGACAAGGATTGAATGGCTTCTAGGTTAAGTTAAAGTCTCAGATGGACACTCCCATTGAAAATAATTAATCATATAAAAGAAACGGCGCTTTTTTCTACATAATGTAGCGAACAAGCGTCGTTTCTTTTTCTAAGTGGCAGTTATGCGAAACTTTTAAGTGCGTGTTCAAAAAGGGCGGTTTTCAGTACCAAGAAGATGGGATAAAGATAGAAATGGAGTAGCGGAGCGTAGGCAAAACTACGTGAGCAACGGACATTTCGGCTGAATCCCATATCGGGCGCTGATCATGCCGTTAGGCATGCTTCGTAATCAAAAGCGAACTTTTTGAACAACCTCTTTAAGGAATGTAAACATCTAAATAACGTAAGGAACGAGGAGGCAGACAATTCATGGGAGGAACGAATGTATGGGATGCAGAGTGGGAGGTTAACGAAGAGCAGGCACGGACACTGATCGGCAGACAATTCCCTCAGCTGTCATCGAAACAAGTGAAGCGATTGGGCTGGGGCTGGGACAATACGGTTTTTCTCATCGGTGAAGAGTATGTGTTCCGGTTTCCAAGAAGAACGATTGCAGTTGGCTCGATTCGTATGGAAGGGAAGCTGTTACCGAAGCTGGAGACATATATGACCATCCCCTATCCGAAACCGTTGTTTTATGGTGAAGCAAGTGACGAATACCCGGCACCGTTTCTTGGTTATGCCTACATGCCAGGAGATTTCCCAATCGGTTTGACGGAAGAACGCCGGGCTTTATCGGCAGATACACTGGCGAAATTTTTGCGGAGATTGCATGAGTTTCCGGTGCAGGCGGCGCTGAAGTGCGGAGTTCCGCAAGATCATCGAAACTTGACGGATATAGCATCGCGCAAAGTGAAAATGGAGGGCTTTCTATCGAAGCTGATTGAACACTTGTCGCCGGAGGAGTCTGATGTGATTGAAGCCTATATTAGCAGGCTGCAAAAGGACCGTGTCGAGGCGGTGAATACACTGCTACATGGCGATCTTCATTTCAAAAATATGCTCGTGAATGAGAACGGGATCGTTTCCGGTATCATTGATTGGGGCGATCTGAGCGTAGGTCATCCGGCTTGCGATTTGAGCGTTGCTTATAGCTTTTTACCACCTTACGCTCGCGGCGTGTTTTTCGAAACGTACGGAGGAGCGGACGAGGAAACGAAGCTGCTGGCGCGGCTGATCGCGGTATACATCCCCATTCTGATCTTAATGCAAGCGATCGATGACGGGAATGAAGCGATTGCGGTAGAGGCGAAATCCAACATCATGCGGGCACTGTCGGATTAGATTAAGAAATGAAGAAGATACGCACTACTAGTATTAAAGCAAATACACTACATAAAAAGACCTGCATCATCGCAGGTCTTTATTTCATGTTATGAGGTTACTCCATCATGTCCTTCTCTTCATGGTTAACCTTCTTACCTTTCAGTAATGGTTCGAGTTCATCTTGAATGCTCTGTTCCCAGAGAGGTACATCTGTACGGTAGGCAGCACGCCCGTTGAGATGCCCTGCAACAGGAGCAGTGATGAATACAAACAGGATACCTAATAATACGCGTGCACTGATGTAGTTATCGAAGATCCAGAAGAAGAAAAAGGCTCCGCTTAACACACACAGGACTCCAAGAGTCATACTTTTGGTTGCGGCATGCGCTCGTAAATAGACATCCGGTAAGCGAATGAGGCCAAATGCACTGAAGGCACTCAGTAACGCCCCCAGCAGAACGAGTAGACCAATGATAGTTTCAGCGGCTCCATTAACGATCTCCATCATTTTTGAACACCGCCCCCCGTTCGATATAACGTGCAAAGGCTACCGTACTTAAAAATGCGAGAATGCCAATCAATAAAATAATATCCAAATAGGCTTGTGTCTTAAGCATCATGGATAATACAGCTACAATGGCAATGACATTAATGCCTATCGTATCTAGGGCTGTGATCCGGTCTGCCATTGAGGGTCCTCGAAGGACACGATACAGACAGCCGAGAATAGCTAGCGATAGAATAAGCAACGAAATAAACAGCAGTGAGGACAACATTAACGTGTCACCTCCATGATTGCTTTTTCAAACGTGTTCTTGATATCATCTCTGAGCTTTTGTTCATCCTTAATATCCAGAGCATGGATAAACAGTTTACGTTGATTTCCTGAGATTTCGAGTGGCAAGGAACCTGGTGTTAGCGAGATCAGCAGACAGAGCAGGGTGACTTCCCAATCGGAAGATAGTTCTGTTCGATAGGTGAAGATACCTGGCCGAATATCAAGCTTAGGTTTAATGATCTGACGGATGACCTCAATACTGGCTCGCACCAGTTCTTTAAGCAGCAGTATAAGCAACTTGATGATCGCCCAGACGCGTACACCATACAACCGTTGCGGGAAGAAACGTCGCATGCCGCCAATGAGCAGCAAACCAAGTAAATAACCAGTAATAAAACCAACACCGTTCCATGCATTGTTCAGAAACATCCATACAAAAGCGATAATAAGATTGAGTATTATCTGAAAGGCCATACGCATCTACTCCTTCAATACGGCATCGATATACAGATTCGGATGCAGTAGAATGTCGCCTGCGCGCGAGGTTAATTGGAACATGCCTTCAGCCCCCACACCCATCACGATGATAAAAATAAACAGGATACCCGCAGGAATCAGCAAACCATTCACCGGATAAGGTCGGCGTACAACGCCTGCTGGTGGCTCACCCCAGAACGCCTGGATAAAGATACGTAGGACAGAGTAGAGCATTAACAAGCTGGAAAGTACCGCTATTCCTGTTAGTCCGTACAAGCCGGTCTGCAAGCCGCCTTCGAACAGCAGCAATTTACCTGGGAAGCCACTGAATGGCGGTATACCCGCTAATGCAAGTGCGCTAATGAAGAACATCCAGCCAAGCATTGGATAGCGTTTAATGAGGCCGCCCATATTGTCGAGTCTGGATGTGCCTGCGACTGCAATCAATGCGCCGCCTAACAGGAAGAGCAATGTTTTGATCAGCATATCATGCAACATGTAGAAGAGCAGACCTTCAAGTGCCGTACGACTGGCCGATGCCATGCCGAAGGCGACAAAACCGACACCTGCGATAACGTTGTAGATCAAAATTTTGTTCACGTCACGATAGGAGATTGCCCCAATAACTCCCAGGATCATGGTAGCTCCGGCCATCCAACCAATTAAGGCGTGGAAGAAATCCGGATCATGATAAAAGATTAGAGTGAACGTACGCACAATCGCATACAGACCTACTTTGGTTAATAGTCCAGCGAAAAGTGCTGTAACGACGGCTGGCGGAGCCGCATAGGAACCGGATAACCAGAAGAACAGGAACAATCCAGCTTTGATACTAAAAACAATTAAGAACAGTACAGCAATAAGTGTAACGACACCACTCTGACCGACCTCCGCAATTCGAACCGACAGATCAGCCATGTTTAATGTGCCAGTGATGGAATATAAGAAGCCGATGGAAGCAACAAAGAGTGCAGAAGAAACGATGTTAATCAGGACATATTTAATCGTTTCCTGTAATTGTCGCTCCGTACCTCCAAGCACGATTAAGGCATAGGAAGAGATGAGCATCAATTCAAAACTTACGAATAAGTTGAAGATATCCCCCGTAAGGAATGATCCGTTTACTCCAGCAATCAGAAAGTGAAAGAACGGATAGAAGTGATGCTCTTCCCGTTCCTTGTTGACACTGCGGAAAGCGTAGAGAAGGCAGGCTAACGCTATAATGGATGCGGCAACAACGAGCAGTGCTGATACCATGTCGGCAACAAGGACTATACCGTAAGGGGGCGCCCAGCCTCCCATATTCAGCGTTTGAATGCCTGATTGGGCTACTTGAACAATTAACACCGTTGAAGCTGCGGCGGTAAGCAGAAGTCCAACAACACTGACGAACCGCTGAATGCTAACCTTGCGGAAAAAAAGGATAGCGATAACGCCTGTAATCAGGGGCAGCAGAATCGGTAGAATAACAAGATTATTCATATGGCCGCCCCCTTACTTCTTCCATATCGTCCGTCTTCAGTTTCAAGTAAGAACGGTAGGACAGAACAAAGAAAAAGGCAGTTAGACCAAAATTAATAACGATTGATGTCAAAATAAGCGCCTGGGGCAGCGGATCAACATAACGTTCCGCCTGTTCCCCAAGTAGAGGTGGAGCTCCGGTCTTGAGGCGAGACATCGTAATTAACAACAGATGCACGCCATGTGTAAGAATCGACATGCCAAGTACAATCCGGAGCAGGCTCCGCGATAAGATTAAGAAGACGGCGACCGCAAACAGAATGCCAACGGCTACACACATCAATATTTCCATATCAGCGATCCTCCCCGATCTGTAGAATAATAGTCATGGTGACGCCAAGGACGGCTAGATACACGCCTATATCAAACAGCATTGCCGTGGCAAGTTCAGTCTCTCCGAGTAAAGGGAGTTCAAAGTAACCAAAAGTTTGGCTGAGGAACGGAGCACCGAACAAAAATGACCCCGCCCCCGTCAATAAGGCAATTGCCAGACCAATCGATGTCAACACACGAAAATCAATAGGCAACGCTTTGCGAATCGTATCTGTACTAAATGCAAGGGCAATGAGCACGAGTGCAGCAGCTGTAACGAGACCGCCGATAAATCCGCCACCTGGATTGTGATGCCCCGCGAAGAACAAGTGCAAGGCGAAAGTCAAAATAATAAATACGACAACCTTGGTCGTGGTTTGCAGCAATACATCATTACTTTGCAAAGGAACCGTATCCCAGGAAGATGTAGTTCCTTCCCGATTTCCATATTTCTTGGTGTTATCGTCATTATCGTCAAGCTCGACCTCATTCTCATCTGTTGTTTCTTTCTTACGGAATTTCAATCGTGCGCCCAGATCTTTCGCTTCTAGATTCAGATTGATCATGGAGTAGATGGATAATGAAGCCACACCGAGCACCATAATTTCAAGTAACGTATCGTAACCACGGAAATCTACGAGTAATACGTTAACGACATTTTTACCACCAGCCGAGTTGTAAGCTTCTTCAAGGAAGAAGGTCGAAATGCTCTCCAATGAGGCTGTTCCGCTCGCCGCTAATGCTACAAACGTCATGACAATCCCGACAGCTACTGCCACAACTCCGTTTACAGTGAGATATCGACGGCTTGACTTACCCCGCTGAAGCTCAGGCAAATGATAGAAACAGAGTAGGAACAGAGCTACAGATACGGTCTCTACGATCATTTGAGTCAATGCCAGATCCGGTGCTCGAAACAGAACAAAGAGCAGGGTTACGAGGTATCCGACCGCTCCGGTCATAATAACCGCGGATAGCCTATTCTTGGCAAAAGGAATGGATACAGCCGCAGCAATAAGCGTAATCAGTAATACGGCTTCATAGAACGAGAAGGGCGCATTGCCCTGGAAGTTCCAGGTTATATTTTCACCAGAACGGAAGAACGCATACACAAGAAGTGCAACCGTGAACGAAAAGATGTACACCAAGTAATTGCGCACAGAGCCGTTCATATATGCTTCCGTCCATTTACGAGCATAATGTTGTAAGTTATCAAGCACGACATGATACATATTGTTAATGGTTAAACCTTGTGGATAATGCTCATACAGGTTTCTCCATTTAGGCAACAGTTTATATAATGTAACACCCAGTGCAATGACACCGGCGGTCATAATTAGTTCTGGCGTGAGACCATGCCAGAGGGAGAAATGCACATCGAATCGTTCGTTGCCACTCAGCAGTTGAGGCAATACTGCAGCCATCGCAGGTTCAATCAGTGTCATTGCGACTAGGTTCGGGAAGAGACCGAACACAACGACCAGAATGCCAAGCGTGACTGGTGGAATGAGCATGCCGATCGGAGCTTCATGCATTTTCTCAGCAGGTAGCTCGCTGCGGGTGCTTCCTAGGAAGGTTTTGAAAGCAATAATCAGTGCATAAATTAACGTGAACACACTCGCCAGCCATGCAAACACGGGTAATAGGATGCTCCAAGAGCCAAGTCCAAAAATTCGCAGATGTGTGATTTCCACCATGGCTTGGAAGAACAATTCCTTGCTCAGGAAGCCGTTGAATGGCGGAATACCGGCCATCGCAAGTGAGCCGATAAGAGCAACTGTGAAGGTGATTGGCATAAATGAAGCGAGCCCACCGAGCTTGCGAATGTCACGTGTTCCGGTTTCATGATCGACAATACCAACGACCATAAAGAGTGCCGCTTTGAACGTGGCATGATTAAACAAGTGCAGTAAAGCCGCCGTTGTGGCCACCGTATACATTGCGGAGGATTCACCGTATCCGAAGTACAGAGCGGCTGACCCAACACCGAACAGGGACATAATTAAGCCAAGCTGAGAAATCGTAGAATAGGCTAAGATCGCTTTAAGATCATTCTTCTTAACCGCTAAAAAGGAGCCATAACAGAGAGTTAGTATACCTACCCCAGTGACGAGCCAAAACCACAGTCCTTGGCCGCCAAAAATAGGCGTAAATCGTGCAACAACATAAATACCGGCTTTGACCATCGTTGCGGAATGTAGATACGCACTAACGGGAGTAGGGGCTTCCATCGCATCCGGTAGCCAGATGTGAAACGGGAACTGTGCCGATTTGGTAAACGCACCAATGAGTATGAGTACCAATGCAGGCAGAAATAATGCGTTTTCCTGAATCTGTCCCCAATCTGCAATGGTGGCGCGAATGCTGAATGTACCTGTCATCAGATACATCAGCATGAAACCGGCAAGCATCGCGAAGCCGCCAAATACAGTAATCAGAAATGATTTTTGCGCACCCGAAGTAGATGCTTTACGTTTGTAATGAAAGGCAATCAGCAGGAACGACGTAATACTGGTTAATTCCCAGAAGCCATACAGCACAATCATATTGTCTGACAATACTACGCCGAGCATGGCACCCATGAACATTAATAGATACAGGTAGAAACGATGCAAGGCTTCCTTCTGATCCATATAATAAATCGAATAGAGTACAACGAGTATGCCGATACCAGTGATTAAAAGTGTCAGCAGAAGACTCAGACCATCCAGATAAAAGTTAAAACCGATATCGAGTGATGGGATCCATGGAATTAATCCAGACACATTGTTACGTTCAGACACGTCAGAGATGAGACTGACAAAATAAACAAATAATGAAACTGGAACGAGTAGAACTGCCCATCCCATATGTACTTTTCGGAAAAAGCGATGTAGCATGGACAGCAACATACCTACAACAAAAGGCAAAATAACAGCAACATGAAGCAGGCTCAACATTACACCCCCAAATTCTAGTTGAAGTTCTTCTGTGTGTGACAAACATGCTAAATGAACATTGTATTACATGCTTGCTCTCTAAATACATAACCCAAGTATGTATATACAGAATCGTGACTATTCTTTGAATGGAAGAAACTCGTACGAATTTACGCAACATATTGTATGGGAATGTATAATAAAAAAGCACATCAATTCCGATAAATATGAAAACGAAATTGGTGACATCCCATGTACCTTTTGCAACATGATTATGTTATAAAAGCAAGATGGTTTCACCGTTTTACTGGAGGCAATGATGTCATTCAAACTTAGAACTGTACTTACTGCAATCTTTGCTACGTTATCTTTGCTTGTATCGTTAACAATCGGTTATATTTTCAGTCAAAAGTCGTTCCTTGCAGTGGAGACGGAAATCGGACACTCGTTAATGGGTACTGCTTCACAAGCATCTGACAAATTAGATCGTTTTATGTGGTCACGTTCAGGTGAACTGGATCTGCTAGGTCGAATGGCTGCGCTGGAGGATCGATTCGAGCCTAGTGAAATTCAGATGTTATTGGATCAGCTTCAGGATAGCTTTCCCTCTTATTCCTGGGTAGGATACATGAATCCTAAAGGAAAAGTTCTTGCTGCAACCGATGGTATTTTGTTAGGGGAAGATTTATCCGAAAGACCTGTGTATCAGGAAGGGATTAAGGGTAAATTCATTGGAGATGTTCATAATGCGGTGTTGCTTGCGAAACTTCTGCCTAACCCCACAGGTGAACCGCTGCAATTTGTCGATATAAGCTTTCCAGTAAAGGATAGTGATGGCAATACCCGTGGTGTTCTCGCTGCACATTTGAGCTGGGCTTGGGCGAAGGAAGTTGAAGACTCCATTCTTGCTCCGTTGCTTTCTGAGGAGAAGGATATTGAATTTTTTATTGTGAGTAAGAAAGAAAACACGGTGCTATTAGGACCGAAAGATTGGTTGGGTAAACCGTTAAAATTAGCTCAAATCCAACAAGCACAAATGAACAAAAGCAGTTGGACAACCGAAAAATGGCCAGATGGAAAAAAATACGTTACTGGATTTGCGTATAGCCAAGGGCATTTGGATTATCCAGGACTCGGATGGACGGTAGTAATCCGCCAGGTTCAATCCACCGCTTTTGCGTCTGTATCAGATATGCTCTGGTTCAACATCTGGTCAGGGCTTGCAGTTACGCTGTTATTTGCACTGATTGGATGGTGGGTTTCCCGTAAAATTGCGGCTCCATTGATGCGCCTTACACGAGTAGCTAATCAGCTTCGTGCTGGAGAAGAAGTACAGATTCCAGAAAATAAGGGGTTTGGAGAGATTGAAGAACTATCTCGTTCCCTCAGGGAGATGGTCGTTTCACTAAAAAATAAAGACTCTGAGCTTGTTGTAATGCAGAATTTGGCGCACTTCGATCAATTAACCGGTTTACCAAACCGGACGGCTCTTGAATACTACCTGGAAGAGTCGCTGGAGACAGAAAGCGTGGATCACACACTCACCTTCCTCTATCTTGATCTGGATGGATTCAAAAGCGTGAATGATTCCCTTGGTCATCAAACGGGGGATGTCTTGTTACAAAAAGTAGCTCAACGTCTCAATGCGCTAAGTCAGGAAAAAGGGATAACTGTCAGATTGGGCGGAGATGAGTTTCTGATCGTGCTTCGTTCAGTGGGAAGCAATCCACGTGAGGAAGCTAGAGTGTATGCGGAGGACATTATCCAAAGTTTGAACAAACCTTTTGTAATTGAATATGAGCGTATTCAGATTGGATGCAGTATCGGTGGTGCGGAGTATCCAACCAACAGTAACAATCCAAGCGAAATTATTCGGATGGCCGATGAGGCATTGTATGAATCCAAGCGTGCAGGTAAAAATCGGATGACATTTTATTCGGATTTGAAAAGTAACGGGTAGTCCATAATAAACATATGTTACATGCTTCTGTGAAGCAATCGATTAAGGAGGGTGGGGGAAGAATGGCTAATTCGTATACTAACGTGCCATACGGTTACGAACCCCCGGCGGCGAGCCGCAAGGGTACACTCATTTTTTATGATACATTCGAGCAGATCACAGACGAACAATTGGAGCATGCGTTGAACCTCGCGAACAGTCGTGCTTTTGCACAATTAGTGCTCTATCCGCTTCATGAAAGTACATTTAAACGGATGAGATCAGGGAGCATACTGCCTTACTTCAAACGAGAGGATCGGCTGCACGAATGGAGACGGGAACATACAGATGCCCGTATACGTGTAGAAGCGCTTGAGGGAAAGCGGAAGAAATACACACCGATGGATACAGCCTTACGTCATATTAAAGCCGAGTATCCAGCACCTCATTTTTTGTATCTAACCACTGAAATGGCGAATCTGTTCGCTTCCTTCGACTCCTTCAAGGAATGGATCAAAGAAGTGCGAATTATTATTTATGGCCCAGCTACAGAACTTCATCCCAGATTGGAGCAAAATAAGAATCGCTGGGATTGGGCGGAATAACCGCCAAAATGCCATGAATCGAATACATGCTAAATGCCAAAAAAGTTGTGCTGTTAACCGTAATGCGGTTAATCAACACAACTTTTTTTGATTTTGACCATTCCTATACACCGGATACGTCAGACTTTAGATTTGGCAGATCAAGGGAGGTGACGGTTTTGTTTTTTCCTGTCCGTTTGGCGGCATATAGGCACGCATCAACCTCTTCAAACAACTTGTCCTTTGAGAGGTGCGGGCTATAACTCTTGAGACCAACACTAACGGTAACAAAAGCACCATCAAGTTCGAGATGTCCCATATTCGCAATTTTTTGCCGAATCTGCTCTACCATCGCATAAGCTTGCTCAAAAGACTGCTCGAACATTAAGATGGCAAACTCTTCTCCACCGTAACGTGCCGCAATATCACTTGAAGTTATATTTTCTTGAATGATTAATGAAACTTTCTCTAAAATAACATCGCCCACGCGATGTCCGTAGGTATCATTAATCGCTTTGAAATCGTCGATATCGATTAATGCGAGGTGAAGACTCATGCCGTTATTGGCGTATTCATACGCTTTATCATAATAATCCTTGAATGAACTTTGATTATACAGGTTGGTTAATCCATCTGTTTTGGATTGTTTGGCCATAATAGCATTTCTAACGATCAGGTCTTGTTTAGCTAACATGCTGTCCTTGAGATCATCCAGAACTTCAATACTGCTGGTAACAATGACTTGAGCAACATAAGTGCCGGCAAGCAGGAATACAGGTATGGAAACGATATCAAATGAACTTAAAAACTGGCGATAGCTAGGCACTCCAAGTAATAGAAGATAACCTATCATCTGCATGACAAAAGAGACCCATACTCCTTTTTTGTTGAAGAACAACACGGAAGAAAATATAGGCAACAAACATGCAGCTATAATAATCCGAATGTCATAATTGACATGAATGATCGTCCAAGCAATGATGGTGCTGGCTGCCGACATGGCATAAGAGGAATAGGAGCTCAACCGTCGATCAATCCAACTTGCGAAGAGAATACCTGCACTTCCCGCCGCCGTAGGCCAAATGACTACATTCACGATGAAATCGGCTGGAGTGCGATCATAAGCGAGGAATACGTAGCAAGCAATCTGTACGAGTGCATGGAGGCTAATAACAAGCCAGTAGGCTCGTAATATTTTCTTCATCCACTTGGAATGTTTGAACTCATAATCTGTAGGTATATGACTACGTTGTGTAAAGGGAATTTTCAATATATCACCGCTGACTGCATCATAATGATACGAAACTTCTTCTCTCGTATATGATGATTATAAATCACATTGGACAAAAGGCAATCATTAAATTTGAAATAAAATGTACAAGTATACACCAAAAGAAAGAAATTTTCACCCTAGAATAAACAAATTTCTGAAGGGTGCGTCATAGACTTTTACAAGGCTCCATATCAAGGAACATGATTTTGGATGAAGGGGAGGTGAACTCCATTCCTCTTGTCGTTCGCTCAACCGTTAACGCTACAGGAGCAATCACTTTTACGGGCAATACCCTTGGTCTAAGTCGTTCAGATACGGCAGGGGTACCTGGAACGCAAGACAGTATCGGAGGTTTTACGACAACGAATGCGGGTGTGCAATACGGAACATATCCTCTTGGGACTACGAGTGCATACCAGAGCAACAGTTCCGCAGCCATTCTGAATCTTCCTGCTGGCAGTACAATCTTGTACGCAGAATTAATCTGGGGAGGAAGCTATATTAATGGCACGGTCAATCTCAGTGCAGCCATTAATAACCCTGTAACCTTTACTACTCCGGCGGGGACTTTTAGCATTACTCCCGATCCACTTACGTACAATCAATTCGATCTAGGAAATAATGCTGCGGGGTACGTACGTTCAGCGAATGTAACCACATTAGTCGCAAATGGTGGGGCAGGTACATACATCACGGGGGCTGTCGTAGGCACGATTGTCATTACAAACGATGCTACAGCAAATCACGCGGGTTGGACACTAGGGGTTATTTACCAGAACGGAAATCTTCCGTTTCGAAACATGTCTCTTCGGGCTGGTGGTGTGCTTGTACAATCCACTTCGGCGCCAGTAGTCACCACACTGACTGGGTTTGCTACGCCACTATCCGGTACGCTTGGGGGCAGGGCTTTATTCAGTGCACAGGAGGGAGATGCCAACCGAACCGGAGACCAGGCGCTCTTTGGCCCGACATCAGCGACTTCGGTTGCTTTATCTGGCCCGAACAATCTGGCAGCGAATTTTTTTGCGTCTCAAATTAACGGGGATACCGGAGCACTGAACACAACAGGTACGTTTGGCACACGTAACCAAGTGAATGGAGCTCCTGGTTCCAACATCGTTGGTGGACGCCAAGGCTGGGATATTACGAATGTAGACGTCTCGGCTCGGTTGATAAATAACCAGTCCTCAGCGGTACTGACGCTCACCACTTCGGGAGATGCCTACATCGTTAATGCCAATGCCATACAGGTTGATATCAATGCACCCCGAATTACAGTTGCTAAGGCTTCCGTCGCCACCGGAGCTGTAGCAGGGGATAGCATCCTGTATACAGTAACGATTAGTAACGGAGGTACAGCTAGTGCCGCTAGTGTGGTGCTTTCGGATACATTGCCACCGGGTCTCACCTTTATTCCAGGCAGTGTCACTGTGGCAGGAGTATCTAGGCCAACGCTGGATGTGACAACGGGTATACCTCTGGGCTCATTGAATCTATCTAGTAGTATTGTCGTCACATATCGCGCATTAATCGGACCCGATGCTAATATTTTGCAACTAGTCAATTCTGCTAGTGCGGCCTTTACTTTTCAGAGTGTAGCAGGTGGTTCGGTCATCACGGGTGTAATTCCGTCCAACAGCTCTGTATTACCGGTATATTCTCCTAACCTGTCTATTGTGAAATCAGCGAGTACTACCAATGCTACGGTTGGGGATCAAGTGACCTACACTCTTCAAGTTAACAATGGAGGCAATGTAGCGGCAAACGTGACCCTCACGGATAACATTCCTGCAGGCAGCTCTTATGTTGCAGGCAGCTTTCGTGTGAATGGCAATGTGGTGGCAGGAGCCAACCCGGCGACAGGTGTGAATCTTGGAAGCCTTGCAGCAGGAAGTGTAACGACAGTAACCTTTCAGGTGCTTGTAACGAATCTGCCTTCGCCCCCAACACTGGTGGATCAAGCTACGGCTACCTATACCTTTAATTCGCCTGACGGACGAACGATTAACGGTTCAGTGGCATCGAACATTTTATCTATTCCTGTTACGTTACCAAATGTTGTCGTGGTCAAATCAGCAACGATTACGGACGTTGCCGTTGGCGAAACATTTACGTATTCCATCGTTACATCGAATGGTGGCATTCAGGCGATCAACAATGTCGTACTTACGGACATTCTTCCCGCTGGCACAGCATTTGTACCTGGCAGTGTGGTCGTTAGAGGAACGAATGTACCTGCTGCCAATCCAGGCAGTGGCATATCTCTTGGCACACTGGCAGCCGGCACTTCAGCTACAGTTACGTTTCAGGTTAATGTGCAGTCCCTACCTGTGTCGGGATCACTAGGTAACCAGGCAGTCGTGTCGTATAGTTCCGGTGCGTTCTCAGGGATTTCGAACTCCAATTCAATAAGTACACCTGTATTTCAACCTGTAATATCAATCAATAAGTCGGCTAGCGCAACAAATGCAACGTTGGGTGACCAGATTGGATATACGTTGGTTGTTAGAAATACAGGGAATCTAAGTGCTCAAGTGAATGTAACAGATACGATTCCGGCAGGTCTTACCTTTATTGCTGGATCTGTAACCGTGAATGGCTCGGCTCGACCAGGAACGAGTCCAGTAACAGGAATTTCATTGGGAACTCTTGCGCCAGGAGGGATCTCGACGGTTGTTTTTCAAACAACATTGAGCTCGATTCCTTCACCACCGACCTTGCAGAATCAGGCAACAGCCAGTTACACGTATCTACTGCCAAGTGGTCGGAGTCTATCGGGAAGCGCAGCGTCTAACCAAGTTCAGATTGCGGCTTCTGCTCCCAATGTCACCATCACCAAAACCGTGAATGCGCCTGATGTTACAGTGGGGGAAATTCTAACCTATACGGTGGTTGTTACAAATGCAGGCATCGCTGCTGTACAAAATGTCATCGTCTCGGATGCCCCATCCACAGGCCTAGAATTTGTGTCAGGCAGTGTAACCATTAACGGGACTGCTGCGAGATCCGCAAGTCCAATTGCAGGGATTTCGATAGGCACATTAGGTAGCTCCAGCAGTAGCTCTAACAGTGCAACCATCACGTATCAGGCAAGAGTTACAGCGGTACCCACCACAGGTTCTGTTAGCAACCGAGCGGGAGCTGCATTTACAACCGGAAGTTTTAATGGCGTATCTTCTTCCGTTGTTGTCACGACTCCCGTATTTCAACCGATCATACAATTGGTGAAATCCGCGAGTACAACAAATCTGACGGTTGGAGATTCGTTTAACTATACAATCCAAGTTAATAACAGGGGTAATATCGCTGCAGTAGTGACGATAAACGACCCTGTACCCGCCGGTGCAGTATTTAACACCAACAGTGTCATCATTAACGGTGCTCCAGCCCCAGGCGTAAGTCCGAATACCGGAATTAATATAGGGCAAGTCCCAGCCGGGGGCAGCGCTACGGTAACCTTTGTTGCCACCGTAACAAGTCTGCCAAGTTCAAGGCAATTAACGAACCAGTCAGGAGCGGTATACAACTTTACTCTCCCAAGCGGAAGAGTCATTACAGCTACTTCCTCCTCCAACACAGTTACTGTTCCGGTATCTCTTCCCAATGTAACGGTTGTAAACAGCGATAATCTAGACTATGCCGTATCTGGCGATACCGTTATTTATACGTCAGTCATTCGTAACAATGGAACGGTTGCTGTCAACAATGTTGTATTTAACAACCCACTTCCAGCGAATACCCCGTTTGTACCCGGAAGCGTCATTGTGAACGGGGTTTCATTCCCGCTCTCCAATCCGTCAGCCGGTATTCCAATCGGTACTCTAGCTCCAGGAGCGGAAGCTACCGTAACTTTTGAGGTGAGGATTACTATGCCGGTTCCTTCGCAGATTAGCAATCAGTCTACGGTTAGCTTTACATCAGGTACATTCTCGGGATCATCAACGTCCAACACAACAGTGACCCCGGTTATACAACCGCAGATCTCGCTTGTGAAAACGGCTAACACAGTCAATGCAACTGTAGGGGATACGATTGTCTACACAGTAACTGTAAGTAACGCGGGAAATCTTGAAGCCATCGTCACGTTAACGGACGCAATTCCTGCGGTGACTACCTTTGTACCCAATAGCGTCGTTGTCGCTGGAGTACCGCAACCCGGAGCTTCACCTGTAACGGGAATTCCGGTAGGTAATGTAGCTGCGGGAGTAACAGCTACTGTAACGTTTGCTGTTATACTGTCTTCCTTGCCAACACCTCAACAGCTGAGCAATTTTGCTACAGCATCATTTACATTCACTCCGCCCGATGGACGGACATTAACCGGCTCAGCCACTTCTAACACACTTACATTCCCTGTGTCTGCTCCGAATGTGGCTGTGGTCAAAAGTACAGTATCTACAGCAGCAGCAGTTAACGATATAGTAACGTACTCTATTCTCGTCACGAATAGTGGTATTGCACCTGTAAGTAATATTCAGTTTTCTGATCCCATTCCTGCCGGTGCAACCTTTGTTGCAGGAAGTGTTACAGTCAATGGTGTTGTCCAACCGGCGGCTAATCCGGCAGGAGGAGTAGCGCTTGGCACACTGGCACCAGGAGCGAGTGCTACAGTTACCTTCAATATTAGAGTCAATGAAATTCCACCAGGAGGACAGTTAAGCAATCGATCGACAGTAAGTTTCACCTCAGGTGCATTCTCAGGTACGACCTTCTCCAATACGGTAGTGACACCTGTATTCCAGCCCATTCTGTCTGCCGTTTTAACCGCAAGTACACAGAATGCAACGGTAGGAGACACAGTCAGTTATACGGTAACGGTGAGCAATCAGGGGAATTACGGTGCTCAGATTAACTTGTCTGCAGCATTACCTGCGGGTACAATTTTTGTTCCCAACAGCGTTATTGTGAATGGTCAGCCATTACCAGCAGCCAATCCTGCAACAGGTATTCCAGCCGGGAATGTGGCTGCAGGTGCAACAACAACGATTACGTACTCCGTTGTTATTGATAGTCTGCCAACGCCACAGCAATTGGTTAATCAGGCTACTGTAGCACTATCCTTCACACTTCCAGATGGAAGAAACATTACAGGCTCGATTCAGTCCAATGTTGTCACGATTCCTGTGTCTGCTCCAGATATCGCTGTAGTTAAATCAACAACGTCTACGGCGGTCTCCGTTGGCGATACGGTAACCTATAGCATTGCTGTGCGGAATAACGGAATTGCGAGTGTTAGCAATGTCATATTTACAGATGCAATCCCGGCCAGTACAGCACTGGTAGCAAATAGTGTCTTTGTAGATGGGGTGCTACGTCCCGGAGCTAATCCATCAACTGGACTTTCACTGGGTTCTATTGCACCAGGCGCAACAGTAACCGTTGTGTTTAGCATAAGAGTGACGGCTCTTCCAGCGAGCGCGGTACTCAACAATCAATCGACTGTCAGCTTCACTTCGGGAGCTTTTTCTGCAACCACCTTCTCGAATACAGTAACAACGCCGGTATATCAGCCTATTTTGACTGCGGTCAAAACAGGAGATCAGGCTCTTGCTACCGTTGGGGATACCGTCGTGTACAGCATCGCCATCTCCAACGCTGGAAACTATGGAGCAACGGTGACGCTTACCGATACGATTCCTGCTGGCACCGAATTGGTTCCAAACAGTGTCATCATTAATGGAGCAAGTGCGCCAGGCGCTGATCCTGCATCGGGTATTCCTTTAGGCGTCATTTCTACAACAACGATAGTAATGTTTTCGGTTGTCATCGTAACATTGCCACTCAGTCAGTCGATTGTTAACCAAGCTTCTGCAACGTTTTCATATACGTTACCTGACGGTAGAACGCTTGGAGGAAGTTTGACGTCTAATACACTTGCGATTCAGGTATCCGCTCCTGATGTTACGGTTGTCAAAACAACACCTGCGACTGACGCTGTAGTGGGGGATACCATTGTTTATGAGATGGTCATAACGAACAACGGAATAGACCCCGTCAACAATGTGTTATTAACAGACCCTATTAGTCCAGCTGTAACCTTTATTACAGGGAGTGTGTTAGTAGACGGCGTTGTTAGGGCATCGGCAAACCCTGCGTTAGGTATAGCTATAGGCACGCTCGCACCAGGTGCTTCTGCTGCGGTGTCTTATACCGTACGAGTTAATACATTACCTACACCACCTCAGGTGAGTAGCCAGTCTTATGTAAGCTTCACATCTGGAGTTTTCTCTGGTGCTTCATATTCCAATACAGTCGTTACGCCAATCTATCAACCGATTGTTGCTGTGACCAAAACTGCCAGTACTTCAAATGCCACAATTGGTGATACCATTATTTATTCTTTCTCCTTAACCAATACAGGAAATCTCCCTGTCCAGTTAACATTGACCGACTCTATCCCAGATGGAACAGTATTGCTGCCGAACAGTGTGCTGATCGATGGTGTGCCACAACCTGGAGCTGATCCCAATACAGGTATTGTCGTAGGTACGTTGTCTCCTGGTGCATCTGTTAATGTGACGGTTACCCTTGGCGTAACGGTCGATTCGTTACCACAGAATCAACAACTTATTAACCAAGCTGTTGCTGACTTCACGTATAGCCCGCCAGATGGCCGCCAATTAACGGGAAGTGTTGTGTCTAATGTTCTTGTCATCCCTGTGTCAGCGCCGAATGTCGTAGTTGTCAAGAGTACGAGTGCGATTGATGCAGTGGTAGGAGATGTGATCACGTATACCATTGTTGTAACTAACAGCGGTATTGAAGTTGTTAACAACGTCGTGATGGTCGATCCCGTGCCAGCAGGAAGTGTCTTTGTACCAGGTAGCGTAACCGTGGATGGAGCAGCGCGTCCAACTGCGAATCCGAATACCGGAATTACACTGGGATCCATTGCTGCAGGTGCTTCGGTTACGATTACATTTAGGGTTGAGGTTGTGGTGATATGAGTTCGACTTCCGATTCGTGGTCACATTGGCTGCAGAATCAATCCATGGTTCGATTCAATTCAGGTACAACTGAACAGGAGCAGGTAGCCTATTCTAATACGGTCGTTACACCGTGGGTAGGACCAAGACTTGAAGTTCGTAAACAGTGCAGTGCGACAGTGGCAACATTGGGTCAGTCCTTGATCTATCTCATTGAAATTATCAATTCAGGCAATTGCACGGCTACGGTCTATGTATCGGATTCATTATCCGCAGATACCTCTCTGTTGCCAAATAGCGTACTTCGTGATGGGATTCCGTTGCCTGGCTCATCCCCAGCACAAGGGTTGCCACCGAGTGAGATTGCGCCCGGAGCGAGGTTGCGGTTTCATTTTCAAGTCATGATTATCCGCTTACCCGAAAGCTTGAAGCTGCTCAATCAGGCTCTTGTTCGTTATGAGTTTGTGACATCAGAAGGGAGAACGTACAGGGGGGAGGAGCGTTCGAACACGGTGGAGGTCAGTCTTGTCTCCCCTCGTCTTGAGATTGCTCTGCAAGCAGACCATGTTCAGACTTTTCCAGGTGACATTGTAACGTATAACATCATTGTACGTAATCCTGGTTTTGTAACGGCGACAGATGCCCAAGTGACGGTCGTGTTGCCTTCAGGAGTTCAGTTTATTCCTGGAAGTGT
This sequence comes from Paenibacillus sp. MER 99-2, assembly GCF_023714095.1. Classification (NCBI taxonomy): domain Bacteria; kingdom Bacillati; phylum Bacillota; class Bacilli; order Caryophanales; family Paenibacillaceae; genus Paenibacillus; species Paenibacillus sp. MER 99-2. The sequence goes on along the minus strand of NZ_JAMAUZ010000001.1, from coordinate 2,256,125 downwards.
TGTTGTGAATGACATGTTCGTTCCTCAGATGACACCAGAATCGGGAATAATAATTGGGGATGTGTTGCCAGAACGTTCAATACAGATTCAATACCGCGTGCAAGTGACAGCTGCGTTGGACACAGAAGGGGTTACAAGCCAGGCTAGATTAAGTTACATCTCAGCAGGACAGAGAGAAACGATCTACTCTAATGAAGCAACACTTGAGGTCATTCAGCCTCGTATCTCCATTCGCAAAACGGTAAATCCTGAGGTCGCAACGGTGGAAGACACGGTGTGTTATGACATTACGGTTGCGAACGAGAGCCGTTACGCCGTAGATGCAACAATGCTGGATGTGCTACCCAACGGAGTGCGATTTGTGGAAGGAAGTCTTGGGTGGAATGGAGTCAAAAGGCCAGGTGCTGATCCGAGTCGTGGATTCAACCTTGGAACACTGACTGCCCGCTCTACTATGCATATTCAGTTCGAGGCACAACTTATGGAGATGGATCAAGTGAATCCTCAGCAGCTTGAAATCGTGAATAAGGCACGTCTGCTCTACACGTTTCGATTGCCAGATTCGCGAAATGTGCAGCGAACCGTGATATCAAATGAGGCAACGATTCAATTGAAGGTTCCTATAATCACAGTCTATGTGGAGGTAGCTCCGACACTTGTAGAAGCAGAGGGAGAGGTAGTCTTCCATGTTCGAGTTGCCAATCACGGCAGTTGGCCTGCGCGTGTACAATTAACGAATATACTGCCACCGGGAGCTAGATGGGTTGGGCGTGCTCATGGAGAGCTGCAAATAAATATCCCCGAATACGCTACACCACGAAATCTACATTTAGGGGATGTGGAGCCAGGCGAGGAGAAGGATATTTCGTATGTTGTTCAAATTACCTCCGATGGAGATATAACGAAGCAGCAAGGTACCCTAACCGCGAATTATTCTTATGAATGGAGAGGTCAGCGCAGAGTTGGGAAGTCCCTTTCGAATGAGTATACAATTATTGTGGAAGAAAGAGATGAGTAGTACGAGCGAGGTTCGCAATCCATTTTTGCATGATTTTGAGTCATAGGCTTGTTTCCAGAACTTGTTCGATATTTAGACCTTCGAATCTTCTCCAAAACAGTACACGAGCGTAAATGAATGGTATACTAATTGAATATGCCTGCAGTTACCCTGCGGATCGGGATATCGGATTAGTTGTAGAGGAGGCCCTATTTTGGCAAAAGCAAAAGTAGCAAAGCGACCCACGCGGGATGAATTTGAACTTGAGGAGCTGGGCAATCAACTCGTTGAAGCCTACCATGAGCGTTCAGAAGTATTGTTGACGGTGTGGGGGAAGGAAGAGCAGGTTCAAGGCGTTATTGTAAAGCTTGATTCACGTACTCGGCTGGTGCATGTAGAGCATACCGAAGAGGATTTTACGGCTAAGGTTCCTTTCTTGGATATAATGCGTGTAGATTCACCCAGATATTATTAAAATAGCCCATTATTTAAAATTGAGTATATTCGCCTAGTCAAAACCATCCATCCTGCATAAGATAACCCATACCTGTTGCAGAGGAGGTACGGTCAATGAGCGAAGTATTAGGCGGAGACACAAGAGGCTACGGATACGGAGGTTTCACTTCTGTAGGTGCCATTCTGGTTCTGTTCATCCTGTTGGTTATCATCTCCAAAGCGTTCTTGGTATAATTGCATAAAGGAACGAAAGTAAGCTCTGCCGCCGAGGCAGAGCTTTTTTATACTTCACTTATTCGATTGCCTTTCGATTACGACTAACCAGCCCATAGAGAATGACGATCACTACCGGATATAACACCGCCCAGCCAGCAAAAGGAAAAATAATCGCTGTAGCGATGAAGGAAATCCAGCTTATGATGACTCCAGTGCGATTACCTTTGAGCAATCGGATCCCCGCTGCACAACCTCCTAGATAGGTTAGGATGAAGGTTGCGTTCGGGAGCTGGATCAGTGTCGTTAAAGAAACAAGTCCCGAGCTATAGATACTGAGAACAAGGATAAAGCAGATGGCGAGAAAACCAAGTGCTGCAATCGGTGTATGGAAACGACCGGATAGACGTGTCAACCATTGTGGTGCAGCGCCTTGTCTTGCCAGTGCAAAGGCTACGCGAGAAGCAGCACCTGTATAGGCGATGACTGTCGCTGTACAGATAAATACACCTGTTAGACCTGCGATGAGACTTCCCCAGGAGCCAAGCGCTTGGCTAATAATCCAAACAAGGGAAACATCTGCTCCGCCATGCAGATAACTTTGGGTACCTACTGTGGCAAGAGCCGTTAGGAAATAGAGTATTCCAACAATAACGGCGGCAATGGTCACACCTTTGATTGCGGCTTTTCGGGGATCGGTAAATTCCTCAGAGAGATGAGAAACAGCCTCCCAACCGATGAAGCACCAGAATAATATAGCTCCGGCTTGTCCTACACTCATCCATCCATGAGGCATAAAGGGCTCGTAATGACTGGATTCCAGATGAGGCACGGCAAGAATAAAGGTCATGATAAGTACCGCAATGATTGCGATGACAACGCCGATTTGAACTTTGCCTGCGAGCTGCATCCCGACAATATTGATGAGTAGCCCTGCCGTCAACATGGTCGCTGCAATGGCAATACGAGCACCTTCTCCCAAACCAAGCGCCGCTGTCATATATCCTGCACCGGTTAATGAAGCAACTGGAGCGCCGATGGGTACTGACATGAGGAAGAACCAGCCGACCATTGCTCCTGCTCTTGGGCCAAAAGCAAGTGTAACAAAATGGGATACGCCACCTGCGTTCGGGTAACGAGCGGAGAGCAGACCCATGGACAAAGCGAGTGGAAGGATGAGCAGTACCATACCTCCCCAGGCTAAGAGTGATGCAGGCCCGGCCAGCTCGGCAGCAAGACCAGGAACGATTAGGACACCCGAGCCGAGGACTGCACTTACATAGAGTGCAACAGCTTGTGGCATGCCAATCGTTTTTTTGAGCTCGTTTGATGATTGCATAAGAGAGATGTACCTGCTTTCTAGATGAGAATAATGAACATATAACTATGACATTATATAGGAGAAACCATCGTTAAGTCATTGGCGAATTTTGTAGAAAAACGATGTTAGTCCCATGCACAATATGGTAAGATAGGAACATCCCTAGAGAAAGTAAGAGGTGTATTCACAATGAGTAAAGAACTGACAGAAGCGCTGAATGAACAGATGAACTTTGAGTTTTATTCAGCTCATGTATATCTTGCAATGGCAGCATATTGTTCCAGCAAAAGTCTAGATGGTTTTGCTAACTTCTTCATCGTACAAGCAGAAGAGGAACGTTTTCATGGTATGAAAATTTACAAATTCTTGAATGATCGTGGACAACGTGCGACACTTGCTGCACTGCCTGAGCCAAAAAATGAGTATTCTTCCATGTTGGATGTGTTCGAACATGGTTATGCCCATGAACAACAAAATACGAAAAAATTCTACAATCTGGCAGATATTGCATTGAATGAGCGTGAACACGCAACAATGTATTTCCTGAAGTGGTTCATTGACGAGCAGGTGGAAGAAGAGGCGTTGTTTGATAATATCATTCAAAAGCTTCGTCGCATCGAGAAAGACAGCAATGCGTTCTATATGCTAGATGCTGAATTTGCTAAACGCTCATTTACAGCTCCAGCAGAGTAATAGGTTCGATGGATTCGGCTCAAGTGATGTGAGAAATGTTTGAGATATTTGAGCCTGATCGCACATAGATCTACATACAAGAAGCCTGCGCTATGCAGGCTTCTTTGCGTTGTACCCTGAATTAATTTTACTGAGTCTATCAAATGGGTCAAATTAGGTTAATATGATAATATGTAAGTATTTATTTATCCTGCAGGGCATTATTCAACTCAAATCTATCATTTTCGTTTTATTTTTTCGGTTAATCTGACAAAAGTGTAACTCGACCGTAGCATTTAAAGCGAGATTGATAGGCATCTTTCTTGATAGAATTGGTGTTAATCGCCAAGGGATGCAGTGAGAGAAATTTCGACACCCGGGGAAATACAAGACACAAGGGAGACTTCAATTTATGTTACATATTCGCAGATCATGGATCACCGCACTTGCTATTTTACTTATTATTCCATTACTTTTACCACAGGCGGTTTCTGCCAAGGCTTCTTCCAAGGATAACGGAGCTAAGGCTAACAGCAAAATCATATATCTGACCTTTGACGATGGGCCAACTGCACATACAGGTCAGCTTTTAGATATTTTGGATCAATATCATGCCAAAGCCACGTTCTTCATGTTGGGACCTCACATGGAAACATACCCCAAAGCGACCAAACGTATCGTTGCTGACGGACACGGCTTAGGTCTTCATGGTGTAACACATGTTCCGGGCAAATTTTACAAAACACCGTATACTGCATTGAAAGAAATGCAACAAGCCAACGTTAGTTTGAATAAAGTAGCTGGTGTCAAAACAAGTTTGGTACGTACACCCTATGGCAGTAAGCCATATATGAAAGCTCCTTATCGGAACGTAATGCTTGCACAAGGTGGATTTCATATGTGGGATTGGAATGTAGACTCGGAGGATTGGAAATACAAGAAAGATCATCAGAGAGTATACAACAGTGTAATGAAGCAGATTCATAATGTGCAAAAAAGTGGAACAACTCCAATTGTGCTGATGCACGATCAGGAGGCGACTTTGAAAGTGTTACCGAAAGTGTTGAAAACACTGAAATCAGAGGGTTATCAATTCGAAGTGTTGAACAAAAGCGTGCAGCCAGTGAACTTCTGGAATGACAAACGATAAGACATACTAACCATTAAGAAATGACATTCACCAACGGATTAGAGGAGGAACACAACATGAGAAAACAAAAACGATGGGTCATTATTCCTGTTACGACAGCAGTTCTTCTTGCGCTTGCAGGATGCGGAGGTCAAGACACCAATACATCAGCAGCAGAGCAGACACCTTCGACAACCGCTGGGGAACAAATAGGCTCAGCAAATAACAGCACGGACCCGGCGGCTAGTCAAGGAAATGCGGGGGGAGCAACGAGTAACAATTCTACTTCTAGTGGAGATGCTTCTACTACATCTGATACAGAGACATCAGGAACGAAGACTGGAAGTGCAGGGACTTCACAGCATGAAGCTAGCATTAGCGATGTAGTTAAGGAAGTGCGTTCTCAGTCAAAAATGAAGAACGTTGTCTTGCCAACGGCATTCAATTTAGAAAAAGGCAAACACTTGGGAGCTTATATTGAGACCAATACAGCTAATCATTTTCAAGTGAACTTTTATGCTACCGATAAAGCTCTGCCAGTGAATGATCCATCACTTTCCTCCAGCGGAGGTTTAACATCACTGGCATCCTTCGAAGTCAAGAATGACAAGGATCCAGATTCCACGGGGATCTTCCCTGAAACGGATCTGAACAACATTCCACAGGAGATGACCGTTGATCTGGGTCACGGTATTAAGGGCATGGTTGAAGGTGCAGCAGGGAGCCAATACCTGACGTGGATGGAAGGTAGATGGACACTACAGATCCGCTCTGTATCAGAGGATAACATGAACAATCCGGGCATTGCGAAGAAGATGGTGGAGTATCTGGAGTCGCATACCTTACCAGCACCGAAAGACAAGGGATTCGTTAGCGTAAATTACCCGAGTGGCGGGAAATCGGTGAATGTCGTTATTTCATGGGAGAACGGTCAGCAGATTCAGCAATTGAAGACTTCTTTGGTACCTAATGAAGCACTTGGCATTGTGGCCTCTGTGAAATAAAGTCTGTTGCTCTAGTATCCTAAGGGGCGTGCATTCGATTTAATCGGATGGCTAAAGATCAAATAAAAAAGCTTGGCAGGCATCATGGGACTGATTCCCATCTCCTGACCAAGCTTTTATTTTGTTTTTAATGGGTTGAAGCGGTGCTTTCATTTAAACCAGCCCTTTTCTTTGGAGCGAGTAATGGCTTCAATACGGTTGCTTGCATTGAGTTTGTTGAGAATAATGGAGATATAGTTGCGAACCGTCCCTGTAGTTATAAATAAATGACCTGCAATTTCCTTGGTGTTCTTCCCATCAGCCATTAGACCAAGGACAGCATGCTCACGTTCAGTGAGTGGATTTTCTTCTACATAGGCTTCGTCCACTAAATCCGGTGCAAAGATTCGTCGTCCGTTCATCACTTGGCGGATGGCTTCAGCCAGCTCCTCAATTGGACTATCTTTCAATAGATAACCACGAACGCCACCTTTCAAAGCCCGCTCAAAGTAGCCGGTTCGTGCAAACGTAGTCAGAATAATAACTTTGCAGTTCAAACCTTTCATTTCTTCAGCGGCCTCCAGACCGCTTTTGACAGGCATTTCGATATCCATCAGGCAGATATCCGGTTTCAGCTCTTGAACAAGGCCAAGGGCTTCCTGACCATTACCTGCTTGTCCGACGACTTCCATATCCTCCTCCAGATTGAGCAGGGAAGATAAGGCGCCTAACATCATGCGCTGATCTTCGGCAATTACGATTCGGATCATTACTCTTCCTCCTTTATCGGTTTGCGAACCAGTTTAGGTACTTGAATGGCAATTCGCGTTCCTTCGATGTCGTCTCCAGAATGAATATCCAGACATCCATTGACGAATTCCAAGCGTTCTTTCATTCCCAAAATGCCGGTACCGCGCCGATCCTGTTTACGTGTTCGTTCTATACCTACGCCATTATCCTGAACCGTCAGAATATTGGCAGAAGGTGTTTCCTGAAGTCGGATGATGCATTCTGTTGCTTGACTATGCTTAACCACATTCGTAACAGCTTCCTTCAGACACATGCCCAGCACATTTTCGTTAAGCTGAGAGGTATCCTGCAATTTAGGATTGCCTTCCAATACAAACTCAATGGAGGCAGCCTTGAGAATTTGTTCGGCTCGGAATAATTCGTCTACTAATTGGGTGCCACGCATCGTTGTAACCATCTCACGTACTTCCTTGAGAGCTGTGCTTGCCGTCTGTCTCAGATCATTCAGTTCAATTTCAGCTTGATCTGGATTCATGCGAAGCAGCCGTTTCGCCAAATCGGTTTTGAGACCGATTAGGGAGAGCTTTTGCCCAAGGGTATCATGCAGATCACGTGCGATCCGTTGGCGTTCTTCCATTTTGACCAGATCATCCAGACGTTTATTGGCATTCTCCAATTGGCCTTCCAGTTGTTCACGTTTATTTTTGTTATACGTACTTACCGGAAGAAGGATAGAGGCCATGAGACAGATGAAGACAAACGGGAATTGACTAAGCAGCAATGAGCTCTGATTGATAAAGCCGTAGTTAATCGTGAGAAAACTGGTTCCTAGATTCACCGAATATAGTGTAACGAATCCTGCTTTATTTTTAATATTTCCAATAAAGAAAGCAAGGAACAGAGAGAAGTAAGCATAGTCATAGGCAATGGTCATCGTAATGGAGATGGCAATTAGAAATCCGATCCACATGTAGACCTGCCAGCCCTTGGTGATGAAGGCGAGTAGGTAGCAAACAAAGAACACTAGGATGATGACAATGCCAGTAACCAAAGTCCACAATTTAGAATATTGGGAAATATAATAGAATGGTAGAATGAAGAAAACAAGCCATACATAGGGGTTTAATCCTGTATTTTTATAAAAGAGTTGCGACCACTTCTGAATGAAATTCTCCTCCTTGGAACTATAGGGACTGCTCAAACTCAATGATTATTTGAACAACGTCTATAGTGTACTCAAACTTAGCCTGACTGTAGCACGACTTCGGTCTGAATACAAGAAAACGAATCTGACAGAGTTAAGGCTTCTCTGTCAGACCCGCTTGGTTAGTTACACGAATCGGTGGTTGAACATAAGGCTTGCGGGGAAGGCTCTTGATCTGTCTGAAACTAATAAATTGTTTAGAATCTTCATCCCACAGGCGGAAACGCAAAGCAGCTAGACTTGAACGCAGGGTAATCGTCGTCGCTTTTTGCAAAGGTGGTGTTGAATTATGTGCCTCTTCAAGGTAATAGTTCGGGACACGAGGACTCAGATGATGCACATGGTGGAAACCGATGTTGCCACTGATCCATTGAAGCAATTTGGGCAGCTTGTAGTATGAGCTTCCTTCGACAGCAGCTTTGACATAACTCCACTCATCTTCATGCTCGAAGTATGTTTCTTCAAACTGATGTTGCACGTAGAACAACCAGATACCGAAGAAACCAGAGAAGAAGAAAACAGGTGTCTGCACCAGAACAAAAGCTTGCCAGCCAATCAACCAACACATGAATGCATAAAGACCAATGATCAGTACAGTTGTAAGGTGTGTATTGATGCGTTCTTTGCGTCTTGCTGCCTTACGATTAAATCGGTAAGCAACGAGGAACACATAGAAGGGACCAATGCCGAACATCACTAGTGGGTTACGATAAACACGATAGAACAGGCGAACCCAAGGGGAAGCAGCTTGATATTCCTCCACGGTCATAATCCATATATCTCCTACACCGCGCTTATCCAGATTACTGCTGGTAGCGTGATGAATGGCGTGCTCGTTCTTCCATTGCAGATAAGGTGTCAGGGTCAATACACCAGTAATCGTTCCCAAAATGTCATTGGCGCGTTTACTCTTAAAGAATGAACCATGGCAGCAGTCATGGAAAATGATAAACGTCCGGAGTACAAATCCCGAAGCTACAAGAGCGATCGGTAATGTCAGCCAGTAGGATACAGATAAGCTATAGTATGCTGCAGCCCACAGCAATAATAATGGGATCAACGTATTCATCATTTGTTGGATACTTAATTTGAGATTGTTTTTTTCATAAGGGGTGACTTCTTTTTTTAACGCCATTTCTTTCGTTCTGCTCATTAGCGAATGTCCTCCTTCAATCATTACAACTTATCGAGCACGAACTCGAACTTTAAGTTGCAACTCTCGGTTCCCTGTTAGATTCTGTTTGGGAAGCGTTTTTATTATTGTAAGAGAATCAGTTCGTGACGGTAAGTCATAAACGTCATGTGTCATAATGATAAATATCAAGGATCAACCATGACATTTATCATATACAGATACGCTGAAAACACGATGTATTGGGCGGAAGTAAGCACGATTTGTAAATCCTTTGTACAATTTGTGCAACAGTTTGTATTTTGTATACAAATTTTGGCGGTGACATGGTAGAATCTATTTTGGAGTAAATCATGACAACTTATGAGATTGGAAGTATAGGTTGAATTTTTGATGGATTGGATGGAGTGCATGATGAAAAAGAGAATAACGGATATTTTATTTATTATGGCTGGTGCATTTCTGTTTGCGCTGGCTGTTAACCTGTTTGTCATCCCCAATGATCTGGCTGAGGGCGGCGTAACAGGGATTACAATTATTTTGTATTATCTCTTTGAGTGGTCACCTGGCTTAATGAACTTACTACTTAATGGGGTATTATTAATTGTTGGTTATAAATTTCTGGATAGAACAACGACGATATATACGATTGTTGCCGTCGTATTTAACTCATTATTCCTACATTTAACAGAGAGCTGGACGATTGATTCACATGAGCTCTGGATTAATACGATTTTTGGTGGACTATTTGCCGGTCTAGGGATTGGATTAATTGTAAGAGTAGGAGGAACTACAGCAGGTACTGTAATATTAGCTCGTCTAGCTAATAAGTACTTGGACTGGAATATCAGTTACGGGTTATTATTCTTCGATCTAATTGTAGCGTTCTCGTCTTTCTTCATTATAGGACCACAAGGATTGATGTGCACGATCGTAATGCTCTTTGTAGGTACCAAAACGATGGAGTTTATTATTGAAGGTTTGAATCCGAAAAAAGCAGTCACGATTATATCGACCAAGCAGGATGCAATTGCGAAGCAAGTGATTGAGAAGATGGATCGTGGGGTTACCGTGTTGTCCGGCCATGGTTATTATACGAAAAACCCAAAAGAAATCTTGTACATTGTCATTAGCAAACAAGAGGTATCCATGTTGAAGAAAATCGTGCGTGCAGAGGACGAGATCGCTTTTATTACGATTCACGATGTACGTGACGTATTTGGTGAAGGGTTTATTGAATTGTCTAAGTCATAATAGGATAAATATGAAAAATATAAGAGCTGTGGTGACTATACACCGCAGCTTTTGCTATGCATAAAGTGAAATAAATAGTATAAAATCTCAGACTAAATACCTAACAAAACGCTGTACACACCCCAATCTCGATGCTATATTGAATACAATTAGTTAATAAACTTAACTAACTATGATAAGGGGGGGGTTCAAGTCGCTGGTACACCGCAATACATACGCAATCTGAACGAGAATCTGATTATTGATGCACTGATTGCTCATGGGATGTTGTCTAGAGCGGATATCAGCCGGCAGACCGGACTGAGTAAACCTACGGTATCGTCGGCAGTTGAACATCTAATTGCACGAAATCTCGTGTTGGAAACGGGAAGAGCGGATAATGCACAAGGACGCAAAGCCACGCTCATTCGTTTCAATGAACAAGCCTATTACATCTGCGGGGTTGATATTGGAGCTAGTCGAATTCGTATCGCTCTATCCAACCTGAATGGTGAACTCTTAGATTACCAAACCTATCCAATGTCTGTTCAGCAGTCAGAGTCTGGGCAAGGGGAACGCATACTCCAGACTCTTCGGAAACATTTGGATGAACTATTGAGACAGAATCATCTGAACTGGGACGAGATTCAATGTATAGGATTTGGTATTCCTGGTGTTGTCCTGCCTGGCTCAGGGGAGATCAGTCGAATTGTGGCTCCTCTAGCTGGGCTGGAACAAGCGTTGTCTCTAGAATCTCTATCTGCCGCTTTTCCCTGTGAAGTGATCTTGGATAATGACGTCAATCTAGCTGCGCTAGGAGAATACAGAGATGGGTCAGCATCTGATTCAGAACTATTTGTGTTTATTTCCCTTGGCGTGGGTACTGGTGCTGGCATTATGGTGAATGGTCAATTGCTGCGTGGCATGAGAGGGCTAACTGGAGAAGTAGCCGAGATGATGCAGGAGGGTCGAAGACTAGAGGACGTGCTGTCTGCTGGTGGTTTGATAGAGATGGCGGCCAATCTACTAAATGAAGCTCAGCTTCAGCATAACGACTCAAGAATCCTAGAGCTACGTAGCCAGCTGACTCCCGAGAAACTGTTTGAAGCTGCGCGTCTTGGTAACAGCTATGCAGTGGAGATTATCAGAAAGTACTGTCACATGCTGGCATTAGCGTTGCGAAATATCAGCGTGCTTCTTGCGCCACATTTAATTGTGCTTGGTGGAGGCATCGGAGGTAATGGAGATGTGTTGTTGCCTTACCTAGAAGAGATGATTAACAAACCATATCCTGCACAACCTGAACTAATCTGCTCCAAGCTTGGTGAACGGGCAGTTGTGACTGGAGCAGTGCATATCGCTTTGCAGCAAACGATGCTAAGGCTTCAACAAGAGACTGCAGAATGATTGACTGACAACAAGGATGAGAGGTAGGGACAGAGAATGAATATTTTTGACGGTAATACCCAAGGAAATAGACTCGAAGAACCTCTTCGCGCAACAGAGAGAGTACGTTCTCTTGATCAAACGGATGTATTAGATCGTTGGATCATAGGGATTGATATTGGTGGTACAAAAACATTGATGTTATTGTCATCGGAGAAACCGGGCAGTGAAGTACGGGAGCGGAAGGTTCCAACCTGTGCAACAGAGCAACCGGACGTGTTTTTCAAGTGGTTATTTGATGAAGTAGCAAAATTCTGTAGGGATAGTGGAATTGGAATAGAGCTGGTATCTGGAATAGGGATGGGTTTTCCTGGCGTTATCCTTGATGATGAAGGGATTCTGCGCAGTGCGCCAGCTTTCCAGTGGACAGAGCAAGATATTAGACCTGTGATTGCTGCATATTTTGCAGGCGAAGTTTATCTTGATAACGATGTGAACATGGCAGCTATGGGTGAATATGATCGCGGTGCAGCTCAGGGGCATCGACATTGTGTAATGGTGACGGTGGGGACAGGAATCGGTTCGGCGCTTATTCTTAACGGACAATTATATAGTGGACAAGACGGAGCTGCAGGAGAAATTGGACATTTTATTGTTGGAGACGAAGGAATTGATCGTCAGTACAAGGCATCTTCAGATACATTTGGTGCATTCGAGCTGAATACGTCAGGCACAGGCATTACGCAACAGGCAAGGCGTTATTTTACAGATGGACCTGGCAATACACACTCGTTACTTCATAGCCTTGCTGATGGAGACATAAGCCAGATTGAAGCTCGGCATGTGTTCAAAGCTGCTGAAGCGGGCGATGTTGCCGCTCTTGAGATTCTGGAGGTGCCATTACAATATATGGCGAGAGGGCTGGCTAATATCGTCGCATTACTTAATCCATCTATTATTGTTGTTGGCGGCGGTGTAGCTGCTTCGAATCCTGATTATTACCTAAATGAGGTTCGCAGTCGTCTAAGTCGATATACCGCGCTGGCTACAAAAATCGTTGTCGCTGAACTTGGCAATACGGCAGGAGCCAATGGTGCATTGGCAGCCATCCGTTTGAAAGTGCTACAGCGATAATGGATGAATCTACTAAATATGGATCGTAATGTTATTCTGTCATTGGAGTGGTCAGATAAACGTTCTTATATTGAACTTATATAGAAAGAGATGCCATTACAGGATTAAAGGATGGAGATCCGGATGAGAAGACATATGAAGGCATACAGAGAAAGAGAAAAAGCCGATTCCAATGAAGCAAGGCATGTATTATTGAAGCTGCAAGGTCTGTATTTGTTTATGGGGCTTGCTGGAGGGATATTTAATCCTTATATTAATCCTATTTTGGTTGCACAAGGCTTCTCTAGTAAAGAGACCGGATTTATTATGGCGTTCGGTACACTTATATCCATAATCCTCCAACCGATATGGGGGATTATGGTAGATAAGTTTAAAAAAACTCGCTTTGTATTAGTGCTAAGTTTGCTTGTTCCTGCGTTGTTAGCATATTTCTACAATATAGAAGTGTACATTATATTAATATTGATTTATACTTTATGCACTATATTTCAAGTGACTCAGATCCCTGTAGCTGACTCTTATGCAGTTACTGCGGCTAAGGCAGCCAATACTTCCTATGGTATGATTCGATTGTTTGGAAGTTTAGGTACAGGGCTTGGAGGATTCGCAGCCGGGATATATCTGTCCCAATTCTCCATTCATATGTTGTGGCTGCCTTTTCTAGTATTTAACGTGCTAAGTGCCGTTATGGCCAGCACACTTCCCCGGCAAACCAGTATTTCTTCTTCCTCGGTGACCTTCTCCGTAGGATTAGCAAGATTGTTGCGTAACCGAACATTCCTTCTATTTTTAATCGGCTGTTTCCTAGTGAATCAAACGTTAACGGCGTTTAACTCTTTCTTTGTCATTTCATTTCAAATGGCAGGCGGCTCTGTAGCGATGACAGGTACAGCACTGCTTCTGGCCTCTATAACGAATGTGCCCTCGATGCTCGTTGCTGCATTCATTCTCCGCAAATGGGGACATGAACGAACCATGCTTTTGGCTGCAGGCGCGTATATGCTTCGTTGGGGTATTCAATGGCTCTGGCCAACACCCGAAGTGATGATCGGCATTCAGGTTTTACATGGGCTATCTTTTGGATTCTTTTATATCGCAGCCGTTGAATATGTAGCTTCTGTTACAGGACGGGAAATGCAAGCGACGGGTCAAAGTTTATTTAATATGGTATTTGCAGGACTTGGTGGCATTGTAGGTAATATGTTAAATGGTTATTTATTGGATTCAGGTGGGCCTTCGCTCATGTATTTGGCTTGTACAATCAGCGCAGCGCTGGGAGCATTTATTTTGTTAATCGTTAGCAGGCAGGCAAGGACTCAGCAATCGTTGAACTGATGTAGAGGAAGAGAGCCCAACAATGGAGCAAAACCAACGGTTAGAAGCATGATCTACTTTTGTATTTAGAGCATGAAGTGGAAGGAGAGGATGCGTTTGAAAATACATCTGAAGCGGAACTGGTATTCTAAATGGTTATATTCGTATTTTCCTATTTTTTTGCTGACCATCTCCGTCTTAATTTTTCTCTCCTTCCTGATCGTTAATGAGCTCTCGCGCAACGAAACCAAAAAAGCCGATCTGATCTCAACCCGCTATATTGTGGATACATTGGAACGTCAACTTGGGGATATTGAACTTCGTTTACTTGAGGATATCGGCTCGAATAAACTATATAGTCGTTTTCTGGAAGCTGGACAAGGGCAACTATCAACTCAATATATTTACGACGCCGCAAGTGGACTAGCCAAAATGATGGATCAGCAGGATATGATTCAATCCATTTATCTATATCGCACATCTGATTCTCAGATTTTGACCGCAAGAGGTTTGGTTCGTGTGGAGGACTTCGAAGATCGTGCATATATCGAGCAATCGTTGAACAGCCGCCAAAATCTAAGCTGGAATCTGCCCCGAGATTATAAAGAACGTTCGTTTGATACGCCAACCCAGGTCATTAGCATGAATAAGTGGTTACCTCTGCCTTGGGGTGGTGAAGGTTTACTCGTTATTTCAGTGAAAATGTATGCCGTAGAGCGTCAGATTGAAACCATGACGAATGATAAATTATCTTTTATTCAGTTAAAAGATCCTAGTGAGCGCATCATCTATAAGACTCATTCAACAGATGGCTCTGTCGGTGACGTTTTGAATCGAGTTTCATCTGACAATCTTGGCTTGGTCTTTGAGAGTGGTATTCAATCTGGGCAATTGTATGCTTGGGTATCCTTAATCTCTTATGTGTGGATTGGCATCGGTGTGTTCACCATAGTTGGCTCTGTCGCTGGGATCATCTACATTACTCGCCGTAACTATAAACCTATTCAATTGATGATGAATCGTATTCAGGCATTGCAACCACGCGCAGAAGAAGATGAGGCGGCGCCTTCGGTCAAGGATGAATTGGCTCTGATTGATCGGGCATTGGAACATCTTATAGCTCAGACGGTGGATTATGAGAAACAGCATCATGAAAATCTGCTCATACATCGCAGGCAACTTCTCGTTGATCTGATGGAAGGCGAGCGAATGGATTCATTTCGCCAGAGGTTACGTCATCTGGGGCCACTTGATGAACGATTCATGGAACCAGCGAGCGTTGCCGTATTGATTGCCGAAATGAATAGCGAGGATCTGTCGTCGAATCAGAGCATATTGAAGCTCGCTATTATGAATGTCGTGGAGGAGTTGGTTCACAACGAGTCCAATTTAGGTGCGTGGGCAGAATGGTTTGGCAATCGTAGACTCGTTGTGGTCATTACCTCGGATGAAAGTGAAGGGTTAGACCGTGAGATGTTGATGGAGCTGGCGAAACAGCTGCATATGTGGATTGCGGAACACTTTCGCATTCGATTCACCTTTGGAATTGGGCGTACTGTTGCGGGATGGTCGCAGATTACGCAATCTTATGCGAGCGCGGATGCTGGTTTGCAACATCGACTTACTTTAGGGAAGGATGCAATCGTGTTAAGTGAGCAATTGCCAGATCGTGCGGAACTGCAATCCTACAAGTATTTGCAAATGCAGGCCGACATTGTTCGGGAATTCAGATTAACCGGTGATGGTTGGCGGGCAAAATTAGACGAAATGTTTATTGCCTTTAGTGAAGATCAAACCAAAGATAATGAGATTCGTATGATGATTCAAGCTCTGATTCAGATGTTATCCCGTGAATTTGGCGATTGGTCTGAACGATTACAGGGGCAGTTTAATGAGGAAGTCCTAAATACGCTGCGTAGTGATATTCAACAGGCTGATACGTTAGTTCATATCCGAGAAGTTTTACTAGGTTGGCTGAAAGAGCTTTATCGTAACTACGTGTCTGTGCATGAGACGAAAAGCCATCGAGCGATGATCAACGAGCTTCGAACCTATATTGAAGAACATTTTGATGATCCTGATCTGTCGCTTAAACATCTTAGTGATCGTTTTCAAATTTCCGGTAAGTATGCAAGTTATCTGTTCAAAGAAGAATTTGATATGAAATTTGTTGATTTTCTAATGAAGTTGAGAGTTGAAAAGGCATGTCGACTGTTAACTGCGTCTGATACAACCATTCAGGACATTGCTCAGCAAGTGGGATACGCAAATGCCATCTCATTCGGGAGAGTTTTCAAACGTATTACAGGGGTTACGCCTGGAGATTACCGCAAGCAGCATGGCAAACATGAAGATTAAGGCCTCTCAAACCTATGTTACCAATTCATTTACAAGATCATATACAAGAACAATTACAGAGGTTAAATTACAACGCAGTAAGAATTACTGGCAAAGCATATTTTAAGAACGGAGACCACGGTCATAGGTGGTCTTTTTTTGTCTAGATAAATGCAATTGTTCTAAACCGAATATGACGAAGGTAGAAAATATCAGGGATATATATAACATTTATATGTCATTAAATTGTATTATAAAGTAACATATACATTACAATAAACTCTAGAAAATTGTATAAACACAGGATTTCAGTTTATTTTCAGCGTAAATGAACATTTTGGAAGCGTTTGCTTACATTTGAAAATAGTTTATTGTGCTTTTCATAGTTTCGATGTAATAATTAGTGACATTCACAGGTGCAACAAAACGGGAGTGAACGTCGAAGCTGGCATGCTAATCCTGTGAATCTAATCAGAGTGTGTGCGAAAGGGGAAAGGTCAGATGAAGTTATTTCAAAAACGTTGGGGTAGAAAATCAAGTTCGGTTCTTGCAGTAGTCACAGCATTCTCTCTATTATTATCCGCGTGTTCGTCAGGCAGTGAATCTGCATCATCAACAGGTGGAACAGGCACGGGGGATAAATCAACGTTAAAAGTAGAAATATTTGACCGGGGTAACACACCTGCGGGTTACACAATCTCAGATAGTTATCTAACCCGTTTCATTCAAGAGAAGTTTGGCGATCCGAACAATATTGATGTTCAATTCGTTCCGGTTCCTCGCTCTGAAGAAGTACAGAAGCTTAATGTTCTCATGGCGAGTGGTTCAGAAGTTCCTGATATTGTATTCACGTACGATTCCGGGACATTTAATCGCTACGCTCAACAAGGTGGATTAACCGAGCTTACTGATCTAATTGACAAGAATGGCACGAATCTGAAAAAGCTTCTCGGGGATGAAACGCTGGCTTATGGTCAATACGATGGTCAGCAGTTCGCCGTTCCAGGCAAACGTCTAGTATTAGGTAAATATGCTTCATATGTCCGTCAGGACTGGTTAGACAAATTGGGTTTGCCTGCTCCACAAACGGCAGAAGAATTGCATACAACGTTGAAGGCATTTAAAGAAAAAGACCCAGGCAATATGGGATCAAGTCTGATTCCATTCGGGATGTCGATTGCCTCTGCGCAATATGAGCCGTTACTCTGGTCTTTCATTGAACCATTGTCCGAAGAGCAGAAGTATACGTTAACGCAACAACTTGGTTCTAATGATTATCCAACCTTGTTACCGGGTTTCAAAGAAGGTCTGCAATATATGAATACACTTTATAACGAAGGATTAATGAGTAAAGACTTCGGACTCGACAAAGACAAGAAGAAACTGTGGGAAGATGTATCGAACGGGAAAGTTGGTTTTTACTCTGAAGATGCAGGGGAAATTTATATCTCTGGTACTTACAAGAACCTGCAAACCAATCAGTCCGATGCTGTAATGACCCCAATCGATGCATTCCAAAACTCAGAAGGTAAATTTGCTAAACCGGCATATGCGCCCAATGCAATGTATGTCATGATTCCAAAATCAAGCCAAAATGCAGAAAATGCGATGAAGTATCTGGATTGGATGGCTTCAGGCAACAATCTGTTTGATCTGCAATTTGGTGTTGAAAATGAAAACTATGAACTCGTAGACGGTGTACCATTGATCAAAGACGACGCTTCACCAGAAATCTCCGGTCGTATCTACAATTCAGGTGATATTGCCATTATCGTTAACGGAAAGTATGTCGGAGATGACAAGAAAAATGAAGAAGCTTACGTTGTTCAGGTGGAATCGAAGTATCGTGATGATATGCGTAAGTCAGTGGCGATCTCGAACACAGATACGATTCAGCCTGTGCGTTTCCCTAAACCTATTGAAGCCGAAGCAAAGTATGGTAATGGACTAAGAGATAAGTTCCAAGAGTTTATTGTAAAAACAACCATTGCTAAGCCGGCCGATTTTGAAGCGACGTATGACAATATGATGAAGGATTATATGGCAAGTGGTGGTCAGGCTATTCTGGATGAGCGTACAGCAGCCTACAACGAGATGAAATAATTCGAGCAGATTACTGCTCCATCTAGATGAAGAATGACAGAGACAGGATCCGGAGAGCAGTAATCCCACAAGATGCTGACTTTCCGGAACATGTCTGACATGGGGGGAAGAGTTGATGAAGAACGGTACGTATCTCCGTAGAAACTGGCAATTGTATGCTTTGCTCCTGTTGCCCATGATTTACTTTATTGTTTTTAAATACGGGCCTATGTACGGAGTGCAGATCGCTTTTAAAGATTTTAACTTCTTTCAAGGTATTGCTGGCAGTGAGTGGATTGGTTTAGATGCATTTCGAGAAGTGTTCCAGAACCAGGATTTCTACGATGCTCTCCGTAATACCATCATGCTGAACTTTCTAGATCTCATTGTGTCTTTCCCGGCACCATTAATATTGGCGATTCTGCTCTTCGAATTAAAGAAGGCTTGGTTCAAAAAGATGGCTCAAACGTTGCTGTACATTCCGCACTTTATCTCCTGGGTTATTATTGGGGGGATCGTACTTCAAGTATTCGGTACACAGTCAGGGTTCATTAACAACGTGTTAATGAGCTTTGGACTGGATCCGCTACCGTTCTTGAGTGACAAAAACTACTGGCTCATCACGTACCTGGCGGTTGGGGTGTGGCAGAGTGCAGGCTGGGGAACCATTCTGTATTTAGCGTCCTTAACGGGAATTAATCGGGAACTGTTTGAAGCAGCGGAAGTGGACGGTGCGAGTCGTATACGCCGAATCTGGCATATCTCACTCCCTGGTATCAAAACAACCATTGTGACCCTGCTCATTATCAATGTTGGTAACATGATCTCTATCGGTTTTGATCGTCCATTCATTATTGGTAATGTAGCTGTACGGGAATATTCGGATGTACTCAGTACATTTGTATATCGTATTGGACTTCAGTCCGGTCAAGTGACTCTAGCGACTGCAGTAGGTTTGTTCCAAGCGATTGTCGGACTTGTCTTCATTCTGGGAGCTAACTATGCATCGAAGAAACTGACGGATGAGAGCATTATGTAACGAATGAGCAATTCAATTTATTGAATTGAGTGTGAAATTTCATTTTCTTATAGCTGAAGAGTAAGGGGTGGCAGGCATGTCTGAGAACACAGCCAATCGGATTTTTAACACGGTGAACGTTATTCTTATTATCATTGCGATGGTACTGTGTCTTGCGCCATTCATTCACATTATTGCCATCTCACTTAGTTCGAACCGGGCGATCGGTTCGGGGGAGGTTTCATTTTTCCCAAAAGAGTTATCCTTTGAGGCTTACACGAAAGTGTTTGCCGATACGTCGATGATTCGTTCTCTCCTATACACGATATGGTTAACGGTATTGACCACGGTGCTCAGTATGATTATGACGATTGCAGCGGCATACCCGCTTGCTAAGAGCAGTCTAAAAGGACGTAAGTGGTTCATGCTAGTCATCGTCGTTACTATGTTTTTCAGTGGCGGAATTATTCCAGAGTACATTCTGATTAAAAACCTTCACTTGCTGGATAGCACATGGGGACTGGTTCTACCGGGTCTGATTAGTCCATTTTATATGATTATCTTGATTACGTTCTTCAAAGGCATCCCGGAAAGTCTGGAGGAGGCTGCCCAGATCGATGGAAGTACACATTTTGGCACGCTGTTACGCATCATTTTACCTCTGTCCTTGCCGGTGATGGCAACGCTAAGTCTGTTCTATGCCGTAGGACGCTGGAATGGATTCCAGGATGCGCTGATGTATATTACCAAACCTGACCTGTTTCCACTGCAATTAAAAATGTATCAGATGATTCAGCAAAACCAAATTACTGAATTGATGCAGAACGAAGGCATAGGTTCCGTTAAAGTGCTTCCAGAAAGTCTGAAAGCAGCCAGCGTTATCTTCTCCACATTACCGATTTTGCTCGTCTACCCTTGGCTGCAACGGTACTTTATTAGTGGAGTTATGGTAGGGGCTGTAAAAGGCTAAATTCTTGAGGGGGATGCGCATTGAAGATGACAGAGCAAGTGTTAGAGCATATGACCAAAGCGCAGCAACATCTTGTGAATCAATCGATGAGTTACATGGATGGTCTATATATTGATGATGCCAAACTCATTCAAAGTTACGAGAACGCTGGAGAGCTCGACTCACGGGGAAGTGCCCATTACGCCTTGGGGCTCCTTCTTCGGAACCACGATGGGGATGTGCATCGTGCAGAGCATGTGATTCGAAGTGTGCTTGCTCTGCAATATGATGCTCCAGATGAAATATATCATGGGACATTTCGAACTCGCCCAGATGTGACAGATCCACCGAGGGGTAACTACAACTGGAAAGAGTTTGCGCCAGGGACTGCCTATTTTTTGGAGCGTACTTTTGAAAAAGTGTCAGCTGAGTTTATGGATGAACTGTGGAGCGATGAATCCATACTGAACAAATCCGCAGAGCGAAAACATGTGAAGAGATTGTTCCAATCCGCGATTGATCAGGTTTTGCCTCCTGTATGGAAAAGTTATGATCCCAATTGGCGTGAATTTATTGCCTGTGCTTTTGCTGTCATTCTTTCTGAATTCTCTCACAGGTTACCCCAGCAGCTAATAGAGCAAATGGAGTATGCAATGAAACTGGCTGTTGCCGCTTCAATGGATCGCCGTGAATCGGATGTCATTCCGATGAATACGAATATTGAACTGATGCATATCTTTATCACGCATTTCTACGGACATCGATTCAATGATGCAGATTGGATTGCCCATTCGGATCAGCAGGCTGAACGTATGTTGAATGAATTCATGGTCTATGAGAGCTTCGCTGAGTTCAATTCCACCACCTATTATGGCGTCGATCTCACAGTACTTCGGATGTGGAGAAGGTATGGAAGTGCTGCACGGTTTGTTGAAATTGGTCGTATTGTCGAAGCTGGGCTATGGAATAATATCGCTCTGTTCTACAACGCTAATTTGGAAAATCTGTCCGGTCCGTTCGCCCGGGCTTATGATATGGAGATGACAGCACACAGCTCGGTGGGCATGTTCATATATCTCCTATTAGGAGAAGAGTATATGCACTTGGCTGATGTTAACTGTGAAGTGGAGCATGGACCTTTAATTGCATTAGTAGGAGTAGATGCACCGATAGAGGTGATTCCTTTTTTGAAGGAACATCAAGGAAACCGACTTGTGCAGAAGCAATTTATTGAATTATGTGAACGCAATGAACCTGCATCGAATCGTAATCTGTGCACTGCAAAAGCGTGGATTGGTGAGAAGCGAATGATTGGTGCGATGTCGGGTAGTCGCAACACCAATGGACAGATGTTTCCTGCTACGATCCATTGGCAATCGGATCAGGGTCATCGATATGATCTACGATTAACGCGCCGTGAGGTCGGGGAGAGCTGGAATACACATCTCCGGGGAATCACATTTGAAGCTGATCTGACGGAAGATTCCTTAATGATTGAGGTTAGTTTAGAGACAGCGGATGAGATTGATATTTATTTTGAGATCAGAGGTTCATTCATAGGAAAAGACAACATTCAAGATCACCAATGGAGCTTGCCAGGTTTATTGTGTGCAGTGACGGCTGAAGCGCCTGCTCCATCGGTACTTATCTATCCAGATTATGCCGAAATCATCTATCGTTATGTACCAGGAGTTACTTCCAATAAAATGAAATTTGATTTGAAGTTGCAATAGCTAACTATTGCAACGGTGATCACTGTTCAGCTGAACGTTATGTAGTTGAATATGTACGAATGGTTAAATCACATCGATTGGAGGGCAACACATGTATACTGACAAACGGGAATACTCCTTCTCGACGTGCTGGAATATTAAGCGTCATGAGACAGGCTCAAGCATGATTGAGGAGATCAAGTCGATAGGCTTCAGACAAGTCGAGTTAAACTATAATGTTACGAATGATATGCTGCGGACGATTGAACCTATGATTGAGCGGGGAGAGATTGGTATCTCCAGTGTACACAATACGTTTCCTCATGTGGCTGATCCCGATTATGGCACGGATTCTGTACTCCTCGGCTTCGATGATGAACCTCGCCGGAAGCGAGCCATTGAATTATTGCTCCGTTCAGCTGAGTATGCACACCGTTATGGCGCACAGGCTGTCGTGGTTCATCCAGGGGAAGTTCCTTTTGCATATAACGTGGATGAAGAGCTCAAAAAAATCTATCATGAACAGGGGAAAGACTCTCCGGCGTACCAAGCTTTATGGCGAGACATGTTGGACAAGCGGGAAGCGGGTAGTGCTCATTATTTGAAACGAATACAAGAAAGTCTGGAAGAGGTATGTGAAATTTCTGAGCAACGTGGATATGGAGTGAATTTTGGAATTGAGACACGATCACGCTGTTATCAGATGCCGACTTTACAGGAAGCAGCTACCTTAATCAACAATATGAAGGGTGCACCGCTTGGACTCTGGTACGATATTGGTCATGGTATGATGATGGATCGTATGGGACTGTACGATAATGTGCGTGAAGCTAACGCATTGATCCATAACGTCGTTGGTGTGCATATCCATGAAACGGTTGGTTTGTCGGATCACTGGTGTCCATATGTACATAGTAACGATATGACATTCTTTGATTCATTTCTGGATATCATTGAACATTCACCGGTAAAAGTATATGAGCTCAAGTCCGCTTGCACACCGGAAGAGATTGACGCAAGTCATGAGTTAATTACGAATCGGATTGCACAGCGCCAAGCGGAGCGCAAGCTAGGGTAAGGCTTTTGGGTATATTATGCAAGCAGGCTATGGGTGAATTCGAGCTGGAATGCTCGAGAACCCATAGCCTTTTGTAATTCGTTGAAAATTGGAATAAACAATGAACTGAGATATTGTGTAGTTTATTTTGATATCAGGGCTTTACTCATATATCTGTTCTTCGAGTTTTGCAAAAGCAATCCCTGGGTCATCGGCCGAGTTATCAATGTACGTCACGGATTTAGCGGGAAGTGGCCATGCCACTTGTTTCCGCGCGAGGGAGGCTACAAAGGCATCCCAGTTGGCGAGTTTCCAATCATCTAACGGAGACTGCCTTGCGATAATTCGCTCGCGATATAATGCTTCATCCTTCAAATAAATATAAGCTACACGTACATCGGTATCCTGAAGAGAACGGCCGATCTTGGCAAGTTCCTGTTCGATCCAATCAGGTGTATCGGTTTCCTTCGTGAAGGGACCCACTACAACGCTGTCGATACCCAATTGCACATTATCCAGCACAGCATCCATCGTGATGCGGTACCCGAGATCCCGGCAGAGCCGCTTGTACTCAGGTGAGTCACGATCGGAAGGGTCGAGCCCTTGCAGTGTCATGATAGCTTCAGCGGCAGGACGAAGCAGAATATCCATATCGAAGAAAGCGGCTTTATATTTACGAGACAGCGTTTTGGCAAGTGTTGTCTTGCCACTCCCAGCTCCACCTAGGAAGAAAATGAGTTTGCTCACGGACGTTAGCCTCCTTGTAATCCATAACATATGTAATTAGTAGTTAGTAATTAGTAATTAGTTGTTAATGCCGTCTCTATGTTGCTGCTGATGCAGACTCGCCACCACAGACACATCAATTATTTTATCATAAAAGATGGGGTCAAAAGGATCCCCGGCATCTGAGATGAATCTGATCACATAATTATTGTAACCATTATCGTGATATTTTTGGAATACAGAGAAACTTGCTGAATCGCAAGGCTGAAACCAATTTACTATAGATGCTCTGTGTTCCGTCAAATAGAGTGGCTAAACCGTTAACGCCGTTATGACTTTACTGTGACATCGCCTAAACTTGTAGGAAACCAAATGTGACGGAGATCCACCCAGCCTTGGCTATTGAAGGATACACCGCGAACGGATGGTAGATAGGCTGTTTCTATCGGTTTTTCGGTTAAATGCATGAGGAGAGACTGCTCCTGTAAGAACTGTTCGATCTGATCTAAGCCTAACGTTCGATCTGATGGCTGTCTGGAAGAAATCACGTGGGACAGCATATTCCGCACCGTTTCCTTGCTTCGTTCATCCAGATGTTCGGATAAAGTGATGTAGAGGTCATATCTGCGCAACTCCACATCTCGATCCCGGATCAGAGAGAACAGAATGAGATCGGATTGGAGCCGCAAATCCCCCTTGAATTGTTCCATCGTTCCGGTGCGAATCGTACAGGTATATCCGTGACGCTCCAGAGCATTCGCTAAGCGAGCCGCATCTTCACGATACTGAGCAATGGTTGCGATCTGGAGCGTTTTTGGCTTGATAGGCTCAACTCTATCTTGTGAGTCATTAGCATGCTCTCGATTGGTTAATCCGTTCTTTAACTCATGCGAAGAGGTTGCGACAGTGCCTTCTTTGAAATATGAATTACTCTCGCTTGCAACACATGCTTGCACGTGAGCTCTTATCGTCGGATCGCTAAGCGGTCCGACTTTTTGCGTATTACAGGTAATTAATTTCCGCACCGTCACACCAGCGCTAATCTGGCTCCAGTCTGCTCCTGTAGAGGTTAGCGGGTTATGGACAAGATGGAAGAAGGGTGATTCCATTGCCGTATGTTCATTCCAATCCACAGGTGCACTCCACGGAATCTGCAAAATCTCAACCCGATCTAATTGAGCTCTGCCTTGAAAATAAGCCGGATGTGCGTCGAGTCTACACAAATGCTCATCCCACACACTAACTTTGAACGGGCCAGTTCCCACGGGCTTTAATGGCGGATAAGGCTCTTCTTTTACTACTGAATCGGATGAGTCAGACATGGGGTGTAGCCGTGGAGATACAATGGATGCCCGGCTAGTTGTGAGAAAATCGATAAACATCTCATGTGGTTTGGTAAGCCGGAAACATACTGTTAACGAGTCCCATGCCGCAATCGACAGGATGTGTTTGCTCACATCCTTGTATAAATTCCTCCGCTTCGTAGACTGTAATCTCTCGAATGTATAGACCACATCCTCAGCAGTGAGATATTGACCGTCATGGAAGCTCACGCCTTTACGCAAATAAAAAATCCAAGTCATACGATCCTCGCTTACATCCCAAGTGTGCGCTAAACAAGGTTGAATCTCTCCCGTTTCATTGCGTTGAACCAATCCATCAAATACATGGCTAGTAATGAAAGATTCAGCTAACAGATTAATATACATAGGGTCAAGAGCGTGGATTTGCTGTCTAATGGGCAGTCGCAAGGTGTCGATTCTTTCGTTATGGATTCCTTCTTCGGTATGATGTCCGGAATAACCTAGTAACCATTGATTTAGATGATGCTGCATTGTGACAGAGCTGGAGAATGCACCAATGTGCTCTGCCGCTTGCTGGAGTTCACGACGGTTCATCGCTTGCATCATGTATTCTGCCGCAATTTTCTCAGCCGGGACGAGCAAGGTTAGTGTGGATCTTCGCCCACGTCCACGCTGAGACATCCAATTAATCCAGTGGAGTCCAATCATTTTTTTGACAATTGTTAATGTGTTTCGGTGTGTGCAATCAAGCAATTCTCCGAGTTCTGCGAGGGTGACTTCATGTTCAGACAAGTGTCCCAATTGTTTATGTAAGAGCAGATATTGCTGATGTAACTTCAACGTAATTCATTCCCTCCTAAAAATAAGAACTTTTCCGATTCCATATTTCTATTTATCTTCTTATTTTATCATCTAGAATGAAATGTAGAAAGTTTAATGGAGGTTATTCCCATGATTAAGAAAATATTGGATTCACCCAATCGTGCGTTAATTACGCTATGTTCTGCGCTCTTGCTGGCTGTTGTGCATCAGTATCTATTCTTTGACAAAGGGGTAGGCGTATCCTATCCACTGTTCGTTGTGCTTTTCTATGGCTATATTTATGTATTTGCGAGGGATCGTGTAAGAGCATTTGGTTGGATAGATCTGTTCATCGCCAGTGTAGTGCTGCTGTTATCCCTGACATTTGCGTTATTCGATAACGAACTGTTTCATGCGCTCAATTTCCTGGCTGTGCCGGGATTAATCATCTTACATATGGCTTATCTGATTGGCCGGAAGCAGACAAAATGGTGGAAGATTAGTTTGATAGGCTTAGCTGTGGATCATCTGCTGCCTCAGTCTATACGACATTGGCCGACCATCGGAAGAACTCTGATGAAAAAAGGTGGACGCAAGCTGGCTAGCAAGCAGAAAGTTGTGGTTACCAAAGTATTCATTGGTCTAATCGTATCGCTGCCCATCCTGATCGTCGTAGTGGGGTTGCTAACCTCTGCCGATGGAATCTTTAATCAATACTTATCCGGAATTCCAACATGGCTGAATCAGTTAACGTTAGCACCTGGTCTACCGAGGATTA
Organism: Paenibacillus sp. MER 99-2; assembly: GCF_023714095.1. Taxonomy (NCBI): domain Bacteria; kingdom Bacillati; phylum Bacillota; class Bacilli; order Caryophanales; family Paenibacillaceae; genus Paenibacillus; species Paenibacillus sp. MER 99-2. The sequence goes on along the minus strand of NZ_JAMAUZ010000001.1, from coordinate 2,229,437 downwards.
TCTGGATCATTATTGCAAGTGTGTTCTTTTTCAGTTACGTATGGGGGTTTGTACAGCCGATGGTGTATGAGTCGGAGAGGCGGGAGAACGCTCATTGGAACAATCAGTCTGTAGCGCTTCCGCTCGCGCAGCGTGATGAAAAGGTTGGAGAGACTACAGATTCTGTGATAGTGAATACATCCAATGAAGAAACAACACCACATTCGAATCTTTCGAAACCTCATATCGTTGAACCGTTGCGACTAGATCCAATCATTATTGGAACCGTACTACTTGTCATTAACTGTGTGTATCTCTTATTTGTCTTTGTTCAATTCTCTTACCTCTTCGGAGCAGGTGTAGGTCATCTTCCTTCTGACTTATCTTATGCGGAGTATGCCAGAAGTGGATTTGTTGAGCTCGTTTTGGTGACAGGCATTAACTTCTTCATTCTCATTATTGCACTGCAATTTACACGTACAGGCGGCAAAATAAGCACGATCGTGCATCAGGTATTGCTCACATTGCTGATACTGTGTTCTGCTGTCATGCTATATTCGGCCTTCATGCGTCTTAGTCTCTATGAAGAGGCGTATGGGTATACGTATATCCGATTCCTTGTGCATGCGTTTATGATCTTCCTCGCACTACTGTTGTTGATCGCGGGCTTACGCATTCGGTACACAACCATCCCGTTAATCCGTTGTTATATCATACTGGGACTCACAGCGTACGTGATGATGAACTATGTCGGGATGGATAACCAGATTGCAGAACGTAACATCGAGCGTTATCACCAATCAGGTCAGATCGATGCAGATTATTTGGCTAATCTATCGGCAGATGCGGTGCCACAATTGAAGCAGTTTGCCGATGAGAGTTATCCGGAACTTCACGAGCTGCTGCTGTTGAACCAATCACAGTATTTATTAGAAGGGAACGACCGCTCGTGGTCTTCTTTTAACGTATCAAGAACCATCGCTTCACGTGAATTAGCAGAGCTTCGGAAGCAGTAAAATAAGGCAATAGTTATTTCCGATCCAGTACATGCAAATTCAATATGTAAGTGTTATAATATAAAAATAAACTTATAAAGGGGGTGAATCCCTTGTTTGAATTACATGAGTTTTTACCTTACATTTTCTCCATCGGGCTTATTTTCACAGTAAGTTATGCATATATTGCACATTTACACTGTGGCATGACCGAGTATTGGATCGAAGATCGAGCTGGTGGCGGACTAGATCCCATTCTTCCAGCACTTTCTCTGCATAGTCAATACAGAACAGAAGATCTAAGTCGCATGGTCAGACGAAGAGAAGCGCCAGATGAAGATGAACCAGATTGTATGTCCTCGTTGATTGAACGTCGTACAAATCAACGAGGAGGATATATATGGATCAACAATCAAACAAGGGATTCACTTTTACATCGGGCAAGGGACGGACGTATGGGCTGATTGCGATTTTGTTCGCAGTCATGTTATTGGCCGGATGTAGCAACAATGTATCGGAGATTAATTCATCGACACCGGGATTTTTTAATCACTATATCGTGTTCCCGCTGTCTTACCTGATTCAACACATCGCAACGGTCTTTAATGGGAGCTACGGAGTTGCCATTATCGCGATTACACTAATCATTCGATTAGCCTTATTGCCTCTGATGATGCGTCAAGCGAAGTCTCAACAAGGCACACGTGTTATCATGAACGCCATGAAGCCAGAGCTTGATGCGATTAAGAAGAAGTATGAGGGCAAGAATGATGCGGCGGATCGTCAGAAGTTATCTCAGGAGACGATGGAGTTATACAAGAAGCATAAGTTCAATCCACTGAATATTGGCTGTCTGCCACTTCTGATCCAGTTGCCGATTCTGTCAGGGATATACACGGCAATTCGGCTCACGCCGGAACTGTCGTCACATTCCTTCTTGTGGTTTAAGCTTGGTGCACCAGACTATGTACTTGCAGTTGTTGTGGCGGTCATTTATCTCATTCAAGCGAAGGTATCTCAAGCCAATATGGCACCTGAACAGCGTAAGCAGTTCGCTATTATGGGTTACCTCTCGCCGGTGATGATGGCGTTCTTCTCCTTATCAGCACCTGCTGCAATGCCGCTGTATTGGACGGTCGGTGGTTCGTTCTTGGTATTACAAACGTTATTGTTCCGCAAGCTGTATCCAGTTGAACATCCGCAGGAGGCACCCGTTGCTTCGGTGAAGAACGTTCATAACAAAAAGGGGAAAGCGACCAAAACCGTTAAACCCGCGAAACCAGCAAAATCATAAATGATGGGGCATGAAGCCCAATGCGTGACTAGAAAGAAGCCTATTCCAAGAGCGGAGTAGGCTTCTTCTTATTTTAATTTATTTGATCATCGCTCAGATGAAAACGGGAAACGAAAAACCAGATTAGCTCACGTCGTGAATAGACCCCTGTTTTCGCAAAGATAGATTTTAGATGATCCTGTACGGTATACGCCGAGATGACCATCGCTGCAGCAATTTCTTTGGAGGAATAACTGCGAAGAACATAGCCGAGCAGCTCTCGTTCGCGATGAGATAATCCGTGACTGTCCGCGAGTAGGGGGAGTAAATCCTGCGGCATCGCTTGTTCCAACCGAATAGCAATCTGTCCAGAGCCGTCTAGTGTGTGCATACGACTAGCATGGAGTACAAGATACCGACCATCCAACAGTTGGATACAGACCTTGGACTGCGAGGTGTAGACTGCACTAGGTTCAGAATTCGGATTGGGACTAGATTGACGAAGCAGTCGACTTAGTAAATGAGAACTGACAGCGCGGACTGGACGGGGGATCACATCATCCTCTAATTGCTCCAATACACGTAATTGTGTAAGCCAATGTTCGGCAGCATCATTAAGTGACAACAATTGAAATGCATCTGATACTACCATAATCCCCGGTTCTTGAGGGCTCCCGCTTAGGATCTCATCCATAAGGCTCTGCTGAGTCTTACGAAGCATTCGTGCAAGAGAGGCTGTCCATTCTTGCAAAAGTACTCGTTCTTCTTCCGTAAATGGAGCAGTTTCCGTCCTACGATATAAGGTTAGGTATCCCCAGCAAGCACCATCACAAATTAAAACAGCACGTAACTCATCACTGAATCCCGCCGGTTTCAGAATCGTTTCGTAGCGTGCGCTTCGTTCCGTTGTTTCATCTAAAGCAGCGCGAAGACTGGCAGTATGCTTACCTAAACGAATCATGTCCGCATATTTATGGAGGTCTTCCTCTGTATATTCATTCAAGAAAAGACGATCATGTATGGCCTCGATACCATCTTCCGTCACGGCACCTGTTGAGAGAAGGGTATAAGGATCAACCGTTGTGAAGCAGTATGCATCATAAGGGATCCGAGTTTTAATATGTTGGAGAGCAGCCTCGCGGTAAGTGCGAGAGGTCCAGGATTCTTTTTCAAGATAGGTGATGGATTGCTCTGCGCGTCCAGTATGTATGTTCATTCTTGTTGCTCCTTTCCCCTAAGAATCCCAATGTTCTGGGATAGGAGTGCGTGGATCACGCTTCTATAATAAAAGTATATCAGTTAACGCCATATTTAACACGGGAACGAAGACGACAGACTCACAATGTGATGAAGCGAACCTAAGGCTCCTCAGATGAGAGGCTACTTCAAAAGCATGCGTTTCTCCTAAACACGCATTGTCAGTAGGCTGTGGCGAATGCAGTGATGTTCTTCGTTTGTTAATTTATAAATTTACAACAAGGAGTGGAAGCACATATGAGAGAAAAAGATGATCCACAACGAATGAGCTGGGATACAGCGGACGAGAACCGTTACGAACAATCGATAGCGATGAAAATTCCAGGCTATGCACACATGCATGATCTAATGGAACGGTTACTTGCTTCATCGCTAATCAATCAACCAAACGCTAGATTGCTTGTTGTTGGGGCTGGCGGAGGGAAAGAGGTGACATTGCTTGGAAGTCGTCATGCTGAATGGTCTTTTACAGGTGTAGATCTATCAGAACCGATGCTTCAACTTGCTGCAAAGCGGGTCGCTGAATTGAATTTGGAAACTAGAGTAGAGCTTCGTATGACATCGGTTGAAGCGATGTCGGAAGAGGAGGTGTATGATGGCGCGACCTGTATGTTAATGCTTCATTTTGTTCAGGGCTTGGAAGCGAAAAAGCGGTTGCTGCATAGTCTTGCAGCTAAACTCAAGCCTGAATCACCACTCCTTATTGCTGCCGTTAATGCTGACCTGCATTCACCAGCCTATACAACGATAATGAAAGCTTGGCGAGAGCATATGCTTCACGTTGGAATAACAGTGGACGAGTGGGAGCGATTCGCTGATTCCTTGGGGCGAGAGTCTGATCCTATATCATCTGAGGTGATGGTTCAGTTGCTGAAGGAATGCGGGTTTGCCGATATTACACGCTATTTTGGGTCTTTCTGGGTGGAGGGTTATTATGCAAGAGGCATCTAAGGTTGAAACGGTTAAGGATCAAATCTGGGTAGTAGGTGGGTATGGACAGGTTGGTCAGATGATATGTATTCAGTTAGGGAAAACGTTTCCTGGAAAAGTGTGGGCTGTGGGTCCGAGGTTGAATCGTGCTGAGGAATTCAGCCAATCTACGAATGGAAGTGTGCTCCCGCTCCAGCTTGATGTAAGAAAGCATATTGATCCAGTGATGTTATCTACGGTTAAGCTTGTAGTGATGTGTGTGGATCAGATGGATACTCGTTTTGTCGAAGCGTGTGCTGAGGCCGGAACAGATTATATCGATATTACAGCGAAATACGATTTCTTGGCACAGGTGGAGCGATTACATGAACATATGCAAACTACACAAGCGACGGCGATGTTAAGTGTTGGGTTATCTCCAGGAGTGACCAACCTACTCGTTCGTGAAGCTGTAGATGGTATGGATGAGACGGAGGAAGTCGATATTACGGTGATGTTAGGCCTTGGAGAAAAACATGGAAAAGCCGCGGTGGAGTGGACGGTAGATCAGATGAATACAACATATCAGGTTACCCAGAAGGGAAAGTATGCGGAGGTAGCCAGCTTTGATGATGGCAGATGGATTGATTTTGGAGAGCAACTTGGACGCAGAAAAGCGTATCGATTCAACTTCTCCGATCAGCATGTCGTAGCACGTACATTACAGATTCCAACGGTTTCTACCCGGCTGTGTCTGGACTCTCGTTGGATTACAAGAGCGATGTCGGTTGCGAAGCGTGTAGGGATATTTCGCTTGTTACGTATTTCATGGATTCGTAATGCTACGGTTAAGGCATTTGGTCTGATTCCAGGCGGTGAAGAGATGTATGCTGTTAAGGTAGACGCAAAAGGATGGAAGAAAGGAAAACCTATTGTAATCGAGCAGTTTATTGTTGGACAGCGCGAAGCGGATGTGACGGCAGCGGTTGCAGCAGCTACGGCGGAAAAGATGTATCGAGAAGAGCTTCCAAGCGGCGTCTTTCATATTGAGCAGTCGTTCTCTATTCATGATATCCAGCGAGTACTTCATACCCCCCTCCAGATTACAACGAAGATTAATTAAGCATAGAGGCTGATTTTGCTCAACCCCTTCGACTTCTGTTATCATAACTTCATGATGATGCGAGGACGGAGGGAGATCATGAGCACGATTGCTGTATTGCCTTATTACAAAATACAGAGAGAATTGACGGGTCTCGCACAGGAAATCGTATCCAGTGACCGTTCGATGATCCTATACGCGGACAAGATTGTAACTCAGTATCGAGAGTTTAGAATAACAGAAGTGTTCGACATGTCCTTTCGCAGAATGGGGAATGAGGGTGGTTTCTTTTATCTGCATACAAGCACCGGGGTTTATCCATATATGGTCAAAATTGATCCCAAGCCCTTCATTCAGAAATTTCGGACAATGACTTCTCAGCGATTAACATAAGCAAGTGTCTATCGACATACTTTCACAGAAGACAGTTTCACATAAGACAGCAAAGCGAGGACTCGTCTATGGCTTCTCGTACTCCATTTCACGCTTGACCTTCACGTTACGTTAAGGCTTATCCTCAGTTTGGAAGAAAGAAACCAAACCAAGAGGAGCTGTGAATAGAATGAGTATATTAATTCAGCAAGCGATGATTATGACGATGAACGATAACGATGCCCCCTTTAAGGGGGATATTCGTGTTGAAGGAGACCGGATCGTGGAGATTGCGACTCACATTGAGAGTCAACCGGGAGATGAAGTGATTCATGGGAAAGACATGCTCGCTATGCCTGGCCTAATTAATGCGCATCAACATTCCCCAATGAGTTTATTGCGAGGTTTCTCGGATGATCTGAAGCTTATGGACTGGTTAGATCGCAAAATGCTGCCTGCAGAGGCTAATATGACGCCAGAAGATATTTACTGGGGGGCACAGTTGTCCCATGCTGAGATGATAAGATCAGGCACGACGACGTATGCTGATATGTATGTACACATGAATGAAATAGCAGAGGCTGTGACGTTAACCGGGATGCGAGCTTCGTTAACTCGTGGCATGGTCTTTATGGAAGATGATGGTGGGCGCAGGTTACAGGAAGCTATTGATCTTGTACAGCGTTGGTCGGGTATGGCAGAGGGACGAATTACAACGATGTACGGACCGCACTCCCCTTATACCTGTGCACCGGAACCGCTGCGGGATGTGATCGCCATGGCGGAGAAGGAAAATGTCCCCATCCACATTCATCTGGCTGAGACAAGAGAAGAAGTGATCAAGATTCAGGAACGATACGGGGTGACACCGACAGAATATCTTGAGAATCTAGGGATGTTCGAACAAGCTCATGTGCTGCTAGCTCATGCTGTTCATCTGGATCGGCAAGATGTTGAACGTTTAAAAGGAATGCGCGGAGGGGTATCTCATAACCCGGTAAGTAATCTGAAGCTCGGCTGTGGCATTGCCCCTATTACCGAGATGATGGCGCAAGGGATTCAAGTTGGACTTGGCACGGATGGGGCAGGAAGTGCAACAACGGTCGACATGTTCGAGGAGATCAAGGCAGCAACCTGGCTGCAAAAACTGGATTATGGTGATCCTACGCGTTTACCAGCACGAAAGGTGCTGCAGATGGCTACCCGTGGGAGTGCAGGATTGTTAAATCTTCAAGAGCAGGTGGGCGTATTGGAAGTAGGACGTAAAGCGGATATCATTCTAATTGATCTGTCAAAACCACATCTTCAGCCTGTGCATAATCTGGAGTCTCTAGTAGCCTACAGTGTGAATGGTGCAGATGTAGATACAACCATGGTGAACGGTAAAATCTTGATGAAGGGCAGAGAGCTGCTTACGATTGATGAAGAATTACTATTTCACGAAACTCGTACACGCGCTAAACGGATTGTTGAAGGCATCTAAAAGATCTACTGGAAAAATAAATTATTGGAAATAAAAACCTTTTATAGCATTTGAATTATAAATTATGCGTCACGAACTTAATGTTCGTGGCGCTTTTTGTCGTTATTACTTGGAAAATGAAGAAATTTGATGTTCAGAATTGGTCCAGAATTGCTCACTATACTGAGCATATAGTTGTTCAAAATTGAAGTTTAATCAAGGAGGAACATGGACGTGAAGGGGAAAACAGACAAAAAACAACTTGCTCCGTTGATGAGAAAGAGCATGCTAACTGTGCTCGGATTGAGTATAGCTTTACCGCTGGGTGGATCACTTCCTCAGGCTACTGCTGATGCTGGTGGAAACGGAATCATTATTTCTCAACCGGTTCTAAACGATGATATTAGCTGGCTTAATACATCATCTAAAGTTTTGAATAATACGGACTATATCATGAACAATATTCCCATCAATGTTATCAATAATGAAGTTATTTCTATTGATCTGTCTAGTCATTTTCCAGATGATTTGTTTAGCAACATAAGCGTTTCTACCGAAGACTCACATGTAGCAAGAGTATTTGAATCCTCTGGTAATTTAATTGTGGAGCCCTTACAGGACGGTGTGATCACGATTTCACTAAATGCAAATTATATTGAATCAGAAGAAACAGTAACAGATCAAATTAAGCTGTATATCAGTAAAAAAGGCGATGCCAATGATGATGGAAAGGTTAACTCAACCGATGCAGCACAAATTCTCTCTCACATTCGTAATGAGATATACAGACGTTCTTATAACCATGTCGAGTTGAATCGGATGGATGTTAACCGAGATGGAAAAGTAAAAACAGATGATGCACATGCATTGATGCAAGGTTACACGAAGCAGGAGCTTGGTGCAAAAGATAACCATTATATCCTTACATTCCAGCAGATTGAAGATGGGCCATATGCACTTCATGCTAAACTTTCAGGTGATCTGAAAGTAGGAAGCACAGTAACTGCAAACTATGAATATTGGGATTTAGAGAATAGTGATGCTGAGGAGTATGGTACAGCGTTTCAGTGGTATTGGACGGATGATCAGGGAGTAGAGCATGCGATTGCTGAAGCTACATCGAGAGCGTATCTGATTGGACCAGAAGATGAAGGCAGACAACTTTCGTTAAAAATCACCCCTAGGTCGAATTATGGTGTAGTCGGAAAGCCTGTGACCGTAACGGCATCTACTACGGTAAGTAAGCCTAAGTCAAGCGTTAAAGTGCAAAGTTTATCGCCTGGAGATGGTGCGGAAGGTGTGAGCACCGTTGGAAAAATAGAGGTGACGTTTGACAAGATGATATATAGTGATCAATCTCAAATTGGATTCGAAATTAAAGATGCAACAACAGGTGATGTAGTAGCAAGCTATAACTCTTCCGAAGAGTATGAGATATCTGGGAATAAGTTGATTATTACCCTAAAGAACTTGTCTCCTTACACAAAATATTCAGTAGAAATTCCTGGAGACTTTCTATCCTTTGACAACGGAGATGGTCAACTTGTTGACGGTCCGACGATCGGGATGGGATCAGGCAAGGAACCATGGACGTTTAGAACGTGGGCACCAAGCTAAACAGACTATACATTTCTTTCAATTCATAAAATCATTACGGAGGTTATCATATGGGTCAACCGAAAAAAAAGCGTGTTAGATTCAAAAGAACAATGTCTAGTTTGATCGCTTTATCGCTCCTATCCTCACTCGCATTGCCGAGTATCGCGGGAGCAGCACCATCAGAGACGTTCAAGATTCAAATTGATAGTGTCAGTGTACAAGCAGGACAATCCGTTCATGTGCCTGTAACTTTGAAAAAACCAGAACGTAATGAGGTAACCAGCTACAATATGCAGGTTGACTATGATTCAACCGCTTTGGAAATTGTTCGCATCACCCCGAAATATGGGAAGACGGAATACCCTGGCTGTGCGGAAAATACAGAAGGCTGCTTCCAGTATCATTTCGATAATGAATCCGGTTGGGTTCGTATTATCTGGGCAGATTTTACGGCTGGAGATCACAACATTTCATCTGAACAGCAACTATTTGATATTGAGTTTAAGGCGAAGAGTAATGCCACTTCAGGTGTCAAACAGCTCACCATTCAAAATGACTCCGAACATTGGAACTTCAGTAACTCAATCTATCAACAACCTGCTGAATGGTCTGGCGGAGCAATTACGATTACAGGTGGAAGTTCCTCTGGTGGTGGGAATTCGGGCACGAACCCGTCTACTCCACCTACATCCTCTACAGGTGGAACACCTTCTACAAGTACAACTTCGCCGGCGGCTACAACACCTTCTGCAACTCCAGCAGTAACCAAAGGCGTAGATATTTATGTCAATGGACAGAAACAGGAGCAGTCAGCAACGGCTTCCACATCGACCATTGGCAATCAGGTGACGACTACCGTGAAGGTGGATAATGAGAAGGTTATTACTCAAATCGGCAGTGGCCTAAGATCGGTCATGCTCCCAATTACCGGCACAGGTGCGGACAAAGTAGTTGGTGAACTGAATGGTAAACTGGTGAAAGCGATGGATGGAAAAGATGCTGAGCTTATTCTCCAAACGGATTTTGGTACGTACACACTTCCGGCTAACCAGCTGCAAATTGATCGACTTGCGTCTGAGCTGGGAGCGGGTTCTTCGCTAGAGAATATCGTAATTCAGCTGACGGTTTCCAAGAGCTCTGATACAACCAAAGCCACTGTGGAAGCTGCTGCAGCCAAACAAAGTAACACTAGTATCGTTGGTTCACCTATCGATTTTGAAGTTAGAGCAACTGTAGGTGAGAAGCAATTTCAAGTAAATCAGTTCGACACGTATGTTGAACGTACGATTACACTACCAGATGATATTGACCCTACCAAAATCACGACAGGTGTGGTGCTTCTATCTGACGGAAGTGTGCTACATGTACCTACCAAAGTAAGGAATACAGACGGTCACTACTCGGCTGTTATTAACAGTCTGACCAATAGCACATACGCATTAGTTTATCATCAGGCAACGTTCGATGATATCGTATCACATTGGAGTCGTAACGATGTGGAGGATCTTGCTTCCCGTATGATTATCCAAGGGACAAGCGAAGGCACTTTTGCGCCAGATCGCAGCATTACACGTGCAGAGTTCACGGCAGTTCTTCTGCGTAGTCTTGGACTACATACTCCAAAAGGAACGGAATCAATTGCATTCTCGGATGTTTCAGACAGTAGTTGGTATGCGGATGAAGTGAAGACGGCGGTTTCCTATGGTCTAGTGAACGGTTATTCAGATGATAGCTTCCGTCCAAGTGGTGTGATTACACGTGCAGAAGCGTTAACGATTATATCCCGTGCCATGAATCTAGTGGAACTGGAGCAAGCTTCTTCATCTGAGACGGCTGCTCTGTTGAATTCCTATTCCGATGGAAATAACGTACAGACATGGGCTGCAGATCCGGTGGCATCAGCTATTAAACAAGGCTTGGTAGAGGGCAGTGACGGCAAATTAATGGCGAATTCATCCATTAGTCGTTCTCAAACCGTAGCTATTGTCAAACGTCTCTTGAGCAAGGCAGGACTTATCTAAGTAAGAGGATATATTCAATATACTTGATGGAATCCAAAAAGAGTGCTCGTCCCGATAGGGGCGAGGCTTTTTTTGTTCCGATGTAGCAAAGATCCGCAGTTACACAGATACACAGTTGCTCAATCATATTGCGTTTGTCGAAGCAGCAGGACATCTGATAATATAGAGTAGATGAATCCATTTCACAACTCGCTTACGTAATTTGTATGGAAAGAGATAGATAGAATCATTCCCCATAATATCTAGCCCTAATGTATGTGAATAGTTGAACATAACAATACTTATATATTCTTATTTGATAATCTATTGAAGAATGGAGCCGTCCGATGAAATATCGCAATATGGAAGATTGTATTAACGATCTGGAACAGCATGGACATCTGATTCGTGTAAAAGAAGAGGTTGATCCGGATCTAGAGATGGCAGCGATTCATATGAAAGTGTTTGAAGCTCAAGGCCCTGCGTTGTTATTTGAACGGGTAAAAGGTTCTAAATTCCGGGCACTTTCCAACCTGTTCGGCAATATGGAACGAAGTAAATTTCTATTCCGTGAAACGCTTGAAGGTGTACAACGTGTCATGGAGGTGCGGGGAGATCCGATGAAAGCACTGAAAAGACCTTTTGCCCATGTAGGGACAGGTCTTGCTGCCTGGCAGGCTTTGCCTAAGCAAAAATCGATTAGCTTGCCGGTGTCTGCTCAGGAAATTCAAATTTCGGATTTGCCCTTGATTAAGCACTGGCCGATGGATGGAGGCGCATTCGTAACACTGCCTCAAGTGTATTCGGAAGATCCGGACAAACCAGGCATTATGAACTCCAACTTAGGGATGTACCGCGTACAGCTTAGTGGTAATGACTATGAAATGAACAAGGAGATCGGTTTGCATTACCAGATTCATCGGGGAATTGGAGTGCATCAGGCGAAAGCAGTCAAAAAGGGTGAGCCGTTAAAAGTTAGTATTTTCATCGGTGGACCGCCTGCTCATACCTTGTCTGCTGTAATGCCGCTACCGGAAGGACTCAGTGAGATGACCTTTGCCGGACTGCTTGCCGGACGTCGGTTCCGGTATAGTTATAAGGATGGTTATTGCATCAGTAACGATGCTGATTTTGTTATTACAGGAGATATTTATCCTGGGGAAACGAAACCGGAAGGTCCCTTCGGTGACCATCTCGGATACTACAGTCTTACACATGAATTCCCGCTAATGAGAGTGCACAAGGTGTATGCCAAACCTAATGCCATTTGGCCATTTACTGTCGTTGGTCGTCCACCGCAGGAGGATACGGCATTTGGTGACTTGATCCACGAAATAACAGGTGATGCGATCAAGCAAGAGATTCCAGGTGTGAAAGAAGTCCATGCCGTCGATGCTGCGGGTGTGCACCCGCTCTTGTTTGCGATCGGAAGCGAACGTTATACACCGTACCAAGTGGTCAAGCAACCAACAGAGCTACTAACCATCGCTAACCGCATTTTGGGTACAGGACAGCTTAGTTTAGCGAAGTATCTATTTATTACAGCCGAGGATCAACAACCATTGAGTACTCATCGAGAGGTTGAATTCCTGACTTATATCTTAGAGCGATTAAATCTGAAACGAGATATCCATTTCTATACGAATACAACGATTGATACACTCGATTACTCGGGTACAGGTTTGAATAGCGGAAGCAAGGTTGTTTTTGCAGCTTATGGAGATCCTGTCAGAGAGTTGTGCAAAGAAGTGCCTGAGTCATTGAAGTCAATCCGTGGTTATGAAAATCCTCAATTGGTCATGCCGGGAATTGTGTCCATGCAAACGTCGCCGTTCGTAAGTTATGAAGATACTGCGCAGGAAATGAACGCATTTACGGCAATGCTGAAGGAAAAAGGGGATATGTCTTCGACTCCGATGATTATTCTGTGCGACGATAGCACATTCATCAGCGAGAACCTCAGTAATTTCTTATGGGCAACATTTACTCGCAGCAATCCATCCCATGATATGTATGGGGTTAACAGCGGCTATGAGAACAAGCATTGGGGTTGTGACCAGATTATTATTGATGCACGTGTGAAGCCACATCAAGCTCCGCCACTTATTGCCGATCCAGCAGTAGAGAAGAGAATAGAACGTTTATTTGCCAAAGGTGGAAGCCTGGCTTCCATTAAAATTTAATCCACTTGATTCAACTTCAGAAGCAGTCCAACGTCTTCATTTGGGCTGCTTTCACATACATAAATGGCGCTTAACTTTATAAAGTCAATTCGCTGTGAATGAGCATTTTTATCGCAATGCGCATGAGAATAAAGTCTTAGTTATGCGTGTTTTCCGTTGTGATTAAGGTCATAAGAACTATGGATAAAATGGTCAAAAAATTCGATATAAAGAAGTAGAGGGATTTTTGGAACCCATGTTATGTGGGAGCCATTGACTATAAATGAAACATTCAGGGGGAATACCGAGTTGAGAATCCATATTATGAACCTGCAAGACGGGGATCGTCTAACTGCTGACACGTTTAGCGATGCAGGATTACACGTTTTGGGTCAAGGGACTGTACTAAAAAGTGAGGATATTACCTTGCTGATGCAGCACCGTGTGGACTATGTGGATATCGAACCACGCGAGGAAGAAATTACAGAAGCTGAATTTTTTGCAGCCGCTGCGGTACATTCGACTAGAATGAATGGAGACATACCTCCCGAAGAAGAAATGAAATCGCAATTTGTGCAAACCGTACATAATTATCAATCTGCTTTTCTTGAGGCACTCACTGTGGGTAAATTTAATGCCACGATGGTAGACGATGCGCTACAGCCAATGGTTGAGGGGTTGGATGAGCAGAAGGACGTCGTTCACTTGCTGATGATGCTGGAGCGGGACGATGTAAATAACTACACACATTCCATTCAAGTTGGACTATTGTCCTTCTATATGGCTACCTGGTTGGGATACTCTCCGAAGGAGTGTTATCAAATTAGTCGCGGGGGATACCTGCACGATATTGGAAAATGCAAAGTATCTCATCGCATCCGAAATAAAACGGAACCTTTAACACCAGATGAGCAGTTAGAGTATCAGCGTCATACCATCTACGGGCATGATATTATTAAGAGCTCTATGAGAGACGAGGCAACGGCTCTTGTTGCGCTCCAGCATCATGAACGTGAAGATGGCTCAGGATATCCAATGCAGATCAAGAAAGATGAGATACATCCCTATACCCAAATCGTCTCGGTGGCTGATGTTTACATCAGTATGAGATCTGGGGATTTCGGAAGTAGCAATCCGAACTTGATCAACAATCTGCGCGATATTTATTCCATGGGCTTTGGTAAATTAAATGAGAAGCCAGTTCAGGCGTTAATGCAGCATCTGCTGCCTAACTTCATTGGTAAACAAGTGTTACTTAGCAATGGAGAGAAGGGGGTTATTGTTATGAATAATCCGTCTGATATCTTCAAGCCATTAATTAAAGTAGAATCAGAGCAGTACCGCGATCTGTCCAAGGAGCGCAGTCTCTCGATTGACGACTTAATTATTAATAGCTAGTTTCAGCAAATTAGGAATTTTATATGAGTAGTGAAAGAGTCTCCTGTTATAACGGGAGGCTTTTTTGGCATCATTTATAATGTATTACATTGTTCTTCCAATCAATGAACGGTATACTTGCCGAGAACCCTATGATTCTATCAAACAAGCTCAGCCGGATTCATGCTATGATTGTGAACATGCAAAAGGGGAGATTTACTTGATTCAAGTTGTAACAGAAATAACCATTGACGCGCCAATCGAACGATGCTTCGATGCTGCTCGTGACATTGAGTTACATACACAGACTGTATGGAAGCACACCAGTGAACAAGCGGTTTCGGGGGTGACTACAGGTCTTATTGGGGATGGAGATACGGTAACCTTCGAAGCAACACATCTAGGAGTGCGTCAAAGACTGACCTCTCAGATCGCTGAGTATGAGCGTCCCTATCGGTTTGTTGACCAGATGCTGAACGGGGCTTTCAAAAGCATGCGTCATGAACATAGCTTCACCCAGTTGGATCATCAGACTACAATTATGGTCGACACGCTTACATTTGAAGCGCCTCTTGGTGTATTGGGTTGGATGGCTGAACGAATTGTTTTGAAACGATATATGACGGCATTCTTAGAGAGTCGAAATCAGAAGTTGAAGACCATTGTAGAGTCAGGCTATGAAAGACCTGCTTATAATGACCAGCGTGTGAATATGAATATAGAAATAGATAAAAATGACTAAGGAGCGATTTCTAATGGAAAATGGATATTTTGTCGGCTGGGGAACACTTGCCTTGATTAATGCCGGACTTGCACAAGGGAAAAACAGAAGTGGTTTAAACTGGTTTCTGCTTTCCCTATTGCTTGGTCCGTTAGCAACGTTATTCCTCGTATTATCAAGTAAATATTAGACGTCGAGTAATCAGATCAAGATAAAGCTTGTTAACTCTTATCTTTGAGGATTTTGTCGTGTTACTAGACGATCCCACAGCCAGAATACAAGAGCAGCGGCGCTCACCCCTGCACCTAACCAGCATACACCAATCCAGCCCGTTAAGGCGTATATTTGAGTAGAAGCAATGGAGCCCATGGCACTGCCAACGGAATAAAAGATCATATACGCAGCAGTTAAACGGCTCTGTGCTTCAGGGCGTACTGCGTAGATCAGACTTTGATTGGTTACATGTACGGCTTGCACGGATAAATCTAATAGAACAACACCTAGGATTAGATACCATAACGATTGATGGATATAGCTAATAGGTAGCCAGGATGCAAGCAAAATAAGTAACGAGATTCCAGTGGTCTTTTGTCCAAGACCTCGGTCGGCGAGCTGACCAGCCCGCGTAGCTGCAAGTGCACCGGCTACACCCGCAAGCCCGAATGCGCCAATCGCCGTATGAGAGAGGTTGAACGGTGAATCGCTTAGAGGCAAAACCATGGAAGTCCACAATATACTAAAGGCTGTGAAAATAAGCATGGCAAGCACTCCGCGTACACGCAAGATACGCATTTCACGATACAATTGAAGCACAGACAACAGCAGCGTGCTATAGCGAAGTGAAGTTTTAGCGGGTTGGTGTTTGGGCATCATGAAGCTCAGAGCAACCACTCCCAGTAAAGTTAAACTGGCAGAGACGAGATAGACCGATCGCCACCCGAGCCAATCGTTTAAACCGCCGGCAACCGTTCTAGCTAACAGAATACCAATAACAATTCCGCTCGTAACCAAACCTACAATGTAACCGCGCTCCGAAGGGGCGGCAAGGGAGGCAGCAGAGGCAACGAGAGTTTGTGTAACGACAGCCAGCAGACCAACGATGGCTAGGCCAATAAATAAAACAGAGCTTGATCCAGCTGTTCCAACAACAACTAAAGCGAGGATAGATAGGGACATTTGCATGATGATTAGTTTTCGTCGATTCAGAAGATCTCCTAAAGGCACCAGCAACAATAAATCTATGGCATAACAGATTTGCGTCACAGTGACCACGATGCCTATGGCAGAAGTGGAGATGTGAAACTCTTGAGCCATGGAATCAAGTAAAGGCTGAGCATAGTAGATGTTTGCGACCGCAAGTCCGCTGCATAATGCAAATAATAAAGCGACCATTCGGGAGATACCGGATGGTTGTTGTTTTTGTGATGCAAGCTGCATCGGTTGAGCTGAGGTATTCATAAAAGACTCCTTTTCGAGAGAGTAGAGTATGTAATCAATATAATGTACCGATAGATACAGAATAATTACGTAAAACATACTCCATATTTTAGAAGGAAGTCAATGATTTATTATTTAACTGTGGTTCAACTGTAGTTTAAATTAGAAAATTGAATAACGTAGTTTGACATCAACTACACCGCAAGATATATTTTAATTTGTACCTATCGATATAAAAAGAGGTGTTGAAATGGCAAGACAGCGGGAATTTGATCTTGATCGAGCACTCGACGCTGCAATGCATATTTTTTGGGATAAAGGATACGAGGCTGCGTCACTTCGTGACCTTACAACAGGCATGGGGATTCAGCGTCCGAGCTTGTATGCAGCGTTTGGAGATAAGAAGGAATTGTTTGAATCGACATTACGCAGGTATACGACCATGCACGCAGCCAAAGTTCGAGCGATGCTCCAACAAGAAGAGAGTGTTATTAAGGCGTTTCGGAAACTTTTTGAGCATATTGGGGCTGAGGGAGATGTTAAGGATCCTCGGCATGGTTGCTTTTGCATTAATACGATGGTTGAACTCGCGCCTCATGATCCGAAGTTTGCAGTTCTGACACGTGAGCACCAGATGTATCTGGCTGTCCTTTTTCAGGAATTGATTGAGCGCGGTCAGCATTCCGGGGAGATCTCCAATCATCTACATGCAACTTCCATTGCACAGTCACTCGTTGTGTCGATGATTGGGCTGACCGTCATGATGAAATCGGCACCCGAGCGTTCATTTGTCGAGCAAAGTATTGAGGCTACGTTATTATGTCTGAAGAATAACGAGGTCTGACACTGAAAAGGGTTAAAGGGTTAGTGGAAGGGATATTCCGATGTCTTATGCAGCAATTAACCGAAACTACACCCAAAAATGGAATAATATGAAACCTTATGTATAAATAAACGTAAATATATATATAGACTCGGTTTACTTGTCAAACGATTCAAGAGAGCAATTACATACCAGAGGGAGTGATAAGATGCAGGTGGTCTGGCAACGAAGTTTTCTTGTTGCGTATTATTTGATCTGGGTTCTAGCACTTGCTACAGGCAAAATAGGCTTACTATCATTTATATTAACGACATTTTTCATACTTGCTTTCTATGCAATAGTTGTTTCATTATCTACTACTGACCAATTTGAAGTAGATCAGTTTGTATACAAATTACGTGCACTGATCCAAGTGACGGTAGCCGTAATCCTGACAAGCCTGCTCGTTAAATTAATATTCCTGTTCGTGTGAGAGTCGGAAGCATATTCCGACTCTTTGTTCTGTGGTTATCTTGTGGAGGACTCAGTCGAACGAATCATGGCAAGACTGGATTCTCGCACGATTAGACGTGGTTCAAATTGAATATGTTCATATTCCTCGGTATTGCGATCTCGAATTCGCTTTAACAACAATTCAGTCGCAAGTCTAGCAACTTCTTCACCCATAATGGAAACAGAACTAATCTGCGGTGACGTCACTGTAGTCCATTGGTTATTATCTATACCTACAACAGCAACATCCTCTGGTACACGTACTCCTAGCTCTTTGAACCGATTAACAAGCCCAATGGCAACCATGTCATTAATGGCATACACCGCATCCGGCATATGAGTTAATCCATAGAAATAGTCTGCCGCATTGGCTCCTGTGTTCAAAGAAAAATCTTCTCCGAAGTATACGAGTGAGATATCGACTTGCCCAAGTGCTTGTTCGTAAGCTCGATAACGCTCCTCAATAATATCTTTGGGTGCTCCGGCATATGCAATTCGTGTCCGACCAATCTTGATCAGATGCTCCATCACGAGTTTTCCTTCTGGCTTGGACAGTGAGACGATATCTGCTTTCATACCTGGTTCGAGCTTTTTGCCGTAATTAATCAGAGAAATAGGCAGTGGAGCCTTATCAATGAGATTAGGCAAGGTTTTGGGATAGGCGAGTGGCATGAAAATAAGACCATCAACATGTAACTTTTTGATCGTACGAATCGTTTCAAGCTCTGTACGTGCATTGCCTGCGGTATTAATCTGAACGACATGGTAGCCGTGCTGTTTCGCTGTCTGTTCAACCGACCAGGAAATTTCAGGAATGATCGCGTTGCGAATATCAGGTACCACCAGTGCGATCTGATTCGTCTGTCGAATCTTCAGGCTCTGTGCAGACGTATTCGGAACAAATCCTAATTCTTCAATGGCTTGCATGATCCGATCTCTCGTCTTGCTACTGATGCCTTCGGAATTGTTAATAGCTCTGGAGACCGTAGCGATGCCTACCCCTGCATGTTCAGCGACATCCTTGATCGTAACTTTTTGATCTTTACCCATGATGATATGACCTCACTTTAATTACCGGAAACGATTCCTGATATATGATCAACATACATTATATTTTTCCCTACGTTATGATTATATCACTTGAACATATGTTGTAATACATAAAAATCATAAAATCGACATATTTCTGGGGAATTATGTTTGACAGCGTATTTAAACTGTGACATATTTAACTACGGAAACGTTTCCGGTTTTAATTTAAACATTATCATCTAGGAGATGAAGAAAATGAAAGCATTGCGCTGGCATGGTGTCAAAGATTTACGCCTCGAAAATATTGAAGAACCACGTCCTAACCGAGGACAGGTTAAAATAAAAGTGGAATGGTGCGGTATTTGTGGCAGTGATCTGCACGAATATACAGCGGGGCCTATTTTTATTCCGGCTCAAGCACCGCATCCGCTAACAGGGGAACAAGCTCCTATCGTTATGGGACATGAGTTCTCAGGACAAGTTGTTGAAGTGGGTGAAGGAGTATCCCGTTTCCAAGCAGGAGATCGGGTAGTGGTTGAACCAATCTATGCATGTGGTCATTGTGAAGCGTGTAACCAAGGCAGATATAACCTTTGTGATCAAATGGGCTTCCTGGGTCTTGCAGGTGGGGGTGGAGGTTTCTCCGAATATGTAACTGCTGCTGAGAATATGGTGCATCCCATTCCAGATGCGATCTCGTATGAGCAAGGGGCTCTCGTAGAACCTTCTGCTGTTGCGCTGCATGCTGTTCGTCAGAGTAAACTAAAGGTCGGGGATACTGCCGCTGTATTCGGAGCAGGTCCGATTGGGCTATTAGTGATTGAAGCTCTGAAGGCGTCCGGTGCCTCGGATATATATGTAGTGGAATTGTCAGCAGAACGCAAGGCCAAAGCCGCTGAGCTCGGAGCGATTGTCATTGATCCTACGGAGTACAATGTAGTGGACGAGATTCATTCACGTACAGCAGGTGGGGTCCACGTAGCGTACGAAGTAACGGGAGTTCCGAAGGTACTTCAACAAGCTATGGACACAACCCGAATTGGCGGCGAATTGATGATCGTTAGTATTTTTGAACAGGAAGCACCAATTCAGCCTAATTCTATTGTAATGAAAGAACGCACAGTGAACGGTATAATTGGATACCGTGATGTATTCCCGGCGGTTATCAGTCTGATGGAGAAGGGCTTCTTCCCAGCGGATAAACTGGTTACCAAACGGATTTCACTTGATGAAGTCGTTGATCATGGCTTTGAAGCTTTATTAAAAGAGAAGAATCAGGTGAAAATTCTAGTCAAAGCTGAATAGTTTAGAGATCATTTATGTTTGTAATATTCTGATCATCGGAATAACTTTAAGTAGCATTTATAAAAATATCAATACCTGCCTACAGTAGCAATTGGTATCCATTCATAAACAGCTATCGCTGAGTACAATAAATATGATTTTTCTCAATGTTACGGATATACGAAGTATGGACAACCCATTTAATCATGTGGTTGTCTATTTTTTTGCACAAAACGGGCGAAATTTGTTGCGTAGGTGTATACTTCAACATAATATACAAAGATACATTTTGTATCATCACAAATTGAAGATATTTAAAATGAAGGAGGAAGAGGATATGCAGAGTGGAACGAAGTGGACAGCTCTTATTCTGTCTGTCGTAGCTGGAGTGGGTGGTTTCATTATCGGTAGCACTAAATTGAAAAATAATACTTCTGCAAGTGTACAGCCAAGAGCTGAACGTGCCGTTACCAATGCAACGAATAGAACCACAGCTGCTGTAATGTCGACAGATGTAACCGCTGTGGTTGAATCCCTAGGTAAACCGTTCAAGAAAGCACCGTATGCTAACAACGTCTGGGATCTTCAGCTCTATAGGGGAAAGATCTATATGGGACATGGAAACAGCAGTAACGTAGGGGTAGCCCCTAACGCTGGCCCGATCCCTGTCATCTATTATGATACGATAACTTCAACCTTCCAGACGCAGACGGTGAGTAGTAGTAATCCGGGGATTCTACCTACGACAAAAATGTTCGTAGACGAAGAACAGATTGATATATACAAAGTTCTCGATGGTAAGCTGTATATCCCTGGTAATGATTCGGATGGAGAGAGCTGGGGGCTAGGTAACTTCTATCGATTAGACGGCGAGATCTGGACTAAATACCGTAATCTACCGCTTGGTGTACATGTATATGATCTAGCTTCGTACAGAGGTAAAATGTTTGCTGCCTTAGGTACAGAGGATAAACCGACGGTTCTTATTTCCCATGACCAAGGAGAGAGCTGGCAACATTACGGAACAATTAATACGTATGGGTATAGAGCATATACGTTGTTTCAGATAGGCGGTAAGTTATATGCCTCGGGCATGATGTATCCGGCGAACAATATATGGGGAGATAGAACTTATATTCTAGAGATTAATACGAACCTTCAAAAGAAAGATACTGTTATTTGGGGAAGTAGAATGTTGCCTGGTCTAACGTATCAGATTGGAACCACCCCCTACAACCGAATAGGGAAGAATGTAAATTTCGATAACAAATTGTTATATATTGCAGGGCAGGTCTTCAATGACGGACAATTGACGCCAAGATCATTAAATGTCATGACAGCCATTAATCAAGCACGACGTGTCATTTTGCCGGATACGGCTGCACTGCCAACTGACGTACTCGCGCGTGATGGCAAAGCTTATGTGCTGACGTATACTAGACAAAACTTGAACTATATTAATCGTGTATATGAGACGACCGATCTGGTGACATGGACAGAACTTCTTTCTTTTGAACAGGATACGTATGCAAGGTCGTTTGAGGAGAGCGAAGGAGACTTTTACTTCGGCCTCGGGACTGATCCGGACGTGCTATCTGCTTCTTCAGGTAAATTGCTTAGAGTGAGACGCGACAATATTGCTAGCAATTCTAATTAAATCATCTTGAGGGATATTATGGATTATATAATATGCTTCATCCACATTATTGGTTACGGGAGAACAGCCGATAATCCAAACGCCGAGCAGGTGTATTACAGCAGATCTACTTTTGAAGAGTCAATTGCTGTGAAATCTGCTCTATTTTTTATTTCAAAAGACAGCAAGCAACAAGCATTCGAGTGAAAAATAATAAAATCCGACAAACGAAACAAACCCAAAAAAGAGGATTTACAACCCCCTATAGTAATAATTTCAACATATGAAAAATTCACAATAGAAAACCGTATTCTCCCCGCACCTACTTTCCTGCCTCATCTCTCTTCGCACACGCGCATTGAAAAATACAAAGAAGTACCACACCTCATCTGGTATGCCAAGCTTTTTTTGTGGTAAGTCGTTCTTAGACAACCTCTTTGACTTGTTAGCAAGATTTCCGTGCACGTTATTTTGAAAATGGTACACCTTATGATAAGGTTATGCCTGGAAAGCAATGCAGTACATACCACTTATCTAGGGAGGATGAACATCCTTGAATCACAGTAAATTACACTCCAATACCATATTCACACAGATAGGCAAACGATATATGTTACTCCTAATCATCAGCTTATGTGTACTATTAACTGCATGCGGACAAACGAAGACATCGGAACCATCGCAAGATTCGAATGTGGAAACTAGTGATAACGCGTCACCTTCGCCTGAAGCAAATGGCAATCCGAATAATGGAGAGCAAAATGGAGCCGACTCGGACACAAGTGAGGATACACAGAAAGAGTCAGACCAGACGACTCCACCGCAGGAGCAGGATGAATTAGACCCGGTGAAGGAACAGCTCAGTCAACTATCATTAGAAGAGAAGATTGGGCAGATGATTCTTGCAGGGGTGCAGGGTACGGAGCTTGATGACCAAGGCAAGAAAATGATCTCTGAACAAAAAGTAGGCGGCATTATATTCTATGCCAATAACGTTACAACGATTGATGCCACCGCTCAATTTATACAGTCCATTAAGGAGGCCAACCGTTCCAATCCAGTACCGATCTTCTTGAGTGTGGATCAGGAGGGTGGCAAAGTGAGTCGTATGCCCGACTCTGTGGAGTCTATTCCTTCCAATCGGACAGTTGGAGATACCAATCAGTCCAAACTGGCAGAAACGATGGGTCAGTTATTAGCGAGACAAGTAAAACTCGTTGGCTTTAATCTTGATTTTGCTCCAGTGCTTGATGTGAACAGTAACCCAAAGAACCCGGTTATCGGTGATCGTAGCTTCGGTAGTTCTGCTAATCTTGTAGCTAAGATGGGTGTGGCGGAGATGAAGGGGCTGCGCAGTGAAGGTGTGATTCCCGTGGTGAAGCATTTCCCTGGTCATGGGGATACGTCCGTGGATTCTCATCTGGATCTGCCGGTGGTGAACAAAACGTTAAAACAACTTGCAGAGCTTGAATGGATTCCATTCCAAGCGGCCGTGAAAGAACAAGCTGAAGCTGTTATGGTCGCTCATATTTTGTTCCCTAAGCTTGATCCAGATCACCCAGCTTCCTTGTCAGATGTCATCATCGGTGAACACTTGCGAGGCAAATTCGGCTATGATGGAGTAGTCATCACAGACGATCTCAGCATGGGTGCGATTGCCAAGAATTATAAGCTGAACGAAGCTGCAATAACGACGGTACAGGCCGGAAGCGATATATTACTTGTAGCTCATAGTTATGAGAGTGCCAAAACGATCTTTGATACACTTTTGAATGCAGTACGAAATGGTAAAATCTCAGAGTCCAGAATTGATGAGAGTGTATATCGGATTCTATCACTGAAGCAACACTATAAACTTTCGGATGAGCAGCAAGCTTCAGGCAATCTAAAGCAATTGAATGCAGATATCAAGGCCTGGCGCAATCAGGTCAATCTGCAAAAGTGAAGCTAAGCTTACATTAGACAAGGAAAGGGCAGTGATCACAATAAGCCCTTTCCTATTCATAATTTGATTACTGGTTAGAGGTGATGCCCAATATGTATACGGTATTAATAATTGAAGATGATCCCAAAATCGCCGGTCTGCTGAAATCTCATATTGAGCGCTATGGAGATAGGGCAGTCATCGCTGAGGATTTCGAACAGGTGCTCCCGCAGTTTGAGCTGCTTCAACCTCATATTGTCCTAATGGATATTAACTTGCCGAGCTATGATGGATATTACTGGTGTCGGCAGATCCGTTCGCTCTCTACGTGTCCGATCCTGTTTATCTCTGCGCGGAGTGGCAAGATGGATCAGGTGATGGCACTAGAGAATGGTGCTGACGATTATATTACGAAGCCATTCGAGCATGAGATTGTAATGGCTAAGATTCGAAGCCAGCTTCGACGGGTGTATGGGGATTACGCTACACGCCATGAGGAACGCAAAGTGGAGTTGCACGGTTTAACGATTTTCTTAGAAAGCATGGAGATGCAGTTAGGTGAACAGAAGGTACAATTGACGAAGAAGGAGACGATATTGCTCGAAACGTTATTGCGCCGTAGTCCAAAATTAGTCAGCAGAGAGACGATCTTGGAGAAGCTATGGGACGATTCCTTCGTAGATGATAATACGCTTAGCGTTAATGTTACCCGTGTACGGAAGCGATTGAATGAGCTTGGCATTACGGATGCGTTGGAAACGGTACGTGGGTCGGGTTATCGGCTGAATAGTAATTGGAAAGACATCGCACAACCATGAAATTATTTATTAAAGAACATATTGCGTTAACCTGTTGGGTAGTGGGGATGTTACTCACTGTGGTGGCGGTATTCTGGTACGATGGTTATGATCACTGGTTGACCGCAGCATATGCCGTATTTCTTGGTCTCATCGTGTACATTGGTTATTTAACGTATCGTTATATGTCTCATCGTGCATTTTACGCGCGGTTGTCTCATCAGATGAATTCGTTAAAAGAGTTCACTCCACTATCTGAATCGGTACCTTTGTCAGAAGCTTTGGCCAAACTGCTGGATTCACAATATAGTCATTACCATACGGATTTGCACCGAATGGAAAAGCGTAAGCAGGAATACTTAACATTTATGAACCAATGGATTCATCAGATGAAAACTCCGTTGTCTGTCATTGAATTAACGATCCAGGATCACGAGGATGATGATCCACGTCTCAGAAGTATTCGGGAGGAAGCGGATCAGATGAGGCGTAGTCTGGAAAATGTCCTGTACGTTGCACGTCTGGAAACATTTGAACAGGATTTTACAGTAGAACCGGTATCGCTTAAAGCGGCGGGGGAAGCCGCGATTCACGAGCTGAAGCGTTTCTTCATTCGCAATCATGTCTATCCGGAATTAGAGATTGATCCTTCGATCGTGGTACAATCTGATGCCAAATGGATACGGTTCGTTCTTGTCCAGCTATTATCCAATGCGATTCAATATTCCACGGGCAATGGGCAGAAGATATATGTACGGTCTTATGAGAGCGAACGTGCAATTATTCTTGAAGTACAAGATCATGGAGTGGGTATCCCCACCGCAGATCTTAAGCGTGTATTCCAGCCTTTCTTTACAGGAGAGAATGGCCGACATTTCAAAGAATCCACGGGTATGGGGTTATATATCGTGAAGGAAGTGCTGACTCAGATGAATCATCAGATTGAGTTGCAGTCTGTTCAAGGCGAAGGTACAACGGTGAAAATTATATTTAATACGTGAAGTGAAATGAAAAGACGTCAGAAACTCGATGAGAGGGAACGGCGTCTTTCTCTGTTTTATTTTTCTGAATGAGAAGATATTGAACCGTAACCTTACATTATTGTCATGTAGATGAAAGGTTAAGCCATAGGAGAAAAACAGTGATTCAGATAGACTGAATGTATAAGTTGAAGGAATGAGCTAAGGAATGGAATGAACATTCAACATGCTTAATCCAACGTAATGAGATGCAGGTTAAGAGGAGAGGTTATCTGATGGAAATATGTTCAGTGCAACAGATTAGCAAAATTTATAAAGGAATTGTCTCACATGAAGCATTGTCAGGTATCGATTTAAGTATTCAAGAAGGCGAGTTTGTAGGCATCATGGGGCCATCGGGTAGTGGGAAAACAACGCTGCTGAACATGATCTCCACGATTGATCATCCTACATCAGGGGAGCTTCGGATCGCAGGGCAGAACCCGTTTCAACTGGGGCACGACGAGCTTGCTTTGTTTAGGCGCAGACAGTTGGGATTTGTTTTTCAATCCTTTAATTTATTGAACACCCTAACCGTGAAGGAGAATATTGTATTGCCACTCACGCTGGATGGCTTTGCGCTTCATGAGATGAATGAACGAGTGGAACGACTTGCAGAGAAGCTGGGGATTACGGCGATTCTGGACAAGCGCACATATGAAATCTCAGGTGGTCAAGCGCAACGGACGGCCATTGCACGAGCGCTAATCCATGCACCCAAACTGATTCTGGCTGATGAACCGACAGGGAATTTAGATTCTAAGGCTGCGCGAGACGTGATGGAAATGTTAGAGCAGCGCAATCGGGAGGATCAAGCGACGATGCTGCTGGTTACTCATGATGCGGTGGCGGCGAGCTACTGCAGTCGGGTTGTATTTATCAAAGACGGCAAGTTGTACAACGAAATACATTACGGCGATAATCGAGCGGCTTTTTACCAAAAGATTATTAATGTTTTATCCCTAATGGGAGGGTCAGGACATGAATTTTCGCCAGTTCGCTATTAATAATGTCGTTCGGAACAAAAGAATCTATCTGGCTCATTTCTTGAGCAGTACATTCTCTGTCATGATCTTTTTTATCTATGCCTTGTTATTATTTCACCCCGATCTAAGTGAGGGGTTGAAGGGCTCAAGTGAAACAGTCACATCACTTGCCAATCAAGGTTTTGTTATTGCTGAGTTCATTATATTTATCTTCTCGTTTCTTTTCTTGTTGTACTCCGTTGGTTCATTTCTCAAAACACGCAAAAAGGAATTTGGTATTTTCCTGATCCTGGGCATGACGCGCAAGCAGATGAATCGACTTTTATTTATGGAAAACATGTGTATCGGCCTTGCCGCCATCATCACAGGAATTGGATTAGGACTCATCTTCGGCAAGTTGATTTTACTGATCTGTAGCTCTATGTTAGCTGTGGAAAATGGTTTGCGTTTCTATTTACCCTTGAAAGGTATGGCACTTACGATGGGGGCATTTCTATTGCTGTTCGTGGTCATTGCCTTATCTTCATCGCTGCTTATTCGCAAAGGGACACTGATTGACCTTGTCAAATCAGAGGAAAAACCAAAACCAGAACCGAAAGCTTCTCGCATGCTGGCATGGTTGTCCGTGGCTTTGATGGGTGGAGGCTATGCGGGCGTGTTCACTTTTGTATGGGGGTCGTATTCGTTTCCGATACTGTTTGGAAGTGTCCTATTCGTTATTGTAGGTACGTACTTGCTGTTTACCCAACTTAGTGTGTATACCATTCGGGCACTCAAACGCAATCAACGTCTATTTTTCCGCAAAACGAATTTACTTTTCCTATCCGAGCTTACCTATCGGATGAAAGATAATGCCATTATGTTCTTTATGGTGAGTGTCATCTCAGCTTCGTCCTTCACAGGCATTGGAACCATGTTAGCTATTGCAGATCCGGGTCTGTCATCCATGACGAATCCATATGCATTCACATATATGAATTCATGGGATACCGATGTGGCTGAGAAGCAGCTTAATCAGATTGAGGAGTCATTAATTGAACATGAAGTACCTTATGTCAGAGGTAGCTATGAAACCCTTTATGAGAATAATAACGGCAATCTGATTAAATTAAGTCAATACAATCATCTAGCCAAGGCACTTGGTTACGAAGAGCGAACACTGAAGCAGGATGAGGCATTTCTAACGCCAGGCAATCTAACGGAGCGTAAAAAGTTACGCGCACAGATTGATCAAGGCTTCTCACCAACGGAAATGAAACTGGAAGTGGAAGACCAGCGCGAGCAGGTTCAATTAGTTGCCCCGGGTACCGAAATCGTGATTCCTGTAGAGTATGAAATGAGTCTGTATGTCGTTTCCGATGAGCTGTTTAACAAGGTTAAGCTGGCCTATTTTGAAGAAGCGAATCTGGATGAAACGTTCTACTCTAACCGCACAACCCAGTTTGTCGTTACCGATTGGATGGGCACACGTAGCTTCGCGCCGGAACTCATTGAATCCATTAGATCAGAGCCGCTGGAGCACGGTTACTTCTCGGTTAGCGCTCTTGTTGTAGATTGGCTGAATTCGAAGCAGACGAATGGGATCATTCTTATTCTGAGCGGCTTGATCGGCATCGTCTTCTTTACTTTTGCTGCAAGCTTCACGTATTTCCGCTTATATGCAGATCTGGAGCGAGATGAAGAGCAATATCGTATGATTGGCAAAATGGGATTGAGTCGCCCGGAGCTTCGTCGAATGGTTACACGTCAACTCTTACTAATGTTTTTCCTGCCAATTCTGGTTGCAATCATTCACAGCTCCGTCGCTTTTATTGCACTGCAACAATTGGTCGATTTCTCCGTGATGGGGTATACACTTCGAATTTTCTTGGTGTTCACTTCCATGCAAGTTCTATACTTTGTACTTGTCCGCTGGCGTTATCTACGCAACATGTATACAAAGTTGGCCTAGGGCGAATGTCTTAAATCTCGCTTATGGACATCTTTTATCGCCTAATGTATGACGACACATATGTAACATCTTCACAACCAACACCAGACCTGCGTTTGGTGTTGGTTGACTTTCATGAGCAAAGCGAAGTACTATTTTGTTAGATACATAATGTATCATTCGAAGAGGGATTCAAACAGTTCCTTTTGAAGGAGGATTTAGCTTGAGCATAACCATGTCTCGTGGACAAGCTTACATACACCGACTCAATGATGAACGTAACGTATGGTTAGATGGTGATCGAATTCATGTTACCAACCATCCTGCGTTCCAAGGTACATTACAGACCATTGAGGGTCTGTTCAATCTAGCGGATGAACCAGAATCAAGAGATACCGTAGCATATTGGGACGAGCACATCGGTGGTTATGTGCATCGAGCTTTTCAAGTGCCGCGTTATGGGGGAGACCTCGAACACCGTGCCGGTGCATTTCGGTTGTGGTCTGAACGGACGTATGGCGTCATGAGTCGATTATCCGATTATGCACGCTCACGTCTAACGGGGTGGTACGCAACTCGCGAGGTTATGGGGAATCATGATACCTATTACGCGGACAAAATATCCAAGTATTACGAAGAAGCGAAACGCCATGACCTGTTCCTGACGATTGTGCAGCGTGATCCACAGATGAATCGTTCTTTACCGATAGGTGAAGATGAGGATGCGATGCTACGCATTGTAAGAAAGAACGAAGAGGGAGTTGTGATCCGGGGTGCGAAGATGATTGCGACTGCGGCTCCGTATGCTGACGATATTCTTATTTATCCTGTACAACGTATTCCCGGAGATAAGCCAGAGCTTGCTCACATGATGATTGTGCCTTTGAACAGCCCCGGCTTGCACGTATTATGCAGAGAATCGTTCGCTGCGACAGATCAACAGTCTTCACAGCCATTAAGTCATCAATATGATGAGATGGATGCGGTCCTATTTTTTGAAGATGTGCTGGTTCCTTGGGAACGTGTGTTACTCCACCATAATCCAGAAGCGGTATGGCAGATTCGTTGCAATGTAGCTTCCTCCAGTCTAGCCTACCATCAAAGTGTCATTCGTCTGTATTCCAAACTAGAGTTCGTTACAGCCATCACCTCCTCCATTGCCCAAGAAATTGGTGTAGACTCCTTCCTTAATGTGCAAGAGCAATTGGGAGAAATGATCAGCCAGATGCAAACGATTGAGGGATTAATTATTGCTGCGGAAACCAAAGCCAAGCCAGATAGGTACGGTAATTGGCTCCCTGAATTTAAGTATATTGAAACTGCAAGGAACTTGGGCAATCGTTATTATCCACGCTCCATCGAAATTTTGAAAACGATCGCCGCAGGTGGACTTATTCAGATTCCATCTGGAATGCCAGGTACGAACAAACCCTTGGAGCATATGATTCATCAGTATTTAGGTGGTGTGACAATATCTGCACAGGAGAAAACAATGCTCTTTCAACTGGCTTGGGAGCTTACGGGAAGTCCACTGGGTGCCAGACATGATCTATATGAGCGCTTCTATGCAGGTGATCCACTCCGCAACCGAGCGAATCAGTATATACAATACGACAAGCAGCACTTGGTAGATCGGGTTAAGCCTTGGCTGAAAGCATAATATAACGTCCTAACTTGTGACTTTGCTTACGATATCGTTTGAAGCAGGTCACATCGTAGAGTATAATTCAACCGCCTGGGTTTACGAAACCTGGGCGTTTTATTTAGATTATCTTTAGAAAGGGTTTAGGTTGTATTAAGAGACGTAGGTTATAGTAGGTATAACTAAAAAATCTCTATATAAACATTTACACGCGAACGGAGAGGACAGAAATAACATGAAGAAGCGAAGCGTTCGCCTGAAAGCTTTCTGAAAGAAAGCTACGTCGAAAGCATAAGCTATCCCCGGATTTTCCCTTTTATAAAAGGGAATCAAAAAAATCTGGGGATAACAGCGATCGGAATGTTGTTCTGTCATCGCAGTGGTCAGTGTAAATATTCTAACTTAACACTGAAATGAGAGGGAACGTATGAGGTACACATTGTTGATTGCAGATGACGAACCCGAAATTGTGGAACTGCTTCAGCTGTATTTGGAGAAGGATTACGACATTCTAACCGCTGCCAATGGAGAGGAAGCATTGCAGTGCATACAATCCACCCCAATTGACCTGGTTATTTTGGACATTATGATGCCTGTAATGGATGGTCTTCAGTTGATCAAACAGATCCGGGCTACGTATCATATGCCAGTGTTATTTTTGTCTGCGAAGAGTCAGGATCATGATAAAATTTTGGGACTTGGACTAGGGGCTGATGATTACATATCCAAACCATTCAACCCACTTGAGATTGTCGCTAGAGTAGAGGCTTTGTTAAGACGGGTCAACCAATTCGATGCAATGGAAGTCTCGGCACCTCAAGAGGCAACCCGCACGCTTGGTGAGCTATCGCTTGATCGTTCCAAATGTATGCTGTATCGCTCGGGACGACCTGTGACATTGACCTCAACAGAATACAAAATTGTGGATTTACTGTTAGAACAACCGGGCAGAGTATTTACCCGCAAAAAAATCTACGAAGCTGTGTGGGGGGATTATTATGCTCATGAAGACAGTACCATTATGGTACATATCAGCAACATTCGGGAGAAGATTGAGCGTGATTCCAGACAACCTGAATATTTAAAAACGATAAGGGGATTAGGATACAAAATTGAAGCGCCTATGGAAAACTAGAGAAAAGAGACCGTTGCATACGTCCCTGACACTGGACTTTCTGTTATTTAACTTCTTTTTGCTGTTACTCGTACTGGTTGTATATATTATCGTATCCCTTGATGTCGTTGATTTTCGCATCTCTGACCATATCGTCGATCCCGATCTGAATGTAGAAGCACATGTGTATGTGGCTGAACTGGAGAAGGCAAGAAATCAGGAAGGTACGGGGCTTACATCCAATATCGAAACGCAGCGACTGGAGGATAGCGGTGGATGGTTAGAGATTTTGAATGCAGATCGCTCCGTTGTAAGTTCAGTCGGCAGTAAAAAGGACGCCATTAACCAGTACACGGAGTCCGAATTATTTGCCAAGTTAGAAAATCGCAGCGACCAGCCCTATTATTATTCCATTTCCCCGTTCGTTGCAGAGGGAGAAGCTAAATACCTTTTACTCAAACTTCCACGGGATCTGGTGAGCATTCGGATGAATGATAACCAACTGATTACGAATCTGAAGCATCCCTTGCCATTTTACATCTTGGTAGGTATTGGACTTCTGCTAGTACTAACGATTGTATACAGTTATTGGGTCGCCAAGCGAATTAAGAAACCACTTCGAGTGTTATCACTGGGGCTTACCCAAATGATTCGGGGGAATTACAGTACGCGTATGTCCATCTCTGCCGAGAAGGAGTTTGTGCAGATTGGTGAGACCTTTAACTTCATGGCAGATGTGATTGAGAAGACGTCAGCCGAGAAACGTTACGCGGAAGAGAGCAAGCAGCGACTCATTGTGGATCTATCGCATGATCTCAAGACACCGATTACGTCTATTCAAGGTTATGCTCAGGCGCTGGTCGAGGGTCGAGTTGGGGATGCAGAGAGACAGCAACGGTATCTAGGCTACATTCATAATAAATCTGTACAAGTTGCACGGATGATCCAAAATATGCTGGAACTGCTTAAGGTAGATTCACCCGACTTCCATATGAGCATCAAGCAGCGGGAAATTGGAGAATTTGTGCGAGAGGTCATGGCCGATACGTATGGAGAAATAGAACAAAACCAGTTTGCGCTACATGTTCTTGTGCCAGATGAAGAGATCTATGCCAGATATGATCCGGAGCTGTTATCCCGTGTCATTCAGAACTTGATTACCAATGCACTTGCATATAATCCAAGAGGTACAGAATTACGCGTAGAGCTGATCCCACAGGAAACGTATGTGTCCATTGAAGTCGCTGATACCGGGGTAGGTATACCTCAGGAATTATGGGCAACGATATTTGATCCTTTTGTTCGAGGGGATGCAGCGAGATCGGGAACGGGTGGAACTGGACTCGGGCTCGCTATAGCCAAACGGAATACAGAGAAAATGGGAGGCCATCTCACGTTGTCTCAGCGCGGACGGGAAACAACCATCTTCACCATTGTTATGCCAAAATAAAAAGAGAAGAAGCCGATCTGCATGCGATTTCCGCGTCGCATACAGATTGCTTCTAGAAGGCTAACCATAGACATGTACATTAGAAATGGGAATCTGGAGGGGACATATTGTTTAAAGTAAAAAACTCATTTGCACGATTTAGCATTGGATTAGCTCTTGTGCTGATCAACATCTATCTATTATCTAAAGTGAGCTTCATATTCCAGCCATTAGTTACGATGATTACAGTCATTACTGTGCCGATGATGCTTTCGGTGTTCTTTTATTATCTACTGAGGCCTTTGGTTAATTATATGGAGAGAAAGAAGCTTAACCGAACGGCCAGTATCCTGCTGATCTATCTGATCTTTGGCATCTTGCTTGTGCTGTTTGTTGTGGGGTTATGGCCATCCTTGCGTCAGCAATTGATCAATCTAGTGGAAAATGCGCCAAACCTGCTTAATTCACTAAGTGTTCAGCTCAAAGCATTAGAACAAAACGGTGTAATTACGACCTTGTTCCCGGATAATTCAACGCCGTTCTCTCAAATTACCGAATATATCAATAAAGGATTCAACTTCGTGACGGACTACGTTAGTGGTCTCATCTCACTTATCTCCAGTTTTGCAATTATCCTGTTCACCTTCCCGATCATTTTGTTCTACATGCTGAAACAAGGAGAGAAGTTTGGTCGTATCATCGCGTCGATTGTGCCCAAGCGTTTTCAGAAGGACAGTCGTGAAGTGGTGCTGGAGATTGATCAGGCGCTCAGTGGATTTATCGTAGGACGAGTGCTTGTAAACCTGGCATTAGGTGTATTAATGTATATAGGTTTTCTAATCATCGGTTTACCGTACGCACTGTTGTTGACCGTCATTGCTGTCATTATGAACTTTGTTCCATTTATCGGTGCGATCGTATCTTCGATCCCTATTGTGATTATGGGGCTCGTCGTATCGCCTTCAGTGGCGATCTGGTCACTCATTATTATTCTTGTGGCGCAGCAGATTCAAGATAATCTAGTTGCTCCGTATGTATTCGGCAAAAAGCTGGATATTCACCCGCTCACAACCATTATCTTGGTGCTCGGTGCGGGGGACTTGGGCGGAATTATAGCTATTCTCATCATTATTCCGTTCTATATGATTCTTAAAATCTTGTTGGTACGTATCTACAATTTGTTCTTTAAGGAAAAGTGGCAAAATGCCTAGTGAGTTTTCAGACACGAACTAATCCAAATTCATAAGAATGGAGCGATCCACATGACTGAAATCGTACCTGTAACTTATCATGAACCTGAATATATTAAACCTCAGCCAGCTCTGATTGGCGCAGTTCATATTGCTACGGATGTTGTATCCAAAATTGTAGGCATAGCTGCACAGACAACCGTGGGAATATCGTCCATGTCTTCAGGCTTAACGGAAGGTATTGCAAAGAGTATTAGTGGCAAGAGCCTGCAAAAAGGAATTGATGTGATTGTAAAAGAAGAGCGTGCATCGATTCAATTAAGAATTATTTTGCAATATGGTTGCCGTATGCATGAGGTCTGCCGTGAATTGCAGCACAATGTGCAGCAGGCTGTAGAGAATTTCACAGGAATATTCGTTGATGAAATTAAGGTTCATGTGGTGGGTGTATCCATGCAGGAACAGCAGGTTTAAACGAGGTATAATCTTGATTGGGTAACCATTAGATATCATCTGAGATTAAATTTCGAGGATTCGGTCCAATAAGAGAAACAGCACATTCCCTTTAACTATGAAGTGGGGAAGGTGCTGTTTTTTGTTTGCGATACTGAGTTGGAGATTGTCCCATGACCTTCTTGAACATCTTGGAGAAGAGCAATTGATCCAGATATCCGACGGACCGTGCAATGTCACCAATGCTTAGACTGGGATCAAGCGTCAGTTCTGCTGCTCTACGCATGCGGTAATTTACGAGGTAGGACTGAATGCTGCTTCCGATCAGATCTTTGAAGAGTGAGCACAGGTAACTTCGTTGTAGCCCAACATGTGAGGCAATAGCTTGAACCGTGATCGCATTGGCATAGTTCATCTCAATAAAATCAATGACCTGCGTAACATACGTATCCTTCGTATAGTCCTGCATCATAGGATGAGTGGTTTCACTAGCTTGATCTATCAGCACAGCAAAGTATTGGTATAACAAGCCGGTCATACTAATTTCCCAGCCTTTATGTGTATTTCTAGAACTAATCATGCGATGCAGACACGAGCGCAGTTCATCATCATTATGAAGTTCGAAGATCGGACACTGTTCAGACAGGCAAGCTTGTTGTAATAAAGAAACGACATTGCTCCCTTGAAAAGCCACCCAGCTATATTCCCATGGTTCATCTTGGTCAGCTGCATAATGAACAACAGAATGAGGCACGATGAGAAATCCTTGTCCTTTGTGTAATTTGAAGGTTTGCCCTCCGACCTGGAAAGTGCCTTTGCCATTCAAAATGTAATGAATTTTGTAGTAATCACGCATCGCTGGGCCAAAACTGTGCCCTGGTGTGCAAGGCTCGGTGCCATAATGGAGCAGCTGCAGCTCCTGAAATTGGTTGTTCTTGAACATATACGTAATCACTTGAGGTCACTCCTGTTCCGAAGACTATATCTTGCATTTTAACATATTCGATTGCGATATGTACGCATAATTGTTTTGTTTAACATAACATCTGATAATGATATAACAATCATTTTGCCATACGTAGGTAGTGAAATGCCATATGGTTTTCAGTAGTGATTGTCTAAGATAAGAGGGTGATCAACAATAACGCATAAGCAGAAATGAGAGATATGAATGCCCTATACTGCAAATAGTGAACGATACAACGAAATGAATTATGTCCGCTCCGGTAAATCCGGAATCAAGCTGCCTCAGATCGCACTAGGATTATGGCAAAATTTTGGCGGTAATCGCACCATGGATGTTCAGACAGAAATGATCCTTCGTGCCTTCGATCTGGGCATTAATCATTTTGATCTGGCCAACAATTATGGACCACCTCCGGGGTCAGCAGAGGAGAACTTTGGTGTCATTTACAAAAAGCATCTGTGTCCTTACCGGGATGAACTGCTGATCTCAAGCAAGGCTGGATATCATATGTGGGAAGGTCCTTACGGCGAATGGGGTTCTCGCAAAAACTTAATTGCTAGCCTCGATCAAAGTCTCAGCAGAATGGGACTTGATTATGTCGATATTTTCTACCACCACCGTCCAGACCCTGAGACACCACTGGAAGAAACGATGGCTGCTCTCGATCATATTGTAAGACAAGGCAAAGCATTATACGTGGGCTTGTCCAACTACAATGCTGAGCAGACGCAAGAAGCCGTTACGATTCTTCGTCGTTTGGGCACGCCATGTCTGGTTCACCAGCCAAACTATTCCATGCTGAATCGCTGGATTGAAGATGGACTTCAGGATGTGTTGGACGAACAAGGTGTGGGTTCAATTGCGTTCTGCCCTCTTGGCCGCGGACAGTTAACGAATAAGTATGTTGAGAAGATTATTGCGGAACGGGCTAACCCAACAGGGAATTTGAAAGTAGAGGCTTATACCGACGAACGGATTGCCAAGTTCGAAGCGCTTCAAGCTGTTGCTGAACGTAGAGGACAGACGATATCCCAGCTTTCACTAAACTGGATTCTACGTGGCAACCGTGTGACCTCAGCTCTGATCGGTGCAAGCCGCGTGTCACAGATCGAAGAGAACGTAGCAGCTCTTAAGGCACCGGAATTAACAACAGAAGAGCTGAACGAGATCGATCGCATCTTGGACGGTATTGGAAATTATCCTTGGTAATGAGATTATGAAATGGAATAATGAAATGCGATAGTGAAATGAAAATTCGAGAGCGTCTTCCAGTGTATAGGAAGGCGCTTTTGAGTTAATAGACATTCGAGTAGAGTATACATTGTGCGTAATGTTAATAATGATTGATTAACAGCCTTGAAGACAGGCTGTTATTTTTTATTTTTTTAATGAATTCAGTTCATAGCACCTGGTCCTAGGATTTGAGGTATAATGTATAGATGCTTTACATTTTGAAACATGAAGGAGAGGCTCCATTTGAACTTTGAACAGTGGATTTCGCCTGAAAGCTATAACCTGACATCCGAGATGGAGAATCACCCGTCAGATCGGATTGCACTTAGATGGCTCAGCGATCATCAAGAGTTGGAAGAGATCACATACGGTGATTTATTTAAGCAGGCCAACCGTCTTGCTGGTGGATTACGTGACTTAGGACTGGAGAAGGGCGATCGGGTGCTGGTCATGGTACCACGCCGTATTATTGCCTATGTTATTTACATTGCTTGCCTGAAGCTTGGCATTGCTGTGATCCCTTCTTCCGAGATGCTACGAGCGAAGGATTTGGAATATCGTCTGCGGCACTCTGAAGCCCGTGCAGTTATTGTGTGGTCTGAGACAACAGCAGAAGTGGAGAAGATGAATTCAGATCTGCCATCACTCGCACACCGGATCGTTGCATCACCTCATGGTGACACTGGCGTACCGGCCGAAGGCTGGGTGAACGTGGAGCAATTAATGCAAGGTCAATCGGATGAGATGGCTGCGGTAGAAACACATCGTGATGATATCGCGATTCTTGCGTATACCTCAGGAACAACCGGTAATCCCAAAGGAGTTGTACATAGCCATGGTTGGGGATATGCTCACCTGCGGATCGCTTCTTCATTGTGGCTGGATATTCAGCCATCAGATACCGTATGGGCAACGGCAGCACCTGGATGGCAAAAATGGATCTGGAGTCCGTTCCTCTCTGTACTCGGAAGGGGTGCAACAGGGCTGGTCTACAATGGGTCATTCCATCCCAAGCGTTACCTACAACTCATGCAGGAGCATGAGATCAGTGTGCTCTGTTGTACACCGACGGAATATCGACTAATGGCAAAAACAGATGATCTGGGACACTATGACTTGTCCAAGCTCAGTAGTGCCGTATCTGCTGGTGAGCCGCTTAATCAGGAAGTTATTGAAATATTCCAACGTCATTTCAATCTCACGATTCGAGACGGCTATGGACAGACGGAAAGTACGTTGCTTATTGGAAGCTTAAGTGGTGCGCCTATTCGAATTGGATCCATGGGTCAATCCATCACACCAGGTCTGATTGAAATTATAGATGAAGATGGTCAGCCGCAGCCAGCTGGACAAGTTGGAGATATCGCGGTGCATAAAGATATGCCAGCATTGTTCCGTGAGTATTATCAGGATGCTGGACGCAAGGAAGCTAGCCAACGGGGCGATTATTTTGTAACAGGAGATCGCGCACGTAAGGATGAGGAAGGCTACTTCTGGTTTGAAGGTCGGAGTGACGATATTATTATCAGTTCAGGGTATACGATCGGGCCATTTGAAGTCGAAGAAGCCCTTATGAAGCATGGCAGCGTGAAGGAATGTGCGGTGGTGGCAAGCCCAGATGAGATCCGAGGACATGTGGTGAAAGCCTTTGTCGTTCTTCGAGATGAAGCACTGGCTTCACCGGAACTGGTACGTGAATTGCAAAATCATGTCAAAGAGTGGACGGCACCTTACAAATATCCACGTAAAATTGAATTTGTTACCGATCTGCCAAAAACAAGCTCAGGTAAGATTCGCCGGATTGAACTGCGTGAACAGGAAAAACGAAACGTATAATGGTGATCTATAACTATAAAATTTTGAAACAGGAGTGAAAATATTCATGAGCGCATTTGAACAATCTTTTGAAAAGTCGTTAGAGCAATACGCCGAGTTGGTCGTTAAAGTCGGTGTGAATATTCAGAAGGGGCAAGATCTATTGGTGACTGCACCAATCGAGACATTAGAGTTCACCCGCTTGATCGTACAGAAGGCATATGCGGCCGGTGCGAAGTATGTACAAGTAGACTTTGATGACGACAATATTACACGCAGCCGTTTCGAGCACGGTTCGGATGATAGTTTTGACTACTACCCTGCTTGGAAGGGCGACATGATGGAACGCTTCGCCGAAGCAGGTGGAGCGACATTGACGATCAAGGTACCTGATCCAGAGCTGTATAAAGGGATTAATTCAGACAACGTTTCCCGTGCGACAAAGGCTGCTGCGGAGGCACGTAAAGGGTATTCCAAATACACGCGTAACCATGAAATTAGCTGGTGTCTGATCAAAGCGCCAACGAAGGCGTGGGCAAACAAAGTATTTGCGGACATACCAGAAGAAGATCGCATTAACGTGATGTGGGAAACGATCTTCAAAATGAACCGTGTTGACATCGGCGATGCTGTGCAGAACTGGAGAGAGCACCTGGATACACTCAATACCATGAGCGATTTGTTGAACAAGAAAAATTACAAAAGTCTGCACTACCGGGCACCAGGAACCGACTTGAAGATTGAGCTTGTTGACAATCATATCTGGGGCGGTGGCGGCAGCGAAAATAAACAAGGGGTCTACACCGTGGCAAATATGCCGACTGAAGAAGTGTTCACGATGCCTAAGCGCAGTGGTGTGAACGGTTATGTTAGCAGTACCATGCCGCTGAATCTGAACGGACAGCTTGTTGACCAAATGCGAATTACGTTTAAGGATGGACAGGTCGTTGCTTATACTGCAGCATCTGGCGAAGAGCATCTGAAGAACCTGTTTGCTACAGACGAAGGTGCACGTTATCTTGGTGAAGTAGCGCTGGTGCCGCATGATTCTCCAATCTCGAATCTGAATCGCATCTTCTACAACACGGGTATTGACGAAAATGCGTCCTGTCATTTGGCTGTCGGAAGTGCATACCCATTCAACATGAAGAATGGCACATCGATGTCCAATGAAGAATTACTTCAGCATGAGTGCAATGTGAGTCTGACACATGTTGACTTCATGATCGGCTCGGCAGAGCTCGATATTGATGGTGAATTGCAGGACGGAACGATTGAACCGGTATTCCGCAAAGGTAACTGGGCATTCTAATTGGTTCATGAACTAATTACATGATCGTACGAGAGTACTGATAAAAGATTATAATATAAGAGCTTTTGTATAAGAATATTGCTATAAGGTATTAATATAAGCGTATGATATGAAGGGAGAAGTGACTTCGGTAAGCGAAGTCACTTTTCTATTTCTATTCACTTGTGAGCTTAACGAAAAAGCAATTTAATAGAGTTACCGTCCTGCTGACATACAAACGTCTAGACCAACTTTACAGGCACACAAATTTCGCAGAAATGATTTTTCAGAAGTTGGTAGCGGTATCGTTCCATAACCGGTTTGGTATGATCGAGCGTGTGATGATTTTGTTGCAAATAAGGGATGATCTCATTCCATGCTTGCTGCATATCTTCTGCCGTGTGTCTGACCTTACAAATCAGGTATTCTCCGCCAGACAGTTCACTCATTTCGACAGCATCAGAATGCACAGGCTCAAGTTCAGTCATCACAATAGCTGCATCGTATCTACACTGTTGTGGGGGTGTGCTGGCTGGGTCATCCTGCGGAATGCCGAGTAAAATAGCTGATTCGGTAAGTAGCTCCTGATCATTCGCCCATTGCTTTAACCTATCCATAGCCTCTACATTGGCTGCCCCGTAAGGGCCGACCTGACGGACATAAGCGATGCGATACGATTGCAGCGTTTCGAAATACATTTCCATTGGATAGCATCCTCTCTATATTGATTTCTGTTACATGCTGGATGTTAACATGTTATAAAAAAAATTACATAACTATTTTTGGATAAATGAAGAGGATGCTCTGAAATGGAAAAATGGATTTTAAGACTTCTCACGCATTGCTTCCTTTCAAAGGACATCATAGAATAGGGAAGATATGTTATTCAGGATTGATAGGATTATAGTTGAGGGGAGAATCCAGTTATGGATATTACCAAGGCGTTCACGGATGAACCGTTTAGACAGTACATATTGGAGCATTTTTGTGATCAGCGTGATTTTATACAAGAAAGTGATGTTTCAGAAGTGAGAACGTTGAACGTGTCCCAAATTGGTGCAAGTAACCTTCACGGAATTGAATACTTTGTTGAACTTCAAGAGCTGGACTGTGCGTACAATCAACTGATTAGTCTGGATCTAAGTCGTAACCACAAGCTGAATAGGTTGGATTGCAGAGAGAATCAGCTTCTCGAACTGGATCTCCATGCCAACACAGAGCTGGAAATGCTCAATGTTAGTTTCAATCGACTTCGAAAACTGGATCTATCTCATAATCACAGACTTGTCGCTATAGAGTGTCATTGGAATATGTTATCGAATTTAGACTTAAAGGCTCTACAACAGTTGAAAGAGCTTGGCTGTGGCTATAACGCTCTCTTTTCTCTTGAACTTGCGCACAATAAACAACTAGAGCGGGTAGATTGTGCACATAATTATATGTTGGAGCTTGATCTAACCACATGTCCTAATCTGGTAGAGCTCCGCTGTAACCATAATCATATCAAGAAACTGAATCTTCGTTCGAATCTGTTATTAGAGAGCGTTCGGTGCTTTAATAACCACATTGATGAGCTGGATATCAGCCAGAATGAACGTTTGGTTGAACTGTATTGTTCTGATAATAAATTAAAGCAGTTGGATTATCGTCATAATCCGAAGCTAGAGAGACTCCAATATGCAGATAATCTAATCGTGGAAAAGAATCATGAAATCCATGGTATGGGTGTATTTCAATATGACGCTTCAATGACCAACTATCGCATGCCAGTGCTTATTCAGGAGAATGAGCTTGTGGTTACGGTACAAGTTTCAACCCAAGCTGAGATGGAAGACTTATCGACGTATATCGAAGAGGCCTGGAGACAGTGGGATCTGCTCTGTGCCCGTGCACTGGAGATGATTGCTGAGGCGCATCCTGATGAAGATGTGAATGAATTAGTTTTGGCTGATGCTGAATTCCAGCCTGATCGTTATTTCCGTTTAGGTTATGATGCGGGAGATACACCAGCTGGGCAATTATATATCTATGTCGAGTTTAATGGTGACCTGGAGGTTGCCAACGATCTAGTCTATGAAACGTATTGAGGACATCCATGATTAAAATGGATAGATTCATGGATGAAAATAGAACACGATATGATCTATCTGTATTCAAAAAGGCTATTCCCAGATACGCGTGGTCTGGTGAATAGCCTTTTATTCGAATATCTCAGATGAAATCGGATTAAAGTGCGGTGGTCAATCTGATGTTATTCGGCACTCATTTTGTTGAAGCTAACATATTCATGAATTGGTTTACGATACCCACGAGGGCGCTGCTTCGCTTCGGATTTTTTGCCCATGGTGATCAGCATCGCAGGTACATAATGTGCAGGAATATCCAAGCTACGTTGTAACTCTTCAGCATCAAAGCCGATCATAGGGCAGGTATCCCAGCCACGATCCTGTGCGATCAGCATCAATTGCATGGCAGACAGGCTGGCATTACGAATCGCATCCTCACGTTGGAAGAACTTGCCGCGTGTTTCATAAAATTCAATGACGCTCTGCGATTCCTGTTCATATTGGAACGGGGTGAGAGCCCCAAGATTCAACAGACCTTCGTTGATTGTCCGGATATGGTGGTGTGCGTTGACATCGCCTAAGACGACAATAACAGCTGAGGCTGTTTTTACTTTATATTGCTGTGAAGCTTCGTATACTTTCTCTTTCTGTGCTGCATCCGTAATCACCAGATAATGCGTATGTTG
This sequence comes from Paenibacillus sp. MER 99-2, assembly GCF_023714095.1. NCBI lineage: Bacteria > Bacillati > Bacillota > Bacilli > Caryophanales > Paenibacillaceae > Paenibacillus > Paenibacillus sp. MER 99-2. The sequence goes on along the minus strand of NZ_JAMAUZ010000001.1, from coordinate 2,186,983 downwards.
TAGATTGAAGGCAGAGGGTGCGAATTTATTCAGTGCGAACATTTCCTGCAACTCAGCTTCTGAAATCTCAATTCCTTCTTCAAAAATAACTGCCGATCTACGCTCTTTAACTAATCTCTCCAGCTCACTCATGGTAGCTTACCTCGCTTATGTATGATTTATAAACTGACTATAACACACTTAGTTACTTTATGTAAGTATTATTTTCTGAATAAGACAAGATGGGTTTGCCATAATGTAAAATAAAACAGTCTGAGGTGATTCATGAAAACCTTTATTACACGTCTAAAAACCATGAATGCTCATCCTGAATTTCGGGTGTATGTCATTGAATCCTCTGCCATAAAACGCTTTTTCGTCTTGGAAATTATTTTGGGAACCCTCGTATATAATCTCGCACTGTACTTATCTCACAATGCATTATTAGCCGGAGTCGGTTCCTGGGCTGGAACAGAAGGTGTGAAACGATTACCCGTAGTATTCAAAAGAATAGCTTTTGCATGACTTGCTGGAATGACAACGTAAGGGATAATGGAAGAGTACGTGATTAGGTGTATGTATGAATAATGAAATAGGGGGGGAGCAAGAAGAGCTATCAATACCTCTTCTTGCTCCAATCATAGCTGATCTATATGAGATAAGTGTCCTGCCACCATCATCCTTTGGTCCTTTAGATAATATGAATGAATGTGTCCGGTGTTGCTAATCTTATTTGGCACGCTCTAAATATTGTTCAAGCGTCAGTTTTTGGCTTGTAATTTCACCTGCAATATATACGCCGACATAGCGTACATGCCATGGCTCATACGAATAACCTGTTAATTTCTCCTGATCTTTGCCATAACGAATGATGAATCCGTATTTGTGCGCGTTAGCTTTTAGCCACTTACCTTCCTTGGTATTGCCAAAGCTTTGTTGTAGATCGTAACCAGCAGAGGCACTGGATATATCCATGGCAAGTCCGGTCTGATGCTCACTCTGACCTGGTCGAGCACTTGTTTTATTTGCCACCGCTTCACCTTTAATACTCGCATTGCGGTCAAAGATAGACTTTTGCGTTGCATAGGAACGATAACCAGACACAGCTTTGATATCAATGCCGTCTTTTTTTGCCGCAGCAAATAATTTCTCGATCGCCGTCGCGGCAACTTTACGCATTTGCTTCTTCGGGCTGGAACCGGAGAAGCTAAAAGGAATATTAGGCACAACTAGATCTTGAGGTGTATAAGTTGAGGGTAGATTTCTCTTCTTGTTAACAAGCACAACCGTGCTGGAGACATTCGTTACAGTTGCTACATTTTTAATAGTTTTGATCGTACGTCCTGGTGCATTATCATGCAAGAATTGTGTGAAGCTTGAGCTTGCAGCCGATGCTACTGGAGTAAGTGTATGATTTAATGGGAGCGTAGTGAATGCAGAGCCGGCTACCACAGAGCCAACTAGTATAGTAGAAATAATGGATTTACGAGACAATGATTTCATGATGTGTGTTCCTCCTCGGTTATATCAATCTATATACCGAGTATACTAGAGGATTATATCCATAGGTTCTCCAATTGTTTCCGAGTTGTAAACAAAGTTGATTCATCTTCTATTTGAATTGATGGTAGAGATGCAAAAAGAGATAGAGCTACAATAAAAGGATAAATAAATATAAAAAGACGTTGCAATAACTGCAACGTCTTAGATGTACCAATTCACATTATCGTTTGATGGAATATGTTTATTTCAATGAACAAGCGGCGTCGGATGCACTGGAACTGCCAGCGGCTACAGCACGAATATCTCTCACACGCACGTTGCTACTAAGTACACCAGCGTCACTGCTTAATGTGAATGAAGCATAATTCTGCTCTGTGTCCAGTTTCATCTGCTGTTCAAGGTTCAATTGCTGTTTCGGATCAACATAGAATGGAACCAGGTTGGTCTCAATCTGTTCATCTAGTGCAGCAGGTTCATCGATAAGCAAAATGACAATGATTCCATTACAGCCGCATCCTTCGGTATCATAGAATACTTTGAAATATCCGGGTTGATCATTCAAGCTCTCTGTTAGCCGAGCAGCAGCAAGATCTGTAATTTGAATATGCATATCGTTACACTCCTTTATAGGTTGACCGAAGTCATGAATGTAAATGGTTGAAACTTACTTCTTCTTTCATTATACCACTTTCACAACGAATCAACGCATTTTTTTGATCATTAGAGTGAAACTGAGGGTATTAAGTATGAGTACTCTTGCTTGTTAGAGGTGCCGCAAGCTTGCTTGCCGAAGTATGAAGCATGGGGATATTAAGCATAGAAAGGATGAGAATGATGACATCAGATTTTCTTAAGCGTCAAGCAGGGACATGGACAACTGAACCGGTAGCTACTCGGATGGATGGTGAACGACTTATTGTAGAAGCGAAGGAAGGCAGTGACTTTTGGGAGAAAACTTTTTATGGATTCGTTCATCAAAGTGGACATGCCTTACTTGAAGCTTGGGAGGGCAACGAGGCGATTGAGGTTTCATTTGATTTGAGCTCATTTACGGAGTTGTATGATCAAGCAGGGCTGATGCTCTGGCATGGTTCGAATCAATGGATCAAGGCAGGTGTCGAAGTAAATGACGGCGTGGCACATGTGGGAGCGGTCGTCACAGATGGCTACTCGGATTGGTCGCTATCACCCGTACCCGAATGGGGTGGACGGATCGTTACCATACGCGCATCGTATCATAACGAAGCTGTTGTAATTCGTGCCCGCACGGATGAACATGCATGGCGGACGATTCGTGTTGCAAGGTTTGCATACACTGAGAACAAGCAAGCAGGGCCATTTTTATGCTCGCCGAAGCGTGCGGGATTCGAGGTTGCGTTTACGAAGTGGAGATCAACAGCACCTGATGAAGATTTGCATACCGACCCGCCTATTCTAGATTGAATGTATGAAATTTGGATAAACGCAAAAAAAGACGGTGCTGAATAGCCCCGTCTTTGTGTTTATATTGTGTTTGCATCATGTGAATTTTGATCGTTGCTTATTTTAAAAAATAAGGCATCAGAATGGTGCACAGATCTGCACTACTTTTAATTCGAATCTTTAGCTTCAGAATTGGAGTCCGCGTTATCCTCACTGTTGTCCTCTGCTTCGTTCAACTCACGCATGCGCTCTTCATAATCATCAAGGAACCATAGTGGATCCATGTTGTCTTCCTCGCCGTTATAATTAATCAGCACCTCGTCGCCTGCTTGAATGTCCGTATACGCATAAAAATCAAATGTGTGATTTTCAAAGTTGATCTCGTAAGTTGCATTTGGCTCGTAGGAGTGGTTAATCAAGCTCCCATATCCAAGCAGGATCGCTGTATGATTAGCCCCGTATTCAAATACGTAATCTTCAAGAATTGTTTTCTCAATATGCTCATGATCTTCGTTAGGATAAGGGACAACTGGTGCTTGGTGGAACAACTGTCCTTTAGGAATATTAACGGTAGCAAAAACCCCGCGGTTGAATTCACCATCACCTAATTTGGATTGTTTTACTTCAATCATTATGTTCACCTAATGCTCTGCCTAGAGCTCCGTTCTTATTAATAGTTTGAGAGGTTGTTAAAAAAGTCCGCTTTTGATTACGAAGGATGCGCGAGTAGCATCTCAGCGTCGAATATGGGATTCAGCCGAAATGTCCGTTGCTCACGTAGTTTTGCCTACGCTCCGCTACTCCATTTCTATCTTCATCCCATCTGCTTGGTACTGAAAACCGCTCTTTTTGAACACGCACTTTAAGGTCAAATTTTACCCTATCTCATCTTTAATGGCAAATGTTAACCGGTGTACGTCATGTTTAGATAAATTCATAAGAGAAAACTTGGCCAATAGAAATATCTAACTTAAAATTTTAAAAGTTGACGTTGAGTTGTACAGGATAGAACGCTTATAATATACAAGAATAAGTCTATATAGAAAAGGTGTCATGAATGAGTATATTAAATGTGGAAAAATTAAGTCACGGTTTCGGTGACCGTGCTATCTTTACTGACGTATCTTTCCGCCTCCTGAAAGGCGAACACATTGGATTAATTGGAGCCAATGGTGAAGGTAAATCAACCTTCATGAACATTATTACAGGTAAACTCCAGCCAGACGAGGGCAAGGTGGAATGGTCCAAGCGGATGCGTGTAGGTTATTTGGATCAGCATGCCGTATTAAGCAAAGGACAATCCATTCGTGATGTACTTCGCGGTGCGTTCCAGTATCTGTTTGATATGGAGCAGGAAATGAACGACATGTATGGCAAAATGGGAGATGTGACTCCAGAAGAGCTTGAGCAACTGCTTGAGGATGTTGGCACGATCCAAGATACGTTGACGAACCAGGATTTTTACATGATCGATGCTAAAGTGGATGAGACAGCACGTGGTCTTGGTCTTACAGACATTGGCTTGGACAAAGACGTTAACGATCTAAGTGGTGGACAACGTACGAAGGTATTGCTTGCTAAGCTGCTGCTTGAGAAACCTGACATTTTGCTCCTGGACGAGCCGACGAACTATTTGGATGAGCAACATATCGAATGGTTGAAACGTTACTTGCAGGAATATGAGAATGCCTTCATTCTGATCTCGCATGATATTCCATTCCTGAATAGCGTAATTAACTTGATCTATCATATGGAAAATCAAGATCTGACTCGTTATGTCGGAGACTATGATCATTTCCAAGAAGTGTATGAGATGAAAAAGCAACAACTGGAGTCGGCTTATAAGCGCCAACAACAGGAAATTGCTGACCTCAAAGACTTCGTTGCTCGCAACAAGGCAAGTGTGGCAACGCGGAATATGGCGATGTCCAGACAGAAGAAGCTTGATAAAATGGATGTTATTGAGCTGGCGAAGGAGAAGCCGAAGCCACAGTTTAACTTCCGTGATGCAAGAACTTCTGGCAAGCTTATTTTCGAAACAAAAGGGCTTGTGATTGGTTATAATGAACCATTGTCCAGACCGCTTGATTTGCGTATGGAACGTGGTCAGAAGATTGCGCTTGTCGGCGCAAACGGAATTGGTAAAACGACGCTGATGCGTAGCATTTTGGGAGAGATTCAAGCTCTGGAAGGTACTGTGCAGCGCGGAGAACATCTGGAGATTGGATACTTCCAGCAAGAAATGAAGGATGCGAATTACAACACTTGTATCGAAGAGATCTGGCAGGAGTTCCCTTCTTATACCCAGTTTGAAGTACGTGCTGCTCTAGCGAAATGCGGACTAACAACGAAGCATATCGAGAGTAAAGTTGCCGTACTTAGTGGTGGGGAAAAGGCGAAAGTCCGTTTGTGCAAGCTGATCAACAATGAAACCAACCTGCTTGTACTCGATGAGCCGACGAACCATCTGGACGTTGATGCGAAGGATGAACTGAAACGTGCACTCAAAGCATACAAAGGCAGCATTTTGCTGATCTCTCACGAACCTGAATTTTACCGTGACGTTGTTACCGAAACGTGGAACTGCGAATCATGGACAACGAAGGTATTCTAGAAATTGAAGTAGAAAAGCTGTCTTAAGAAAATTTAAACGTTCAACTCACATTAGAGTTGATGAACTAGGTAAACCATCATTGGAAAAGGATCATTCCATGCCAATGATGGTTTATTTTTTATAAAAAAACAATATTTAATATGGTAGAGTTAGTTTCTCAAATCCTGCATTTCACTGCGTGAATCATGAAAAACTTCTACCTAGTTGATAGGCTTGTTCCAGCAAGCCGTCGATGTGTTGCCTGGATTCTGAGAGCGTTTCATAAAGGAAGACTACATCGGAATGTTGAATTCCTGCATAGCCAGCAATACCGTTGTTGAGATAATTCGTAATCATCTCGCTGTATCCATATTTTTCGAAAACGGCCTCTGTACCTCCAGCCAAACCAATCCACAGTGTCTTTTTGGAATTAACTTTGTGGAGCAGTCCCATGTTCCATATTTTATCCAAGTAAGCCTTGAGCATCGAAGGCACACTATACCACCAAATAGGGAAGATCAGTACAATGGCATCGGCATCAAGAATTCGATCCATTTCCTTACGAATAGCAGGAGCATAATGCTTGTTGGGATTCTGCCAATCCTTTTCATCTTCCGCGGTATACAGCGGGTCAAATCCATCATGATACAAGTCTAGAATATCGACTTCATGGTGATTCTCTTTTATACCAACGATAAATTGGTTCATAACAGCAAATGTTAGAGAATCCTGTCTAGGATGAGTAACAACTAATTTAATTTTCATGATTAATTCCTTCCTTTAACCTCATTTTGGTGATCCGTGATGACAGATGTTATTATAAGTTGCATGATGTGCTACTGAGAAGTACGCACCTTAAGGTACTGTAGAAACCTTCAAGTACTTCGGTTACTTTGGGTAACCTAGAAATAGAACTTTAAATAGAGGAGGATTAAGGTGGAAGAAGTAACCAAGAAATATGAGAGCGGTGTACAAGCTTTGTTAGAACTAGTAGGCGGAAAGTGGAGAATTCTCATTTTGCATCAATTGATATCCGGTCGGAAACGAACAAGTGAGCTGCGGAGAGCGATTCCCGCTATTACCCAGAAAGTGCTTACCCAACAACTCCGTGAGCTTGAAAAGCATGGAATTATAAACCGTATCGTCTATTACGAGATTCCTCCGAAAGTAGAGTATGAGATCAGTGAGTACGGATTAACCTTGCAGAACATTATTGATCAGATTTGTATGTGGGGAGAGAGCCATCTAGACAAAATGTATGGTGACAAAAACAAAGTGCTGGAAAATCGTTTTAGTGATTACACTCCAACGTCGATTACAACTTGATAAAATGATGCTTAAACCATCCTCCATTAGAGAGGGTGGTTTTGTTGTTTTTTGTCCTTTATTAGAGAAACTGATAAATGGTATAAAATCATTGAAATTGACCCTCACCATTGGGTGTGATAGGTTCAATGTAGTAGAAATTTATTAATATGATCATTTTAGTAGGAATTAAAATCGAAGCAATGCGTGAGGTGGACAATGGTGGAACTACAAGTGACTAACAGCCCATTTAATCAGGAACAGGTGGAATTGCTCAATCGCCTTCTTCCGACTCTGACCGATGGACAACGGGCTTGGCTGAGCGGATATATAGCTGCACAACAAGGAAGTGTGGCAGGGGCGTCAGGTTCGATTGCAACTCAGACTGCTCAGACGGCAACCCTTGCGACTGAAAATACACCTGTTGCATCAAAAGAAGTAACGGTGCTCTTTGGCTCTCAAACGGGGAATTCCAGTGGACTATCCAAGAAACTGGCTAAGAAACTCGAAGAACAGGGGCTACAAGTTACTTTATCCTCAATGGGAGATTTCAAACCGAACGGACTGAAGAAAATTGAGAATCTCCTGATCATAGTAAGTACTCATGGTGAAGGTGAACCACCTGATAATGCGATCCCATTGCATGAATTCCTGAACAGCAAACGAGCACCTAAGCTTGAAAGCTTGCGTTACTCGGTTCTGGCTTTGGGAGATACATCGTATGAGTTTTTCTGCCAAACAGGCAAAGATTTCGATAAACGTTTGCAAGAGCTAGGCGGTACACCACTCGTTCCACGTGTTGATTGTGATGTTGATTTTGACGAACAGGCTGCGGAGTGGATGAATGATGTATTAGCTTCATTAAGTGCTACAGCAACGTCAGCTGGATCAGTGACGAGCGAAGCGATCGTTGCCGCAGTTAGCGGCGGTGAATCGGAATTTAGCCGGACGAATCCTTTCCAAGCAGAAGTGCTGGAAAATCTGAATTTGAATGGTAGAGGATCAGATCGTGAAACGCGCCATATAGAGTTATCACTTGAAGGTTCTAACCTGAATTATGAGCCCGGCGACAGCCTAGGCGTATTTCCAGAGAACCACCCTCGCCTTGTTGACGAATTAATTGCTGCGATGGAATGGAATGCGGATGAACGTGTTACTGTGAACAAAGCAGGGGATCAGGTAGCGGTACGTGAAGCATTATTGCGTTATTTTGAGATTACTGCTGTAACTAAACCCGTAGCTGAGCAATTAGCTAAATTGAAACCTGAGAGCGGTCTGTCAGCACTGCTTGCAGATGATTCGGAATTCCGCAAAGTGATGAATAGCTGTGACCTGCTCGATATCGTTCAGGATTATAAGCTGCAAGGCATTTCGGCTGGGCAGTTTGTAGCGGTATTGCGGAAGATTCCAGCGCGACTGTATTCAATTGCTAGTAGTTCCAAGTCATTCCCAGATGAAGTACACCTTACAGTGCGTACCGTTCGTTATGAAGCACGGGGAAGAGAGCGCTATGGTGTATGTTCCGTACATTTGGCTGAGCGCATTGAAGCCAGCGACACGCTGCCAATATATATTCAGCACAACCCTAACTTTAAACTGCCTGAGAATCCTGACACCCCAATTATTATGGTGGGTCCTGGTACGGGGGTGGCTCCATTCCGATCATTCCTCGGGGAACGGGAAGAGACTGGAGCAGAGGGTAAATCATGGTTGTTCTACGGTGATCAGCATTTCTCTACAGACTTCCTCTACCAGACGGAGTGGCAACGCTGGCTTAAAGACGGTGTTCTCACAAAGATGGATGTAGCCTTCTCCCGTGATACGGAGCAGAAAGTATATGTACAACACCGCATGTTGGAACACAGCAAAGAGCTGTATCAATGGTTGCAAGAAGGTGCGAGTGTATATGTTTGTGGAGATGAGAAAAAGATGGCTCATGACGTTCACAGTGCACTTGCAACTATTCTGGAGCAAGAAGGCGGTCTGACTCCTGAGCAAGCAGCAGAATATCTGACAAGATTGCAACAGGATAAACGTTATCAGCGGGATGTGTATTAATTCATCTATTGCCACAAGGGCACCCGTAGAAACGAGAGGAGAAAGCAGCATGGTTTATAATAATTTACTTAACCCACAGCGCACGAATAGTGATGTGGAAGATATAAAGATCAAAAGTGATTACTTGCGCGGAAGTCTTACCGAAACGCTTGCAGATCGCATTACCGGTGCGATTCCTGAGGACGATAACCGTTTGATGAAACATCACGGTAGTTATATGCAGGATGATCGTGACCTACGTAATGAGCGTAATAAGTCTAAGCTTGAGCCAGCTTACCAGTTCATGCTGCGTGTCCGTGCTGCAGGCGGAATCGTAACACCTGAACAATGGCTTATGATGGATCGTGTCGCGCACAAATATGCAAATAACACGATTCGTTTGACCACACGTCAATCCTTCCAACTGCATGGTGTATTGAAATGGGATCTCAAAAATACGATTCGTGAAGTAAATGACTCCTTGCTGAGCACACTCGCTGCATGTGGAGACGTGAACCGGAACGTGATGTGCAATCCGAATCCGAATCAATCGGAAGTTCATGCAGAAGTATACGAATGGGCATGTCAGGTCAGTAATCATCTTGACCCTCGTACCCGTGCGTATCACGAGTTGTGGTTGGATGGAGAGAAAATCATTGATTCCCAGGAGAGCGATGAAGAAGTAGAGCCGATCTATGGCAAAGTATATTTGCCACGTAAATTCAAGATCGGTATCGCCGTTCCACCATCTAATGATGTAGATGTATTCTCACAGGATCTTGGTTTTATCGCGATTGTGGAAAATGGAAAACTTCAGGGTTTCAACGTCTCTGTCGGCGGTGGCATGGGCATGTCCCATGGTGACTCCAAAACGTATCCGCAGGTATCCAAAGTGATTGGCTTCTGTACACCAGAACAGATGATTGATGTCGCTGAGAAAACAGTGACAATTCAGCGAGATTATGGAGATCGTGCCGTGCGTAAACATGCGCGATTCAAATATACGCTGGATGACCGCGGAGTAGAGTGGTTCGTTGAGGAATTGAGCAGTCGCCTGGGCTGGAAGCTGGACGCAGCTCGTCCATTCCACTTTGATCATAATGGCGATCGTTATGGTTGGGTGAAAGGCAACAACGGCAGATGGCACTTTACGTTATTCATTCAGAATGGCCGGGTAAAAGATATCGATGGATATCCTCTCATGACGGGTCTTCGCGAGATTGCTAAGATTCATACAGGGGATTTCCGTCTGACCGCTAATCAGAACCTGATTATCGGTAATATCAGCAGCCAGAAGAAGAAAAAGATCGAAGCATTGATTCAAGAATACCATCTGACTGACGGGGCACACTATTCAGCGCTACGGAGAAGTTCGATGGCTTGTGTAGCCTTGCCAACGTGTGGTCTTGCCATGGCTGAATCCGAACGTTATCTTCCATCCTTGATTGATAAGCTGGAGCCGGTATTGGATGAAGCTGGTTTACGAGACGAAGAGATCGTTGTACGTATGACAGGTTGCCCGAATGGCTGTGCAAGACCAATGCTTGCAGAGATTTCATTTATCGGTAAAGCGCCTGGTAAATACAACATGTATCTCGGTGGCAGCTTCACTGGGCATCGCTTGAATAAATTGTACAAAGAAAACATCGGCGAAACCGAAATTCTGGAGACGTTGACTCCAATGATTAATCAATATGCGACACAGCGTAATGAAGGCGAGCATTTCGGTGACTTTGTCATTCGTGCAGGTTATGTTACTGAAGTGCTGGATGGCCGACAATTTCATGCTTAACTGTATCTGCAATATTGCATGATAGATCCGAGCATTTTCTTGTGATTTCAAACGAAAGAAGCATTCCTAAGCGGAGTGCTTCTTGCTGTATTTAACCAAATATATACAAATTGAACTGAACATTTACACGAGAACGGAGAGGACAGAAATAACAAGGAGAAGCGGAGCGTTCGCCTTTATCCCCGGATTTTTCCTTTGAAAAAGGGAATCAAAAAAATCTGGGGATAACAGCGATCGGAAGGTTATTCTGTCATCGGAGTGGCAGGTGTGAACATTCTTTAGTTCAACATATATAGATAAATTAGCAAGGTTATACTCACGCTATAAAGCGTTGCATCAGAGGGTAAACTGTGGCGAAACTTTAAACTCAGATCAATAACAGTCGCTATTTTTCCCATTATTTCGTGGGTATTAACTTGTTGAACCACGCTCAACAAGATATAATGACAAAGTAGAAAGCAGATTACATGTTGAAAGTGAGCGGAAACGATATGGGTCGTAAGTGGAATAATATTAAGGAAAAAAAAGCTTCAAAAGATGCAAACACGAGCCGGGTCTACGCCAAATTCGGTGTTGAGATCTATGTAGCTGCCAAAAAAGGCGAACCAGATCCGGAAGCAAACCGTGCACTGAAAGTCGTGCTGGAACGTGCGAAAACGTATAATGTACCCAAAGCCATCATTGACCGTGCGATGGAAAAAGCAAAAGGCAGCGGGGATGAAAACTATGAAGAACTGCGTTACGAAGGTTTCGGTCCGAACGGTGCGATGGTCATCGTAGATGCACTGACTAACAACGTGAATCGTACAGCGCCAGAAGTGCGCTCTGCGTTTAACAAAAACGGCGGAAACATGGGTGTCAGCGGTTCCGTGGCATACATGTTTGATCCAACGGCTGTAATCGGTGTTGAAGGTAAGAACTCCGAGGAAGTGCTGGAGATCTTGCTTGAAGCTGACGTAGATGTTCGTGACATCGTGGACGAAGAAGATGCGGTGATCGTCTATGCAGAGCCGGATCAATTCCATGCGGTACAAGAAGCATTCAAAGCTGCGGGTGTAACTGAATTCACTGTAGCTGAGCTGACGATGCTGGCGCAAAACCACATTGAACTTCCAGAGGATGCACAAGTGCAATTCGAGAAGTTGATCGATGCATTGGAAGACTTGGAAGATGTTCAGCAAGTGTACCATAACGTGGAGTTTGCAGAGTAAGCGGCAGATTTAAGTATAGTTGTATATTCAAAAGGACGAGTCATTGATATCAATGACCCGTCCTTTTTCTATCTACCTATGTCTCTATAGTAATGTTATAAGTGTAAGTCTATCAATTTTCAAGAAGCACCTACACTTGGCGCGACTTGATGAAGTGAAGATTGGCGACTTTAATCAATGACTTTGTCTGCTAGGCGCTGAAGCACGTGAGGACTTCGCTTGACCGCCAAACTTAAACAGAACAATTCCGCCTACAATAACGAGCACGCCGATTAACTGGTTCCAGGAGAATGGGATCTGCTCTAGCCCAAACCATCCCATGGCATCAAATAGAAGAGCGAAGCTTAACTGTGAAGTAAGCACAATTGAAATGGCATACGTTGGGCCTAGAAGCTTCATGCCTTGCACAAGGCAAAATACCACACCAACGCCAATCGCTCCGCTGAGCCAATACCAGGGCTGCATATGCTGGAGGCTAAATGTATTTTTGCCCTCCACTAGGATAGAGATTAGAAATGAAGCCAAAAAGCCGGTAAACAGTACCAGCGTCGTTGTAGACCACGAGCCAGTACGTTCATTGACTTTACTATTAAAGATCGTCTGTAAACTGACAAGTGCACCTGCTAGCAGAGCAAGCAAAATACCTGTAATGATCATGGGTTGTAATGCTCCTTATTCGTAAATGTTGTGACCCGCCACTTCCCGTAGACCTGCCCGATCCTTGACGAGGATAAAGCCTTGGTTTCGCTCAATGAGACCATCCACACACAGCTTTTGAATGACACGATTCAAATGCCTATAACTTGTGCCGATCAGATTCGCGATATCCGTCAAATTGAATGCATCCAACTCTTCATGAAATACGGTACCATCCTCCTCGGTGGAGATGGAGAGCAGGTAACTAGCTAACCGAACTTCGACTGGATACATCAGATTAAAGTTGGAGAAGTTGGAGTCAATATAAAACTTGTGCGAGATAATCTTTAGTAGAAATTTTAGCATGGGCGCGTATTCGCCAGCATACTCAGCCAGGTAGCGATAATGAATGCGTAGCATAACTACAGGTGAGACGGCTTGCACCGTGTTAACGATGTTGCTCTCCCGAACATATTCGATATCACCGACGACTTCCAAGGGTGTTTTGAAGCAGAGCACTAATGTTTTATCTTGTGCCGATGTCGTGAAGATTTTGATCTTGCCTTCCACCAGCACATATAAATATTCGGATGCCTCTCCCTCGCGACAGATCAGCTCACATTTCTCAAAATGGCATAACGTCATATGGTCACGTAGAGGCTCATAAAACACCGTCTCCAGTTGGTACTGTCTAAGATAATGAAGCAATTGTTCGTTATTATGGATTTCTTCCATTACGTATGCACCCCATCTGACGTTAATCTAGACAACTATAGCTTCATAATAATGACCCCAGTGATCATAAGTGCAATGCCCAGGAATTGGGGTAGTTTCATCTTTTGCTTCACCACACCAAACCATCCATTACTATCCACTAGAAACGTTAACGTCAATTGTGCAATCAACAAGGCAGATATGGTGAATGTCACACCCATTTGCTGAATCGCTGACACCTCACTGAATATAATGACAGCACCGAATGCTCCGCCTGCGAGATATAACGGCTTCACTTGCTTGAGTCCCTGTATGTTGGCATCACGTACAACGATCAAAATAAGCGCAGCCAGAATGAATCCGGTGAGCTGGGTAATGGTAGCGGCTTGCCATGTGCCAATGTCTGTACTAATGCGTGTATTTGCTACCCCTTGTAGCGTAATACATGCACCGCCTAATATTGCAAAAATAATTCCTCTCATGGTGGTACTCTCCTTATCCTGCGATGTTGCAACAGTTCCAGTTCAATGTAGACTGTCGATAAACTTCCGAATTCTATTAAATGACATAATAGCTTGGTAAGCCAAGGACAAATGTCCTGAGATTCAAAGTTACAGCATTTAGAGTACACGAAGAGCAAACAAAAAGCCACTCACGAGGAGGGCTTAAGTAATATTTTAGTTAATGGAAGATGAAATAAAATGCATATAACAACTTGTTATAACACCTTGAATATAGGTTGATCTCCTACAAAATGAATAGGTACAGTGGGGAACACTGTAGATAATCTGTCTGCGAGAAGTTTCATACCAGAGGCTTCGCTCTCCGCATGTCCCATCATAATAAGAGCCTTATCCTTCCCTTGCTGTACCGCATCTCGCACATATTCTGGGGTCTCCCATTCGAAGCCTTCGCCTGCAATGATAAGATCAAGCTGCTCATTCTGAAATAGCGGGATGGTCAGTGGAGCATTACCGCGAAAACCAACAAGGACTGCTGCGCGCCTACAATCCATCGTTGGACTGCCAACTACGCGGACGTATTCAAGACCTAAGGTTCTCTTCATATGGTGAGCAATATCCTGTACGGTTGTGTCGGGGGGAAAAGAAAGAATGTCAGCTTCTGGTCTGTGATGCTCCACATAGGCTGACCATCCCAAAGCTTGAATCAAGCCTTCCGTAATGCCGTCAGGTTGGTATCTATGAATGGCATCATGACAGCGATAAATCGCAATATTTGCTTCCTGAATCAAGCTTTTCTTAGCTTCGTACACTGGGTCATCTATCAACCAATCCGTGTGGCTGTGATGGTTATAGAAGGGAGGTTCATGGGCGATAATCAGATTAGCATTCAATCGAACGGCGTGTTCAATGACATGATGTGTTGGCATAAAGGTTACAAAAATGCCTTGAACAGCTTGATTCGGCGCACCAATCAGCAATTGATCTACTGTATTTTCCGGTAACGTTATGTCTGTCGTGAGATGTTGGATTACATTCTGAATGGTTAACTTCATATGTATAATTCCTCCAGTGACAGGTGATATGAATAGTGTACCATGCGGTGGTAGACTGGACTACTTTCAATTCAGGAGATAGGGAGATATTGTATTCTTTTCACAATAGATGAGCACCCATAGTTCAGACTAGGTAGGTTTGTTTCAATGTGGATACCCTTGATTAATGAATGAGTCTAAGGTATTTTTTGTATTTTGGTCACAAAGCTTACGTCTGAATTCAGATTACGCTTATGTTAACAACCGTAGATCGAATGTCAGCAAACATACCGTGGATTCTTGTAGTTTTCTCACTCAAGAAAAAGTATACTAGCATAGTATCTTTGTCGGATAAAATGGAATATCTAATCCTATCTAAACTGATATTACATGCAATAAGTCCTGTTTTTTGGATGAAGAGAACTTATAGAAAAGGATGATGATTTTCATGACAACAAGCAATCTTATGGAACGTCTCAAAACAGAGACCGCTCATTATCATAGACAAATTGAACTTAACGATTATGCTAAAGCAATTATGAATCAAACGATAAGCTTGGGAGAATATAAGCAATATCTGGAGAAATTCTATGGATTTATCAAACCCATCGAAGAACAGGCAGTTAATATGCCTTTTTGGAATAACACAGGTCTTGATATCGAAGTCAGAGGTAAAACGGTGCTTCTGGAGAACGATTTGCGGAATTTAGGTTCGAGCGAAGAGGAGATCCGCAATCTGCCCTTGTGTGAGCAATTGCCAGACATTTCTTCTCCGGCTCAATTATTCGGCTATTTCTATGTGATTGAAGGTTCTACGAACGGTGGTCAGATTATGACCAAGCGATTGTCGCAGTTTTTGCCGATTGAAGCGGATCGGGGTCTTGCATATTTTAACGCGTATGGTGATGATACCAGAACGAGATGGAAAGAGTTCATGGAGCTTCTGCTTCAATCTGCTTCCAAGACGGAAGAGCATGACGAGATGGTACACACAGCTTCTGAGACATTCCGTTTGTTGGATCAATGGATTAATACAGCTGACTAAGCGACAGTTATAAAGTTATCATGTCAGAACAAGCGCAGGGGAGAGGATCTGTGATTCATGACCGAATCGAATTCGAGCAAAGACAACAAACAGTTAAACCGTACGTTGCTGAACCAGGGTACGTATACGAATGATCCTATAGATTTGAATAATTGTGATAAAGAGCCGATTCATATTCCGGGTTTTATCCAGCCGCATGGCGTGCTCTTGGCCGTGAACACTAGTAATATGCCCACCATTGTCCAATGCAGTCAGAATACAGAAGAGTATCTTGGTCTGGCAACAGATGAGATTTTGGGTCTTCCACTTGAATCATTGGTGGGTAAGGACAGTCTACAAAATGTGATGAGCTGCACTTTCAATGCGGCGGTGACATCCGATCTACAGTATATGGATCTGACGGTTGATGTATCTGGCGAGCTACGAACTTTTTCGACTGTAATACATGAGAGTGAAGGTTTATTAATTCTGGAGATGGAACCCTCGAACCCTGACGAGAAGGCTGCTATAGAGACCAATGATTATTTGTGGATTTCACGTTTTTTTGGACGGATTAAGAGCACGAGCAATCGCACCCAGGCTAGTCAGATTGCAGCAGAGCAAGTGAAGGAAATGCTGGGATATGATCGGGTTATGATCTACGAATTCGATGAAAAATGGAACGGAAAAGTTATCGCTGAGGCGCGTGAAGAACATCTCGAACCTTTCCTGGGACATCACTATCCTGCGTCGGATATCCCTAAACAAGCCAGGGAGCTGTATCTGCGGAATTGGCTGCGTACCATTGTAGACGTGAATTATCAACCGGTAGAGATTGTACCGTTGCTTCAACCTTTGACAGGTAAACCTCTGAACTTAAGCTTATCCGTGCTTCGCAGTGTATCCCCCCTACACATTGAGTATTTGCAAAATATGGGTGTGGGCGCAACGGTGACGATCTCTCTCATCAATGACAATAAATTATGGGGCTTGATTACATGTCATCATTATTCACCAAGGTATGTGCCGCATCGCATTCGTAACTTGTGTAATTTCCTGGGGTCTTTTTTCTCCAGCGAATTGTTTCAACGTCATCAACTGGACGAGTATCAGGCTGAGATTCAGTCACGTGAGCAAGCCGCACGAATCTCGAATATCTTTATAGGCAATACAAGCCCAGCAAGAGTGGTGGAGGAATTACAGGGTGAGCAACAAACTTTGCTAAATCTTATGGGAGCTTCGGGTGCGGCCGTTTGTTATCAGGACAAGCTACTGCTCTATGGGGATACGCCAACTTGGGAGCAAGTGAGAGGACTCGCAGCATGGCTGGCAGGCGAATCTGAGGATTACAGTTATCATACGTCCCAGCTTAGTTTGGAATATGAACCAGCTAAGGCATATAAGGAAAAAGCATCCGGGATTGTATATGTTGCTATATCACCAGGACAGCATCATTACATCATCTGGTTCCGGCCAGAAGTCGTGCAGTTGGTGGATTGGGCAGGAGATCCGGCTAAAGCGGTAATCAAAACGGATGATGGCATTCGATTGTCTCCACGCAAATCGTTTGAGAAATGGAGGGAAGTTGTGAAATCCACCTCCTATCCTTGGACAGCCAAGGAACTTAACGTGCTGCCATTGCTCAAAACGATTGTGCGCCGTCAAACCGAGAACCAGTTGGTACAAGCTGAGGAGCAGGCGTTGCAGAATGCACGTATTTTACGTCAGAATGAACAGCGATATTTGCAGCTGATGGATTTCTCACCAGTTGCTTTTCTCACCTTAACAGATGGGAAAATAATTTACTCTAACAGTCGTGCAGCCGAACTGCTTGGGTTTGAAGCGACCAAAAATCTTATTGGCATGGACTTTAAGAAGCTGGTACCGGAGAAGGCGCAAGGAACGCTGCAGAAAAGTATTGATGAGCTAAAGCTCAACAGCACGCAGTTGTTTACGAACCAATCGTATTTCATCACAGCCTCAGGAACGTCGCTGCTGCTGGAGATCACCCTTGCTTCGGTTACGCATGGGGGTAAGCCATCATTAATGGTGCTCCTTAACAGCGGTGCTTCGCATCACGATCAGGATCATTATAATCAAACAACGCATCAGCTACAGAATGTCTTAAATACGGATCCATTAACGGACATGCCCGTTCAAGCAATCTTTAAATCACAGCTGCAAAACGACTGGGATGAATGCCTACGGGACAATTGTAGCCTCGGATTGCTGTTCATTGATATAGATGATTTTCGTTCATACAATGCGACGTATGGCTTACAAGGCGGGGATCTGTGTCTGCAATGGATCGGTGAAGTGCTCACCGTTGTATGTGAGCAATATGATGCCTTAATTTCTCGCTTACAAGGGGGAACCTTCATGCTGAAACTGAAGGGAACCACTTCTGAGCGTTCTGCAGAACTTGCAGAAGAGATTAGACAACATGTGCTCGCACTGCAAATCCAGCGTGATTTATCAGATCCGAATGAAGTCGTGACCGTTAGTGTTGGCGGAGCAGTATTCGTGCCTCAAGAGCAGTTAACGATATCGGATCTGATCGAGAAGGCTGGTCAAGCGCTTCTGCAAGCCAAGAGTGAAGGCAAGAACCGTGTTGTGGTCGTTTAAAATCGAATGAGATATGGCGTTTGAACTAGCAACAGTTCAAACGCCATTTTTTTGTTCACCACTGGAATAGGACAAGTGTTATAATGAGCGGTATGGATACACTTGTTCGTATTCTCTACTAGAGGATGGGGTGAAGTATGAAACAATGGAAGACAATTCCAGACAATTAGAATTTACCGAGATTGATCTAAGTGAGGATGCTAGCACAACTGAAGTTCCTATACCTGAACGATCAACTTTGACTCGCGCTCCCTTTGATAAACAAGTTACGAACGGAGGCGTTTTGTCATCGGAGCGAAGGTTCGCCCAGGAAGCACGACAATATATCGAATTGCAGGGAGAAGAGGCACCATTTGTGCCTTTTATGAGTTATTGGCCAACGTATGGTGTGATGAGCGAGTCACAACAAAAGTGGTATTTCTACTGGCGATCTGAAGTACGTGCCGAAAGATATATGGATACGGACTTGTCATATCTTTTTGTACACATCTACGAGTTAATTAATGGTATTGGATGGCATGAGCCTGAGTGGGGATATGAGCAACTAAAACGACTATGGGTTAATTATCGGGAACGATTCTCGCAACTTGATGTGTACATGCAGGATTGGCTTGTCGACTATGGGCTTGTGCATCAAGTGCAGATGTCCTTAACTGAGATCATGAATATCACTAAGGGTTATCTTCCAATGGAGATATCGGATATGGAACTGCATCGGTTGCTGACGAGTGACGTGTCGAAATTGTCGTTGAAATTGCTCAGCAGATACTATGAATATGACATCACTCTCAGTAAATTTTATAGAGATCAAGGTCAACTTGCATTGGAACGGTATATACCACAAGTGATGGTTCTAATGGAATCCTATCTGCAACGAACGCGTGGGGTAGGATTGATCGATCATTTGCAGTTGACGAAGGAGAAGAGCATCAAACGTGCGTTATTTCGAAAAGCTGTTTATGATGATACATTGCATGGAAAAGCGGCGATTGACCTTACCTTTGTCCCTATTGGCGAAAGTGCTTCTTTCTGTTCATTCGTTACAAGGATTTTCCGCTGTACTGAAAATAAACTACGGGAATTACTTGGTTTCAGAGGCAGACTGCGTGGCAAGACCCTCGATACTGAATTTGCTCAAGTCATAGAGCGATATCTAGATAAGGTATTTGCTGCTGAGCAGGAAGAGCTCAAAGAAAAGCCGATGGTAAGGATTGATCAGGAGAAGCTTGCCGTCTTGCAACAGGAGAGTGACTACGTTCGAGAAGCACTTATGATAGACGAACATGAATATTCGGAAGACAAGCTTGTACCAGACAATCAACTTCTGAACCAACACGAAGGGATGCAAGTGACAGAAGAACATACCTTACCGAAGATGGACGAAGTCAAGATGACTCTTCAGTTAGAGGATCTCAATATACAGCACACAACGGAAACCATGAAACCCTACAATAGTAGTACCGATATGGAGTCAAAAGAAGAAGACTTCACTTTAAAATGGAATGATTCCTCCATAGCTGAATTGGATGGTGAATGGATTCTTTTTGCAAATGAGTTGGCTCCGCGACATGTGCAGGCGATATATGCATTATTAGGTGATGAACCTGATCGAGAGCTGGTGCAGGTGGCTGAGCGGAACGGTACAATGCCAACCCTTTTGCTCGATGAGATCAACGATGCAGCTATGGAAACGATCGGTGATCTACTCATTGATAACGACCGGATTGTTCCGGAGTATATGACCGTGTTTGAACATGTGAAGAGGTGATATGTAATGACAGAACTTAAAATACCGAAACGAATCACAACTGCTCTTGTCAATTCCTTAACGGCGGGTGTTGTGCCGCGAATTGGACTGGAGCAGATTGCGGTTGGCCGGAAGCCTGAAGTAGAGGCAATTTTGCGAGATATGGACAATATCGCAGAAGGCGGCGCTGCATTTAAACTGATTACAGGTCGATATGGTAGTGGTAAAAGCTTTCTTTTGCAAATGATTCGCAATTATGCGATGGATCGAGAGTTTGTCGTGGCGGACGCTGACCTGTCCCCTGAGCGAAGACTTGTAGGAACCAAAGGTCAAGGACTGGCTACATATCGTGAGTTGATGACCCGCCTGTCTACACGTACACGGCCGGATGGCGGCGCATTGGAGCCTATTTTACAGAAATGGATTGCAGCACTGCAGCAGCAAACGATGCAAAATAACGGATTAAGACCAGACGATCCAGCACTTGCCCTGCAAGTAGAGCAACAGATCTATGCCGTAACGAATGAGATGCAGAATCTGGTTCATGGATTTGATTTTGCTAAAGTACTGGCCTCGTACTGGAACGGCTATAAGCTCGGTGACGATGATCAGAAGCAAGCAGCTCTCCGGTGGTTAAGAGGGGAATATGCAACCAAAACAGAAGCCAAGAAAGAACTGGCTGTTGGCATAATCATTGACGATGATAACTGGTATGATTATTTCAAATTATGGTCTGAGTTCATCGCCAAAATCGGATATAAAGGTTTGCTGTTGTTTATTGATGAGGCAGTTAATCTGTACAAAATTACAAATAGCGTATCGCGTCAGAGTAACTATGAGAAGCTGCTCACGATGTTTAATGATACGATGCAGGGTAAGGCAGAGCATCTGGGCATTTTTGTAGGAGGAACCCCGCAGTTTGTGGAGGATGAACGTAGAGGGTTGTTCAGTTATGAAGCGCTACGTTCCAGACTGATTGACGGCCGTTATGCAACAAGAGATTATGCCAATTATACGGGACCAATCTTGAAGCTATCCATGTTATCTCATGAGGAAATTCTAATTCTACTACAGAAGCTTCGCCAGATTCATGCATTGCATTTTGGTTATACTGCAAGTTTACACGATGACGAATTAGTTGATTTTATGCAAATGGCAGTTAACCGACTTGGTGCCGATGAAATGCTCACTACCCGTGAAGTGGTGAGAGATTTTATGGATGTGCTGCACACATTGCACCAGAATCCTGAAGTGACATATACACAATTGCTTGGAGAGCGAGCTGCTAAACCCGACGGATCGGGCAAAACAAGCGGTTCATCATCATCTGCAGATGAGCTGGATGACTTTCTCGCGGAATTTGAGTTATGAGCGAAGCGAACCCTTTTTATCGATTAGCGCCGTTTGTCCAGGAATTTATATATAAAAAAAGATGGGAGTCTCTTCGTCCAGCCCAGATCGAAGCGTGCAATATTTGCTTTCATACGCCACATCATATGTTGATTGCAGCGGGCACAGCCTCTGGCAAGACGGAAGCGGCTTTTTTCCCTGCGCTAACGGAATTGTACGAACGTCCATCTAAGTCGGTTGGAATTTTGTATATCGGACCGTTAAAAGCATTGATTAATGATCAATTTGAACGGCTGAAGGATTTGTTGTCTGAAGGTAACATCCCAGTGTGGCATTGGCATGGGGATGTGGCTCAAGCGGAGAAAACACGTTTGGTGCGAAATCCGTCGGGTGTACTTCAGATTACACCGGAATCCCTGGAAGGTCTGTTGATGAATCGACCGAATGCCATCCCAGCTCTGTTTCATGACCTGAGGTATATCATTATTGATGAAGTGCATGCTTTTATGGGAGCAGATCGGGGTATTCAAGTACTGAGTGAGCTGGCTCGCATTGAACGTATGGCAGGTTGTAAGCCTCGCCGTGTTGGGTTATCCGCAACTCTCAGCGATTACGATGCGGCAACTGCTTGGCTTGCAGCCGGAACAGATCAAGGCGTAGATGTCGTTTCTTCACCAGGTGGCCGAAAATTGCGCCTACGGGTTGAACATTTCTCGTTCCCGGATGCCCGTGATGAGGAACAGGCTGAGCATCTGCATAATGCCCGTAAAGCGTATTATGACTTTATCTATGAAAGTACCCATCGGAAGAAGGCCTTAGTCTTCACCAACAGTCGGACTGATGCTGAAGTTACCATCCTTGAGCTACGTCGAGTTGCAGCGAGAAGGCAGGAACGTGATGTATTCCACGTCCACCATGGCAGCATATCCGCGATGCTGAGAGAAGAGACGGAGGCTGCCTTGCGAACAGGGGCAGGGCCAGCGGTAGCCGCAGCAACCGTAACACTGGAACTCGGCATTGATCTTGGAGAACTTGAGCGGGTTGTGCAGCTTGGTGCGCCTTACAGTGCGTCGAGCTTTGTTCAACGACTAGGACGATCGGGTCGACGGGATGATATGGCTTCGGAGATGTTATTTGTATGCCCAGAGGAAGAGGCGGAGGATGCTGAGCTCCCTGCATGTATGCCGTGGACGTTACTTCGTGCGATTGCAGTCATTGAATTATATGTGAAGACGAAGTGGGTTGAACCACTTGAGGCTCGTAAAATGCCGATGGGGGTGCTCTATCACCAAACGATGAGTATGCTCAAGAGCATGGGGGAAGCCGAACCTAGAGAGCTGGCGGAGGCTGTCCTTTCGCTTGCTCCTTTTTCCCAGATCAACAGCAGTCAGTATCACGTCTTTCTAAATTATCTGATTGATACCGATCATTTGCAGTGGACAGAAGAGCAGACGTTAATTATTGGATTAACGGGGGAGAAAACGGTAAATAATTATCGTTTCTACGCCGTCTTCAAGGATGATGAAGAGCATAAAGTGTTGAATGGTTCGGAAGAAATAGGCTCCATTACGACTGTACCGCCACCAGGCTACTGCTTCTCTCTTGCAGGGAAACTGTGGAAGGTTGAAGAGGTAGATCGTAAGCATAAGTCTGTATACGTGAAGTCAGCGAAGGGCAAAGTGGATACATTATGGCTTGGAGCAGGCGGCGATATTCATACGATGGTGATTCAGAAAATGAGAGAAGTGTTGTCGAGTTCAGTCATCTATCCGTATCTATCACCACAGGCAGTGAATCGACTAGAGCGGGCGCGTAGATTGGCTCGTGAGACAGGATTACTGAAGCAAGTCGTCATACCAGCAGGCGGTGATTCACATTATGTATTGCCCTGGGTAGGTAGCAAAGCATTTCGTACATTAGAGCGTCTTATGAAGCATAATCTATCAACCAAGTTAGCCTTACGGTCTGTGGTGCCAATGGAGCCTTATTATTTTGTCGTCGCTGGCCAAGTTGATGCACGTACATTGTTAGCTGAAATCATGAGCGAATGCCGGGCAGCTGAGGATGCATCTGCGTTGCTTGCTGAGGATGAAGCACCATACCTTGGTAAATACGATGAGTTTGTAGCTCCGCCATTAATTCGCGATGCTTTTGCGGTGGATGGTTTGGATCTGCCTGGACTACAATCAGGCTTACAGCAAACGCTGGAATGGGATACAACGGACGTATAACATATGTAGGGCGTAAGAGATTGTACAACATAAGTTATCCATTTTAAATTTGTAAAAGAGGGTTGACACCATCTCACCTCCCATGTAATATATGAAAAGTCGTCACAGAAGAACACATCACAAAAGCATATTTATTTCGTATAACCTCGCAGGCCGAAAGTGTACACAGGGCGAGGGTCTCTACGGGAAGCCTATACTTCCTAACTACGATGCCAAGGGATTCATGTATTCCTTGCACGTAGTTAGGATTTTTTTGCATTTTGGATGTGTCTTTCTGAGCAGGGTTTATTTAAATTGATTGTTGGAACATCAGGAGGTTTGTTCATCAATGAAATATTATCTATCTGTTCTTGCGGGAGCAATGAGTTACGGTATATTATCCACGATTGTAGTTCTGGCTTATGGTGAAGGCTATAAGTTAGGTGAGGTTGTGGGCACACAACTGATTACAGGGTTCATTCTTTCGTGGATGCTGGCACTATACACAAGATTTAACATGAAACGTAAACATAATAACGCAGGTAAATCGTCATCTGCACCAACTCGTGTTTTTCAGAAATTAACGTGGAAACAGCGTTTAATACTTATGGCGGCTGGCACACCGACGGTAATTACCGGTTTGGTTTATTATCAATCACTGCGATACATTCCGGCATCACTTGCCATTATCCTATTATTTCAATTCACATGGATTAGCGTATTGATTCAGGCTGTGAGCAAGCGACAACGTCCGAATAAAGTCACTCTGTTCACACTAGTTATCCTCTTTGGGGGGACATTGCTGGCTGCAGGTTTCCTCGAACAGGGTCTTGGTGAATTTAGTGGTCTAGGGATTGCACTGGGACTTATGGCGGCTGTAAGTTATTCTTTGTTTGTTTTATTCAGTGGAAAAGCAGTTCCTTCAGCGCATCCTGCATTTCGCAGTGCATGGATGGTGACTGGCGGTTTAGTTCTACTATGCATTCTGTTTCCACCGACGTTTTTGTTTAATGGCTTGATCTGGAGCCAGTTGCTCGTCTTTGGCTTCTTGCTTGGATTCTTCGGAGCTTTTATTCCACCAGTACTGTTCGCCATTGGCGTTCCGCATATTGGAGGGGATATGGCAGGCATACTAGGTGCGGTAGAACTTCCGGTTGCGGTGCTACTCTCGGCGATTGTTCTTCATGAGCATGTTAGCGTATTGCAATGGTTCGGGGTTATTGTGGTGTTACTTGGCGTTGCCTTGCCTGAGTTGCACAAACTGAGGTTAAAACGAACCTCGCCATCATATTCATGAAATAGTCATTTTTAATAAAAAATGAACGAGTTTACCTGAAGAAGCCTGAATAATCAGGCTTTTTTCTATTTATAAACTAAGTTTTCGATTGAGAATGCATGACTGCTCCGGCATTGAAGCTGGCTATAGCCCACTGGAGTCATTTTAATTTTGAGATGAATCAGGTATGCTTAAAACGTGTGCTTGAGCAATGAATGATGGAAAGAGGAGCGTTGATATGAATAGTTGGATCCGTAAAGCTTGGCCAATGTTAACGTTGGGTCTTGCTGTAGTTGTTTTACTTGGTTCGTTTCTAGTGTTTTTTATGGGTAAAGATATGTCCCCGGGTTCGGAAAGCGCCAAAGCCGCGAATGCAGCTAAAGCCGAGACAGCAGAAGATCTGCAGGGATTTGAAGTTATTGATGTGAGTGTAAGTAACGATGGTTTTGGCCCAGATGTCATTGAAGTAAAGGCGGGGGTTCCTACCAAAATTAATTTTATTCTTACTCGGCAAGTTACGCATGTTAAGTCATTGTTGTCCAGTGATCTTGGCATGGATCTATACATGCAAAAGGGTGATAATTACTACACGGTCGATCCTGATTTAAAACCAGGTGAATACCAAATCCATTGCGGTATGTATATGATTTATGGAAAAATCAAAGTTGTCTAAAATGAAGGAGCAGGGTTCGGGTAACCGAATCTTTGCTCCTCTTTTGCATGCATGATATCATGGTAGAGTCATATATTCCATCTGGAGGTGCAAATATGAAAGCGCTATTTATTGGAGGCACAGGAACAATCAGTACAGCCATAACAACTCAACTTGCCGAGCAGGGCTGGGAGCTATATCTCATCAATCGAGGGAATCGAAATGCCAATCTTCCTGCGGAAGTGAAGGTATTGCAAGCGGATATCAATGACGAAGCACGAGTAGCAGAGCTGATTGCCGATCTGAATTTCGATGTGGTGGCAGACTTTATTGCATTTGTACCCGCACAGTTGGAGCGAAATTATCGGCTGTTCAAGGACAAAACCAAACAATTTATATTTATTAGCTCTGCATCAGCATATCAGACCCCGCTTGCAGATTATCGAATTACGGAAGGCACGCCATTATCCAATCCGTATTGGGAATATTCTCGCAACAAGATTGCTTGTGAGGAATATCTATTGAAGCAATATCGGGAGCAAGGATTTCCGATAACAATTGTACGCCCAAGTCATACGTATAACGAGCAATCCGTACCTTTAGGTGTTCATGGTGCGCAAGGTAGCTGGCAGGTGCTTAAGCGTATGCTTGATAATAAACCGGTGATTATTCATGGTGACGGCACGTCACTGTGGACCATAACGCACAATAGCGATTTTGCAAAAGGCTTCATCGGTCTGATGGGCAACATCCATGCGATCGGAGAATCCGTACATATTACGTCGGACGAATCCGTCACGTGGAATCAGATCTATGAGATCATTGCGAGTGCGCTTGGCGTTAAGCTTCATGCCGTACACGTATCCTCCGAGTTCCTGGCTGGCTGCAGTGATCAGGATCTTCGAGGAGGATTACTTGGCGACAAGGCAAATACCGTTGTATTTGATAATAGCAAGCTCAAAAGGCTGGTACCGGAGTTCGTAGCAACAACGCGCGCGGATCAAGGCATTAGAAACACTGTTGAGCATATTCTTGCCCATCCTGAGCTTCAAAAAGAAGATCCAGAGTTCGATGCATGGTGTGACAAGGTCGTTGGTGTGCTGGACGAAGCGTTACTTAAGATTAGAAATGAATTGTGGGGGGGTAGACATGACTCAGAATAGCCATCGATTGATCAAAGAAATTAAGAAGACTGTAACGATGGATTATTTACTTCATGTTCCCAAAACGGTTACAGAAACAAACGACCTTTGGCCCGTCATTCTATTTCTCCATGGTTCCGGTGAACGTGGAACGGATTTGAACCAGCTTCGGCAGCATGGTCTTCCTCAGATCGTAGAACAGGATGAAGAATTCCCATTTATCGTTATCTCACCTCAATGTCCAGAGGACGAATTCTGGGCCAATGAGAAAGAAGCCGTTATAGCCATTGTGGAATATGTACTGGCCAATTATGCGGCCGATCCCAAACGGGTATACCTAACTGGTTTAAGTATGGGAGGATATGGTGCATGGCATCTACCTGCTGACTATCCGGGCGTTTTTGCGGCTGCAGTACCAATCTGTGGAGGTTGTAATCCAGCCAAGGCAGTTGCATTACAACGATTACCTATCTGGGCTTTTCATGGTGCTAAGGATGATGTGGTACCGCTCTCGGAATCACAAGGAATTGTGGATGCACTCCTTGCTTTGAACGCGGATGTTAAACTTACCGTCTACCCTGAGGGTGGTCACGATGCTTGGACTGAAACATACAATAATCCTGATCTGTACAAGTGGTTTCTTCAACATTCTCTATAGTTCAATCTAGTTAGATTTGATATAGCTACACCGTGATTAAGTATTTACATTCGTTAAGTGAATCGTTATAATCAAGAAAAAATGACACTGGTTAGGGGAGGCACCCCAGCAGAGGACTTAGTCCTTTGTTGGGGTGCCTCCTTTTTTTGGTGTACCCAAAGGAGAGCAGACGCTTGGCTAAATCGAATAAACGTGTGAAGAAACAAGCTGAACAGC
The DNA here is from genome assembly GCF_023714095.1 of Paenibacillus sp. MER 99-2. Lineage (NCBI taxonomy): Bacteria > Bacillati > Bacillota > Bacilli > Caryophanales > Paenibacillaceae > Paenibacillus > Paenibacillus sp. MER 99-2. The sequence continues at coordinate 2,159,396 of NZ_JAMAUZ010000001.1, read as the reverse complement.
TTACCAAAGTTGTGCTTGCATTTGCTTTATTATCTCCTCATGCCTTGATGTATGAGATTGGTTCAACTGCTGTGATGGCTGAAGCTGTGGAGACGATCGGTGTAGTATCGGATACTGCAAGCATGAAGGCAGTTCAGTCCTCCAAAGTGAAGGTGGAGATGAATAGTGAGGGCAAATACAGAATAGTATTACTGCCTAATACCAATGTGTTTTATGGTGGTGATACAGGCAATGTATCCACTATTATTGACCATAATGGCACAGCCATTAATTTCAAATCCTTGCCGCTCAACTATTATCGAATCCACAACAATGTGATCGAGATGTCAAGGCAAAAGGATAACGTGGAGTATATTTTGCGAGTATCCATCGTAAATGCGACCTCTCAAGGAGGCTATATGAAGGTTGAACTGGAAGCTGTGAATCGCAGTGGTTCAGCGATGAATCTCGGAGGCACGTTCTATTGGGATACGATGGTGAATGGTAATGATGCCTCGCCGTTTGAGGTGATTGAGAACGGTTGGCGCAATTATAGTGGAGGCGTACAGGTCACGGCTTTTTATGCCAATACGTACAATGTGGTGGATGCAGATCGAATCTACATGGGTCAATACAGCAGTCCAGATAGTGCCCGGCTCACAGGAGGTCAGCACCCTTCGACGTTTGTTCCAGGACAGACTGTAACGGCGAGTGATACGGCTGCACAATTCTGGTGGGATGGTAAGGCAGTAGCTAATCAAACGTCTCGCAAATTTTCAACGATTGTAGGCATTGGTCCCAAGAATGCACCACCTTCGTTTGCCTTGACTGCACCTTCAACGGGTCAGACATATTATAAGGGGGAACAGCTTCAGATTGTTGGTACAACCCGAGATACCGATGTTGGAGATCTGTTGACGGTCAAATGGTCGATAGACGGAGGAGAAGAGAATACGTTGACACAGATCCGAGCTACGGGAGCTAATCAGAGTTTTAATACAACGTATACTTTACCTAATACACTGAGCGATGGGACACACACGTTGCAGGTATGGGTTATGGATGACAAAGGAGGAGTGTCTTCGGCAGGAACGGTACATTTTACGGTTCGGAGTTTCGTCGTTCCCGGGACACCGACGTTTACCTCTGTTAACAACAATAGTCTACTTGCAAGCTGGGACAAAAAAGCGAATGACTCATCAGTTACATACGAACTGAAGAATCTAACAACCAATCAGAGCTACGACACAGGTTCACTACATAGTCGGCAGATCACAGGACTGACACCGAATACGAATTATTCATTTGCAGTACGTGCCAAAAATTCAAGCGGTACCTACACAGGTTTTTCAAGCCCATCTACTGTATTCACTCATGCTAATATTCCAGCGGATGCTAGTGTAGCGCAATCTGGAAACTCCGTTATAGCTAGCTGGGGTTCGAATGGTAATCCTGCCGGGACGAAATACAAAACTGAAATTCGCACATCAAGTGGGCAAGTGCTTGTAACAGGTGAGACGACGAACACCCGAGCAGACCTTACATTGACAGGGCTAGCCGATGGTAGATATGAGGTTTTCGTTGCCGCCATTAACGGCGCAGGTATCCAGACAGCCTCTCAGTCTGCAGGACAGATCATGAAGGATACGACGGGGCCAACAGCTCCAACGGTTGTTGCTCATCCTTCTTCGTGGACTAAGGAAGATGTTCAGATTACGATTACACCAGGAAGCGACGAGTTAAGTGGTATTTTGAAGACGCAGGTGAAGGTTGGTATAGGGGAAGATTGGCGAGATTATAACGAGCCTTTTACGGTTTCTTTTGAAGGAAAGACGGTCATTACAGCAAGAAGCATCGACACTTTCGGTAATATCGGACAGGAGACATCGGTGTGGGCAAGAGTCGATCGTACTGCTCCAACAGCGCCAGTAATTTCTTTAAACCCTCCAGGGTGGACGAAGTCCGGAGTAACGGTAACTTTGACGGAAGGCAGAGATGAAGCAAGTGGTGTTGCTGTCACGGAGTATAGGTTAGGTGATGAAGGAGAATGGATTTCTTATAAGGAACCTTTTACGATAGATATAGAAGGCATTACCGAAATTCAAGCACGTAGTGTAGACTATGCTACCAATATTAGTTCCCTATCATCGTCCAAGGTGAGGATTGACAAGACAGGGCCGGAGGAACCCAAGATTGTTTTAAGTGAAGAGAACTGGACGAACCATGATGTTACGATAGTGATAACTAGTGGAGAGGATCACGGAAGTGGGCTAAGCAAAACCCAGTATCGATTAAACGAACAGGGGCCATGGATCGACTACATTGGTGAAATTACAGTTTCTCATGAAGGAGAGACAACGGTATATGCGCGTTCATTGGATCTCGTCGGTAATGTGAGCCGTATAGCGAATTCAATCATTCGAATAGATAAGACTGCTCCGACGGAACCAACAATCACATTAGCACAATCCGGATGGAGCAAGAATCCCGTAGAATTTACGCTTGGAGGTAGCATAGACAAACAAGACATTACGTATGAGTACAGCCTTGATGGGGAGTCATTTATTACTGGAGATCGCGGTGTCATAAGTACCAATGGAATCACAACCTTAAGAGCCCGAGCGATAGACGCTGTGGGTAACGTTGGTAAAGTCAGCACACGTGAGGTGTACATTGATCAGGCAGCTCCTAGCGTTACATTCTCACCTAATGGACAACAATGGACAGACACTGATATTTCGACGACGATCCGGTTTGAAGATGCTGATTCAGGCATAGATGAGTCAAAACGATTATATAAAATAACAGGCAGTGAAGCACCACCAGAGGACTGGTTCGAGGCTATTTCAGATGAACAGACTGTTGAATTGACTTCAGAAGGCATCTGGTATATCCATGTCAGAGCAACTGACCATGCAGGAAATACATATCAGACCGTATCAGCACCATATCAGATTCAGCGTAAACCATTGAGACCTGGAAAGGTAACTATGACACAAGTTGGCGAAACGTCAGCGGAACTTACCATCGATCTACCCACGGGAGATTCCTACACGGACGGATATCATTATAACATTCATAATAAAACGACAGGTCAGTCGTGGACATTGGATTATCCAAGACATACCTTCGTCGATACGGGTCTAAGTGGAGGTCATACGTATGAGTATGAGGTGGTAGCCCGAAATCATACAGGGACGAGCGAAGCGGTATTATTGCAGGTATTGACACTTCCAGCAGCGCCTCAATCGGTGCAAATTCGCAAGGTGGAGTCCCAGCCAGACATGGCTGAGCTCTCCTTCGAACCTGTGGAGGGCGCATCGGCTTACCGTGTTACTGCTGAAACTGCATATGGTCAACTTGTATATGATCAGTCCGTTTCCGATCCAAGCCATGTTCCTTACCTAACCAATCTCATCCCAGGTACAGTGCATACCATTTCGGTCACGGCTAGTAATGGAACGGGTGCTGGGCGAAGTAGCAGGATAGGATTCCTTACTTTACCTGGCGTACCTGGCGAATTAACTGCTGTGCAGATTCGAGAGCATGAGATATCTCTATCTTGGGACAACGTTCTTTCTGCTACATCTTATCTGCTCTCCCGTGAAGGAATAAACGTCTACGAAGGAACAGAGACGGAATATGAAGACAAGGGGTTGGAGAGCGGCACGGCGTACAGTTACGAGTTAGTAGCGGAGAATGAAACTGGACAGGGACCAGCATCAACAACTCGTACATTAATGACATTACCTGACGCAGTTACGGCGTTAAGAATTAGCGATTCGACAACCAGCAGTTTACGTTTGAGTTGGGATGGTGTTAGAGGCGCGGATCAGTATGCGATCTATGTAAATGGAGTTAAGCAGGATACAGCTCCTTCTGGAACAGAGGAATGGGTTGTGACAGGACTTGTTGCTGGAATGAATTATGAGCTGCAAGTGCAGGCAGTGAATATCAGTGGACAGGGAGTGTCGACTTCTATTACAGGCACAACACTTCCTGAAGTTCCTTCAGGACTAAGTGCGGATCAACTAACAGAGACAGGTGCGGTTGTAAGCTGGGATGCTGTATCTGGGGCGACCAAATATCGAGTAACAATTGATGGTCAGAGCTACGAGATGTCCGATACACATCTGACATTACGTCACCTCCAGGCAAGCAAGCACTATACCTATCAGGTAGGGGCGGGAAATGCTGCTGGATATGGTGCAGATGCCGTGGGAGAACTGCTAACTCTACCAAGTAGACCCGGGGGACTTACGGTTACACGTACAGATGAGACGAGTATAGCTATGAAATGGGAGCCGGTAGATACGGCTAACAACTATATTGTGAGTGTGAATGGAACTGAGGTGGGTAGAACCTCTGAACCTGAATACATTGCAGCGAATCTACTTCCTGGGATGGAATATGTGTTAGAAGTGCAGGCGGTCAACGAATCAGGCACGGGAGAGTCCGCACAGCTTATTCATCTATCCCAACCTACTCAGCCCGACAATCTTGTAATTACACCTGAAGCACATCAGGCAGAAGTAACATGGTCGGTAGTTGAGGGAGCATCTGAATATGTGATTGAACGTGGGGGACAAGAGATATATCGTGGACGAGAAACTCGGGTGATCTTACCAGGATTAATGGAAGGAACGCAGTATGCCTATACGCTGAGAGCCCTGAATAGACAAGGAACTAGCTCCGAAAAGGTAGACGTGCCCATTCTGACTTTACCTGCCCAGCCGCATGAAATGAAAACACTCGATGTGAACACAACCGGGTTGCATATAGATTGGACCACATCAGAGGTACGAGGAGCAGATGGATATATCCTTGAACGTGATGGACAGGTTATTGCACGAATCGAATCTGACAAAACTGCTTTCGAGGATAAGCACTTATCTCCGGGTACTAAATATGTCTATTCGCTTCGTGCATTTAACGGTAGTGGTGAAGGGAAAGCACTCAACTATTCGGTAACGACGCAAACAGAACCCATTCTTGGCACAGCTATTACGACGAATAATGGCACTCATGAGATGGGCTTGAAATGGGAGCCGGTGCAGGGGGCAACTGCTTATGAGATTCGAAACAAGGTTACAGGTGAGACGCAAACGGTGACTGAATCTCTGGCGCAGCTCGTCAATCTGGAGAGTGGAACAGCTTACACACTTGAGCTTGTCGCATTGAATGAGGATGGACAACGTTCAGAAGCTGTTCAGATTGAAGTGTTAACCAAGCCACTTTCTCCACAGACGGTAACGGTCTCAGATATTACCGATGAATCGGTAGTCCTTGATCTAACAGGTAGCTCTACTGAAGGGGCGAGCCAGTTAATCATTTTGCGTGATGGTATTGAGGTAGGGAGAGTACCGGCAGGTACAGTATCGTATGAGGATAGTGGTCTAACACCAGGAGAGAAGTACACCTATACGATTAGAACTTCCAATGCATCAGGGGATAGTGAATCCGGCTTTGACGTAGGAATACAAACGCTGCCTGCTACGACGCTCGATCCAGTGTTACCACAAGAGGTTAGCGAGACGGAGACTGTGCTTATGTGGGAGAAGGTGCAAGGTGCAGAGGGGTATATCATTCGTATTGGAGATCAAATGATCTCCACAATAGATGATCATGAGATAACCGAGTTCAAACTTAAACATCTTACGAGTGCTGCACCATATACTGACGTTCAGATCGTTCCATACAATGCGACTGGTGAGGGGAGTCCAATTGTCGTTTCACCGTTTTATACCAAGCCCCATGTGGAATTGATTGAAATGAAATTGAGTCCAGAGACAACACAGGCTAGTATGATGTGGGAATTTCCGTATTCGAACGAAATATTTGTGGTGTTGTTAGATGGAATTGAGGTTCATCGAGGCAAGCAGAAGGAGCTGGTGATGGATCAACTAGATGCTGGAACGAATTATATCGTTGAATTGTACACGGAAAATGAGCAAGGCGATGCTTCGGCGAAGCTATCATATGATCTACTGACGAAACCGGATGCACCACCGGAAGTTGCTTATCGTTCAACGAAGGATAGCATTCGTCTATTGTTTGATCACAGCTATGTACAAGGAGCCGATCAGTTCATTATTGAAAGGGATGGCGAAGAAATCAGCCGCGTAGCTATAGATGCATTATTTTATGAGGACCAGATTCTGGAGCCTGGAAGTCACTATAGTTACACGATCCGCACGTTGAACGAATCCGGGGTGAGTGAAGCTGCCTATCAACTGAATGCTGTCACTTTGCCGGGCGATCCAACAACTCAGCCGATCGTGCAGGATCGTACACAGCATGGTGCAGATATCCTATGGGAGATCGTTCCGGGTGCATCTGGATATCGAATCTATCAAGATGAGGAACTTCTTGCAACAACAACCGAAACGTCCGTGCATCTATCAGGGCTGAATACGGCTGAGCGTTATAACAATTTTGCAATCATTCCTTATAATGAGGCGGGAGATGGTTCGCAGATTACTGTGCCAGAATTCGAAACGTTGCCTTCAGACAAATTTACGGTTTCAGCTGTAGCCCGAGGGACGAGTGATATCGTACTTAGATGGAATTTGGATTCCCGTAATGAGATGATTGTTGTTGAGTATAACGGGCGGGAAATTTATCGCGGGAAAGAGCGAAGCTATACTTGGACGGGACTTACAGGTGGACAGCATTATGAAGTACAAGTCTGGACTGAAAATGAGGCTGGAGAACGAAGCGAACGACAGATCGCATCTGTCACGACATTAGCGTATCCATCTTCAAACGTAGGTGACGGAAGTGCTTCCGGGATTTCATCCGACAAGTCGGATAATTCAGCATTGGTTGTTATAGAAGCAGACAAGGATAACAATCAGGAACAGGACAAGCAAACGCCACTGCCTATCAAAAAGGAATTAAAGTTTGTAGACATAGACCACATATTCAATAAGGAACAGATTACATTGCTTGCTGAACAAAACATCATTCAAGGTGTGAGTGAAACACGGTTTGAACCTCGGCGTCCAATCACACGGGCAGAATTCACGGCACTTCTTGTTCGTTTATTGAAGCTGGATACGTCAGCCCAATATGATCACGCTTTTCAGGATGTAAACGTAGAAGATTGGTTTGCCCCTGAGATTGAAGCTGCAATCAGACATGATATGGTTCATGGGATGGGTAACGGGAAATTTGCGCCCCACGCACTTGTGACCCGTGAACAAGCATCGAAGATCATTGCCAATGTAGTTCGCGCACTGAACTCGGAACCGAATTCCCAGTCAAAATCAGGTCGGATTGCCTTCACAGATCAAGTGAATGTATCCCACTGGGCAACGGAGGAAGTGAAGGAGCTCGCTGAACTATATTTGCTAACAGGTTATGAAGATGGAAGCTTCCGTCCTTTGCAGCATCTGAACAGAGCTGAAGCTGCTGCATTAATTTATCGATTGCAGAAGCTAATAAGTACGCTGGAAATGAATCGAGATTTGTCTTAACCACTGTCACTGGAACAAAGAATATAAGGCAGCGCGTGAAGAGCTTCAGTGCATCCCCTTCATTACCTTTGCTATCGAAAACGCTCATGCTATAATGAGATGCTATATAAGTCAATAATAAGGGTAATGAACAGTGGTGATGACTAATGAATAATAAATTTATTCGGATCTATGAGGATATCGCAGCAGATATTCGGACGGGGGAAATCGAGGCAGGAACACTGCTTCCATCTGAGCTGGATCTGACTGAGCAATATCAAACATCCAGAGAGACCATCCGCAAAGCATTGAAAATGTTATATGAAGAAGGATACATCCAGAAGATTCAAGGCAAAGGTTCCATTGTATTGGACATTCGCAAAATTGACTTTCCTATTTCTGGTCTTGTAAGCTTCAAAGAACTAGCCCAAAAAATGGGTCATCGTGCGAAGACATATGTTAACGTGTTCGAAGAGCGAGAAGTGGATCAGAACTTATTCAAGCAGATTAACTTTGCGCTGAACGAGAAGGTTTGGGAGATTGTACGTGTGCGTAATGTAGACGGGGAGCATGTCATTTTGGATAAGGATTATATTAGCCAGAAGCTTGTTCCGGGACTTAACAAGGAAATCTGCAATAATTCGATCTACGAGTATATTGAAGGAGAGCTGGGTCTCGCCATTTCGTTTGCCAAGAAAGAGATATTGGTTGAAGAGCCTACGGAAGAGGATCGGAAATGGCTTGATCTGGAAGGATTTCATAACGTTGTTGTGGTGAGGAGCCAAGTGTACCTTGAGGATGCCAGTCCGTTCCAGTACACGGAATCTAGACATCGTCCCGATAAGTTTAAATTTGTTGATTTTGCCCGACGTCGATAAGTTGGGTTGAAATCTAAAACTAAAGAGTACCTGTTCACATCTTTGGATGTGGATGGGTGCTTTTTTGTCATCACTTCTAAGTGCTTTTGAATATTTCCGTTTATATTTAAAATCTTTTTGTTTTCAAAACAAAACAAAGATGTTAAACTCTGATTAGGAATAAAACAAACATTATCGGAGGGAAACGAATGGTACAGAGTTTATGGAATTCAGCGCAGGCTTCAGAGAAAACAACAGGACTAGATCAATTGGTTTACCGCTCCAATCTAATTGGTGCTGATCGCAGTGTGTGCAATATTTTCGGCGGGAACACATCGACCAAAACAACAGTACAAGATTTCCGTGGTCGTGAGATCGAAGTTATGTATGTTAAAGGCAGCGGCTCTGACTTGGGCTCCATGCAAGCGAAGCATTTTACAGGTCTTGCACTTGAGGACATTCGTCCATTAATTGAACGGGAATCCATGACAGATGAAGAGATGGTTGAGTATTTGGGACATTGCATGATTGATTCCAAACACCCACGTGCTTCCATTGAGACACTCTTACATGCGTTCCTTCCATATAAACATGTTGACCATACACACCCAGATGCCATAATTAGTTTGTGTTGTGCAGATAACGGAAAAGAATTAGCAAGAGAAATTTACGGAGACCGCTTCGTATGGGTACCGTATGTGCGTCCTGGTTTTACATTATCTAAAATGATTGCTGAAAGCGTATTCGCCAATCCCAATGCAGAGCTTGTACTCATGGAGAAGCATGGATTAGTTACTTGGGGAGAGACGTCAGAAGAGTGTTATGCACAGACGATCAAAATCATCAACGAAGCGGAAGCTTTCATTGAAGCAAGGGTAGACGAGGCAAGCCTGTTTGGCGGCGTGAAGCATCCGGCACTTGCAGCTGAGGTTCGTCGTGAGATCGTATCTCGTGTGATGCCAACGATTCGAGGAGCGGTATCAGATAGCAAAAAAATGATTTTGTCCTTTGACGATCAAGATGACGTTCTTGCTTTCGTAGGTGGAGCTGACTCACCGCAACTATCCCAAGTTGGAGCAGCGTGCCCGGATCATTTGGTACATACCAAAGTGGTACCATTGTTTATTGATTGGACACCTGATGCAGACGATATTGAAGGACTTCAAGCGAAGCTGGTCGATGGCGTAGCAGCGTATAAAGAGCAATATCAACAATATTTTGAAAGTAACAAAAATGAAGGCGATGTGATGTTCGAAGCTGCACCACGGGTTATTTTGATTCCAGGCGTAGGTATGATTAACACAGGTAAGAGCTGGGCGCTTTCCCAGGTCAGTGGAGCGTTGTACCATAGAGCCATTGCCGTGATGCGTGGGGCAACCAGTCTCGGACAATTCGTATCGCTTAGTGCCAATGAGTCTTACAATGTGGAATACTGGCCACTTGAGCTATACAAGCTTTCTCTTGCACCAGCGGAGACGGAGTTCTCTCGTAAAGTTGCTTTCATTACAGGAGGCGCTGGAGGCATCGGAAGTGAAACAGCGCGTAGATTGGTATCTGAAGGAGCACATGTTGTCCTCGCTGATCTGAATCTTGAAGGTGCACAGAAGGTCGCACAGGAGATTAATGATCAATATGGCGCCAATCGTGCTTATGCACTTAAAATGGATGTAACCGATGAAGCGGCTGTTCAAGCGGCATATGCCGAAGTTGCCATACAATATGGCGGCGTGGACATCATCGTGAACAATGCAGGGTTAGCGACTTCTAGCCCATTTGACGAGACATCCTTGAAGGAATGGAACTTGAACATGAACGTACTGGGTACAGGTTACTTCCTCGTTGCGCGTGAAGCCTTCAAGCTGATGAAACAACAAGGAATCGGGGGCAGCATGGTCTTCATCGGCTCCAAAAACTCGGTATATGCTGGAAAAAGTGCATCCGCATACAGTTCTGCTAAAGCACTTGAAGCTCATCTTGCTCGTTGCATTGCGGCTGAAGGCGGAGAGTATGGCATTCGTGTAAACACGATTCTACCAGATGCTATTCTGCAAGGTTCGGCGATCTGGAACGGTTCTTGGAGAAATGAGCGTGCGGCAGCATACGGCATCGAACCGGATCAATTAGAAGAGTATTACCGTAAACGTACCACGCTACTTGTTAATATCTATCCAAGAGATATCGCAGAAGGCATTGCTTTCTTCGCTTCTTCCAAGTCGGAAAAAACAACGGGATGCATGATGACCATTGATGGCGGTGTTCCAGCAGCGTTCACTCGTTAATAGAGTTTGTCTCAAAGCTTCATATTGAATTACAGGCATACCTTCAGAATTAGGAATAATAGTATATAGTAATAGGGAGGGTTCTTGATGGATAATCAAGTCAAACAAGCGTACGAAGCGGCCAAGTCTCTATATGCGCAGCACGGAATTGATACGGATGAAGTTCTGAAAAAGCTTGCTGAGATCAAGGTTTCTGTGCACTGCTGGCAAGGAGATGACGTTAAAGGTTTCTTGAATCAAGAAGGGGAGCTTACAGGTGGAATTTCCGTTACAGGTCAATACCCTGGAGCTGCAACGACACCAACTGAACTTCGGTCAGATCTGGAGCAAGCTTTTGCCCTCATTCCTGGTAAACATAAAGTGAATTTGCATGCAATCTATGCAGACACGGATGAACGTGTTGAATTGGATCAAATTGAGCCGAAACACTATGAGAATTGGGTTACGTGGGCGAAGGAACAAGGGCTCGGTTTAGACTTTAATCCAACATGCTTCTCGCATGAAAAATCCAGTGATGGATTCACGCTGAGTCACCCTGATCCGGAAATTCGCAAGTTCTGGATTGATCATTGCAAAGCTTCTCGTCGCATCGGAGCCTATTTCGGAGAACAGCTAGGTCAGACCTGTGTGACCAATGTATGGGTTCCTGATGGATTCAAGGATAACCCGGTAGATCGGTTGACTCCACGCAAACGGTTAAAAGACGCTCTGGATGAGGTTTTTGCTGAAGAGCTTGATCCGAAGCATAATCTGGATGCAGTCGAGAGCAAATTATTCGGTCTAGGCTCTGAGGCTTATGTGGTAGGTTCACATGAATTTTACATGGGGTATGGCTTGCAAAATGATACATTAATCTGTCTGGATGCAGGGCATTTTCATCCAACGGAAGTCATCTCTAATAAATTGTCTTCATTAGCTCTATTCACGAGTGGTATACTGCTTCATGTAAGCCGCCCTATGCGCTGGGACAGTGATCACGTCGTAATTATGGATGATGAGCTGCTTGAGATTGCACGTGAACTTGTGCGTCATGATCTGTTATCTACTACACATATAGGTCTCGATTTCTTCGATGCAAGTATCAATCGAGTGGCCGCATGGGTGGTTGGAACACGGAATACGATCAAAGCATTGCTACGTGCGATGTTAGAACCGATTGAAGCGTTGAAGGATGCCGAACTTAAAGGGGATTACACCCTGCGTCTGGCATTAACAGAAGAATTCAAGTCTTATCCATTTGGCGCTATCTGGGATTATTACTGTGCTCAGCAAGGTGTACCGGTGCGTGAACAATGGATTACTGAGATCAAAAACTATGAGCAAAACGTATTGCTTCAACGTCAAACCTTGCTTGTGTAGTTCGTTTGCGATGATTAGTATTAGTTAATTAGTTAGATTTGAAAGAGCCTTTGTTGAACTTGAGTGTTCATCAGGGGCTCTTTTCTATGTTTAATGAGTTAAGCAATTCAGTATTCCATGTATAAGAGAAGTGAGAACTTCCATAATAGGAAGAAGGCAGTGCGTTCGTTATTTCGTGTTCCACAACCCCAGTCTTTGTAAAGGAGGATCTGTTGATTTGAACCTTGCGCATAACAAGTTATATATTGCAGCCCTCGGCGGCGTGAATGAAATTGGCAAGAACATGTATATCATACAGTACGATCAGGATATCATCGTAATTGATTGTGGTTCTAAATTTCCGGATGAGACATTGTTAGGCATTGATCTGATCATTCCGGATGTATCGTATTTATTAGAGCATCTGGATAAGGTTAGAGGGCTGGTCGTTACACACGGACATGAAGACCATATTGGAGGCATACCCTATCTATTAAAACAATTGAATATACCCGTGTATGCATCCCGATTGACCCGAGGGTTAATCGAGTTAAAGCTTAAGGAACATGGGCTTTTTCGCAACACAGATATGCATACGATCGATGCACATTCAAGTATCAAGCTTGGGCAGATTGATGTTTCCTTTTTTGCAACAAGTCACAGTATCCCGGATTGCCTCGGTATTTTCTTTCAGACAGCAGGAGGTAACGTCGTCCATACAGGGGATTTCAAGTTTGATATGTCACCAGTAAACGGACCTTACCCGGATTTACATCGAATGAGCGAGATTGGTAAACAAGGCGTGAATATATTGTTATCTGAAAGTACCAATGCCGAACGTCCAGGGTTCACCCCCTCTGAACGTGTCGTTGGTGACCATATCTTGGATGCGTTTATCCGTGCGAAGCAAAAGATTTTTATTTCTACGTTTGCTTCCAATGTGAGCCGGGTTCAGCAAATTGTAAATGCAGCATTTGAAACGGGTCGCAAACTTGCGCTATTAGGCAGAAGTATGGTTAATGTTGTGTCTGTAGCGAGCGAGCTAGGATATCTACATGTTCCTGATGGATTGTTAATTGAAGCGATTGACTCGGATCAATTCCCTCCTGAGCAAGTTGTTGTGTTATGTACAGGTAGTCAAGGCGAACCGATGGCGGCACTATCTAGACTTGCAGCAGGTAAGCATCCTCATGTGAGAGTTGCGGCAGGAGACACCGTAATCATTGCGGCTGGAGCGATTCCTGGTAATGAAAGAGATCTTGCCCATGTGATTGATAATCTGTATGTTCTCGGAGCACGAGTGATCTATGGATCAAGCGGCGCTTCAGGCATGCATGTATCCGGACATGGTAGTCAGGAAGAGCTCAAGCTCATGCTAACACTGATGAAACCTGATTATTTAATTCCGATCCATGGGGAGTTCCGTATGTTATACCAGCATCGTTTACTCGCAGAATCCGTAGGGATTGAGAATGATCATGTATTTATCGTTAATAATGGGGAAATGATTCAGTACAAGGATGGTGTTGCTTCACGCGGTCCTAAGATTGCTTCGGGCAATAGCCTTGTGGATGGCCTTATTATGGGGGATGTTGGGAACATTGTGCTGCGAGACAGGAGACAACTATCTTCGGACGGAATGCTGGTCATTGTGACGACAGTAAGCAAAACCGACAAAAATATGATTACCTCACCTGAGATCATTTCCCGAGGATTTGTTTTTGTGAAGGATTCGGAGGAGTTTATGCATGAGATTCATGAGCTGGTTCTTCGGAAAATGGAGGAATTAACCGGAGCCGGTGTGAATCAGTGGAATGTGATCAAACGAAAGCTTAAAGACGAGATCGGTCATTACATCTATGCTCAGACGAAACGCAGACCAATGATCCTTCCCATCATTATCGAAGTATAGGAAGTAAACAACACTCACAAAACGATAAGAGGTTGTTCAAAAAGTCCGCTTTTGATTACGAAAGATGCGCGAGCGGCATCTCATCTGAATATTGTTCGTAAACAACCGCCCGATTGATGCGAGTCATACAAAAGTATGCATTCACATGGATTGGGTTTTTTGGTGTTTAATCTGATGACATGGATGTTCTAAAAAGCCAAATTTTAAAGGACATTCTGTCATAGGAGAGAGAAGTGTTATACGCTTAAGTTTATCAATGTAGAACAGATTCGCCATACGCGAAGCTTCGAAGTATAATATGAACAGATATTACTTTACATTTTAATGAAATCAAAGGGGTAAATATGAACAAAACCATTTCTGATATTGCTCAGATGGCGGGTGTTGCGAAGAGTACCGTCTCCCGGTTCCTAAACGGAGGGTCGGTAAGCGAGAACACCAGGCAGAAGATTGAGCAGATCATCAAACAATATAACTATGTCCCCAATACGTTTGCACAGAGCTTGAAGGCGAAGAAAACAAGCATCATTGGAACAGTTGTGCCAAGGCTTGATTCGTTTGCAACGTCACAGACCCTAATCGGGATCGATGAAGAACTGCGCAATAATCAGTACCAGATGTTAATTGCGAATACAAGCCAGGACATGAAACGAGAGATTGATGGCATATATGATTTTGCTAGACAGAAAGTATCAGGTATTATTCTTCTTGCCGCGGAAGTAACCGAAGCACATCTTAAAGCTATTGAAGAGATTGGCATCCCAGTTCTATTAGTTGGTCAACAACATCCGAATATCCATAGTTTAGTTCATAATGATGATCAAGCAGGGTATGAGATGGGGAAATACATCGTTCAGCAAGGACATCGTAACATTGTGTATTTGGGAGTTACGGAGAGAGATCAGGCAGTAGGTATTCATCGTAAGCAAGGTTTCAAACGGGCTATCGCAGAATGTGGTGAATGTCAGGTTACATATCATGAAACAAGCTTTAAAATGTCAGAAGCGGTTGTAACGGCAGAAGCTATTGTTCGGGATCGCAAAGCGACCATCATCGTTGGGGCAACGGATAACATTGCACTTGGAGTGATGAAAACCGCCTTCTCCAACAAAATACGCATTCCACAGGAATTGTCCATCACAGGATTCGGTGGGTATGATATTACGGAGATGATTCATCCAACACTGACGACTGTGAAATTTCACTATTTACAAGCGGGAAAATTGGCGGCAGATCACATCATTCGACTCGTACAAGGTGGTGTGGTGGAGAAGCAGACTGTACTTGATGTTGAAATTATTCCACGCGAAAGCGTTGACAAACTATAAAAGGTTCCTTTATGATAATTCCATCGAACCGGTTCCATTCGAATGTCTTTACAGGTGAATCGAATCGACACTGAATGAGAAACGCAGGTGGAATTATTTTTTTGTTAGATTTGGAACCGGTTCCTATGTGCAAAATAATTCGTGCACATTTTTTGTGGCGTGTAGCTACATTTTGATTTACAACGCAAGGGTGGAATGGTTATGAAAATGAATAGAGAACAGCGCTATCGACGGATAGAACAAGCAGAACCAGGTGAAATGGATAAGCTTACAGCATTGATATCTGCGTGTCCGTGGAGACAGCGGTATCATATCCAACCCATTACAGGACTACTGAATGACCCTAATGGATTTTCCTATTATGAAGGTCACTATCACTTGTTCTACCAGTGGTTCCCTCTCGGAACCGAGCATGGAATGAAATACTGGTATCACACCCGTTCAACAGATCTTGTTAACTGGGAAAATGTTGGCATCGGAATAAGCCCGGGGGAGAAATATGATTCACATGGTGCATACTCCGGCAGTGCAATCGAAAAAGATGGCAAGCTGCATTTACTCTACACCGGTAATTCAAGGGATGAAGAATGGATCAGGCATCCTTATCAATGCTTAGCCATAATGGATGAAAGCGGTTCAGTGGTGAAAGTTCCTCTGCCTGTAATTGATTCAGTACCTTCAGGATATACCGAACATTATAGAGATCCGAAGGTCTGGCAAGTTGGAAAGCAGTATTACTGCGTGATTGGAGCACAGCGAACCAATGAAACGGGATGTGCCGTAATGTATCGTTCAGCAGATCTCATGGATTGGGAATTTCTTGGTGAGATCGAAACGAAACTCCCGAATTTCGGTTATATGTGGGAATGTCCAGATTATATGACAATAGATGAGCAGGGCGTTCTAATCTTCTCACCCCAAGGAATTCAGCCTGAAGGTGACTTATACAACAACATTTATCAATCAGGGTATCTTGTTGGTGAAGCTCTAGATTTAGAGACAAGGGTGTTCAACCATGGTGCTTTCCAGGAGCTAGACCGTGGGTTTGATTTTTACGCACCGCAGACGATGAACACGCCAGATGGTAGACGTATTCTCGTGGGCTGGATGGGACTTCCTGATCTGTCGTATCCCACAGATGATAGTGGATGGGCACATTGCTTAACGATTCCTCGGCAATTGACGTTGAGGGATGGCAAGTTGATTCAGCAACCCATTGCGGAAATGGCTAAGCTACGAGCATCTGAACCGGGTGAACAGCTACATGTCACTCTGAATAATGAGAGCTCATCTTTTGCAGGTTTCGAAGGCATTGCATATGAACTAGAATGTGAAATTACAGATTTTGATGCAGAACGCTTCGGCATTGCGTTTCGAACCAATGAAGATGAGCAAACCGTGGTACAGTATGATCGACTGCAACAAAAATTGACGCTGGATCGCTCTTTATCTGGTGTTACATTAGATCCGAACAATGGAAATATCAGAAATTACGCTTTAACCGGGGATATCATTAAAATTCGTATGTTCGTTGATACATCTTCAGTTGAAATATTCGTGAATGATGGAGAAGAGGTCTTCACTAGCCGCATATTCCCAAGCCGAGATAGCATGGGCATTCGTTTTTTTGCAGATGGTGGCCAGGCCGAGTTCAAAGCGAGCAAATGGAATTATTAGAGAATATGGATTTATTGAGAGGAATGAATAAGGATGTCGGAGAACAAAAAAATTGCCGAAGAAGTCATTCAGGCTATCGGAGGCAAGGAAAACATAGCTTCCTTCGCTCACTGTGCGACACGATTACGTATTATGGTGAACGACAAAGAGAAGATCGATCAGAAGCAGATTGAGAATATTGATAAGGTCAAGGGTGCCTTTTTTAATTCAGGTCAGTATCAGATCATCTTTGGTACAGGTACAGTTAATCGTATATTTGAAGAGGTCGAGAAGCTCGGCATTGAAGGTTCTTCCAAAGAAGAAGTGAAGAGTCAGGGGAAAAAGGAAGGCAATGCGTTTCAACGTGGTATCCGTACATTTGGTGACGTCTTTGTTCCAATTATCCCTGTGCTTGTCGCGACAGGTCTATTCATGGGTCTACGAGGTTTGCTTACTCAAAATGAAATTTTGTCCTTGTTTGGTGCAACGCCAGAGGATATTTCACCGAATTTCCTGCTGTTCACTCAAATTCTGACAGACACTGCGTTTGCATTTCTACCTGCCCTGGTGGCATGGTCAGCATTCCGTGTATTCGGCGGAAGTCCCGTCCTTGGTATTGTTCTGGGTCTAATGTTGGTTAATCCAGCGTTGCCAAATGCCTACGCAGTAGCTGATGGATCAGCACAACCGCTGCATATGTTTGGATTTATCCCGGTGGTAGGGTATCAAGGCTCCGTGCTTCCTGCATTCTTCGTGGGATTGATTGGAGCGAAGTTCGAGAAGGTGCTGCGCAGGCGTGTGCCTGAGGCGCTAGACTTGATCTTAACACCGTTTATTACACTTACAGTTATGATTACGCTAGGGCTGTTTGCGATCGGACCAGTATTCCACTCCCTTGAAGAATGGGTACTACAGGGAACAACAGCTGTATTGGATCTGCCGTTTGGTATTGCGGGAATCATTATTGGTTTCTTTCATCAGATTATCGTTGTTACCGGCGTACATCATATCTTCAACTTTCTGGAGATTCAGTTGCTTGAGAAAACAGGCTTCAATGCGTTTAACGCAATTATTACCTGCGCCATGGCTGCTCAGGGGGCGGCTTGTCTAGCTGTAGGATTAAAAACGAAGAATATGAAGTTAAAAGCACTTGCACTACCTTCATCACTGTCTGCGTTTCTCGGTATTACAGAACCAGCTATTTTCGGTGTGAATCTGCGCTATATGAAACCTTTCATTATGGGTCTTGTTGGGGGCGCTGTTGGTGGATTTATCGCTTCATTGTTCCATTTACAGGGCACAGGTATGGCAGTCACTGTCATTCCAGGAACATTGCTGTACCTGAACAGCCAACTGCCGCTGTACATTCTGTCCAATCTGACTGCGATGGCTATAGCATTTGCACTGACATGGTTCTTTGGTTATAAGGATGCTCCTGTTGTGGAGGCAAATACGACTGCGCAATCAGGCAGTGCCAGTGAAGTTAGCACGAATCCTGCAGAAGATCAGTCAGAGGTAGAACGTGCTCATACGAACAAGATCACAACCAACCGTCAAAAGGTAGAGTCGCTAACCATTTTGTCACCAATAACAGGCACTGCGGTTGAGCTTGAGCAGGTTCCTGATCCGGCGTTCTCGGAGAAACATATGGGTGAGGGCATTGCTATTGAGCCGTCCGAAGGACGTGTAGTTGCTCCGTTTGATGGCACGGTTGCCCATGTTATGACCAAGAGCAAACATGCAATCATTCTAGAGCACGAAACTGGGGTGCAGATGCTTGTACACATCGGGATCAACACGGTTGGACTCAAAGGAGAAGGTTTTACGCTGCACGTCAACAGTGGGGAAACGGTAAAATCCGGACAATTACTAGTTGAATTCGATATGGAATTCATTCAGAATGCTGGCCTACCGATCATTACACCTGTATTGATTCCAAACGGAAATGAAACGATTGAAGGCGTGGAAACTTCCATGACGGGTAGCGTACAGGCAAATGGTGAAGCTATTATGGTTGTGAAATTCACTGAGCCACAATAATGGTATGTTTAGGAGGAACCTGGTGAGTGTACCAGGTTCCTTTTTGCATGTTTAGGGTGATATTTCAGCCTATAGACCCGCTTCTCGTTTTAGCCTTGAAGCAATCAGCAGAAGATCTTCTGCAGAGATGCCTGGAGCGAATTCTTCGGGTAGATCAGGCAGATCAGGAATGCTTCCACTATGACCAGGTAGGCCGGCATAGGCTTCCAATTTGCCTCCATCAATAGGATGCACACCTTTCCAGATCTGTGCGATGTTCTGATAATCCTTATCGCTAAATGTATAAAGCCTGCGATGTTCACCCATCGCTTCCCATTTACGAGTGGTATCAAACACTTTATTGTCGAGTTTTGGAATTGGAAATAATTTAGTCACGTCAACCCCGGTGGCGATTTGCAGTGCTTTCGCATAAGCCAAGATATGTACGCCTCCGCGGACAAGCAAATAACCGGTCATTTCTCTAGCTGCAGGATGATCCGTCATTTCGTAGACTCTCATTTTGTGCGTACGTGCACCACACTCCAGAAAAAAGTTATGTAGAAGATCGAAGATCAGATTGCCACTGCTTACAACATATGAACCATTCCAAGGTCTGCCCATGGAATCATACGGGAGTGCGGTTTGGGCAGATTCGATGAAATGGGAGGTCATTCGTGCATCTTTACCGATGCGTAAAGGTGTAGAATCTGGGTCACCCGGAGATGTAGAACCCACTAGCATAAGGTTGATCGTGTTCGCGACTAATTCAACATGTCCGAATTCTTCAGCGGTGATACTTGCGACAATATCATAGAAGGCACGAAGCTTTGTTTTTCCTCGAAAATTGAAAGATTGAAACATATAATTGTTGAGCGTTGACATTTCCCCGAATCGTCCACCCAGTAGTTCCTGTACAGCACTCGCTCCGTTGGGATCAGGACTTCCTGAGAGGGGAAGCTCAATCGCCAAACGATCGACACGTTTAAACATGGTGTTACCTCCTCAAACCAAATTACAGTATAGGTATGAGTCGCTACTTGTACGTTATTCGGATCTATCGGAAACATCCAAAAATAAAACCAGATAAGGTCATCTATGGAAGGAGTGACACAAGTGTAAACATAAACAAACGTCCTGCTAGAGCAAAGTGCTCAGACAGGACGCAGTCTTGAAAACTATTTAATTGAAATGATTCAGGTCATTATTGAAACTAGGAAGCTGTGCCAACAACACTGTTCCCATTTTTCGTGATTTTGTAGGTGATGATATCGCCGCTCCAGAAATGGAACTTAAGAATGACTTGTCCATCATTGGTTTCGTTGAAGAAGTTTTGTTTCAACTCAATGACATTACTATTGTAATTAGGGCTGAAGGTGTAGGAGAACTCCTTAAACGATGTCCAGTTCTGAGGTCCTGCATTACCACCATTGACATAGGTTGCTTCCATAGTGGCAAGTTGGTTGCCATTGAATGTTGTTGGAATGGAGAATGAGCTTGTAGTACCCGTTGTATTGCTCAATTTTGGTGTATCATATTTGATCAGATTGAAATGCCAGTTAGCCCCTTTGTTGAATTTTGCAGTGAGCTTCGCGTTAACACCAAGATTACCCGAAGTCGTAAGTCTAGTTAACAAGCTGGATTTCAAGGTGAGTACATCACCGCTAATGGTGTAATCGGTTCCTTTAACAAGGGTTGTATTCCCATGAACAAGAGAGTTGAATGTATTTCCATTCAAATTCAATTTTACGGTTTTATCTTGTATAGCAGCGCCTTTTTTCAGATAAACTTGATCTGATTCGGCTGTTGCAGAACGTCCAGTCCAGCCTGCTTTCATCGTATTATAGAGATCTTGGTCTGACCAAGTGAAGGACGTACGGCCGAAATGCTGACCATTATCCCATAACATGGTTGTCATTTGCTTTTGACGAAGGTACTGCCCAATGAATTCGAAAAATTTCAGCTTCTCACCTTGTTGAATAACACCTGTATGCTGGTCAAATCCTAGCAAGCCGTATTCACCAACAATGACAGGAATGCCTTTGGCTACAAATGCATTGTAGACGCGGTCAAAGGTGTCCGTAATATCTTTTTGAACCTCAGCGTTATATTTGGTTACACCTGCAATGTTTACACTGAACGGCCAGAATCCATAATAGTGCACAGTAGCAATAATGTTAGAATCATTTAATTTGGAAATGGTTTGTGTTAGGGCATCCAAATCAGCTTGATTAGAAGCTGTATGTAACGTTGGGAGAACGAGAGGGCGAGTAGTATTGTTACCACCAGATGTTCTCACAATGTTATGAAATGACGTATTAAGCTCGTCCAGTAGACGGTATGAGGTTGCGGGATCAGTTGTTCCACCTTCAGTGAAACGAGGCTCGTTGACACTTTCGAACATCAGTTTGTTCGAGCTGTTCTTGAACTTATTGGCAATCTGAGTCCAAGCTGCATTGTATCGAGCGAGAACATTGGTGCGATCATTCTCCATGTAACTGATCCACTGCCACGAATCATGATGAATATTAATCATCACATACAGATTGGCATCGAGAGCCCAGTTCACCACTTCCTGTACTCGATTCATGTAAGCGGCATCAATTGTGTAGTTAGGTGCTCCTCCAATATGAGCCTGCCAGGTCACAGGGATACGAATGCTTTTGTAGCCTTGGTTTGCGATATTCTGAATTAACTCTTTGGTGATGCGTGGATTGCCCCAAGCGGTCTCATCTGCTCCAATGGCATCCAGTGAATTACCGAGGTTCCATCCAGGTTCCATCGCTGAAACATACGATTGAATGCTTGAAGGTGCGGCAGTCGCAGTGGGCTGAACTTGCTGCTCTGTGGTAGCCGCGGAAGCGATGGCCGAAGAGAATAGAGACACGATCATCGCCGTGACGAGGGTAAGAGAGAGAACGGATTTACGTTTTGTCATTAATCATAATCTCCTTTTCTAGAAAATGAGTGCGTACTACTGAATGAACCAACGAAATACGGTGTATATGGGTTCAAGAAGTAACATATTACTTAATGTCCAAAAAAGGAACCACCTCCAAATTAAGGGTTGAAAGCGTTTTCTGAATTGAAATATACCATGTTTGTCAAAATCAAAGTACCCTTATAATTGGGTTGAAATTCATGTAGAAATTAGTGGTATAGTCGCCAAATTTGTACTTTTATTTGAACAAAAAAAGGTAACACCTAAATTAACAGGTGCTACCTATAGAACATTCTTGATGTTTAATTATAACAGTTCATTATTTTTAGTTATGGTTGAATTCCGTTTGCAATCTGGATTAATTGATCTAGATTATCTGCTCCATTTGAACATATAGTGTAAAAATTATCATCTGTAATCAAGTGAACTGTCTTTCTTGTCTCACCATCTTCAATGACAGCAGTAGCGCCATTCAATTCCTGAGTTGATACTTCATCTGGCTTATACCAGGATTTTGCTAATTCTAAAGTGGCTTGTTCATGCTCTAACACATCCTCAGATTGAGAAATAAAAATTTCCTGTCCTCCAGACAACCGATAAGTGACATAGACTTCTTTTCCATACATATTTTCGGAAGCATGAATTGCAGTACGTTCAATGATTGAGTTGTTCTCAGTTCCAGCTGTTGACATAGTGTGATCCCCAGAAGAAGTATGCAAATTTAAAGGTATATTGACTTTATCAATATCCTTCAGTTCAAGTTTCTTGCGCTTAGCAGCTTCGTACTCAGGAGTTTCTTTTGGTGTTGATTCTCTCTCAATAGAACTCGTGATATTCACTTTATATGTTGAAGTTGATTCATGACTTGTGGTGGGTTGCTCATCCAAGTTTGATGCAAATGCTTGATTATAAGCAAAGCCAGCACCACCCAGTAGCGTCGTTATAGCAAGTGCTGCAACAATAGTATTACTTATTTTCATAGTTTGATCCTTTCATGTTAATTAGAGTAGTTGGTTTCTTAGTTATGTAATAAAATAACGTCATGAGTTTTGTAAAAGTTGTTTTTATTGGCAAAATTTATTTAGCTGAAGGTTCTCGTTTCACATGAAAAACTTCAGTGGACAACAGCATCAGCTCCACAATCTGTGTGCTCATATACTGCGGTGATGTGGGGAATTCTTCTTCAATCCAGCGAATCAATAGACCTGCGACACCATGTGCACGATAGATGTACAGCCACTTAGGATCAATTAATGTTCCTTCCTCCAGTTCGTACTCATACTCCGATAGAAATAGATTCTCTATAGCTCGCGCGATTTGGTATCTAAAATCAACTTGTACATGGTCACTTAACAGTAATTTATAAAGAGCCGCATGCTCTTTTAAGTATGTAAATAACGTAATATCATCTGTACGCATTTCTTTCAGATTTACTTTGCTAATCGACTGGTATGGATACTGAATTTGTCTAATAAACTCATCCAATACATCCTGAATGACTTCATGTAACAGTTCATCTTTGGTGGCATAATGAGCGTAAAACGTTCCTCGGTTATAGTTAGCTTGTCGCACAATTTCCGATATCGATAATTGTTGAAACGGCTTTTGGAATAACAAATGCACAAACGTTTCTTTCAATGCAGTTTTGGATCGCAGAATACGCTTGTCTACAGAATCAGTCATCGTATGTTCACCTCAAGTCCAGTATGGTCGAATACCGATATTCCTGCAACTTACTGTACAAATCATTCTCATATGTACAGTAACGTACAAATGCCGGTGGATTACGGATTGATGACGATTGAAATAGTTTATATATTGGGAATTGAGATGGTTAAAATTTTATAAAAAGTTGGAGGTATTCCTTATGACATTTCCGGTACTAGAAGGTAAAGTAGCCATTGTAACAGGAGCAGCAATGGGCATGGGCGAGGCAACAGCGAAGCTATTCGCAGAGGCCAAAGCTAAAGTGATTGTAGCTGATTTCAACGAAGAAAAGGGACGTGCCGTAGCTGAAGCGATTCAAGCGTCTGGTGGCGAATCTGCTTTTTACAAAGTTGATATTTCTAAATCCGAAGAAGTGCAGGCGATGGTGAAGTTCGCTGTTGATACTTATGGTAAACTCGATGTAGCTGTCAACAATGCGGCACTTACACCAGATGATAAACCAGCCGCAGAGTTTGACGAAGCGTACTGGCATCGTTTGATGTCCGTCGATCTAACAGGAACCGCCCTTTGTATGAAGTATGAATTGCAGCAAATGTTGAAACAAGGACATGGTGGCTCAATTATTAATATCTCTTCCGTGAGCGGGTTCCGTCCTCAACCTAACAACATTGCTTATGTCGCTGCCAAACATGGAGTTGTAGGCATGACGAAGGTAGCCGCAATGGAAAATGGACCACACAACATTCGTGTAAATACCGTAGCGCCCGGTGCGATTGATACACCGATGCTTCGTGGGGCATTGGATCAATTCGGCTTTACTGCAGAGGAATACGCTCCTCAGCTTAGCTTGCTCAATCGTTTTGGACAACCTGATGAAATCGCTCAAGCGAGCCTCTGGTTGGCATCGGATGCATCGTCTTATGTTACAGGAACGACGATACATGCTGATGCTGGTTACACCTCACGATAAGCAGCAACTCATGGTGTGAATCCGCTCTCATTATTACTGTTTTTCAAAAAGAATCTACAATAAAATTGACATTTCCTCTATTCCTTGCTAAAGTTTTATCCAATCCGCATAATTGTGATCTGGGAATGTTACCGATACGGGCATAACCTGAGCTGGCTTGTTTACACGTCAACGTGTGACCAGGCTGGTTCGGGTTTTTTCTATTTATTTATCCTAGATTTCTGAATCGTAGTGGATGATGAATTACATAATTCGGAAGGAGCATGATGATGACTAATTTTAAATTTCCTGCAGATTTTCTATGGGGTGGAGCTATTGCAGCCAATCAAGCGGAAGGTGCTTATCTGGAAGATGGTAAAGGACTGAGTATTGTTGACCTTTTACCAACGGGTGAGAATCGTAGAAGCATTATGAAGGGGAATGTTCCAGGATTTGAACCGCAGGAGGGCGAGTTCTATCCTTCACATGGTGCGATTGATTTTTACCATCGTTATCGTGAAGATATTGCTTTATTTGCCGAAATGGGTTTCAAAGCACTGCGTGTATCCATTGCATGGGCAAGGATTTTCCCGACAGGTGAAGATGCACTGCCTAATGAAGCGGGTCTGAAATTTTACGATGATCTCTTCGATGAATTGTTGAAGCAGGGGATTCAGCCTGTTGTTACGCTTGCCCATTTCGATGTGCCTGTGAACCTCATTCAGAAGTATGGAAGCTGGAGAAGTCGCAAACTGGTAACCTTGTTCGAAACTTATGCAACAACTGTGTTTACGCGTTATAAAGAGAAAGTGAAATACTGGATGACTTTTAATGAAATTAATATGCTTCTGCATTTGCCGTTCTTGGGAGCGGGTTTGGCTTTCGAAGAAGGGGATAACGTTAAGGAAATCCAGTACCAGGCAGCTCATCATCAGCTTGTTGCAAGTGCACTAGCGGTGAAGGCGTGTCATGAGATTATTCCAGATGCGATGATTGGTTGTATGCTTGCTGCCGGCAGCTTCTATCCATATACATGTAATCCGGAAGATGTGTTCCAGGGCATGGAGAAGGACAGGGAGTCTTATTTCTTCATTGATGTTCAGTCTCGTGGTGAATATCCTGGTTATGCCAAGCGTTTCTTCAAGGATCACGATTTGAATATTGAAATGCAGCCAAGCGACGCCGAAATCCTGAAAAATCATACTGTGGATTACATCGGCTTCAGCTATTATTCAAGCCGTACAACGAGCACGGATCCAGAAGTGATCAAAAATATGACAAGTGGCAACGTATTTGGCTCTGTGGCTAACCCGTATCTGGCAAAATCTGAATGGGGCTGGACCATTGATCCAAAAGGATTCCGCATTACTGCCAACCAATTGCATGACCGTTATCAGAAGCCATTGTTTGTCGTAGAGAATGGATTTGGTGCTCATGATGAAGTCACAGCAACAGGTGAAGTAGATGATAGTTACCGGATTGATTATTTGAAGCGTCATGTTGCCGAAATGGGTGAGGCGATTCAGGACGGTGTGAACATTATTGGTTACACAAGCTGGGGGCCGATCGATATCGTTAGTGCCTCTTCAGGCGAAATGAGAAAACGCTACGGTTATATTTATGTTGATCGGGATAATGAAGGTAACGGCGATCTGCAACGTGTGAAGAAAAAGAGCTTTTACTGGTATCAAAATGTGATTCAATCTGACGGAACCAATCTTGGCGAAGAATAATACCTAAGCTAAGCAATCGGAAGAACCAGAAATGCTGGAACTTCCGATTGTTCCCTCATTGAAAGCGTTGACATATGGACATGTTTCGCGCTATACTTGACGCAAATATATCGTTTATGGGATTGTTACTACACGAAGTAGGCAAAACCTGAGCACCAAAAAAAAGAAGACATGATGTCTTGTTTATTTTGTGTTGCTTCAGGTTTTTTTGTGCCCAAAAATGATAAATTACAGATATGCGTGGAACGTGACGGGGGGATTGAAGTGAAAATAGCTAAGGTTATCAATAATAACGTGATCAGCATATATCAAGCCGATGGAGCAGAGCTTGTGGTGATGGGACGTGGGATTGCCTTCAAGAAGAAACCGGGAGATATAGTAGACGAGACCCGTATTCAGAAAGTATTTGCACTAAAAAACAAACAAACATCGGATAATTTTAAAATGCTGCTTCGTGAAGTGCCATTGGAGCTTATCGAGATTGTTGAAGAAATTATTACTTACGCTAGAGATCATTTAAACAGAAATTTGAATGAAAATATCTATGTATCTCTGACCGACCATATCAATTTTGCGATTGAACGTTATCGCGAAGGAGTAGAGATTAAAAATGCTCTGATGTGGGAAATCAAACAATTGTATAAAGCAGAGTTCAGCTTAGGTTTAAGGACGTTAGAAAATATCAAAACCAAGATGAATCTCGATCTTCCGCCAGATGAGGCAGCCTTCATTGCGCTTCATATTGTGAATGCGGAGATGAACGAAGAAGTGATCACCACAATGAACATTACAAAGTTTATTCAGCAGATTATTAATATTGCCAAATACCATTTCAAAATGGAATTCGATGAAGAGTCACTCAGCTATTTTAGATTCATTACACATCTGAAATTTTTCTCCCAAAGAGTTCTGAGCGGTACTCATTATGATAATAACTACGACCATATTTATGACATGATCAAGGTGAAACATCCCGAGGCTGCAGCTTGTACAGAGAAAATTGAGATGTTCGTGAACAAGGAATACAATCATCAGCTTACCAATGAGGAAAAATTATATCTAACCGTGCATATTGAGCGGGTGGTTAATCGCTGAAGAACGGGAAGCAACATTACCTAATCTAACTCAAATAAATGTGAATAATAATAGTTGACATATTTGGTTAAATTATTATATTATGATATTAACAGGAAATGAATACGATTTAACTGGGATTGTTACTGGTTATGCAGGCAAAACCTAAGTCATGAGAAGGCACGGATGTATGTGTCCCCTTCCTCAAGGCTTAGGTTTTTTGCGTGCAAAAAAATCGGTAGGAGGCCTGTGAGAGAACTTTGCACCAATGCAATAGGTAGTGTGGGTTCAGAAAATATGGGGGTGCAGTCATGAGTCAACAGAAACTGGCTAAAGAAATCGTAGAGCTGGTCGGCGGCGAGAAAAATGTAGTGTCATTGGTTCATTGTGCAACAAGACTACGGTTTGTATTGAAGGATGACAGCAAGGCTGACAAAGCGAAGCTGGAGAAAACCGATGGTGTTATTGCGGTGAAGGAAAATGGGGGACAGTTCCAGGTCGTTGTAGGTAACAAAGTGCCGGAGGTATATAGTGCCATCGGTGAAATTAGTAACATTTTGAATGAATCGTCCGACAATGAAAAACCGAAAAAATCAGCAAAAGGTCTTGGGGGCATCATTGATGTAATCTCAAGCATCTTTGCACCACTCCTAGGTGTTATGGCTGGTGCGGGTATACTTAAAGGGTTACTGCTTATCGCTAGTAATTTGGGTTGGTTAGAAACAACGGACACCACCTATATTATCTTATTTGCAGCAGCTGACAGTTTATTTTATTTCTTACCCCTGTTGTTAGCGGTTACAACGGCTCGTAAGTTCCAAGGTAATATTTTTGTAGCCATGACGATTGCGGGTGCCTTGATATACCCAACCATTATTGGGCTTAAAACAGAGGGAACTCCGACTGATTTCTTCGGAATCCCTGTCGTATTAATGACTTACTCATCGACTGTTATTCCTATTATCCTGTCTGTCATTGTCATGAGTAAGATAGAGAAATTCTTCAATAGAACGCTACACGATAGCGTGAAAAACTTTGTTACTCCGTTAATCTTGCTTGTTATTATGGTACCACTTACATTAATTGTGTTCGGTCCATTTGGAGTTTATGTAGGTAATGCAATTGCATCCGCGCTTGTTGCGGCCTTTGGTTTCAGTCCATTGCTTGCAGGTGCAATCATGGGAGCTAGCTGGCAGTTGCTCGTCATTTTCGGAGTACACTGGGGTCTGATTCCTGTATTTATCAATAACGTTGCTGTTTATGGACGTGATGGTGTTAAGCCGGCTGCAACTGCATCTGTCTTCGCTCAAACGGGAGCTGCCTTCGGCGTTATGTTGAAAACAAAAAATAAAAAGCTCAAAACGTTAGCAGGATCATCGACATTAACCGCACTGTTCGGAATTACAGAGCCGGCTATCTACGGGGTTACGTTGCCACTTAAACGTCCGTTTATTGCAGGCGTAATTGGGGGCGCAGTTGGTGGAGCCATTATAGGTCAAGCAGGAACACAGGCGTTTGCATCTGGAGCGCCAGGATTGTTAACTTTGCCTATTTTCTATGGACCAGGTGGTGAAGGTTTCCCAGGATTGATTCTTGGTATCACAGCTTCCTTTGTTGTCTCAGCAGTATTAACGTACATTATGGGCTTCAAAGACCCGGTTGAAGAAGAAACAACAGCAACGAACACTACGACTGCCGCTATTACTAAGGAAGCACCAGTTCGTACGTCGGCCGTATCTGATGAAAAAGTGCTCAGCCCGATTGAAGGTACAATCGTTAGTTTGACAGAAGTTCCTGACCCGGCATTTTCCTCTGGAGCAATGGGTGACGGAATTGCGATTGAGCCAACGGTTGGTAGAGTGGTCGCTCCGTTTGACGGAACTGTAACGGTTGCCTTTAAGAAGAAACATGCGCTTGCGGTTGTATCGGATACAGGAGCAGAAATTTTGGTGCACGTGGGTGTGGATACAGTTAAGCTGGATGGACAACATTTTATATCTCACATCCAAGAAGGTGACCGTGTCAAAGCTGGTGATCTGTTGCTAGAGTTCGACATCGCTCAGATCAAGGCTGCAGGGTATCACACGGTGACACCAATCATTGTTACGAATTCAGCCAATTATGAGAAAGTTGTACCACTGGCAACCGGTCAAGTCCGGACGCAGGAAGCGTTGTTGACTTTGCACAGTGCTACGCCTCAAACGTAACTTAGAGAAAGAAGAGTGTACTAGGGAACGTTAATAGATTGCTTAATCTACATTGTCTGATCTACATTATTACTCTTATAGCCGTGCCTACATTGAGCATATAAAACTTGCTTGATGGGGTGCGGCTTTTGACTTTCAAGGGTTGGGAAATTATAATTGAGCTAGTTAATTTGTAGTGCGAGTTCTGAGACACGCCCTAACACGGAAGGAGAATTGTTGAAGATGACACATGCGATGAGATTGCGTTTCCTGACTTTGAACCGTTAACTTCATACGTTCAAAGGCTCTGTAACGTTCAGAGTAAACAGGAGCAGTCTGTCCATTTTTGACAATTCTCAGGTAGGCTCTATGCGCAAATCATGTATTCCTGTTTATACTGAATCACAGGCCGTAGCCTGTGATTTTTTTGTTTTTAACTTTGAATTGATGGATTCTTGAGTCTGGTTGGATAAGGAGGTTCAACGTATGTCCATGTTACTTTTCTATTGATACGAGCGGGTATGACTTGCTCGTATCGATCAACGCTATCGATACGAAATCATTAAAAATTTCGGAGGTAGCGAATATGGAAAAATGTTGTTACGAACTTGAACAGGTTAAAATGACCTTTTTAGATAAAGAGATATTGAACATTGAGCGTTTGGCTGTGCATCAATTGGATCGCATCGGAATTGTGGGCGGAAATGGTCAGGGGAAAAGTACACTATTGAGGTTAATCGCGGGACGAATTCAGCCGAGCGCTGGTAGGATCAAACGATATGTGGATCATTCCTATTTTGAACAAATGGAGGCTCCGCATCCTGATGAGCATGTGGCAACGGACGGGGAATGGTTGGGCAGACTAGGCGTTCCCGTCCATCATGAACGGTTAAGTGGAGGGGAGCAGACGAGGCTGAAACTAGCTGGCATGTTTGCGAACTATCACGAAGTGCTCTTGTTCGATGAACCGACGACACATTTGGATCAGGATGGAATTACTTTTTTGCTCAATGAATTGCGGTATTACTATGGTGCGCTGTTAATTATCAGTCATGACCGATCTGTTCTAGATGAGCTTGTCACGACAATATGGGAAGTGAATGATGGTGCGGTTAAGGTGTATTCTGGCAACTATAGTGATTACAAGGCACAGCAGCAATTAGAACGAGATCAACAAAATCAAGCTCACGAGCAGTACGTAAAAGAGAAGAAACGGCTTATGCATGCTGCACAGGACAAGATGAAAAAGGCCGAGAAAATAACGCAAGCAGGCAGTGTCTCCAAACGAGAAACGAAGGCTAAAGCGAACCGCATGTTTGAAACGAAGTCAAAGGGAACGAGTCAGAAAGCTGCGCATCGGGCGGCTAAGGCCATAGAACAGCGAATCGAACAGCTTCATGAAGTAAAGGCGGTACAGGAGCATCGTCCTATTCATTTTCGACAATCCAAAGCGCTAGAGTTGCATAACAAATTTCCGATTATGGCTGATCGTTTAACTCTTCAGGTGCAAAATAATGTATTGCTGGATCAAGTCAGTTTTCAAATTCCTTTGAAACAGAAGGTAGCCATTACTGGATCTAATGGATGTGGGAAAAGTACGTTGCTTCGTCATATCCTAGATGCTAAATCAGGGATTATTTTATCTCCCAAGGCACAGATTGGCTATTTTGATCAAATGAGTTATCGGTTCAGAGGGGATGAAACTGTACTGGAGTTTTTGATGAAACGCTCTGAGTATAATGAAGCGGAGCTGCGGAGTTGTATGCATGCAATGCAATTTACAGGCACTGATCTGAATAAAGAGGTTAGATCGTTAAGTGGTGGGGAAGCCATTCGTCTTCAATTATGTCGATTGTTTCTAGGGCAATATAACATTTTGCTGTTAGATGAACCGACAAACTTTCTGGATACGCGAGCGTTGGAGGCTTTGGAGCAATTTGTAGCTGGCTATGAGGGAACGATCCTATATGTTAGTCATGATCAAACGTTTATCAGAAATACAGCAGATATGAAACTGCATATAGAACATCGAAAAATAACCATGTCATCGTGTGTTTTGTGATGAAGCACAGTTAAATGTGAAGTAAACCAAAGCTGTCCAGCATATTTGGGCAGCTTTGGCTTTGTTACATAGACGGGAGATAGACAATATCGTCGAACTTCCGAGTGAACCTGTTAAAGAGATGCGGAGCAATTATACGTCAACTTTCACAATGGATGAGTTCGTTTGCCCTGTCAGGCGCTGTGGAGGGAAGACCATTCGCACAGGTGCAATGATGATAACTGCAAACAAAGCCTTGATTAGATCGCCGATAATGTAGGGGTAAAATCCTTGAATCATGGCTTCGGTAAATGACATTTTATATTGATAAGCGAGCCATGGCACACCTGAGGCGTAGATCAATAATGACCCGAACAATTCAAGTACAAGGAATGCAAGAAAGTAACCTACGAATCCATTCAGCTTGATTCGTGCAAGGAATAGACCAATGAGCATTGCTGAGAAAGGCCACATCCATACATATCCGCCTGTTGGACCAAGAATAACTGCCATACCGCCCGTGCCGTGAAGCAGTGGGAAACCGATCGCGGTTAATACAACGACGAGGGCGATACTCAGAAATCCATAACGTGGGCCGAGCAATCCTCCAGCCAGCATGACTGCAAGAGTTTGCAGCGTAATGGGTACAGGTGAGAAACCGATGGGGATACTAATATAACCAAACAAAACGAGTATGGCTGCCATAAGGGCACTAAAAACAATTCCGCGCAAAGATAATTTCATGTTTGAACATTCCCTTCATTTTTGCTAATCTTATTGTTAACCAATGATGACGATGTGGTTAACAATTCGGATCGTATCATAAAACAATCAAAAGGGGAAGGACAAAATCTCAATGCAAGATGTAACATCTTTAATTACACTGGACAACGTCCGGGTCTATTATGCTTTATCGCCTGACAAAGTTCAAAAAGCTGTTGATGGCGTATCATTGCATATTCATAAAGGAGAATGGATCAGCATTGTAGGAGCCAATGGAAGTGGCAAAAGTACAATTGCTGGGCTGTTAATCGGTTTTACGCCTCTTTCCGGTGGATCAAGAATGGTTAAACCAGATGTTACGATTCGTGGTGTGTTACAGCACCCCGATGCACAGGTACTCGGAGATACGATTGAAGAAGAGTTTCATTTTGCGCTATCCTCACTCTCCGTATCTGCCGAAGAAAAGCAAAAACGCAGAGAAGAAGCTTTACATACCGTAGGACTTCGGAAGTCGCCCGATGCAGCCATATCTCGGCTATCTGGTGGACAGAAGCAGCTCTTGAATATTGCCGTGGCGCTTGCGGCTAAGCCGGATATCTTAGTGCTAGATGAGCCAACGGCCATGCTCGATCCTGGTGCACGGGAACGCATCGAAAGTATAGTAGAGAATATTATCCAGCAAGGGACTGCTGTGATCTGGATTACGCATCATCTGGAAGAAGCGACGTTATGTGATCGGATTATTGCCATGGACAAAGGAGGCTGTGTCTATGATGGTGACCCGGTTGCGTTCTTCTATACACCTAAGGTTGAAGGGGATGTATCGAGAAATGTAGAGTCGGAATCCATTTGCCGCCAGTTAGGGCTCGACCCACCGTTTACGGTAAAGACTGCATACATTCTTAAACAAAAGGGACTGCTTCTCCAAGCGACACCTCTCCGACCTGAGCAGCTTGTAAGGGAGGTAAACTCTTGAATATTGAGCTAGATCATGTGAGCGTCGCGGGCGCAGAGCTTCATCAACGGGATTTAATTCAAGATGTATCTATCACGCTACGCAGTGGAGAAATTACTCTACTGTTAGGTCGGACTGGATCAGGCAAAACGACAATACTGCAAATGTTAGCTGGTCTGAAGCCTCCTGATAAAGGGACTATCCTACTTGGGGATGAGCCGATCTGGCAGCAAGGTAAAGTTTCGCAGTCGATGTTGTTACGTATGGGGATGGTGTTTCAATTTCCTGAGCAACAGGTCTTTGCCCGAACAATTAAGCGAGAATTCGCTTATTCCATGCGTCCTTACCGGTATACCGAGACTCAGCAGAAGCAATTAATCACACAAGCACTTGGACAGTGGGACAGTGCAAAAGGGCAAACCGATTCACGGCAATTCGACCTGGACGGATCTCCATTCGCGCTGAGTGGAGGAGAGCGTAGACGGCTGGGGCTTGCCTTGGGGACTGTGGTTGATCCTGAATGGTTATTGTTAGACGAACCGTCTGCAGGGCTGGAAGCCAGTAGTGTTTTGTTGCTTTTGGACGCTCTTGCTCAACACCGACTGGATGGACGAGGAGCGGTGGTAGCAACGCATGATTTAGATACCTTTCTACCTATAGCAGACCGGGTCTTAGTACTGCAAGACGGCCAAATCGTAGCGGATTTGACGCCAAGGGAGCTTCACTCGCTGCCGGAGCTTTTGATACAGGTCGGCATGGGTCTGCCGCCTTCGATGCAATTAACGCAGCAATTTGCGGCAGTGGGGTTAACGATGCCGTTGACGGCATTAACACCAGAGGAAATGGCAGCAGGGATTATTCAATTGAAGTCATATGAAGAAGCTGAAACTGAAAATAATGATGGAGAAGGTAGTGCTACTACTGCTGCTGTTAGTCATCCTTTTCACGTACATCAGGGGTGTAGTCATTCAGATTTCAACAACAATGAACATGTCCAAGTGCAAGGTCATCCTATAGACACAAGAAGTTCAAACACGGTTGAACATTCAAGTCAACTGTATCGTACATTAGATCCACGTTTGAAATGGATACTGTATATTTTGCTAGTAACCGCAACGATGCTACAGCATCGTTGGTGGGGGCTAACCTTTACGTTAGTACCTGTAGTATTGGCGCTTGGAATCTTACCACGTCAGGCGCTTGTTAGCTGCATGAAGTTAATGAAGCCGCTGCTGTTCTTTTTCATCATTTCTACAGCTTTGTCAGGAACGACGCTTTCAACTGCGAGCGGAAGTTTGCAACTGGGTTTCTCTCTTATTCAGGCAGAAGCCACCTTACTTAATGTGTATCGTTTATTTATTGTGACCCTTGCAAGCCTATGGTTCTCACTAACAACACCATATGGTCGGATGGTGGAAGGGCTGAATTGGGTACTCGCAATCGGACAAAAGATCAAGTTGCCTGTTACTTCGTTTGCCTTGGCCGTGTCTTTAATCTTTCGTTTTATCCCGATGATCTGGAGTGAGTGGCAACGATTCTCGCTGATTGTGCGCGCACGCGGCAAAGCCGCATTAAGACCTAACACCGTACGTGTGCGTGACCTTGGACCAATGGTAATACCGCTAATTATGTCTTTGTTCCAGCGAGCAGAGGATATGACGATTGCAATGGAGATGCGAAAGGTTAGAGAGAATTATCGTGTTGGATCAACAACATCACTGCTAAAGTGGTCTAAACAGGATACGTGGATCGGTGTAATCGGACTTATGATTTTTATAGGGTATATATGGATTCGAGACCTCTAATGGTTCTGTGATTTCCTTAAGAATTATGCATAAATTTTGTACTGCTTGATCAATCTAATCATGCTTTGACTAGTTCGAAGCGGATAGGAGGTTGGACGATGAAGGACAAATTTTTGCAAGAGGATCGACAGGAATCAACAGATCTATCTACCGTAGAATCACAACGAAATGATCTGTTTCTTGAAGAATTTCCCGAGGGGCCATACGGATCATCACTAATGTCAGAATCTCTTGGGAAAAGTTCACCTTGGCGAGTAGATCAGAGAACGGCACACCGATTTGACTATGAGAATCATGAGCTTCACGAAGGTGATATTAGAGATTATCCAGGTCAGGATGTATTTGATGAATCCGTACCTGATAAGGTGAGCAGACCTCAATATCCAGAGTAAATACGTTTAAGTTAGTCTAATTCATCTATAAATGATAGCCTCCGGCATAAGGATTGCTGGGGGTTATTTATCCTATAGAGGTTGTTCAAAAAGTCCTGAACACGCACATATAGAGAAATTCCACAAATTAGGTTAAAATTGCTTTAGTTAGGAGGGGCATCATGAGAGAAATTGACTAGCGTTACCTGCGTAGACTACATAAATTTAATAAGAGAACGAGAGGATATAACCATGCAAGAAAATGAAATGTTGAGTGAGTTAACGATTGAGTGTAAGGATATTTATTTGCGCGAGTATCGACTTGAGGATTTGGATAAATTACAAGAAATCACGTGGCAGCCAGAGGTTTACGAATTCTTACCGGGATGGAATGCTTCGGCTGAGGATCGGGCGCATTGGTTGGCTGAATACGAGATTCCAGAGAATCAGAAGTTTAAACAAGCCGTCAGAGCTGGGGGAGACATCGGTTCGCTATATCTGCGATTGGCTATTGTTCATAAGGAAACGGATGAGTTTATAGGCTGGTGTTGCTCCGGGATTAAAGAAGAGCTACCCGAGCCTAATCGAGAGATTATGTACGGCATTTCCAAGAACTACAGAAACCGTGGCTATACAACACAGGCTGTTCATGGACTAACGCAATATTTGTTCACTCATACGAATGTGGAATTATTACATGCGATTGCATTGTTAGAGAATGCTGCGTCTAATAAAGTCATACAGAAATGTAATTACAATTTTGTAGATATCATCGAAATAGATCATGAACAGTACAAGCATTACCAGAAAATAAAGGGTTAGTGAACGTATATGTATTCCTTGTGATGTGCTTATGAAGTGATAGCCCCCAAGAGGCTCTAAGGAAATTAGGGCTTCTTGGGGGCTTGAGTTATTTCAGTGACGAAGAAACGAAGTAACCAAATGCTCTATACGTTATGACTTTGTAGCAGTATTAGACGTGCGCTCTTTCCACAGGGGCAGTGTAATTGTAAAGCTTGTACCAGCGCTAATCTGGCTATGCACATTAATGTTCCCACCATGTGATTCTACGATGGAACGGGTAATGGCTAAACCGAGCCCTGCACCGCCTTCTTTTCTGGAACGGGATGAACTGGTTCGGTAAAATCGCTCGAAAATATGATCAATGTGTTCTGGTTCAATGCCCGTGCCATTGTCCTTCACCGTTAGCTCCGCCATGTCCTGATTCGCTAAACATGTGATTGAGATGGAACCGTACTGCGGATCCGTATGCTGTACAGCATTTTGGAACAAATTCAGAATGACTTGCTTCAGCTTGTGGGGATCGCCAACGATATATAATTTAGCTGTCAGCTCCAGTTGTACCTCTCGATCGTGAGCCATCATGATGAGCTGCGGCTGCATTTCATATAAGAGACCATCCAGGGCAAAGACGTCTTGAATACGTTCAGGTGCCTGATCTAGCTTGGTCAACAGTAGCAGGTCTTCAACCAGTTTGTTAATTCGCACAGACTCGCCATACATACTGCTTAGAGCGCTATTTAACTGATCACGATTGGTAGCTGCCCCGCGCTGGAGTACCTCGATGAATCCGTGAATAGACGTTAGCGGAGTGCGCAGTTCATGAGAGGCGTCAGACAGAAAGCGCTGCATTTGTTTTTTGGATTCTCGTTCCGCTTTGAATGATTCTCCCAAACGTTCAAGCATGCCGTTAAAAGAAAATGCTAATTGATCGATCTCCTGTTGTCCTTGGATGACAGGTAATCGTTCACCTAAACTCCCGGCATCGACACGCTGCACGGTCTCCACAATGTTGGATAATGGATTTAACGTTCGCCGCAGAACCTTGGCATACAGTATGAGACCTGTAATCATGGCGAGCAGAGATAACCCAACAAAAATAAGTAATTGTCTCATTACTAAATCATGTATCGGCTGAGTAGCTACGCCCATCTGAACCATTGGTGCTGTTCGATTACGTGGGCCAGGTGAGGCAAATACGATGAGTTGTTCATTGCCTTCACGATCTTTCACCAGTTGATAAGGCACATGTTCATGAGCGTTTAACTGATCTGTTATGTCTTGATAAGCAGCATCAGTCAGGCGAGGGGAGATCAATCCATCTTCACCAAAAACATCTTCAAACGTTGTATCCTGATCAAAAAGAGCTAGTGAACGATCTGGGATATACAACAAACGGTTATTGGACCCACGCCCGTCGGATGAAGCTTGTCCGCCAAAGGGCAGATTTGAAGCTCCGTTACGAGCCTGCACACCAAGCCATACCGGCGGCATAGACATCAGTTGTTCTTCCATCGTCTTGGCCTGGTTTCGATAGAGGAAGCTTTCCATAATCCAAAACTGAAGAATACCAATGAACAGTAGTAGGGCGGCTAACACGAACAGAGAGCGTGTAAGCAACTGTGAACGCAGAGAAGAGTTCTGTGAAAATCGTTGACGGAGTTGATGCAAGTGATGGTATTTTTGCCGTGCTGGAGCCGCCATTATAGATCAACCCTATAACCGACACCGCGAAGTGTGCGAATGAGCTTATGCTCTTTATCCCCGAGTTTCTCACGTAAGGAACGAATATAGACTTCAACGATGTTCTCTTCACCGCCAAAATCATAACCCCATACTCTGCTCAATATCGTTGCTTTACTCAACACAATGCCATGATTCATCACAATGAATTTTAATAGTTCATATTCTGTCGGCGATAATTCCAGCACACGATGGTCATAGGTAATTTCTTTACGCAGATCATCAATGCGGAACGCACTGTATGTGACAGCACCGATTAATAATGGAAATTGATTACGAAGCCTAGCTTGAATCCGGGCAAGTAGCTCATCAAATGCAAATGGTTTGATCATATAATCATCAGCGCCAAGCCATAGACCTTTGACCCGACTTTCAACCTCATCCTTGGCAGTTAGCATAATGACCCCGACTTGAGTACCTGTCTTCCGAAGTCGCTCAACCACCTCGAATCCATCGATCTCTGGCATCATTACATCAAGAATAACCATATGTGGCTGGAATTCATGTGCAATCTCCAGCGCTTCTGCTCCGTGTTCCGCCGTACGTACATCAAATCCTTCATTTCTCAGCCCAAGCTCTAGAAACTGTAAAATATGTGGTTCATCATCAACGAGTAATATTCTAATGCCTGTACTAATCTTCATAGGTGGGCGTTCTCCCCTTATTCACTCCTGTTTATATGCACTATTATGACTCACGAAACTGAAAATTACCTGAAAGGTTGACCGTTTATCCTCAGGCAACATTCAGCGGGCACTCATCCCAAATTTATTTTGACATGTCACAATACTAGACATGAACAATCTAAAGGAGTGATTGAGTTTGAATAATGCTAAACGAAGGATTGATTTTGTCCTTCTACCGATTGTAGTTCTTGCAGCAATCTTGAACGCATACGGCATTTGGAACGACCAATATGCCAATTCCTATTACACGACTGCAGTGGGGAGCATGCTGAGAAGTTTCCATAATTTTTTCTATGCATCCCTTGACTCGACTGGTTCAGTAACGGTCGATAAACCGCCTGTTGTTTTTTGGATTCAGACTGCATTTGCATATGTATTCGGTCTGCATGGATGGAGTGTGATTTTACCTCAAGTCCTCGCAGGAATTGGTGCGGTACTCCTGATCTACTTCATGGTTAAGCCCTCTTATGGACTTGCGGCAGCACGAATTGCTGCACTGGTCATGGCGACTGTACCGGTTGTTGCAGCGGTCAGTCGGACGAACAATATTGATACTATGCTCGTGTTTACTTTACTGCTCGGATCATGGTTTCTATTTAAAGGTGCAAAACAAGGCAGTGCATGGCGAGTATTAATAGCCTTTGCGCTGATCGGACTTGCTTTTAATATGAAAATGCTTCAGGCCTATATGGTTCTTCCAGCATTTTATTTGTTTTACCTGCTCGCTTTTCAAGCAAAATGGCGAAAGAAACTGGTCTTGTTAGTAGGGAGTACGGCTGTAATGGCGGCTATTTCCTTATCGTGGGCGGTCACTGTAGATTCTATTCCAGCCGATGAACGACCTTATATCGGAAGTAGTGAAACGAATTCGGTGCTCGAACTCGCTTTTGGTTATAACGGACTATCCCGGCTAACTGGTAGGCAGAATACTGCAGCTAATGCTGGTATGCCTGACGCATCCAATGTCACCAATCCCCGAAGAAACGGGGGCGATTCGGTATCGACACAGACATCGAATCAGTCCGGAACGGACGGTAACAGCGGAATGAATTTCCCCCAAGGAAATGAGATGCCTAATGGCTTCACCATGCCGCAGGGAGGATTCGGTGGTGGAGGTGGAATGGGTGGCATGTTTGGCACAGGTCAAGCAGGACCATTACGTCTGTTCCAAACCGAACTATCCGGTCAGGCTAGCTGGTTATTACCGTTGGCTCTATTGGGTTGTATTGCAATTTTAACTAGATTAAGACGCAGAAACAGCTCGGATCAAATGAAAGAAGCGATATTCTGGCTTGCGTGGTTGTTGCCGGTAGCGGCATTTTTCAGTGTCGCAGGCTTCTTCCATCAATACTATCTGATTATGCTAGCACCTCCAATAGCTGCATTAAGCGGTGCTGGATTCGTAGCAATGTGGAAAGCGTACAAGGAACGAACCACTTGGCGAGCTTGGCTGTTGCCACTATCTGTGCTATTAACGACCATCTTTGGATGGTACATTATGAAGCCTTTTGATGAAACCATTGGTGCGGGGTGGTCAATCAGCGAGCTGATCGCCGGAATTGTAGTGACGGTTGCTTTGGTCATCATGATGAACCGTACACATCCTTGGAAAGAGGCACTCGTTATCGCGGGTTTCATGGTTACCCTGATCGGTCCTGTCTATTGGGCATTTACGCCAATTACATATGGTGGCAATAGCATGATCCCAGCCGCTGGTCCTAGCGGTTCCAATGGAATGTTTGGCGGTATGAGCATGGGTGGCAGACAGGGTGATCGCAACAATGCAATGACTCCACCGAGTGGGCAAGGAGATACAGAGCAACAGTCTCCATCGTCTGCTGGAGATTCGAGCCCAAATAATTCAAATGTAGGAACACCCCCGTCTATTGGAGGTGGCATGAATGGTACGGGCAATGCACAAGGTATGCCTACGGGTGGTGGACGTGGCGGTTTTGGTAATCGCAATGAAGAGATAGACAGCACGACTCTTCAGTATCTGCGAGAACATAATACAGGTGAGACCTATCTGTTTGCGACGTCTGACTATAATCAAGCAGCCCCATACATTATTGATGAGAATGAAGCGGTCATCACATTAGGGGGCTTCTCTGGTTCTGATCCAGTGTACACAACAGAGCGATTAGAACAGCTTGTGAAGAGTGGGCAATTGAAATACTTCATGATTGGCGGAGGAATGGGCGGCCGTGGAGGCAACTCCGAGATTACGAACTGGATCATGGAGCATGGGACGGAAGTACCTACATCTGAGTGGAGATCCAATTCCGATGAAGGTGGCGGCTTCGGTAATCAGTCTACGTTATATGAAGTGAAATTGTGAGTTACAAATGAAATGAACGTTAAGGAACAAACAGCGAGGGATCTGCCCTTGAAAATATAGGCGTGTAATGATCAAAAGGAGGGAACGATCATGAGTAGAGCCATTCACTACAGTGTCATCATCCCGATGTACAACGAAGAAGCGGTCATAGAGGAAACGTATCGCCGTCTGAAAAAGGTCATGAGTAGTACAGGGGAACCCTACGAGCTGTTATTTGTCAATGACGGTAGTGTGGATCAGAGCGCTCAGATGATTCGGGATTATGCGCGTTGGGACGAAAGTGTGAAATTGATTGATTTTGCCCGGAATTTCGGGCATCAGATCGCCATAACAGCAGGCATGGATTATGCAGCGGGAAGAGCAGTAGTCATTATTGATGCGGATCTTCAGGATCCCCCAGAACTTATTTTAGATATGATTGCTAAATGGAAAGAAGGCTATGAAGTCGTCTACGCCCGCCGTACGAGACGAAGCGGGGAGACTCCATTTAAGAGGTGGTCGGCAAGCCTATTTTATCGTGTGCTACGTGCCTCTACGGATACCGATATTCCCGTGGATACTGGAGATTTCAGGTTGATTGATCGCAAAGTATGTGATGAGATGAAGCGACTTCCAGAGAAAAATCGTTTTGTGCGTGGGCTAGTGAGTTGGGTAGGATTTCGTCAGACAGCGATTGAGTACGAGCGAGATGAACGTCTCGCTGGAGAGACCAAATATCCACTGAAACGAATGTTGAAGCTTAGTCTGGATGGCATTACGTCCTTCTCCTACAAACCACTCAAGATTGCAGGATATGTGGGAGTGATCCTATCCATAGCAGGATTTATCTATATGGTTAGCGTTATTGTGTCTGCTATTTTTACTGATTCTACAATGAAGG
This sequence comes from Paenibacillus sp. MER 99-2, assembly GCF_023714095.1. Classification (NCBI taxonomy): domain Bacteria; kingdom Bacillati; phylum Bacillota; class Bacilli; order Caryophanales; family Paenibacillaceae; genus Paenibacillus; species Paenibacillus sp. MER 99-2. Next base: position 2,117,680 of record NZ_JAMAUZ010000001.1, on the reverse strand, counting down.
GTTGGGCTTCCATTGTCAGCATCATGCTGATGTTTAACGGGTTTATTCTTATAATGCTGGGCATTCTGGGTGAGTATGTCGGGCGAATCTATGATGAAACCAAAGCCCGTCCGTTATACATCGTGAGGGATGTGTATCAGGTAGAAGCTCCGTCCAGACAGGGACATCTGACAGGCAGAATTGCGCATCATGATTAAACGATTCACGACGATAATTAAATTCGGTATTGTTGGCATCTTGAACACTGGGGTCGATGCTGTAGTATTCGCGGTTCTCGCTTTTGTAGGTGTGCCAGCGATGGTTGCCCAGGCGATATCATACAGTTGTGGAATCGTGAACAGCTACTGGTGGAATAATCGATGGACCTTCCGTGATGTAAAGAGTCAAGCACAGCATAAACGAATCGTCCGATTCCTGATTGCCAATCTATTCGTTCTTATATTGTCATCCTTGATTATATATGTAGCCCATAGCTTGTGGAGCTGGAGTCTTGTGAGCAGTAAAGCGGCAGCGACGCTACTTGGCATGTTGATCAACTATCTTATTAGTCGGTATTGGGTGTTCAGATCATCATCTGAGGCAGCTAACGACGTGTCCATTGGGACAAATGAAAGGAGAGAGCATTCCTATGAGAATTAAAAAGGCGGTTATTCCCGCAGCCGGTCTGGGTACACGATTTCTACCAGCGACGAAGGCTCAGCCGAAAGAAATGCTGCCGATTGTAGATAAACCAGCTATTCAATATATTGTAGAAGAAGCCGTGCAATCTGGCATTGAAAATATCATTATTGTTACGGGGCGCAACAAAAAATCCATTGAGGATCATTTTGATAAATCGGTTGAGCTTGAGCAATCATTATACGCCAAAGGGAAACAGGCCTTGTTAGATGAGGTGAGAGCGATAAGCGAGCTAGCAAGTATTCATTTTATCAGGCAAAAGGAACCGTTAGGATTGGGTCATGCGATTGGATGTGCGCGTCAATTCGTTGGAGATGATCCATTTGCCGTGTTGCTTGGCGATGATATTATGGTGTCAGATCCACCTGCGCTGGCACAGATGATTCGTTTATTCGAGAAAACAGATAAGCAGATTGTTGGTGTTCGTTCCGTGCAGACAGCAGATGTGGGTAAGTATGGGATCATAGCTTCGCAGGGGGCAGAGCATGGCGTTCATTGGGTTACAGATCTGGTCGAAAAGCCCTCTATTGCTGATGCACCCTCTCGCACCGCAGTGATGGGACGATATATCCTTAAGCCATCCATTTTTCCCATCTTAGATCGAATCGAGACTGGAGCAGGCGGAGAGTATCAACTAACAGATGCTCTAAAAGAAGTTAGCCAGGAGGAAGATCTGCTGGCATTGGAGCTTGCAGGTCGTCGGTACGATATTGGAGATCAATTCGGATACATCCAAGCTATACTGGAAATCGGATTGATGCGCCAAGAATTACAGCCCATGTTGGCTCCCTATCTACGCAACCTGGCAACGCAGTGGGCTTGATCATTTGGCAGAAACTAGACGTTGATTCTGTCGTTTTTGGATAAAAAATAAAAAAGGGTTTACTTCATAACCGATCTTTTGATATTATAATCGCAATATCAAATGCATTGAAGAGACGAGTAGACTAAAGTATTCTTTTGGCAGAGAGCTCCGGTAGCTGAAAAGGGGTAAAGAATTTTTGGTTGAATAAAGACTCAGAGCAGCACATCGGAACTTTATGAACCTATAAAGGGATGGTGTGACAGGAGCTCCTGTTACAGAGCTAGAGTGTAAGTAGGCACAGCGTACATTGGCGTTGTCGTTCTTAACTCAAAGAGGCTAGTATGGTGACATATTGGCGAATCTGGGTGGTACCACGAGTGATCCAATCTCGTCCCTGAGACTTCGGTCTTGGGGGTGGGATTTTTTTGGTTTTTCCAAGGTGAAGTTTACACGCTTTGGTATTACCTGAATAGGTTTTAATAAGGGAAGAAACAAAGCGTCAGAGCAACCAATTAATGAATATCAGAGACCCAACATTCAACTTACACCGAAAGGAAATGATGATATTATGTCAGCAAAATTGAAAGTCGGCATTGTCGGAGGAACAGGAATGGTAGGTCAGCGTTTTGTGGATCTGCTTAATGGTCATCCATGGTTTGAAGTAACAGCGATCTCAGCAAGTGCAAACTCCGCAGGTAAAACCTACGAGGAATCGGTTCAAGGTAGATGGAAATTGACAGCTCCAATTCCCGAAGGTGTTAAACATATTGTTGTTCAAGATGCTTCCCAAGTTGAAGCATTCGCAAGTCAGGTTGATTTTATCTTCTGTGCGGTTGATATGAAGAAAAACGAGATTCAAGCGCTTGAAGAGGCTTATGCCAAAACAGGCACACCGGTTGTATCTAACAACTCTGCTCATCGCTGGACAGCAGATGTACCGATGGTTATTCCTGAAATTAACCCAGGTCATCTGGAAGTCATTGAAGCGCAAAGAAAACGTCTGGGCACTTCGACTGGATTCATTGCGGTGAAACCGAACTGCTCTATTCAAAGTTATGTACCCGCACTGCACGCTTTGCGTGAATTTGGTCCAACACAGGTTGTAGCTTCCACCTATCAGGCAATTTCAGGAGCAGGCAAGAACTTTACGGACTGGCCAGATATGCTGGACAATGTTATTCCATACATCGGTGGCGAGGAAGAGAAAAGTGAGCAGGAGCCGCTGCGCATCTGGGGCAGTGTTGAGAACAATCAGATCGTGAAAGCATCTTCACCACTGATCACAACGCAATGTATTCGTGTTCCGGTAACGGATGGACACTTGGCTACAGTCTTTGTTAACTTTGAGAACAAACCAAGCAAAGAACAGATCTTGGAGCGTTGGTTGCAATTCAAAGGTCGTCCGCAAGAGCTGGCTCTGCCAAGTGCACCAAAACAGTTCATCACATACTTTGAAGAAGAAAATAGACCACAAACGAAACTGGATCGTGACATCGAGCGTGGAATGGGTGTATCCACAGGTAGATTGCGTGAGGATTCCCTCTACGATTACAAATTCGTTGGACTGTCCCACAACACACTCCGCGGTGCGGCTGGCGGTGCAGTATTGATTGCTGAGTTGCTTAAAGCTGAAGGTTACATTCAGCCGAAATAATTCGGAAGCAACTTGTCATAAAGGATTGAAGAAAAACCATCACTAGGTGATGGTTTTTTGTCGTTTACAGGTCAACCTTTAGATTGCCCAGCATTTTGGCAACTTCAGGATCGTCGACGGACATGAACAGACTTTCGCCTCTATCCAGTGTGGAGATCATTGTCATATCTTCCGAGCTTAATTCGAAATCAAAAATGTTAAAATTCTCGACCAGACGCTCTTTGCGAACGGATTTGGGAATGACAACAATTCCATTCTGCACGAGTGAGCGCAGTACAATTTGAGCGACCGTTTTCTTGTGTTTATCCGCGATAGAGGTCAGTAATACATTGCTAAACAAATTATTGCGACCTTCGGCGAACGGTGCCCACGATTGATGCTGAACGCCATGCTCTTTCATAAAAGCAGCATTTACGATCTGCTGTTGGAATGGATGGGTTTCAATCTGATTGACTGCAGGCACGATTTCGTTATGAAGGATAAGATCCATCAAACGGTCAGGCAGGAAGTTACTGACGCCAATGGCCTTAATTTTGCCTTCTCGGTACAGCTTTTCCATTGCGCGCCATGCGCCGTAGTAATCACCGAAGGGCATGTGAATCAGATACAGATCAAGATAATCAAGCTGTAGCTTCTGCAGGGATTTGTAGAAGGCAAGCTTGGCACTTTCATAACCTGCATCCTGAATCCACAGTTTCGTTGTGATAAATAATTCTTCCCGCGGCACACCGCTACGCTTAATTGCGCGTCCAACAGCCTCTTCATTCATATAACCAGCTGCGGTATCAATTAGGCGATAACCAGCCATCAGTGCTTCATATACCGTGTTCTCACATTGTTCAGCATCAGGGACTTGATACACCCCGAAGCCGATGATTGGCATGTTCACGCCATTGTTCAATGTTACAGTTTGCATATAGATTCCTCCTAAGGATGTTGTAATTTAACTGCAAATGATCAGATTATTTCACCCGAATGTAGGGGTGATGCAGAGGGGCTTCCGCTGCTGATCGGCTTGCGTTACAATAAGCCTATTACCTTCGTGTAACACGAAGTCAAGCGGGTATCCTAATTTTTTTACGAGGAGGATTACATATGTATACCGTTCAAGATGCAGCTTTAATTACAGGGCTTACGGAGCATGCTGTTCGCTTCTATACAGACAAAGGTCTGGTGCCGAGCGTTCAACGGAATAAAAACAACATCCGGCTGTTTGACGAGGAATCCATCAATTGGCTGCACGGGGTTAGATGTCTGAAGCAGACGGGATTGCCAATCGAGAACATCAAAACCTATGTTGATCTCTGCCTGGAAGGTGATTCAACCGTCCCGCAGCGTCTCGCGCTTATGATGGAGTATAAGGAGGCAGCGCTAATTCAGCTGGAAGAGGCGAAGCAGCGCGTTGCGCATCTGGAAGAGAAAACACTCCACTATCAAGCCATCCTGGAACGCGGCATTCCGGACATGACCAACCCTCGTACTTGGGAAACGAATCGGGAGGAACCAACGGATTGCCCAGCCTCTCGCTCGGCGAATAACAGTCTTCCAGCTGTCCAAACTTCGGGTCAATGCCCGGCAGCAGCGATGCAGGAACAAATCAGCAGCGTATCTTAAATTCACTTCAAGCTAACAGCGTATCCTCATAATGCTTTACAGTCAGTCAGATGAATATGTTGTTTCAAACCAAGTAAAAAACGCCGACATGTATTGTCGGCGTTTGGCATTATGATACATCGTCGTACGATGTTATTACGCAGCGGATGTCTTATCTGACTTCTGTAGTAGTTGAGAACGACGACCCAATAGGTACCCTGACAAGGAAGCGAGCATCTGCTGGAACACCATACCGAGGACAACGGGAACGGCAACAGGTGGCGGGAAATAAGTAACAGCGAGTACCGCGCCAGCACTAATGTTACGCATGCCTCCGTTGAAGACCAGTGCGACCTGATCGGCCTCATCCCATCCTAGTACTCGGGCAATGAAATAACTTAGGGCATAGCCGAATGATGCGAGAAAAACAATAATCACTGCAAGACCAGCTAATTTCCAGTTGAAATTAGCCAAGTAAGGTGCAACTACAGAGCCATTAATCGCCACAACGGCTGCCATAAATAGTTTGGATAACGGATTCAATCTTGGTCCCCAGACGGGAACAATTTTGCCCTTGGTCCATTCATTCAATAGCATGCCGAGCAATGAAGGGACAACGATCATCCAGAACAGGCTGCTCATCATGGCAGCGGTATCCAATGATACGCTTGTGCCGATCAACAGTGACAGCACCCCTGGAACTACAAAGGGAGCAAGCATTGTATCAATGAGGATGATGGAAAGAGTCAGTGCAATGTTGCCTCGATAGATACTGACCCAGATGAAGCTGCTAATACCTGTTGGAATAACTGCGGCTAGAACAAGCCCAGTAATTGTATATGCATCGGTTGGGAAAACCAAATGACCCATACCTAGCGCGATTACAGGCATTGCTAAATGTAAAATAAACAAACAAACAAATAACGGAAAAGGCTTCTTCAGGACATTCAGAAAATCTCGTATCCCCAGACTGATACTTCCCGCAAAGGTCATGAAGGCAAATAACCATGGTGACAAAAAGGTATAAGAAGAAAGAAAACTACCGCATAGTACACCAATAACAATACTGACTGGAGTAATGAGTGGCATAATGCGGTTCAAGCGTTGATTCAAAGCTTGAAGCATATGCAAGACATCCCTTTATCGTATGATGATTATATTATACATCTTAATTGACATAAATGGAGGCTACATTTGCCATAAGGTGTGTTAAACAGCTATCATGGAGGTGAAAATGACTTTAAATTTTATTTTTAATTTTAGAAAAAAGGAGAGATTTCATGATCAAAATTAGAAAACCAAGCTGGATGCTGACAGGGCTTCTTGCTTCGAGTCTTTTCGTAATTTCCGCCTGCTCTGTCGTTGAACAAGCCAATGAAAGTTTGAATTACGTCAGTGGAGCTACAGAATATATAGAACAAGTATCTAGCGCGGGAGCCGAGCTTCAGCAGCTTGCTTCCCAAGCGGTTAATAATGCTGAGGTAACCACTCAGATTCAAGAGAAGATCGACCACATTCAGGCTGAAGCTAGTGAGTTCTCACAATTAAATGCACCTGCAATTGGCGAGAGTATTCATGAAAATTTGGTGGGCTATAATAATCAACTTACGGAAGTCATCAACCAATGGGAAACGACAATTGCGGAGCAAGGGTTCACAACTGAAAATTGGGAGAAGACAGGGATACCTGAATTAATCTCCAATATCAATAGTTTGAGTGACCCGCTAAGTGGTCTTCAGAATGAGTAAAAGGGGATACTCCGACTATTATATGCTGTGATGCAATACTCTAGCTCATGATCTAACCCGTTATTGGCTTTTATGGAAGGCATGAATATTAATTTTGGGTAAAAGTTACACTAAGGTGTAAATTGTATTCGAGATCATGTAACCAAAGGAGACCTATTTATGGCTGAACATCATGGAAAAGTTATTATTATCACAGGTGGAGCAAGTGGTATTGGTAGAGAAACAGCGCTTCAACTTTCAGACCAGGGAGCAACGATTGTTGTTGCTGATTTCAACGAAGAAGGTGCGAAGCAGGTTGCTGCTTCGATTGAAGCAGGCGGTGGAACAGCAGCGGCATACAAAGTAGATGTATCCAAAGGCGATGAGATCAAGGCTCTTATCGATTGGACAGTTGATAAATTCGGCACACTCAGTGGTATTTTCAATAATGCCGGAATTGGGCTTGTAAAACCTTTTCTGGAGATGGATCCAGAATCCTATCACAGAGTCATCGATGTAGACCAGCATAGTGTTTACTATGGGATGTACTATGGTGCGAAGAAGATGGTTGAATTAAACGTGCCAGGAACCATTGTTAATACAGCCTCCATCTATGGAAGTGTGGCAGCAGTAGGGAGTTTCAACTACAATGCGGCAAAAGCAGCTGTTGTGATGATGTCTAAATCCGGCGCACTTGAACTCGCAGAGCATGGCATCCGTGTAGTTGGAGTTGCCCCGGGTTTCATTAATACACCGATTCTTGGTGACAATCAAGAGGTAAAAGATGCTCTCGCTTCGCAACATATGAGTGGTAAACTCATTCAGCCTGAGAAGGTTGCGAGTGTCGTAACATTTTTGTTCAGTGATGCAGCAAGTGCGGTGAATGGATCGACAGTTGCAGTCGATGATGGATTCCTGAGCTTCAAAACGAAGTAAGGTGGAAGGCGAACCTTACTTAAAAAAGAACCAAAAAACGGTGCTGAACGATTACTCGTTCGCACCGTTTTCTATTTATCTTAATCCTATACATATGAAAGAAATGTTATGGAGTCAGCGTAGATCGTGATACAATAAACGGATATGTTTTATCATTTTGTGGTGTCATAAATAATGCGTACACCAAGCGAGCCATAGCTCTCTTCCTTGTATTGACATTTAGAACAAGCTTTTGTAGAGCACACGGCATCGTGCTGAACTTGTAATTTTTCGTTACAGTGCGGACAATTGTTATCAAAAAGAGTCTTCAACACGTTGAACATGCTTAATCACTCATTTCGGATTAATTTACTTGGGATTATTATAGCCGATTTTGGGGCAGACGTATACTGTTTTAATTATATTTTTTGCGGGATTTCGAAAGGGAGAAAAAAACCGATGGATGTCATGCTTTTTATCATCATGTTTATACTTGGTCTAACGGGTTCATTCTTCTCCGGGCTGTTAGGTATAGGCGGAGCAATCATAAATTACCCACTTCTGCTGTATGTTCCTTCACTCGTAGGTTTGCAGCCTTTCACGGCACATGAAGTATCTTCAATTAGTATGTTTCAGGTATTTTTCGCCTCCTTATCCGGGGTGGTTGCCTATCAGCGAAAACAAAGACGTACACCGCATCAGAGGTCGTTTATTCATCGAGGTCTAGTCGGTTATATGGGAAGCAGCATTCTTGTGGGCAGTCTAATCGGTGGAACGGTATCCGGTTATCTGAGCGAGCAAGTCATTAACCTGATCTATGGGATTTTGGCGGTGATTGCGATTGTACTTATGCTGATCCCTAGTAGAGGAACGATGGATGGCTCTGATAATCTTGAATTTAACAAAGGCATTGCAGCAGTCACTGCTGGGGCAGTCGGCATCGTCTCCGGTATCGTAGGAGCAGGTGGCGCCTTCATTCTGATCCCTATTATGCTTACCGTACTCCGTATTCCCATTCGAATAACAATCGCTTCCTCGCTTGCGATCGTATTCATATCTGCCATTGGGGGCGTTCTCGGCAAAATCTCGGGAGGGAATATACCGCTTGAGCCCATCATATATACTGTCATGGGTAGCTTGATTGGCGCTGCACTGGGTTCTAGAGTAAGTTCGATGATCAATGTAAAATGGCTAAGATATGGATTGATTGTGCTCATCGCTTTTACTGCGGTGAAGGTGTGGTCTACCATTTTATAAATGTTATCTGCAGTAGGTTGAACAATACGTATCAATTTCGTAACCAAAATGTGATTTCGCCGTATACCAATTAAGAACATGAGCTGACGAAATTAACACTAATAGAAGTTGAGGTATTTCATCCTATGAATAACGCATTGATTGAGCGAGTTGATGCAGAGTATGGGCAAGCCGAACAAAAGGCAGCTCAGTATTTTGCTTCTCTCCATAAACAGCTTATGAATCATACGTATACGACTGAACTTACACAAGACATTCATTTATGGCAAAAGAAACACATTCACCGCTACCCCTGGTTGTCCTTCCTATCACGAAGCAAACGAAAACCAGACACCCAGGACGTGCAACGTTATATTCACTGGTTGAATGTGTCGGGGAAATTAGACGATTATCTAGATCGCAGTATTTCTTATATTTATATGAGAGACTTAGGAAAAGCACTGGATTCTACGGATACACAAGCTCGTATTCAGCGAGTTGTTCAAGATACGAAACGGTACTTCTTACAATCTGCATCCCAATCGAACAGAGAGCCGGATTATATCAGTCTGGCTGCGTTATATCGCTGGTCTCAGAAGGAGAATGTAGAATCTGCGGTCATCTGGGTAATGAACAAACTGAAGAGTGTGGCAGCCAACATTCCTGAGGAATTGGATGCTGAGAATGCACAGCGTAAGCTGATCAAAATCATTCTTGGTGTTGTGCTGCACGTTACGGACGATATGAATGCAGAGACACCCTCAGACGAACGCGCTCAGCGATTAGATGCAGCTATCAGATTAGGCTATTCTTACGGATTAACCTATCCTTTTATCGATGATTTGCTGGACTCGCAGGCACTCACTGTAGAAGAGAAGGAACAGTATTCTCTTATGATCCGTGAAGCACTCCTGACAGGTGTTGTTCCAGACATCGAAGAGTGGAAGGGGGAGCATCATGAAGTCATTCGATATGTGCATGGGGAGTTACGCGAGGCATTTGAGTACATTCATAATTATCAGCGACCCGAGACGCAGCGTACCTTTTTGCAGCAATCTTATGTGTTCTTCCAATCCCAGGAGATAGATCGCGCCAAAACGTTATCAAACGCTCATTACTCAAATGAGGAATTATACATTCCGATTATTATCAAGTCTTCATCTTCACGATTGATTGTTCGTTCGGTGCTTAGTGCGCCAAAGGATGAAGGGTTTGATCTACGTACCTTCTATTATGGGATCTATAATCAACTCGCGGATGACTTTGCCGATATGTTTGACGATCTGGAGGAGGGGGCAGTTACCCCGTACACATATTATCTGACGTATCGCGATCAGCGACCGGATCTCATTAATCCTTATGAGCTGTACTGGACTGTAATCTCGCATCTGATTCATGAGGTATATCATTCAGATGATCAGACGCGTGAGGTCATACTCGACCGTGCCATCAATGGACTTAAGCGTTGTAGAGAACGTCTGGGTCAGCCTAAATATAATGAACTTATGGACATTCTGGCATCTGGCCAACCGGAGTTCAATCGACTTGTGCAGAAAATGGTACAGAAAGCCGATGATGTCGATTTCCTGGATAAATTACTTCGTGATCAAGTCGTCATTCATCTACGGCAGGATAAGATCGAAAAGCAAGAGTTTGTAGATACGATTCGCACGGTTCGTGAACAGATCAATCAGGAGCTACAGATTTCTAAGCCAAATGGACTTCGTGAAATGAAAGAAACTCTTATTGATGCGGCGAACTACAGCCTACAGGGTGATGGGAAGCGAATAAGACCAATTCTGACCTGGGTCATGGGGGTGCGTGAATACGGATTGCAGGAAGCAGCGATTGTACCGCTCTTGCGATCTCTCGAATATATGCACACTGCTTCGCTTATTTTTGATGATCTGCCTACGCAGGATAATGCACCCACACGTCGGGGGCGCTCCACATTGCATCACTTGCATAATAGTGCAACAGCGGAGCTAACGGGTCTGTACTTGATCCAAAGAGCCATTGGAGAGCAATCCTCGTTGGATCGTTTCGATCCGCAAACGGTACTTTCACTCATTCGCTACTCTGCACAAAAAGCGGAGGATATGTGTATGGGACAGGCGATGGACTTGAATTCCAAAGGCAAAGTGCTGAACCTGGAGCAACTGAACGAGATCTGTTTTTATAAAACAGGCATTGCGTTTGAAGCGGCACTCGTTATGCCAGCTATTTTGGCTCAGGTACCTGAATCTGAGATCAACATATTGAAAAAATTCGCTTATCATGCGGGTATCGCTTTTCAAATTAAGGATGATCTGCTCGATCTGGTTGGAGACCATCTGGTGCTCGGCAAACCAGCAGGTCAGGATGTTCGGAATAATAACTCTACCTTTGTATCGATTCTTGGTGAAGAAGATGCCAATAAGGAGATGTGGGAACATTACTGCCAGGCAACGGATGCACTGCATGAGATGCGTAAGACCATTCCTTTTCTCCGACATTTGTTAGACTATATCATTGGACGTGAACGGTGAGCCACAGCAGCAACAACAGTAGAGTGAAGAACCGCCTTTAATTTAAAGGGCGGTCTTTTTTTGTTGGATACACTTCAAGATGTGAACGTAAATGACTCTTATTGTATAAATGTAATCATCGCAATACCTATTGATTCTTAATCCACAGCTTGGAAATGTCCATATAGCCAAAATCAGCTGTTTGCATGCCAAATAAACTTTGGTTCAGCTGAGCACTTTTGTTCATATGACATCCATGTAAAATCCAGTCGTTATCCCTCAGTAAATCCTCAGCTTCATCTAACAGCTGTGCGCGTGCATGGGTATCAAGCTGTCCAAACGAATCCAGTTTCTGTTCTAACTCGTTCAGCGAATGAGGTGACATGCAGATATGAAGGTGATTCGACCGATTCGTAAAAAAATGAATCAACCCATATTGCCAATCCTCCTCCAAAATTTCTTCTGCCAAAATAAGATCGGCTTTCATCGCATTAGTAGGATACAGACATTCATTTGTCGGAGACAGTTCGATATTTAAGCCAATTTGCTGTGCTCGTTGTTGAATCCAATTGGCAGTTAAGACATCCTTATTCTCCGAGTACGATAATATGAGTGTCTCACTAAGATATCCGCTGCTGTGTAGCAGATTACGTGCTTGCTCAAGTGAGGATGGAGTCCAATGATGCTCGGCGCTTTTCCAGGGCAAAAGGCTGTTTGCTGGCGTAATTCGATTGCCTCCCAGTTCCGTTACCAGTGAAACAGAATCATAGACCATTTTCATTGCTTGCCGAAACTTGGGGTTATGAAAGATACCAGGTTTATTAAAATTAAATAACATATATTGACAGCCTAGAGCAGGATAATTGAAACTGTTGGTTTGTGCAAAATGAGTAGATTGCTCCAATCGATCTGTTCCGGGTAGTTCATAGTGACGCTCATTGGACTCAAGATCTGGTACAAACCAAAAATGGACTTGATCAAGGTAAGGACGAATACCGTAATAGTTATCAAATGCGCTTAGTTTCAGTAAATCCTCATTGATCTCACTAATCTGAAAAGGCCCAGTGCCAATGAGTTGTTTGGATACATCAACATCGTATGGGAGGATCGTCATAGGAATACAACTAAACAAATGCAAGAAGAATTGATTGGGACGGTTCAAGTAAAAGCGAATGCAGTAATCCCCAGCAACCTCAATTCGTTCAATGTCACGATACAACCAAACGACTGGACTATTCACACTTCGCAGACGCTGTAATGTAAATTCAACATCCTTAGATGTCAACATTCTATTGTGGTGGAAGCGCACACTCTTACGTAAATAGAAGGTCCATACTAGATAATCCTTGCTACCCTCCCACATGTGAGCCAGATCAGGTAGGAACGTATCCGTTTTGGCATCGTAGGTCACCAATGTGCTGCACACCTGCCCAAGCAAGTATGTTTCAAAAGCATTGTATACAAATGCGGGATCCAGATCTGCTAATCTACGTGATCGCATCATACGTAGAACATCCTGACCCGAAGAGCTTTCCGAATGGCTGTGAAATCCCATTTGTTTATATAACGAATCTAACAATTGTTCCCGAAGAGTCTCGTTGTTCTCCATAGCGCCAATGAATTCAATGGCTTCTTTCATTTTTCCTTTACCCATTAGCTCCATGAAGCTGGATTCTATCGTTTCATTCTCACTGCGAAGTAACGTCAAGGTGGAATGATGACCTCTGCCAATCCCCGGTTGCCAGTGGATAAAGCCTTTCTCTTCCAACTTTCGCAAGGTAAATTTAACATTTCGAGGCGTGCAACATAAGACAGTGGATAGGGTATCGATCGTTACGGGAACCGGTGTATGTAGTTTAAATGTAACCTCAGTCGCAGTTGTAAGTCGTATGTAATGAGCGGTTGTTGTATCCAAAAGGTTAAGCTCCTCTTCATATAAAAGATGGTTCAAAGGCACTCGTGTTAAAAGGTGAAATCAATATTTATTTCCTTACACTTTTATTTCCCCCTTTGTTCTATACAATTATACATAATTCAACAGACGAAGGGCAGACCTTCTAGAAGTTAACAACGAGAACAGGAGAACATACGAATGAAGCAACATTTAAGACAGATTCACCCTTTAGCTTGGACAATTATTGTTGGGACGATGTTTGGTCGTCTCGTAACCTCGATGAGCATTCCGTTTCTATCTATTTATCTGACGAGTGTCCTCGGAGCCACACCAACGGAGACTGGCTTCACTGTCGCTGTGAGTTCACTGGCGGGTGTGATGGTAAGCTTTTATGGGGGGTATATTTCAGATCGGATCGGTCGTAAAGTGGTTATGCTGGTCTCCATTTTCTGCTGGGCAGGGGTCTTCTTCATCTTCTCCGCGGCAGAGTATTTATGGGTTTTCTTCGTGGCTAATACGCTCAACGGTCTATGTCGTGCGGTCTTTGAGCCAACGTCACGCGCACTGTTATCTGACATCACCCCACCAGAGAATAAATTGCTCGTGTTCAATCTGAGGTATGCCGCTATTAATCTAGGGGTTGTATTTGGTCCAATCATTGGTTTTCAATTGGGGTCAGCGCAATCGACTTTTCCATTTCTGATCTCTGGACTTGTATACATCGCTTATGGTTTGGTGTTAATTGTACAATTCCAGCTTCAACATGCTAATCTACCACAGCCCTCGCAGGCGAAGGCACCACGTTTACGAGATGCTTTGACTACGGCTGGCCGGGATCGTGTATTTTTACCAGTACTGATTGGAACGACATTTTGTGTACTTGGCTACGGACATTTTGGTTCAACACTTGCCCAGTACATGGAGCGTAGTACGTTGTTTGAGAATGGAAGCCAGTTGTTTTCCTATATGTTATCGCTCAATGCTGTGACGGTGCTAATCGTGCAATATCCTATCGTACGTGCATTTCGAAATGCACCGCCGCTTGTACCGCTCATCTGGGGTAACCTCTTGGTTGCCGCAAGTTTATTCCTGTTCGGTATGGCGAGTGGCGCAGCTCTGCTGATGATTAGTGTAGTGTTGTTCACGGTTGGGGAAGTGTTGTTATTTACGATGATGGATATGCTGATTGATCGAATTGCGAAGCCGGAATGGAAAGGGACGTACTTTGGCACGATTGGCTTTAACAACTTTGGCAATGTTATGGCACCGATTATGGGTGGTTTATTACTGAGCCAATTCGGAGGACATGGAGTAGCTGTATTTCTTCCGCTTGCGTTGATTACGGCACTTGGATTGCCTTTTCTATGGATTGCTCATAAGCGGCTGATCATAAGGGAGCGGGAGGCTAACGCCATGCAGCAGAGTGCCTAACGAATGTAGCCGAGATCTGTTTTCAGTGATCCGAACTTTTTAGATGTGTTCGCAGTAACTTCTATGGAGCATGAAGCGTTACTTAGGATAGAGAAAAGTGAATAACGATCATCTATTTCTGGGAGGTTGAATATGTTTAAGAAGATGGTATCCGTATGGGTCGCATCCGTACTATTCGGCATAATGGCATTACCTGTATTAGCAGAAACGAGCCCTACGGAGATTCATACTGGAGTTATCGTGAACAATCGGGTGCTCATTCCGTTACGGGCTGTATCACAGCATTTGGGCGCAAAGGTACAATGGGACAAATATTCGAAGAGCATTCTTTTGACCAAAAATGATAAGAAAATTACATTGGCGGTTAACTTCAAAAATGCAAATGTGAATGATTACGTTGAACCCATGGATTCTCCCGTTGAGTTGATCAATGCAACAGCGTATGTTCCGCTCCGATTTGTCAGCCAAACGTTAGGAGCCGAGCTAGAATGGAACAAGGAAGCCAAGCAGGCCAATGTTAGTCTTGATGATCGTCATATCATGGTTAGCATGCAACCAGATTCCGTTCAAATTCCTGATGCACAGAAACTAACTGAAGCCCGATTGAACGAATTATTAACCAAGTTAAATGAAACGTCTGATATGCCTGAGAATAAACAAATAAGGGCTTATTTTAAGCCCTATTTTACGGAGAAATTGATTCAATCCATTCTGGATGGACAGCAGTTGCAGGGTGAAGAAGTGCAATTCGGTGCTCCAGAAACGGGCATTCATTATACGAGCAGCACTACTGCAACATTGTCTCAATCTTATGTTCTTGGGAATACATTAACCGGTGACTCCCATTATGTATATGATCGAAATATCGAGCTTTTATACAGCAGAGGAATCTGGAAGGTGCATAAGTTAAATATTTATTTCAGAGATATTCCATACTTAGGTTATTAAGCTTGCATTCTATACGTTCAGATTATTAATCACATGAATTAAATAACAAATCAGTAAATATGTTCTTGACGTACTGACCTATTAGCGAATACAATAAACAACAAATATGTGAGACGGGTGGGTGTAGGGATGATGTTCATGCCAAAATTGATATCTAACCGATAACTGAATACGCATGAGCATGTCGACACAACCAATTGCGTTAGAGTATATGTTCAAAGAGAAGGGGTTTCGATGCCGGGAAGATGGGATGAAACTTGAAATCAACTTTTTGAACAACCTCTTAAAGATAGCGTCTGGGCAGTCCTGTTTATGCATCCTGTCATGGACGCTCATCCGTAGTGCGAATGTCAAGGAGAAGACCAGTAACGCTACATAATCTAATGGTACTCTTCTTGTTATAGAAGCCATAGATGAACTTAGTTCATCTATGGCTTTTTGTCGTGCGCTGCAAGCAAACGTTTCACATGAAAGGGGAGATTGGGGATGTGAAATAATGTATGTCTGTTCGTGCTTGTTGTAATCATTCAGAATCATCTGGAAACAAAAATAAATGATAGGTAGGAGAATGTGAAATGGTACATCATCAATACAATCATAGAATTCATGTATGGTTCAGCGAAATTATTTATGATTCGGCCTAGTTAAGCAGAGTTTGAGTTGATGAATTTGATGCTTTCTAACAAAGTAATTCGTACGTTGGAGGTGGGGCAAGATGCCCAAACAAGAGAAAAAGTCGATGTCATGGCTATTGCGGTATCTAAAGCCAGTCCGATTGAGACTGGTGCTGCTATTAATTATTTTGCTGACGTCGACGGGATTACAGCTTCTGAATCCGCAGATCATCAAGCGGTTTATTGATACAGCAGCGAGTGGCGGCGTGGTTTCTAGTCTCATTCAGCTTGCAGGTATATTTCTAATTATTGCGATCTTCAATCAACTGTTAACTGTAGCTGTAAGTTATCTAGGTAATGATGTCGCATGGCGGGCAACGAATCAATTAAGGGGCGATCTGCTGAAGCATTGCCTTGGACTTGATATGCGGTTCCATAATGTAAAAACGCCTGGAGAGATGATCGAACGGGTGGATGGCGATGTAACGAGCATTTCCAATTTCTTTGCAATGTTTATTGTGCAGGTTATTGGCAGCTTTGTGCTTCTTGCTGGAATCCTTGGCTTCATGTTTACGATTAATATACCGATTGCACTGGTAATGACGGTGTTCACACTGTTATCGGTTCTGTTTATGGTTTTCATTCGAAATATGGGTGTTCAGTCCTCGAAGAACGAGCGTGAAGCAAGTGCGTCCTTGTTCGGCATGATTGAGGAACGTATTGCTGGAATTGAGGATGTGCAAGCGAACGGACACGTGCCTTATGTGATGAATCGCTTCTATCGATTGATGCGAGTTGTGTTTCTAAAAGGGCGCAGAGCTTGGATGCTTCGCGTTATTCCGTGGAATACAACGGTGATTTTGTTTGCCATAGCTGTAACTGCGGTACTGATGCTTGGTGTTCACAATTACATGCAAGGGGCGATTAGTCTAGGTACGTTGTTCCTTATTTATCAATACACACAGATGTTGAATGATCCCATTGAGATGCTGGGAGATCAGGTGCAAGAATTTCAGAAAGCCAAGTCCGGTATGCTCCGCTCACGAGAACTTCTCTCCCTGAGCAGTGAGATTAAAGACGGGAATCGAGATACACTTCCTGCAGGTGCACTGGGTCTAGAGTTTGAACATGTGCATTTTAGCTATAACGATGATAAGCCTGTATTGCGGGATATTCATTTTAAAATTAAGCCTGGGGAGCGTCTTGGTATTATTGGACGTACCGGTAGTGGTAAATCCAGTCTAAGTCGTGTTCTTCTTCGGTTATATAATCTGAATCAGGGTGTAATCCGGGTCGGTGGTCAGGATATCACAGAGTTAACACTACCTGCGCTATACCGCCGGGTTGGAATGGTGACGCAGGATGTGCAGTTGTTTGACGGTACGCTACGCGACAACTTGACGTTATTTAACTCGGAAGTTTCAGACAACATGATTATCGAAACGACAGAGCGACTGGGACTGCGTCAATGGATTGATACCCAACCGGAAGGATTAGACACTCACTTGAAAGCAGGAGGTTCTTCCCTGTCGGCTGGAGAAGCGCAGCTATTTGCACTAACACGTGTATTTTTGACAGAGCCAAGTTTAGTTATTCTAGATGAACCCTCTTCACGTTTGGATGCTGCGACTGAGATGTTGCTGCAACAAGCGGTGGATGAATTAATGAAACAATGCACAGGGATTATTATTGCTCACCGACTAGCTACGCTGGATCAAGTCGATCAGATTATGGTGCTCAGTGATGGTGAGATTATCGAATTTGGAGCCAGAGAAGAGCTGGCGAACAATCCTGATTCACATTATGCGAGATTGCGTATGACGGGTAGAGAGGAGGAGTTGGCTTGAATGTCGCAGGATTTATAGGTCGTTTATTCCGCTTCAAATCAGTATTATTTCTAATTAATGGTCTGTTGTGGTGTATATTTCATTCCCTACCGCTTGCGATCGGGATCGGAATGCAATGGTTTTTTGACCGTGTGACCATCGGATCTACCGATTACATGTGGCTTGCTGTTCCCTTAATCTTTCTTGCACTGATTAGAATGGCTAGAGTAGGGACATTCTTTACAGCCTTTTACGCTTGGATCACCTATGTGTATCACATTCAAGCGATATTACGAACGAATATGCTTGCGGGTATCATGCGCTGGCCTGGTCGGAATCTTCCGGCTTCACCAGGTGAGGCGATGAGTCGGTTCCGCGATGATGTCGATGAAGTGGTTGAGTACGTAGAATCCTGGGTCGACTTCTGGGGCAGACTCGTATTTGCCATCGTTTCAATCATCATCATGGCTAATATTAATTGGAAGATTACGTTGGTTGCTGTACTTCCGCTGGTTGTCGTTACAATGCTTAATAATCTGTCGGGCAATCGGGCTCGTAAATATGCTCAAGTCAATCGTGAATCGACAGGTCGAATCACCAGTTTCATTGCTGAGACATTTGGAGCAGTGCAGGCGCTGAAGCTTGGGCAAGCAGAAGAGCATGTCTCATCCCGTTTTAATACTTTGAATGAACAACGTCGTCAGGCAGCATTACGGGATAATCTGTTCAAACAGTGGATGAGATCGCTGAATCAACACGTTCTCAGCATCTGTACCGGTTTAATTCTGCTGATGTGTGCGGCAGAGATGAGGGCAGGCCAATTTTCGGTGGGTGATTTTGCACTCTTCACATCCTATCTAGCCAACATTGGCTTTAGTATTTCCTTGTTTGGGTACATGGTATTCCAGCATAAACGGTTAAAGGTGTCCTTTGATCGGATGCGGAAGTTATTTCGTCCTGGTGAGGAAAACCGAATCATGGATTATCGGGAAATCTATCTGAATCAAGATCCTCCTGAGCTGACAGACATCGAACGAAGTGAGGAAGATGAACTCCGAGAGTTAGAAGTGAGCAATCTGAGTTATCAGTATCCGAATTCCACGAATGGGATAGAGCATGTTCATTTCCGCTTGCAGAGAGGGCAGTTCCTGGTCATTACAGGGCGTATTGGATCAGGAAAATCAACTCTGGTGCGCACGCTTCTGGGTCTGCTGCCGAAACAGGAGGGGATGATTCGCTGGAATGGAAAAGAAGTAGATCCGGCTACATTCCTTATGCCGCCAAGAGCAGCATATACACCGCAGGTTCCTCGTTTATTTAGCGATACGTTACGAGAGAATATTGTTCAAGGTAAACGAGAATCGGTTGAGGAAGGACTGGAAAAAGCAATTCGGCTAGCCGTTATGAAGAAGGATATCGAAAATCTCGATGATGGACTTGAGACATCTGTCGGTCCTCGGGGCGTTATGCTGTCTGGTGGACAGATTCAACGTGCGTCTACTGCGCGGATGCTAATGACCGAAGCCGATCTGTTTATCTTCGATGACTTGTCCAGTGCGCTAGATGTAGAAACAGAGCAATTGGTCTGGGAGGGTTTGGCCAGTGAGCGCGAGGTAACTTGTATTGCGGTATCCCATCGTAGAGCCGCATTATCCAGAGCCGATCATATCATTGTTATGAAGGATGGACGTATTGAAGCCGAAGGCAGCTTGAGTCACTTACTTGAAACGAGTGAAGAGATGCAACTGCTCTGGCAAGGTGAACAAACACCTGCTAAGGTTGGTTAAGGTAGAAAAGAAAGCAGCAATTGAACAGCTAAGAAAAAGCCATATCAATCACTCGTCTTGAGTTGATCGATATGGCTTTTGGTTTGTCTATTATTTATTTAATTAATTGAGCAATTAGAGAGTAAGCAATGATCACAAGGAAAACAATTGTAATGTGATTAATGGAGAAGATGAACATTTTGTGTGACCATTTCTTCATTTCGTTTCGATCAAAGGTAGCTACGCTCAAAATGAACCATGCCAAGCTTACAAGGAAGGCAACAATCGCAACAAACGGGCTTAGTGGCCAGAATAGGAAGCTGGAAGCCATCAACAATACCAGATAAACATTGGTTTGGATATAAGTGCGTCTAATTCCTTTTACAACAGGAAGCATTGGAACATTAGCTGCTTTATATTCATCAAATCTACGAATCGCAATACCATAGAAGTGAGGCATCTGCCACAACAGCATCGTCACCACTAACGCCCAGATTTCAAAGTGTCCAAGTTCTGGTGAGATGGCTGCCCAACCGATAAGCGGAGGAACAGCTCCGGACAAGCTTCCTACTTCAGTGTTATAAATGGTTGTACGTTTTGTCCACATTGTGTACGGGAACACGTAGAGCAACAGACCTAGAATACCAAAGAAAGCTGCCGAAGGGGAGGCGATGTAGAGAAGTATTCCCCCGATAATGGTGATGGTAATACCTAGAATCAATCCCGACTTGGTGTTAACTTGTCCAGTTACAGTTGGACGGGTTCTCGTACGCTCCATGATGGCGTCAATGTCACGATCGTACAGATTGTTGAACACGCCGGCAGCTCCTATAATGAGAGAGGAGCCAATGACCGAAAGAATAATCGGTACAATGTTAGCCAGGAATGAAGCATCGAATACATACAGAGCCAAGCATAAACCTGCCAACATGGCGATTAGATTGGACTTGATAATTCCAACTTTGATCGTGTCAAAGAAGACTTTGGGAATAGAGTTGAACTCTAGTTCAATTTTGGGTTGAGACCCTTTATTCAATGTTTTCAAGTACTCACGTCCTATATCTATACTTATATATCTTGTGAACTTATTATAGCATTCCGTTTACTATGTGAAATAAGCAACTTTTTAGTATTAAAAATACTGTCAATTGATTGTGAACAATTTAAAAACAAGAGCTTTTTTAATTGTGAAAAATGATTTTATGTGTTACTGGGGGAAGAATCTTAAGGGGTACCACAAAATTTAACTTGCCAAAGATCAATTGAGTATATATTATGGACATAAAGGGTCTTTAATGGTTTTGTTAAATCGAGTGCTCACTATTGATCCTTTACCGTTGAATGAGCTTAACTATGTGGCGATCGTATCTATCGCTGTACATACGATTACCCAGCAGCATGTCAAGGTTCGGTCTATGTCGATGAAGGCAATATTTTTTGGTTAAATTAGAGATATAATATATCTGGAAAGGGTGTTTTAGTGTGAAAGAAATTATGGATGCGATAATTATTGGTGGAGGGCCTGCGGGTCTGAACGCAGCTCTCGTATTAGGTCGAGCAAGAAGAAACGTTGCTGTAATTGATGCTGGGCAGGCGAGAAATCGGGTAACGCATAAAGCTCACAATTTTCTGACGAGAGAGGGAATTAGCCCTGGCGAATTTCGGCGGATAGCAAAAGAACAGATTAGTGCTTTTCCTTCTGTACAATTTGTAGAAGATGCAGCTACATCTATAGAAGGAAGTGATGGTTCGTTTCAAGTTACGACTTCAGAGGGTTTAGTTCTTCAAGCTAAAAAGATTTTGTTTGCAGTGGGTAAGAAGGATCTTCCGCTAGACCTGAATGGATTGTCTGAAGTATATGGCAAGACGGCGTTTGTATGTCCTTATTGTGATGGATGGGAGTTAAGGGATCAACCTCTCGTCTTAATCGTAAATGGAGCGAGAGCTCTACACTTAGCTCAGATTATCACAGGCTGGACGAGTAAATATACGATCTGTACGAATGGTCCAGATGAAATGACGGATGAACAACGTGAGGAGTTGCAGCGGCATGGCGTTCCTGTCTATGAATCACCAGTTGGGCGCATTGAATCCCAGGATGGGATCGTGCAGCGTGTAGTTCTGCAAGATGGCAATCAGATTGAGTGCAAAGGTATTTTCTTCGCACCGAAGCTGTCTATTGGGTCAGACCTGCCCCAATCTTTGGGATGTGAGGTGAATGAGCTGGGTACAGTCATTGTTGATGAGCGCGCGAAAACTACTGTTCCAGGTGTGTTCAGCGCGGGGGATGCTGCATCCGAATATCATCAAGCGATTGCGGCCGCATCCTTAGGGGCACTTTCGGCAGTGAGTATTAACAGTGAACTAGCTATGGAGGCGTGGAATAAACAAGGCAATGAATGAAAAGCTACACAAGAGGGTGCTACCGTTAATAAAGTAATTAGGATTGTTGGAATGATGCGAATGGTGTAGATCAAACATTACTATAATACAAGCGTTCAACTCCGGTGTGGGGGATGAACGCTTGCTTATGTTCTGTGTCCTACTTAGAAACTAAGATGGATATGGCGCTGTAGATAAGCATGATTCCCATCAACACATTGAACAGACGTTCATGTCTCAATAATAAGTTCTGGAATAACGAACCACAGAGTGCCCATGTCATATTGGCACTAATCCCGATGAACGTTAGTAGTAACGAGAACCAGATTAGATGATGGTGTGATTCGCCCAGTGGAATGACAAACATGGAGATCGCAGTCAGACCATATATGATGACTTTGGGATTGATGAATTGCAGGACACATCCAAAACCAAAGCTATATGGAGAAGTACGTAAAGCGTTATTCTTAGTAGAATGACTGATCATGACTTTGAAAGCTAAATACAGCATGTACATACATCCCAATAGATTAAGTATAGGACGAAAGGTTGGAATGAATAGATGAAGTATCAGGCTGAAATAGCTGGAAAGTAACATAATGATCATACAACTGAACGCGACTCCTCCTATAAAAGGAAGAGTTTTGCTGAACCCATGATCTCGTCCACTTGTCATTGCGATGATGTTATTGGGCCCTGGGCTGAAGGAAGATACGATAGCATAAATCAGTAGTGGGATAATGAACATATAGCCTCCATATTTTATTTTTTTGTGCCTTATAAAGTATTTTTGTGCGTTATAAAGCACATATTTATTTTAGTGTACAACATGTGCTCTATAACGCACAATAGGTTTATAATAGAGTACAGAAGAAAAGGAATGGAGAGTGAGGTACGATGAACCAGGTTAATACGATCTTGGCACAGAATTTGAAGTCAATCAGGGAAGAACGGAAGCTAAGTCTGGATAAGGTGGCTGAATTAACGGGGATTAGCAAGACGATGTTAGGGCAGATTGAGCGTGGTGTGTCTAATCCAACCATTGCAACCGTATGGAAGATTGCTAACGGATTGAAGACTTCTTTTACAACATTAATTCATGAACCGGCTGCAGATACGCATCTAGTAACACGAGCGGATGTTCAGCCATGGATTGAGGACGATGGAAGAATACGAATCTATCCCCATTTTCCATTTGAGGATGAACGTCACTTTGAGATGTATATGATGGAAATGGATATGGAAGCGTATCTGCAAGCAGAGCCTCATATTGAAGGAAGTGAGGAATTTATTACGGTCTTCGAAGGAGAGGTCATCATTCGCATAGAGGAAGAAGAGTACACGGTTCGAACGGGAGAATCCATTCGTTTCCGAGCCAACAGACCGCATACATACCAACATTCAGGAGCGGATACAACGAAAATGAGCATGGTAATTCATTACTCAAAATAAGGAAGTTAAAAATTAAAACAAATGATTGACAATGCATTCAAATGCGGTTTTAATTATATAGACCGATTGTTATAATTTTTTGAAGGAAGTGGCTCCATGAGTGAAAAGTCCAATGCTAGAGAGCTCATTGTCAGCACAGCAGCGAGACTGTTTTTTTCACAAGGATATCATGCGACAGGTCTGAATCAGATCATCAAGGAGAGCGGTACGCCGAAGGGTTCATTGTATCACTATTTCCCGAGCGGCAAGGAAGAGCTTGCACACGTCTGTATTGAAAAAGCCAATCAGCATATCCTACAGGTGTTTGAAGAAACGTTTGCTGCACATGACAATACTGGAGACGCCATTCAGCAATTCATACACGACTTGGCTGATGAGACGGAAGCCGCGGGATTTACGGGTTTCTTGCCATTTAGTTTTTGGGCAGCCGTAGAGACTTCCTGTATCAGCCAACAACTGCGAATTGCGTGTCAGGGTGTTTTTGCCGATTGGCAGCAGATCATCAAAAAACATCTGTTATTGGATGGCATGGGTGAAGATAAAGCACGTGATACAGCACTTCTGATCATCTCCATGATGGAGGGAGCACTGATTATCAGCCTGACGAATCAGGACAAACAGCCTCTGCTGACGGCTGCTGATTACTTATCGGTAGCGGCGAAAAACGCCATATAAGTAAAGCTATATAAACTGAACTTAGTCATTACACGGGAACGGAGGGGACAGAAATAACATGAAGAAGCAAAGCGTTCGCCTTTATCACCGGATTTTCCCTTTGGAGAAGGGAATCAAAAAAATCTGGGGATAACAGCGATCGGAAAGTTATTCTGTCATCGAAGTGGAAAGTGTAATATGCATTAGTTCATTTATATAGACAAAGAGAGAAATAGTTTGAAACGTTTGAGGAGGATGGGATCGTGGAGGCTTCCATGAAAGGCGGTTCTGTACAGAACCAGGAAGAAACAAAGCAATATAAGGTGTTTCCAATCTTATTTGCTATGTTATTAAGTGGATTTATCGGATTGTTCGGTGAGACAGCTCTGAATGTGGCATTAACGCCACTGATGGGATTGCTGGAAGTTGGTCCAACGACGATCCAATGGTTGACTACAGGGTACTTGCTCGTTCTAGGTATTCTGGTGCCGGTATCCGGTATGTTATTACAATGGTTTACAACGAGACAGTTGTTCACAACTTCTCTGATTTTCTCCATAGCAGGAACATTTGTAGCTGCTCTTGCACCTAGCTTTGAAATTTTATTAGTGGCTAGGGTATTACAGGCGGTAGGTACAGCATTGCTGCTTCCGCTCATGTTTAACACTATTTTGGTTATTTTCCCGATTGAAAAGCGCGGTGCAGCTATGGGTCTGATCGGTCTCGTTATTATGTTTGCACCTGCGAGTGGTCCGAGTATCTCGGGTCTGATCTTGGCTAATCTGAGCTGGCACTGGATCTTCTGGATTTCGTTGCCGTTCTTCTTGATCTCCTTAATCTGCGGTTTGCTGTTCTTGCCGAATATATCGACATTGACGAAGCCCAAAATTGATGTTCTTTCCATCGTACTATCTACGCTCGGATTCGGCGGTATTGTATATGGATTCAGTAGCGCAGGTGGTCATGGAGATACTGGCGGTGGATGGACAAGCCCAGTCGTAGTAATCACGATTGTGATTGGTGTGCTGTCCTTGTTAATCTTCAGTATCCGTCAATTGAAAATGAAGCAGCCTATGATGGATCTGCGGGCTTTCAAATATCCGATGTTCACAATTGGCTTAATCTTGATCTTCATCTGTATGATGATGATGTTGTCCTCCATGTTGATTCTTCCGATGTATCTGCAGCAAGGTATGGCGGTTACAGCATTGACAGCGGGACTTGTATTATTGCCAGGTAGCTTACTCAATGGTTTCTTGTCTCCGGTCATGGGTCGTCTATTCGACAAGTTTGGACCAAGATGGCTGGTTATTATTGGACTTGCGGTTGTAGCGGTAGTTCTGTTTATGTACACTAACATTACTCCAAGTACTTCACTTGGCACGATCATTACATTGCATGTATTTATGATGGTCGGAATCTCAATGATCATGATGCCTGCGCAAACAAACGGTTTGAACCAATTGCCACCAGCATATTATCCGCATGGTACAGCAATCATGAATACACTCCAACAAGTATCAGGTGCGATTGGTACGGCTGTAGCTGTAAGTATTTTGAGTGCTGGTCAGACTCGATTCTTAAGCGGAGTGACGAATCCTGAAAGTCCTGAGAATCAGTTGGCAGGTTTCACATCAGGTGTACAAAATGCATTTGTTTTTGCACTAGTACTTGCGCTAATCGGACTGGTCACCTCCTTCTTCATTAAACGTGTTAAAGTAGGTAACCAACAGGGTCAGCAAGGTCCTATGCATTAATAAATATTAGATTTTAGTTGTTAAATAACGGTACACTTCCTGTTTATACAGGGAGGTACCGTTTTTTTTTGTGACTTGACGTGAAACGGGTTCCAACCTTTAAAGTGAATATATAAACGACGCAAGAGGAGTGGCTCCGAAATTTTCAGAGCAAATACTTCATGTTTTGACCATATTGTATATGTTCATACCAATTATTAAAGATAAAATAGTATTTACAAAGGTAATCTTGTTAAAATGAAAACGTTTTAGTCTGAATAGAACAACAAGGAGATCTGATTATGAACATTGTGAATCCTATACCCTCGAATATGAAAGAGTTACTTGCTCACTATGAAGCAAATGGCCATTTAACTATGCAAGCTTCCCTAGTCGGTCAACGTTCTGTCGTTTATAGAATTAAAGACTATAGCCTCAGAGTGTATAGTACGCGTGGAAAAATAGATGGAGAGATCGAGTGCGAGGCCATATCAACAATGCAAAACTGTGCATTCGTTCCTAAGCTATACGCATATTCTTCAGGAAAGTACGTGCTTACTCATTGGGTTGACGCGCTTAATCTGAGACAGTATCGAGATACGTATGGACACATTCCGCCTCAATTAATGAATGATATACTCACAACAGAAATCGGGCAGATCAGAGCAGGCTTTCAGGATTGGGATGTCATCCAGTATGAGAATTTGCTGTGGACGAAGTGTGGTGATGTGAAAAGAAATGATTTCTGGCTATGTGAACCACTAGGTTCTAAGCAAGATGATGCAGAAGAGAAGTTCAATCGCAAAATACAGCAGATTTACAATCAGGATTGGAGTGGGTTCGAGCATATTCACAACTACTTCAACCGACATGGACTTACATCCAAGGATATGAGAGAGGCCCTAGACCAGTTTCTGTCCCATAGAAATGGTTTATCCCAGATTGGGTAATGGCCAAAAGATATAAAAACCCCCAACGGACTATTACCGTTGAGGGTGGAAGGCACTTACTTTTCCACTAATTCTAATATTTCATCGGCTACTTGCTCTGGATGATACTGATGAATATAATGCTCGGAATCTTTTATTGTCACGTGTTTGGGTTGTGTTGACCAGGAAATGAACTCCGCTTGAGACTGATCCCAGATCGGTTCACTAGCTCCAAAATAATCTGAGGTTAGAATGGTTAGTGGCACAGATAGAGGCTTGGTATTATTCATCACGACCGTTGCATTGGCGTTCATCTCACGTAATTCATCCACGGTGTTGGAATTCCCATAGTTAAGCAGCAGAGCTGTCGTATCAACTTGTTTCAACTCATCAGGTACAAATTTCAGGTTGTTACGATTAGCACGACTTGCTTCCAAGACAGGTTCGGATTGTAGAGACAATCGGAACAGTCCCGTTTGAATACGGAATTGATTCATAAAGCCACCAATGACATCGGCCAAATTATCTTCGTCTTTTGCATAATGCTCCGGGCTACCCCCATCAATCATCACAATGCCTTTTACTTCATTCGGGTACTTCTGAGCATATCGCAGCGTTTCAAGCGACCCAAGGGAGTGCCCGACGAGTATATAAGGTGGTTTCTGCCCAGAAGTCTCTAACAGCTCATGTAACTCCTCTGCAATCGTATCCACGTCTCTTTTCTTGTCTGTTACATCGCTATAACCATAACCGAAGCGGTCATAAACCGCGAATTTGGTATAGGGAGCTAATTGTTCATATAGAGGATAATAATCTACATAGGGATTAGCCGTACCCCAACCGGATGCCATGACCACTGTTACATCCCCTTGACCACCTGTATAGAGGTGCATATTTTCTCCATGTACTTTGTAGAGCTTGCCTGGGGGTGTGAAATTGTTCAAATCATTTCTTTTACCTACCTGCTGATAAACCACGCCTGATCCCAGTAGCACCAGAATCAACGCAAGTCCCGCAATGGCTGTAATTCGTAGTCGTTTTCCCCATTTTTTCATGGTTTCACATACTCTCTTGTTGTATTTTCCTCATTATAACTGCCCAAGCTTATGTATATTAAAACACAGTCTTAATTCTATCTTAACGGGATAGTTTGTTTATGTAATTAATGCATAGTAAAAAAAATGCTTAGCTATAGCCTGAAGCTATAGCTAGATATAATTTTATGGAATTACATGGCGCAAGCCTTTCTGTGATAACTTTTGATATAACAAATCGAAGTGCAGAGGGGAAATATCATATGGTGAAAAGTAGTGTTCTTGGATATCCGCGTATTGGAGCAGATCGTGAATGGAAGAAAGCATTGGAAGCATATTGGGCAGGCAAAATTGACACCGAAGCTTTTGAAAGCCAGCTGCAAGCAATCCGTTTGAATCATTTGCGTAAACAGCAAGCAAAAGGTATTGATTACATTCCTGTCAACGACTTCAGTTATTATGATCATATATTGGATACGGCTACGATGTTTGGTCTGATTCCTGAGCGTTTTGCTTATGAGGGTGGTAAAGTACCCTTGTCTGTATATTATGGGATTGCACGTGGAACCAAGGATGCCGCTGCCAGCGAGATGACGAAATGGTTCAACACCAATTATCATTACATCGTACCGGAATTGTCGGGTCTCACACCCGTACTTACGGAGAATAAACCTTTGGAGGCGTACCGGGAGGCGAAGGAGAAATTAGGCATTGAAGGGAAACCCGTGTTAGTCGGTCCACTTACATTTGTGAAGTTATCGAAAGGGTATAGTGCCTCTGAAACAGGGTCATGGCTTAATCGCCTGCTACCTCTATATGTTCAAATTCTCCAAGAATTGCAGCAGGAAGGTGTGCAGTGGGTACAGATCGATGAACCAATCCTTGTTACGCAAGTGAGCGATGAAGATCTGCAACATCTGAGAACTATCTATGAAACATTACATGCATCCGCACCTGCAATCAACATCATGTTACAAACGTATTTTGAAGCTGTAGAGCGTTATCAAGATATTGTGGCATTGCCTGTTCAAGGTATCGGACTTGATTTTGTACACGGACGGTCTGGAAACCAACAATTGCTCCAATCGTTTGCTTTTCCACAGGACAAGTTGCTGGGAGCCGGTATTATTGATGGACGTGGAATCTGGAGATCTTCTCTGCAAGAGAAGCTGGATCTTCTGAATGAATTGTCTGCCATTGTATCGCCAGATCGCCTGATTATCCAATCCTCGTGCAGTCTACTTCATGTTCCGGTAACAACGGATCGTGAAACCAAGCTTACGAATGAACTGAAAAGTGCATTGGCATTTGCGGATGAGAAGCTGGACGAATTGGTTCTCTTAACCCAGGCGCTAACCTCAGGCATTGGAGCTATCGCTACACAGCTGGATTCGAGTGCACGTGCAATTCTGGCTCTGCATCAGTCCAATGAGCGCAATCGTAGTGATGTTCAGCAAGCGGTGGAGAAACTTCGGGTGCAAGAGCCGGTACGTTCTGTGCCATTTGCCAAGAGACATCTAGCACAGCAGGATAAGTGGCAACTACCGCTGCTACCAACGACAACGATTGGAAGTTTCCCTCAATCTGCTGAAGTTCGGAAAGCACGTCAGAGCTGGCGTAAAGGGGAGTGGAATCAGCAGCGATACACGGATTTCATTCACCAGCATATCGATACATGGATTGGACTTCAGGAAGAGATTGGCTTAGATGTACTTGTACATGGGGAGTTCGAACGCACGGATATGGTTGAATTCTTTGGTGAGAAGCTAGCCGGCTTCGCCTTCACGCAGAATGGGTGGGTGCAATCCTATGGATCACGCTGTGTGAAGCCACCTGTCATCTTCGGAGATGTGGCATTTGACGGAAACATGACGGTGGAAGAGACGGTGTATGCTCAATCTCAGACGAAGAAGCCTGTGAAAGGCATGTTAACTGGCCCGATCACGATTATGAACTGGTCATTTGTCCGTGACGATATCCCGCGGGAACACATTGCATACCAGTTGGCTTATGCCCTCAGACAAGAAGTTGAGGCACTGGAGCAAGCAGGCATCGGCATGATTCAGGTGGATGAACCGGCTGTTCGTGAAGGGCTGCCACTAAAGGTAAATGAGCAGGAGGATTATCTTGCTTGGGCCGTGAAGGCTTTCAAAATTACGACTTGTACGGTACAGGAAACGACACAAATTCACACGCATATGTGTTATTGCGAATTCCATGACATGATTGGCTCGATTGAAGCCATGGACGCGGATGTCATTTCGATTGAAACTTCACGGAGTCACGGTGAATTGATTCATAGCTTTGAGCTGAACACATACAAGCTTGGCATTGGACTCGGCGTGTATGATATTCATAGTCCACGTGTACCTAGTGTGAAGGAAATGACGGATATGATTCAGCGGGCTTTGCGTGTGTTACCGGCACAATTGTTCTGGATTAATCCAGATTGCGGGCTCAAAACACGTGGTTATGACGAAACGGTTGCATCGCTGCAAAACATGGTTGAGGCAACACGACTTGCTCGTGATACGTATGCTACACATGTGTAAGCTTTAACCTTACGCTTAGAAAAGAATGAATGACGCATGATTGCTCTACCATCATGCGATAATAACAAAAGCAGCAATAAGAACAACTGTAGCTCTTACAATTGCGTAGGCTACAGTTGTTCTCTATTCAGGACAATAGAAGAGACCACATTCATGCACCAAACCAATGAATGTGGTCTCTTCCTATTTATTTAATTTTGTGCACTAATTACTCCAGGCGCTCTCCAGCCAAGCGTTGGATCTCTTTAGCTGTCAGTGCTTTATTATAAATGCTAACCTGATCCATCTTGCCCTTGAAATACGGATCGGCAGTATATCGGCTCTTGCCTAAGTATGCCTCAGTACTTTGTAAATCTTTGGGGTTATAGGTGATGTCGGTACTGCTCGCCGCAGATTGGCCATTCACATACAACGTTCCTGTGTCACCCTGGAGTGTAACAGCAACATGAACCCATTGGTTCGTGGGCAATGCTTGGGATGCGATCAGACTTTGATCCTTACCCTCATTATGAATGGTGAATTGTAGTGCTCCGTTATGTTGAGAAGGCGTAAGGAACATATGACGCGTCAAGCTATTACCGAAGTCGAAAATCCGTTGCCATGGATTACCACCGTCCCAATAGACCCAGCTGCTAAATGTGAAGTCCGTCGTATCTGTGATAAGTCCAGGCAGTTCGATATAGCTGTCTTGTCCGTTAAAAGCAGCAGCGAGGTTTTTCTTGTTACCTACGACCGAACTCTCCACGTGAAAGGCTTGTCCATGATATCCGTTTTTACTGGAATCCTGTGCAATTTTGGCGAGCTTGCTGCCGTCAAATCTGTATTCCCCAAGTAAAGGTCCTTTTGCTTGCTCAGGTACGGTAATATTAAACCTTTGAGAGGTAGATGCAGTTCCTTTTGTAATGTTAGCCGTTAATGTTACTTTGGCATCGCCTTTGCCTGCACGGGGACGATTTACAACCCCTGTATTTGAAAGTACAGCGACATTAGACGAACTCCATGTAATCTTGCTATCCCGTGCACCTGATGTGGGGAGGGACACATTGAAAAATATATTTTTGGTGTCACCGATACTTAGATCCTTTTTAACCGCATCAACAACGGCTTGATCCGCAAGGTCAACCTCTTGACTTCCCCAGATCGCAACGCCTGTAGAGGAGAGGGCACTGAAGGTTAGAATCTCGCGCTGAAGATTCGGTTCCCACTCATAGGTAAGTACCCCTTTGTAAGTCACACCGTCTGTCGTGATGGTAATCTGATTGCGATGATCATCTGTAACACTCCATGTGCCTGTCACTGCGCCGCTAATCTGACCATTAGGAGAAAGAACAACATTTTGAGATGTTTTGATTGCAGATGAGATATCTTTTCCGTGATTAATCCACTTATACTGACCTGCCACCGAATGACTCGGAATGACATTAGAAGCTTCGTCCAATCCTGCATAACGATATGGAGACACTGTAGGCCATCCATCGGCATTCATATGCATTTCATGTACACGGACTTCATGTTGTTCCCCGCGTCCTGGAAAGCGAGAATGGAAGATTAAGAAGTGCTTGCCACTCTCAGGATCGACATAGGCGGAGTTATGACCTGGTGATACGTAACCGATACCCTGACCTGTACCCGGATCACCGATCTGTCTTTGGAACAGGTAATTGCCCATCAGCTTAACGCCGAATGGCTCAATGGATGCGTCGTCGAACAGCGGTTTGTCCTTATCCGCCATGACTTGAATCATATCATTACCCGCAGCATCGTAAAATGGACCGTCTGGTGTCTTCGAACGTGCTACCCGGATGTTATATCCGCCAACAGCGTCGAGTCCACCATAGGAGAGGAATAGATAATAATAGTCCGTCTCAGGGCTATATTGCATATAAGGCGCTTCAATACGGCTGTGATTACCGCCCGTCAGTTTTTTGCCATAACCTTGATTCGGCAGAGGTTTACCCGTCGTTTCGTCCATCTCCAGAATGAAAATTCCTCCCGAATAAGAGCCATATACCATCCATAACTTGCCGTCTTTATCAAAAAACACATCGGGGTCAACAACGTTAGGGTGTTTCGTTGCATCATATATGGTACCGTCCTCGCTAATCTGATCCCACATACCCGATTTCAGCAATATCCCCTGATCCTTATAAGGCCCTTCAATGTTATCAGCGACAGCAACGCCAAGTGCAGAGCGAGGAGAGTCGCCTTTGCACGCATTGTAGTACATATAAAATTTGCCGTCAGTCAATTGAATAACATCGGCCGCCCATAATGTATCCGTCTGCGCCCAGGCTAAGGCTTCTCCAAACTCCTTCGTCACATTAGGAACCACTGGATTATTATCCGTAACGCCTGATGCCACAGCTTCCCAGTTCATTAGATCTTTGGATTTAGCGACTTGTAAATGTGAACCAAATACATAAAAGGTATCGCCAACCTTAATGACGGAAGGATCATGAACAGAAACATCCGTAAATCCAGGTATCGTGTTAAGCGTAGATTGAGTAGTCGATTGTGGTTGTATCACGTCTGAGGTAGAACTGTTCGCCATAGCTGAGCCTGGCAACAGAGTTGGTGAAGTGAGCAGAGCGGCACTAAGTGCGATAGCCATATAACGCTTCATAAAATTCCCCTTTCATCAAACGCCAATGATAGTTTATTTGTTCATTACCTTATTGCCGAATACTTCAGTACACACCTCCTTGTTAAAATTTACAATTAACCGCTTTCATTTGTTATACTATCAATCAATTCATATATTTGTAAACTATAATGTTTATGACATATCGAATGAACGTCTGCCGAGAATTAAATTTAGAATTTCGCTTTTTCCTAAGCGGAATAGGACTTATTATAATTTTATTATTGAAAAATGGGATATAAGTAGGTAGTATAACGAGTATGTGAATTGTTTAGATATTTATCAACTATTTTATATTTATATGAATTAAATTTTGGTTACATAGGAGGATTACCAATGAGTACATTCAAGAATCAGTTGATTGCACATTACACGTTTGATGAACCGACGAACATAGGTCAGGATTCCTCAGGAAATGGGCATGTTGGAGTAGCTTTAGGAGATCAGAAACCCACCATTTCTACCGTTCAAGGCAGAACTGCTGCTACGTTTGCAGGGGGAGACAATGGTTCATCTTATCTTGCGCTACCTTCCAATCTACTTCAAGATGTAAGCGATAACACAGGGTTGACGGTTTCGACATGGGTCAACTTTGGCAAGGGTGCCAACGTGTGGGAACGAATTTTTGATTTTGGTAAAGGTGAGCAAGGCCCATATGTATTTCTAACACGTCAGTTACGGAGCTCTCTGTTTGCGGCTGATGATCTCGTGGCCAATCCAGGTCGTGGCTTCGCGAGTGGGGAATGGATGCATATTGCATTATCCATCTCAGGAACAGAGAATGGCACTCAGAGTAGTGCAGGACCTATCGTTTATGTGAATGGGGAGAAGGCTGCGGATGGTTCCATTAGCCAAACCTCTAGTGGGAACTATGCGAAGCTGCGCAAATGGTTTGATACCTTCAGCGATATTTCCAACTACAGTCAGAACTATATCGGACGTTCTCAATATGCGGCAGATGTTGACTTTGCTGGCTCGCTCTCCGATCTGCGCATATATCGCGCAGGCTTAACCATGGATGAAGTGATTGAGGTGATGTGTGAGTCACTGACAGATGAGGAGATTATCAAGCTCGCAGGGGATAAATATCTTTCGTTCCCGACCAAAATCATTACAAAGGATATTTCATTGCCCTTGAATCTGTTGGGCGGTAAGGTCGGTGTACAATGGCGGTCTAGCAAGCCAGAGATTCTATCGCATGATGGGAAGATCCAGATGATTACTTCGCCGCAAGAAGTCCGTTTAAGGGCTTTGTTAACGAAGGGAAGCAGCACACTCAGCAAGCATTATGATGTTTCCGTGTTGCCTGAACATTTACCGCCATATACGATTACCATTCATGGGGATCAGAAGGTCGCTGATATCAGTGAAGTGATGTATGGTTTGTTCTATGAGGACATCAACAATGCGGCAGATGGGGGCATTTACGCAGAACTGGTGCAGAATCGTTCGTTTGAATCGTTTGCCTTCGATACGTACTCACATGCATCTGGAGAGTGTGGTTGTTCGACGGGGCGGAATCGTGAGCCTTTGTTTGCTTGGTCCGGGGACACAGATCGCATGATTGTACAGCAGACGGGTGGATTGAATGAGCACTTTGGTGTAGATGATCCGGAGACGAATGCTTACTATGTGACGGTGCAAGATGGCGGAACCATTCGTAACCGTGGCTTCTCAGACTCGAATCAGCATTGCGCAATGTCAATCCAACAAGGGGAGCGCTATAACTTCACAATCTGGGCCAAGGCGGATGCTCGAGGTACGATAACCGTGCAGTTGCAGGATGCGAATCAATATTCCATTAGTGAACCCGTCGTTTTGCATGTAGATGGGGGAGGCACTTGGAAGAAGTATGGTGTAAGTACGCAACAGGCTTCAGCCAACCTCGTCTTAACCGGAACGGCAACTGCGATGGGACAATTGGTTCTGAGCTTTGAGGGTGAAATCTCCATCGACATGGTGTCTTTAATGCCACAGGATGTATGGGGAGCAGTTCCGAACGAACAAGGTGATTCCAGCTCTGCACATGCGAACTACAAGGGGAATGCAAATTACCGACTTCGGAAAGACCTCATTCAGGCGCTTGTCGATCTACATCCGACATTTCTACGTTTTCCGGGAGGCTGTATCTCAGAGGGTTCATTTATATGGGAGAATGTCTATGATTGGAAGGACTCCGTAGGTGAAGTTGAGCTACGCAAAGAGAACTACAACGTCTGGGGATATATGATGACCATGGGTCTCGGTTATATGGAGTATTTCCAACTAGCGGAGGACTTAAATGCTTTGCCAGTGCCGGTGATGGCTTGTGGTGTCCTTTGTCAGGCGCGTTCGGACTATGCTCATCCTGCTGGTGGTGTACTGCGGGAATATTATATCAAGAACTTTACGGACCTTATCGATTTTGCATTAAGCGTTGATGTGGAAAATAATGAATGGGCAGCACTGCGTGCGCAGATGGGACATCCTGAGCCCTTCGATCTTCGTTATCTGGGGGTAGGCAATGAGAACTGGGGAACCGAGTTTTTTGCTAACTTTGAAGTGTTCAAAACATCCATTGATGCGTACATGAAGCTTCACTATCCAGATCATGAGCTGCATATTATTTCAACGGTTGGTGCGCAGGCGGATGATGATGCGTATCAGGAGGGCTGGAAATTCCTGAGTGGCAATCTCACTGGATCGGCACAGGTTGCTTTTGCAGATGGTGCTGAAGTCATTACAGAGACGGTGAATTGGTACGAACATCAGCAGGATTATATGGATACGATTGCGGATGAGCACTACTACCGTTCGAATGAATATTTACTGAATAATGCGGATCGCTATAATTACTATGATCGAGCCTACCATGCAGATGGAAGTATCGACTGGAAACAGACCTCCAAGGTGTTTGTAGGAGAATATGCTTCGACAGATAAAAATACACTTGCTGGCGCTGTCGCTGAAGCTGCAGTAATGACCGGATTTGAAAATAATGCGGATGTCGTACGCTTGGCAGCCTATGCACCGTTATTTAATAAAGTGCTTACCGATGGAACCTATCGCTGGACACCGGACTGCATTTGGTTTGATGATGAGACGGTATGGTTCACACCTAATTATTATGTGCAACAGCTCTTTGCGAAGCATGTAGGAAAAGAAGTGCTGGGTACTTCATTCTCCACGTACAACAAAGGCAAACAGCTTGAACTAATTCCACGCGGAGGAATTGAAATTGCGACGGGTAATGCAGATATCGTAGTTAAGAGCATTAAGGTCACTTCCAACCAGAATGGTAGCGTTCTGCTCGAAGAGGACTTTAGAGAGCAGAACCAGCCTAGTGAAGTGTGGTCACTTATTCCTGGATCGGCAGGATATACGATGGAACCAGGCAACGGATTACGATTAGAGACACAGGACAGTGGTCTAAACGGAATTTATTTGCTCAATGAAGATTGGACCAATTACCAAGTGCAGGTGCAGGCTCAGCGGGTATCGGGTGAGGATGGATTCTATGTTGGTGTAGGTCTAACCGATATCACACCTGAATCCAAAGATGTCACAGAGTATGCTATTGCGTATGATGGGCAAGCGACCGGAGTAAAAGTGTACAAACAGGGGATTGAAGGCTACACGCTGGGCGATTATTCTTCCAGCTCGGCAGCAGGTAATCTCAGAGCTGCAAACTATGAACCACTAACGGATGATACGCTGTATACGATCACAGTCAATTATGGTGGTGATACTGGAGATCGGCTCCTCTGCTCCTATACGGATGGACATACATCCAGCAAGACGCTCGATTACAAGTTAGAAGCATACAATCGCGAAGTGTTCCACTCAGTTACGAGAGATGATCAGCATGTGTATGTGAAATTGGTTAATGCTGATTCTGTAGAGAAGGCAACGCAGCTTCAGCTCGAACACCTGCAAGTAGCAGCTGAAGCAACATGGATTACAATCAGCGGGGACGAGAGTTTAGTTCACCTCCCGAATGTGAACCAAAAGAATGATGAAAAGGTCATTCCAGTAGAACAAAAGGTGAACCTGCTGGGAGAGACCGTTGTACTTCATTTACCGGCAAATTCGGTGAACGTATTAGTTATGAGTGTGTTATAAACCTATCCTAAATGACAGAAATTTATTGAAATTATGAATGCAAATTAATAATACATGTGTTAGAAAAGGATCTCTAGACAGAGATCCTTTTTTGTTTTTTTGATATGGAACACCGGATTGAATCTTCATGTGCAGTAATTCTAATCTCTTTATTTATTCGTGCTGTGCTGTTTATTAGGCAGTTTGTCACCTGGTGTACCTTTGCCATTGTTTTTGTTATGACGCGCTTTCTCGGCATTGTCGTTCACTTTTTTGACGAATTCCTTCGTGCTTTCCATGAATCAGATCAGCTCCTTAAGTATAAGGGAATTGTACAACCTGGTGTTTAATATAACCCATGAGCCTGCATAATATGAGGATTCTACTTGTACAAAGCCCATGGCAGGAACTGGACAGAGGAATGCTCGGCGACTAAACTGAAAGTACGACTAAACTTGAGAAAGTGCTATCATACAAGCTGTACTTTGTCTAATAAGAAAGGATGCGAGAGATCGGTCCATGTTACAAAAATTCGGATTTACCCAATACGAAAGCCAAGTGTACGAAGCGATATTTGCTCAAAATGAACCCCTTGATGCGACATCCATTGTGAATCACTCAAATGTGCCTAAAGCGAAAATATATGAGGTATTGAATCGATTGATTGATAAAGGGGCAGTCCTTACAACCATGAACGGCAAGAAAAAGTTGTATTTGGCTGTAGACCTCCAGTCGATCATTCTCAAGATCAGAGCAGATTTTGAGAATGACATTGAAGAGCTGAAGAGTTATAAAATCAAGCGAACGTATTCGGATGAACACATCTGGACGTTAAAGGACGCAACCTCCATAACCTCTAATATTGAGCAATTAATTGGAGAAGCAGACTCTTCCATTCTATTGCTCGGCTGGAGTGAACAGATGGAGAAGTACCGTCCATTGCTGGAGCAAAAAGAACAGCAGGGAGTGTATGTAGAGGTGCTCGCTGTTGGTGGCTTGGAGACGTCACTTACCAGAAGATATTCTTTAATTCCAGTAGGAAACCATCTTAAGCCTTCTCAGTTGCTGATTGTGGATCATGAATACTTGTTATTTGCAGGCATCGAGAATGAGGCATGGAAAGCGATTAAGACGACGTCCAAACCCATCGTTAAAGCGCTAACAGATTATTTCTATCACGATATTGCGCTCACGCAAATTACGAAAAAGTATGGCGATCAGCTCTTACAGGATGAAGAGATTTCCAAGTTGCTTGCCCGACTGATCTATTAAAGATTAACGTCGTTTCAAAACTATTCTATTGCAGAATAGTTTTTTTTATTGAAATCTTTTACCTCATGGGTTACTATCGTAGTTGTAACTTTTGAGGAGGATTCGGAATATATGAATAAAAAAGTATATGTTTTGGCGATTGCGGCCTTTGTTGTCGGAACCGTTGAACTTATTTTGGGTGGGATTCTGGACTTGATTGCAACAGATCTACACCTGAGCTACGCAAAAGCAGGATATTTGATCTCTATATTTTCATTAGTTTATGCGATATCTGCACCTATTCTGTTGAATGTAACAGCCCGATTTGAACGTAAAAAGGTGTATCTCTGCACATTAGCTGTGTTTCTAATGAGTAATCTAATCTCCGCGTTCAGTGTGAACTTTTACATGCTGATGGCAGGCAGGGCACTTGGTGCTGCAACGGGTTCATTAATCTTTGTACTCTCACTAACTCTTGCTGCTCGTATTGTGGAACCACAGTATAAAGGGCGGGCTGTTGGGATCATTACGATGGGAGGAAGTGCATCACTCATTCTTGGTGTGCCGCTCGGTATATTCGTAGGGAATATGGCTGGATGGCGGGAAGTGTTTATCTTTATTGCTATTTTGACAGCCCTAGTGATTGTTGCAATTAGTATTGCGATGGAACGTGTGCAGCCGATTCCAGTCGTACCGCTCAAGAAGCAATTGTCTGCACTATGGAATCCGCGTATGTTGGCAATTCATGCCACGACATTATTAGTGCTTGCTGGTCACTTAACGTTGTATGCATATTTCACTCCTTTCCTTCAGGCGACGATTGGAGCTAGTTCTACGATGGTGACATTCATCTATGTCATGTTTGGCATTGCTGCTGTTGCTGGAGGAGGCATTGGAGGCCTGTTATCCGATCGGCTACATCCAGCCAAAGCAATCCTTATTGTATTAGTTCCGTTTATGATTACGATGGCACTGATTCCAGTCAGTGTGGGGCTACCTCTAATAGCTTTTTTACTATTGTTAAGTGTGTGGAGTGCCTTGAGCTGGACAGTTACACCTGTGCAAAATAGTCTAATCATCAAAACTTCGCCAGAGACAGCAGATACGTTGATCAGTACCAATTCTGGTATTGCCCATGCAGGTATTGCACTGGGGACTTATATCGGTGGCATGGTTATTGATCATTCAGCCATTCAACATACAGGCTGGGTTGGATCAATTCTGATTCTTCTTGGACTTGTTACAGCTATATATGCGATTAGTCGCAAGGAGCATAGCGTTCAGGCTGTAGCATAAAAAAAGAAATATAGTCATACAGCTTGTGTGATACAAAGCAAACTGAATGTCAAAAGGGACAACACATCTCGTACAGATGGTTGTCCCTTGTTCTATAATGATGTTCCGTTTAGCCAAACATTCTTAAAGGCAGAAGGGTCGTTGTACAATAGTTCGGAATGCTCCAGCTTTAACATCCAGAAGTTTGGCTTCCAACGTGTGCAATCGGATTCCAGATCGCTAAGAATTTGCAAACCAGTCTCTGCATCGAAAGGCATGAGATCAATTAATTCTTTCTGATGAAAAAGTGCGTTAAATCCATGCTCAATCGAAAGCTTATTTTGATTAAAAAAGCAGATGGAATAGTATGAAAATTGGTCTTTGATATAACTAGGATGAATCTGAAGGAGCGGAGAACCTAAGTAGTTATGAATTTCTTCTTTATGACTGAAATGGATAGGATCAAAGTTATGTGCTTCCTCATCATAAACTTCATAAGCCATTTTATTGCTATTTTGCCATGCGAGCATACTTTCCAAAAAGATATGATATATTTCCGCAAAATGTTCTTTTACATAATAGATACTGTTTAAATCGGTTATACATAAAGGTTGTTCTGCTTCATCAATAAACGTATTCAGGGTATAAAGATCTGTTTGAAATAAATCTTTTGAAGCTTGAACCTCTATCGTACCTTCCCAACAATAGTGTTTTTCATCATACTGAAGCTGATCAATTGTCTCGTCCATAACTCACCTCTCATTGTTTTACATAGTTCTAGTTTACATCAGCGCCTGTAATATAGCACCCACTCCAATTTGTGATGGATTCGCTTAGAATAGATCCTGCTTGCTTGAGTTTAAATCACAAATGTTCGTAAACTACGAAATTTAGATCATTCACCATAGCTGCAGCCTTGCTTGCATAATCTTATTCATCTGTTCAACCATCTCTTCTGGTGTATACGGCATGGATTCGACGACCCACCACTCGATCAATCCTGTAACGGAAACGGATAAAAATTGTGCCAATACATCTCTATGAATATCGTTATCTAGCTTCATATGGTTTACGACCATCGTTATATTTCCCTTAATCATCTGTGTCATGCGATGTCTGAACGTTGGAATGCCTTTGTTAGTAATCAAAACGCTATAGATCGCTGCATGCTCCTTCAGATATGTGAATGCACGAATCAGCAGATCCCGGGACAGTTCGGTAGTAGCCCCGTCCTCCGGTATACAACTGTCAGCTAACATCATTAAGTATGTCTCTACGCTCTGATCCAGCAGGTCGTATTTATCCGTAAAATGCAAATAGACCGTTCCGCGGTTGACATTGGCTCGATCCGCAATTCCCTGTATCGTAACTTTCTCAAAATCCTGCTCTCCTAATAGCTCAATGAATGCTTG
Organism: Paenibacillus sp. MER 99-2; assembly: GCF_023714095.1. Taxonomy (NCBI): domain Bacteria; kingdom Bacillati; phylum Bacillota; class Bacilli; order Caryophanales; family Paenibacillaceae; genus Paenibacillus; species Paenibacillus sp. MER 99-2. The sequence goes on along the minus strand of NZ_JAMAUZ010000001.1, from coordinate 2,076,688 downwards.
CATAATCATTTGTCTTGATCGCATGATGCGTCGATCCATCGTTTTCCCCTCTTTCTTGAACAGATCCTGTGCCCGTTGTTCAATTCTCAACAAAAGCGAATGTGATTAGCCATTGCCCTTGCATCGTTCCCAATGATACCTTGATTGTAGTACACAGGTGTTAGATATACAACATCTGTTAATTGCAAGAGGAGGGGATTTTATTGAACATACTTGTGTATGGTGCGGGTGTGCAGGGAAGCTATTTAGCACATGTTCTAGTACAGGGTGGTCATGACGTGACTGTATTAGCTAGAGGCAAACGAGCGGAGGAATTGGAAAAGGAGGGTGTGGTCATCCGCCATTACTTTCAACGCAAAACCACTGTCGATTCGGTTCGTGTAATTCGTACGTTGGAACCGGAGGATGTGTATGACTTGATCTTCGTCATGATGAAATTCTCGGACTTCGGGGCTGTATTACCGATCCTCGCGGATAACGATAGCCGCCATATCGTGCTAGTCGGTAACAATATGGATACATACGCGATGCAGGACTATTTAAGCAAATCTAAGAGATCACCCAAGCAGGTCGCTTTTGGCTTCCAGACTACCGCTGGTACACGTGCTGACGGGAAAGTGATCTGTATCCGTGGCGGTCATGGGCAGATGGTCATCGGCGGATTGGACGGAACCATTCCTTTCCGTGCTCTGTTGGAGCAGGCATTCATGCAAACTAAATATAAGCTTGATTTTCATGAACAGATCGATGCCTGGCTGAAAAATCACATGGTGTTGATTGTACCAATGAACATAGTCATCCTATTCCATGGCTTTCAGATGAAACAGGTTGTCCGTGACGACAAGCGTATGCATCAGATGGTGGCGGCAATGGGAGAGGGCTTCCGTGTCTTGGATTCATTAGGCTACCCGCTGATGCCTGCAGCGCAGGCATCATGGATCACCAACCACCCCCGCTTAATACGTTGGGCGCTGAAGCTTTTCTTGGCACTTCCAGTTAGCCGATTAATTGATGGGACGATAGTAGAACTCAAGGCGTTAAATGAATCATTTGCCGGGTGGAGAGCTTTGTCAGATGTGTCTACACCGAACTGGGATGCGTTGGAGGCAGATCTACCTACATAATCCTAGGCACTGTGATACATCTTGTGCAAGATGGTACACCTGTCTTAATTTATCCATGGTTTGATACAGATTCATGACATTCAGTATGAGGTAAATGCAGTTCAGATAAAGCAACCGAATGGTTTGCATTTAAATAAAAAGCGCAAGTAGCGGGGCCAATTCGCCTCGATACTTGCGCTATGATGTTTTCTTGAGAGTTTCAAACGCCGATACAATTGCGTCAACAATCGTTCAGAGAATCACCGTAATTGGATTAGCGTTTTAAGCTTTTTCCGTTGGTGCTGATGATATCTTTGTACCAGTGGAATGATTTCTTACGGTAACGTTCGAGTGTACCTGATCCATCATCATGACGGTCAACGTAGATGTAACCATAACGTTTTTTCAGTTGAGCGCTAGAAGCACTTACGACATCGATACATCCCCATGAGGTATAACCCATAACTTCAACGCCATCTTCAATCGCTTCAGCAACCTGTACCAGATGGTCGTTCAAGTATTGGATACGGTAATCATCTTCAACTGTTTTCTCACCATCAGCGCCAGTAATAAGCTCGTCCACAGCGCCAAGTCCATTTTCTACGATGAACAATGGTTTTTGGTAACGATCATAGAACATGTTCAGCACATAGCGAAGACCTTGCGGGTCAATCTGCCATCCCCATTCGCTTGCTGCGAGATAAGGGTTCGGAACACCTCCGAGCAGGTTACCTTCACCTGCTTTTTGTTTCTCAGGATCAGCTGTTTGACAGATGCTCATATAATAGCTGAAGGAGATGAAATCAACCGTGTTGAGCAACATTTCCTCGTCGCCAGCTTCCATTTTAATCTCAATGCCTTTTTCACGGAAGTAACGTTTCATGTAACCTGGGTAACGACCTCTTACGTGTACATCACCGAAGAAGTAGTTGCTATGCTCGAATTCCATCACTTTAATCATATCATCCGGGTTTGGTGTTAATGGATACGTAGGCATGCTTAAGATCATACAGCCAATCTGTGCACTTGGAATAATCTCATGACAGAGCTTCACCGCAGACGCACTTGCTACCAATTCGTGATGAATCGCCTGGAACAAATCTTGCTTGCTCAATTTCTCTTTTGGTGTGTAGATCCCGCCACTCATGAATGGAGCTTCCAGGATGGAATTGATTTCGTTGAAAGTCAGCCAGTATTTAACTTTGTTTTTGTAACGTTTAAATACAGTTGTAGCATAACGCTCATAGAATCCAATCATTTTACGGTTAACCCAGCCATCATATTCTTTGGACAGGTGAAGTGGTGTTTCATAGTGGGACAGGGTTACCAACGGTTCAATTCCATATTTGAGACACTCGTCAAAGAGATCATCGTAGAATTGCAGACCTTCTTCATTAGGCTCCAGTTCGTCGCCTTTTGGGAAAATACGTGACCATGCAATTGAGGTACGGAATACTTTGAAGCCCATTTCGGCAAAAAGCTTCACATCTTCCTTGTAGCGATGATATAAATCGATTCCGATCAGTTTCATATTATCTTCGGTTGGTTCTTCAGTGATCGGCCCCATGATGCCTTTAGGCGCTACATCCTGCGTGGACAAGCCTTTACCACCTTCATTGTATGCACCTTCAGCTTGGTTCGCAGCGATTGCGCCGCCCCACAAGAAATTTTCGGGAAAGTTAAATTGAGTATTACTCATCTGTATCACTCCAGTAGTCAAATTGGTTAAACGAATAAAAAGTGATTGTTGCCTGAAGCACTTGAAATGAAATTAAGCAACAGGCTGATAAAAAAAGCTTAAACGTTGTAACGGGTTACACGTCAAGTTTTACTTTTGACCTTTTTTTGAGGCATACTATACATAGCATCAGTAATATTATTAATCCCAATTCCTTAGGCGAACATTCTGCAACATGATGAGCGGGAAGAAAAGGAGGTCAGATGTCCAAGTTCGATGAGATTATGAAGCGATCTGGTTATTCGAAGGCAACTGTTTCACGAGTGATTAACAACTCACGTCACGTTAGTGACGAAGCGAGGCAGAAAATAACGGAGATTATGAAGCAATTAAATTATATCCCGAATCGTAATGCCATTTCGCTATCAACAGGGCAAACGAAGCAGATCGGCATCGTTACATCCACCTCAAATGCCATTATTCTATCTTTTATGAATCAATTTATTGATACAGCGATGGATTTTGGCTTCCAAACACTGATTTATACAACTCGTGGAGATAAAGATATTGAATTAAAGGCTTTTGAAGATCTGCGGAGTAAACGTGTGGATGGGTTAGCGATTATCGCATGTGTGAACGATCCTGAGAAGTTGAAGGCTTATCTGGAGTATGGTCCTATTGTTTCATGGCAGCGCATGGGGAATAACGAGATCCCATCGGTTGCTATGGATCAGGCTGAAGGATATATTCTTGCACTAGAGCATCTGGTATCCAAAGGATACACGCGAATCGCCAACGTTTTTGGTCGTGCAGATAGCATAAATACGCAAAGTCGCAGAGTGGCGTATGAGACATTCATGGCGAGTAAAGGACTGCCTGTGTTGAAAGAGTCTTATCAATACTGGGTATTTACTTCGTCGGATGGGGAAGAAGCGATGCGGAAAATGGCAAATGCACCTGAGCCTCCGCAAGCTGTGTTATGCTCCAATGACTATGCAGCGATCGGCATTTTAAGTGAAGCGCGTAAACTACATATTAGCGTACCGGAGCAACTCGCGATTGTTGGCTTTGATGATGTTGAACTATCTCGTGTACTCGGAATCACTACGATACATAATCCGATTGCTGAACAGGCAACCCAGGCATTCCACCAATTATGGGCAGTGCTCGGCAGACAGAAAATGGAGCCTGAGCCACTCACATATCGATTGGTTGCACGCGAGACCACATAAATCTGAGCACCTGATCATCCCAATCAGGTGTTCTTTTGTTCTTTAATTATTCAAATTTGAAGTAATTCATTATGGAAGACATGCGTTATACTGAACAGGAGTTTCAACTGTATAACGATGGTCTTTATATTTATAGCAGGTTGTATCGATATCTGACCTATGAACAGTGCTGCTCAACTAAGCGTGCGATGTTACAAGTTACATATTTCACAAACCATGAACAAATGAAAGGTGAGAATGAATGTTATGAAGACCATTACCGGCCGTTTTAGAATTGCAGGCATTTGGGAGGGGATTTCCTTCTTATTATTGCTTCTCGTTGCCATGCCAATGAAGTATTTTGCAGACATATCCTCAGCAGTAGCTGTCGTAGGCATGATTCATGGGGTTCTCTTCCCGCTATATCTTATTGCGTTAGTGCATATTGCGATCGTACATAAATGGAAGCCAGTACGCTGGTTCATGGGTGTGCTAGCTGGATTTTTGCCTTTTGGAACATTCGTATTCGAATCCTATCTTCGCAAGAGAGATTGGAAGTAGAACAAAAAAAGAATCTTGACTTTCAGTGCCATTTAGGCAGGTACTTGACAGGGGTATGGTATAGTGAGGAAAGTTTGATTCATACTGAATACCATACATTGCAGGAGGATACTGTGTACCAATACAAAGATCAGGAATATGATACAGTGCAGTTTGATGGGCGTGATTTACGTTATGGAGAGCTTATAAGCTGTGTTTTCACAAGATGTACGTTTATGAATACAGAGATGGATGAAATTGAGACAAGCAACTGTCGCTTTATTGAATGTGACTTTAGAGGTGTGACGCTGAATGCTTCGTCTCATACGGAATCTGCCTTTGAAAATTGTACGTTTGGCGGAGCAAATCTATTTGTCTCCAAATTCACTTCTTGCAAGATGACAGGCTCTGACTTCTCCGGGGCACAGATGGATGGCATATCCATGATTGGTGGTGATTGGTCTTATACCAATTTGCGTCATATCAAGCTAGGGAAGCAGGACTTAAGAGGCATTCGTTTCCATGAAGTCGATTTCTCCGATACCGATCTGGGTAAGGCCGATCTGAGAGATTGTGATATGTCCAGAGCAACGTTGACCCGAACCAAGCTAACAGGAACCGATCTTCGTGGTGCGAATTTAGAAGGAATTGATCTGAAATCAATGGATGTAAAAGGTGCACGAATGGACAGAGAGCAAGCGGTTCTGTTTATGCGCTCATACGGGGCTAAGGTTGACTAGAAAGCCCAATGGATAAAGAATAGCTCAGTCGCTAGTAATAGCGTACTGAGCTATATTTATTTTGTGGAAACATTGTAATCACCTTTATTAAACGGTTACAAGACAACGCCCGTCTTTAATTTACGGTAATCGGTGGGTGTAAGTCCGGTGTGCTTTTTGAACTGTCTAGAGAAATAATAGAGGTCACTGAAGCCAAGGTGTTCTGCAATGATGGTGACAGTGCTTGGCGTACAGCTTAAGAGTTCCTTCGCCTTATCGATTTTCTTGCTGGTAATATAGTGGATGGGCGGAACACCAATCTGCTGTTTGAAGAATCGAATAAAATAGTTAGGATGCATGTAGGCGAGTTGTGCCAGCTCCTGAACTGAAATGTTTTCTTCAATATGAGAATCAATGTAAGCGAGTACAGCCGTGATTTTCTCTATGGCAGGCACATTAAGATAAGCAATCTGTTCTACGTCCATTTGCATCACATATTGAGCAATGAGCTCCATTAGTTTACTTTTGGCCATCATATGCCCATAGACTTCACCTGACTTCAGATACATAAGTATATCGCGAAAAATCGTATTGATCTGTTCAGGCTGAACAATCGTACAGAAGTGAGGGAACTTCACAATCTGGAATAGATTGATGCCGCCCACCTTAGCACTGAAATGACACCAGTATTTGAGGAAAGAATGATCACTTATGGAGGAGTAGGACTGTGTCACCCCCTCGGGCATCAAGAAAAGTTGACCCGGCACAGGATTGTATTCCTGTTCTCCGATTTTGAGCCAGCCTTCTCCCTCACAGATCCAATAAAATTTGCTGTAATCGGGCGTATAATCCATATCCCGCCAGTCCGTTCCACAGCGATTGTAATCGCCCATGAATAACTCCACTTCAAGGTTAGATAAGTAGTGGGTAAGCAATGTGTGTTGATTCATACCTTCATCTCCCGAGCAGGTTAGTATTGTCCATCTATAGGTTAGTGATCTACATGTCTATTCCCGTGAGAAGCCACTACAATACAAGTGCAACCCATTAGTAGAAGGGATGAGATAGACATGAAATTAGACAAAAATGAATATTTGAAACATATTGATGCAACGATTGCGAATGGAAAGTATCAGGATAACTGGAACTCGCTTCGTCAATTCAAGGTACCCGATTGGTACCAGAACGCGAAGTTTGGCATATTTATTCACTGGGGTTTATACTCCGTACCTGCGTATGATAGCGAATGGTATTCGCGAAATATGTATATTCAAGGCTCCAAAGCCTATGATCATCATCTAGAGGTATATGGCCCTCACAAGGATTTTGGATACAAGGACTTCATTCCCATGTTTAAGGCAGAGAAGTTTGATGCAGATGAATGGGCGACACTGTTCAAACAATCGGGAGCAAGATACGTGATGCCTGTAGCGGAGCACCATGATGGTTTTCAAATGTACCGAAGCTCCATCTCTCACTATAACACATATGAAATGGGACCCAAACGTGATCTGCTGGCAGAGATGAAAACGGCGTATGAGAAGCAGGATCTTAAGCTTTGTGTGTCATCACACCGCGCCGAGCATTGGTTCTTCATGTCCCATGGCAAAGAATTTGAGTCGGATGTGCACGAGCCGTTAGAGCAAGGGGACTTCTACTGGCCTGCGATGCCTGAACCTAAGGATCATTTCGACCTGTATGATTGTCCGCCGAGCCAAGCATTTCTTGAGGATTGGTTGATCCGTTGCTGTGAATTGGTTGATCAATATCAGCCACGTGTTTTTTATTTTGACTGGTGGATTCAGAACGCCGCGTTCAAGCCTTATTTGAAGAAATTCTGCGCCTACTATTACAACAAAGGGGAGGAGTGGGGTACACCTGTTGCGATTAATTACAAGCATGATGCTTTTATGTTTGGCTCTGCGGTTCCGGATGTGGAGAGGGGGCAATTTGCTGAACTCAAACCTTACTTCTGGCAAACGGATACAGCAGTCGCCAAAAATTCCTGGTGTTACACGGAAGGTAATGTGTATAAAACGGCGGGGGAGATTATACGAGATTTTGTCGACATCGTGAGTAAAAATGGAAGTCTTCTGCTGAATGTAGGGCCTCGCGCCGATGGTACTATACCGGATGAGGATCGAAACCTGCTGCTTACCATAGGTCAATGGCTCGAAGTGAACGGGGAAGCCATCTATGATTCTACGTACTGGCGTAAGTTTGGGGAAGGGCCAACGGAAATTAAAGAAGGACAATTTACGGATGGGCAAACTAAACTGTTCACCAGCGAAGATATCCGGTTTACGGTAAGAGAGCAGTATCTCTATGCATCTGTTCTGGTGTACCCTGCAAACGGTGTAGTGCATATTCAATCCTTGAAGGAGAAGTCGCCTTATTTCGAAGGAATTATAAAGGGAATTCAGTTGCTTGGATTTGATGAACAACCCGAGTGGGTAAGAACGGGAGATGCGTTAACGATTACTACGACCAATGTACAAAGCGAATTGCCTGTCGTTTTTCGGATTGAATTGGATTAAAAATTAGGTGGATTAAGATATAGATCCATGCATGATGTGAGAGAATAGAGAGTCTAAGAAACCAATGCGAATGAATCGTGTTGGTTTTTTTGAGTTGTTTTAGTAGAATCAGGGCTGTTGAAATATGTCATACCAACAAGGATAAGCGCGTTTTGCGCGAATTAACATCGTGAGTTAGCATCCATTGAACTATCCGGTAAATGAAACTTTCATAATAACGAAATCATGTGAAATATTTCAGTGTTGGTAGACTTGTTAAATACTTATAAAGGCTTAATTTCTATATTTTTCAATAAATATGCTTGATTATCTCATAATACGACTCTATACTAAATCATAAAAATCCAGTATAAATATAAATTGTAATTTATATGAAATTTAAGATGAATTTCTAACAGGTTCCATTTAGCTATTTCGACGATATACAACCAACACTTCAGACACTTTACAACCTTCTACTAACGCTTGTGACCACCCTCCGACATAGAACTTACAAACGTTCGCTCACATCGATGATCTACGTTATCCCACTTCCAATGTATACTAACTCGCTGTCTATCTATTACAATGGCTTTCGCAACAGAGTACCTACCTCATTCGGTCTATTCATATCTATTCAATTTGAAACAAATGCGATCTAAATCCAATCACTATAGAAGTTTGCCTGTTAGGGAGGTGAGGCTTAGCGTAGTCCTATGAGCTTCGTGATGTTTCATTGGTGGAGTTTCATTCAAACCGTTGTACCGTTTCATGACATGGCGATGCGCTACATACTTCGCTAGATTCCAAAAACCGGGTAAAGGGAGTGGAAAAGTTTGATAAAGGCAAAACGGTTACGTAAGCCCCTCTCATTAGGGCTATCGCTTCTCCTCGCATTATCGATCGTTCAACCGGTTTCGGCTGACAACACCTCATCACAGAAGATTGACATGAAGTCTGGCGCAGCTAAGGTTACGACGTCCAAAGTCAACGCGAAGCTCAACACACAGTTTGAGAGCAAGGATTATGTTACTTATTTAGTCAAAATGAAAGAGCAAGTTGATACGGCTAAAGTGTCACAACAGGCGATGGAGCAGGCCACAATTCAGAAGATGACTGCTTCGGCAACGAAGCTATCGGTTCGAACTTCTGTAGTGGGTTCTTTGCGGGAAACCGCTTCACGCACACAATATAATCTGGAGCGTTTACTGGAGGAAGAGCTTGAACTAGGTAAGGTAAAAGAATACAAAAGCTATTTTATCGTAAACTCTCTTGTAGTCACGAGTACCAAGGACGTCATGGAGCAGATTGCCCTTCATTCAGAAGTGGATAAAATCCTGCCGAACGAGGAGCGTTTCCTCCAGAAAGTAGAAATCAACAAAGAACAGGCGGATGAAGCCGCGAAAGCCAAAGAAGCCGCGAAAGCCGCAGCAGCATCAACCGAAAATGTAGAATGGAATATTGATTATATCAATGCACCAGCAGTCTGGGAAAAGGGGATCGACGGAACAGGTATTGTTGTTGCGAACTTGGATAGTGGCGTTGATTACACCCATCCGGCGCTTCGTAACCAATGGAGAGGTATCGATGCTTCTGGCAACATTGTGAATCCTGAACTTAGTTGGTATGATCCGCACAGCCGTGCATCTCTTCCAGCCGATGGTGACGGTCATGGAACGCACACGATGGGTACGATGGTTGGTGCGGAAGCAGATGGTACCAATCAGATCGGTGTTGCTCCCGGTGCGAAATGGATCGGGGTTCGTATTTTCAATCCAAGCACAACAGATGCCATCATATTAGACGGCGGACAATGGTTGCTTGCGCCTGTCGATGCTGAGGGCAATCTTCATCCGGAGCTTGCGCCGGATGTGGTGAACAATTCATGGGGCGGTGGCCCAGGGCTTGACGAGTGGTTCCGTCCAATGGTGCAAGCTTGGCGTGATGCTCAGATTTTCCCTGAGTTCTCTGCTGGTAACGTCACTTTAACGAATCCGGGTGGTCCTGGTTCGGTGGCGAACCCAGCTAACTATCCAGAGAGCTTTGCGACCGGGGCAACAGATATTAATGGTAATCTGGGCTCGTTCTCCCTACTAGGTCCGTCTCCTTATAATGAGATTAAGCCTGATGTGGCTGCTCCTGGTGTTAACATTCGTTCCGCCGTTCCTGGCGGGGGGTATGAGGGTGGCTGGGACGGTACGTCCATGGCTGGACCACATACCACAGCACTTGCAGCTCTACTGCTCCAAGCGAATCATTCTCTGAATGTAGATCAGCTGGAGCAGATTATTATGGATACGGCGACACCAGCAACGGATCAACGCTATCCAACCGCACCCAATAACGGTTACGGGCACGGGATTATTAATGCTTTGGATGCGGTAGGTTCTGTCGTTGAGGGTATCGGTACAGTCTCTGGCAGAGTCGTTACCGCTGGAGATGATCTGGAGGAACCGGTATTAGATCATACGCCTGTTAACTCCGCTTTCTCAGGGATCGACGTTCCACTGACTGCTCACGTTACCGATAATGTGGCTGTCTTGTCAGTTGAGGCGTTTGCCAGAACGAAGGGGACTGAGGCATATGTATATTTGCCGATGCAACGCATTACGGGAGACAGTAAGGACGGCACATATTCTGCAACAATACCTTCATTTTTAGTGGAGTCACCTGGGCTAGAATATTACATTCGAGTTAACGATTATGGCAATAACGGTTTCGACACTAAAGTATATGACGTCGCTGTGTCGAATGGCGTTCAACCCGGATATATTCAAGACTTTGAGGAAAATGATCTCGGATTCACTTCAGGAGGGCCTGGGAATACGTGGGCATGGGGTGCACCGACCAGCGGTCCTCAACGTGCATACTCGGGCGAGAAACTGATTGCAACTAATCTGGAAGGTACTTATGCAGCGAATAGTAATGCTTATTTGCTCGCACCGCCTATTGATCTGACCGAAAGTCCAGAAGGGGCTATTCTATCCTTCAAACATTGGTACGATCTAGAGAATAACATCGATTTTGGTAAAGTATACATCGCAACAGAAGCTCGTGATTTTGCTTTTGAAGAAATACTCAGCTTCTCGGGAGCTGGGGGAGATTGGAAAACACAATTTGTGGATCTAAGAGAATATGCAGGGCAACAGGTATTTATCAAGTTTAATCTGACAAGTGATAATTCGATTCAAAAAGCAGGCTGGTACATCGATGATTTCTCCATCCAAGCACCAGACGATATTGCTCCTGAAACACCTAGTGCTTTGTCTGCCACAAAAGACATCTTAGGCAATGTAACCTTGTCTTGGACAGGGCCGGAGGATGAAGATCTGAAGTCTTATGTGGTCTATCGTTCATCAAGCTCTGGTGCAGATTACGAGGCCATCGGCGATACAACGGCAACAACATTTATTGACACTGCCACCGTAACAGATACAACATATTATTACACCGTTGCGGCACTGGATTACAGTGGGAACGAAAGCGAGAAATCGAATGAAGTATCCGTGACTGTCGAAGTGCCGGAAGATATCTACAGCGATTCGTTCGATGGGGATTCGGATAACGGATGGACACATGCAGGAACCAAGGATGAGTGGGAACGTGGAATCCCGGTTAATGGACCTGCAAGTGCTGTATCTGCACCGAATGTGTGGGCAACCGATCTGGATAGTACGTATGAGAACGGTTCAAATTATTCTCTCGTATCTCCCGTTGTTGACCTCACAGAGCTTCCTGAAGCTACCCTGACGTTTAACCACTGGTACGAAATTGAGGGTGGTTACGACTATGGCTACGTTGAAGCAACAACGGATGGTGGTGCAACCTGGACGGAGCTTGGCAAATTTTCACACAATACGATTGGCAAGCAATGGACACCGGTATTTTATGATCTGAAGGCCTTCACCGGCCATGAAGCTCAATTCCGATTCCGTTTAACCTCGGACAATAGTGTTGTGAAGCAAGGCTGGTACATTGATGATTTTCGTATTCTGGGTGTTGCAACGGCTACGGTAACGGATGACCATGCTGTTGTGCTCAGTGGCGACAAGCCAAAGCCAGTTTACGACAATCCTTGGTACAAGGTCACACGTACAGACAAATATGAATTTAATAAAACGAAGCAAGAAGCGCCTATAAAAGAACAGCCGCAAGACGGTTCCGTTTCACCACAAAGCTTGCCTGCGAGTGCTACGGTTACCGTGCTGGAGACCGGACGTTCTGTGAAAACAGATTCGGCTACTGGCAGATACAGCTTCACCCATGTGGCAGGTGAGTACACCTTGAAGGCAGAGGCGTACGGATACTATCCACGCACAGAGAGAGTTACGATTACAGATGGCGGAGGTGCAAAAGCCAACTTTAATCTGGAAGCGATACCTCATGGGCAAATTAAAGGGATTGTGACAGATGAACGAACAGGTAAACCGATTGCCGGAGCAACGATTCTTGTTCTCGAAGATGCACATGTAGGGGCAATTCGTTCCGGTACGGACGGTAGTTTTGTGCTTGAAGTTCTAGAGGGAACATATACACTTTCCGTAGTTGCAACGGATTATTACAGTAAAAAGGTGAACGTAACCGTGCCTGGCAATGGAACAGTGCAATCGAATGTTACGCTGAAGCCTTTTATCGGATTCCCAGGAGAAATTGCTTATGATGATGGAACAGCTGAAAATGCGAGAGCTTTTGTGGCAGCCAATAACGCTTGGGCTGTACGCATGACACCAGACTTGGCTGCGGCTCAGCTTACGGGTGCTTCCTTCCGATTCTGGAATACAGAATGGCCGCAACCAGGTGGTACAGCATTCCAGTACGCTGTGTACGATGCGAGTGGTGCGGCTGGTGCACCTGGACGATTGCTTGCAGGGCCTTTCGATGGAACAGCACTGCGCAATGATCAGTGGACAACCGTAGAATTTCCTGAATCAGTGGTCGTAGAAGGCGACTTCTATATCGTGTATGTTCAGACAACCGAAGGCACACGAGCGCCTGGACTGGCAACTGACGAAACGGGAACTAATGCTGGTCGCAGTTGGCAGCGAGTGAATGGTAACTGGACTACAGCGCCTGCCGAAGAAGGTAATTATATGATTCGTGCAATCGTTAAATATCCAGTTAATGCTCCTGTCATCACGACTTCAGTGAAAGGAACGTATACGAATAAAACGAAAATTACTGTTAACGGTACTTCCCCAGCTTCTGGAGCAGAGGCTCGCATCTACAATGGCGGAAAAGCTGTAGGCACGGCTCAGGTTGTAAATGGTAAATTCACGCTTGAAGTGAACCTTCAACCAGGAGTGAATGCACTCACGGCAGAAGTGATCGTAAACGGAAAAGCAACCGATCGCTCACTTCCAGTGGTCGTTATCCTGGACAAGACAGCGCCGGTATTAAACATCCTTACACCTGAAGAGGACAGTCTTACAAACGCTGAAGTCGTTCATGTTACAGGTAATGTGGTGGAAGCATTCCTCGATACGGTGACCGTAAACGGACAAAAGGTTGTCATTGGCCAAGATCGAAGCTTTAGTCATCGGGTACTTGTGAATGAAGGCAAGAATACGATTACCATTACAGCCAAAGATCTTGCAGGAAACACAACCACGATTACTCGAATCGTGCATGTAGAGACTGCATTGCCTGAAATCACGAATGTAACGCCGGCTGAAGATGTTCGCATTACATCTGGCGAGAGTGTTACCGTTTCGTTTGAGAGCGCGCCGAATTTGCAGGCTTCGTTCCGAATTGAATTACCACTCGATCTGCAAGCAAGAGCAGGAATTCCATTGACGGAAAGCTCCCCGGGACATTATACAGGAACGTATACAACACCTGAATCATTGGTTCTGGAGGGTGGCGTTATCGTGATCAAAGTTCGTGATGCAGCAGGCAATGAAACTGAGATTGAAGCAGCTGGACGTTTGTACGTCTCTACACCTAACGCTGTCGAGTCACCTTCCGAGATTCCTGACACACCAGCAGCAGAGGACGTGGACTCGCGAGCAGATGTCGAAAGTGATACTGAACCGACCACATAATACGGATGCAGTTCTAAAGTGTAAACGCAATTGCCAAGCCCCAACCCTTTCGAGTGAGAAGGGGGCGGGGCTTTTTCTCATGAGTTTGGGTGTATCTGATCTATGGATATCAAGCAGTTAAATGTCATGATAAGACATCTTGCATAGAAATGAGGTGGAGACGCGCTCAATTTGTTAGGATTGCTCGGTTAGCATGAATGTTGCTGTTGACGCTATAAACGGCGAAGTATATATTGAAACAAATAAATGGTTTAAGGTTTATACCTTATAGGTTTAATTCATACTGCGACGTTATAACAGAATGGAGAGAAAACATGAAGGATTCGTGGAAGTTTGATACGAAAGTGGTTCATGTGGGTCATCAACCGGATGAGTGTACAGGGGCTGTCTCTCAACCAATCGTACCTGCTGTTGCTTATGCTTTTCCGAATGCGGATGCTGCTGCAGCCGTTGTATCAGGACAAATGGAAGGTACGTTCTATGGAAGATACGGTAATCCTACCACCCGCACGTTGGAGCTAAAGATTGCGGAGTTGGAAAGTGGAGAGGACGCGATTGCTCTAAGCAGTGGGATGGCGGCGATCTCTTCAGCACTGTTGGCTTTTTTGCAACATGGTGATCATGTCGTTGTAACGAAAGATATTTACGGAGGCACATATAATTTTGTCACCCAGATGGGGGTGCGTTTTGGTATAAGCCACGACTTCGTGGATTGTACAAACCTTGAGGCTTTGGAGCTGTCCATTCGAGAGAATACCAAGGCCATTTATGTAGAGACACCATCTAATCCGCTGTTAACGATTCTGGATTTGAAGCAGATTGCCAAGATTGCTAATTCCCGAGGCATTCCACTCATTGTGGATAATACATTTATGACACCATATCTTCAGCGTCCGCTTGAACTTGGGGCTGATGTTGTTGTGCATAGTGCAACCAAGTATCTGAACGGTCATGGAGATGTCGTCGCAGGTGTTGTCGTCGCTTCCAGCAAAGTTATTGAATTTATCCGTAAAAGAATAGCGGGTGACCTCGGTCAAAATTTAAACGCATGGGAATCATTTCTCATTCTAAGAGGATTGAAAACGCTTGGTCTTCGGGTACGTGCGCATTGCGAGAATGCACGTAAGATTGCAGAATTTCTAGCTGCACATCCGCATGTTCAAGCCTTGCATTATCCAGGGCTCACGTCTCATCCTCAGCATGAATTGGCGAAGCAACAGATGGATGACATGGGTGGGGTTGTTTCGTTTGAGGTCATGGGAGGGCTTGAGGCGGCAAAGGCATTTATGAATCAACTGAAGCTCATTTTAATTTCCTTCAGCCTTGGTGATCCTGAGACATTGGTGCAGCACCCTGCAACGATGACACATTTCTCCATTCCCCCAGAGGAAAGACTGCAGTTTGGAATTACGGATGGTTTAATCCGCTTGTCTATTGGACTGGAGGACGTTCAGGATATCATCGCTGATCTTCAACAGGCTCTAGCTGTCATTGGAGGGCAGATAGAACAGATGGAGTCGCCAAAAGTGAACGAATACGTGAACGGAATTGTCGATTAAGAAATATATGTGGTGAATTTTGAAAAAAATGATTGCATATCTGTTTACTCGGAATTATATTAAGAGTATAAGTTTAATGGTATAAGGTTTAGACAATAGATCAATCGGAGGGTGAATATGCTTAACCAACAGACTTTCCAATTTGAGAAAGTTTCCGCAATAAAGGTTAGTGAATTTATTAGGGAGCAGTTGGAGGAAGCCATAATACTCAAGGAAATGTTGAGTGAGGATCAGCTCCCTTCCGAAAGAGAGTTAGCTGAAATTTTCAATGCCAGCCGAATTACAGTACGTGAAGCGCTGTCTGCTCTGGAAGCCAAAGGCTTAATCGAGAAGCGTGTGGGAGCCAAGGGAGGTACGTTCATCCTTCCAATTACGGCTAATGCACATAAGCGAACCAAGGAAGAGATTATGCGGGACTGGGATCAAATGTTACATGTGTTCGAATATCGCACGATTGTTGAGCCAGAGGGTGCTTTTCTGGCTGCTGAGCGGATCACCGCAGGCGAGCTGCAGTTGCTTGAAAGCTATATTGAGCAGAGCGTGCAACCGGATTGCTCGCGAGAATGGTTCCGGGCACTTGACGTTAAGTTCCATCTGACCATCGCAAAAGCATCGGGGAACCCTTACCTGGAGTCAGCGGTAAGACAGATTCGAACCAAGATCAATCCAGCACTGGATCTCATGCCCTACAACGAACAAGTTCGCTCTCTTAATCAGGGTGTACATACAGAGATTTTGGAGGCTTTGAAAGCCCATGATCCTGCTAGATCACGCGATACGATGAAAAAGCATATTGCTTTCTCTGCGGATGCTATTTACTCTCGGCTGGTTTCACCGGAACAACAAGAAGGGAATGAGCAATAATGCAACATACCGATTTATATCAGCTTGCACAAGAACTTCGGCCTCGTTTGGTAGATTGGCGGAGAGATTTTCATCGCCATCCGGAGATTGGTTACGAGGAGCATCGCACATCGGAGATCGTAGCTACGCACTTAGAGAGTCTAGGACTTGAAGTGACGCGCCATGTAGGGAAGACCGGAGTAGTTGGTCTGCTACGGGGGGAGACTGATGGACCAACCTTTGCACTTCGAGCGGATATGGATGCATTACCGATTCAGGATCAGAAAAAAGTAGAGTACAGCTCACAGATCGAAGGCAAAGCTCATTTGTGTGGTCATGATGCCCATACAACGATTCTGATGGGAGCGGCTGAGTTACTGACCGGGCTTGGTCGTCCCAAATCGGGCAACATCAAATTTGTCTTTCAGCCTGCTGAAGAGGGACTTGCTGGCGCACGCGCGATGATTCAGGATGGTGTGCTGGAGAATCCGAAGGTTGATGCAATCGCAGGACTTCATGTGACTCCAGGTCAGGATACTGGAACGGTTGGTGTGAGCAGAGGAGTTGCATTTGCTTCGGCGGACCGTTTGGTCATTCGTGTACTTGGTAAAGGCGGACATGCTGCTAGACCACATGAAGGTATCGACGCGATTGCCGTATCCGCTCAAGTGATCACAGCCTTGCAGAATCTCGCGAGTCGTATGGTTGATCCGCTAGAACCTGTCGTGGTAACCATTGGCAAAATTACAGGTGGTTATATGGGAACAGCCATTGCAGATGAGGTTGAAATGATCGGAACGGTGAGAACACTTTCTCCGGCAGTGCGTGAGCGAATGCCTGCACTGATCGAACAAGTGGTCAGCGGTGTATGCAGCTCGTTTGGAGCAGGTCATGAAGTCATTTATGGAGATGGTTATCCGGTTGTAGTTAACGATTTGGGTATGGTGGATTTCCTTGGGGAAACGGTTGACGGACTCGATTGGGCCAAAGGCTGGAGCAGCATTCCACCTTCCACAGGTGGCGAGGATTTTGCATTCTACTGTGAACAAATTCCGGGTGTGTTTTTCCGACTAGGTTCAGGGAATGAAGAAGAGCGAACTCGTTATGCACTCCATCATCCGATGTTCGACCTGGATGAGAACGTGATGCCGTATGGTGTAGCCATGCTTTCAACAATTGCTTTAGAATTTTTGAATAAGAACACAACTCAGGGGGAGCGTGCAAAATGAGAAAACGACAATGGACAAGCATGTTGATTACACTACTGGCTGTAGTATTGGTGCTCAGCGCTTGCGGCAGTAAAGCAACGGATTCCGGTACGAATTCCACATCAAGTGAAGCAAGCGGTGACACTGCACCAAGCACAACGCTTACGATTGCGGCAGCGACCGATATTGAAAGCTTTGATCCACACAATAACAACAACACGTCAAGTGAAGCTGTATTGGTTAACGTGTTCGATTACTTGATCAAGAACGACAGTGAGCAGAAAAAAGTTCCTGGGCTTGCTACTTCTTGGGAGCAAGTCAATGATACAACGTGGAGATTCAATCTGCGTGAAGGCGTTACTTTCCATAACGGAGATCCATTCACAGCAGACGATGTAAAATACACGCTGGAGCGTGTAGCGAAAGATAGCGCATTGAAGCAAAATAGTTATTTCAAAAACATCGTTGAAGTGAAGGTAGTGGACGAACACACTGCTGATATCATTACTGACGGACCAGATCCGTTGCTCTTGAACCGTCTGTCCAAGATGGGCGCAGGTATTCTCCCAGCTAAATACATTGAAGAAAACGGAATCGATGCATTCTTGAAGCAACCGGTAGGAACAGGGCCTTACAAGTTCAGCAAATGGAACAAAGATGATCGTGTTGAACTCGTGAAAAATGAGAATTACTTTGATGGAGAGCCAAAATGGAATGAAGTTGTGTTCCGCGTAATTCCAGAAGCGTCCACACGTGTATCTGAATTGCTTGCAGGCGGAGTCGATGTTGCTGCATCGATCCCATCTACAGATATCGCTCGTATTGAAGGTGAAGCAGACAAAAAAATCGTGAAGGCACCCATCCAACGTGTACTTCAGTTGATCTTCCGTCAAACGGAAGGCAGCATCACGGCTGATCCTAAGGTTCGTGAAGCCATTGATCTTGCGATTGATAAACAAGGCATTGTAGACAGTATTGCTGGAGGCGCAGGGATTGTAACGCGCACATCCGTCACTCCAGGTAACTTCGGTGCTGATCCTTCACTTTACAAAACTTCGCTCTATGACCTAGAAAAGGCGAAGCAGTTGTTAAGCGATGCAGGTTACGCTGAAGGTGAAGCAGAAATGACCATCTCAGTGTCCTCCCAATACAAGGAACAGGCTGAGGTTGTATCTGCAATGCTCGAACAGGCTGGATTCAAAATTAACCTTGATGTACTTGAGCCAAGTGCGTTCAGCGAACGTTATAGCTCCAAGTCATTCAAAGAAATCTTCATGATTGGTATCGGTAACTCTCTATTTGACGCTTCAAATAACTACAACCGTTACATGGCAGAAGAAGCTAAGGGCGAATCGGATTACAACAATCCGGAAGTTGAGAAGTTGCTTCAATCCGCATTGGTGAATATGGATCCAGAGGCTCGTGAGAAAGAGTATCAACAAGTACAGCAAATTTTTGCAGAAGAACGTCCGGCGGTATACCTCTACCAGATGGAAGGTGTCTACGGAACGAATGCAAACGTGAATTTTGCGCCTCGTAGTGACGAAATGTTCTATGCTGACGAGATCACTCCTACTGCAAAATAACATCGGACAGAACAGTCTGTCATCGCAAGGATAAGCCGTGAACGGCAGGGACTGGATACCATGTTCCTGCCGTTCTTTTATTAACGCTAAAGTACGATTTTGTAAGTGAAGTTGTGGCTATGATTAATGGTTATGGAGGTGAACGAAGAATGGGGAAGTATGTACTTAAATCTTTACTTCAAGTTATTCCGGTGTTATTCATTGTTTCACTGATCGTATTCATCTTGGTCAGGGTAACCGGAGATCCTGTTGCACTAATGCTTCCAGAGACAGCCACTGCTGAGGATCGGGCTGTGCTGACACAAGCGCTTGGCCTTGATCAGCCTTTATTCACTCAGTACATCAAATTCTTAGGCAGCGCATTGCAGGGAGACTTTGGTCAGTCTTTTCGTTACAATGAGCCGGCATTACAGCTTGTCTTAGAGCGTTTACCTGCCAGTTTTGAACTCGCTGTAGCCGCAATGTTTTTTGCAGTAATTATGGCGATTCCATTAGGTGTGGCTTCAGCAGTCAAACGGAACACGTTCACGGATCTGATCATTTCAGGTATCTCGGTTATAGGTAAAGCCATGCCGAACTTCTGGATGGGCATCATGCTTATTCTACTCTTCTCCGTCATGTGGGGAGTGCTGCCCGTATCTGGTCGAGGTGGATTATCCCATTTAATACTGCCTGCATTTACGTTAGGTGTCGGTTTAGCGGCTCAGATGACACGTCTGATTCGATCCAGCATGTTGGATATTTTGAGCCAAGACTATATTCGTACCGCTCGAAGTAAGGGACTTGGTCGTATGGTTGTCATTGGAAAGCACGCATTCCGCAACGGATTAATTCCTGTGGTGACGATCATGAGTTTGCAATTTACGAGTTTGATTGGTGGCACCTTGATTACAGAAACGGTATTCTCCTGGCCAGGACTTGGTCAGTTGTTAGTGGTTGCTGTGAATACACATGATATGGCGATTGTCCAAGCGGCGGTATTTGTGATTGCGTTCATTGTGGTCATTACCAATATCTTGACGGATGTAGTCTACCGACTGCTTGATCCGCGAATCAAATACGACTAGAGGGAGGTGCAACCTGATGACAGGAAGCAATGAATTGCAAGTTCCGGGTTCAGAGCCGGAGCGTGAGCCTGGTCTAAGAACTCCAACAGGATTTCGCTACATCTGGAAACAACTGATCATTAGTAAAACAGGGATGTTTGGAGCAGTGCTCGTCTTGCTGGTTGTATTGACAGCCATATGTGCACCTCTGCTCGCAAGCCATGATCCTGCTGCGGTTAATCCGCTGAATCGTCTCAAACCACCTGCGTGGTTAGAGGGAGGAAGCTCTGAATATTGGCTAGGTACTGACAATCTGGGCAGGGACATGTGGAGTCGTATCGTGTATGGTGCAAGAGTCTCGTTAATTGTAGGTATGGGGGCAGTCATTGTATCGGGAATTATTGGTGCAATTTTAGGGCTACTATCCGGATTCTACGGTAAATGGATCGATGCCATCATCATGCGGGTGGGAGATGCTTTCATGGCGATCCCGACGATTCTATTTATGCTTGTCGTTATGGCGATTGTAGGGCCAGGGATCACAACGTTGATTTTCGTAATCGGGGTAACGAACTGGGTATCTTATACACGCGTTGTTCGGAGTGAGGTTCTCAGTATCAAGGAGCGCGATTATGTTCAAGCTGCGAGATCTATTGGTGCGAAGAACGCACGTTTAATCATTAGACACATTGTACCCAACATTTTATCTTCCTTTATTGTTATCTCGGGTATGAATGTCGGAACAACGATTATTATGGAAGCTTCACTCAGTTTCCTTGGTCTTGGCATTAAGCCACCCGATGTATCGTGGGGCGGAATGTTAAGTGATGGTAGACAGTATGTGGCGACAAGCTGGTGGGTAGCTACGTTTCCTGGTCTTGCCATTACGTTTACCGTACTTGGTGTCATTTTCTTAGGGGATTGGCTGCGTGACGTTCTTGATCCACGTACAGATACTACACAAAAATAAAATGGCTTGAGGAGGAGACACCCGAGATGAATCAACGACCTATTATTCCTGAGGATTTATATCGTTATCGCTGGATTAGTCAGCCAGTTGTCAATCAGAGTGGGCAGGTAGCTTATGTGGAACAAACCATTGATCGGTTGAAAAATGAATATAACACCCAAATTCGAGGAATTGGGTTAGATGGCAGCCAAGACGTTGCGCTCACAGACGGTGTCAAAGACTCGGCTCCCTCTTGGTCGCCAGACGGTACGAAGCTTGCATTTCTTCGTGCTGGCGACGGCGGCGGTAAAGGGCTGTGGGTTCTTATACCAGGTGATGAACAACCCGCTGCGCTGCTCTCCGCTGATCACAAAATATTGGGTTATGTCTGGTCTCCTGATGGACGTTTCATTGCTTTTACAAGCAAAGCGCTTCGTAATCAAGAAGAATCGGCTGGGGAAAATAAAGGTGAACCGGCTCCTATACGAGGACGTGTATTTGAACGGACAACACCAAAGGCGGAAGGTTCGGGTTGGTGGGACGGGCTTTATAGTCATTTATTTATCTATGAGCTTGCTTCAGGTACAGTAACACAACTTACATCTGGAGAGTGGAGTGTGTCTTCACCTGTCTGGTCTCCGGATAGTCAGTCGTTGTCTTATATGTCCAAACAGGTAGACGATAGCGACCTCGATCCGGATCTATTGTATTTTACCGATGTATTTACAATTCGGATTGCAGATCGTGTTCCCTATAAAGTGACCACATCTGATCTATTGATCAGCCAATTTTCATATACACCTGATGGGCAGCGGCTTGTATTGATCGCAAGTGACCGTGAATACGGCAGTGGTAGCCACAATAGGTTATACGAGGTGTCAGCCAGTGGAGGTGCTGTGAAGTCGATCTCTTTACAGCTTGATGTACAATTTGGCAACGCGGCATTAGGAGATATGAAGTCAGCTGCTGCTTCTCCGGCACCACTTTTTGAACAGAATGACACTGTCGGTAACGCGATGTATGTCCTAGGTACAGATAGTGGCAGTGTTAACGTATATCGCATCAGTGGAGATGGAGAGTGCCAATCCATAACTGGAGCAGGCGAAAAGGATGTTTATCAATATACGTTGTCGCCCGACGGGAAGACACTCATTTATGCTGCGTTGACTGAAGATCGTCCTGGCGAGTTGTATTGTGTGTCCATAGATGACGATGGGCAAACGTTCAGACTTACCTATCGCAACGATGAGATGATGTACGAATTAGAAGTACAACGTCCAGAACGTATTGAGTTTACCTCGTCAGATGGATGGCCGATTCAGGGCTGGATCATCCGACCAGAGAAGCGTGATTCAAATGTGCCAACGAAATTACCAATGATTCTACAGATTCATGGTGGACCTCATACGATGTACACGGGTACATTCAGTCATGAGATACAATCGCTAGCGGCACAAGGATATGCGGTGTTGTGGGTGAATCCGCGTGGAAGTATGGGATATGGTCAGGCGTTCGCTAGAGCTTGCCGTGGTGATTTTGCCGGTGGGGATTACTGTGACCTTATGGAAGCTGTTGATTATGCACTCGCGACGTATGACGAATTGGATGAATCGCGGCTTGGCGTGGGTGGCGGTAGCTACGGTGGCGTCATGACGAACTGGATTGTCGCTCATAACCATCGATTCAAGGCAGCCGTAACTCAGCGTTGCATCTCTAATTGGTTGTCCATGTATGGAACAAGTGATATTGGCATTTCCTATGTCGAAGGTGTGATTGGAGGCAATCCGGCACAACACGCAGAATGGTTGTGGTCACGCTCACCACTTGCATATGCACATCAGATCGAGACACCTCTATTGATTATGCACGGAGAGCAGGACTATCGAACACCGATCGCACAAGCCGAAGAACTCTATACAACGCTCAAGCGGTATGACAAAACGACCAAGCTGATCCGATATCCAGGTTCCAACCACTCTCTACTGAAAATAGGTAAACCTTCACTTCGTGTAGACAGCTTCGAACAGGTGAATCGCTGGTTTAATCAATATCTACAAGAGGCAGGGGAAGAAGCATGAGTTCAATACAGCTCTCTATTCCAGTGGGACTATTAGTTGAAAATGTACTCACAAGCGGTGAATCCCCTGATGATATCATCCAATGCTTACGGCAGAGAGATTACGCACAGTTACTGCCAAAAATGAAGGAACCGACAATGAATTTGGATGAGAGATTACAGACGGCTGCTGAAGTCGGAGAAGATTGGGAGGCGGCGATCCGCATAGGATATGAATTCAAGTTTTTGCATATTAACGGGCTGAAGAGGCTGCTAGATTTTCGCTTTGATCAAAAGGTAGAACGAGATTATGTTCAGGAGAATCTGTCATTACATCAGGTTCAACTTGATAAACAAGAACTTGAATTACTTCGTTCAATGATCAGCCGACAATGGGATGTTGTTCTCGAAGAGAATAACGAGCAATCAGAGGAACCTACTTCACCAATTATGGTAAGTATTCAATTAAAATATCAGTAATGTTCAGAGCCACGATATCGCGGCTCTTTTTTTTTGTTGTTGTAAAAAACTTAATTTACTATTCATGTGCTCTAACGAACGGGTGCTGCTATCTCTTACATGTAGATGATCACACAATATTTTAAATTTCATACAATCTAATTTTGAAGATTGACATTCCAATAAAATCCATATAACATACGTAATATAACAAGTGTTATTCAACGAATATTATACAACACAAACAAGATCGGAGTTGAGTTGCTACTATGCCACCAAAGGTTGAGATTACCAAGGATAAGGTGCTGGATGCTGCATTCGAGATGGTGCGTGAGCAGGGACTTGATGTTTTGACAGCTAGAAATATTGCACGTAGGCTGCATTGTTCCACACAACCGATTTATAGTGCATACGGCAATATGGATGAGTTAAAAGAAGAACTGTTCGACCGAGCAATAAACTTTGCAATTGGTACGATGAAAACATACAAGAATGAACAGAATAGTCCCGCCATGAATTTGATCCTCGGGTGCTTAATATTCTCACACCAAGAGAAGCATTTGTTCAGAGCTTTGTACCTGTCCGATTACCGTGCGGTTTACTTGAGTAACCATACAGATCGACTGAATGAGGAAATATATGTTGCCTTTCTTCAGATTGATGATCGCTTGCAAGTGATTGAAGAGACCCGAGCACGTTCAATGTACCTCAAAATTATGACTTATTGGTTAGGCATTAGTACCATGATTAATACGAACATTTCTGAGCTAGATCTTGACGAAGCAACGAGGATGTTGGAAGAGATGTATAAACTGTTAAGTGTAAAAGAAGGACTTATGCGTTAATTCGGGTAAAGGAGCGCGCGCTATGAACTCAAAACTCGGTGTTAAGCTTGGTGAAGGCGGTTGTGCAGAGGTGTATGCTTGGGAAGGTGAGAGCAAAATCATCAAATTGGCTAAACCTAACACGATTATTGAAGCATTACAGGCAGAATTACATCATAGTTACATTGCTTGGGCATGTGGTTTGGCTGTCCCTCAGCCGTTTGATATGCAAGAAGTTGAGGAGAGATGGGGAATTGTATTTGAACGTGTGTACGGTGACTCAATTATGAAGAGATTCGTTGACACCACGCAGGAGCGTGCAAGACATAAACAATTGCTTCATGTTTCAGAGGACTATCTTCACGCCAGAGTAACGGCACAAATGTTATATCAGATACATTCACATGCTGTACCGAACATGCCCAGTCAAAGAGACAATATCAAGCATGATATTCAGCGAGCACAATATTTGTCTGAAGCTGAGAAGGCGCGAGTTATTGAGCTTATGGATCAAATTCCGACCAAACAACAGCTATGTCATGGAGACCCGAATCCCGGGAACATCATTCTTCGTGAGAACGATGCGATTATGATCGATTGGAACAATGCTTCTGTTGGGAATCCTGAAGCTGATCTAGCCGAGTATATCCTCATGATTCAGTATGCCATTTTGCCTGTCAATGTCCCGCAACAAGCTCAAGAAGCGTTAGAAGCAACACGTGAAGAGAGCATTCGTATGTTTATCGAGCATTATGGAAAGTTGTCAGGTATTCGTGACACGGACATTGAGCCATGGTTCGTAGTGGTTGCTGCTCGGAAGCTGGCTGCTGACGGTATATCGGAAGAAGAGAAGGGTCTGCTTGTGCAAGAGATCAGAAGAAGACTTCATTCCACTCCTTTATAATAGGTGCACGCCAGTGATCAGGACTCCTGCTACGTAAATTAGATGAAAAAAGAAAAGAAGCGACAGGTGAATGCATATGACATTCTTCCCGTCGCTTTTTCTATGTGATTACTATTAATGTTGTGGTTATCATAGATGCATGGATGTGAAACAATCACCTAAATATCAATTAGTTAGGATTCACAGAAACTTTCTTACCTACGGCACGTTGAGTTTCTTCTTCTGTAGCCGGTTTGGTTCGTTTGATGAAGAAGGATAATAACAGTCCGATGACAGAGATACCAATAATGACTACATATGCGTCATTGATCCCTTGAATCATGGATTGTGTCATTAACTGTTGCTGAGTCACACCTTGTGCTGCACCTGTAGCTATCGTATCTTGCAGATGAGTTGCAGTGCGGCTTGTCATGACACTTATGAGCACGGATGTACCAACAGCACCGGCTACCTGTCTTACGGTGTTGGAGATCGCTGTACCATGTGCCCCAAGTTTGGCAGGCAGTTGATTCAAACCAGCGGTTTGAATCGGCATGAGCAGCAACGCCATTCCAATCCGGCGTCCAGTGGACATCAATAACAAGTAAGTGTAGCTTGTTGAATCCGACAAATCAATAAATCCAATCGTAGTTACGATGGTTATGATCATACCGATGATTGCCAGCCATTTAGCACCAAAGCGGTCGAACAATTTACCCGTTACTGGCATGAGGAAACCCATTACAAGCGCTCCGGGAAGTAACAGCAATCCAGACTCCAGTGCAGTGTACCCACGCGCATTTTGCAGATAGAGCGGAAGCAGCATCATGTCCGCGTACATGACCATTGTAATTGCGATACTGATGATCGTGGTTAGCGAGAACATATTATATTTAAATGCGCGAAGATCAAGCAGTGGAGCTGCCGAGCTGAGCTGTCTCCATGTGAAGAGAGCAAGTGAAATAATGCCTACGATGATGAAAGTAATAACTTCTACGCTGGACCAACCTGCACTTCCTGCTCGGCTGAATCCATACAGCAATGCACCGAATCCAATTGTGGATAAAATAACACTGAGCATATCGAGCTTAGTTTCGACTCGTTCTGATACATTCTTGAGGTATATGAATCCACAGACAATAACAATTAAAGTCAATGGGATCATGCCATAGAACATCGTTTCCCATGTATAGTTCTCTAGAATATAACCAGCGAGCGTAGGGCCAATTGCTGGAGCAAATATAATTGCGAACCCGACCATTCCCATCGCCGCGCCTCGTTTATCAGGTGGGAATAGTGTTAAGATAACATTCATCAACAGTGGCATAATAATACCGGCACCTGCAGCTTGTATCATCCGTCCAGTTAACAATGTACCAAAGTTAGTCGCAATAGCCGATACAATAGTACCTAACAGGAATATAAGCATGGATGCTTGGAATAACTGCCTCGTGGAAAATCGCTGCATAAAGTAGGCTGTAATTGGGATGAGTACACCATTCACCAACATATAACCTGTTGTTAACCATTGAGCTGTAGCAGCAGTGATATTAAAATCACCCATCAGCTCAGGTACAGCTACACTCATGACTGTCTGATTCAAGGTAGCAAGAAATGCTCCCAGAATCATTACGAACAGTATAGGGCCCTTTCGCACGCCATCTTTTTCTCTAATCTGACTCAAACTATTCAATCCTTTCAATCAGCACATCGACTAAATTTACAATGTGTTGTATAGTTTACATTGTATTTATTGAATTATATACATATTCACACAGATTACAATTTACGATTTGGGGCATAACCGTTGCTTATTTTACATAATTCCCATATATGTTGTGTATTTCGAACATAAACGACTCATTATTTAAAATTGTAATGTTAAAAAATTGAAGGAGATGATAATGATGAGACAAGACAAAAAGTCGTCTACGCCTACAGATCCTCGTATTCTGAGAACGAGACAGCTCATTCGTGATGCCTTTGTTGATTTGCTGCAAGAGATGGATATTGAGAAGTTATCCGTTAATCGGATAGCCGAACGAGCAACCATTAACCGGGTAACCTTTTATCTGCATTACCGTGATATTACAGATATGATGGAGAAGATGGCCGACGAGATGATTGAACAGATTGAAGGGATTGTTCAAGAGCATGGTGCTTTATTTGAGAATGAAGCCAATGAGGATGAACCCTGGCCGGTGCTTGTCAAATTGCTTGAGCATTTTGCTGACAATTCCAAATTTTATAAAGTGGTGCTTGCTTCCAAGCGAACACCGATATTTACCGAAGGGTTATTGAAATTGTTAAGCAAACTGGTTACCGCCAAAATTGAAAAAATGGAAAGCCATAGCCCGCTTGCTAATGTAGGCATTCATAAGGAAATTGCGATCTGGTATGGGTCATCTGCATTAATCGGTACAATTGTCGCGTGGCTTCGTTCAGACATGCCGTATTCGCCACATTTTCTAGCCAAGCAATTCTCGCTAATTCGATCGCATAGCTACAAGGATTTAATATAGTTATAATGAGTGAAGTGATCTAGGAAGGGAATGTAATAATGAAGAAAGTTATCGTAGTAGGTTCAGGTATACTTGGCGCAGCGACGGCTTATCAATTGGCCAAATTAGGGGCAGACGTACAGATCGTTGACCGAAAGGATGTTGGGCAAGCAACGGATGCCGCCGCTGGTATCATCTG
The DNA here is from genome assembly GCF_023714095.1 of Paenibacillus sp. MER 99-2. Classification (NCBI taxonomy): domain Bacteria; kingdom Bacillati; phylum Bacillota; class Bacilli; order Caryophanales; family Paenibacillaceae; genus Paenibacillus; species Paenibacillus sp. MER 99-2. The sequence goes on along the minus strand of NZ_JAMAUZ010000001.1, from coordinate 2,048,767 downwards.
TCCCTGGTTATCCCAACGGCGTAATCAAGATTGGTATCAGCTTGCCAAAGCCGGCGCCCGTTTTTATCCGGGATTAATTGAAGAATTAGAACGTGAAGGGGAAACGGAAACGGGCTATGCAAGAGTTGGCGCTCTCAGCATCCATCAGGATATAGAGAAAATTCATAAGATGGAAGAACGGGCAGAGCAACGAAAGGTGGACGCACCCGAGATCGGAGATATCATTCGAATGGATGAGGCAGAGACTCTCGCGAGCTTCCCGCTACTCGAACAAGGCTATCATTCTCTTTATATTAGCGGAGCTGCTCGAATTGATGGACGTGCACTGCGTGATGCATTGATTCGATCTGCACAGAGACACGGCGCAGTTGTTATTGAAGGAGATGCTTCGCTGTTGTACGAGGAAACACGTGTAAGCGGCGTGCATGTGAACGGACAAAATTTAATAGCCGATACGGTCGTTGTCTGTGCAGGCGCATGGGCGCAATCGATATTAAGACCATTGGGCATGGAATTTAAAGTTAGCTTCCAGAAGGCGCAGATTATGCATCTACAGGTTGCGGATCATCATGATGCGGGCAAATGGCCAGTTGTCATGCCACCTACGGATCAATATTTACTTACATTTGACCAACAGAAAGTTGTTATTGGAGCGACACACGAGAACGAAATTGAAGGATACGACACAAGGGTAACGCCAGGTGGGATGCAGGAAATTTTACAGAAGGGGCTAGAGCTGGCACCGGGACTTGCAGATAGCACATTTGATGAAGTCCGTGTTGGCTTCAGACCGTTCACACCGGGATTCCTCCCCGTGCTTGGTGAAGTACCTGGATGGTCAGGCATTATCGCGGCCAATGGACTCGGCGCATCGGGACTAACGATGGGGCCATTCATCGGCAGTCAATTAGCCAAATTAGCACTGGATATGGAGCTGGACATCAACATTGAGCCATATAGCCTCGATCATGCTGTGGAGCCTATTTCATCGTAATGTGAATCTCTCAAATATTGTGAAATGAGGTGTACTATGACGTATTCACAGCGATCCACTCACGCCGCTGCTTCGTCTGATATAACGTATTTGGAGTATCAGATCGGCCAGACGGAAGAGCATTTGAAGGAAGCGGAAGAAGTTATAGAGGTGAAAAAGCAACAACTCGAACAACATCGTGCCGCAGCATCACAGGATCGAGAGGCATACGCAACACTTGAAACCCAACTAATAGATGAGATTGTCCAGCAACAATCTGTGATTGAAACTATTGGCAAACGTCTGGCGGAGCTGGAGGAGGAATTAGCTTTACTCGGTGATTAAATCTTACGACTGAGAAAGTCGCCATCAGGCGACTTTTTCTTGTAACATTCAACTAAATTGACGACAAAGAGGTGACTGGATATGAAGAGATATGATGGGCAGCGAATCTACATTCGTTTTTTAAGTGTGGCAGATGCGCGAGATATGTTGAATCTACAGACAAGAAATCGGGAGATATTTGAAAAGATAACGGCTAGTGAACGAACTGAGGCTTACTATACAATGGAAGGTCAAATATCTTTATTGGAGAAATGGACGCAGGCAAGGGAGGATGGAACAAGATATTCCTTTGGCATTTTCCTTCGTTCCACGGACGAGCTCATTGGAGAGGTGTCAATGTTCGAAATTGAGCTGAATATGGCGAAAAAATGGATTGTGGGTTATGTCCTAGACCAACATCATAACGGTCAAGGCTACATGAGCGAAGCGCTGCAGCAGTTATTTGACTTTTCGTTGAACGAACTATGCATTGAGTGCCTGGAAGCAGGTGCATTACCAGATAATATAGGCTCGATCAGGGTTCTTGAGAAAGCTGGCTTTAGGCAAACAGGGGTTCAGTCCATTGTAGTTCATGGAATGTTGAAAGAGCATGTTATGTATGCCATTACATTGAAGCCATCTGTAGATTGAAATATATGGAATAAAATTGTTGACAGGAGAGTGACTAAGAATGATTCGTCGTTTTTTCTCATATTACCGCCCGTATAAGAAACTGTTTATGATCGACTTTGGTTGTGCGGTCGTTGCGGGGCTGCTCGAACTAGCTTTTCCGCTAGCAGTGAGCAAATTTATTAATGATCTGCTACCAGGTCAGGATTGGCCCTTGATCTTACTTGCTTCCATTGCATTACTTGCTATCTACGCACTAAATACCGTTCTGAATTATGTTGTTACCTATTGGGGACATATGTTAGGAATTAATATTGAAACAAATATGCGTGCCAAAATGTTTGCCCATTTACAAAAGCTTTCCTTCCGTTTCTTCGATAATCGTAAGACAGGTCATCTCATTGGTCATCTCACGAACGATCTGAATGATATTGGGGAGGTTGCTCACCATGGCCCCGAAGATGTTTTTATCGCAATCATGACGCTAATCGGCTCGTTCTCACTTATGGCTTATATTAATCTGGAGCTTGCGCTATTAACGTTTATTATTATCCCGTTCATGGGATGGATTATTATTGTGTTCGGTGGACGCATGACGAAGACTTATCGACGTCTATTCGGCGATGTAGGTAATTTTAATGCTCGCATCGAAGATAACGTTGGTGGGATTCGTGTTGTACAATCATTTGCCAATGAAGAGCATGAGAAGAAACTCTTTTCGGTAGATAACGAGAATTTCCGTAAGACCAAGCTGTTAGCCTACAAAACGATGGCAAAAAGCATTTCAGTAAGTTATATGTTGATGCGACTGGTAACGGTGTTTGTTATGGTGTGCGGTGCTTGGTTCTTCATTGAAGGCAAAATTGATATGGGTGAATTCATGGCATTTTTATTGCTGTCAAATATTTTCTTCCGCCCAATTGAGAAGATTAATGCTGTTATTGAGAGTTATCCGAAGGGCATTGCAGGGTTCAAACGTTACCTGGAGATCATCGACACGGAACCCGAGATTGCAGATGCCAAAAATGCGGTCGAACTAACCGATGTGCGTGGTGATATTCGCTTCGAGCATGTATCGTTCGGTTATGAAGACAGCCGCCGAATACTTAACGATATTAGCCTTACTGTCAAACCAGGGGAGACCGTTGCATTCGTTGGTCCTTCCGGAGCAGGGAAAACAACCATCTGTAGCTTGCTTCCACGCTTCTATGAGGTACAGGAAGGGCGAATCACAGTGGATGGAACGGATATTCGAGAGGTAAAGTTGGAATCGTTACGCAGACAGATCGGGATTGTGCAGCAAGATGTATTCCTTTTCTCGGGTACCATTAAGGAAAATATTGCGTACGGTGATCTATCTGCAACGGATGATCAGATCTGGGATGCTGCGCGTCGTGCTTCCTTGGAAGAGCTCATTCTAAGTCTCCCGGATGGCATGGATACCGTCATTGGTGAACGAGGAGTCAAGCTGTCAGGAGGACAGAAGCAACGTTTGTCGATCGCGCGTATGTTCTTGAAGAATCCGCCGATTCTTATTCTGGATGAAGCAACTTCTGCACTAGATACGGAAACGGAAGCGTTGATCCAGAAATCTCTAGCTGAGCTCTCCGTAGGTAGAACAACCCTTGTTATTGCGCACCGATTGACTACGATACAAAATGCTGACCGCATCATCGTTGTGAACGCAGACGGAATTGCTGAGCAAGGGAGTCATCAGGAGCTTGTTGCAGCCGGAGGCATTTACAGTCGATTACACCAAGTGCAATATAGCCATTCATAAGCATGAGTAAGAATGATACGAGCATAAATAGTGTATGAATGAATGAACAAATGATTATGTGATCGAATGACCACACCGCGCATATCGCGCGGTTTTTTTCTTGTCTAAAACTTTGAACTATAGACATGCACTATGGGCTGAGTATAACTCCCAATACAGAATCATCCAATATAGCCTAAAGTTTGATCCTACACATCGTTACCAATTAGATCGTATTTTTCTCTTAGCTTTTTGATATCGGCTCTCGGTGGTGAACCAAACATTCGAGAGTATTCGCGACTAAACTGTGAGGCGCTCTCATAACCAACTCGATAGGCTACATCCGCGGCATCTGCCGATTCAGCTAACAGGATTCGACGTGCTTCCTGTAATCGCATCTGCTTCTGAAACTGGATTGGGCTCATCGCTGTAATTTCTTTGAAGTGGCGATGGAAAGAAGAAACGCTCATCCGTGCTTTCTCTGCAAGATCTTCGATTCGAAAGGATTGCTCCCAATGGCGAATTATATATTCAATGGATTCTCTGATCCGATAGGTACTGCTGTCTTCAACGGCAATCTGCGCTAATTCGTTCCCATACGAACCCCGCAGAAGCCGATACAAGATCTCTTTCGTATATAGCGGAGCAAGGAACGGGATTTCTTCCGGCGTTTCCAGCAGACGAACCAGACGAATAACGGCATCATGAATGGAGGCTTCCATCTGACCTACAAACAAGGCACGTCTCGCGTTTTCTGTTGCTTTTACTTTCAGATCACATTCGTTCAGGACTTCAAGAATTTGATTCGGTGTAAACTCCAATTTGAGACTGAGGTAAGGCATCTCAGGTGATGCTTTGATGACCTGACCGACTACAGGCAGATTCATGGATGCTATAAGGTAATTAGAAGGACCATATTCGAATCTCTCCTGTGCGAGCAAAATTTCTTTCTTTCCCTGGGCGATGATACAGAACGAAGGGTTGTAAACTCTGTATTGAGGTTCTGTAAGTTTGGAGTAGTGAAAGAAGAAAAGCGAAGGGATGATCGTTTTAATGGAGCCCTTCAGAAGGGTGTGACGTTTAATCATCTCGGTCAGTTCCATATGCTGCTGCTCTAAATTTCTTTCGGACATTCGAATCCTCCTTACACGTTGGTCAGGCTTTATTATATGTGATAATGAACTACAGTAATAGTAGCGTTGATAGGATTAGGCAATGATTTAAGAGGAACAAGATACCTTTACTAACCTTTTGTTCAGCATACGAATGCTCAGGTTATTATTTTGTCGAAGAAGGAAAGTGGGGTGAAAGTATTGAAAAGAGTAGTATGAGTTCATTAGTCAGGGAGGTAATGATGACAATGGAAGTTCCCCACATTCAGGAGCATTTGCTTGACGACGAAACAATTCACTTTCTGACATCCAAATCGGAATATGACCACAAACGGTTTGAACATATGACACTTGCCAATCAGGAGGCGACCAAGGTTTCCTTTGAGAAGGTGTGGTTCAAAAACGTCATTATATCGGAATCCAGTTTAGAGCATTGTGAATTTACAGATGTGATTTTTGAAAATTGTGATTTCTCTAATGTTAATCTCGCGAATGCCTTCATCCACCGTGTACATTGGAAAAATTGTAAACTCATCGGAACCGATTTCTCAGATAGTCGATTGAAAAATGTTATCTTCTCCAATAGCCTGATAGATTATGCGAATTTCCGATTTTCCAACATGAAGCATGTTGCATGGGAAGATTGTTCGCTCATCAGTACAGATCTTAGTTATCTGGTCTCTGAGCAAATTCAGTTTAGCCGTTGTAAGATGGATCAAGCCTTAATGCATGGTACCAAGTTGAATGGTGTTAACCTAAGTACCTGTGATTTTGATGTAATCGGTGTAGACATCGAAAATCTGAAAGGGTGTGTAATCTCGCCTTATCAGGCGTCAACCTTTGTTGGTTTGTTAGGTATGATTATTCAGTAATTATTATATTATTGACTGCATAGTCAAGAACTGATAAATTAGACACATGAGTAGACCAAGAGAATTTGATGCTGATGTGGTATTGCAGCAGTCTATGGAAGTTTTTTGGCGTCAAGGCTACAGAGCAACCTCTTATGAGGATCTCACACGCATGACAGGCGTCAAGAAACAAAGCTTGTACTGTGTGTTTAGTGACAAGCGTTCGTTGTTCCTGAAGGCGCTGGCGCTGTACCGTGAACAAGCTATTGCCAAGTTGAAAGAGATTGAGGCTGCACACTCATCTCCTCTTGACCAGCTAGATGCGATTCGCCATTCTTTAGTTGAGCATGAAGCTAGCTGCCAAGGCTGCCTGATGATGAATGCTTCACTTGAATTTGGAGTAGAGGATGAGCAGGTTGCCCATCAGATTGAACTTATGTTCGAAGAGAGCCGAGAGGTACTAGAGAAGATCATCCTGAAGGGTCAAGAGCAGCACTTAATATCCAGTCGGTTCACCAGTAGTGAGCTTGCTGCTTATCTTAACAACACCATAGCCGGTGCAAGGGTTATGGGTAAATCGGGTTCATCCCGTGAAGAGATCGAGACGGTTCTGCGTACGTCATTTGGCATGATCGTTTCTTGATCTTTTTTTGCTTCATTCTTGACTGTGTAGTCAAAATAAAAAAACGAATGTGTGGAGGTAATCATGAATAATTCTCAAACCGTAGAAGCGTTGTTTCAACCTATCGAGCTTGGATCGTTGAAGTTGTCTAATCGAATTGTAATGGCTCCGATGACTCGTCAGTTTTCCCCGGACGGGATTCCAGGTGAGAACGTTGCAGGGTATTACCGCCGCAGAGCAGAGAATGCAGTAGGTCTTATCGTGACCGAAGGAACAATTATTAATCATCCGGACGCATCCAATCAGGCGAATATACCTCACTTCTATGGTGAAGATGCTTTGAAAGGTTGGGCTCAGGTTGTATCTGAGGTACACGAAGCGGGTGGTCGAATTATTCCTCAGATCTGGCATATGGGAGCGAAAGGTCATGTGAATGACTATTCGGAAGCTGATATTGCTACAATTGTACGTGAATTCGCACAAGCTGCTACTGAAGCGAAACGACTTGGATTTGATGGCATCGAGCTTCATGGAGCACATGGTTATCTGATTGATCAATTCCTATATGAGAAAACCAATTCACGCACAGACCGATACGGTGGAGATATGATGTCCCGCACGCGTTTTGCGGTTGAAGTCATTGAGGCTTGCCGCGAAGCTGTAGGACCAGAATTCCCGATCGTGCTTCGTTTATCCCAGTGGAAGTCAGATGATTATCAAGCGAAACTTGCTGAGACACCTGCATTGCTGGAACAACTTCTGGCACCGTTAGTTCAAGCGGGTGTTGATATTTTCCACTGCTCTACACGTCGTTTCTGGGAGCCGGAATTCGAAGGTTCTGAGCTGAATTTTGCTGGATGGACCAAAAAGCTCACTGGTAAACCAACCATTACCGTGGGATCGATTGGTCTTGACGGAGATTTCACAAGTTTGTTCACAGAAGGTAAGGGAGCTGGCAACGTCGGTATCGACGGTTTGGTTCAACGCCTTCAGAACAATGAGTTCGACTTGGTAGCTATTGGTCGTGCGCTTCTGGTCGATCCTGCATGGGCTAAGAAAATTCAAGAAGGCCGTATAGATGATCTGATCCCCTTCACAAGAGAAGCGTTGACTGAGCTGTCTTAATTAGAATTTTTGTAATTATAATTTACTGATTTACTGATCTAATCACTATCTTTTGTACCAAAAGATATGCTTATCAAGCAGTGGCCGACCACAGACGTGGTTACCACTGCTGTTTTTATTTTTACGAAAGAAGTTCAATATTCAGTATCAACGATTCATCAAAAGTTGACCTCGTCCAATTTATTTTGACCTCTATCACAATTTTTCGGCAGTCAGATTAAGTTTCGCTTGATTCAAAACGTTTCTCTAGACCCACACAATATGCGAGTGATAAGATCATACAGCGAACGAGAAGATGCGGAAACAGGAGGTTTCAAAAAAGATGGATCAGGTAAAGTATGACAACTTAAAATTGGGAGAAAAGGGCGCAATCATCAGTATTATTGCTTACATATGTTTAACTGCAATTAAGATGATTATTGGATATACATCTAACTCTGAGGCTCTAAAAGCCGACGGTTTAAATAATGCCACAGATATTGTTGCCTCTATAGCCGTACTGGTCGGATTGAGACTGGCTCAGCGGCCAGCAGATAATGACCATACGTACGGACATTGGAAAGCTGAAACCGTAGCTTCACTCGTGGCTTCATTTATTATGATGGTCGTTGGTCTGCAGGTGTTGTACGAAGCAGCATCCTCCATATTCGAAGGGAAAAGCGAATCTCCTGATCTCATTGCAGCTTGGACAGGCATCGTATGTGCTGCGGTGATGTATTTTGTTTACAGATACAATAAGAGACTAGCGCTCAAAATCAAGAGTCAGGCTGTTATGGCAGCGGCGAAGGATAATATCTCAGATGCTTGGGTCAGTGTTGGAACGGTGATCGGTATTGTGGGTTCTCAATTTGGCTTGCCATGGCTTGATCCTTTGACAGCTGTCCTTGTAGGTCTACTCATCTGCAAAACGGCATGGGGAATCTTCCGTGAAGCAACACATCATCTGACAGATGGATTTGACGAATCCTTGATTATTGCGTATCGAGATACGATCTCGAATGTAGACGGAGTAGACGAAGTTAGAGATCTGAGAGCACGTAATTATGGAAACAACGCGGTGGTGGATGTGGTTATCGTTGTTCGAGCAGACATGGATATTCAGACAGCGCACGACATTTCAACAAATGTAGAAGATGAAATGTTCAGAGAATACGATGTGTACACCGTTCATGTTCATGTCGAACCGGGAGTAGAGGACTCTGGCAAAGATAATACGGAATATCATTATTCAAAAGAAGCAAATGGTTAGTGAGGATGCGCTTCACTTAAGCAGCATTGAATATAAAAGATAATCATCTTTTAAAATGTAGTTACGAAGTCGCCATATGGCGGCTTTTTTTCATTGAGCGGTTAAGAACGGATACGGTATTCACAGTTTTTTCGACAAGTAGTGTACAGCTAGATTCAATATGAATATACTGGAATATATCCATAATGATTCCTATGGGTTGTAGATTCAAAGTATGAATTAACCAGAGAGTTATTCCCGAATGAGGAGGTGTAATTGTGTTCATCTTTACGTGTGCCAATCATAGTCCACCATGTGGAGAATAAAATTAAGTATATTATTCATTACACTGCATGGGGAGGATTAATAGAGTGATTACGAATAGAAGTATAGCTTTATCCATTGTATTTTCGATTATAACGTGCGGGTTATATGGGATCTATTGGTTCTATACGATTACAGAAGATGTGAGCAAACTTAGTGGAGATCGAGATTTCACCGGGGTTAAACATCTGTTATTGACACTCGTGACTTGTGGAATCTGGAGTTACATATGGTCATATCAATTAGGTAAACATTTAGAAGTAGTTCATTACCAACGGAGACAATACAGTCAGGATCAATCGGTTCTGTACCTGGTTCTGATGCTTTTTGGTATGGGCATTATTACTTATGCTTTGGCTCAATCTGAGATCAACAAATATGCGCATGCGCCTCATCATTACTAATTCTTCTGTTTGCAAAAAGGTGCTTGGGACGATAGGGATTGGTGGAGCCGGATATCTGTATTTAAAGGTATGGCTACCTCTTACGGGAATTGGCATTCCATGTGTATTCCATGAGGTTACGGGGCTTTACTGCCCAGGGTGTGGAATTACTCGTTCACTTGGGGCTATGTTACGATTAGATATTCACGACGCTTTTCGATACAATATGTTAATTTTTATATTAGCTCCGCTATATCTTGTGTATATGGTGGCTGTGAAGAAGGACTGGGTTAACACGAAAAATGTGCTATTGTACAGCATGTTAGGTCTAACCATCTCATTTGGTATTCTTCGTAATATCCCTTTATTCAGTTGGATGGAGCCAACCAGTCTCATATAGATGAAACCAATAAACGAGCAAACAACCGTTTATGTGTATCATCACTTATCTAAATAACGTTTACAGAACAAGGTAGCCACGGGTTGGTTGCCTTGTTTTTATTTGCCCCTGAGAAGCTTATAGCACAGAACATTTAAATTGATATAGAATACGATCCGAAATATTAAGAAAAATAAAAGCTTTACAACATCAATTAAATTGTGTACAATTCAATTGTAAGCAAAAAAATAACGAATAATAAAAAACATTTGCAGAGGAGCTTATACAATGAAAACTTTATATGAAACTTCAGTGATTAATACCGGTGGACGTCAAGGTGTCGTTCAATCTCCAGATACTGTGTTTATGCTTGATGTGGCTGCACCACCTGAGCTTGGAGGCAAAGTGACTACAGCTACGAATCCTGAGCAATTGTTTGCGGCTGGTTATAGCGCATGCTTCAATTCGGCGCTTGAATATCAACTGAAGAAACACAATGTAAGCATTGAAAAAAGCACTGTAACTGCAACGGTAATGCTTCAGACCGATCCTTCAGATAACGGTGTTAAGCTGGAAGTTGAGCTTGAAGTGAGAATTGACGGATTGGATGAGGAGCAGGCACAAAAATTCGTAAAACTTGCCCATGACTACTGTCCATATTCCAAAGCCATCAGAGGCAATGTGAATGTAACTGTAAACCTGGACTAAGCCTTAGGAAGTCTGGTGATTGAGAGTAATACCATTGTCAAAAATACGATACAAGAGTTATACCTGAACCAAGGTACTAACCTTTGACTATAGCGTGAGAACACATAACACCTTCAGGAGAATGAATCCTTGTCGTAAGATAAGGGAACCCTCTTGAAGGTGTTTTGTATTGTAATTAATCCTCATAGGAGGATTAGGCAATCATTTGATATAAATGAGATAACGTTCTGGCTCTCTTTTGGTACATAATAAAGACATGACGAGTTATACATCCAACTGAAGGAGTGAATGATTACATGGAATACGTAAAACTTGGGAATACGGGACTGGATGTTTCGAGACTGTGTCTTGGTTGTATGGGATTTGGGGATGCGAACAAATGGATACATTCATGGGTGCTTGATGAAGCAAATAGTCGGCCAATCATTCAGAAGGCAGTCGAGATGGGTATTAACTTTTTTGACACGGCCAATGTATATTCTATTGGGGCAAGCGAAGAGATACTTGGACGAGCGCTCAAAGATTATGCCAATCGGGATGAGATCGTCATCGCTACGAAAGTCCATGGACGTATGCATCAAGGTCCTAACGGTGGAGGGCTGTCACGTAAAGCGATTATTAGTGAACTTGATAAAAGTCTTAAACGGTTGGGCACGGATTACGTTGACTTGTACCAGATTCATCGCTGGGACTATGATACACCCATTGAAGAAACGATGGAGGCGCTTCATGATGTGGTGAAGGCTGGAAAAGTGAGATATATTGGCGCTTCTGCAATGTATTCATGGCAGTTCTTGAAAGCATTGCATGTGGCCGAAGTGCACGGCTGGACTCGGTTCGTTTCCATGCAGAATCATCTCAATCTTCTATATCGCGAAGAAGAAAGAGAGATGCTTCCTTTATGTAGGGAGGAGAAGATCGGTGTTATTCCTTACAGCCCGCTGGCATCAGGTAGACTGACTAGAGATCCAGAGACAACAACCGAGCGATCCGAGACAGATCACATCCAGAAATCCAAATATGACGCAACCATTGAAACAGATCGTGTGATTGTGGAACGTGTTGCAGAACTTGCTGACAGATATGAAGTACCTCGGGCTCAAATTGCGCTTGCTTGGTTACTACAGAAACAACCGGTGGCGGCTCCAATTATCGGTGCCACAAAAATCTCGCATCTGGATAATGCCATTGGTGCATTGTCAGTGAAGTTGACGTCTGAAGAAATTTCATTCCTGGAAGAACCATATGTACCACATGCCGTTGTAGGTGCTGTGTAACTTTTAACTGGACAATCCCAATATGATATTACACGAAAGGTCGCCGAATTGGCGGCCTTTTGCTGTTCCATGTTACTGATAATTGAAAGGGGAAACTGATTACACTAGGTCTTTAGCATAACAGCTGTCAATTGTTGCGATTAATGAAGATGATTCCAAATATAATGGAAGACTTGATTTATTCCATATTCAGCCTATAATTAAAATACATTTAAAAAGTATTATAAATATAAAATTTGTTAAAATTAAAGGAGTTATTATAACGATGGAATCGATCATTAAGACAGAAAAACAGAAGATGCTGGATGGTGAGTTATACAATGCTGCTGACCCTGAACTGAGTCAAGAAAGAGAGCAGATCCGTAGAATGACGCGGTTGTACAATCAGACGACAGAGTCTGATGGAGAGATTCGTGTTAAGATGTTAAAAGAAATGTTGGGGTCAACGGGTGATTATCTATATATGGAGCCTAGTATCCATTTTGATTATGGCTATAACATCCATGTTGGCAACCACTTCTACACCAATTTTAACTGTACGATTCTCGATGTCTGTGAAGTGCGAATCGGAGATCATTGCCTAATGGGACCTGATGTACATATCTATACGGCTGCACACCCACTGGATCCTATTCAACGTGCAGCTGGACCGGAGTATGGTAAGCCAGTTACCATCGGTAACAATGTCTGGATTGGAGGTAGAGCGATTATCAATCCTGGCGTGAACGTGGGTCATAATGTCGTTATCGCCTCAGGTTCGGTTGTGACGAAGGATGTTCCAGATAATGTCGTGGTTGGTGGCAATCCCGCTCGGATTATTAAGGAAATCGAAGTGCAGACTGATTCAGAGTAGTTAACCCCATGAATATTGAATGGAGTGAAGACAATGAATGAAGAACAGCAAGAAATGATAACTCAAATACGTGAGAATCCCGTTGGCGCTGATTCAGCGCTGAAACCAAGCTCCAGTTTCTCTGTACAACGTCAAGAAGTATTCATTCCTACCTCTGTTGGTGATACTCGTGTCTTGATTTATACTCCTACGCCTGAATCAGGCGAGCCATTACCTGTGTTTATAAACATGCATGGTGGTGGTTTTATTGCGGGTAACGCTGATGGGGATGATCCATGGTGCCCACTGATTGCGCAAGAAGCACGTTGTGTAGTGATCAACATCGATTACCGTTTGGCTCCAGAGCACAAGTTTCCAACGGCTGTTCATGAATGTTATGACGTAGCGATGTGGGTGCATGAGCATCCAGAAGACTTCGGAATCCATGCAAGGAAGCTAGCCATTGGCGGACATAGTGCAGGAGGTAACCTAGCAGCGGCTGTGTGTTTGTTGAACAAGCAGCGAGGGCATCAACTGCCATTTGTATTGCAGATACTGGACTATCCGCCACTTGATCTGCATACTGATCCTGCACTGAAGCCCAGCTTCCCCGAAGCGATTCCAGCGGAAGCGGCTCGGATGTTTAACGCAATGTATTTGGAAAATCCAGCCGATGCTCAAAACCCTTTAGCTTCACCTGTGTTCGCCGAGTCTCTTGAGGGTCTGCCGGAGGCTCTAATTATTACTGCGAGCAAGGATTCACTTGCTGCCGAAGCAAGAGACTATGCAGATCAACTTAAACAGCAAGGTGTGAAGGTTCATTTCAAGCAATATGAAGACGTGCCACATGGTTTCACACATCATGGAGATATAGCTATCGCAGAAGATGCTTGGTATCTAATGTGCGATAAGCTGAAAGATGCATTTTCAAGTATCGACCCAGAATAGGCCATTACCATATCGGATCAAAGTTAACAGACGTGAAGTCAATTTCGCGTCTGTTTTGTTTTATCTAAGTAATTGAACATATTAACTAAGTTAGTCACGTCCTTCGATATTGCGGTCAACGAGCGAGTGGGATGTCCTCAAATGAAACGTATTGGTTAGGCTCAACTTCTTGGTACACTCGAATGCGCGTAACAGTGAAAGTTGGGAAAGGGGCTAACACATGTGTTGATGTGAGCCGCATCTCTTCAATTTCGGATTCTTCCATTCCCCAATGGGTCTGGCCTAACGTTAAATGAGGATGGAAAGCATCCATTTCGAAATATCGTTTGATAAGCTCTGGTGAAGGGGCTATGGTGTCTACGAGTAATTGGTGAAAATCATATATTTCTTTGGATCGCACACCAAGAAAAACAACCTCATTACCGAATGTCGATGGCTCTGTAAGAGTTAGCTGAAAACGTTGTGTGGTCGAGCATACTATTTTTACTTTTTCGAGCCAGGTTAGATCCTCTGTAAGTCCACCTTGAGCCTTCACTGTGATGTGAGGCTCAGCAACTTCGTTAAGCTGATGATGCTTCCAACGATTACGAAATGAAGTGATCTGATTCTTGTATTCGACTGGAGGAACGATACCGATAAAATACTGCACGTAGGCACCATCTTTCTAAAATTATATTAGGATGATGCAATCATACCACCTTACCGTACCTAATATCCCTTCTTTAATTCAAAAAGGTTAGTTGACTTCTTATACACGGTTGAAATATGATATAATCAAATGATAGTAATAACTATCAAATGTTTATAGATGAATATCAAGCATCACCTCTTAATACAAAAGCTTCGAAAGATCAAAAAAGGGGATGAAGACGATGTTGATACAAAACGCACTGGGTAAAACAACCTTTTCTAATGAGGTCGTATCCAAAATTATTAGCAAGACGATCAGTATGACCGAGGGTGTTGGCTCATTGTCTACCGGGATTGTGGAGTCACTTGCACAAAAATTGACTGGCAACCGAATATATAACGGCATCGAACTACGAGAACAAGATACAGGGTTAGATATTGAATTAAGTGTGATTGTGCGATATGGGCTTCGTATGCAGGAAGTGTGCAGAGATCTGCAGGAGAATGTAAGAGTAGCCGTAGAGAATTTCACAGGATTACCGATTAGTACAGTTCATATCAAGATTGAAGGTATTGATCTTGCTACCCAGTAAGTGGAAAACAGCAACAAAGCGGCGCGAGCGGCGAAGCAACGAGATAATATTCGTTTCATATTTGTTGATAGGAGTGATTCATATGACCACCATTTCCATCGTACAAGCTAATCCACATTCACTTGCAGGGGCTAAACTTAATTTAATGGCTGTAGGAGATCTTGCACATACCATAGCGGGGTCAAGCAGCCAGAGCGTCGTTGATGCTACCTTCCGTAAGTTATGGAAATCTAAAAATAATCGATTCAGTCATGAATATGCCTATGAGGCGAAGATGGGTGATTCAACACTCGGAATGATTACCTGTTTACCGATTACGGTACTGGATAAGCTGGTCAGCTCTACAATAAAACAACTTTTTTCATATCGAAAACTAGCTCTAATTGGTTATAGTTTGTTACATCCGAGCGCATTATTATCTACGATTACATTAAAGGAAGGATTTGCAGGCGAGTTCCATATTGCAACACTTGCCGCTATGCCCGAGAGCAGAGGGATGGGAATTGGTTCACAGCTTATTCATCATGCTGAAGCACAAGCGATCATGCAAGGTTTCAACCTATGTTCACTCACTGTGAAAAAAGAAAATCATCTTGCGGCCAAACTATATACCAGACTCGGCTATGAGGTCACATCAGAAGTAAATAAACCCTCGGTCTCCCTATACAGAATGGTGAAAAAACTGAAATAATGCATAGCTCAAGGATGGTATCCCTAGATTATGGTATAATTGACAATGAGATGTGAACACAATAAAAAGCATATTTCCCCTGAGGTGTACGAAAATGAAAAAAGAATTGTCATCTATGAAACAAACTCGGCTAAACTCCATACTTGATGAAGCAACCAAGCTACTTATTGAGAAGCCCAATGCTTCCATGAATGATATCGCTGACGCGGCGGGCATTGGCATTGCAACGTTGCATCGGTATGTGGAGAGCAGGGAACAGCTCATGATTCATCTGGGATTCCGTGCCATTGAAGTCGTCAGTGCGAAGATTCTGGAGTTCCCGCTGACCGAAGAGACCTGCGAGGATTATTTCCCGAATTTAATTGAAGCCCTCATTCCACTTGGAGATAAGATTTATTTCCTGGGACATGATTCCTCCGTTAACTATAATCCGGATATTGAAGGCGCTGATCAAAAGCTGAGAGAGCCTGTGTTAGAAGCGGTTAGTATGCTGCAACAAAGAGGGTACTTCCGTCAGGATGTGAATCGTAATTGGATCATTGATGTATTATATTCAATTCTTTTTCTCACATGGCAGCAAGTGATTGATGGACATATCGCTAGAAAATCGGCTGCAGCACTCGTGGTTGATACGTTCTATAATGGTTTTAGGGCTCGATGAAGCAAGCCTTCATTCGTAGCGACATAGAAGCACAATACGTCACTGATTGTCAGCAAAATAACCTCTGAAGATGTGTAATCATCAATCAGAGGCTATTTGTCGTTATAAGTGCGTGTTCAAAAAGAGCGGTTTTCAGTATCAAGAAGATGGGATGAAGATAGAAATGGAGTAGCGGAGCGTAGGCAAAACTACGTGAGCAATGGACATTTCGGCTGAATCCCAGATTCGACGCTGAGATGCCACTCGCGCATCCTTCGTAATCAAAAGCGGACTTTTTGAACAACCTCTATGAGTGAGTTAAATAAATCAACGATTAGTTGAGTGTGTATCATATACTCCTTCTTGACTATAGTTTTATATAAAACTAAAATGGAGAAATGAATGAAAATGTTATTCTGTCGCTGGTTGGTCGTATACATCGTCATGGCAATCGTTTTATTGAAAGTGAATTAAGGAAAAGGAATATTAATGATATTGCACCGTCTCATGGGGATATTCTGTTTCGTTTGTATCAGCAGGATAATCTTACGATGCAAGAGCTGTCCAAGCTGATTGATCGCGACAAGTCAACTGTAACGGTTCTGGTCGATAAACTTGTGAAAAGAGGGTACATTCACAAAGAGAAGGATCTGAAGGATACGCGGATTTATCGTTTATCTCTCACAGCGAAAGGGCATGATCTGCGGGAAGAGTTTGAGGAGATATCCCATCATCTTATTGACAAGATCTATGAGAAGTTCTCTTTAGATGAAAAGAAAACGGTAATGAGTTTACTTCAAAAGATCGAATTTTAATCGAATGAATTATTTCGCTATATTAGACATGACATGATAAAGGGAGAAGCTGTAATGAATGCGAATTATCAACAACGGATAGACCAGGCTAAAGCTGCTATTCAAGAGGCAGATTATATTTTGCTAGGAGGAGGAGCGGGGCTATCGGCTGCTGCAGGTATCACTTTTACTGGGAAGCGGTTTACAGATTACTTCGGTGATTTTATTGAAAAATATGGATTCACGGATCTGTATAGCTCAGGCTTTTATCCTTTTGAGACACAGGAAGACAAGTGGGCTTATTGGGCGAGACATATCCAATTGAATCGATACGACACAGGCACAACGCAACTCTATCTGGATTTGTATGATTTGGTGAAGGAGAAGCAGCATTTTGTAATTTCGACTAACGTGGAGAGCCAATTCGAGAAAGCAGGGTTTGCTTCCGATGCCATATTTGAGATTCAAGGAAACTATGGTTATCTGCAATGTGAGAGAGGATGCCATGCTACACTGTATGATAATGAAGAGCTTGTGAAGAAAATGGTAGCTCAGACGGTTGATTGCAAAATACCAACATCTCTTGTTCCCAACTGTCCTGTCTGTGGGGGAGCTATGGATGTAAACCTGCGGATTAACGAATACTTTGTCCAGGATGAGCAATGGCATATGTCCGAGAGATTGTATCGTAGCTTTTTGCAAACTTCTGAGAACTTGAACGTAGTCTACATGGAACTTGGTGTTGGATTCAATACACCTGGCATTATCCGCTATCCGTTTGAACGAATGACGTACCATAATGAGCGTGCCACACTAATTCGTCTTAACAGAGATGAGCCAGCAGGTATTGCAGAGAATCAACATAAAACCATTGCTTTTACAGAGGATATGAGTCAGGTATTCCGAGATATAGAAAGAGGGAATACCTAGATGAACCAATTACCCCAGAGTGCATATGCAGATAAAATTCAGTTAAAAACCACATATGTACCCTATCCTCCAACAGAAGTGTCAAAAGAGGAAGTCGTTAATACGTTATTAACACAGCTCCTTGAGGAATTCGATGATCTTCAGCATATGTCTATTCCATCGATGTATGCAGATAAGAGGGAACTGTTCAGAGGCCTCATGAATTTAAGAAAACCAGCGCCGATTCCAGTTGCATTCCAGAGAGGGATCGATTCCCTTTTGCAAAAGGAGTTAGAAGAAAAAGTTGTTGTTCGAAGCGATGAGCTGAAGCCGATATCACATCTTATTCCTGACGCTTCCATCGAACATGCAGACCAACTCGTTGTGTGGCAAGGAGACATTACGCAGCTCCAAGCAGACGCTATCGTGAATGCAGCGAATGAATATATGCTGGGCTGCTTTCAACCGTTACATGCTTGTATCGATAATGCCATTCATTCCGCCGCAGGGCCACTGCTACGAGAAGACTGCAATGTAATCATGTCTATTCAGAATGAGACTGAAGCGACGGGAGGAGCCAAAATTACACGTGCGTATCATTTACCTGCGACGTATGTTCTACACACAGTGGGTCCTATTGTTCCGCACGGAACACAACTGACTAAACATCAACAGGAGGAGCTTGCTTCCTGTTATATGTCCTGTCTGGAGCTTGCGCATGAAGTAGATGATATTAGAACAGTAGCGTTTTGCTCCATTTCTACAGGTGTATTTGGATTTCCTAAGGTGGAAGCTTCGAATATAGCTGTTAGAACTGTACAGCAGTGGTTAGATGCTCATCCTGATCATCACTTTGAACAGATTATTTTTAACGTGTTTAGTCAGGAAGATTATGAACAGTACATGCGGGTTTTTCAAGCCATGACAAGGGGGTAACAGACACGTGAAAACCACGGAAATCTTAGCTAAGCAGATATTGACAGAAGCCAAAGGCTACTTAAACGTGGGATTCACGCATTCACTCAATCCATATAGTGGTTGTGCCTTCTCATGTCAATATTGTTATGTTCGGGAAATGCCGATTCAGAGGTTTAAGGATATTCCATGGGGAGAATGGGTCGATGTTAAAATAAACGCCGCTGAAAACTATGCAAAAGAATGGAAAAAGCTTCGTTCCAAGAACAAATCAATCCATTTATTTATGTCTTCAGCGACAGATCCTTATCAGCCAATTGAACGCAATGCCCAGATCACACGCGGTGTACTGGAAGCTATGATGGATTGTCCCCCGGATCATCTTCAGATCCAAACGCGCAGTCCCTTGGTTACGCGTGATATTGATCTGATTAAGGAGCTAACTCAGCGAAGTAATGTGATCGTTTCGATGACCGTGGAGACTGATCGAGAGGATGTAAAACAAATATTTGCGCCTTATGCACCTGGAATTCGACTACGAATGAAGGCCCTACAGGAGATGCATCAGGCAGGAATACCTACGCAAGCTTCGATTTCGCCCGTGTTACCGTTCACTCCAGATTTTCCCAAGAAGCTGCTAGGTATCGTGGATCATATCTGGATTGATACGTTGAACATTGGCGATGGTGCAAGTGGTAGACGATCCAAGTCGCTTGGCATGCCTGAACTTTTTAAGGAACATGATCTGGAGAAATGGTATCGTCTCAACATACACCGGAGTGTGGAAAAGTATTTCAAAACATTTTTCCCTGAAGAGATGGTTCGTGTTTCCAAGGAAGAAGCCTTCTTAGGCTAAAAAAATCATTATAGATGTAGGCGCTATATAGTGGCTTATGAAAATATCAGGTCAGCCAGTAACTACTGGTTGGCCTTTTTTTGTGCTCCTTATGATATAAGAATATAGTCCATCAACTACCGACTTTCGTTAATTGTATAAAGGCGAGTGAATCGTTAAATTAAATCTATAATTACAAAGGAGGATCAGGCTATGAATACCAATGATTCATCATCGGCTGTATCTAATCAGGTTCGGGTTTGGGAGGAAAAAGTTGAAATCCCTACCTACGGAACGGGTAAACCTGACAAGAATCCCATGTTCCTGGAGAAGCGAGTATACCAGGGGAGCTCTGGACGAGTATATCCACTTCCGGTTATTGATAAGATCCTGGATGAAAAAGTATCTCAAACCTATTCAATGGCTGTTCTCGAAAATGAATATGTTCGAATCGAAATCATGCCGGAAATTGGCGGTCGAATCTACCGTGCATTAGATAAAACAAACAATTATGATTTCGTTTATTATAACCGTGTCATTAAACCGGCACTTGTTGGACTTGCTGGGCCATGGATTTCAGGAGGCATTGAGTTTAACTGGCCGCAGCATCATCGACCTAATACATTTGGGGCTGTACAGCACACGGTTACGGAGAACCAAGATGGTAGCGCTACCGTGTGGGTTAGTGAGATCGATCGAATGTACGGTACTAAAGTGACGACAGGTTTCACATTGCATCCAGGCAAAGCTTATATCGAAATTACTGCACAGATGTACAATCGTACGTCTGAACCGCAAACGTTCTTATGGTGGGCGAACCCTGCCGTTGCGGTGAATGATCATACACAAACGGTATTTCCTCCAGATGTGACAGCCGTGTTTGATCACGGCAAACGAGATGTGTCGAAATTCCCTATTGCTACAGGTACGTATTACAAAATGGATTATTCTGAGGGTGTCGATATCTCTAGATACAAAAATATACCGGTTCCCACTTCATACATGGCGTACAAGTCTGACTATAATTTTGTGGGAGGCTATGACCATAGCGTTCAAGCAGGACTGCTCCATGTAGCCAATCATCATGTATCTCCAGGTAAGAAGCAATGGACATGGGGGAATGGCGAATTCGGTCAAGCTTGGGATCGAAGCTTAACGGATGAAGATGGACCGTACATTGAGTTGATGACTGGTGTATTCACCGACAACCAACCTGATTTTACATGGCTGCAGCCATATGAAGAAAAGTCATTTACCCAGTATTTTATGCCTTACAAAAATATCGGAGTTGTTAAGAACGCTTCCATCGATGCAGCAGTGAATTTGGAAGTGGATGAAGCGCTACGAGTTGCGACAGTCATGGCCTATGCAACATCTGTATTTGAAGGCGCAACAGTCGAATTAAAAGGGCATAAGCGTACGTATGTAACGGAGAGTGTAACCCTTTCTCCAACGTCGACTTATAAATCGGTGGTTACCTTGGATGAAGGAGATCAACCGCATGACTTAACTTTAACAGTAAGGGATTCTGAACAGAACATACTCATCAGCTATAGACCAGCCAAGCCATCCATTGAACAGATTCCAGATGCCGCGAAGCCACTGCCTCTTCCAGAAGAGCTGAAAAGCACAGAACAATTGTATCTTGCCGGACTTCATTTAGAGCAATACCGACATGCTACCTTCGAACCGGAAGACTACTATCAGGAAGGATTAAGAAGAGATCGTACTGACATTCGTCTGAATGTCGCTTACGGTACACTGTTGCTTCGAAGAGGAGAACTGGAAGAGGCGGAAACCCATTTCCGTACGGCTATCCAATCATTGACCTGGCGCAACCCGAATCCTTACGATAGTGAAGCTTACTACCAACTTGGCTTAACGCTTCGACTTCAAGAACGGAATGAAGAAGCCTTCAAGGCATTTTATAAGGCCGTGTGGTCTTCAGCTTATCAGGACAGTGGTTACTATGCATTAGGCCAGATTGCATCCGAGCGGGGAGCATATCTAGAAGCGCTAGATCTCGTAGAACGTTCACTGGTTCGTAATGCTAGAAACTACAAATCAAGATTGGTGAAAACGGCGCTGCTTCGCAAATTAGGTCGTCACGAAGAGGCCATTGCCTTTGCCGAAGAAACGTTAACGATGGATATTGCCGATTTCGGTGCGAGATACGAAAAATTCATGAATCTTGAAGCAAAAGCTAAAAGTGAGGAGGCTCATGCCGTACAAACAGAGCTCTACCAGTTCATGCGAGATGATGCACATAACTTCTTAAATATGGCTTGGGATTATGCAGGAAGTGGCTTTTTCGAGGAAGCAGCTCATGTGTTAGAAGAAATACGTTCGTTACAGGGTGGATCGACATATCCGATGGTTCATTACACATTAGCTTATGTCTATGACAAGTTGGGACAGAGCGATAAAGCAGGGCAAGAACGTAACCTTGGAGAGAAGGCTGCACCGGATTATTGTTTCCCAAATAGCCTGTTCGATCTGAGCGTATTGTTGCATACCGTTAACCAAAATCCATCAGATAGTAAAGCGCATTATTATCTAGCCAACCTTTATTATGATAAAAAACGAGCTGAAGATGCCATTAAGCATTGGGAAATCTCTATCAGTCTTAACAGTACATTCGCAACAGCGCATCGTAATCTGGCCTTGGCTTATTACAATAAACAAAGTGATGCAGAAGCTTCATTGAAATCGCTTAACCAGGCTTTTGAATGTGATCAACAAGATGCCCGCGTGTTTTATGAGTTAGATCAGTTATATAAAAAGATTGGCGTTTCTGCACAAGAACGGTTAACGAAACTTCAGAAACATATGCATCTTGTCGAACATCGTGACGACCTGTATCTCGAATATATTACTTTGCTGAATACTTTGGGCGAACATAATGAAGCCTTGTCATTGTTGTTGGGTCGACGTTTCCATCCTTGGGAAGGGGGAGAAGGGAAAACGACAGGACAATATACACTTGCGCTAGTTGAGCTTGCCAAGCAGGAGAACAAGCGCAAATCGTATCACGAGGCTGTTTCGCTTCTACAACGGGCGTTCCATTATCCTGAGAATCTGGGTGAAGGTAAACTGGAAGGCGCGCAAGAAAACAATGTACATTATGAACTGGGTCTTGCTTATCAGGGACTTGGACAACAAGAAGAGGCCATTGTTCATTGGAAACTTGCCTCAGAGGGATTAGAAGAACCTGCTAGTGCGATGTATTATAATGATCAGCCGCCAGAGATGATATTCTATCAAGGGCTTGCGTGGGATCAGTTGAATAATTCAAAAGAAGCAAAGCGTCGCTTCAACAAGCTGATTGATTACGCCGAAAGACATCTGTTTGATGATGTTAAAATTGATTACTTTGCCGTATCGTTACCTGATTTTCTAGTATTTGAAGACGATCTGAACAAGCGTAATCAAACTCACTGCCTGTTCATGCTGGGTCTTGGATTACTGGGTCTTGGTAAAAAAGAAGAGGCCAAAAAACGATTTAATGAAGCAATACAGTTGGAGCCTAACCACCAGGGAGCGAGAATTCACCTGGAATTATGCTGAGTCTTTAATATTTGAGGTAGGAGAGGCAGCCAATCATCGTGATGGGCTGCCTTTGTCGAGCTTATAGTCAGATGATTTGAATAATGATCGAGGGTCAGCGATGGAATAATTATTTCTTCGTAGGAAGGAGTGACGAGTTTGTATAAAGCCAGTTGTAGAGAATGTATATTGAGCATGCAATCTAATATGGAGTAAAATCGATTAAAGCAAAATGATAATGATTATCATTATACATAAACGAATTATTTTGCTACAAACATAAAACATCTAGGAGTGGATCAGATCATGGGAAAATGGGGAATTATGAAAGCAGGATGGATGTCGCTTATAGCGGCAGCAATGATTACGGTGACGGGTTGCGGCTCGGCGGGCGAGCAAGCTGTGGCTCCAGTGACAACAGATCAGCCGGTACAAACAACGGCAGCGTCAAGTGAGACAACGTCTCAGGCGGAAACACGTGTCGTAAACGATGGCTTCGGGGAAGTAGAGATTCCAACCCATCCGAAGCGAATCTCAGCGCTGTATCGTGAAGATTACTTGGTTGCGCTTGGGGTGACACCTATTGTCCAATATTACAACCCAATGTGGGGCAAGCAGGATTATTTGAAGCTGGACGTACCATTGTTCGATGTGACCGGTAACATCGAAGCTTTGCTTGTATCCGAGCCTGACTTAATCATCGCTGCTGGAGAGGTTGATGCAGCACAGTATGAGTTGTATTCCAAGGTTGCGCCGACGTTCCGCATACCAGACGACGTACTTCCAGATTTACGCAAAACATTGACCTTAATCGCGGAATTGCTTGGTCTGAGTGACAAGGCGGAGGAAGTTCTTGCCGATTACGACGCACGAATTGTCGATGTGAAGGCGAAACTGAACGAAGCGATCGGCGACGAAAAGGTTGTCGTTTTACGAATGAACGTGGTAGACAAATCCATTAATATTTTCGGTATTCATAACACGTTTGTTGGACAACTCTTGTATGAGGATCTAGGGCTGAAGGCACCAGGTTTCGCTGAGGCAATGACGGAGGGCAATATCGTGCTGTCGAAGGAGGTCGTTCCGGAGCTTGACGCAGATCATATTATTATCCTGCCATCCAACGGAACATGGGAGGAAGAGAGCAATACAAAAGCACTTGAGGAAATGAAGACAGATCCATTGTGGAAGAATGTTCCTGCAATTAAGAATGGTCATGTGTATCCAGTAGAGAGATCGTATTGGCAGACGGGAGCTATTACGGCTAATGGTTTGAAGATGGATGAATTACTTCGCTTGCTGACTTCTCAGAAGTAAACATGAGTGATTAAATGCATGGGCGGGGAACCATCCGTCTGAATAAAGAACGAGTCGCTTTTCAACGAAGGTTGATAGGCGGCTCGTTTTATTTTACACTATATTCATTGAGAATGAATATCAATTAAAAGGCGGTTGATTGAAACGATGGATATTGAACAGCGCAATCAAGCTGGGACGGCGCGAGCAGTCCAATACGTGCTGCAATCGATTCGCTTCAATGTTGCGGGTGAGCAAGCAGAAGTGAATGATTGGGACGACAGGGATCGAAACGATAAGGAAGACTATGAACTGATTATTTTAACGAGCGGATCGGGACAGGGGAAATGCTATTTACAGAGGCCGGGAAGATCTTTATCGGTTAATCAGGAAATTATGAACTGCAGTCATTACCGAGTGTGCTTCGCAACAAACGGTAGTACGACAGCTTCGAGCTTGATGCCGGATAAATATGAGCTCGTCTGTTCACCTTTTGCGAAGATGATAGAACTGCTTGATGAGTTATATGGACTCCGCGAGGCGAGCGAGGAACTCGAGTTGTTTCAACGATTTGTAAGGTTTCAAGAGCTGCTGCTCTTTCTGTTCCGTCAAAATGCACCTGCATCCGAAGATGATGGAATGGATATCGAACGACAAGGGATAGAGCTTAGTATAGAGCATATTCATCAGTATTACCGTGAACTTCTCACTGTAGAGGAACTGGCATCTCTCGCAGGCGTTGATCGCTGGAAATATACCCGTCTGTTCAAAGAGGCTACGGGTCAAGTACCTCTCCAGTACTTAAATGAAGTGCGTATTAATCAAGCCAAGAAGTGGCTCGCAAGTGCCGATGACAAGCTGCTCGATATTGCGCTGAATGCAGGGTTTAACAATGAATATTATTTCAATCGTCGCTTCAAGCAGACGGTAGGCATATCACCCGGACAATATCGTCGAAGCCGTAAGGGACAGCTTAGAGTAGTCGCGCCGTATTTGGAGGATTTTATCGTTGCTTTGGATATACAGCCTATCGCCCAGTATTGGCATGCGAAATGGGGCAAACAAGACTATCTAGGTTTAAACCATATTCCAACATTTGACGAGAATGGCGGTAACTTTGACGCGCTTTCTAGTTATAATCCGGATCTGATATTGCTTATGGATCGGTATGAGCAACAGCAATATGCGCAGTGCCGACGCATATCCAATACGTGCATTCTACGTGAGCAGACTAATAATTGGCGGACACTGCTGCATACCGTCGCTGATTATTTTGGTCGAACGGAGCTAGCCGATGATGCGATTGCCAAGTATGATTCCAAAGCACGGATTGCTAGCCACTCCCTCAGTCAGATGATGAAAAGTGAGACGGTCACTTTTTTGCGTATTTCGGCTGACCACATCATCCAATATACCGAAGAAGGGCAAGGGTTTGTTTCAACTGTTCTCTATGGCGATGTTGGATTGCGCTCCCACGCTGCAGTAGGCGTTGCCTCAAAAGCCAATAGAGCGGGAATGTTCAATCTCTCTCTAGATGACTTACATAGGTTAAATGCGGATCATCTATTCATTACTTTTGATAAGTGGCATAGCCAGGCAGAAGGAAAGGAAAGGGAACTACTGGAGCAGCCAGAGTGGCTAGATCTGCCAGCTGTACGAAACAACCGCGTTTATGAGGTGGATTTTCTAACCTGGATGAATAACGGAATTATTTCTAACGGTAAAAAAATCGATGATATCCTGCGATCATTAGCCTGATACTGCTTTTGCTTATGTTTATAGCTGACTGGAAGGACTTTCTCCATTTTGTACAAAGCGACCGTCGATTCTGTCCATTGTTATTCGGGCGTTGTCGAAGCTACAATGAAGTTGATAATGATTATCAATAGCTCGGATGTTATATGAGCCGGTTGGAGGAGGAATTGAAATGACAGAGCAGCTTGAATTATACGATGTGACAATTATTGGCGGTGGTCCTGCAGGAATGTATACTGCCTTTTATAGTGGAATGCGCGATTTAAAGACGAAGTTAATCGAAGCAAAAGATGAGCTTGGTGGGCGGATGCTTATTTATCCCGAAAAAATGGTATGGGATGTTGGAGGGGTTACACCGATCCTATGTGAGAAATTAATTGCGCAATTATCGGAGCAGGCGAGGACATTCGATCCGACCATTGTATTCGGACAGCACATTGTCGGATTGGAGAAACAAGCAGATTCTACGTACATTCTGGAGGCGGCAACGGGGGAAAAGCACTGGACACGTACGGTCATTCTGGCGATTGGCCGCGGCATTTTACGAATGGCGAAGCTGGAGCTGGAAGGAGCTGAGCGCTATGAGGTATCCAATCTGCACTATACGGTGCAAGAACTGGAACCGTTTAGAGGAAAAAGAGTGCTTATTTCTGGTGGGGGTAATTCGGCTGTCGATTGGGCAAACGAGCTAGTTTCGATCGCTGCTCAGGTTACAGTTGTACATCGACGAGACCGTTTCGGTGGGCATGAGAAAAACATTGCTCGAATGAAAGAGTCTTCTGCCGAGGTGCTTACGCCATATGAAGTCACGCAATTGTACAGTGGTAACGGAAAAGCGATTGAATGGGTGACGATTACTCATATTGAATCAGGGGATTCGCATGAATTAGAAGTAGATGAGGTTATCGTCAACCATGGACTGAAATCCGATTTTACAGGTATTAAGGATTGGGGACTGGATATGGACGATTGGAACATATTCGTCAGTCCGAAACTGGAGACGAACCTACCGGGCATCTTCGGGGCTGGTGACTTCGCCAATTACGAAAGTAAGCTTAACCTGATTGCTGGAGCATTCACGGATGCAGCCTTAGCACTTAACAGCGCCAAACTGTATTTGGATCCTGAGGCGCCAAGAATGGCCTATGTATCTTCTCATAACGAGAGATTCAAAGAAAAGAACAAGGCACTTGGTGTATCTGTTGAATAGTTTTTGATCTACAAGTTTATGATTCAATCTAAGCGCCTTGTGGCGCTTTTTTGTTGTAAATAACGAAAGAAAGGGGCGTTCCTTTGAAATGTAATTTTAAAGATAACCTGTTGTATCGCTTTATTTATGGATATAAATAGAAAAACGTTGACTAGTAAGCGTTTTCATTTTATTATAACTATTGTTAGCTAATCGATAAGGTAATTAAATGGTATAGTAAACGATATATTTTGGTTATTTTAAGTTACATTTGAGTGTTAAAAGCTACAAACTTTAGAATGAATGTTTCTATGGTTTTAGTTAACAAATTCCTATCGGAGTCTGTTAATTGAGATAAAAAAATTTAGGAGGGTAAACGAATGGTTAAGTGGAAAAAGTGTACAATCTTCACGGTAATTGCTGCACTCATGTTAGTAGTGATGGGAAGTGCAGCACCTCAAGCATCAGCAGCCAGTGGATTTTATGTAAGTGGCGGTAAGCTCTATGATTCTACAGGTAAGCCATTTTACATGCGTGGTATTAATCATGGACATTCCTGGTTCAAGAATGATCTAAACACAGCCATTCCTGCCATTGCAAAAACGGGTGCGAATACGGTTCGGATTGTTTTATCCAACGGTACCCAGTATACAAAAGACGATTTAAACTCCGTTAAAAATATTATTAATGTCGTGAATGCTAACAAAATGATTGCTGTTCTTGAAGTACATGATGCCACAGGTAAGGACGATTACAATTCGTTAGATGCTGCGGTAAACTATTGGATTAGCATCAAGGAAGCGCTGATTGGCAAAGAAGATCGTGTCATTGTGAATATTGCCAATGAATGGTATGGCACATGGAATGGAAGTGCTTGGGCAGATGGCTACAAGAAAGCTATTCCGAAATTGAGAAATGCGGGAATTAAAAATACATTGATTGTTGACGCAGCTGGCTGGGGACAATACCCACAATCCATTGTAGATTATGGACAAAGCGTATTCGCGGCTGACACTCAGAAAAACACGGTTTTCTCCATTCATATGTACGAGTATGCAGGTAAAGATGCTGCTACAGTAAAAGCTAACATGGAAAATGTTTTGAATAAAGGCTTAGCATTAATTATTGGTGAGTTTGGTGGATACCACACCAATGGAGATGTAGATGAGTATGCAATTATGAAATATGGTCAGGAGAAAGGGGTAGGCTGGCTCGCTTGGTCTTGGTATGGCAACGGCTCAGGACTGCAGTATCTAGACATGGCCACAGGTCCTAACGGAAGCTTGACCAGTTTCGGTAACACCGTCGTAAATTACACATATGGAATCAAAAACACTTCGGTAAAAGCTGGTATCTTTTAATCTTGTCGGACTTTTTGAATAACGTGTAGTTCATTAATGTATCTGTATCGGTTGTCAGAAGCAAACTAGTTGTAGAATAATGAACAAACGCAGCTGTTAAGATTAGCTGCGTTTGTTGCTTTTTATTTACGAATTAAGATTGTACAGACCAGGCGAATATGCTCACTGAACTTTTTCTATGTTTGTTGCTTCACCTTGAATTGGATTACTCTCTTCGTACATACCTGTCGTCCAAACCCTAACTTTATCACCAATTTCGGCAGTAAACCGAATTCCTGTAGTTGCAAGTATATATTGTTGTTTAGCGTCATCACTTGTTATTACTGTTATAGTTGACCCCTCTTTTTCTAAAACTATCGCTTCAAAATTTTCATTGGGATTCACTTCGTTATGAGTCTCATTATTAACCGTATTAATCCCGCATCCAATGATCACGCACGACATTAATAATAAAATCGAGATGGAACTTAGTATGGTTCTCATCAATAACTATTTCTCTGCAGGAACCGTCACAGGTTCTGCCACATCAGAGACAACCCGAACATCGTCCGTGCTTGGTTTCCCGGCATCGGCAGGAACCGTCACAGGCTCCGCGACATCAGAGACAGCTCGAACATCGTTCGTACTTGGTTTTCCTGCTTCGGCAGGAACCGTCGCAGGTTGCGCCACATCAGAGACAGGGCGAGAAGCATACTCGGTTGATGTAGTGTTTTCTCTGGGATGTGTGACAGCTTCTGAGACCCCAGCTTCCGTTAAAGCGGGAGTTACATTTGGAGTAGTACTGGAAGCCAGCGTCGCGGTGGATACGCTAATGCTTGCAATGACAAAGACAGTGGTTGCCGTTACTATCCATTGCTTCTTTGTTATCTTTTTAACATCAAACATTATGGTTAGTCTCCTTTTTAATTGTTTTCCTCCTCCAGATAAAGAGGCATAGACGGATAGGGGTAGCTTCTGTGATCGAACCGTAACATTCAAAATCGTTTCGCCATAACGCTTGCGTTCTTCATGGGTCATATTCTGAACCACCGTTTCATCACAAGAAAATTCACTCCATGTATGAAGATCCTGGCGAATGAGGTGAACGAGAGGATTGAACCAGTGCACAGCGCTGACAATCAGAGCCAAAGCTTTGACCCACAGATCTTTATGCTTAAGATGAATCAATTCATGGTGAATGACTAGGTTCATGTCTAATGGGACTGCATCCTCCACAGGGAGGTATATTGTAGGTTTGATCATGCCAACCAGTAGTGGGCTTCGCACAATTGGACTGTATGCCAAGTTGACGTGATGTTGAATACCCAGTTCTTTACTTAAGCGCGAAAGCAAGAGGGCTGTTTCACTGTACTCATGCACATCCATCCGTGAATGTTTCAATGCTTTTACGAACTTCCAGTAGCAATAGATTTGCCATGTCAAAAAAATGAGTACACCCATTGCCCAAATACTTAACAGTAGATAAGCAGTTGTAGAGGAAATGCTCCACGCTGGCATAATCGCTGTTTCAAGCTTGCTTGGAAGTGAGTCAGGCTGAGCAAGGAATGTGCCTGAAGGTTGAGTGAATAGAAAGCCTGAAAACCATGACATTCCGAAAGATATAGGTAGCAGATACAAAGCGACAGCCATTTTACACAGTCTGTAGCCCCAGTGGGGTGGAATTAAATGAGTAGGCGCTAGCCGTAGTACAAGAATACAAGCGGCAACTATGCTTCCAGCCACGGATAAAGTGACTAGTATTTGGAGAAAGCTATTCATGTTTGGCACCTACTTTTCCGACAGCCATTTTTTTAGTTCAGAGATGTCTTCCTCTGAAAGCTTATCCCCGTCATACATGGCTGAAACGAGATTTTTAACGGAGCCTTGATAGAGCCCATCGAGTACAGTTTTGGTTTTCTGGAGCTTGTAATCCTCTGGCATAAGAAGAGGCTCATAATGGTTAGTTCGACCATGTCTTGTAACGGTTAGAGCTCCTTTATCAACCAGTCTGGACAGAAAAGTAGAGATGGTCTGTGCCTTCCACGCTCTTCCTTTATCTTTAAACAGGTCTAACAATTCAGTAGAGGTGACTGGAGGAGTACATGACCAGATCACTTCCATCAGTTCTAGCTCAGTTTCGGACAAATTTTGGTTATGGTGCACCCTGTGCACTCCTTTCAAACGTTATGCGTCCATAACGAAAGTTTTATTACTACACTACGTAGTACATATAAACTACTACAACATGTAGTATATAGTCAAGCATCCTTCATTTAATGAAAAAGAAACAAGACAGGCAATCTATCAGCTACTTAAGCTTTTTAGGATTGCTTCCAAAATGAAGTAGGATCATATGTAAATGGGAAGGATGATGTTGTTTCGATTAGACTAGTCGCGGAATTAAGATCGAAAAATAAAATAAACACGATTGACAATTGATTCAGAGTCAAATATAATTGACTCAAGATCAAATAAACATTGTGGAGGCTACACAACATGAGTAAACAAGTTGCTTTAATTACAGGCGCATCGTCAGGAATCGGTAAGGAGGCTGCACTTGAGCTGAGAGACAAAGGTTTCACGGTGTATGCTGCAGCTCGTCGGATTGACCAAATGAAGGATCTTGCGAACAAAGGTATTCGTCCCATTTCCATGGATGTAACGAATGAAGAATCCATGATTGCAGCGGTCAATGAAATTTTAAGCAAAGAAGGTCGTATTGATGTACTGGTAAACAATGCCGGATACGGGTCTTACGGTGCGCTTGAGGATGTTCCCATGGAAGAAGCGCGGCGGCAGATGGAAGTGAACGTGTTTGGACTTGCAAGGCTGATTCAGCTGGTGGTACCGAGCATGCGAAAACACAAGTTCGGGAAAATTGTGAATGTCTCTTCAATGGGGGGGAAGATTTGGACCAACTTCGGTGCATGGTACCATGCGACCAAGTTTGCCGTGGAAGGCCTTTCGGATTGCCTGCGTTTAGAACTGGAACCTTTCGGCATTGATGTTATCGTGGTAGAACCAGGCGGAATCAAAACAGATTGGGGCATCATTGCTGCCGAACATCTGAAGAAGGTATCTGCGAACGGGCCATATGCTGAAGCGGCTAACAAGTCGGCAGAGGGAATGATCAAAAACTATACAGGCAATCAGCTTTCGAAGCCGGAACTCATCGCACGTACGATTGGAAAAGCAGTGACGGTGAGAAGACCGAAGACACGTTATCTGGTGGGATTCATGGCAAAACCAATGGTATTCATGAAAAATGTATTTGGGGATCGCGCTTACGACAGGATTATTAAAATGTTTGGCTAAAACGTAGCATGGGAGAGGGAGTCT
Organism: Paenibacillus sp. MER 99-2; assembly: GCF_023714095.1. Classification (NCBI taxonomy): domain Bacteria; kingdom Bacillati; phylum Bacillota; class Bacilli; order Caryophanales; family Paenibacillaceae; genus Paenibacillus; species Paenibacillus sp. MER 99-2. The sequence continues at coordinate 2,016,820 of NZ_JAMAUZ010000001.1, read as the reverse complement.
ATAATGTATACATTCGAATCGAAATTACCAAAAACGACAACGTATTGGAAAGAAGACGGAATCTTTTTTATCAAACATACCAATTTTATGGTGAGTACAGAAGAAATACTGGCTATTGGAGAATTGCTAAAAGAAGCTCATCGAGATAAAAGCACAACAGCAATCGTCATAAACAATCGGGAAGCCAAAGGAGCCTGGACGCAGGAAGCCAATCAGGTTTGGTTGGAGGTAACGGCCGAGTTTAATTATGTGATGCCCAAAAAAGTTGCGACATTAACCAACGATGCGATAGCAACTATGCAAATTAACCGGCTGACCCGAAGTCACGGAGCGGAGAAAATGTCGCGAGCATTCTGCAATGACTATGACGAGTCGGTAAAGGCATTCTTTCACGAATAAAAGATAGACCATGACGTTGAAGCTTAACTCCTGATCGATGAGCTATCTATTACAGATCGAATGGAGTGGTTGCGATTATGGATCAAGCGGCTGAAATGATTTTGAATCTTCAAGCCGAAGCCTCGATCATCACAGGTTGCAAGCTATCAGCGACATTGCCGGAAGAAGTCAATGACATAATCAAGCAGAACAATCTAGATGGACTCCAACGTAGTTTCAAGGAGGATGTTCTGAAAACAATGAATTGTTATCTGGACGGATACCATATGAATTATCTCCCTCAAATCAACTGAGGCATACAAGGATTTATTTACTTACACGGAGGAAAAGGATGAACAATCGAGATCATACAAATACAGCTGTTGTCGCTGGGGCTACAGGAATGATGGGCAAGCAGCTGGTTCAATTATTGCTTGAGGATACTGCTTATAAACGAGTGATTGTACTGGTACGCCGTAGTGTTGGCATCACGCATCCAAAGCTTGAGGAGCGCATAGTCAATTTTGATCGATTGGAGAGTGAAGTTGGTGCGGATATCCTTCAGCATGCAGATGTTTTCTGCACTTTGGGAACCACGATGCAGCAAGCAGGCTCCAAGGAAGCTTTTCGAAAAGTAGATTTTGAATATCCTCTGTCTTTGGCCAAGCTTGCTCTCCAGCATCATTCCGCCAGTTATATTATTGTGACAGCGATGTGGGCATCTGAACAGTCATGGATGTTCTACACACGTGTGAAGGGGGAATTGGAACGGGAGCTTTTGTCTCTCGGACTACCTCGTCTCGTGATCTTACGTCCTTCTCTATTGACTGGAGACCGTGAAGGTGAAAGTTTGGGGGATCGTGCAACTGAAGTGATTTTCCGAATAATCGATCCTTTCTTGATTGGTCCCCTTGCCAGGATGAAAGCCATTGAGTGCAAGAAGGTGGCGAAGGCGATGATCGTCAAAGCGTGTGAAACAAAACCAGCAGTCGAAGTACTGGAGTCAGAGATAATCCCACAAGTGGACTATGCAAGAGTTTGATAAATCTCTCATTCAGGAAGTAGCTGTTTAAAAAACCGTAATCGTAAAAGATTGCGGTTTTTGTGCACTCTTTTTTGGCATTATTCAAGATGCGACTGGAGGATCGTATGTTGATCACGGTACTGCTGTGGAGTCTGTCCAAACCGCTCCTGAAATTTTTTGTAAAAATAACTCAGATTATTCTGTCCGGTAAGGGAAGCAATATCGTATATTGGCCGTTCCGTATGAGCTAATAAAAAGGAAGCATACTTTAATTTTTCACTCAATACCAGCTCCTTGAAACTGAAACCGGTTGTTCTCTTAATTAAGGTGGATAGATACTTGGAATTAAAGTTAAAATGTTCAGCCGTAGATGCAAGTGTACATTCCATATAATGCTTCTCGATATAGTTCAGAATAGATATCATATCTAGGGTGCTTCCTTTTAAATCCGTCATTTGATTCGTGTCATATTGAAAAACGCGTAACAGCTCATAGAAAATAAGCAGCATATAAGAATCAATAATCTCTGCCGATCCAAGAGATTTATCGTAAAATTCGCATAGCAATTGTTTGAACAAAATTGGAATATTAACATTGTTTTCGCTATGAAAAATAATGTATCGATGATGATTATGTCGATCCGAAATAGCGCTGGTGAGGAACTGTAATAAAATCCCGTTGTTCGCCAGTTTGCTCAAGAAGGAAGAGTTAAAATAGGGTTTGCGAATCAACACATTAATAATAATATCGTCCTCGGTAGTACTCAGAATAGAATGAGGCATTTCAGTATCCAGAATACATATTTGTCCTTGTTTCAGTGTAACTCTATTCCCATTGATGATCTGCGAGCATTGTCCTGAATAAACAAAATTTAGTTCGATATAGGAGTGAACGTGGAGTGGAACTTCAGCATAACGAATGTGCTTAGAGATAGAGATATTGTCCTTCTCGGGCAGTGAATCGGGAAAAATATAAGCTTTCTCGCCGTTCTCCAAAATTCGTTGTTCTAAGGACTCGTAAATCTGAGAAATCAGTGTTGGATTTTGTTTATAAAAATATTCCCGATCCGTAAACTTTCGAAGCTCTGCATCTAGTTGATCATGATTCATAAGTTTACCTCCTAAACGGCCAAATTCAACTACAGGAATTTTGATAGTCAATAACGAACCGTTTGATATTTCGCACTTAAATTGGAAGCGCTATATTTAATGTAATCACATTATAAGTGTTTGTTTGACACTATTTCATCTGATTTCAATCTCGAAATATGTTGTTTTATGTTTGTTTATGATTGATTATATCTTATCACAATGAGGGTATGATATAAAATTTTGTTACTGCTCTGCGTTATTACAGTGCAGGTTGAGAAGGGAGAGTAACTGCGTGAGAAAAGTGATCGAGGTTTTGGAACATAGGGAAAACAATTATATTTTGCCATTCTTTTGGCAGCATGGTGAAGAGGAAGCTGTGTTGCGTAAGCATATGCAAGTGATCTATGAGAGCGGTATATACGCTGTTTGTGTGGAGTCAAGACCACATCCTGATTATGTTGGGCCAAAATGGTGGCATGATCTGGACATTATTATGGATGAAGCTCGAATGCGTGGCATGAAGGTATGGGTATTGGATGATGCACATTTCCCAACCGGGTCTGCCGTAGGTAAAATTCAATCCGACTACCCACAATACCAGAAACAATTCCTGAAATTACACCAGCAAGACTTTGTTGGCCCTCAGTCTCAAGCAGGAGTTCTGGTCAAATGGGCGATGTTGCCGTCAGATCAGATTATAGGTATCGTTGCTGCGCGAAAAGTCGGTTCGGATGAGATTGATGCAGATTCATTGATTAATTTGACGGAATTTTTGCACGAAGGAATTGTTCATTGGGATATTCCGGAAGGTCGCTGGCGGGTGTTCACGATCGTGCAGACTACCAAGGGAGGGGAACAAGCGACAGAAGGTTACCTCAATCCATTAGTACCTGAAGCGACACGGATTCTCATAGATACGGTGTACGAAGCTCATTATGAAAGGTATCAACAGGATTTTGGAAATACATTTGCTGGATTTTTCTCTGACGAGCCTAGGTTTGGTAACGTCAAAGGCCCGCTCGCCTCAATCGGAAGATTCGACATGATGCTTCCTTGGCGAGATGATCTAACAACTCATCTTCAAGAAAATTATCCTGACGGGGATGTTATTCGTCATCTACCGTTGCTTTGGGCGAATGCGGGTACTGAGGGTCACCGTACACGTTATTATTACATGGATCTGATATCCAGATTATATGGAGAGCATTTTACACAGCAACTCGGAGATTGGTGCCGGGAACATGGTGTGGAATATATCGGTCATGTCATTGAGGATAACAATGCACATGCTCGATTGGGCTATGGAGCGGGACATTTCTATCGTAGTTTATGGGGGCAGGATATGTCCGGAATTGATGTAGTATTACATCAAATTATGCCGGGTATGGACGATGGTTATTTCAAAGCACTCACGGCGACAGGCTGGGATGGGGAGTTTTTCCATTATGCTTTGGCTAAAATGGGCGCATCCCTAGGGCATCTGGATCCCAAAAAACGGGGACGCACCATGTGCGAAGTGTATGGAGCATATGGTTTCGGTGAAGGACTGAAACTAATGAAGTGGCTAACAGATCATATGCTGGTTAGGGGCGTCAATCAATTTGTCCCCCATGCTTTCTCACCTAAGGAATATCCAGATCCTGATTGTCCACCACATCTTTATGCCAATGGACATGACCCACAATACCGGTACTTGCCAGTTCTTACTCACTACATCAATAGAGTTAGTCACCTACTATCAGATGGTTTACACATTGCACCTGCAGCTATTTTATATCATGCAGAGGCGGAGTGGTCGGGAGACTATATGCTGTTTCAAAAACCTGCACGGGAACTGATGCAGCATCAAATTGATTTTGACGTTATTTCTGTGGATATGCTGCTATCTGCCAAAGTGTGCGGCCAAACGTTTGCAATGAATGGCGAACAATTTTCTACACTCATCATTCCATATGCTGAAGCACTGCCTAGTTCACTTTTAGCAAAATTGTGTGCAATGGCCGCAGCGGGGATTCAGCTCTACATTTTGAATAGTCTACCTGAACGATCTAGTGAAGGCGGCTCTATTGTCGAAGCCCATCATTATTTAAGTTCAAGCAACAACGTACATGTGATAGACCTTGCCAGCCTGGCATCTGCGTTGATAGATGCTGGTCTGAATGAAATATCTGTATCCGAGTTTCAGCCTTACTTGAGATATTATCATTACCAACATCTTGATGGTGAAGTTTATATGTTCTTTAATGAAGACCCGGCAAAAACAATAAGTACGACAATCAATCTTCCAATCGGTGAAGTTGGAAGAGATTGGCTTGCATATAACGCATTGTCCAATTCGTTGCATCCATTGGCTATGGAACTGAACAACGGTATGTATTCTTTCGAGCTGGAACTGTCGAAATATGAATCAATCATTATTTTACAAAGTGATGAAGCAATGGGACAGCATATTCAGGAAACATATTTAGAGAAAGTATACGATCACCGTATTTCGATTAACGGGGAATGGAATGTATCTCTTGCGAATGCGGCGCAATATCCTCAATTTGTGGAACACGGAGTTTATAAAGAGCTTAAATCACTCGCGCTACCAGGGGATGTGCCAAGGTTCTCCGGAACAGTACGGTACGAGATCGAGTTTAGTCTAGATTATGTTCCGAGTCAGGCTCAACTTCTGATTGATGAACCCTACGAGGTTGTCCAAGTATGGCTTAACCAGCAAGATCTGGGTACACGAATTTGTCCGCCTTATACCTTTGACATTGATGGAAGTTTACAAAAAGGGCAGAATCGCCTGGTTATTGAAGTGACTAATACGCTAGTGAAAGAACAGCAAGATTACCTATCGCAATATTTAATTCAAGAACCAACAGGAATTGTGGGCAGCGTATTTATACAATACTAGATCTGGTTACTATGAGCAGCAGGAGTATAGCATTAGAACTGTTGACTGCTGCTCATCTAACACAGGTTGCAGAGGAGAGACAGACATGAATCATCGGCAATTGGCGGAAAATGTATTGAAGAGTGTTGGCGGTCAATCTAACATTAACAAAGTAAGTCATTGTGTCACACGCCTGCGATTTGAACTGAAGGACATACAGTTACCAAATACAGATGAGATTAAAAAAATGGACGGTGTACTAACGGTCATCCAGCAAGGTGGGCAATATCAGGTTGTTATTGGTAATCAAGTCGTTCCGGTGTTTAATGAATTGCAGTCGTTCCTTGGAGGTAAAGCGGAGCAGGAATCAGAATCAGAAGCAGCAGCTCCTGATCAGAAGAAAAAGCTGTTTGAACGTTTTACGACCATGATTTCAGGTGTATTTATGCCTATTATGGGAGCGTTTGCTGCAAGCGGTATCATCAAGGGGTTACTTGCGTGTTTGTCCGCTTTTGGAGTTCTAACCGCAACAGATGGAACCTACATCGTTCTGAATGCTATTGGAGATACTGTTTTTTATTTCTCCCCAGTCTTTATAGGTGGATCTGCAGCTAAATATTTTGGGTTAAATCAATATCTGGGTATGATGATTGGTGGAGCCTTGGTTTATCCGAGTTTGCTCGGGTTCGTCGGAGCCGAACAAAAGCTAACCTTTTTAAACGTACCTATCAACATGGTAAACTACAGTTCATCAGTATTTCCCGCCATTGTAGCCGTTTGGTTTGCCTCAATATTGTATCGTTGGATAGACAAAGGAGTGCCTAGCGGGTTTAAATATTTTGTCACACCTTTAGTCGTGTCCTTGATTACAGTACCCATTACTCTGTTTGTTATCGGTCCGTCGATCACATACCTCAGTAACGGGCTCGCACAAGTAACAACGATGATCTATAATTTTAGTCCGATTTTAGCTGGCTTGGTGCTTGGAGGACCTTGGATTCTCATCGTAATGTTTGGTCTGCACTGGGCATTTGTACCGATCTTCTTCAATAATATGATGACCCTGGGTCATGATCCAATTATGGGTTTATTAGTTGGCAATCAGTTTGCGATGGCTGGTGCGGCAATGGCATACGGGCTTCGCGTCGTTGATAAAAAGCAGAAGTCACTGGGGATTTCTACCGGTGGGACAGCCTTGCTTGGCGTAAGTGAACCAGCGTTATATGGAGTACTGCTACCCAATAAAAAACCATTAATTATGGCTATAATCGCCGGTAGTTTAGGCGGTGTTATAGGTGGAGCGATGTTAGCCAAAGTTTACGCGTTTGTTCCATCTGGCATATTTGCTATAACTGGCGTCATTAACCCAGCTGGTATTGATATTGGATTTTATGGATATTTGTTAGAAATGATAGTAGGTCTATTGTTAGGTTTTGTTTTGACGTATATCTGGGGTACCAACAAGAAGTCACCTGCTACGAATGAAGTCGTTTCCATTCCTCCACAGAACGTAGGGCATTCAGATTTAACAAGTTCTCATATCATCGTTCACAGTCCGATGTCTGGTCAGCTCGTTCACTTGTCTGAGGTGACAGATGAGGCATTTTCAAGTGGTGCAATGGGAAAAGGTGTCGCAATTATCCCATCCAGCGGAACTGTGGTTTCTCCAGTTAACGGCGTTATCGCTACTGTGACCAAGTCCAAACATGCGATTGCTATTCTTGGAGATCAGGGAGAGGAGATCTTGATCCATGTAGGAATGGATACCGTCAAAATGAAAGGAGAAGGCTTCACTCTTCAAGTGAAGGAGGGTGACGTCGTTAACGTTGGAGATGTGTTGATGGAGGTGGACTTATCCTTGATCAAGGAACATGGATTTGAACTGATTACCCCGGTTATTGTAACAAACAGTTCATCCTATTCATCGATTACGTTGACTGACAAACCGAAGGAACGAGAAATAGTTTCAGGTTCACCTATGATTAGCATTACACCTTAGCATCGGAATAATGATCTCCTGTATACAAGCAGACACTGCCCTAAGGTGGTGTCTGCTTTTGTTGTAATTTTTATTTGGAGTTGTTTAATTTTGACTCTGGGTTAATAAACGTTTTAAAATGATGTTGAATGGAGTGATAGACATTATGGCGAAACGTGCAATGACCCCCGAGGCAAAAGCCCTTAAAGCGAAGGCTATTATGGATAAAGCAGCCGAAATGTTTCTTGAATTGGAATATGATAAAATTAAGATGTCTGATATCGCCAAGCAGATGGGGATGTCCAATGGAATTTTATTTGTGTATTTCAAAACAAAAGAAGCATTGTTTTTCAGTGTATTGTGCAGAGAATACGTGAAAAGGCTGGATCGTTTGGGTGAGATGGTATTACGTATGCCTGTACGAAGTTTTGAGGACTTCAAAACTCTGCTTATGGATGAGCTGATGGAATTAGTTGACGATAATCCACTTTACGTCAAACTGGAATCGATGCGTACAGCCGTGTTCGAGAAGAACGTGGATGCAGAAACCATGTTAAATCACAAGCTCGATCTCTATAAACGTATGACTGCTCTGGTGACGATCATATGTGAATTCGAAGCCGTGACTCCTGAGGACGTAATGGAAATATTACAGGCTGAGGCGTCCATTATGACGGGCTGTAAACTAACTGCAACGTTGCCTGAGGAGGTTGTCGAGATCATTAAGCAGAATGGACTGGACGGTCTTCAACGCAATTTCAGGGAAGATGTTCGGAAAACCATGCTAAGTTACTTGGACGGCTACTACAATAACTTTATAGTTACCCGTTTCTCAGAAGGAAAGGCAGATCATTAATTCGGATACTGCACAAAAGTCGCTAATTAGCGGCTTTTTTTATTCTAAAGTACAAGTTAAAGTACCAGTGCCAGTCTTGAGCCGAAGGTATAAAAACATTGTCTAATTGCTGATTTGGTTGATATCTAGTAGGTGTGTATATTATATGTTATGATACATAGGAAAATTGAACCAGTTAAGGGAGTGTTAGAAATGAACAAAAAGGTACTTGTAACTTCTGTGTTATCTCTGTTTCTTTTAACGAGTGCAACAAGTGTATTTGCTCATCCGGGGAGGACAGATTCGAATGGAGGGCATACGTGTTGGACAAATTGTTCCAAATGGGGACTAGAGTACGGACAGTATCATTATCACAATGGCGGTAGCTCATCATCCTCATCTTCTTCAAGTTCCAAATCATCGGGTAGTTCATCCTCATCGTCTTCCAAAAAAACAACCCCAGCAAAACCCAAAGAAACTAAACCACAATATACGGAATCTTCATTGAAAGTATATGTTAATGACCAAAAAGTAGATTTCACGAATAAGCCTGTACAATATCAAGGGAGTAATTTGCTTCCTTTACGAGACATTGCAGATGCATTAGATGCTACATTTACATACGATCCGGATACTGCAAAGATCGGTCTGACAAAAGATAAATTCAAGGTTACCCTTACGATTGGAAGTAAAACTGTATTTTATAACGGTAAGGCTGTTACATTAAGCACAGCTCCAAAAGTAGTTAATGGTGTAACTTACATTCCAGTACAATCTATTAAAGGATTAGGCGCAACCTTGCAATTAAATGCTAGTAAAAATACGTTAAATATTGAGATATAATACGTAGTGGAAGGACTAAGCTTCATTTTGTGAATAAGGTATAATTAGGAATTCACTCGTTAATATCTATCAAATTATTGTTGTAATCTCGACATCATTTAGATATTATAAATCTACAAATAAATATCATGCTTGTTTTTATCCCCGGGTAAAAACGATTTTAAAGCATTGAGTCTTATTCCCGTTAGGGCCTATGAATGTAGGAGGGATGAGATTCAATGCTTTTTTAATTATTTGATGTGGAGGTAGTATGACTGATGCGATTTTTGAGTGATAGAGATGTTAGACAAGTATTGAATGTTCAACAAGCCATCCATCTTGTTGAGACGGTGTACCAAGCTAAAAGTGAAAATAACACGGAGACTTGGCCAACAGTCTTTTATGATTTTGAGCCGGGTAAGGCAGATATGGACATCAAATCAGGGTATCTCAAGCGCGATAAGGTATTCGGACATAAGACAGTTACATGGTTCGCTGATAATGAAGCAAAGCAGATGCCGACTCTCATGGGACTAATCACCGTTTTCGATGCTGAAACAGGTAAACCTGTAGGAATAACCGAGGCTGCATATATTACAGGCATCCGGACAGGAGCTTCAGGAGCAATTGGTGCTAAATACTTAGCTAGAAAAGAATCTGAAAATCTACTTGTTGTGGGATCTGGTAACCAAGCTATTTTTCAAATAGCATGTGCTTTGTTTGCTCTCCCTACGTTAAGAATGATCCGGGTTGCAGGTAGGGACAAAGCGAAATTAAAACAATTTGTTGATGCCATACCACATAGACTGCAAATCGAATTTGGGATGAACGTAGAGAAAGTTAAATTTGAGGAAGTAAACTCCTTGGAACAAGCAGTGAAACACAGTGATATCATCATTACTGTAACGGCATCCAGATCACCAATCATTAAGAGGGAATGGGTAAAACAAGGCACACATATTTCTTGCATCGGTGCAGATATGGCTGGAAAACAGGAGATTGAATCAAGCCTGATCTCAGAAGCCTGCCTTTTCTTAGATGATCAAGAACACTGTAAGCAAGTCGGTGAGATTGAAATCCCACTTAAAGAAGGAGCGATTACAGAGGGGGATTTACGTGGTGAAATTGGTGATGTGATTCTAGGAAAAATAAAGGGAAGAACCAGTAACGAACAAATTACAGTCTTTGATGCTACGGGTATGGCAATCTTGGATATCTATGCAGCAAAAATGGCATTACAGGCTGCTGAGGGAAAAAATCTTGGAGTTAAATCTGAAATCTAAGGGAGCATTAGAAATGACTTTTAGCTATGAACATGTAATAAATGCCTATGATCGAATCAGGAACTATGTAATGAAAACACCACTTGAAGAGTCCTTTTATCTAGGTGATGACGATAGCAGATTTTTTTTCAAACTGGAGTCTCTTCAGCGAGCAAAGAGCTTTAAAATCCGAGGGGCTCTAAATAAAATGATGACGCTAACTGAAGAAGAAAGAAACTGTGGTGTTGCTGCAATCTCCTCAGGTAACCATGGAAGTGCTGTAAGCTACGCTGCATCAATTCTTGGAATAAATAATGTTGTTGTAATCGTCCCAGAATCAACACCCCAAAGTAAAATTGATAAAATTAATTATTTCGGATCAGAAGTAATGAAATTAGGTGAAGATTTTGACGAGGCTCATGTGTTAGGCATGAAATATATTAATGAACAGGGTCTAACCTATATCGATGCATATTATAGCGATCCAGAAATTTATGGTGGGCAAGGGACGGTAGCTATTGAAATACTAGAGCAAAACAAAGATATTGATACAATCGTAGTCCCCATAGGCGGAGGTGGCCTTATAACGGGTATTGCTGTTGCTGCAAAATCGATCAATCCGACAATTCGTATTGTTGGCGTTCAAACAGAGGCATGCCCGGCTATGTTGAAATCTTACGAGGACCACATCTTCTATGAAGAATATCCGAACGAAGAGTCATTGTGTGACGCGCTACTTGGTGGAGTCGGAAAATTGAGCTTCGAGATGGCTAAGTATTACGTAGATGATTTTATCGCAGTGTCTGAACGCTCAATCGCCAAAGCAGTTAGTTTTATGGCCAAAGAAGAAAAATACATCGTTGAAGCTGGGAGCGCTACAACAGTTGCGGCTATTATGGATTATAAAGAACGTATTGGAGGTAGAAATGTAGCACTTGTTATAAGCGGTGGGAACATTGATGGAAATGTATTAACGGATATTTTGTCTAAATATTAATTATCTCTTTCAAGTTACTAGAAGAAGTGCTGATAAATCATGGGTTTCTCTGATCCAAAATAATGTTAACGTTAATGGTAAGCCAATTGTTGATATCGGTTGCGGAGGTGGAATTTATACAAAATCCTTGGCTGATATGGGTGCATTACACGTTACAGGTGTAGATTTGTCATTAGAGATGATAAAGGGAGCTAGCGAGAACTGTATAAATTACGACAACGTTGTGTTTGATAGAACACCAGAAGATTGCTTGATGCCAGGAAACGAAAGCCATCTAAGAGGTTATTTTTTTGAAAAGTACTGCGCTGATCATCTGCACGTCTGGGATCCTGATGACCATTTTATCTTTAGACAAACAAATAAGGCAGGGGATTTGTAATGGACTCTTGCATTGCTTAATTTTAATATAGGGTAGAAGAGTTAAATTAATATGGATTGTTTGAAAGCGGCCTTGGAGGTGAGTACGATGGGCGAACAGAATGATGTAAAAAACCAACAGCAAATAAGCTCAAGATTAGCCATCCAAAATGTACTGCTTGATTCTCGTCAGCCTGCTTTAATCTGGGTCACTCTGATTTATGTGTCTGCCTTGTTCTCTCAGTTTCCCGGGTTTCCCACAGCGTTTGAATTGAGTATGTTTACAGGTCTTATGCTGATCCACATTTTGCTACATTGGTATGCCGGGAGCATTGTGGATCGGAGATCCTGGGTATATTTTGTGGTGCAAGGATTGATCGTCCTGGGTTGTGTAGCTATCATGCCTAGCACTCATCCCATCATCTTTATAAGTCTATTAACAGCTTTGGTCGGGCAAAGTATAGGGGTGTATGCCGAACGGGTTAAGGTTTTATGGGTTTCTGCTTTTTATGGAGTTCTGTTTTCACTAGTTTGGCTCCGAACGACTGAGGATTTGTTAACCACATTGCCTTCACTCTTTTTTGTAACGTTTTTTGTGATAGGTTATGCTTCTTTGTTTTATAAGCAAGTTCGTGCTAAATGGCAAACCCAGTCGTTTTTGCGGGAATTAGAAATTGCGCATAGGCAGGTGGAGGCGCTAACGATTGCCAACGAGCGCCAGCGAATGGCTCGTGATCTCCATGATACCTTAGCACAGGGGTTGGCAGGTCTGATTATGCAACTGGATGCCGTGGATGCTCATTTGGAGAACAGTAATACACATCGCGCTCATGAAATTGTTCAGTTGTCCAAAGCCCACGCCAAACGTGCTCTCTCCGAAGCAAGAAGCGCCATTGACAATTTGCGTTCGCATGCCGCAGAGGCCATAGACATATCCAAAGCAGTGCAGGCTGAAGTTGAACATTTCACGCATACGACAGGGATTCAGATCTCCACCCAATTATCGCTACACGATCCGCTAGTACCGAAGCTGATTCACGAGCATAGTTTGCTGATCATCCGGGAATGCCTGGCTAATACAGCCAAACACGCTCGTGCTGCAAACGTAGAGGTTGCGGTTGTTGCAGGTGAAAATAAGATTGAGCTAAGGATAACGGATGATGGGATAGGTTTTGATACCCGAGTGATCAAGAAGCAATTCGGCAGCTATGGTTTAATTGGTTTGACTGAACGGGTCAGAATTATGGGTGGTGATATCAGCATTAATAGCGGGTCGCAAGGCACCCGTGTGATGGTTAACATTCCATTATATCAGGAGGATATTAACTTATGACAATCAGGATTCTGATAGCAGATGACCATCTGGTCGTTCGCGAGGGACTTAAGCTGATCCTGGAAACCAATTCAAGGTACACGGTAGTCGCAGAAGCTTCCAATGGTGTGGAAGCGCTCCAACTGGCGGATGCTTATAGTCCGGACATTATTCTATTAGATCTTAACATGCCTAAGCTGGATGGCTTAGCCACCATGACTGGACTTAAAGAAAAAGGACATGATATGCCGGTTATTATCTTGACTACATATAATGAAGACGACATGATGAGTCGTGGACTGGCGTTGGGCGCAAAAGGTTATTTGCTAAAGGATACGGGGAGAGAGATGATATTCCGTTCCATTGAAGCAGCGATGCGGGGAGAAACGCTGTTGCTTCCGGAGATCACTGACAAAGTATTCGCTAAACAGACCTTTGAAAAGACGACAGTACCATCTACTACGGCCAACATATCTATTACCGACAAGGAGCTGATTGTGCTTCAAGCCATTGCACGTGGATCTCGAAGTAAAGAGATTGGTTTAGAAATGGGGATATCTGAACGCACCGTAAAAGCTCATTTAACTACAATTTACAATAAGTTGGGGGTCGACTCGAGACCGCAGGCGGTTGCTGTCGCGGTGGAGTGGGGCATTCTACATTTTTAATCGAACTGTAAAGAAGCTTGTCTGAATTTGCCCGATCGTACATTTGGGGATTGCCCTTTTGTACGATTTTTTTTTCGTGCTCCTCCAATTATGATAGATGCAGTAGTACAAGAGATTTCAAATGGAGGAGAAATGATGAAAAAACTAGTGACAATAATCCTGACAACAGCTTTCGCACTAGTCCTGCTATCTGCTTGTGTTGCGAATAACGGGACTCCCACTAAGGAGAACTTTGCGAAGGAAGACGTGACGAAACCAGAAAACAACAGCCAATTGAAAAAGGAGGAATCTTTGGATATGGAAACTAAAGAGGGTTCGATCTACAAAGAATTTCCGAAACCAATCGGCAATTATACGGTGGGACGGACACAGATGGACTTCAAGTACACCGCATCCGACCAATCGGAAAGGGAATTAACAGCGTTATTTTTTTATCCGTCCGACAGTAGTGAAGACAAATCAACGGCAGAATATGCTTTTCCTGAGTTTCATTCTCTGAGAAATGAGCTTCTTGTGAAAATAGGCGCTCCACTAGGCGAGCAGCTTTTTGATTCGAATTTTAAGACGTGGTCATACGATGATCTGGCCTTGTCTAAGCAGGAAACGCAATATCCCGTTCTATTCTTCAGCCATGGTGCGGGCGCTTATCCGCAGCAAGGTACTGTGTTTGCCCAAGACCTGGCAAGCGCTGGCTATATCGTGGTATCTATCGGACATGCAGAAAGCGGTGTTTACAAACTGAAGGATGGACGAACGGTTGCTATGACAGAAAAGTTTATGGAAGACTTGACGGCTTACAGTATGGAAGTGGCCTCTCTCATCATGCCACAGCCGCAAATCATGACCGAGAAGTTAGGAGAAGAACAAGCGATCAAGACGTCACGTCAATTAACATCGGCGCCTCAAGCCGTCGAATTTGCGAAATATGCCGTTTTACAGAGCGAAGACATTAGACATGTAGCAGATCGACTGTACGCTATGAATGCGGGTGACATAGAATCTTTGTTTGAAGGTAGATTGCAGTTGGATATCGGCATGGGAGTATTTGGACATTCGTTTGGTGGAACGACAGCGGCAATTGTTAGTCGTGACGATGACCGTTTCGTCGGTAGTGTAAATCTGGATGGAAATATGGTAGGTGCGCTGGACAGCGATCTGAAAAAGCCTTTCATGCAGCTCGGCACAGTACTTGCATACAATACGAATGCTTTTCTTCTTGAATCCAACAGCGAGGATACCTACTTTGCCATTATTGATCAAGTGACACATGGCGATTTCTCGGATTCCATGTTTACGACTACAGACTTAGGCTCCAGAGGAGCCCGGGACGCTATGGAGCAGCGCGATATTCTTACTTCGTATACAAAAGCATTTTTTGATAATTATCTGTTAAACAAGACATTGGGTCTGGAGAGCCTCGCATTTGAAGGCGTGGAAATGATCAAAAAGCCTTAGTGATAATGCTCTTTGTTCAGGACAAGAACATGATACTATATGATATGAGTAACTTATCGAAGTCGCTATATTTAGCGGCTTTTTTTTGTTTCGTTGAGAAAAGTTCGTAAACTAGCACTATAGCAAGAAAATAGAAGGAAGTTTGAATATCCTTTTTATGGTGTATATCACAAATTAGTGTAACTTCTAACTTTCAAATAACGTACAATTTAAAAAGGGTTCAGGCATGAATATATAGGATGGAGGGGCTAGGAATGAACAAATATGTGTTACATATCGTTGCAAGTGTAATTTGCATATTACTGCCTCCTATTGGTCTCTTATATGGATTGTGGGACAGTAACCAACCTAAAGTAGGACCTGTGGGAGATGGAAAACCGATATATCCTACCATACCTCAATGGATATCTATTGTGTCTCCTTTTATTGCTGGAATCATTAATCTACCTTTTGCCTTTATGCGGTACAGACAATACAAAAAGACTAAAACGGACTAAGAAGAGTTGAAGAAATCCGCACTGTTACAATGGATTTTACATTGTAAGTGGAAGGGGACGGACATGGCTAAATTAGTGAGTGGACTCACAGTTGTCTTGTTACTTGTACTAACCGTCGGCTGTAGTTTTCAACACGAACAAACTCAATCTCATGCAGACATCATTGGTACAATTATTGAGGTTAATGAGCAAGATAATCAAATATTGATCGAGCATGATGACGTAAAGGGCTCTGCAACGAATTTAATCTGGATAAGTTTAGATCAGGATAGTGAAATAATTGTCGGTGGCGTAGCGAAGTCTAAGTTGAATAATTTATTAATAAGTAAGAAAGTTGAAGTGTGGATAAAAGATCTTATAGCGCAATCATCACCTCCACAAGCTCTAGCTAATAAAGTTATTATTCAATAATGAGGTGCAATAATATTGAAGACTTTAAAAGAATTTATCTGTGACTTACCATACATTATTAATGATGCAAATATTGAGTCAATAATGAAAATACAAAAATGCGATTACAACGAAGCAACCAAAATAGATTATGAATTGAATTGGAAATGGAAAAGACGTTCATTTCATTTGCAAACCCGTTGTATTACAGCGATGTATGAACGTTTATTTGGCAAATACAAAACAAAGGATTGTAGGAAAGTCATTATAGAATGTGTAGAACACATTACGGACAAAAAGGTTGTTAAGGATTCGGACGTTTGTTCCGTGCCAATCCAATTTAGTTTAAGTGAGTTTAGTGCCAAAAGTGAGTTGGAGAAAAAAAAGGCTACGCTTCGACTGCTAATGAGTGGGATAGAGGAACTTGCTGTAAATAAAAATTGGGTAGTTGAGCCATTTAAGGAGGTAGCTCTACAGATAGAAGAGCTAGGTTACGTAAATGAATGGATTTGGAAAAAAAACTTGAAAAGCCCTAATAAGAAGTACAATGCTAAAGTTATATGCCATCATCATGTAGAAAGCATGGATATATACATATCTGTTTCACAACGTGATGGTAAGCAAGTGCTTTTAGAGAAGGTGGTATCAGATCAGCCAGATGAATTTGCCTATGCTAGACATTTAGGCGAACTGAAATGGCTATCTGATTATGAACTGGTTTTGATTAATAAAGCTGGCAATGAAAAATTGCTGGTTACAATAGAACAGTGACAGTTTCCAAGGGACAAAACATGATTCCTATTATCTAATTGAAGTCGCTATTTTAGCGGCTTTTTGTTTTTCGAAGAAATCGCTATTGATGCAACGAGTTCATTCAAGAAGTTTACCATAACGTACAGGAAAATGGCGTGAGAGGATTAGGCAAACATTTGATCTGATTGGGATAACGCTCACTTTCTCTTATGTTGCATAATGAAGGTGAGGGATGTAGGGTATATGATCAAGCTTGAATGCACATCGTATTCTTTATAGAAAAGTGGAGGGTTTTATATGACGGATTGTAATATGAAGTGCGACACCTACTGGAAATAAATAAAAAATGACCCATGGCTGGATTCGTGTAGAATGAAGGTTCCTACACCACATTCACACAAGGAGAATCCACCATGAGCTACACACATCTTAGCATAATTGAGCGCAGCAAGCTAGAAATCCTCCATCGGCAAGGCCATAGTGCAAGAGCCATCGCAAAAGAATTGGGAAGGCATCCTTCGACGATTTGTCGTGAATTGGATCGTGTTACTTCATCGCAACCCTATCATGCAGAGCAGGCTCAGAGCGCTTATGAGGAGCGTCGTAAAGCTTCAATCTCATCTGGTAAATGGTCCGAAGCCATCGCTATTTCCTTGGAGGAAAAACTACAGGCAACGTGGTCTCCAGAGCAAATTACGGAACGTTTCCGCATCGAAGGCTTGCCATCGGTTTCCTTCAAAACCATCTATCGCTGGCTCTACGCTGGGCGTTTGGTTCGAGGCACGTTACAGGTTCTTCGGCATAAAGGGAAGCGTAAGAAGCCCCTAGAAACTCGCGGTACATTCGCTATCGGCAAATCGATTTCAGATCGTCCTAAAGAGGTTCGTTCCCGTGAAACGTTTGGGCACTGGGAGCTGGATACCGTCGTTTCGGGTCGCGGGAAAAGTAAAGGATGCGTAGCCACGCTCATTGAGCGAAAAACCCGTCTGTATACTGCGATTCTCATGCCTGATCGTACAGCTTTGTCCATGGAAATTGCACTTGGTGTAGCTATCTCACAGTATCCTACAGGTACTTTTCTCACAGCCACAGCTGATCGGGGAAAAGAGTTTGCATGTTACGCCAATCTAGAAACCAGTCATGATCTGCACGTTTATTTTGCTGATCCATATTCGTCTTGGCAACGTGGTTCCAATGAAAACGCGAATGGCTTGCTTCGAGAGTTTTTCCCAAAAGGCACTGATCTCGCTCAAGTGCAGGATGAAGATCTCGCCAGTTCACTAGATTTAATTAATCACAGACCACGAAAATGCTTGGGTTGGAGAACCGCTCACGAATCTTTTACAGAGGAACTGTCGCACTTGGTTTGACAATCTGTCATATGAAAAAAATGATCTTGAACAATGGGATTGAAATTCCTATCCTCGGATTTGGCGTTTTTCAGATTGCTGATCCAAATGAGTGTGAACAAAGTGTCTTGGACGCGATTGAGGTAGGTTATCGGTTAATTGATACCGCTGCTTCTTATATGAATGAAGAAGCTGTTGGCAGAGCACTCAAACGAAGTGGCGTGGCAAGAGAAGAATTTTTCATTACGACGAAGCTGTGGGTGCAAGATACAGGTTATGAGCGCACCAAAAAAGCATTTGAGAAATCGCTGGAACTTTTGCAACTTGACTACTTGGATCTTTATTTGATTCATCAGCCCTATGGAGATGTGCATGGATCATGGCGCGCTATGGAGGAGTTGTATAGAGAAGGAAAAATTCGCGCAATCGGCGTCAGTAACTTCCATGAGGATCGCTTAATTGATTTAATTATTCATAATGAAGTTGTTCCAGTTGTAAATCAGGTTGAAACACATCCTTTCAACCAACAAATTGAAAATGCAAAATTTATGAAACAGAACAACGTTCAAATTCAATCATGGGCTCCTTTTGCAGAAGGTAAAAATGACTTGTTCCAGAATGAAATATTGGTTTCCGTTGCTACAAAGCATAACAAATCCGTTGCTCAGGTCGTTTTACGTTGGCTGACTCAAAGAGAAGTCGTAGTCATTCCAAAATCAGTTTGTAAAGAAAGAATCATTGAAAATTTCAACATCTTTGACTTTGATTTGAGTCAAGAAGATATGGAGATGATTGCATCCCTAGATACGAATCAGAGCCTGTTCTTTTCACACCGTGATCCTGAAATGGTCAAATGGATTGGCACTCGGAAGATTCATGATTGATCATAAAAAGCGTGTGAACTTCTGAATAACATGTTCACACGCTTTTAACGACTAAGGAAGAAAACATATCCTCATTGAAGTCGCTATTATTTATAGCGGCTTTCTTTACTCCATCGTATATCAAGAAAGGTGTAACTTTTTTAATAAAACTGTTCAATGTCGGTCATAGACTTAACGTAACTTCCTCAATTAACGCTTCACGGTAAATAAGCCTCTACCAATCAAATTTGCTGATATAGGTTGAATCCCAATCTCTCTTGCCCATATGGATAGCTGCCCCATATGATGGATTTCGTGTGCAATGACATGGCGCAAGATCTCACCTTGGGTATAACGTCCTTCATTCCATGGAACACTCACCAATTGGTTATCAAAATCATCTGACCAGGAATCAAGAAAGGCTTTTGTCTCTTGTATCCATGAATCGGAGAGTTCTTTTACTTGTTCCAGTGTTTTATAGTTCTCATACTGGACTTGAATATCTGGTTTACCTTGTATTCCGCGAATCCAGCTATACTCTACGTCTGCAATATGGAAAAGTGTATACAGAATGCAACCTGCTCCACCTATTCTATTCCGCAACAATTCCTCCTTCGAAACTTGCTTGAATAGTTCAAACCATTCATCTCTTACCATCCAGTTATAATGAAATAACTTAATCAATATGTTCCCTCCTTATCCGTAATTAAGCAAGATCGGATCAGTATGTTCTTTTGGAGTGCCGTTGGTCTTCAATTTCCTTAAACTATGCTATTCTCTCATTATGGAACAAATGTTCGCGATTATCAAACGTTAGTAGATAAATCATTCTAGTAGCTGCTGAGATTAAAGAATTCGATGCATGGCAAGTGAATAGAAGAGAGAGTGAATATACGATTGACAAGTAAACTTGGCAAGCATATAATAACTTCATGACAAGTTTACTTGTCAGAATCCATGAGAAGTATACATAATCCTAGAGCAGAGGTGGAATTTTTTGAGAAGTATAATAAACAAAGTTGGAAACAGTAGGAGACTTACAGACCGCACCCAATTCAGTAATCCGAAGTTATTAGAAGTCATCGTTGCTGCAGTCGTTTATCTCGCTTTTCTTTATGGCGCTGCGCCAGCAGTTGCAAGATTTTTCTCAAGTGATATCGTTTCAATGGGTCTTGCACTCGCGGCACTGTCCGGCATCATGGGACTGGCTGCATTTGCAGCTGCATATCTGATTCGGATCCGCCGGCTCTCCGTGTTTGGAATCCGAAGTGTGTCCAAGCGGCAAGTGTTGCTCGGCATAATGTACGGAATAGCGGCAGTACTCTTGACCCGCGTAGTTTACATCATAATCTATCTTTCCGGTGTGTCATTGGTCAATGTACAAGAGTCATATCAATCTGCATCTACCGGAGGGATCCTCGCATTTGTCTTCCAGATCATCTTCATCGCTGTGCTAACCCCCATTGGTGAGGAATTTGCATTCCGTGGTGTTCTTACCAATGCACTCGAGCGATTCGGTCCTTGGTTAAGCGTGTCAATCAGTACCATCGTTTTTGCAGCTGCACATGGCTTCAATGCTGCCTTTGTTCCTGCTGTCATCGTTGGTGCCCTCGCGGCAATCCTCTTTCATCGAACAAAGTCGGTGTGGCCTGGAGTAATTGTTCACTGTGTTAACAACGGAACAGGTGTATTGCTCTCGATACTTCTCGCGGCATTCGCCAATTAAACGGGAAGCGTCCACAATTTTGTGCGTTCAGAGCGCACTATGTTCTCTTGTGATATTATGGACAAGACTATTGGTAAGACTGCTGGGAGGAATTCACATCAACAAGGATGAAATATTAGCGAAAAGCAGAAGAGAAAACAAGAATAGGGACTTATTTAAATTAGAAGTTCAGTCTAGAGCAGTAAACATTGGTTCTGTTGTAGCCGTCTTCCTGGCGACTGTCTTTTTTGTAGTTCAACTTCTGCTGGATGGTGGTTTTAATTGGGGATTGTATGCCATTTTATTCTCTGTATCGGCTACAAGTTTTCTCATTACAGCCTTTCGTTTGAAACGCAGCCTCGACATCGTTTTTGCAATCATCTGCACACTTGCGACACTGATGTTCTCTTTCATCCATATCTATAATTTGATCACAACGTTTATAGGGTGAGCCGATGGACAATGAACTGATCTTGAGAAATCATTTGAAAGAAGCGAGAACAGAAAAAAAATTTTCACAGGAACAACTTGCAAAATTAGTTGGAGTTTCCCGAAATACGATTAGTTCGATTGAAACTGGTCAATTTAATCCAACAGCTAAGCTGGCTTTAATTCTTTGTATTGCTTTGGACAAAAAATTTGAAGAACTTTTTTATTTTGATTAACTCTCTACGTATTTAATTAGAGCTTTTAAGATAATGGGATGCGATAGCAGAAGGAGATCAAGAAAGCAGCCGATCAATGATCGGCTGCCTTTTTGTTCAACTATTCCCCAAAACTCGTTCCAGAGACAACGTATAACGATCCCCATATTGCATTGATTTATGTACAACTATAACGAATTCATTTTATCTCTTCTTTCAAAAGTGAAATTCAAGTTGTCCACTAGTTTATTCGCCAAACTTTACGTTGGTCATTTGCTCACTAAGTTTCCACAACCGCTCTGCTGCCTCAGGATCGATGGCCCAGGGTAACACACCTGGCATTTCTTCTGGGGTGAACACAGCTTGAGCAATATCAGCATCCAAACAGTATACTCCACCCATACCATTTAGCAGAGAATTGGTAGCACACCATACACTAGTCGCTGCTCCTTGAGCTTCAGTTTTGAGATCACTTCCGAAGTCCAATCCGCCAAGCTCTTCTTTGGACAAAAACCGGGACAAGTCTGTATAGATTGCACCAGGGTGAACTGAGAACGCACGGATTCCGTGACTAAAACCTAATCGATCTAATGAAACGGCAAAGAGAGCATTAGCGGATTTTGATTGACCGTAAGCTTTCCACTTATCATAGGAGTGGTGTTCATAGTTCGGATCATCAAACTCTACGCCCCCTAAGACGATCCCTGAAGAGGAAACGGATATTACTCTAGCCTCACCTGCTTGTATTAATGCTGGCCATAAACGTGCAGTCAACTGAAAATGTCCTAAATGATTCGTGGCAAATTGAGATTCATATCCACGAGAATCGCGAGTTAATGGAGGAACCATTATACCTGCATTGTTTATCAAAATATCAATCTGACGTTCCGTATCTAGGAAGTGCTGTGCAAATGTATCAATGGACACTGGATTGATCAGGTCAAGTTCTGCTAGCTCTACTCGTGGAATATCCTTCAAGGCTGATCGTGCTTTATCCATGGATCGGGCTGGTACTACAACGGTTGCGCCGGCTTCTGCCAAGGCACGGGTAGTTTCAAGCCCAATACCTGAGTAGCCACCTGTTACAATACAAACTTTATTGCTCAGGTCGATTCCTTTCAATATATCTTTTGCTGTTGAATGTTTATTGAAGCCACTAGAAAGAGGTTTCTGAGGAGTGATAATATAAGTTGGTTTTGAGGGCATAGTCTTAGCTCCTTTTTTCATTTGATTTTATATTTTACATACTAGAGTTAACTCTAGGTCAAGAGAAGATAACCTACTTTTATTAATTGCAGTTATTATATAGGTGCAGTTCCGTTACTGTGTTTCGAGCAGAAGCTTGAATTGTGATCACTCGAAAACATAAATTTCTTATCTATTATGTACGAAAGTGTGAGGAATTCATATAAAAGGCCTTTGATCGGTACAAGTTCGTGTCCCGAGCCAAGGACAAGAATTTGTACCGATTGCGGTATGGACAGGGTCATAATTCAATGACCGGTTAATCTCAAAAGTAGATGCTTTCCGTAGTTTCATCTGCTGTCATATGAATTACAACAGCCGATTCTCCCTAGCTCTATATTCGTTCAGCTCTCTGTACCATATCCCGTAAAACACGAGCCGTTCGGCTTTTCCGGCCATTTGCTCTACGTTGTATTCTAGCTAATGTTTTTTTGTATGCCTGAGCATCCGCTTGGATTACGAACTGCTTGGCTGCAATTCGTAATGTTCTCTTTAACAGCTTTGCTGAAGAACGTGTTGCTCTATACCGAAACCCTCTGCGCAAGACTCGGAGGGTGTTTTTGTATGTTTCCAAATCTTCAGACGGAGGCACAACGGTAAGTAAGTTAAGTGCAGAATCATTGAGTCCGTAGGTTTCCAACATGATGCGAAGGTTTTCTGTATTTAACACATCCCCTCGGAAATGGGTTGGATGCTCCTGATGGTAGCCCACGACTTCTTTCATGCAGTAAAACGGTACTTTCAAGCGGTGCAATCTATAGCCTAAATCCCAGTCCTCAAGGCCATAAAGGACAAACCTTTCGTTGAATCCTCCAACCCGTTTCAGTAGACTGCGCCGGACAGATACACACCGAGTAACAAATACCATCCAGGGAGCCACATCTGTGCTGGCAAATTGCTTGATGACACCAGGTGGCATTTGAGATGAGAAGGCAATTCGGGAAAAAGCATCTGTATGATGCATAATATCTGCTGGTGTAATCAGCGGGATAATTTCATTCGCAGCATCTAGTTCAGGACGCCATAAGTTTGATGCAGCGAGAACCGCACGACAATGTTCCTTCTCTTCAGGAGAAAAGTCTGGATAGTAGTGGGTATATGAGCCACTGAATGAATAGGGGAAGCCAGAGACAACAGCTCTGGGATGTTTGCGATGGTACTGTCGCACGGTTCGTATAAACTCGGGTAATGCCAGAAAATCAGCATCGCAAAAGATAACGTATGATCCTTTGGCATGTTGCAGCCCCAAATTCCGAATAGCAGATCTGCCGCGTTGTTCTGTCTGCGATACATAAGTCAGTGGATATGAAGCTTGAAAGGCCTCAACCTGTTCTTTTGTGCCATCTGTGGAACCATCATCAGCAACAATGACCTCAAATAAATGCTTGGGGTACGTCTGCGCCTCAAAAGCCGCCAGTGTAAGTGATAATTGATGAGCCCGGTTATAGGTTGCAATAATAATACTGTAGCGGATTGCCATATTCTTGCCTCCCTTAAAAAAGCTAAATAAAGTCAGAAAATGAAACAGACATGTACGAAGTGATATCAGTATATTCCAACTTTTTAACGGAGACTGGTTAAATACCCTATGATCTGGGAAACAGGCTTGGTCGATGTCTAATGATGTATAACCGGCAGATTCATAACATATCCATCACATGACGTCAATTCGTGAGTGGAGAGAGTGGCTCTACCGAAGGGAGTGTATCATGAAAAAAATCTGCTATGCCTTGGCTATTGTATTTCTCAGCTTAACTATAGGGTGTAGCTCAGATGGTGATAGTGGTCATGATCATGCGAATCACAAGGATCATAATCATCACTGAAATCAAAAAAAGAAATGAGCCCGGATAGGGTCATTTCTTTTTTCTCTTATGGCGAATTTTTTATTCTTCACCATCTTCGTATTCATCGTACTCATACTCATCTCCACAATCATCTGCAATGTACTCCACTTGCGGAGCTCGTTTTCTGCGACCCAGCCATTCGATTTTTTGAATGTTCGATTGAAGAATCGTAATGACTCTGCCATTCGCTTTTTTGATGTCAACGTAATCCGTGCCAACATCTAGGAGAACGCCTCTGATTTTTTCACTTTTCTCTCCAGAACTCACTTCAATGATGACACGATTACCCTTGTGACGGAACAGTTCAAAGTTCAAGTTGTTGTTTATGCCAGCTAACCGCAGCTTAATCAGTGGCTTTACCCCATCAATGACCTGAAAGCATTTATTACGATGGAGAATGTGTTTTGATATAGGCTGATGACAAGCGCAATCGTCGGGAAGATGGTTTACTTTAAGGTCACAGTTTTTGTTCAGCAGAATTCTTAGATGTTTTTTGGACTTTGATCTGGTCGATAATGCTAATTTACGGCTTGATCTTACTCGATTATGACTCATGTGATCCTCCACTTAAATGGTATTTAATGTCATGTATATGCCCAGTTCAGGAGATGTGTCTGGGCATTCGCCCGTTCTGAGTAAACTCAATAAAATTAGGCTGATGTCCAGTGCGATAGTGATAGCCGCCCATATACTGACTTTAACTGATTGCATATAGGAGGAATTATCTCGTGAACACCACATACCAAACGATTGGCATTAGCTCTCCAACGACTGCATTGCCCGAAAAACAATTTGTTGAGTTGAAAGCATGCATAGCGGAAGCGAACCATATTTTGCGATCTTTGGGCAATCCATCTCAACCGACTAATCCAAGGCAGCTTGAACTAAAACTCACTTCATTGAAAGACCAGTATGTGAGAATTCAAACGTCTTTTCGCGGAGGGTTTAGAGCATATGAAGGTTTCTTACTTCAGGCGGGGAGGAATTACATTCAATTCTGGAGTAAAGGTAGACTGCGTTATGTAACATTTGATCAACTGATTTCGATTTCATCCGAGCCCTGTGAATCTGAACTTCTTCAAGAGCCTCGTCATGTCTGCCGAAGCGAAGAACTGAATTGTGAGTTACTATATGCATTTACTGAAACTGTATCCGGAAGCGTAAAGCTGCTTAATCGGTTCTATGGCATCCCGCTAAGCATGGCCCTCCTGCAGCATGCAGGACAACAGGTCGTACTGCAACTGACAGAGCCTAAACGCAAGAAAATCGGTTGTCTGGTAAAGACGACAGAGGATAAAGTCATTATTCAACCTTCCAGTAGACACGATAAACATTGGCTTGAGTCCATCGCATTTGCTGATATCGAAATCATTTCCATTTCCAAGCAGTAAGATTATTAATTAGCATATTTACCCTCCTTGTTACCATATATTTAACTGGTTAAGTTATACCATCATCACGCAACCAAGGAGGGATAATATTGAGTTCTTTGCATTCCTATGATGATAATTATCACACACCTCAACTGAGGGAAAGTAACATTATTTTTGAAGAGCTGCTTGGACAAGAGATCATTGTCATTCTGGATGCTTCTCAGCTAAATATACTAGGACAGACATTCAGACCGATTTTTACAGGCAAGCTAGAACTCGTAAGAGGTGGCTCGATTCAATTAAATCCAGTCATTATCAAGATGCCTAATGCTCCAAACTTCCAGTTCCCAACCCCGCTAAGTTTTCCAATTGAGAATATTGCGATCTTTGCTCCTTTTGGATTAAATAACAGACTTACACTTTCTTAAGGAGGTTAGGAACGATGCTACAGCGAACAGATCATCTCAATATTAATGACCTTAGACAAGAGGCTCTCATTGCTGAATTCACTGCTTCTATCAACGGTAGAATTCTGGTTATTATTGAATCCTATCCTTTTTTTTACGTGGGTCGGATAGTGGAAGTTGAGTCAGATACGGTATCAATCCAGGTCGAAATCTGCAATGTCCCTGAGTTGGATGGTACTACGCTTCGCACGCATATTGATAACATTCAGGTTTACTTTATAGAGACACCTGAGAATCCGATTCCTGAAATACGTATATAAGAGGTGGAATGTGAAGAGGAAATTTCATATTGTTGCCATTTCGGTTCGAATTGTCGTTAACGACTTTGGAGACCACGATCCTGAAGGAAAGATGTATGTTCTCAAGGAAAATGAAGATAAGATTCGCAAGCTTATCGCCAAAAATCCTTTTACAACTGTCGATCTAGTACAACCGCTAATCATCCGGGCTAACGCAGGAGACGATATTGAAATTCTGTTTGAAAACAAGCTGGATCATCCCGCTTCCATACACATTCAGGACGTCGAATACGATGTAACCACGTCAGATGGAGCCGCAGCAGGATTCAATCCCAACACAATAGCTCAACCTGGGGGCTTCATTACGTATAGGTGGCACACAACGCTAGAAGGGATTTGTTACTTTACGGATTTTGGAAACACACTGTCTAGTGAACTGGGTACACAAGTTCACGGACTTTTTGGAGCATTAATTGTGGAGCCAAGAGGCTCCACATGGACCGACCCCCAAACAGGAAAGCCGCTACTTTCTGGTGTGTACGCTGACATACATAATCCTTTCCTGCCTTCATTTCGAGAGTATGCTTGGGTATTTCTCGATGAGATGGAGATTAAGGACTTAACCGGGGATACCCCGTTTAGTCCACATACGTTTCAACCTGAGGCAACACATGCCGTAAATTATAGGTCTGAGCCTATGCGGAATCGTCAACGTCTGATTTTAGAAGGAGTGGTATCTCCTGAGACGGAAGGCGAAGAAGTGCATCATGATTCGTGGATGTTTGGTGATCCTGTAACACCTATTCTAAGAGCCTACGTAGGTGACCCTGTTAAAATACGGCTTGTTCATGGCGGAATCAAAGAAACACATGTTTTCCATTATCATGTACATCAATGGCTGTTTGAGACAACGGATCTAGATTCCGAAATTAAAGATTCGCAGGCTATTTCTCCCCAGGCATCGTACACGGTCTCGCCACTCTATGGTGCGGGAAGTATGCAAGGGGCATTCGGAGATATCATCATACATTGTCATTTATATCCACACTTTGAAGAGGGCATGTGGGGAATGCAGCGGATTTTCAATACTCTCCAGGATGGAACTCAAAAATATCCCAATGGAATGCCGATTCATGCCCTGATACCTCTCCCAGGTCGAACTCCGCCTCCAAAGCCAACCAAGGATAAGCCAGGGTTCCCGAATTTCATTCCAGGGATTATTGGTAAGAAGGCTCCGAGACCGCCACTTGGCATCATTGGTGGACGTGAATCAACTCCACTCGAAATAAACCAGTTTGCTCCGAATGCTGTACCTGGTGCTGTATTTGTAAATCCATGTGATCCTCTTGTTAACCCGGTACGTGAATTTCACATCGTGGCGATTCAGCTTCCGATTGTGTACAACAATCAGGGCTGGCATGATCCACAGGCACGAATCTTCGTGTTGGCAGAAGATGAGGAAGCTGTATGTTCAGGAAGGAAAGCACCTGAACCTTTAACAATTCGTGCCAATGGTGGAGATTGCGTCAGACTTCGGTTTACGAATAAATTCCCCGAGGTCATCGGCGGAAATGCTTTTCAGCTGGTTAACCGCACATATGAAGCAGGTCTGCATGTTCATTTTGTTAAATTTGATCCGCTTGTCTCAGATGGTGCCAATGTCGGCTGGAATTATGATTCGGGCATACTTCCGGGTCAGACCATTGAGTATCAATGGTTTGCAGATAGTGAATTGAAATCAACCTTCTTTCACGATCATCTATTTGCTAATCAGCACCAACCACACGGTGTGTTTGCGGGAATCAATATTCAGCCCCGAGGCTCCAAGTATTTATCTTCACAGACGGGTGAAGAGATCCGTTCAGGAACACAGGCTACGATTGTTAATCCCTTTATTCCTGACTTCAGGGAGTTTACGTTAATCGTACATGACTTCGCACTATTATTCGACAAAGATGGAGTGCCTCTAAACCAGCCACCATTCCCAGGTTCTCATGAGGATCCGGGTGTGATGGGAATTAACTACAGAAACGAGCCATTGCAATTTCGTTTAAATGAGCCACACATGGACGCCGCTTATGTGTTCAGCTCTTGGGTTCATGGAGATCCAGTAACACCGCTCTTGCAGACCTATAACGGGGATCCCGTTCGAATTCGACTTCTTCAAGGAGCTCAAGAGGAGTCTCACTCATTTAATTTGCATGGCCAGCGCTGGAGGCGGGAACGGGGGGACTTGGATTCAGATTTGGTTGATCAGCAGCATATTGGTATATCGGAATCCTTTACGCTGGAATTTGCGGTCGAAGGTGTCGGTGACTTCGATATGTTATACCATTATGGATCCATAGATGATATTTGGTTAGGGAACTGGGGGATTATACGTTCCTATGAAAAAAGTGTACCGCATCTCATTCCACTACCGGATCGAAAGCGCCCTAAACCTAGAACGGAGCCATTACCAGTACCGACAGGCGAAAGACCTCCCAAAGCAGTAGAACGAGTGTTGCCTGGAATTAAACGTGCACCCGTCCGGAGTTATGATGTTGTTGCTCTACAAACACCTGTAATCTATAATCGCTTTGGTGATCAGGATCCGTACAGTATTATTTTTGCTTTAAAGGAAGATGTGAAAGATATTCTGAAAGGCAAAAAGAATCCAGAACCATTGATTATACGAGGGAACGTAGGAGAAATCGTAGAAGTTAGGCTAACGAACCAACTTCACCACCTTAAATTCCCTCCGGACGATCAGTTCTACCCGGGAGTTCCCGTTAACATGAAATATAGACCCTCCAAACGAATATCGCTGCATGCGCAAATGCTTGAGTATGATGTTCTTAGTTCAGATGGAACTACGGTTGGGTTTAATCCGGATCAAACTATCGCGCCTGGGGAGCAAATAACGTATCACTGGTATATTGATCAACAAATCGGAACCGCTGGTCTAGTCGATATGGCAGATCTTCGTAACCATAGACACCATGGTGCATTCGGAATGCTAGTCACTGAGCCACAAGGTTCCGTGTATCTTGATCCTGTAACAAGGGAGCCTACACGTACAGGAAGTCAGGTCATTATCAGTAGTGGCGGATTAAGTTTAAGAGAGTATTGCATCATCATGCATGACGGCGTAAGACTGTACAATCAGGATGGTATGCTTATTATCGATCCAGAGCCCGTAATTAACATGAATCAAGAAGCAGAGGAACAAGAGACTGAGGATTTTGAAGATCAAGGTTCACGTGGATTTAATTATCGAGCAGAACGTTTCAAGAACAGGCTTGCGATCAATCCGAATATTTCCCTTGTCTTCAGCTCCAAAGTTCATGGGGATCCAGCAACGCCTGTATTTCTCGCTTATGTTGGAGACCCTGTGGTTATCCGCATGATGTTCATTTCAGACCGGGCTAGGGCACATACAATTGTGCTTCATGGTCACCAGTGGCTAAGAAGTGATGATGACCTGAATTCGCTGCCTGTATCCTTTCAAGGTCAGCTCAGTGTAGGACACACGGATGATTTCCTATTACTCTATGGTGCAGGCGGCTCACTTGGCATACCTGGAGATTATCTGTATCGTTCAGGAAATATCAGGTGGGACATAGAACTAGGCTTATGGGGAATCTTACGAGTGCTTGATAAGCCTACTCCAGAGCTGGCACCTTTAAACCCCAGACCTCGAACTAAAAACAAACGATAAGGCACAGAAAAAGACGCCTCAGTATGATCTATGAGGTGTCTTGCCCTTCAATCGAACAAAGTTATATGAATCGTTGTTTCTCGATCCATAATACGTCCATCCATTTTACTGAAGAACAGGTTCCATTTTCTCTTAACTGTATTTCATGTTCCTTAATATCCATTAATTTGCCGCGAATTCGCGATACGTTGGTTTCGACATTTATCTTGTTTTTAATTAAAGACCTTATGTGACCAGCTAAAGTTTGTTCAAAAAATTGCTGTTTTAGATAATCCTTCTGGCTCACAGTTTTACCGAACTTAAGTAATATGTTTTGTTTCAACTCTTCATCATAAACCACCTGCTGATGCTGCTGATGGGGGATATTTACTTGATCATAAGGCTGTTCGGCGGTTTCGATTGCGCGAAATGGAATCCAGTACTTGGTGAGTAGCGAAGTTAATATCACAAAGTCTCTGCCAACGGCATCTGTCTTTGCCAATATGACTTTCTGTTCTTCGCGGCATTGAATCTTGATTTTTACGGTTTGATTTTTGTGTGATTTAAAAAAATTGGACAGCATAATTTCTTTACGGCGGGATGGATTAATTTCTCCAATAATCTGCACATTTTGATGATGAATGAATTCCTGCAGTATTTTTAGTTCATGGGATGGCAATGGACTTGCGGGTGAGCTAAACTTGCTCGAACCCGAATGCAGCATAGGGGCACACCTCCATATGTAAGATATACACTCATTTTATGAAGGGGATTTTTACCTTATTCAATTGACAGGAGGAAAACAATGAACGTTGTATTGTTTATACTTGTTAATGTGTTGTTGTGTGCAGGTTTAATTGGTAGTTATATGTATTTGAGGAGATTAAAAAACTTAATCGGGTATCATCTGGGAATGAACATCTCTATGACGGTCAGTACGGTTAGCGCACTATCTATTGGCGGATTATGGGGGTATCAATTTCCGTATTATTCGACATGGGTAACGATTATTGCCACTGTAATCGCAATGTTGATCGGCATGATTTTTGGTGCACTTGTAGATTACCAAACTATTGTGACGGGTGTGTCTGGGGGTATTATGGCTGGACTTATGTCTCCTATGGTTGTGATGCACAGTCATCACCCTGTACCTATTCTTATATTCTGTATCTTTTTATTTTTCTTCGCCATCTTAATGCTGTGTACTTCGGTAAAGGTGTGAAAGCTCTTGATTAAGGACTTTCGTCCAGGTGTGTTGTATGCTAATTCTCCTGGACGAGTTGTCCTTTGACGATCTTAGCTGGTATCGATATGTGACCACACAACTTAGCCAGACTGCGAGAAATGCCTGGTGTTAACCAATTAGGTTTTGGTGGTGACCTCAACACATTTTTGCATAAATATCACTCTTCTGAAGCCGGCTCTCTTAGTAAATGAACCGGATTTAAGTTCTTTTTTGAACATATAACCGAAGCGTTCATATAACTTTTGAGCTGAAGGGTTAGTATCAACCACTTCAAGACTGATTATAGTAATGTGCATTTTTTTTGCGAGTTTCTCAATCTCACGTAATAGTAATTTGCCAATTCCCTGGCCACGTGCTTTTTCAGACACAGCAATAGGGTCAATCTGCAGTATTTCTTCGTTGTATAAATGAAACCTTAAATAAAACGAATAAAAGAAAAACAGCCAAAGCGCTGCGAATGGAGAGTACACCTTCCGAAAAGCACTGTAAATCGCAGGTGCAAAGGCTTTTTGCCTATATTGTACCCCAGAAAGCCAACCACTTCTTCATTTCTAATTGCATATATGCCTTGTTCAAAACCCTCCCTTAACAGTGCAGTTCCTAAGGATCAAAGACGAACCGTTTCGGTGGAGTAATTCCATTGAGGTGGTCATTATACTGGAAGGTAGCATTCATGTTGCCATTGCAGACGAGAATAGAACATTAAGTTCTGGTGAGATAGAAATTTTCAATATTAATCAAGTTCATCGTCTGTTACATACACATGAAGATAATCTAATACTGCTTATTAATATCAATGCCGAATTTGCAAAGGATCATTGCGATTTATCAAAAATCTGGTTTGCTCATGAATTTGGCCCTGGAACAGATCTCGGGTTAGAACGAACAAAAGAAATAAATAAAGCAATCTGCGCATTAATAACTCCAGTAATAAACAACAAGGGTGAGCTAAAATACTTAACTTTAGTGGGTGTAACTGGAGCATTGTTGAATCTGCTTGTTACGAATTTTGATGTCAAACGAATTTTCGAAGGTAACCCCATCAAGCTACAACGAATATGGAAAATCTACGATTATTTGTTTCACAATCAAGGTTACACCAACAAGGCATCTCTGAATGAAATTGTCCAAATGACAGAGGAGTATTTAAATTTAGATTATTTATCATCTCAATTTAAGTTGTTAATAGGAGATACGCTGCAAAATTTACTCCATTACTTACGAATTGAGCACGCAATTAAACTATTATTAACGACAAATTCAAGTCTGGTTGAAATATCAATCGAGAGTGGTTTTTCTTCACCTCGATATTTTCATCAAAAATTCAAAAGGATTTTCCCAGAAGGACCGAAAGAATTTCGCCAAGATAATAAAAGAAAGCAAGAGACGATTGAGCACTGCAGAGAAATCATTGATCCGGCATTTGTTATTCCAAGGTTTGAAGGGTTGTTTAACCGCTGTGAAACACTAACCATCGAACCAAATCAATCGATTAACCTCAACCTGTTCGAATCTGATGATCAAAACTCAGCATCATTATATTTGATTAAAATATCTGACTTACTTAGAGTAAATTCAGATAAGGAGATTAATAGAATTCTTCAGGTTCATAGCTTAAGCCCGTATCAGGTTTTTGGGTTCGAAGAAATTCTGAATTTCGCGGATAGTGATATGAAGGATCTAACAAAGGTGATAAACCAATTTAGCGAGGTTAATATTCATCCTGTATTTATTGTGAGAGCGAATAACGAAGCTATGTCAGAGCAGATAACAGCAATCCAGCAACTAATTCAAAATTACGCCCTTACATACGGAGCAGAACAACTGAAGGGTTGGAGGATTGAAATTCAATAAAAAAAAGTTAAGTTAAAATTGCTGAACTTTATATAAATTAGTGCTAAAATATGGTTGGGTCAATTGAATGCGTTTACAATTCAGGAATGCCACAAAAGAAAGGTGGAGGGTTCGTTATGGAAAACGCGATGCTTCATGAACCTGTGTCCCAATGGGCACGGTTTGAACTTCGGTTGCCAGGCTCAACTGAAGGTAATCCTTATCTGGATACCGATTGGACGGTCATTTTTCGTAAAGACATGAAGGAATACAAGGTTTCCGGATTTTATGCTGGGAATGGGGAGTACATGGTCAGATTCATGCCATCCGAGCTTGGAATTTGGACATATGAGACGTTCAGCAATCTGACCGAGTTGAATGGTTTGAACGGAAGTTTCACTTGTATACAGGCAGAAGATTCAATTCACGGCCCGGTTAGAACACGAGATGAGACTCGTTTTGCTTATGCGGACGGCACGCCGTTTTATCCGTTTGGTACAACCGCTTATGCATGGATATATCAGTCAGAGACATTACGAACGGCAACGCTGAATACTCTTGCGGAAGGGGCGTTCAATAAAATTCGTATGTGTTTATTTCCGAAAAATTATTCTTTTAACGCAGAGGAACCTGAGTTCTTTCCTTTTGTCGGCTCTTCCGAAATAGGTTTTGATTATACTCGCTTTAACCCGGTTTACTGGGAGCACCTTGAGAACTGCATTGAATCACTGCTTGAGCTAGAGATTGAAGCTGATCTCATTTTGTTTCATCCATACGATAAAGGACGCTGGGGTTTCGATCGGTTGACTTCTGAGGAAGATGATCGTTATCTGCAGTACGCAATTGCACGACTGGCAGCTTACCGGAACGTCTGGTGGTCGTTGGCGAATGAATATGATTTTATGAGTGAAAAAACGATGTCAGATTGGGACAGGTTGATCAGTCTTACTGAGCAAGAAGATCCGTATGCACATCTGTTATCCATCCATAATGGCACAGCCATGTATGTTCCGGAAAGTATAGTGATGTATGATCATCGTCGTCCGGAAATTACGCATTGCAGCATTCAACACTGGGACGTCACATTAGTACCTTCTTGGAGAGCGCAATATGGGAAACCGGTGATCGTTGATGAATGTGGATACGAAGGGAACCTGCAGCAGCGATGGGGTAATCTGACCGCGCAAGAAATGACGCACCGTATCTGGGAAAGTTTTGCACGAGGTGGTTATGGCAGTCATGGTGAGACATACCTGCATCCAGAAGACGAGATCTGGTGGGCAAAAGGGGGAACGTTATACGGACAAAGCCATGAACATATTCGCTTTCTTCGTCAAGTGGCGGAACAAATGCCTTCTGACACCGCACCGATTCCGCTCCGTGACGTGCCGGTAGTTGGTGTGGAAGGTGAATTTTACTTACATTACTATGGTCAACACCAGCCAGGATACCGGGAAGTTGACCTTCCGGATGATCGAGAATTTGTTGCCGAATGGATTGACACACAGGAGATGGTAATCACAAGGCTGATTGAGACGTATCGAGGAAAAAGCCGTATTCCTTTGCCCAGCCGACCTTACTTTGCATTGCGCATATATGCCCTTCATTAATAAGTATAGTGAAATAACAGGAGAACAAATGAGTATGCAATAACACGGAGATTTTCAAGGGAACAATTAGACCGTTAGAGCAACTTGAGCATCCGATTCAAGAGAACAAAAGATGGAGTCAGTAAAACAGGATCAATCCGTTAATCTGTTTAACTTGTTTTTGACAACTGGTGTAGAGTAAGACATAGTGGCTAAGTATGAAAATGCAGATATGATAAAGTTTTGAAAGGATTAATTTATGTCAATTACAAACCAAATCCCAATCATTTCAGGCCATATGCTCGACTTGAATGACTTTAGGCTCTTCTCATTGATGGATGAAGAACATATTACAGAATTCGCACACCATGGTTTACATCGTCATGATTGTTTCGAAATGTTCTGGATTACAAAAGGTCAGGGGAGAGTACGGATCGATTTCCAGGATTACAACTTGTCTCCCAATACACTCGTATTAATCTCTCCAGGTCAGATTCACGGCTGGTTCGGAGAATATTCTGTCCAAGAGGTTGAAGGATTCATGCTTATTTTCTCATCTGAACTAATGTCCAGACAAACATCTGCGTTAGCGGGTTGGTCACCAACCACGTTATTCGAGATGATGGGTAGCAACCCTTTTCAGCGACTGAGCGAAGATCAGGCTTATATTTTTAATGAACTTTTTGGTTTGCTTTCTCGTGAAAAAGCGAGGTTTCAGAAAGATCAAACCCTTGCCGTGCGTAACTATATTGAACTACTACTCATCGAGATGAGTAGAATTGAGGATCAATGGGAGCAAAGTCATAGGGAGGAGGCGGGCTTTAAGCTTACACGGCAGTATCTATTGGCTGTAGAAACGAATTTCCGTGCAATAACAAGTGTGTCAGAGTATGCCTCCATGCTGTACGTTAGCTCTAACCATTTGAATGATTCAGTTCAAAAAACACTCGGGTGTACTGCAATTAATGTATTAAGAGAACGTCAGTTACTTGAAGCGAAGCGTCTTCTAAGTTTTTCAAGCGCAAATGTCGATGAAATCGCATCTCACATTGGCTTTCGGGATGCATCATACTTTGGACGATGGTTCAAAAAAAACATGGGGTTAACACCGACAACGTTTCGCAAATTAAATTAGTTCTATAGATTAGGCAGCCTCTCATCCACGTGGATCAGAGGTTTTTTTCTGAAAAAAGCACAAATAATCCGGACTATTTGTGGTATTTATACTTATGATATTGAAAGTGAGAATGATTATCAACTAAAATGACTGAAAAAGGAGTGAAGCTTAATGGAAGTAAATCAACTGATTAAAGAAAGACGATCTATTCGTAAATTCAGTGACCGCCCTGTACAATTGCAGCGACTAAAAGAACTATTATCCGAGGCAGAGCAGTTATCCCAAGATGAAGTACCGCCACGCTGGAGATATGTAATCGCAGTAAGCCCTGATGAACGGCTACGTCTTGCTGACTATTTAATGGAGAAGGTGGTGGAGAATCCAATTGCAAAAGTAGCTTTGTCTCCTATCCTTAAAAGCTATCACAAGCATTTTCGGCAGGTACCAGCTAGTATTATTATTATCGCACAGCAAAACGGCAATCCAATAAAAGATGAAATGACCTATGGAACTGTATGCCGAATCATACAGAATTTTCAGCTTCTCGCTTGGGACGAGGGAGTGGGCATGCTATGGATGACAGATCCAATTCTTTTGAATGAAGCCTTCTCGAAAAATGTAGGCCTCAGACAAGGTGAAAAATTCGTGGGCATTCTAAACATCGGTTACCCTGAAAAAATTCCAAAAGGTCGGCCACGGACACCTGCGGAGAAACGTTGGACTGTCATATCGTAATTTAATTAAATCAATTTATGGCTTAATAATAGTTGAAAAAGTTTAGGATTATTCATTCAGGAGGAAACAACAATGTCACTGCTTAATATGACTATAAAACCTTTAAACCGATTCGAGCAGGCTTCCCGATCAGTTCATCAAGATATTCTTCTAGAGTTACTTAATCTTGCAGTGTGGGCACCAAACCATAAGTTGAGGGAGCCTTGGAGATTTATATATTTAGATCAGGAAAGCGGTAGGAAATTAAATTGTTTGCGAGATGAACCAGCAGCTCATTTAATAATTGTGAACGAACTCAATTCAGTTCCGTCCAGACAAGCAGAAGATACAGCGGCTACGTTTTGCCTAATTCAAAATTTTCAAATACTCGCTTGGCAACACTCGTTAGCTGTAAACATTACTTTTCCCGAATGGAAATATGATAACAAAGTGCGCGAAAAACTAAAAGTAACGGACAAGGAACACATCGTTGCAGTATTAGAATTGGGGTATGTGAGGACAGAAGACATAATTGGGAATTGGAAGATGAACAAAAAAATGAACATAAATTAAACTGGAGCTTAATCGATTAAACAGAAAGTTGGCTTTGAATTAAACTAAAGAACAATGTGTTTAACGGGTACAAGAGCTCTTAAGAATAAAAGACCATTTATTCCATATCTATGATATAATACAGATCAAACAAGGCTTGTTACTGAATATTCAGGCAAAACCTATGTATAAACATGCTCAAAGTTTCTTTGGGTGTGCATATATATAGGTTTTTTTGCGTTTATTGACTTGAATACAAGCAAGCCGTGTCACACAAACGGATCATTCCATTGGAATTAGGATTCGGTACAATAACTGCCTTAGGTTATTGTAAAAAGCAGAATAGAGAGAGGTTGATACACTTGAAGGAGAAAGAGAAAAGATTATCATTTTTCAAGAAAGGACTTACCATTTTTCAAAAAATGAGTACTAAACTAATTGTAGCATTTCTTAGTGTCCTCATTATTCCAACTGCGCTTATTGGATATTATTCATATCAAAGTGCTAAAGATCAGGTTCAGCAGAAAATGACAGAGCCGATCAACACCATTCTAACGATGACAGGGCAGAACATTGACAACATTGTAGGTGCAAAAGCAGAACTGTTACATTTTATAGATTCAATGATTGAACCCGGCTCGCTTACCAAGAGCGCAGATATAATTTATACAGAGTTGGATCGATTAACCTCTACATATCCGGATATTATTTCCATTACAATTGGTAACGAGCAGGGGGAGTATTTAGCTTCCCCAGAGATTGTTGATTCAACCTATGATCCGCGTGAGAGCGATTGGTACAACAATGGAAAAAGTAATAATGGGAAGTTTTATTTTTCTAACATTATGAAGGATGAACAATCCGGTAAAATTGTTGTGAACATAGCCAAAGCTCTTGGAGAAGGAGAAGGTGTGGCCAATATTAAACTAGACTTGGATGTTCTAGCAAAAGAGTTATCCATCGTAAATGTTGGCGGAAATGGAAGTCTAGTTGTAGTAGACTCCAATCGAACGATTGCAGCCTGGGCAGGAGCGATCACGCAAGGTGGAGGAGGCGAGCTTGGTGGAGAGCTTGTTGGTGGGATTCCGCTCCAGCCGAATTCCGCTGTAACCGCTGATGAACCCATGGCATTTTCCCACTTTGTTAGAACAGATCTTGCGTATGACTTGGAAGTCTTTACTGGTGTCAATGCTTTAACAGGTTGGAATGTCATTGCTTTAATGGGGTATGAAGATTTTATAGCAGCAGCAAAACCAATTATGGTTACAAGCTATATTGTCATTGGTATTTCCGTTGTTATTGCAGGATTGATTATATTTGTTATTCTAAGATCCTTTATGCTACCTATGCAAAAACTACGCACAGCAACTCGCAATGTCCGAGATGGTAATCTGTCTGAGCGAGTTGGTCTCAAAAATAAGGACGAATTCGGGTTATTGGCAGATGACTTTGATCAAATGACCGTTACACTTCAATCGGTTGTTCGTGAACTTAATCAAACATCGTCTCATCTTAACAACTCTTCGCAAATGATACAGGAGAGCACAGAACAAACAACTTTATCTGTTCAACATGTGACTGAAACAGTGCAACAAACGGCGGAAACGGCCGTAATTGGAGCTGAAAATGCTGAACAAGCTGCAAATGCAGTTGAAGAAATGGCGCGAGGGATTAGTACAATTGCTGAGTCAGCGGGTGCGATTGTGTATTCTGCTGAAGAAACAGAGCGAGCAGTCGTGCTTGGGGGGACAACCATAACCAGTGTGCGTGTACAGATGGAACAGATTCTTGAAGCTGTTACAGAAACAACAGTATTGATTAACGAGCTGTCTACGCTCTCAACTGAAGCGAATAGAATGAACGAAGCCATTGCTGATATTTCTCGGCAAACGAATCTGCTGTCTCTGAATGCATCTATCGAAGCAGCGAGAGCAGGAGAGCATGGTAAAGGATTTGCTGTCGTTGCAGGTGAAGTTCGCCAACTATCGCTACAATCCAAACAAAGTGCTGACGAGATTGGTGCTACGATTGGTAAAATGTTAGATTTAATCGACAAGTCCACCTCATTAATGAACAAAAAAGTGCGTGATCAAGTCGGTGAAGGCATGCGCGTAAGCCAGGAAGCTTCGGTTACCATTTCAAACATTGAACAGTTTACATCTCACATTGTAGGTCAAATTCAGGATATTTCCGCTGTATCCGAGCAGTTGTCTGCAAGTACAGAACAAGTCTCTGCTACAGTTGCCGAGATGGCAAACATATCTAAAGTCTCAGCTAGTGGTGCCCAGACTACATCGGCAGCAGCTCAAGAGCAAATGGCTGCGATGGAAGAGATATCTTCATCCTCGGCACAACTCGCGAAAATGGCCGAAGATATGCAAAAGCTGGTACAACGTTTCACAGTATAGACTGATTCTGAAGATAGAGGAGAACAGAAGGAGTGTGATGGATATCTGAAAATGTTTAAAAACTTATTCTCTATGGGAGATCTTAACAGGAGTTGATCGGTTAAAAGTCGCAGTGTAATCTTGCGGCTTTTTTTGTTGTAC
Source organism: Paenibacillus sp. MER 99-2 (assembly GCF_023714095.1). Lineage (NCBI taxonomy): Bacteria > Bacillati > Bacillota > Bacilli > Caryophanales > Paenibacillaceae > Paenibacillus > Paenibacillus sp. MER 99-2. Next base: position 1,977,106 of record NZ_JAMAUZ010000001.1, on the reverse strand, counting down.
TGGTACAAGTTCATGTGCAGACAAAACGATAATAACGTGTGCCGATTTTATTGCTCAGTTCTGAGTTCGCTTTTCTTTTAGATATTCAACAATGATAGATGTGCCGTTGAGTAACGCACAGTTCTTGAGGTATTGACTATTGAATATAAACGAATCTCCTATAAAATAATTAACATGAGTTGATTAAACAATCGACGTTCATTTATATAATTAGGAGGAATTTTCATGATAGCAACAATGAAAGATAAAGTGGTCATTGTAACTGGAGCAAAAGGCGGTATCGGACTGGCAACCGCACAATTATTTGCTAAAGAAGGTGCGAATGTAGCTTTAGTGGATATTAATGAACCTAAACAAGAAGCACAAGACTTGATCAACGCAGGTTATCAGGTGATATCCATCCAATGTGATGTTTCGAATGAGAAATCTGTTGAATCTATGGTTGAGAAAACCGTGGCTACATTTGGAAAGCTAGATTATGCCTATAACAACGCTGGTATTCAAAACGCCGCGACAGACACAGTGGATTTAAAAGAAGAAGTTTACGATGATGTCATGAATGTGAATACAAAAGGGATTTGGCTGTGTATGAAGTATGAGTTGTTACAATTAAGAAAGCAAGGTACCGAAGGGGCGATCGTGAATTGTTCTTCAATGGGAGGATTAATTGGTGTTCCCGAGCGTTCTGTATACCATGCTTCTAAACACGGCGTATTGGGATTAACGAAAAGCACTGCTCTAGAGTACGCTCGAAAAGGGATTCGTATTAATGCCGTTTGTCCTGGGATCATTGAAACGCCAATGGTAGAAAATATGTTAGCTACGGAAAGCGATGCCATGGACGAATTAGTGAAACAAGTCCCCATTGGTCGTTTAGCGAAACCAGAGGAAGTGGCTTCCGTTGTACTTTGGTTATGCTCTTCTTCCGCAAGCTATGTAATCGGTCAAGCGATATCAGTTGATGGTGGATATACGGTTCAATAACATAATGGCAGAGCAAGTTTTAGTTAACTTGCTCTGCCTATTTTTTTAGAGATTTGACTGGCCTATTTCACATTAACCAAAAATTGCAGCATAAGCGAAGCAATCTCGTCAGCATGTGTTTCGAGTGCGAAATGACCTGTATCCAGCAGATGTATTTCTGCAGATGGAAGATCATGTTTATAAGCCTCAGCTCCAGCAGGAAGGAAGGCAGGGTCATTTTTCCCCCATACGGCTAGTAGTTTCGGTTGATACTTACGAAAATACGCTTGAAATTCAGGATAAAGCTCCACATTAGTTCTATAATCTAAAATCAGGTCGAGTTGGATTTCCTCCGCGTCGGGACGTGACATATATGCAATATCTAGTGAATACCCGTCTGGCGATACAAGGCTAGCATCCGCTCCGTGCAGGTATTGGAAATTACGAATCGTTTCCGGAGTCAGGGAATCACGACATGCTTCACGATTCTCTGGTGTTGGCAAGCGCCAATAGTTCTCCCAAGGACCCCAAGCTTCACTAAATCCTTCCAGATAAGCGTTCCCATTCTGACTAATGATCGCCTGAACTTTCTCCGGGTGAGCGACGGCCAGTCGATACCCGACAGGTGCACCATAATCGAACACATATAATACATACTTATCAAGAGCCAGTGCCTGAGTAAAACCTTCAATAACTTTATATAGATTATCAAAGGTAAAATTAAATTGACCACGCGGCGGCGTGTGGGTATGTCCGAAACCGGCAAGATCAGGGGCAATGACACGGTAATGTTTAGATAATTTCGGAATCAGGTCACGGAACATATGACTTGAAGATGGGAACCCGTGTAATAATAAAATCACCTGACCATCCTTAGGACCAGCTTCGCGATAAAAAACGTTGACGTCTCCGACCTTTTGCTGCTGATAACGAACCTGCATATGTGACATCTCCTTCGCTATTTTTTAATAACACGAACAACTAAAGATATCGTATAATACAATCATCTATTTGACTAACGAATATATTGAATGCTTACTATTTCAAAATGAAATATGAAAGGTTGATCCGATGTGATGGATGCATTAGAAGGACGTTTTTTTCTCGCTTTTATCGCTTTAATGGAAGAAAAAAGCTTCAGTCGAGCTGCTGAGCGTTTAGGTTATGTGCAATCTACTGTGACGACTCACATTCAGCAGTTAGAGAGAATTGTTGGACAAAAGTTGGTGCATCGCTATCCAAGGGGGATAGAACTGACGGAGGCGGGAAAGGTATTCTCCAAATATGCTTATCAGTATGTGCACTTGATTCAATCCCTTGATGAACATATCCATGAACTGGCAGAGCCATCTGGAACGATACGTATTCGAACACAAGAGTCCTTTTTCCTTACACGAATGTTGCCTTTCATTCAGGAATATACAAGTCAGAGGCCTAATGTGAATTTGCGTATAGAACACGGAACACATCAGGAGATTCTAAAAGGCGTTCTCGATTATGAGCTGGACTTTGGTATTGTGCCTGAGAATCCGAATCGACATGAACTTCTTTTTAATCCAATCTTGGAAGAAACAATTGTGTTCGCTACGTCGCAGACCATCACTCAGAACGTGAAAAAGTTGGGAGCGCATATCCTGAACCATCAACTTTTCATCAGCAACGGTACATCTTGTTTGTACCACACGTCGGCTATAGATGTTTTGAAGCAAGCTGGTATTACGGTTAAAGATGCTTTAGAGCTGCCTAGTCTGGAGATGATCAAACAATATGTGGGCTGTGGTAAAGGGTATGCTCTAATTCCTGAAATAGCAATCCGTAAGGAGCTAGAAACAGGTGAATTGCAAATTCTTTCTTTTGCCCCAAAAATGACCTTTACTCACGGCCTGATTACTCATAAAAATCGAGAACACAGTGTGACTTGCAAAGGTTTTCAAGCTGCATTTATGGATTTTTATCATCGTTAAACCTTGTCGCTAATATAGCGGCTTTTTTTATTTTAGGAATCAAATAAAGGTCAAATCCTAATCGCCATGTGTCAGTCTAAATGATTGCGTGAAGCTCTTATTAACATCGTCATAATCGGTTGTTAACTTGTTATGGCTCTAGACAGATAACAGTAAAAGCCAAAGAGCACAAGCAGAGGTTCATCCTACTTGGACTCTTTGGCAACAATTTAATTATTCTTCACATAAACATATCTAAAATCAGGACACCAGCAAGTCCTACCAATGAAATAATCGTGACCATGACTGACCAGGTTTTTATCGTCTTACCTATAGTAAGATTAAAATATTCTTTGTAAATCCAGAAGCCTGCATCATTGACGTGAGAGAATGTTACGCTTCCCGCACCAGCTGCTAGAACCATGAGTTCTGGACTTACTCCTGTGGCAGCAACCAGAGGTGCGGCAATACCAGCTGCTGTCATACCAGCCACAGTTGCAGAACCAACGGCAATTCTCAAGATGGCTGCAATCAACCAGGTTAGAATGAGAGGAGATAGCGTGGAGCCTGCCATAAGATCAGAGATATATTGATCAATATGACTATCGATCAACACTTGCTTGAACGCACCACCACCAGCGATAATCAAGAGAATCATTCCGATTCCACTTACAGAATCACTTAGAGATTTCATAACCTCTGGCATTTTTTTGCCTAGGTTCAGTCCAAAAGTGAAAATGGCAACCAAGACAGAAATCAACAAAGCGACATTGGCATTACCGATGAAATTAGTTACAGATGAAAATGCTGATTCAGGTGCAAAGATCTCGACAAAAGTTTGAAGCGCAATCAAAATGACAGGTAGAAGTGCTGTGAAAAGACTGATTCCGAATTTAGGCAGCTCTTCTTCCTTAAATTCTTTTGGATTAAATAGACCTTTGGGGATATCGATTTCCAAGGCTTCTTTTTTAAATAACCTTGTATACACAGGGCCAGCAAGGATGAATGCAGGGATCGCAACAAGGATACCTAAGATCATCGTTAATCCGATATTGGCTCCAAAAACATTAGCAACGGCTGTAGGGCCAGGATGCGGAGGTACGAATCCGTGCATGGTTATAAGTGCTGCAATAACGGGCATTCCAAGATATAGAACAGGTACTCGTGCAGCTCTGGCGATGGTAAATACCAACGGAATTAACACGACCACTCCAGTTTCAAAGAATAAAGCGATTCCAACAATAGCTGCTGTAATAACGGCTGCCAGCTGAGTACGTTTTTGACCAAAGGCACTGATCATGGTTGTGGCAATGCGCTGAGCACCACCAGAATCGGTCATTAATTTACCGAGAATTCCTCCGAATATGATGATCATCGTTAAATGACCGAGTGTTCCGCCTAAGCCAGCTTCGATGGACTCGACAGCTTGAATCGGAGTCATTCCTTCCAGTAAGCCAACAGCTAAGGAAACAATAATTAATGATATGAAAGCGTTTAACTTAAAAGCCATCATTAATATAAGTAATATAATGACCCCTATTGTGACTGAGATAATTGGCATATAATTTCCTCATTTCTTTATTTGCTTGATATAAGAAACCGGATGATAAGGAGCGAACTAATTGTTTATATTGCTTTGTTATTAGTGTTGCTCCTCACAGTCTGGTCATACTAACGAGTTTCGAATTACTTCGTACTCAACATTTCAACAACTTCCCTTAGATCGGTTACAGTACCCACATTGCCAGGGAAGATGACATAGGAGATTCCTGGAAATTTACTTTCATCCCCGGTTGTCCACACGGGAATACCAGGTCGAATCTGTCCGGCAACGGTAGCTCGTTTAACTTCCAATCCGTTCGTTCCAATATCGCTTGAGGTAATGCCACCTTTAGCAATGATATAGGCTGGTCGTACTTCTAATCGTTTGACAATACTCGTAACTGCATCCGAAATCTTGACGGATAGTTTCAATTCATCTTCTTTTCTGTCCTCTCCAAGGTCTAATCGCTCTCTTTTGGTATAGACAGCCACATTTTTACCTTCGAGAATCAGTTGGTTGGTTGTTTCAACAACTCTGTTAAGCTCATTATCGAATTGAACGGGTTCCAGTACAAGGTGAACGTTAAATTCAACAAATTCTACTACACTGGACTTTTTCAGTTCTTCAAACTGTTCTGTCGTTTTTTTGACATGTGATCCGATAATGACTAATCCGCCATGGTTTGTATTGTCACTCATCATTTCTGCACGTGTGAGCAGGCTTTTGTTACTAACGCCTCCCATGACCTTCGTAAGTGCAGCAGCACTTCTAAACATAAAATGTTTACCTTTATTGAAGGCTCGAATCAAAGCAATGGTGAAGACTTGAACATCCGAATAGTCAACTGCATTTACGATAACTTTATTGAAGTTCTCAACTTTTAACAGCTGCTGTTCAATGAGATCAATGTGCATGGCACGAAGGCTTTCCAGCGAGATGTAAGTCATCTGATCCGCTTTATACTGCCCATTCGATTTTTCCTCTGCCCACTCACCTAAATGTGATTTGGTGTAACCAAAGGTGCGATCTTTGGCGAATTCGGTTTCTCCTGCTGGAACCAATTCCGTATCATATTGAACATAGTGCACATTATCGATGGTGAAGCGTCCGCCTTCTTTGAAGAAGGGGAGGAGTATTTCACCGTCAAACCGTATATTTGAGTTAGCTTCAACGGTGTCTTTTATCACTTCAGTTTCAAGTGGATAGTGACCTCGAAGTGTAGAATCACCACGGCTTATAATCGTAAATTCGCGATTGTTTCTTTTCGCAGCTTCTACAATATTAGCAGCAATTTCCTGGTGTGCTTTTGTCGTCTCAGTAGCTGTAAACCCACGTGAGTTGGTGAGGATAAAGAACATCGAATTGTCTTCCTGAAATCCTCTGTCGATACTATCCACGGACCAGTCCGTATAGACCGAGATGCCATGTACAGTTTGAACACCGGTTGGATCATCATCCAAAACGATAATTTTACGATTAAAGTGTTGAAGTTTTTGATTAATCATTCCATGAATAAGGTTCGTATCAGGAGAAGGAATTCTACTGAAAACCTCTTCTACAGACCGGTTATTTGTTTTCATAGCCAAGACCCCTTACTTCGACATTTGCTAATTTTTCATAATACTGTACGATCCCGCCGTGGTCGTCCATTAATTTCCCGTCAATCTTCAGGGCATGGAACATTTCTAACAAGTGGCTGGACAGTGGAAGAGGTACGCCAATCTCATGAGCTGTGTCCATTACGTTGGTAATATCTTTCATGTTGATCGCGATTGTACCTCCTGGAGCAAAGTTTCTTTCCAGAATGAGTGGAACTTTGGCATCAAGAACCGCACTGCCTGCTAACCCACCTCGAATCGCCTGATACATTTTCTCAATATCAATCCCAGCTTTAGCAGCCAGGACAAGCGCTTCGGACATCGCAGCAATATTTAAATTAACAATGATCTGGTTAGCGAGCTTCGCAGTAACTCCGCATCCACTATCTCCAACCAAGGTGACCGCCGTCCCCATATCAAACAAAACGGACTTAGCTGCTTCGAATACGCTTTCTTTACCGCCCACCATAATTGCTAAAGTACCATCAACGGCTTTTGGTTCTCCGCCGCTAACGGGTGCATCCAAGAATCCAACGCCTTTTTTTGCTGCTTCTTCTGCAAGAGCGATGGAAACGGCAGGAGTGATGGAGCTCATATCAATAATAATGGAGCCTTCTTTTGCTCCGGATAAAATACCTTGTTCACCCAAAACAACAGCTTGCACATGTTGGGATGCAGGGAGCATCGTAATAATAATTTCGCATTTCTCAGCGATTTCTCTGGGTGAGGAGGCTGCAGTTGCACCGGAGTCTAGCAATATTTGAACCGCTTCCTGATTGAGATCATTAACGGTTAATTCGTGTCCTGCTTTTCTGAGATTAAGAGCCATCGGTTTGCCCATGATTCCGAGTCCAATAAAACCAACTTTTTTAGCCATGATATTTCCTCCTAATACTTTTGTGAGCGAGGGCTTCTATGCCCATGATTGAATATATTCAGTTGACGAAATGTGAAGAATGAAGAAGCGACTTGACGAAAGGATGAAATAATTTATCGGCAACCGCTTACATCGTTGATTGCGTTTTCATTGTATACTAAAATTTTAAAATTGTATACATTAAAATATGTTTTTGTATACAATTTTTGAAGTTTCGTATACTTTTATTGGTGTATATCGTTTATTGGAATGATTTTACGAACATAATTTGGTACTATATTGATATGAGAAATGAGACAGAGGTGAAGTTTGTGCATGAAAATAATAGTTCACGACCGGCGTACCATCAATGTTATGAAATTCTTCGAGACAAGATTTTAAACGGGGAGCTTCCGAGCGGTACGAAGATCGTCGAAGAAAAGCTCGCTACAGAGCTTGGAGTGAGTAGAACACCCATAAGAGATTCGATACGTAAGCTGGAAAACGAAGGATTAATTGTTCAAAAAAAAGTGGTTAAACCTACGGAAAAGGATTTACGTAATTTGTTTAATGTTCGGATATTGCTCGAAGGGTACTCGGCCAAATGTGCAGCGAAGTTTTTGAAAGACAACGAGATTGAAGAGCTGTATAAGTATGTGGAGATCGGGAGAACGGGGACAAAAGATGAGATTATGTCCGCCAACGAGAGTTTCCATAACGATATTGTAAAAGCGAGTAATAATCCGCTGATGATTGATATTATAGACCGGATGCAAGCCATCATTTATCTGTTTAGAAAAACAGTTGTGATCTATAATCGTCCTCATCTTATCGATGAGCATGAAGAAATTTACGAGGCAATTAAGTCTAGAAGCGGTGAGCGGGCTGAGGAGCTAATGAAAAAGCATCTGGAAAACGACTTGAACTTTTATCTACATGTAATGAGCAACCAGTGAAGAGTTGTCTTCTGAGTTAAATAAAATCCTTTTACAAACATTGTCAATGCGCTATAATACATTTACTACGTGGATTACTCATGAAAAAAAGTGAAATGCTGTTAATTCACTACGGAGTTTAAGGGTTCAACCTAGGCTCGTCATCATCCTGAGCCGATGATTACATAATGCATAATGGAGGTATTATTATGGTCAATAAGAGAGTTTCCACAATCCTTAGTACTGCTCTAATTGTCTCTATGATGGCGGCAGGTGTGATCATCACTTTTCAAGGTAAAACAACGTTAGATGTAGCTAAAACAGCCGGTGATAAAAAAGTTGAAGTGATTAAAGGTATTCAAAGCGCCTAGTGTGTTAGGCAACCGAATGCTGAAAGTGATTAGAACTTCAAACACAATGATAATACATGAATGAACCTCAGCTTGGCTATCCTCGCTGGGGTTTTTCATGATCTTTATTTCTAGAATGAGTCTTTCAAACGGACAAAGGAATTTCCAGCATTATTTTATGTACAGGGATGAAGCGAACGAATGCCTATGCATTCTATGAACATAATGATTATGAGAAAGATTCAAACTGCTTTGACAAAGTTATTAAAATTGACTGATCGACAGATTACCTTATATTAATGAAGAAAATTACTGAGGAAATTCCTATCATATTGGAGGTATTTATGAAGTTTATAACTGCTACTGTAGAATATCTTCCTGCCATCGTTCGGTTGTTAGCTGACGACGAATTAGGTGCTACTCGAGAGCGCTATGAAGAACCATTACCCCTAGCATACATCGAGGCTTTTGCGAAGATTGAAGAACAGATCGGCAATTCAATAATCGTTGCTATAGATAAGGAGGAAGTGATCGGTTGTTTACAGCTCACGATTATCCCGGGGATAGCAAGATTGGGTACAACACGAGGCCAGATTGAAGGTGTTCGTGTCAGCAATGATTATAGAGGTAAAGGTGTGGGTGAATCTCTATTTAAATATGCCATCGATCAGGCTAAAGCTAAGGGATGTGAAATGATTCAATTGACGACAGATAAGAAGCGTAAAGATGCGCACAGATTTTATGAACGTCTTGGATTTGTTGCTAGTCATGATGGGCTGAAGCTAGTAATCAGTAATGAGTAAAGTCAAGGAACGTTTGGAGTACAATTATTGAGTTGAAAAATAATGCTTAATCAAATATCCAAAGCCAGCCGTCTTCCAAATGCAGGATGCTATTCATTTTACATACACAAATGACGATAATGCATCTGTAATTAAAAAATGAGAAACAGGTGATATGATTTGCTTCATGTAAAACGATTGATACCTTTAGTAGTGTTCCTACTGCTCAGCAGCATTCTTGCGGGAACAGTCTCTGCAAACAACTTTCAAAAACTACCAAAACCAGATTGGACTTTTTCCATACCGGATGGTCACGAGTATGTGTCAGACAGTAACGTCCGGATCGCAGATCAAACATTCCACTTTATGAGTATGGACAATCAGATGTACAATCTTGACAAGAAGACAGGAAAGCAATTATCCAAGACCGATTATACCGCAGGAAGCAACCTAATTTTTAGTTTTTTCGGTACATATGCACAAGTCGCACCAAACGGTAATGTTTATATCCTCACTTCGATTAGAAATAGTTCAGGAGTTGTAAAACCACGTCTAACCGCATACCATCCGAATGGGAAGGTTTTGTGGACTAAGTACTTTGACGAGAAAATCCGTTCCTTATCTGGGATATCCATCATGCCTGATGGAAATTTATTTGTTTATCTGGAAACGGCTTCTGAACGGGTGACTAGTTATCGGTATAGTCCGCAAGGCAAATTTTTGGGTAAAAACAGTTGGAATGCATCCATTCTTTACGGTTTTGTCAATGGTTTACTTGAAACTACCAACAGAACAAGCAAGACATCCAGCCGTATGACATATTATGATTTTAAAATGAAGCAGCAATTTCAGTACCATTTCGACTTCAAAGAAGGTATGTTTTCAGGGTTAGGATCCGATGGTTTACTTCATCTCCAGAAGAATCACGGGAACAATGTCATAAGTTTTACCGCCAAAACTACGAAAGGGAAAGAGGTATGGACCCAAAAAATCAGCAATGTGAGTTACTATGATGATATGGAAACATCGATGACGGTGAAAAAAAACGTGTTTTCGAATGGATTCACAGGGATACAGTCTAATGGTAACTTTTTTATTATTGATCACAAAGGTGTCATGCAGACTGTACCTGCCTCAGCCAAAATGTATCAAACTGCGCCGGATGGAACCGTCATGCTGGTTGAGGACTCAAAAATATCCATCTATCAGACAAGCGCGTCTGCACGCACCAAAGTGAAATTACTTCATACTGTTAATACTTCTGAACTTAGTGAGTCAGATCCCACGTTTGTATATGAAGGTGCAGGTATTATTTATGTGATGACTGATAACGCTCAGATAAACCGTTTTGATTTGAATAAGCAGCTCTAGTACATCGTGCCTCACTCAAGTAAATAATCGTTCCAAATCAAGTCGCTAATTTGGCGACTTTTTTATTTTGCACAACTCATCTGTGACCCCATTTTTAGGAACTCACTTGACCTTAGGTCTGTCTCAAGTCGTATGGTTCATGTCGGATTTTCAAATGTAAATAACATTGAGATGTATTCAGGAGGGGATACCATAAATGTACATCGACGAATAGGAAGGATCTTTGGCCTGGACTTGACAAGTTTGTTTTGGCGGTGATTTCCACTATGCATAATAAGGATGCTTTACTATAATGCAACAGGTAATACGCAAGCGATTATTCTTAAATAGACTATAAATGAGGTACATATGTGATTAACTGGTTATGGACGATTTATCTCGGATTACTTGGAACAGCATCCCTCGGTTATTTGCTAAAGGGGAAATACGGAACAACACTGGGGAAAGTCGATTTTGTTGTATCTGTCATCACTTGGTTTGGATTGTTAGGGTATGTTAAACACATTCAATGGTTGAATCCTCTTGCTTGGAAAGTAATCACAATTTCAGCGTTGTTGTGGGAGATACTATTCGCAATGTTGCTTAAGGATCACCAAGGCGAAGAAATATTAGAAGAAATTTCAATAGGAAAGAGAAGATGGATAATGCTCGTCACATTGGTTATCACACTTGCTCCTCTTTACTATGGGTTGTTCAGATATTCTTTTATGTAAAAGTATCATGCTGATGAAGTCGCTATTTAGCGGCTTTTTTATTTGAATGAAGAAATATCCAATAGAATTGTATAGTATTACTGATATAAATAAGAGAATTGTGATATAAGTAGAACTTTTCAGATCTTACAATGAACTCGTAATCGAATATTCATTTCATCGAAGAGAGTGTAAACGCTTAAAGTTCATCTCTATGTTGCCAAGGTATGCAGGTAGATAGGAATTAGAACATGGGAAATCCGTATTGGTAGAGAAACCAGCTTGCGTTAATGAGAAGGAATTACTTGAGGTTATCTCAGCTGCCAAGAAGAATAATGTTTTCTTTATGGAGGGTACATGGACTCGTTTCTTCCCGTTGATCAATAAAATCAAAACGCTTCTTACGGATGAGGGCATTGGTAAGATTCGATCCATTCACTCGGCATTTTCGTTTCGTATACCGGACGAATACATGTCTCCAGAGCTCCGGTTGATAAATCCTGATCTTGCCGGAGGTGGGCTTCTGGATACAGGCGTATACAACCTTCACTTCGTGGAGGAATTGTTGGGGAAATTACCTGTAGATCTGACAGGCTTTGCAACCATGAATTCTGATGAACACCATGTACAAGTGGACGAACAAGCCACGTACATTGCTAAATACGATAAAGGTGAGCTTGCTGTAATGAGTAGTGGTGTGAGAACAGATATGGCTGGTGTAGCGATGATTTATGGAACACAGGGCTACATTGAAGTACCAACGTTCTGGAGACCTATTACGATAAAAGTCATGAAGAATGGAGAGTTAACGACGTATGATGAGTCTGTACCCCAACGTATAGACGGGATTGAGGATAAAGGCTTTCAGTATGAAATAGCTCATGTGAACGAATGTATTAGACAAGGTCTTAAGGAATCACCGATTATGACGTGGGACAAGAGTCTAGGTGTGATTAGACAGTGTGATGAATTACGGAAACAATGGGGTCTTCAATATCCATTTGAGAGATAGTCGCAATTAAACGTGATTAAGGAGAGATATCAATGAGCAACGAGCAAATCATTCATTCTGTTGTATTTTCACTTAAGCATGAGAAGGGATCAGCAGAAGAAGCGAAGTTTATACAGGATGGGAAATCCATGTTGAGTAGCATACCTACAGTAAACCATTTTCAAGTCTTTCGTGAGATCAGTCCTAAAAATAATTATGATTTTGGATTCTCTATGGTCTTTCACAATAGAGAAGATTATGAAGCGTATAATGCGCACCCAACGCATGTTGAATTTGTCTCCAACCGTTGGGAGAAGGAAGTTACACAGTTTATGGAAGTAGATTATGGAACGCTAGAATAAAGAGTTAACCTAAGGTGTTTAAGGACTTTAAGGACAATAACGCTTGCTAAGCATCACAAAGAATTGTAAATGCAAAAGAGTAGCTCCTTTGAGGGACTACTCTTTATTAATTTGATTGAAGATTCTTATAATTCTTGATTTATCTATTTCATTCATAATAGATTGCGTAAGGGATGTATTGTATATCACTTTACATATTGATCAAGTGATGTGTAAATATATTGACACAGAAAATGCAGAAATGGTTAGCTTAGACTGGGGTGATGAGGATTGTGTTGAAATTTTGGGGATTTATGCTGGTAGGAGTAAGTATAGCTGTACTAGGTATTGTAGCAGGGAATGTGCGACCCTCAGCTGAATCGGCAGTTAGTACTCAATATTATGTGGCGACGAGTGGCAACGACTCCAATCCGGGCACTAAGAATGCACCATGGAAGACGCTACAGCATGCGGCCAATAAGGCTGTACCAGGTAGCAAAGTCAATGTTCGGGGAGGTATATACAATCAGAAGCTGAAAATCACACGTTCGGGTTCCGCTTCCCAAGGTCCTATTGTATTCTCGAACTATGGTAAGGAGAAAGTCATCATTGATGGTACCGGACTTTCCGTTGATGGGATCGAGGGGCTTATCGAGATGCAAGATGTGAATTACATTACCGTTCATGGATTTGAGATTCGTAACTACAGTACGACGTCCAGAAACAGCGTACCTGTCGGAATTTACGTCCACGGTTCAGGTGGCTTCATACATCTGTCTAACAACAAGATCCATCGTATTCAGAATACGGCCAAGCCAGTAGGCAGCGATTTGATTGGCAGGGATGCTCACGGTATCGCAGTATACGGCACAGAAGCTCCTGCATCTGTTCATGATATTACGATTAATGGCAATGAATTATACAATCTTGTACTAGGCACAAGTGAAACGCTGGTGTTGAACGGGAACGTGGATACCTTTGCAGTGACAGACAACCTCATTCATGATAACGACAACATCGGGATTGATATCATTGGTTTTGAGGGGATAGCACCGAATACAGCTTATGATCAGGCTCGTAATGGACTGGTAAAGGGCAATCGAGTATATAACATATCTTCCAACCAAAATCCTTCTTACGGTAAGAAGGTTCCGAACAACAGTAATTCTGCTGGAGGGATATATGTAGATGGCGGAAAAGACACGATTATTGAACAGAATTACAGCTACAATAACGACATTGGCATTGAAATTGCCTCCGAGCATGCTGATAGAGCTACCAGCAATATTACGGTTCGCAGCAACCTGATCTACAACAATCGACAGACCGGTATCGCTATGGGGGGCTACGACAATCAGCGCGGTTCGACAGTGAATTGCAAGGTAGTGAACAACACCGTTTACAAGAACGATACTTTAGGGGGCGGTAGCGGCCAAATTTTTGTTCAGTACGATACAAAAAACAACATAATTAAGAACAATATCTTGGTGGCCAGCCTGACAAATGTGTTGATTTACAACGAGTATCTCAAGAATGCAGGAAACGTCGTCGATTATAATCTATACTTCACTTCTGATGGTAGTGCTGACGCATACTGGACATGGAAAAATAAAAATTACACCAGCTTTTCAGCGTATAAAACAGGTAGCGGTAACGATGCACATTCTTTGTTTAACGATCCGAAATTCGTTAATGTCGACAGAGCCGACTTCCATCTCCAACCATTGTCTCCAGCGATCCAAGCAGGTTCAATGGGGAGCGCGATCAACGGAACCCAAGACATGGACGGGCAGATAAGAGTACAAGGCAACTCTGTAAACATCGGTGCATATGAGTAAAATCCGTACATCTCACATAGCGCACTATTTTGGATCAGTCCTGATTGCAGCTTGAAAACACATGCTCACGAAGGAATCGTAAAATCGAATGAATAGATAACCCACAATGAACCATTTCTCATTGTGGTTTTTTTATTAAATGAATCTATCTACATGTTATTAATTTTGATCCATTTACATTTCTACTTTCATACAATTGTTCGTTTTGTGCTATTTTCTCATCGTGATAATCCTAACGTGCAACTCATCCAGTAAGTTAAAATGAAATTACTTAAGGCAAGAAAGGGTTGTTGACGCGAATCCGGAAATCTCAATTTCTAGAGTGTGAGTCTTTAAAAATTTGAAACTCACTACGATTAGGGAGGAAGACTTTAATGTATACATTTAAAAAATATCAAAAACCTGAGATTTTGCAAAATCATTTGAATCTTGGAGGGGAAAATCCTGCAGGAGAAAAGATTGAATTAACAAGTTTATATGTTACACGCAATGGTAAACCTACGATTCCGGTCATGGGCGAATTTCATTATTCCAGATATGATCGAAGCGATTGGTATGAAGAGCTGTGTAAAATGAAAGCAGGCGGAATTACGCTTGTATCTACCTATGTGTTCTGGATCTACCATGAAGAGATCGAAGGGGTATTCGACTTCTCCGGTGACAATGATCTTCGTGCTTTTATATTGGAGTGTAAGAAGGCCGGGCTTGAAGCCGTCATAAGAATTGGACCATGGGCACATGGCGAATGCAGGAACGGCGGACTCCCGGATTGGCTGCTCAAGAAACCATTTAAGCTGCGTGATAACAATCCAGAATATCTTAAGAAAGTACGTATCTTTTATGAGAATATTTCTAAGCAAGTACAAGGACTTTTCTATAAAGATGAAGGAAACATCATTGCCGTGCAGTTAGAGAACGAGTTAACCAATGATGCTGAGCATCTAGCCACGTTAAAAGAAATGGCTGTGGATTGTGGCATGATTGCTCCGATCTATACGGTAACTGGATGGAATGCTGTTGAGGGAGCACGCATTCCAGTTGATGAGGTGTTTCCTGTATTCGGTGGATACTGTGATGCTCCGTGGGACGACCACCTAAATCAACTTCCGCCTTCTCCTCATTATTTCTTTACGGGTATGAGAAATGACACAGGCATAGGTGCGGATCTCCTTCCTCAAGAGATCGAAGATGATGGCCAATGGCGATTACCGTATGAACGATATCCATTTGCAACCTGTGAATTGGGTGGTGGTATTCAAGTTACACATCACCGCAGACCCATAATTAAAGGTATGGATATTTATAGCATATCGCTTGTAAAGATTGGTGATGGTAACAATCTGATTGGGTACTATATGTACCATGGTGGAACTAATAAAATTGGCAGGCTGTCGACTTTCCAAGAGTCAAAAGCAACAGGTTATCCCAATGATTATCCCATTCTTTCATATGATTTTCAGTGTGCATTATCCGAGTATGGAGAAGTTCGAGAGCAGTACAGACTGCTGAATATCCTGCACTTGTTTGTACAGGACTTTGAGGAAACACTCGCACCGATGACCAGAGTAGAAGCTGAGAATTCGGTTTCAAGAGAGGATACGACATCATTGCGATATGTGATGCGTACAGATGGTGAGAGTGGATATGTATTTGTTAACCATTATCAAAGGCTTTCTGAGCTTCAGGATGTGCGGAACGTTGTCATTGATACAGGCAGTGTCATATTCCCATCGTTTGATGTATGTGGAGAAGTAAGCTTCTTCATGCCGTTCCGTATGGAGTTGTCAGGTATTGTTCTCGACTATGGCACAGTGCAACCGTTATGCAGAGAAGGAGATACCTATTTCTTTGCACAAATTCCTGGAATTATACCAGAATATCAATTTAGTGATGGACAGAACATAACAGCTCAGGCGGGACTTGAATCTGCATTTCAGGTCAACGGCACTACAGTTGTTACACTGAGTTGGGATCAGGCACGATATCTGCGCAGACTAGATGGGGAGCTTTATGTAGGTGATGGATGTGATCTGTACAAAGCTGCTGACGAAATTCGTTCTGTGGAAGACGGTGAATTTCAATATTGGTATTGGAATGGTGCAGGATTTGATCCAAATTCTATTCAGCAATCTTATACGGAACCTGCTATTACGTACGACAATGTGGAACAGCCTCCTTTTGATCCAAAACATACAGAGCAGCTCCATATTGGCGGGGAGCGAAAAGTCCAATGGCAAAAAATCTCCGTTACAGGATCTGAAGGCTTCGTAAATATTGATTATTATGGCGATGTAGCACAGATTTACGCAGATGAAGAACTCGTTGCTGACAGTTATTATTACGGAGATGTGTGGAGAGTACCAGCAAGATTGCTGGACGGTAAAGAATGTTACCTTGCGGTATCGGAAATGCGAAACGATTTCTATCGGGAGTTCGAGAGCAGGAACCGCTAAGGATGTAATACAGCAGATTGAAAGGAAGCAAGTAATTAAATAAACAATATTCTTGAATTTATTGAAACCAGATTCCTGCATTTAAAAGGAGTCTGGTTTTATTTAATAATGGTATAATTTTAAAAGAGTCTAAGATTAGAACACAACATCCATTCAGATTACAGTACTACATAACAGTATTGTTGTCTCGCTTTGAAGGAGAGATCTAAGAGGAGCATGCTACCATTCAGGCTTTATCATAATAAAGGTAAAATCGAATTACCATTGTCATTATATAGCTGCGGATTACATCACCAGCACATGATGCATCGGCCTATTGGTTATCCAACATTTCAATGCATGATTTGTTTTGCAGGATCAGGTGCCTTTCACTTTGAAAACATACCTTATATCAAGATGAAAAGGGGAGATATCTTATTTGTGCCAGGCAAACTAGCTCATGACTACGGTCCATCTGCAACTGAACCCTGGTTATTAGGGTTTATGGGAATTGAGGGAAGCTTTGTTGAGACCCTTGTTAATACACTACAACTTCCAATAATGAAACCAATCTCAGTGAATGAAGTTAAGATACAGCAGCTTGAATCCGATATCAGGGAGCTATGGCATGTAAGTGAACCTGAGGTGAGCGACCCATATCATGTGGCCTCTACGAAAATATATAGTATGTTGACGTACATCGCTACAACGACTCACAGTGAGAAGCCTATGCAAAACAATCGAAGCAGCACGAGTGCCAAAGAAATGCTTCGCGCCTCGGTTCAATATATGGAGCAGCATTATATGGATGACTTAAGCCTCGCTAATATTGCAGATACGGTCGGTTATTCCAAGCAACACTTTCAACGCAAGTTTAAAGAGATATATGGCGTGAATCCCAGCCACTATCTTCAACGCCTTCGATTGCTCAAGGGGGCAGAACTGCTAACAGAGCATTCTGAGCTATCTGTAGGTGAGGTTGCGACGATGGTAGGTATGGAATTAAACTATTTTGTACGAATATTCAAACGAGTGCATGGGATTACGCCCGCCAAATATCGATACACGGTGTAGTACTCTATTGGTTTTCAGAGTCTATTTGTCCTTGAGAGTCATTTAATTATTGAAGTCGCTATCCTAGCGGCTTTTTTTTGTTTTATCGATGGTTGGAATGGACATGAAAACGATGCTCGTATTCCCTGATTTCGATCAAGGTTATAGATCGACGCTTATACAAGGTTGTAATTATGTAAATTTCAGTTGGAAATGATGATTTTACCCTGATGTAATGATTTGTAGAATAAGGATATTAAGTAGAACAAGGAGAGGTTTCCATGACAAAACCAGATGTCTCGCATCATCCTCAGATACCGGGCTATAGTTATAAAATCAATGATCCATTCTGGTCGCACTATATTGAACTGGTTCGCAGCGTGGTTGTTCCCTATCAGTGGGAAGCGCTTAATGATCGTATTGAAGGGACTGAACCCAGCCGGGCCATTCGGAATTTCCGCATTGCAGCAGGGGAGGAAGAGGGCGTTCATTATGGCATGGTATTTCAGGATAGCGATGTTGCAAAATGGATTGAGGCAGCAGCATACCTGCTCTCTGCGAAGCCCGACCCTGAACTGGAAGTCCTTGTAGATTCCGTTATTGAGACCATAGCCCGAGCACAGCAAGCCGATGGCTATCTGAATACGTATTTTACCCTGCGTGAACCTGGGGCGCGCTGGACGAACCTCGCCGAGTGCCATGAACTCTATTGTGCAGGACATATGATTGAGGCTGGTGTGGCGTATTATCATGCCACGGGCAAGCGCAAGTTGCTGGATGTAGTTATTCGTTTGGCAGATCATATAAGCACCGTGTTTGGTACACAGCCGGGACAATTGCCAGGTTATGATGGGCACCAGGAGATTGAACTTGCTCTTTTTAAACTGTATGAGACGACAAAAGAAGAGAAATATCTTGAATTAAGCAGATACTTTCTGGATCAGCGGGGAGCGCTTCCGCATTTTTTTGTAGAGGAATGGGAGCATAGGGGGCGTTCTATCCATTTTGGCGTATTGGACATGGTACACCGGCACTCGTACTCCCAGTCGCATCTCCCCATTAGGGAACAGTCAACAGCAGAAGGTCATGCGGTTCGACTGGTGTACATGTGTGCGGCTATGGCGGATGTAGCTGCAGAGACGGGAGACACATCGCTGCAAGCAGCTTGTGATCGATTATGGAACAACATCGTAAGCAAGCGAATGTACATTACGGGAAGCATTGGTTCATCAGCCAAAGAAGAAGCATTTACAGGTGATTATGACCTACCTGGAGATACGGCTTACGCAGAGACCTGTGCTTCAATTGGCCTGATCTTTTGGGCAAAGCGCATGCTGCAACTGAATCAAGATAGCCGGTACGCGGATGTTATGGAACGAGCTCTATATAATACGGTGATTAGTGGAATGTCCCTGGATGGTCAACGTTTTTTCTATGTGAATCCACTTGAAGTCGATCCGGAGATTCAACGTGTCAATCCTAATTATGCCCACGTGCGAACACGCAGACAAGGATGGTTTGGTTGTGCCTGCTGTCCGCCGAACATTGCACGATTACTTGCCTCATTGGATCAATATGTATTTACTCCGGCTGTGGAACAGGCCACGTTGTATGTGCAGTTGTATATTGGCGGAGAAGGGGAATTCAGACTTAAAGATAAAAGAGCAGCGTTAACCATGATTTCTGACTATACATCCACCGGAGAAGTGAAGTTGATTGTTCAGCCCGATTCTTCGGAAGGAATGGAGTTTACGATAGCTCTGAGAAAGCCGGATTGGTGCGTGATTCCCGAGCTGTGGATTAATGGAGAGAAGACAGAACAGGATGGGTTTATTTTTGAATCCGGTTACATGAGGGTGACCCGTACGTGGAAAGCCGGCGATGAGATCAGGCTCCACTTCCCTTTGGAGTTGCTGCGGATGAAAGGTCACGATCACATCAAATCCACTTTCGGAAAAGTAGCCATACAGCGGGGACCATTTATGTATTGCCTCGAAGAAATCGACAATGGCCGCGGATTGCATCGTATTCAGCTGCCGCGAGATGCCAAGTTTTCTATTGACAGCAGGGAGTTAATGCCTTTGGGAATTCCGGCAATTACAACGATTGGTCGGCGAATGGTATCCGATGAAGACTGGGGAACACATTTATATCGCAGTGATGTTCAATGGGATACACGGTCTGCCGAACTTCGCTACATTCCATACTTTACTTGGGCGAATCGGGATGAAGGAGAAATGCGGGTGTGGATTCCGGAGTGCGAATAAAGGGATTAATTATCTGAAAACAAAAGAAAGCGTCTGATTTACCTAGAGATCGCGTTGCAGGATAACGCAATTTCTGGTGAGCAGACGCTTTTTATTTTTTCAGAGCATCAGTTCTGAATGAGTCGTTGTTTTAATTTCTGTGTTGGTGAACTTGCTGCGGAAGTTGGAAGGAGAGATGCCCTCTCTTTTGGCAAAACAGGAAGAGAAGTAGGATACATGATTGAAGCCAATCTCTTCGGCGATTCGGGCAACGGGCCAGGTGGTTTGCAATAGAAGTTTTTTGGCCTGTTCGATTCTGTAATGCAACAGATATTCCATAGGCGTCATCCCATAAACTTTTAGCATGCTACGTGCGAGATAGTTTGGATGGTAGTTGAGTTCCTTTTGCAGCATCGGATTGGAGATCGGTAGAGGGTAATTGTGACGGATGTAGAGTTCGACTTTCTCGGCAATCCGGATGGCGGCAACATCGGACAGTGAGGACAGCCCAAGATCCATATGCTGCATAAATTGCTGAAAGCTCGCCTGTCTTTTCCAATTGCGCATGGACTGAGGCTCCTGATCAAGCTGAGAAAAATGCTCCAGCAGTTCCATATCTTTAGTTGCAATACGAATATGTTTGGGGATGAAAATGGAACAGACATCACAGTGATTCAGATACGCGTTTACCTTATGTGTCTTGATTAATTCGGCCTGATTGGCGAGGCATTCGTCCATGTTCGAAGATTCTCTCCAGCTGCCATAAGTTTGAAAATGAATCCAGATCATTTCCGTTTCTTCCTTACATGCAGCGTAGCCGTAGTGATGACCATCGGGCTTAAGAATCAGTGCCTCTCCTTGCTTTAGAAGCCACTCTGTTCCGTCTTCACTAATAGCGAGTGAACCGCGTGTAACAACAATTAGGTCGAAGACACCGATGTCACTGCGGCTGATGTGATATTCACCGGCTTCGTAATAAGCACGTCCACAATCAATGAAATACGGAATAGGTGGAGTGATGAAATGAAGAATGGGCGAGTCCAATCCGGCACCTCCGATCAGGTTGAAATATTTAAAATTCATGTTGGCATCGATCATTTATTTTTCATGATACAACAAGTATCATTGAAAATAAAGCGCTTACGAAGTTCAGTTTTCTATTCATTCAGCACTACTTCATTTCAGGACTCACAGTCGGTGGGGCACTCAATGCTCATCAGAAGGGAGGCTTCTACTTAACCGAAAGCATGCACGTCATTTTCTATTGATCGGTCAAAAGTATTTCGTAGAGGGCACTTTACTTACCGGTTTAAAAGAATTAATCGCCTAATGGATATGATCACATATATACAGGAGGTTACGATGACAATGATTTCGAAGAAGTGGAAGTCGCTTATGATCGCGCTGCTACTGACAGCTTCAAGTCTGCCATTGCAGGTTAGCGCTCTGCCAGAGGTCGCGGCGGCTGCAGTAAAGAATGATATTTCAAACTCTAGCCTATCTGCCAAAGTTGGGGATTTAGGCCAGATAGAAGAGCTCTATATCAACAACAACCCTACCAATAAACAGGGAAAGCCAATCAATTTCGTTCTACCTAACACGACATCACCGCAAAATGGTACTCAGCACCAGTGGATGGGTGAAATGATCTTCTCTTACCGTACGGGTGCTAGCGAAGAATTCCCTGATAACAGGGATGGTTTTGTAGAAGTTGATACCAATAAGACATTGGCCGCCGGAGGGTCTACACAATATTCGACGATCAATCCTAATAACCCCTATTTTAACAAGTCAGCATCAGCAGATGGCAAGAAGGTAGAAGTCAACTTTATCGGACAGAACCTGGACTCTACGGTTCAGCGGGTAATGAAGGGCTTCGATGTGAAGTCAGTTTTTGATATGGAGACCAATGACGGTTCAATGCTGTGGGAAATTACGGTGAAGAACAAGAGTAACCAGTATATAGAATTCGGGGATATTGGCTTGCCGATGCCTTGGAATAACAAATACCAGACCTTATCTGATACGTATGACGACCGTGTGACAGTGCATAATTTTGCAGGTGCTGACAGTGGATATTCTTATGCCATCCGCACGAGTGGTGAGGGGAACTATATGCTCTTCACTCCGGTGCCGGAGAGCGGCGCTCGAATTGAATATGTGGATTATTGGATGCATGAGGCGGGAGAGTTACGTGCTGCAGATACATTTAAGAATTGGACCGGGGACAGTGGCGGCTGGTATCCAGGGTTGAACGTGCTCTATATCCACTCCAAAGACATTCAAAAAACCGGACGTGGTTACTTTACCGATGCTTCCAGTCTCGTTCTCGGGCCGGATGAGTCCAAGACGTATAAGTTCAAATTCTCAGCGATCCGTGGAGGCGACAATACGCCGCAGGAAAGTGCCCAAAGCCCTAATAACAGCGCGACCTCGATGGAAGACCGTGAAGCCAATCTCCGCTCCATTCTATATAAGTCAGGCATGATTGATGCCGTAGCGGTGCCGGGCTTCCAGACTGCGATTAATATGCCTGTAAAGCTTGACCTGCATTATGACGACAGTATCGTTGATGTACAGTCCATCGATATTCTGAATTTGGATGAGAATGATCCGTTTGATGAAGCGCATATTCCGGATATCAAGCCTGGGAAGAGTAGGCAGGAAATGGTTGACAACTCACGGAGCGGACGGGGACTGCCTAATGGGAACCCCGGCTATAACGAGTCAATTGAGTTTGTGGAGACTAAGATTGTAAATGGTGAGCAGCATCATATCTATTCCCTTCAGTTTGATTCGATTGGCAACAACAGCGTGCGTGTTGAATATAAGCTGAAGGACGGCAGCGAATGGGTGGATAAATTCACTCAATTTGAATTCAATGTTCTAGCCGAGCTGGATGCAATCTCGGATACCCACTCGGAATTCATGGTCGAGCAGACACAGGACATGAACCCTGAAAGTCCGACTTATGGTAACTATTTCGATTGGTATCTTTCAAGCGGCATGGATCTCAACATAAATCATTGGGGTGATGACTGGAGCCATGACAACATCAACTTCATGACAATGAAGAACTATCTGGCTCCTAACCCCGATGAAATTCGCTCTATCGAGACATACCTGATTGACTTCATGTGGGAAAGATACATGAAGAATACGCAGGATAGCTACATCGTTGCGAACTGGCTAAAAGACTCCGGGGCGTATACGGACAAAGATAAGCCCTATACACGTACATTCTCTGAAATCATGGAAGCTACCGGATTCTTCAACATGTACCGGATTCAGAAGGCGTATCCTAATCTCATCGAGTATCGGGAATCACCTCAGTTTTATCTGGAGAAGGCATATAACATCTATTATAAGCGTGTTTCAACCGGAGCCATCGGATTCTATGGCGAGCAGCAAATCCCAGATATGATTGAAGCACTGAAGGAAGAGGGGATGCAGACCGAGTCAGCCAATCTGCAGAAGAAGTTTGCCCTCGACAAGGGAAGGAATATGACGAGAGCCACGTATCCTTATGGTTCGGAATTTGAATATGACAATACTGGCGAAGAAGGGGCTTATGCAGCAGCGAAGGCGCTACGTACTTACTATCCAGCAGACACACTTACAGGTGCTGCAGAGAAAAGTATGGAAATGGCCGACTGGAAAACACGTGCCATGCGCGGGATACAGCCTACCTGGTTCCACTATTCTGTGCCTGTCTTCCGCGGCGGAGAAGGTTGGTGGAATTTCCAATACACTGCGTCTTTAGCAGGATACATTATGGATGACTGGCTCCGATATGAGAATGATGGCAGATCGGTGGAGCAGAAGGCAATTGCACAGCAGCGTAATTACGCTGCGAAGATTTCGAACTTCAATGCTGTCAATATGGGGCAGATTTCGGCAAATTCAGTGGGCAGTACCTCTTGGCGATATTCGATGTATAAGGGAGGTACAGGAACTAAAGACGTATACGATGGCGGCTCACGCGTCATGAGCAACGGCTGGAATGACTTTTCGGGCGAATCGGAAGAAGGCCTCTATGGTTCGTTACTTAGCATCAGCTCCGATGTTGTGACAGATCCCGTATTTGGGCTGTTCGGATATGGGGCGCTGGTGACTGACGAAGGAGACAGCTACAACATTACGCCGAAAGATGGTTTCGGCAAGCGGATCAATCTGATCGATGAGAAAATCTATTTGGAGCTGGAAAGCGATAAAATTGAAAGTGCGCAGATCCAAAAAGACGGTAAGGGCTATACTCTTCAACTTCTTAACGTTTCCGGAAAAGAGCATACTTCACGGATTTCGTTCGATGGTATGGGGATAGAGAATGGCTACTATACCATGAAGCTGAATGGTGAAACAGCCGGACAGTTCTATGTTAAGAACAATGCAGGCGTGGCTATGTTTCAGATGGGCAACGTGCAACGAGCTGAGTTGACCATTGAAAAGTCAGCCGGCGGTGAAAATGAAGCTCCACATATTACTGTAGAATTGGCGACAGAACAGCCACAGGCGTTGATTCCTTTTATGCTGAATGGAATTGTAACCGATGACGGCGCGCCAGAAGGGGCTCTGTCTTATCAATGGGAAGTCGTCAGCGCGCCGGAAGGCGGCAAGCTAACTTTTAAACATCCCAAAGCAAGTATTACACAGGCTACAGGTACGAAAGAGGGAACTTATACGATTAAGCTTAGCGCAAGTGATGGAACACTGACTGCTTCCAGTCCGATAACCTTTGAGCTGGCTTCACCACCAGATAAACAGCCTCCAGCAATTGGTCAAGTGACCGCGGTTCAGGATGTTAGCAATAACAGTATCGTGGTTTTGTCTGGTGAGGCTATACCCGATCCTGTGCATAGCGAGGCAGAAGAATCACAGTTGAACTACACTTGGGCCGTGAAGCAAAAGCCTGAGGGTTCCGCGGATATTTCTTTTGTGGGTGGTGATAAGGCATCGGCCTATGCGCGTGTAAGTAAGGCAGGCACTTACGTGTTTACTTTCAGTGCGGCAGATGGAGACAAGAAAGCCAGCAAGGATGTAACTCTTGAGATTAAGGAAGATACAGCTGATGTTTACCGGGCCCTTAATGTAGTGACCAAGAAGGATATTGCACCAGAACTCCCAAGACAAATTTGTATTCTGTCAGAGGACGGCTACGTAGAGCAGGAAATCACATGGGATGCTATTGATCCAAGCAGCTATGCTAGTTCAGGCCAATTTGAAGTCAGAGGCAACGTCAATGGTAGTGTTCTAGAGGTTTGGGCTACCGTATATGTGGTGGATACAGGACTACAGAATGCTGCTCTGACAGCTAAAGCTTCTGCCAGTTTCTCTGGTGGCGACGGATACCCGGAAGCGATGAATAACGGTATTGAACCTAGGAGCTCAGCAGATTTTTCACCGAACCGCGGTGCCTCCAACAGTGCATGGCATAACTGGGGAAGAGAAGGAGATCCGGCATGGGTGACGTATGAATGGGATCAGCCATTCCTGGCCTCTTCGATGGATGTGTATGTATTTCAGGACAACGGTGGGAACTTCCGTCCGAAGGATATACAACTTATGCTTCGCGGTGTAGATGGGAAATGGTACACCCCGCGGGACATAAAGGGACTTGGCAATGAACTTAATAAATACAATACAACGACCTTCGAGCCTCAATATATTACAGGTGTCCGTCTGGACATGAAGCCTTCCGTTAATGGTATCGGTATTCTGGAGTGGAAGGTAAATGGCTATACTGGCGCTGTAGAAGATAAGTCAGAACTGATCAAGGTCTATAACTACGTAAATACATTAAATGCTTCGAACTTTATAGATCCTGGCCTGTCGCCCATTGAAAGGGCGAAGACAGAAGCTTCTGCTGTAATCAAGAATATGAATGCCACAGACGGAGAAATAAAGATAGCGCTGGAGAAACTGCTAACGGACTTACGTCTGCTGAGCCCGAGAGATGGCAATATGGCCTTCCTCGCCAATGCTTCTTCCAGCTACACGTCTCCTTGGGAGAGTCTGGCGGCAGTGAATGACGGCAAAAAGGAAGGCAATAACATCCCGCATTGGGGAACCTGGGGTCATGAAGGCGCAGAGGAGTGGGTGCAATATGAATGGCCGCAGGGTGCTTCCATCCGGAGTTCTGATCTGGTGCTGTGGTCAGACGCCGGTGGGATCAAGCCACCTACCCAAATTAAGTATTCCTACATCCCAGCGGATAGCGCTACAAATGAATGGGTAACCGTAGGAACGATTATGGAAGGAATCAAAGTGGTTGAACATTCTCCAGCAGAATCCTCCAATCCGTACACGTTTGATCCGGCACTGGAGGTAAAGGCGCTAAGGGTTACCCTGACCAAGCAATCACGGGCAGGAGATAATGGTGTAGGACTATGGGAATGGGAAGTTCACCAGGCCGTATCCTTGCCTGATCGCGAGGCTCCACTAACACCAACCGGTGTGGCACCGTCCATTCCCGGTGGAGATGACGGCAAACTGCTTGGTGTTACAAGTGAAATGGAGTATAAGAAGGATGGCGAAGAAGAATATACTGCAATTGTAGGAACGGAGGTTGCAAACCTCACCGCTGGTAAATATTATGTCCGGTATATGAAGACCGATTCGCTGAGCGCCAGCCTGGATAAGGAAGTCTTAATACCAGAAGGGCAGACACAGGAGCAGGCTGCACCTGATGCGAGTGGCTGGGTAATCTCACACGCCAATTTGGATACCGAGACAAAAGGCAAAATTGAGGGTTTGGATGATACGATGGAATACCGCCAGTTGGGCGAAGCGGATTATACGCCTGTTACAGGTTCAAGTATCACTGAACTGAACCCTGGCAGTTATCAAATTCGGTACGCAGCCACAGATAGCCTGAAGGCAAGTCCGCCGGTGACCGTAGATATTCGCAATGAAGCCAAAGAAGACAGAGAGCCCCCAACAGCGGAAGGACTGGTCATTATACCGCCTACAGTGGCAGGTGGAAATGATGGCAGAATCGAAAATGTGACTGCCGATATGGAGTACCGGAAGACGGATCGAGGTGGTTACTTGTCTGTTAGTGGAACCATCATCGAAGGGCTGGAGGCCGGAAGCTACGATCTTCGGTACGCTGGAACAGATACGAGCAATCCAAGTCCTACGATCCTAATCATTGTGCCTGACGGAACCAAACAAGAGCAGAATCCACCGTCCAGTGAAGAGGTTAAGGCTGTAAATGTTAGTGCAGCGGGAGCCAAGGACGGTAAGATCATTGGTGTAAGTCCTGCGATGGAATACAGGCAAGAGGGAGGAGACGCTGTAAGCTGGGGTGCGATCACAGGCACAGAGGTTAGAGGTCTTGGCAATGGAATCTACGAAGTGAGATATAAAGAGACGGCAACTCATTATGCGAGCTCATCCCTTACGATTGTTATCAATAAACCAGTTATCAATCCAGAACCGACAGAAACACCGCCATCAACGAATGCACCTGTGTCAGTCACCGCACCTACATCGACTCCGACCGCGATTCCTGAAAACATAAAAGTTGAAGGGAATTTAATTAAGATTGTAGCACCCAAGGTAGATACGAAAACCGGTAAAGCGAAAGGAGCAGCCATTAGCCAGGCAGACATGAATAAGGCTCTTGATCATGCGCAAGCGAATGGAGGCAATGTTAAAACGCTTGTAGTGGAAATACCGAAAGCAACGGGAGCCAGCTCCTATGCAGTCGAGCTTCCAGCCGCTGCACTAACCGCAGATCATGGCAACATCAAGATAGTGATGAATACGGAATTTGGTACCATTACCGTGCCTTCTAATCTGCTGAAGTATGCGTCAGGTGCGAAGAGTGTAGAACTAGCACTAAGCCAGTTAGATCCTGCAAAGCTTCATTCAGAAGTAAAATCTGTGACAACCAGCAAACCTGTTATTGCATTAACTGTGCACTTAGATGGAGTAGAGATAGTAGACCTGAATGCACCGGCTGAAATTAGAGTGCCTTATACTCCTAGTGTTGAAGAATTGGCTAATTCCAAATACCTTACCGTGTCGTATGTGGCTATAAACAGTACGTTTGTACAGCTACTGAATGGCAGATACGATAGCGATTTGCAAGCCGTGGTTTTTATAGCTGCAAATACAGGTGAATATGCAGTTGTGTATACTAAGAAGTACTTCAATGACGTTATTAAGGATTCGTGGTATGCACCAGCTGTTGAAACAATGGCGTCCAAAGGATTCGTCGAAGGGACATCAGCAACAAGCTTTAGTCCCGGCCAACAGGTCACAAGAGGTGAGTATCTAGCTTGGCTAGTTAAGACACTGGAGCTAAAAGCGGAGGTTAACACCACATTCGATGATGTTGAGCTAGAAGACCGCTATTATAAAGAAATCGGAATCGCCAAATCACTCGGAATCGCTCTGGGCTCGAACGGTAGCTTCTATCCGGAAACGGAAATTACTAGACAAGATTTGGCTGTGCTGACCATGAGAGCTTTGCGGGCGGTGCAGAAAACTGAGCAGAACAGTACAGCTGAGGATCTCAAGAGATTTACCGATGTTGTAACTGTAGCCAAGTACGCAGTTGATGATATGGCTGCAATGGTTAAAATGGGGCTCATCAATGGGCGAAGCAATACCACCTTGAGTCCTACTGGAATGACAACCAGAGCAGAAGCTGCTCAGGTTCTGTATAAGATTTTCTTGCAATTATAATTAAAGCAAACGATCTTGATCCTTTTTCTTATAGGGTCAAGATCGTTTTAGTAATCAGAGAATGCTGTCTTTAACCGACAAAAAACGTTTAATAAATTGTTCGATTACTTTGAAAGCAATGTTTTAATAATTGGCTCTATTTCAAATGGTTCCGTGGTTGTCTCATATCTTCCGTGCACCTTACCGTTACGATCAATCAAAAACTTAGTGAAGTTCCACTTAATCCCGTCACCCTTGTATATATCAGGGTATTTCTCGTTTAGAAAATTCTTCATCCATTCCCCGCTGGCAGTTTCAGTGTCGAAACCAAGAAATGGTGCTTGAGATGTTAAAAACTGAAATATCGGATGGGCGCTCTGCCCCCTGACTTCTATTTTCTCAAATAACGGGAACGTTAACTTAAATCGATTGTCACAGTAAGCCTTCACTTCCGAATGGTTGCCAGGTTCTTTCTCATTAAACTGGTTACAGGGAAATGCTAGAATTTCCAAACCATCATGATGGTACTTTTCGTACAACTCCTGAAGAGTCGTAAATTGACGAGAATAGCTACATTTACTTGCTGTATTAACAACAAGAAGTACTTTCCCTCGGTATTTTGTTAAATCAGCAGATCTACCATCTATGAAGTTGATATTCATATCATAAAAAGACATTGGACCATCCTCCCTAATATTCAACATGTGACATACCCATCATAAGCCCGATAAACCCCATTCGAGAAATATATAAAAACAATTAAATGCATAGGTAAATCCTATATCGAAAATCGTAGGTGCTTGTGCCTGATTAAGGTTGGGGAACGTATGTTCTTTACTTGTTGTAGTTCTGAGAGTTATACTTTAAATGGATAAAACAAGCTAGTCATTAAAATACTACCAGGGAAATGGTAATGAAGATGAATGTTTTTACGGACAAATGTGTGAGAACATGTACAAAGGAGAATCAAAAATGAGAAAACTCGTTCTTTTTCTGCACTCATCACTTGATGGTTATGTAGAAGGCCCGAATGGTGAAATGGACATTGGCTGGGTTTCCTACGATGCTGATCTGGAGAAACATGCGAAAGAAATTCTGAGTACTGCCGACACTGTCATTTGGGGGCGTGGGACTTATCAGATGATGCACAGTTACTGGCCATCTGTGCCCTCGGATCCTTCAGCTTCGGAGCATGAACTTAATCATGCTGAGTGGATCGAAAGGACAGCCAAAATCGTTTTTTCCACGACGCTGGAGAACGTCGAATGGAATAATTCCAGACTTGTAAAAGAAGGAATTGAGGATGAGATCAATAAACTCAAACAGCAGTCAGGCAAGGATATGGTCATCCTCGGCAGCCCTAGACTCGCACATCAACTTATGCAACTTGATTTGATTGACGAATATAAAATTACAGTTTCACCTGTCCTAATTGGTAAAGGCTTACCGTTATTCCAAGGTCTTAAGGAGAAGATCGATCTTAAGCTAATCGAAAACAAGACATTTGATTCTGGAGCTATAGCTCTCGTTTACAGAAGGTAAAATGGCTTTGTTACTTGAGTCTTTCGCTAACGGGGAACGTCAGTCAACTAAAAAACCAAAAGCAGCCTGATTAACTCGATCGGCTGCTTTTACTCAATTATCTCCTTTGAATCATCGGAGTTAGTATGAAATTTTCGGTTCATCTGCAGGCTGCCGTCCACTTACCACAAGCATAATTGCTGCAATAATGATAAGTAAAAAACAAAAAATAAATGAGTATCGGTAACCCACGATGCTGGCTACTCCACCACCAACAAGACTACCAATCAGTCTACCGATTATGGATGAATTGGAATAGAGCGTGGAAGCATATCCTGGCATTCTAGGTAGTAAATCCTGAATGTAGCTAATTCCAATTGCAGAAATGACTGCAACAAAAACTGCGAGCAGAATTTGTGCTGCAAGCATTTGCCACATCGCATTCGAAATAATAATAACGAAATAATAAGCTCCTCCAAAAATAGCTCCTAAAAACACTAAGATTCGGTTACTGTACTTTGCACTAAGTAGACCAAGTACAATCATAAAAGGAATTTCTAGCGCAGCACAAATACTACTTACTAAACCGACATCGTTTGTCGTTCCCCCAAGATTGTTTGTAATAAAGAGAGCAGTGTTCAAGCTGCTCATCCAATGAGCTGTATACATGAGTATCAAAATTAGAAAAGGAAGTAAAATATCTCGGTTTTGAGCAAGCCGGAAACTTTTTATGTTCACTTCAGCATTGCTGCTCTTCATTTCTGTGTTTGATTGGAGAAACAGGGAAACAAGCAGAGCAACAAGTAGGAAAGCGCCGATCGTACCCCAAAAAATCCCCTTAAATCCAATAGCAGCGATTAATAAAGTTCCGATTAAAGGACCTGTAATAAAACCGAGAGAGAAAGCAGATCGTAAGGTTGAATTAGCAAATGCACGCTCAGTAAAATTACTCTTTATCACAGCTTCTCTAGAAATAGCGAACAATTGAGGCATCCCTGGTGCACCGAGAGCTGTAAACACAGTCATATAAATGAACAAAATCGTAAAATCATGAATGAGCAAGTATCCACTATAAGCCAAGACATTAGCGAGAGCAGAGAAAAGATAAATGTTCTTCCGATTCAAGCCGAGGTCAGAACGTCTCCCGATTAGTGTACTAATCCATATTCCTGCAATTAGTGTAACGGCTAGATAAAGACCAAACATTCCAACAGATACTCCAAGCTGTTCCGTGAAATAAATAGATAAAAAGGGGGTGCTGAGCGATATACCCATGCCCTGTAATGCCATACACATAAAGAGTAAGGAATAAGAGGGGATTGAAAATAAGCTAATGAATCGATTGATCATAATGTGAAGTTACTCCTCTTATTTTTATTGTTGTCTAATTTCGAAAGTTATTAAAGGCTCATTCTCATGGCTGAGTAGAATCAATGGTTCACCTTTATTATGTATCAAATGACATTACATATAGTATAACATTCGTGCCAAATGTTTGCCTAAACCTATCACTATTAATGAACTATTTCATCAGCGAATAGGCAGATAAAAGAATTAGGTATTTGTGGAACAAGAGCTTTTGCCAAACATTGAAGCCTTCTAGACCCACACAAATAGAAGGATCTGCTATGATATACTGTAAAAAACATTTCATCTAGGATTAGTTGGGGGGTTGGTAATTGTCAAATATGGACTACAATTCACGCAAGGAAACGTTGTTTGAGACAAAACGATTACGTAACAATACCATAGCGGCGGGTCGTCGTCATACTATTGCTCTTAAATTTGACGGAACGGTAACGGCAGTTGGTGATAATAAATCCGGCCAATGTAGGGTAAGTGATTGGAGCAATATCATCGCAGTTGTTGCTGGTAATGTACATATGGCAACAAATACGGGGAATGCCCATACCGTTGGTCTTAGATCTGACGGAACTGTATCAGCTGTAGGTTGGAATAAGCATGGCCAATGCGATGTAAATGATTGGCGAGATATTGTGACTGTTGCAGCAGGCTGGTGCCGTACTGTTGGGGTTAAGTCAATTGGTAAGGTGGTTGCTGTGGGGCGAAATAATGAAGCGGAATGCAACGTAAGCAGCTGGCATGATATTGTCGCGGTCACTGCAGGTGACTGGCATACAGTCGGTCTAAAATTAGACGGAACCGTAACAGCAGTTGGTAACAACAAGTATCGCCAATGTAATGTAAACGACTGGATCGATATAATGGCTGTTTCGGCTGGGTATCTTCATACTGTTGGTCTTAGATCAGATGGCACGGTATTAGCTGTAGGTAGAAATATTGAAGGTGAGTGCGATGTAAGCAATTGGCGAGATATTGTAGCAGTTGCAGCGGGGAGTTATCATACCGTTGGACTTAAGTCAGACGGTACGATGGTTGCTGTGGGTTCAAATAAACATCACCAATGCGATGTAAGTGGTTGGCACGACATTAAGGCTATTTCGGCAGGGTGTGCCCATACGATCGGACGTAAATCTGATGGTACCATGGTTGCTGTGGGTGATAATGATTATGGCCAATGTGATGTAAGTGGATGGAGCAGCATCCAGTTGTAAATCAAGTAGAAGAGAGTGGAGTAATTAAGTTAGATTTATTCAATTTTCAAGCCTCCAAGTGGTCTGCTCTCTCGTTGCAGTTCCTTTTAAAAAAAAGCAGAAATATGTCGAATAAACGGATTGCTAATTGACTTGTTGTGTGATAATATGATCTAGTAAACGTTTACAAAAAAGCGAATTTCATATTAGCAGTGTTTGGCTGTTACTGGTAAAGCAGGCATGACCAAAATGATTTTGCATTTCCCTATGTGAATAGGGGAAGGCTTATCGTTTTGGTCTTTTTTATACCCAAATTTAGAAATGAGGCAGAGTTATGGATTATCGCAAGTTGGGACATGAGATTACAGAGTTGGTTGGAAAGAAGGATAATATCGCTCGGCTTACGCACTGCGCAACCCGACTTCGGTTCGAACTGCACGATATCTCCAAAGCGGAAACGGAAAAGCTCAAAGCACTTCCAGGCGTCATTACCGTTGTGAACAATGGTGGGCAATATCAGGTGGTCGTAGGTAATGAGGTGCAGCAAGTCTACCGAGCTATTACTCAGCAGATGGGTTCAGCAAGTCGAAGTGAGGGCTCTCAATCTGATTCAAGCAACAGTAAGGCACCAAAACAAAAACAGAGCTGGATTTCCAGATTTATTAGCGTAATTTCTACAACATTTACTCCCGTCATTCCGGCAATCATTGGCGCAGGTATGATCAAAGCGATATTGGCTGTACTTGTACTGACAGGTCTCGTAACGACGGAAAGTCAAAACTATTATATCCTTAACACCATTGCGGACGCAGCGTTCTATTTCATGCCTATCCTGCTGGCTTATGGTGCTTCCATTAAGTTTGAAACAAGTCCAATTCTGGCGATGACGGTTGCAGGCGTGTTACTACACCCAGGTTGGAGCGCTCTGATGAGTGAAGGGAAAGATGTGTTTTTCATCGGTGTTCCAGTGCGATTAACGGATTATGCAGGCTCCGTTCTGCCGATTATTATCGTTGTTTGGCTCATGTCTTATATTGAACGTTTCGCAGAACGCGTATCACCTTCAATGATCAAATTCTTCACGAAACCGATGCTCGTGCTTTTGATTACAGCACCACTTGCATTAGTGGCGATCGGACCTTTCGGAACGTACCTGAATGATCTGGTTGCAATGGGGGCAGAAGCAATTAATGACAGAGCCAGTTGGCTGATTCCATTATTAATGGGAACTTTACAACCGTTCCTGATTGTTACAGGTACTGCATGGGCAATGACGCCGATTGCAACGAGTCAACTAACCAAAAATGGTTATGAAATGATCAACGGTCCGGGCATGCTTGCCTCGAATATTGCTCAGGGTGGTGCTACGCTTGCTGTAGCATTAAAAACAAAAAACAAGAAACTCAAGCAACTTGCTGCTTCATCCGGCTTCACTGCTGTTCTGGGTATAACGGAACCTTCCTTGTATGGCGTAACGCTGAAACTAAAGAAACCCTTGATTGCCGCAATGATTGGTGGGGGAGTAGCCGGGATATACGCTGGTCTGACCGGACTAGTGCGTTATGCCTTCGTTTCTCCGGGTCTTGCCGCACTGCCTGCCTTCATTGGAAGCAATCCGATGAATATCGTTCATGCCATTGTAACTTGTCTAATCGCGTTTGTCGTGACATTTGCTCTAACGTGGGTCATTGGTTTTGACGATCCAGTGGATGATGAAGAAAGAGACAATACTAAAGCTAACCATGACGAGGCACTCTCCCGGCAATCTGTTCAAAATAATCCCCAAGGCATACAGTCTTCGGAAACAACGACTGCAACTGTAACGCCCCATAATAAATTACGTCCACTTACGATTGTAAGCCCGCTGCAAGGTGAATTAGTCCATCTGGATCGGGTTCCGGACGATGTGTTCTCTTTGGGATTACTAGGTAAGGGCGCTGCCATTATACCTGCAAAAGGGGAGCTATATGCGCCGATTACAGGTGAAGTTACAGCTTTCATGGATTCCAAACATGCGATCAAAATAAATGGTTACGATGGAGAAGAGGTACTCATTCATATTGGAGTAGATACCGTCAATTTGAAGGGAAGACATTTTGAATCTTCTATTAAAGTGGGGGATCGGGTACAGAAGGGTGACTTATTGATCAGGTTTGATATTGATGCCATCAAGGCGGAAGGCTACGAAGTTATAACTCCAATCATTGTTGCCAATTCGGATCGTTTCCCTGACATGCAGCTGGAGGAGCAGGGTTCTGTTAAGGTTGGAACGACCATTATCTACCTTTCCAAACAAGCGTAATACATTCTGTCATGGATTTTGCCTCAAATAAAACTAAAGGAGTGTATGTGATGTTATATCAACACATCAAACCATTCCCCAATGAATTTCTCTGGGGAGGCTCTACCTCGGCCTATCAAGTGGAGGGCGCATGGGAGGATGATGGCAAAGGCTTGTCTGTCATTGATATGTGCGATCATCCAGCTGGAACTGCTGATTTCACGGTTGCCAGTGACCACTATCACCGATTCAGAGAAGATGTGAAGCTTTTTGCAGAGCTGGGTCTCAAAGCATATCGATTTTCAATAGCATGGACTCGAATTTTACCTTCAGGCACCGGGGCTATCAATGAGAAGGGCCTCCATTTTTATCACCAATTGATTGATGAATTACTGCTTCATGGTATTGAACCGATTGTGACTATGTACCATTTCGACTTGCCCTATGAGCTAGCGAAAACTGGAGGGTGGAACAACCGGAAGACGATAGAAGCCTTTGTCGAGTACGGGCGTATCTTGTTTGAGCAATACGGGCATAAAGTGAAATATTGGTTGACCATTAATGAGCAAAATACGATGATACTCCATCCAGGTGCCATTGGTACACCAAAAGGTGGACATGTACCCTCTCGTCAGGAACTTTATCAGCAGAATCATCACATGTTTGTGGCTCAAGGCAGAACGATGCGACTATTTCATGATATGTTACCACATGGGAAGATCGGTCCAGCATTGAACATGACTACTATGTATCAGGCAACCTGTAGCCCAGCTGACGCGATTGCTGCACATAATTGGGAGACGATTCGTGGATGGGGCTTTCTAGACCTATCGGTGTGGGGACGGTATAATCCGTTATTTTGGAGTTATTTGCGGGAACGTGGCATTGAGTTGATGATTGAACCAGGTGACATGGAGGATATTCAATCGGGTCGTCCTGATCTGGTAGCAATCAATTATTATTCGACGGCAACCATTGCCGCCAGTACGGGTGATGCATCGGACGTTTCAGCTCGTGCAGGTGAT
Organism: Paenibacillus sp. MER 99-2; assembly: GCF_023714095.1. Classification (NCBI taxonomy): domain Bacteria; kingdom Bacillati; phylum Bacillota; class Bacilli; order Caryophanales; family Paenibacillaceae; genus Paenibacillus; species Paenibacillus sp. MER 99-2. Next base: position 1,941,117 of record NZ_JAMAUZ010000001.1, on the reverse strand, counting down.
CAGCAAATTATGCTGGGCGAGCAGGGAGTGTACCGAGCTGCGGAGAATCCTTATACAGAAAAAACCAAGTATGGCTGGGTTATTGACCCAGTTGGACTAAGATTAACATTGCGCAAGGTAAGTGAACGATACGGTCTCCCGATTTTAATTACGGAAAATGGAATAGGAGCTCCAGATGTATTGGAAGCAGATTATACGATTAATGACACGTACCGGATTGATTTTATCGAGAAACACCTGGAACAGATCAAGCTGGCTTTAACGGATGGCGTAGATGTAATTGGTTATTGCCCTTGGTCCGTTATTGACGTAGTAAGTACTCATCAGGGATATGGGAAACGTTACGGTATGATCTATGTAAACCGCGGTGAACATGATCTCAAAGACTTGAAACGCTTGAAGAAGAAAAGCTTCTCGTGGTATCAGGAGGTCATTAAGCAAAATGGTAAATGTATTGGAAATTCGGATCAGGCGGTCACGAAAGAATAAAGGATCGTGATAAAGCATGAAAGTAATCAAAATATTGAATAACAGCTTGCTTCTAACCAAAGATGAACAGGGACAAGAAGTGATTGTCATGGGTAAAGGATTGGCATTCAAAGGAAAAGTCGGCGAGCAACTAGACGAAGAGCACATCCAGAAACGATTCATCCTGCAAAATAATCCATCCGCTCAGGCTTATGTACGCACCATTGAAAAGATGCCGGAATCACATGTGAATGTCATTAACAAACTCATTTCCAACGCCAAAGAAAAGCTCTCACTTGATGATCAAATCTTCTTTACACTTATGGATCACTTATCATTTGCTATAGAACGATGGAAAAAAGGGGTATCTTTACAGAATCGTATGTTGTGGGAGATCCAGCGGTTTCACCCTGTCGAATTCGAACTAGGATTGGAAGCCGTCCACATGCTCAATCAAGAACTTGGCATCGAGCTTACGGAAGAGGAAGCGGGAAATATTGCTTTTCATTTTGTTAATGCTCAAACGCATGAACAGAACATGGAGCGCACGATGCAATCCGTTAAAATGTTAAAAGATATTTTCAACCTTATTCAATACAGCTTTGATATGCAAATCAACAAAAACTCCATCCATTATGTGAGACTCGTCACTCATCTACAATTTTTTATCCAGCGTCTACAAGAGGGGCGGATAGGCAATTCGCCGAAAGATTTTATCTTCCAGCATATGGTGAAGGAGCATCCGCTTGAATATAAGTGTGCGGAGATGATCAAAACATATGTGCAAAACATGTTAAATATCTCTATATCAAACGAGGAACTTTTGTATCTGATGATTCATATCGCTCGAATTGTGCAGGAAGAGCAAGGTGACGATCAAAAGGGTTAAAATAATACAGATGAGCCGCTTTTTTAGCGGCTTTTTTGTTTCATAAGAGTGTACATTTCAGTTAATCTAAAGAGGATACTCCTTGATGGGGTTATAAAAAATCATGAAGAATTGATAGGGTGGTAGGATGAGAAGACTTGAGTCAGGTGTGTCGCTAAACAACGAATTATTTGCTGATATTGTAAGCTATGAACACGAAACGATAAGTGGAACGACCATAATAAATTCGAATATTGGTTCACCTATATTTTGGAGCTGTAATCTGCGTCATCTTGTATTTGACACTTGTGATCTTACAAATGCAAGATTTTTTGCTGGCAGTACAATTGATGATTGTACATTTATTCGTTCTGACTTGCGCTCGGTTGGCATTGCCAAAGACGAAGCTATTTTCACTAACTGTGAATTCTCCTCTTGTGATATGAGAGGTATGACATTGGAGAATGCTACGTTTATCGATTGTACTTTTGATAAATGTAAATTCAATGACCGGATTCTACAAGTCGCGAAAATCGTCAATTGTTCCCTTACCGGCAAGCTAGTGGATATTACGTTTGAGGGAAATGGCAAACAAAAGCTAATCGCTAATTTTGAAAATTGCATTTTAGACGGTGTTCGTTTTGTGGGCTGTGACTTGACGCAATGTATTCCACCAAAATCCAAAAACCATCTCTATGTTGAACAATTATCCAGACGTGTGAAAAATGTCTTGACGAAGATAGACGATGATCTTGATCTGTCTGAAGAGGATCGGAAAGTACTGGTACGCAGTTTGCGCAAGCTTGAGCATATGGAACAATATATTTTTAACACGGTGTATCTGAAAAGAATATATGGTGATGTTTTTGTTGAGCGATTTTTTAGTCGTCTAGATGTAACAATGCGTAACTCTTAACAATTGAAATAATAGGATAATGCGGGAACAACGCATGTGTAAAAGGAATTCGTATATGATCAATACCTCTCAACAGGGATAAAAAGGCACCCGCCTTAAGGCAGGTACCATCTGGTCTCTATAGAGATTTACATTATCTGCCGAGAATTTCGTTCTGCATGTTTTCCTGTTCCTCCAGCAGTCGTTTTAGCTTTTGGCGCTGCCGTTTTTCCTTCTGACGGCGCTCTCTGTCCTCAGCCTGCAAAGCCTTGAGTAGGGAGACACACATACCGATAAGGACAACGGCGAACGGTAACGCAGCTACAATGGAAGCGGTCTGGAGACCACTCAGTCCCCCGCTGAACAGCAGAACTACCGCGATGGCGGATTGCATGATTCCCCATGTTAATTTGATGCGTGTACTCGGGTTCAGGTTGCCATCTGAAGTCAGCATGCCTAGCACAAAAGTGGCCGAATCTGCTGACGTAATAAAGAAGATCATGATTAGAAGTGTAGCGATGGATGCTAAGATCGTGCCCAAAGGCAGCTGCTCGAGCATCAGGAATAAAGCGGTTGTTGTATCTTCCTTAACGGCCTCCGCCAGATGAGCGGCATTGAACAATTCCATATGGAGTCCTGTTCCACCGAAGACGGAGAACCAGATGAATCCAAAAAGGCTTGGAATAAGCATGACGTAAATTACAAATTCCTTTATGGTTCTTCCTCTGGATACCCTGGCGATAAAGGTGCCGACAAAAGGAGCCCATGAGATCCACCATGCCCAGTAAAATAACGTCCATGCTCCAATCCAGGTATCTCTTGAGAACGGTGACAGTCTCAAACTCATGTTAATAATATTCTGCATGTAACTGCCTAAGGTTGTCGTGAATGTGTCAAATATAAAAGAAGTCGGTCCAGTGACCAATACAAACAACATCAATAACAAAGCTATAACGAGGTTGGTGTTGCTCAACATCTTAATACCTCTATCCAGACCAGAGGTTGCTGAGATTAGGAACAGTATAGTTACAACGACGATAATGACAACTTGGGTGATCGTCGAGTTAGGAATACCGAATAAGTAATTCAACCCCCCACCGATCTGAAGTGCACCCAATCCTAGCGAGGTCGCAACACCGAAGATGGTAGAAATGACCGCCAGAATATCAATGACCTTGCCAAGCCAACCTGCAGCAAGACGCTCACCGATCAAAGGAATAAAGGTGGAACTGATTAGCCCTTTGTAACCTTTCCGGAACTGGAAATAAGCAAGTGCCAGGCCGATGACGGTATAGATAGCCCATGGATGTAGCCCCCAGTGGAAAAAGGAATAACGCATGGAAAGCCTTGCTGCCTGCGTTGTTGCAGGTTCTGCTCCTTCTGGTGCAGATAAATAATGGGACAGCGGTTCTGCAACTCCCCAGAAAACCAGCCCAATACCCATACCGGCGCTAAACAGCATGGACAACCAGGAAACGGTAGAATATTCCGGTTCATCATCGTCGTCCCCCAGCCTGATACTGCCAAAACGGCTGAATGCCAAATAGAAAGCAAAGATTAGGAAGAACAGTGTCGCTAGCAAGTAAAACCAGCCGAAATTCTGAATAGAAAAGTTGTAGACAACGTTAGCTACCTCAGCCAGCTGGTCAGGAGCGACGGCTCCCCATATTGCAAACAGTGCAACGATGATAATAGTGATTGTAAATACCATGAAGAGACCTCCGTTATGTAAGTAAGCTATAGCTAACTGTTTCTTAGTATGTGCTAGTCCAGCTTGCAATATTTCAGAAAGCCAGCTGTTGATAAAATAAAACAAACCGCAGTGAAATGAAACACTTTGGTTTGTTTTGATCTTGCCAGAATAATATATTGCATATATCACTTTACGTTATATCCGCATATAACTGCTTGCTGTAAGCAACGATTTTCAACGCCATAAAACCAATCTCTATCCACTTTCCCGTTTTCTATGCTTTAATAAATTGAGTAGGAATAACAAGCAATGTTGAAAGTGGGATTCTATGAAACGACTAACAATTGGCCTGTTCGCCCATGTGGATGCAGGTAAAACAACTTTTGCGGAACAACTGTTGTACCACACAAATAGTATCCGGTCACGAGGACGGGTGGATCATCAGGATACGTTTCTAGACAGCCACGACATCGAGCGAGCAAGGGGCATTACCGTATTCGCAGATCAGGCTGTACTAGAGTATAAAGGTGACAGCTACTATCTAATAGACACACCTGGACACGTCGATTTCTCCCCGGAGATGGAGCGGGCGATTCAAGTCATAGATTGTGCCATTCTGATTGTAAGTGCAGTTGAAGGTGTTCAGGGTCATACGGAGACCGTTTGGCAGCTGCTGCGTAAGCATAGGGTTCCGACGTTTTTCTTCATCAACAAGACGGATCGGGTCGGCGCGGATGCAGGTAGAACAGAGGCGGATATCCGTCAGCAGTTGACAGGGGACGTATGCTGCATTACACAGGAATTCACAGATGGTGTAGTCAGTGAGCCGCTGCGTGAGGTCATGGCGGAGCGGGACGAATTCTTGCTAGAAGCATTCCTGGAGGGGAGAGAGGATACTGGCTTCTGGCTGAAGGCGTTGCAGAGGAAGATAGCAGAGGGACTTCTCTTCCCCTGTGCGTATGGCTCTGCACTTCAGGATACAGGCATCGTTGAATTTCTAGATCAGCTGCATCTGCTGACGACAACCACTTATGACGAGGATGCTTTGTTTCAGGGACGAGTTTATAAAATTCGGCATGATGCAGGGGGGGGCGAGACTCACGTTCATTAAGGCACTTGGTGGTCGGTTGAAGGTGAGAGAACAGCTTAGTTATGAGAGCGATGGGGTGCAATATGACGAGAAAATTACGCGGATTTTCTTGTATAACGGCCTCAAATCGCAGTCGGTGGAACAAGTAGAAGCAGGCGATTTGTTTGCAGTTGCCGGATTATCCGCTACCGAGACTGGGCAAGGTCTGGGAACCATATCAGATAAGTTATCTTACGATTCGGAGCCCACGTTACAGTCGAAGGTGATATTCGACGATTCAACACATGTACAGAAGGTGCTCGGTGCATTTCGCACGCTGGAGGCGGAAGAGCCATCTCTAAACGTCGTGTGGGATGAGAGATTGCAGGAGATTTCGATCCGCGTCATGGGATTGATTCAACTGGAAGTGCTGGAGCAGATTGTTAGAGAGAGGTTTGGCTTCCCTATTTCTTTTGGTCAACCGGAAATCTTGTATAAGGAGACAATTAGTACCCCTGTGAAAGGGTATGGCCATTTCGAACCGCTCAGACATTATGCAGAAGTGCATTTGCTGATTGAACCGGGAGAACGAGGTAAGGGCATCACGTTCGATAGCAGATGTCACGTCGATGATCTGAATGTCAGCTATCAGAATCTGATTCGGAACCACCTCTACGAACGGGAGCATCACGGGTTGCTGACCGGCATGGCAGTCACTGACGTGAACATCACACTGCTGAGGGGTCGCGCGCATAAAGAGCATACCCATGGCGGCGATTTTCGAGAGGCTACTTTTCGAGCATTACGGCAAGGTTTGGAGAAGGCAGATATCGTATTGCTAGAGCCTTATTACGATTTCAAAATCAAGGTTACTATCGAAGAAATGGGCAGGGTGCTGTCCGATATTCAGCGTGCCTCAGGTATTTTTGATCCCCCAGAGACAGCTGGAACGCATGTAGTAGTTACGGGCAAGGCGCCCGTGTCGACTTTCATGAACTACACTGCCGAACTGGCATCCTTTACACATGGAAGAGGCAGCATCCGCTGCGTGTTCAGTGGATACGATCTCTGCCATAATACAGAGGAAGTCATAGAGCGGATGGGCTATCGCAAAGAGGCAGACTCGCTGTATACATCTTCATCCATCTTTTGCGCCAAGGGAGCAGGTTACTCGGTGCCATGGGATGAGGCGGAAGTCAAGATGCACCTTGAGTTAGAACCTTGATCTCTCACAAAAGACTTGTTCTATAGGAATAGCAACTACGTTACTATTAGAGGTGGATGTATTCTGTAAGGGAAGGAACATGGATTGCATCTTACTATTTGCAGACAATATTTATATTTAAAGAGCCGCAATATATGCGGCTCTTATGTTTATGGATATCAATGTCCACCTGTATTGGTAGCCCAAACAGGACCTTTTCCAGTGGAATAGAATACTACATTCCCATCGTCTTGAACAACCAATGTATCGCCATTCAGGCCTGGTGGCACATTACCTTGATAGTGGGCATTAGTCCATTCTTGAATTTTTGAAAACCAAAACCAATGAGAATCGTTGTAATCTGTTAATCGAAGCAAGTTATTTTCAACTTTTAACACCTGCGGATATCTTGTGATTGTATGGCCTGTATGATCCCGCCATTGATATTTTGCACCACTTGTTTTTGTAGACCAGAGAGATTTGCCTTGTTTGTAAAGAACTAGATTCCCATCTGTCTGCATAATCAGTGTAAATCTTCCGTCATTCGATGTAAGTGATTGACCTTGTGTTAGTGATTCACCTGCTGTAAGAGAATTTTTCGCAGAAGCTGCCGAGACGAGGGAGATTTGAAGCATAAATAGTGCCAGCAAGATGAGTACCGATTTTTTTGCGATTTTTTTCATAGTCGACTGCTCCTTTAGGGATTTATTTTTATTTCTAGTAAAATATAGCACGAAAATAATAGAAATCAACTCTTTTTTTGATATTATTTGTAAAATATTCAACAAGCACAATACTAACATAAAAAAGAACCATAAGTGTTCATCATCTATCGATGAATGCTTTCGGTTCTTTTATGTTTATCTGTACTTTTATGACATGGTAGCATCTTTAATAAAAATATCTAATGAACGACGGTATCGAATTTCGCTTCTCTTTGTTAACGTCTTCGGAAGGCTCCGCCGCGTGCTAGAGCGAAGAAGATGAGTAGGGCAATGATCGAGCCCACGATGGCTGGAATAATATGAAATCCACCAATCACCGGCCCTCTTGATCCCAACAATTCCGTTCCTAGCCAGGAACCGACAAAACCCGCAATAATGTTCCCCAGAACACCGCCCGGTACGTCCCGTCCAATCAAGTTGCCGCTTAACCAGCCAATTAATCCACCAACAATGAGTACCCAGAGCAGATCCATGGTTTGTTCTCCTTTCTTCGGGTTTATTACAAGTTATGTTGTGCTCAGTGATATATACCTCATCATCCAGTTGGTGGAGGAATCTAAAGTGCCTGTGCTAAGATGAGGATAAGGATGATTCAAGCTGGGAACGAGGTTAGAAGGGGTGTACAAGACATTGAAGAAAATACTTGTCATTGACGATGAGATTGCAATTCGAGATTTAATTGAGCTCGTGCTGAGGAGAGAAAACTACGATGTGCAAACTGCGGAAGATGGCAAAACCGGATTGCAATTGCTTGATTCTTTTCAACCCGACCTGGTGGTACTTGATCTGATGCTGCCTGACTGCTCCGGATATGACCTGTGCAAGGACATCACCGGGAAACGTGCCGTTCCAGTGATCATGGTCTCTGCCAAAAATGAGGTCATCGACAAAGTGTTAGGACTAGAGCTAGGGGCTGAAGATTACATGACGAAGCCCTTTGACAACCGCGAATTGCTCGCTCGGATCAAGGTGATTCTGAGAAGGAACGAGATCAAGGAGGAATCAAGTGAAGGAACAGAAGTGAAATCTACACGCATCATTCATGAAGAGCTGACATTTGATCTGGAAAGCCGTAGGGTACTGAAAAACGGTGTACCCGTGTCTCTTACGGCCAAAGAGTTTAAAATTCTGGAAACGTTACTCAAAAGGCCAGACAAAATATTCACCCGGGATGAGCTGCTACAGATCGGATGGGGATACGACTTTATGGGGGACAGCCGCAGTGTGGATATGACCATCATGCGATTACGGAAGAAGCTGGAGGATAACGCCGACGAACCGAAGTATGTCAGGACGATCTATGGATTTGGCTATCAGCTTGGAGGTGGCGAGGCCTGAAGTACGCAACCCGGTTATTACTGAATTATTTATTTTTCTCCGTATTGTCCTTCGGCATCATCATATTTGCGGTGAATAAAGCCATCGATTATTACAGCTTCATCACCATAGAAAAACAGATGATGGAGAAGGCAGATCTGTCCGAACTGTCCTTTCGTGAGGTGCTGGCACAGCATCGATCATCGTCAGGTGAGCCGCAGACCAAGGAAATCGTCAGACTTGCTCTGGAGAAGCTGAAAGCTTCAGGCAAGGAAGTACGTATCTATGACAGCTCCAAGCAATTGCTGGGCTTGGCTGTGGATGGCATCATCATTAATGATGGCAAACCTCTGATTTTTGAAAAGAATATTGAGAAAGCCCTGAACGGCAGCTATGCATACACCGTAACGGATGATCATCTGCTTTATTTTGCGACGCCCATCCAAAATCAATTTTACGAAAATGCTTATGTGTATGAGTTCGTAGAGGACATTTCCTACTTTTATGCAATTATGGATCAAATCCGTTATATCCTGTTTGCGGGTGCAGGTGGATTTATTGTACTGATTACGTTATCGAGTCTATGGATTGCCCGCAACACAACCAAACCGATTAAGCTGTTGCTTGGCGCTGTGCAAAGTTACTCTAGACAGGAGTTTCGGAGAGTTCATCTGAACCGGAAGGATGAGCTGGGCATGCTGGCAGATGGGCTGGATTCCATGGGGCGGCAGCTTCATGATTACATTCAGTACCAGAAACAATTTGTCTCCAACGTATCTCACGAGTTAAAAACACCCTTGGCAGCCATTCGTGGTTTCTCTCAATACTTGGTTGAAGGGGAGAACGAGAACAAGGAGCTGCAAAAAATCTATGCTCATCTGCTGCAGGAATCGGATCGGCTGACCCGCTTGATTAATGAACTGTTGTTGCTATCCCGATTTGACAAGGCTGGCTCTGACGAACTGGAAGTGGAGAAGACGGAAATGAACGAACTGATTCAGCAAGTCGCATTGAATATGGAAGCCAAGGCAAAAGATAAAGAGATCAAGATCATGGTTAATAAAGCGGAGGGAGAACCTACCGATGAAGGTATGACAGGAGTCTACACCAACGTCAATCCAATGCTGATGTCCCATGCGATCGCTAACCTACTGGACAATGCCATTAAATATTCAGGCAGTCATTCGCAGATTGAGGTGGAGATGGAACATACGACAAGCGAGGTGGTCATACGGATACGTGATCAGGGTATTGGTATCGCTGGTGATGAGCTGGAACGAGTGCAGGAACGATTTTACCGGGCGAGAAATGCAAGCACAGCGAACGGTTCAGGTCTTGGACTTTCGATTTGCAAAGAGATTGTAGAGCGGTTTGATGGATATATCGACATGGAAAGTGAGTTAGGAAAAGGAACTACTATCACGATTGTGTTGCCTTGCGCGTAGAATCAGCACGTCATTCAGGAGTGTTACAAGACTGATACAATTCTGTTATGAGACTAACAAATGCTTTTTTTATAATCACTTCATAAGAAGAAATCACACATTTATGGAGGGATCATGATGAAACTGATAAACAAAGCTACAACTGGTATCTTGCTGAGTATGTTATTAACGATGGCACTGACGGGTTGTCAGTCCAATGGCGCCAAGTCGCCAGAAGCAATCCAGAACCCTGGTGAAAATAGCACGTCCAATGAACAGGCCAAAGGCGAAGAAACATCTAATTCTAGTACGCCTGGTTCGGAGAATTCGGAAGAACAGGGTTCTGAAGCGATTAAGGAAGGGTCGATCGAGAAGGAAGGCAATGTGGTGCTGAAGGAGCTTGCTTTTGTCTATAATGAGCACACCATTGCAATTTCGGATACAGCGAATGAAGATCAGATGGAACAAATGCTGGGCAAACCGGATAACCTGAAATCACATACGTACAGTGCCGACGATGGAACCAATATGGATACGTTAATCGGTTTTACAGAAAAGGTGTATACGTATCCTGGTCTGGAGATTAAAACGATCAGTATACCAGAGGGAAAACAAGACTCTATCTTCCATATCGAAATTACAGATCCTAAGTATGCGACAGTGCGCAACATTAAAGCTGGAGATAGTCTGGATACACTCAAAAACGCCTACCCTGAGGGGAAACTGCTTGGTGATGGAGCCCCCGATGAGGAAGATGACTTCCGCTATGAGCCATCCAATTATGTAGATGTGATGTCATTTCATATCAAGGATGCCAAGGTGGAGAGCATTCAGATCTACAGCCTGCTGGACTAAAATGTAGTGATCGATGTTGGTAAGCCGTGTATATGATTCACCACAAAGTCGCTATTATAGCGGCTTTTTTCTTACTATATTGCTATTTGGAAGGATTTTGTACTATGCATACGGAGAATGCTTCACTATAATAGAAGGTTGAGAAAAGTATTTTAGTCATAACCTCCATGGCTGTGGAGGTTATTTGTGTTATGCAGAGAAAGTATAACATGAAAGAAAACCCTCCACTCTGAAATTCTTAATAAACATGATCTGGATCTTAATAGTAAATAAACTATGCGAGGAGCATCAATCGAGTTTATAATACATGTATGATTTTCGAAAACGGTTTCTGCGACTTGAGAGCGTTTACTTTAACGATTCTATGAATAAAAAAGGAGACATTATCATGATAGCTGCACTAAACTTGGAAGGTATCTGGAAACTCCAACTCGATGAACATAAGGTAGAACGTGGTCTGAATTTTTCAGATGTCATAACATTGCCGAATACTACATCTCATGCGGGCAAGGGCAAGAAAAACGAAAATGTATTAATTGGTGCGCTGACTGATGAGTATTTATTTGAGGGATATGCCTGGTTTTCACGAGAGATTGAAATTCCTGAACACTTGGCTGACAAACGTTGCTTCTTGCACCTCGAACGAACGAGAGTAACGACAGTCTGGATTGATGGGGAAGAATTGGGGACACAAAATAGTCTGAACACACCTCACCGTTACGAGATTGAGGCAGGGCTAACCGCGGGAACACATACAATTACGATTCGAGTAGACAATACCGATTATCCAACCAAAGGAGGTCACCTTACTTCTGAGGACACACAGACGAATTGGAACGGGATTACAGGGAAGCTGGAACTACAATTTTTCGAGTGTGTTTTTCTGGATAATGTTCAAGTCTACCCTATTCTGGCAACTCGATCTTTCGAGATCAAGGCATCACTTGTCGGTGAACTGCAAGGTGTGCAAATCGTGGTATCAGCTGTTGCGGTCAGTGCAGATCCGGTGTATAGGACGGAGGAACAGATCTTCACCCCGGATGTGCAGGAGATCCAGCTGATGTACAAAATTGGGGAAGACACAATGTTATGGAGTGATGATGAACCTAATTTGTACCAACTTCATATCGAACTGAAAGATCAGAACGGCGAAGTTTTGGATTCCACCGTAATATGGACGGGACTGCGGGAATTCCGGGCGGCTGGAGACAAATTCACCATTAATGGCCGCAAAACGTTTCTGCGAGGTAAGCATGACGGGCTGATCTTTCCGCTCACCGGATACGCGCCAACAGATGTGGATGAATGGATTCGCATTCTCGCTATATCCAAGTCCTATGGCATCAATCACTACCGTTTCCATACCTGTTGTCCGCCAGAGGCTGCTTTTATTGCAGCGGATCTGTTGGGTATCTACATGGAGCCTGAGCTCCCGTTCTGGGGAACGATTACGGATGAATCTTCAGATGGGCACAATCAAGCAGAGCAGGATTACTTGATTAGCGAGGGATTTGCGATGCTGAAGACTTTTGGTAACCATCCTTCGTTTGTCATGATGTCCATGGGGAATGAACTATGGGGAAGCAAGGACAAATTAAATGCAATACTTAAGGAATACAAAGCATATGATCATCGTCATCTATACACCGAGGGTTCCAATAACTTTCAGTTTGTACCGGACATTCTAGAGGAAAGTGAATTTTTCTGCGGGGTACGTTTCTCCAAAGAGCGCCTGTTCAGAGGATCGTATGCGATGTGTGATGCTCCGCTAGGTCATGTGCAGACCGATTTGCCCAACACGTTGAAAGATTATGATTCAAACATTGTACCTGCGCAAGGAAGCGATGCTGACCCCTCTTCGCAAACGGGGGAAAAAGAGATTCAGATTCAATATGGGACAGGCTCCAAAACGGTACAGGCGGAAGCTGGAAGCGACCAACTTGTCTCACGTGTACCGGTCATCTCGCATGAAATTGGACAGTACGCCACATTTCCTAATTTCGAGGAGATTAACAAGTACACGGGTTCTCTCAAAGCGAAGAACTTCGAAGTGTTTCGAGAGCGTCTGGAAGCCAAAGGACTGGGACATCTGGCGCCAGCCTATTTCAGAGCCTCGGGTAAACTCGCGGTTCAATGTTACAACGAGGAACTGGAAGCCGCTTTTCGTTCGCAGCAACTAGCCGGGTTCCAACTGCTGGATCTCCAGGATTTCAGTGGTCAGGGAACAGCGTTGGTAGGTGTGCTGGACGCATTCATGGATTCCAAGGGCATGATCACACCAGAGGAGTGGAGAACGTTCTGTTCCGATGCTGTGCTGCTGGCGAGATTCCCCAAATATAATTATCAAGCCGGTGAATTGTTCGAAGCACGTATTGAACTTAGTTACTTCCGGAGACAAGCATTGGATGGACTTCAATTGAAATGGCTACTGCAAAGCGAGCAGTTCGAAGGCAGCATCCTTGTAGAAGGTGAAGTGAATCTGCCAGCATTCCATGGTGAAAATCATGTGAGTATCGCAGAACTCCGTATTCCAATCCCTGAAGTCTCCAAAATGACCAAAGTAGAGATGAAATTGTCTATTCCGGGCACGGATATCCGTAAGTCTTACGACCTGTGGATATACCCGAGTCAACAGGAGGTGGATCTGAGCAATTTGAATCTATTCACCCAACTCTCGGACGAGGCGCTGGCGCTGCTAGAGCAAGGAGAGGATATTCTACTTTTCCCGAATCCTAAACAGATTCAACATGCGATCCAAGGTTTCTACAGCACGGATTTCTGGTCTTATCCTATGTTCCGATCGATATCCGAAAATATGAAACGAGAAGTTCCCGTGGGCACAATGGGCTTGTTGATTCAACAGAATCATCCGGCCTTCGAACATTTTGTCACAGAGGAGTATTCGACTTATCCATGGTGGAGCATCGTTACCGAGTCTTCATCCATCATTCTGGATGATCTGAATAAAGACCTGCAACCCATCGTGCAGACCATTGATAATTTTGAACGTAATCATAAGCTCGGATTATTGATGGAGTTCCAGGTGAGGAATGGTAGAGTGCTGATGGGAGCGCTGAACCTGGAGAACCTGATGGCAACGCTGGAGGGAAGACAGTTGTTATACAGCTTCCAGTGCTATGTACAGAGTCCAGCTTACCACCCAACTGCCCGTCTGGAAGTCGAGGAGCTTCGCCAGTTGCTTAACTAAGAGGTATAGTGAAAAAAGGCAGTGAGTTTTTATTCTTAGAAAGTTTTTCTCACAAATACGTGTTTATAAGACCCTTCCGTTGGTGGAAGGGTCTTTCATATTGCATCCATTTTCGATTAGATGAGCATTCTCTTAGAAAAAAACCTTTTTTACACATACCCACCGTTCACACGAAGCGTTTGTCCAGTCACCCAACCAGATTCGTTGCTTACCAGAAAAGAAATGACATTTGCAATGTCCTCAGGCTCTCCTATACGTCCAAATGCATTCATTCTGGCAAGTGCAGCAATTTGCTCTTCTGTTTTATCTGAGGCGAACAACTCTGTATTAACTGGCCCGGGTGCGATTGTATTAATTGTAATGTTCCTTGAACCGAACTCTTTTGCGAGCTGTCTTGTAATTTGTTCTACAGCGCCTTTAGTAGCAGCGTAAGTACTGTATGTTGGTAGCATTGCTCCAACAACCGAAGTGGAGAAATTAACAATACGGCCACCGTTAGCCATATGCAACATCGCTTGCTGACAAGCAAAGTATGTACCTTTTACATTGATGTTGAATATACGGTCAAAATCGTCTTCAGTGACGTCATTCAAAAGTTTGTATAAAATCACTCCGGCGTTGTTTATCAAAATATCGATTTTGCCGAATTGAGCAATGCTCTCAGTAAACAATCGTTCTATGTCAGCGACCTTGCTCACATCAGCTTGTATGGCAACGGCTTCGCCCCCTGCTTCAATAATATACTTTACGACTTCTGTCGCTTGCGAGACACTCTTAGAATAGTTAACTACAACTTTAGCTCCGAGATCTGCCAATTGCTTAGCTATTGCGCTCCCTATGCCTTTGGAAGATCCTGTTACAATCGCTACTTTTCCATTCAAATTACTCATTAGTATTAAACATCCTTTCTTCTTGTAGTTTAAACCGATTATAGATTGAATGAGTGGGATACAAGTAGTCCATTCGTCCGCTGTTCTTGCCTAATCCTGCACACCATATTATTATGGGCTGAAAGGAGGGGAGAAGACGATGCCAGACGATCGTAAATTTCAACCGCCTACATCGTTAGGCAAGCAATGCTTTTTAGAGATCGTTCAGCGGCTGGCAATTCAGGAGGGGCTACAACAAACAAAAATACCATCACTTAGCTTCCTGCGAGCCTCGACCACTTCAGAGCCTTTGCCGGCACAGTATGAACCTTCCATATATGTTATCGCTCAGGGGACTAAAATCGTTACTCTAGGTGATAAAAATTATATTTATAATTCCGATAACTACCTGACAGCTTCAGTGCGATTACCCATAACTGGTCAGATCATTGAAGCGAGTCCAGATAAACCTTATTTATGCGTTAAATTACGCTTCTCTGCGGATCAGATTGCAGAAATTGTGCGGGATACACCTCAGTTACCAGTTGCAAGTAGTAGGCTAAATTCCGGCCTTTCTGTCTGTAAGACAAGTGCAGAATTGTTAAGTGCGATGACGAGATTAGTGTCGCTACTGGAAACTCCGCAGGACATTCCGTTTCTTGCACCACTAATCATCAGGGAAATACTTTACCGCATCCTTCATGACGAAAATAGTCAATTAATTCTGCAACTAGCTCTTGGAAGCGAGAGAGCAGTTTCAATCTCCAAAGCAATAACAATAATTAATCAAGACTATGCCGAACCACTCAAGATAAACGAATTAGCCAAATCGATTAATCTGAGTCCATCGGCGTTGCATCACCAATTTAAACGGGTGACTGCGATGAGTCCATTGCAATATCAGAAAAAAATTCGATTGCAAGAGGCTCGTCGATTATTGTTTGCTGAATCATTGGAGGCAGCTGAGGTAGGATATCAGGTTGGTTATGAAAGTCCATCCCAATTTAGTAGAGAATATGCCAAAATGTTCGGTTTACCTCCAATTAGGGATGTTAAACGTCTCAGAGAGAGCGTTGGTACTATGTAGGCGATACTATGTATTTGATTCGTTCTGAAATATGATTTTTATGTGTGGATCGAATAGTAGTCTTATAACGTGGCTGTTACTCAACTAGATTGTAAATTAATGGATAAATTTTCCTGTATTATTAATTGTTAATTCATGTAAAATTTATTAATATTAAAATAAAAAAGAGTGAGGAGAAAATATGAAATTCATTATTTTGAAAAAGCCAATGTTGTGGGTCACTTTTTTATCATTATTAAGTGGCGCTTTAATGTTTAGTCCAATGAGTTCTTATGCCGCAGATGATCAATATGATGAATATGACGGAGTAAACGGTTTGCTTTATGAGGGCAGATTATATGCGCCTCTCCGCAGTATATCGACGAATTATCTATTCATATACGATGAAAAACTTGATAAATATTTTGATGTAAATATATCTTGGGATCAGAAGACCAAAACGGCTTCACTAACTAAAGACGGGAAGACTTTTAATGCTACTGTTGGTAATGGAGTATTGTTGAGAAACGGCTCGGTGTATGTACAATTTAAAGCTTTAAGTAACTTCTTCTATCCGAAGGATACTATCAAATGGGATAAATCTTCGTTAACAGGAAATTCTGAGCACCTTAAGGTATATGCTCGTCCATTGGCAGATAATCAAGCATTGACTCTTGCAACAAATGCGATGGCCAAAAAGAAATACTGGATTCAATTTAATAAAAATAACGTTGAACTAGGTCTTCCTCAGTCAGAGTATATTCAATGGAATAAAAGCCTTACTAAATATAAGGCGGTCTTTCATTCAGATGGGATCGTTGGCGACTATAACTATAGCTACGGTATTGAAGCTGAGATGACTAAGAAGGTTAATGGTTGGACTATTACTTCATTTAATTATTTCGATGATACACGGATCTATTATCCTTAATTAATAAGCAATGGTTAAATCGTGAAGGGCGCTTACAGAGAGCTGTATGGGAAAGCATCCCTACGGCTCTTTTGATTTTTTCGCGTATTTTGATAAGCGAGTGGCAGAACTGAAAGCAGCTGACATGAACATAAATTATATTGTCTGGAATATACAGTATGGTTTGGGCGTGACAGCATGGGGATATGCCCGCTCATTTGTGCTAATTTGGCATATGTTATGACGTACCTTGAGATTCAAAGGAGGCCAATCAAATGAGTAAAGTTGGATACGATTGTAACAATGTAGGTGGAATTGGTAACGGTATATGTACTTCAACTGCGGCAATTCTTGTACTCTTTATTCTGCTCGTTATCATCACAAAATCGTTCTGGTATTAGTTCGTATCTTGTATGAAAATAAATGGGTTATTCAAGCTCTGCTGAGTCATCAGCGGGGCATTTCCTATGTGGACAACTCACTACGTCTTAAATTGAAGAAGATGATATTCATTTGATTTAGAGATTCCAAAAGGCGTACATTCTTGTTAAACTATAAGCTTACACAATGACGACTGTGTCCTATCAGCAAGGGTGATACCTGCAGAACTACATATGGAATTGAAGATAAGAAAGGGATGAGCAACATGAAAGTGGAAGTGTATACGCTGAACGCATTTGCAAAAGGGGATCATGGTGGTAATCCCGCAGGAGTTGTCTTGGAGAATGACCTTTCACTGGAAGCGTCTGACATGCAACTCATAGCGAAGAAGGTAGGCTATTCGGAGACGGCCTTTATAGAGAAATCCACATTAGCCAATTACAAAATCCGCTATTTCACTCCCTCGAACGAAGTTGATCTGTGCGGGCACGCCACGATTGCTGCTTTTGGACTAATGCATTCGCTAGGTTTGGCTGAAGCAGCAAGCTCTTATACGATAGAAACCAAGGCAGGAATTTTGGATGTCGATATTAGCTCGGAGGGTTTTGTTTATTTATCGCAGGCTTTACCACAATTTTCTGAAAAGATATCCTGTGAGGAAATCGCCCCATCCTTGGGAATAGCTCCTGAAGCCCTAGAAACCGAGTTGCCTATCGAGATTGTTTCGACGGGTCTGCGTGATATTTTTATCCCGATCCGCAGTAGGAATCTCTTGAATGAGATTCAGCCAAAATTTGACGCCATAACCGCTATTTGCGAAAAATATGATGTCGTAGGATATCATCTGTTCACCTTGGATACTCCAGACAATGCTACTGCGGAATGTCGAAACTTTGCGCCGCTGTACGATATTCCAGAGGAGAGTGCGACAGGAACATCCAACGGTGCACTACTCTGCTATTTGTACCAACATGGCGAGCTACCTATGAAAGAAGTGGAACATGTCATGTTCAGGCAAGGGTATTCGATGAATTGTCCTTCTGAAATCAAGGTAGGGTTGCGCCTGAGCGGGAGCGGTGACATCAGACAGGTTCGGGTTGGCGGTGCAGTGGCTGGGATTGAACGAAGACATATCATGATATAGGCAGAATCAAAAAACTGCTTGCGGCCACCTTACAGAATCCCCGAAGTTAGTTAAATAAATGTCAGCCTCTTAGGATGAAGATCATACAATTAAGAAGCTACTTCAAAAAGCAGATGCTGAAGAACCGTTTGATCTCATTATTGACACGGGAATCAGATAGTTAATTAATAAAATGCCGAATACGCCTATTGTATTTTAATCAAATACAATAGGCGTATTCTTATGTGGAGTTTCCATTTGGATTAAAAAAAGGTATTGTAAGCCTTCGCTGGGTAAATGTCTGTCCACAGTCAAATGACTCCGCAACAAATACGTCTAATAGAAATCCATCGATCTGATTCCGTAATATATGATTCTAACTATACCGGTGAAGGTGAAACAGAGTCATATCGGTTATTAAATAGAACATTAGTACATAATTACTACCCGTCCGCTCTGGTTATGCAAAGTGGCTCAATTTACTTAGAAATGGTTACGAATAAGATGGAATTTTAATTAAATTTGTAATTGTAATGAAAATGTTAAGGTTTATTTATTTTTTTATTCTTTCTTAACAGTTTTCGGATAAAATACTAGGGGAAAATGTATTTTTAAGGAGAATTGAAATGAATTTAAACAAACAGTTATATGAATTGCGAATAAAAGTAATAGTATGAGAAAAATTAGCCTCAATGTTCTGCTGAGCAGCTTAGTCTCCGTTTCAGTCTTAATGACCTTGACCATCATGATTATATCATCATATACCACTCAAAAGCGTGCACTCATAGACAATACACTTTCAAATAATTACGTAAACGCCGTACAAATGAGTCAGACATTAGATTCGTTGTTTCTTTCCATGCAGAGTAGTCTAAAGTATGCAGCGAAGTACATACATGAAGATGACTTCACGGATACCAGCAAACTAAATACAAGTTTGGATCTCATTCAAAACAGTAGTAACTTTTTTAACTCCGTTGCCCTTGCAGATCAGACGGGGCTTGTACGATCTATTTCGCCCTACTACGAATCGGTTATCGGTAAACATGTAAACTCTAAAGCGGCAAAACTGGCAATCCAATCAAAGGCATCTTATATTTCAGAAGCCTATCCAACCCCGCAAACGAATCACACTATCATGTTTATTGGTGAACCTCTTAATGATGCTTCAGGCAATTTTATAGGTATGATTGGTGGCAATATCCATTTGCAGGAGTATAATATCCTAAATCTATCTTTTGGTAACCAACTCCAAGCCGAAAATGGTTCTTATTTTTTCATCGTTGATCAAAAAGGAACGTTATTATTTCATCCAAATGCCAACCGTATTGGAGAAAATGTAAGTAGGAATGACGTGGTTAGAAAGCTATTGAACAATCAAGAGGGTAAGGAGCGATACAAAAATATATCTGATGTAGACTCACTTGCAGCATATTACAAAGTCCCTACAACTAGTTGGGGAGTAGTCTTTGTAACACCCACGCAAACGGTGTATGATCAGTTAAACCATCATATTTGGATGTTATTGTTATACACCTCAATCCCATTTCTGATCTTAACTTTGGTTGTTTTGAGAGTGGCACGTAAACTTGCAAGCCCATTTGTTCTACTTGCTGATATGATCACCCAAATGGAGAACGGGGAAGTGAACCAGTCCGTGGTCAAGCCACATTGGAACCGTGAAGCTGATTTGCTCACGCGTACGGTTATTGGGGCTATGCGAACCCTCAAACAAAAAACGGATCAACTGGTTTATCAGGCCGGTACAGATGTACTAACAGGTTTGAACAATCGTAGAACATTTGGGGAAATCATACAGCAATGGACTCAGAGAGAAGGTCCATTTTCCATCATCGTATTAGACATCGATCGCTTTAAAACGATTAATGATACATTTGGTCATCACGCTGGAGATGAAGTATTGAAACGGATAGCTCAACAAATACAAATGTCAGTAAGTTCCGAAGATTTCTGCTTCCGATATGGCGGAGAGGAATTCGTGGTGCTTCTGCAGAATTGCAGATCTGATCAGGCTTATGAAACTGCCGAAAGCATCCGCTTAACAGTGCAAAATAGTACGTTTACTATTGATCATAGTGTGACAATTTCGGCAGGTATTGCAGAGTATCCAGTTGACTCGTCATGTGCAGCAGATTTATTTCAATTGGCTGATGCTGCTTTGTATCAAGCCAAGGAAGAGGGGCGTAATCGCACCATTGTTAAGGCTTTGAATAATGAGTGAGTTATTGAGATTAAAACTACAATAAGTGAATCAACCAGTTGACGGAATTGAATCGTCGACTGGTTTTTTAGTTTTGCTTAATGTCGAGAAACCAGGACAAAATTAGCATAAAAGGAGAATAGGTTTATGAGAAAATGGCCTGCGATAGATGGAAAGTGGTACAGTTAGATCAATAGGAAACAGATTAAAGATGGAGTATTGTTATAATGGATATTTTCATTATGACATGGCTGCAAACTAAAGTAGAAGGAGTTCGTGTATGATTATTCGAGAAATTAAACAAGAGGACAACGCAAAAATAAAGGAAATAATACAAGATTCACTAGAAACACTTGGGTTAGCAATTCCTGGCACAGCCTATTTTGACCCTCAACTCAATGACCTTCACGACTATTACAACAATTTAAAACATGCTAAATACTGGGTGGTGGAAATAGAGGGAGAAGTTGTTGGTGGTGTCGGTATAGCCCCATTTAACGAACCAGATAATGTCTGCGAATTACAAAAACTATACTTAAGTGAGAAAACGCAAGGGTATGGGATGGGGAGGAAATTAATGGAAACTGCTTTGTCGTTCGCCTCTAAGCACTATGCAAAGTGTTACTTAGAAACAAAGCAAGAATTAAAAACAGCATGTGTTTTGTACGAAAAATTTGGATTCAATCTTTTGGCTAAGCCATTATCAGGTTCTGAACATTCTGCGATGGATGCGTGGTATATAAAGGAATTGGATTGAATTTTTGAAATATGAGCGCTTTTGATTATGGGGAGACATACTCCAATCAAAGGCGCTCAATCTTTTTAGTCAAGCTTTTAATTTACATAAGAAAAACCAATTTGAATATGCCAAGTTCATTAATCGCCTGGCTGCAACGTTTATCGTGTCAAGGGAAGATGAGTTGCACGGGAATAATGGCGTTCTTAGGAGAATAAATATCTTCCATCTGTTCACGTAACAGCTTTACGGCTGTTCGTGCCATTTCCTGTTCATCCTGCTGTACATAAGGTACGCCTGAAAGATGTGGATTATCAAAAGATAACAAATCGATATTGGAGTGAACGTTCAGACGACTGATCGCGGCCAATGTAAGGCGTGCTGTTTCTTCAGTCAAGGAGAAGGCTGCCGAAATTCCACTGTGGTTTTGCAAGAAGTCACTTACATAGTCTAATGCTTGCTCGCTGCGTAGAATGTCGAGAGGAATGTGACACCACAAGCTTTTGTCAATGGAGATCCCTTGATCTGTATACGCCTGCTCGAAGCCGAGCGTACGATCCTCGACGGCTGTATTGGCATTTTCAGGTGAGATGAGCGCAATCTGCTGATGACTCTTCGATAGCAAATGGGATACAGCTTTATACGCACCGCCGTAATTGTCGGATGTAATGGTGTACGTCTCAATGTTGCGCAGATAGCGGTCGATGAACACACACGGGAATTTATCGAGCGACAGACGCAGTAATGATTCGTTGTACTTCTCATCTTCTGTCGGAAAGACGATCAGCCCCTTCACACCGAGCTCCGTTAGTGTACGAATGACGTTTGATTCGATCGAGGAAGACTCGCGCGTGATGCTTAGTACCATGCTGAGACCCGCTTCTTGTATGAAGTGTTCCGTGTAGTCAACGAGCTTCTGAATGACACGGGTTCTCATCGTCGGAATAATGAAGCCGATGAGCGGCATGGAGGACGGGCTGCTTGGGGATGGCGAGAAATTGATGCTAGAAACCACAAGACTAGAAGAGACGAATGAGCCTTTGCCTTGTATGCGTATAATGAATCCTTCGTCAGCTAGTAGGGTTAGGGCGTTCTTGACGGTTATTTTACTTACTCTGAATTCGTCCATTAGTTCCTGCTCAGAAGGAATACGGTCCGTTGGCCGAAGCTGCCCTGATTTAATTTTCTGTATAATATTTTCTCGAATTTGTTTGTAGAGCGCCAGCTTTTTCAAGAGTAGCATCTCCCCATAAACTTTATGATTTTATAATCAATTGGTTATATAAAGCTTATTTCATATATATTATAATACGGCATGTAAAGCGCTTACAATATGGAGTCTGAGAAATTGTTGCGAAGGGGTCTTTTCTTTGAACGGTTAGAAATATTGTTAAGGATGGTGGTACCAGATGAATTGAAACCGCTTAAATTAACAGAACTAACTAGTCAGCCGACTTTTCAAATGCATAACCAAAAGAGAGGATGACGAACAAATGAAAAAACGAAGTGCTTTAATCTCCATCGTTACACTCCTTATTATGTCACTTTTTTTTACTGCATGTGGTAATGCTTCCGATTCAAAAACGGAAACACAGCAATTAGGCGCTAATGCCGGTGAGAATGCAACAGAGTTATCATTTTGGACATTCGTAGATTTGCACGGCAAGCATTTGGATAAAATGCTGGGGTTATGGAACGAACAGAACCCAGACAAACAGATTAAGTTGAATGTAACGGTTATGCCTTACGATGATATGCACAACAAGCTCCTATTGGCAGTTACAAGCGGAAAAGGTGCTCCTGATATCGCGGATATTGAACTTGGTCAATTCCCTAAATTCTTGGAAGGTGACAACGTTCCCCTGGAATCTTTGAATGATGTATTTGCACCATACAAAGACGTTGTTGTTCCTTCACGTGTCGAGATTTATTCCAAAGCCGATCAGGTTTATGGATTCGATTATCACGTAGGTGCGACGCTTGCTTTCTACAATACTGAAATTCTCGAGCAAGCAGGTGTTGACTACAAGACAATCAAAACGTGGGAAGATTACAAGCAGGCAGGTATCAAGGTTTATGAAAAGACTGGAAAGTACTTAGGTACTGCTGATACATCAGCTACGTGGCAAGCATCGCTGCTGCTAGCTCAGCAAAATGCTGATTTTACAGATGAAAATGGTAATCCAAAAGTGAACTCGCCTGAAATGATTAAAGCATATGAAATGTTAGTCGATCTGCAGAAAAACAATGTTATTCATACGATCCCTGGCGGACAGCCCGACACAGAGGAAGCAAAAGGCGAATACAACAAAGGCAACTACGCAAGCGCATTGATGCCTGAGTGGTACATGTCCCGCTTTGTAAACGAAATGAAGGACCTTAATGGTAAGTATGCAATAGCTCCATTGCCTGTATTTGAAGAAGGGAATCCCCGTTCCGTTGGTTTAGGCGGTACGGGTACAGTTGTAACTAAGAGTGGTAAAGACGTTCAGTTGGCAAAAGAATTTGTAGCCTTTGCTAAGCTTTCGAAAGAAGCTACTACTGAAATCTGGAATACACTTGGATTCGACCCAATCAACATGGAAGTATGGAAAGATGATGCAGTCACGAAAAACCCTGATAATGAATACGTCCAATACTTTAAAACAAATGCATTTGATACTTTGAATGAAATCAAAGACGAAATTAGAGCGATTAAGTCCGTTAAAGCTTCACCAACCATCGGCAATATCCTCAATACGGTTACTTTGAATGCTATCTTTGAAGATGGCCAAGATGTGAAGGAAGCGTTGGATGAAGCACAAGCAGCAATTGAACAAGAATTGAAATAAATATAATAAGTAAATGATTTGATTAAACCTGTCGGCAGTTATCGTAGTCGGCAGGTTTAACCATAGTCAAGGGAGATTGAGAATATGATAAAGAAATTTGTATACTCTCAAAAAGTGGCACCTTATGTTTTCGTATTGCCATTTATACTTATATTTTTGATATTCTGGTTTTTTCCGCTTGTAAATTCATTCGTAATGAGCTTTCAAGATCGGATGTTGGGTCAGGATCCTAAGTGGATTGGTGAAGCCAATTATTCGAAATTACTTACGGATAAAGTGTTTTTGACGGCTATTAAAAATAGCGTTGTGTACATGTTAGGAACCTTAGTGCTGTTAATTCCTCTTCCAATGTTATTTGCCGTGATGATCAACAGTAAGTTAATGATGGGTAGAGAGTTTTTTAAATCTTCGTTCTTTCTCCCTGCATTGACATCTGTTGCAGTTGCGGGTACGATTTTCCGCCTTACATTCGGTGAAATGGAAGGTTCATTAATGAACAGCTTCCTTGGTTTATTTGGTATAGACCCTATTAAATTTTTGAAAGACGGAAATTGGAGTATGGCAGCACTGTTAATCCTCGCATGTTGGAGATGGACAGGCGTGAATATGCTTTACTATCTATCCGGTTTGAAGAGCATCGACAATGAATATTATGAGGCTGCTTCAATTGACGGGGCGTCTGCTTGGCAGAAGTTTAGAACGATCACAATGCCATTATTGAAGCCGACCACGGTATATGTTACGACAATTAGTGTTTATGCAGGTTTAGCCATGTTTACCGAGAGTCTGATGATGTTCAACGGTAACAATTCACCCAAAAATATTGGTTTAACCATTGTTGGATACCTGTATAGACAAGGGATTGAGCAGAATAAGCTGGGTTATGCAGCTGCAGTTGGTATCGTCCTGTTAGTCATTGCTATGGTTATCAATTTAACGCAGTTGAAATTTAGTGGAATGTTCAAAAAGGAGGAGGATTAAAGTGGGCAGAAGTCAGACGAGGAGTGATTTCATCTCTAGAATAGTAATTATCTGTTTATTCATTGTACTATTCGTTATAATTATGATCCCATTCTATGCAGTGGCCCTATCTTCCTTTAAACCAGGTGAATCATTAGTTAGATATGGTCTTAACCTAAGTTTGGATTTTGAAATCATGAGTTTTGATAATTTCATCTATCTGTTTACTGGACAACATGATTATTTTGTGTGGTTTTGGAACAGTATGATTTTAACAATCGCTCAAGTGGTTTTAACACTTTTTGTAAGCGCATTTGTTGCATATGGTTTTGCGGCATATGATTTTAAAGGTAAGAACTTTCTCTTTATATGTGTTTTGCTCATTATGATGGTGCCTTTCGAAATACTGCTGGTTCCTTTGTATAGCCTAATTAATGATTTGGGAATGGTGAATAGCTATTCGGCAATCATTCTGCCCGGTATAGCCAATGCCGCGACCATATTTTTCTTCAGGCAATATCTACGAAGCATACCCAAAGAGATTATTCAATCTGGGCGGGTTGATGGCGCAAACGAGTATGCGATTTATTTCAGGCTAATTATGCCGATTATGAAGCCATCCTTTGCAGCAATGGCCATTCTGAATGGTATGAATAGCTGGAATAATCTATTGTGGCCATTCATGGTGCTCGGAGATCAGAGTAAATATACACTTCCCATCGGTTTGAAAACGCTATTAACTCCTTATGGCAATAACTATGACCTATTGATTGTAGGCTCCTTCTTCTCCATCATTCCAATTTTCATACTATTTATTGCTTTCCAGAAATATTTCATAGACGGTATGACTGCAGGTGCTGTTAAAGGGTAGTAAATATTATGATGAAACAGGTGATAAGATGGAAATAGAGCAACGAGCGTCACACGACATTCAACCCTTAATTGAGCAGAGAGCAGATCCTTTTATTTACCGACATTCGGACGGTTATTATTACTTCGTAGCATCCGTTCCGGAGTATGATCGGATTGAAATCCGTAGAGCCCAGAATCTTGAGGGGCTTGTTACATCAACGCCTGTAGTGATCTGGAGAAAGCGCGAGATGGGTATTCTTAGTGCCAATATTTGGGCACCCGAACTGCATTTTATTGATGACAAATGGTACGTTTATTTCGCTGCCGCACACACGACGGAAACGAATGAAGGCTTGTTCGACCATCGCATGTACGTGCTAGAGAATGAAAATGTCAATCCGCTCGAGGGCAGTTGGACGGAAAGAGGGCAGGTTCGTACCGCGTGGGAAAGCTTCGCCCTCGATGCCACTACCTTTGAGCATAATGGCAGCCGTTATTACGTATGGGCACAAAAGGATCCGAATATCGAAGGTAACTCTAATCTGTATATATCTAAAATGAGCAATCCGTGGACGCTGACTGGACAGCAGACGATGATTTCGAAGCCCGAATATGACTGGGAGATTATTGGTTATAAAGTGAACGAAGGCGCGGCATTTCTTCGAAAGGGTAATCGGGTATTCCTCTCTTACTCGGCTAGCGCCACTGATTATAATTATTGCATAGGCTTACTTGAAGCCGATGCGGATGCTGATTTGCTTGATGCCACCTCATGGCGCAAGTCGCAAGCACCGGTTCTCTCGACAGATGAGAACATCTCAATGTATGGTCCCGGTCATAATTCGTTCACGGTGTCAGAGGACGACGAAAAGATGCTATTTGTGTTTCACGCAAGAACGTACAAGAACATTATAGGAGATCCGCTGTACGATCCGAATCGCCATACATTTGTGACGGAGCTTTTGTGGACGGCAGACGGCAGACCCGATTTCCGCGGCTCTGTTGCAGCACTTGCACGTTCTATACAGTGAACAGGTGTCTCAAACTTAAAAAACAAACCGACTTTAATCCAACTTCAGTAGGATTTAAGGTCGGTTTGTTTTTTTTGTGAAGGGACGAATTCTTTACAAATCCTGACTTTCAATTATGCTCTTCATATTTTTAATTGTTGCAAAGTGCATTGCTTCATGGTAAATCAGAAAACCCAGTAATTGTTCTACATTTGTAAAGATAAGTCCTGTAGAAGACTTGTAATGAGGATTGATTTCTTCTTTCAATTTGCTTGAAAGTATCGATTCAACTCTTTCAATCTGTTCCGTTAACAAGTCGATTATTGGAGACAAAGTGGGAGGCTCTATATTCCAGTCAGACGGTTTAGTTCCTGGATCAAACAACTTGTTAAAATTAGTAGGATATTTGGTTTCTTCCCCAGTAAGTTGGAAAGCGAACTTCTCATGTATAACATACATGTGGCCTAGATTCCATTTTATATTGTTTTTCAAACCTGTTGGAATTATTTCCGAGGCAGAGTCATTTATATTCCTCACATAATCAACTGCCTGACGGCGAACAAATCCCAATTGATCTGCGACAAAATTGCTCATGATATTGACCTCCTATTAAAACACTTTTCTGTCAGTGACCAGAGTTGCTTTTCGAAATATAAGCTGAGACTCGTTGTGACAGATTGGCCAATGAACGTTCAAAAAAGGATTCATCATGAAGTGCTCTACTCAGGATTAATCCCCCCTGAATACCAGCAATTGTTTCCTCTGAAATTTGGTCGGCTGTCTCTTTGGAGATGCCTGCTCGAACTAGTGCCGCGCTGAAGGCTTCAATCCATCTTACAAAATATTGCCGAATTACAGCAGCGAATCGATCTCTTGTTTCGTCCAAAGCGAATGCACCGATAAGGCATATACGCTGACCAGATTTAAAATAAGTATCGACCTCTTGCCACATATGATCAATGGCTGCCAGGGGTTCATTCTTTTCGAGCGGTTCATAAATGTTCTTGATAAACCATTGATCAATATGAGCAAGAATTTCAGCAGCCATCTCATCTTTTCCGCCCGGAAAGAAATAATATAAGCTTCCTTTAGATAGACGCGTACGGGCTGTAATTTTACTCAAAGATGCACCTTCATAACCTAATTCACGAAATACTTCGGCAACGAGAGGGATGACATCAGATTTTTCAAAAACAGTGCGTGTCATAGGTTCAACTCACTTAGGCTTGGGTGTTCAGCGGGACGTGTGCCGAGCGGCCAATGAAATTTTCGTTCCTCTTCCTTAATTGGCATGTCATTAATCGAAGCAAATCTACGTTGCATCAAGCCGTCGTCAGCAAATTCCCAATTCTCGTTACCATATGATCTGAACCAATTGCCACTATCATCATGCCATTCATATGCGAATCTAACGGCAATACGGTTATCCGTAAATGACCAAAGCTCCTTGATCAACCGGTAGTCCAATTCTTTGGCCCATTTTCTAGTTAGTAAAGAGACAATTTCTTGGCGGCCTGTTATAAATTCGCTCCGATTTCTCCAATAACAATCCTCAGTATACACAAGTGAGACGCGCTGAGGGTCTCGGCTATTCCAGCTGTCTTCTGCCATACGAGTTTTTTGGATTGCTGTCTCAAGAGTGAATGGGGGAGTTAGCTTATTCATTACATTTTCCTCGCTTTCTGTACTGTTTGTATCAGTATAAACCGATCGGTTTATAAATGCAAGTTTACATCCCGAATTCAATACCAATTTTGAATATCGGTTCAGATTCATAATGTACCAAGTAGCCATCAATCCTATGCAAAGCGGCTTTTTGTTGTGTATTACCAATGCTCAAGAGGGTATTCATTCTTCATATGCATATCCTATGAAATAATGAAAAAGCAGGACATCCTCCTGTATAGGAGGCGCACTGCTTTTTCTCTCATTATGTTCTTTTTGCTAAAATCATCAGTCGTATTAAATTTAACCCTGCAAAAATTCGATCAATGCTGCATTAAATTGTTCAGCATGCGTCGCATTGAATCCGTGTGGTCCACCTTCGACAACGACGAGACGGCTGCCAGGGATGGATTCATGAGTACGTTGTCCACTTACTTCCAAAGGCACGATGGCATCGGAATCGCCATGGATAACCAGTGTTGGAATGTTGAATTTCTCCAGATCCTGACGGAAATCAGTAAGGGCAAAGGCAGCAATACAATCCAATGTGCCTTTAGGTGAAGCCAGAGCTGCAATATCACGGTTATAGATACGGAATGGTTCACTCACAAGGTCTGTACGGTCTCCAGCAGCGAAAAAGTTGCTTGTAAAACCATCCAGGAATGCTAGCCGATCCGTTTTTACCCCGTTTTGGAATTCGGCAATGGTTGCATCATCCAATCCTCCCTGAGGATTGTCTTCGGTTATATAGAGGTAGGGAGGAACCGCTCCCGCAAATACGGCTTTAGATACGCGTTCTGTTCCATAGGTTCCCACATAACGTGCAACTTCGCCGCCACCCATGGAGAATCCCACTAGTGTGACATCATGCAGATCAAGGTGCAAAATCAATTTATGCAAATCCGAAGCAAAGGTATCATATTCATAACCATCCCAAGGTTGAGAAGACTGACCGAATCCACGACGGTCATATGTGATCACACGGTAGCCCGCTTCAATCAGGGCTGGAACTTGCTTCTCCCAGGATCGTCCACTCAAAGGCCAGCCATGAATCAGAATAATTGGTTTTCCCGCACCATGATCTTCATAATACAGTTCAATTGGTTGTTCATTCTCTGTACCTACATTTACTTTGGCCATGGTAATACCTCCATTAGTTGTTATATTTTTTTATACACAAGTTATTTGGCTCAGAAACATGAAGGGTAATTGTTCATTTATCGCCTCACTTCGTATACCGTTTGTATTAGTATAAACCGATCGGTTTATAATTGCAAGTGCATATTTAAGTGTGGGTATTCCTTTAGATAACAACATATCAGATAGCTTTAGCTGAATAACGTGAATTCCATGTAGTTGGTGTTGGTGGAGCAGATTTATCGCTCAGTGAAGAACAATCGGAATGAACCTTACCTCAAGTAGGTACAAATCATAAACTGAAATGATAAACCACTCACTTTTGATTTGAGATATGTGTGGCTTCAAGATAATAACCGTAGTCATGTTCGTAAATTTCATTGATCCTTTTCAGGACATTCTTCGCTTGATCTATGAATTTTAATTCCGTAATCTTACCTTTTATCAAAAACACGCCGGTTTCATTCTGGTGTTGCCCCAGAGCAGCTTCATAAAGCCTGCTGGCACCGTGAGCCGGTGGAGAAAAAAATAACTTCATTAATGGAAGAACCAATAAAGGTAATCCAGAACTGGTTTCTTTCCTTAGTGTATTGGTACCACCAGGGTCAACGCTGCGGATCTTGATATTCTCCTGGGCAAGTTGTGGTGCGATGGCTTGGGTCCACAGTGAGAGTGCTAACTTAGACGTGGCATAAGGACCGATGAGCTTGCGAAATACTTTAGGGTGCTCAAGGGTTTCAATAGTGAATTTTCTTGTAAATTTAATCGCTTCCGATGAGGTGTTGATCACCGTTTTGAAGTGTCCCTTTTTTATAAGTTCCTTCAATTCCATCAGAATAATGTACGGTACGACTGTCATTAGCTCGTAATGAATTTCACGTCCTTGTTTGGAATAGCTCAGTGTGGGGAAAGAGCCGCCGGCGTTATTGAACAAAATATCAATCCGCTGCTCCTTGCTTTTTATTTCTCCGATCAGTTGCATTAAGCAGGAGTAGTCAGATAGATCCTTCGTTTTATAAATATGTAGCTTACCCGTATGGACTGCTTCTTGGATTAGTGTGTCGTCCGCTGGGAAGTCTGAGCGAATGATCGCAACCACTTGCCAGTCTTCCAATAGAAATTTACGGGTTAAGGCTAGTCCGATGCCAGCGCTTGCCCCCGATATAGCAGCAATATGTTCAATGTGGCTTTTATTCATAGTATGTTTCCTCCTCATGTAGAGCAAATGCCTAACGAGGCATACTATATAACTTGGAGTCGACTCCAAGTCAAGACGGAGAAATTAAAAAATCCTCAAAGGGTCAGAGAGTTGACTTGGAGCCAACTTCAAGATGTATAATGCAAAAAAAAGAATCGTTATGGGAGGGGATCGGATGAAGAAAATTCAAACTTATACGATAAAACAAATTGCCACGCATACGGGCATATCTGAAGATACGATTCGATACTATGAAAAGATTGCGCTACTCCCCCGGGCTGAACGGAAGGGTAACGGGCATCGCGTTTACGGACAGGATGATATTGATATGCTTAGCCTATTATCTTGTCTGAAAAAAACGGGAATGTCGCTGGATGAAATACGTCCATTTCTAGGGGTCTCCTCCGATGCTGATCCCGCAGAATATCCTGAGTTAGTGGAACTATTCAAAAGGCACCGGGAAAATATTATGGGGCAAATCATTTCTCTGCAACAGGTCGTTGATTTTATTGATAAGAAGTTAGAGAAGGGAAGATATCGACGAGATTGGACGACTGAAGTGCAAGACAACATCTCTGAAAACATATTAAAGTAGCTAAATCTTTCATATGATTAGGCGCTGCATGAATCATGTCGAGGACAAAAACATGTGGGAACTACAACTTAATAATCAAAAGAAAGCAGCTAATCAATGTGATCAGCTGCTGTTGTTCAACCTATGATGGGATGTCGTATCAGTGCAATTATCGGTTAAGCTTGGACATTTCTTCTTCCATGTAACGTGTACCATGAACCGCGTGTTTTGGATTAACCTCTTCAATACGAGCAAAGTCTTCAGCACTAAGCGTAATATCGGCAGAAGCTACATTTTCCTCTAAGTAACTGATCCGTTTGGTTCCAGGGATTGGAAGCGCACCGTTAGCTATCGTCCATGCTATAGCTAACTGCGATGGCGTGCAGTTATTTTTCTGAGCAATCTCCTTAATTTGATCTACAATTTCAATGTTTTTTTGGAAATTGGCGCCTTGGAAACGTGGCATATATCTCCGCATGTCATGAGGGTGAAGATCTTCAAACTTGCGAAGCTCACCCGAAATAAAACCTCGGCTTAGTGGGCTGTAAGCTACATGGGTAATATTTAATTCTTTTACCGTAGGCAGGATGTTATCTTCAATGTCCCGGCTCCATAGAGAATATTCGCTTTGCAACGCGAAGAGATCGGGTGTACTGCATGCGCACGGCGTATCGTGGAAGCAGAAGCTTCAGAGAGACCCAGATACCGAACCTTTCCTTCCTTCACCAGATCGGACATAGCCCCGACGGTTTCCTCAATAGGAACATTAGGATCAACACGATGTTGGTAATAGAGATCGATATAATTCACTCCCAGCCGCTCCAAGCTTTCTTCAGCTGCTTTTTTTACATAATCAGGGTGACCATTAATTTGTTCATAATTTGGCGTATAGGAGAATTTAGTAGCAATAATAGCCTGGTTCCGCCGGTCATGAATCGCCCTGCCTAGGAGTTCTTCACTATGTCCATTTCCATAGACATCTGCTGTATCGATTAACGTAACGCCTAACTCCAAGTTTACGTGCAGTATGACTCACTAGAGGGCTATAAAGCTATATATGATGATAAGTTACTAACCACGTATAAGGTAATAGCAACAACTGTAAAGCAGTCTGCTATTATGGTCAAGGCAACAAAAAAGGAAAATTAAGCTGTGATCTTTTCTCGGTACTTTACCTTTGTATTAGTTGCTTAATTCTTTTTTGGAATTCGAACTAAAGGATTGTTTCCAAAAGAATCGATGTTCCCACCTGCGTATTTCAATCGGAATTATAATGGAAAGAATAAGTAACGTAAATTAAATGGAAGAAAAGTATTATGGATTAAATATAAATGTAGCAATATAGTTCACCAACGCGAACGCGGTGAACTGGTTAGTGTTGAGAGGATGTTTTCATCCTGAAATGGCACATAGAACATTTTTATAATATAAGTCTTAAAAACTATATGATATTATAACATTAATGGTTTACTTATAAAATTTCCTTACAATAAATTGTAGAAGAGCATCTGTGATGATGTTCAAATAAGGGGGAGAATTAAGATGGATAATTTGCAGAAAATATCCGATTTAAAACCTGGTGCAGATATTGATGAGTATAACCTAATTGATCTGTTTAAATGTAGCCGGAAAGGTGGTATGAGAAGATCTTTAAAAACCAATTCTCTTGTCCTATTGTCTTATAAAGATAGACCACTATATGCAAATGTATTCAAAGATAAAAATGGGTTGTGGCAATACACTGGCATGGGGCGAATTGGTGATCAAAATCTACAGTACTCTCAAAACAAAACCTTACTTAACTCAAACGATACTGGTGTTAATTTGTACTTATTTATTGTAGAAAATCGCAAGTATACATTTGTGGGTAAGGTATTGCTTGTAGGTTTGCCCCAAAAAGAGCTCCAATTAGATGAAGAAGGTAATGATAGATCAGTTTATGTATTTCCTTTGTTAGAAGTAGGTAGTTATATGAACGCATATGATTTTTTTATGGAACAAAGCAGAGAGGATCTTGTTATTCAAGGAGTATTAGGTGAGCCTCGATACGAATTGTCATTACATAGTGTAAGAACCCTCCCGATGTACATGAAGTCAATGAAATTGGATACTTTAATCGGACCGGGTGGATGGTTTTATAATGTTAAAGGATTTTTCAACAATCCAAATACAACAAGTAAATTTAAAACTGGAAATATCAACAGCTTAATAGAAGAAACTAATATCAAGAAAATTTCGCGGATTGTTTTCGAAAATCAAAACAAATTTATTAATCCATTTTACGATACTGCATTTCAGAGAAAAAGTACTATTATATCTTCTGAAAAAGATGATGGTGGTTTCTTAATACACCGTATAAAGTATATGAATTCAGTTAATACACAAAATAATTTTGATGTATCCTTTTTTGAAGATCCTCCATTACGTGAAACTGGTGAACCCTATATTTCACTAATTATTGGACCCAATGGCACTGGGAAAAGTACGATATTGTCAACTCTTCAAAAGATATTCTTAGAACTATATCGTTTGAAGAGATCCAAAAGAACCTTTAATAAAAAATCAAATAAATTATTCATCCTTACATATCAGATCGGGGGAGACATTTTTAAAGTTATTCAAAAAGATGATACACAAGATTATTATAAAAACGGAGAAAACATTCATTTAAGCGACCTTCAGCTTCCCAACAAACTGATCGCGAGTGCTTATAGCATAAATGATAGGTTTATCTATAAACATCAGTTAGATGATAAAGACAAAGAATATAGCTATTTAGGGATTAAAAGTTCAGATACTACAATTCGCATTGGTGAAACATCGAGAAATTTGATATTGAATATATTAAATTCATCGCAAAAAAACAATTTCGAATCGATATTAGAAAAAATATTAAAATTCGTAAGGTTAGAACC
Source organism: Paenibacillus sp. MER 99-2 (assembly GCF_023714095.1). Classification (NCBI taxonomy): domain Bacteria; kingdom Bacillati; phylum Bacillota; class Bacilli; order Caryophanales; family Paenibacillaceae; genus Paenibacillus; species Paenibacillus sp. MER 99-2. Next base: position 1,906,943 of record NZ_JAMAUZ010000001.1, on the reverse strand, counting down.
TGTTATTAGAATAGTGTTTAAAACAGCTAATAATGAAACAATTGAAAAGGTTGCGGTAAAAGAGAACATATTACTTAACCAAAATAAATTGAGAAAGAATAAAACAAAGTCAGAATTAGACCGTATTCATTTTTCGGATTATCAAGATATAATGGATTTTTTTGAAAGCTTAAGTGAAGAAGGAAACAATATATTTAAAATACGGAAGAATGCAATAATCGTAACTTTCAAATTAGATGAACCTGGATACTTTGAAAGATATTATGATGATTTGTACATACTTTGGCATCTATTTGAAATTAATATTTTTAATGAGCCTACTGTCTTTATTAGAAAAGAAAAATATTTCAAGTTAGAATTCGCTAGCTCAGGAGAAGTTCAGTATATAACAACCATGATTAATATCTTATCTAACATTGAAAAAGATTCACTCATCTTGATGGATGAGCCTGAAACTAGCCTACATCCCAATTGGCAAAATAAATATATTGAGGGCCTAAGAAATATATTTAGCCTTCACTATGCTTCTGCACACTTTTTGCTAGCAACACATTCTCATTTTATGGTGTCAGATCTAAAACCTAATACGTCTTCTATTGTTTCAATTGAACGAGATAGTCAGTACCAAACTAAAGTGGTTCTACACAAAGAAGAAACGTTTGGCTGGTCTGTAGAAGACGTACTGTTTAATATTTTTGATTTAGCTACAGATCGAAATTATTATCTTGCTGATGAACTGGATCAAATAATGCTTGCTATAAGTACTAACAATCGGAGAGGGCTTGCTACGAGAGTAGATCGCATAGAGCAGCTAAGTACAAACCTAAAAGAAAGTGATCCCTTAAAAACAGTCATTAGTCTAATAAGTCAAAAGATAAAAGGTGAGTAAATGTATACTTTAACAGCTGATGACATTCTTTTGATCATGAAACATGATTTTAATTGGGATAAAACTGAGTTGAAATATATAAAAAACAATATAAAACAGATACTCATTAATAATAATAGTGAATGTTTTTATTGCAAATCACCACTTGATGAGGGAAGCAGTCCTGGAGATATTGAGCATATTGTACCTAAAGACCCTCATAAAATCTTTTCTTTTCTACCGATAAATTTAACACTGACGTGTAGGAGATGTAACACAGCTAAAGGAAGAAAAAACGTATTACAAGGAAATAAAAATCAAATTTTTAGCATTCCAGAGGACTATCCATCTACATCAGGTGACTTTCTTATTATTCATGCTTATTACGACTTATATGAAAGTTACATAAAGTTAGAGGATTCAATCTTCTTTAAAGGTATTGACTCAGGGGGTAAGGGAGAAAATACGATAAGAATTTGCAATTTAACAAGATTGGATCTTGCTCTATCAAAAGTCAAAATGAACTATCTTCAACGTAGTATTGAGGAGAATCTCGTTAAAAAATTGGTGAGTTTAAATAACAATTCCCTAGAAAATGAAATGCTACTTCATCTGTTCGAATCCAAGTTGAATTTGAATGTACCTAATAAGCCGATATATATTGCCATTGAAAAAGTTAATAAGAATTACAATGTCGTAGATATTGTTGATGAGTTATTTAAGATAGAGGAATTGCATAATATAACAACTCATCAAATTACAAAATTAAGAGAGTGGCTAGATTACAAAGATACCATAGGAGCATACGTTAATTTAATTAATTATCTCCATACTTTAAGAACCCTAATCCCCTTGATTAGTCCTCATTTGGAAAATATGATTTTTCAAAATAGTTCAGGATATTTATTGCTTAATCCGCAAGGACTTATTGAATTGAAGGATTTGTTAAACACTGTGGTATTTAAAGGTTTACAAGCAAAAAGCAAATCGAAACTACTCTCCATGATTGCTGAACTTGAAAATGCCAATTTCAATAAAATTCCAAATGGTATTTTTATTGAAAGTGAAACTGAATCAATTCTAGACTGCTTGAACGTGATAAAGGAAATTTTTCAAAATCCAATTATAAAGAGCGTTTTAAATGGAATCAATTCCCAAACATTCGATGAATTGAGAGATTCTATACTGATACTTTATAAGAACGTGGATAAAAACCCTAAATTTGAAACATTAAGTAAGATAGAATGGTACTATCACGAAATTTTTACTCTTGAGAAAGAAAATATTCGGGACATATACAAAAATCTTAATGGCTTAATGAAATTAATAAACAGCAGTAACTAGAGTTTCACAAATCTAAAAACATTAAAATTTTGATTTGAATACGACATCATTTTCAATGATAAATCACCAGTATACGGATACCGAACACAAAATGATTATTGTAGTAGTATATTCAGAACAGCCAATAAATAGTCGGATGTCGAATTTTAGTGTGTTGCTCTTAAGACAGCTACGTGTAAGTCTATCTTATTAAAGAAGGGGACATATAATGAATTTTCAATCACAATTTAAAGAAGATATAGTGAGCTTAAAGAAGCTATTACATAGAAATCAAGATGAAATCATAAAGAAAATGAACGATTTATTTGTTCTTGAAAAGCCTGATGTTATCGATCAAGAGTGGTACTCAAATAAACTAAAGGTTATTAAGAATCAAATTTTAGTAACAGCTAACCAAATCGATAAACGTTTTATTGTTCCCCTATTTATTTTTAAAGGTTCTTTAAAGGGGGATTCATACCAAAAAAAACAAAATTTTGGATTTTATTCAACGCAAGCGAGAATATTCAGTTTATTATTTTCTTTGCTAACTAATTCCAGAAATTCTATAATAGTCCCGGAGAAAATAGAAGAGCTTTACGATCTTTGTTTATACTATTTTCACTTTATAGAAGAGTATCACTTTGAAATAAGTTCGATAGAGGAAGGATTATATCATTCCTTTAAAAAAATGAGTTATGAAGAGGCTCAATCAAGTGAAAATATCTATTCTTACCAAATTAAAAATAGATTTTTAATTGATTTTCTAAGAGACACTTATTCGGATAAAGAGAGTTTACAAAGAAAAGTGCAAAAATTGAACATGTACAGTATAAATAAAATTGTAGAATATAAAAAAAAATTCAAAGAGATATGTTCTGACGAAAATGATGGTTATTATATGATCGAAACTAAACAACTGCGAAGTGTAATAGATACTCGTCTTCAAAAACTTGTTCGTGAATTTAGCAGTGTTAGGATTCTTGATTCATTTTCACCAGAGAATGATTTTATTTTTGCTGTTAATTACAATGATTTTACTATTATTGATTTTCCACTCATGCTTTGGACTTGCGAGTTTATTGATAACGCGATCCTTTGGGGGCATTATGAAAAGATCTATTTTAAAAGATTATTTGAAGAAAAAGACAAGAGAATGTTTACTTCCATTAGTGAAAAATACAATAAGTTATTGACACACTATATAGCGGATCATTTGAAAGTTATGGGATATATCCTTCCCTATGATGATGGAGGAAAAAAACCTACAATTGAGCTTAAAAAGCCACGTAAAATCAATTTTTCAGGAGATATTGATGTACTAGCATTTTCTCCATATTCAAAGTGTATTTTAAATATTGAGTTTAAAAATTACCAAATGTCTGTTCAAAACGAAAATTATTATAGGGGAGAGAATAGCAGGGTTTATAACGACAATATTTTTATTAAAACGAAGGCACGAGGAGAAGTGATATCTAAAAATTATACTCTTCTAAGTGATTACCTGAAAATCAATCAAGAAGATATTAAAGGTGTTAAGAATATTATAATAACAACTCGCTTAAATTTCTCACTTTTTGCCAAGGCACAAAGTGAACAATGTCTTTATTACTCTTGGAATGCTTTTTATGAGAGTGCAAATAAACATTGTTTTTAATAATTCTTGAACGGAGCAAAAGAGGGCGAGAGTGCTAAAATACTCAGAATCGCTTTCTTACCAGACAGAAGCCGAGAAAATTTTATAGGCGAAGTGGAATCTGTCGGTATCTATTTAAGCACGAAGGAAGTGTCTCAAATATAATCAGCTCCCGAAAGGTGAATCTGCTGGAGGAGATCACCTACAATAACCACATCTTAATCAACGTAAAAAAGCGCTTGATTCCGGTAATTATTCACAATATGTAGAAGCAGATGTTTCTTTTCATCTTGCAATTGCCCAATCAACCCATAATAAATTGCTTATAGATTTCTACCAAGATTTCTGCCCGATTCTTAAAGAATATCTGAGTAATTTAATTGTTCAAGATATTCGACATTATGATGATAGCACTGTTATACATGAGCAGTTACTTGAAGCGTTACGAGATAAAAATGTAGAAAAGGCCAAATTACTCACTCTTGAGAATTTGAAAGAGGAAAGATAATAATTTCATTTCATGTTGTTCCTAGTGATTTAAATGGTGCACCAACCTAAAAAGTGAAAAAAGTTATCTGTTCAGATAACTTAATAAAACCCAAAAAGCAGCTGATCAATGTGATCGGCTGCTTTTTATTCAACTAAAATCTCTTTGTGGAGTTATCACAAAGATCATTGTTTTTATATGTCCGAGTGATGTTAAGATAGATGAATTAATGCAGTTTACCGTTAGTTTACGTTTCCTTCCCGAACGGTTTACCATTTAACATTATAATGTACATACCTTTCGTGAGAGGAAGATGAATAAAACATGAGCGTAAAACGCCGACTCTACATTTCCAACTTCCTGATGTTGGTGATGCCGGTCTTGCTTTTGATCTTAACCAGTATTTGCCTAATGTTAATTTACACAGGTATTACGGGAATTCGCGAGAAACCTCCGTTGAACGTTGGAGAACTCTTTTCGAAACGTATGGAAAAGGTCGAAGAAATAGCCCTCAAACAAAAATCTGCCACCAGCGAGAAACGCATTCAGTCCGATATTGACGAATTCAATCGTCAGAACGAGGGAACGGGAATGAACTTAACCCTGTATCAAGGCCATCAGCAGGTTTATCCAGTGTCATTGTATGAAGGAATGATGCCTGATATGGAATTTTCCCAATCTAACGTGATTATCGTGACCGACGAGCTCGCTGTTTACCGGGCTGAAGCAGGGGAATACACACTTGTATTGAGCGATTCGAATTTTACGGTCAATAACCATGATACCTTTGATAAAAGGATCTACGCCGGCACCTTGATGTTAACAATCCTCATCATCGTAGCCATTGTGACGAACTGGGCACTGACCAAGTTTGTTTTCCGTAGCATCATGCATCCAATACAGATCATCGTGGAAGGCGTGCATCAGCTTCGAGACGGAAATTTAAAATATCGGATATTATATGATAAACAGGATGAGTTTGCTTCCGTGTGCACAGAATTTAATGAAATGGCAGAGCGGTTGTCCTATATGGTCGAAGAACGGACGGAAAACGAAATTAACCGCAGGGAGCTAATCGCGGGTATTTCGCATGACTTAAGGACACCTTTAACGTCTATCAAAGCTTACCTTGAAGGTTTGGAGAAAGGTGTAGCGACTACGCCACAGATGAAATTGAAATATTTTGATACGATAAAGGCCAAAACGGCAAGTCTTGAACACATCATTAACCAGCTTTTCTTATTCTCCAAACTGGATATCGGAGATTTTCCGCTGTACCTGGAGCTTGTGGACATTAGCGTGGAAATGAAAAGAACCATGACAGCTTTTGAAGCAGAATACAGACCCAAAGGGCTAAATTTATACTTTGGACAGCAGTTCCCGCATGCTGAGATACTGATCGATGTGGTGCAATTCCGCAATGTGATTCAAAATGTTCTGGAGAATAGCCTAAAGTATAAAGACAAAGAGCACGTCGACGTTACCGTCACTTGTATAGAGGATGAGCAATGGGTGGAGATCCGTTTGATGGACAATGGCCCTGGGGTATCTGCTTTAGAGTTGGACAAGTTATTTAACGTGTTCTACCGCAGCGATGCATCACGGAAAAGACCTGATTTGGGCAGCGGCTTGGGCTTGGCCATCTCTAGCAAAGTGATCGAACGGTTAAATGGGCGCATTCATGCGGAACTTGCGCCAACAGGCGGACTTTCGGTGATCATAACGATTCCCAAATATAAGAGCGCAAAAGGAGAGAACAATGAAAAAAATCTTGATCATTGAAGACGATATGGCCATTGCCGAAATTGAGCGGGACTTTTTGGAGATTGAAGGGTTTGAAACAAGCATTGCGACCGACGGGCGTGAGGGCCTGCTTCTGGCTTCTGGAGAGTATGACCTGATTCTTCTAGATCTCATGCTACCCGGCATGTCTGGATATGACTTGTGCAGAGCCATCCGCGAAAAGACTAATATTCCCATTATCATGGTTACGGCCAAAAATGAAGTATCGGACAAGGTGCGTGGGCTCGGTCTAGGCGCGGACGATTACATTGCCAAGCCGTTTTCGCCAACGGAATTGATTGCCCGCGTAAAGGCCAACTTGTCCCAATACGACCGCTTAACTGATGGAGGGACCAAGCATGCTCGCGAAGTCGAAGTGGGTCCCATTCGCATCAATAAGTTAACGCATCGGGTTTTTGTATATCAGCAGGAGGTCGAGTTCAAAAACAAAGAATTTGAGTTGTTATTGTTCCTGGTTTCGAATCCAGACATCGTGTTCAGTAAAGAACAGTTGTACGAACGAATATGGGGGATGGATGCGATTGGCGATCTCAAGACGGTTGCCGTACACATTAATCGGCTGCGCGAAAAGATTGAACAAGACCCTCAGAACCCTACTTACATTCAGACCATCTGGGGTGCAGGTTATCGATTCAGGTTATAGGAGTTTTGAACATTGGTTTACCTTTTATTAAACTCTTTCTCCCTGTCAGTTTAGATTCTGCTGTTATCATGGGTCTAGACATCAAATGAAGGGGGAAGTCCTATTGAGCAAGTTAAGGCTAACAGACATCAAGAAATCATACCACAGCGGTGAGACCGTACAGGCGTTAAAAGGGATATCCTTGGAATTTAGAGAAAGCGAATTTGTTTCGATTCTGGGGCCTTCAGGTTGCGGCAAAACAACGCTGCTTAACATCGTGGGCGGACTGGATCGTTACGATGAAGGGGATCTTTCGCTTGGCGGGCGATCGACCAAACATTTCAAAGATCGAGATTGGGATGCTTACCGCAACCATTCCATCGGGTTTGTGTTTCAAAATTATAATCTGATCGCTCACCAAACAATTCTGCAAAATGTGGAAATTGCCATGACCTTGTCGGGTGTATCTGTTTCGGAACGAAAACAAAAAGCCAAAGCAGCTTTGGAATCTGTTGGTCTTGGAAGCAAGTTGGACAAAAGACCGAATCAATTGTCAGGCGGACAGATGCAGAGGGTTGCCATTGCTAGGGCATTGGTCAACGATCCGGACATTATTTTGGCTGACGAACCAACCGGCGCACTCGATAGTCAAACCAGCGTTCAAGTCATGGAAATCCTCAAAGACATTTCCACAACAAAATTAGTTATCATGGTCACCCACAACGCAGACTTGGCTGAAGAATATAGCAGCAGAATCATTCATCTGCGTGACGGTGAAGTACAGTCGGACAGTAATCCGATGTTGAACGACAAAAAAGGACAACTGAGCCCGTCCGGAGGAGAAAAGCTTAGCTTGAGCCAAACCTCAATGTCGCTGATGACGGCGGCCTCGTTATCTTTTAAAAACTTGCTGACGAAAAAAGGACGGACACTCATCACTTCGTTTGCGGGTAGTATCGGAATTATCGGCGTTGCTCTTGTGTTAGCTCTATCTACGGGCTTATCCAATTACATATCTAAAATGCAATCCGAAACGCTGGCTGGATTCCCACTGACCATTTCCGAAAATGTACAACAAATTGAAGGCCCGCCGGATCAGGCAGGCAGTTTCCTCACAGGAGACAACGATGGGGAAGATGACGAGTTCCCAAGCGGCGATGTTCTTTATTCACACGACAGCGCTGCTAACACACAACAACATACCAACGTATTGACTACAGATTATTTCGAATATATCGCTAACATCGGACAAGCACTACCAGACGCTGTAAATGCGGTATCCTTTGGGCGTGACGTCAACATGAATGTATTAGCCAAAGGGGACAAGGATGTCGTGAAATTCGAGACAGCAGCGACTCCTTCGCCTGAAATGCCACCCGGATTCGGATCAGCGTCAACGTATTGGCAAGAGCTTCCGGAAAACGAAGAATTCATCACGTCTCTTTATGATTTGATTGGCGAGGATAGCCGTTACCCGACGGCGGCAAATGAAGTAGCCATCGTTGTAGATTCTTACAATCGATTGGATAGAGCATTTTTCGAGAAATTGGGTATCTTTTTAGATGCGGAAGAGTATAAACTTAGCGATTTTATCGGCAAGAAAATGTTGAAGGTCGTTCAGAACGACAGCTTTTATACCGAAAAAGAGAATGGCATTTTTGCTCCGGCAACGGCTGAAACGTATTCTTCATTGTACGAGGATGCTATCGGTATGGAATTGACAATCACTGGAATTCTGAGGCTGAAAGACGGGAATGCATCATCCAGCGGTTATTTGTCTGAAGGATTAGTGTACACACCGAAGCTGACAGACTACATTGTGAACGACTCTGCAGAATCGGCGATTTCCTTGGCTCAGCAGGCTTCTGATCGGGATGTCGTTTTGAATACACCTTTTGCCAATGAACAGGACAAGGATGCTCGCTTAAGAGCATTGGGTGCCGTCACGACACCGTCGAGTATTAGCATTTATCCAAAAGATTTTAGTAGCAAAGATGAAATTAAACAATACTTGGACGCGTATAATGATGGAAAATTGGAAAAGGATCAGATCGTATACACGGACATGTCCGAGATGATCGGATCGGCCATTCAGACGGTGCTGGATACAGTATCGTATGTATTGATTGGTTTTGCTGCAATTTCTCTCGTCGTCTCAACCATTATGATCGGAATTATTACCTATGTCTCTGTATTGGAGCGTACCAAGGAAATAGGGATATTGCGTAGCATCGGGGCACGAAAAAAAGACATTTCCCGTCTGTTTAACGCGGAGACGTTAATCGTTGGATTCGTGGCAGGAACGCTGGGTATCGTGATTTCTTATCTCCTTACCTTGGTTGTCAACAGCGTTATTGCCAATCTGCTCAACATTGAGGGCATTGCGCAACTAACAGTTATCCATTCAGCGGTTCTCATCATTGGAAGCATGCTTCTCACGTTAATTGCTGGAATGATTCCGGCTAGAGCAGCGACCAAAAAGGATCCTGTCATTGCTTTAAGATCAGAGTAAATCGGTAAAATCTTTGGGGGAAAATCTTAAATCCCGATCTAGATGACTCTAGGTCGGGATTTTTTAATGCAATTATCTTATTGAGCAATGTTCGTTTAACAATTAGATGTATATCTAAGAAGATTATATAAAAATCAGCTTCCATTTAGCTTTCATAAAGTCCACATAGATGCGAACTTCCCGAGTTATCTTTGTTTTCTAACAAATTGGCTGTGGGTGTATGAGGTACTAGATGCAATAGTAAACATCGGAACATCTTTCCAGGGACGAATGTCGCGGAACAAGAACATGGAAAGGAATAAGCAATAGAATATAAATAAAAACGGAGTAGCGATTGTTTCCGGGAATGAGGGAAGCAATCGCTATGTGTATTTGCGGATATTTTTATTTTTGTCCTCCACATGTGTACAAATAATGAAAAAGATGCTACATTGAAATCAGTATAACTCCTTTCATATCAAGGTTTTTTTATGGGGATAACATGTCTCCTGTACAAGGACATTCGTATATCGAGGAGGGAATAGAATGTCAAGTCAAGCGTTGGATCAATTTTTAGATTCGAACATCGAAGATCTTAAGACCAAAGGTCTATATAACGTCATCGATACGCTGCAGGGTGCAAATGGCCCTGTTATTCGGATCGACGGAAAGTCCCTGATCAACTTGTCTTCTAATAACTATTTGGGACTGGCAACAGATTACCGACTGATTGATGCTTCTGTTAAGGCAGCGCAGACATACGGGGCAGGCGCAGGGGCTGTGAGAACAATTAATGGTACGATGGATATTCATATTGAGCTTGAAGAAAAACTGGCTCGTTTTAAAAAAACGGAAGCCGTTATCGTGTATCAATCGGGATTTAACTGTAATATGGCTGCTATATCTGCGGTAATGGATCAGCATGATGCGATTTTATCAGATGAGCTGAACCACGCTTCAATTATTGATGGTTGCCGCCTGTCGAAAGCCAAGGTGATTCGCTTTAAGCATTCAGATATGAATGATTTAAGACAGCGGGCGAAAGAGGCCAAGGAATCCGGTCAATACACTAAAATTATGGTCATTACCGACGGGGTTTTCTCCATGGATGGTGATATCGCAAAGCTGCCTGAAATCGTGAAAATAGCAGAAGAATTCGATCTGATTACTTATGTGGATGATGCCCATGGTTCGGGCGTTCTCGGAGCAGGGGCAGGAACCGTGAAGCATTTTGGATTGTCCGACCGCATTGACTTTCAGATTGGTACTCTTTCCAAGGCAATCGGTGTTGTCGGCGGTTATGTGGCGGGAAAAAAACAACTGATCGATTGGTTGAAGCTGAGAAGCCGTCCTTTTTTGTTCTCAACATCGCTACCTCCGGGTGTAATCGCTTCTTGTAGTGCTTCTGTCAGCATTTTGATGAACGACAAAGAACTGATCGAGAAGCTGTGGGAGAACGGCAATTATTTGAAAAATGGCTTAAGCCGGCTTGGATATGATGTAGGCCAAAGCGAAACGCCGATCACGCCTTGTATCATTGGCGATGAAGTAACCACCCAACAGTTCAGCAAACGGCTTTATGAAGAAGGCGTTTATGCCAAGGCTATCCTTTTTCCCACGGTTCCGAAAGGAACCGGAAGAATACGCAACATGCCGACAGCTGTTCATTCTAAGGAGATGCTGGGTCAGGTGATCTCCGTTTACGAGAAAGTTGGCAAAGAAATGAAGCTGATTTAGTTGCACCTACGGAGTCTATTTCGGGAGGAATGTCTTATGAAAAAGATATTGGTGACCGGAGCACTGGGCCAAATCGGTTCTGAGTTAGTTATTAGATTACGAGAGATTTATGGTGCGGATCACGTGGTTGCTACGGATCTCAGATCATCAGCTCACGAAATTACCCGATCCGGGCCATTCGAGCTGCTGGATGTGACGAATGATAAGGCGATGTTTGAAATTGCGAAGCGGTACAAAGTGGATACTGTCATGCATTTGGCTGCACTACTGTCGGCTACCGCAGAGGAGAAACCGTTGCTTGCCTGGAATCTGAATATGGGCGGATTGATGAATGCACTTGAAATATCTAGAGCACTCGGTTGTCAATTTTTTACTCCAAGCTCGATTGGATCTTTTGGTTCTTCGACTCCCAAAGACAATACCCCGCAGGATACGATCCAAAGGCCTAATACGATGTACGGCGTGAGCAAGGTGTCCGGCGAACTGCTTTGCGATTATTATTTTCACAAATACGGCCTGGATACTAGGGGGTTGAGATTCCCGGGTTTGATATCTTATATAACGCCTCCTGGCGGGGGAACGACGGATTACGCAGTGGAAATTTACTACGCAGCCGTAACGGCTGGCCGGTATACGTCGTATATCGCCAAAGACTCAAACATGGACATGATGTATATGCCAGATGCCCTGAATTCTATCATCGATTTAATGGAAGCGGATTCATCCCGGTTGAAGCACAGAAACTCATTTAATGTCACCGCTATGAGTGTAGATCCGGAGGCGATCGCTGCAGCGATTCGGGAAGAGATCCCCGGCTTTATTCTCGATTATGATGTTGATCCGAAGAGACAGGCAATTGCGGATAGCTGGCCACATTCCATTGATGCAACGGCAGCGAAAACAGAATGGGGATTTCATGCCTGCTACGACTTAAAGGCCATGACGAAGGATATGATTTCACAGCTAAGCGAGAGACAAATGCTTCGCAAAGCTTAAGTTATTATGAATTCGCTCTGCACATCGAGTAGAAATACAAAAGAAGCTACATCAAGAGGCTTGGTATTACCCAAACCATTGGTTGCAGCTTCTTTTTTTATCCACCAACCCAGTCATTTTCGTGATCTGTAGTTTATCAGATAAAGAACATGGCGTAAGGCTTCGTCTGTCATCTGAGTTATCCGCGCAGTTAGGAAAGGAAGGCATCAGCATTCAATCAGAATCGCTAAATGACTAATCTCATCACCACCTTCTATCTATGATTTTTAAGTGAGAACATTTATTCAGTTGATTGAGGAATTGGTATATTGTAAATCTATGCATAGAAGATAGGGGGCTTGATCTGGTGCTAATCAGAGAAGCGAGTATGAAAGTCTATTCACATTGAAGACAAATTTATCTAGATTCCCGTCGTGGGAGTTTTCATTGGGTCAACACAGATGAAATGAAGCGAAGTGTTTCAAAAGCTTATAAAACTACCTGAGATCAGGCTGTGGGGCAGTCAAGGAACTGGACAAGGAACACGCAGAACGCAAATCGATGCGGACAGCCAAGATTATATTCCCATTGAAGTCTGCAAAATGATGAAAATACTTATCAAAAATATTGACAGAATTAAGATGTTTTTGTATAACTGAAATAGTTATAACCATAGTGGTTATAATCAAAAAAAGAATTGGAGGCTAACATGAAAATTTCAAATCATTTTATCCCCGTTTTCACCGAGCAACTTGAATCAACCGTCGCTTATTATGAATCTCTTGCTAACCGATCTATGGATCGGACGTGGGACATTCCTGAAGCTGGCTTATCTTTAGCCACAGTCTATCCTTACGTTATTGTATCTGGAAGTCCCGATGCCATGGAGCCTGCAAAATCACTCCGTGCCGTGGTGTATGTGGATTCCATGAATGAATTGAAGGAAGAATTAAAAAAACAAAACACCCTTATAATAAGGGATCAGTATGGTCCTATTGGTCCAAGCATTTTTGTGCAGCACCCCGACGGCAGTTTTATTGAATATGTAGAGCCCGTGCAAGCTACTGTTTGATTGATGAAAAATTAAAAAAATGTAAAATAAAGCTACTCCATACACCGTAGGAGTAGCTTTATTTTACATTTGCCTCTGTTCGGATTTGCTCCACAATTTGAGCTAGGGTAACAGAAGCCAGTTCATGCTCCATGACCTTCTGCGCATTAGAGAGTTTTGGTAATAGTATCGATTCAATGTTCATACCTACAGAGCAATTGGGGTCAGTATTCTTGTGAAAATTGAAAAGCTGATTTCCTTCCACAGATTCGACCGCTTGAAAGATATCTAGCAGGGTTAATCTTTCGGGAGATACCAGAAGAGAAGCTCCCGCAACTCCTGGTTTTGTTTCAATATACCCTGCTTTTTTGAGTTGTGCCATAATCCTTCTAATTACAACAGGGTTACTATTGATGCTACGTGCAATTCGATCACCCGTACTGTATATGGGATCCAACGTAATCATCGAGAGAATATGGACTGCCATCGAAAAGCGACTGCTTATTTGTTTCATCTATTCACCTTCTTTGCTACACAGTATAGTTCCATTTATAAAACAGGTCAATCGACAGTTTTTCAGCAGGAAAACAAGCGGAACGTTTCGGTCACTATACGCTAGCCTTGTCCCAGAAAAAAACTTTATAGAGGCGAGTGGGCTTTAACTTGGGTCAGTAGCGCTACAGGGAAATACTTAACCCATAGAAAGGGATGAAATAGTTGTTTACTCAGATACGTATTGTGTCTTATAATTTTCGCGAAGATACATATCGTATCTTAAGTTGTTTGTAAAGCGCAAGTAATGTAAGAGTGCTCGCATCTTGGTTCCAGTTCTTGTAGAAAGGAGGGGACGACCGATGGAAACGAAAAAAACGCCTTGGCAGGCACCGGAATTAGAGGTGCTGGATGTGCAGCAAACGATGGCTGGCTATGGATACAGGCAAATTGATTGGATCGAAGAACATGATGCAGACCTATATGATCCAACGTCCTGATGATCATCCTTCAAATTGAAAATCGTATTCTTGCTCAAAAGGTCGCCCGTGGGCGGCTTTTTCGATGTTCAGATGAGTGATAAGAACATGTTTGTCGAGGGACAAGAACATATTCCCATTGAAGTCGCTATTTTAGCGGCTTTTTTATTTTACGGTACAAGTTTTTGTCCTTGGCTTGGGACAAGAACTTGTACTGATTGCTGGAATGAACATAACATGGTTCCACTACTAATTAGAACCGAGCAAGAAATCGATTTCAATCTGAGGATTCAAGTGAGCTTCTTCTTAGAAGCTGAATTTTTAGCATGGATATTGCAGAAGGATACCGTTACTGCTCCAATTGTTGGGGCTACAAAGGAACATCATTTAACGGATGCCATTGAATCGTTGGACATCCATTTAAGTACAGAGGAGATTGAGAAACTGGAGGAGGCGTATGTCCCCCATCCAGACAATTTATCTTTTTATAAACAACAAGCTACGCTTCTAAAGAAAGTGTCTTCAGCTAATCAATAAGCAATATTGGTCCTGGGATCGTCTGTAATCGGACGATCCCTTTACGCTATCCAAATAAAAAAATTCAAATGAATAGCACTATCGGAACCGCTCGAAAACGCGGATTGATTGATTTTGCTTCGGTTAAACTATACGCGAAATAACAACAGTGAAAAAAATAAAACAAACATGATTGACAATTGATTCGGAGTCAAATATAATTGACTCAAGATCAAATAAACATTGTGGAGGTTATACAACATGAGTAAACAAGTTGCTTTAATTACAGGTGCATCGTCAGGAATCGGTAAAGAAGCTGCGCTTGAACTGAGAGACAAAGGTTTTACGGTATATGCTGCAGCTCGCCGGATTGACAAAATGAAGGATCTTGCGAACAAAGGCATTCGTCCTATTTCCATGGATGTAACGGATGAAGAGTCCATGATTGCGGCGGTCAATGAGATTTTAAGCAAAGAAGGACGAATTGATGTACTGGTAAACAATGCCGGATACGGGTCTTACGGTGCGCTTGAGGATGTTCCCATGGAAGAAGCGCGGCGGCAGATGGAAGTTAATGTGTTCGGACTTGCGAGACTGATTCAGCTGGTCGTACCAAGCATGCGAAAAAACAAGTTCGGTAAGATTGTGAATGTATCTTCAATGGGCGGGAAGATATGGACTAACTTCGGTGCCTGGTACCATGCGACCAAGTTTGCAGTGGAAGGTCTTTCGGATTGCCTGCGACTGGAGCTTGAACCCTTCGGCATTGACGTGATTGTGGTAGAACCGGGCGGTATCAAAACAGATTGGGGTATCATTGCTGCCGAGCATCTGAAAAAAGTATCAGCGAATGGCCCATATGCTGAAGCCGCAAACAAGTCAGCAGAGGGTATGATCAAAAACTATACAGGCAATCAGCTTTCAAAACCGGAACTTATCGCACGTACCATTGGTAAAGCCGTGACGGTAAGAAGACCGAAAACACGTTATCTGGTAGGATTTATGGCAAAACCGATGGTATTTATGAAAAATGTATTTGGAGATCGTGCTTACGACAGAATTATTAAAATGTTTGGATAACTAAAAATAGGGGAGTGTGTCTACATGTCTACATTTGATTCGAAATTACCAAAAACAACAACGTATTGGAAAGAAGACGGGATTTTCTTTATCAAACACACAAACTTCATGCTGAATATGGAAGAAATACATGCCATTGGAGAATTGTTAAAAGAAGCTCATCGAGATAAAAACACAACGGCAATCGTCATTAACAATCGTGAAGCAAAAGGAGCCTGGACTCAGGAAGCCAATCAGGTATGGATGGAAGTCACAGCGGAATTCGATTATATTATGCCCAAAAAAGTCGCAACATTAACCAATGATGCAATTGCTACGATGCAAATTAACCGGCTGACCAGAAGCCATGGAGCGGAGAAAATGTCACGAGCATTTTGTAATGATTATGATGAATCAGTAAAAGCATTTTTCAAAGAGTAAACGACAGACCATTCTGCTTGGATTGTAACTCCAGATCGATGAGCAATCTAAAAAGAATCGAATGGAGTGATTGGTATTATGGCTAAACGAGCAATGACACCAGAAGCCAAAGCATTAAAAGCTAAAGCTATTATGGATCAGGCTGCTGAACTTATTTTGACCTCCGAGTACGAAAAAATAAAAATGTCAGATATCGCTAAAAGAATGGGGATGTCCAACGGAATTTTATTTGTTTATTTCAAAACAAAGGAAGCGTTATTCTTCAGTCTGTTATGCAGAGAGTATGAAAAGCGACTTGCGTCATTAACTGATTTGGTGAAAGAAGTGTCCATTCACAGCTTCGCTGATTTTAAACACCTGTTGATGACTGAACTCAAAGAACTGATTGAGGATAATGCTCTGTACATCAAATTGGAATCGATGCGAACTGCTGTTTTTGAAAAAAATGTAGATGCTGAAACCATGCTGAATCATAAACTGAATCTGTACACGTTAATGTCCGAACTTGTGACTATAATTTGTGCAGAAAATGCAGTAACACCCGATGATGTCATGGAAATTCTTCAAGCTGAAGCATCCATCATCACAGGTTGCAAGCTATCAGCCACATTACCCGAAGAGGTCATGGAGATAATCAAGCAGAACGGTCTGGATGGACTTCAACGCAACTTCAACGAGGATGTTCTGAAAACGATGAGTTGTTATCTGGACGGATACCATATGAATTACATCTCTAAAATGAATAAAGACACACAATGAGCAAGCAGAGTATAAAAAAACTAAAATGGAGGCGTTATTATATGAAAACATGGTTTATTACAGGAACATCGAGTGGTTTTGGACGTAGTCTTACAGAGTTGTTGTTGGAACGTGGCGATCGGGTGGCAGCTACGGTTCGCAAAGAAAATGCGCTACATGACTTAAAAGATCGCTATGGAGATCAATTATGGGTGGCTACGTTGGATGTAACCGACACTCCGGCCATTAAAACCGTGGTTAATCAAGCTTTTGAGGAACTAGGACAAATTGATGTTGTGGTCAACAATGCAGGATATGGGCTGTTTGGAGCAGCCGAGGAAGTAAGTGATGAACAAATTATTCATCAGTTCAATACCAATGTTATCGGGTCTATCCAGGTGATTCGTGCAGCATTACCACACCTTCGTGCTCAAGGGGGAGGCCGAATCTTCCAACTTTCCAGTATGGGTGGTCAAGTTGCGTTCCCGGCTCTAAGTATCTATCATGCAACCAAGTGGGCTATGGAAGGATTTATCGAATCTCTCGTTCAGGAAGTAGCTTCGTTTAATATACAAGCAACGCTTGTTGAACCGGGCAGTGCACGAACTAACTTTGGTGGCAGCAGTATGATGGCAGGTCTGCCTATGAGTGAATATGAAAATACGCCTGTAGGCTATATTCGCCAAATGTCACAAGAGGCGGGCGATAACCAATTCCCTGGTGATCCGGTAAAAATGGCACATGCGATCATTAATGCAGCTGATTCCGAGGAAACTAGTCTTCGTTTAACACTGGGAAGTGATGCCTATGAATTAGTTTCCAAAAGTTTAGCTTCACGCTTGGCTGCGTTAGAGGAGCAGAAGGAGGTAGCTCTTTCAACAGATTTCGAAAATTGAATCGAAAATAGAGCGGCACTTGGTCGATCTGGTAAAAGTCGTGTAACTAATCGGTAGGTTAGCGTAGCATTCGTTGATTATCTTCATCGAGTTGTAGTAAACTCATTTAATGTAAAATAAAATATATGCGGGAGCTTGTGGGATCAGGCTGAGAGTACGACTAAACCGTCGTAGACCGAAAATACCTGTTGGGTAATGCCATCGTAGGGAAGCACATTTTGCGCTTATTTGTCATGTTAACGTGCGCTGTACTTGCTTCTGCAGGTACAGCGTTTTTATTTATTTGAAAGGAGATCGGTATTTTGAAAAGAATCGATGTAGCATATGCCTTAATCACTGATCAAACAAACACTAAAATCTTAATGGTTCAAAATAGAGATGGAGGCCGATGGACACTTCCTGGAGGAGCAGTGGAAAAAAATGAAACGTTTGAAGAAGCGGCCATTAGGGAGGCTAAAGAAGAGACTGGACTAGACATAAGATTAATAGGTGTAGTTGCATTAAATGAATATCAAGTTGAAAAGGAATCAGAGCACATTGTTTATGTTACGTTTAGATCCTCGATAATAGGCGGAAAGGAAAAAATTAATAGGCCAGATGAAATAATGAAAATATCGTGGATCGATGTTGAACAGGCCGATAGTTTGATGCCTTACTATCATCAGAATGGACTTAGCGAGATAGTAAGAAACAACGTTCACGTATCATACATTGATGAAGGGAAATTCTAACTAAACGAGTTAAGCTAACGGGAAACGATAGTTCAATACTACAAAGAAAGCAGCGGATCAACTCGATCTGCTGCTTTTGTTCAACTAACGGGCAGGAACGTAGCGCTAATTCAATAAATTAACAGGCAGGTTAGTTCAAAAAACATGAAAGTTGCAAAAATAACATGATCGGCTGTTGTGCAATAAGATGTCATCTCTCAGAGATAGTACTATGTACCTCAAGTAGGATGACTGGAGTCACTGCACTGACATATTGATAATTAATTCGGTGAACATAATCAGTGTTGTATTTGTTATCGGATTTAGATGTTAATTCAACTTATATTAAACAAATTAATTAATTAGGTTCTGAACCTTTTCATAATTTTTGATAAGTACAGTTAAACCTTCGTTTTGCTCCAGTTCACTAACGATTTCATCAACAAAAATTTGAATCGCCTCTTGAATATCCGGTTTCAAATATTGATTGATGAGGAGATAAATCATTCTCTGTGGCGGAGGGTTATCAAACAAAGAATACGTGATAGATGGATTTAATTTCATGAGTTTATTTGCGAGACTCATGGGAATAATGGACCAATTATTTACTTCGTCAAAATAACTTAACAGCATTGATGCAGTGCCTAAAATGATCTTTTTTCTTTTTGAGTATGGAAAATAACGGTTATGCCAAAGAGTGAATTTTTCTGACCAAGTTAAGTAAATTTCGTCTTCTGATTTCAGGTCTCTATTATCAAGGGTTTGAGCGTATAAAGAATATTGGTTATACACCAATACCATATCCTCTTGATACAAAGGGACAAATTTAACACTTGGATAATTATAGAGACCTGACACAATACCGATATCACAAATTTGTTTATCAACCATAGGGTGTATTTTGCTTGAATGATTAGTTTGTATGTTTAAAACAATATGGTCATGATTCTTCATCATCTTTTTATAAACTTCAACGAACATAAAGCTGTTGATCATATCTACTGCACTAACTCGTAATTCAGTATAGTTTTCAAAACTATTCAGATTTTGTGCTTCCTGCCAAAGAACAGACCATTGTTTTGCAATGGATAAGAAGTTTTGCCCTTGGGGAGTTAAAGTAAGTGACTTGATTCCTTTCTGTCGATAAAAAAGCTTTGCTCCTAATTTACCCTCCAACTGTTGAATTCTGTTTGTTGCAGTACTTTGACTGATATACAGGGACTGAGATCCTCTCAGAATGCTTCCATGTTCGACGACAGCTAGAAAAGTTTCAATTTCCTCATGATTCATAAATCAATTTCCCCTTTGAATTAAATATCCAATTAATCGATATTTTATATTACAAATATCGGTTTTACAATCTTCTATAGGACTTTTATAATGAAAGCGTAATCAGACAGGGCCTGATGATTATATTTAAATTTTATACCAATTGCTTTATTGGTTTTGCTTAATTAACATGCATTTTAAACATCATGGATTATACGAAAAGGGGAACCTTTATGGATTTCAAAAAAATCACAGATGAAATCGTTCAAAAAAGTGGTGGAGAAGAGAATATTGTTTCTTTATCACATTGTATGACCCGTCTACGTTTTATCGTGAAAGATGAGAAGAAACCTGATCTCGAAGGACTCAAATCGATTGACGGTGTGATTTCGGCAGTATTCGGTGCCGGGCAACTTCAAGTCATCATGGGTAAGAATTTGTTACCTGCTTATGACATGATCATGAAAAAATACCGCTTTTCTGGTGAGGAAGGCGGCTCTATGCCAGAAAAAGAGAAGAAGCCAAGAACGATTAAAAGCCTTCTTCTTGATCTGATAAATTTCATTGCAGGTTCCGTGAGCCCGATGATTACCGGGTTGATTGCA
Organism: Paenibacillus sp. MER 99-2; assembly: GCF_023714095.1. NCBI lineage: Bacteria > Bacillati > Bacillota > Bacilli > Caryophanales > Paenibacillaceae > Paenibacillus > Paenibacillus sp. MER 99-2. Next base: position 1,886,745 of record NZ_JAMAUZ010000001.1, on the reverse strand, counting down.
GGTGGAATGCTGAAGCTTATGCTTATGATCATCGTAATGATTTTACCTTCATTCGACAAAACTGAGTCCTATTCATTAATCAATTTTCTAGCTGATGTTCCGTTTTACTTTATGCCTATTTTTGTAGCATACGGGGCTTCAAGAAAACTTGGTTCAAATCCGATTTATGCCATTTTTGTTGCTTGTGTATTAGTATATCCCGGGTTTGTAGCATTGGTGGAAAATGGAGGAACAACTCATATCTTTGGTTTGCCTGTTTTACTGATCAAATATTCAAGCACTATGATTCCTGCGTTACTTTCTACTGTAGCTGTTTATTATCTTGAAAAATTTTTCAACAAGATTATTCCAGGTATTTTAAAATCGGTTTTGGTTGGTATGTTGACGGTTTTAACAGCGTCTATTTTAACTTTTGTTGTGTTTGGACCTTTCGGTAACTTGATTGGCAACATTGTTGTTGGTGGATTTTTATGGACACAAGGAACTATTGGTCCTGTTGTTGTTGGTTTGTTAGCGGCCCTCTTGCCGTTCTTGGTAATGACTGGTACACATACTGTAATTGCTCCTTTTATGGTACAGAGTTTCGCGAATCCAGGGTATGATCCGTATTTCAAACCGGCGTTGATTCTTCATGCAATGGCAGAAGGAGGGGCTGCTATCGGGGTAGGTCTCCGTGCTAAGAGCAAAACTCTGCGTTCAGAGGCTTTGGCAATTGGATTTGGATCTATTTTTGCAGGAATTACAGAACCAGCTATTTACGGTATTGCTTTGAAATACAAAAAACCGCTTATTGGAGTCATGGCTGGTGGGGCTGTGGGTGGTATTGTTGCAGGTTTATTTGGAGCACGAGCATACATCATGGGTAAAACAACCATTTTAGCAATGCCAATTTTCCAAGAAACGCTGATCACTATGCTTATAGCCTGTATCGTGGCAATCGTTGTTTCGGCTATTGTGGCATTCATCTTAGGTATCGATGAAGGTGAGCAGCTGAAACAGCAAAATAATGTTACGTCCACCCCACGGGTTAGCGAGTCTGAAACACAAATAGTCTCCATTGTCGATGGTGTTTCATTCCCGTTGTCGGAAGTGAAAGACGAAGTTTTCTCTACAAAAGCAATGGGAGAAGGAATTGCCTTTACTGCAAAAGATAACGTCGTCGTTTCACCTTGTAGTGGCGTATTGACAACAGTATTTAAAGGAGGTCATGCCTATGGAATAACAAGGGATGACGGAGTTGAAATCCTGATTCATATCGGAATCAATACCGTGTCTCTGAAGGGCAAGGGCTTTAACATAAAGGTCCAGCAGGGCCAACGTATACAAGCTGGAGAAGAACTTGTCACACTTGATTTGGACTATTTGAAAACAACCAACTTGGATTTGTCGGTATTACTCATTTTTACAGATCCGAAAGAGAAAGAAATTCAGTTGTTGGGATACGGAGAAGTGCTAAATGGGCAAAACCCAGTAGCCGAGATTAAATAATGGGGAGAGTGCACAACATGAACAACACGTATAAAGATCAATTTCCTGAGAACTTTTTGTGGGGGGGAGCGATTGCTGCCAATCAGGCAGAAGGTGGATGGGTAGATGGCAAGGGCTTGGACTTGGCCAGTTGCTTTTTGAAAGGATTATCTGACGTAGGATCTTTCAGTGTACCAAAACAAGGAGAATATCATCCGCTGGAAAAAGGAATTGATTTTTATCATCGATTCAAGGAAGATATTAAACTGTTTGCAGAAATGGGTTTTAAAATTTTCAGAACATCTATCAACTGGACCAGAATATTTCCTAATGGCGATGACGACCAGCCAAACGAAAAGGGATTGCAGTTTTACGATGAACTGTTCGATGAGCTGTTGAAATATGGAATTGAACCACTCGTTACCATTTCACACTATGAAACGCCATATAATCTCGTAGAGAAATATGACAGCTGGAGAAATCGAAAATTAATTGATTTTTACGAGCGGTACTGTGAGGTCATCTTTAATCGATATAAAAACAAAGTGAAATACTGGATGACATTCAATGAACTTAACAATATGAGAAGAAATCCATTTTATGTGGGTGGAATCATCTATAAAGAAAATGAGAATCGCATGCAAGCGATCTATCAAGCTAGTCATCATATGTTTGTGGCAAATGCAAAGGCGATTAAACTGTGTCGTGCAATCATCCCAAATGCACAAATTGGTTGTATGATGTCACTGAGTAATATCTATCCACATACGTGCGATCCGGTCGCTGTATTTGAAACGCAGGACATTCGAAGAAGAGCTTTGTTCTTTCCCGATGTCATGTTAAGAGGATATTATCCAACATATGTTTATCGTCTTTGGAAAGAGAATGATTGTCATATCGAAATGCACGATGAGGACCTAGAACTCATGAAATCCTACACGAACGATTTCTTGGCTTTCAGTTACTACAGAACGACCACACATGAGAAAGGACAACCTTATTTCGGCGATACTGGAGGAGATATTGGCACGCCGAACCCATATCTCGAAACAAGTGACTTCGGATGGCAAATAGATCCTCTTGGATTCCGGTTTACTTTGAATGAATTATGGGATCGCTATCAAGTGCCTTTGATTCCTGTTGAAAATGGCATGGGTGCCAAAGATGAAATAATTGATGGAAAGATCCATGATGAGTATCGCATCGATTATTTGAGGCAACACCTTATTGCGCTGAAGGAAGCGATCAAAGATGGTGTATCCATCATGGGGTACACTTACTGGGGGCCAATTGATATTATTTCTGCGGGCACTTTTGATATTGAAAAGCGTTACGGGTTCATTCATGTAGACCTAGACAGAGAAGGTAACGGAACCTTAAACCGAACCAAAAAGGATTCATTCTACTACTATCAAAATGTAATAAAAACAAATGGAGAAAGTCTTTAACATACTAATTCAAATGGAGCCGATCAATCTGATCGGCTTTATGTTTTATTGGAAATGAAAAGGGATGAAAAAGGGGGTTGATCTGTCGAGGGACAAGAACATAGTCCGAATTCCGATTAGATGTATATCTAAACATTGATCACAAAAACGGAGGAGCTTTAATAAAGAATTGTCCCACAGTTCAGTCAGGATTAATTTACATCTGTCAGATAACTAGGATCCATGCAACTGCCCTTTCTCCTTGCGCCGCCAATTTATGAATACCAATGACAATGCAATTAACGTGAGGATAATCCCAAGTACTCGAAATCCTTCGAAGCTGAAGTTATCTCCCATTACACTGCTAATCAGTATAGAAGAGAGAATGGTTCCCAGGTATCTGGAGGTATTAAATATTCCAGATGCTACACCTATAATTTCTTTTGGTGAACTTTTGAATAAGGCCGCTTGCATAGCGACACTGTTCAACCCATTGCTAATACCGAATGCAGCTAAAGCCAGACACACACTGATAACTGGTGAAGTTTGATCCAGTGTTACGATCCACACGGATCCAAATGTCATAAGCATTCCGGACATAAGCAATGCTGGCCTGGGACCTGATTTATCGATCCATCGTCCTGCCATTGGAGAAGTAACGAGCGAGCACAAGCCTAAGCTTAGCATGAGCATCCCTGTATGGAACTCGCTGATATGACGAACGATTTGCAAATAGGACGGAAGTCCAAAAAAGAGAGAGTAAAAAAGCAAGTTAAAGAGCAAGAATTCGACATTGACCCAAGTCATTGCAGGATATTTAACGAATGTGCGTATAGGAATAAAAGGTGCTTTCGCTTTTAACTCATGTCGCACGAAAGCTCCCAGTCCAACGAAGCCAATTAGCCCCACAATAACGTTGTTTAATGAAATTTGACCAGACGATTTTGTGGACAATAATCCAACGAGTAGAGCAACCAGACCCATGGTAAATAGGAGAACTCCTGGCGCATCAATCAAATCAGACCATTTGCGTAAGGACATGTTGTGAGCAACGGATGTCGTAGTCGGAATATCCTTAGGAATATGCCTCCAAGCTAATAAAAAGCTTGTCACTACGAACGGAATATTAACCAAAAAGATAGCAGGCCAGCCCCACCAGTGAATGATGACTCCACCAATAAAGGGGCCAATCGCTGCCGCTCCGGATAGGAATATGCTCAGAAATGACAGTGCAGTCGCTTGTTTCTCCGTAATATGTATTCGCACAATGGCCATTCCAACGGCAACCATCATGCTTGTTCCGATGGATTGTACAATGCGGAATACGATGAGCCACCCAAAGTTTGAAGATAGTGGAGCTAATAATGATGCAACGAAGGATACAACAAGTCCCGTAAGAAATATCCTCCTCCGTCCGAATAAATCGCTAGCTTTTCCCATGATAGGTTGAGCGATAGCGCTCGCAATGTAGAAAGAAAAAATAATCCATGATACCACGGTGAAATCGAGTTGGAACTCATTTTGCAGCCTTGGAATTGCAACTGAAATCATTGAAGAATTTAAGGGGTTCAATAGAATTCCTAGTCCAACGGAGATCATCAACCACCTATTGCGAATACTCATTTCAATCCCCCTGATCTGTATGTAGTGTCATCATCGTACTTGAAATCATTTATTTATTCCAATGCATTTTATGTTATGATTTCATTGACTCAAAGGAATGAGTGGAGGGTTGTAAAATAGAACTTCTTCAACTGAAATATTTTCTCGAAGTAGCTCGTGTGGAACATATGACAGAAGCAGCACGAAGTCTGCATGTCACTCAATCATCACTAAGCAAAACAATTGGGCGTTTAGAAGAAGATTTGGGAGTCCCGTTATTCGATCGAATAGGGAGGAAACTGCGATTGAATGAGTTTGGAAGCAGATTCTATCGCCGTGCAGAAAGAGCATTGTTTGAATTGGAGCAGGGGAAGCATGAGATTAGCGATTTGTCCAGTCCAGAACATGACACACTCGAATTGGCGGTGACCACCGCAAGCACATTGCCTCAGATCCTTCGAGAGTTTCGAAACAAGCGACCCGATATCCAATTTCATGTGCAAATGCTCACCACACAGGAAATGGTTACGCTTCTTCATAGAGGAGAGGTTGATTTTTGCTTGTCCTCACCTCCTATAAGGGGGGAAGACATTGAATGTCAAATCATGTTCATAGACCCCATTCTTGTAGCTGTTCCCAAAGGGCATTGGCTTGCTGACCGAAACAGCATATCTTTGACTGAGTTAAGAGATGAAAGTTTTGTTGGTGTAAAAAGAGGCTACGGTACTCGTGATCTGGTGGATTCTATATGCAAATCGGTTGGATTTATACCTACATATGTGTATGAAGGTGATGAACCTGCAAGGCTAAGTTCTCTAGTAGAAGCGGGAATTGGCATAGCCTTTATACCAAGTACGGCAAGACATTCTGGGGAACATATCAAATATCTCAAAGTAGAGAATCATGAGTTGGTGCGGGAGATCGCTTTGCTATGGCACAAGAGTCGGTACATTTCGCGGGCTGCTCTCGAATTCCGTGAGGTAGTTATAGAATATTTCGAAACGATATCCAAACAGACCATTTAATTATCCGATAGTTAAAGGGAAAAAAGGATGTAAATGCTTGTTTAAATATGTTTCGTGACGCAGCAGAAACAAGGGCGGAGTGCATTCGCCCTTGTTTCATTGCTGGATTATGGACATAGGTACATTTTGCACTCCGAAAATTCCCCGTAATGGTTAATCGGTATCAGGACAGAATGTTCATAGCAGTTTGAATGTTTTTCAGATCGAGCTGGATTTGCTCTGGAATATGATATGGATGGTACAAGCCATGCTGTACCATGTAATGTGATATCTTTTCATGAGAGTCTATAGCTTCATCGAGCTGTTTCATCAAAATTCGCTTGATTTCTGGAGTGGCACATTCGGTCACAGCCATGGCGTAATTTCTGACTCCGCTTTTGGCGTTTATCAACAAATCCATTGCAATCACGTCATCAGTAAGCGTATGAAGGCCTGACATATGTTCTAATATTGGGTTCATTATTTATCTCCTATACAGTCGCTTTAGACAGCACTTCACTGAGCTCCTGAAGCTGCTGTTGTGATAATGTCACATCTTGTTGCAAAATTTGCATGAGTTCCGGATCGGTTACCAGAGCTTGCATGGTCTGGGATTTAGTCAAGCAAACCGTTTTGAACGTAGCAATTTCATGCACCTCGAGCACCTCATGCAATGCGTATTTAGAATTCATTCGAATTGTCCTCCCATGTATCTACCCATATTTAAGGCTTTAAGATGACTTTGATACAATTGTCCGTTTTTGTATCGAACACTTCATAGCCCCGCTTGGCATCGCTGAGCGGAATGACGTGCGTAACAATGTCGCCAGGGTCCACCTTGCCAGACGTAACCAACTCGTACATATATGGCATGTAGTGAATGACCGGAGCTTGTCCGGAACGGATATTCACGTTTCGCTGCATGATGTCACCGAGTGGGAATCCGTTATAGCGCCCGCCATATACCCCAGTAACTTGAATGGTTCCGCCTTTGCGGACAGCCTGAGATGCAATGATAAAAGCGCTCATGGTGCCACCTTGCAGTTTCAAACCGCTGGCTAAATATTCAAGATCACTCATTTTGCCGTCCATTCCTACTGCATCAATCACAACATCGGCGCCGCCTTTGGTCATTTCCTTGAGAGTATTGCCAATGTTCTTATCTTGTTCGAAGTTTACGATTTCGACGTTGTTCGTTCGTTTCGCATGCTGCAAGCGGTAATCGACATAGTCAACGGCTATGACCCGCTTTGCTCCTTTCAGCCAGCAGAATTTCTGAGCCAGGAGTCCGACTGGGCCGCATCCGAGAACGATGACCGTATCTCCATTTTTTACGCCGGCATTATCTACGCTCCAGAAAGCCGTGGTCATGGCATCAGCGATCAAGCTTAGCTTTTCGTCCGGTTGTTCACAGTTTTCAGGAATTTTAAAGTGGGTGAAATTGGCAAACGGAACCCGTAAATACTCAGCTTGCCCGCCAGAATATCCGCCGGTCGTTCCCGAGTAGCCGAAATATGCGCCCATATCTCCGTTCTCGTTGGAATTGTCACATTGGCTTTCCAACTGATTTTTGCAAAAAAAGCATTCTCCACATGCGATGTTAAACGGGATGATTACACGGTCGCCTTTTTTTAGGTTTGTCACGCCAGGGCCTACTTCTTCTACGATCCCCATCGGCTCATGTCCGATGACATAATTCTCCTGAAGGTTAGGGATCATCCCGTGAATAAGATGAAGGTCAGAACCGCAAATGGCGGTACTGGTGATCTTTACGATCATATCGTCCGGTTTCTCAATTTTCGCATCCGGAACCTCTTTGACCACGACATTTTTAACCCCTTGATACGTTACCGCCTTCATGCTTTATGTCCTCCAATATGTTCATCTGGGGTCCGATCAAACATCCCTTTACGCGACGTATCTCCTGGGAACAGATTCATCTGCCCAATCATCACCGTATTATTCGCCGATAGCTGGTCAAGTTGGTACTGTTCATTCAGCTCGTAAGGATGGAACCACTTTTTGCGAATCATGAGCTCCGAGATTTCCTGGTGCATAGCAATCCCTTGTTTAAGCTGAGTGTGCAGCAGGGCTCTTACATCTGGTGAAGCCGTTTCCGTCAGGGCGATGGACAAATTACGCACACCTTCCTTGGCACGAATAAGGAAGTCCATAGCAAAAGTCATGTCTGCCATTTCCGGCATATTTAATGAGTTAATCGGGTCTAAATAATCGGTATTCATTTGAGCTCCCCTTAATGTGTTATAGGTGTCGGACTACTCGGAACAGGTGCTTGGAAAGGAGCTTTCGCGTAAATGGCTTGCAGTTCAGCGATCTGTTGTATGGACTGAATGACGTCTTTTTGCATTAAAGCTTTTAGTTCTTGATCAAAAACCAGGCCTTGCATCAGTTTTGACTTAGCGATGCATAGCGTTTTAAAGTTTAAAGCTTCATGCAGTTCCATCGACTCGTGCGGCGCTAGTGTTGGCTTGTTCATGGAGAAATGATCACCTCCTTTTTCATTAACGTTAGATTTTCCAACGAATTGGATCTTATACTAAAATGGATTGCGGAAGAGGAAGATCCGAATATTCCCATACCATTGCAGGAATATAAACAAAATCTTAATCCGATACTTATTTCTGTTTTAAATGATTTGAAATAGGGAGGAGGACTCACTGTGCCCAATAAAAACAAAATTGATCTAGACACCGAAAATGCAAGAAAGCCGGCAGAAGGTGCCCTTAACTCGAGTGGAAATGCACTGGAGCAGCATGCATTTAACGCCGTTTCTGAAGTGCAGACGGCTTTAAATCAAGCAATAAGCTCGTTAAATGAATCTAATGCAACAGATTCACAAGCGTTGGAGAAGGCACGGCAGCAGTTGACCCGAGCAGAGGGATTTTTAGATCAAGCGCAAACTTCAGCAAACGCATTACGTCTGCGGAACCAACAATAAAATGGTTGTGGTACTGATAAGCATGTCAGAGTTTTTCCTTCTTATCCGAATTTATGCCGATACTCTCTACATGGGGGAATTACCCTGCGTTGACGATCAGAGGAAGCATTTTTTAGAACACATATCGTTATCGTCAACATACTTCGGCGTAAGCCGAAGTTTTTGTATTTTTAGATGTATCGGACAATTTCAAAAATTCTGGCACGATTTCGATATTCACCTGGAGTCATATCATTAAGCTGTTTGAAGCGACAAATGAAGCTTGACACGCCGATACGAAGTTTAGCCGATTTACTGGAGGGGGGGTACATCGTTTTGTAAAAGTAAGAGTCTTAACCCGTTGTGCAGCTTTGCCATTCTAGGTTTAATGCTTATTATTAGGGGACTAGCGGATATAGAGTTCTTCTTCTTTGGGGACTCGGTGCAAAAAGAATATATCATTTTCGCTATCAACAGGTTGTTTTTAAGGTAATACATAGTCATTTTAAAGACAATACATGTTGAGCATGATCCATGGCCTCATTCTGCTGTAAACTATGCTTGAAGGCAGAAAAATCCCTTTACAAGATAGGGGTCGGAGCGTTAAAGTTAACCCAATTATGGACGGAAAGTAGATTTTAGATGAGCACCGAAGGAAGGGATGCCCATGATAAAAAAGTTGAGGTTTCAAAACAAATTGATGTTGAGTTATCTTCTAGCCTGTATCATTCCATTATTAATTGTAAGCGTATTCATATTTCATCAATCAGCCAACGGGCTGGAAGAATCCTCACAAGAATTTGCCTCCTTGTATACATCCCAGATCAAGTCCTCTTTGAATGAATTTATCAAGGAATATGACAAGATTACGAAGTCAGTATTAGTGGAAAACGAATTAATCTACAGACTTGGAGAAGGGTCAAGCATACCCATGAACGAGGAGGTTAACCAGCGGGTGGCCGTTCAGCAACTTCTTATGAGGGTGTCATTGCTCAAATCCGAAATCAGCACCGTAATGCTGATCAGCCGCGATAATAGCGTGTACCAATACACGACTACGACCAGTCGAGTCGATGAGAGCAGACTGTTATCCCAGAATTGGTATAAGCAGCTCCGCAATTCGGATCAGACCTTTTTTATTAGCGGTCTGCACGATCGTTCTTATTACGAGGATAAGGGTGCAGGCGCCGTTGTGACCGTGGGAAGAGTACTCTTTAATTCGAAAGGAGCATATGCCGGCATACTTCTAATCGATCTCGATCCCTTTACGCTGCTTCAGCTTGAGCATGAGTTTTTGCAGGCCCGTGATAAATATGGCATTAGCGTGATTATAAGCAATGATCGTAGAGAGATAGTTTATCATTCCGAAGCTGCCAGTGGCCGGATTACATGGGAGCAGGTGCTCCATTCCGAATTCGAGCCTTCGGGAGACAGCGGAAATGAAGATCGGATTATTTTATCGGAACACACGACCCAAGGGGAATTATTCATTAAAACCGAGATACCCCGCGCCAAATTGCTGCAAAAAATCAATCAGATAAAAGGTCTTACTATGATTGTGATCATGACAAGTTGCCTGATTATTTTCCTGATCTCGCTGTGGCTCAGTTATACAATTACAAGACCCATCAAGGCACTTCGAAGAAGCATGAAGCAGGCTGAGGTAGGCCAATATCTTCCCATAGAGAAAGAACAGACCAGTGATGAAATTGGAAGTCTGGTATACAGCTATAACAAAATGATTATTACGATCAGAACGTTAATAGAAGAGGTGTACCTGGCCGAAATCAAGCAGCGGCAAGCCAAGTTCCTCGCTCTTCAACATCAGATTAACCCCCATATGCTATACAATACCTTGGAATCCATTCGGATGAAGGCATTGGTAAAAGATGACGAGGATACGGCAGGGATGATTAAAATTCTGGCTCGAATGTTCCGGTTAACACTTGGAAAAGAAGGGAGACATCACTCGATTAAGCATGAACTGGAGTACACAGGGAACTATCTGCTGCTTCAAAACATCCGGTTCGATGATATGTTCACATTGTCTGTCAATATGCCGGATGAAATGCTGGATTGCAGCATCATTCCGTTGGTATTTCAGCCTATTGTTGAAAATAGCATTAATTATGGTTTTGCAGGATACAGTCTAGCCTTAATTATTAAGATTGAGGGGAGCTGGACGGAAAACGGTGAGATTCTGATCACAATTTCGGACAATGGAACTGGAATGTCGCCGGAGAAATGGACGGAACTGAATTCATTGCTGGAACAGGCGGGTTCAAACCGATACAGTCTGGAAAACCAAGATGACCATGGAGAGAACGGTCTAGGACTGATCAATATTGCAGAACGAATTAAGCTCCATTATGGAGATTCATATTATATTAAAGTGCTATCTGGCATCGAGAATGGCACGACCATTGAAATTCGGATTCCCGGCATAGTCAAGCTTGAGAATATAAGTTTCGATGCGAAAAAGGAAGGTGAGAGAAATGAAACTTATTTTGATAGATGACGAAAAAGGGATATTGGAAGGACTCAAAAAAATGATAGATCGCTATATTCCAGAATGTGAAGTGGTCGGAACAGCTTACAATGGACGAGAAGGCTTCGAGCTGATTCAAAAATGGCAGCCAGACATCGTTATTACTGATATTCGTATGCCACAGGCTGGAGGACTAGAAATGATCCAAATGCTTAAAGAGGTCGACATTCAGAGCAGATTCATTTTGTTAAGCGGATATGCGGACTTTGAATATGCCCGAAAAGGCATGCAACTTGGTGTGAATTTTTACATCAATAAGCCGGTTGAAGAACAGGAATTGCGTGATTGTGTTTGTCAGGTCATGGATACAATTCGCATAGAGCGAAACAAGGTCCAGGAAATGGATGCATTAAAACTGGCATCACATCAACGCATCCAGGAAGATGGCTTGCGAGATATTCTGGATATGGGTAATGATCATACTGAAATGACAGAGGAGCTACAAAGGATCGGATGCATGCCTAAGGAGAGTACGCAATTTACGTGTATCCTGATTGAAATCCGCAGTAAAGCAGACGTTCTAAAAGAGCTCGGGTTTGATCCTGTATTTAGACAGATTGATCTGGTCTTCAGACAGTACAGTAATGTGTATCGCTTTCGCTATTCAGGTGCACAAATTGCGGTGATTGTGATGCACGATGCAGCTTTGGAGAGCAGAGATATGGTTGACACGGTTCAGCGCCTTCATGATGTTCTGTTCAGACAATTGAACGTCTCCAGCGTGATTGGCATCGGCAGCGTTCAGAATCGGCCTGGTGGTATTAGCCAATCCTTTGAGGAGGCGCGAGGTGCCCTTAGCTATCAAGTCATCAAGGGTGCAGAGCCCGTCATTTCGTTTACCCAGATCACGAATCTGACAGGGAAAAGCGAGCTGGTTACAGAGGAGATGATCGAAGACCTGGAGGTTGCCATCGATAACATGAATGAAAAGGAAAGCGTGGATATGATCCACCGCATCTTTAGAAGAATAGAAACTGAAACAAGTTTTAGTCCTGCAGATCTCCAGCTGCAGTGCTTGAATATCCTTTTGCTGAGCATTCGGAAAGTATCTTTTCAGCAGCTTCAGCAGAACAGGTTATTAAGTCTTCAGCTGTTATCTTTGGAGGGTATTTCACGGTTTAAAACGCTAGCGTCTCTGGAACAATGGATGGTGGAAGTCATTGTTGGAATCATTGGATTTTTGCTGGAACAACGTACTCCCAAAAAAAAGGACATGATCTCAGAGATCAAGGAATATGTCACAGACCATTATGATGAACCTATCAGCCTAGCCGAATTAGCTGCTCGCTTTTATATGAACCCGTATTACCTAAGCCAATATTTCAAACAAAAAACAGGTGAAACATATTTGAATTTTCTGACCCACATACGGATCAGCAAAGCGAAGGAATTGCTTGAACAGACTGATTTGAAAGTGTATGAAATCTGCCATAAGGTAGGTTATTCGGATGCGCAGCATTTTGCACGCATGTTCGAAAAATGGACTGGATTCAAACCAAGGGAATATCGAAAAAGTCTTGCAAAACAATAAAAATCAAGGGAATGCCACTTCATAACGAAGTGGCATTCATTTTCTTAAAAAACACTTGTTTTAACTTAAAAATGCCTAATTGAGTGAGGATTATTCTGGCTGTATAGTTAAAATGTAAGCGGATTCATTAGAGGATACTGGGGGGGGGATAAGTTGAAGGTTTTTGCTCTTCATCGAATGAAAGTGTATTGGCCACTATACGTGATGGCTATTCCGGGTATCGTTTTTCTCGTAGTGTTTAAATTTGTCCCGCTGGGCGGTGCAATCATTGCGTTCAAGGATTACTCGGTATTTCAAGGGTTCGGTGACAGTCCGTGGGTAGGACTCAAACATTTTAAAACTTTAATCGAACATCCCGATTTTGCAAGGGTATTTGGAAACACGCTAATGCTCGGATTTTTGAAACTTGTGTTGGTTTTTCCGGTGCCTGTATTACTGGCTCTGATGATTAACGAGATTCGCAAATCAGCGTTAAAAAAAGGAATCCAAACGGCACTGTATATCCCTCATTTTTTATCCTGGGTTATCGTTGGCGGGATATTGTTCGATTTCTTTTCTTTAAGCGGATTGTTCAATATCGTTATCGGGTGGTTTGGGCTGGATCCTGTGCTGGCTATGCAGGAGAGTGACTATTTCAGACCCATCTATGCCATCTCGTCCATCTGGAGAGACGCCGGGTGGGGAACTGTGGTGTATATGGCAGCAATTAGCGCGATTGACCCGCAACTCTACGAATCAGCAATGATCGATGGGGCATCAAAACTAAGGCAGATTCGTCACATCACGTTCCCGCTGCTCTTACCAACCGTGCTTGTGCTTTTCCTGCTCGAAATTGGAAACTTCCTGGATCTCGGATTTGATCAGGTATTTAATATGCTCACCCCAATGACATACAGTGTGGGAGATATTTTGGATACGTACGTGTTCCGAACCGGTATTCAGCAAGGGCAGTATAGTTTTGCAACAGCGGTCGGGTTATTTCAGTCGGTCATTGGCTTTATCCTGGTATTTGTATTTAATAAACTGTCCAAAAAAGTGTCGGATGGGGGGCTTTGGTAAAAATGGTTGAAGCGAGAAGAGAGCGAGCATTTGTTACCGGAGTTACCATTTTTCTCATCCTGTTTTCCATTGCAGCCATCATTCCGCTACTTTCTGTAATTTCCACCTCATTTAGTTCCAAAAGCGTCGTGGACATGAACCTGGTGACACTATGGCCAAAGGAATTTACGCTAGATTCATGGAAATACATCATTGATCGTCCGGATCTGTGGAGATCCTTCTTTCTGACAGTAGGTACGACTGTGATTGGAACAGTACTAGCTCTACTGATGACAGCCTTGTTCGCGTATCCACTGTCGAAATCAGAGTTCCGATGGGGATCCGTGATTATGTTATGTGTTGTTATTGCAATGATCTTCAAAGCGCCGATTGTTCCGTATTTCCTGACGGTTCGCAGTATTGGACTTTATGATAATCCACTGGTCTTGATCTTGCCGCATATTCTGAATCCATTTAATTTGATCATCATGAGAACCTTCTTCAAACAATTTCCCAAAGAGCTGGAGGAAGCAGCCTTTCTTGAAGGCTGCGGCTATTTCCGCATGCTGTTCCATTTCGTTCTTCCCTTGTCCAAAGCTGTAATGGCAACCCTTGCCTTATTTTATGGTGTCGTGTTGTGGAATCAATTTCAGCATCCGTTATTTTTTCTACAGGATACCAACTGGTTTCCGCTGCAGATCAAGATCAGGCAGTTTATCACCGACGATAGCGTTATGATGGCAGGTGCTGCTTCAACAGTGGATCTGAATTATAATGAGCGGACGTTGAGAGCAGCAACCGTCATTTTTGCGATGATTCCGATCATCATTGTGTATCCCTTCCTGCAAAAGTATTTTGTCAAAGGAGCTATGCTTGGCTCTGTGAAGGGTTGATCTCGTTTTTCAATGATTAGAAGAATCTATAAGAATATCAAATGATTGAAAGGGGATTAGCTATGATTCTAAAAAAAATGGGTTTAATGATGGCTGCAGGTGTTCTTGCGATAAGCACGATTACCGGCTGTAATTCAAGCTCAACGGGCGATTCTTCCGCTGCTGGACAGACTTCGGCCAATGAGGATGGAACTGTCGATATCGAAGTATGGGGAACGAACATCGGTTATAAACCGATTACCAAGGGTAGCCAGTTGTATGAGTTTTATAAGGAGAAGCTTGGTGTGGGTGTAATTCATCCGTATGTGGAATGGAACGGAGGCACCAACTATCTGAACCAACTGAACCTGAAAATTGCCGCCAATGAAATGCCTGACTTGTTCATCCCTCAGCAGGGCATTGAAGACAGTTTGGCTAAAAATGGTGCCATTGCCGACCTGACCGACCTGCTGCCTAAATATGCGCCAAATGTATGGGAAGCCATCCCGCAGGAGATGTGGGATGTAGTCAAGGCAAATGATCCTACAGGACAGGGAAGAATCTACTATATTCCTGGGGTTGTGGAATACGGAAGATACGCGGGCATGATCCGGCAGGATTGGCTCGATCAACAGGGGCTGACGATGCCGAAGACGCAGGATGAATATGTTAAGGTACTTGAAGCGTTTCGGGATAAGGATCCTAACGGCAACGGCCAGAAGGATGAGCTTCCTACCGGGGGCAGGGAGCAGGCGCGGTGGATGGACCACTTGTTTGCTATGTACGGGGTAGCGATGTTCGAAGGCTATCCGGAGTGGGATATATACGACGGCGAGCTGACTTATTCTGCAGTGACTCCGAATATGAGGGCAGCTCTGGAATTCGCGGCCAAGCTGTATAAGGAAGGTCTAATCGACAAGGAGTCACTTCTGAACACGAAGGATAAGTGGGATGGCAAAATTCAATCTGACAAGGTAGGAAACTATTTTCACTGGGTCGAGCATGGCAATATGATTTTGGAGAATTTGGAGAAGAACACAGGCGTGAAGGCTAACTTTACCGTGCTCCCTGTACCGAAAGTTGAAGGATATGAAGGTTTCTACTCAATGAAGAGATTCGCACCTCCGCAGTGGGTCATCAAGAACAACAAGGATGAGAACAAGCTGATGGCTACCCTGAAGCTGCTGAACAATATGTATGATAAAAAGAACTGGAAGGATCTGTTCCTGGGCGTGGAAGGCATGCACTATGAAATGAAAGACGGCAAAGCCGTTAAACTTCCCGATGACAAGAGCAGTCAGGAAAATCAACTTTTGAATCCGTATTCGACTTTGGCGACGCTTGATTTTACGATAGACCTCTTTAATAGCACATCATCAGAAGACAGCCAATGGGCGATCGACCAGGTGACCCGTAATATGCAGGAAGCCCAGAAATACGCGAAAGTCATTGCCGGTGACGGTATGCCAGCCAGCGTGTATGACAGCTTCCCGGACATTAATAATCGAACGCTATACGTGGAATACGCCACGAAAATCATTCTGGGACAGTACCCAATCAGCAAGTTCGATGAGTTTGTAGATAAATGGAACAGATCAGGCGGGGAAGAAGTGACCAAACGCGCAAGAGATTGGTACGCCAAGGTCCAGAAATAATGAATTAACGAAGATATTCGCCCGCATTCTGTTGAAGGCGGGCGAATTTTAATATGATCTGACGTGCAGGTACAAATCTACGGTTTGAAATAGAAGCCAGACCAGGAGGGAATCATGACAAATCGGTTAATGGAAGTGCTCAAGGGTGAGGAACATAATTATATCCTCCCATTTCTATGGCAGCATGGGGAGGAGGAGCAGGTGATCCGGGAAGAGATGGCTCGTGTGGATGAGGCAGGCATCAGTGCTGTGTGTGTTGAAGCTCGGCCGCATCCTGATTTTCTGGGACCAAAATGGTGGACAGACATGGACATTATTATGGATGAAGCCCGTAAGCGCGGGATGAAGGTATGGCTGCTGGATGATGATCATTTTCCAACGGGGCATGCGGCAGGCAAAATACATGAAGCTCCGGAAGAGCTTCACCGCTTGTTTTTGGGTGAGCGTTATATTGATACTCTGGGTCCTGCAAAAGGTGCCTCTTTTTTGCTGGATACATTGCTGATGACTGGGCTTCGCCCTACAATATCGTATCCTCAACATGCAAAAGGGAAAAACCAACTGGTTTCCGCTGTTGCAGTCCGCCGGGATCCCTCCAATGGAACATTAATGAGCGACTGCGTCGACATCACTGAACATGTGCAGGACGGTATTCTGTATTGGGACATCCCCGAAGGATACTGGCGCGTATTTATAATTTCTGCCAATAAGGAGGGAGGCAGCAAGGCGCAGGAAGATTACCTGAACCCGCTGGATCGGGCTTCTGTACGGATTCTGATCAATACGGTTTATGAGGCGGTCTATGAACGTTATCAAGCGGATTTCGGAAAGACTTTTGCGGGCTTCTTTTCGGACGAACCTGGATTCTATAATGACCCGATCACCTTCGACTTCAATTCAAGACCCGGCAAACCAGGGGTGTCGCTTCCCTGGAGCCTTGAAATACCGGCTCTGCTGGAGCAGGCTCTCGGTGAGGACTATCGTAAGGATCTCTATCTTCTCTGGCAGAATGAGAAAGAGCGATCTCATACTATACGGTACACTTATATGAATATCGTTAGCAAGCTCTACGCAGACAACTTCTGCAATCAAATTGGGGATTGGTGCCGAGCTCGCGGAGTTGAATATATCGGACATGTTCTCGAAGACAACAATGTTCATGCTAGGCTTGGTCCCGGTGCAGGTCACTTCTTCCGCTCGCTTTGGGGACAGGACATGTCGGGTCTTGATGTAGTGTTATGGCAGATCGTACCCGGCTTTGACCAACTGAGTTTCCGAACGACGTCAGGAGAGACGGACAGTCTGTTCTTCCACTACGGCCTGGCGAAGCTGGCTGTATCGCTCGGGCACATTGATCCCAAAAAACAAGGTCGGACGATGTGCGAATTGTATGGAGCCTATGGCTGGACGGAAGGCTTGAAGCTGATGAAGTGGCTTACTGACCATATGCTGGTGCGCGGGGTTAACTACTTCGTCCCGCATGCCTTTACTCAGAAACCCTTTCTGGATCCGGATTGCCCACCGCATATGTATGCAGGCGGTAAAAATCCGCAGTATCGATACTACAAACATCTAAATCAATATATGAACCGAATTAGCCACCTGATTTCAGGTGGAAGGCACATGGCGACTGCAGGTGTTGTGTATCACGCTGAAGCTGAGTGGTCAGGGGAAGCTATGTATTTTCAGGAGCCCGTCAAGGAATTGATGCAACATCAGATTGACTGCGATATTCTTCCGATCGATGTTCTTCTGGACGGAGCGAGTGTGAGGGATGGCAGACTGCATGTGCATCTAGAAGATTATACATGCCTGATCCTGCCTAATGCGGATGCGCTTCCTGCGGCACTGCTGCAGCGTTTAGTTCGGTTTGCGGATCAGGGGCTGGCCATTTATTTTGTTGACGGAATGCCCAAGCGTTCCAGCGAAGGCATTGAAGTTGCTGGTGAGCTATTATGTCTTGCGAGTCATAGGAACGTTAAGAAGGTAGCGCTGAACAAATTGTCGCAGGATCTGGTTAGCAATGGATATTTCGATATTCAGGTGCGTTCGCATGAACCTTATCTGCGGCATTATCACTATGTTCATCCTGATTTGGATGTATTTATGTTTTTTAACGAGAGTCCGCATAACACGATTCGTACAGAGGTTGTTTTACCTGTTAAAGGTGCTATCTATGCGTATGATGCTTTTCTGAACCGTTTGAGATGTTTGAATCTTTTAGACACTGATTTGAATTCTGTGTCACTGACTCTATGTCCATATGAATCCATCGTTCTGCTTCATGGAAATAACTTCGATAGTTATGCGATAGATCCAGCGGATATGGAGTTCAACCAAATCAGTGATCTTCATGCCAAGTGGATGGTGTCAACGGCGGACGCCGAACACTACCCTCATTTTGTGGAGTGGGGCCAATTAAGTACGTTAACCAATATGAGCTCGCCCGATTATCTGCCGTATTTTTCCGGAACGTTTCGCTATGAAACCCAATTTGAATGGCAATACCTCGTAAATCATGCTCTTTTGGATTTGGGTAAGGTGTATGAAACCGCAGAAGTATGGTTGAACGGAGAACATGTAGGCGTGCGAATTTGTCCGCCTTATCACTTTGAATTAAATGAACTCTTGAAGAAGGGATTAAATATGCTCACCATCGAAGTAACGAATACGCTAGTAAAAGATAAGCAAGATTTTTTATCCTCTTTTGCTCAACAGGAGCCAAGCGGACTTATGGGTCCAATTTGGATAAGCAGTAATAAGTAAAGGAGTATTAAACTATTTTTAGAGAGGAGATTGCATACTTAATTAAGGATATTATTGAGAAAAATGAATAAGAAGCTGGAATTTATTGATTTTCATACATCTCAGGGGACTGATATGCAAGAACACCTGCAAGATGCACTGTTATTAAATGCGCGATCATGCCTACGACTCAATTCAGAATGATACACTTTGGCTTAAGAAGTTGCTTCATTATGTTCAGAGCAGAGTGTTAGAAAGCTAAATTGATATTAAGATGCTTTATAAGTTGAAAAAATAATTTTAAAACCGTTAACCCTATACAACATGGTTAACGGTTTTTTTGCGATATTTATAGCTGCTTTTTAGGTTTAAGATGTATTCTAAGCGGAATGGTTTCCATCCATCTCATTACTTCATGGTTCTGTTGAACTCAATTTTTCTATCATCTTTCCAATACATGGCATGAAAACATTTAAAATAGCCCCACTGAAAAAGACAGCAAGTGCAGTCCCTATACCTATGGGTCCATTAAAAATGAATGCCATGAACAGGAGTACAACGTTAATCAGAGTTCTCGCAAAAAATATATTCGTTCGAGTTATTTTTTTTAGTGAGAGTGTTAACCGATCGATCGGAATCGGTGCAAAATTGGTTTGCAGATATATGGCCGTTCCTATTCCTGCAACCACCAAACCGCAGCCAAAACACAGAAATTTGAAAAACAATAGATCAGGTGCCACCCAAGTCCGTAACAATAACAGCCAGAAATCAATACATATACCTGTTATAAGGGCAGTTACTAAGCCCAAATATTCGGGTTTCTGTTTTTGTAGTAACGAATTAAAAAATATCATAACTAGAGCACTGATAACCTCCCAGCTACCAACAGTTAAACCTACGTTTAGGGACAAACCTACCAGAAGAGCGTCGAATGGAGAGCTTCCAAGATCTGATTGAATGGTCAACGTAATGCCAAGAGTTAGAATTAAGATACCAATTGCGTAAATTAAATATTGATTTACACGTGATAACGGCATCATTTCAATAATAAGTCTTTTACCATTAGATAATGCGGAATTCCATCTTCTATAAATACTTCGGAGGTAGTTTGGTATCCTAGCTTGTGATAAAATCCCTCTGCATGTTTCTGTCCGTGTAATTTAACTTTGGATATTCCTTTTTTTTCTGCAATTTCTTCCAGTGATGTAACGATCAATTTACCGATACCATATTGGCGATAAGGTTTTAAGATACATATTCGATCTAATTTACCTACGCCATCTAGGATAATAATTCTGCCTGTTCCGGCGGGTTGTTCATTAAAATAGACCAGGATGTGGTCAGACTGTCCATCTAAATTATCTTAATCATCAAACTCATCTTCAAGTAGTACATTTTGTTCTTTCACAAACACTTCTTCTCTTATTTGAAAAGCGAAGTTGAGCTCCTCAAATGAGTCTATTTTTTTTGATTTCATTTCTTTTAATCCTTTCAGAAATTCATTTTGAAATTAAAAACAAATTAAACTTACTTTCAGAATGATTATAAATGAAATTTTTTTTGTTGTAAATACAACAAAAAAGAGCTGAAGAACTACGATTACGAAAGACGCTCCCGATTCATGTAACCGATAGATTGAGGCCGTTTTTACGTAGATGGCGGGGGACAAGAACTCTGTACGATTGCCGAAATGGATAGCCTAGGGGGGCTTACTCACAACTAAACTCCCAAAGTAAAGAGTGAGTAAACATTATCTGTCGTGGGACAAGAACATATTCCCATTGAAGTCGCTATTTTAGCGGCTTTTTTATTATGGCTTTAGCCAGTTGAAGAAAAAACCACCCGCTATGCGGGTGGAGAGCCTAGGGTTTGACCACGAAGACCATTCCGATAAATTTGAGCCTGAACATCTCAAATTTATCGGAATGGTCAAAGATGGCAAACAAGAGCTACAGTTTAGCTCACATAAAGTGGATGTGCAAATACCACAACGTATTCACCCCGAAGTGTGAGAAGAGATCTGATCGAAATTTTCAAACGCTTATGTAATTTACATATGTACAAAATACGAGTTTTGTGAAACAGTATTAAACAATGAAGCAGCAGCAGCAGCATTGTTTGTGTACGCTTGTGTGTGTTTGTTTCTCAATTTACGATCTGATTGATCGACTTCTGATAATTTCTTTCATTCGTTGTCATTTCATAAGTTCTTCTCAATTTATCCAAATCACTTAAACTTAACTTGCTATAGGTTTACTAATTAGTTTTTAGACCGGTTAATACTTTCATGCATTTTATTGTAATTCCTTGATATTATTACTTCTTCAATCCACAATCAGTTTTTTTACAATATCGATCGGCATCGGCATCCATTAAATCTGAAATTTCGGTCGTAATATATGGATAAATGTGTCTATCGGCATATATAACCCTCGTGATTCTTCTCATTTTGTATGGTTAAATATGCTAATGGTATTCCATACATATACTTTCTTATATTTCACCTTATGTTATACGTACTTATTCAACTTTCTTATATAGTAATTTGCAACCTCCCTTCTACGTAACTATCTTAACTTAAAGGATTTTTATGCCACTTATCATTGCCTGTTATTCTATCCACAATGTGATACGCTTCCCACACAGCAGCGATTTCTAAGCCTTTGCATTCCTGCTGACTCGAATGTCGCATTTCACCCTTATGGTACAACGAATATTCACCTGACAACTGGTCGATGACGCACATCGGAGGTGGCCAGGCTTCTTCTTCGTTTGCAAACGGACGGTGATCAACGACAGGCCATTGACCTGACTTTAACACATCATCATACACACCTATTACAAATTGATAATCCTCTTCCTGGGGTGTATCTTCATAGGAACTCCCAATGTAACTATAAATAGCTATACATGTATCCTTGAACCTTCTGCCAAAAGCAACTTTGCCGTTAGGCAAATCAATGGCATACACCTCTCCAAGTTTTATTCTCCTACGTTTTATACTTTTCATCATTCGATCCCCCTTTCTATAGCGTTAATAAGAAATGCCCACACGAGACTTGATATACGAATGATCCGTGATCTGCTTGTAAGCGAATTCTGCTGTATCCATAACAGATATTTCAACGCCGCCTTCAGGCAAAACATCCCGCTCAATCCGATACGTACCTATACGTTCTCCATCTGGTAAATATGTAGGACACACGATCGTCCAGTTCAGCGTAGATTGTTGAAGCAATGTATATACACGATGATGTTCCTCTGCTGCACGAGTTGATTTCCGTTTAGATTCACTAGATTGATATCGTAGAAGATCCGGAGAGATCCTACTTTGCAGAATACCAGCCGTTCCGATCGTTATGATACGTTGAATGCCTTCAATATACATAGCTTCAATGAGGAGCGGCATACTCTCAGACAGCGTGGTTGTTCCATCTGTGTTCAATGCACTAATCACGACGTCTGTCCCCTTGATGACATGTGCAAGATCCGCTTGATTCAATGCATTACCAGGAACCATAGTTAGATTACGATCTTCAAGCTTCAACTTATCTGGGCTCCGAACCAATGCAGTGACATGGTGTCCATCCATAAGCGCTAGATCAACGATATGCCTTCCTACTCGCCCAGTTGCTCCTAGAATTACAATGTGCATAAGAAAAACCTCCTGAATTCTGACTATCTGACTAGATGCTAATGCAAAATAACTAATATCGATTCTAGGGGGCAACTTATAAATAATCAACACTATAAAATAAAGCCGATTCCTGAACGGAATCGACCCTATACATCATCGAACATAGATATGCACTTGACGTTATTAAAGTGTAATGATAATTGGACCTTGTTTTGTAAGGATAATGGTATGCTCCATTTGAGCGACATGACTTTTCTCTGTTGCAAATGTCCAGCCATCTTGCTTTTGAAATACTTCTTCTTCCAAGGTAGAGACAAACGGTTCAAATGCGATAACCATACCTTCTTTTAACAACTCATCATCCGAAGTATCGTTATAGTTATAAATATGGTCGGGAGCTTCATGTATTGTACGTCCAATTCCGTGTCCTGTGAGGTTTTTGATAACCGTTAGGTCATTCTGCCTTGCCGTTTGGAATACAGCTTTACCGATCCCGCTTTTTTTGGAACCCGGTTTTGCTTTTTTCAGACCAGCTTCGAATGCCAGTTTAGCCACTTCACAGACCTTAGTACGTACATCATCCCCTTCACCTACGACAAAAGAAATCCCTGTATCTGCAAAATAACCATTTTTCGATCCAGATACATCAATGTTCACGAGATCTCCTTCTTGAATTACACGTTCTCCGGGAATACCATGAGCTACTTCTTCATTAACACTGATACACGTAAATCCAGGGAAATCATACTCACTTTTCGGAGCGGAGACTGCCCCTTCTTTTTCAAATAGCTCACCCGCAAGATCATCAAGCTCTTTTGTTGTAATGCCAGGGACGGTTTTTTGTACTAATTCATCACGAATCATCGCTACGATCTTACCAATTGCCTTCAATCCATTAAAATCTTCTTCTGTTTTTGCAATCATTATTCAGACCTCACTATCTTTTATCATCGATTCATCATTATATGTTATTGGTTTAACTCAGGTAATGTCACCCAAACACCGCATTACACCATCATATCTAAAGGGGCACTGCTTCGCAACTTTTTTATCAATGGTTATGTGTTATTTTTCGCTATTTTTTCTTTGATTTTTTAATTGTTCCATCGTCTTTGATGACATAAATAAAATTAGCGTCCTCCGCTCCCCCGATCTCGTCCGTCACGATGAACGTCGCTGCATCCGCTGCCCGCTGTACGCCACCAGTGATGAAGCAAAATACGTTGTGCTCGTCTTTCCCCCAATAACGATTGAACGCTTGGAAAGTCTGACCATCGATTCCTTTCACTGTACGCCGGCCATTAGCATTGTATAGCCCATGCTTGTCGTAAGCCCAGCTCTCTACCCCTTGATTAAACAAAAAAGTAAAGCTAGCACGGTCAAGCTTCTTAGCCAAGCTTCCCCACTGATATACGTGATCTTGATCGACTGCCCAGCTTCCATTGTCTGACAAGATCGTGAAGCTCTTCGCGTCAGCGCCAGGCATTGGTTCGAGAATATAATCCGGATGACCAAACGGTCTACTTGTTCGAACGAACTGTGCGTGGTACACATGATTTTTGTCTTTCGAAAGCCCTAATGACCCCGATGGTAACAAACATTGAAATGTGTCACGATCGGCTCCAACGACAGCATATCCATTATAGAAAATGTTCTGAGCATCTCTCCCAAACAAACCGCCTAGCGCCTCAAATGTTTGTGGGTCAGCATCGCTAACTTTTCTCCAAGTACAGTAGACCCCTGCCGCATCATGACCATACTGATCATCTAACACTTCGAACGATGCCGGATCTGCACCGCGTACCAGATTATATATTTGCCGAGTTTCATTCCGACTCCGACCAGAACCACCAATCTCCTCACAATAAAAGACTGCTTGATCTGTCCTGTACCAATTGCCTTGTATCTGTTCTGCTCCATGTTCTGATTCGTTATAGTCGGGTTGCCACCACCCATGTACATGCGGATAAGTTTCCTGTAGCCAAGCGAGCAATTCACCTTTACTGCCATTAGCGTAGGATAACGAATGATATAAATGCAGCACATGATCCTTATCGGAACAGTAATCCATGAGAGCCACGGCGGTATCGACATTAATATCATCCCACGTATGAAACCGATCTCCGCTCTTTACATACAGTCGATGCTTGTCCTTCGCAAAATAAGGCGAGCCTGGCAGTAATTCGAAGCTTGCCGCATCCGATTCGGGGATTAGCTTGTCCTCCAGATAAACATGCTTGGCGTCTAATCCGTAATCATCGCCCAGTACCTGGAATACTTCCACATCTCTAGTTACCAAAGTTGCTTTCGTCTTGCGGCCGTCAAACCACCACACACCCTGAACATCACGTAGATAGCCAAATGGGATCCATCCGCGATAGAAACTATGAATGATGGAGAAGCCTTCACTCGTGATCCCGCCCTTAATCGGTGTAGGCTCCCCCTCTTCTTGCTTCAACAAAACACGATTCGCTTCGATTACAAACAAGTTGCTCGTCATCTTCCACCTCCCATAGAAAAACTGGTTATTATTCTCATTTTATACCTGGTTGTAATTGTTCGGCAAACGGTATAGCTAGAGAAGAAAAAAAGTAAAACCATTTATCGTAAAATGAATGACTTGAATTTATTTTGGGCATCTTAACCCAATTAAACATGTTGTAAAGGGAGGTGAACCACATCAATACGATTAACGAATGGCTCAGACATGTTGCACATAATTACGTTTTAATCGTCGTTGCCGCAATACTCTTTTTTGTTGTCAAAGCAATCATTGGTTTTGTTACATACAAGCACTATGACAAAAAATTAAAACTCCTAACGGATAAGGTCGACCGCCTACTTCAAGAGAATAAGCGAAATTAAGTCATTAACATTTGCATTTGAGATGATCATTGAGATCATTGAAAATCGTCATTAATAAGGGGGGGGATTTGCATGCTAGTTAACATTATTGTGGGATTTGTTATCCCTGTTATTATAGGTGGGTGGATATTAAGGCGACAATTTAAAATAATCCTCGTTTATTATCCGCTCGGGATAGCCACTTCAGCATGCATTAACAGCGTAGGCTTTAATTTTTTCTGGAACATCCTTCCCAACACGAGGAACCAATCCTATGCAGCTCTTCCGATGGACTTAGGCATCTATCCGATGGCCGGTTGTCTAATGATGTACTGTATTCTTGTACATAAGAAAAAGCCTTGGCCGTCGATCCTTGTGGCAGCAGCTACCCTAACATTAATTGAATGGATCGCCAAGATCATGGGGCACGTTGTTTATTTTAATGGGTGGAATATCTTTTGGACGTTCTGCTCTTATTTTCTGCCGTTTGTACTCGCATATGCCTATAGCAAAGTGTTTGCACATCTCTTTTCGAAGTAAAGGTTACAGATAAAAACTCCTGTTCTGTACAGACTGGGACTTAACCAAACAAATAATCAATCCATTCATATTAACCCTCATAGGCATTCGTGCATATCGTAACCCATATTAAGTTTTTGGGGAGGTTTCTTATGTATACGGCATATCCGGTGCACTATTACTACAGGCAAGGCTTTACACCCATCTGGGCAACATCTGCGAATGAAGCTCTTGCATTAATGAAGATGGCAGTTCAAGGGGAAAAAAGTGATGAGTTATTTTATGACGCTCTCATCAAGCTTGCTCCCAATGCGAACCAGGCTATGATTATTACGAGCATTCGAAATGATGAACGTGCACATAATCAGATGTTTAGAGAAATGTATAAAGATTTAACGGGTCAGGACATTGGTCAGGAGAGTCAGGCCACGGCTGAACCGGTTGATTCTTATCTGAGTGGTCTGCAGACTGCTTTTCAAGGGGAATTAAGCGCTGTTGAGAGATATCGAAAAATATGGTTTGGTCTGCCTTATGGAATTTACAAGGATACAGTATGGGGAATTATACTCGATGAACAAAAACATGCCGATAAATACAACAATTTAATAACATACAACTTACCGAGATAAGGATTTCCAGCATGATGTAATCAAAGATATGAAAAAGAAGAGAAGCCCCTTAGGCTACGTTATTCCTTCCTCGGGGCTTGAATGTGATATTATTCCTCCTCCGCCTCAGCTTCGGATGGGTTAGACTGAGGAGCCATTAGACCCTGCACCGCACCCATAAATGGCTGGATGGATTTGATCATGCCGTAGCCCATTTTCACGACTGGCACGAAGCGTTGAATCATACCGAACAGACGCATACCTCCGCCTAGCATACTCCCAGCCGAAGTCGCTCCTCCTAACCCACCCATTAGTGAACCCATCATTGGCATGAAGGATGAGACCTGCGCGTTTGAAGTAGTGCGCGTATAGTTGGAAGCCTTGCCTGTGCTGTTTACCCGTTTACGGCGGTTGTTAGAACGAACACCCTTACCATTACTGCGATTAACTTTGCTACGCTTGGCGGAATGGGATTTCCCGTCGGTTGCCCCAGTGTGCGATATCTTGCCTCCCCCGGCAATCACCACGCCTCCATGTTTCACATCCCTAATGTAGCCAATATACGTTTCACCATTATGGAGAGTCACACATACAGGACGATCTTTATATCGCTCTGCCTTTACGCGTATTGTATTTGGTTTAGCCATGCATTTTCACCTCGCTCCACTGAACTTACTTCAGTTTACGCGTTGGGTGGACGACTTGCCTGTGCGAATGGGACGGATTTACATATGGAAAGCCTTCCAGAACTCGCCTTCGGTATTGATGATATCTTTGATCTGAATAAACGGAATGTTGAAGGTTGGGAATCCAGCGGCATAAGGTGCAATCTCATAAGGTGCAAAATACAGATGCAGTGCATCTGCTGTCACAAAGAACGGCTGATCTGGGCTAATGCCCTCATACGTATCAGGAAACACATACGAATATTGTGGATCATTCTTAATCTGATCAGCTACAATTCGACTTAGAACCTTGACATAGTCACTGTTTGGTTTAAATAAGTCTTTGAGCTCATACATACGTCCATTCGTTAAATTAATAATGGCGTATATCATCGTAGGCATGCCATGTGCCGCACCAAACGGATAGTTGTACCCTGTAAGCTGTAATTGAAGTAACTGCTGCTTATAGAAGGTAATGTCAAAGTCACCCGTATAGGAATAATCTAATTTCTGATCCGCAGGAATAGGCTTAACCTGTGATAAGGATTTTAGTTTGGCATTCACCCCAAGCTGTGCGGCTTGATCTGCCATCCCTTCAACTTGCGGATAATAAACTAAATAATCCGGGTTAGGCTTATACTTTTCCTCACGCACACGGTACGGTGGATGGAGCGGCACGATCGTATTTTGTTTCCATATCACCTGTCCGCTTCGATTCACATAGGATAAACGTTGGTCGACAAATGCTTTGATCAGATTCGGAGCTACAACCTCAAGCGTACCCGAGCCTTCCACCTGAGGATATCCTGGAGCGGGCTGACCACTGCGATCTAGCAAATAGGTGCGTTTGCCATCTGACGCGGAAAGTAATCCCTGTTTAAACTGTCCCACATCCCGATACGTGAATGACGAGAGTAACTTCCCAGATTCATCCGCAATTGCATAAAAGGAACCAATGTAAGGCTGTTCGGGATCAATCGCTTGACCAAGCGCAAACCGCTGCTCTCCCAGCTCTCGAATATCGTTATAGGTTGGCTGAATGACGAATTGCCCTTGCCGATTAATCACACCATAAGTTGATTTGTAGTCCGCTGAGGTGTTAACAATGGCAAGCCCGTTATGAAACGGAAGTGCTGTGCTAAACTGGGGCTGAATGATGATATTGCCACGTTCATCGATATATCCATATTTGCCTGCTGTCTCCTTCTGGAATGCAAGCATTCCGTCGCCTAGTGGGCCGACATACGGGTAAGGATACGTTGCGAGTCTGTTACCGTTGAGGTCAATTAACGCATACTCATTCTCCTTAATCTGCACGACGGCCTTCCCTTGCTGAAAATCATAGGCTGACTGGAACTGTGCCTTAATGGCCTCTTGACCTGATTGATCTAGATAACCATATTTGCTGGTTCCACCGCCTGTACTGCTGTCCGTATCGTAAAATAAAGCACGACCATCAGATAGATCCGCAATAAATGGATAGGCTCGTCGGGTCAAGACATGTCCTTGTTCATCAATCATTTTGAAACCTTGGGCATCGATAACGATCGCTCGACCTTCCACATACGAATTAATACTATCGTAAAGTGGCTGAACGACAAATTGTCCATTCAAATTAATGACGCCAGCTTTCCCATTTTGCACGACAACGGCAAGACCGTTCGGTTGAAAATCACGCGCATCGTCTAGTACAGGCTCCAATCGAATATGACCTTGTTCATCCATGTAGCCCCACCGAGTCCCATGTACGGTTCTAACGGAAACGGGATATAACCACGTGACCTCGCGCGCATGACTGCCACTTTCCATGGCTTGCTTAATGCTTTTCTCAAGAGCAAGTAATGCCTCTTTGGATGGATAGGGGTCAGTGAAGCTTAATGCTTTCTGGACAGAAGCCAGTGCAGCAGGGAACATGCCTGCCTTATATTGTGCGTCTGCGAGGTAACTCCAGTAGAAAATGTAGTCTGGATAATGCTGCGTCAGCTTCTCATAATATTGCACCACTTTGGGGAAATAGTAGGGATAGACGTCCGGTGCAGATACCCACTTGCCATTTTGCCAGCGAATGATATCTACCCGGTAAGCTTCGCCTGTATCATGAATCCATAGTGCAATTTCTACTTTGCCATCTCGTCCATGCTGTCCTGGCATATCAATAATCTCTGCATGGCTAAATACGACATCTTCTGGTGATAGATCCTTTAAGCCAGAATCCGTCCAATCATATACAGCCAGCTTCGACCAGATTGCACCTAGCTGCCACCCTACAATAAGATTATTTCTAGAGGTAGATGTAACTGGCGCAGCCGTGAGTAACGTAACCCGATATCCCAGTCCTTTGGTAAGCGACATCTTGATCCATTGACCGTTATAAAACTTCAGAACGAGTAGGTATAGTTCACCATTCAACTGATAGACTGTAGCAATTTCTGGGATACCATCTCCCGTCAGGTCAGCAGCATAAATGGCGGGATGTTTCACCGGTTTATCAATTGTGACGACTGTTGCACCAGCCGGGATATGTTGATGGACAATCTGAACAAGTAGCGGCTCGCTTATAGACATTTTGGTTCCTCCCTTATGACCGCATTCGCCTAATGGTATGCGTCATCTACAGGGATATGACATGAAATTCACTTCCATAACTTACTTCCACGTTTACATAGACGATGAGGAACAAGCTTGATCATCTTGTGATACGACTACACATTCTTCTCCGTTTAGTCTTCTTCATTCTGATTCTTCATTCATCATTCATCTTGCAGAGGTACCTTCTGTCCATTGATAAGCAGATGAGTCACATCATGCACCGGGATTGTTGATGGGGATATCCACTTGAGGAGATCCTGATCCAGACTAATAAAACCGGAGACGGCTGTAAGTCGCGAACCATCCTTTAGATAAATCTCCATGCGCAGATCATCTAGTGGAATCTTCTCTAGTTTCTCTCCTGTAAGAGTAATTCCGATGGTGGAGAGTTGAATAGAGATCGGAACTTGTGAACCGTCTGGATCAGAAAGCTGGATAGCTCCCACTTTGCGTACAGCATCCTTTTTGAGGTCAAACGTGGTTGTCCAGTTTCCCTTCAAGACTTCTGTGATGTTGGTGAAGCTCCCCTTAAGCTTTAACTGATGCAATTGACCAGCTTTGGACAGAGCAGATAGATCATACACGTACTCAATATAGTCTCCTCCATATCCCACGCCATCCTTCATATAATGCCCGTAGCTAATGGAGTATTCGGGTATATCAAGCTTTTTTCCTTGCTCATTCGTAAAGTAGAAGTGACCATGATTGTATTCCCCGATCTCCTTGTCTGGATTAGTCTGAATGTGTAACTGATCATCAATAAAGCCAATATTCGAAATATGCATCCAATCCATTCCCTCTACATGGATCTGGGTTACATCTTGATGGAGTACAGGAATCTTGCCGATCTCCCACAAGTCATTACCGGCTTCACCGCCGAATCCGCTGATAGAATCAGTTTCTCTATCCAGAATATCGTAGCTTGTGGTGTTCTTTTCTTGCAGTAATTTGTCCCAGTCGACAGGCACACGATAATCGTCATTACGAGCTGCGCCTGACATCATCGTATTAATGCGAACCGTAATTCGTTGTGCGCTGACTTTTCCTTGAATGAGAAAGCGAACAATGGCTGTTTGCTTCGATTCATCGTATTGTACGACCTGTGCGTTATTTGCCCTTCCTCCAGATACTCTGAAATCATAAATATCCAATGTATCGTCAATGCGATGCCCTGTCAGGTCAGTGAGCGCAACATAGATTTCCGTTGTGTTTCCGTCCCTAGCTGCACCAATAACTTCCATCCGAATCCCTTGATCCTCACTGACCTGATGCACAGGCTTCAGAATACTTAAACGATCTTCGCCCAAAAAATGTAGAACTGAAGATAAATCTATGATTCCCACAGAAGCAGCAGCCCCCGTCATCAGGCATAAGGAAAACGCAGCAGCAACAGGGATGGAAATCGCTTTACGAACCCTTTTTCTCCGAGGTCTGGTCTGTGTTAGAGGTATGGGGGAATCATGAGATACAGCGGATGGTTTATCCGTTCCGGATTCATTCATCGCTACTTTTTTATAGAACAATCGCTTAATGTTAGCAAGATTTTGTTCCGTGAACGGTTGGTTGGATGCTTTCATCGTGTCGCCTCCCTTACTTCCTATTAATCCACCATGTTTTCAAGCGCTGTCTGGAGCGATACAGCTTATTGTGAACTTGCCTGACGTGCAGAGACAATGCCTCCGATATTTCATGGGGGCGTTGCCCATCGTAAAATCGACGCTTCATGATCTCACGTTCTAGCTCTGGAAAAGACTCTATCATTTGTTTAAGTTCCACATCGTTCTCCTTACTAATCACCTGGACGAGCAAGTCTTCCGAATGCTGCGCATGAATCTCTTCTTCATATGTAAGCTCTGATCTGCGACTTAGCTTTCGATAGCGGTCAATCGCTTTATGTTTGGCGATCGTTGCCAGATAATTCTTGAGACTACTTCGGCCGGATTGAAATGCATCTGGATTTCGCCAAAATGTAAAAAATGTATCAGCTACGCATTCTTCAATATCTTCAGTCGATGCCTGATAGAGGATAGAATGTACGATTTTCCATAACAAACCAGCATAATGGTTCATCACCCATTCCATCGCTTCAGCATCACCGCTTGCTATGGCATGTCTAATCTGTTCTTCGTTCACGACGACAGACTCCCTCCCTTCCCGTCCTGTTGAGATGGCATATATCCATATGTACTGACCTTACTATATTCGATTGGAAAATGTCTTTTACTTACACAGTTGATAAAAAAAGATTTGCAGTGGTAAGAGCCAACTGCAAATCTTCTAATATGTTTCTATAACGTATGAAATTCATTGATAGATTATAGCTACATGCTCTGATGCATCATACTCTATATCCGCTCAGGTAAGCTCCACTATTATTCTATACGCTGTCTTGCTTAATACTAAGCTGTACATATTGGGTCAGACGGCAAAACTGATAAAACAATACATCTTCATCGCCTTCTCCGAGAGCCACCCGGCGCCCTTCCTGAATTACATGTTCAATCAGCTCGTGTAAAAACGTCATCTGCAACTGCAATGATTCCTCCGCCAGCGGTTGCAGCACATCTAGATCTCGGGTACTAAATTGGGATAAACCTCGCAATAACAACTCTTCCGACCAGCTCTCGAATCTCTGCATGAGGTAATTATAGTCTTCCAAGTCTCTTCATCCTTCCATAACCCAGATCCAGCTTAAGACTGAATACGGTGTTTCCTTTCAGAAAACTGATGGGGACGATCTGCTGTTGCTCTACTCGAACAAAGGCATAGAAATACTCCAGAGCTACCGCGCCATAGCCTGATTCCAGCCGTTTAATCGTCGTTTCCCAATCCGAGGCATAAGGTAATGTCAGAACGAGTTCTTCACTTGCTTCTGTCAACATCGTAAGCATAAGATCCTGTGTACTCGGCTCAAAGTGATGTTCCAAAATGCGCGAGACCTTAACCATAGCAAGTTGCTCTTTAGGAGCAGAGAACAAGCTAACTTCCTGTGAATCATAACCTAGAATTGACGAAGCTTCCTGAACCAGCCACTCTATATTCACATTCTCTACTTCTGACCGAGGGAGAATCGTAAGCTTAGCTCCCTCTCCAGAAGATAGCCTGCGTTCTTCATTTACTTTGACAGCGCTGAATTGCACTTCTTCGCCCGCAAACTGACGAAATGTCACTTGAGGCAGCCACGGAATGTAAGATCCATAATGTTCTGTATAAGAGAACTCTTGATCTTCATAATAAGTGGCTCTGACATCGCTATACGTATAGATCTGCTGGTCGTCTAGCCCACAGAAGTAATATGTGATGCCTCGGTAGCCTGAACTTGTCTCCCATGCATCTGCTCCGATTCCATACAAATGCAGCTCCGGCACTGTATAATATTTACTGCGGAATCGACCAATAAGCTGGCTTTGTTGAATGGCTGACGCCTTTTCCTGTTCAAGGACGTGAAGTGCAAGGTACAGCTTACTTACTCGGTTCAGCAATGTGGGCATAGAGAAGCGCACATGTCGGTTAAAAAACAACTGTAGCTCTCCCTGAATGCCGCGTAAGCTACGCTCAATATCAGGCAAATTACCGCTATGGGCTGTGATCGCTAGCGTCTCTAACTCTGCTATATAGGACTCAGGAAGCCGTGCGAGTCCTGTTTTGAGCATATCAGCCAGGATAATACGGCATTCTTTAACTGTCTGTAGGGAGAACTTTAGGTCAAATGCTTTGGTATTTAGAGATTCAGTATCATCTATCCCTTGTTGCATCCTGTATCGAAGCAATGCTTCGAGCTTGGCAATATTTCCAGCCGTTTGCTTCACTTTGCACAGAGCTTTGGCGAGACTGGGCTCCTCCGTAAATGACACTTCAATGTTCTGTCTCACAAGGTATACCGTAAGAAGTGAATCTTCCAACACTTTAATGGCTTCAGGATACCTTAAACGGAACAGCACTTCTTCAATGACTGAAGAACTTAGCGATTTAATCAGTTTCGTAAGATCAGCTTCAAGCATCCAGCTGAAGCGGGACACTGTTCCTGTGGACGATGAAGCTTGATCTACACTATCTACACTAATTTCAACAAGTTCACTTTCCTGAGTTACGCCGGTTACGCCTTCTGTTTCACTTTGTACACTCGAATTCTCTATGTCTGTTGTCACATGCTCCCGCTGATAATAGAGAATTGAAATTAACACATGCTTGCAGATTTGTTCGGATGGACATGAACATTGCCAATGATCAAGCGTATTTTCCAGCGTACACGTTGACCCTTCACTTAGCTCACAACTGACGGATGTTTCGTTCCATGTATAGTCTACCGTTACACCGTTATCCAACTCTTTTAAAGATCGCTTATACAACCCTTTATTCGCATATCGAATCAAATAATCTTCGGTACATCGATTGGAGAATATCCGAAACTTTTGTTCAAATGAATTCACCTGATCAACGCCCCGTTGCTCTCAAAATATCATAGATGGTCTCACTAAATATGCGTCCAGATATCTGTCCGAGCGGAATGGCTTTGTTATTGCCATAATAATACGATCTGTTATTCTCCGGCTTGAAGAAGTGTAGCCCTTCAAGTGTAATCTCTTCTAATCCATCATAATACGTGATGCTAGTGCCACTGAACTGCAGTTCTGCAACGAGGTCTCCATATTCCTTGTAAAATTCATGATACCAGCCACCGTCCTGTGCTGGACCTTTGATCCATCCGTACTTCTCCAATGCTTTTGGAAGAGCAGTTGGCGAGAATTCTGCTTCTGGCAAGTGCTCATATTCAACTTTATTTTTGTCATCATCCTCAACGACATGAACTTCACGTTCCAGTTGCTCAAACGGTTGTTTGATCTCATAATCCTCTAGTTGTGTCTTCCATGCTTCTAACGTAGTTGTCTCAAGTTCAAGTGGGTGCACGAGTCCAACACGTGCAGTCGAAGCAAGCTCGTATTCGTCCTCGTCCACCGTATTAAATGTGCCGTCTTCCATATAACGGAAGGTGTCTACCAGCTCCCCATCTTCATACGTTCCCCAGATCAGACCAACAGCGAATTTACGCATGATGACATTGCGAACGAATAAGTCTTTCCAGTCCGCTGCAGACCATAGACGTTGCTTGGACAATGACTCTTCAAGTCGTTGTGCCTGAATATTAACCATGGATTTAAGTTCCTTCTTCAACTGTGTGAAACGTGCCTTGGATTTAGCGGCGAGCTCAGCATCATCTTTTTGCGCAGGAGTAGGCAGACTCTTCACGGATTTGCCTGTTTCTTCATTCAGCACGACGACCTGCAGATCACTGCTCACCTTGATGAGGAATGACCGCTCCCCATAACTGAGCTGTAACGTACCATTCTCATCGAATCCGAGAGTTGTAACCAATCGATCTTCCAGTTGCTCCGAAGTGAGTCCGAGGTTGTCGGCTGCAAGCTGTAACGCTTCCTCTGTGGCACCTTTAACCTGACGATTCTTCACACTACGTTTAATTTTGTCAATTGCCATCAGAGCAGAAGGCTCTTTCAGGTAAGCAAGTACTTTTACAGCATCTGCCGCAATTGCACCCCGACTATTTTCAGTCCAATCCTTGATCTGGGAAGCCAATATATTCACAATCTGAATATCGCCAAAGAGTGCTGCAAGGTACATCACCCATTTCTCCTTCGCAGGAGCGCTATCTTGAATCCACACATGAAGTAACTCATTCACAAAACGTGCCAACGATTCCTCGCTAATATATTCGCGAAGTTCATTAAGTCGTTCATTCGGAGCAGATGTATGTTCAACCGATTGTATCAAGGCATACTGTTTGATGCGGTCATCTAGCGGCTGATTGTCCTCTAAACGGATTAGTGCAGGTAAATCTTTCAGAGATAACCATCCGAGTCTGGACAGCTTTTTGGTATCTGCTTGTTCAGCAAGCGCAGCGTGTGCAAACTCTGGACTCTGATCTGCAGTTTCTTTCAGGATTTGAATAAGGTTTTTCCAGTCCGCCGATTTCTCGCTCTTGTACAGTTCCTCGTACACTGCCTTGCTGTTTTTCAGTGATCGGATTGCAGATAGAGCCATCTCTTTGATTGCTGCTTTTTTCTCTGAGCGATATATCAACGTATATAATTCCTGATCCGGTATACGGTTGAATTCAGCTAACGCAGTACTCGTTGCTTTTTTGGAAGAATCCTGTAGTCCGGCACGAATCGCCTCAGCCAGCTGTTCCTTCGAAAGCTCGTCACGTTGTTCAAAAGCAATTTCAAGTATCAAAATGCGCGTATCTGTAGGTAACTTCTTATATTGTGAGAGTGCATAATCCAAATTCTGCTGAATGATACGGCGATATTCATCGTGTGGCATCGATTTGTAACTATAATCCGTCATCCCATTAAGCGAGAAAAGGCTAGTAAGCAATTGCTCACGCTTCACCTGAGGGTCTTGTCCATAACGTTGCAGCAGCTTCTCACCACTGAAAGCATAAGAGCTATACATATCCGAGATAATATCCAGCGTCCAATCCGGATGGGTTGTCAGAATGGCAAACCGCCGCATCGCTTCCGAATCAAGTGGCAAAAAGCTAATGCTGATCAGATTGTTAATTCGTTTTCGATCCCGATTCAGATGATTAAACAGCCCACGACTGTTTGGATCTTCCCAATATTCTTCTAATGACGTTTCACCATTTAAATACCGGGCAATCGCAAGTCCCTGTCTTCCTCCATCCAAAGGCTGACGAAGAGCGTTAAACACAGCCTCCTCCATCGTCGCTTCAGGATTAGCTAATGCCAATCCGTTATCTTCCATTATTTTTTGAATGACCGCTTTGAGGAAAGGAGTCTTGATGATCTCATACGCTCGTGCCGCTTGCTCAGGCTGACTCACAATAGCCGCATGAAGCGTGTTCCAAGATATCATGTATGCATTGAGTTCATCACGTAACAATTCAATCAACTGGTAAGGCTCCTCTAAGGAGACCAGTCCTTCAAGCAGCGCATTTGCATTCTTCGGTCTGGAGTCCAAGCCGAGCAAAAACTGACGAATTTCGAGAGGATATATTTCATGTAACCGTTGGATGGTGTCTAGCAGAACAGCTCCCGTCTCTGTCTCAGCCTCAAGGAATCGCTGTTTGCCTCCATGTATGTTAATCAGATACAGCACAGCGCTGCTGAGCAGTATCATCATTTGATGAAACTCACTATGTGAGCCTTGTTCTTTGGAAGAGAGTTCAGTATTCGGATAATACTTAGCTATAAGCTGACTGCGCTTTTGCTGTATAGGCTCATCCTTCAGTATTTTGGCAGAGCTGTGATGCTTTCCTTGCATATGACGCACGATTGCAGGCTCAATTAATGTATGTAGTTCATCCCGCAGCTTCTTCGAATCATCTTCCATCACATATTGCAATAGTGGTGGCAGAGATTGCTTATATTGTTGCACCTGGGCAGCATGAGATGCAGTGTCACTTAGCTTGGAGTACAGTTGTAATAACATGAGTGCTTGCAGGATATCCTGATAGTTACCCTGATTCTCTTTGTTATTTAAGAGCCAC
This sequence comes from Paenibacillus sp. MER 99-2, assembly GCF_023714095.1. Classification (NCBI taxonomy): domain Bacteria; kingdom Bacillati; phylum Bacillota; class Bacilli; order Caryophanales; family Paenibacillaceae; genus Paenibacillus; species Paenibacillus sp. MER 99-2. The sequence goes on along the minus strand of NZ_JAMAUZ010000001.1, from coordinate 1,849,528 downwards.
TGTGCACGCTTCAATCTGCCATTCAATTCTTCAAGGATTTCCTCTTCACCAGCGAATTGCTTGATTTTGTTCAATCGTTGCACTAACTGATCCATACGATCAGGAGTCTGACTTCTTCCAGCTAATCCATACGGTGAGAATGCCGCACTAATACAAATTTCAAACGCACTCGTTCGCCACGAATTACGTTTAGCATAGCTCGATTCCAAATGCATCACTATAGCTCCTGCACGGAAAAACACATCTCCGTCATCCTTTTTACCAAGCTTGGTTAACATATCAATCGTATAATAAACATAATGGCTTGATTTCCCCATCATCTCAGGAAACTTGTCTGTACGACCCATAACATATTCAATAATTTCATCACTACGGTCTGTTTTGAGTGAATAGTCTTGAGAGCACATCACTGCAAACTTTTCGACTAAACCTTCAATTCCGCGATCAACTGTAATCATATTTTATTCCTCCTTAAGGTTGAGTTTACCAACAACAAACGTGATGTGGTTCTATGTTATCCTGCAAGCATTTTTACGTGATAATCTCGCCAATCCAATCGGCTAGTTCATTCGGGGTAATGGCTGCAACATGCGCACCCATATTCGTGAGTGTCTGGGCGGCGTGTTTGTTGTAGACCGAATCTCCATTGAAATCAAGTGCTGTGAGCACGAGCAATTTGCAGCCCGCATCAATAATATCTTTACACGCTTGGTACATGTGGTTGATGTGGAATCCTTCTTCCAGGTCACTGACGAGAATATAGATCGTTTTGCCAGGGTTATCAATTAACGTCTCACCGTATCTTAATGCTTTGGCGATATGCGTTCCCCCACCAAGCTGTACATTCATGAGAACATCCACGGGATCTTCCAATCGGTTACTTAGATCAACGACCTGGGTATCAAATATAAATAATTTCGTACGAAGTGCATTCAAGCGATAGAAAATACTTGCCATAACCGAGCTATAGATGACGGAGTCCATCATACTTCCACTCTCATCGACAGCAATGATAATGTCCCACTTGTTATGGTTCTGTGTCGAACCGTCAAAGTACAGACGATCTATTACGAATCTTCGTTTATTTTTATCGTAATTTTTCAAATTCCGGGTGATCGTTCGTTTGAAATTCAGATTACGCAAAGATCGTACCGAGCTAGATGTGTAACGACTGCGTTTCCCTAGGATGCTAGCCCGGGTCTGAGATTCTAGCTTACTGCGAAGCTCCTCAACCACGGTGCGCACAATTTCTTTGGCACTACGAAGTACATCGCCCTTCATACGACCTTTGAACTGCATAATGTTCTTGAGCAGATTCATATTTGGTTCAAGGGATTCTAACAGCTTCTTGTCGGTTAGTAACTCCGTTAAGCCGTAACGGTCAAGCGCCTGCTTTTCGAGAATTTCGACCGTCGTTTTAGGAAAGAGCTCTCGAACTTTATGAAGCCATTTGGGCACCGTCAGATCAGAAGCACCTTGTCCACCTGTTTTGCGGTACCCCTGTTCCTCACCATACTCACGGTTATACAAATAACCTAGAATCTCATCAACTTCGTGATAATGAAAATTCTCGGAATCAAACGCTTCGTTGTTAGACAAACCTTCCTCTGCTGAATCACCAAGAATGAGTCGCCAGCGGTTAATGGTCTCGGTTGTATTGCGTACCTCCTTAGATCCGTCAACGCCATGCAGCTCATCGTTTGTCGATACCTCTTTATTCAGGTCAGCTTCCATGCGCCAAACTCCTTTCGCATTGCTTCATCCCATGATCTAGCCGCTTGTAGTAGTTGTTCATCTATTGGGGCTCGCCCTAATTCCTCGGATTGAACGTGGTGCAGACTTGCGACTCTATCAGCGATGAGACCCGTTTCCATCGGTGTGAAATAGGTGAACGCGAGCCGCAGCTCAGGTACCATACTCATAAATTCATCCAGTGGGAGCTGCTCAATTAGAAGATTTAGTTCATGTAATAGTTCATCTTCATATAAGAAGGCATCACGAGCTACGGCAAATACACCTTGCAAATAAAGAGCGGTCTGGCGCATCTGTTCCGGAGCCCCATGGATATAACCACGTGCTCGTTCTACAATTTCATGCCTTGGTCGATCACCTAGTCCTGAAGAAATGGCAATACATACGCCTTCCAATTGAGCAGGAAACTGATGATCCGTTAATAGTTCATTCAGATGTATTCTGAATGTGTCATCTAGATAACGTTCCTCCGAGGATTCTGCCAGCATAGCAAGCAGCTTCAACCCTTGAATGATTGCTTCATGCTCGTCGGGGTTCGTTCTAGAGAGATGTAACAGCTTGTCCACAGCGTTGTTATATGCTTCGAGCACCATAGCAGGCAACTGCTGATCCTCGAATAGACCAAGGAGTCTGCGATGCTGATGAATACGGTGCAGAATTCGAAGACTGGCACACAAGGATAGGAAGTTACCATCCGTTCTGAGCGCACTTCGCACCTTCTCAACCAATTGTTTTGAGGTACTTTGTAATCCCATCAGCATGGCTTGCAGCATCGCTCTCGCAAGCTCCCCGCTATGATGGTCTGGAATGTCACTCATCGCTTCTTCCATCTTCCGTGTTGCCGCTTCCTGAATCGTCCCTCCATATAGCGAATTTTCGATCAAACGTGCTTCGACTCTGGAGGAATATGCATACACCCACGTCTCTCGAACCAAATTCATATCACGCTGTGCAACCCAATCCGGGCCTGCCTGACGTCTGGCAAAGTCCGGGACTAGATACGTCGTACATTCAAATAATTGACTGAGCTTGCGATGTTCAGGCTTCGCGTACAGATCTAACACTTTCTTGTGTTGGCCCGTCGTTCGAAGCTGGAGCTTAGCCTCATTGCAGCGCTCTTTGAAGTCTTCAACAATCGGAATACTATATTGGTTCGGTGCAACCGCGCCGATGACATCCCCGGTTAGCACATGTTGAAGCTCTTGTAGCGGTTTATCTGTAGCTAACGTAAGTTCACCTTTTACAAAAGCAGATAATGCACCATCCATCAACTCGTAAACTCCGCCTTCTCTCTTGCCACGCAGTGACGCGAGTCCCTGAATCATGCTATAAGCTTCAATTGCATCGCTTGTAGATACATACTCATGATTTTCACGAAGCTTGCGTGTAAGTTTAGATAAAACCTCCACAGCCGTTGCATGATAGGGTGACTGGTTATGACGAAGGATGTGATTCCAGATCTGTTCGTAATAATTGACATAAGGCATCCCGCTTGCATATCCATTTAATCGATCCGCTTCAGCGAATGTATAAACCATCGGATACATTTGCTTCCGCAAGGGTTCCGTCTCGGGCTTGAGAGAAGATCGGGATATATTAGCGTTATCGGAGCTGGTTGAATTCGTGTCTGGCATAACAAGCCCATAGGTATGGAACCCTCCCGTAATCACCAGCACACGGTCAAATACCAGCTTAGCCTCTTGTATACGTTGTTTCATATGAGCTTCTCTTGCGAGATCCCCTGTACGTTGCAGTTGCTCATCTGAATAACACATACGAGATAGTGTGCAATAGGTAAATACATCCTGCACAAATGCTTGCGTTGTTTTCTCAAGCCCTGCAATCTCAAATACTTTCTCCCACAATTCATCGAAGCTACGACAATTCGTTTTGTGGCACAACCGAAGAATAAAGTCAGATCCTGCAAGCAATGTTTCATCCTGAACGGATACGTGCTGTTGCTCTTGTTCTCTCGGTTTCGAGAAATGATGATAATCCAAGTCAATGAAATGAGCTGGGATGCCAAGCCGTGAAGCCTCTTTCAGAGCTACATACTCCGGTGAATATCGCAGCATGGGATAATAGCAGGCTTCTCTCGTTTGATCCGTCTCATAGGTGTAATACAAGCTAATCGGTGGAATGGTAGCTTCATCACTTAATACTTCAAGATAAGGATTACCGCTCTCCGGTCCTTCAATGAGGATGGCATCCGGCTTATACTCTTTTATTAATCGTAGCAAATGATAAGAACACGCTGGACTATGATGACGTATAGGAAAATAGATCGTGTCATTGTTCAGGTTGTACACCTGAGAATCAAACAACGTCTCGACATGTTCAAGCTCTTGCTGCCGAACCTCTTCTAACCGATCCATTTTTTCTCCTCATAATAATCCTTCCAGATTCCTTCATCCCTAGCTCGTTCTTTCACAATCTTGGAGAAATAGGATTTGAGAATCGAAAGATCTTTTTCATTTTCCTTAGCAATCGTTCCAAGCATGTTCTGAACAAGGCGATCTAAAGCGATATCTTTATCTTCGTAATAATAGGATGTCATCGCACTCTGAACATAGACCGACACGGCTTCAGCCGTACTCATCGTTGCTTGTGGTGTATCGAGCTTATACCCTTCTCGCGTTAATCCTGTGCGAAGCTCCATGAAAGTTGTGGCTAACAGTTCGACCACGTCTGCATTGATATCAATATCAACACCGCTATGTAATAATAGGCTCCGAGCCTGTGACTCAATAATTTTGGCTTCCATTTTGACATTGCTGATCGGTTTGATCGTTTCAAAATTGAAACGACGCTTCAATGCACCGCTCATCTCGTTAACACCTTTATCCCGTATGTTGGCAGTAGCGATAACGTTGAATCCGGATTGCGCAAACAGGACGCCACCATCCAGTTCGGGGATACTCATCACCTTGTCACTCAGAATACTGATCAAGCTATCCTGCGCCTCTGCTGGACAACGGGTAATCTCTTCAAAACGTGTGATGATCCCTTTTTTCATTCCATTATATAGTGGTGACGGTACAAGGGCGGCTTCTGATGGACCTTTATCAAGCAGCATGGCATAATTCCATGAATACTTAATCATATCTTCTGTGGTGCCTGCTGTGCCTTGAATCGTATTTAAGCTCGTCCCTGAGATTGCTGCGGATAGTAATTCGCTAAGCATGGTCTTCGCTGTACCGGGTTCACCTACTAACATTAACCCTCGGTTGCCCGCAAGTGTGACGACTGCCCGTTCAATTAATACATCATTACCGTAAAATTTACGTGTAATGGGAATCTCTTCGCCATTCAATATGGCGGGTTTATCCCTGCCTATAATAAAATCCCTGACGTATACGGGAGATAACAACCAATGCGGAGGACGTTTCCCTGTGTCTTCTTCTCGTAGTGCCCGTAATTCAGTTTCATATAATGTCTCGGCGGGTGGTTTAAGCATCTCCATCGTCAAGATATCTCCTCTCGAATAAACAGATCGTATGTTCTTATAATAGGCATTTTATCACAGCATGCGCTGAACCACCGTAGAAAACGGTAAAAATGGTTGGAACGTCCTTCATCTCTGGCTTCTTATATAAGTCCATGGACATGGGTAGGAGTGTAAATGTGAACTTAAATCCACCAAAAAAGCACAGGCAATAACCTGTGCTCACAACTCTCTATCTTTCACTCTAAATTTTATATTCTACGTTCTACATCCTCCGTCCACAAGAAGCCGAGTATAACTCATACCACTCGTAGCGAGTCAGTTCAGTTTGCACAGCATCCTTGCAGGCTCTAATACGCTCTGGTCGGATGGAGCCGATAATAGGCTGGATACCCGCAGGGTGTTTCATCAACCATGCAAGTACAATAGCCTCAGATGTAACACCACGTTCCTTCGCCATACGTTCAACAAGTTGAGCTGTAGCTTCAATCTCTGGGCGTTGCCCATCAACCACTCTGCCTGTAAAACGTCCCTGAGCAAGTGCACCCCAAGCTTGGAGCTGAATATGCTCCGATTGACAGAACTCCATTGTTCCATAAGGAAATACATTATGAAGCGCTTGAGGGCGATTCACGGTAACTCCAGCTTCGACAAAACCAATTTTATCTAAGCTCATCTCAAGCTGATTCACGATAAAAGGTATGTTGCTATAGGACTGCAGGAGACGAATCTGCTCTGAGCCCATGTTGGAAACACCGAAGTGCCTTACCTTACCGGAATGATGAAGCTTAGCCAAGGATTCTGCAATCTCTTGCGGGTGTGCAAGCGGGTCTGGACGGTGTAACAGTAAAATATCCAAATAATCGATACCCAGACGTTGAAGGATACCATCCACACTGGCGAGGATATGTGAACCTGATGAATCATAACGTTGGGGGCCATCATCATCACCAACGAGGCGGATGCCACACTTGGACTGAATGATGATATGTTCCCTTAAGCCGGCTGACTCTGTTAATATACGTCCAAACACATGCTCCGCCTTGCCTCGTGTATAAATATCCGCTAGATCATAATGATTAATGCCAATCTCAAGTGCTGCTTCTACGGCCTGGTGTCCCTCGTAGACTAGATCATCGGTAATCGGGAGCCCATCCCACTCGCCTCCAAACCGCATACAGCCAAGGACAAGAGGATTTGCTGGGATATGATGATGATGCAGTGGTAATTGAGGATTAGACATGTTACATTTCGCCTCCGTTACATTTTTATAGTTGAAGACAGGTTTCAGCATTTCAATATGGAATATATACATGAATCAAACTTTATGTATGATAGAGCAAAACTTCCCTGTAATTCCTTAAACAAGAATATCACAATTCAAGCTTGTAGATGAAAGGAGATTTACAATTTGAACATGAATGAATCTTCTCAACCGGAGTTTTTTACTAAAGAATTTACACAGAACCCTTATCCCGTATATGAAAATCTTAGAAAGAACGATCCGATCTATAAAGTGATGTTCCCGAGTGGTGAGTTCGGCTGGATCATTACGCGATATGATGATGCTGTTGAGATCCTGAAAGATTCACGTCTGAGTAAAGATGTGGCTAAACGGTATGGAGCCGAGAACCAGAGCATTTTTGTCAATAATATGTTATTCTCCGATCCGCCGGATCACCGCCGTTTACGTGGGCTTGTGCAGAAAGCGTTCACCCCTAAATGGATTGCAGGTATGAGAGATCATATTCAATCTATCGCAGACAATCTACTCGATCAGCTAGAATCCAGGGATCAAATGAACCTGATTGATGATTATGCTTTTCCGTTACCCATCATCGTGATTAGTGAAATCCTCGGTGTTCCACTGGAAGATCAGGATAAATTCCGGATGTGGTCGAACACAATCATTGATGCAACGAGCTCTGAGCACGCCGAGATGTTTGAACAGCATGCCCAAGAGTTTATTGAATATCTAAATGCTTGGTTTGATAAGGTGCGTAAAGAGCCTGGGAATGATCTCATCAGTCAATTAGTCGTTGCCGAAGAAGCTGGTGAGAAGTTAACAGAGAACGAGCTGTTAGGCGTTGTTGCGCTACTCATTATTGCTGGACATGAGACAACGGTTAATCTCATTGGCAATGGTATCCTAGCTTTATTAGAACACCCGAGTCAGCGAGACCTTCTTATTGAACAACCCGAGTTGATTCATCAAGCCATTGAAGAAATGCTTCGTTACAACGGACCTGTTGAATTTAGCACATCGCGCTGGGCATTAGAAGATATTAAGTTCCGTGGTCAACATATTGCTCAAGGTGAGCTTGTGATAGTTGCCCTGGATTCTGCGAATCGAGATGAGCAGCAATTCCAAGATGCAGACGTATTCGACATCACGCGTGAGAAGAGTCCACATTTAGCTTTTGGAAAAGGAATTCATCTCTGTCTTGGGGCTCCATTAGCCCGTCTGGAGGGGGAGATCGCTGTGATGACACTCCTACGTCGATTCCCTAATATGCAGCTTCAAGCTGACGTGGATCAGCTTGAATGGAGACCCGGGATGATCGTCCGCGGAGTGAAAGAGATTCCGTTACAACTCTAATAATCCTTGTTTTAATTGAAAGTGAGGCACAGCATCATGGAAATGAACACAATGATATTCATCGTATTTTTGCTATTCATGTTAATCTCGCTAGTCCGGATGGCCAGCTTACAGCGGCAGGTGAATGAATTGAAAAGAGATGTTGAGCGTTTGGAAAATGGTGCCGGTGTGCCGTCAAATGTTTCAGCTCCATTAACCTCATCCTTATCTCAGCAGCAAAGTTCATCATCGTCGTTCACTGCTTCATCTTCGGCAATAGACACAGCGCCATTGGAATTAGATCAGGAGCTGCTATCCCTGCTTCAGAAGGATCAGAAAATTAAGGCAATCAAGCGACTTCGTGAAGCTAGAGGATTATCTCTTAAAGAAGCCAAAGATTATGTAGAATCCTTGGATCGTTAAGAGACTTGGCCGAGATGTAGTTAATTAGCTGTAGAATTCCACTCATCAATGTTTCAAAAGTAAACTCCCCCGCAAGATGGATCCATTCCGGTTAAAAGGTGTTTAACTTTAACGGAGTAGTGTCCATCTGAGCTGGGAGTTTACTTTTGATTCAAGTCATGGTACAGTTATTTCAATATTTTTAGAAATAAGAAATAAAGATGAAAGGAAGCATGAAAATGCAACAATACACTAATGAAATTGATCAGGCTGTCAAAATTCATAAAGCCTTAGGAGAGCAGACACGGTACAAAATTATTCAGATTCTGTCTAATGAAAGCAATCTATGTCCGGCAGACCTAGAAAATCGTCTTGTTACAGTTGCTCTATCCACCTTGTCCCACCATTTAAAACAATTGTATGATTGTGGTCTGCTTACTTCTCAAAAAAAAGGCACGTATATTTACTACAGCTTGAATACAGAGACTGCACAGAAGTTTGTTCCTTATCTTATAAAGACTTAAAATTTTTAGATATTATTTCTATAATTCTAGAAATATAAAAAATCATTTCAACACTATTACTACTGCAATATAGAGTGGAAAGCGATCAACCGTAAGCATAGTAAGCAAGAATATAATGCCAACAGGGTAGTTATCTATGGCTTCTCTTTTGTCGTTATTTCTATATTTCTAAAAATATAAATTTATATTAGAAAGAGGTAATCTTTTTTATGTCTAACACTTGGAAAATTTATGTTCTAGCTCTGGTTAGCTTTCTTGTAGGAACATCTGAATATGTCATCGCAGGTATTCTTGATCGGATTGCTGATACCATGAACATTTCACTCGTTGCTGCAGGGCAACTTATTTCAATCTTTTCACTTGTATATGCATTAGGTACGCCCTTACTTGTGGCTCTGACATCTCGGATTGACCGACGTAAGTTACTCATCTATTCCCTTGGTTTATTTGTACTAGCAAATCTATTTGCTTATGCCCTACCTGGATTTGGACTTTTTGTTGTTGCTCGGGTATTCATGGCGCTTGGGGCTGGAGTTGTTGTTGTAACTGCATTAACGGTTGCGGCCAAAATTGCAAGTGAAGGGAAACAAGCGAGTGCAATCGCAACAGTTGTTACAGGATTTACGGGATCTCTTATTATAGGTGTGCCTTTAGGCAGATTAGTTGCTGCATCATGGGACTGGAAGCTGATTTTTGTAGGGATCTCTGTTCTAGGTATTCTCGCTATGATCGTTATTGCATTGACCATTCCATCATCTGAAGGGGAAGCACCTATACCGTTGAAAAAACAATTAGCTTTGTTGAAGCAACCACGTATCTTATTTGCACTGTTCGTAACATTTTTCTGGTTAGGTGGTTACTCCATCGCTTATACGTACATCTCTCCATACTTGCTTTCCGTTGCTAATATGAATGAAACCTTGCTTAGCTCAGCTTTACTTGCATTTGGCATTGCCAGTTTAATTGGGTCTAAGATTGGTGGTTATAGTACAGATCGTTGGGGTGTAAAACGTACTCTTCTACTAGGAATGTCATTACACATCGTGAGTTTAATCTCACTGAATTTCAGTTCTCAATCAACAGTTGCTCTACTGATTATATTGGTGTTATGGTCTTTTGCTGCGTGGTCATCGGGACCTACACAACAATATAAACTAGTTACGATGGCGCCTGAATCCTCTGGTATTATGTTGAGCTTAAATAGTTCAGTAATGCAACTCGCGATGGCTGCTGGGGCTGGAATTGGTGGTATCGCAGTCAGTCAGATTTCCATCCAATCCATTACGTGGATTGGAGCTGTTGGTGTAGTTGTGGCAATTGTTATCATGATGATCTCCTATCATGCTGCTTCCTCTAACGCTAGAGAGAGTACGCCTGAAGCTACCTAAACACTAGTATAGTTTCTGTTCTCATTTCCGAATACAAAGAACAAAGAGGCACTGTCAGTTAGACAGATGCCTCTTTGTATTCATTATTGTAATGTTTAACAAGCATATATACGGTGCACGTAAGGTTATATTTGATAACTTACTGAGCAGTTACAGCACCATCAATTGGATATACAGCACCATTAATATACGGAGCTTCGTCACCAAGGAGGAACGCAACCAGGTTCGCAATTTCCTCTGGCTTACCTAAGCGTCCGGATGGAATGCTGTCCACGGTTGCTTTGAACACTTCCGGATTATCCTTACCAAACTGAACAACCATAGGAGTTTCAATCGTACCTGGTGCAATCGCATTGACACGAATGTTATCTTTGCCATATTCGATTGCGGCTGTACGTGTTAATCCAACGACTCCATGCTTCGTTGCTGCATAAGGAGCAACGGCTTGTACGCCTACAATTCCCGCTGTAGAGGCTGTGTTAAGAATGGCACCTCCGCCTGTTTTGAGCATTTCAGTAATCACATATTTCAAACCGTAAAATACACTTCTCAGGTTAATATCGATAATTTGATCAAATTGCTCAATCGTATGTTCGATTAATTTGACGCCAGGTCCCGAGATACCCGCATTATTGAAGAACATATCAATTCGTCCGAATTCCTCGACGGTCTTCTTCACATAGTTTTCTACATCTACTGCCTTACTTACGTCGGCTTGAACAAAGATCGCTTTGCCGCCTAACGCCTCAATCTGTTTCACCGTTTCTTGGCCTGTCGCTTCAACCAGATCAACGACCACAATAGATGCACCCTTCTCAGCGAGCTTCAATGCAGCTGCCTGTCCCAATCCACTTCCTGCTCCAGTGATAATGGCTACTTTTCCTGTATGACTCATTCTGATCTCCTCCATGTGTGTGTATTATCTCGTCGTTGGATCCAATAAATGAATATGATGCAGCTAGTAACACATCATGCAACATATGTATGTCAAAAAGACACCTAATCCTATCTGACAATATTTATTTTATAGGACTTACAAAATAAAAACAATTTTAAATAATATGATGCACGATAATATAGACATATACAACGTGATTAAACAAGGAGCGCCACACTCATGCGAAGCATGGCTAACTCCCTTTTAACAAGCAATCAGTCCTGTAATTATTCCAGAGATGGAACAAGAAATATGTTTCTAGCAAACTCAGCTGTTAGCTTAGTTAAGGTACATATCACTTCTCTACAAGCTCTGCGCTACTTACCGTAGCAGATTAGTCTTGGCTAGTTCAATCAGCTCATCGCCGCGACCATTCAGCACAGCTTTCATCATCCACAACGTGAATCCTTCAGCCTGTTTAATATTAATCTTCGGTGGCAACGAGAGCTCCTGACGATTCACGACAACGTCGATCAGGACAGGACCATCGTGCTGAAGTGCACGCTGGACTGCTCCTTCAAGCTCGGCCGGATCTTCCACTCGGATTCCTTCTATACCCATCGCCTGTGCAACCATAGCGAAGTTAGGGTTTACAAGTTCCGTCCCCGATTCTAGAAAACCAGCAGCCTTCATCTCCAGTTCAACAAAACTCAGTGCACCATTGTTGAATACAACCACATTAATCGGTAGGTTATGCTGCTTCAGCGTTAATAGATCGCCCATAAGCATTGCGATACCACCATCCCCGGATAGTGAGATGACCTGTCTACCTGGATTCGCAACTTGAGCACCAATCGCTTGGGGTAGCGCATTAGCCATTGTGCCATGGTTAAATGAACCAAGCAGCCTGCGATTACGGCTCATTTCAATATATCGAGCAGCCCACACTGTAGGCGTACCTACATCACAGGTGAAGATGGCATTCTCAGCTGCAGCGTCACTAATGATCTTCGTTAAGTATTGAGGATGGATTGGCTTTTTTCCCGGTTTGCCGATGGCTAGCTCGTCCAGCTCTTTACGTACTTTGATATAACGATCAACACTTTTCTTCAGATGTTTGTCAGAGTGTTCTTTAGTTAGATATGGCAACAAGGCTTCAATCGTTGATTTCACATCGCCACAGACACCAAAGTCTAGCTTCGTTCGACGTCCAAGATGCGAGGACTGAATGTCGACCTGTAATACCGTAGCATCCTCAGGATAGAACTGACGATACGGGAAGTCTGTACCCAGCATCAAAAGCACATCACAATCCATCATCGCATGGTAGCCGGAAGAATATCCGATCAGTCCCGTTAATCCGACGGAGTACGGATTGTCATATTCCAGGTATTCCTTGCCTCGTAGCGCAATGACCATGGGTGATTTAAGACGTTCGCATAGTTCCATTAATGGTTCACGAGCACCTGCACAACCAGCTCCGCAGAGTAATGTTATTTTTTTGTCTTGATTCAGGAATTCCGCAAGCTTGATTAGTTCAGGCTCAGAAGGATGCACGACAGGATTAGTCGGATGGTATACATGTTCAGGAACAGGAAGATCTGCCGCTTCTAGAGCCGCTACATCCCCGGGTAACACAACAACCGAAACACCTGAACGAGCGACTGCCGTCTGTATAGCCATCGTTAATGAACGAGGCATCTGTTTGGCTGTGGTAATGACTTCACAATAGTGACTACATTCTTGGAACAGATATTCTGGATGAGTGGCCTGAAAGTATTCACTCCCGATCTCGTCGCTCGGAATGTGGGCGGCAATGGCAAGTACCGGCACACGGTTGCGATGACAATCGTATAAACCATTGATTAGATGTGTGTTTCCCGGGCCGCTACTACCTGCACACACAGCAATACTACCGCTTACTTCGGCATCTGCACCAGCTGCAAAGGCGGCGACTTCTTCATGTCGAACATGAATCCATTCGATTTTACCTGATCGGCGGATCGAATCCAGGACAGCATTAAGAGAGTCACCAACAATGCCATAGATCCGCTTGATACCGGCATTTAATAGGGCTTCGACAAGAACGTCTGCAATTGTTTTCTTCATGATGATCTCCTTTTATTGCTTATTTTGAGTTAGGCTTCCACGTCATGAATATACCTATTCTTATACCCCAATGTTTTGAATATCGAATCAAATTTATATGTATGTATAGATATATTATAAGTGAATACAATAAGAAAAATCCGTCTGTCATAGGACAAACGGATTTCGGGATGAAATGCTTTATTTGACTGTTATGTGGACGTAATAGATGGATTAGATCGCAGGCATTACATTGCCGCCATTAACCGGTATGTATGCACCTGTAATAAATGAGGAAAGATCGGACGCAAGAAAAGCCACGGCATTGGCAATTTCCTGGTCTTCCCCTCTTCGTTTCAACGGCACAGTGCGTGTGTAGCCTTCATCATGTCCCGGTTCACTAGAACGATCACGCTCGCTAATTGTCCAGCCAGGAGCTACCTGATTAACGGTGATTTGATATTCGCCGACTTCTTTTGCTAGTACACGGTACAAGCCATCCATTCCGCGTTTACCCGCGGTATATGCGGACTGTGTCTCGAAATTTTGCATTGCACATTCGGTGTTAATGCCTATAAATCGCCCACCTTTAACCTCTTTCATATAAGGAATAAAGGCTTTGGCTAGATAGACGCTCTGCATTACACAAGACTCGAATTGTCCGAGGTAGTCTTCAGGCGCCTGTTCTAACACCGTTGTCCACGCATATTGAATGACAGCATTCGCCACAACGATATCTACCCCACATAGGCTAGATTGAATTTGTTCTTGCAAACGTGGAGCCGTCTCAGGTTTGGTAATGTCACCTTGAACAATAATGGCTTGTTTGCCCATGCTCTCAATTTCACGTTGAAGCTCCCGAGCCTTGGTCTCATTATTTATGTAATGCAAGGCAATATCAGCACCACAATCAGCGAGGGTACGCGCAATCACTCTTCCTAATTGACCCGTCGCTCCGGTAACCAACGCCGTCTTTCCTGTGAGATCCAACTGTTTCAACATCAACACCTACCTTTATGGAAAACGATTTCGGTATTCCGTATGAACAACTATGATTTTAATTTATGATGTATGTTGGATCAGATCAATTTCTTGGAAACGACTGACTTCTTTTTCCCAGCGTTCGGCTACATATTGGACATGAACCGGGTGGTTGTTGTATGCATCATAAGCGGCTTGATTCGCAAAAACCATCGAAAAGCTGTAATCGAATTCATTTTTCTCGCTCACTTGGCGAAACACTTGAAACTGCTCCACACCTGGGATCGCTGCTAGCGCCGTTTGGCTTTCCTGCAAAAAGGACTCTGCCTCAGGCGTATCCTTGCCCACGTAAAGTGTAAAAGTGACCATATGTGTAATGCTACTCATGTTAATGTCCTCCTTCAATATGATCTTGCTCTGTTTCTTAGTGTACCCTTGAATGTGATGTAAGCGCAATCCTAAATATACAGAATCATGTCTAAAGTTCGTTTGACAACACACATGGCTACCATTCACACGCAGTTCTCAAGAGAAACAAAAAAACCTTGGGAACGAATTCCCAAGGCTTTCATGCAATCTATGGACAGACTAGTTTTTGAGGTTGTATTTACGGTTGAACTTGTCAACACGACCACCGATGTCCACGTTTCTTTGTTTACCAGTGAAGAACGGGTGGGATGCGGAACTAGTGTCCACACGGATTACTGGGTAAGTGTTACCATCTTCCCATTCCATTGTTTCGTTCGAGAATTTAGTCGAAGAACTCAAGAATTTGTAATCAGCGCTTGCATCGTAGAAAATTACGATTTGTGTCTTTGGATGGATATCAGCTTTTGGCATATCTATTTACACTCCTTTAAAATGGGTACTTCCTAGAATCAAACTAAATTTTATTATACTCTTTTTTTGCAAGAAGCACCAGCAGGAATTGATCAAACGTTAAAAATTTTACAATTCGACGTCATTTGCACCTCTTCTGAAGTTATTTCCTTCCCTTCTCCAGCACATCTAACATGTACTCTAGAGCCTCAAGCTCATCCCAACCTCTGGTTTGCAATCTGACAATACTGCCTTGCCTTATAGGCAGAAGAGCCATACCGAGCAAGCTTTTGACATCAACTCGACGTTCATAATCAGCATCCAGAAACGACATTGATATATCGGAGGCAAAACGTGATGCTTGAGAAGAAACAGACATCAGATCATCTCGGTGAAAATCCGTGTGAATCGTAAATTCATGTGTTCTCACAACCTTCATATCCTTTCGCTAACTGTAAAATTAACCTACTCACGTACATACGAGCATGCCATATATTAAAATCTTCCAAGAATTATACCACTTTATATGGGCTTGTATAGCTTATTATGACTGTAAAATAAAAAAATAAGCCCCACTAACCGGGGCTTAACAGCAACGATTATCGAACAACCGCTGCCCGTTCTTATGACCTTTCAAGGATTGGTTATTTCATTACATCCCATTAGGGTAAACCATCACTTTAAGACTTCCGCTTTTGTTGTGCAAAGCTCGCTCCATCGCCTGCTGCGTATCCTCCAGGCTATAACGATCGGTAATCAGCGTCATCACGTCATGTTTACCAGAGCTCAAGAATTCAATCCCTGCACTATACGTATTCGCATAGCGGAATATCCCGTAAATATCGACCTCATTATCCGCAATAAAAGGAACATTCAGCGCTATTTCGTCCTGAGCAGGTAAACCAACAATGGCGAGTTTCCCTCCGCGACGTAGTGAATACAGCGCTGTCTGTAGTGCTTTGGGATTGCCGGCAGTTTCCCACGCGGTATCAACACCTTGACCATTCGTGAGTTCACGAATGATTGAAAGTGCGTCTTCATTCCGTACATTGATTGTGTGCGTAGCTCCGAGTCGGCGTGCGGCGTCAAGTCGAACTTCTTCCAAGTCTGTTACAATAATTCGCTCGACTCCGAACGACTTTGCCACGGCTACAGCCATTAAGCCTACTGGCCCCATGCCCATAATGGCTAACGTTGTTCCCGGAGCAAGCTTGCTACGACGTGCGGCATGAATACCTACCGAGAATGGTTCGTTCAAGGCTGCTTCCTCAAACGAAAGATGGTCTGGAATCGGAAATGCCATATCTTCACGTATCGTCATGTATTGAACAAATGCTCCATCGACAGGAGGTGTCGCCAAGAATTGCACATCCGGACACAAATTATAGCGCCCCTCCTTACAAGCCGAACACCTGCCACAGGTTACCCCAGGTTCGATGGCTACGCGGTCTCCCTGCTTGAGCCTGGTCACATCAGAGCCCACCGCTGCCACGATTCCAGCACACTCATGACCCAGTATAATCGGCTTTTCCACGACGAAGCGCCCAATTCGACCATGTTCGAAATAATGTACATCAGACCCACATACGCCTACAGCCATGACTTGGATGAGTACTTCATCTGCCTTAGGAACCGGAACTTTCTGCTCTTCAATGAGGATGTGCCCTGGTTCCTTCATAACAGCTGCCTTCATTGTCTCAGGAATTGAATGTTGTCTCATGCTGTGCCTCCTTCTTCTGTCCATACACGAGTGAGTGGTCTCCATGATATAGCCTACTAACGTTAATAAATCGTTCTGCCCTGTTCATCATTAATGCCACTCTTACGATAAAAGTAAGTATTAATCATGTCCCGCCATTCTTTCGCATGTTCAGCCTGTTCCTCCTGCAGTGCAGCAACTTTGTCGTATATGCTTGCATCAATCTTGCCTTCAAGGCTTCTCCATAGATTAGCAAGCTCTTCCGCCTGCGCTGCTCCTTCAAAGTGAGTATCATAAATGTGTTGAATGACCGTCTTGCCGGAGTGCAGCACATGCGTATAAGGCACATGATGGAAAAATAATATTAATTCATCTGGACACTGTTCAAGGGATTCATACATGTCTGCGTTCTGCTGGTGATACTGGGAAGTATACCCTGTGCCACTACGTACCGTTCGATCCACACCGATGCCTTCACAATCGGCAAAGTGGTAAGTTCCCCATTTGGAATACTCATATCCATCAACGTTAGGACCGTAATGATGATTCGGATTAACCATCCAGCCTACCCCCAGAGGTGCCGTATAGTTCTCATAAATGTCCAGTGAGCTCAGCAACATGCCTGAGATGGTGCGAATCAACTCTTCGTCTTGTCCAAACGTTAGGCGAATCCATTCCTCAGCGATCTCTTCCGCAGACAACTCGGGATTCCAAGCTAGTCGTCCATACCCATATAAGTTAGCCTGAGCAAGCGGGTGTCCTGTCCAGCAAGCATCTGCACCGATGTTCGAGACGGCTGCAAAGCCACTATAAAGTCTGTTGTACATCGATCCATCGACAATGCGTTTAACCTCAGACCCTTCGCCTTTGGCATACGTATCAAAATCCAAAACATCCTTCCATTGTGGTACCAAATAACACAGATGACGCTGCTGACCCGTATATTCCTGCGTAATCTGAAACTCAATCACTTGATTCGTCTGCTCCATGGCACCAAACAGTGGAGATACTGCTTCACGAACCTGGAAGTCCATGGGACCATTTTTGATCTGCAAAATGACATTGTCCGCAAAACGACCATCGAGCGGAGTGAAATGATCATAAGCCGCACGTGCACGGTCCGTGGAGCGATCACGCCAATCCTGTTTGCAGTTATAGACGAAGCAGCGCCAGATTACAACTCCATTGAATGGACGGAGTGCTTCTGCAAGCATATTGGCTCCATCCGCATGATCACGATTGTATGTGAAGGGACCAGGTCGATTTTCTGAATCTGCTTTTACCAAATAACCTCCAAAGTCAGGTATGGCGGCATACACTTTAGCGGTCTGCACATTCCACCATTCACGAACTTGCTCATTAAGAGGATCTGCTGTATTCAATCCACCGATCTCGATTGGGCTTGCGTAATTGACACTGAGGAAAAGCTGAATGCCATACGCTCTGAACTCAGAGGCAACACGTGCCACATCGCCTAAGAACTGTTCAGTCAGAAACAGGGACTCACGTTGATGCACATTCACATTATTGATGGAAATCGCGTTGATCCCGGTTGAGGCAAGAAGCCGTGCATAATCTCGAATCCGTCCAAGATCGCGGGTGAATTCACCTTTTTCATAGAAGATGGATTCCCCAGCATAACCTCGCTCAATACTGCCATCCACATTATCCCACTGATTAATCATTCGTAGAGAATTGCGTGGTTGTTCTGTAATGTAACGTAATCTAGACTCCAAAGGTTCTGCATCAATCGAACTTTCTTGAGCTAGCGTGAGCTCTCTCAGTACATGAAACGTACCATAAAGGACACCTTGAGCGGATTCGGCTCCAATGGCCAATTGACCTTGCTCTTCATTAAAACGAATAATGTAGCCTTCTCCCTGAACGGAGTTGCGTTCACCCTCACTGAATTGTCCAGCTGCGCTGGATGAACCTGACCAAGTGCCAAGCCATATGCCTGGTGTTACATCTGAGTTGGTTTGAGCGGCTTGAGCTTGATTGAGAGTTGGTTTCACACCATATAGATTCTCTACTCCCTGTATAAGTTCAGCAACAGCCGTAGATAAGACCTCATGCTCTTCATTTACAATAATGTGCTGAATCCAGGAAGGAGCATGTTTCACTACTCCCCCTCTTCTGGATGAACCTGAACGATAAGACAGCCATGCATCATATTGTGGACCCGATAAGTCCGTCTGAACGATGGATTGACTCATTGGACAGCCTCCTTACTTGCGTAGATACGTCCTAATTGATGACCTTTACCTTCAAGCAGCCACAAAATGGAGGTTACTCCGCGCGGATAATATTTACTTCCTACTGCAACGCCAGATAGAATCTGGTCACTCCAGCACCAGTAGGACTCTTCCGGATGCAATAACCAGTTTACATGGGCAGCATCGGCTTGTTTGCCGGATTCGTCCCACTCAAGCCCCAGAATCTCTCGTGTGATGAATTGAGATAAATAGATTTTGCTAAGCCATGAATTGTTGCTTGTCGAAGACAGCTTCCATCCACCATCCTCAAACAGACAAGTACCTGGTACTAGAACTGTGTTCAAATGCGTTCTCAGTGCTTGCAGATAGGAGCTGAAGCGACCATTAACATCAAGCGCACCTTCACATCCTGTGAAATACGGGAATACTAAGCCTTCGATTGCTGGGATGATTCGAGAATCATTGTTCTCCGCAATAACTGCTGGAATATACCCCGCTTCAGTTAACTGTGCTGCCACACTTGCTGCACAAAGATCAGCTTGGCGTCCCGCCTGATGGGACAGATCGGCAAGCTTCTCCGTTGCAAACAGCTTCTCCAGTGCGACATAAACGGCCCAGCATTTTCCTGCCAGATAGATATTGTTACGAGACTGCCCCAGTGACACATCTAGACTATCATAGGTTGTGATCTCTGCTCCGCCTTTGGTACGACTGCTATCCAGCCCCATGAGACCGTTTCGCTGCTGTTCTTCCGGGTGATCTCGGTTAAGCATGCTTTGGAAGCAATCCTGAATAACAGGTAACATTTCTTGGACAAAGCTATGGTCCTGCGTCTGCTCAATGTATACTGTCGCACAGCAGAGCCAGTTCACTAATTCCTCATGGCTCATCTGAGAGAAACAATCGTCAATGCCCACAAGCTCATAAGCGGAATGTCCGGGTCTAGAAAATACATTCGCTACTCCAATATCATGTGTGAACGTGATGCCACCGGGGTATTCTTGCTCTTCACCTGGAAAACGAACATGATCTGTGTAACTGTACCGCTTCACAAACCATTCCAGCTCGTTCCGCACCGTCCACGGATTAAGAGCCAATTCGAAATACAACTGATCTGCCGTCAGATCCAGTGTATTCATCATTCGATATTCCCCTTCGTTGACGATCCAGAACGGCTCTCCGTCCGCGTCAAGCAGCTGTGTGCTTGCATAATAACTGTGAATGGAATGAGCAAGCATGAAAGCCTGATCTTCTGAGAGAGAAGCCGTTCCTAGGCGTTGATCAGCCTCCTCGCAGGATGCTGCCAATTCATTGTACCGATTAAGCGCATACTGCCCTACTTCCTGTATATTTGCAAAATATCGAGTGTACCAATAAGTCGTATCGATTCCAGAGGTAGCAATGCCTCCGCGATAGAAGCAGACTGCAAAACGGTATGTACGCGTCTCGCCTGCTGGAACCTCCATTAACAATGCAGCCGTACCACCCAGGCCAAACGCAAGATTTTCGACATGTTTCTCTTGAAGAATTTTCTCTAATGTGAAACCCAAAGCTGGCCACAGTCCATCATCCGTAGACATGATCGCAGTTAAGCGCCCTTGACCAACACCGGTTAAAGCGCCGCCTTCTGGACCACCAATCATTCTCATTGCTGAATAAGGATCATTGCCTTGATAGCCAAAATACGCTTTGCGTGCCTGTTGTCCCTGCGTATTATCAATCGTCATCTCAACAAGTACCGCAGGTACCAGTGCATCCATCAACGCTTCACGCTCACCCTTCAGCGGCTCTGGTACAGGACGTACCGGTGAGTATATGCGGAAAGTTAAATCTCCTGCTGTCCACATATCTGTTCCGGAAGTGAACTTACGAGTGATCTCCTCATCTCGGAAAGCCGAAATATACGGCTGCTGTGCTCTTGTAGAAGATGCTGTGGATCCTTCAACTTCGGGTTGTCCTGCTTCTTGCTCTGCATCTGCACTTTCCAGCTTCTCCACGTCATATCGAACACTTTCGTCTTCTGTCGCTTCATAAAATGGAAGGGCTTGATATGTCTCGCCATCTCTAGACTGAACACCAATATAGATATTCTGATCCGCTGGCTTTCCCAGCTCCAGTCCGAGTCCACCCTTCGCTCCCTTATAACCTAAAGTAAAACTAGCAAAAGCGCCAATCGGTGAGTGATGGGCATTATAAAAAATAGATTTGGACGCGCTCATAAAATATGACCCCTCTCAAATGGTTTGCATACGTTTTCATTAGCCCCATCCTATCATGGGCATTGAATTGGATACCATGGTCAAATCAATCGGATATTTACCCAAATCGAGCTAATGTAGTACAATACAATAAAGCGCTTACAATTAATTATTAAGTCTTACTATCTATCTTTTAGTAACTGCTCAAAAAAGGCGGTATCCTCTGAATCAACTATTCTAATTATTGAAGGAGAGTTAATATGTCTTCTACTTATCTGCCTCCGCTTCTAGGAGAAAGTGTACATGAAGTCTTTTACCCGGATGTACAGACGACCGTCAATCTATTTGCGATCCACTTGCGCAGTGTTGCTGCAGATTGGGATTATCCGGCACATGAGCATCCTCAATATGAATTGAATTATGTAACAGAGGGCGAACAATGGATGACGGTTAACGGTCACGTATACAAGCAAAAGGCTGGCGAATTACTCCTGATTCCTCCAGGTAGCATTCATTCCAGCCAAAGTCGTAATGATCAAGGTTTTACATACTTCTGCATGCACTTTGATATCGATGACCAATTGTTTCTTTCTCTGCTTGCACGAATTAAACAAGTTCTGTTCAGTTCAGATAGCACAGTGACACAAAAAATTGAGCCTGTACTTCGTAAATTAATGAACACTGCCCCTCATCCTAATCCCAGTGCCATGGTGCAACGTATGCAACTTCAATCCGCTGTATTTGAATTGTTCGGTCACTTGTGGGAAGCTGTTTCGCAAGAAGTAGCTCAGTCATTTACAGACAGCTATGAGAAGATCGAACTCGCTCATCAAATACGGAATCGTCTACAGGGCTTGGTAAGCCAACAATTCAAGCAAGGTCGGGAAACAGATACACACTATGGCATCGACGATATTGCGTCAGAACTGGGAATCAGCTCTTCTCATTGTAATCGGGTATTCAAACAGGTATTTGGGCAATCTCCGCGCGTTGTTTTGTCCGAAATGGTTTTGCATGAAGCGAAGCTGTTACTGGTTAATTCAACTCGATCCATCCAGCAAATTTCATCCATGCTTGGTTACAAGGACATTGCTCATTTCAGTCGTCAATTCAAGCGCTGGTCAGGGATATCACCGTCTCAATACCGATTGGAACGAGCGAATGAGAAGTAACTATTTTAATAACCGCTTGATGGTTTTGAGTTTGCCTGCATAAGGTGGATACAGAATAGGCAGATTCAACTTTGTACTCTTTTTAAGCACACTTTTGAAATGTGAGAATGTCTCAATACTGAATTTTCCGTGATAAGAGCCAACGCCAGAGTTCCCTACTCCACCAAATGGCAGTTGAGGGTTAGCCACATGTGTAATGGTATCGTTAATACATCCACCACCAAAGGATACCTCCGACATAACCTTGTCTTGCAACTGTGTATCTGTCGTGAATAGGTACAGAGCCAGTGGTTTCGGGCGTTTCAGAATACCAGCAATGGCTTCGTTTATGTGTTTGTAGGTGATAATCGGCAAAATCGGTCCAAAAATCTCGTCCTCCATGCTGGCTGCATCCCATGAACTTACGTCAATCAGGGTTGGCTCAATATAACGATCATCTTCATCTGACTGTCCACCGTATATCACCTGAGCCTGATCGCGTTCAATAATGGTTGTTAACCGCTTGAAATGAGCGTTATTTACGATTCGTCCATAATCCCGATTATGCTGGATATCAGAACCGTAGAAGGACTCCACCGCTTGCTTCATCTCCGTGATCAGTTGATCCTTCACGCGTTCATGTACAAGCAGATAATCAGGCGCTATACAAGTCTGACCCGTATTAAGTAACTTACCCCACATAATACGCTGTGCCGCCACTTTCAGATCTGCATGTTCATCTACAATAACAGGGCTTTTGCCTCCAAGCTCTAACGTAACAGGAACCAAGTTTTTGGCCGCAGCCTCCATGACAATCTTCCCGACGGGGACGCTTCCTGTAAAAAAGATATAGTCAAACGGTGCATTAATAAGTGCTGTGGTCGTGTCCTTCGCTCCTTCAACCACTTTTACATAGGAAGGTTCAAATACAGAAGCAATCAACTCACGAACAACGGCCGATACTGCAGGTGTGTTCTCCGATGCTTTGAGCACAGCTGTATTGCCTGCTGCAATTGCACCTACTAACGGTTCGATCAACAGCTGAAATGGATAATTGAACGGTCCGATAATCAGTACTGAGCCATAAGGTTCAGGGATAATATAGCTCTTGGAGCCAATCAAAGCCATTTGTGTTTTCACTTTGACCGGTCTGACCCATTTCTTCACTTTTTTTATCGTGTGCGTGATGCTGTCCAACATAAATCCAACTTCGGTGGTATAGGATTCGAACTCGCTCTTGCCTAGATCATGATATAGTGCTTCGATCAGTTTACTCTCGTATTGTTGAATCGCTTGTTTAAGGCGCTTGAGTTGTTCGATTCGATATTCCACAGAACGTGTTGCTCCTAAGCGAAAAAATTCATGCTGGTGCTGTAGAATCTCCTCAACTTCACGACTGCTGATTTCTTGTAGGGTGCTCATATTATCATGCTCCTTTGAAGTTATAATGATGAAGCGTTTAAACTTACGAACCTATTGATCGCATAAAGTCCAATCGGACTTCACTTGGGGCTATGTTTATCTATATTGGTTTTAATACCTAGTCAATCTCTTGCAAACTTATATGCACTCTTCTTCCATAGCTGCAACCAGTTCCTTCAACAATGCAACCGAGGATTGAAGCGATGCAGAGTAATAACGTTGGGTGCCCTTCTGTTCCACCGAGATCAGACCTTTTTCAAGCAGTAACTTGAGATGATGGGAAATGGCAGGTCGTGACAAGCTGGATTGTTCTGTAATTTCATTAACCGTCATCTTGCCTTGTTCACTAAGCATGAGCAGGATTGATTGCCGATGGTTATCACTGAGTACCTGAAATAAAGGAATGCAATTCTGAAAAATATGTAGCGCTTTTTGTCCCATGGTTCACCTCTATAGTTTCATTAATCGATTGTCTGTTGGTTTAAACATTTAAACTAATGATTGAATATTACTACTTCTGTCGACAAACTGCAATGATATTCAAGCAAATCACATCAAAATCTATACAAAACCACAATAAATCAATATAAAGCGCTTCCATATCATCATACTTGTATGGTAGTATGTTAGTAGAACAAACTTGAAGATCTTTAAGCATTTGATTTTCGGTTAACGCACTACTACAGCTCTATGTCTGCTTCAAAATAGGTACATATTTAAGGTTTGCGCTGCCTTACTTGATTTACAATATGTTGCATCATTCGAGCCCTATCGATCGCACGACACTGATGTAATGATGCAACCATGCTTTCTTACTAAACTTGATGAGGTGAACGTGATGAAAATGGTTTTTCGCTGGTTTGGCGAAGGCAATGATACGGTATCTCTGGATCACATCCGGCAAATTCCGGGTGTCGAAGGCATTGTGTGGGCATTGCATGATGTTCCAGCAGGTGACGAATGGCCAATGGACAAAATCCTGGCAGTGAAAGCTGCTGCGGATCAGGCTGAATTACATTTAGACGTCGTTGAAAGTGTTAATGTGCATGAAGATATCAAATTAGGTCTACCAAGTCGGGATCAATACATTACCAATTACAAAAAAACGATGGAAAAGCTGGCTCAGGTCGGTGTTAAGGTTATTTGTTATAATTTCATGCCAATCTTTGACTGGTTACGCACGGATCTTCATAAGGAACTGGAGGACGGCTCTACTGCCCTCTTCTATGAAAGTAGCAAGATTGCAGATATTGAACCATTGGAACTCGTTCGTAACATTACCGAAAATTCTGCATTAACGATGCCTGGCTGGGAACCCGAACGATTGCAGTATTTAACAGGGCTATTTGAAGCCTATAAAGATGTAACAGAGGATCACATGTGGGAAAATGCTCGTTATTTCTTGCAGGAGATCATTCCAACTGCTGAACAATTAGGCATCAAAATGGCGATCCACCCGGATGATCCGCCATGGCCAATCTTTGGTTTGCCTAAGATCATTATCAATCAGGATAATGTAAGGAAATATCTTGAACTGTATGATAGCCCAAGTAACTGTGTGACCTTGTGTAGCGGTTCGCTTGGCGCTAATCTTAATAATGATATTATCGGAATGATCCATGAATTCAAGCATCGCATTCCTTTTGCCCATATTCGTAATGTAAGGGTCTACGATAATGGAGACTTCATCGAAACCTCTCACCGCAGTCAAGACGGTAATGTCGATATCGCGGGTATTGTCGAAGCCTATCATGATATTGGGTATGAAGGGTATGCCAGACCAGATCATGGACGTCATTTATGGGGCGAACAATGCAGACCGGGATACGGACTCTATGACCGTGCTATGGGAATTATGTACCTTTGGGGCGTGTGGGATTCTCTACAAAGGAGGGCAAAAGCATGAGTGAAGTAATCGGTGAACGCACCTCTCGCTTAGAGGGGAAAGTCGCTGTCATAACGGGAGGCGCAGGTGTGTTATGTCGTTCGATGGCCGAAGAGCTTGCTCGCCATGGCGCGAAAGTAGCTATACTCAATCGTACTGTATCTAAGGGAGAAGCTGTCGTTGCTTCTATTGAAGCTGCTGGAGGTACAGCAATTGCGGTCGCTTGTGACGTTACTCAGGCGGAAAGTGTGCAAGCCGCAGCCGCAGCGGTGCTAGAACAACTTGGACCCTGTGACATTCTGATTAACGGTGCAGGTGGCAATAACGCTAGTGCTAACACAACGAACGAAATTTTTAAACTCGAGGATCTAGACCAAGCGGATGTAACGACTTTTTTTGATGTAAGTGTAGAGGGTTTCCGTCAGGTGATGGATCTTAATTTTGTGGGCTCTCTCATTCCAACACAGATCTTTGCAAGACAGATGGTCGAACGAGATGTGCAGGCAACCGTTATTAACATTTCGTCGATGAGTGCCCCGTCTCCTATGACCAAAGTTCCAGCATACAGTGCAGCTAAAGCAGCAATTAATAACTTCACACAATGGCTTGCTGTACACCTAGCTGAATCTGGAATTCGCGTCAATGCGATTGCGCCAGGATTCTTTCTTACAGAACAGAACCGTAATTTGTTATTGCAGCCAGATGGCTCACCTACAGAGCGTTCTAGCAAAATTATTGCGCATACACCGATGCGTCGTTTCGGCAAACCAGAGGATTTACTCGGCACACTAATGTGGCTTGCGGATGACAGTCAATCTGGTTTCGTTACAGGTACCGTTATTCCAGTGGATGGCGGATTTATGGCGTATGCTGGTGTGTAAGTCTCTTCTATCTTGTACTCTTCTTGTGTGCAGGAAATAGCGAAATTTAATCATTCGATCTTTCATATCATCCGAAGCAGGCTGCAAAGTCCGCTTCGGATTTTTCATTTTCCACTCCGTACTTCCTCACTCCCTCATCCCTTCAATTCGAATAATATGCAATGACGTTGGAAAAACTTGTTATAGTTCTTGGAAAAGTGCTGGATATAAACTCTTCTCTATGAACCTGTAGATATTCGAATCCGCTACCTGTTGGATGAAGTGAAGGCTGGTGAGCATCACATGATGGAAGAAACATGGGTCGTTGCAGTACGATCCATAATCGCATTTTTGACGCTGATGATCTATACCAGAGTATTGGGTAAACAGCAGATGGGTAATCTAACCTACTTTGATTATATTAATGGTATTACGATAGGTTCGATTGCAGGAACGTTTGCGACAGATCTATCATCTAAAGGGTGGATTCATTTTGTGGCTTTAACCATATTCACGATTGTCACCATCATCTTTCAATATATTACGTTGAAGAGTCGTACCATTACGAAATTGCTGGACTCTGACCCCACTTTGGTCGTACAGGATGGCAAAATCCTAGAACATAACCTGAGCAAAATGAGGGTGAAGTTCGATGAACTCACCATGATGCTTCGTCAGAAGGATGTATTCGACATTACCACGCTTAGTTACGCGATCCTTGAGCCCGATGGGAGTATCTCGGTTGTACTCAAACCTGAACATCAGCCATTGACAGCGAAAGATATGCATTTGCACCCACCCAAAAGCCGATTGATGACCGAATTAATTATTGACGGTGTTCTAATCAAGCAAAACCTGGAGGAACGCCACAAAGATATGAAGTGGTTAACTGCGCAATTAAAAAAGAAAAAGCTGACGATTCAGAATATTGCATTTGCCGCGATTTTGCCAAACGACAAGCTTTATATCGATCTTTTCGAAGATCATTTCACCGAGAAAACAGATATGGGAGATTACGAAGGCCCTTTCTAATTCAACGTCTCTCTCTTGATTTCAGACATTTCAAAATTTTCGAAGAGAACGTTCCGTTCATACCGATGCAGGAGGGCTTGGATGAAAATACGAATCTGGTTGCTTTATGTCATTCCGATTACTCTACTTATTTTGTTCTGCGTCATTCTTGCCTCTGGACCGTTTCTTAAAAGGCCTTTCGGTACGGAGGATCGTTTACTGGAGTCGGTACAGTCACTTGAGAAGCAAGTTCAGAATAAGCAGTGGCGTGAAGCCAAGTCTGAAGCAGAGTATGCCATGAACGCATGGGATCACATCGTCAACCGTATCCAGTTCAGCGTAGAACGTGAAACTATCTATGATATTTTGGGTACACTCGCTAGAATCAAGGGTGGAGTTGCTGCGCAAGATGATCAGGCGCTATTGGAGGAGATCCATTACTTTTATGTCTTGTGGGATAACCTGGGAGACTAAATACGTATGTAATGCTAAAAGGGACTTCCCAGATGACAGGAGCCCCTTCTATTTGTATGATCATTACTCACTTTAACCGCGCGAACGCGATGTACGGCCACTTCCACTTTCTTTCCGGAAAAATAACGATAATGCGCCCTTAGCACACCATAGCGCGAACAAGGCAAACAATGTGCCCCAGAACATTGCAGGCATGAACGTTTGCTGCGCCAAATTGGCTGCATCTCCTGCTCTAGAAGGCTGTGTCCAGGATAGTAATCCGACATACATTGCACTCAAGACAGACTCTTCTAAGGTTAGAAATGCGAGGAATAGGTAGTAGAACTTCACAATTTTGGCGCCAAAAATCATAATGACTACGTTTAAGGCAATAAAACCGGTTAGCCACAACATCCCAAACTCTCCTCTTACATAGAACAGCAATGACACAAGGGCTATAGCGGTAATAATACCTAGACCCCACAAGTGTCGTCCTTTCCGGTATAGATAGAACAACAACCAGGCGAACAGTGATGCTAAGATATAGCCTGCTAAGGAGACAAGGATGGATCGGCCTGGCGTGAGCATGGTGGAATAAGTTACTCCGCTATGATCCGCGTATAGTTCAATCCTTAATACCTTGCCAGACAACAGCAGTGTCGTCAGCGCATGCGCGAATTCGTGGATCATCGTATCTAGGTTTCGAAATAAAGATGAGAATGGAATAAATCGTGTGAGAAATACAGAGACGATTAGAAACAATATTGTTTTGAGCCATTTATTCAAGTACCGTCCCACCTCCCTTGCCACAAAAATGATGAATAATTAGACTTATCCGTATATTACGTTACTGAAGAGTTAATCGTTTCCTTTCATAAAATGAGCGGCACATTGTTGCATCCACCAACAGAAACTGCGATTATGTCCGATGAAAAAAGAAGATAAATCATAACGTCCACTGCCTGTCTCCAATGTAACAAGAAGTCTATGACGCATATTTTGTATCGCATATTGGACGAATCGATCGGCTGCTTCACTTTTCACTAGTGTAACATACGCATAGAGGGAATGATCGATAGGTTCATCTAAGGGACTTACACCTGCACAAGAAAACTCAGTAGCAATCCCTGCATTCTGAAGCAGAGTGAGTGCCTCAGCAAGCTCGACATCGACCTCTACACCATTCCACAGAGTCGTCCTTTTCGCCATTACCGTCTGTTTATCACGTTCCGTCCAGAACATTAGCTCTAATTTGCGTCTTCTCCATAGGTGAGCGGGCTGCTCACTCAGAAGCTCTTCTTGATCTGCACTCGCCTGATTCACGGTAAGCCTATCGGACACTATGGAATCAGCTCCGTTTAGTTCCTTGTGGTTCAGGTTCGATTCGATTACATTTAATTCTGGATCAATACTCATATAAAGGCTCCCCCTACTCCCGCTCCATATCCGGTCGCCGCAGACAACGAAGAGAGCACATCCCTGTGCTCTCTGCTTCGCCAGTCGGCAAAGGAATGACATCACGTGCCTTCCTCAGCATATTTTATTATTGTACCTCTTTCGTTAATTTGCATCAAATCAGATATCTATTCGTTCAGCGCTAGTTTCAATGCATCTAAATTCTGTCTCATTACACTAATGTAGTCCATTCCTGCTGCAATCTCTTCCTCCGTCAATCCTTCAATTGGATTCAACACAGCCGTCTTTGCACCCACTTCATTCGCAATTGTCTCAGATACTTTAGAAGAAACGAGTGTTTCGAAGAAAATGGTTTTCACCTGATGTTCCTTCGCAAAATCAATTACCGAGGCCATCTGTGCTGCGGATGGCTCTTGTTCAGGAGACAATCCTGCGATAGGGACTTGCTGCAATCCATATTCCTGTGCAAGATAACCAAAAGCAGCATGCTGTGTAATAAAATCTTTCCGTTTACTATCTGTGACAGCTGCTTTGAAATCGGTATCCAATGCTTCTAGTTTAGCTACGTACGCATCCGCATTTTGTTTGAATTGATCAGCATACTCTGGCGCAGCTTCTGCTAAGCCAGCTTCAATGTTACGGACTTCTTGTATCGCTAATGCCGGTGACAACCATACGTGTGGATCAAGTCCACCGTGATCATGACTATGGCTATGGGCATGCTCCTCTGTCGTTGCTTTGTCTGCATGATCGTGATCATGCTCCTCCGTAGCTTTTTCGTCTCCATGATCATGATTATGTTCTTCTGTCGTTGCTGATTCAGCATGATCGTGGTCATGGTCGTGCTCTTCTGTTGTACCTTCGCTGGCATGATCATGGTCGTGGTCTTCCGCTTCTGAGTCACTATGGTCATGCTCTCCGCCTTCAAGCAGGTTGATGCCTTTGCTTGCTTCGACTTGTATCAGGTTGTCATTACTCAAGCTATCTTTCACTTGATCAATCCAAGACTCCATTCCAGCTCCGTTGTATACAAGCACATCTGCTTTCTCGATGCTAGCCATATCTTGAGGTGTTGGCTCCCAATCATGGGGCTCCATACCAGCCGGAACAAGTGTATGTACATCTGCCAGGTCGCCCGCGACATTTTTGGTGAATTCATACATCGGATAGAAGCTTACTTGCACATTTAATTTACGCTCCGTCGCTGCTGGGGTACTAGCTGTAGATGGATCTGTCTCCGTAGCGGACTTCGTCTGTCCACAACCTGCGACAACAAGTGCGAGGCTGAAGAAAAGTCCAAATGCTGCTGTTTTGCTAAATTTCATATTATATATTCTCCTTTGAATGGATAGATAGTATGGCTCTTTGTTGTGTTTGTGCTACGCGGTGACGTTTACGGTTATATAATGAAATCAGCTTTTGTGCTGATATTCCAGTCAATAGAAATACCAACAGGATTAGTGCAATCGTGCCTCCTGGTGGTGTGTTCAAATGATAAGAAGTTGTCAGACCGCTAAAAATTCCGATAAGTCCTGTGACCACAGCAATAACAATCGCTGTAGCAAAACTACGAGATACTCTTAATGCGAGCGCTGCTGGCAGCACAATGAGTGCAGATACGAGCAACACACCAACTATAGGCATGGCTGCTGCAACCGTCATTCCTGTAAGAACGGCAAACGCGAATGATAACCCTTTAACCTGAACACCACCGATGGAGGCCGTCTCTTCATCAAACGTTAAATTGTATAGCGGTCTTCGTAGCACAATGAAAAAGGCTAAACCGATAATACATACCACGACCATCATCAGCAGCTGTATATTACTGACGGCAACAATGGAACCAAACAGATAGGAGCTGAAGGTTTTGGACAGATTGGTTTTCAAGCTCATAAGTACAACGGCAAGTGCAAGTCCTGATGTCATAATAATGGCGACAGGAACCTCACTATAGGTTCGATAACTTCTCCGCAATTGTTCAACCAGTAATGCACCAATGACCGCAATAGCGAAGCCACTGATGACCGGATTCAAATTCATAACCGAACCAAGCGCCACCCCTGCTAACGACACATGAGATAAAGTATCAGCCATCAGAACCTGTCTTCGAAGCATAAGGTAAACTCCCAAGATGGGAGCAATGACGCCAATTAATCCACCTGCCCAAAAGGCACGCTGCATGAATTCGTACTCAAACACTGCCATTCCTCACTTTCTTGCCGCTCCAACGTGATCGTTCGATCTAATCGGTTGCCCATCTCTTCCAGACCATGTGTAACCATAATGATCGTGAGGCCGTGAACATCTGCGTAGTGGCGCATCAAGTCATAGAAGCCTTCCCGACTGCGTTGATCCATCCCCGTTGTTGGCTCATCTAATACAAGCACTTGCGGCTGTCCTGCCAGAGCTCGTGCAATGCAGATACGCTGCTTCTGTCCACCGGATAGTTCGCCTACTCGCGTATTTCTGTATTCCCACATCCCCACTTCACGAAGGCTGCGCTCCACTATCGCTTCCTGATCGGTGGTAAACTTCCGAAATAGCCCGAGCTTGCGATAACATCCTGATCGTACCAATTCAATCACGGTGCTGGGAAAACCGCTATTGAATGATGCCACCTGCTGAGGCACATAACCAATCTCTAACTTTTTACCGCGGATATTCTGTATGTTCATATGTACCGAACCGCTCCAGGGCTTAAGCAGCCCTAGCAGCAATTTCAGCATGGTTGTCTTCGCAGAACCATTGGGACCTGTAATGCCTACGAATTCTCCCACATGAATATCCAACGACAGTTGATCAATAACAGGTTCTTTACCATATCCAAACACCACATCACGCATGGAGGATAGTAACATGATTCTTCCTCTTTTCGTAATTATTACGATGTAAAAATGACAAAAAAAATTATCGTGTTTCCCGGTGAATCGTCATCTTCTTCAATCGTGGCGAGTATTTCTTCATCTCCAGGCGTTCGGGATGATTACGCTTATTCTTCGTCGTTGTATAGTTGCGATCTCCGCACTCGGTGCAGGCTAAAGTAACAATGACTCTCATGGTTGTTGCCTCCTCCTATTTAATCGTAATTATTACTATTTAATGATACTAGCCTATGCTCTTTCTTTTGTCAACTCTTCAGCTTCTAGTCCACTGTGGAAAAGGATCTTTCAGCTCTCTCCAATTCATATGCATCTCTTCTTCGGTTAGAAGTGTCTCATCGAGAGTACGCTCAATCTCTGCCCGATCCATATCAATACCGATAAATACAAGCTTGGTTACTCGGTCTCCCCACTCATCATCCCAGTCTGGAATTGCGGGTAGCGTGTCGCCAAAATGTAACTGACGCTCCTCTTCACTCATTGCTCCTACCCATATTCCTGCTGGCGAGAGCTGCTTGGATGTACCTGCATGACTGAAAGAGATCGCCATATGGTTCCGTGTTGCCATCCACATCAAGCCTTTGGAACGCACAATCGGTTCTGGCCACTTGGCAATCCAGTGAAGTAACCGTTCTGGGTGAAATGGACGTTTACGATGATATACAAAAGAATGGATGCCATATTCCTCTGTCTCTGGTGTATGTTCTTCTTTCATCAGTTCACGAATCCAACCCGCAGACTGACTTGCTTTTTCAAAATCGAATCGGCCTGTGTTCAAAATTTCATGCGGATCGATCTGTCCATGTGTCGTGCGGATCAATTTGGCTTCCGGTTGCATCGCATGTAATGCTTTTTCGAGCTTAGACAGTTCTTCCTCTGTTGCCAGATCACACTTGTTGAGGATGAGCACATCACAGAATTCCACCTGATCCGTAAGCAGATGCACGATTCCACGTACGTCGTCCTCGCCTGCTTCCTGTCCACGATCCTTCAGCGTTTCTTTCGAGTAAAAGTCGCGCCAGAACTGAGCTGCGTCCACGACCGTAACCATCGTATCTAGACGAGTAAATTGAGTGAGATCTATCCCAAGCTCCTCATCAATATACGTAAACGTCTGAGCAACAGGTACCGGCTCGCCTATGCCTGTGGATTCGATCAATATGTAGTCAAACGAACCATCCAGTGCGAGCCTCTCTACCTCTTTCAACAGATCTTCCCGCAATGTGCAGCAGATGCAGCCATTAGACATCTCTACAAGCTTCTCATCTATACGGGATAATCCACCGCCATCCCGAATTAAGCCAGCATCGATGTTAACCTCACTAAGGTCATTTACGATGACCGCCACACGCATGCCTTCTCGATTATGCAGCACGTGATTAAGTAACGTTGTCTTGCCTGCACCCAGATATCCGCTTAGGACGGTCACGGGCACCTTTTCTTTTATTTGTTGATCCGCCATTGCTGCTTCCTCCAGTCTATTGGGTCTGTTACATTTGCACACGCTAATTCTTTTAATCGGTCTAGTGTACTTTGTTCAAGTTGTTAATCGTAATTATTACGATTAATAACTTACAGAAATATATCGTATTTGTATATTGCTTGTCAACACCATGGCGTTCTAATCGTTCATTAATCGTAAAAATGATGATTAGAGCTTACAAATGATGTATGTCCCTGCACGTACAAGCATATATTCTAGCAAAGTCTCAGTTGTGGAGGTCTGTTTTTGATGAAGATGGCAGCCCATGTGAAGATCTTAACCTTCCTTATCCCTTGTGCCTTTCTAGTTCCTGTACTTATTACACTTGCTCCTGATCTAAGTGCTGCTTGGAATAGCGAAGCTTTGCAAAATATGAAAACCATTTTCGTCAGTATTTTCTTAGAGGCTGCCCCTTTTTTACTAATGGGTGTGCTACTATCGTCACTCATGCAATGGTTTGTCTCTGAAGAAATGGTACGTAAACTTACACCCAAAAATCCGATTGGCGGAGTGCTCGTAGCTGGTCTATTGGGCATTATCTTTCCGATCTGTGAGTGCGGTATGATCCCCGTCGTGCGGCGACTGATGCATAAAGGTATGCCCGCTTACATCGCGGTTACTTTTATTCTGAGTGGACCCGTGGTGAATCCCATTGTATTCACAGCTACGCTGCTGGCTTTTCCCTCTCATCCCGAGATTACGATTGCACGTATGGGACTTGCATTTGCAGTAGCAGCTTCCGTTGGTGGTCTAGTGTATATGTTTGTGCGTCGTAATCCTCTCCGCACGCCAAAAGCAGCTATTACCGATGTGAAGACACATCCCGGTTTTAAGATGGCACAACCACACTCACACGCACACGGAAGTGCTCACGACCACAATCATGTTAAAAATTGGCGTAGCTTCTTCATTCATGCTGGAGACGAATTCGTGGATATGAGCAAATATTTAGTAATTGGTGCCTTGATTACCGCGTGTATCCAGACTTTCATTAGCCGAAGCGATCTGATTTCTCTAGGTAACGGCCCTGTGGCTTCCTATGTTTTCATGATGGGGTTTGCCTATGTATTATCCTTGTGCTCCACATCCGA
Source organism: Paenibacillus sp. MER 99-2 (assembly GCF_023714095.1). NCBI lineage: Bacteria > Bacillati > Bacillota > Bacilli > Caryophanales > Paenibacillaceae > Paenibacillus > Paenibacillus sp. MER 99-2. Next base: position 1,814,910 of record NZ_JAMAUZ010000001.1, on the reverse strand, counting down.
TGCCTTTGTGGCCTCGGCGTTCTCACATACGTTTGCACTGGGTCCATTAGTTTCCTTCCTTGTACTCGGCCCAATGCTTGATTTCAAAAGTACTTTAATGCTGCTCTCTACCTTCCGCACTCGCTTTGTTATTGGACTAAGCCTAGCCATCATTACGCTTGTATTTGCAGGATCATGGTTGATTAATATGCTGGCATGAACCTGATTGTTATATGAAGGACCAATCAATAAAAGAGGTGAAGACAAGATGAACAATCCGGCTCAGACGGTCACGAGAAATATGTTCCACAAGCCAAATAACATCCAATGGCATAGTCTGATTCGTGCAGGCTGGATGGGTGGCATTGCTTTCTATATTTTTCACCTGAATTCAACGGATTCTCTACATTATTACTTAGCACCTACGATGCAGAAGTTACTATTATGCTGTCCGATTCCCTTTTTATTTATTGCCATCATTATGGCGTGGCATGGTCTTTTCAGTAAAAGTGAGGTCCATTGCGACTGTGAACATCCACCACCTGCAGGCTTTGTCCGTAGTTCCGTCGTATACGGCTTGATTGCCCTTCCCTTAGTATTTGGCTTCCTACTGCCAGATCAGGCTTTGGGTAGCTCTATGGCGAGCCAGAAAGGAATGTCGCTCACCTATGCGCCTTCGGAAATTCGGCGTAAAGAGCCTTTGCCTGAGGCCGCAGCCAAACTGAACGTGCAGGACTTGAGCCAACAACAGCCAACAGTTACGACGGCATCCACAGCTGACGTACAATTTATTCCTCCAGATGAATATAGTAGAGAATTTGCCGACTTAGCAGAGAAATTATATGAAGAGTCGGTTATCCAAGTCTATCCTGAGGTTTTCTCCGAAACGCTTGGCACGATCGACATGTTTCAGCGCCAATTTGCTGGCAAAGAAATCTCGTTAACAGGATTCGTATATCGTGACGAAAGTATGGAGCAAGAATCTCATTTTGCATTGGGACGATTTCTTGTGATGTGCTGTCCCGCAGATGCGGCGCCATTTGGTGTAATGATTCACATTGAAGGCGCCAATACCTTCCCAACGGATAGTTGGGTGCAAATTAACGGCACAATTGGTTCTGCTCAAGTAGATGGCAAAGACACCATTGAGATTCGGGCTACACAGGTTACTCCTGTGTCTGAGCCATCCACTCCATACATTTACACAAGTGCAGATTCAGTACTGGCGTATGAGAAACGGAATCGAAATTAACGGAAGTATCTCTTCAGCTTTGAACGGAATATACAACGGTAAGTACGAACTGCAAAAAAACACACTATTCGTTAATAGTGTGTTTTCTTCTGTACATATTTATTGTACTGTACTTCTTTATTGGGAGAAGCTATTTAACCAACCATTCCAGGCTTTCTTGTTGGCAGGCTTTCCAGAATCGTTTAACTTCATATACTCCAAAAGCTGATCCAAACTATTGGATTGATTATCCCGATATTCTTGGATAAATTGCAGCATGGCTTTGTATACAAACAGATCTAGAGGAGAGTAAGAGAGCGTGTCATTCGAGCTTCCATCACCATTGCCGTTCCCACCATTATCAACCGGTGCTTCAGAAGGTACACGAGTTACAGCATGCTCATCAGTGAACGTACCTGTATCTCCAATGTATGTAGGGTAACTAATGGCGATCTCTCCAGTGAGACTATTGCCCACTCGACCAATGTTTGGTTTCTCGAGTGTTGTAATTATACCTTGATTATTCACATTTCCTTTCAGTGCAGGAATCGTAATTCTCGTTGGGAAGTTGCTAGGTACAGCTAAAGGATTATACTGAATGCTCTGTCCAGTGCTGTTATCTACGAAAATAGGCATGACTGTCTGGTAAGTCGATGTTATATCTAATTCTTTGACTGCTGATCGATATGCTGCAAATGCATTGGGAAATTGCTGTGTTGTGAGAGTGCTTGGCCAAATCGTCCGATGCGGATATGTGCTTAACTGTATCTTCCCGTACATGTCTGCATGTACACTATATACATAGTGAACCACGCCACTCATAAACGTACCAAGGTCATATTTAGTTTCTCCTGGCCGGTTTGAAGTTTTTACGGAAGAAGGGACAATAACTGAATTAATTGTAGCTACCTTTTCTATTGTATGGTTTGCATCATTAATCCGCGCACCTGCACCAAAGTATTCATTCCATTTGTTCACCAGATACATGTGTGCATCCGATGACCACTGTAGACTGTACTTTCTATTCGTTCCCCATAAATCATTGTAACCTTCAATGGAAGACGTAATCTCAGATTTCGTCGTTGCATCGGCATCTTGCCATGCCTGTTGTCCAAAGTGATGCACCTGCTCCATAATACTAGGATCGATATTCGTTGCATTCTCCGCAGCTGCCAGAAGCACGGTTCCACCCCATTGCATGATTGCGCCCGCTTCCAGTTCACCTGGGGCAAAATTAGAACTTGCTGCTTCAGCCTTGAATTGCACTGTTGGTGCGAATAGTAGAATCATAATACTTAATACAATACTTGATCTTTTAACAAACTTTTGCTGAGATTTGCTAAACAACGTTAACTCCTCCTACTCGTATGTACTTCATGAAATCTTCAATTTAGAACATTAAAAACATTTGGATCTTGTTAACTACCCTACTTCTTCCCTCCTTAAAAGGTAAAATATAACTCTAATATTATCTCAAATCATCGTGTTTACGTAAATAAAAAATTACATAGCGGCAGCAAGATAAACGTATTCTTGTTCTGTAAAAGAAAACAACCCCCGTACCTATGTCATACATAGATTCGGGGGTTGCATGCTCAACCGCATACTCGGCTGATTGAGTTTTAAATTATTCGGTTACGATATCATGCACCAATACAGGGGCATCTGCTTTATCTGCAATCGTAATATTTTCTTTAATCTTGGCGATTACATCCGCCACATCTTCACGATTAGCGTGGATCGTTACAAGTGATTCGCCTGCTTTGACAGGGTCACCCACTTTTTTATTCAACATCAGACCAACAGCAAGATCAATCTCGGACTCTTTGGTTGCACGACCCGCACCAAGCAGCATCGCAGCTGTACCAATCTCATCCGCAACGATTTCTGATACGAAACCATCTTGGTCTGCAGGTACTTCAATAAGGTATTGAGCTTGTGGCAATCGATCTGGATGATCCACGACAGAAGCATCTCCACCTTGATTCGCCAAGAAATGTTTGAATTTCTCCAGTGCTTTACCGTTCTGGATCACTTCTTTCAATTTCTCTTCAGCCTGCTCTAGTGAGTCCGCTTTGCCAGCGAGGAATACCATTTGGCGTCCAAGTGCCAGACACAGCTCTTCCAGATCCTTAGGTCCTTTACCTTGAAGTGTAAGAATGGCTTCTTTTACTTCAAGTGCATTACCAATAGCCAAACCAAGCGGCTGGGACATGTCAGAGATCACGGCCATCGTTTTACGTCCAACATTGTTACCGATGCTCACCATCGCATGTGCAAGTTCTTTAGCATCTTCTGCTGTTTTCATAAATGCACCAGCACCTGTTTTCACGTCTAATACGATGGCATCCGCACCTGCAGCGATTTTCTTACTCATGATAGAACTAGCGATCAGTGGAATCGAGTTAACAGTTGCTGTTACGTCACGCAAAGCATATAGCTTCTTATCCGCAGGGGTAAGGTTACCACTTTGTCCGATTACTGCTACCTTGTGCTCGTTAACAAGTCGAATGAACTCTTCTTTTTCAAGCTCCACGTGAAAACCAGCAACGGATTCCAGCTTATCTGTTGTTCCGCCTGTGTGACCAAGTCCACGACCAGACATTTTGGCAACGGGTACATCAAGCGCTGCTACGAGTGGCGCCAGTACGAGCGTTGTTGTATCGCCGACTCCACCTGTGGAGTGCTTGTCTACTTTGATGCCTTCAATGGCTGACAGGTCAATCGTTTCACCCGAATTCACCATCGACATCGTCAGATCAGCACGCTCTTTGTCCGTCATATCGTTGAAAAATACAGCCATCGCCCATGCACTAACTTGATAGTCAGGAATCTCTCCTTGTGTATAACCTTGAACGACAAAATCGATCTCTTCTGTTGTTAATTCTTTTCGGTCACGTTTCTTGGCGATAATGTCTACCATTCTCATGATGCTCTCTCCTTGTGTATGTTGATTTTACAGAACACTTTGTGCGGAGTCCGTTCCGGCAATGGATCGTTCTTTCGCTCGCTGTTGTCTTCACATTTCTCTGAATCACCTCTTATGAGGTTGAAATGTGAAGACAAAGGCGAACGCTTCGCTTCTACAGAATCGATTCCATTGCCTCCACTCCGTGCTCCAAACAAAAGTTTCGATAAAATCAAATTATTTTTGGTGCAGTAAACCTTTATGCGGAGTCTGTTTCGGTTCAGGATCGTTCTTACGATCGCTGTTGTCTTCACATTTCTCTGAATCACCTCTACTGAGGTTGAAATGTGAAGACAAAGGCGAGTGCTTCGCTTCTACAGAATCGATTCCATTGCCTCCACTCCGTGCTCCAAACAAAAGTTTCGATAAAATCAAATTATTTTTAGTGCAGTAAAAACGTTGTGCAAAGTTCGTTCTGGCAATGGATGTTCTATTAGTGCGTGTTCAAAAAGGTCGGTTTTCAGTACCGAGAAGATGGGATGAAGATAGAAATGGAGTAGCGGAGCGTAGATTAAGCTACGTGAGCAACGGACATTTCGGCTGGATCCCATATTCGAAGCTAAGATGCCGTCAGGCATCCTTCGTAATCAAAAGCGAACTTTTTGAACAACCTCTATTACAAAGTAATTGCTGTGTCCAGTGCTACGACCATCATGTCATTGAACGTTTTTTGGCGCTCTTCTGCTGATGTTTCTTCTCCTGTGAGCAAGTGGTCGCTTACGGTCAGGATTGTAAGTGCATTAACGCCGAACTTGGCAGCAATGGTGTACAATGCTGTTGTTTCCATTTCTACGCCAAGCACACCGTGTTTCATCAATTTTTCCGTTACGGAACGATCGTCGCGATAGAAAGAATCGGAACTGAAGACGTTACCGACATGGATCTTCATGCCTTTAGCTGTGGCACGGTCGTATGCTTCTTTGAGCAATGAGAACGTTGCGATTGGTGAGAAATCATATCCACCGAATACGTGTTTATTCATACTGGAATCGGTACATGCTGCTTGTGCAAGGATAACGTCACGTACACGTACATGCTCCTGCATCCCGCCGCAAGTTCCTACACGAATCAAGTTTTTCACACCATACTCACTAATCAACTCATTCGCATAGATGGCAAAGGATGGAATCCCCATACCTGAACCTTGCACCGAAATGCGGTGCCCTTGATATGTACCTGTAAAGCCAAGCATACCGCGAACCTCGTTGTAACATACAACGTCTTCTAGATACGTATCAGCAATGTATTTCGCGCGTAGTGGATCTCCTGGCAAAAGGATCGTTTCAGCAATATCTCCAGGTTTTGCTCCGATATGTGTACTCATAGAATAATCTCCTCCAATAAGTTGTATACGTTCGTCTATATAATGGACGAGGAACCGGAGTAACTATAGTTTACCCCGATCCCTGACCATGGTTTACGTTTCAAATTCATGTGTTTGTCTGAAGTTTCGCTTCAGTTAGATTGAATTCTAGAATAGATTCCGTGGTTCAACCCCTACGGACTTATTTCAGATCCTTCAAGAAGCTTGTACCATACTCTGGCATTTTCACACCAAAGTTCTCCGCTACCGTTGCTCCAAGATCAGCAAAGGTACTGCGCAGATCAAGCTGTTTGCCCTCACTGAAACGTGGGGAGTATGCCAACAATGGTACATATTCACGTGTGTGGTCTGTACCACGGTATGTTGGATCATTACCATGATCGGCTGTAATCAGCAACAGATCATCGCTTGTCATTTTTGCAAAGATCTCTGGCAGACGTGCATCATAATCTTCAAGTGCTTGTGCATACCCTTGTGGATCACGACGGTGACCGTAGAGGGCATCAAAATCAACGAGGTTCAAGAAGCTAAGTCCAGTGAACTGCTCGTCCATCGTTTCGGACAACTTGTCCATCCCATCCATATTGGAAACGGTGCGTACCGCTTTGGTCACACCTTCGCCGTCATAAATGTCAGCGATTTTACCCAAAGCAATTACATCAAACCCGCCATCTTTCAACTCATTCATCACAGTGCGGCCAAACGGTTTGAGCGCATAGTCATGACGGTTCGCTGTACGTTTCCAGTTACCCTCTTCACCCACGAAAGGACGTGCAATTATACGACCGAGCATGTACGGATCTTCAAGTGTAATTTCACGACAGAACTCACAGATCTCATACAGTTCCTTCAAAGGAACGACATCTTCATGCGCAGCAATTTGCAGTACCGAGTCAGCGGACGTATATACGATCAGCGCGCCTGTTTCAACATGCTCAGCACCTAGTTCATCCAAAATTTCCGTGCCGCTCGCAGGTTTATTACCAATCACTTTACGACCTGTTTTTTCTTCAATGCGCTGAATCAGCTCATCCGGGAACCCATTTTCAAACACACGGAAAGGTGTATCGATATACAAGCCCATGATCTCCCAGTGACCTGTCATGGTATCTTTACCTTTGGACGCTTCCTGCATTTTGGTGTAATACGCTTTAGGCGCAGCCGCTACAGGAATTCCCTCGATTTCTTTAATATTAGATAGTCCTAGACTCGCCATATGTGGCATCTTCAGACCTCCACGTTCACGGGCAATGTGACCGAACGTATCTACATCAAAATCATCAAATTCTGCTGCATCCGGCGCTTCGCCGATTCCTACAGAATCCATAACGATTAGATGTACTCTTTTGAATGTTGACATGAATGAAGCACTCCTTCCAATAATCCAGCTTACAAGTACAGTCCAGTGATGATCGCAGACAGCACGCTGACAAGCGATGCACCATAAAGCAGCTTCAGACCGAAGCGGGCCACCACATTACCTTGTTTCTCATGAAGTCCTTTAACCGCACCGGCAATAATACCGATGGAAGAGAAATTGGCGAACGATACGAGGAAGACAGATACGATCCCGGTTGTTCTCTCCGACAATGCTGTCTGATTACTAAGATCAAGCATAGCTACGAATTCATTAGATACCATCTTCGTTGCCATAATGCTTCCCGCTTGAATCGCCTCTTTCCAAGGAATCCCCATAACAAAGGCAAAGGGTGCAAACACATAACCGAGCAGTTCCTGGAATGAAATACCGAGCACCGCACTGAAAATACCATTAATTAAGGCAATCAGCGCGACAAAACCGATGAGCATCGCAGCAACCACAATGGCTACTTTGAATCCATCTAGAATGTACTCACCTAGCATTTCGAAGAACGATTGCTTCTCCTCTTCCTGAACCTCCAATATATCTTCTTCCGGTGTAACCTGATAAGGGTTCACAATAGAAGCAATGATAAAACCGCCAAATAGGTTGAGCACGAGCGCCGTCACCACATATTTCGGATCAATCATCGTCATATAGGCACCGACAATGGACATCGATACCGTGGACATCGCTGAGGCACACAAGGTATAGAGCCGATGTTTCGGCAATAAACCAATTTGTTTTTTTACGGATATGAACACTTCAGATTGCCCCAGAATAGCAGAAGCAACCGCGTTATATGATTCCAGTTTGCCCATTCCGTTGATTTTGCTTAATACCAGACCAATATATTTTATAACAAAAGGCAAGATTCGGATATACTGTAATATCCCAATCAAGGCAGAGATGACCACAATCGGCATCAGTACGGTCAAAAAGAACGGAGCACCTCCGCCATCTGCCCCAATGGTTACTAAATCACCAAATACAAACGCAATTCCCTCATTCGCATAGTCCAGCAATGCCTTAAATGCAGTAGAGAACTTGCCTACGAGATACGTACCTGCCACCGTATTCAGCAAGAAATATGCCAGAATAATCTGTAAAACAACCATTACCGCAAGCGGGCGGTAGCGAATCTGTTTCTTGCCGTTGCTGGCGATATAAGCCAGTCCAAATACAACGAGTAAGCCTAGTATAGCGATTAAAAATTTCATGTCATCTCTCCTTTGAAGGTAGTTAAGCCAGTTGTTCGATCAGCTCAAAGGTTCTATGCATTGTAATGTAATGAAAATGAATGTTTACGAAAATATAATGAAGCGCTTACAATACATTACTGCAAATTGCTAAATTTATTTGTCCTGCCTGTTTAAACCCGCATAAGCTGTAAAACAACGATTATGCGGGCATCCAGACAAGCTCAATTCGTTTACATCACTTCTTAATTAATAAGAAGCCGTGGATTGTCCGCCTTGCATGATTTTAACGCCAGAGCTTGCGCCAATTCGTGTTGCGCCAGCTTCAATCATTTTTTGCATGTCTTCAAGGCTACGAACGCCACCGGAAGCTTTCACACCTACATCTGGACCTACTGTACGACGCATCAAAGCGATATCCTCAGGCGTTGCTCCTCCAGTTGAGAATCCAGTTGATGTTTTAACGAAGTCAGCTCCCGCTCTTACAGCTGCTTGGCATGCACGTACTTTTTCATCATCAGTCAACAAGCAAGTTTCGATAATGACTTTGACCAACGCTTTACCTGCTGCTGCTTCAACCACTGCACGAATGTCTTGCTCAACGTAATCGTCTTTGCCATCTTTCAATGCACTAATGTTAATAACCATATCCACTTCAGTTGCACCTTTGGCAATGGCATCTGTCGTTTCGAATGCTTTTGTTTCCGAAGTAGAAGCCCCCAATGGGAAACCAATAACCGTACAGATATCAACGCCAGTACCTTGTAATTGTTCAGCAGCATAAGCAACCCAACCTGGATTCACACATACAGATGCAAATTGATATTGTTTTGCTTCCTCAGTCAGTTTAACCATCTCGCTCTGTGTAGCGTCTGCACGAAGCAAGGTATGGTCGATCATTTTAGCTAATTGTGGTGTAGTCATTCAATATCTCTCCCTTTATATAAACGATGTATTCTATACCTTACACTAACATGAACATATGTAATAATCAAACTGAACTTTTGTTCATGTCGTGCTATTGAGATTCTAACGATGACAAAGTCTTATTTATACTTACCCAAGGACAGCACATCTTAGCTTTTACTCTACACAGCAAAACATCCACCATGTGAACATGGCAGATGTTGTCACTCTTATAACTAAAGACGAAGCAATGCTTGGGCTGTGTACTGATCCGTAACCAGAATGTTCGCATACTGTCCCTGGAGTGCGGCATGAATCGCTTCAATTTTGCGTTGGCCCCCAGCGACAAGAATAGATTTCTCCTTATTTTTCAGCTCAGACAGGTCGATGCCCACGGTTCTGCTATTAATCTCTTCACTGATTAGCTTGCCTTCACTATTGAAGAAACGAGAGCATATATCACCCGCTCCAGTATGTATCAGCAGTTGCTGCTCCTCTTCACTGAAATAACCGAGCTTGAACAAAAGTGCATCTTCCTTCACAGTACCCACCGTAAAAATAGCTATATTCGCCTGCCGGCCTAGCTCCACAATTCTACCGATGTGCCGATCAGCCTCGACCATGTTCTTCACTTCGATAGAATCAAAGATCACCGGGAGAGGTAAATATCGCGGGACGGTATGGAACGCTTCAGCAAATAGATGAACAATCTCGGCTGCATAGGTATTCACATGCGAGTGGCTGACGCCTCCCTTTAATTGAACAACCTCCACGCCCTTGACCTGCTTAGGACGAAGCTGGCGAGCGACGGCATGCATCGTTGTTCCCCACGTTACACCAATAATGTCCGCATCTTGAACAGTATCCTGCAGATAATCAGCAGCTCTCTTACTAATCTGCTTTTGTATCTCTTCATCACTTTTCAGAGGTGCAAAACATACAAGCGCTGTTTCGAGATCATACTTGGCTTTTAATTCCCCAGCGATAATATCGATATCTTCTAAGGGATCCATAATCTCAATTCGGACATAACCCCGGTCTTTGGCATACTGCAGCAATCGGGACACGGTTGGACGTGACACACCGAGCCTTCCGGCAATATCCTGCTGGCTATAATCAGACTGATAATACAATTTGGCTGCTTCTATGCTTAGTCGCTGTTTCTCCAGATCTATTCCCATGTGTGCTCAACCCACTCATCTTCGTTATCGTTAGAAACCATACGTATCTTGTACATCTTATACATACCTTATCAAAATAACCCTAGACAAACAACTAATAGAGGTTGTTCAAAAAGTCCGCTTTGATTACGAAGGATGCACTAGCGGCATCTCAGCTTCGAATATGGGATTCAGCCTAATCCGAGTCATACCCTACAGACATCTTCAATTCAATTCAATTCAATTCAAAAAAGCCCACTTGCTTATCTCTCCATAGAAAGAAGCAAGTGGGCATGGGTATATATTTAGTATGAAAATGAAGTGAATTAAGATTGACCAGAATTAGATCTGCTCATGGTCTCAAGCTTTCGTGTAATTGCGGTACGATCTACTTTCAAGCCCCAGATGGATTCAATAATCTGTTCTTTATCCTCAGCATCCTCTGCATGCTTTAATTGAATTAACAACGCATGCATCTGCTCATTTATATCTTCAAACTGCATCCATAGGTCATGTCTTACTGCCATAGAATCCAGATGGCGATTAGCTTCAACTTCTTCTTTCAATGCAGCTAGGATGGATTGCTCCCATTCTGTGTCCCCTAGTTGCTTAGCCATATTCAGGAGATCCAGATAATCGTCAACAAGAAGCGAGTTCAATTCGGCATGTGTTTTCATCGTTTATTGCATCCCCTTTTCGTCTATTTACCAAGTATTATACTCGGTAATTCAGGATATGCAATAGGTGACGAAAAAAGACGGAATGAATTAGCTTTCAGATTGTAGAGCCAGAGCCACTTCACGAACGAGACCAGGAAACCAGTCTTCCAAAGATTCGAACGTATAACCTGCTTGTTCAGCCTTATCAGTATTCATCGTCCAGGATTCACTTATGCCAAAAGGTGACATATCTTCCTCACCTGTCTCTGATAGGATCTGGGACTGCATCCCCGTTACGGATTCAATCAGCTTCATCATTTCTGACAACTTAATGGCACCTAGGGAGGCAGCATTAACAGGCCCAGTCATGGAAGAATGTCCAAGCCAGGCGAGGAATCTAGCCGCTTCTGTAGAATTAATGAATCCAATCTCCGCTTCCGGATTCGGCATGCCGATCGGTTTTCCCTTTTGCACATGTTCAATATGAAAATGCAGTCGTTTTGTATAATCATCGATCCCTAATACAATTGGAATTCGCATGGCAACAACCGGAAAATTGGCTTCCTGAAAAAATACAGCCTCCGCAAGGCGTTTACCTTCCCCATAAGAAAACTGCTCATGATTTCCATATTGCAGCGGATAAGTATACGGATCAAAATCCTCCTCCGTAAATCCGGGTTTAGGATCACCGTAAACGGAGAGTGTAGAGGTTAGCACATATCTTTTGGTACGACCCGAAAATGCTTCACACGCCGATTTGGCTGCATCGGGTGAGTAACAGATATTGTCATACACCACATCCCACTGGTCTGTTTGAGCAACCTTTGCGAGTGATTGTGGATCTTCACGATCCATCTTAATCCGGTTCACTTCATTCCCGAAATCCACACGTGTTTTGCCCCGAGTCGCAACTGTAATCTGAGATTTCCCTTCCCACAGCAAATGATCCACCAGACGTTTGCCGAAGAACCGTGTGCCCCCAAGAATTAATACCTTTTGCATCCGTTAACCCTCCTTCTAACTATTTATCATTTGGGAAAACAAGTCCGATTTGTTTTCGAATCTGATCCATAACTACCATCGTTTCATATGAACGTTCATACGTATTCATGTCCGATTCCTGTTTACCTGCTTGAACCAGATTTACGAACTCTTGAACTTCATAGAACATCGTTGGATAAATTTGCTCTGTTTCGAGCTTCTCCACTGTACCATCATTGTAACGAATCTCCGCTTGTTCGGGCGAACCAATTTTATCAATCAGAATACTGCCCAGCTCACCCATAATTTCAGTAGGTACATGGGAATTAGAGATTTTGGAATAGGTCACAACCGCGTCCATCTCATCATAATTCAGAATAACACTTCCCTGACCATCCACACCGGATGCCAACATATACGCCTGAGACTGTACTTGATTAGGTGCACCAAACAGCGTAATCAATGGATATAGACAATATACGCCCAGATCCATAAGTGCGCCATTGGCTAGTTCTGGCTTAAACGCGTTGAGAACAATGCCCTCCTTGTACTTGTCATAGCGTGAAGAGTACTGGGAGTATCCTGCTACATACTTGCGAACAGGGCCAATTTTGTGAAGGTTCGATTGAACCGTTTTGAACGTCGGTACTAGTGTGGATTTCATTGCTTCCATTAGCAGAACCCCTGATTCACGAGCAGCATCCACTAATCTGCGAACTTCTGCACTATTGGCAGCTAGCGGTTTCTCGCACAAAACATGCTTCTTATTTCTTAGAAATAACTCTGCCTGCTCCGCATGATATGTATTAGGCGTTGCGATATATACAGCATCAATCTCATCACTTGCTGCCATCTCTTCCATGTTCGTGAATCGGTGTGGTGCCTTGTATTGGTCTGCAAAAGCATCTGCTTTCTCAGCACTTCGCGAATATACGGCAGTCAGTGTGAAACCCTCCACATGTGCTGCGGCCTCAAGTAACCTTTCTGTAATCCAGTTGGTGCCTACGACTCCGAAACGTACCATGCTTACCTACCTCTTTCATTTCTATATTATTGTCCATTGTAGCCTAAATTTCGTACAGAATGAAGTCACCCTGCTTGTCACAACAAACAGGAACAGCCTGGAATCCTTATACAAGGAGACCAGGCTGCGAATCGTAACATGATTTAACTTATTGATCAAGCGTGAATAGAGGAAGATTCTCCGGTAATGCCGCTGGACGCTGACAAGTGCTTTTCATTTGATAAAATGTCTGATCATCCGATGAATCATGGAATGCCCACATTGCTTCTAACACATGGTACGCAAGCTCTCCACTCGCTCGATGCGCTCGCCCACTATGCGCTGCATATGCCATATCCGCTACACCAATTCCGCGCGTATTTTCCTGGTAACCAGGCAGTAGAGGTACCTCTGTCCACTCTTGTTCTCCCAGAAGTCTATAACGGACTGGCCCTCCGAAGGTATTAGGGTCAGGCACCTGTAATGTGCCATGCGTACCATAGATCTCAATCGGAGGCAACACACTGCCACCAAACACATCAAAGCTTGTAATGAGCGTGCCAATAGCACCTTGTTCGAACTGCAGCAGTCCTGTTACATGTGTTGGAATTTCAACAGGAATGGTTTGTCCTCGTTTTTTCTCACTCGTAATTGTCCGTTCATTCATTGCTTTACCCGTCATACCAGCGATGGTTGAGATCGGGCCCAGAAGTTGCACCAGTGCTGTAAGATAGTACGGTCCCATATCGAACATCGGACCGCCACCTGATGCATAATAGAACTCAGGGTCTGGATGCCAGTGCTCGTGACCTCGACCCATCATGAAAGCCGTTGCCGAAACAGGTTTGCCAATCACACCTTCTTCAACTAGTTTAAGGGCAGTTTGAATGCCTGAACCGAAGAACGTCTCGGGGGCACAGCCCACCAACAATCCTTTTCGTTTGGCTGTCTCTAATACGGCAAGACCTTCTTCACGAGTAACCGCAAGAGGTTTCTCTACATACACATGTTTGCCCGCTTCCAGTGCTTGCAGACACACATTCGCGTGAACGGAAGGAATCGTCAGATTGATAATCAGTTCGATCTCAGGATCCGCCAGTATCTCTTCTACCGTATACACTTTAGGAACTTGATAAGCTGCTGCTTGTTCCTCGGCTCGCTTCTGATCTAGATCTGCAACTGCTACAAGTTCAAGCACATCAAACCGATGACAGTTCTCCATATAAATGCCGCTGATTTTACCACAGCCAATAATGCCAACTTTCATAACGCTCATACTTGGGCTCCCTTCGCCTTTGAACAGAAATGTGGAAACATAGGATTATAATTTTGTATGATTATTCTGATACGTAAACGCTTAGAATGGTTGATACACGTTGGCATGTTTGCCATACCCCATCATACTAGTGGGTCTACTACTGTCCTACTGTCCTACTGTCACATTACGTTTGGTTGTCAGCCATACCTGTATACACTTCATTCTTCGTGCCCTTATTCTGCTTCGCAAGTTGTTTGCCTGCGGCTGTCCATTTGAAGCCACTTCTCATCATTTCAGTTACCTGCTCCATCTCAACGATATCGGCATGATGTCCAAGTGAATTATAGAATACACGTCCTGCTCCCCAGCGCTTCGTCCATACTACGGGCATGTCTACAGGTCCATTGGCCGCGTGAGGACCACTTACGACAGGGAAACGAGTTGTAGCTAACACTTCTACTGCAGGGTCTACGTGAAGATAGTACTGCTCTGTTTTCACCTGAAAATCCTCAATGTGGTCAAGCAGTGGACTAGAGCCACGCTTCATATTAATGGTGTACTCCACCCCATCGTTACCTGGATGTGCGACCCACTGGCCACCTGTCATGAATTGCCAATCTACATTATTACGGAATGCATCACACATTCCACCATGAAGACCTGCCAAGCCTACACCACTCTGCACCGCCGCAGATACGTTGTTGACCAGTTCTTGTTCAATCTGTCCCATGGTCCAAAGTGGTACGATCAGATCAAGACCAAGCAGCTTCTCAGCGTCTGCATAAGCCTCAAGTGTATCCGACACCTCAACCTCGAACTGCTCTTCCTTCAAAATACGTTCAAAAATAGCTGCTACCTGCTCGGGTTCGTGTCCATCCCAACCGCCCCATACGATCAATGCTTTACTCATCACTTAATCACTCGCTTTCCTAAGATATCTTCACGTTTAACCTAAAAGCACTCAAACTTACATCTCTTCAAGGGATACCCAACGCCGCTCATCGATGGAGCGTTCAACAGCTTCAAGCACTGCTTGACAGGCTACACCGTCATGGAAACTTGGTGATGGCTGACGACCTTCTGATATCGCAGTAACTAGTTCTAACATCTCGTGAGTGAACGTATGTTCAAATCCAATCGTGTGTCCGGCAGGCCACCAGGCATCGGCATATTTGTGTGCTGGATCTGTTGCCAGTACACGCCGGAATCCTTGTACATCCTCTTCATCTTTGGTGAAATAAACTTCCAATTCATTCATGCGTTCGAAGTCGAACCGCACACTGCCGAGACTGCCATTAATCTCGAAGGAGTTAGTGCTGCGGTGACCGGCTGCAAAACGTGTAGCCTCGAAGCTTCCCAGTGCTCCATCTGCAAACTTCGCCAAGAACAGCGTTGCGTCATCGACGGTAACTTCGCCTTTCGGTGCATCGCTGGTTGCGTTGCCTTTGGCACTTAACCCTGTCATTTCCGAAGCCAGTGGGCGTTCTTTGATGAATGTCTCGCTCATACCGATGACTTCCTTGAACTCACCGACAAGGAAGCGAGCCAGGTCGATCAGATGTGCGCCGAGATCGCCATGCGAACCGGAGCCAGCGACTTCTTTTTGCAATCGCCATACGAGCGGAAAGGACGGATCCATAATCCAGTCTTGCAGGAAAAATGCACGGAAGTGATAGATCTTACCCAAGCGCCCACTCTGCACCAGATCTTTGGCTAACTGCACTGCTGGGGAGAAACGATAGTTGAACCCTACCATGTGAGCGATGCCCGCTTCCTCGGCAGCTTGGAGCATCTCACGTGAATCCGCTAGGGATAGTGCCAGTGGTTTCTCGCAGAATAGGTGCTTACCCTGACGTGCAGCTTCAATTGCAATCTCTTTGTGTGCATCACTTGGTGCGTTAATATCGATAAGATCAATGTCATCCCGCTTCACCAGTTCACGCCAATCCGTTACACTTTCAGACCATCCGAACTGATTAGCAGCCTCTTGTACACCTTGCTCGTTACGCCCGCAGATGACGGACATTTCAGGCTGCAAAGGCGCTGAAGGGAAAAACATCGGTAGACTTCGATAAGCATTACTGTGTGCCTTGCCCATAAATTTGTATCCGACCATTCCTACACGAAGATGTTTTGACATGATCATTTCCTCCTTGGGAATCAAGTTGTTTATCTACCATTAGCGGATCGATGAAGCACGTACAATTAACTCGGTGGGCAGCAGATGTCTGGTTGAGACTGAAGATAAACTGGAGACGTTCGCAGGCTGCGATCCTACCTTCTCGTCAATAAGTTTCCTGGCAGCAAGCTCCCCCATTTCATAAAAGGGAACCCGTACACTGGTTAACGGTGGAACCGCCATTTCGGCGGCATCGGAGTCATCGTACCCTACAAAAGCAGGAAAATCCTGAACCGATATGCCACGTTCACGCAACCCATGCATTACACCAATGGCCATCCGGTCGTTTGCTGCGAATACAGCATCAATCTCATGCAAACGATCAGCTATATGCCCTGCAACTTCCAGACCACTTCGTCTACTGTAGTTACCTTTCAATAACAGGCTGGAATCAAGCTCCATTTGGGCTTCCTGCATCCCCATCTGAACACCCTGCAACCGTTCTTGACTGTTGGAATAGCTGTCTGGTCCATTGAGAAAAGCTATCTTACGGTAGCCCTGATCGGTGAGATGGCGAATGGCTTGCCGGCTACCCTCAATATGATCCGCATCCACTTCCACGAACGATTGACCTGCAAAATGCTGATTCATAACGCAGAATGGATGCCCTTCCTGATGAAGCTGTTGCAATGCCGCCAGCTCTCCCGGATCGTCCCTCGCACCGAGAATGATGCAAGCATCTATCTTCTGTCTGCGGAACAGATCTGTATAATTCATGACCTCATCCGGTGTTCGAAACATGACGAGCAGATCCATTCCACTTTCCCGCGCTTTGTTCCCGATACCACTTAACATTTCTGAGAAAAAATAGGCAGAGAACAAATGAGCTTTGGGAACATAGGGCATCACAACACCGAGATTACCGCTTTTGCTCCTGGCAAAACTACGAGCGAGTGCACTTGGAACGTACCCAAGTTGCTCAGCAGCTTGAAGCACTTTGCGTTTGGTTTCCTCTTTGATCGGACCAACACCATTTAACACACGGGACACGGTAGCCTCAGAGACACCAGCAAGTTCAGCCACTTCTTTACGTGATGCCACGATGTTCACCCCCTTTGACTGAATTACATTGATAGGACATGACCGTTATTCATGTCAATATTCACATATAAGTTTTAAATTTCATCATTTTATGTACGCGCGTACATTTTCTCATGGGTTGTAAACGTTGTCAATGCTTTTGACACAAAAAAATGAGGATCTGCGAAAGGCAGAATCCCCATCTTTATTTGTTATATAGAAGGTCGATTAGTTAGAGCTTAGTTAAAACGCAATTGTCACTTACTTGATCCTATTTTCCAAGCCAGACTAGCCCTTAACCGTGCTCTGCTGAAGTCATTAGACTGTGGTCCACAGAAGATTGGCTAAACTCAGCCTGTTCCATCGTCTTCATATGATTTGGGATGCGATCAGACGGTTCTGGAATGGACTGGAGTTGTCTTACCTTGTGCAACACTTCCTTGTTCGGCAAGAAATGCTGTGAACGAATGAACCGGATCGTTTTCGTTTTGGCACGCATAACAATGGAATCCGTCTCAGCCCGATCATCCGCTAAATAACGTACCCCTCCCAGAATTTCGCCTGGGGTCACACCTGTTGCTGCAAAAATAACATCTTCCGTGCCAATCATATCTTGCATTGTTAATACTTTATAGGGGTTATCAATTCCCATCTGCAAGCAGCGCTGGAACTCGTCGGCATTGGCCGGCATTAAGCGACCTTGAATTTCGCCACCTAAGCATGATAATGCGGCAGCAGCCAGCACACCTTCAGGAGCACCACCAGATCCAACATACAGATCAATGCCCGCTTCCGGGAAAGCTGGAGCCATTGCACCTGCAACGTCGCCGTCACTGAGGAATTTGATCCGTACCCCAACCTTACGCAGCGTTTTGATGGTACTTTCGTGACGGACACGATCCAGAATCATGACAGTCAGATCCGAAATGTTTTTGTTTAGAGCGGCAGCCGCCTTTTCCAAAGTAACTTCAACAGGATCCTCAATGCTGACCTTGCCTACGAGAGCAGGGCCTACAGCTAGCTTCTCCATATACATGTCCGGTGCATGGAGCAGGTTTCCTTTCCCAGCTACCGCAATAACCGATAAAGCATTATTTAGGCCTTTAGCTACGATTTCTGTACCTTCCAGAGGGTCTACAGCTACGTCAACCTCAGGTCCTTCCGCGTTGCCCACTTCCTCACCGATATACAGCATGGGCGCTTCGTCCATTTCACCTTCACCGATTACTACCGTGCCGCGAATAGACACGGAATCGAACATGGCGCGCATGGCCAAAGTAGCCGCTTCATCTGCGCTGTTCTTGTCTCCTCTTCCCATCCATGGTGCTGAGGCTAAAGCAGCCAATTCTGTTACTCTGACAATTTCCAACGCCAGTTCGCGTTCCATTTTCCCACTTCCTTTCCAGTTTTCAAAAGCATACATTGAAAGCGTTGCTAAATCCATCGCAAATCCATATGGAAATGATCTAAAAACCGCGTAACAGCCCTATTTCTCAACTTTTTGCTCCATCGTGCCATTAGCAAGAAAGGACGGTTTTTTTACATTTTCAAGGTCTGTTTTGAAGCAAAAATGGAGTTGTATCTCTCATAATATCCATATCTCCGTTTCCTTTTAAACCATATAATTACATTATTAATTAAGCGACTGACAACATCGATGAATTTATACGTCATTAGTTCGATAAACAACGATTTTATAAGCGTATTCTTTCGAATACAGGAACCAAATTGAATGATTAGGAGAGATATCGAAAACGATTATAAACTTCATCTTATTGATTAATATAATCATTAATTCTAGAAATTTTAAGGTAAATAACTTAATACGTTCCGTTTAATCGCAAGGGTCATAAAACAGCTCCATAAGCCCCAAAAACCGCTTATGGATTTCTAAAAGCTTATAGACACAGCTTATGGCTGATATCGAAAATAATAAGTTTACATAATATTTATTACGTATGTTTAATACGAGTCAATTACAGTATTTTTTTAGATAGCTTCATTTCAAAGCCAACAAATGTTCAAAATATCGATGGAATGAATGCCTTATTTACAAGTTGGTGCTTCGCCCCCATCGTGTTCTCACCTTTTCAATCGAGCTTATTATGAAGATACACGGCCAAATGGAGCTAATCCTCGTGCCCAAAAGACGTATTAACGTGCCATCGATTCGTTAACATTCCGAAAATAGAATTTTGCCGCTATTAAGAGCAATCAGGTTCGTTAGAGATGAAGCTTCTTTTTTAGATAGCTAACTAGCACGAGCTTTACACAGAAAAGACCGGATGCGTTATGGAAAAATCCACTCCAGCACCCGGTCTTATTAACGTTATGATTCTAAGACTCCACTACACCATAATCATTTCGTTCCTTCTCCTTATTCTTAATAACCGTATCCGCTGCGCACAAGCTCTCTCCTGCCCGCTTTACGGCACGAAGTATACCGCCATATCCAGTACAACGACATAAGTTGCCGCAGAGACCAATTTCAATCTGTTCTTGCGTTGGCTGCGGGTGTTGATCCAGCAATGCTTTGGTGGATATCACCATCCCGGGCGTACAGTACCCACATTGGAATCCTCCTTCTTCAACAAAGGCTTGTTGAATCGGGTGGAGATCCCCTTGTTGTTCTCCGCTCAACCCTTCAATCGTTGTGATCTCACGACCTTGGCATTGATAAGCCATCATTAAGCAGGAATTGACTGGATCGCCATCGACCAGAACCATGCATGAACCGCAGCGACCTACCTCGCAAGATATTTTGGTACCGGTCAGATTCATATGTGTCCTTAGAATATCAACAAGCCTAGTCGTTGGACTGACCTGTAATCGCTGCTCTTCACCATTAATAACGGCTGTCCAGTAGTTACCTAGCGGTTCACTCATGAGGGTTGCACTCCTTCCTGTAGCGGTACATCGACTGGCTTCATCAGTTGTTCACGCGGCACAGGCAAGCGGTTCAACCATACACCTGTCGCATGTTGAATCGCAGCAGTTATTGCTGGAGCTAGCGCCACAGATCCAATCTCGCCAATCCCTCTTGGCCCAAACGGATCGCCCTCAGGTAGATCTTCAATTGCCTCTACCTTCAAGTCAGTATGAATATCTCGAATAGTCGGGATTAAGTAGGTATCAAGGTTGGTTGTTACATAGCGGCTATCCTGCATAAGTGCATCCTCAGTTAATGTAAATCCGAGCGCCATCACACTGCCGCCTTCAATCTGTCCAATGAAACCCATAGGATTGATGACAGGGCCTGCGGCAACGACATGGTGCGTATCCAGTAACTTGGCCTCTCCAGTTAATGTGTTCACTTCAACCTCTGCAGCAACGGCTGCATACGTGTATAGATAGTGGCCACCTACGACCTCATCTGGCGTTGTTGGGTATGCGAATTGTGTATCAAAAATCCATTCTTCCTCTTCACCTTGCTGCACTAAATCCTCATAGGAAATCAGCATTCCGGTTGACTGTAGCTGACCTTTCCGCCAGATCCCCCCAGGCCCGGTTACAAGTTCATCTTCTGCAAGTCCCACATGTGCAGCAGCGACTGACAACAGTTTTGAACAAAATGGTGTATGCAAACGTTGCAGTGCCATCCACGCCATCGTGGTTGAACGGGATGCGGTGCTGGAACCGCTATGAGGCACCCGATCTGTATCTCCTATGATGATGCTAAGATCCGACGTACTGCATTGAAACAAGTCACAGAGCATAATCTCCAACGTAGCGATGAGACCTTGACCAAACTCTTCGTAACTGAAAGCCACCTCAATCTTCCCATCCTTGTTCAAGGATATCCGGCCTCCAGCTGGATCAGGAATTCCATAGCCTAACCCTGCGCCATGCATAGCCAGAGCTGCACCAACTCCACGTTTGATCCATGGAGGAAGCGAAGCACTGGAAGATGACTGCTGATGTTTTTGCCATAAATCAGAGCGTTCCATTGCCTCCCACACCTGAGAGAGACCATCAGTAACGAGAATGCGCTGATTAAGCGGCCCGGGATCTGATTTACCTCTCATATTACGTCTCCTGAATTCCCATGGGTTCATTTTCATTATTTCAGCCAGACGATCGATCTGCCCTTCCATTGCAAAGATTGCTTGATTCCCACCAAACCCACGAAACTCTCCAGATAAACCGTTATTGGTATACACAGAGACCCCTTCCACATCAACATGCGGAATAGAATAGGGACCAAGACAATGCTCTGTTGCAAAATTAAGCACGGGCGCCCCTAACGTGGCATATGCACCGGTATCCGCCGTAATTCGAACTCGATGAGCCTGAATAATACCTTCGCGGCTCATACCTGTCTGCATCTCGATCTTCATCGGATGCCGTTTCAGGCCAGCACGAACAGATTCTTTCCGCGAATTATGCATCTTCACAGGACGTAAACAGCGAAGAGCTAAGAGTGCACCATAAGGCTGGACGTTCAATTCATCTTTTCCACCAAAAGAACCACCGATCGGTGAGGAGACAACCCGGATATCTTCCTCTGGACAACCAATAATTCGTGCGAGCTGCATCCGGTCTTTATACCCGTGTTGTGTAGCTGCATACACGTGAAGCCTACCCGCGTCATCCGGAACAAAAAGTCCACCTTCTGTCTCCATATATGCATGCATCTGGCGAGGTGTATAATACGTCTCACTCACCACATGTTCACAGGCTGCAAAAGCTTCCTCGATATTGCCACGTTTAATTTCGGTACGATGTAATACGTTGCCCGGTCCATGCTCATGCAGTTCAGGTGCACCTGGAGCAAGTGCTTCATCTGTACTGTCCAATGGAGCTAATTCTTCGTATTCAACACAAATGGCATCCAACGCAAGTGCTGCACGCTCAGGAGAGATGGCAGCCACCGCTGCAATCGCATCTCCAACATAACGTACAACATCCTCACAGAATACAGGTTGATCTGGAGTTGCGATGCCAAAACGATTCAGGCCAGGTACGTCTTTCGACGTAAGAACGGCCAGAACACCTTCCATAGCTTCCGCTTCGGTCGTATCAATTGAAATAATTCGTGCAAAAGGATAGACGCTTCGAAGCACTCTTCCATAGACCATTTCCGGGTGTGTCATATCCGTCAGATATTGGAGTTGTCCTGTCACTTTACCGATCCCATCTGGGCGCAAATGCCAGCGTTTCCCACTAACTTCTCGATTCAATAGCATCCTCGTCTCCCCCTTCCTGATCGGTTACATCCCAATCAATTCAATGCTTCCCACAGACCAGCACCAAGCAAATTGCCAGCAGTTTGTTTCCGATATTGTTCAGAGGCGAATGCATCGCCATACGTTATGAATTCAGTTATAACCGTCGATGCAAGAGCAGCTGCTTGCCCTACTGAGGCTACTTCATCACGAAGCAGCTGTTCAGACAGAGGTAGTCGCATTGCCATACCCGATCCTCCGCCAGCAGCGATCGCAATCTGTTTCCAACGACCATCCAGGCCAATTTCGCCATGCATTGCGATCGTCACTAGTGAAGCACTAAAGGTTTCACGCCGCCCTAACTTGCGATAGTAACTTATCTCCTTATTGATTGAACCATAGTGCTCAATTCCAGCCGACATCGAATCCTTGTCTTGCATCGGAATATGAATGGAGACCAGCACATCTTCCGGATTTCGGCGTCCGTCCTCTCCTCCATTTAGCCATGAGGCCAAGCTACACCTTTTCATACCTTGATCTGTCATCCAGTTTATCTCTGCATCGTAGACTAACAAGGCAGGGATTGTGTCACCTACACCAGAAACAATATTGCCACCTAACGTTGCCACGTTTCGGATGGAAGGAGCAGCAATCACGCGAATAGCCTCCTGCAAGAGCGGAAATTGTGCCACCATTGTATCTGCCTCACATCTGTTCAGACGAGTCAATGCACCAATCACCAACTGATGCTCTTCCATATATATATCACTTACGCCCGGAAGCCTGGAAAGGCATATCAAATGCTCAGGAGAAGCAATCAAACCACCTTCCCACTGCGTTCGAAGTAACGTTCCACCAGCAGCAAAGCAATATCTACCTTGAAGCCTACTCTTCAGCTCTCTCAGTTCATGTAAATCCTGGGGCTGCCATACTGTTGGTATTGCACCTGATCCGTACGCTGGCATGACCATCATCCCACTCCTTTCTCTCTCTTCATTTAACGGGAGGGTGGCTATGACCCATATGTCGTTGATACGTTTGATTAGATCTATTTTGCGACATGCTTTATAAGATCCGAATAATTGTTCAAATCATATTGGAGTACAGTTATAACGTCAATTATGTTTACATGCTTTTGGATAAATGTATAAAACAAAAGTTAGAATTGTGCTTAATGCATGGTAAACCGATTCAAATGTGACATAGGAAAACACAAATAGACCAGTCCATCGGACTGGCTGACCTATTAAGAGATATGGTTTAGATAATATAAGGTGATGTGAATTTTTCTCCTATCTATTCTATTTCAATGGATGTGTATCTCGGGATGAATGATCATACTCAATATGTCGCACGATCCGTTCTAACTCCTCTTCCGTATCCGCGTCCCAGAAGCTAGGAGCAGAGAAGGGGACGTATGTGCCGGTGAACTGGGGGTTGTGCATGATCCTCCGTGCACCCTCATCACCGCTAAGAGATAAGAGTTGACCAAGCAAATGGGAGCGAAAAGCTACAGGCGGTTTACCACCTGCGCAATCTGTGGCTGCAACATAATCGGATTGTTTATGAGTTTGGAAAATCGTTATAATCTCGTTTATCTGCGAAGTTTCTACAAGTGGCTGATCTGCCAGCATGATCATATACCCATCTGGCTCATATTGTTTGGCAGTTTGTAATCCACAATGTAACGAGTGAGCCATGCCCATGGCGTAATCATCACAGATGGAGATTAACAGCTTCGCTTCAGATTGATAAGCATAGGATGCTGAACTCAGCCACTCTCTTGGCATCCACGATAAGGTATCCTCTGGTTTGACAACACATATAACTCGCTCTAATGTTGAACCTAGCGCGGCTTCCAAAGACCAGGCTGCCAATGCCCTCCCGTCAGGCATCACCACTGATAACTTATCCCGACCCAGGCGAGTGCTTTTACCTGCTGCAAGCAGAATACCCGTCAGTCCCATGTTCGACCTCCTTCTGAGCCTTTCGACGCGCAGCGGCCACGCTCCGTTTACTGGCGATAAGCTCTGCTGCGATGCTAATAGCAATCTCATCCGGACCTTCTGCTCCGATGCTTAGCCCGACAGGAGAATGAACATGAGATAACGGTGGTAGTCCGTTTAATAGACGCTCTGTTCTTGTCTTCGAGCCCATAATACCTAAATATGCATACTCCACCTCGCTAAGTAGCTCCAGAATCTCTCGCTCCCTTGGGAATTGATGACTCATTAAGAGAATGTAGTCTTCTCTATTCAACTGAAGAGCAGAAAGAATCTCGCGCGGAAATCCTAGACACAGCCCTACGCCTGGAAAACGTTCAGCCGTACATAACGACTCTCTCCAGTCAGCAACGACGATGCGAAAACCTGCTAATTGAGCCAGCTTCACTACCGGAAGTACATCATTACCTGCCCCAATAATGACTAATCGGGGTTTAGCATAATAAGTGGAAGTAAGTAGAGAAGGTAAATCCCAAGGGTTGGCCTTCACTGAAGCTGATTCAAGTTTGGTTCCATTGTACACACTCTCTGTTTCTTTCAGTCTTGAAATAGGCTGAGGTTTAGCGTGGTCGCTGGATTCGTTAGCTCGAATATGCTCCGTTAGGGCACTCTGTTCCAATTCAAATATATAGGCTTTTTCATCTGCAATGCCTGTGAGACTCAGACGATAATCCATCTTGGAGAACCCTTGCTGAAATATACGTGTAAATTGAACAACAGTTCCCGTTTGTAAACATTCGTTCATCTTCACTAGCATGGATTGCAGGGTACCTTGAACTGGCTCAAGCAGAACAATGACCAAACCACCACAGCCCACCGTTTCACCCCATGACAGATCATCCTCAGGACGCATATCATATTCCACGATCTCTATTTGTCCAGTATCCAGAATGCGCTCCACACGAGCCTGTAGATCACTCTCCAGACATCCCGGGCTGATGCTACCGTACATGCTGCCATCTTCGGTCAAAAGCATAGAGACACCTTGTTTACGGTAAGCATGACCCTCTACCTTGATTGCTGTGGCAAGTACACAGCGTTTGCTACAAGTCGCTGCAATTGCACTCAGATCATGCATCTCCATATTCGTCTCCACCTTTCTTGTAAATCCGGCCAACCTTCACGAAGAATGCACTGTTTAGCTAGACTCCGAATTCGTCGTTATATCGGTTAAATCCGCTTCATCAATCTGGCAATGCTCTTGTCTGATTCGCGCAGGACAATGCCTCGATCAATGGTTTGGATCTTACGATGGTTGAGCACAATAGCTCCGTCTATAATGACGGTGTCTACACAGCTACGTGTCGCTGAGTAAACTACACGCGAATACACATCTGTCTCATATGAGGGATAGGTATGGAAATCATCCAAATCCAGCAGAACCATATCTGCCTTCTTGCCAACTTCAAGACTTCCAATCTCCTTGGACATGCCAAGCACTTCTGCACCTCCCATAGTTGCCATGCGCAGCACAGTACGTGCATCCATTACGGTAGGCCCATGTGGTACCTTTTGAATTAGCGCAGTTAGGCGCATTTCCTGAAACATATCTAGGTTATTATTGCATGGAGCGCCGTCCGCACCGATCCCTACCGCGATTTGTCGATTGAGCAGATCAGGAATATCCGCAATGCCAGAAGATAGCTTCATATTCGATCCGGGGCAGTGGGTGACTTTGACACCACGTTTACGGATAATCTGTTTCTCTTCTTCACTGAGCCACACACAATGAGCCAGTACCAGTCTAGGCGTAGCTAATCCAATATGATCAAGGTACACGATGTTACGCATACCGCGCTCGTGTTCAACCAATTCAATCTCTCCGCGATTCTCAGAAGCATGCGTATGCACCTTCACATGATATTGGTTCGATAAGTCACGAACTTCGATTAGCAGTTCTTCTGTGCAAGACACTACAAACCGTGGACAAAACGCATATTGAATTCGTCCACCGCCGAACCCGTTCCATTTCTCCAGCAGATCGACACTTTGTTGCAAGGAAGTAGCGGTATTTTCACGCAAAGGTTCAGGGACTTCATCACCATGATCCATCATGACCTTGCCAGAGATCACACGTATTCCACTCTCAGCCATGGCCTGAAACGCTGATTCGGTATGGTGCACAGTCTCCATATCCAGAATGGTTGTCGTTCCGCTTGAGATTAACTCGCCTAAGCCAAGCATAGCCGAATAATAGACGGACTCCTCATCATGCGCTGCTTCAAGCGGCCAGATTCGTTGACGTAGCCAATCCATTAATTCCAGATCATCCGCTCGTCCGCGAAACAAGGTTTGACACAGATGAATATGTGTCTGAACAAAACCAGGCAGGAGCACTTTGCCACGAGCATCTATGACTTGATCTGCTTCAACATTAATGTTCACGGCAATTTCTTTAATTTTGTTATCCTCGATTAGTAGATCTCCCGTGAATACGTCTTCCATCGCATTCATCGTGACCAACTGTGCACCTTTTAGTAGAATTGTTCCCATCGTAATCTCCCCCATCATATCGCGATCCGTCTCTATTTATTGGCTTTGTTACTATTTATCAATTGACTATCATTAAAATTAAAAGTGGGACGTTACCAGCCGATAGCCATACCATCGCCTCTTGGGTCTGCCGCTCCACTGATCATGCCATCCGCACGAATAACAATGCCTTGCGACTGTCCCATAACATCATCCCACGGTGCTCGAACTTCGACTTTATGTCCCCAACTTGTCAGGGTCTCGCATACGTCATTGTGATAACGGTTCTCCACACGCAGCTGATCATTCTTCTCTCCCCACGTTCGGCCATACAACCAGCGAGGCAAATTGATCGCTTCCTGAATCGTTAATCCATAGTCGATTACACCGGTAATCATAGATATTTGGGTCTGAGGCTGCCCCTCTCCTCCTTGTGTGCCTAGAAGCATATACGGTTTCCCGTTATGTGTGATGAGTCCAGGCATAAGTGTATGAAACGTTCTTTTGCCAGGCTCCAGTACGTTCACATCCAGCGAATTAAGCGAGAAAAAAGATCCACGATTCTGCATAATAATGCCTGTATCCCCGGGGACATAAGCGGAGCCAAAATCGAAATATAGACTTTGAATAAACGACACTGCGTTCCCTTCCTGATCCACCACTGCAGCATAAGCAGTATCCTGACCAATCATTTTAGACAAAAAGGGTTGAGCAACCGGCGGGAACGTGTGAATTTCATTCCATAGCTCATCCCCATATTCTTTGGATAAAAGACGATCTAACGGGATGTCTCTAAAGTCTGGATCTGTAAGATATCGATCCCTGTCGCGAAAAACCTTCTTCACCACTTCTGTCACAAGGTGATAGAACTCAGGTGATGTACGTGGTACTGAGGATATATCAACATGCTCCAGCATATTTAACATCATTAAGAGAGAAAAGCCTTGGGAATTGGGAGGCATCTGATGTACTTCATAGCCCCGGTATTCTGTGCTGATTGGCTTCACCCACTCGCCTTGGTGACTAGCAAAATCGATAGGTGCAAGCATGCCTCCATCTTCACGAATAGCTGATGTTAGTTGATTCGCCAGCTCTCCGTTATAAAAGCTCTCTCGACCATCGGTTTGAATCATACGCAGGGAAGAGGCAAGCTCAGGCTGAACTAATAGCTCTCCTTCTTGTAAAAGTGTGCCTAATGGAGCGAAGGATGCTCGAAGCGACGCCTGCTCCATAATCAATGCTTCATTACGTTCCAGCCATATACGGAGGTCACGTGATACGGGACACCCATTCTCTGCATAACGAATTGCGGGTTCGAGCAACTGCGCCCACGGTAGCCTTCCATATCGAGACCAGACTTCCCACCAAGCATCAACCATACCGGGCACGGTTATTGCACTTAGCACACCTCGCATGGGAATAGAGGTCATACCCATGGATTTGAAAGTATCTGCATTGATGCCTGTAGCAGCGCGCCCACTTCCGTTATAACCCGTAATTTCCCCCGTAGCTCCATCGTGCATAAGGAAGAAGGCATCTCCTCCTGGGCCTGTCATATGTGGATACACCACCCCGAGTGTTACACTTACCGAGATTGCTGCATCATAAGCATTTCCGCCCTGTCCGAGGATTGCGCTTCCCACAGCGCTCGCCAGGTAATGAGGAGAAGTCACCATATTCCCTCTTGATATTGGCATCTGATTCTGCATAAAACTCCTCCTTTCCCACTATAAAAATGTAGCTCCGTCTCTGCGCCTATATGGCTCCACCTACTTGCAAAAGCTACAACGATATGTCACTCAATCCTCATAGCCATACTTATAGAGCAAACGAACCAGTACCCGAAAACCATTCATCAAATCCATTTCAGTTGTAAATTCACGCGGATTGTGGCTAATGCCCTGTTGACTTGGCACAAAAATCATCGCTGTTGGACAGGCGGGATGGAAAATCTGTGAATCGTGTCCTGCCCCGCTGGGCATATGCAAATAAGATATTTGCTCACATTCACAGATCTCCTGGATATCTTGCTGGATCTTCTCATTCATGGGAGTTGGTGTAACCGAGAGGTGTTCTTCCCATTCCAAACGAAGCTGGTCATCAGCAGCAATACGGCGAAAATCCTTTAGCATATCCTGCCAACATTGATCTAAGTCCTCTTGTCTGACATGTCTAATATCAAGGGAGAATGTAGCTTTGGCGGCAACGACATTACCCACACCTGGCTCTGCCGTGATGCGACCCACTGTAGCTACGAACGGTTCGCCTGTCTGCAGGGCAATCCTTCGAACCGCAACAATCATGTCGGCTGCACCCGCCAGCGCATCTTTGCGCCATGACATGGGCGTAGTCCCTGCATGGTTTGCCTCACCTTTAACGGTAATGCTGTATCGCCTCTGTCCTACGATATCGGATACAATCCCAATGGAACGGGAGTGTCGTTCCAACACTTGACCCTGTTCAATATGAAGCTCAATAAATGCACCATAGGTTTGAGCAGCAGGCTTCAAGTCACACTCTGGTCCAAATCCAGCCCCGAAGATCGCTTCCGAGAAGGATACCCCCTGTTGATCAACCAGGTGCTGAACTTCCTCGAATGCTGTCACACCGGTTATGCTCCTTGATCCCCAGTATGCAAAGGGGAATCGGCTGCCTTCTTCTTCGCAGAGTGATACCACCTGTAGTGTCCGCTTCGGTCTGCCGAAGTGCTTGTGTAAGTATTCCAGCGCAAGGATGCCAGCTACAATACCATAAGCCCCATCGTATTTTCCGCCATGGACTACTGAATCAATATGAGAGCCCGTAACAATGGGGTTGGTAGCTTCTCCAGCCTCATCAGAGGCTGCCTCTTCCTTACTACTCAACGTCCCATATAAATTGCCTGACTGATCGAAAGCTGGAGCTAATCCCTTGTCTGCCATCTGTTTAGCTAGAGCATGCTGTGCTTCACACCAAGCGTTGTCATACAATAAACGAGTGACGCCGCCCTGTGAATCTGCTCCGTAGGTGGACAGCCAATCCAGCATAGCTTGTAATTCTACAAGCTCTAGTTCAGGTAAAGACATATTGGTCTTATCCGCCCCTGGTTGTGGTTGAACGTCAAATTCTGTCATCATTCAACCCCCTCTGTAATACGTCTTAGACCACATACCCTGGCTGAATAAATCGGCCCAAAGCGGTTCGCTTCATCCCGTTGTTGTAATGGGTATTAACTTTGTAACGTTAGCTTCCTCGGTATGTACTGTAGCCACCTGGAGCTATTAACAGCGGAATATGATAATGGCTTGTTGCATCCGATACCGTGAATCGAATCGGCACCACTCCCCATAACGGTTGCCCCATTTCTTCCAAAGGTCGCTGTGCATAATAGTTCTCGACATTGAACTGAATCTCATAAATTCCTTTACTCAGTTCGCCGTTCCCGATCAGTGGGGTGTCTAATCTTCCGTCGAGGTTGGTGATGGATTCTGCAATCTTGGTTCTAATTTCCTTTTCTTCATCCCAGGTTAGGGCATACAATTCAATTGCAACCCCATCAGCAGGAATGCCTCTGGATGTATCTAATACATGTGTAGTAATTCGTCCTGCAGACGCTTTAGTCATCATGCACCTTCTTTCTTGGAGGTGATTGGACGAATCTCAAGATCGTCTCGTGTCATGGAGAAACCCTGAAATCCATATGAAGGGTTAGGCTCTGTATACACAGCGTACTTATGAGAACTCTCACTTTCCTGATTTTCGCTCATAGCTTCTACCCATGTCCGGCTATTGGATTCAAAGGACACCTCAGACAATTGATCAAATCGACTTAGCAAACGGCGTCCAATCTGATACAGCAGATGTTGAATCGAAGCCGATGTACAATCATGAAATGCAGCAGCAGCTACATCTCTCACTTGCTCCGCAGGAACGTAACGTCCCCGTTCATCATGTATCCCATCTCTTGGATCTTCATAACGCCAATTCACATTCAGATAAAGAGCAAGCGGACTACGTGCTAATTCTGACGATGCTGTGTCCGTTTCACTTGTAAGATCTGTTAATTCACCACCTTGAACCTTGATGAGCCTAAGATCTGCAATACCGCTGAACTGATTGTTCAACTCTACGCGATTACCGACATGTTGTGCTTCAATCGCCGCCGTAGCTCGATCATTCTGTGAATAACGATATACGAGGTCACTGGCTCGATAACGACCTTCTGTGTGAATTAAAGTATCCTCAAAAAGGATCTGATCTCCCGTCATCTGAATCTTGCTAATCTGCGGATAGGTTACAAGAAATCGCTCACTAACGTATGCGAGAAACCCCTCCATTGTAGCGCCGGTATATTCGGCAGCATGCTTAAGAACGAACTGATTCATAGCTTCGGACGTAAGTGTGTCGGAATGATTCGCTTCAGCAAAAGAAGGTAATAAATGATCACCTTGTATCGCGACTTTCACATTCACCCCGAATAAAACATTACTCCTTCCCGTAAAGGGAGATTCAGGTATTACCTGTATTCCAGTTAACGGTTTTGCATAGGAACGATAGACCCAGATGTCCCCCTTACCGCAATACATCGTTCTTTGCTGCGTCTTCGCAGTTCGAACGACCAATTCATGTTCATCCCCCATCTGATCTATCCATTGCTCCAAACGAATCGAAGCAATTTTGAAAACCTCTTTGAGTGCCGAATGGAACTCCTCTTCTGGACTACGGCGATTACGTTGCCGGATGGCTTCTAGAATTGAATCTGCTGTATGACCCTTCACTGCCAATATAAAAGGAAAGCCGAACCGGCTTGTATATTCTCGATTTAATTCTCGGAGCTCGTTGTATTGCGCCTCGGTTAAATGATCAAGACCAGCCCCGGACTGTTCCTTCACCGAATGGTTACTCATACGAATTCTAGCTCCAAGATCAGGGTGTTTACGCAACAGTTGTAGCTGTACGTCCTCGTTTGAAACCAAAACCATGCTCGTCATAACTTTCATCATCTGTTCAAATGAATCGAATGGCCTTGTTGGCCATGTAAGCTCTGCCACCCAAGGTGATTCCTCAAATAAACCGCCAAACGTATGCACAAACTGCGTGATAGACCAGTTGTTTACGAGTTTAATGAAGTCGCTCATGTGATAACCTCCGGTCTACTGTGAATTGTTGTTCTTCATTTTACGTATCGCCCTATCACCCAGCAATGATATTGACGCACTTTTGTCATATAACATAACATGAAGTTTGTAATTTGGTTGTAATGCACGGAATGTATCTTAATCATAGTTGGAAAACACAAAAAAACCGTAACCTCTCTAGAGATTACGGTTGTTGATGTAAGGAATTATCCTATTGGAATGTTGCACAACGTTAATCCTGGTTTGCTTAACCCCTAATCGTGGTCTTATCACGAATAAACTTACGGAACGTGAATACCAGCTTTAATTTGAGAAGATCATTCGTTTTCTTAAAGTCCATCTGCAGCAAACTGCTAACCTTCTCCATCCGGTAGGTTACTGTATTCCGGTGTACAAACAGCTGCTTCGCCGCTTCGTTAATTAATCCATCATTTTCAATAAAAGATTCCAGTGTATTCATCAAGACCTGATTAGGGTCTCCTTCTCTTGCTAATAACGGCTCCAATACTTTGTTGCAATAATTCTCCATAATGTTATCCGGTACGTATTGAAACACATAGGCGAATTCCAGCATTTCAAACTGAAGGGCACGATCCTTCATCCCGAATCGACGCGCCAGCTGACGTGTATCCAAACATTCCTGGTATGCTTCACGGAGTGACTTCGGTTCATGCTTCATTTTGGAAATCCAAAAACGTGGGGAGGATTCCCCTTTGACCTCTTGTGCTTTCAGCACGTCAGCGAATCGACTAAGCAGAAAACTAGATAATTCCTCACCATAATCCCGACCCGTAGGGCAGGTATAGATAGACAGAATAGCATCTTCGATCTGAAAGTGCTGGGATGCCGTAAATTGCATTAACGGATTATATTGCAGCTCACGATGAATTTGTTTCAACAGTTTGCCCTCTGCAAAAACGGAAGGTTCAAGTGTAATCAATACACACTGATATGTGCCTTGGAAGAGATGTATACCCTTGTTTTCACTCAGCTTCGTTAATTCTTCAACACTTAACTTATGTTCCAAGTATTGTGTGAGCAACGTACGCATCTCGCCCTGCACTGTTGGATTAATATGTTCGCGATATGTCATATCCATATAAAACGCGAGTACATCTGCGGCTTGCTGAAACAACTCTTCCTCCGCTCGCAGCGAGAGGGCAGAATCCGTGAATACAAGCAAAAATCCGTATTGCTCATCGCTTTGCTTGATCGGTACACGATGACAACTACCTTGGTTCCACTTCACACGGTGCATAATGGATTTCCACGGCCAACCTTGAGCAATAGCATCACCCGCTATTCCATCACTGCCGTATAATACATGTCCGCGAGACCCGATTACAGCAATCGGGTAATTTAGTACGGTCGCAAGCTCTGCAAATACGTTCCGGTGCTCCTGTTGTTGCAGTGCAAAATGCATGAGCTTCTTCTGCTTCTGTACCACCTCATGCAGCAAGCGATGAGTTCGCTCGTGCTCTACTTTGAACAAGGCATTCATCTGATCTGAGAACGTGAATTGAAACGGAAGTTCAAGTAGTGGCAGACGTAAGCGATCGGCTTCTTCAATAATGCCCTGTGGAATACAATTCCAGAAACGCCCAAGCTTAATCCCAAGGCCTGCACAGCCACGTTCATTCAATTTACGCATCAGATGAAGGGCATCCGTTTCATTGTCTTTCATAATAAAAGCTGTAGTGAATAACAACTCTCCTGATTTAATCCAATCCGCGATATCTGGAGCGTCCATGACATTGACGGATTTCATCATCCGTGAAGTTCCCTCTCCACCTGCGACCAATTTCGCTTCGGACAAAGGATATACCTGCAAAGCTTCTTTTACCGTAAGTTGCATGGACATGACCTCCCATATATATAACAATAAAGGTTAAATAATCTGAATATATATTTCTTTTTCATGAGTCAAAATGTAGTTTTCCACTTCTTCTGTAGCA
The DNA here is from genome assembly GCF_023714095.1 of Paenibacillus sp. MER 99-2. Classification (NCBI taxonomy): domain Bacteria; kingdom Bacillati; phylum Bacillota; class Bacilli; order Caryophanales; family Paenibacillaceae; genus Paenibacillus; species Paenibacillus sp. MER 99-2. Next base: position 1,780,971 of record NZ_JAMAUZ010000001.1, on the reverse strand, counting down.
CATCTTCATAAAAAACCATATTTGTTGTTAAGTATTATAACATCATTGTCTTGGAAATAGCTTACATCTAAAAAAAATAAAACCCATGACTCGATGGGAAGCTTACGCTACACCATGTTCATGGGTTTAAAGATGTTTTTTATGAATCATGATACCTTAAACTTAAAAAACAATTTATATTCCGAGCGGTTCATGGCTCAGCCATAATTTCATCCGAGATATAACCTCTTTCATATTTAACGGTTTACTGATGTAATCCGACGCTCCTGCAGCCAGACATTTGTCACGATCCTCTTTCATTGCCTTCGCTGTTAACGCGATGATGGGCAGACTCGTCAGATTTAATCTGTTTCGAATCTGGCGTGTAGTTTCGTATCCGTCCAATTCTGGCATCATAATATCCATCATAATGATATCAGGCTTGGCCTCACCACTTTCCAGCATTTCGAGGCATTCGTAGCCGTTCTGAGCAGTGATCACACGCATATCGTACTGTTCTAACGCGTTAGCTAACGCATACACGTTGCGAATATCATCATCTACAACAAGCACCTGACGTCCGCGGAGCAGTGACTCTTCCAAAGGTGTTAACAACATCTCATTGGGTGATATGTCAGACGAAGTGTGTGGCACTCTTGAAGATGTATTGTCCGGAAGCTGAGGTATCGTTGAAGCCACCTCGTTTGTGAAGAGTCTGGAATCATACACATCTTCTTGTTTATCGTAATGCAGCGGTAGGAACAACGTAAATACACTTCCCTCCCCTTCCCGGCTCGTTGCCGAGATGGAACCTCCCAACAAACTCGCTAGTGATTGGGAAATGGAAAGTCCTAGACCTGTTCCGCCATACTTCCGCGCTGTATCTCCATCCGCCTGCTTGAACGCATCAAAGATCTGTACCAGCTTATGTTCTGCAATACCGATCCCTGTATCACTAACCGAGAACGCGATAACTTCGTCTTCTTGTCCCTTATTCATTGCACTTGGTAAATTCACTCTGGAAATGGTAAGAGCAACTTCACCCTGTTTCGTAAACTTAAACGCATTCGAGAGTAAGTTTCTAAGAATCTGATGCAAACGCATCTCGTCAGAGATAATCGTTTCTGGGAGATTGCTGTGCAACTGGATGCGGAAATCAATTCCCTTTTGCTCAGCTATTTTTAAGAAATATTGATTCATCATCTCCGGCAAACTGTCCAGATAGACGTCATTAAAGTCGACTTCCATCTCGCCAGCTTCGACTTTGGACAGATCGAGTATGTCATTAATCAGATTAAGCAAGTCTTTGCCTGATGCATGGATCACGGATGCGTATTTCTGCTCTTCTTTATTTAAATGCTGATTTTTGTTCTCTGCCAGAATTTCAGAAAGTATTAACATACTGTTGAGCGGAGTACGTAGTTCATGAGACATATTGGCAAGAAACTCGGATTTGTACCCTGAGCTAGTGCGTAATTGATCGGCAACTTCAGCTAGTTCACTAGCTGAGGACTCAGCTACATTCTTTTGTTCTTCTAGACGCTCATTTAGCATGTGCAGCTCTTCGGTCTGCATCTGAAGCTCCTCTGTCTGTGATAACATTTCTTCCGTTTGCACCTGAAGCTTCTCAGACTGTGCCTGTAACTCTTCATTGAGAACCTGCGACTCATCATACAACTGCTGCAGTTCCATACGCGTCACAGTCGAATGAAGCGATACACCAAATATATCAATCAGTTCGTTGAGTAGTGCAATCTCGCTATCCTGTAGTGGCTTCATCGACGCAAGTTCAATTACAGCAATCGTTTTCCCTTCGAAAATGACGGGAATAACCGTAAGTGATGTTGCAGGTGCATGTCCAAGCCCGGACGAGATACGAATGTAATTTTGCGGTAGGTCATTTAAGCGCAGCATCCGTTGCTCATTCGCACTTTGCCCTACAAGCCCCTCTCCAGGTGCCAGTGAAACTTTACCTAGTGATCGTTCTTTGTCTCCATCAGCCGCATATGCAGCAACACGCAACAGTCGATTGTCTTTCCAGTAGTATAAGACGCTATAAGGAATTTCTAATAGCATAGCAAGCTCATTCAGAAACCGCCGTGACAACCCCTCTAGTGTCGTCGGGTTCTGCATCAACGTGGCAATTTCAGTAATTCGCTCTTTGGTACGATTCTGCTCTTGTACGGTATCCAGCAGTTTGTTCGTCTCATCGCCTAGGTCGCCAACCTCATCATTGGTGCGTACATGGATACGTTGTGTGAGGTTTCCACCTTTGTAAATCTCACTAATCGTTTGTTTAACATCGCGTAACGTTTTGATGATATTGCCTGAGATTACGATTGCCGCTAGAACGGACAGTATAGCAATTACTCCCCACAAGCTGTACATGACCGTCAGTAGTGTTGAGCTGCGGGCTGCCAGATCGGTAACCCTCGCTTCGGTCAGAGCAATTTCTGTGTTTCGGAAATTCGTGAGCTGTGATCTTAATAGATCTATTTCGGTTTTACCAGGATCGGATTGGAAAAATGCAAGTACCTGCTCCTGATCTCCCTGCCTCTTCAGTTCAATAGAAGGTTCGCCAGCTACTTCAATCCAGCGTGTGATATGTGTCTTAATATTTTCCAGACTGAGCTGCTGTGACGGATTATCATTCACTAATTCATAGAGGGCAGTGTAATGAGAATTCCATTGGCCGAGACCTTGTATGTAAGGTTCTAAGTACGTCTCGTTTCCTGTAAGCATGAATCCACGCTGCCCTGTCTCCATATCGAGAACAGCTTTTTCAATAGAGTTGGTCAAATTGTGTACATCCAGGTCATGATGGCTGATAAAGTCATTTTCTTTCTGCAATGTGTTAATCAGAGCTGTCAGAACTATCAGAACGGCTCCAAATAACAATACAACCACAAGATAACCTATTAATATTTTGGAGCGTATTGTGAATCTTCTCCTTTTTAGCACCACTTAACCTCCAATGATATAAACCAATCAATTACTATAGCTACTTTTTGAACAAATACGATTATACTTGCATATGTATTTTATATGCATGCGTACATTGCTGACAAGCATTATCAATTATTATTCTTCACAAGAAAAAAACGACCTGTTCTCACAGGTCGCTTCTTATCATTCTTTTCATAAATATATTCATTCCTTAAGCTTTTGGAGCGATCATCTTCGCCGGGTCTACGTACTGATTGAACTGCTCTTCAGTAAGCAACCCGGTTTGCAGTGCTGCTTCTTTTAGAGACAAGCCTTCCTTATGCGCAAGCTTCGCTATTTTTGCTGCATTCTCGTAACCGATATGCGGGTTGAGTGCAGTAACCAACATTAGCGAGTTGTTCAGGTTATGTTCAATCTGACCCAGATTAGGCTCGATGCCTACTGCACACTTATCATTAAAGGCAATGATGGAGTCTGCAAGTAGTTGTACCGATTGAAGGAAATTATAGATAATCACCGGCTTGAATACGTTGAGTTCAAAATTACCTTGGCTCGCAGCGAATCCGATCGCTGCATCGTTACCCATGACTTGTGTAACCACCATCGTTAACGCTTCGCTTTGCGTAGGATTAACCTTACCTGGCATGATGGAGCTGCCTGGCTCGTTCTCAGGGATGCTAATTTCACCCAGACCACTACGCGGACCACTCGCAAGCCAGCGTACATCGTTGGCAATTTTCATGAGATCCGCTGCAAGCGCTTTTACTGCACCGTGTGCGTAAACGACCTCATCATGGCTTGTGAGCGCATGGAATTTGTTCGGAGCGGATACAAAATCTTTACCTGTATGTTTGCCAATCTCTTTGGCTGTGAAATCACCAAAGTCCGGATGTGCATTAATACCCGTTCCTACCGCTGTACCACCAATCGCAAGTTCCTTCATATATTGCGCGCTTTCGCGGATCATGCGTTCACTCTTCGCGAGCATCGCTTCCCAACCGCTAATTTCCTGACCCAGTGTTATCGGAGTGGCATCCTGAAGGTGAGTACGTCCAATTTTAATGATATCTTTGAACGCTTCGGATTTATCCGCCAACGTTTTCTTCAGTACAGCGATCGCTGGCAAAAGTTGATCTTCAACAGCAAGTACGCCTGCGACATGCAGCGCTGTTGGGAACGTATCATTCGAGCTCTGGGACATGTTGACATCATCGTTCGGATGAAGACGCTCTTCCTTACCCTTTTGCTCTAGCAATTGATTACCGAGATTGGCGATAACCTCGTTCACATTCATGTTGGATTGTGTACCACTACCCGTTTGCCATACTACAAGCGGAAAATGATCGTCAATTCGCCCAGCGATGATCTCATCGGCAGCGTATGCAATCGCATCGGATTTGGCAGCAGACAACTTACCTAATTTATGGTTACTCGCCGCAGCACTTTTCTTCAAAATAGCGAGTGAGCGGATAATTTCCATTGGCATATGTTCGCGCCCAATTGGAAAATTCTCTTTACTACGTTGGGTTTGAGCTCCCCATAGTCTGTCAGCAGGTACTTTCATTTCTCCAAGTGTATCTCTTTCAATGCGGTATTCCACTTGCTTTTCCTCCTCCAAAAAAATGGTCTGGGTTTTCTCAAAAGTGGGTGTATCTATATATGTTTAACTAAAAATGATTTACACTGACCACTACGATGACAGAACAACCTTCCGATCGCTGTTATCCCCAGATTTTTTTGATTCCTCTTGTCAAGGGGAAATCCGGGGATAAAGGCGAACGCTTCGCTTCTCCACGTTATTTCTGTCCTCTTCGTTCTAGTGTAAAAGTTTAGTTAAACCCATATAGCCATAGTATACATGAGATAAGGGTTAATTTTCACCTTTTCGACAAAATTGTAAGCGTACCGCAAAACGGGCGTGGCATTATTTTTGAGCAGGGATTGGGTACAGGCGACTTGTCTGTTCGAAGATCTCTCCGGCTTCAAGACCAATGAGCCCGATCTCTTCTGCAGAAGCCCCTTTCACATTCGGTGCATTGACAAGATTCATCTGAGGCTCAGGACAGAAGAAGTTATCCTCCATATTGTTGTTCCAGATCATCCAGTGTTTGTAGGACGTACCTACATCATAAACCAGCTTGTGACCTGTACGATGATCCGTCAGTTCCATATAATTACGTCCATTTTGTGGTACAGCCGTATAGTGGTTGTCCATCGCAGCAAAAAACGGACTCACGCCTTCTGCCTTCAACTTCTCTTCATCCGGTGTAAGCGGTTGAAATTCACCTGTAGGCAAGGAGCGTTCATTCAACTCACGTCGCTGTCCAATCGTAATTTTGGCTGTATAATCCGAACGCTTACTCGCTGAATCAAAAGGTACGCTAATCGCTGTATGGAAAGCAAATAAATTAGGCATACGCTTCGTTCCGTTGTTTCTTACTTTTAATTGTTGTTGCAGTCCATCTTGATTCAATGCGTACCTTAGTGTCACTGTAAACGTAAACGGTAGATATTTATGGAATGGGTCTCCCTCTTTCACTTCCTGAGTCAAAAGAACATAGCTCTCCAGCTCGTTAGCTCCATATCCCTCCACGTTCCATTCCACATCGTGCAGAAAACCATGTAGATGATTGCCCGTTGCTGGTTCGTTTACAGGAAGTTGATAGATTTCACCGTCCCACGGAAAGCGTCCATCCTCATACCGGTTGGGAGGAGATAGAATTGGAATACCGTACACCGCAGGTGCTGCTCGGAATGCATCCATATTGTTCAGGTCAGGCTCCCGCAAATAGCGATGCCCCTGCTCTGTATCCCGATAAGCTACAAGGTTCCCTCCTACACTCGGGATAACTGCCGCTTCAAATTGATTAAAGCGAAGCCATACAGCGGGGATGCCGCCAAATTGTTCTTCAACCGCTTGATTCTGATGTGTCATTGTTATATGTACCTCCTGTGCATACTAAGGTTTATACTATACGGCTCGAATATATCATGACTTGGCGCAAAATACCAATCTATGATATAGAACACATCCATCAACGAACGATCCATGACATATAGAAAAAAGACAGCAAGCATCCATCGCCGCTGCCTTAATTCGGTTATGTTTTATTATTTATTATAGTTTGTGTAGTCTAATCTACATATTTCCCATGATCCGGTACAGTCGTTTCTTCAAAATCAAGATCCAGCTTACGCAGTGATTCACTTAGCATCTCTCCAGTAAGACAATGGCCATGACCTGTAACGACCATGCTGGGTTCAAGCTGTCGAAGCTGTTGAACGGATCGATGAGCTGCCTGCCAATCAGTCGTAAAGTATGCGGGTGGCCCGTGCAACTGTTTGTCCTGAAGCAGCACACTCCAGAGCGATTCCTGCTTCACAGAGATAATGGCATCTCCTGCAATAAGGATACGATCCTGATCCCGGAAAAGTGAGATGTGACCTGGCGTATGTCCTGGGGTATGCACCCATTGCCATTCAGGAGCTCCCGGAACAGAATGATCATCTGGCAAACTGAAAATCCGATCATCCAGATTAATCGCTTCATTCGGGTAAGCAAAGGACAATCGTGCCATTATTCCACCACCAACAGTAGGATCAGCAGGCGGATAGTCTTTCAGCCCCGTCAAATAGGGGATTTCCTGCGGATGCGCATACACGGGTACGCCCCAAAACTGTTCAAGCTCAATGACGGTACCTACATGGTCGAAATGCCCGTGGGTCAAAATAATAGCAGATGGCGGCCCGCTGAATCGCTCTGCTGCAACTTCAACAATATGATCAGTGAACTTCGCCATTCCCGTGTCCACGAGTACCCATTTCCTGCTTCCTGGTTCACCGATGAATATCACATTCACAAATAGTGTACGCATGCTGAGGATATCGTGTGCGACTTCTTCAAGACCCGTCATTCCTGATGTAATCAGATTGTCAGATGCCATTCACGGTTACCTCCCATTCAGGCGGATTGTCCCTCTATACTCGATGCTTCTGTCGTAGACTTCCCTTTTCTGGCATTTCTATTCCATATTCAGAAAAATAAACGGTATACACCCTTTAACAGGCATACACCGTCTAGTATAATCAGCGTGATTCCATAATAGAACCAGAATATATGTTCATGTATGTTATTGCAATTATGCAGGATAAGCATCCAGCGCAGCATCGAGCAACTGATTGTAGAGATCATCATCATTCTCCAACAGCTCGTCCATCCGAAGCAGTTCTTCTTCGTCTCCGGATTGCTCGGTGAAATGAAGACTATAATCCCAATCCTTACCGTTTTTGCTCATAAAGGTAATCTCATAATGTGACTGGGTTCCTTCTGCCTTGAAAACGGTATTCCCTACATACAATTTTTCATCTTCACGGCGCATTTCAGCGCGAATCACTTCAATATTCACTCTCGTTCTCTCCTTTAATCTCTCATCTAGAACGGTTCTCCACATTTTATGGTAAACCTGGTTTGGTAATTATTATTGGTTAATTGTACAATATATATCGTAGCAACGTATACCTTATTCAATGAAGGAGCTTTTATAATCCTTACATACCCGTAATGAGGGCTGTATCAGCCAACGAGGGCTACGACAAATTATGATTACTGGAGGAGAATATAGCATGAACAATTTCGAAACAAATCTACAGCAGTATGCGGAACTGGCCGTAAAAGTTGGAGTTAACGTCCACCCTGGGCAAACACTTGTGGTGAATGCACCAATCACTGCAGCACATTTTGTTCGTCTCATCGTAAAAGCAGCTTATAACACAGGTGCCAAACTGGTCAAAGTGAATTGGAGTGATGAGGTTGTTACTCGTCTTCACTATGATCTGGCTCCAGAAGAGTCTTTCTCAATCGAGCCTAAGTGGTTCGCAGCTGAAATGACCGAGCTTGTCGAAGAAGGCGCAGCAGTACTGCACGTTATCGCCGAGAATCCGGATCTCTTGAACGGAGTCGCACAGGAACGAATCGTGACTAGCCAGAAAGTTCGTGCCAAAGCGCTAGAAAAATATCGTGCATTGCAAATGGCAGATAAGTTTAGCTGGTCAATTGTTGCTGTTCCATCACCAGAATGGGCCGCTAAAGTCTTCCCGGATGTTCCGGAAGCTCAACAAATCGATAAATTATGGGATGTCATCTTCAAAACGGTTCGTATTGGCGAGCAAGACGCTGTCGCTGAATGGAAAACACATCTGCTCAACCTTGATTCCCGTGCGGATCTGCTTAATCAGAAGAAGTATAAGAAACTTCACTACACAGCTCCGGGAACAGACTTGACCATCGAACTTCCAGAAGGACATCTGTGGGTGTCTGGTGGCAGTGTCAATGAACAAGGTCATGTGTTCGTCGCTAACATGCCTACAGAAGAGGTATTTACCGCACCTTTAAAATCCGGTGTTCATGGTACCGTTCGCAGCACGAAACCACTTAGTTATGGCGGTAACCTGATCGATGGCTTCTCCCTTACCTTTGAGAATGGCCGAGTTGTGGATTATACCGCTGAACAGGGTTACGACGCTCTCAAAAACCTGGTCGAAATGGATGAAGGTGCTCATTATCTAGGCGAGGTTGCTCTCGTTCCTCATCAATCACCGATCTCCGATACGAATATTTTGTTCTACAACACGCTGTTTGACGAAAATGCATCTAACCACTTGGCAATCGGTAATGCCTATGCTTTCTGTCTTGAAGGCGGTAAATCCATGTCCAAGGAAGAACTTATTGACGCTGGATTGAACTCCAGTCTTACGCATGTGGACTTTATGATTGGATCAGGAGAAATGAATATTCACGGCATTATTTCGGAAGGTTCAGAAGAAGCCATCTTCCTGAACGGAAACTGGGCATTCTAAATCTCTGCGAATCTCATGAGAGAGGATAATAATCCTCTCTCTTCCTTTGTTTATATCGATAAATTTAACATTGAATGCAAGGTTCAGCTATATAACGCTTGATATGACTACGGCTAAAGTTAGGAGACAATTAGATGTTAACATTTGAACAAAAGCTAGATCGTTACGCGGAGCTCGCTGTCGAAGTAGGAGCAAACGTGCAACCAGGACAAATTTTTGTAATTAGTGCCATGATCGATACGGTTGAATTTGTACGTTTGTTGGTACGGAAGGGGTATGAAGCAGGTGCCAAAAAAGTAATCGTTAAATTCAGTGATGAAACTGTAAATCGACTACGTTTCGAGATGGCTCCGGAACAATCATTCCAAGATCCTCCGAAATGGCATGCTGCTGAGCTTGAAGAACTTGCTGCAAACAACGCGGCATTCTTAACTGTCCTGTCATCAAGCCCTGACTTGTTGAAAGGAATCGATCCAGAACGTATTTCGACGCATCAACGAACCTATGGTCAGGCACTTGCTAAATACCGTCAGTATCAGCAGGCAGATAAAATGAGCTGGACAGGTGTAGCCTGCCCTTCACCAGACTGGGCTGCCAAAGTATTCCCTGATCTGCCTGCCTCTGAACAGATGGAACAGCTATGGGAAGCTATCTTCGCTGCCGTACGCGCTGATTTAGAAGAGCCTATCCAAGCTTGGGAACAGCACATCGAGCGTTTAGAGCACAAGGCTGTTGCCCTTAATAACAAAAAGTATCGTGCACTGCACTTTATCTCACCTGGTACGGATCTCACCGTTGAGCTTCCAGAAGGACACATTTGGGCTCAGGCAGGAAGCGTGAATGAACGAGGTACTCCTTTTGTAGCTAATATCCCAACAGAAGAAGTGTTCACAGCTCCAGCAAAACACGGCGTTAATGGTACAGTATCCAGCACGAAACCACTGAGTTATGGTGGAAGCATTATTGATCGTTTCACGCTGACGTTCGAGAATGGGCGAATTGTTGATTTTCATGCGGAGGAAGGACATGATACGCTTGAACGTCTGATTAATATGGACGAAGGTTCTCATTATTTGGGTGAAGTTGCGCTGGTACCTTACCACTCTCCAATCTCTGAAAGTGGCATTTTGTATTACACAACACTTTATGATGAGAATGCTTCCTGTCATCTTGCAATTGGTAGTTCATACGCCTTTAATATCGATGGTGGCAAAAAAATGTCCCCAGAAGAACTCGCAGCTCGTGGTATGAATACAAGTATTACTCATGTCGATTTCATGATGGGCTCACCCGAGACAGACATCTATGGAATTACAACAAGTGGTGAACGTGAAGCGATCTTCCTGAAAGGTGACTGGGCTTTCTAATAGGACTCATGCATTCTAGCAACAACATCTATAGGTAAAACTACAACAAAAGACTGCTTAATCAACCATAATTATGGTTAGATTAGGCGGTCTTTTTTTAATATTTTTCGTTCAGTATGTAAAACGATGATATTGTTAGACTTCCATATAATGCTGTAAAATGAAATGATACCAATGTTTGTAGATTCTTCACCAGAAAGGAGAACATCATGGCTAATCGGCTCCAATTACTTTTAGCCTCAGATTTCCATAATTTGAGTCCAACACTTCAGGAAGAAGTGTATTATGAATATTATAATATGGTACATGGTCTTATCGTTTATATCATCAAAGAGCGTGCCGCTGCTGAAGATATCATTCAGGAAGCTTTTATCAAAATCATTAAAAACAAACCTCTTTTCGAGAGTGAAATAAAACTAAAAGCATGGCTTAAGGTCGTAACACGAAATACAGCCATTAATTATTTGAGAAAAAATAAAAATAACCGTAACCAACTGGATACGGATAGTGTTTTTATAGATATGGAGACGATTAATCAGACTTCAGCTTCTGTCGAAACCACAGTTGAAACACAAATGATGCAGGAATCTATTGAATTTTACCTCAGCCAGCTCAAACCTGAATATCGTGTTCTGATCGAGATGCGATGGAAAGACGGACTCTCTTACCGGGAGATGGCTGAGATTTTGAATACATCGGAAGAGATTGTTAAGCAACGGTTATTCCGTGCTCGGGGAAGCATTAAGAAGCAATTACATAAGGAATGGGGTGGCAGCATTGAGCAAAGGCAAATTAGATAAGCATGATCACGAGTCATACGAAGAGCTAGAAGATGACTATTTTGATGATGCCTTCGATTTAGCTTTTGATGAAGCATTCCGACGGGCTGCTTCAACTCCCCCTACCCCTAGTAAGGAACAAACCAAGAACATGCAGGAATCCTGGCTTAATGTGCAAACCGAGATTAATAAAATAGGTAAACGCAGAAGACGAAAACAAACCTTCTGGTTATCTGGTGTTGTGGCAGCTTCCATTGCCTTAGGCGCATTGTTGTTCAGTGTGCCTGCCGGTACACAGGCCGTATCCCCTTTTATGCAAACGATAAAAGATTGGGGAAATGGAATGAAATCCATCGTCATCAAAGATGGTACGGAACAGATCGTTGGGAAAGATCCTTCAACGGCCAGAACTCCTCCACCACCTGAACCAGGCATTGAGGATGCTCCTACAATTACCATCATTGAGGGTGCTGACCTGCCTGTTGAATACGACCGTACATTTGGTCCTGTTGAAGTCACTGAAGAGCAGGCTCGTTCAGGTTTTCTTGGCGATTTTCTCTTATCCAACGCCATTCCTGAACGATTCACACATGTGAAGTTCGAACTGCTCCTAGAAGATCGTGAGGAAGATAGCGAGCAGTCGAACTCGTCTGATGACAGAGACTATGAGTCAGATCATATGCGTGTGCGTTATTCTACTTGGGTGAATGATAACGAAGAAGAAGTCATTCAATTTGATTATATGTGGATCCGACCTGGTCAAGTTGATACAGCACCCGTGTTACGTGAGACAGATATGGTTCGTTTGGATGATGGCAGCGAAGCACTTATAGCAATTGGTCCACCGTATAACACGTTCCAATGGATGATGGGATCAACTAATGTGAGCATGTTTGGTACGATTAACAAAGCGGAAATGCTAGCTATTGCCAATGATCTGCAGAAGCAAAGGTTTCCTTCGACCAATCGTTGATCGCAATAATTGCTAGAACAATACCGTGTCAGATATATGTGTTGTCTTCTCGGTGTCTGATCCGTCCATTGCGGTATGCACACTGACTACACGATAGTAGTAACCAGATATAACGGTCCAATTGGAATTAGCCTTTAACACATTTGTATTACTTTTCGTTGATGTACCTGAGCGATACGTGATCCAAGTGGATCCGTCCCAACGTTCAAGACGATAATCCACTGTTAAAGATTTCATCTGATTATATGTTGCCGTGTTGGTATACACATGAACAGAAAGTCCACCTGCTGGAACGACCGTGCCATTTGCTTTATAAATATGTGTTAATTGCTCCAAGCTCTGAATGCTTTGCGTCTCTGGAGGCGGTGGGGTCAAAGCTCTTGGTTTGACAACAGACCTTTCTGAAGCTGCTTGAAGTTCTCCGTCAGTTATGGTTAGGAATACAGGTAAAGTCAAAGCTACTGCTAGTGTAACTTTAAGGATTGCATTCAAACGCTTGTTTAACATCTGGCTCATCCTCCATTTCATTATATGAATAAATATGGATATCCATATTTGATGTTACGAAGTATACCGATCATTCGTTTCAAACTGAACATTGTGAATTTTACTTTCCTTCTCCGGCAAGGAGGTATGTACTACCTGTTATACTAACTAAAGAAAAACCGTACAGTGAGTGAAAACACTGTACGGTTTCTTACTTTTATAGGATAGAGATAACATGAGTATGAATTCTACTTCTAGTTCTAGAGCTTATATCAAGCCCCTTCTTCCTCCACTAACATCTCTAACTTAATCACATTTACACGGGAGATTCGTTTGTGCTCTGTCTCCTGGATTACGAATAGATGCCCGCCGTACTCTACCGATTGTCCCACCTCAGGCGGAATTGTTTCAACTCGGGAGTATAGCCATCCACCAATCGTATCATAATCCGATCGATCCATCTCTAATCCGAAACGCTCACTTACTTCTTCAATCAGCATAAGCCCGTCAATCGAGTATTCCATCTCATCCACTTGTTCAATCGCAGGACGTTCCTGATCGAATTCGTCCTGAATCTCACCAACGATCTCTTCCATAATATCCTCAAGCGTTACAAGTCCCGAGGTGCCTCCATATTCATCAATCAGAATCGCAATTTGCGTCTTACTGCGCTGCATGCGTTTGAGCAAGTCACTGATTGGTGTTGAATCAGGCACGGCAAGAATTGGACGAATAACTGAGATCGTATCGGTCAACTGAGATTTCATCAGATCTTTGATGTGAATAAAACCGATGATATGATCCTTGTCACCGTTATATACCGGATAACGGGTTCTCATGCTTTCACTGGCGATTTCCAGATTCTCCAGCATCGACTGATTGGCGTTCAGACAGATCATTTCCGTCCGCGGAATCATAATTTCACGGGCGGTCGTTGCCGTAAAATCAAATATATTATCAACAAGCGCCAATTCAGTATTGTCAATTAAACCGCTCTTATTGCTTTCTTTCATAAGAATGCGTATTTCATCTTCGCTATGCGCTTCATCTAGCTCGGAGGCCGGTGCCATCCGGATTAAACGCAACAGGCTGTTAGCCATTCCATTTAAAGCCCATATAAAGGGATACATCAATTTGTAGAAAAACGTAAGCAGTGCCGCAGACCATAACGTGACCGTCTCCGATTTACGGATTGCTATCGTTTTGGGAGCAAGTTCCCCGAGTACAATATGCAAAATCGTAATAATTACAAAAGCAATGGCAATCGAAACACCATGCACATACACAGGGCCTAACCCAAATGCTGTAAACATTGGCTCAAGTAAGTGAGCGATTGCCGGTTCTCCCAGCCACCCAAGTCCTAGTGAAGCTAGCGTTATCCCTAACTGACAGGCAGATAGATAAGCATCTAGATTACGCACAATGTTGGAAGCATAGATTGCATTTTTGTTGCCTGATTCCACCAAAGCTTCGATGCGGCTGCCGCGAACTTTTACCATCGCAAATTCTGCCGATACGAAGAAACCATTCATTAATACAAGTACACCGATTAATACTAAGTTTATAATACTCGGTAAGGGGTCACTCAAATGTTCATCCTATTCGCCGTTATTCTTCGGCAAATAGGTCCACCTCCTTCGAAAATGTAGGATATTAGCCATTCTGCCGCTCATATGCAGTTTCAACTTCCCAATACTCCCACCTCCGTCTTATCGTGTCGAATAACATGGATATGCTTCTTTTATTATATAACTCTAAACTACACAGTCAATCCGTGTCCTATGACACTGAAATGACGTAAACTAGCTTTTTCTTTTACAAATAACATGAAAACGCCATTTCTTTAACATATTTGATTTCAAGTTCTTATTAAACTTTATTCGAATCTACCCCATTCTTCGATGTACGATCCCAGCGCCAGCGCGGCTCTTTGCCTGCCTCGTTCCTTAATCCGCCGAACCAGGCTTCTTCTCTTCGAAGGCTTGCCCAATCCACTTCCTCATTTAATACCTGAATTCCAAGAGGGGTTAAAGAGAGAACGGCATTCCGAAACTCATCACTATGCTGCTTGAAATCAGGAAAGCTCGTTTCACCAGTTAGCGAAAGTAACGCATACGGCTCAGATGACATTCTGCGCAGATGAGCCCAATACTCCAAATCCCCCATCCCAAGCCAATGAAGTTGGTTCCCAACATGCTTGAATAGTGGATACGGGCGATCAATCCCCTCTCTGATTGCTTCTAAAGTCGTCTGTTCGATGATTCCCAATCCATTCGTGATTGAAGGTAGTCGGGACAGATGCGCCTGAAATGCAGTATGTGCAAAGGGATACGCTGACGTATCCTTGGTCAAGAACTCCATATGATCCTGGATGTTCGGTGAAGTATAGGCTTCCCAGAACAAACGCCCAGCTTCCATCTCTTCAGCCCCTATGACATGCCATGTCCCGGATAAGCGACCAATTTGTTTAGGTGTGAGCTGTCCAAGCCCTCGGAAGTGTTCAATCTCGGGATGAGAATCTATGCATAACAGATGCAAGGTCGTATCTCCGAGCGATTGTCCTTGGAAAAAGTGTAGCAGGTACGATAGCATCGTTTGATCATACAAGTCATACTCAAACCAGAAAACAATCTCCTTTTCGTTATGCAAAGAGTGAAGTTTCTGTTCCAGCTCGGCAATTTGTAAATAAACGGATTGGGGGAT
Organism: Paenibacillus sp. MER 99-2; assembly: GCF_023714095.1. NCBI lineage: Bacteria > Bacillati > Bacillota > Bacilli > Caryophanales > Paenibacillaceae > Paenibacillus > Paenibacillus sp. MER 99-2. Next base: position 1,765,882 of record NZ_JAMAUZ010000001.1, on the reverse strand, counting down.
ACCTAGCTCATGTTCTAGATAGGCTGCACGTCTACTTCTCCCCTCCCGCTCCGCCATGTCCCGATAGACAGGGCCAAATGGATATAGCTCTCTCCAGACAAGAACGTCCCCCTGAATTCCACTCTGTCTGATACGATCTGCTGCATGGTCGCCATTCGTAATATGAAGCATGTCTTTTCCTCCTTCATAGAGATTGGTAAATACGGAAGTTACGTCAACCACAGGGATGTGGCGTCTAAGTTTTTTGCGGGCATCAAACAATCTTTTTTTCAACGCAGAGACAGATACATTCAAAAATTCCGAAATTTCGTTCAGCGAGTACCCTTTGAAATAAAACATATCTACAACAAGCTGCATCGATGAGGGCAGACTTCCAATAGAGTCATATAACATGCGATTTTGTTCCTTTAGCAACAATAGCTGCTCGGGATCATTCGTCTGCTCTTCCTGGTGCATATGCGAGAGTTCTTCTACGGGAATGGTGACATGCCGTTTACGTCGCAACCAGCGGTAACACTGCCGCTCTACAATCACTTTGAACCAACCAGGAAACGCTTCAGGCTTGTCCAATCGAGTCAGATTTGCAAACGCCTCAGTGAAAGCTTCCTGTACAACATCCTCAGCCCAAAAATCGTCCTTAAGTATATGGTACGCCACAGCATGAGCCATTCCCCGGAATTGCATAACCAGATGTTCATATGCATCAGGCTCACCGCGTACAGCACCTTCAATCCATGATTTCACTGCTAATCAGTTCCTTCCTTATGTCGAACGTATTGAATCTCCTGTTTATCAGTCTAAACATGACGCATCTTCCATTCCAATACCCATGTCTTATCTATAAGTGCCACTACCTGATCATAAGGTTACTTGGTTGAAATAATTTTATTTAACCTTACCTTTAGTTCAATGGTGGATTCAAGTTGAGAATATACCCTATAATAAAAGGCTGCTTATGAACGTAGCATTTAAACTACATTCAGAAGCAACCTATGGAGAACTATGTTCTAGGTATGTTACTTACCGTCCTGTATGTTAAGGACTAACGTCTGCTCGGTGCTTGTGGGTAGTTACCAATAACACCAGGATATTGATACAACAGCGGCTCATCAAATGTCGCGTAGTCGAAGTTAACCATCAAAAGCATAATACGTCTGCCTGTTTTTGGATCACTAATGATAATGTGGTCACGACCGGCTGCTTCAATAACACCTTGGAAGATCCGTGCATTCCATTCTTTGTTGCCTTCATAAGTCATATAGAATGTACCGAATTTACCCAGATTCAGACGCAGGATATTCTCGATGTAGGATTGTTCGAACTGAGGAGCAGTTGTTGTTACAACAGTTCCTGTAGGTGTCATTGGGCTGCCACTGGAGACAAGCGGCGGAACAGATGTAGAGCTTGGTGACACCATTCCTGGTGTTGGGGTCATCGAAGGTGCTCCGTTACCGATTTTATAAGATGCTCCTTGTACTTGCGAATTCGCTTGTTGACCCATTACCTGTGTTGGCTGATAAGGCTGATTAATCATTGATGATTCCTCCCAAAAATTAATTTCTTAATAGCGGTAGCTTAATCAAACATGCACTAATAAACCTCTGGACAGTCATCCCCTGTAGGACTAAAGAAACAATGTGCTTTGAAACGGCCGGTATTTTGCTGGTTATACCACGTTGGTGGGCAATCACCTACAGGGCGGAAAAACCATAAGGCATTGCTTGCTGGCCAGATGCGCTCCCCGTTAATCACGCGCTGGGCTAGACGAATCTCGGACTGTCTTGCTCGCTGATAAAAGTATCCCTTCTGTGTAGACTCGAAACCACCAGGGTTCTGAAACACCATGCGATTGATATCTCGGATATCCCGAAAATCCAAGCAGTCCACCAGTACACGGTTTACGCCAACGTTACCGACTAACAACATGCCTTGTTCGCCGTCACCCTCAGCCTCTGCTCTCAACAGCCTAGCAAGCAGCTTGACATCTTCTGAGTTGGCTTTGATTACAGCCATGATCTGCTTCCTCCTCTGCATCAGCTCTTCATCAGCTCTTCATCACCGTATATCGTATTGTGCAGGAGCCTATTCGGTGACACGATGATATCGGATTTTCACAAAAAAAAGCCCGGAACCTCAGCACGTGTGAGATTCCGGGAGATCCAATTTCCTATATAACTCGCCTATTTAAGGCTTGGCTTCCACCCAATAATCATAAGCATGTACAATATTACCTTGATAGGATTGGAAGTTAGACAGAAGGTTTGGCAACAAAGCTAATTGACGTTCCATCTCTGACGCGCCTGCCTCATAAAAAGAAATATGCTTGCCTTCATGATTCTCCTTAATTTCGACTGAAATCATTAACGGTTTGCCTAATCGATCAGCCATCTCCATCTCCTGGCTAACGACGGCGGCGATACCGTTGGAACCTTCAGCTGTATTACGGAATGCCATAAGTGAGACATGATCCAATGTGTCAATCATAAACTCACTGACCGAGACGTTCTTGCCTGGCAGTGGAAAAGTATCGAGCCATACAGCCAAATCGGCGCTCGTTTCCAAATCGCCGTTCTTCTTCGTTTCTTCGTGAAAATAGGCAATATTGGCTGCCCACTCGCTTAACAGCTTATCCCGGTCGGACTGCCAATCAGGCAAAGTGTAAGGCTCGATATCCAGATGAATCCCCTTAAACTGTTCATCAGCTTCAACTTCAGCGTTATAATTCGTTACATAATCAATTAAACGCTGAATACGTGGACGATTCTCGATTTTCCCCCAGATCGGATGACCACCCATGGCGTGAATCTCGATCCCTTGAGCCGCAGCACGCTTCACAAATGATCGGTAGCTAGAGTAAGGCTGCTCCAAGTCAAGGCGTACATACAAGAAGTTAATACTTTTTTCTTTTGCGAATTCGAGAATATGTTCCCCGCCATCGTTAGTTACTTGAGAAGCCTCCCAGATGTAAGTTCCACGAATTTCAGGTGGACTAACTGGATTCTCTGGAGCAGGTGCCGGTGCGGGTTCATCTTCTGGAGCTAACTGGCTCCAATACACAATGTCATGTACTGCTGCTCCAGCATAAGACGTATGGTCTCGAAACGAATCTGCTACTTCACTCAACACGGCTTCAAGCTCGGCTGCTCCTTTATCTGCAAATGTGGTGAATTCTTCACCAGGCATCGGTTTGGTGTTCACCCCAACGGTTACAGACACCGCCTGGGCGTCTGCCTCGTTCATATCTTTTTCAATTAAGCGAATAATTCCGTTATTACCTTGTGCAGTATCTCGGTATACGAGTAAAGTAATATGATCAAACCGCTCGATGAACCAGTGCGATAACGTTTCGTTATCTGCATCTTCGGTTGTCCTTTTCCCTGCTACTGTATAAGAATTGAGCCAAAAAGGTAAATCCACATTCACCTGAATGTTTCCATTCTGTTCTACTTGTTGCTGTAACAACGTCATATTATTCATCCATGATTGCACTAACGATGCCGCATCCGTTTTCCACGCTGCTAGAACATAAGGCTTAACATCCAGATGGATCGCATCGAACCTTTCTCCTGACTCCACCGTAAGATTATACTCACTTACCCAAGAGGCCAGTCGAAGCATCGGACCCTCACGACCTTCAATCGCCCAAGATGGATCCCCTCCGAGTGCTTCAACGGCAATACCCGCTTTAGTCGCTTTGGCAATGAATTCACGGTATATCTCTGTTGAAAGGTTCATATTCACATTTACATAGAGTCTATTAATCTTATGCTTAGCTGCATTCGCAAGCAGCTCATCTCCTCCGTCACGGATCGAATTCGCCTGCCACACCCAGGCAGCTCTAACATCAGGGCTAGCCTCAGCAGTCGATTCAAAGCCAGTCATTATGATCCCTCCAATCAGCAATAAGAGCCAAAGTACTTTCCGGGATGATTTCCCGAACATAAACTCCCTCCATTCCTATACTGTTGTAAAATCACATTCATTATAGCAACCGAGTTATTAAAATCAAATAAGCCCAAGTGCTTAACTTGGGCTTAAGTACGCTATTGAGTGACGGGGAAGTACCTGATTAAATAAATCCCGGTTTTAGTCCTCATATATCATTTTTCGAGTCATGCCTCCGTCAATAATCAGGTTGGTCCCTGTGACAAAGGTATTGCTCGGATCCGACAAATATAAACATGCGCGGGAGATATCTGAAGGGATGCCCACACGTCCTGCAGGATGTTGTTCATGATCTGCTTGTTTCAATTCATCGACGTTTCCTGTTTCAATCCATCCGGGACTGATACAATTGACCCGAATATGATCTTTACCCAGTGAGACCGCCATAGCATGTGTAAGTGCGACGATAGCTCCTTTGGATGCTGCATAAGCTTCCGTTTCAGGCTCAGACATCGATGCTCTTGTCGATGCCATATTGATGATGGCACCACCATGTTCATTTTTCTTCATATGCTTCGCTGCTTCACGGCTTGCAAGAAAGGTGCTTCTTACATTGGTATTAAGCACATCGTCCCACTCGTCTACCGTAAGCTCGTAAGGAGATTTCCATCTAGCGACGCCTGCATTGTTAATCAATATATTAATGTGATCGAATGCCTCCAGCGTTGTGTTGATCAGGTTCGTAATTTCCTCCTCTTTCCGAACATCACACTGAACAAAGATGGCTTCGCCTCCTTCATTACGTATGGAAGCCGCCGCTGCTGCGCCCTCTGCTTCCTGGTAGTCTGCCAATACTACTTTTGCGCCTGCAACGGCATAGGCCTCCGCCACACTACGCCCAATCCCCTGAGCTGCTCCGGTCACAACGACGACTTGATCTGTGAATGACATAACTATTCCTCCTCTATAATCTATGAATTAGGATGACCCTTATCGGACAAACATATGTCGAATGAAGGCATCAGGATTTGGAAAAAGAATCTCTCTTATATATAAAAACACGTTTACCCTGTTAAGAAACGCTTGTCCACCAAAAAGACATTAAAAAAAGCTTACGCCACGATGGCGCAAGCCAGTCGAATTATCCGTGCACACGCTCTGTATACCGTCGATTGTTGCGCTCAAAGCCTACATAACGTGTACCCTTGAAGGAAAGACGACCTTCATCTCCCTCCGAGCATAGACCGTACTCTTCGCCTCTCACTTTGAATTCAAGACGATCCCCACTCTCCACTTCAAAGGTGACGTAATACAATGTACGGGCCGAACTGCCGGATTCAGCGTGCGACTGACTAACCTGCATTCTCCTGCCTGTAATTCGTGAAGGAACCGTAAGTAGTGGTTCGGTATTGTTACGTCCCCATCTCAACACTTCTTTGCCCACGGATAACAATACAATGCCTATAATCAGTACAAACACAATTGGAAAGACCGTTCCAAACAAATCAAACATCCAAGATGATTCAATGCCCATGTCTCTCCCTCCGTTCATAATCTTACCTAGGAAAGCCGAAGTCTTGACCTGTTTCAGTAATGTATATGCGGCCAGGCATAAAACTTGTTCATTGGATTAAATATTTGAGCAACAAAACGGAAAGAACCGAAAAATGAACCTAAGCGTTCATCTTTCGGTGAGGTTAACTTATAACTGGAATATCAGCAATATGAACATGAATAGGGGTTTGGTATGACTTAATATGATAAGTCGCACGTTCTGAAACCCTTGGTTTGAAGTACAATGTCCCGTTTTTTAGCGATACTGAAGCGACCAAAAAGTATATATCCTCGTACATGTTCAATTCTTGAAACACACATTTCCTTATCTCTTGACTGACTGAATCGTGATATTCAATGATCGCCTGCGACTTCTTATTGAAAGGCCGAATTTGATATGTTACTTTGGCGCTGAATTTATTGGTTATCTTCGAGATATGTGTAATTTCGATCTCACTGCCTAATTGCTGTAACAGATCGTGAGTATTGCTCACCATATCCTTCTGATCATCGTCCAATGCTATTTGGTTCAATACTTTTGCGAACAGATCCGTCATGAACTGCTCTTTTTCTTGATCCGTTTTACGATTAAATACGGTTGGAGAGACACCCACATCATAATACTTCATCCATTTTTCCGTTGGTCTACTCGACTCTGCTATTGTATGCTCCTCAAGGAAAGGACTTAGTACAATATATAGATGATCATAACGTCCCGTAATGAAGCCCTGCTCTCTTAGTTTTCTCGCAAATCTGGTGGAGATGTGATGAATCTCTTGATGTACCTCATATATGTTTCCTGCATAGGGGGGAAGAGGTTTGTTACGTGTTGGCTCCTCAAATAGTCTTATATCAAGGATTAACTTCTCTTTCATATGTTCACCTCTAGTTGTTGTGTGTTGTGTTAGGTTTTTTTTACTTTTTGAATAGCTTCTAATTCTTAACGGGTCCACCAAGGTAGTCACTTTTGCCTTCCCAAGCATTAATCAAGTGCGTCCACCATTCTAGTGACACTGATCCCAGATGTATCTCAAATGCTGACAGTGCCAACTTCTCATCGCGTAGAATATGATTCTGAATATCCTCCAAAAGACCTACCGATGCTAACACTCTAACATCCCTGTCTCCTTCAGTATGTAGAAGTTCTATGGTTTCAAATAGCTTCTCAAATTCATCGGTTTGTTTGTTCTTATACAGAGCAACAATATGTTCAGCCAGATCAGACATTTCCATATAAAGCAGCCGTTCTTCGCCTTCTTCGTAATTTTCTTTCATATAGTTCTCTGATCGTTCCTTGTAAGAAGGACAACTATCAATTAACAGGTTCATAACCATATCTAGTTCAATCATCTGCTTCTCCCACTCTGTGTTTTTCTTTGTGCTTAACGACGATATACGAATTTTGGCAAAAAGGAAGCCAGGTTCTCCATAACCCTTCCAGCTCACGAAATGAGATTTTTCTATTATAATGCGCTTCGTTACAATTGATGGTGTGACTTAATGAATCTACTAAATAAAAATGCGTTTCATCATAACCTACAACTGGAACAAAATGCAAATAACGTTGCTTGGGGTTTACTCGAATGAACATAATCACAGGGGTACCTAGACTTATTTGCTTCTTCAACGTGTCGATGTCTCCACGTAGGTAAGATGCATCATACCCCAGTCTTTGGAAAAAGACAATAATTCCCTTAGGACTAATGGTTCCATCGAGCAATTTCCTCGGATACTTCTCATATAACTTCTGACCATCAGCGTCAACCCCAAAGTTTCTCAGAACAAAAGCACTAGAAAATGCTGCACACTCATAATGATCTTGCATTGGCATTTCGTTATTAGATTCGATACAGTAAGCGTTCGGGATGGCCTGAGTATCTATCTGATCTTTCCTCGGAATCTTATAATAATACCAGATCACGACAAGTACGATGATGAGACCTAGTGACATAGGTTTAGCTCCTTGTAAGTAAGATTGATACTCATCATGTCATCTTCTTAAAGTCATTTTTGATTAAAGCATAGATGACGTTATCTACAAATCGGTTCTTCCAGTAGTAATTATCCTTTAATAATCCCTCTGCTTGGAAGCCCACCTTCTCAAGCACTTTTCTAGAGCTGACATTCTCAGGTTCAACAAAGGCTTCGATTCGGTTTAATTCAAGCGTAGTGAACCCGTACTCGATGATCTTCCCTAAAACCTCTGTCATAACCCCTTGACGCCAGTATTGTGGAGTAAGCTCATACCCGATTGCCGCTTTATGATGATTCTTCGCCCAACCGTGAAACCCACATGTCCCTACGACTCGGTTGTCAGACTTCAAAGCGATCCCCCAGCGAATAGCCTGCTTGTTCTCGAATCTATGATGCCAGGTTTGAATGAGCTTCTCTGCTTGTTCAATATTCGTAAAGCTCTCCACATCATAATATTTTGTCACCTCATCCAGAGAAAAGGTTTGAAATATATCATTCGCATCATCATGTATGATCTGTCTTAATACAAATCGTTCTGTTTCTAATTCAGGAAACGTGGATATAAGCTCTGCTCGCGCTTGTATTAGCCATGGATGTACCAATTTTAACTTCGAACGATTATCCAACACCTGATTCAGATAAATTAGGATGCCTTCATTTAATTTCAACTCATCCACTTTGTACCTAGCTTCAAGTAAGTATTGATGATCCCCTGGAAGTTCCCAAGAAATTTTGTCTGAAATGAAGAGAACCTTGTCCATAAGAGAGGCTTTTGCTTTCAAAGTTGTGTGACATTCGATTGCGTCTAATATCTCTAGATCGGTAATGTTGAAGATTTGCCTCGCCATAGCTTTGGATAGCTTCTGATGTACGATACGACCATAGCTATACTCTTCATTCATGATTTCTATAGAGAGTTTCTTCGCTAAATCCAACATTTCAGCAACAGGAACAACATTGCTAATATCGTGAAGCAAAGCAGCCTGCTCAGCTTTTACAGGATCAGCTCCATAAAGCGTAGCGACATGTTTGGCTTCTGAAGCAACCGAGAGCGTATGTGCTAGAGTCTCATCATCCTCATGCACTGCAAAAAAAGCTTCGATGTCTTTCTTGAGATCACCTGTAAATTGCATGTCCTTTAGATATGTTTGGAGAGCTTCATTCATATTGAGATCCACCTTTACTATGATTTCTACTATTCCTACTCATTTGTTCATTACGTTCTTAACAGATCAGTAATTCCTTCTTTCAGATCATTAAAAATAGGTCTCTGCACAATATTAATGTCATTCAGGTCAATGTCTTCAATGCTCTTAAACATAAGCTGCAAAGATTCGTTCTGTGGGTCTCTAAATGTGAGATTAACGCCATCTTCAGCGAGACTGCCTTCTAAGTCAGCTTCCAAATTAAATAAGAACATAACAAATACAACTTTATTTCCGTCAGGATATGTATACTTCATTCGCTCTCCAGTATATATAGCGTGTAAATGATATTGCTTAACCGTAAGCCCCGTCTCTTCTTGTACTTCCCTTATCATAGTCTCTTCAATGGCCTCACCAGCTTCCATTCCACCGCCAGGTAATCCCCAATCACCATAATCCGATCGTCTCTGTAATAACACTCTGCCATAAGAGTCTTTGATAATGGCCCCGCCTGTAACAATAATATTTCTACTCATCGTTTCAGTCCTATTCATGGTTAGGATATGTGCAATACGTATTTTACTTGCGTTTTATTTTGTCCCTGGATCGTTTCAGTCTTTTCTGTAACTGGTACAAAGCCTCTCTTCTCATAGAAGGCTCTGCCTACCTGATTATCTTGGCCTACCCATGCAAATAATTGATGAATGGGCTTTAATATCTGCATGTATTCCTGTATAAAATCATTGCCGATTCCCATTTTGTGAAAGTCAGGTCTTACATAAATTCGTAACAACTCAAACTCCTCTTCATTCACTTGTCTGGTCTGAGCATATCCAACAGGTTTCTCATTGTATTCAGCGATTAAGAAACTTCGTTTCGTACTCTGGCTGTCTCTCTCAATAGATAAACGTAAATTTTCATTAGAATACGCTCTACTAATAAAATCACGAATGTACTCCTCAGCGTAGATTTCGCCGTAAGTATACGTCCATGTCTCATGCGCTATGGATTGAATGTAAGGGATGTCCTCATTTGCAGCAAACCTGATTTTAATCATAGGCTATCCTTCTCCCCGGATTATAGTTTTAGGAACACTCAAACACATGAAAAGAAGTACCTTTGCCATAGCCATCCTTCACCTCATGCAGCTGAACATGGTGAAAATCGTTAGCCTTAAGGAGCTGCTCAAACTCTTCAATATCATAAAGTCTTACAGGAAAATCCATAATCTCTGTTTTTTCGATGGTATGATCTTTAATCAGTTGGTACTTCAATCTCGTGACAAGTGTTGACTGCTCCTGGTCATAATGCACTTTTTTGTATAGAACAATACGTTCATCGTTCAATTGCTTTTGGCTCTCTTCTCTCCATTCTGCAATCTCCTCAATCTCGTTACCTTTTAGCATGATCGTTAATAGAAGACGTCCATCTTCCTTTAGTGCAGATCTCAGATTAACTAAACTTGGTTGGATCAGTTCAGTGGGCAACAACGAGAAAGAGCCAAATGGAATCATGATTAGATCGTACTGACTAGCTGCAGCGAACTCTTCAATCTTATGGAAGTAGACTTGCGGTGCTAAGTTTAATGCTTTCCCCTTCTCCCTACACACCTTAAGCATATCCTCTGAAATATCAAATCCCTCGATGTTAATGCCACGTTGCATAAAAGGAATCAGCATTCTCCCATTTCCACACATCGGTTCAAGTACACGAATATCTTCTCGATCAGCAAAAGAAAGGTAGAAATCGAGCTCCCTGCCTTCTGCCATCGACTTATCCACTTCATACATTCTCGTACACAGCTCACCGTAGTAGCTCATTTTCTGTTTTGCTCCTTTATGAGGGTAACTTCACTTTATCTTACTTATGATCTGCGTAACTTTTGGATGCACATGGACTAGGTAATCATCAGGCGTATTTTCGTCAATGAAAAGTGCTCTAGTCTCTTCACCTTGATATTCAGCATGTTCGTATGCAAATAACTTGAATCGAATATGATCTAGATCCGAATTCTTAGGTAGCACAATGCAGCGATACGTAATACGATCCCTATGTAAGATATGCATCAAGTCCTGCAGATCATTCGGTCTGTACCAGTATACGGTTTCGTTCTCTACGAATGAATTTTTCAGATTAAACACGTTCTCTTTACTTTTTATTCTAGTGCGTTTTTCAATATAATCTCGATCCTCCGGAAAAGCTGCAAAGTTGCATTCAAAGTAAGGAAATAATAAATCATGTTCTGTATCTATAAATTGAGAGAGAATATTCGCCTCCTCTTGAATGGCTAAATGGAAATGGTACAAAGCTCGCTCTGAATGCTCGTATACTGGCAACTACTTCACTCCTGCTCTATTGTTTAGTCAATCAATCTGATATATCTTTTTATAGTTTTCTCGCCTTGATTACGAAGGTTACCGGAAACATCGTTGCTCTTTTTGCAAGATTATTCTCATCACCGTGCAGTTGAAGGATGTCTTGATCTGTTTCTTCGATCATATGCTCAATGACAAACCCTGCTGCAGCCAGCGCATTGATGTAAGTGGATAGCGTGCGATCAGATAAGGTTAATTCGCCCTGAACATCATCAGGATTGACCAGATACCATGATTCATCATGATAAGGTTTGTTCAATACGAATCTATTATTGTCTTCAACCATACATCTATGTACAGGGTGAGACCAACTGAAAATGAACACTCCATCTTTTCTTAAATACGAAGCTATTCTCTTGAAGGTACTTTCAAGGTCGGTTGTCCAGCCGATCGCATAAATCGAATAAACGATGTCAAAATAGTCACTTGGAACGCCACATTCTTCTTCCATCGGAGAACAGATTAAAGTCGCTGAAAGACCGCAAGTTATTAAATGCTGCTCTGCCTTCTCAATTTGATTCTTGGACATATCCATTCCCCATAGCTCAGCAGCCTGGCGCTCTCCCTGGTATTGTAGAGATTGGCCATTCCCACAGCCTATTTCTAACAACTTTTTGCCAGAAACATCGCCGAATAACTGATGTTTTTCTTCTGATACAAATGCTCCATATAGCGGAAGTACGATTGCTTTTAAAAAGTCATTTCCTTGGGTGTCCCAATATATGCTGTTCGTTTGGTGCACAGTCTGCTTATTCACCTAATGACCTCCTATTTCTTGCTACTAAACTCTTGAACATACTCTCTCGAATCGTGTATCTTTTTATTTCTATGAAATAGACAATCTTATGGCTTCCAGCTGTTTTGCTTTTACAAATGCTTTCTCCAAAAATGCTCTAATGGATAGCTCTTCATAGTCCCAGTTCATAGGCTCTAGTGCAGTTGCACCTGTATAGCCTGTGCCCGCAATTTGATTCATGGTTGTAGACCAATCAATCGAACCGTCGAAAGGCAGTCCATGCTGCTCACGACTTCCATTATCATCATGTAAATGAACTGCCATTAACCTGGAACCATACATAGATAACAGATCTTTGCCAGGATAATAGCGATAGTGGTGTCCACAGTCATAACAAAAGCCAATCCGCTTGGAGTCCACTTGATCCAGTACCTGCGTCAAATTAGTAAAGTTTCTTAAATTCTCAAACGCAACATTTACATTAAATTGCTCCGCTTGTTCTGTTATTCTCTTCATTCTCTCTACTCCCAATGTATTGTATGGATGGTCTTCGCTCGGTAAATGTACAACCATTGTTGGAATTTCATACTCGTTGCAGTCCACGATACATTGTAAGTAACTGTTGGTAACGCTTTCGCCGTTCAGATTATCAGTCCAAAGATCATGTTCATAATGTATTGGTGCATGGATGTTCTCAATGACAAGTCCTGCTTCTCTTGCAAGCTGTGGCCCGCTCCGGTAGTCGCCGCGACCAAAATGTTCACTCCACCATAATAGAACACCATCAAATCCAGCTTCTTTAATTAACTTATAACGCTCCTTCATCAATACTTCATACCCAAACCAATCATAAATCGTAATCATACATCTCTTCCTCTCTTCAATTAGACTGAATGGTTGTTGTCAGTTTTTTATTAAAGTATAGGATCGTACATGCCATTAAAACTGTAAAGATACTCATTGTCGATTCGTATATAACCTAAAATACAATGATTCCTATTTCTGCTCACTATGCCAGAGTAGTTCTTATTATCCTTGTTTCCCTCAGCGACCAGTATGACATCATCGTAAAGTTCAAGCACAATTCCTACATGATCATGCGAGTCATCAGATAACAGTTTCTCATATATAACGATATCTCCACGTTCAGGTGTAAAGTTATGATCTTGATCATGGTGAAAAAAACCTGTCTCAGGTAGCTGCGACCATTCCAACAGTGCACCTACTCCAGCTAAACGGTAGTCTGCATTGGGGTAACGGATCGGGAGAAAAATTCCAGATAACATACAGCAATGATACACAAACGCCGCACACCAATTCCCTTGTAAAACCTTATGTATATCTGGATCCGGCCAATACTGACAAATTTCACGGTATCGTTGATCCCCCGGGATGCCAACAATAACTTGTCCCGCTAACTCTTCCGCTATCTTGGCTAACTTTTGACGTTTATCAATGAAATCGCTGTGAGTACAGCTATCCGTTGCTGCTATCTCATCTATTTCTGTATGATCGACAGAGATGGATAGTTCATTGAGCGTATTTACAAGCCTTTGTGCAAATGCCTGCGGTACAGGTTGGTTAATATGTTGGACATACGCTTGAAGGATAATAGCATCCTTGATAATTTCATCATAAGGTTCGTTAACCTGCTTAAGCTGTTCTTGGTAGAATATTGCGCGTAGAATACGACGTTGCTCTTCCTTGGAGAAGATCTGCAAGTCTCTTAATAAAGGTCTTAAGGTATCAGCACTGTTCACGCCAGGATAATGAGCAATTCCCGTTTTGTAATAATAAAATTGGTGCAGCAGTCCTGCGATGGCACTAATTTCAGTCTCAAGTCCTCTTTTCAACGCAAGGATTGCTGCATAAGACGATACTCCATACAGTCTTACGGATGCTTCCTGTTGTCGAATAGGGCTATCCATATTGAGTATCATGTCATTCACAAGTGTACGGATCTGATTCATCCGTGACGTTATGATATCCATAGATTATCCCATCCCTAATTAATCTACTGTAACGGCATAAATGCTACTTTCCATATGTTGTTCTCATCTTTAATCATTTGAAAATATGATGTGGCTCCTGCCTCTTTCTCATATTGTATATATCCTTCGTACTCATCTTGATGGTAAAATTCACCTTTTTCAATATTTCTAAAATTAGCTGCAATCTGTTCTTGATTACCACGATCCCTTTCAGGAATCTGTTGATCTTCCAATCTTGACCAGGCAATATAACCTTCTCTTTGGGTGTACAAGGTATAATTAACGTCATTGTCACCATGGTAACTTGAGTATACGTACATTTTTGCAACACTCATGGGATCTACATTCAACAATACGGATTCATCTAACTCATCTTTTAATTGCTCATAGATTCGCTTCTCATCTTGTTCTAAGTCAAAAGATAAACTAGACTGCGGAGTAGCGTCATTGCATCCTGCAATAATCATTGCGCAAAAAGAAATAAAGACTAACACATATTTCATGATTAGCTCCTTCTTCTCATGTTATGACGCAAGAGAGACCTTTTACCTGTCCATACGCGTTAGCTTAGTATCTTTTTCATATCTACTCGGGTATATGTCTTCTCGTAGCTTGTACCTTCTTCGTTGAAATAAATTGCGTCTTTGGAGTACGGTGCTGAAATTGCATGATATCCGTGATGAGTAATAAGTTTAATCATTTTGGGATTTTCAATGGGATCAACACTCACATACATCTCTGTATAACCTCGCTGCTTGGCAAGATGTTCTCGATACTTTATCAAAGCTGATCCTATGCCGTTTCCACGATACGTCACTTTCACATATAAATCACTTAATTTCGGAATGCGCTCTCCTCTTAATTTTAAAACGCCAAAGCCTAATATGACATGATCCGTTTCAGCAACGACCAGTATTGCCTCTTGTTTCTGTTGTTGTGTTAGATAAGTGATGAACAGCTCTTTGTTATTCCGAATTGAGCAAAGTCCGTCTATATCGTTTACAGTAGCCATCCTTACGATGTATTGCATTAATGACACTCCCTACGTTCCATACCTGCTTATTTATATTGACATCATATGCGCAAAATGGGGTTATTTACAATTCTGAAATGACACCTATCCTTATTCTTCTTCTCATAAAAGGGATACTAGAAAAAGTTATATAGGCCGTCTTCAAAATAGTCATACTCTTTATCCGATAATCTTAGCTTGCCATATGCGTCATAGAATATTTCCTTATCCCTCTCATCTTCAAAAGCGTTATGTTTCGGTCTAATCGCTAATGCAACATCATATCTAGGATCGCCATAAGCGGCGCCTGACCAGTCAATCACACCGACAATATTACAATCGTGCACCAATACATTGTCTATCGTAAAATCACCATGAATCAGCGTATTCGTAATTGGTTCTGGCCTTACTTCTTGGATCCGTTTAAGAAGCTCTTCTGTACCGTCTACTGTAAAGTTATTCCGATTATAATCGGCTTTCAATAACATGTTATCCAACCAATCCGTATCATTTTTCATCAAGGCCTCCGGACAGGAACTCTCATGAATCTTTTTGAGACAACGTGCAAAGTTAACTATTGCTTTTTCTTTATCTTGAGAATCAGGTTCTTTAGATAGAAACTCTCTTAGCGTAATACCCTCTATGTGATCCATCAAAAGCCATTTCGTTTGATTCTTTATATGTAATGAATACGCTTTCGGAATAGGTAAACCTAATAGACGGAGATGGTGCAGTGCTTCATATTCTTCAGACAACCATTCATTGTAAAGGAGGCCCTCTGTTTTTTTGACGATGTATTTCTTATCTGGGGTATGCAAAATAGCTACGATCGAAGTATGACCTTGCTTGTTGGGAAAGCTAATGTTCCGAATCTCACCAACCTGCTGAATGATCTCTGTTGGAATATCTTGAATATTCATCCTTCCACCCTCTCGATAAGCTTTCTCTAGTTTGAGCCCAGTTAACATGTTATTTTCAGTACTCCCCGTTGTACTCAGCAAAGCTAGTTTGTTTGAAAAGCCTAATATGGTAAGGAATGCATATCTCCTTGAACGTTGGACTTAAGTCCTCAATGATGCAAAGTGCTGCATCTACATAATCCTCCGAAATGAACACTTCTTCATCTAGAAACCCACTTAATAGCGCGGAGTCCTTCCCTTTATGTTTCAAGCAAAGAAAACCGTACCCCGGGTCAACAATGACCAGATTCATCATTTGATGCTCATCCTGTTCTTTATTCTTATCGTAGAATCGTACAGTAAAGTCATCATCTTTATGATAAATCTCTACATCACAGGAAAAATTCTTGTAGCTAAACTTCATGATTTCACCTGCTCTCCTTCTTTAATCTAAATTTATTAAAAGGGCTCTGAGGTTTTAATAGGAAAAATAAATTATAGGCTCTTACATGTTAGTTATATCTTGATACATCGGATGTTTGTAAATTTCCCTTGTGATCACGGTCTGATCAATTTCTTGAATCATATAAGCTTTGGCGTTTTCTTGAGAAGTAATTACTTTATATTGATCATCTTTATAAATAACCGCACAGTTGTTTTCGATGGCGATCCCAGGCATATTCATTCCCTTAACCATTTTCGCGAAATCTACAGATCGAATATCCTCGTTGTAATGCGGACAATGAATTCCGCTCAGAATGCCCATAGCCTTTAATTTAATATAATGCCATACTCCAGTATGTTCGAACGCTCCTGAGTCACTATGTCCGTATTCATACCAACAAATTGAACCGGCGCTCATGCCAGATAAAATAACTCCCGAGGCGTATGCCTTTTTCAGTAAATTATCCACTTCATGCTGTTGCCATATGTCCAACATCTTTCTGGTATTTCCGCCACCTACATATACGATATCTGCCGACATAATCATGCCTTCAATTTCATCTTTAGTATATGTGCATTTTGTCAAAAGCAAATGTTTGACCTCACAACCTAATCGATCACGATATAACCGTTCAAAGGATTCACAATATCCTTCCGCGTCCATACTGGCAGTAGGAATAAAAACCACTGTGGGGTTCATTTTATTACTCAAGCCTACAATCGTCTGATCTATTTCATATGTTTCAAATGTGCTGATTTCTCCGCCACCAATAGCAACAATGATGCCCATTTTAATCCCTCCATTGATAATAAAATAGGATGATCATTTAAGAATCAGACTAAATAAGATCTTCTAGAACAAAGATCTTACCATATTGACCTTCATCACTAATACTTCCGACACTCACTTCTTCTCGATTCCTAATATTCTTCCATGTGCCATAACTTACTCCCCCGGAATTTTCAATTAGGTCTTCAAGTTACTATAAAATCATCTTATACAAGCCTGCTTCTCCCAAAAAATCCGATTTTGTAAGTCCAACTTCTCCTAATAGTATCCGATAATTGGTTATGCTTCCATCATGAGATATGATAAAATGCCTTTTATTGTTCTGTTTCATCCAGCCTATTAGTTGATTTCCAAACGCTTTGAATAGATCCTCGTCAATTCTATTAATCCCTTCGTTCCAACAATCTAAATCGAAATCAATAATGGTTAGATTCTTATATTCATTCCATTATCTACATGATAACGCATGCTGTTTTATTTGCGAAGCACACGGAAGGACAAATTAGCCTTTCCTACTAAAAAAGAAACGCCCTTATTTAGGAGCGTTTCTGTAGAAATTCTGTGATCTAGACTTAATATTTGAATGTTATTCCGAGCTTACCAGTAGCCTAAGCGTACATCATGTCCATAAACCCGCGAGTTACGTCTGCGCCTTCAGCCGTTTCTGGCTGGTCTACCTGTGCGTTATTTGCCATACAAGCTTTCACGGCTTCTTCGGTTGTGCAACGATTGGCATCATCACATGTGTAGCATAAGTGAAGCATGTATCTGGTTAATTCGTCCGCCTGCGTGAATTGAGTTTGTTCGTTTGTTCTCATCTTCATCACTCCTTCTCTTCTTGAATTCAATATAACATCCTTTGAATTTTTATTTTGTGATTTATTTCACAAAGTATCTAAAAAGAAAAGAAACCCGTAGGTTTCCTTCTTGTAATATGTGTTGTACCTTGCGATTATAGTACCTTCCAGCGGATACCGCCATCTTCCGTTTGCAACAATAAGGATCGTTTGGTATCCGTATTTTCAACCAGCACCCAACCCAGCTTCGTAGATACCATCTGGATCTTCACGATCTCCGGATAGTCTTCCTGAATCTGATCGAACACTTTACTTCTCGGAAGTGCGCTCCAGGTCTTCCCTCCATCTTCTGTATGGTAGGTTATACCTTCATGTATCGTCCATCCATGCGTAGCATTAAGAAATGTTGGCGCAAGATTGCGATTAAGCCCTGTTTGCTTATTGAGCGAGAACGTAGATAAACTCCAGCTCTTACCTCCATCGTCAGTGAAAAAACCATTAAACTTGGTGCGATCTCCCGTTGAACAGGATAATGCCATCCAAGCTCCTTTGGCTTCTCGTCCGAAAAATTGGGGTGAGCTAATGCCAAAATTACCACATCCACTAAATTTCTCGCGATCGAAGAACGAAGCTCCAGCCTTCCAATCCTCTCCACCATTAGTCGTAACGTACAACTTCGGTGTCCCAAAATCAAGTGCTGTTAAGAATCCATGTTTTGCATCTGAAAACGTTAATCCTGTTGTATACCCACGTGTAGGAATCTCTCCCAAGCCAGTTTGCTCGTCATCATCACTCTCAGACATCGCTTTCCAGGTAGTTCCACCATCTTCAGTGACATACAGCTTTTTGTCCTGTTTACCGATCGAGGTATCTACTGTAGTGAGAATCCATCCTTTTTCCGGAGAAACAAAAGAAATTGCCGTCACCTTATCGGTCTTAGACAGCGAGGATAAGCTCCAGCTAGCTCCCCCATTGTTGGTGCGAAGCACAATCGTATCTGTTCCACCCATACCTTCACGCACGATCCATCCGTGTGTACGGTCTACAAAATATATACTCTGACCGTACTGTGGATTGGCTGGGAACTGCACATTCTCTGAAGGAGAAATATTCGTCCAGGTGGCTCCTTCATCCTGCGTATAATACAACCGTAGTGCATTTCTTGTGACTCCCCATGCTAAACCACCGTTCGAATTCAGGAGCTGAAAATCGGTCAAGCGAGTCTGAATCTGATACTTGGCCATATCAGCCGCTTCTGTACTGTTTACTGGTGGAACAACGGTTAATGTTTGTCCGGTATTTCCGGTCTCATCCGTCTCCTGAGGTGGCTGAGCCACCGGAGTTTCTTCTGAATCCGTGCAGGCGGCCAATATGGCTGCTATACCTACACACAGCAGAGCTGTCTGCGCGATTTTGATCCAATGCCAACGCAAGTGGTTCCACCTCTCTCATCCCATAAGAAGGCGCGCATGCCTAGCTTAACGGGTCACTTTTACGAACACAACAATATACACTTCAATCATTCTACCACAAAACATGTCGAAAAGGCTCGTGGGCACGTACACCCAGTACCAAGAAGTACACTTGTAAGGCCATATGGGTTTGAAGGATAAAGATATAATTCGACGTAAATTTACCATAACAGACAATCTATTGTGAAAAAGTTTATAGACAGACCTCGCTTTTCCGGAAGATATCCCTTAATATGGATGGAAGTACATCTAAAAAGGAGAGGATATAAACATGGCAAATAGTACGAACCTTAAACCCAGTCGTGTCGTTATTATAGGCATGGGTGCGGTAGGAACAACAACGGGATACACGCTGATGTTAAGACAGCGCTCATCCGAGTTGGTATTTGTGGATGTGAATCATGACAAAGCAACAGGTGAAATGCTCGATATGAACCACGGTCTTCCTTTTACCGGGGGCGTAAAAGTATGGGCTGGCGATTATTCAGATTGCAAAGACGCTGACATCATCATCATAACAGCGGGCGCATCACAGAAGCCTGGCGAGACACGCATTGATCTGCTGAAGAAAAATGCAAGCATTTTCAAAGACATTATTGAGAAGATCACAGCCGTTAATTCTCATGGTATTTTGTTGATTGCTACTAATCCTGTAGATATCCTCTCCTACACGTCCTGGAAACAAAGCGGCTGGCCTGCTTCCCGTGTTATCGGCTCAGGAACGTTGCTAGATAGCGCGCGTTTCCGTTATCTGATTGGTAAAAATAAAGGCATTGATCCACGTAGCATCCACGCTCATATTATCGGTGAACATGGGGATTCCGAAGTACCTGTATGGAGTCTTGCGAACGTTGCAGGAACGAATCTGGAGCTGGATGAAGAAACGCAAGAGGATATCTTTGATCGCACCAAGAATGCAGCCTATGAGATTATTAATGCCAAAGGAGCAACTTCTTATGCAATCGCATTAGCACTTGATCGCATTGTTGCAGCAATCCTTGGGAATGAAGGCTCTGTCCTGAATGTATCTACCTTGCTTGAAGATTACAATGGCGTGTCTGATGTCTATCTAGGCGTTCCATGTGTCGTAGATCGTCACGGTGTGCGCGAGATTCTACCACTGCCATTGAATGAGAAGGAAAAGATCGCTTTCCAGGCTTCCGCAGACAAATTAAAAGAGCAAATTGCAGGTTTGGAATAGTAAACTTGATGACATCATAACCCCTATGGATATTGGGCTGTTAAGAATAAGCATCATCATCATTTAATACAACCATCTGGATTTACATTTCAAGAAGATCCAGATGGTTTTTTTACTGTTTAAGAAGACGTTTAATTAAGAAAATTGAGTTAGACATTCTACATTTACTATTTTAACGTTTGATACAATTTATTATATTTTTAGAATAATAAATAACCATCTAGCGTTTAGTTTACATAATATTAATTACGTAAAATATAACTTTAATCACATAACATTTATACTTCTAACTATAAAAGATCAAACACTTTAAACTTCAACTAAAAGCGATCTTTCATAGTTAATTTTACCTAGGCAAACATTTTTAATCAGACTCCGTCCCAAACAGGAAAAAACCGCATCTCCGTTGATCTGCGGCTTCTTCCTTATTTATGAATCACTTAGGTGTTAAAGGTAGGTATTTTTACATCAAGCAGCGCCATCGCTTCCTCTTTCTCCCGACTGGTGACATGCGTGTAGACGGTTGTAGTTTGAATGGATGAGTGACCAAGTAGCTCTTGAACCGTTCGCAGATCCGCCCCTCGGCGTAACATCATTGTCGCAAATGAGTGCCGCAGCTTATGACTGGAATAGTTCTGTCGCTGCGCGGATGGGGATTGCTGCTGGAATCGTTCAAAGGTTTCAGTCGAGATGAGCTGAATGCTGCGAATAGACAGTCGTTTACCCTTTTGCGATACAAAGAGCGCCTCTTCCTTCGCACGCCATGGGGTTAAACGTTCTTCTAAAGCTTCGGACAATAGATCCGCAACTGTATCAGGAACGGGCAGCGTGCGCCACTTCCGTCCTTTCCCGAAGACATTTAGCGTGCGTCTCTCTTCATTATAATCCTTGCAGTTAAGGGCGTGTACCTCTCCGACCCGTAATCCCATATACCCCATTAGGAGAAAAATAGCCAAATTCCGCGTTCGATACTTGCCCTCAACCGATTGCAAGAACCGCTCCAACCCGCTCTCATCCAGGAAAACGGGCGCACGATTCTTCTCGGTTTTGGACTTCTTGATTCCAAAGGCAGGATTCGCTGTTACTAGCTCTAATTCAATGAGTGATTTGTAAAAGCAATGAATTGCAGCATGCTTTCGGTTTCTAGTCGCATCACTTACTCCTCTTTCCCGAGCTTGAGACAAGTACGATAACACATGCAGTTTTTTGACCTGATCTACCGCTTTACCCTTAATCGAAACAAGAAATTCAGCCACATCACCAGTATAGGATTTCACGGTATACCCCGTGTAGCCGGCATCCTTCATCCATATATGAAAAGCCTCAAGCTCCTCTGCATATTGCTCCCTGATCTCTTCAGATATCATCTATGTTAGTCACCACAATTCTATTGGTAGTGTATATTTAGTAGTATTCGTCAGTCGACAATAACGATATTTATCAAAGGCTCAACCATCTCTGGGAGACCCTCACTACGTGTAATCACAAATGACGGTAGTGGATTCTCGTGAAGTCCGTTTACAGATTCACAATTTTGCACAACCAATTCCATGCGTAGCGTTTCTCCCGAACCAGGAACATGAATTTGCGGCCATTCTTTGTTCGTGCAAGCCGGCCAGTTTGCAAGCTCATTAGCAGGAATAATGCTTAAACGTGTTGTTTCGGCAGCAATACGGTATATTCCCGTACATACAGGCTCTTCTCCGAGCTTGTCCATCGGCAATTTAGCCTGTTCAGCCCCATTAGGCGCTGCATAGATGGAATAACACCAAGGCGAAATGCCCCATGCAGTGGCCATCAATCCTTCATTTAATAGCTGAGAAGACAGATCACCTTCATTAAAACGTTCAACTAAATTGTGATTTCCCACGCCAAGCAACTCCTCTACACGTGCAACCATGCGGGGCAGATCCGCAAGAATAAAGCCTGCACTACCATAGGAGTCAAACACATGATGGTCTCTCGTCCATACCGGCGTTGATGAAAGTTGCTCTTGCGTAGGTTGCGCTGGGAAAAGTGCGATAACAACCGTTACCACCTGGGCATATTTGACCATAGCCATCTGTTCTGGTTCCAGCGGCACTTCTGCGATTCGCGGTGTTTTCCTGTGAATTGATATACGAAGCTCGTACTCTCCTTCAGGGAAATCAGACCATCCTAATTCTACACTATAGTCTATACCTTCAATGGAATCTATGGAAAGCTTGGTTTCGGAATTTAAGTTCACTGTATATTGTACAAAGCTCAGTTCTTGCCCATATATAATGGAAGCATCTTGTCTTACGACAGGAGCATCAAGTTGCTGAGCAATAACTGAGACCTTGCGCCCGTCCTTCAAGCAGCGTTGTGGATCAATATCCAGTTCTATGCGATCAGCTTCTGTTTCCTGTGAAATAATCAACTTCGCCTCTGTAAGTACAGCAGAGTCTGTTAATGCAAAACCAAAATTCGAATTCATATGTTGATTCGTATGTAAATGTGTATTCATGATACATCCCCTCTCCTCTGTCTGATGGCATGTCACAACCCCAAATATATGTCATATTGGAACAACCCGCAACCCCAAGACAATGATATGAGTCTACATGCACCTTAATACATACCCATGAAACAGGTCTTAGGAACCGCTATTCTGATAGAGGTTGTTCAAAAAGTCCGCTTTTGATTACGAAGGATGTGCGAGTGGCATCTCAGCATCGAATATGGGATTCAGCCGAAATAAGTGGATAACCCGCGAAATTGAAATGAAAAAACCTCCTGTCTCTCTTCGCATAAGCGAAAGCTCAGGAGGTATGACCTAATTTTTTTCCACATGATCTAATGATTGAGATTACTGTTCGGTTTATTTTGAGTTCAAATGACTGTGATGGCGGCCATATAAGAAATAAATCACCAGACCAATCAGTAACCAGATGAAGAATGTAATCCAAGTGAGCATCGCAAGTCGAGTCATGAGATACACACAGCCGATGGCGCTGAGGATCGGAATCCATGGAACGAATGGGACGCGGAAGCCACGTTTGAGATCAGGATTGTTTTTACGGAGCACAATAATCCCCAGACTGACCACCGCAAATGCAAACAATGTCCCGATATTGGTCAATTCCGCGAGATGTCCGAGGGAGATGAATCCAGAAAATAACGCTACAATAATCCCCGCAACCCAGCTCCCTACGGCAGGAGTTTGACTCTTGCCACTAACCTTCGAGAATACCGGGGATAACAGCCCGTCCCTTGACATCGAATACAATAATCGCGTCTGACCATACATCATCACCAGCAGTACCGTAGTAATACCTGTAATGGCGCCAAGTGCAACGATCCAAGATAAGCCATGCAAGTTAACGAACTCAAAGGCAAAGGCTACTGGATCACTAACATTCAACATATGGTACGGCACAATCCCCGTCAGGATTAGCGAAACGACGATATATAATACGGTACAGATTGCGAGCGAACCGATAATGCCAATCGGCAAATTTCGCTGAGGCAGCTTCACTTCTTCCGCTGCGGTAGATACAGCATCAAACCCGATATACGCAAAGAATACCGTCGCCGCTCCAGCGGTAACACCCGAAATGCCAAAAGGCAGAAATGGCTGCCAATTATCAGGCTGAACGTAGAAGACACCTACACCGATGAAGATCAACACAACGATTATTTTCAGAGCAACCATAATCCCATTGGCGCGCGCTGCCTCTTTTACTCCTCGAGTTAACAAGAAGGTGATAATCAACGTAATGACCGCTGCTGTGATATCAAAATACGTTCCCTTCTCTGGACTAAAGGCGCTCGTTAGCTCATGAGGTAAGTGCAATCCAAATCCAGACAATAGACTTTGAAAATAACCAGACCATCCACTAGCCACTGCCGCACTTGCAAAACCATACTCCAGAATCAGATCCCATCCAAGGATCCAAGCAATCACTTCACCAAAGGCGGTATAGCTGTAAGTATACGCACTCCCCGAAGCGGGTACACTTGAAGCAAATTCAGAATAACATAGTGCAGCAAAAGCACAGATTAGCCCTGCCAGCAAAAAGGAAAGCACGAGACCCGGTCCTGCGTATTTAGCAGCGGCCACACCTGTGAGTACAAATATACCCGTGCCGATAATAGCACCTACACCAAGGGTCATTAGATCCAGTGGCCCTAACACTCTTTTCAGCGCACTACGTTCTCCCCCACTTACAGCAATTGGTTTTTTGCGAAACAATGAAGATCGTGATTCATTTTTGCTCATACATAAATTCCTCTCGTCGTGAAAGTATCACCTGTTCATCTGTTCTATAAAAAAGTGGTTTGTTCTATCTTATCGACCACCTATAAAAAACTAGTCAATTCTACACGTTATCGCGTTGCTTGATTAAAATTTTATTTAGAGAGATGTCATATGTTGTGTTTTTTAAGCGAAAAGTATCATGATATCTTGCCCATGAAAGATAATAAAAATCGATTTAAACGAAAACTGCGTATAATTTATATTATGCGCAGTTTTTAATTCACTTTTTCGAATCAATAGAGTGTTTAAAATCGTTGTTATATGCATTTATGTGAATAACAGCTTATTTCGTTTATTTACGCTGTCCTTCCGTCACGATTCCTGTCTGTCTAAAGCTCCTCAAGGCGCAAAAAAACCGCATGATCCCATGCGGCTCTTGGTTTAACCTTTATTTTTCGATGTCCTTCATCTACCTCTTTATTTTATTTTCGATTCAATTAATAATACCCCAAGATTATGAAAAGATGATCCGTTCTGCATCAGTCATCTGATATTGTGCTAGCAGATAGCTGGTACTCTCCAACGCTTGACGACGAACTGCACTTAGATCCACATGCAACAACTTACCTTCTCTCTTCACCGGTTGACCTGCCACAAATACAGTATCAACGTTGGATGGATTGGCGAATTGCACAATAGCTCCAATTGGATCATGAACCGGGAACAGATTCAGATCCGTAGCACGAATCATAATCAGGTCTGCCTCTTTGCCTGGTGTCAGTGTACCAATCTTATGCCCCAGTCCCAAAGCTTGCGCGCCAGCCGATGTGGCAAATCTTAACACCTGACTCGACTGCAGATTCAGCTCTCCAGGCATTTCTCCCTGCTGCAATAATTGCTCATTCGCTCTTGACCGCTCTGCCTGCAGGGCAAACTTCATCTGGGAAAACATATCGCCACCCGTAGATGTCACAACATCCACACCGAGTGTTGGTGTGCCTCCATTCTCCAGAAAATATCCAGTCGCCGGATATCCATGCCCCATCATCATTTCTACCTCAGGTGTAACAGAAAGCGATGCACCTTGATCAGCAAGCATTTTGTACTCATCAATTCCCATCGTATTGCCATGAACCACATTGATTCGCGGACTCAATAGACCAGCCTCATGTAACTTTGTTACCGAGCGATCCACACTTCCCCAAGTCCCGAATCCTACATGCATGGAACATATGGCGTCTAATTCCTCTGCAAGATGAATCTCTTTGACCGTTGTATCCCAGTGACTGAATTCCGGACCTCGAATGGCAAGACCGTACGTCAGCAATTGATCATTTGATGAGAAGTATTGCTGCTTCACTCTACGTACATCGTTGGAGTATGTAAGGAGACTATCTCTATTCCAGTAATTCGTTTCTCCAGGAACACCCTGCGCAAACACCGCACGAATTCCAGCATCCTGAAGCCCGCGAATCAATTCATCTGTGTGCTCTGAAGAGTATGGCATGCTCCAATCCAATACCGTTGTCACTCCAGCATTAAGCGCTTCCAAAGATCCTAACAAATTCGCGATGTAGCTGTCTTGAGGCCGAAGTTTGCTTCCCATTGCTCCATAATAGAGATTTTGCAAATACACAGGAAGCGACCAATTCGTTCCTGTTGTCTTAACCAGGGACTCCCACACATGACGATGGGTATCTACCAGCCCTGGGAGCACAATCATATCGGATGCATCGATAACCTCTGCTTCCGCGCACTCCAGATCAGGCTTGATAGCTATTATTAAAGAATCCTCAATCAAGACGTCTGCCCTTTTGTACTGACCAACCGAGGCATCCATTGATACGACACAACCATTTTTCAGCAAATAACTTTTCCCCATTAGACACATCTCCAATCATAGTTTTAGTTGGATATGACTTGTATGACGGTGTGAATCAGCGCTGAACGATAATGATTTAGTACTTATTTTTATAAAGTATATATGTATTATATAGTCAACTCTTTAAGTTTGCAAATTTTGGAATTAAAAAAACCTCGAATAGCACGTAGCTATACAAGGTTTTATACATTTTTTGGTCACTTGTAGTCTATCACTAGCACGTACTCACTCGGCTTTTCGTCAAACCCATCCAAAAAAACCATAACTCCCCACAATCAGAACACTTTATAGATATTTCATTTCTTGATATAAATCCTCTGCTTCAACCTTACTCTTTCCACCAGATTAATTGAAGCATTGAATTACCTCCTTCATGAACCTTCACTTCGCGCTCTCCTGGAACTGCCGGATGTTCCTCAACAACAACGGGAAAAGGTGAACCAAGGAGATTGATCCCTATTAACAATACAAAGCTGATCACAATTATCCCAATCGTCGTAACAATAACTCTTTTCAATCGGCTCTCTCCTCATTCATGTATCTTACTTCATCGCCAAATATCTTGTCTGCAACGATATTTCCATCTTGATCAAAAGCTCTTATTGTCCAGTTCTCCTCGGTATACTCATCTAATACAAACAGTGCATACTGATCGTCAATCTCTTCAAGTTGGTAGTCATTCGGATGAGCTTTCACTTCTTCAAGGGAGAGCTCGTAAGATTGCGAAGACGAAACATCCTTCAGATGATTACCGACCGCTATGTATTCGATGTTGGATTCCCTGGGTGTTACTACCCCAACTATAAAGCGATTAGGATCACCTAGACTAGTAGCCTCAAACGGCTTGCCTTCCTCGACCGTACGACCATATGAGCTTCCATCAAAACGATGTAAGAAACCGAACTTCTTTTCAAGTTTGGCTATGCCAAAACTCTGGTCTTGATGATCTACAAATAATACCACTTGGCCGTAACCATGAATTTCTTTGGATTTTACAATCTGACCATCATGGGGCAATGCGTTGATTTCATTCACATGTAACCCTTGCATCGCGCCAAATCCTAATATAACAAGCAAACATAGACCAACTATAATTAAACTTTTTCGCAAAATGTCCCTCCGTCCCTCCTAATATTAACATAAATATACATCAGATGATTATAGACTGTTACCACTGTAGCTCTGTAATCCATAATGAAGGATGTATCATCACAAGATCGCGTAGTTATGGTATATTTATCCTTATATTTCCTATGCTGAATGAAAGTGTCATCTAAGTTGCAGGTCATCTATTTTGTCGTGCTGATGATCAACTTATTTCACTTAGCAAACCACGATAACGAGGAGGAACAACGAATGACTGTATCTGCAATCGACATCTTATTAACGCAAAAAGACAGCATATGGGATCAATGTAGTTGGATTGTACCTGTAGCCAAGGCACTGGAGGGGCTCACCGCTGAACAAGCTGCCTGGGTTCCGTCTTCAGGTGGACTGAGCATCTGGCAGCTGGTAAACCATATGCACTATTACAACCTTCGCATCTCGCAACGTATACAGGGCATTACCTCCGTTCCAGCCGCAGCAAGTAATGTCGCGACATTTGGTGATTCGGGAGATGCATCAGACGAGCAAGGATGGAATGACTTAGTGAAGAGCGTTACAGCACTTGCTGAACAATTACGAACCCAACTTGCAGCCTTGCAACAATCTCATCTAGATGCACAATACATGGATACCGAGGACACTTGGGGACTTGCCCTTAGCCGATGGATCATACATGATGCATATCATTCTGGACAGATTGTTCTTCTTCGCAGACAGCAAGGAAGCTGGAATATCATCTTCTGAAAAAAACACTTGAACTGCTAGCGCTTACAAGATTAAGATGAAATCATTGATGTTACAACTTGTTCAACATACTAAACAATTGAATAGGATCTTCGGGGTAGGGTGCAATTCCCAACCGGCGGTGATGTTCTTCGGAACCAGCCCGCGACTCGCTGACTGATATAGCTATCAGCGACTGACTTGGTGAGACTCCAAGGCCGACGGTACAGTCCGGATGAGAGAAGATCAACACATGTCATGCCGTTATACGGGAAGTCTTCTTCCCTAACGACATATGCATGGATGAGCCCCCGTTTATTTGGTGATTCACCAGAACGGGGGCTTTTGTCGATTTTGCCAACTGAAGATTCCGTGTTCTGACGAAGGAGTCCTGAATATGGAAAAGAATCAAACTGCCTCAACGATCTATCGGAAAGAACGAAGCAACACTGGATTTTGGCTTGTTGTGATTGGCGCTGCATTGTGGGGCGTAGATCCCTTGTTCCGAATTATTTTGCTTCA
Organism: Paenibacillus sp. MER 99-2; assembly: GCF_023714095.1. Classification (NCBI taxonomy): domain Bacteria; kingdom Bacillati; phylum Bacillota; class Bacilli; order Caryophanales; family Paenibacillaceae; genus Paenibacillus; species Paenibacillus sp. MER 99-2. The sequence continues at coordinate 1,737,151 of NZ_JAMAUZ010000001.1, read as the reverse complement.
GACCATGACCTCGACTCAAATTGTACTTATTGAGCACATCATTGTCAGTCTAGTCGCCATTCCTGTCTTATGGAAATTCCGTGCAGACTTGAAAAATCTACGTGCTAGACACTGGATTGCTGTAATCTTCATTTCCTGGGGTGGATCAGCACTCGCAACGGTGTTGTTCACAATGGCGCTAACCAACAATGATCCCAATACCGTTCTCTTGTTGCAAAAAATGCAGCCATTGTTCGCTATTGTACTGGCTAAGCTACTTCTCAAAGAAACGCTGCCGCGTCGCTTTGGGGGACTATTCTTCATTGCACTTGCAGGAACTTATTTGCTCACGTTTGGATTCACACTCCCTCTTGGAAACTGGAATACCTGGGTTCATGCAGGGAGCCTTTTATCCTTGGGAGCTGCTGCTCTATGGGGCGGATCTACGGTAATGGGTCGATTGATGCTAGGTCAAGCAAGATATGAGACAGTCACTTCTCTGCGGTTCGTAGTTGCTCTGCCCCTGCTCTTCTTGATGACATGGCATGAAGGAGCCGCATGGACATTGCCTTCCGGAACAGGCGAACAAGCGGCTGTAGTGCTAAATATATTGGGTCAAGCTTTATTGCCTGGACTTCTGAGCCTGTTGTTATACTATAAAGGCTTGTCCTCTACAAAAGCCTCTGTGGCTACACTGGCAGAACTTAGCTTCCCAATGGCGGGTGTACTCGTTAACTGGATCGCTTTCCGTACGTTGATTACATGGGAACAGCTCGTTGGTTTTATCCTAATATGGATTGCACTCTTTGCCATTTCCAAACAGCAGGAGCGCTCATCAAGCGTTACTGATGCAGCCCCTAAGCTTCGTACAGAGTAATTCCTTACGCAGGATGCATCCCTAACATATACGTTAACTTCTCAAACGATATTATAAAAAAAGCACTGTCTATCCCAATGGATGAACAGTGCTTTTGTCTTTTCTGCAATCCGATGGTACGATGACATATGGAACACTGGATACCCACCTTAGAAAGGAACGATGCTTAATGTCTTCATTTTCATATACATCCTATGATGCTATTGGTTTAGCAGAGCTTGTACGCTCCCGTGAAGTATCACCGATCGAACTGCTCGAAGCAGCATATGCACGACTTGAAGAAGTGAACCCACAGCTTAATGCGGTAATTCGTACATATGAAGCACAAGCCCGTCAGGAAGCAAGCATGATTCGCCCAGGAGAACAACCATTTGCTGGTGTTCCCTTGCTACTTAAGGACATTTCTCAATCCCTAGAGGGTCAAATCTTAACTTCAGGCTCCCGTCTTCTGAAGGAGCACCGGGCGTTACGAAGTTCTAACTTTGTCTCTCGGCTGCGTGAAGCTGGTTTTATTATTATCGGACATACGAACACCCCAGAGTTTGGTCTGAAAAATATTACTGAGCCCCGTCTGCATGGACCTACACGCAATCCATGGAATACGAATCACTCTCCTGGTGGCTCAAGCGGAGGTGCCGCAGCCGCAGTAGCATCTGGAATTGTACCTCTTGCTGGTGCCAGTGACGGAGGAGGTTCAATCCGCATCCCTGCTTCCTTCAGCGGATTGTTCGGTCTGAAGCCGACCAGAGGACGTACTCCAGTAGGACCTGGTGTTGGTCGTCAATGGCAGGGAGCTTCTATTGATTTTGCATTATCCCGCACGGTTCGAGACAGCGCTGCGTTGCTGGATACGTTGCAAGTCATTCAACCTGAAGCTGCCTTCCATGCCCCTCTTTTCCCGGGCAGCTACTTGGCAGACCTCAATTATCCTCATCAACGCAAATTAAAAATTGCATATACCACTGATTCTCCAGTAGGCACTCCTGTAAGTGAGGAAGCGAAACAAGCCGTGTATAAGGTCGTTCGTTGGTTAGAAGAGCAAGGCCATGAGGTTGAAGAGAAATTAAGCCCAGTCAATGGTGTACGGTTAATGGAAAACTATTACATGATGAATAGCGGCGAAATGGCCGCGATGATCGCTTCTATGGAGCATGCTATGGGTAGAGAGCTAACGGCAGATGATATGGAGATTGAGTCTTGGGTTCTAGCTGAAGCAGGCAAAAAGGTATCTGCTGCTGAGTTTGTTCATAGTTTGGCTGAATGGGACGTTGCTGCGGCGCAAATGTCTACCCTCTTCACCCGTTATGACTTCTATGTTACGCCAGTCAATGCGTATCCTGCACCTCAGATCGGAGAGCTCACACCTCATGCCGAGCAGATCCAACATTTAATGCGTGTTAGCGAACTAGACAAGCTAGAACAGCAGCATATGATCTATAAAATGTTTGAACCTAGCCTCACATACACCCCTTATACGCAGCTTGCCAATTTAACCGGTCAGCCTGCGATGAGTGTGCCTGTTCATATGACGCCTGAAGGTTTGCCGATGGGTGTTCAGGTGATGGCAACCAAAGGACGTGAGGACTGGCTGTTACATCTTGCTGGACAGCTTGAAGCATCCGAGCTCTGGATTGGCATGAAGGGTAACCCATTATTTCCTTCCTAATTGCGTTTGTGCATGAAAGCGAAGTATGCTCCGCATACTGTAGTCAAAAGTATGCGGAGGTCAGTTTACGAATGAATCCAACCAAACAAGAGAACCCAGCTTATCCGGTTACAATTCCTGCAAAAACAGGCTATGCACTTATGGTTCGTAAGGGAGCATTAATTCGGATAACCGACCTCAAAGGACAACAGGTCGTTGACTTTGTAGCTTATGATGCACTTGACGCTAATCATCGCCTTGATCCCGGAGTAACCCTTGACGTGTTGTGCTCGTACCGGATCAAACCTGGGCAATCTCTATATTCTAATCGATACCAACCTATACTAACGATAACTAAGGATACTGTCGGAGTTCATGATTTCTTCAACTCCGCTTGTCGACCTGAAATGTATGAGGTGTTGTACGACAAGAAGGATCACGCCAGTTGTTATCATAATTTAAACATGGCACTCGCACCTTTTGGAATTTTACCACCAGATCAACATTATCCGTTTAACTTGTTTATGAATACGGTAGTGGATGATAAGGGAAACATCAATGTGGTCGCACCTGAGTCCCGTGCTGGTGATTATGTTGAAATGAAAGCTCTAACCGACCTCATTGTTGGTTTGTCAGCATGTCCATGCGAAGAGAGTTCATGCAATGGATACCATGCCACCCCTATTCAACTGGATATCGTGCCTGAATCGAACCTTTAAACATTCATTCTACATAGTTACATCTCTGTGTTGTTCTTTTTCATTCTTACGGAGAATACGATAACTTGTACCCTGCATCTCATCTCATGTCTTTGTGATGTAAGGTTCAATGGATCGATTTCGTCTACTGGGAGTGAATCAGATATGTCTGTATTACTGAGTTATGTAATTCTTGGAATATCCTTGTCGGCTCCAATCGGTCCCATTAACGCTGCACAATTGGATCGGGGAGCCCGGCACGGTTTTTTGCATGCATGGATTCTTGGTTTAGGTGCAATGTTCGCAGATTTAGTGTACATGTTGTTCATCTATTTTGGTGTCGCTCATTTCTTGGACACGCCATTATTAAGATCCTTTCTATGGTCTTTTGGTAGTTTTATTCTTCTGTATACGGGCGTGGAGACACTATCCAAACTGAAACAAAGCACAAAAAGCTACTCTCTCACAGAGGTTTCAATTAAAAAGTCCTTTATATCTGGATTTCTAATGGCTCTCTCCAATCCACTCAATATTTTATTTTGGCTTGGCATCTATGGATCTATTCTCGCAACTACAGCCAAACATGCCGATACGCCACATTTGTTGTTATACAGTCTGGGAATATTCATCGGCATTCTAATCTGGGACGTTATTATGGCCTGGATGGCAAGTCGGTTCCACAAGTTTAAGAATGAAGTCGTTTTGCGCTCTATCTCCATTTTGTCCGGTATTTGTCTGATTGGTTTTGGAGTATACTTCGGAGTTGAAGCGATCCGCTCCGTGTTTTTCTGAATAACTTCGACTGCGGGACAGTCACCCAATACCTCCTCCATTAATACTGTAATAGCATCACGTGGAATGGAGTTGGGAGTAGATGACGGAACTGTTCAGTGCCGATCAAATAAAGCATGGGTTTGAGCAATTACCGAATTGGCAGCAGGATGCTTATTTGAAGTTTTCAAATATGATCGCAGACGATGGAAACACGTACCCCTGTGTACCGGGAAGAGTTGGCTTTCTGTCCGGACATTTAAGGTTTGGTTTTGCACATGATCCACGTTCCCAAGAAGCGGTCGAAGACATAGCCCATCTGTTAGGTCAGTACGGAACAATCTCCAGAGATACAGGGCAATATGCTTCCTTAGTCATTATCTGTGACACACCAAAGGAGTTACTTGAACATACCTCAGTCGAACAGTACCAGTCTCTTTTCTGGGAATTACTCAGTCGGATTACTGCACAAGATGAATCTCCCTGGCCCGAACACATATCAACAGAACCGAATGATTCGACTTGGGAATTTTGCTTTGACGGGGAGCCCTATTTTTGCTTTTGTGCGACACCTGCTCATAAGCTCAGAGCGAGTCGGCATTTCCCATATTTCATGTTGGCTTTTCAGCCGCGTTGGGTGTTCGAATCCATTAATGACAGCACGCCTCTCGGTCGTAAAATGAAAACTCTTATCCGTAAACGTCTGACGGACTACGACGCTGTCCCAGCGCACCCTTCTCTGAAATGGTACGGTCAGGAAGGTAACCTGGAATGGAAACAATATTTCCTATCCGATGATGAACAAACACCTTCCAAGTGTCCATTTATGCGAATGAAGCAGGCCATGCACCGTTGGACAAAATAGCTCATAATGGTCGATTTTACCCCTTAAAGCTGATGAACAATAACTGATGTGCCTTCCCCATTAAAGATAATAAGTAAATAACCACAATACTACCCATCAGACCCATTCTGTTGGGTACTTTTATTATTTCTTCTTGAACTAAGTAAAAAATAAAATTTATATTTAGTTTACATAATATTTATGATGTTAATTTAAATCTTTCAGTCTTTGTTCTTATAAAAAAATTTGTGATTGTCAAGCTACAGAACACTATTCAAGTTCATTTTATAATCGCGTACTATTTCGCATCAGCATTTTGATCCGATAGATTCGTCCACACATTTGTCCTCTCTTTTTCATAGGATGTCTCATAGCATCTCCTGCTTCCAGGATGAATGTTTACTATGTTAAGGAGGTATATTATATGGATAACAAAAATGCTTCAATCTCCCAAATTATCTACCCCCGCTTAACCGTGTATAGTGAAGAGAATTTCAGAGGATTAAGAAGAGTCTACCGTGGCAACCTCGGCATAAGCGATATTGACTCAGTCCTGACAGGGATCGAGAGCCTGCGATTCTTCTCTACCAACCCGTTCGCTACTCTGGTTTTGTTCGATCGGTCTCGCTTCAGAGATAATTTCGTTGTACTGCGGGGTAACCGTAGCATTCGAGAATTGGATGATTTCCTGCGCAGAGGGGATGTTGAGTCGCTAATCGCATCGAATGAGCGGCTGACACTGGCTCAGATCCGTAGAATTAGACGTACAGGCAACTTGCCACCGGGCTACCGTCTGATTTGATATCAGAACCCCTTTCTAATAGATTTATCCAATCTGCTTATAATTGCGAAAATATCCACTCGCTCATCTTGAACTAGCAGATTAACTAGTCGTAATTAACATCACAACAAGCGAAAAAGGCAGTACGTTCCTTAAGAACGACTGCCTTTTCTCTATTAAACTAGTATGAAATTTCGCTTTAATGTATTTCCGCAAGTTATATACCACAGATTGTGAAGCACGAATGATTTTCGAAGCATTCGATTGCCCAAAAATCAATTTCCGCTAACAATTGTTTAGTACTTTCGGATTCAGATGAATCGGCCATTTGCTTCATCTGTTTCCATTCGACTTGGTTGACTTCAGTCGGACCGTAATAGTTAAAATTCACTAAACAATGCTTACATATCTTTACAAACTCAGTCTTATTAATTACTTCTTCTGTTAAATAAATGGAACTATCTAACCAGTGTGAGTCTTGAAGATGTCCCTGCATGAGTTCAAATACATCATGTCCCTGAAGCTCAACCTTCTTCAACGTTAACACTTGGCATCCTACTTTCCGTAGTAACTAGTTATTTCAAAGTTCGATGATACCAGTTCAAAGATCAACCTCTAGATATTTATTAAACTCCGCAGTGAACGTGATCGTAGTGCCTGGGGTATCCTTATGCTCGTCTTCAAGGCGTATGTCCCCATTCATCAGCTCTATGATCCGTTTACAGATTGCTAACCCAAGACCTGTTCCTTCTGTTTGTCGGGTAATGCTGTTATCCACTCGGTAAAATGGTAGAAACAGCTGGCTTCGCTTGTCCTGGGGTATTCCCGTCCCCGTATCCTGTATGCTGACTTGCATTTTAAGCTTGCTGCCATCGGCATTTAGAAGTACAACATTAATGCCTATGCTTCCTACAGGAGTGAATTTCACGGCATTTCCTAATAAATTCAGCAATACCTGTCTGAATCGACCATCATCTCCAACAACAATCTGTGGAATACGAGAATCTATGGATATATTCACTTGAAGATTTTTTTCCGAGATTGCGGTATGAAGGATATCCAACATTTCCTTGACGGATTCACGAGGATTGAAAGGCTCACTTAACAATTGATCGTAGCTTGATTCCAGCTTATTAAAATCTAAGATATCATTAACAATACGAAGCAGAGACTTTCCGCTACTTTGTATTGTGGTGACATACTCTCTCTGTTCAGCATTCAGTTCAGTAGCTGCTAATAACTCAGAGATGCCCAGCAAACCATTCATCGGTGTTCTAATCTCATGATTCATCGTTGTTATGAAATCACTTTTAACTTGGCTAGCCATTTCCACCGCTTCTTTTTCGATCTTTAGATGCTTTTGTTCATACAACAATTGACTTTGAACCGATAACGACGGGAAAATCACGTCGTCCGAAGCACGATAGTGATACAGAGGGGATTTTATAAACTCCATATCTGTCATCATGTATTCATGCTCTCTCATTAATTTAAGCTGTAATGAGGAAGAGATCATCTCCGTATTATAGGCGCAAACCGACAACATTCCATTATCCCGAACAACACAGGTGGTTTGCCGTTCATAAGTGACTAGATTTTCTAGAATCTGCTTTTCCGGGTGATCTCCCCATGTCATCACATTCGCCCAAGTGCGTATAGGCTTGTTTTGTTCCTGAATGAAGCCCATGATATCTTCAAAATGTGCAAGAATATGTTGGAACTCAAAGTTACCATGTTCTCCATAGTATTCTGTATTGTTAGCATAATGAAGATATTGAAGCTGATCATGAGATATACTGTCTTTAAGCTTTTGCAAAATCTTATCGTATGTGACAGCTTCCTCAATAAGTAATATATGATGACCTTGATCGATCCCCGTTACGATATAAGATACAGCATTATCAACATAACTATTGAAATCCTCGAAAAAATAAATAATATGTCCTCCGTTCGTGACCTCAGTCAACGAATTCAAAGGAATGGCTTGTTTGCTCATATAAGGACTCCTTAACGCTTGTCTGTACTATATACTACTATAGAGGATAAAACGACACGCGTCACTCCATTATATGTAATCTAAGTGAAATCATTTTATCTAAACCCGTTAGCCCGCTTGACTTGATGAACAATTTTCCTACCTATAAGCCAACGTGTGAAAACAAAAAAAGATAGTGCAATGAACAACTAATGCTCATCGTACTATCTTCTGCTCACGTTCTATTTCTTCAGTACCCATACCCCATAAGGTTCCATTGTAACTGTCCCCTGAAGCTGGCTGCCTTGAAGCAACTCTTCTGTAGGTACATGAAGTTTAATCTCGGCTGCTTCACTACTGTAGTTCAGTAAGAATACGAGTTCTTCATGATCATCAGCACGAATAGCGACCTCAACCGTTTCAGGCACCTCGCACCAGTCCTTAAGTGGAGATGTAATCTGAAGCTGGCTTAACAACTCAGCTGCTACGGACAGATCAAAGGCTGCTCCCCAATAATAAACCTTGCCTTCACCAACACGATTAACCGTTAATGCCGGTTTACCTTTATAATAACTGGATGCATATGTGCCGAGCACTTCAACCGTATCTGCATGTACCCGCAGAATATCATTGAAGCTTGGAGCATTAAACAGGTTCGTATGTTGGCTCAGTTGCACGCTTACTGGACTAGCTGTGCCATTAACCATTGTAAAATCCTCAACCTGAATGCCACTGAGTTCTGCAACTGGACCTGGCAGCGGCTGCATACGGCAGTGACCAGACTCATTTTTGTACCCTGTCCGGCAGCCGAATACAACTGACCCACCATTCTCTACATATTTCTGAAGCATCTCGGCTGTATCTTCTCGTAAAATGGCAGGATGAGGATAAATTAATACTTGGTATTTCGCAAGATCCTGCAGTTGTTTCGTTTCACCCCCAGGACGAATGGTCACTACGTCTGTTGGGATATGTGCATATTGAAGCGCTTTAAACCAGCTTAGCTCACTTGGTCTGTTTAGTGAGCCGTGCCATTGATCCAGCTCGCCATCCCATTCGTTATCGTAATCACGCAACATGGCTACTTGCGCAACATAACGTTTGCCAACAATACGTTCTCCCACCTTCTGCAATTCCTTACCCACAGTCGCCGCTTCTGCAACCCGACGATTCGGCTGATTATGATAGTCATTAATTCCATGCCAGTAGATTTCGGTACCCACGGTAGCTGTTCTCCAGCGGAAGTACAGTATCATATCAGCACCATGAGCAATGCTCTGATACGTCCACAAACGCATTTGCCCCGGATGTGGGGATGGCATCTGCATTCGATTCACCCAACCGCCAGGTCCCGACTGCTGCTCCAACACAGCAAAATTCGGCGATATATCTCTGACATTGCTCAAGGACAAGCTCCATTTCCGATCAAGCAACGGCTGTTCTCCCGAATCCGGATAAATAGTGCTAAATTGCGGATAGGAATCATAAGACATGAAGTCCAGAATCTCATCTGACATGCTGTGGTTATCAAGATGTCCGAATATGCCATTAGTAGTAACCCATTGATTAGGTGCTTCTGCTCTTAGAATGTCACCTTGGAGCTTCGCGAATGAAATCGTGTTATCCGAAATAAAGCGTTTCTCGTCCAATGCCTGATGTGGATTAGGTGAATCGGATACCGTTGGACGAGTGAGGTGCACTTGCTCCCATTGATCATACGTCTGATTCCAAAAGACAGTGCCCCACGCTTGATTCAGGCTATCCAACGTACCATATTTTTGTTGCAACCAGCGCCGAAATGCAAGGTGATCCGCTTCGGCATAAAATACGTTTGTCTCACAATTCAGTTCATTATCGATCTGCCATCCGATAATCGCAGGATGATCCTTGTAATGTTGAGCCATCTCTCTTGTAATGCGCGCGCAGAGCTCCATATATATTGGACTACTATAATTGTAGTGTCTACGCTGGCCGTGATGGTATGTAATGCCTTCCATTGAGACGTTCAACACTTCAGGATACTTATGTGTAAGCCATGCTGGTGGCGTGGCTGTTGGTGTTCCCATAATCACCTTCATGTCCCATGTAATCGCTTGCTCAAGGAAGCGGTCGAAGAATTCGAAATTGAATTGCCCTTCCTGTGGTTCAAAAATGGACCATGCAAACTCTCCGATGCGGATCAGATCAAAGTCCATTTCCTTCATTCTTTTTAAATCATCTGCCCATAATGATTCGTCCCAATGCTCAGGATAGTAACAAGCTCCCATATAAAAACGTTTTAGATCCAATGCATTTCGCATAATTCCAGTCTCCCTTAACCAGGTTGCTTTATTTGTTATCAAACTATATTCATTACCACACCTTATTTAATATTAAGGTATTCTATCCAGATTTCAAGGCATTTGCTCACGAAATACTCCTGTGTATTCATTAACCTATAGTTATTCGGGTTGCGTGGTTAGCAAGCGTTCCTTGTAATCCGTAGGGCTGACGCCTGTATATTCCTTAAATACTTTCGAGAAATAATGCTGATCACTGAACGATAACAGCTCCGATAATTCCTTGAATTTCATGTCGGGTTGGCTGGCCATCAATCTGCAAGCTTCTTGAATTCGAAGTTCGGTATAATACTGAACGAAAGTACGTTGTGTGACCTGTTTGATTACCCTGCTGATATATGAGGGACTGACGTGAAATTTCATTGAAAGATCGCTGATCGATAACGAGACATAACGATTTGTTTTGACATATTCATCAATCTGCTCAAATAGCAGCTCCCCACTCTTCCGACCTTGCGATTGCAGCATGTCGAAGCATTGGGCTGTCCATTCAAGTAGCTCATGTCCAAAGTCCGCATAAGTCTTCAACTCATATAATTGTTTGGCTCTAAGCTCCAATGCTAATCGCATGCCTGAACCTCGTTCCTCATAGAGATGTGCGAAGGTATCGACCACAAGTCCTACAAAACGCTCAACCTCCGTCCAATGTGCATTCTCTTCAGTCCATCGATTCATCAGCTCGGTCAGCTTGAGCGCAAATGCTTCCTTCCGACAACCTTGTATCATGTGCACAAAAGTAGATTCCAACGAAGAATCCAGACCATTTGTTTCTGATCTTGCTATCGAGACAGGATTTCCCGTATCCAGCACCAGTCCATGCTTTAATCGCTGCTGGGTCGTTAGAACTGAAGTGATCCGGTAATAGAGCTCAGATAACTGATCCGAATCAGCGGACATCAACTGACCTCCAATCATTCCATTCATCCCCGCTTCGAGCAGATGCCGCCGCAATGATTCGAGACATTCGTGCATGGAAGAATACCAATCCAACGCTCCTCTGTTTGCCATAATAATATATTGATGTGGGGTCTGCGTTAGCAATACGCGACATGGCTGAGCATGGAAAAACTCTGCTAGACTTTGCTTCAACGTCTCCAAACTCCAGCGATCCTTCCCCTGACTGAAAGGCTGCTTCCGTAGAATAATCATCATATGTGAGTATAGCGGGAATTCCTCACCAAACGTAAGTTCAGCATAACATTCAGGGTCAACGATCTCCTGCAATTCTTGCAAGCTTCTGGATATAACTCGATCAAGCTGCTCCACAATCCTTCCCATCACTTCCTCCAAAGCCTCTCGCTCCACAGGTTTCAATAAATAGTCAAACACCTGCAGGTTCAATGCTTTGCGTGTATATTCAAAATCACTATAACCGCTGATCAGCACTACCTTGAGATAGGGGTTCGTAAGCTTGGCTTGTTCAATTAACGTTAAGCCATCCATCTTAGGCATTCTGATATCCGTTAACAACAGATGAATTGGTTCCTGCCGAATGATTGCCAGTGCCTCCTCTCCGTTAGTTGCCGTAGCCGTTACTCGAAGCGGCAAATTCAATGTATCCAAATGTGATCTGATATTACGCAATATCGGTTTACTATCCTCGACAATCATGACATTATACATGGTTATCTGCCCTCCCCATTTAATAAAAATCCTCGGTTAACGAGCCGATGATTTGAATCGTTGCTCCTTTTGCTCCATGGCCTTGATTATTGAATATATTAAAAAATAGCCGGTTGCTATACATCAGTTTGAGCCGATTAACGCTGTTGACAATCCCCATATTGCCCAGTGCCGTCTCTTGATTGTTCATCATGTTTGCCCCTGAGCGGGAATGCTGAATATTCGCTAGAATCTCTTGAATCTTCTCAGCAGAAAAGCCCTCTCCATTGTCTCTAATCTCAAGCGCCCATAATCCGTTATATTGCTTCACGGTAATCTGGATATGCCACGGCGGAGATGTATTGCAAAATGCATGTTCAATGCAATTCTCTACAAAAGGCTGAATCACCAGGCGTGGTAAACGAACTTCCTTCGCTAATGGATCTGCATGGATATCCCATTCCAGATCGTCTTCATATTTTTGCTGCACAAGTGATAGATAATGTCTCGTATGCTCAAGCTCTTCAGATAAAGTCACATGCGCGTAAGGAGAAGAAACGATATAACGTAGGCTCTCCGAGAGATGCTTGCACATATCCGACACCACTTTGGTTTTGCCCTCTTGAGCAGCAATGCTGATCAAATAAAGAACATTATGGATAAAGTGAGGCGCTATCTGAGCCTGTAGTGCTGAATTTCTTGCTTTTACCTCTTCATGCAACGCCGTTTTCTCCCGATCGATAGATTGTTGCAGTCGTTCCATTAGATCCTGGAATGCTTCGTTCAGCAATAAGAGATCATTGTTTTTCGGCCGATCATCGACCTTCAGGTTGAGATTACTGTAATTAATACGCCAAATCTGACTGCGAAGTTTACGGATCGGAAGCAACAGATTACGAGTAGATAAGTAAATATAGACGAAAGAAATGAGCATGAGTGCTGTAATCAACAAAATGGAAATCGTCTGAACCTTCTGGATCGAGCCTAACACCGACTTGCTAGGCGTAACGATATACGTAACCCATCCGGTACTAGAAGATGTGGAGTAGGTAACGTAATTGTTATGTTCATCGACTTCCAGACCTTCCTCCAATGGAGGTATCGTCCATTGCTTCGCTTTTATGCCAAGATCAGTACCTGTCATCTGCTCTCCCTGTTGGTTCAAAATATAAACTTCGCCGGCTGTAATTCCTTCGGTCAGGTTCTGAATTACCATTTGATCCATCTGGATGGATAGATAACCGTACACTTTACCATTCTGATCATTCACCGTCCGAACAAAAGATATGATATCTCCTTGCCGGAGCAGAATAAAACCGTTTCCTGCCCATTCTCGCCCAACCTTACTATCTCCCAACAATGTGTGAATAGAAACGGGTGGTTGACCTGCTCCTAAATACGAAGTAAGAAGTATACCTTGCTTGTCATAAATGGACATATCCTTAATATTCATGCTTGGTCCAATCGCTTGGAAAATAATGTCCTTCAGCTTGCGAATTTGTTTTAACCGCTCGTAATCACTATGTGCAGAAGAACTCTTGTCCATCGTGGTAAAGATGTCTTTGCTCGACAAAAGCCGCTGGGAGAGCTGGTTCTGTTGATCCAAGTATAGATCTACTTGTTCTCTCACTTTTGTTGTAGTCACTAGTGTATCCTGCACTGTTTTTTGTTTGAGCGGACGAATAACGACGACATTGACGTACACGAGAAAACAACATAAAACAAACAAAAGTAATGCCAAAAAGGTCAAAAAAACCTTGGTTTGTAAACTGAATTGCGTGGATCTATGTATGAGTTTCGTCATTTTCATAGGGAGTCTCCTTTCGCATCAAGATGTCTATTCTATTAGTCATCCATAACTGTATCATGGGATTATATGAAATGATAGCGATTTCAAGTTCAGGATATTACACATCAACCTTCAAGCACAGACATGTACCTTGGATGAGGAAAAATTTATAATCGGGAATGTAAACGGATTCAATCACATGTTATAGAGGGGGATTCACATTGAAGATACTTAAACAAAAAAAGGTTGCTACGGTGGTGCTCGCTAGTCTACTAACCATCTCATTAACAGCTTGTGGTGCAGGTGATTCCAGCACTGGCAGTTCGACAGGCGGGGACAATAAATCCAAGGTCACATTGGAATTAGCCATTTCTAAGAGTTCTCAGGATTCAGCTTTTATTCAGCAAGATATCCTCGATGAGTTCGAGAAGCAGACTAATGTAAAGGTCAATCTGCAGTTAATTCCTGCCGAGCAGACAACTACTGTACTTCAGACGAAGCTTGCGGTAGACGAAACGCCTGATATCATCCAGTACAATCTTGCCAGTGCAGTTACGGATCTCAACCTTGAACGTAACTTTGAGATTCTGGATGACGAACCTTGGGCGAGTCGTATTGTGAATAAGGACGTACTTTCGGCTGGTGGTCACATTTACAGTTTCCATGTCAGCCAAGATACGGGGATGCAAGGCGTCGTTTATAACAAACAGATTTTTGAAGAACTCGGTTTAACGATCCCAACCAACTATGAGCAGTTTTTGGCGGTCTGCGAGAAGATCAAAGCTAGCGGCATAACGCCAGTATTCATGCCTTACAAAGATGCATGGGCAGCGAACATCTGGCCTGCTGCCGCGTTTGCGGATTTTGTAGCGAAGAATGAACCGACATTTTTTGATGACCTGAATAGTAACAAGAAGAAGTGGTCTGACGTTCCAGAATTCAAGACATTCTTGGAACAGCAGTACGAAGTGTACACCAAAGGGTACACCAACACCGATGTGCTCAGTGACAGCTATGATATGGCCGTGGGTAAATTCCTGAACAAAGAAGTGGCCATGATGTTTATGGGTGATTGGTTGATTGAAGGTGTTGCCGAGCAGGATCCAAGTATGGAGCTGGGTGTATTCCCTATTCCGTCGACTGAGGAGGCAAGTCTGGGGGCAAGTCCACTCGGTGGACAGTTGTTTATTCCGAAGAAATCCAAGCATCTGGAAGAGGCCAAACAGTTCCTCGACTTTATCGCTTCTAAGGATGTAGCCCAACGGATTGTAGATTCCAAAGGCTATGTATCGAACTTCAATGATGTGACAACGCCGGAGCTGCCGGCATACAAACAAGATATCGTAGACAACTATATTACGCCGAAGAAAACAGTCCTGACGACAGATGCATTCATGTTAGTGGATCGCAGCGAACTGTACCGTTTGTTACAGGATCAATTCGCAGGTGGTTTAACGCCGGAAGAAGTATTGAAATCCTGGGATGAGAAATTCAGCCAATTGATGCAGGATAAAGGTGTAGCTGGATTCTAAGGAAAACATCATTGTTGAAATACAGGGCAGTATGACTTGGTCGAATGAAATCGATTATAAGTTATACTGCCTGCTATAACGGAGCGTGAGATATGAAAAGAACCAAAAACCTATATTCGTACTACATGATATTTCCCGCACTGATCATCTACTCTGTCTTTTTCGTGGTGCCTGCCATTGCGGGATTCTATTATTCCTTCACGGACTGGCGACTGGATCGACTGGAGCTAACCTTCATCGGGTGGGATAACTTCAAGAAAATTTTCTCGGACAAAACGCTTATATTAGCTCTGCAAAATACGGCGATATTTGCCCTCGTTACAGTAGTCGGCAAAAACGTTATCGGATTACTGCTCGCTGTGGGACTTAATATGCGATTGCGAACCAAAAACCTGCTGCGCGCCATCTTCTACTCCCCTTCCATACTTAGCATACTTGTAATCAGCATACTGTTTACACCTATGCTTCGCACCGAAGGTACAATTAATCAGATGCTGGAAGCTGTCGGGCTACACTCATTAAGCCAAGCCTGGCTAACCAACCCCTCCATTGTGATCTGGACGATTGCCATCGTCTCAATCTGGCAGAGCGCCGGATTCCAGATGGCCATCTATCTGGCTGGTCTACAGTCTATTTCGCAGGAATATTACGAGGCTGCCAAGATCGATGGTGCAAGCTCATGGAGAAGTTTTTTCAAAATTACACTGCCACTTCTGCTACCAGCGATTAACATTAACCTGATGCTAACGTTGATTGGTGGACTGAAAGTGTTCTCCGAGGTATACGTCATGACAGGCGGCGGACCAGGTAATGCATCACAGGTTGTAGGTACGATCATTCTACGTTCCTTCGGTGAAGGTAACTGGGGTCTGGGTACCGCAGTGAACACGCTACTGTTCGTAGTTGTCACCATTATCGCTATACCGCTATTGATTTTCATGCGGCGTAAGGAGGTTACGGAATAAGATGGGCTATACACGCAAACTTGCTATCCGCAATTATATCGTGGAAGGGTTCCTCATTCTGGCCTCCCTGATCGTATTGTTGCCGCTTGTCATCCTGATTCTTGGATCATTCAAAACCAGTGCAGAGGTGCTCAGCTTCTCTCTACGGTTGCCTGACACATGGCAGTTCTCGAACTATGTTCGGGTTTTCCAAGAAGGTGGTCTATCCCGGGCATTTCTCAACAGCATCTGGATTACAGGTATATCGTCTATCATCAACATCGTTGCCTCTTCAGCAGCAGCGTTCATTCTAGCTCGTCGGGAAACGAAATTATCAGGCACGATCTATATGTATTTCTTCATGGGGCTGATTGCTCCAATGTCGATCATCACAACGATTCGCGTGGTGCAGGGCTTAGGCTTCTATGGCAGTATCACAAGCGTTATTCTGATCTATGCTGCGCTCAATACAGCCTTTAGTGTCTTCTTGTACAGTGGCTTCATCAAAACGATTCCAAGAGCGCTGGACGAGGTAGCATTTCTGGAAGGCGCAAGTGTGTTCGGTGTGTTCTTCCGCATTGTCACGCCGTTGATCTTACCTGTTAATGCAACGGTTGCCATTATGGTATTTATGTCGGTGTGGAATGATATCACCATTCCTGTATACTTCCTGACAGACAGTTCAACGTGGACGATGCCGCTATCCATTTATAACTTTTACGGCAAGTACAGCCGGGATTGGAATTTAATTTTTGCCAACCTTGTGCTTACTTCACTACCTGTATTTATATTGTATCTATTTGGTCAGAAGTATATTGTCAGCGGATTGACGGCTGGTGCAGTCAAAGGTTGAGTTGAACGTCATCAAGCATCAAGACCATTTGTTCCTTCTATCATGAAAACGCCATTGTGAGACCATGAATCATTTCATGGTCTCTATTAGTCTATATTCTCAATACCCCATTCACCATCTTGGTTCTTCGTAAAAAAGTAAGTGATTCCTGTGTTGTCGATACGTCCATCTTGGTTTTTCTGGGCAAATCGCACACCTACCCGAATCTGTTCGCGCTGATTGATGTTTATTTTCTCAATTATATCTAAATCGTAAAACATAAATTCTTGCCCTTCTTCGCTCTCGCTTGTGTAGTAGAAATGATACTTATTGGTTGCTGCGGAGTCCTTATTCAGGTTCTCCTTAAACTTCTCTGGATTATTCTCCACTACGGCTTCGATATTCCCCTTAAATTTGGATATGATCTCATCGTCGAAGAAGCTTTGTTTATACTGGTCAAAATCGATGTATACACCTTGCTTAAAGTCATCCGCGGTAATCTCTTTAATTTGCTTGTGCGCTGGATCAATCAATTGCTCCGAATCAGAGATGGCATCAGTGGATGCCGAGATTGAATTCGTCTGCTCCTCCTGAGTAGATGGTGCCTGATTAGTATTGGGACTCGATTCATCGGTTGCTTCACGGATTGTCGTACGATCAGGGTCATCTGTATGCCCACATGCTGACAGAAGTACGACTCCACTTACACAGATAGATAAAATACCACGAGAAAGTTTCTTCATGAAATGCGGTTCTCCTTGTACGTTAGGGATTCATAACTACAAGTATAAACGCAATGAACCACAGTATAGTTACACTTAACCACGCCAAACGACCATAGTCATTCATCCGGTACAAGTTTAATCATTACGACCTGGCATATTGTAAGATTGCCTCCGCGGCGCGAACACGTATGTTAATATCCTCACTGTCTAAAGCTTGTCTTAACACATGCAGAGCCGCTTCAATCGTTGCTTTATCCACCTTGTAAGACGGGGAATTCGACGCCTGCACTCCTTCCGGTGCTTCATTTATGTCTGCAAGATGACGGTCCAACTGTGCTTGTGATACCGGATGTTCAAATTGAGCCAACATAGCAGCCTGATGAATGAAGGCTTGTACTTTGTCGTTTAAATCCTCCAAGGGAATACGTCCTAGCCAGGTAACACCTCTTCGATGGCATATGAGGTCTTCTTCTGTCCCTAAAGAATCATCGTAATAATAATCGCCCAGATCTCCTACATACACCCACTCATCATCCTTCATAACGATGTAGTCTCCATCTTGCATGGTATGTACAAATGTATGAAAATCCTTGATTACATGTGCAAGCTCCGTCTCTTCCAACCTGTAATGTTCCCTCAATTGCTCTTTCCATTCTTCTGGTGACATTTCTCCCAAATCTCCTGTGCCAGGCCATGTCAACCCAATAAAGTTATCCTCTAGAAATGAAGTTACATAGCTCATTCCGCGTATGGTTGATTGGATATAAAATAAGTTCATCTGATTCTGAGCCTCCCATTCTTCATTATGTTATCTTCATATTAAAAAACCTTCAAGAGCAATGTCTTGAAGGTTTAGCATTATCATATTAGTGCGTGTTCAAAAAGATGCGGCTCGCGCATCTTACATAATCAAAAGCGGACTTTTTGAACAACCTCTATTAGAGTACTTTTTCCAAGAAGCTGATGGTACGTTCATTCTTAGGATTCCCAAATACTTCTTCAGGGCTTCCTTCTTCTACGATGTATCCACCATCCATGAAGATCACCCGATCGGCCACCTCACGTGCGAATCCCATCTCATGTGTGACAATCATCATCGTCATACCTTCACGAGCGAGATCCTTCATTACACCAAGCACCTCACCAACCATCTCAGGGTCAAGCGCAGAGGTTGGTTCATCGAACAACATCACGTCTGGCGTCATCGCAAGTGCACGAGCGATGGCCACCCGTTGCTTCTGACCTCCTGAGAGCTGGCTTGGAAAGCTGTTTGCTTTATCCGATAACCCTACACGGTCTAATAACTTCAGAGCAGTCTCGCGTGCCTGCGCTTCATTTAACAAACCAAGTTCTCTTGGTGCAAACGTAATATTTTTCAGTACATTAAAGTGAGGGAACAAGTTAAAGTGCTGAAACACCATGCCGATATTTTCACGCGCTTTATTAATGTTTGTTTTGGAATCATTCAGATCCTGATCATCCACAATCACTCGACCCTCAGTTATTTCTTCAAGTTGGTTAATGCAACGCAAAAACGTACTTTTGCCTGATCCAGAGGGTCCAATGACGCAGACAACTTCACCCTCATTGACGGACATATCAATTCCTTTCAGAACATGATTCGTTCCGAAGCTTTTCTTCAATCCTTCAACTTTAATTTTACCCACGGCGAACCCTCACCTCCAGATAGTCAGCAACTTTGGTCAATGTGATAATAACAATCAGATACATAACCGCAACCGTTAACCAAATGTCGAAAGAGGTAAACGTTCTGGCGATTACAATCTTACCTGATTGAGTCAGCTCTACAAGACCGATAACAGACAAGATCGACGTATCTTTCAATGTGATTACCATCTGATTGATAAATGAAGGAATCATCACTCGAATCGCTTGTGGAATAACAATCTTCATCATAGCCTTACGATAAGGTAAGCCTAATGAACGAGCTGCTTCCAGCTGTCCCGGATCAATGGATTGAATCCCGCCCCGAATAATTTCGGTTACGTAAGCTCCGGCATTCAAACTTAGTGTTAAAATCGCTGCCAAGAACAGTGGCATGGTGAAGCCCATTGCTTGTGGAATACCGAAATAAATAAAGAACGCAAGTACAATCAATGGAATACCACGGAACACATCAACAAAAACTGTTGCAATTCCACGAAGGATCTTATTCTGTCCTACCTTCATAAATCCAAAGATCAGACCAATAATAAAGGCAAAGAACAACGATACTACCGTGTACAATAATGTATTTCCTAACCCTTTAAACAGAGCTGGAAGTGAATTCTGAATGTTCTCCCACCGACTACTTTGTGCAGCAGTTGGGGCATTTTCACCAACATATTTTTCCAAAATTCGATCATACTCACCACTTGCCTTAATGTTTACGAGTCCTGCATCAAACTTCTGAAGCAACTCTTGATTCTTCCCCTTACTTACCGCAAATCCGTAAGAGTCTCCGTCTTCTTTCTCAGTTACAATTTTCAAACCATTGTTTTGTTTGACGCCATAAGCTAGAACGGGTTGATCTTCAAAACACGCAATAGAATTGCCTGTTATAACGTCAAGATACATTTGTGCGGAATCTTCAAAAGGCACAATGGTAAAGCCATACTCGGAGGCAATGGATTCAGCAAATGTGTACCCAGCCGTTCCTGTTTTGACAGCAACCTTTTGTCCTCGGAGATCTTCATAGCTCTTCACTGTATCGTTGTTGGCACTAATCCCCATAACAACACCGGATGGATAATAAGCTTCCGAGAAATCGAATACCTTCTTTCTCTCATCCGTGATGCTCATCCCTGCAATTACGCCATCGACTTGATTCGCCTCAAGCGCTTGAACGGCAGCGTTGAAACCGAGGGCTTTAATTTCATACTTGAAATTCTGATCTTTGGCAATGGCGTCCATTAGATCCATGTCAATACCTACAAAATTACCATTCGCATCCTCAAACTCAAATGGAGCAAATGTAATGTCCGTACCGATGACATACGTTTTGCCTGAATTCGCTTCTGTTGCAGATGCTCCCCCTGCCCATCCAGATAACCCCGTCACCAGGAGCAAAACCAGGGTAATTACAAAAAATGAGACCTTCGTTGTTTTCATATGTCCTCCTCTTCTCGGTCTCCTCCGAATCATCATGATTATTCTTTGGAGTTGGTGTCAGTGTTACACTTTTTTTGTCAGACGTATTGCCCATTATACATATTATTTTATATTGAGAAAATAAAATTTTAAGTATTTATTGTTTTCAAAAGCTTGTCGTATGTTAACAACTACACTCCTACACCTTCGCTGACCAAATGGTTCAAGTAAAGTTAATCTGACCTATATGAAGGGTTCGTATACGGGCAACAAAATACATTATGAAGTCAGTTAAGTTAACCTTTTACATTATTCCCTCGCGTGGTAAAATTTTGTTAAATTCGATCCTATAAAGGGGCTTAACCATGCGAAAATTTTTCACAAAATTGTATTCGGAGTATTTAGTCATTCCACGAGCAATTCGTTTATTAATCCTCTGGGGATGGATTATTTTGTTTATCGTAACAGGCGTACGATTGGAATGGTTCAGCGTAGGTTAAAGATTCATTTCGCTTTTGATCTCCACAATTTTATTGAAATGAAGCTTCACTTCATTTAGAATGATGGATTTAAGCTGCTCCATACTTCTCTCATCCCCCCATTGTAACTGACGATCTGCACTTGTCTTGTAAAATGAGAGTGTTTCATCCAATGCATGCAGTTCTTTAGCAATCGACGCAAGTACCGTTTTGGTTTCCTGAGGGATTAATTTCGGTTTGTCCTTCCAATAGTGATAACTGATTCCATACATTAGTCCATATAGATCACTACGGTAGGCGAGCTGATACACCTCCTTCTGTTTCTCTGATGTCATGACAGAGTAATCGTACTCGTACATATACCGAGGTTTAGATGTAGATATGTAATCATCACTGAACTCAATAAGAGTCGTTAGATACTGGGTCGCATCTTTCCCCTGTACCTTCGCTTGATCAAGCAACTTCTGAACTTTGGCTGGCTGCACCTCATTCGTCACCTGACTAAGTTCTTCAAGTGTAAGTGCCAGTGGCTTGAAAGAATGGCCTTCTTTGAGAAAAGTGATGTAACCACTATTATTCTTGGATTGGTATAACTCCATTAGGACATCTTCGTTTTTTTGGGCTACGTTTAATCGATGCTCGTAATAAAAGAACACTACTATTAGTATGGCGACAAACACCCAATACCTTTTAATCATTGCTTTGTTCATACTTCATCTGCCGTTTCTATTCGTATTCATATACCTTAATAATGGATAATAATTGGCATATCTGAGAATTGTAGCATATGAACAACGCAGCTAATACAGGTGATTATTACCATCCTTTTCTCCATATTAAACAATATGACCAAAAAAGAACCTCGTTTCCAAGGCTCTTTCTGAGTATTCCTGATTTATTTAAGTTTATTTTGCATCCTCCAGCCACTGCACAAGTGGTGTATCATTCGTGAGCTCACCGTGTAAAATGTGGCTAAACATTCCTTCACGATTTATAACCATCGTTGCTGGTAGACCAGTGATACGATACATACTTGATATTTTGCCAGTCACATCAACGATTACAGGAAAATTGAATTGCTGTTCATTCATAAATTCTTGAATAGTCCCCTTCGACTCGCCAACATTCACGAATAGTGTCTCCACATCTTCTTGATGCTTCTCTGCGGTCTCGTGCAGCAAAGGCATTTCCCTTACACAGGGTGTGCACCATGACGCCCAGAAGTTAATCATAACTACTTTGCCTCGATAATCGGACAGTGAAACCTGTTCACCCACTGAATTAGGTGCTGTGAAGTCCGGGGCGGTGGCACCTACCTCAATTGAACCTGATCGTTGTGTCTGCGACGGTGAGAGTCCCTGAAAGACAGCCCATGCCCCTGCCAACACTGCAACGGTTCCAATCAAGATGGTGATGGTGCGCCTGATATGACGTTTATGATTTTGCAACAGGGATCACCTTCACTTTATTCCTAGACTTTGATGAAATGCAGCATGAAGTGAACCAAACTCTGCTCGAAACTGATGTGTTGTACCACTTCCTACGTTGCGCCCATCGTTCATAAACACAATATGATCAGCAAGGTCATCTGCAATGTCTAGCTGATGGGTGGAGAATACAACCATATGACCCTGCTGTTTAATTCCTTTGATCAGCTGTGCAAATTCATGCATCCAGAATGGATCTAACCCATTCGTTGGTTCATCCATAATGAGCAGTGGTGGCTTGGCTAACAATGCCTGAGCGAATAATACACGTTGCCTCATTCCCTTAGAGAAGGTTGAGACACGTTTATTTTTTTTGTCCTCCAAACCTACCATCTTCAGCACTTCCTGAACTCTCTCCTTGGGTACTCTTCGCAATGCAGCCCAGAACAACAGCATCTCTTCTGCCGTCAAACTCTGATTAAACTGATAATCATCTGGCATGTACCCGATCTGTTCCGAATAGCGTTTGCGGTCACTCCATTGCCGGATCTGGTTCACAACGATATCTCCTGAAGTAGGTCGAAGGATACCTGCTAACATACGCAGAACGGTACTCTTGCCAGCGCCATTGCCTCCACATAAGGCGAGCACGTTACCTGAAGAGATGTGAAAGGAGATTCCCTCTACAATCGATTGTTTTTTCATCGTTTTACATAATTCGTTGATGCTAGCCTCTACTTTTTTATCCATGGGAACGTCCCCTTTCCCAGATCCCGTACACAACAAGTACAGAACATGTAATCCACAGCAGACAGATCATTAAGAAAATCCAACTGCCACTTGGTTGCTGTACCCATGTCACCCATTGGTAATATTCCGGTCCGAGCACCGAGCCTCCACCAAGCTTAATGACTACAAATAAACGTACCAGTTCGGCGGGATTGATAAAGGTGAGTACAACAAGTAACGGTTTGACCCATAGATAAGGCACAATGCCTAGGATCGCGAGTAAAAGTGTAGGCCACCCAATCACAGCAAAGAACCAAACGGATACGGAAATGGTTAACGCTTGCCACCGATTTTTGGATATGGAGCCGATGAACAGCGCAACCGTTAGAAATAATAGGACCAGACCGCAAGAGAATGCCAGAAATAATAGGTATGTTGTCACGTTTAACGAGCTACTAATTACCCCACCGATGATTCCCATCAAGCCATAGCCAAATGCAACAATCGTAATTAGCACCACCGTCAAGCCGAGATATTTCCCAACAATAAAGGACATCGTGCCGATTGGATAGGTAGACAACAGCTGCCAGCTTCCCTCTTCCTTTTCTGAAGTCAGTGAGAAGGAACCGAGAAACAGTGTCATTAGTGGCAAAAGATAGAGAATGAGATTTAACATCGAGCCTGTTGTGCCTGAGTATCCTTGAACAAAGTTCTGCGAATCAATGAGCAGTAAGCTTAAGCTAAATGTACAAAAAAGAATTAGGAACGAATACGCCCAGGGATTGCGAAATCCCATCTTCACTTCTCGCTTGGCTACCAGTAACATGTCTACCATATTGGATCACCCTGATCACTCATCATCACTAGTGACCCGATTCTTCCTTCTTCTCGCCTTCCCCATGCATTCCTTTCTCGTCCATTCCTTCTTCACCATGTCCGTGGTCATGCCCATGCTCCCCCATCATATCCATCATCTCCGTGTTTTGCTTCCAGTCATGGGATGCGAGCTCCTCAGCAGTCATGATCGTTCCAATTCCTTGCTCGGCAACAAACGCTTCAGCGGATGCTTTGTCCTTGAAATTAAGAATGCCATACGCCATCGGTGTGCGCAGAGAAGCATCATAGACATAGGTCGCTTTACTGTATTCAATCCATTCCTTGTCATTATAATCACGAACATAATCCATTCCGATGTTCTCAGTCCCATTTTCTTCTTTCCATTGGTTCATGCAGCCGATGTCGTCAAACTTATAGTTCTTGCCATCCTTTGTCGTAAGCTGTGTTGCATAGGCATCATCCTTCACCTGCATCTTGCAAATGGCGCAGATATCCACGTCTTCGTTAATCGGTAATGCCGCATATGTTTTTGCTCCGCAAGCTGCTAATAACAGCATCCCCATCATAAGCATTAGTGCCATTGTCCATCGTTTCTTCATTTACGTAATCCCCCCGAATATATCATTATACTAGCCGCAAAACTTAATAAAATGACTCCGATTACCCATACCGGTACAATATCCTTGGATTTGTCCGGTTGCAGTTGCGGTTCCATGGCCGTAGCCATCAGAGGTGATTGATCTGTTGACCAATTCTCTTTACCTTCTGTAAACAACTCACTCAAAAAGACCATTCCCGGCGATTGAAAGAAAAGCTGATAGGCTGAATTTCTGCTGATTAATTGCTCATAGAATGGATTAATTCCATAAGCCATTTCACTAATCCCATCACCGTTGAGATCAAGTCCCCGGAACGAGTCCCAGTAATTAGATGACATCTCGTTGTCACTGCTATCTACTGCCGAAGCATCTATCACATTCGAGATGAACTGGTTCTGATTGAGCCGATTACCTTCTGCAAGTACAAGCTGAAACCCGATAAAATTCCGTAGAACCTCATTACCACGAATATCGTTATCTGTGGACTCCGCAATGTTCATTCCAACTCGATTGCCTTCAACGATATTGTCAACTATAGAAGATTGATGAACGTCGTATAAAAGAATCCCTTGTGAATGTACATTTTCACTCTGCTTGCGAAATGAATTGCCCGTTACCGTAGTGTTTTTCACACCCATAATCATGGCACCGGTGATGTTATCCTCACCTGTATTGTCCAAGACATAAGAACCGTCCACATACATGCAGTGGATACCATATCTCGTATGTAGCAACGTATTGCCTTGTACAATAGCTTCGCGGCTATTCTCCATATAGATCCCATCGAGCATACCTTTAATTTCATTGCCTTCAATCTGGTTACGATGAGAGTTGTATAGATCAATCCCATTGCCCTTCTGGCTACTTGAAGTCGTCTCCGAACCCGTCCAGGTGATGACGTTATTTCCGAAGAAACCCTCATTAGCGTTACGAGCTAGAATGCCAAAGCCCTGTGTCTGAATATGTATATCCTTGATCTCTGCATGATTGGCTTCAACTTGAATGGCTGCAGTAGGGGTACCATGCTGATGTAAAACGGTAAATCCCTGCAACTTCACGCCGTCCGCACGAATGTTAATCGTGGATCCAGCAGAATCCGTAGACGTAGACTGAATTGAGCTTGAGTCTGTACTCACAACCATCACAGAAGCATCTCCCAGAATGGAAATGCTCTTGTCTATATTCACTGGTCCTAGGTACATACCTGGCTTAAGTGTAATCTCCTCTCCAGGATTCATCGCGTTAATGATCGGCTGCAGCGGTATGAAGCGCTGTTCTTTGGAAGCGGCAGACGCATTCCCTGAGAAGAATGGAAGCTGAGCTAACATGCCTATAAGGAGAAATAGACTGAGGACGCTCCAAGGGTTGATACTTGGGTTTATCTTGTTGTTGGAGTTGTTCGACAGGTGGATATGCATACGAGCATTACCCATGAATTTCCCAGTAGCTTGCTGAATTCTCTGAGATATCATGGATAGTGATGTGGCGTTCATTCCATTTGAAATGTAGTCGAGATTTACATTTGCTCTTCAAAGCCTCTCCTCCATCCTTGCTAGCCTTAAAACAATACTGCTCATAGTGTACATAAAAACCTAATGTTTCCATATAGCTCAACATGGCTATAACACCTGATTGTTTGTGGCTAAATTGTGAGATACATTACATTGGATTAGAATCCCCTCCAATTCCCAATCCTCTTGAGAGCAAGAAAAAAGCTTATTCCGAATAATAAGTATCCGTAATAAGCCCTTGCTCTAACGCATAACGAGTGAGTTGTACCCGGTTCTGCACCTGGAGCTTCTGTAGAATATTCTTCAAATGATTTTTAACCGTATATTCTGAAATGGTATATTTCAGCGCAATTTCTTTGTTTGTCCAGCCAGAAGCTACTCCATATAAAATGTCCTTTTCTCTGGTAGTCAAAGGGACATCCGGTTCTTTTTTCTCCGTTAAGGATACGTCCTTTAAGATCTGATATGCTACCTCACGGCTCAAGGTCGCCTCTTCCGTAACAATGGAATGGAGATATTCTAACCACATGGAAGGTTCAAGGTTCTTCAACAAATAACCTTGTGCCCCACATTTCAATGCTTCCAGCAAATGAAATACGTCATCGGACACGGTAATCATCACGATTTTCACATAAGGGAACATCAGCTTAATCCGCTTCGTCGCTTCCAATCCGTTCATAATCGGCATCTGAATGTCCATCAGAATGAGATCAGGAAGCCATTGCTCTGTAAATTCAATAGCCTGCTGACCATCAGTCACAACCCCTATCACTTCAAGAGACGAATCCATAGATAAAATATCACATATCGCTTCTCTTGCATGGGCATGATCGTCAACAACAAGCACCCGAATATGACTCATACATGTTCACCATCTTGGCTAAATTCTAGAATAGTGCTTTCCTGTTCTCGAACCAATCTCAAGTTCCAATTCATCGCTTTCAGCCTCTCTTTCATGATATGTAGTCCATATCGGTCTTTCAACGTAAACGGATCGACGGTAAATCCTCTGCCGTTATCTTTAATCGTTATTTTGCGATATCCGTTCTTGTCCTCACCTTTAATCCATCCTTGGGATGCCTTGGCATGTTTCTGAATATTTACAACGGCTTCACGCAGACATGCGAGAAGCTCAATCTTCTCTTTTGCGGTAAATACATCATCCTCAATGTGCCACTCCAACTCAATTGGAATTGGTGTGTCGCCGATGATTCGGCCAATTTGGTTATGTAGAGCAATTGAGTCCAGCGTTGGTTGTGCTGTATGACTCTGAGCGTCATATCTGAGATTAGCTATCGACTGGCGAACGTATCGATTGACCTCGTGAACGGTTTTCCGAATCGCATAGACTTCGTCCAATTGCTTCTCTTGTTTACGCTGTGATTCCAGTCGTTCTACTTGAACAGAAAGTAAAAAGAGTGATTGTGCAATTCCATCGTGCAGCTCCTTCGCTAATTTCTCCCGAGATTCCAGTACGGCCTTAGCTGCTCGTTCCTTCTCCAGTTCCTTTTGGATACGTTCCATGTTACGAAATAGCTTCGTGACTAGCGTAATACTTACGACATACACGATCACAGGCGTAAGCCAATTGCCCAGATCCATAGATATATAGGGTAGAAGAAATTGGTGACGCACATACTCCCATATGCCGACAGTTAAGGTTGGGATGAGCAAGATCATCCACTTGATCTGTTTATACGACATGCTTTCCCTCCTGGGGTTCCTTATCGATGAAGCCAATCATTGGATTACATAGCTATACTTCTAACAGCATACGTTGTAGAACTGCAAAAGGCATGACCCCTTAGAGCCATACCATAGGTGATTTAACTTTTAATTGTAAACATTGTTTGAACGATCACGGCGTTTACGTTCCAAAATAGACATCTAATTTACCTGTAGGAAGAGTTGTTGCCATCCATACCGCAGCAAGATTGTCGGGAGCAGTCGTTTGCGCCGTGATATAATCTCCGATCAGAACTGTCGGTACCGGCGAGATTCCGTTTGGATTGAAGGAAGTGGTGGTAAGTCGGCGATTGGTAAAGGTAGCTCCTCCATTAAACGACTCTGCGACATAAACATCGAGCAGGAATCCATCAATCTGGTTGGAATAATAAATAACTCTTATCGTACCCGTGTATGGTGAAACTGCGATGGAAGGGAAAAAGTTCTGTGTGCCGACGGGTGCACTTGTAATACTTACTGGATCTGACCAAAGTAAGCCGTCGGGAGACTCGGAGAGAAAAACATCAGTATATCCGTTACGTGCATCATTCCATACAGCATAGACCGTTCCGCTAAACGGCCCATTAGAAATATCTGCAGCGAGATTCAAATTGGTCTGTACTCGAAATTGATAATTAGGTACAGGTAAAGGAGAAGGTGAAGGAACAACCGAAGCGATAAATGTAGATTGTCTTTCAATAGAAGGCTGGTAGTTGATCCCTCCGTCGTACGAGATTCGCAGAAGCGCTGAAGGACTAGCAGGCCCAGTAATGATATACCCTGCATAGACCTCTCCATTGAATCCAACTGCCAATGCTGCACGGTCATGTGTACCTCTTGGGCTGGACTGACGATCAGGTGCTTCCCAATTCAACCCTTGTGTAAGAGATCTCTGAGAAAAGATGGCAGAGAAGGTCGTGGCTAATGGTGTATAGCCCACGTAAGCATTCCCCCTGTAAGGACTACCAGGAGAGCGATCAACCGCAATTAATGGCTCATCATTATGAATAACCGTACCATAGCCTGCCTGAACAATAACGGGCGGTTGCCAGGTTAATCCATCATCGAAAGAGGTATAACTCACGATTGTCCCGTCATTGAATCCGTTAAACACGTGCACGGTTACAATAAATGTACTTGGAAACGTATAGTCAATGGTAGGTGCCTCTGCGCCAGCATACCCGGGAGGATTGGGCAGAATCGAGGTTGACCAAGTCGTTCCACCATCAATAGAACGATAAAATCCTGTCAATGTCGGACCCGTACTGGTATCCACGGCCACAACACACAGAATATTAGGATTAAGCGTGTTAACAGCAATCGAAGGTTCAAATTGATTCCCTGCTAGTGCTCCAGTAATATTAACTACAACCATCAATTTCACCTCACTTCAGATTATGGGATATTGGTGAATCGGTCGATCAGTGACATCTCAGATTGCAGAACACGTTGTATGATCTGCCCTGTCGAATCGACACCATAAACATTGATCATGGTGCTCGTTGCACTGAAATAATCACTTTGCACCTCAAAAAAAGAAGCATTGATGAGAGGATACACATACGTCCTACCTGCTTGGGCTGTAAGCTCGAAGAGTTCATGACCTATCGGTATTCGAACCGTTTGTGTTGAATCCCATCGGAAAACCTCAAGCTCAACGTTTACTGGCGCGTTAAGTGAGTCATTAAGACAGGTTACAATGATCTGTGTAGACTGTGTTGCTCCTGAAACAGGATTATAGATAAGACCTGTGCTATACGGCAATTCTAGTCACTCCTTTCTCTTGCATAAGCGATATCTAGACGAATAATATAAACTATAGTATGTTGTCCTACTATTAATGGAAACGGCGTTCAACTAAAGATCAAAAAAAGCCACGGATCTCACTGAGATCAGCAGCCCTTATGAAGGAGTAAAGGTAAGATGAAATCTATCGTACAGTTATTACATTTTGGCTATCATCAGGCTATGAGTTGTATTTTCCCTGTTGTTATTTTTGGGACACTAGCACTTACGAGCGTCGTTCAAGTTCCTTTTTTTCATCGTTATGATGCCATTCTATTAATACTACTTATCGTGCAATACCTAATGTATCGAAGTGGTCTGGAAACCCTTGATGAAATCAAGGTCATCTGTGTATTTCACTTGATCGGCTTGACACTTGAGATATATAAAGTATGGATGGGCTCATGGTCGTATCCTGAACCTGGATATACTAAATTATTGGGCGTTCCGCTTTACAGTGGATTTATGTATGCAAGTGTAGCTAGCTTTATGTGCCAAGTATGGCGTAGACTTCGAATGGACATGACCGGTTGGCCAGGTGGCATATCCTCCGTATTGCTCGGAGCAGCAATCTATCTTAACTTTTTCACACATCACTTTATTCCCGACTTCCGCTGGTGGCTCACAGCACTTGTATTTGTTGTGTTCTGGAAGACATGGATTATCTACCGTGTACGTTCTACAATCTATCGAATGCCACTGTCACTCGCTTTTATCATTGTTGGCTTCTTCATCTGGACTGCTGAGAACATCGCTACATTCTTTAATGGTTGGAAATATCCTGACCAGCATGAAACGTGGCAGCTCGTGAGCTTCAGCAAGATCAGCTCCTGGTTCTTGCTTGTTATTATTAGTGTCATCATCGTTGCTCAGCTTAAATATGTGAAAGCCAATCGAACGAGGAACATTCATAGTTAAAATTAGGTATAGGTTATTAGGATCATTGTAAACAGACATAGCAAATGTATACACAAAACTCCCCATGCTATAGCAAGATTATGCCGAGTGGGGAGTTTTATTTAACTAAACTAAATTCAAAAGGCATTGTTTATCGTAATTTTGGTGCTGGGTATAGTACATCAATACTTTTGAAATTAAGCTACGTGTTGTCGACCTTTGTTCGCTTAATCTTAAATACCGTTTCAGAGGGTCGCTGGTTGATTAACTAAGTCTTTCTGATAGGCCAATACTTGATCCCAGTCTCCGTGAAAAATAGGAATCCGATAATATCCCATTCGCTCATATAATGCGGCAGCTTCGGGTTGCAGCGGACCTGTCTGTAGCTTCAAATTGCGATACTCAAATTGTATGGCAAGACGCTCAGCCTCAGCTAATATCGCTTGTGCAACGCCCTTACGTCTATAGTCAGAACGGGTATACATGCGCTTCACTTCCACGGAATGTTCATCAAGGGGTCTAATCGCACCACAACCAACAGGATAACCATCCAAACGAGCTACAATAAATGCTGATCGCGGAACTTCCACGTCTGAGAGTTGGAATCCTGCCGTACCGTCACCTCCGTATAACAATCCGAGCTCCTCGCTCAGCTCCTTCATTAATTGTACTGAATCCTCACTTCTTACATCTTCGGCGGCAGCGAGCACGATTGTCGACGACATGTCTAAACCCCCTTTATCTCATTGGCTTTGATGGTTTAATTTGTGATTAATCTAAATTATCATGAACAACTCTGATCGTCAATTACCTCATCTATAGAATCTTTTGATAAGCCATTTTTGCTCTAGGTTCCCCTAATCATTCAAAAAAAACGTAGCTGACTAGCTAACGAGAACAATAAATCGTTATACAAAAAACCGCCAGTTTGGCGGTTTTACTGCTCTTCCATGATATTAGTGTGCGTTATATCCATATCGATGCTGTCTTTACTTATAGGAGTCTAATACTTGACCCAAAATTTGAATCCCTTTTACAATTTGCTCATCCGAAGGTGTAGAGAAATTAAGCCTAATGGCATTGCACGGTTCGCTCTCGTTCACGAGGAACGCCGTACCAGGAACGACTGCAACACCCTGAGCAGCAGCAGTTTTGGCATATTCGAGCATCGGAACTTGATGCGGTAGATCACACCACAGGAACAGGCCACCTTCTGGTTGAGTAAAGGTAATTCTCTCACCCATATGCTGCTTCAACTGTTCGATCATCAATGCTGACTTTCTGTGATAGATTGTTCGAATGCTATCAATATGACTGTCGTAGTCATACTCTGCCATGAACTTGTACGCCAAAATCTGTGGAAGCATGGCCGTATGTACATCCTCACCTTGCTTAGCCACAACCATCTTCTGAACAACCTCATACGGTGCAAGAACGTAACCCACACGTAGACCCGCAGATAGAATTTTGGAGAAGGAACCTACATATATGACAAGACCTTCATCATCCATTGATTTAATGGTTGGTACATCTTGTCCCTTGAATCGAAGTTCACCATATGGATTATCTTCAAGAATCATGACACCATATTTTTTGGCCAATTCATAGATTGCCTTACGCTTCTCTTCACTTGTTGTAATGCCCGTCGGATTCTGGAAGCTTGGGATCACGTAAATCAGCTTCACGTTTTGCTCCGTTTGCAGAGCATGTTCAAGCTTCTCAATATCCATCCCATCCGTTTCCATAGGCACACCAACTAGCTTGGCTCCCGCAGCACGAAAAGTGTTCAATGATCCGATAAAGCTTGGACTCTCACAGATAATAGTGTCACCTTCGTTACAGAATACTTTACAAGCAAGTTCGATTCCCTGCTGAGCGCCAGAGACGATAAACAGTTCATCTGATTCTTTGCCTGTATCGAACCCTTTTTTCAAATGTGTCGTCAGTGCTTCTCGTAGCGGGGCATATCCTTCTGTAATTCCGTATTGAAGAGCCGTCACTGGATCATGCTCCAGTATGGCTTGTGTAAACGTACGAATCGCCTCAATAGGGAACGTTTCTGGTGCAGGGTTACCTGCTGAGAACGGAATAACGTTCTGTCCTGAAGTTGCTTTTAAAATTTCACGAATGATAGATGGCTGCAATGCAGCAATCCTGTTGGAAAATGCGTAATCCATCGTAATAATGCCTCCCTGTTTGTCAGTACATTCTATTGGTGTGGTGTTTATGCTTAACCTCTATTGTCTCGCATTCCTTGCACTTCTTACATTCGTTGATTGTATCACAAGTGAATTCATCCGTTCATCTATAAAAAAAAGAAACACGACTAACCAGCTAATGGTCAATCGTGTGCTTAGAGTATTATGAATTACTGAAAGAACCGCTGCCTGACTTAACTGTCTGTACCTCATACATATTTACGGTAGTACTGATCAGATATTCCGGCTTTTCTTGTGTTTTCTTTTCACGGTGACCCTTGATATGTACGTCGCTTTTCTCCCAATTTTTCCACGCTTCTTCTGATTCCCAGCGAATGATGACCAGAACTTCTTCTTGTTCTTTGTTTCGCTTGTTAACCATTACACTGAAATCAATAAGACCTGGCATTTCCACAACCGGGGAAGGACCGCTCCATCGTTCTACGACCTGATCGCTGTATCCCTTTTGTATAATCATACTTCGAGTTTGAATTAACATAATTACCTCCTACATCGTTTCATATTATTGAAATAACAAGGAGTAGCCATATTACCTAGCTCATCTAGCTTGGCTGTCCTCAACATCTAGTTTAATTCAATTGAAAATGATTATCAATGATAACAGATCAGGTGCTCAACTCGAATTTCAGGTTATTCATTTCAAGTCCTTAATAAAAGAAACGATACGATTCGCTTCTGTGAATCCAATCTTCGCATGAAATGCTTGGCTTGCATGGTTCGTAAGCTCCGTGTCTGAAGCCATCTGTGTACAGCCTATATACTTCGCCCACTTCTCTCCTGCTTCAACTAATCTTCTTGAGATGCCTTGATTCCTGTAGTCCTGCTCAACATAGATACCTTCAACATAACCAACAGGCGATGAATTAGAACCTTCAACGTAATCGGTTCTTATTGATAAGTGAATAAATCCAACGTAATTCTGTTGAGACTTTGCAAGATATAACATGTCTTTCTCTGATTGTAATAGTTCTTCAAAGTCTGCTCTTAGGTGTTCCCACGAATTCTCTGGCCATAACTTTAAGGCTAGCCGGGTCACTTCATTTACGTTAGCTTCATCCGCCTGAACAATCTCCATCAGCACACCTTCTTTTCTTGAAATTGTTACTCTTCATTAACCAATATACAAAATAACTGCTTCATCATTAAAGACCTCTGTCATCTTCTGAATAAGAAAATCCACCCTACCTATTAAAAATGTCGCGTCTTTCTCCTCCAAACTTTTATTCGCCCATTCTCTTAATAGACTTAATTCTCTAACTAATTCCGGGAAATGCTCCTTCGTCAGATCTATTCCTGGGTCAGCGAAATAAGATACCATCTCTAATTGTAGACTTTGTATTCCAGGTATCCAGCATCTTTTGAAGAAACTTTCTGTTGAAACGGGGACACAAAAGCCTTGATCTGTAGGGGCTATAATTATTGCTGCAATGGTCAAAAAATATCAACGTCCTCACATTGTTATCTGTATTCCTCTATCATTCTCTACTCTGCCTATAAATTCATCTACTTGTTTTCTAGTATTTAAAATAATGACTTGTTTATCTCCCTGCATATGTTCGAGCTTCTTCAGAACGTTCATTCCACTTCTTTTCTTATAATTCCAGACCCATTTCACGAATTCCCAATCCAACTTTTCATTACATCCTTCATTCATATCGGGTCTACTCTTGTTATGGTACATCAAGCGCCGCTTGATAATTCGATAACAGCATAAGAGCCTTGGCATATCCAAAAAGATAATGACATCGGCTCTCTCCATCCTAGTATTCATTGTCCTTGAATAGTTACCGTCCATGATCCATTGATCTTGGTTTGTAAACTCTTCAATCACCTGATCCCACTCATCATTAGGTTTAGGAACCCAGTTTGGATTCCAGAAGAAAGCATCTAAATGAATAACAGGCAGATTAAGAATGTTACCCAACTTTTTGGAAAGCGTTGATTTGCCAGATCCACCTGATCCAATCACCAATATTCGATTCATTTTGTTCTCCTTCGCAGCAAATTGATTGTTAAGCGACGGGTTTCTTCAGAAAAGTAGAAGCAATGTTACTTATTCCAATCACTCGATAGCATACTATAAGTCACAATGTTCTCATAATGATCGTACAGCCACTGAGCTTCTCTTGAAATGCCTTCCTCTACGAAACCAATACGTTCTGGAATAGATCGACTTCTTAGATTGGTTTCTGCACATTGAATGATTACGCGATTCAACTTAAACTCAGTAAAAAAATAACCCAACAATGCCTTGATCGATGTTGATATAATTCCACGACCTTCGACTGACTCCGATAAAAGATACCCAATGCTTGTTTCTTTGTTCTTCCAATCAATGTAGTGTAGCCCGATCATTCCAACCAACTTATGGTTGTACCATATTCCTGCATCAAATCCGTTTCTCTTTTCAACATTTTGTGCCCACATCGCTATAACAGAATCTAAGTCGGATGGAGACTTTCGTTTATCGACCCACAATAGCCATTTTCGAAGATGTGCTCTATTTTCATCAATTAATGAGTACAATTCATCTCGATCTTTAGGTTGAATTATATTAATTAAGATTGATTCATTAACTTGAAAAGGAAACATGGTCATTGTTCTTCCTCCCGGATCATAGCTTCCCATTGTTCAAATGATAGTTTATCTGTTATAGATTTGAACTTTTCAGGAACAGGCACAAAACACATCAACTCAAGACTATTCCCATCAGGATCGTTAAAGTATACGGAGGCATTCCCTTGATTTGCACGTACAAAAGGTTCAACTGAACTTCTTCGTCCAAAAGGAACGGGTTCAACACCAATCGTTTTGAGCCAAGTTATACTATGTTTCAGTTCCTCATAACTTACTCTGAATGCAATATGTCTGATCGAAGGATGATATGGAAGCCGATGTTCTTCCCCTTCCCACAGACCTAACCAGCTCTTCTCTTTCTCAATCCAGAAAAAGGCCGTATCTTCATCTTCCCAGGCAAGCTCCAGTCCTAGTTTTGAATAAAAATGGATCGATCTATTTTTATCACTTATCGGTAAATGAGCTTCATACAGTCCTAGAATCATTCAATTCAACTCCTTCAACGTCATAACTCTAAATCGCACCCATCAAATGTTTGATTCGACTGAATCCGCGCAACTGCGTCAGTAATTGCATTATTCTGAGACTCACTCAGTTTTCCTTCATCCCCATCCCAATCCTTCAGCCACCAGAAGAAAGAACTGATATTCCGATATTCCATGAATAAAGGAATCCTCTTAATCCATTGATCATCTAGATTATTCTGCTCCAGATAACCTTCTAGAAACGCAGTTAAGAAATGCTTGGAGAATTCGTTCTTGGAACGCCACTTTGAATGATCTGAACCCCACCATACAGCGTGTGTAGCTGCTACACCAATATCCATCGCGTACCAACCGTACAATGAATCATCAAAATCAAATACATTGATTTCTCCATGTTCAATTAGAAAATTATAAGGATGAAAGTCATAATGGATTAGCCCATATGCTTCAGGGTTTGTAGGTAACGACATCAATTCCTGCTCAATTGCTCTAAGCTTATTTACAAGCACAGCGTAGTTGCCTTTATGTAAATGCGGGTTATCAATGTCTAGCGTGCTCCACTTCACTCTCGTATGTTGTGAATCCATAGGCTCGTATAATGAGCTAGTTAACTTGTGCATATGTCCCATTGTCGCACCCCATCGTTTAAATAAGGGTGAGTCCCATGCTTGTGGATCTGAATCAAAAAACTTCCCCGAAACTCCTTCAAACACAGTAGCAATATAACATTTCTCATGATCTCTACATACGGTTGTCAAGCTTCCTTCTACTGTTAATAGAGGTAAAGAAACACGAATACCGTTCATAGCCAAGAAACGAACCCAGTGAACCTCAGCCTGAATGCTCATCTCGTATTCAATGGATTTTTCGGATAATCGTAGATAGTACATCTGATTATTGTTAATGTATTTATAGACTTCGTTCGTTGAATTACTCACAAACTCCAATGAAGTAGGGTTAATTCCAAAAGCTATTGCCGCTTGAGATAGTATGTCTTGATTGACCAAATGTATGTCACGCCCTTCTGAATAGGAGTCGCTTTCCAATCCGCTGCATTGCATTTTAGAGAATCATCAATTAACCATCAAATTCAACATGAAGCTCACGAACATAGACCCCTGTTCCCGAGATATACACGTCTATACCTTCCTGCCTACGACTTACATTAACCAACACTTGTCCATCTTTATGCACTTCTGTACCCTGTTCCACGATGAACTCTATGTTAGACGCTTCTTGATCAAGGTATGTCAAATAATAAGCTCCCATCACGCCAGATGCGGTTCCTGTTATCGCATCTTCGATCGTACCTGAATACGGTGAAGAAAAGTGCCTTGCATGCATCATTGCCTCTTTCTTAACTGTTTCTAATCCAAAAGGATGCACAGAAGACCTTGGTTTCTCCATCAAGATTTCTGGGAAAATCTCATTATTAGATTGCATTCTGTTAAAGCTCTCTAAGTTTCTAATAGGCACTAGTAACGTCCATGTTCCAGTACTTCCATACACGATGGGCATAGAGGGATCGATTTCTTCTTCCAATAAGCCTAGGCTCTCTGCTAGTTTCTTAACTGACCCTTGAAATGGAATAAATTGAGGATGATCCTGCTTCATCGTTACCATCAGTTCATTATTAATGTAATCAAACGTTATAGGTAGGATTCCAACATTCGTTTCAATCGTTAGAGCATTCTGGGATGCTTTAATATGTCCTCGTGTCTTTAAACAATACATCGAAGCCATCGTTGCATGTCCACATAAGTTAATCTCATGTCCTGGTGTAAAATATCTTAGTCTATAATCC
Source organism: Paenibacillus sp. MER 99-2 (assembly GCF_023714095.1). Classification (NCBI taxonomy): domain Bacteria; kingdom Bacillati; phylum Bacillota; class Bacilli; order Caryophanales; family Paenibacillaceae; genus Paenibacillus; species Paenibacillus sp. MER 99-2. The sequence continues at coordinate 1,699,654 of NZ_JAMAUZ010000001.1, read as the reverse complement.
GCCTGGCTTGATCTTACAACAAATACCGTTTCGTTGAATCCAACGGAACGTGCAATGGACTGCATTGCCCTTTCAGACAAATGATCCGCTTCCAAAACAACTCCCGCAGGGTTTCCCATATTAGGCTCTGAAGAGAAGGCATCGTAATGTAGAACTTGTATTATAGGCATGTCTATTCCCACTTTCCAAGTTTCTTAGATATAGGTATTACTGATCTGATAGAATCACTACATACATGATAACCCAGATAACACCAATTATGAACAATTTTATATGTGGTCTTATAACGAAGCTTAGAGACGATAATTACAACACTAGCGCTATAATAACAACAAAAAGCTACCATAATAGTAGCTTTACTGCTGCCTGTATGTTGCTCTTTTGTTTGTCTTTTAATGTAACTTATATTTCGGCTCCCTCCCTCTCTCTATTGATTAAGCAGCACTGACCAATCTGGGTCTTGATAGCGCTTGTCAACGACTTCTCTGATCAAAGTAAGCTGGTCGGGTATATGACTTAATCCTTTAATTTCGAATTTGTAGGGTTGCTTCATCCCACGATCTCCCATACTAATCAATCCTTCACGCCAATTGTCAGGCAAAGTATGAATAAGAAACGATACCCCACCGCGATCTACTTCGTACCGATTACCTAAGGCATCAACTGCCTTCCATACATTGTAGTCAAATTCATTTTCTAACTCTGCATAGAAAGAGATGACCATTTCATTCTGGCCTTGTTCCATATCAGACTCCTGAAGTGCTGTCCCGATCAACTCAAAGTGATCATTCAATACTTGATACCCTTTTGGCTCAACCAATTCAGCGGGTTTAAACGTAATCTGGCTTCCATCTAACTCTGCAACGGAATAGGCATCTAAGACAAATCGGTAAGGTTCTTCTTCAGGCAAGTACTTAAATGTGTAACTCCAGTGCATTTTTCCATTACCAATGACCTTGTGATCAGAAGTCATCAAACTATCCATAAAACCCTGTTTTCTCGGATTCACAGCATGAATCTCTTCCTTATCCATCGTCTCAAAATGGAAGCTCAGCATCTGTTTCTCCCATAAATCTCCCGGTGATCTAGCCATGGCTTCATCACTAAGCTCTGTCTCCAGTTCGAGACGAACGCCCTGTACCATCCTTGTCAGTCGCTTCAACGTCACCGTCATCCCGTGAGGTGTTGTATAGCTTCCGGACAACTCTTCGATGGTCGTCTTGCTATTAGCCTCTTTCATATCCATATCAAAACTAAAACTCCAATCGCCTTCAATGGGTGTTTCATTCCGCTGACCTAGTTTCTGAATATTTCCTTCAATGGTAATCCGGTCTGTCTGTAGAGGCTCACGGAAGAAGGCGACTAGGTAATAAAAATCATTCGTATATCCCATGTCGTACATGGTGTCTACCTTATTTCCTTCACTATCCTTAATCGTAATTTCGTTCTCATAGCCAATGACCAATTTGTCACGATTATGTTTCCCTTTGGGATCAAATAGCTGTAGAGCAATCGTCACCCGCGTCGGATCGGCCACAGCTTCATTGATTACGAGCGTATAACCTTTATCTTTTACTTTAATATGAGGATTGTGAACTAACCCTAACTCTTGTGCTCGCAATAGTCCGATATCCGGATTATCTTTAGCGAACAAAGATCGCAGCATTTCAGAAAATATGGGCACAGTGGAAACCGAAATCGCACCGAGGAGAAAAAAGAAGACTATTGCTGCAGCCATCCATCTCCACCGATTAATAGGTAATCTCTTCTTCCTCTTCTGATTAGGTAGAGAAGATAGCGTATTTTCGACAGCATTCTGAACTGGATCAGGAATAGCCACGTCTTCTGCTTTGGACTTCAACAATGACTTAAGTTCGCGATCAAGTGCATCAGGATGATTCATATTTGCCCTCTCCTTCCCCTACTAAAAGTTCAGATAGTTGCTGCCTGGCTCTAAATAAGCGTGATTTAACCGTGCCTTCAGAAACATGGAGTAGTTTTGCTATTTCCTTGATCGATATGTCCTCAATGTAAAATAACATCACGATAGTCTGGAGTTGTTCATCCAGCTGATCTATCACTTCAAACAATTCGATCTGGCCATAATCCCCCGTATACGATGTCTGTCTCGTATCGTATGGCACCGGGCTTACTCGTTGCTTTTTCTTAATAATCCGATTACATTCATTAATCAGAATACGAATGATCCACGTTTTGAAATAGGTAGGCTCCTTCAGTGTATGTACATTAGAATATGCCTTAGTAATCGTCTCCTGCATGGCATCTGCACAATCTTCGTTGTTCTTCACAATGGTTCTGGCTATGGCAAATAAGCTTTGCTGTACAGCTCGTATTACATATACAAAAGCTTCTTGATCTCCTTGCCTTGCAAGTGTTACTTTCTCAGTTAAATCCACACATGGCTCCCCTTTCTCTTAGGTTCATCTATTCATTAGATCACCCAAGACCTCATTAGGTTCACAAGAACCGATATTTATCATTGAATTCATTTGCGGAAAGCAGAATCAGAGATTAGAATAAAAATTGATGTAATCCCAAAATTAGGATCGGAGGAACTGTCATTGGAGAAACCAAATACAGCACTAATTATAGTCGATGTCCAAAAGGCTTTTGATGATCCCAAGTGGGGTGAAAGGAACAATCCATCAGCGGAAGCAAATATCAGTAGAATACTTGGGACATGGAGAGACAAAGGGTGGCACATCATACATATCCAGCATACGTCCGACAAGCTTCATTCTCTATTCCATCCTACAAATGAAGGATTCAGTATTAAAGAGGTCGTTAAACCGAGTGAAGGGGAAATCGTTTTAACGAAGAAGGTAAATAGTAGTTTTATCGGCACACCTCTAGAAGAACATCTAAGACAAAATCATATCACACATGTAGTAATAACGGGGTTAACCACTCCTCATTGCGTATCCACAACGACTCGAATGAGCAGTAACTTAGGATTTAATACAACTCTTATTTCAGATGCAGTAGCCGCATTTGGTTTATATGACCAACACGGCACCTATCATACTGCGGAGACGGTACATGAGATCTCACTTGCAACACTACATGACGAATTCGCCACCATTCTAACGACAGATGAGTTATTAGACAGCTTAGATCAATAGAACGAACATCATCGGAATTAATGCGTTTCGTTCAAAGTAAGGATTGTACTAATCTTCGTTATAAAACATAAAAGTCGCCTCGAAGGCGACTTTTACGATCACTTAGATCTGTTATGTGGGACAGATCTAATAATAAAATATAATTTTATCGCATGATCCACGGCGTTTATTCAAATCGATATGTCCAGAACACTTCGGTTCCGAAGCGTTTCTGAATTTCCTTATCATTCAGTTCGCTTTTGCCAACAAGCTCAGCCGCTTGGAACTGTGAACGGTGTGCGCGGATCGATGCCATTTTCTTCGCCAGTAACGCCTTTACATCCATGAGGACGTCTGGTTTTCCAATAGCCTGCTCATAGTTTTTGGAAAATGCGATACAATGTACAACCGGACGGTTCTGTGCTGGCATTCGGCTAATTGTGCGGATAACAGCAGCACCTGTCGCATCATGATCAGGATGCACACTATGACCTGGATAGAACGTAATGACGAGCGACGGATTCAACTCATCAATGAGCTCCATAAGCCGGGCATCCAACAGATCCGGGTCTTCAAATTCAATCATTTTATCATGAAAACCTAGCATTCTTAAGTCTTGGATACCAATCGCATGGGCGGATTCAATCAATTCCTGCTTACGAATGGCTGGCAACGTTACTCGATTGGCAAATGGCGGTATTCCCATATTTCGTCCCATTTCCCCAAGGGTTAGGCAAGCATATGTGACGTGAGCACCGTCTTCTATGTATTTAGCCAACGTTCCCGAAACTCCAAATGCCTCATCATCTGGATGAGGGAATACAACCAAAATGCGCTGATGTTTGTATTGTTCATTATTCATGCTTGCTCCTCCACTTCCATCAGAACATTTCTCTGCTGAGTTGTAATGCTACAACCAATTTTCCTTGAGTATCATGTCCAGCCAAAATTAAGCGATCCTTGTCCTGCTCATCGACATGTGTAAGTCCTTCAGCATAGATCCATCCCTGAGTTGTCTTTAAGCCAACTCGGTATGGACTCGTCGCGGAGATAGATCCCTGCGTATATCGAATGACCGCATTGGAAATAAATGCCGACGCCGGATGTCTTGTGCTGTCCAAGTGCTGAGCATACGCACCTGTCGTTAATTCAAGGTGTACGTATACATCTTGATCAGCAAGTTCGCTGATTCTATTTTGAATATCTTGAGGCTGTATCGGCTCCATATTGGCCTCCTTATTTAATATAAATGATAGTACAAATCCCATTTTAACATATGTTGCGCGAGAATATACATAAAATGACGTAGAACCCTGATGTGACTCTGTCTGACGCATCAATCTGTATGATTCGCTTCAATCAGATAAACCCTATTATTAGCGTCAGTTAACTCGGGCATCTCGCTAGCTAGTGCTGGGAGTTCCGCGATAGGCTCACCTTTGATATATAACTCAAGCGCTTCTTTTGCCATATACAAAGCTTCATCTAGTGTATAACCACACGTCACACATCCAGATAATTCAGGAAAGGTAACATTGATCCCATCAGCCGCAAAATTGAATATCGCATAGGCTCTGTATGTTTTCATTCAGAATAAACCAGCCTCTCTACCTCGACTGCATCATCTGTGCCGTCAACCCACATGTAGTACCGTGTTCGATCTTTATAGATCCTCACCTTAGCAGATAGCAAGTCAGATGGTATTGAATAAAATCTGGGTTCAACCTGTCTCCAATATTCCCCATTACTCAAAGCATAAATATTGCCTATTTTGTATCCATCAAAGTACTGCATCTCGGTTTCGATATAATCACTCACATGATTCCGTAGATAATTTAGATATTTAGGTACAGTTTGACTAATGCTCCGATCGCTTAATTGGTCATATGGCACGTTAACGTCAATGAATCCTTCTGCTGCTTCTGCCACAGTAGTGGGATGGAAACGGACGACAATCCCTTTATTGTAATAATAAAATTCTGACACATAGTACGACGGAATTTCATAAATTCGCTTCTCGATAATCTGAATACCTTTATCATATTTCAACTGAAGACTCTGAGATATGATCGACAGCAGATTAGCTTTTTTGAACTCCGTATCGACAACATCGCTTAGTGTAATACGCTTCCCTGTTGTAAGATCAAAGTTATACGTCGAAGATATGTAGGTTCCTACGTTATCATCCGTGTAATTTATCCCATCCGTATACACGATAGACAATAACTTTTGGTTATTGTACAAGGTTTTGACACTGGTTTTAGACCAGGCTACACGATTGTGTTGTTGCAGTGCTCGGTGATCATCAACGACCTTTACCGTATGTTCCTTTAAAATTTTATTAATGGACTGGGTCACGGCTGGGTTGCCACCGCTAATCTGAACATAAGGCTGGCCTTTGTACATATGTACCGCTGTTTTAATTGTTGTAGAAGCCTTAGCCGCTTCTGTTAGAGCAGGTGGAGTAAATCCATAGATCATACAGATGCATAATAGCAATACACTTATCCTTCTCACTTCACACCTCAACTTCGTTCTATATTCCCTTGAAGAATTCACACTGCCATTTAGAATCATGCGGTTCAATGGGGTGCAGTTACTCGGTTACAAATACCTCTTTATCATCATAAGTAGAATCATTCGCTAGCTTCAACATAAAGTCAGCCAAATTGGCTCGTGACATTTTCAACTTACGAGACTTGTCAGGATGAATGCGCTCCTCATGTACATACTTTCCGGAATATGGATCTACAGTTAGAATGGGAGGCTGTACCAGAACCCAGTTTAGACTGCTTTGCTTGATTAACGCATCCTTCTCTCGATGGTCATGAAGCAAGTTTTTCATCACATTAGGGACAATTAGCTTATACAACAAACCTAACTTACCAGCATCTGATCGCACAACGGCGAAGGAGATATGAATGAACTTGCCTACACCGTTCTGCTCAGATGCTTTGACCATATGATGCATGGCTTGAATGAGTAAGGGTTCGCGTTTAAACATCCCTTTAGAACCTATCGCTGAATAAACCACATCATAATGTTGGGCTTTGGTGACCCTATCAACGTCTTCCATATTCGTGATCTCTCCGGTATGGACATGAAGATTGGGATGAGTCATGTTAAGCTTAGAGGGATTGCGGACAAACGCGGTAACCTGATGCCCATTCTTCAGTGCTCCTGCTACGATATCGCGGCCGGTTTTGCCAGTGGCTCCAAAAACAATAATGTTCATAACCTTACTCCTGTCGCTGCAAAATAACTACCTTCTATCCTCTTCAATCTCATTGTAGTTTCGCTTCAAGCTGAACTTGTGTGCAGTTCAAGCACTGTCCTATCCTTCAACAATATCAGCGCGCAGATCCGTTGCGATCTCAATCATCTTCGGAACGACTGCTTCATTGGAGATTGCCACATACAGATCTCCCGAGAATAAACGAAATGGAATTTCGTTACCCCCATGTGACCACATGAAAAAATCTCCGTCAATCGACATGATACTCTCAGGCCCTTTTACATGTAAAACGCTGGAGTACGCAAAGTCATCTTTGTCCGCAAAATACTGCATGCATTCTTCCAGAGTGATCGCTTGTTCCGCGTTATTCTCCTGCATGGTTCTTGTAATACGATATCGTTGATTCATCCATAGACCTCCAATATATAGCTTTCTTATCAGGGGAGTTACCCCCTATCCTTTTCTCACAACACAACATTTTCTCATTCTCTGAATCTAATGTCAAAAAAAACGACTGCATAAGCCAGAGTTCTGACCCATGCAGCCGTGTTCGCTAAGCGAGCTTATCATTTTATTAGAAATACGTGTATTTAAAATCAATTCGGCTGATCTTCCAGCGATGATCTACATACTCCAACTCCATCGTCCGAGTGACCCAGGTGTGGAGCGCAAAGTATGAGAGCTGAGTCATCACAGCTTGGGAATGGTAGATATTCGGATAGGTGACCGCACTTTGATGTTTGGAATCAAATTGAATTCGAAATGGCAAACCTTTATTCCATAGGATCTTACCTAGCAATTTATCCGTGAAATAAGGTTTAAGATGCTCTTTGGCATATTTCACATCTGTAATCACAGCAGCCTCATTAGCTGCCTTGGACAGGCTATCAACCTGTTTATCAGTCACATCCGGAATCCGTTTAATTTCCGTGTATATTAACATCGTTTGATCTTCCCACAGCACTTGCGCCACCTTGAAGGTCGAATTCCAACGGATACTCGCTCCGAACACATCACTCAGAAATTTCAACGGAACATAAGTGACCCCGTTATATATCTGTGCTGGCACCTCAAGCGTAAGCTTCTGATCATTGAGACTCACTTCGTTAGAATATATCTTCATACGGATCGTAGTACCCCGACCAAGAATCGTAACCACCTTCGCTTCTTGTTCCCATCCTACCTGATAACCAAAATGAGTAGAAACCACCTTGATTGGAATTAGCGTTCTACCACTAATAATCTTGCCATTATCTACGATGATAGGCGATTCTTTCAGCTCAGATGCTGAAACGGCTGCCGAGAGTGCAATGGTATGAATGAATAAGAAGATGATAAATACTGAAACCAATTTGTTCATGATGTCCGCTCTCCCAAGGATGTATTATGTAGGTCTAAAATTATATATAGTCGCTGTTTTAAATACAATTTCTAAATATTGGTACAATCTTCGTTAAAAGTTTATCTACAATGAAAAAAGCCGCAGCACTGAATACTCCAGGGCTACGACTTAGTTCTTTACATCACATTTAGACGAGCAAGAACGTAGATTAAGTTTTAGTAATATACGTATGATACAAGACACTAAAGGTCAGTGTAGATACAAATGGTGATATGGCTAATACAAAGCTAGTTTCATAAAATGCACTATGCACAAGGTAAAATAACATACTTACGATCCCGGCAATTATTACATTGTACACGATGACATTCGAAGTGTGTCTTTTCTTTGGTAATCGTTCTCTGAACCAAACTAGGACTGTGGTGAGCAATACGAATACGATAAACACAGGTATGCTGATATAAGCCAGATAAAATAGGATGCTCGCTCGGTCACTCATATCCACGCTGGCTTGAGGGTCAGTGAACATGACTCCACCATATATGCCAACGGCGATTAGCGTGACGATTATATTAGAGATTAGAAAACGTGAACAAGACTGTATTCCATCACTGGTTCGATTCAATACATATACCCACCTTTATTGGGCTCGGAGAGTTTATTTCAGAGCTGCCGGTAATTTCACGCCTAGAATCTTGCCTTCCGTCTGAACGATGAGCATCCCATCCGTTTTTAACGTTGTATGATGCAGATCTCCCCCAGTCGCTACCCGGAAAAGAGGCTTCGCTGACAGCATATCCATGCCAAGCAAGGTACCGTTGCGCTGTGCCCGATACATACCTTTACCATAGACATCAATCTGAGAAATAGGTGCATCTCCTAACCATTTGACCTCCTGACCATTAGCCAGTTTAATGCCGGTCAGTTCTCCTGTCGTATAGTTCTTATAGATCAGCCGTTCTTGAACGATGCCAATCAACTCTAGGTTCTCCCCATGATGTCGCTGTAGTGTTCGCAGGGGAGCACTTCCTTTTTTGTAGACGTTTAGCGAATACTCTGCTATTTTATCCCCTTGTTCAATGTACAGTTTATCTTGGTTCGCTAATATACTGCCCCGACCATTGGCATACGGTGGTTCTCCAGCCATTTTCCATGAATACTCCTGACTGCCTTTCAACACACCCGTCTGCAGATTGTACACATTAACCTTCCAGGTTCGATCAGGGATTGAATCGTATTCTTCGAGCATTGACGAGTAATAGTCGATTGAATACACAAGACCACTTTTAATTTGCAGAGCTTCCCCTTGACCAAATTCACTCCATAGCTTCTTGCCTGTTTTCTTGTCATACGCATTGAGCTGTATGGAAGATAGTGCACCTTGTACATTGAAAGTTCGCAGTACAACCCCATCAGACTCCTCTAGATACGCAGTGCCGTTCCCTTCACCCAACGGTTCATTCGCCTTCCAGCGCAGCTTGCCTGACTTCATATCAAATGCAAAAGTTGTACTTCCATTAATCACATAGAATGTATCTGTCTTAGGAATTAAAGCTTCGGTACGCAGCATTGCATCTATACTCGTGGATGTGCCAGACTGCCATTTCACCTTACCTGTCTTTGCAGTCAGTGCATAAGGCTTATGATCAGCACTTAATCCATAGAGAGTCCCGTCCTTATAAGTGATGAATGGTGTTAGCTTTTGGCCATACGTCCATAACTGTTTTCCCGTTTTGGCATCGAGTGCAACCAACTTCGATCCCACAAATGTAAATACCTTACCCTCTTCGGCAATAGCACTGCATTCTAAATAAGCTTCGTTCATCTTAAGGTAATTATCTACATTGGCACTCCATGATGCTTTAACCTCAGGTACGGAGTAGCTATTATAAGAATGCCAGTTACGCACCGAAATATAAGAAGCCTCTGCATGGGCTTGAGTTGGTAGTACGCTGAGTACAGCATAAGCGGCAAACATAGCAGCCGTTACACCAGCAATGACTGGCTTAATTACTCGCATTTGCCGAGTTGAATTCATGTGCTGAGTCTGTTTATTGGACATGATAGAGATAACCTCCTAGTCTGAATACTTCCATATATGACCACATAAACATAACGCGATGATCAGGGATAAAGTTGCAAATTTTGTAATTAACAAATAAAACACTAAAAAAAGCCACCGTTAGGTGACTTTTTGAATCCATAAGTTATTTAGACGTTTTGCTTTGGATCATCCGTAGCTCTGCGCTTATAAAAAATGCCTTGCAATACCAATTGAACGACAAGAAAAATCATGGCACCAATAATTGAAAGGGTGCTGAAAAATAGAATTGAATCCACTCTACGAAAGAAAATGGAGATCATTATTCCACTAACCACACCAAGCAATAGATAAGCGGTTACGAACGTTAATAACCCTTTTACACCTTTAGAATCGAATTTATTAAATATCATTGTATCAATAAATGGAGACAAGATTACGCCTAATATGATAAATACAAAGAATATCGGAACGACTTGGATCGCTAATATTCCACCGAAGGAGTAATAACCTACGTCAGATACTCGATCAGATTCGGGTGTATAGGCTCTCCAGGATCCATACAAACTCAAGATCAGCGTTGAGACGAAAACCGCTATGATCTTCATCCCAATATATCGGTAATCCTTAGCATACATCTATCCCACACCTCCACAATACTGGATCATCCTCTTTTATCTGTATTAATCTCTTATTATTTCTCCGTACACAACATGCCAATGTAAATGTTTGGAATCCTGATACTTTCCTATATTCGTGACAATTTTACTCGCCCCGTATTCGGAGATTAATCTTGCAGAAATCTGTGAAACAACTTCCATCATCTCAATTAACAACATATGATCCTGCTCTTTCATAAGACTAATTAATGAATCAATATGTTTCTTGGGAATGACAACAATATGAACTTCATAGAACGGACGAGTGTGATAATACGCTAAGACATTTTCGGTTTCCATTACGGTCTTTACTTTTGTTTTACCGTTCAATACCTCGTCACAGTAAAAATCGTTCGTCATCTACTCACGCTCCTAATTCAAGTTTATCAGTTACTGCAATACTGTTTGCCAAATAATATCCTAGTGATTAATGATTCTCTCTTCTTGCTTACTCGATCTCGCAGTCAACAAACCTATAATCACGTATCCAAAAACTTGGATTGTAAACAAAATAGCAACAAATTCTACTAACAAACCTCGTCCTGAGCTTATATCCATCATGAGATCTCTTAGAATCTGCTTAGGTTGTGATAATAGATCCCAGCTATTCCACCGATTGAATCGCCCGATATATACGCCTAAACTACTCAGCAGAATAATAACACCAACAACCAGCATGCTGCTCAATCTGCTCATCATTCGATTTAACATTCGGTGAACTTGATGTATTGAACATATGGAGAGGAATAGACCTATGATAGCTACTCCAAAAGTTACCGTCAGACTATACCAAAAGTCCATTCGGAACCAAAATCTTGCCTCCCCTTGTGCATCCAAATATCGAAATGAATGTAGAATTTCCGTAAACAGATACGCAGAATTCGGAAGGAAGAAAAGCCAAACAACACTCAGCAGCCCTATCCCTACAAGGCTAGGCTTAGTTATCTTTTTACTGGATATATATCTGATGATTGTCGATAAAATGAAAGGAACCCATGCTAAGAAAACATCCCAGCTCAGGAAGTTGAACATGTTCTTGTCTGATTGGACACGTAAATACTGAGCCAGCCCAAGGCAAGATAAGGTTGCCAGCACCAACACACTAATTAATTTTATATCTTCAATAGGTGTCTTATTAATATTCATAAATACTCCTTAACCAAGGTTGCTTGAAACTTACGTTTCATTCAAATGATTTCTAATGTTCATTTCACTTATTTTCCATCCTTCGTTTGCTTTCGTTACCGTATGGATGCTTGTATGATCCCCTCTTCAACTAATCCGCGTTGGCTCCAGCCACCACGATATCCGTCTTCATCCGCGCCATGTCTTACAAGATGTATCTTCAAGATAATCCAGCCCTTTCTGCATATCATTCGTAAGTCTATTTCACCTTAGAAGATCTAGTTCCGCGCCATTACCTTGGTATAGATATATGTATTCCCCATATTCACTACTCTCGTAAAAATAGTTATCAATCAGGTGTAGCACTTGTCTCTTGAGCAACTCCGCTTCTTTCAACAATGAAGCACTTCGCGCTCCTGTACCTTCAGTGCGATCCGGGCCGGGCGATACCGAGGTGTCTGACCAATCTATTCTCTCAAGATCGGACGCTTGTTCAACAAACTTCTCATAGCTATTTTTGTATTTTGTTAATGCATATGTCGTCCGGGTGTTCATAGTGCTGCTTTAATTCAGCCAAAATATGATTCCATTCCGCCTCCCACGCCTCCAAATATGCATTCGCAACATAATTGATCTCGGTAGTCGCAGAAGCCGTTTCAAAATCCTCACCGAAGGCCTGATCGATAGGATTGTCATCTGTCTTCACTTGGAGCGCTTTTACAATTTGAGGAGGAGCGTTTTCTTCCTCGCTGTTTACAATAGCATTTGTCGCAGCGCAACCAGAAGCTACCAAGGTAAACAAAATCACGCCTATGAAACTGACGATCTTGGCATTGCTCATAAGATATTCTCACCTTTCCAATATTATACAACCTCTAATATAACCCAGAGATGAAGGTTTGCGAAGGGAAATATGGATCAGATATCATTTTCCATCATTGCTTGCTCTTTTATCTATTATCTATCTAAAAAAGAAAATGACCGCTCCCGGTAACATACCAGGATACGGTCAAGTTGTCTGAATCTATTGTCTGCTCTGTTGCTCTTTAATTATGGAGTAATCGATCCGGACCAAAAACAAGATTGGCTGATTGTTTGGCCTGTTCAACAACCTGCATTACCTTTTCACTATGCTCAAGCATGTGGGCAGCCTTATTCCAATCCAGCTCACTAATCATCCGATCAAACTCTACGAATTCATCATACATACGATGAGCATGATCTTTTTGATCCACACGGATCGGCTCTTGCTTATTAAGGACATAACTGTAGCTGTCAATGATATTCGCAGAACTTGCCATGTGAATATATCCTTTGTTTCCTTGAATGTTTACGGAATTGGGAGCTGTGCTATCTTTAGAACCTATGCAGACACACTTGAAATCACCGTAATCTAGAAACAAAATGCCTGATGTATCAATGTTTCGCTCCATGTTAGGCCAGTACTCTACTCGCTCAGGACTACCGAACATACCTACAACGAGATGAATGTTATATAAGTTGATATCCATTAATGCCCCGCCAGACATCTCTGGATTAAACGCTGGCAAAACCTCGCCTGCTTGGAAAGCAGCATAACGTGATGAGTATTGTGAGTAATTACATTCGACAATTTTGATATCTCCCAATTGAGAGATGTGATCCTTCATGGACAGGTAGTTTTTTAAATATTGATTGGTTATCGCTTCCACCAGAATTAACTGTTTCTGCTCAGCTAACTCCTTAAGTTCCAGGAACTCGGACAGATTGGAGGTAAATGGTTTCTCGCAAATGACATGTTTGCCGTGTGACAATGCTTCTTTGGCATAATCGTAATGAAGGTGATTGGGCAATCCGATATAAACCGTATCGACATCAGGATCGCTTAACATCTCACTATAATTGGAATACACCTGCTCAATGCCATATTGTTGTTGCAGCAAACGTAATTTTTCCTCATGACTTGGTCTAGAGCTTATTGCTTGCAAAGATATCGTAGGAATGTCCTTAATAAAACTCAATAGATCCTGAACAATCATACCTGCTCCAACGATTCCTAGTTTCATCTTAGCTACACCCTTTCATGCCATTCTCTAAGATTTCCATGGCTAATATGGTTTCTTCGTCACGGATTACTTTGTCTCGGCCATTTACGATGGCTTGATATATATCGTCATACACGCGTGCATAATCGCCTTTTTCAGAAATCACTTTTTCTTCATGGTATGTTCCATCATCATCCACATACGTGAGCACGCCGTAGTGCTGAGGCAGATCAATCCCAAAATCATCATGCCCTTTAGGCAGGTAAAATAATTTCAAATGCTCCTCTTGGCGATCCTCTGTTTGCTTCACAAAAACACCCTTCTTACCGTATACCACAAAACTTGGCCTTGGCTTCAGACGGAAAAAGCTTGATTTTACGGATACTTTGAGTGAATTGTAATAAAAGTCCAGATCAAAATAATCATTCATTCTGCCAGCGCCTAATAACTGCCGGACATCATAATGGATTCGGTCGGGCTTACCGAAATAAGAAAGGACCTGGTCAATGGTATGCACACCATGTCCATATAGATAACTGTTGTATTTGGAGAACTGGGAGACTGCGTTAGGTATTTCAGGTCGATAATAATCGTAATGCATTTCAACTTCCAGAAGATCCCCAAGCTTGCCGGATTCAATCACTTTCTTGGTTGTAAGGAAGTCTGAGTCATATCGTCTATTTTGATAACATTGAATGATCAGATTCTTTTCTTTTGCATATTCGAAAATAGACACAGCTTCTTCTTTTGTTAACATAAAAGGCTTCTCAACGAGTACATTTTTGCCATGATCCAGTGCCATTTTGGCATAACTGTAATGTGACTCTGTGTGAGTGCAGATGACAATTAATTGAATGTCTTGGTCGTTCATTAGAGATGAAATATCATCCGTATACTCAACACCTGGTACTCTTTCCCACTCCACTTTCTCCAAGCTGCGTGCATAGATTGTTTTGACGTTCAGCTCATCCCGGTTCAGTGAGAACGGAAGATGATATCGATTGGTGCTTTTTCCATTGCCGATATATCCGATGTTTAACATAAAGTTTCCTCCTCAGTGTCTTTTCATTTATTATAGAATAAGACGGTCTTGCGTAAAGGCTTTGACGCGATAACGGTACTTTCGATCATTATGTACAAGCTACACGGGTAGTTTTCTGAACAAAATGTTTATTTTCTATTCTTGATTCACGTTAATTTACAGAAGCTGGAGTGATCCTGTTGAACATCCTAATGCAGTTGTCCGAAATGCAGAACTTTACACCAAATGAAAAGAGCATCGCATCCTACATATTGAAACACAAAGAGCATGTTCTCCAACTAAGCATTCAAGAGCTTGCCAAAGCAACATATACATCTCACTCGGCCATTCATCGTCTAACGCAGAAGTTAGGTCTTACTGGATTCAAAGAGTTTACTATTACGCTTGCCCGTGAATTTCAGCAGAGTACACAGCCCATCTCCAACGTGAATCCTAACTATCCATTTAGCTCAGGTGAATCTTCACTCCAGGTGGCACAAGAGATTGCAGAACTGATGAAGGAAACGATTGAAAAGAACGTTGCATATATGGACGACGAGCTCCTATCACAGACAGCACATCTGCTGAATAATGCCAATCGGATCTTCATCTATGCGCAGGGGGATTCACAAATTCGAGCAAAAAGTTTTCAAAATAAATGTTTTAAAATTAATAAGTATGTGGTCATTGCGACTGAGTTATCTGAATGGATATATCACACCATTAATTTAACTTCTCAGGATTGTGCTATTTTCCTAACGTACCATGGGATCTCACCGAATTATGTTCAAGTGGCGCAGCACTTCAACCGTGAGAATATCCCATTCATCACCATTACAGCAAGTAACCAGAGTGAGTTAGCCAAACTCAGTACGTATTGCATTCGAGTACCTAATGATGAGGAAAAGCTCGCTAAGATTGGGACGTTCTCGTCACAGATTGCTTTTGAATACGTGTTGAACGTGCTCTACTCTTGCATCTACAAAATTGATTACTTGAAGAATATGCATACAACAACGGAGTCACTTAAGAAGTTCCAAATGAACAATGTAATTAAGGATATTTGATTCCCGAAATTTCGATGATCTGACTCGAATATGTGAGCACATATTGTATTAAATAGAAAAAGAGGCATCCCGTTGATCGAGATAGCCTCTTTTACATATGCTCCATTACATGCCTGCCGCGGATTTGATCCGTTGTCTTTGCGTAACAATTAGTTCATTTAACCGCTCTGTTCCAAAGGCTCCTGCCGAGAATGCATTCGCTTTTGGATAATACACCATACGCATAGAAGTACCATCTTGCAGATACACACGCAGGAAGATACCATAGTCATGTTTTGCTTTTTTATATACTTCGTCAAAGCCTACATATGGTAAAGGTAATAACTCGTTTACAAATTCTGATGTTGCTTCTTCGGTGAAATCACCGATTATACTACCGTCATTTCCACTTTCCAAGCTGATCTTCTCTACCTTTGAAGCGATGTCCATCAGATCGCCCATCGTCCCAGCCTTAGGATTGTCATTAACCTGGTACATTCTACCCTTAGCTACTACACGAAATTCTGCCCGATAACCCTTTAATTCATATACAGATGTGCCGACTGGAAGGAATGCAGCGTCTCCATTTTGCACAACATGATCTGAACAAGCTTGTTCACTCATTGTAAATTTAACTTCACCAACCTTGTCCCCCATGAGCTCAGGCTCAATTGGAGTTGCATCGGACCTACTATCATTCAGCGAGTACATAACATCATTAATCATTAGGAAATCCACCAAAGTAATGTTTCCTGTTACACACGGCGATGAAGTGCTTGAACTGTCTGAAGCGCCTAATGACGACATTTCCCCATCATTCTTGATGCTACAGCTTGTTAACATTATGGATATAAGAAATACAAAAACTAATTTCGCCCCATATTTATACGACCTCATTCTCTCACCTCAATCTATATGACGGAGGTTCCATTGCCAAAGTTACAAGAAATGAGAAAAATGTTATCTAGAAACATGTCATCTATCCGCTTATTTATTCGAGTTCCAGGTAGTGGCTCACAAGATTCTCCATATGTTGTACCATGATCTGTTTGAGCGAGATCGGCTTCACTGCCATGATCGAGGTGCCAAACCTCATAAAGTAATTTGTAATAAAGCTCTCTTCCCCGGGGTTATAATATCCTCTAATGAAGGTCTTCTCCCCGCGCTCTATGTTCATTGAAGGATAATTTTCTTTATAAAACAGATCTATGGCCTGCTCTGCGATCTCAACTTCGTACTCGATGCTATTCGCAGACTTATATGCGTCTAATGAACGATGAAGTAAATCATCAATAGAGTAGCGTGTATCACACATCTCTTCTTGGAATGAAGTGATTCGATCACAGCGAAAAACCTTCGTTTGATTGGATTGTATGTCGATGCCACTAGCGTACCATTGCCCAAATTTTGCTGATATTTTGAAAAATTGAACATGGTAGCTCGTTTCCTGCTGACCTTTCACATATTGAATGGTACAAGTGCTCTCATGAAGAATACTCTTCAGAATTCGATCCAAATAGTGACTTATATGGTGATGCTGGCTCACTTCGAATTGCAGGACTTTTTTCATTAAGTGGATCTGATGTAGTTGCTTCTGAGACAGACAGGCTTCGAACTTCTCGTTCAATTTCTTAACACTTAGATGAAATGGTGTGGATTGATACGAATCAAGCGTGAGCATCGCAAAATAAAGTGCATATACTTCATCCATTGTGAATAGGATCGGTGCTAACAATTGATGCTGCAGTATTCCATATCGCCCATACCTGCCATGCTCGGCATAGATCGGCACACCTAATTGCTCCAAGGAATCAATATCCCGTAGGGCTGTGCTCTTGGAAATATGATATTTCTCCATCAGATCGCTCAAATTGAAAAACTCACGATCGTTTAAGAATCTAAGCATGTCATTTAATCGTTCTGATTTTTTCATCGCTATCTCCCTATAAAGGTTTCATGTTTTGACACCTTTAACTAGCATAATGAGTTCAAGGAGATATTTCAAATTGATAAGATCGATATCTACCTGATTATACGGAAATAAGGAGATGTATACGATGAGTGCAACATTAGAGGTAGCCATTTTTCTATCTATGAACGGGAAAGCACAGGAGGCCATTCACTTTTACAAAACACATTTTGGCGCAGAGGAACGGTTCCGGGTAACGTATCAGCAGATGGCGGAACGCGATAATTCTATACAACTTACGGATGAAAATAAAAATTATATCTCTCATTCCGTCTTACAGCTTGGCAGCACCAAAATTATGATCGCGGAAGATCCCATGAATATCAATGAGCCATTCCACGTTGGAAATAACACTTCATTATGTATTCAAAGTGCAGATAGAGAAGAAATCGAACGTTTCTACCATAGCCTTGTATCCGATCAGCGCGTGCAAATCATTTCCCCGTTATCCAGTAATGTATTTAGCAAGGCATATGGCGTTGTGGAAGATCCCTTCGGCATTCAGATTCAACTGATGTATGATGCTCGATTGAAAGCCTTGTAAACCAGTAAGGTTGGCCGATGCCCTTTAGTGAGCGTAAAATTCGAAGTCCCATCACGATCCTAGATGATGCGCCGTTTCTAACGAACTCACTCTAATCTGTTCTAAGGGTCATCGTTAGTTTTGTAGCTAATGTAAGTGCTGTTACTCGTTGCTCATTCGTTATATTTCAGATTAATGGACATTAATCTATTCGTTTTAAGACAAATTGTAAAATTATTCAATCAGAAATTCATTTATTAACCCTCTATCTTCCATATCTTGTGTTATACTGGTAGACTCGTAGAGTTGGCTAAGTATCCATTGAATAAAAGACACAAGATAACAAAGAAAGGTAGTACTCGTTCGGCCTGAAGAGATCCGAATGGGCTATTAGGTATCGTTGATGAAGAAAAAATTAACTAATCTTATCCTTTGCATTATTGCGGTTACTACAACTAAAGTGTTGTATCACTTGTTCCGAGGTACACTTGACAACGTAAACTGGATTGAATTTTTAGTTTATATTTTGATCATAGTGGCTGTCTTCGCAGTAATGAGTATATTAGATCTAATAGATCGCAGAAGAAATCTCTAGATTAGACGAACCTCAATTAGACTACAGAAACCATAATAGCTAAAATGCTAGCAGCTGATTCATAGCGAATAAGAGAAAAATCGCCCATGCGGCGATTTTTTTCTTATTACACAACCTACTATAGACATGCAACTAACTAGTCTTACACTCCTCTATAATCACTGGTTCAACCCTTTCAAACAAAAACGAGGCACCCCTTAAGTACTCTCTAATATAAGCTTGAGCGTAGGGTTGCTCACCAATTAAGTTCACGATTTCAGATTCATTAGGCCGAAATTAGATTCATGATGAAGAAGCACTCTACAGCTTGTAAATCGCTCTTTTTCAACGGTCTCACATGCTCATAACCTTCAATAAATGAAATTCGCTGGGGTACATGAAGTCCTAGTAAAGTGCTTGCAACATCATAAAGATAATGCCCATATCCACATCTGCCAAAATCAATCGGCTGAGGCTGATCATTGTGAATGATAATATTCCCGATATGCAAATCACCGTGAATCATACCATAATTATCACTGGTTTGAGGCATTCGAACGAGGGTAGAGACGACCTTCTCCGCCGCATCTTGGTATCTCTTCCACGCCTCACTTGTAAGAAAACGAGGATAGTATGGCTCTAACGTGTCGAACTCCTCTTCAAACCGATCCGCACCCCAGCTCGGGCGGGTAAATTCAGCTGATGGCTTAAATTGAGCGATTGCTTGATGAAGTTTCCCCGTCATTACACCCATCTGATAAGCCATGTTCTCCGTAATGTCCTTATTTAGATGCTCACCTTCTACCCACCGCATGAATGTAACATAAGGATGCTGATACCCTTCCTCCGTTTGGATCTGTTCAATAAACGATGTATCAGAGCTTTTAACCCCTTCAGGGACATGTATATCCTGCGTTTGATTGAGGGCTTGAAGCAGCTCAAGTTCCGAAGCTAATTCTTCTCTACTCCAACGATCAGGATGTATACGAAGTAGAATCTTCTCTTGCGCTGAAGTCACAATCTGATACGTGATCGCATCAGACCATTGGATAAATCGAATTTCCTCCCAGTCCATCCCATACCTCTGTATTGCAGTTAAGGCAACATTTCTTGCTCGAACGAGGACAGAGTTTCTTGATTCTCCTATGTCATAACTGAAAAAACTCTTCAATCTATTCCCCCCCCACCCAATAGATTAGATAATTTGATTTATGTATTGGATTATACGGATCATACGATTCCAGATATATATAACAGTTCATTCCAAGCTGTTCTTTACCTACAAGTGCTACAACTCCCACACAAGCAAGCTTGTATAGGAGTCATAACATGTACAGATCTAACATCTATTGGCTAAACGATATGCAATTCACTTGTATACGAAAATAAATCTAATGATCCCTAGTGGTTGCCACAGGCAGTGTAACAATGAAAGTCGTTCCTTGATCAGGTACACTTTCAACTCGAATATCACCTTGATGCAGCGTTACAATCTGTTTGGTGATTGCAAGTCCCATGCCACTACCTTCATATTTGCGACTATGGGAGCGATCTGCTTTGAAGAACCGTTCAAATACACGCTTTTGGTCTTCAAGGGAAATTCCAATTCCCGCATCGGTTATCCGTACAGTCACTTTATCGCTATCTTGTTGCATATGAACATGAATTACGCCGCCATCTCTAGAGAATTTGATGCCATTACCAATGATATTAGTCCATACTTGATCTAATTGATCATGATCAGCCGTGACTTTGACAGGCTCAAGATCCAGTTCAAAATGAACATTACGAGCTGACCACTGAGGCTGAAGCGCCACGATTACTCTGCGGATTTGTTCATCAAGACCTAGCGTAGTAAGTTTCAGTTGCTGTGACTGTGATTCAAGCATACTCAGCTTAAGCAAGCTATCGCTCATTTTCGACATCCGCTTCGCTTCCGAAATAATAATATCCAGGTACCGCGTACGTTCCTGCTCTGCGAGGCTTACATTTTTAAGTGCTTGCGCGTAGCCTGAAATCGAAGTGAGCGGGGATTGAACCTCATGTGAAACGTTGGCGACAAAATCCCTACGCATCTGTTCCAGTTGCTGGAGGTCATGCGTCATTTCTTCAAAACTACGTGCCAATGTACCGAGTTCACCACTTTGTTTGATATTCAGCTTGAGATTGAAATCTCCTGCGGCAATTCGTTTTGTTGCTTTTGTCAGTTTTTTAATCGGTCTAACTAGAAATACTGAAGCAATCAGGATCAACAAGCTGCCTGTTATTAAAGAAGTGGTCGCAAAGATTAATCCCCACGAAATGACAAAAGAAGCCGAAGGCGGTGCAAGTGTTTCAAAGAACAACGCCTTGGTTCCCATGTCTGTTCTGACTGGCAAACCTATGAGAGCCGTACCAATTCCATTTCGTGTATCTTGCACAGCGCCTCCATTTAACACGGTCTGTAGTTGCTCAGGCGTAATCTTAGCCGATTTATGATTGTCAGACTGTCCATATGATGTAAACTCACCTGTGGCTTCATAAATCCGAATGTAATAGGATTCAAGCTGCTTCATATGACTGATAAACAATTCAGCTTCTGATGACGGAAGCCTCTCATAGATCTGCACAACATCTTGACCAAAGTTTCGCAAATTAATATTTGCATTCTCATTAAGTTGCTCCTGAAAGATCCATATCGATACAAAAAACGAGATGACCGTACCCGCAATAACAGAGATGAGGAAGGTAAGCACTACGCGGATGTATAAGGATCGAATCATTCGTTGACCTCAAGTCGATATCCTAGCCCACGTACCGTTTCAATACGAAAATCAGATGTCGTTGCGAATCGTTCACGCAATCGTTTTATATGTACATCTATCGTCCGATCATCTCCGACATAATCAATGCCCCAGATCTGATCAATTAACTGCTCACGTGTATAGACTTGTCCAGGTGTTCCCGCGAGCTTATATAACAATTCGAATTCCTTCAGCGGCAAGGTTAGTGACTCTGTACCTCTAGTGACTTTATATGTCTGCCGGTCTAATATAACATTGCCAAATTGAATCATCTGTGTTGAACCAATCTTATAACGTTTCAGCAATGCTCTCACACGTACAGTAAGCTCCAATGGATCAAATGGTTTGGTCAGGTAATCATCTGTCCCAAGTTCGAACCCCTTCACCTTCTCCCATGTCTCTCCTCTTGCGGTGAGCATTAATAAGGGAAGATCCGGATTGGCTCTTCGAAGCTCCTTGCACAATGTCCAGCCATCCATGATCGGCATCATAATATCAAGCACGACAAGATCCACTTGAGCTGAGCCGTACACCGTGAGGGCTTGTTGACCATCTTCTGCTTCAAGTGTCGTAAATCCATCATTCCGTAAAAATAAACAGACAAGTTCGCGGATATTCGGATCATCGTCCGCAACCAATATCGTAGGCATAGTTCTCTATCTCCTTATGTAGCATCTTATAATTCAATTAAATATCATTATACTATACCTAACATTGTTATCCTCGACAAACCTCGACATCACCGCACATCATCTCTTTCCAGTTCACATGCACATATGTATAGTAAAAAGCCGCCTTCAGGCGGCTCACTCTCTACTTCGTATTCCTTCTTCTTGGTGTTCCTCGTCATTTAGGATCCCTTTACCTCGTATGTCCTAATTGCTGCAGTTATTCCATCATCTGCGCTAGCTTTGGAAACACACGCAGTGCATTGTTATAAAATACATCCTCCCAATGAGCCTCAGGAATCAGATGCTTTACAAATTGTATATACGGCTCCAATTGAACCAGCGGCCAATCGGTTCCAAACACCAGCCGATCATATTTCTCAGCAAATACAATGGCACGGCGGAAATGATCTGTATAGGTCTGCTCCTGCAACAGCCGCTCAACCTTCGCCGCATCTCCGACGATCCATCCGGATAGATCAGTGTAGAGATTAGGGTTTTTCTCCAGCAATGCAGCTGTGTCCATCACCCAAGGATCACCCAAATGACACAACATAAAAGTCAGATCACGGTGCTTCAGAAACGTCTCTTCCATCGAGAGCGGGTGTGAATACTTCAAGAGTCCACGATCTGAATACGTCAGTCCCCCGTGAATGACAATGGGCATCTGGTACGTTGAAGCCAGCTTGTATATAAGATCATATATTTCGTCGCCAACATTAAAGTGATAATAGCCTGCATATAGTTTGATACCCACCACATGCTCTGAGCGCAGCGATTGTTCTATTGCATCAAGCTGCCCCTCCAAATGTAAGGTTAATGGATTAATACCAATACAGGTATAGAGATGATTAGGAAGCCCTTCACTCAGGTCAAGCAGCATTGGATTAAGCGCATTGGGATCAGGAAACGCGTCTGGGACAGTCTCAGTAACGCCCATCCCAACCCCAGCAATAACACCAGCTTTACTGAATTCTTCAAGCAAACCTTTTTCACTATAATCAATTGATGCTAAAGTTTCCGCAGTCTCTTTGAAAGCTGCAATATCAGAATAATGAACATGTGCATCTATAATCTTCATGGAATTATCCTTTCTACTTTCATAGGATCAAAACGAATATTGCGTAGGTCCTGATACGCTTCCTCAGGAGCTATCAGATCTGAGATGATATAGAACTGTGGTCTACTGAAATGCTGCTCACCATCTCGCAGCTCAAGTTCTTCCTCTACTACTGACGAAACAATATGATTATTAACTCGTAAGTTCACTCCGTCCATTTCCGGATGTGCCACGAAGGTGAGACGTTCTTTGCGTTCTTGTGAGCCATATTGAATCATTCCGCTCGATACATCGATTCCATATTGCACCCTTCCAGCCTTGTAGGTAATGGGCTCGCCAGCATCATTTTTCACATCTATTCTCGTATCCGTAAGTTCATTGCTTGCCCGGTAGAAGGATTGATTAATATAACTGAAAAGTTTCAGCGGCACACCCATATTCTGCTCTATTCGAGTGGTCGTAGCAAGCACGGGTACACCTGGCAGAGTTAAATAGTAATGATGAAGTACGAGGCCTCTTAATTTCGCATTTTTTTGAATCCTGACACTCATTCTAATTCCTGACCAAGCATTGCCTAGGTTATCCTCAAGCGCTATAAAATTTGCTTCACGTTCTTCTCCAAGGACACTTGTCGTTGATAACCCATGTATTTCGCTAGAGATGCCACCAAGCCAAGGATTCCACCATGATTTTGGCCCAGGTTTAGGATAAGAGGACTCTAGCCATTCTACACCATGATGCTTCAGAGAATATAAGGCTGGTGCAAAGGTATTGCTCGCTTGAAATTGGAGAACACCGTTGCTAACCGTAAGAACGTCACCTGTCTGATCCAACTGATGATTAATCGGTTGATTCGAACCGGGAAATACCAGCCGAGCTCGAGTTATCTCATACGTCTCCATATTCATCTGCAGTGACATTAAATCTGCTTCTTGCCCATACTGCCAGGTCATTGGTGTTACAATGCGATTCAACGCTTGGTCTATAGACACATGCTGTTTCTGCGTTGATGTACTAGCTTTTTCAGTAGAGAGTGTAATCTCACCTTCCAAAAATGCATTTTTTTGCTCTGAGATCTCAACCTCTAACGTCCCATGTAAAAAGGGATTCCCTTGATTCACCTTTGTCTGAAGTTGAGGAATGGACTCTAGTTCTTCCACAGCTTCATTACTTTGGGCGAAGGAACGGAAATCACGCCAATTTTTCCATGTCCCTAGAGCGATACGAATGGGTTTAGTCTCAATCCGGCCTCCTTGGGGGAAATGAAGCTCGTGCTCAATAGCAAAGGATCTGCCATCCACAATAAGCTGCTTATCTTGCGGCCAAGTGATGCCCCGCGTAGAATCTCCAACATCGGTGAAAATCCAATTTTCGGTCACGTTGTCCAGTTGCCAGTAATCCGCGTTTGAGGCGTCTGGTCCTTGTCTAACATCGACGTATTGATCCTCATAGGGAATAACACTAATCCCAGATCCAAGATGAAATCCTTCTTTCAGAAATATAGGTTCATTACGAGCGGTCTTGGACTTGTTCTCTACGATGTGATGACGGCTTATCGTTCCATTGCTATATAATTGGATGATCTGAACTAGTTTCACCGTACTAGATGCAAGATCATACTCAGCTTCGAGCACCATCCCATGCTCTTGACGGTAGGTTACTCGCGTTGCACGCGTCTTCTTAAATTCAGAGACATATGGTAGACCCAATTGAGGAAAATTCAAATAAAATGTACTTTCTTTCCCCTCATAGATCGATACATTATTGTTTATTTTGTTAAGTTGAACCGAGTATCTCCCATTGGAAATCACCCAGTCATGTTCTGTTTCCCCTCCAAAAGCGGATTGAATTCCAGGGAAGACAAGACTCGTCTCTTGTGAAAGGACTATAGAACGTTCCTCTCCAGATACATGATATACGTCAAAATGATGATGCCAGATTCCATAGCTCAACAATTGAGCAGTGAGGGAAACTGTAAGACGACTCTTCGCCGGAACCTGAATTTGAACATCGGGTTGGCTAAAAGACAGGACATCATCACTCGGTAAACGAAATGCAAATACCGTATCCTCGTCATACTCATTTTCCACCGTGAAATCTAGCTCGAACCCATCACCGATATATAAGGATCGTCCAGGGGCATAAGCTTTAACCTTTACAGGAAATTTCGGTTCAATCCCTAGCTTGAAGGTAGCTGCTTGTCCATTGATGCGCACTTCCGCTTCAACCACAGGGTGTGTCTGAAATACATCCTGTTCTCGTTGGATCGGATGAACCAGAAAACTACCCTCAATGTGTTCTTGTCGCTCTACAGATCGTGCTCCCTGTAAATCAAACTGAATATCGGTATTGCTTACGCCCTTCACTTCAATCGTAAGGGGCTTTCCGCTTTTATTTACAGCCTCATACCTAATATTATATGTTGAACCAAACGGAAGTTTATGTTCATGCAAAATCGTTGCTTGAATTAGATAGTCATTTGTTTCAATAAGTCTTAAGCCCCGTCCAGTGCGTTCATACTCCATTTTCAGACTCACATCTGCCTTACGCCATTCATATGTAAAATAATCAAAACCACGCTCTTGTCTTCCATCTGGCTCCACCAGAATTTCACGTACACTATCCACGTACCAATCGAGTTGTTCAAAATAAGGCTTAGCCGCATCTGTTTGTAACACCGATGGGATCAGGTTCATTAGATGTGTGGTGTCGTCTCTTTTCTCCCAGAAAAATCCACTCTTTTTATACGTAGGAACTGCTTTGATATTGCCCGGCCACGTATACAGATCCAGCCTTGGATATCCCAGCTTCAACGTCTGTTCAATAGCACGTAACACAAGTCTCTTTCCAATTTTGTATCCATGATAATCGGGTCTAACATTAAGTAGTGGAATATACAGCGCGCCTTTGTCCTCTTTATAATGAGAGAAGCTGCAATACCCAACGACCTCTTCACCAACAAGTGCCAGAAATACATGAAGATGCGTGCTGTGATGATGCTCTTGGAGGATAGTCTGTTCCGTCTGGAGGGAATTATCACCACCCCAACTCTCATGACTAGCATTCCACATATCCGCGATAGAACGTGCATATCGTGGCTCATATTCTACGATGGATATCGTCAATTCTTGCATTTTGCTCATCAGTATTCCCCTCCATGATCCACATGTCTGAAAAATTAGAATTATTTGCTATAACTTCAGTTGTATTCTATCATTTATGGTTTTCGTGTTCAATTTGCGAGATTCGCATAATGTCGTGAAAAAAGAGGCTGGCTCAGGCCATCCTCATGTTAATGACTATTATCTGTTCGTCGTATTCATATGGGGTAAACGTGTAGCTTGCACAATATAGGATGCCAAGCTAGGCATCATCTGAACAAGTTTAGGATAGTATACGTTAACTTTGGCAAAGGCCAGTTTTTGAATTGTTCTAGTCCGCTTAAGCAGTTGAGTGAATTCCTGATTCGCTGCCAAAATATACTCACTTGCCCACGCTTTATCATCCAGTTCACCTCGGAGATAACGGTCTGTGTACTGCGCGCACAACAATGAAGAACGAAGTGCGATGGACATGCCATCTCCACTTAGAGGTGGAATCATCATCATTGCATCACCAATATGAGGATATTGTGACCACGGCTCTGGTATGTTAGAGAGGTTCAGCGGTGCTATGGATACTTGCGTACCGGGAACAGCTTCTCCTTCAGCGAGTCGCTCTGCTAATCTTTGGTTGGTTCGGGATGCCGCATGTAATATATCAGGCACCGATGTTCCGCTTCCTTGTACCGTTTCCAGTGTCAACAATGCCGCCACATTGGTTTTCCCATTTTCAATCGGAGAGATGCCAACATATCCACCTTCACAGAAGTACAACTCAACTCTAGGTGGGATTGTAATACCACTAAAGTGAGATTTTATCCCTACATAGACCGTTTCATCTCGTAGATCCTCTGCAGAAGGAACGACTCCCCTTGGCTTCTTGGTTCCATGTGCTCCAATGACAGCTTTGGCGCGGTACTGCACTAGCTCTCCATTTTGCTTAAACTGCACTTCATAAAGACCAGCTTGCGGCTGTTCAATCTTAGTTACGGTTGATTTGGTTAGTATCGTCGTTCCAGCTTCCAATGCAGCATGATGCAAAATGCGATCCAGCTCATAGCGACTAATTCCATAAGCGTTGCCGGGTAAAGGAGCTTCGATCTCGCCTCCGTCAGGCATAATAATCTGCGCATGATCCATCATTGTTGGCTGAAGCTTCTGTTCTAGCAAATGGATATCCAAGTATTCCAGCATCTCCTTGGTCTCAGGAGACATGAACTCACCACATGTTTTGTGACGGGGAAATTCTTGACTATCCATCAAAATCACTTCATGCCCTTGCTTCGCAAGCTGCAATGCGCAGGTACTGCCAGCAATCCCCGCTCCAATGACAATAACGTCAACTTGTTTGGACACGATTACACCTGCCCTTCCTACTTCGAATTCCACTTCCTCTAATTTGATTAAAGACTGAAATGTAGAGAGTATTATCCATGTAGCATCCATTCAAAAGGTGTAAAGAGAACACTTTTCAGACAAATTTTTGTAGTGTACTTTGCATTTTTAATTTTTGCCTAGGATAACGTCTTGACCTCATCATTCGGAATAACAACAGAATAACGAAACAGCGGCTTCCAGGAATAACTCATCGTATGATGGTTGAGCTTCTCCTTCAGTTCCTGCCAATCCTTGCCTGTGAATCCTTTAGCAACAGATAGCGGTCCATCATGGCGAATGTAGCGATTGCGTGAAATTAAGCGTGTTGTAATCCACACGGCCGTATATGACACTGGATGGCGATGGATATCATTAATAACAACACCGTGTCTGGAGATGCGCAGCATCTGGGAGACGATATCTATCAATTGTTGACCATCGAAATGATGTACAAATTGAGACCCTGTTACGATGTCAGCGGAAGCATCAGGCAGATCCATGACATCTGCACGCTTCACACTGACCCTTGGTTCATTTTGAAATAGTCGTCTTGCCTCTACACACGCCTCTTCTGTCATATCGATGAGTGTGATGTTCAGTTTAACGCCTTTTTTGTCAGACCAACGAAGTAACTTCTCATTCACATCTCCTGAACCGGCGCCAACATCCATAATGTGAAGCTGATCAGGACAGCCGATCTCTTTCCACAGTTTCTCAACACCCGATAAGGTAGGACCAGGAGCAGCGAATATTTTGTTCAGCCGCCGCAAATGTTTGAGTGCTTCCCTTAAATCGTCACCACCCATTGAGAAATCATCCATTAGTTCATCCTCACGTGCTCTGATGGACAATTTTCTAAAGAAGGGCATGATCCTTCTCCTCCTTAACGGCTGAAGAGAACGCAGGTACATAGGTGAACTTCATAAGCTCAGCGGTTAGTCCTGGCCCAAATGCCATTGCAACCCCCTCGGTAGAAGGTTTCTGTCCGGCAGCCATCTCAGCGCGCATTGCCTTCAGCACAAACAGAATTGTGTTGGAAGACAGATTGCCGACCGTTCTAAGAATCTCCCGACTATACTTCGTTTGTTCATCTTCCAGATTCATCACATTCTGCACAGCGTCCACGATGCCTCTTCCTCCGGGGTGAATAGCCCAGAGCTCAGGTAACTCTTCGCTCTGAAGTAACTGTCTAAGCTCTTCCTCCAGATGAACACCTAACAGTTTAGGGATGCGAGGGGACAAATACAGATCGTAACCGTGGTTACCCACTTCCCAAGTCATATCCTCCGTGGAGTCTGGCAGAAGAACCGAATATCCCGTTCCCAGATCAAGATAGTGTGTCTCCTGGGACTGTGGTGCGCCTACGATACAGGCTGATGCCCCATCACCGAATAACGATGCCGAGAACAACGACTCTCTCTCTTTCACCGGCTGAAAATGTAATGTACACAATTCCACACAGACGATTAACACTTGTGATCCGGGTGCGCCTTGCACAATATCCCGAGCCATTTGAATTGCCTTCAAACCAGCTGCACATCCATGAAAAATAAGAGGCATCCGATTAACACGAGGCGATAATCCTAGTTGTGGAATCAGCAAAACGTCCAGACCAGGTGAATACTGTCCTGTACAACTGACCGTGATCAGATGTGTAATCTTATCCGGTGACATGCCCGCATCCTGCAATGCTTGCTGCGCAGCTTCAATGCCTAACGGCAGAGCTTCCTGTTTGTATGTATTCATTCGTTCTTGGGTCGTGGGAATATCCGTTTCATCAGTGGAAGGAAGGTAACGGCAATGTTCAAGTGTGCCGAGGTAACTGGGTTCAACGGTGTAACGAGTATCTACCCCGCAGGATTTAAATACCCGTTTCGCAAAACGAGCAAGATCTGGACGATCATGAAGAGAAGAAGAAATTAGATCTGCTATATCAGTCTGTGATACAGAATGAACGGGCAACGCCGTTCCCATTCCCAGAATTGCTGCACTGGGCAAATTCATGGATTGATTCATGAGGAACCCCCT
Source organism: Paenibacillus sp. MER 99-2 (assembly GCF_023714095.1). Lineage (NCBI taxonomy): Bacteria > Bacillati > Bacillota > Bacilli > Caryophanales > Paenibacillaceae > Paenibacillus > Paenibacillus sp. MER 99-2. The sequence continues at coordinate 1,669,956 of NZ_JAMAUZ010000001.1, read as the reverse complement.
TCTATTGGAAGAAATACATCCTTTTATGAATACCTATTACCCATTCCCAAGCTGCCGTAATCTTGAGCCTATACAAGCTACTTTATTCCTACTCCTCATGTTCCATTCCGTTTCTATCAGTAATCATCTGGAGTTATATGAATTACACCATATATCGACTCGTATGGAATTGGAACTCTATTGAATTTTTGCTATACTACGGTAAACTATATTTCTAGATTTTGTTAATGTATGTAGTTACGATTAATGCGAGAGTTGGAGGTAATAATCAATCATGCTTTATAAGAAAATAATGAAAACTACCGCGGCAACCGTGCTTGCCTTCTCGTTATTTGGCACTCTTCCGAATCTATCAACCATTTCGGCTGCACCAGCAATCACCGTCAAACTGGATAATATCGCTCTGAAGTTTGACGCAGCACCCCGTATAGAAAAAGGCGTCACCTACGTTCCGTTCCGGACAGTCGGGGAATCGCTAGGTGTTGGTATCGAGTGGAACAGTAAGACACAGACGGTCAAAGCTGTGGGCAAGGTAAAAGGACAGACAACCGAGGTATTGCTTCAGGTAGGAAGTTCCACGGCAACGGTTAATGGCAAAAAAGTCACACTCGCTGCTGCACCCGTCCAAAGAGAAGGTCGTGTACTCATCCCGTTAAGCTCATTCAGCAGCCAATTCGGAGTTGGTGTAAAATGGGACCAATCCACACGAACCGTATCTCTTGTTTCGCCGCAGCGCGAGATGCATTTGAGAGCGTTCTATGCCGTGAGAGCTTTCCATGAAATAGATCTTGTATCTACCATGAACTCCGTTGTGTTTGGCTGGAGTCGAATTGATCGCGAAGGACAATTCACCCTTCAGGGGGATGAGTACAATTTCCCTGCTGCAGCGGGTGACATTACGCCCCAATCCATTGTGGCAGATGCGGAAGATCAGGATATTAAACCTTATCTCATGGTTTATGCTCTAGATGGTAACGGTGAGTTAACGAAAGTATTAAGTGACAGCACTTTGCGCAAGAAGTCGATTGAAGGGATTAGCACGGCGGTTGCGGAGAATGGATTCGGCGGAGTTGTTCTTGACTTTGAAGGATTGGGCTTCAAATTAGATCCGGTGCAGCAGCAGAAGTTGCTGAATAATTATGTTAAAGAATTAAGAGCTTCCCTAGGAGCAGACACCTCCCTATCGTTAGCGGTACCTCCATTAAATAGTGCATACAAGGGTTATGATTACAAAACACTCGCTGCCACAGCCGATGATCTGATCATCATGGCTTATCAGTTCAATCCTGTGGGTACCACTGCCCAGGTACCTGAACCTAACAGCCTTGTGCAGCAAGCGATTGAGTTAGCACTGCAAGCAGGTGCCCCGAAGGAAAAACTGTTGCTAGGTATCAGCTTAAATAGTGAAACCCCTTCTTCTGTTGATGATAAGCTCGGACTCGCAAAACGTTATGATCTAAAAGGCGCAGCCTTCTGGCGTCTAGGTTTGTTCCGTCTCTACAACGATCAGATGGAAGATGCTGTGGGTGCTTCTGTAGTTAAAGAATAAATGTCCTGAGCGACCTTTAGACAGATAGTGATATTGAATATTGGTGGGCATCTCTTGTTTACGAGGGGATGCTCTCTTTTTGTATTATTCCCTACGTAGAGTCCGTGGATATCATAGAACATCTATCGACCTTAGACGCTCCTACCAATGGCTCTATCAGCTTCGATTTGAAGTTGTGTCGTTGCAGATCCCATGTATTGCTGTGCAGTTGCTAGAATCGATCTATCATTACCGAGTACCTCTAATGCCGTAATTGATAAAAGATTTATCAAATGAGCATCTCCACAAGTAGATACTTCTTCAAAATAGTCAAAAATACGTTCTAACAAACTGATGTTACTTTCTTCGCTTAGCAGTTTTATAATCTCGGGCATGAAGATATCCTCAATAATTATAGTTTCAAGTACTTCACCGTATGTAGCAATTGATTCTCTATATGCAGCATCTGTTGACGGTAAGAAATCTATCATTTTCCTAAAGAATTCTTCTGATTTCACATTCATAGTTACCAATTCCTTTACTAAAATAGTAGGATGACACTTAAGCTTTACTGGGCGTTGATACGAGAGTAAAAGAACGTTTATCTTCTGGGTCGAATTTTAGGTTAATTCGGCACAGGATGGTGTATTTTTGTTAATATAATTTTATTTTCAGCTTATTGTGATGTACAAAAAAGAAACAACAATACGGCGGATAGCTCGTATTGTGAATTTTATTGATTGTATTGAAAGATAATTATATGATTTTTTTACAATAATCACCTATTAAAAACATCTTTATCAATCACATCTAGATAACTCTCACTAATATCCTCTGGTTCAAACAAACTAGACTCCGAAGATACAAATCGCGAACAAGTTAATCCCCCAATAATCAACAGTCCCTTATCATATTGTATTCTGCCCCCTCTTTCAAATAGCTTTATTATGGGTAAGTATAGCTCCTTGAACTGAACAGCAATTGGTACACCCTCCCCTATTAAATAAGCCCATTCTAAATAATGTTTACACACTTCTCTGACAAAAATACCTTCTACATTTTGGAGTGATTCCATACATTTTTCTAATACTTTTTCAGGTAATTGCATATCGATTAATTCCATGGGATTAAATACTATTGTTCTCATCGAATCTTTGTGAAGATAATCATAAAATAATGAGCTCCTTCTCAGGTGCTCAGATAATAACACAATATATGATGGTCTTTTAAACTCAATATGGCTCCAATCAATATTTTGAATAATACCTTTAGCTTCTTCGAATACCTTATTCATCTTTTCCCTCCATACTATCTAAAACTTTCTCTTATCCCCCTCAAAAGTCACCTGGTTGAGGATATGTTAAATCATGGACACCAGAAGGTTCTCCATCTAATGGTTTACTATTCTTAATTGACTCAATTTTACGAAGAGGTATTCCTTCTTGCATTAGCATATTTTTTGTTAACTCATTATCGGCTAGTTTTCTAAAACTTTTAGTTTCTTAAAACGGTAGCAATTTCATAGAATGACACAGGTATTTAGTATATTACCTTTATGTCCAATATCTTAAGTTCATAGGGAGATTATACGGTTCGAAAGATATTGAGAAAAGATCGCGAAAAACAGATCAATTATGGTGGTATCTGACCATGATCGACCTAACCAGTGCAACGGAATAACCTTATTGAGGTTTTGATACTAAAGGATTGATGCGCATACAACCAAAATAATTAAATATCAGGTTCATTCGGCAGAGGGTGAGATATTTTAATAGCCGAAACTTGCGTTTTATAGTATTAGCGGTGGATAAAATGAAACCATACCTGTTGGTTAGCTTGAATTGTGACGTTAACTGTAAAGTTGTCTCAAACCAATCATTATCTAGTAATCCAAAGTAGCATCACTAATATCTTCTGACTCCACCGCACTCATTTCTGCAGTAAGCATAAATATCAATTGGTATTTTTATGCCATACATATCTGCAGCGCTAAAAATTGCCAAGCTTGTTCTGGGTTCTTGATTTAAAAAATCATAAAATTGAGAAGTTCTTCTTAAGAACCAAATTTTTGTTCTTAAACTCCTCTAAATTTTACTTAACACTTCCTTAATCCGGATAGAAAGATCAAACTTCTCGGATTCTGTTAATAGTTGACCTATTTCGTTCATATCAAACCGCTCTAATTCTATTTTCAAACTCAAAAATTCATTCTCTGGTTTATTGCTATGTCTAATGAGCAGTTCGGCGAGTGTTGTTTTAACAACAATATTCTCGCTCCACGTACTCCTACATTCACGCTCAAACCTTTCCTCTATTTTCTCAATTATCTCACTTGCATCGTTCGTGTTAACAAAAATTTCTATAAAGTAGTTCTTTACTTCCTTTTCCATTTCATTGTAATACCATCTTGCAAACGGACTATGATCAACAGGAATACTTTCTATCCCATCAAGCACCATATCTCTTCGTTCTAATATGTCTTGGTACTCATCAGAGGTTGTTTCAAGTTGTAACTTTTCTAAATCTAAGCCCTTCAGCAGATTAACTATCCTCTCTTTTGAATTTATAAAAATTTTAGAATGTGTTAAATAAATCCTTCCTTCTGCAATGACAACTACCGCTTTCTCCATTTCGCCTCTTTTTTGTACACCGAAGTATGCCTCAGATGTACAGACGAGTGCTTCAGCATTGCTTATTCCCTGACTCTTGAAATCAAAATATCTTTCATAAAATGCACCGAATAATGCCTCATAATTTCGTTTCATATTTTGGTCCCCTTTAAGGATTCTTTCTTTGGAATTACTAATTCATCGCCGTTATCAATTACTTCAATATCAATATTTGGATAATCTTTATGAAACCTCTCAATAACTCTACTACAGCTTGCACACGTATATAATTTTATTTTTCCACTAGCCTTTGAAGGGTCAGGTAATTAATCCAATCACCTTTCCCTGCCTCCGTCTCTTTCCAGAAGTTCTGCTATCGGCTATTTTGAGGTAAAGGCTTGGTAGGTTTACTGAACGATACATGAGGTGAGCCATCCATGGCGAGCTTTGAACCGGGAAGGCGATTCTTCGCACGATTCAGCGTATCAGAAGCATAATCCGTGATGTTACCCGCTGTTTTATTCAAGTTCGTCTTCGCTTGCTGTTTCCACGCCGTCCAGTTACTATCTAGTGCCGACATGTTCTTGCTATTGATCAGTTTATCCGCGGCTTTATTCAACCATGTTTGGCCAAGATTGCCAGATTGATGAACATCAGAGCGACACCGAGATCATCCAGCATCTTCTGATCCATTCCAAGAAACGTAGGATTGGTATACGCGTTTCCGTTCTTCAGGTCATTCAGTTTCTGGACATTCACGACAATCATCGTTGCACCTATAGCTGCATCTGCAGCAGCTAGGACATACAGAGAGAGCCCGCCTGATGGGATAATAGCTGTTATGAAGGCCAAAACATCAACAATAATATTAATTGGACAATCATCATCTGGGGATCTACAATCGATACTTGGAACGTATCATGGATAAGTATAAGTTCTTTTTCGTTTACTAGATGAAATAATCTAATTTTATGTTGATGAGGTACTTGAGTTCTATCTAGATTCAACAATGTATTCGCTCGTGATATCATGAAAACAGAACAAAAAAACAGGTCGAGCATGGTCATATCTGACCATACTCGACCTGTACAATACAATGAATAGAAGTTACAGAATATGAAATTAAAGAATTGATTTTAATAAAAATTCAGATTTGTCTATAAACCATTAAGGTTTTAATTGCTTTTTCAAAGCAACTCTAAAATTGAGAATAACTTTATTATTTTCGTCCAACATCTCAATCGCACATAAAAATAATTTAGGACTAGGAATGTCGCTAATAGACATCGGTATTAACTGCATGTTTTGAATATTTTAATCTTAAGGCAAGATAGCTTTAGAATAAAATTATTAAGTGACTTTCAATTACCTCTCGTGATTACTTACTTCAGCAATAATTAACTTTTATCTTCTATACTTTGTTTAATACTTCTTTAATTCTAGTAGATAAGTCTAATTTTTCATCTTCTGATAGCTGTTGACCAACATCATTAATATTGAATTTTTCCAACTCAGATCTGATTATTACTAACGATTCGTTTGTATTCATACCATGCTTGCTTAGTAGTTCTAAAAGCGTAGTTTTTACAACAATATCTTCACTTTTTGTATTTTTACATTCACGCTCAAAACGATCGAATACTTCTTCTATTAGTAAGTTTACATTTTCTGTGGAATTTCTCATTTGACCAAAGAAACTTTTGACTTCTTTCTCTATTTCATAGTAATACATCTTCTAATAGGCTCATAATCAATTTCTATATTAACTATTTCATCAAGTACTATATCTCTCCTCTCTAATATGTCTCTGTAGTCATCTGGAGGTGTTTCATTTTGAAGTTTTTCTAAGTCTAATGAATTTATTACTTCAATTATTCTCTCCTTTGCTTTATAAAATATTTTCGAATGTGATAATGAGATTCGTCCTTCGGCAATATGAACTACAGCCTTGTCCATCTCTCCCCTATTCTGTACACCTAAATATGCATAATATGTCCTCGCAAGAGCCTCAGCACCACTCATCTTTTGACATTTAAAATCAAAATATGTTTCATAAAAAGCACCAAATAAAGCCTCGGAATTTTGTTTCATACGTATCTACACCTCCTTGAGGCAAAGTTAAAAGAACCACAATACGGGCAAATATCTCATATTACGTTGTATCTTTCCAGTATTATAGATGGTTTATGTCGCGTGGTTCAGCATCAACAAATCTTTCAAACCAGTTGTTGAAGGGATAGTATCCTTCATTCTTGATCTCTAGCCCAGCATTATTCATGAAGAACTCGCCACCACATTCTAATAAATTTATTAAAGGTTCATACACGCTTAAATACTGACTCGCTTCAGGACACTTGTCTGAATATCTCGCAAGCTGTAAGTACCATAAGACTATATTTCTTATACTTTGATTATCCTCAAAAATCCTTAGTATATCCGCACTGAAATATGTGGAAATATCCATATCCCACTCAATATCTCCTAAAAAACGAGGTAAATTAGAAAAAGCCGGTGATTTAGCTTTTAGTTGTTTATTCTTATAAAACTGAGATAATCTTCTCAAATACTCAAAACCAAAGTAACTTTCCTGAGTGAAATTACCTATATTTCCCCAATTGATATTGTTTATTTTCGAGACAGCTGCTTCTAAACGCATTTCTTTCACCTCAAGTTAATAATTATGAATAGAATCATCTGAATAAGTATCCCAATCTTTATAAGAATCATAGTCTGGGAAACTTCGAGGATTAGGATCTGTTAAATTTGCTTTATCATGTGCATTTTTTTCAGGATCTTTATTGAAGGTGTTACCGTTCCAAGTAGATCGATCCATTAATGGAATTCCGCTATCCATTAACTCTTTTTCTTTCAATTCATGATATGCCAGCTGTTTAAACCATTCCTTTTCCTTAGCTGTAAGTTCTCTTTTTTGTGCTAATTGCCACGCATATGCAGCATCTTGATCCGCTTTAAAGTAAAGTTCCTTATACGGAGCACCATCTATCGATAACTGATGCCTGTCAAGGAATAAATGCTTTTTCATATTAATTATATCTTGTTCTGATAAACCAGTATTCTTTGCAACTACCGACACATCTTCTAAACCTATTTTCCTTATTTCAATATACTTCCTTTCCAAAAATGCATCAAATCCATCTATAGGAGGTATAATATATAGCTTCATCTCTACTGGATCAGTTAGATAATTTATTCCTTGAGAGTTTCCCGCTCCCCCATCCAGTTTCCTCGCTAAATCTCCTTTACCTGCCTCCGTCTCTTTCCAGAAGTTCTGCTGTCGGCTATTTTGAGGCAAAGGTTTGGTAGGCTTGCTGATTGATCCTGGAGATGGGCTATCCATCGCAAGTTTGGGATTGGATAGGCGATTCAGCGTATCGGAAGCATAATCCGTGATGTTACCCGCTGTTTTATTCAAGTTCGTCTTCGCTTGCTGTTTCCACGCCGTCCAGTTACTATCTAATGCCGACATGTTTTTACTATTAATCAGCTTATCCGCGGCTTTATTGAGCCCATGTTTGGCCAAGATCGCCAGATTGACGAACATCAGAGCGACACCGAGATCATCCAGCATCTTCTGATCCATTCCAAGAAACTTAGGATTGGTGTACGCGTTTCCGTTCTTCAGGTCATTCAGTTTCTGGACATTCACGACAATCATCGTTGCACCTATAGCTGCATCTGCAGCAGCCAGGACATACAGAGAGAGCCCGCCTGATGGGATCGCAGATATGATGGCCACAACGCCAAAAATAATATTGAATTGGGCAATCATCATCTGGGGATCTACTATCAACACTTGGAACGTATACCTGGATAAGTATACCGTTTTTTGTGTTTGTTTGCTCAAATAATCCGGTTTTTGCGGTATTACATGCTCCAGCTCCATCTGATCGAGCCATGGACGGATAGATTTAAAGGCATCTCCAAGACCGGTGGATTCCATGAACTGCTCTCCCAGACTCTTTTTCCCACTTGAAGATCCTTGCCCAGAAGAGCGCTGTCCACTTAGTACCGGAGGTGCGGGTAGCATCGCTTGGATTTGGGCTTCCGTTTTCCCTGCCCGTTCTCCTGTTGCCCGAATCTCCTTCGATTGCTGCTGCCAATTGTAAATCTTCGTACGGTTCTGATTCATCTCCTTGTATTCCTGTTGCTGCTGCGCCAGTTCCACTTGTTTTTGCTCTTTGCTTTTCTTTTCGGGTTCAGCGGCAGGTTGATTCACATACTTCTTCTGATAAACCGTTTTCTGTTCATCCGGCGTTTTACTGCTCATCCAGTCCTTCGCCTGATTCGCTAGTCCAGGATCACTCTGAGCTGTCTGTGCAACCTGACTGCGAATATCAGCGCGCTGTGCATCGGTTAACTGTACTGCCGTCTTCAAATTCATCGACAGATCTATTTCCTGCTTCATGATTTCGCCATCTGCCAACATATCCAGATACAGCTCTTCCAGTTCTTCATCGGTCAGCATTTCCGCAAAATCAACTTCGATCTTCTGGAAATCCACCTTTTTACTCTGAATGCCCACCCGGTTGCCACTAAGGACGACATATTGATCCACATTCGTCTGCAAAACAATCTGCTGCTCTGCTTGAATTTTGAATGATTCCAGCATACCCTTGTCGCTACCTGAACCCGCCTCAATCTGACTACTCGCCACCACGAACAGATCTTCCGTCGCGTTCAGGCTGATGTTTCCCGCATCCAGATGCAGACTGACGCTTCCTTTCTTGAACAATACGCCATCGTCGCCAAGCTGCATACGCGCTTCGCCTGGCATCTCGAACACTTTGGTTGCTGGCTTATGGAATACAGTCCGGCTTTTCATATCCTCGCTACCACCGCGAACAGAATTAATAGCCATAGACTGTTTCTCTGTCCCACTGGGGAAATATACCTTGATGCGCGCACCTTCATCTGGCAAGCAGTGAAAGATGTTGTTGCCTTCCCCTGAGTACGGAAACCACCAGTTGCCTTGCTCATCATGTTGGTCGTCGATGTCCAGATGCACTTTCACCATGTTATTCGCTCGTTTCACGACACGCCCTTCCAGTGATCTACCCTGAAGTTGCTCATTCCGTCGGGATTTGCGTCGTAGGCTTCGTCTTTGGACGAACAAGTATTCATATCTAACTCTGCCAGCGTTATAGCTAATGACGGATTCGGACACGACCCAGATCTGCTCTTTGAAAGAGACATCATCGCCTACTTGGCAGAATTGTTCACTTGTCACACGGTAACGGACAAAGTCAGACTCAGTTACCTTCTTCGCATCATCACCTTCCGCATGTGCCTTCAGTTGCTCATATTGTGCTCGATCTTTCATTGCCGTGTAACGAATAGCCTTGATCTCCTGCCCCCACGATAGGTCCGGGACTCCGAAGAATATACGAGGGGCATCCATCGTAACATCCGGCAAGATGACGGTACCCACACGGGCTGCGAGTCGCTTCATGAATTGCCAGTCCGTCTCCTCATATTGCACAAGCAAGGCTCCGATCGATGCCTGATCACTGGTCGCCATGTTCTGGGCATCTCCTCCATGGTACTTTCCAGCCAACTGGCGCACAGCATCAGTATACGTTAGACGTTTGTTCTGATATGAACGGCTCTGGGGTGTCATATCCATCACGTAGCTACGCGAGAGAGCATGCACCTCTACAAGCGGGATGCCATCCTCCATCTGGATGTCTACCTTGATAATCCCCCCAGCAAACCAGCTTTCCGGTCTTGCATCCTTAATCTTTTGTATAATTAAACTATCCTCAAAGCTGCTATGTATCAAGCATTGCTCTGCTTCCTCTTCGCTCATGCGAGCTATAAATACACATTTGGCATGCGTGTTAAAGGCTCTCTCAATTCGAAAACTACGCAGCTCCTTGATGTTATATGGCCATGTTAACTCATAGCCATCTCCTTGATAAGTTACCTCCATATCTCATCTCCCCCTTTAGAAACTATCTGGCTGAAAATTGAGGGGGAGCTGGATCCATGCCATTGGTAAGTAAGCTGATTTTCCCACCGCATTTGCAATACAAGCAAGATTTGCTCGTTAACGCGGGTACCCCTTGAATAGATACATTGGAACTCCCATTTGTCCACTTTGTCGTTGCTCCAGTCAATGCATCCAATAATGAATTAGACATGGGTAGTGAGACCAAAGCGCTAAGTTGGGCTGTAGCTTGAGCGGTAAACGGGGCTTGTGCTGGTGCAGATGCTGAAGCTGTAGGCATCAAACCTGGCGCACATGGAAATACAGCCTTACCGAATGTTGGTTCTAATGGATCTGGATCAATGATATGTGGAAGGGCAGCGTAATCTCCAATTAGCTTTTCCGCTGTCTTCATGGGATGCAGCTCACTTCTACAGTATCCGAACGAATACAGATTCCCATCAATGTTTTCTCCCATCTTGGTACAAGGCACGCCGTGCATAACTCTTGGCTCCGATGTGGACGTCACGCAGTCGTCCACTGTTAGCATTGGACTCCCATTGATATACACACCATTAGGCTCCAGCTTGTTAAGCACATCCTCATGTGTTCCTAAGGTACAATACATATAAGCACCTGCGGTTACATAGGTATCCTCACTTCTCCAAGGTGAGCTTAGCAACTCACCTAGCGTAACTTTATCTAGTACCGTATCTATAATCCCCATCTAGTTCTCCTCCTGTTATCTGAATCGGTCTCACGATTAACCCGTATATTCCTGCTTTTAATAACTTCTCGGCTACTTCAACTCCTACGATCGTCAGATATGAGCGGTAATACGGGACGCACCATATGGAGCTTTCGCTCAACCCTTGATGTCCAAGATCTATACCGTTCACTTGTCCGGCTTGAACCTGAACTGCCTCGGGTGCCATCCAGCTCACTTGAGGTAACTCGATCCATTCATAGAACGTCTGGTTCTGCTGCTCCAGATTCATGACAACAATGCGTTTGTGATGAAGATCTGATTCCATTTTGAGCATGATGCAAGATAGCTCTTCCACATACAGTTGTATAGGATAGTGGTTCACGATACATGGGGATGTAAACACTTCACCTTGTTTTACATACACCATTTCTTCATCTGCTGTCTGTTCATACCCCCGAAGCATCCGTTCCGGCCATTGAATAGCCCCTTGCTGCGGGAGACGGCGGTCATATTCGATGATATAGTAATCCATACGCTAGCCTCCTAAGCCTCAACCCATTCTACGGAAGCTCGTTGCTCAGAGGTCAGTTCAACCCGGAACCGATCCTGTGCAAGCATCCGGCTACCTGAGAGATCTGCTCCTGTAAAATTCACCTGCTCTAGTTCTGCGCCCGTAAAATCACCAGCAATCCTAGCGTACCTAAATGTGGCATGGCTTAGATTCGCTCCCTGAAACCGAAGTCCATGAATACCATAGATCAGTCCATGCGTCTCAATGAATGTATCCCGTTCACTCCATGCGCCATCGAAGTTGGCACCTGTGAGGTTACAATCTCGAAAGTCTGTATCAAGAAGTAGTGTTTGACCGTAGTTGGACTGTGTACATTGACAACGTTCAAATCGTGTGCCTAGTAGGCTTGCGCCTTCAAAGCTGCTTCCACTCAAATCCACTTCCTCGAATCTCGCATGATTGAAATCTAGTTCTGCATAATTTCCGTTACAGAGATTAACATCAGCGATATGTTCATAGATATATTCATTCGGTAGCCTGCTTTCCAGCCAACCTTTGCACGCAATAGAGCTTCTCTGTAATCCGTTGAAACGATAAACCGATTCCGTTACTTCGTGATCCTGATACTCTCCCACACGAACTTCGAAGTGTACCTCTTTTCTGATTGCTTCAAATGAATCCATCGTACGGATCGTATCCATCGCATGACGAACAGCAAGAACCATATAAATGTGAAAAGGATAGAGCTGACCTGCTTGCCATGACTCTAATGCGGCCTGATCAATCCGATTCATATACCGTCTGCGACCATCCTCGCATTCCTCAATCCATTGATCCATAAAGCTGTAGATCCAGCTCGCATCATATAAAAATCCACTGACAGGCACTTCACTTTCTTGACGTCTATCACTTGCGTGCAGCATGTAGGCAGGATCGCCTTGAATGAGCCTTGTCCGCATCAACGATACGTGTATGGTGCTGCACGACTGAAGCTCCCCGTGCTCTTGCTGCAGCAAAATTTGTTCACACAGCGTCCCAAATAACGGAACGAACCCTTGCACGATCTCTGATCTATTCGCAATATAAAATTCATGAAGCTTATGTACTTGGGCGTTTCGCAGCGGCAATGCCTCTTGTTCCAGAAACTGCTGCCATAGTTCCATCTGATGCATGGGTCCATCCTCCGCATTTTTACTGATTCATTAATATTTCGATCCCTTTGATCACGACCTGTCCTTGATCGATGGTTAAACCGCCATTACCGTCTTTGGTAGACATATCAATCTGATTCGCCTGAAGGGTGACCGTCTCTGCTACTAATTCCACTTGTTTACTGGCCTGTAGCGTGATCTTGTTCTCGCAATTAAGAATAATCGTTCCAGCACTGGTCAAGGTCAGCGTTGCCCCTCCGGTCGAGCCGGTAATCGTGATGCGATCCTCTTCAAAAGTAATCTTCTGACCCGTCGGTGTTAGAAGGAACTTCGTATTAGGATTGGCCATCAGATCTTCTTTCAGATCCTTATCAAAATTCACAACTGGCTGCAGCTGTTGCTGCTGTACAACCGTTGTCGTTCCTCCACCTGCCCCGCTACTCCCTCCACTTCCACCTGTTTGCGATGATGCTCCAGACCCTGATTGTGCCGCACTTGCCGGACTTTCTTCTGCAGGTAGTTTTTGACGAACAGAACTGAGCGCAATGCCCTCAGTTTCTCTAGCATTGGGAAAATAGAGCCTTATACTGTCACCTTTTTCAGGCATGCAATACCAGCCAGTCTGATCATCCGATGCATACATCGTGGAGTATGGGAACAGATAGGCTGTCGCCAGGCTCCACTCCTGATCGATATCTAGATGAACCTGGACCTCGTCTCTCACTACACCCATGATATTTCCGGAGATGGATGCACCCACCAAACGGGAGTTGTAACGCTTGCGGCGATATGCAGATGCTTTATGGCCAAGCACATAATGATGTAAAAGCAACCCCTTTTTCATCTCAGTCCGAATTTCGAACACATATAGTGAATGTCCTTTGAACTGCACTTGATCGCCAAGCTGGAGCACACGATCACGTACCTGTACTTCATAACGGATGTAATCCTTCTCATTGATATCACTCGTCCCCAGCTTAGCTTCTTTTTGATAAGCGAGCATGTCCTTATACATGCGGTAATGTGTCGCTTCCAGCTTGCCGGCATCCCGTTGTTCAGGCAGCCCAAGATAGATGCGAATCCGTTCCTCCGTTGATACAGGAACAAGAACCGTATGATAATGTGACGCAAGCCGCTTCAGGAACTCCCAATCGGTTTCTTGATATTGCAGTGTATACGCACCCAGCTTTTTTTTCTCAATAAATGTATTGAAGACCTGTCCATCCGGATAGAACCCACTAATCTTCTGCATAACGTCAGGAATCAACATACTTATATTTTGATAGGAACGTGTTTTGCGCCGAAGATCCATTGCATGCGAATGGGACACAGCTTCCGCTTCAAGCCAGTACACTTTGTTCTCCACCTTCACATGTAGCTTCAAAATAATTCCGTGAAATAAACGTTGCTTTTGACCCTGCTCGTCCGTATAGAACAATTCAACTGGTGTACTCTCGTCCGCCATTCGTACGTACTGTTCTTCCTTCTCTTCTGGAATTACTCCAGTGAAAGTAAGCTTGCCATGATCATGAACTTTCATGAGTAAAGTTACTTCATGGATTCGGATATCAAATGGCTGAATCTGCAATTGTTCATAACTAACTGTTACTAGAGACATATTCCTCACTCACCACCTATTTTCTTAGATGTATTAATTTTCTATTTATCGACTTTAAAAGTAAAATGTTTAATATATTTTGTTAATTTTCATTAAAAAGGATAAAAATAAGACTTTATATACATATGATGTATTCGTATCCGCGCACAAAAAAGAAGCAGTATCACTACTGCCCCTTCTTCTTGCCCATTTAAATATTTTCGTCTTTAACCAGCCTACTTAGCACTTTTATCCCAGTCTTTACACCATTAATTCATAGCAGATGAGCATCTGTTATACTATGGATAATCAGTTTTAGCTTGAACCTAATATACGATGCCTATAAAGGAGATCTACTTTTGCATGAACAATATCATTGAATACTGCCTGACGAAGAAGGGTGCGGTGAAGGACTTTCCTTTTGGGCCAGACATCCTTGTGATCAAGGTTGCCGGAAAAATGTTTGCACTCATTTTTGAAAGCAGACATACGATAAACCTCAAATGTGATCCGGTTATTGCGGAAAATTTGAGAGAACAAAATGAGAATATACAGCCTGGATATCATATGAACAAAAAACACTGGAACACCGTTCTGATCAATGAATCTATGGATGAATCCGATGTGTTTCCTATGATTGATCATTCTTATGATCTGGTCTTCGGTAAACTTCCCAAAAGCACCCGAGAAGCGATCATGATGAGGATCTAATTCTTTCTTCTGCATTCCGGTTAGCTCTCACATCGTCTACACCGTATAGCAATAAAATCATTATTACCACGAACTGCGAAGTTCATTTCATGAACTTGTCTATTTTCCCGAACAAAAGTTTAATCCACTGGGTCGGGCCAGGCAGACTGGGTAGAAACAACAAAATTAGAGCAAGCATCGCTGACAGTAGTGTTATACCTCCTGCGACGATTCTTGCTTTTTTCTGTGCACTACTGCGCCACTCGCCATACACCATAGCTGCTGTCATTAGAAGAATTCCCAGGACAGATACGAATTTCACTCGATCTATTCCTCCCTACACTTCTTATCTGTATTAACAGAAGTCCCTAGGTTAGTCTGCACCCTGCTCAGGTATACCTTGAGGGCCTATGGACTTTCCTGTACGTGTCACGAGCGCTTCTACCTTCACCTGAACGTCCATCGTAGAAAAAATCTCTTCCCAGTTCTTCTGCTCTCTATTCCATTGCTTGGGATAATGTCTGCGGAATTCGGTAGCGAATTGAAAAAAATCTGTTTTTAACTCTTTCTGTGCCATGGATAAAGCTTTTTCTGCTAGCTCTTTCAAATGCTCTGACCATGCTTTGTCCAATTCATTTAATATGAAAGGATCGGTTAAGTTACCATCGGTCGTGTTAAGCACCACTTCTCCTTTGGACTTCACTTGAACCTGCATACGCCATTTATTATTGATAATTTGAGGGGTTAAAGCGGTATGCATTTCAATTGGCCTTATGGAAAAGGAACCTTCCATATTCTTCACCTGTACCGGCATGATAATATTCTCCAGCTCGTTCGCAAGCAACAGAATGCCTACACTCAATGGTTCGGTAACTGTTTTAACATAATGATCATTTTTATATAAGCTTAACCCTTTGACATATGGATTGGATGCAAATCGATCTTTCCCGGGATCTGGTGGTAACATTAACATTCGTGACAATGTAGCAGAACGGCTTGGTCCTTCAATAGACTGGGCGAGTTCAAGTACCGTCACTCGTGTACCCAGCTTCATATTGGCCATCTCACGTAAGGATTCTGCTGAACTTCTTTCGAGGGGATCAAGCAATGCTAGGATATCCTTAGCAGAATCACTAGTAGAGAAGACATAGGCATGTTCGCGGAATTGAGGGTATCGAAGCAGAAAATCGATGTATTGGCGCAAACCCTTTTTGCCAGCATGCTCACTAATGACTACGACCTCACAGTGCCCCCAAAACATATTCCGTGGCACTTTCCTTTGCAAGCGATTTAGCGCTTCGGCTACTGTACTTCCTTCCGCTGTTCGAATCATCGTTACTCCGCTCGGACTCCCTTCACTACCTCCGGAGGATCCCCCGCCCGCCTTTCTTGGAATAAATATCTGGGAAGTTAGTTGATATCGTTCTTCTTCATAATCGATGGCGGTTGCGAGCACAATTGCCAAATCGTTAACCTCAATCCGATCCCAACATCCAGACAATATGATGCTGCTAAGAAGTATCATGATGATAGATAGCACTTTCCTCATTCTCTTCCCTCCGATCCTGCCTTAGCTCCATCTCCACGACTGCGTGTCCACATCGTTCTAAGCAAGGCTATACCATACAAGATTGCCGGAAAAACCAGCAACAGCACCAAGGTATATACATTCGCTGAAGAGCTGACAAGATTGGCAGCACTGGCGGTGTCGGATACAATCCAATAGGCAAAAACCATACATAAAAATGCGAGCGGTGCTACAACAGGTTTATAGTCATTCAAACCAAACCACTCTGCGGTAGATGTCGCAAAAATATAGAGAAATACAGAGATCTTGACAAAAATCCCAAAGATCCATATGGCAATAATAATGGACTCAATATGCTGGAGAAAGTCAGCAATGGTGATATAACGTGCAGCAACCATGACCGGATATGCAAAACTATCGGTTAAGTCTCCAATTAGAAATAAGCAGATGAGATTGGTAACCATCATGGAAACCGTTGTAAATAGAAGAGAGAACAGCATTGTTTTTGTTAAACCCTTTTTCCGATTAACGTAAGGTAACATAAACGCCAACACAATATATTCACTGAACCAAGCAGCAGGCGCGACTGCCCCTTTCAAGCTTGGCATGATACCTTTTTCCATCAAAGGCAGCATTTCTTCCGGCTTGAGCTCCTTGGTTAACAGGACAAAGATCAGGCATAGAAGCACAACAACCAATGTGACAAATACTTGAGAAGTACGCCCCACCACTTCGATACCCAATCTAACATTGATCACGCAGACGACCACCATCGTACCCATAATCACGAACAAGGGTGTCTTAGGCAAAGCGTTACTTGCAATAAACTCTCCATATCCACGAATAATTAAGCCTGTTAAGTGGGGCAGGAACCCAAGATACATGAGCCCAAATAACTTGCCTGGCAACCAGCCGACGATGAGCGTTGAAGATTGCATAATCGTTTTACCAGGATATAGTCGTTCAAGCCCAAGCGATATGCCTATAGTCGCTAAGCCAACGAGTGATGCCCAGATGGGAGAAATCCACATGTCATGTCCTGCATAATGCATTGTAATCCCAGGGACGGATAAGATGGATGTAGCGAGAATGGCGGGAAAAATCATAAAGGCCAATTGAGTTACAGATACTTTCCCCTTCTCGGTCAACATTGAACATCGCCTCCCCCTGTTGCGTAATCATTGCTAGTCTATCGGGTTTTGTTCTCTTGCGTCGGTCGCCACCATACATCCTTAAGCTTTTGGGCTGACGTTGGTGTTGCAGGAGATAGGTAGGGTGTACCAAAGGAGCGTAAACTGCTTAAGTGAATCACGATGAGGATCACCCCTAGCATTACACCGATTAAGCCTAGAGTGCCAGCCATCAGCATAATTGGGAAACGCAATAAACGTGCAGCAATGCTGGCAGCATATCTTGGAATCATAAACGATGCGATGCCTGTAATCGCTACGATGATAATCATTGGAGCCGAGACAATTCCCGCAGTTGTTGCAGCCTGGCCGATAATTAATGCGCCAACAATACTCACAGCCGCACCCACCTGTTTAGGTAGCCGAATGCCAGCCTCTCGTAATGCTTCAAAGGAAATTTCCATAATGAGCGCTTCGACAAGTGCTGGAAAAGGAATCTCCTCCCGTGCTTTTGCAATACTAAGCAGTAGAACCGTTGGAACCATTTCCTGATGGAATGTTGTTATTGCTACATACGCCGAGGGAAGCAGCAGAGACAATGCATAGAAGATATAGCGTAGCCAGCGAACAAATACACTCATGAACATATTCTGATAGTAATCCTCAGGTGATTGCAGCATGGAAAACAGAGTAACCGGAGCTATTAAACTAAATGGGGTGCCATCGATCAACAATGCGAACTTGCCTTCTAACAGATTGGAAGTGACTACGTCAGGTCTCTCCGTTGCGATCATCTGTGGGAAGGGTGAGAAACGCTGATCGATGATTCCCTCCTCTAGGTATTGACTTTCTAGCACATCTTGTATCTTTAACTGCGCCAAACGAGCTTCTACTTCTTGCAGTAATTTCGGTTCTATAATACCTTCTACATACGCGAGAGTTACTTGCGTGCCTGTAAACTCCCCCATGGTTCGCATCTGTAACTTAAGAGCCGGTGTCTTGATTCTCATCCGAAGCAAGGATAGATTCGTGCTTAATGATTCGGTAAAACCGTCCCGTGAACCTCGTACCGTAGATTCCGCTGCTGGCTCCTCCGGTGTTCGGCTTGGGACTTGGTACAATGGATAAATTGTGCCTGGTACTTCGCCATCAATAAGAATAAGTGCTTGTCCTTCCATGACAGCCTGCGCTGCTTGACTTATTGCAAGAATGGTCTTAGACGATGCCATCGGAACCTGTGATGACTCTGCATTTCTTTTCATTGCCATAAGCGGCTCTAACACTTGACGTTCTAACCGATCTGTATCGATTAGCCCCACACAGTACACACACAACGCAGAAGTATGGCAGGCTGTGCGGAACGAGTGAAATATCACATCGGAACAACCTGCAAATTCGGTGCGCAATGTAGCTTCATCTTCTATTAACTTGCCGGTCAGCAATGTTTGCTCTGATGTGCTCATGATGTGTCCTCCAGGTGCGTGACGTGATTCAAATATTCATAGTTAACGACAGCATGTCCTTCTGAAAACACATTTATACGCCTCAGGTGCTACGGATTGCTCTCTCTTTAGTCGCAAACATAAAAAACCTGAAATACGTATAACGTACTTCAGGTTAGATGAATTCTCTGTCGAATTATCTTTTTCCGATCAATATATTCTACTGAACATCTCGGATTCGATATAACGAGTTACTCCTTGCCACGGGCAACTCGTTCAATACCATCTACAATCGTTGCATACAGTGGCGTTGGCATATCATGACCCATGCCTTCAAGCAACATAAGCTCTGCATCTGAAATGGCTTGTGCCGTATCCTCACCACAGGCTGGGACAAACATCGGGTCGTCTAGACCATGAATAACTAGTGCAGGAACCTTCACTTTTGACAAAAGAGGACGACGATCACCTGATACGGCAATGGCGGCAATTTGACGCCCAATACTGCCTGGATCATACGCTCGCTGAATCTCCTCTTGAATGAGCGAACGATACTCGTCCTCATTAAAAGGATAGCCTGTTCCGGCGATACGTTTGGCAAAAGCAACGCTCTGAGCCAAATATCCAGCCTCATCCTTCATCGGATTCGGTGTAGGCCGAGTCATCAAAGCCATAACTTCGGGGGATGTTGGTGGAAGTGCAGGATTACCTGTCGTTGACATGATGGAAGTCAGGGACAGAACTCGATCAGGATATCTGCCAGCTACTAGCTGGGCAATCATGCCACCCATGGAGCGGCCAACGACATGTGCTTTTTTGATCCCGAGGACGTCAAGCAGCCCGATTGCATCGTCAGACATATCATCGAGTGTGTAAGGAATTTCGGGGCGTTGTCCTGACATCAGTGTTCTGGCAAGTGCTTCAAAATCCAGCGTAGCGTATTGGTTAAAGTGTGTGGAAAGCCCTGTATCACGATTGTCAAAGCGGATAACTCTGTAACCACGATGCGCCAACATTTCACAAAATGGAGCTGTCCAACGAATCATCTGCGTTCCCAGGCCAGCAATCAATAGAATCGTTTCGTCAGCTTCATTCCCATAGCTATCGTAGGCGAGATTGATACCATTTACGCTTATAACACTCATTACTGTGTTCTCCTTCGTTTAAATGAAATTATCAAAAGCTTCCCCCCACTTATTGGTTCATTAGGAGTTAGTTTAGGGTGAGAACTACAAATAGATTGACGGTGCTTTAGGTCTCTTCTTTAGCGAATGCATTCTCGACTAAACTTCTGACATGGTCTCTGATATCAGGTGACCAGTCTTCGATACATTGGTACAACAGCTCCTCATTGCCAGCATAGAGTGCTCTCAAAGCTTCTTCGTGGTGTGGGAAATCACCAGCCATTGCCGTCATAAAACGATAAGTGGCTTCTTGCGCAGCGCGAAGTCTGCTCTCTTTTTCCCCAGAGCGACGAGCTTCATCGATCATTTTGCGTAAAGTTACGGAGGCTCCTCCGGGTTGAGATTTTAGCCAATCCCAATGTCGAGGAAGCAACGTAACCTCACCGGATACTACCCCCAGCTTAGGACGTCCGACCCGCCGTGTGGGTTGTTCATTATCTTCCACATCCGGTACATTTCCAGCTTGATTGTTTAATCGTTGAAGTACCTCAGCTGCACTTCCACGGAAATCTACATCAATCGGCTTTCCGGTTGAGTCGTCAAAAATCAGCAACTGCGCAATCTCGCCATCCTCCAGCGTATCCTTAACGTTTGCAGCAACATGCTGTAATGTCCCTTTGGCAATGCGCTTATTTCCTAGAAAGGCAGTACAGTTTATTAGGGTCGATACAGTTTGCATGTGATACCTCCTACTATTCAGTTCTTGATTGTAATTATACCCGGGTAAAAATAAAAGTCAATATTACCCGGGTATAATTATGGGATTCAACCTTTAACACCGAGTGCAAAGAAAAATAATTCGATTTGACGATTTGTGCCCAGCCAGAACATAGGACATGCATACAGACACCTAATCACAAGCAAAACAAAAAGCAACCAACTCATTGAGTCGGTTGCTTTCTTCATTTTATTTAAAATTATAATCTTCTGTTTTTCTGAATTACATCCTGTCATTGTGCTGATCATTATGATAAGCAGTTTCATTAAAATTATGTTCAAACTTCTTTTTCATGTTACTAGCGATTATATGGGTTCGACGGGTATGAACAATGGCTCTAACGATAAAAAACAGAGCTAGCAATACAATAATTGAATAAAGGATATACATAGACAAACTCCTCTCCAGAAGGTAGATGTCACTTCTTTTACCACTCAACCTGATCAAAACGCATGTCTTTATAGTAGAATTCTCGATCATGCTCCGTAATCTCACGAAGGACTCTGCATGGATTCCCTACAGCAATTACGTTTGCAGGGACATCCTTCGTTACAACACTGCCCGCACCAATGACACTTCCTTTGCCAATGGTGACTCCTGGTAGAATAATTGCTCCGCTTCCAATCCAAGCCCCATCTTCAATCACAACGGGTAATGCAAACATCCCACCTTCTTTGCGCTTCTCAGGGTGTACAGGATGACTCGTCACCGCAATCGTTACATTAGGGCCAAACATCACATCGTCCCCAATCGTAACTTTATAATCATCAACCACGGTTAAATTGAAATTGATATATACATTATTTCCTACGGTCGTATTTGACCCGTATGACATACGAAGTGGTGGCTCCATCCACACATTTTCGCCTATGCTACCAAAAAGTTGTTTCATTAAGTTCTTGCGCATTTCAACATCATCTGGGTGCAAATTATTGATTTCATAGCATAGTGCTTTACCTCGCTGGCGTGCTTTGGCTAACTTTGCAGCTTCTTTTGGGTAATTGGAATCGTGATCTGTAAACAATTGTTTGCTTGCCATACGTTCTTGAATATTCATACCATCTTCTCCTTTATGAAAAGCTAATATTTATAAGAGTAAATTACATAATCCTTAGTGAATTTCAGGTTATGTAAAGTTTCTAGTTAAATTGTTAAGCCATTTAAATTGACGATATCGAGTCAGAGCAATAGGAAGTTTAATCAACTCATCTAGACTAATGACGACATATAAGAAAATGGGAGATACTTGCCACACAAACGCACATAGATAACTAAGGGGTAGAATAACAAGCCACATCACAACTGTGTCACACCATAATCCAAACTTGGAATCTCCACCAGCCGGGAATATCCCCGCTATGGTTGTCGAGTTAAACGATTTGGCAATACAGTAATACGCACTAATGTATAACATCCCGTCTAGATAACTTTGAGCAACCGGGCTCAAATTAACGATGGAATATACCAAAGGTTTGATCAGTAATATCGTGCAGCCTGCAATGATTCCAAAAATCAAAGCGTAATAACACATGTAGTTACCTGCATACCTTGCTTTCTCCATTTGACCCTGTCCCAGATACTTTCCTACAAGCACAGAGCCACCCGTAGCTATACCTCCACAGAGAACAATGGCCAAATTTTTAACTACAGATGCGATGGAGTTCGCTGCTACCATATCGGAGTTCACATGTCCTATAATGGCAGCCGTAGCGGTAAGCGCTCCTCCCCATACGATATAATTCCCCTGCACTGGCAGCGTATATTTCAAGAAATCCTTTAATAGATTACGCTGGACACGGTCGCGTACCGGTAAACGAAAACGAATGCTTCCTTTGGTTAAAGAATGAATCACACAACATGCCAGTTCAATCATACGCGCGAGCACCGTGGCAAGAGCTACAGCTCCAATCGCAAGTTCCGGATTCGATGGGAATAGTACAAAAATACAAATGGCATTAAATATAATGTTTAAGACCAAACATAAAGAACTAATCCACGCACTGAGTTTGGCATTTTCCATACTTCGAATCACACTCAGATACATCTGTGATAATCCCATCACAAGGTAAGAAAAGGAATTAAATTGTAAAAATCTTGACCCATATTGAATCAGTTCAGAATCATTGGTGAATAAGTGCATCAATGCGTTGGGAACCAACAAGGAAGACAAGAAAAATAGAATCGATATACCTAAGGAGAACACGCAGGCAATACTAAGAATGCGCTGTATGGTTGCTGTATCCTTCTTCCCCCAGTACTGAGCCGTGAGGATACTCGCCCCCGCTGCCAATCCCATGTAAAACAATGTTAAAGTAAACGTGATTTGACCTGCGAGTGATACGGCTGCCATTGCAGATTGACTAATCATACCCAACATAATTACATCTACAGATATCACCGTTGCTGATATTAGGTTTTGTAAGGCAATGGGGATCACAAGCGATATTAACTCTCGACTAAAGTCTCTTTTGCCGAAACCTTGAAGTTGCATGCGTTTTCTCACGTATATCTGTCCTCTCTGTTGTTTTCCACAATATAAGAATAGGACACAATGATTGTTGTTTCCATCAATATTGGCTATACTTTTATTAAAATCGTATACATTTGTGTAAAGAGGGGATTCTCGATGACAGATTTAGAGGTGTTCTCTGATTTATCAGAACGGTTGAATTACAATCTTCCTGATTTACCGCTTTATGTCCGCAAGGGAAACCTTCATCAATTTAACAATCATGCAGCAGTTGCACATTGGCATGTGGATCTGGAGTTTATCTATGTATTAAAAGGATGTATGGATTTCTCTGTGAATGGAAGTATCACTCGATTGCATCCAGGCGATGGACTTTTTGTAAACAGCCAACGTTTGCATTATGGTTACGCTGTAGAGGATCACGACGACTGTACCTTCCTTGTGGTCGTTATTCATCCCTCTATCCTTGGTGAGAAAGCTTCATATATACAAACGTACTGGGCGGAGAAGTTCAGTTCCAAGATGGCTGATTTTGTAGTGTTAACGGATCAGGTGGACTGGCAGCAAGACGTATTACTGTCCATTCAGGAACTCTATCGGGAAATGCACACGGAGCATACACATGCCAATCCACTGCGTTTGGTAGCCCAAGCGCTATCGTTATGCGCTACAATTGGCGATCAGTTAAAGCCTGTCTCTGGACAAACTGGTGTATTAACGCATGTTCAGGAAATGACTCATTTCATTCACCAGAATTATGATCAGAAGATAACGCTAGAGGAAATCGCATCTGCAGGAGCTGTCTGTAGAAGCCGTTGTTGCCAATTGTTTAACAAATATGTAGGTCAATCGCCGAACAACTATCTCACTCAATATCGCCTTCAGAAAAGCTGTGAAATGTTAAAAGAAACACGGAGGTCGATAAGTGAAATTGCACTTGCCTGTGGTTTCCAAAGCTCCAGTTATTATTCGTCCATTTTCCGTAAACAAATGGGCGTAGTTCCACAGCATTATCGCAAACAAGTGTCGAACAACGGTTCTACCTAACGTTTCATATCCAATCATATCCAATACAAATAGGGCAATCATATGATTGCCCTTGTCATTTTGAACATGCATTACCCGTTGACAGACAAGTATTACTGCAAATCCAGTATTTTTTGAACCGTTAGAAGAACGCCATTCTCTTCGTTGGATTTCGTAATGAAGTTTGCTGCTTTTTTCGTATTATCACAAGCGTTACTTACTGCAAAACTATATTTGGCGATAGCCATCAACTCCACATCATTCTCACCGTCACCGAATGACATTGTTTCCTCGTATGTGACACCCAACATTTCTTGCAGTTTCTTAACGGTCTCTCCTTTGTGGGTGTTCAATGCCGTAATATCCAGCCATTTAGCCTCTGAGTCAACAATGTAAATTTGTCCGCTCAACGTTTCCTCCACATGCGCTCTCAATGCTGTACTGCGTCCTTCTGTATCAAAGACCGTAATTTTAATAAAACGAGTTTCGATCTTTTCAAAGGAATCGGTTTTAATCACACGTTCATAAGATCCTTTAACCACTTTGTACATATCTTCTGAAATGGAAGAATGAACGTAAGCCGCATCGCTTGCACATACGATTAGAGTCATCGTTTTGTCGAAGTCCTGAATTCGATCAATCGCCTTCAAAGCGAGATCCTTATCAATGCTGAACTCTTTAACGACTTCACCATCTTTTTTAATTCGGGCTGCACTGTCACCCAAAATCCAAACACCTTTGCCATGCTCATCAAACAATTTCTCTACACGTTCACATTGTTTCCCGGTACATGCGACGAAGGTAACTCCTTTTTGCCGCATCTCTGCATACACTTGTTTGAAAAGCTCGACATCGTACGAACCTTGATTGTTTAGAAACGTTCCATCTAAATCAGTAACTACCAGTTTAATCATTGTGATGACCTCCATGTTTTAGTATGCCCACTTGGTGATTTTGGTTGAGAAATCCTCCTTTATTCAAACACTTTATAATGTCTATTTATTAAGTGTCCAAAAAAAGGTCATCATGCATTGATTAAACATGAATGATGATGTGATCCCTCCTTACAAAACAAGATTAAGTGATGTAACTGGTTCCACGTCAACATTTTTTTTCGGCGAGAATATGCGTTCCCTCCCTTCCATACAGTGATCATAAGTCCCTACCGATTCACCGCGTTAGGTTTGTCATATATTAGCGTAAACTAAAAAGCTGCTTGCCAGCAGCTCAATCGTGTCTTATTTACACCTACTCAAGCCTTTTTTAATTTCTCAACAGCTTGTTCCTCATCTGTCAAAAAGAAGATATCTGTTCCATTATTGCTCTCATAGATAAAGTCCTTCAGACTCTTGCTGGTATACGTTGAGAAATCACCGATGATAGCCAGCTTCGTTTGATAACTAACAAACTTTTGAAGCACTTCTCCAGCGAGACGTGTTTTCAAATCAAAAAATTCATCACTTACTTCCGATTTGTTTAAAATGATAAGGTTAGAATCAACTTGATACCTGACAGTTGCCATTAAATCAATCGCAGACTGAACATCGATTATTAATTTTTCACGACTAGTTACATAGGCAATCTGAAGCCCATTCACATCTATTGTTCTTATGTCCATGATCCTCTTCTCCTCTTTTCCCATTCTATTTTTATTTTCATTCGTACGATATTAATAAAGAATTCATTCGTACACTGCTATTATTTGTAATGCCTGCGTCTTACCTGCCAGTAGCAACTGATCACTGAACGTTGAATCATTGACGGCTCGAGCCAGAGCGAGTGTGCCTACCATAATGTTTACCAGCGCATAACCGGTAGAAGCATCAAACCCAGCCACCTCCGTAATAAAGTCCATAAATCGCTGCAATTCTTGGGTATAGGCTTGACGAACCTCCTCGGATAATTGGGCAATCTCTCCCGAGAGCGCAGGAAGAATACAGCCTATTTCCGTCTGATCCCGATGAAGTGGACTTAAATAAAATTCAATGATCGCTTGAATTGCCGGTTTATCTTTGTTTTTATCAGCTACTTTTTGCAGCATGTCAATCGTATCGCTAATGGCAAACTTACAAGCTTCAATCACAAGTTGCTCTTTGTTCTCAAAATGGGAATAAAAGCCGCCATGAGTCAGGCCCGCACCTTTCATAATGTATGGCAAACTGATGTTACGAACGCCATTGGTTCGGAATGCTTTGGCAGCACTTGAGATAATATGTTTTCTAACTTTTAACTTATGCCCCTCTGGATATGGCATCCTTTCTCTCCTCCTTTGCTTTTTTCATTTTCCTCAGTTGAGTAGGTACTTGTTTCGTTAGCTTATCTAAGCATTTTTTAAAATATTATAGACATCATATTTTTGTTTGTCAATTTGCTGGAATGTCCTATCCTCGTCGTGAATCAAAAGCATTTATGTATTGACTCCTATAAAATATGATGGATATAATATATTATGATCATCATATTTTATAGGAGGTACACAATAATGCATGATGTAAACACCGTAGATACCTTAGTTATTGGCTCAGGTCCGGGAGGTTATGTGGCAGCGTTACGTTCTTCACAGCTTGGCATGAAGACAGCTATTGTGGAGCGAGATCATTTAGGAGGCGTATGTACACATGTAGGTTGCATCCCTTCCAAGGCACTCATTGCCGAAGCGGAACGCTTGACTATACGCAGACAATGGAGCGATTTTCACGGCGAAACTTCATATACAGAGGCTCAGACCTTCAAGCAAGCGATCGTGAGCAAACAGGCTGGAGGTGTAGAATTTCTCTTGAAATCAGCAGGTGTTACTGTGTTAAAAGGTGAAGCAAGCTTGATTGATTCGCATACAGCTGTAATTCAGCATCCCGAATCTGGTGACCAACAAATCACTTTCAATCATCTTATATTGGCAACAGGCTCCCGCCCAATTGAAATTAAAACCCTTCCTTTTGGTGACCGTATCCTGTCCTCCACCGAAGCACTGGCTCTGCCTGAAGTCCCTAAACGTCTTGTTGTTGTGGGCGGTGGTTATATTGGTGTGGAGCTTGGACAGATGTTTGCCAGATTTGGAACAAAAGTGACGATACTAGAGGGCGGCGAACGAATATTACCCGGATTCGAAAGTGAGCTTGTAGCCCCAGTAGTTCGTCAGCTGAAAGAAGATGGCATAACCCTAATTACAGGAGCAAAAGTTACAAGCGCGAGTCAGCATACAAACGGTGTCGATCTCCACTATCTACTTCAAAACGAACAGTGCAATGTGCAGGCAGATTACGCGCTCATTACCATTGGAAGAAAACCCAATACCGATGGAAGATTAGGCTTGGATCGCATCGGCTTGCCGGTTACAGATCAAGGACTCATTGAAACCGATGCACAATGTAGAACAGTCATTCCTCATATTTATGCCATTGGTGATGTGATCAAAGGTCCCGCATTGGCTCACAAAGCGTCCTATGAGGCTAAAATTGCAGCAGAAGCCATCGCAGGTAAGTCCTCCATTATCGACTACAAGGCAATTCCACTTGTTGTGTTTTCCAGTCCGGAATTAGCCAGTGTTGGAACTAGTGAGACCATGTGTAAGCAAAGTTCAGTGCCTGTTGTTATCGGAAAAGCCGCTTTCTCCATTAATGGCCGGGCACTCGCACTGAAAGAAACCGCAGGCTTTGTTAAGATTGTAGCCCATGCGACAACTGGTCTTGTATTGGGTGCACAAATCGTAGGTGCTGAAGCATCTACCCTTATCTCCGAGCTTACCTTAGCCATAGAGATGGGTGCAACCGTAGAAGATTTGACAATGACCATTCATCCTCACCCAACGATGGGGGAAGTGATTATGGAGGCAGCAGATCATGCTAGCCGAAAAATGGAAAAGCAATAGGCTCGAGTAACACCTGGTTTACAACAACTTATAACAAATTAATAACAGCTGTATTTTTGGGTTTAATGTTTTCTCGGAAACAGCGAAAGGTATAATATGCCCCTCTCTCTGGTTCAACGATTGCTATATAATCCAACGTCAAGTTACATGGGTACGATGGTCATTGGATTTCTGAACATCATAATACTAATTATCATTACGGGGGCGGCAGGAGCTATAGCTCCCCGTCTTCGACGAGAAGGGCAACTACTGACGGGAGCATCACCCTTTCACCTATGGATTCGAGTTATGCCCTATGCAGGATTATTGATGAGATCCTCCTTACACCTTTTTTCCTAATGCCATGGACAGCTGAACACCAATCATTAGCATTACAATGACCAGCATGGCAATAATCGAAGCGTTAAATTGACCTGTTAGATCGAACATCCATCCAATAAAAAGTGGCCCAAAAGCACCCAGGATATAACCTCCCATCTGTGACATAGCCGACCAGATTCCCGCTTCCTCTGCGCTACGCGTTTCCATAATGGGCAGCATCAACGCTAGAGGAAATAATCCGCCAGCACCGATCCCTAGGAAAAGCACGGCTGCAAGCATCGGAGCCGATAATAGAAGTAAAATCAGACCGACGAGCTCTGATATACTGCACAAGACAAGTAGTAATTTAGGATTACCTGTACGATTCACGATACCTGGAACTAACAGAGCAACCGGGACTTGAATCAGGGTGAACAGGGTCAGCAGCATTGCAGCGTATTGCGAACTGTAGCCAAAACTAAGCGCAATGGGCGAAATCCAGGCCGTTAAGGCATAGAACACACTAGCCATGAAGCCAAAGAACAAGGTAAATTGAATTGCTTGTTTGTTGCCGAGCGGTAGTCTGAGATGCTGAGTCTTATTGCTGGAATGTTGTTTGTGCCGTAACAGCGCCATCCACATGATTAGAGCGATAATTCCTAAGATAGCCCAAGATGACATAGCGAATGGCAGGTTCTTCTCGCTTTGAGCATAGATCGGAATGGTCAAGCCTGAAGCAAGTGCTGCACCAATGGTCATAGATACTGAGTAAATGCTGACAACACCTGGACTCGTTGGAAAATACTTTTTGATAAAACTAGATAATAAGGGTCCGGCGAAGCTGATCCCGACCCCTCCTGCCAAAGCAGTCACTAGGAGTATTGTGATCGATTCGTTAATACCACGCATGATCGTAGCCACGGTGATGAGAAGTAACGCAATAAATAGTGTGCGCTCCAAACCAAAGCGTTGGCTTAGCCTTGTGGCAACTGGGGCAAACAGCCCCATACATAGGACAGGCAATGTGGTCAGAAGGCTAGCCGTCAAAGCGCTAATGCCTAGCTCGGATTGAATAACACCCATCATCGAGGCAACCGATGTAATCATGGGACGTAAATTCAAAGCCGCTATAAATAGAGCGAATAAATAGAATGTTTTTTTCATAAGACTCTTTCCTTTCCATTCGTGTTGAAGTCACTATGAGTATAAGTCGGCTTGAACCATTGATCAATCCAATAATTCGTATTATTATGATAGTTAAATACTATGATTAGTAGAAAGGAAACTCTATGGACACTCGAAACATTACGTATTTTTTGGCCGTCTTCGAGCATCTTCATTTCACGAGAGCCGCAGAGTTACTTGGAATTTCACAGCCTACACTGAGCCAACAGATTCGCCTGCTTGAAGCAGAAGTGGGTATGCCGCTTTTTGATCGGATTGGTAAAAAAGTAGTCGCAACCGAGGCTGGCAGGCTGCTTCATCAATATGGCACCAAAATGCTACAGGCTGAAATGGATGCAAAGAATGCGATTAAAGAATTGCGATCCGAGAATCGTGGAACCATTCGGCTGGGTGTGTTACCGTCCGATCTTGACTTCCAGCTCGTTCCGTTGTTCGTTGATTTCAAGAACCGTTATCCCGAAACTAGCCTGCAAGCATTCTCAACGATCTTCGTTCGGGAAGAAGTGCTTGCCCATAAAGTAGATCTGGGGATTGGACTGTGTGGCCCTTCGGACAAACGACTGGTTCAGCTTCCACTGGGAAGTGAGCCCTACGAATTGTTTGTTCATTCAGGTAGTGAGCTGGCGAAGCGGCGTGAGGTTACACTCAAAGAACTGACTGGGTATGCTCTGGTGATGTACCCGAAGGGGTATTTGGGGCGAGATTTGGTGGATAATGTTTGCCGAGAACAAGGTTTTGAATTAAATACGGTCATGGAGGTAGGTTCCGCTTCCTCGCTGTTACAGTTAGTGGAGGCTGGCATTGGTGCGACTATTCAACCTAAAGAACTGCTGAAGCAACATCGGGAATGGTCACATATCGTATCAATTCCTATTGCTGAACCTGCTCCGATCCGTCACTTGGAGTTAACTTATTATGCTGACCGATTCATCAGCAAGGCACAGCAGCAGTTATCGGAATCACTTATTGATTTTTTTAAATCCAGAACGGCTGGAGAATAGAATCATTAGAATCGAGAGGTTATACTCTGGACTATACACAAAAGAAAAAGCCGCTAAATAGCGACTTGGTAGGATATACTATTGATCCTTGGCATCTGGAATTATTGCATTGTCATATCTGCTTACCCTAGAACTAATGAATTCGACATAATAAGTTGTAAAAATTCATCAAGATGCTCTGCCACTTTGGTGACTTCTTCAAATTCAGGTTCTTCTCCACGCACGATTGTACCTATTTCGTTGATTAAATCAATGGCATAGAAGGAATAGCCCCCATGCACGGAGATGACGATTGGTAGATAATGATCCCACCATGTTTTAATCTCTGATGTCCATTGATCGTCTCCTGCTGCCGCTTCCAAGCTGAGCAGTTCAAATTCATTCCATCGAAACGCAGTATCTGTACTATGATTATATTCATTTTCACACAGGAACCATGTCTGCTCACTTGGTGAGACGCATTGCTTTACAACACGTAAAAACTCTAAATATTCATCAGGGATATTGTTGTATCTTGTTCTTACATCATTATCTAAATTTAAATCATGACTCGATTTGGTGAGAATAGCCCATCCGTTGGTTTCAGCCCAAAGGTTAAATTCATGAATTTTACTACTCACATTGCACCTTCTTCCTCCTAATCCTCGTCTTCACTTAGATAAATAAATTCACCATCAATAAGCATTTGTAAATACGCATCAAAACTGTTCGCAATTACCGCGTATTCATCAGGGTCATGTAAAAAGCGAATAATCTGACCCTTTACCCCTAGATCAGAAGGGTTAAAATCAATATAAAGTCTTGATGTGCCACCATTGTTCATACAATCCGAGAAATGAATATATTTGCCCGGAAGGAGCCCTTCTGGATTTATTTTAGGGTCAACGGCTTCCTCGTCCTCTTCGTATTCCAATAGATAGGACATATCTTCTTCTTGTTTCGAACTTTGGAGCATTTCCTTGGTCGAAAGTAAATAATATGGATATCGACCTTCTTCAACATCCGAACCTAGAATGCAGACAGTGATTTCTTTGTCTCCATACTTTCTCCAATATGTACCATCTATATTTTCAAGCAAACGGATTAACGATTCTGGACAATCTGGATATTGCGACTTCAGTGTATCAATATCTTCTTGTGTAGCACCATGTGCTATGTTTAACTCATCAAGTTCTTCTGCTGGTAATGCTGCTCTTAAGCCTTTTAAAAATTGATTTACCAAATTCATGATGTTGACCCTCCCAATCAAATAATAAAAGTTTAATAGAAAGTTCATTCAAATAGACAGATGGATAAAGCCCACGCAGTTGTTTTGGTAGAAATGAAATGAGTTCTCCTCATCCATATCTCCGTTATATCAAGTCCAGTTTACCATTTTCCGTTAGTAACTCGCCACTAAAGCTCATAGCCTGCCTGCAAACTGGCATACATTCCGACTTACAACGACAACACACTTTTATCCTTGGACTCGGTAACATCAAACGTAACATCAAAAAAAGCCGATCAATCCAATCGGCTGTCAGTTATAGTGATGAGGTTGTCATGTACTCCAGTACAATTAGTAAATTGTCGGAACCATTCCACCATCCATACGGATCGGTGAACCTTTAAATGGTGTTGCGAACGGGCTGCATACAAATGTCGCAAGTCTGCCAAGCTCGCTTGGTCTAATGAAACGTTGTAACTCCGATTGCGGAAGATTCGCGGCCATGAAGGTTTTCTCTTTCTCTTCAAAGGTCATATTCTCATCCTGTATGACGCTCTCAATGATCTGCTGTACATTCTCTGAGAGTGTCGGCCCAGGCATAATTGTATTGACCGTTACTTCCGTGCCTACTGTTAATTTGGACAGACTCTTGGATAAAGAGAGCAGCATGGATTTCGTTACGGCATATTGAGGCATATGTCCAGGCATTACTGCTTCTTCACTTGCAATAAAGATGATCCGGCCAAAGTTATTGTTCAACATGGTAGGCAGATAAAATCGAGTCAGCGCATCTGCGGATAACACGTTGGTCTGAATGTATTTTTCCCATATAGTATCATCTATATCATAATAAGACATCAGCTCATAAATTCCGGTGTTATTTATCAGAATATCAACCTGTGGGAACTTTGCAAATAATGCTTCACGCTCTGCAGAATTAACAATATCGGCTGCTGCATTTTGAGGAGACGTATCTGGATAGGTAGACTTGATTTCATTTACAACGCTCTCTACCTCATCGTAATTCCGTCCATTGATCAGTACATTTACACCTTCTTTGGCCAGTTCTATGGCAATGGCTTTACCGATTCCTTTTGTCGAACCTGTTACCAATGCTGTTTTATGATTCAATCCCATGTCCATAATAGTATTCTCCCTTGTTTGTTCTAGTTGTTGGTTCTAGATGATTGATGATTAATGAGTGTGTCCGCCTGAAAATGAAGGATGATCTCCTGAGTTTGCATATCCCTCCGCATGTTCAATGCGCCAATTGGCAGGTGTATCGCCTTCCCAAGTGCGGAATGCACGGTAAAATGAATTTTGATCCTCATATCCGATTAGAAATGCAACTTCCTTGATATCAAGTGATAAATCTGATAAGTATACCCGTGCCTGTTCATGCCTTGCTTCCGTCAGCAGATGGTTGAAATTCGTGCTCTCATCGGTTAATCGACGCTGCAAAGTCCGATTGCTCATACCAAGTTCCTTGGCAACCATGTGTACATCAGGACGTCCGGCGCTGAAGCTACGCTTCATAATCCATTTGACTGTCTCCGACAAGGAACGATTACCTTGATGTTCATGTAACGTGCGATCCAGTGCAGGGGTCAGAATTTCAAGTAACTCTGCATTATAAGAATGAAAAGGAATATCCAGATCCTTCCGATGTAAGCTCAATCGATTGTGATTAGCATCCGTTCGAACTCGGCATCCAAAGTAACCTTCAAGAACCTGTAAATCTCCCATCGGCTGTGCGAACTCTACAGCGCTAGCCGTCAGATGCCGACCTGTTCCCCGTCGTCCTAATTCGAGCAGGAATGCTAGTGTAATGCCCACTAGTAACGGCGGACAAGATTCATCAGTATCCAACCATTGCAGATCTAGGATGCAATCTTCCCCATCTTCAATGATCTTTAGACTTTCAGGAGGACATAACATTTTATATCGAGTCATCCTTTGCAATGCATCACGATAATCACGTGCGTGGAATGTAGCTAATATAGGTGGTGGGAATTTCGTCACCTCATATATGGTTGCAAGTTGAATCATCCCGTGAGCAATATCACCTGCGAGATCGGAATATGCCTGCCAAATTGCGTAATATTGAGTGATATTCACCGTTGAATCGGAAATAACCGTGAGCGGTAAACCAGCCTTCCGTGCTACATCATGTGAGTTAATGCCGATCTGACGTAGACCTTCCCAAAATCCCGATGGCATCTTAATGCGTTCAAAGGAATCACTTGTCATTCATGTGCACCTCCTTCTGCTGACTGACTAATCGGATGTAAAGCATCCTTCGCTGACTTACAAATATAATGATACTCTTAGCGTTCATATATGTAACTAGCATAACATGACAACCTACTAACACATTGCGCCACGATCAATCTAATTGTTAATTGGGGCTTATAATGAGCGAATACGGTTAATTGCAAAGAAGTACTTATTCTGAGTTTTGGGCAATTTGAGCTCATCTTGCGTTTATACAAACGTCAAGAGTTTCAAAAAAAGCTATCCACAAGGATAGCCTTTTTAAACTCAAATATAGATGCGGTTGGATAATCGCTCTTCAATAAACTATTTCAATCATTACCTAATTGCATCACTACGCTTCATAACATCGCCATAGCAACTGCAACGTAACTTAGTCGATTGTTTTATCCAAACGGAATGTTCTTCCTTCTTGATAAATATGAAGCGCCACAACTTGACCATCCCTATTCCGCTCAAAATCAACGCTTGTATTCAGCCCCTCTGTTGAAAATTTTGCCTCCGATTCGGGAAACAGTCGGATTGGGAACTGCTCTTGGATTTGCAAAGACAAGTCATTTCCGTCTAGGTGGATAGAAGCATGTGTACCGGATGTTGATTTATAATCACCCGCGTACTCCTTAAGTATTTTCGGCGATACATCCACATGTATTTTGTCAGGAAAATATCCGAGCCATCCGTACTCACGCGCAATAGCATGTTCCAGCTCTCCAAGCAATGCATTACCTTCATTGGAGTTAACCATAATGACGGCACCATAACCGTGATGTTTGGATAAAACAAACCGGGATACGAAACCTTCATTCCACCCATTATGACCGAAACGACTTGCTTCCCCTTCACCTTCGAGGAAAAAGCCGATAC
This sequence comes from Paenibacillus sp. MER 99-2, assembly GCF_023714095.1. Classification (NCBI taxonomy): domain Bacteria; kingdom Bacillati; phylum Bacillota; class Bacilli; order Caryophanales; family Paenibacillaceae; genus Paenibacillus; species Paenibacillus sp. MER 99-2. The sequence goes on along the minus strand of NZ_JAMAUZ010000001.1, from coordinate 1,635,017 downwards.
CCATATGATTCTCAACCTGAACAGTTAACATTTCGTTTAAAGTTTCCGCAGAAAGAAGCCCACTCAGATGATCTTTCAGTGTTAATTGCAATTCAATGCCTATACGAGCAAGATCAGAAGGCGTTGTCCAGAGACCTGCTGCCGCCATTTCGGGGTAGACATACCACTTGCCAGGCAGAGCTCTACCTTTCCAAGGGTGTCCCGCTGCAGTAGTTTCATATCTTTGAGAAGGCAATGGCTGTTCATATGTACTGTTCGTAAGTCCCAACGGGCTGAATATCAACTCGTTCATTATTTCAGCCAAAGGTTGATTCAGCATATCTTCAACAAGCTGTTGTGCGATCGTTGTTCCCCCTCCGGAGTATCTGAATTGCAATCCTGGAATAACATTAACCTCCACAGATGAGGTATTTGCTGGATGCTGTCCATTGAGAATCTGCACTAGCGTGGGAAGTTCATCGGTTCTTTCATAACCTGGAAATCCCTGAATCGTAACTCCCGCACTATGGCTCAATAATTGCCGCAACGTAACTTTGGGCTGCCAACCGGAAACAGAAGGTAGTTTCCAAGATGTCAGATAATTATTCACGTCCCGATCCAGATCTAACTTCCCTTCCTGAACTAATCGCATTACAGCTACAGCAAAAATCGGCTTGCTGACCGACGCCGCTTGGAAGAGGGTCGTTTCGGTGACAGCCTCAGGTTTCCCAGCCTCGCATATTCCGAATCCACGAGCCCATTCCAGTTTGAAGTCATGGATAACTGCAATGGATACCCCGGGTGTGTTGTAATATTCCATTCGACCTGCTAGCGTTTCTTCCTGACCATATTTATTCCGAAGATGAGTTTCTGGCTGTAAGCGCTTAATAATAGCATCGATTCGTTCTTCAATCGCCATGGACATCGACCTCTTCCCACTTTATTCGTTTTGGATATAATTCAACGAGCCGGCCAGATTCCCCTTTCGTCTCAACAATAAACCGAGCCAGTACAGGGTAACTATTTCATTACTGTAGACGTTTATAACTAAGCAGAGTATGTATAAGGAGGATTGGTCATGACAAAATTATGGATTGTATTTCTTCTAATGGCTTGTGTGTTGACTCGTTATTCCGTTTCTCCTGACTCTCCAGTTATATCTACTTCTACTAGTGAGCCTGTTCAACAAGAAGAAACCAATCTAGTCGGCTACACCAGTAAAGAAGAAATTGCAGCTGCTCTTGATGCAGCGAAGATCGTCAATTTTCACTACATAGATGAGAGTCACTATGAGGGGGATGAGCTGCAAATTGTGCAGACATTGAATCGAAATATGAAAGGTATACTGGCGTTTGATGCTGAGGCGGTACGTTCAGCCTATGTCCGAGAACACGCGGTTCACGAGGAAGAATTGAGTCAAGTGTATGCTGTAGCTATTTCGATGGATGAGCCGTGGTTTAACGTGCTTCAAGATGGAAACATCGAAGTGTTTGTCAAACAAAAAAATGTGTATTTCCATGAGTCCCCCCTACAAGCAGATGAAACTACTAAGTTATACCTCATGCAAAAAGAAGATTCAGCATGGCGTATTCTCTCCATTACGAATTAACACGCCATGCATATAAAAAGTCGTGAGTCTTAATAACCTCACGACTTACTTGTGATCTAATAATCCGATTACAACCACGGTGTGATATGAACTAAATAGCATCGTATGTACTTTTTTAAAAAGCTTATAACATGTGATCTTCTTTCTTTAATTTTCTAATCTGACTCAGTTCTTTCCTGATTTCTAGTACCCGTCTATGCGGCATACTTGGTTTTACTAATTCGGCTTCTACATTATGGTGTCGGATATCCAAATCATTTAATTGTTCCAGAGATGTTTTCCTGGTTGGAGCTGGGCTTACCTGACCTGTTCTAGTCTTGATCGATTTGGATCGCTTCGATTTCATAATCTGTTCAAATACGCTGTCTTCTTGAACCATTGTACATTCATCCCTTAGTCTGTAATGCTTCTATTGTAATCAATCCTTGACAGTTTGCACACTACTAATTTGGCATCCAGTTAATGGTTCCCGATGCTTATCAATGTTTTGTATCTTTATATGGAGTGTCAGATCAGATTTCTCTCCTTTACATACATATCGCTTACGAACCAAAAAATGTTGATCTATACTAGACCAACATTTTTTGGTTTGCTTTCAAATTAAGTTTTTACTATAGATATCAAACGAATTTGTTAACGTCTTCTAATTCCAATCTGTCACACCTGAATTCATTTTAGACCTGTTCGCGGTGACTGACTTTTTCAATCAGAGCCTTGTCCATTAAAGCAGCTTAATGACCTCTTCTAGCTCATCAACCAAACCTTTTGCAAGTTCAAAGTTAGTATCTTTCAAAGCCAATTCAATTTTCATTTCAACAGCTTTTTTCTTTTGTTCAGTTTCTAAATAGTCTTTATTGAAATGGCTGGCATAGATCATCTCTCTAAATTCTTCCATACTCATTTTTCTAATCTTCTTATCTTCAATGATGACAACATAATCCATACCGTTGACTACAGAATAAAAATCATGAGAAATCATGAGAATGGCGCCTTTGTAGTCCACAATAGCTTTCTCCAGTGCTATTTGTGTATAGGTGTCTAGATGGCTTGTCGGCTCATCCAGAAGCAGCACATTTGCTTTACTAGCAGCAACTTTAGCCAATTGAAGCATATTTTTTTCTCCACCAGATAAAGATTCTATCTTTTGATCCAGAATTTCTCCTTCAAAGCCATAGTTTGAAATATATGATCTAATCTCATCATACGTATCAAACCCAGCATCGATGAATTCCTCCAGTATGGTGTTAGAATCCTCAAGCATTTCACCTTGAACCTGAGATAAATAAGCCACTTTAACATCAGCATTGATTTCAATTGAAGCATGGTTGTTTTGATAAATTTCTCGGAGCATAGTCGTTTTCCCGGTACCGTTTGCACCGATAATGGCTACTTTATCTGTTGACTTCATCCCAAAGCTCACATTGTCTATAAGCAACTCGTCAAAGGCAACGCTATAATGATTGACGTTTATAACGGGGATATCTTCAGGATCATGCTCCATGCCAAAACGAATATTCGGTTGCTTAATATCAACAAATGGCGCTTTAATTCTACGTGCTTCCAATCTTTCTGTAAACTTAACTCTGGCCTTTAACGCTCTCCCTCTCGATGCTTCTGAATCAACGGTTGCAATCGCTCTAAGGTTAGTAACGATATTCTCGTTTCTCTCAATTTCCTCTTCTTCAGCGACTGCAATTTCTTGTAACTCTATTTTGGTCTGAAGCAATGAGAAGTTATAATCGATAAACCGCCCTTCAAACTCTTGGATCTCCGTATTTTCAAGGTGGATAATTTTGTTGAAACAATGATTCAACAGATATCGGTTGTGCGTAACAACCAGCAGCATTCCCTTGTGGGAATTAATAAGTTTCTTAAGTGCATTTAGATTTTCAAAATCCAAAAACACATCTGGTTCATCCATAATCATTAAGTCTGGACGATGGAGCATTTCCTTCATCACTTGAATCAGTTTGAATTCTCCACCACTTAAGGAGGAAATGTTAAGATCTTTTAGCTTCATGAGATTAGCCAGGTTTAGCTGCTTATTAATGTTATTTTCGTAATTATCCCCGTCCATCGACTCAAGCGCGTCTAACGCCAATTGAACCTTTTCCATCAGTGAATCCATGTCCGAAGCGGTTGCCATTTCATCATAAATCGATGTGATCTCATCTTGGAGCTTGATAAATTCTTCTGCGATAAATTCAAAGACAGTCATTTCTTTCGCTTCGTCTACTTGCGAGAACTGACTTACATATCCGATTCTGAACTCGGGGTCTATCTCTAACTTGCCATCATATAAATATCGTTCGGGGTCCATCAGAATATCAATCAGCGTACTCTTCCCACTGCCACTTGTCCCGATAAAAGCGCAATGCTGACCTTCTTCTAATGTAAATGAGACATTGTTATATAAATCTTTTTGCGGAAATGAAAAGGATAAGTTATCAACTGTTATCATCGTGTTACCTTTCTTTCTAACTATAATGGTGACTACTATTCATATCTTGTGAACACAGACTTTTAGAGTAACACTGATTACTCCCAAGTACAATTGCTTTTTATCCCTTACTTTCACCATATTAAGGTCTATAGCTACGTGACATATCCCTTCGCGATCCCTTCCCAAATGAGCTTATTCAGCCCTAATTCTGCCGAATCTACCCGTACTACTTACTCCATGTCATGTTGGACATGAAGCATGTGGGATGATTTCTGGAACATATTTCCGTCAATCTCATCCTTGATTATACAGTTGAGATAAACTACTTGTACCCTTCTGCCCTTCACGCAGTATGCCGCTTACAGCAGAACTTGTCTTCCTTTCTCGTTACTGCATTAATTCACTTTTTTACTCTCCATACCGTGACACTTAAAGTTATAGTCAGGATTACTCATAGCCTCTTCTCTCTGAAGCTCATACATGGCTAGTTTATAGTTAACTTCTTCCAAGTGCTTTAAATTTTTCTCAATATTCTTTTGGACTTCTAATTTATGATTTATCAAGATTTGTTCTCTTAGTCCATAGGTGGCGCTTCCCGATTTAAATAGTTCTTGGTATTCCTTTATTTTTGAAAGAGGCATACCTGTCTCTTTCAGGCAACGAATAAACGAAATCCATTCAATTTGTTGTTCGCTATAGACCCTTCGGCCTTTTTCGTCACGAGCTATATTTGGTAATATCCCTTGTTCTTCGTAAAATCGAAGTGTCTTTGCAGATACATTTAAATTCTCCACTACATATGTCATTGAATGCAACACTAATCTGTCCCCTCCTATAGTTACAGTAACTGTAACTAAATATATATCATAAAGAGAGTGGAATCACAAAAATTCTATGTATATTCACATATGAATATACGCTTGACTTGTCGTATCGGCAACTAGTTAAACTGAAATAGAAAACAGTATATGAGAGAGAGGTTTATGAAATGAAACAAAAATACAGTAAATTATTTGGATCCTTTACATTCAAAAGTGGCGTAACAATTAAAAATAGTATTGTTATGGCTCCTATGACAACCTGGTCAAGCAATGATGATCTTACCATTTCGGATAACGAAATAAAGTATTACACACAAAGAGTGAATGGTGTAGGACTCGTCATTACAGGGTGTACTCATGTTACACCTAATGGGCAAGGTTTTACGAATGAATTTGCTGGGTACAATGATGATTTCACTCCAAGTTTACGTAAATTAGCTAAAGCCGCGAAAAGTGGTGGCGCTCCTGCGATTCTTCAGATCTTTCATGCTGGTAACAAAGCTGTGCCAGGACTGGACGCAGTTAGTTCAAGTGCATTACTACCTGAAGCTACTCTTTTAGGTTCAACTTCACAAACAAGAGAACTATCACATGAGGAGGTCTTGTCGATTGTACAGGCATTTGGAGACACCACAAGACGAGCAATTGATGCTGGATTTGATGGCGTCGAAATTCATGGAGCTCACGGATTTTTAATTCAGAATTTTTGGTCGCCAGCGACAAATCGACGGACAGACCAATGGGGAGGATCACTTGAAAATCGCTTGCGTTTTCCATTTGCAATTATTGAAGAAATCAAAAATGTAAAAAAAAAACATGCTACAAAACCATTCATTATAGGATTCCGACTATCACCTGAAGAATCCTCTAAAGTGGATGGATTACGTATGAAAGACACCTATGATTTAATTGACTTTCTTGTCGGACAGGATTTAGATTATATACACGCTTCATTAGATAATGTGTCTTCAAAGCCCATGGATAGTCAAGATGAAAAAACACGACTTGAATTAATTCTTGAACGCGCAAACGGTAAGGTACCTGTAATGGCTGCTGGCTCCATAAGAACACCGGATGATGCTCTTAAAGCTAAGGAATTAGGTCTGCCGCTAGTCGCCATTGGGCAAGCATTAATTATGGATCCTAATTGGGTTGAGAAGATTGTAAATGAACGTGAATCCGAGGTGGTTTCTGTATTGAACGTTTCGAAACTAGATCAACTTGATATTCCAGCTAAACTTTGGGATGCAATTCAAGCAATGCCAGGATGGTTTAGTATAAGTAAATAAAGATTAGTCCCAGAGGCTACTCAACTCAATTGTCAATCATGACCACCCGTCCAACGGGTGGTTTGCTCTTGGGTCAGCCCCTTGTTTCCAAAATGTGCCTAAAGACGCTAGCCTGACAACAGGTATGTTCAGGCTCAGTGTTTTGTCAACTTGCTCACACGTTTCACGCATTCAACTGGCTAAAGCCATAAGAAAAATCCGCTTAAACAGCGACTTCATATGGAAAATTATCAAGAAATAATAAAAATTAACTAATTATACTATTTTTTCGGCATTTCCCTTCGGAATAGTGACCCCACAGAACTCATACAAAATATCAGCCATGTACGTATCACTTTCTTTCATGCCATTTAACGCCCATTCGATTAAAACGCAATAGAATCCACCTACATAAAACTTAGCAATATAGTTTTCTTTGTAAGAATCATCGTAGGTTTTAACTACAATTCTTGTGGCTAATTTGTGTAGGTATTCATTACACTTGGCTAGCAATAAGTAACTAACGTTGGACTTTACCAGATTTTCTACTAAGATTTTCTCATTCCTGAAACATCTGAAAAATAATAGTGTTGAATAATAATTATCAAAGTTCTCCCCTGCCAATGCCTGATCAAAAAAGTCAGTAAACACTTGATCAATACGTTCCACGATTACATCCTCAATGATGTTGTAATTTCTATAGAACCCCATGCGTGATACACCAGCTTTTGTACACACCTCGGTAATAGATATGTTATTTAGACTTTTGGTTTGCATTAATATCATGAGTGCATTGAAGATCCATTCTTTCGTCAGAGCACTTCTGACTTGATTAGATGGGTTTGACATTACAACATCTCCTTTTATGTCACACTTGCCTTGAAATGCATTGATATCTTTATGTTATACACATTATACTGAGCTCAACAAGACGTTACAACAGTAACATCTTAGCGTTTAGCGAATAAAATTTGAGGAGGAATATAACATGTTTAAGAAATTGCAAGATACGGTGGCGTTGGTAACTGGAGCAAGTAGTGGAATCGGTGAAGCAACTGCCAGAAGGCTCGCTGCTCAAGGAGCAACCGTTGTCCTTGTCGCACGTCGTAAAGATCGATTGGAGAATCTGGCTTCCGAGCTAAAAAACCTTGGAGGTGAGGTTCTTGTAATAGCAACAGATATAACAGATAAGAAGCAAGCGGAACATGCAGTTCAGCAGGTTATAGATAAATATGGACGTTTGGACACCGTTATAAATAATGCAGGACTCATGTTAATCGGGGGTGTGGCAGAGGCGACCTCAATCGAATGGGAACGAATGATATCCGTGAATATAAATGGGTTGTTATACATATCCCATGCTGCACTACCGTATCTAATCCAATCAGCTTTGACTTCCGACCGGAAAGTTACTGATTTAATAAATATTAGTTCAGTATCTGGACGCAAACCATCGGCAGGGCAAGCGGTATATAGTCTCACGAAATCTGGTGTAGCAGCGTTTACTGAAGCACTGCGGCAAGAGACGGCCGGGCTTAACGTTCGTGTGGCTGTTTTAGAGCCAGGTGCAGTGGGAACGGAACTAGGTAATCACTTACGTGAAGACGTGCGTGAGCAACTTTCCAATATTCTGAGCCATATTGAAGTTCTTGAAGCAGAAGATATTGCAGAAACGATTGAATTTATTGTAACTCGCCCACGTCGCGTGGCGGTCAACGAGATTTTAGTTCGTCCAACGGATCAAGCAATGTGATTCTGATTCGATTCTTATTAGATACGGTTGCGATGCATTACACATAAGCATGATTGACCTTCCATTTGCCTTCCAAGCAGAAAAAGTCGCTAAGATAGCGACTTTTTCTGGTCTAATATTTCAATCTAAGAGTTGTAGCTCAGAGCAGCTTAATCAGGTTTTAAAGCTATAGAATTAGGCCTGCCCTCTTTTTTAGTTAATAATCCAACTATTTAGCCGTCTGCACACCCAATTACTCTTAAGTTACGACTTCTGATAGATTCGGCGGAACGCGCCGGGTGTGTGTCGTTCCAGCTTCTTGAAGGTTGCTCCATAATAGCTGGTAGATTCGAAGCCGACTTGACGAGCAATATCCTCCATCCCACGCTGCACATTGTCGAGCAGAAGTTCCTTGCTTTTGTTGACCCTCACCTGATTAACATAGCTGATGGGACGAATGCCTGTCGTCTTCTTGAACAGATGGCAGAAGTATTCCGGTGTAACGCAAATGAGACCAGCCAGCGTTGGCAAAGTAATCTCTTCAGCATAATGCTGCTCAATATAATCCAAAACCGGTTTTATCCGCTCATATTGCTGCCCAACGGTATCATTTCCCTCGACAGAGACACGCTGAATAATCTCTGTCAATAAGGTATAGAGGATGCCGGAGCAGGCATAATTGCTTAACGTCTGCTCTTGTGGTGTAAGGGCGGCCTGCAACAACTCTCTCATTCGGGAGAAAAGATACTCGGGTGACGCAAGCGTATATACGGATGTATTGACAATGCCGACTGTTTCAAATAAACTCGCTGGTCCGCTGCCATCAAAAATGATCCAATCCACTTCCCAGCTCTCTGATAGCGCATAGTATTCGTGCTTCTGGCCGGGGAACAACAGCATGCCCATACCCGGCTTGACGATATGTTCCGTTCGGCTTAGCCTGAGCTTACCTTCGCCGCTGCGGCATTGAATCCACTGATAGTCCTGAATGCCTTGATCTCGGCGTATGTGCTCCTGTTCATGATGTAGGCCGATGCCAAGCAAATAAAAAGGGAGTAGCTTGTCTCTGGCAGATAATACCGGGAAATTGCGATTGGGATGAGGCATGCGAATAATTCTCCTATTATCTTAATATTGTTATATCATATTAATTATTTAAGATATTCACTCCAATTAATATAGCATATAATCGCAATATATTGATAAATAAAGGAGATTACAGGATGACAATTAAGATAGGAATTGATTATTATCCAGAGCAATGGACCCCGGAGTTATGGGAGCAAGATGCCGTCCTTATGCAAGAGACGGGGGTTTCTGTTGTGCGAATGGCGGAATTCGCCTGGAGCCGAATGGAACCGACCGAGGGTAATTATCAGTTCGAATGGCTGGATTCGGCTATAGAAGTATTCGCTTCGCGCGGTATGAAAATTGTGTTATGCACCCCCACCAATACCCCGCCGAACTGGATGACAACCCGTTATCCAGATGTACTGCCTATGGATGAGCAACGTCACATCATCCGGCCAGGTGTGCGTGGACATCGTTGCAACAACAGTCCTTCCTTGAGAATGCTGGGCTCCAAATTTGTGGAAGCGATGTCACAGCGCTATGGTAAGCATCCCGCCGTCATTGGCTGGCAAATCGATAACGAGATGCACTACCAGGAGTGTCATTGTGATACATGCAATCGTGCATTTGTCGCTTGGCTGCAGAAGCGTTATTCCAATCTGGAGGAGTTGAACCGGGAGTGGGGTACGGTCGTCTGGAGTGGTGAGTACAGCAGCTGGGCTGAGGTAACAACGCCGCTCGGTGCCAGCAAACCGATGAATCCTTCCTATCTTCTGGAGTATAAGCGGTTTTGTTCCGACAGCGTTGGCCATCTGCTGGGATGGCAGCTTGAGATTTTACGCCGTAACTGTCCAGATCAATTCGTGACGCATAACATGTGGCAATATCCAAATACCCTAGACTACTATGATATGCACAACGGATTGGACTTCGTCTCTGTCGATTATTATCCCAATGAGCTGTATCGCGATTATGGCGATCGGTTTCCGAGGAACGGAGCGCTTACGCTGGACTTGGTTCGCGGCATCAAACGCCGGAATTTCTGGGTAATGGAACAGCTCAGCGGAGCGCAGGGCGCATGGATGCCGATTCAGCGCACCCCCTATCCTGGACTGATTCGAGCTCGCTCCTGGCAGACAATTGCCCGTGGTGCGGATATGGTCGTTCATTTCCGCTGGCGGAGTGCTACCGTCGGAGCCGAACAATTCTGGCATGGGCTAATCGACCACAGTAATGTTCCTGGACGCAGGTTCCGGGAGTTCGCTGAGCTTACTCGCGAGGTGAACCAGTTAGGAGAACTGCTGGGCGGCTCAGCAATTGTTACCCAGGTTGCGATTCTACATTCCCACGATCAGCATACAGCCCTTTCCCTTCAGGCGCAGGCGGAAGGGGGAATGCACTATATAGACAACTTGTCCTCTATGCATAATGCATTTCTGAAAATGGGCGTCGGTACAGACGTTATCAACTGGACTGAAGAGCTCGACGGGTACAAGCTGGTCATTGTCCCTTCTCTCTTCCTGTTAAGTGAAGAAGTAGCACAGCGACTGGAGCGATTCGCAGCCAAAGGAGGTACGGTTGTCCTCACCAATCGGACTGGCGTGAAGAACATGAGGAATGTATGTGAGATGCTGCCTCTGCCGGGGCTACTGGCGGAAGCTGCGGGTGTTGTCGTAAGTGAATACGATGCAATCGGCAACAGCGAGCATCGGATACGGAACGCGGAGGGCAAGACATTCGCTGCGAAGCAATGGTGTGATCTACTGGAACTACGAGGTGCAGAGCCGATCGCCTGGTATGACAACGACTTTTACGAGGGTGTGCCGGCAGTTACTGTCAATAAGCTTGGTGAAGGTGAAGTGTATTATGTTGGCACTTGGCCGGAGCCATCGTATTTCTATCAGCTGTTTGAAGACATATTGAAGGAAAAGGAACTGGCGCCCAAAATCCAGCTGCCGGAAGGTGTCGAGCTGTCGATTCGAACGAAGGGTGAGCAAAGCTTCCTGTTCCTGATTAATTTGACGAATGAGCAACGGGAGATTACGCTGGACGTTCCTTATCGTAGCTTGTTGACCAGCGAGAGATTGGATCAGAAGTTGACTCTTCCAGCGCTAGGAGTAGATATTCTAACTGTATAAGAAGATCAGCAGATTTCAAAGTTAAAAAGGGATGTCTCACAAGGCTCAATACCTTGAGGGGCATCCCTTCTCTTATTTCACTTTAACATTGCATTACTGTCCATCCACTGTGAACCGATAACTTCCCGATTGAATTCCGATTATTGCATATGAATGACCACGCTCTCGCACATCCTTATAACCGATTGGAATTCCTCCCTCCATAATCACTGCTTGATCTGAAATAATAGGTAACTTAACCCTGCCATGGGTGTTCGGAGGAATGGTCACTGTTAACTGATATCCACGCCCCTCCACCGTAAATTCGCTCTGGATCTTACCTCTAATGGAGTAGTGACTACCGCTGGCATATTGAATTCGTTCCAAACAGCCAGGCGCAATGAGAATCTCTTTGTAGGCGTCACTTAATGATGATATTCCGAGTAATTCCTTATATAACCATTCCAGAATATGTCCCATCATATCATGGTTGCGAGAACGGGAATCGTCCGTCCAAAATTCGGGCAGCGCAGTTTCTCCACGCTCAACAAATCGAATATAACTTGGATGCTCTGGCTGCATCATCATATCGAAGACGATATCGTTTCTTTTTATACCTGCGAGAGCACCAAACAAAAAACGTAGCCCAATCTCGCCTGACTTCAGTTGTCTCCCGGATGTGGCATGTAATAGCGCAGCTTCCACATCAGATCGATACTCTTCCTCCACAAGCCTGAAGTATAGCGGGATGGCCTGCACGACTTGATTCAATGGATCAAACTCCCCATTTAACTTGCAATAAGCGTAGCGACCCTCTTCTGTGACCTGACGTAATAACTTGGAGTTATAACATCGCTTCACGCGTGCCGACTCCGATTCATAATAGGCAGATTCATCATCGAGTCCAAGCATATAAGCGAATTTGGATACTAACTTATAACACTCATAGTAAAAGGCTGTTTCAACATTTGCGATATAATCTCCGCCACTTTGCGGCACAATGCCCCAATCACCGAGACCGTGTTGTATGAGCCCACCGTCTACTTCTTTTAATTTCAAATATTTCAAGTATTTCTTCATAGCTGGATAAGCTTCTTCCAGTGCAGTTCGATTCCCATACGTCTCAAGCAGTAATTCTGGAACCAGAATGATTGCACTTCCCCAAGCAATCGAATCCCGGAACCCCTCTGTAAATTTGGAGTATTCAGGCGCTATATCAGGAATAAGGCCCTCTTCTGTCTGTGCTTCGATCATATCGCGTGTAATTTTCAGCCAGAGCTCTTCAACCGCTTTGACATACATGATGGATGGCCCCATCAGACTTGCCGTCTCGACCCAGCCCAGCTTTTCAATCGTAGGGCAATCGGAGTGTACACTTTGAAGATTACTTTCAATTGCTTTGATTATAATCTCACCTAGTTTGGTAATACGGAAATCATCCGTTTCCAAATGTCCCGCATCCGGTGATGCTGACGTGACGAAATGTCCTTTTACGTCGTGAATAAATGGTTTCGATGGATCATTACGGTCACGCGTACATCCTTCGATCTGTACCCATCTTGCTCCGGAACATGAGAAATCTGGCTTCCATGTTTCCAGTTCACCTGTACCGGATAGCGTATACTCTGAATACGTCACAATATCCCAAGGCGTGGCAACCGTTCCATCCTCGTTTCTTAGTTCCCCAGGTTTAATGGTTACTTTACTTCCGGCAGGGCCGCTGACATAGATCTCGAACAAGCCTGACATATTCTGCCCTAAATCAAAAACATAAATTTGATCTTTAGGCTCCTCAATGCTAATCGTATCGTAGACGGATTTCACAATAATGGGTGGCTGGTTCTGGCTTACCAACTTCCCCTTGGGTGAGGTTACCACCTTTGCTTTAGACCATGTAGAATCGTCAAATGCCGATTCGTACCAACCTTCCGGATACAACCGAGCATCGAAATTTTCTGAACCATATACATTAGCTAAAGTAGTCGCACTAGCACAAACTTTCCATTGTTCACTTCCGGTCAGTACATACTGTATGGAGCTGTCTTCATATTCAATATGCCACTCGCCAATAGCAAGCAACACATTTCCATATGATTCATACCCTTTTCCAATCGTGTAGAAATGTCGGTCGCCTGCATCGCCTACATAAAACCCGTTGCCAACCGAAAGTCCAATGACATTCGATCCTTCTCGTATATGGTTTGTCACGTCAAAGCATACGTATTGTACGGACTTTTCGTAATGGGTCCAGCCTGGGTCCATTTCGTTAAGACCCACTTTTTCTCCATTCATGAACATCTTGAAATGACCGAGTCCCGAAACGAGTGCATAGGCTCGCTTGATCTTCCCTGTTGCTGTAAACTCAGTTCGGGCGTAGAATGGCTTGGCATCCCCTTTTCCGATCCAATTCGCTCTCCAGGTCTCATCGTATAAATAGCCGGTAAATAACGATACAGGATCACTCCAACACATTTTCCCATGCTGATTCCAGACTGCCACGCTCCAGTAATACGTCGTTACACTTTGTAGTTGTTGCCCTTCATAACGAATGCCAAATTGCTCGGAAGAACTTACTTTCCCGCTATCCCACAATAAATTTTTATATTGTTCGATATCCGTTTCCTGTTCTGCAAATATAATTCGGTAATACGCCTGGTGTTGTCCACGCTCTTCACTTTCTAACTGCCAGCCCAATAGGGGAACATTGGTATCCATACCCAAAGGAGAATAATAATTATTGATCCTTAGATGCACCGGTTTCATCTGTAAAGCCTCCCTCCTCTCACTTATATCGAACTGCCTTGCTACTACGGAGAAATTTTACGGGTTCTAGTAAACCGTAGGGAGTGCCTTGGTATTCTAATGTATAATCTTCATCTTCGGGGTGAAATGACCACCAGTCAATCCAGCTTGAATTGGTCTCCTGATGATGAAGTGGGCCGAACAGATTCCTTGGACTTCCAACGACTTCAACCACGACTTTATTCTTCTGGCACGTCAGGACGCCAGGATCTATGTCAAACCATGCCTCGCTTTTCCACGGAATGGTCTTAGATATTGTTCCGTCCAACTTGATTTCAAGTAGAACAGCCGCATATTTACCAAACTCCAGTCTGTATCTGTTAACTGATTCAATACCCTTTTCGATCTCAAAATAATAGTTCATACTGCCACAATAGTAGGGATAGCCTTGTTTACGCCAGTCGCCGTAAGTTAGATTGTTAGGCTCAATCACTATTTTACGATAAGGGTCGACAGCAAAATCTCCAATTATATATGCATTCTCCAATTCCATATCGTTACAGTACGAGATCAGAACTTTTAGCGTATTTATACCTTCATGCAATCCTGACAGTTTAATTTTTTGCATACTCCGATCCAAATAATATCCTTCTGGCTTTTTATCTAAGCAGTTGCCATTAAGCTCGTAGTCGAAACGATGTGCATCTTCAAGTACCAGAAATGCATCATTCGCTGGGACATCGGCGACCACAAATGTAAACCTCAGTTCCAGCGGGGTTTCATTGCCCGGATGTTCCTGATGAATCCAAAAGTACCTCTGTAGGTTTCCGTTGTGGAATACCTGACGCATACCCAGTCGTTCACGAATCATACGTTGAGCCCTCCACACCTCCATAGGCTTAGACCACGGTTCATTCCCCATGCGAAACTGGCATTGATCAAGAACAAGCGCATTAGGTGCAGTTCTCTCAAACGAGACAGGCTGTAGCTCTGAAATGTACTCGTTGCTTATTTCAAACAGGGTATGATCTTGAGCGGAACCATGATTTTGATTCACGTAAGCCATCTGATCGTTGTTAACGGTTGCAATTTCCTCTTGATTACTTGAAGTGGATGAAACAATATATAGCTTGGACTGTGCTGGCCCGAATGTATCGCTGAAGCGTATCTTGCCATCTTTCTTAGCAACTGGGCGTGGAATCATTTCTCCCGACCAAGCATCCCATTCTTCCAGGTGTTGCCCTTCTGAAATACTGATCTCCACTTGATGGGTGTTATTCCGATCATTGTTTACAATAAAAACAGTCGAGCCATGTTGTACTTGCCGGTGCATGTGAAGAAAATGCTTCGCTTCATTGCCATCCTGATCCAGAATGCTTACGGCACGTGATGTTTTCTCGTCCAACAGCGTTATCAGTTCAGCAGAATCTTTGAATTGAATATATTGGAAATGATTTTTTAGGTCATCCAAACGTTGCAGACTCTCCGACCTGCCATCTACTAAGTACGGCACTTCCCCAAATGCAGCAACAATACCTCCACTATCCATAAATGAAAGCAACACCTCAAGTGTTGAGGACATGACATTGTGTAGAGAAGGTAGAACAATGAGTGAATATTGTGCTTCACCGACGTATAGCTGACCTTTCTCAGCTCTGGCGAACTCTTTCATTATAAGCTCATCACCCAGATCGTAGTCGACATGCCATTCAACCATCCGGTTGACGAATTCGTTGAAAGACTTATCATAGTCTGTCAACATGGATTCATTACCGGCTGTATTTTTCCATGAAGATATGTTCACATTTTGCCCGAGATGTGACCACACCGATGAAGCTGGATGAATCACGAGCACATTCCGAGTTAATTCCCCCTCACTTAAGACCGAGCCCAGTCTAGCATAATAATCCTCCATGCGCCGATTATAACTCCACCAGTTCGTATGATAATTGAAAGATGGTGGGTAATCCCGCTTACGACATCCTCTGAGTGAATACCAGGATAAATGATGAGTCAATAAATTAATGCCTAAAGCAAATTGCCAATCCCCGATCCATCTTCGACTCTCAAAAGTTAAGTCCCAGCCTGTCACACCGTAAGTTTCGGTGATTACTTGTTTCTTACCAAGCTGATTCGCAACACTGGAGACCTGTTTGATCGTTAAATGTTCTTTGGTTTGCTCACCCAGTGTGTCAATACCCGGAATGTGCAAATATCGATAATGCGACATAACTGAACCGCTATGACGAGTCTGTCCGACAATACTACCTTCGGAATGAAAATGTCCGGTGAATTGAATGCCCTGTTCTTGGCACCACTCCCCAATTTGTTTCGTATACGATTCGCTGAACGTTTCCGTCACGGTCAACCAGTAATCATAACGTATTTGTGAAGAAAGGGGGCCTTGAAAAAAGAAGTATGGAAGCAACGTCCATATGGAATATCCTCTTCTGACTTCAAACTCGTGTGCAAATACTTCACTCCATGCAATCCAAGTCAATTCTGGTTCATTCATACGTTCGGCAAAACCTTGGATCGTCGGCTCATCGGTAAATATCCCAGGAATCGTTTTTCCGAATTCTTCTCCAACTGCTTCCCTGTAAGGTTCATAGTTCGTCTCAATAAACAACTTTACCGTATCAGTATTCATAAGATCCGTGTAGGTGTCCCCATGACACCAGTCGTTTTTATCAGCAATTCTCACACGAAAGATGAGATAGATCTCATCTTTCGTCTGAAGAACCACTCCGAGTTCATTCTCTGCCAGTTGCCTCAGCTTCGTGATACTTCCCCCTATTATGATGGCGTGATATATGGCCACAATGGATGTATCTTCTCGATCAAAGGTGCGGCTCATATCTAAAGTCAGTGCCTTGGCACGCACCTTATCGCCGCCTTTACTCGCGACCATTCCACCACCCATCCCTGAGGAATATCGATCTTCATCGTACAACCAGGCAGAGATGCCTGACTCCTTCGCCTTAGCAACACTGTCCTTGATTCGATGCATAAACTCTTGGCTCAGATAAGGTGTTTCCAAGCCCTCACGCACATGCATCATAAAACCGCCCATGCCCTGTTCCTTGAAACCATCAATCTGGCGATTCAACTCCTCTTGCTCCAACTTGTCGTTCCAAGCCCAGAATGGAACTGAGCGAAACGAGTGACCCGGATTTAAAAAAGCACGCTTCAATATATCCTGATTCATGTGTCACCTCATAATGTATAGTTTGATTAAACTACCCTTTGACACTGCCAAGCACGATCCCTTTGACGAAATACTTTTGCAGGAAAGGATAGATACATAAGACGGGCAGCATGGATACGAACAATTGGGCTGCCATGACCGTACGATTCGAAATATTAGCAATGAGTGATAAATCGCTCGCGTTCATATTGGTTAAATCTCTGGATACAATAACGGTTCGTAAATAGGTCTGTAACGGATAGTTGGACGGTGAGTTCATATAGATCATGCCATCAAACCATGAATTCCAGTGAAAAATGATTGAAAATAGGGCGATTGTGGCTAAGGATGGTTTAGATATGGGCAAGTAAATGCTCCATAATGTTCGCCAGGAACCTGCGCCATCCATTTGGGCAGATTCTTCAAGCTCCGGCGGCTGAGTACGGAAAAAGTTAAGCATGAGCACAATATTAAATACATTAACCGCTGAAGGGATGACAAGAGCCCAGATGGTGTCCATCAGCCCCGTCTCTTTAACTACCATGAAGGTTGGTATTAATCCTCCATTAAAGATCATCGTTATAACGAAAAACCAGGAGTATATCGTTCTGGAACGAAACTTCAAATTGGATTTCGAGAGCGGATAAGCAGCAAGAACAGTGAGGGTTAAACTTAAGGAAACCCCAAGTATCACCCTTTGAAAGGAAACGAGTACCGTACTCATAAAGATGTTGTTACTGAAGATATATTTATAGGAATCCAGATTAAAATCTACAGGCCAAATCGTCACCCATCCAGCTGAAACGGCTGCATTACTACTGAAGGATAAAGCGGCCATATGAATAATAGGGAATAAACAAGTGATGGAAAATAAGGTTAAGAAAATATAGTTCGCATATAGGAATACTTTTCGAGAAAGCGTGCGTCGTTCGATCATGTATACAGCCTCCTTATTTTATTGAGAGAAATGGGGCTTATCGCTCGTAAATTCCAATTAAAAAATGCGATAATTCGCGAGCTTATAGGCAAGAAGATAGGAGGTACAGATGAAGATAAATGACACGAACGATTTGAAAAGTCCAACAGCTGTTGCTACACCATACTGCATCTGCTCCATGCCGATCCGAAACACATACGTATCCAGAATGTCTGCACTGGAATAGACTTGAGGACTGTACAGATTAAACACCTGATCGAAACCTGCGTTTAATATATTTCCAAGGCTTAGAACACTAAGTAATACGATGATTGGTTTCATACCAGGAAGTGTAATATGCCACATTTGTTTTATATGTCCAGCACCGTCCAACGCTGCTGCTTCGTATAAAGACTTATCGATGCTTAGAATTGCGGCCAAGTATACGATCGTATCAAAGCCAAGTTCTTTCCATATATGTGAAGCAACAATTACAAAGCGGAACCATGCACCATCGCCTAAAAAATAAATAGGTTCAAAACCAAAAAGTCCTAGAAAATTATTGATAATGCCGCCTGAAGGTGACAGTATGTCAATTAGTATGCCGGATAATATAATCCAGGAAATGAAATAAGGCATATAGACGACCGTCTGAACCGTTCGTTTGAATACAACGTTCTTAACTTCATTAAGCAAGATCGCCAAACCAAGAGGAAATATGATACCAACGATCATTTTCAACAATGAAATGAATAAGGTATTTCCAATAACCTGCATCGTATCTGGCATACCGAATACATACTTAAAGTTATCGAATCCAATCCATTCTGAGTTAAACCATCCATTTGAGGGAATAAAATCTTGAAATGCAATAACGATGCCAACAATCGGTCCATAGCTGTAGATGAGAACCAGAATGACCGCCGGCAACAGCATCATATGGTAAGCACCAGTAGAGAACCGACGTTTACGGGTTCCTTTTAGCTCCATGTGTGCACACTCCATCCGTTTTTATAAAAATAGAGGAACTGCGAAGTTCCCCTATTCATCATCATTTAGCTGCGTCCCAGTCATTGACCTCTTTCGTAACTTCTTCGAGGCCGAGTTTGTTCAATTGATCAACGAATTTATCGAAATTATCCAGTGAGTCGGATCCCATAATAACTTTTGTGTAATATTCAATAACTGCCTGTTCAATCGTTTTCAACCGGTTTTTCATGGCAGCCGTTGGTGCACCATAGAACTCATTCATTTTGAATAGATCTTGATTAACATATTCGTTCATATATTTAAACGAACCGGTTTCGCCGAACACCTTCTCGTATTGAGCGTTGGCGTTGTCTCCATCTTTGTATTTTTGAATATTATCATAGTATCCTTTTTCTTCAGCATTCAAATTAGAGGCATTCCCCGTTTTGAAAGCTTCTGTTATATTAAGATGACCTTGAAGGTTCTTTTTTGCTTTCCACGCCTTTGCAACGGCATAATGATGTCCCGGAGCTGGTTCAGGACCCAAGAATCGGTTGTATTCCTCGGAGGATGTATCCCCATAGTTCAACTCTGTCCAGAAATTAATCAGTTTCATAATGGCTTCCGGGTGCTCGTATCCACTACGCATCACATAGTAATTCTCAACATTTAACTGGATTTGAGGATTAGCAGGTTGTGCATCCTTGGATACGATCGGGTAAGCCATCCAGTTGGAATCCGGGAAATTATCCTTTGTCTGCTGTAACGGATACATCCCATTCCACATTTGACCAAAGTTGAAACCGACTCTTCCAGCAGCAGCCAACTCGGCTGCTTTACCTGAATCTTTTGCGCCAAAGTCTTTCTCAATCAAACCTTCACTATACAGTTTGTTAAGATATGCAAGAGCATCCTTGACTTCTGGCTGTGCGCTACCGTACACAAGCTTACCGTCTGTTCCACGAACCCACGTTTTCGGATAAGCATCGAAGGCATTAAATAATCCTATGGCTTCAGCCAACCCAGGAGTAAGAAAATCTTTGCTCAGCATGAGCCCAACAGTATCCTTCTTACCATTGCCGTCAGGATCCTGCTCCACAACTGCCTTGAGAGCCGAGTATAGTTCATCTGTCGTCTTTGGATTCGGTAGACCTAACTTTTCCAACCAATCTTGGCGTGCCCACAAAAAGGAAGCGCTATCAATAGATGAGCTAGTCGATGGAATAGCAATTAACTTCCCTCCAAAGGTTGCTGACTCTAGGGCTGTGTTGCCTTCCTCGGTAATGATCTCCTTCGTCAATGGTGTTCCATAATTTTTATAAACATCTGTTAAATCAGTGTATAGATTGGTCTTCGACAGCGTTGCGAGATTTTCCAGACTCGCGCCTACAAGATCCGGTATATCACCGGATGCGATAGCAACGCTCATTTTCTGCTTTCCTGCATCTGCACCTTTGGTGTACCATAACGGTTTAACAATAATACCAAGCTCATCCCGATAGGCTTTGATCCATTCGCTATTCTCCCACTTCTCCTCAGAAAAGCCATCGGCGATTGCGTCGGCAATCGATATAGCAACTGTTAGTTCGATGGGTGGATCATACTTAGCCATCGGATCAGACGGGGGATTTGTTGCTGTGCTGACGCCCTCATTATTGGACACCTTGTTTGCATTGTTCGAACTGCATCCGGCCAGAAGTGAGACACTTAGCATCATTACTACAGCAAAAGAGAATACTTTCCTTTTTTTGTTCGTCATGTATACCCCTCCAGTCATTCAATATTAAGTACAAGATAAGCTTACAGTCCAGAGGGAAAGAAAGCGATTTCAAAATTCCGATATTCCTTGTATTCTGCCGACAACGTGTACCTTGCGTCTTTAAGATGTCCGAAACTCCTGCGGGGTTTGTCCCGTTTCTTTTTTAAAGAATCGACTGAAATAACCAGCCGAAGTGAAGCCAAGGGCTTTGGCGATATCCTGCACGAGATTTCTTGGGTCCGTTAGTAGTTCTTTGGCTCTTTGAATTCTCAGAGCTGCGATATACTCCGTAAGGGTTATGCCTTTTGATTGTTTAAACATTCTGGATAGATAATCCGGATTCAAGTACACTTGCTCCGCCAGATTGGATACAGAAAGGTCACCACCTAAATGTGTTTCAATGTACTGATTAATTTTCCAGAGTATGTCTATCCGCATGCTAGAAGACTGAGAGGAGTGGTAATGTTCAAATTGGTTTAAGATGTGCTGTAATGTCTTGATCCCTTCTTTTCGTATAAGAATGGATGTGGGCTGTAAAAGCTTGGACATATGGGAAGCAACTGTAGTATCACGATCCAGCCCTAATTTGTTGGCAGATGTCAGTATACGAAGTGCTACCGCGCAATACATCTCCATGTATCGCATATCATCAATGGCCCCCCACTCCGCATAAGACGCCAGTTCTGACAATATAAATTGAACTTCATCTCTTCGTCCAGATTCAATGTACGTCTCTAGTGCATTTGCCTTCTTATGGAAAACCTCAATGAATCCACGTACCTCTTCTTCATCTTGATTCTCCGAACCTGTAAAGTTGTTATTCCTCACGATGATTTTTTGAGCATCATAGTATCGAGATAAGAAGGCTTTGAGAACTGTAAACTGCTTGACTACATCGCTCCAAACAATAGATCGTTCTGTAAGTGCAAATGAAAATGTATATCCTGTCGATTTTTCTAATGTTTGCTGAATCAATTCAATAGACCCGTTAATAAAAGTTATTAACTGCTCATCAGCTTTTGTGGAGTGATCACGAGATTGAATGAAGAAAACATAATACTCCCGGTTATATACAACGTCTGTGAATTCGGAATAGGCTGACAGAAATCGTACACAAACGGTATGCAGTGCCGTGAAAAGTAACTGTCTCTCTCTAGCTCGTAATGAAGAATTCACCAAATCTAATCTTGCCACACACATAATAAAGGGGCGGTCTATTGCAAGTTTGATCCCCATTGCCTCCAAATGTTGTTGTGTTAGATCCTCCTGCGATTGTAAGCCCTCCAGTAAGTCAGATAGGTAGATAAGGCGGTGATGCTCCGCATGTTTTTTCTGTATGTCACGTGCTTGTTTGATTAAAGTGTCCATCTTCTGTTCTTCATCCAAATCACGAATGGTTTTACGAACTGCCTCTACGATCGCATCGTCTCCCTCTGCTTTCAATATATAGTTCTGTGCACCTTGCTTAATGGCATGATGAACATAATCAAATTGATCGAAGCCTGTAAGGAATATGAGTTTGCATTCCGGCCATTGCTGTTTTACCTGATCACCAAGTTCTAATCCTGACATCTTAGGCATTTTAATATCGGACAACAGAATATCAACCCGCTTTTCAGACATGACTCTCAAAGCCTCCAATGCAGTAGATGCTTTGTAAACTTCAAGTCGATGTCCTTCGGCTTCCAGGAACAATTCGTATAATCCATTCAACAGCAGTTTCTCGTCATCCACAATTAACATCCGGTACATCGTCACTCGCCTCTTTCCGTGAAATCGTTAGTTCAATCTTTACTCCACCTAGCTCACTAGGACTGACCTTTATCCCACTCTCTGGTCCGTATTTGTACTGAAGCCTTCTATGCACATTCAAAATCCCCGAGATTTCTTGTTCATCTTGCGTATCCGATAGAAGCGCAGACAGTTTTTTTATAGCATCCTCACTGTCCTCACCGTTATCTTCGACAAGAACCACGATCTGTTCAGGTTTATCTAGGAACGAAACGCTAAGAATGCCTCCTTCTATCACATTTTCCAAGCCGTGCACGAATGCGTTTTCAACTATAGGCTGAATAATTAGGCGTGGAACCGAAAGAGCTTTGATACTGTTCGGTAATTCGCCAAAATTCACGGTCACCCGATCTGAAAATCTAGCTAATTGTAGCATGGCATAATTACGAGCATGTGCCACTTCATTCTCAAGGGTGACTGTATCTCTGGAGTTGCGCGTTATGAATTGAAAATACTTGGCAAGCTGATCCGTGAAATGCACGGCTTCTTTGTCTTTTTCCATTTTAATAAGACGAATGATACTGAACAGGCAATTATATAGGAAATGAGGATTAATCTGTGATTGAAGCTGTTTCAGCTCCGCATTTTGTCGATGAATCCGCTGATTATAGATCTCATCTATTGAAATATTCAAATTGATTACCATATCATTGAAACGTTCGTATAAATAACCGAATTCGTCTTCCTTATTATGATGAATATTGAGTTCCAAATTTCCCTCTTCAATTCGCTTGAACGCGCGAACAAGCTTCACCATAGGCTTATTAATGATTCTGTTGATGTAGAACAGATACAGGGCAACCATTAGAATGGTCAGTCCGAAGAATAACCAGAACCAGATAATAGATTTCGAGATTGGTTCAAACATCGTTGGTGTATACAAATAATGATCGATATACAAGTCATTTTCCGCCAGAGAAGATCTTACAAAAATATAATCTTTATTCGTTTGAATTGGTGAGGCTTCTTGAGTTGATTGTTTCATTTCCCCATACTGCCGTGTGATTGACTGTTCTAATTTGTCATCATTCACAACAATCATATTTTTGGCGTTTCGACCTAGTCCGAGTACAATCGCGCCAGAATAATCTTTTTCTAACGCAGCTTCGAAGCTGCGATGAAGTTCACTCGTTCTCATTTCGATCTCAACGATTATTTCAGGGGTGGTTCTATATTCGCTCTCAAGAGGGTATGCGACGCTAAGCAATCTGTCATGATAGGTAATAAGATGATAAGGATCTTTCAGCTTTTCAGGAGGGATATCTGTAACCTTCAACTGACCGTAACCGTCGTTTGCGGATATTTCAATATCAAGATTTGTTAAATAAAGACGTACATCCACGATGAACTCGCTGCTGTTTCGAATGGATACTAGTTTGGATCTCAAAAAATGAATAAGCTCAATCTTGTGATAGGACTCAAGTGTGTCATATGCATTCGCAAACTGGATTACATATTCATCGTTAAGCATATCGTACTGAAGTGAATTAAAGCGGCTAAGGGTACTATTAAGCTCACTTAAATACTTTTGAGACTGCGTTTCAGTCGAGGTCATAATATCTTTCCGTAGTAAATCCGAAGTCCAGTTGTACAATATGCCTGCAAGTAAATATATTGGAAATGTCGCTACGATAAACGCTATGATCAGACGTTTATTAATGGATAGCCGCCATTTCGTATTTGTATTTCTCAACACGTCA
This sequence comes from Paenibacillus sp. MER 99-2, assembly GCF_023714095.1. Classification (NCBI taxonomy): domain Bacteria; kingdom Bacillati; phylum Bacillota; class Bacilli; order Caryophanales; family Paenibacillaceae; genus Paenibacillus; species Paenibacillus sp. MER 99-2. Next base: position 1,610,913 of record NZ_JAMAUZ010000001.1, on the reverse strand, counting down.
ACTCCTCCGATTTCTAGCTAATCATTACTTTTCCCGACGAAAGAAAACGATTTCATTATTATGTAGACATAATATAGCATAAAGTTGTATTAGGAAGACTATTGTTATATTGATCTATAAATAAAAAAAAGTCGCTCAATAGCGACTTTCAATGGGACTGCCCGAATTCTATGCTAACTGTGTTCAAGGCAGCTGCAATAACTTGGTGCATATCATAATATTGATACATTCCTAGACGTCCACCCAATATAATATGTGGTGATTGCTCTGCAAGTTTGTGATATTTTCTATATTTTTCAGTATTACTTTCGTCATTTAGAGGGTAGTAGGGTTCGTCGCCTTTGCTCCAAGCTTGGGGATATTCTTTTGTTATGATTGTTTTGGACTGCTTGCCGAATTCAAAGTGTTTATGCTCAATAATTCGAGTGTATGGTGTTTCGGAATCGGTATAATTTACAACTGCATTGCCTTGATAGTTTTGCTGATCTATAGTCGAGGATTCGAATCGTAAACTTCGATATTCTAACTCACCAAATGTGTAATCAAACAATTGATCAATCATTCCTGTATACACAATTTTGGGGAAGCTTTTTAAGTAGGATTCTTTGTTTGAAAAAAAATCCTGATTTAGTTCTACCTCGATCAATTCACTCGATAACATTTTTTCGATGATTTGTGTATAGCCACCAACAGGAATCCCCTGATATCGGTCGTTAAAATAATTATTATCATACGTGAAGCGGACAGGGACACGTTTAATGATAAACGGAGGTAACTCGGTTGCTTTGCGCCCCCATTGTTTTTCTGTATAACCCTTCACCAATTTGTAATAAATATCCGTTCCGATTAATGAAATCGCTTGTTCTTCCAGGTTTTTGGGGTCTTTAATCTGTGTTGCCTGGATCTGTTCTGCAATCTTCAACTTAGCTTCATCAGGGGTAATCGTGCCCCATAGCTGATTAAATGTATTCATATTAAAGGGTAAATTGTATATTTCACCTTTATAATTGGCTACGGGGCTGTTCGTATATCGATTGAACTCCGCAAATTGATTGATGTAGTCCCAGATTTCCTTATTATTGGTGTGAAAAATATGCGCCCCATATTTATGAACATGTATGTCCTCGATCGGTTCCGTATAGATATTACCGCCAACGTGGTCTCTTTTTTCGATAACCTTTACTCGCTTCCCCCGTTTGGCTGCTTCATAAGCAAATGTACTACCGAATAATCCGGAACCTATGACTAAATAATCGTGTTGCATGTACACTCACCTGACCTTTCATTCGTTTATAAGAAAGCAATTGATATGAAATAACCTGTGGATTCTAAACGGATCCACAGGTTTAAAGATAATAAACGTTGTATTATGCTTTCAATTAAATCCCACAATCTTCTGTGATAATTTATAGGCAGCTACTGACATTGTGCGACCCAAATGACCCGGCATATTCATCAATCTTCCCATGGCTCCATATCGGATACTATTGTATAATTCAATATCTTTATCCTTAATGTACTTCCACAGTTCTTTTTTCGCTTTTAGATTTTCCTTCTTCCCTGAACGAATCAATAATATGGTAGAGATCACGGTTATTATTTCGAGATGGTTCAGCATATATTGACGAAGTTTCAGGCTTTTAATCTCTTCCATATTGATCTGGTCAATCATGAGTTTATTAACTTTCAGCTGTTGGTCAATTCGCTCAATCATCACTTTCTCGTTGACGGATTGATCCTCTCGCCCAATAAAATAGCGATAAAAATCAACATTCACATAATAAATTCGCTCCACTTTTTCCAGCGGTTTAAACACAAACAGATTATCCACATAAAACGTATGCTCTGGAAGTTTCAATTTGCATTCTTTTAATAGACTCGTGCGATAAATAATCGAATGCATCAAGATATACTGACCTTTGCGAAAGGGTTTAATATCGTCCCATGAGAAAATGCATCCTTCAGGAAAGTTTTTTCCGTACTCCATCACTTTTTTGTACTTTTTCCCTGTTTTCTCATAGACAAAATTACTTACAACCATGTCGACTGTCTTATCTTCCGCTACCAACGTTTTTAGTGTTGCCAGTATTTCTTTGAAGGCACTAGGATCAATCCAATCATCACTGTCAACAACCTTTAAGAATAATCCAGTAGCAAAACTAATACCTGTATTGACCGCTCCACCGTGGCCTAAATTTTCTTGGTGTACGACTCTTACAATGGATGGATACTTCGCCTCATACTGCTCTGCAATCCTTTGGGTACTATCGCTAGATCCATCGTTAACAATAATGACCTCAAGTTCTTCATCGTCAATTAGCAAGCTACTTATACACCGATCCATGTAATCCTGCGAGTTAAAACACGGTATTACGAAAGATAATAGTTTCATAACAAACCTCTTCTTAGTGTCGTGTATTTATCCTATTGATATCTTATTTTTCTTCTCTTTAAAGATGATTTTCAATATCGGGAAGTATACCCAGAATGAAATGGCGGCATTAATAATCATGGTGATCAGATCAGCCGTTGTCTCACCAGATCTTCCAAATCGATCGATAAAGAAGCTGTAGATCGGTTCCTTATACCAACCCTGAAGTGCTCCTGCACAAATGGTAATCAAGATATAAGCTACAACATACCAAAAAGCGGCTTTATAAATGTTCCCTTTGGATCTGAACGTGATATTTCGTTGCGCAAAGAAATTAATGACCTGAGCAATACCCAAGGTTAATTGGACAGCAATGAAGTAAGCAAGACCTCCACCTCCACCTGATGCAATTGAACCAGCCGGATAATTAAAAATATAATAAACTGATCCGTCAAAATTATGACCTAGAGGAAAAAGTTGAAAAGTATAGGCTTCCATACGGCTTCCGCTAAACATGGCTTTTAACACAGGCATAAGAACCATTTGAAAAACGGTGATGCCATTACTCAGGATCAGAAACATTAAAAATTCTGCCAACTTGGGATGCTTATCTCTATAATTGTTCCAGTACAATCTGATTGCTTGCATACCGATCACTTCCTTCTAATATCACGTTAAAGCTTAACTGGATAGGTTCAGTCTGGTTGGAGGTGATTGTCAATGTTCCCTCGCCAGCTGTCCCGTGTGTCTTGATATACGTACCACACATACCGCCCTCTGCGACGACACAGTCTGGTCCTACGATTTCTATCGCACCTTCTGCTTTTAGAAATAAAGGTAAATGAGAGTAGGTTGCATTATTGTTATTGGCATCTGCTACTCGAATACGAACTGACGCCATATCATATGTGTCAGCTTCGACTAATTCCGCAGCACTAACGGTGGTTTCCACATGAATACTCGCGTTAGATGATTTCACAACCTCTGCGACAACCTTTCCTTTTTTCACAGCTTCAAAACGATAGACGGGTGCTGAAGCTCCCCAATTCTCAATGTACTTGAAAAACAAACGATAGAAGGTGATCGGCGATACAAGGTGACGACACATGACCCATACTGCTTTAAAAATATACTTTACAGGTAATGCAGTTCCAAAGCGCTGGATAGCTAATAGGCTCTCTTTGATGGCATCTGCTTTCTTACGGGAATACTTCTCTCCTTCTTCTATTACGTTCCCTACGGTGTCATAGAATTCGATCGGTGGATGTGGTAAATAACGATACTTTTGGTTAACCGGTTCAAACTCCCGAATCATGATGTCATTCTTATACAGCCGGACTTGATCCGCATTAGTGAAGATGTAGTTTTCACCAACAGCACCACCAGGGTAATCTCCGATATGCATATCTGAACCCACTTCCAGAACGGGAGCATCTTCTGAGAAACTAGCGTAGACTCTGGCAGCAAGCTTCGGATTACGAAACATGTCCATCACACCGTGGTAGCAAATACGATCACCAGATCCAAAATCACCATGGGTTTGATAATCAAACATACACCAGCCAAAAGAGCCTGCAATGTCTTCTCTTTTATACACTTCATTCAAGACATTGGCGTAACGCATAGCGTGAGAAAGCCGGCGAGAAGGCTCATCTGTTGCTTTTGTTGGAAACATATGACCATTAAATTCGGAGATCAAATACGCTTTGCTTTTACTCGGTGAAATCAACCACCTTGGTAGTAGCGCAGCGTTCTTTCCAGTATGAGAAAAATCATTAAACCCATAGACATCTTCTAATAGATTACTTCTCCACAGAAAGCGAACTCCACTGGTCTGTCTGCTGTGATCCAAACGGCGAGCGATTTCATTCGTCTTTGTATATAGAACGTCATCATCTTGCGACTCATTCAATCGAACCCCCCACAGAATAATGGAAGGGTGATTACGATACTGCAGAATCATTTCTTCCACGTTTTCACAAACAATCTGTTTCCACTCTTCATCGTCTTTGATATGTTGCCAACCTGGTGTTTCGGTAAACACGAGCAATCCTAAACGATCACATGCATCTAGGAAATGCTTAGACTGAGGGTAGTGCGAGGTACGAACTGCGTTAACATGTAGTTCTTCCTTTAATATTCGTGCATCCTCCACCTGCATTGAAGCAGGCATAGCATAGCCTACATACGGATAACTCTGGTGGCGATTCAGCCCACGAATCTTATATTTTTTACCATTCAAATAAAATCCATCATAGCGAAAATCAATTTGGCGGAATCCGAAAAATACATTATACTCGTCTATTATTTCTCCATTATGCTTTTTAAGCGTTGCTACTAACGAGTAAAGATAAGGAGTCTCCGGGCTCCACGCGTTGCTATTAGGAACATTAATCTTGCATTCTTTGAGTTCTGCCCCTATTACATTCAGGGTGGTATGGGCAACTATCGTTTGCTGTTGATCTAACAAACTTAATTCCACAATGTGTGTTGAATCAGGTTGACTAATTGTAACGTCAATCAGTGCTTGGTCTTTCTCCGGTGTTCGGACAAAAACATCTTCTACATAGCTTTCATTAGCTACTAACAACCACGCTTCACGATAGAGTCCACCGTAAGTCATGTAATCAATAACATGACCAAATGGCGGTACATTTGCGTCTTCTCGTGTATTCAGACGAACGACAATTCTGTTCTCGGCTCCGTACACCAGTTTATCCGTTACTTCTACTCGAAAAGCAGTGTATCCTCCATTGTGAGTCGTTAGCTGCTCGCCATTGACAAATACTTCTGCTACGTGAGCGGCACCATCAAACTGAAGAAACAAACGCTGACCTTTCAGTGTGTCCGGAACCATCAGATGACGTCTATAACCACAGATCATCTGACAAGCACTCTCTTCCATGTAGTGTACAGGGACTTCTTTACAAGTATGGGGCAGCCTTACGGCTGTCCCCTCACCTGTAAAGTTGAAAAATTCATCAGTAATATTCTCTATAAAACTCCATCCATCACAGATACTAATTTTTTTCATTTATGTTTCTCCGCTTTCATTTTGAAGTATGAACAGTATGGTTTAACCCTTCGGACTTGGATTGTTTCATAAAACAAGAGATCAATGCTGCAATAGTTCCAATAGTAAAGGTAATACCAAAGACCAGCACAGCTTGAGGATTTCCTCCAATAAAGTTGACTCCGTTTACAACATCTGATAATGTCGGGAACCCTAGATAGAAATGCATAGATAATGCGACCCCAAAGGCAATGGCTGGTAGAATAGGGGCAAAGAAATAGTTTTTAAGCAAAACCAGCAATTCTCCTAATACGCCAGCAATAATTAAACCAAAGGTGATGAAGGAAAAGGTGCGATCACCATGATTAACAATGAGAAACACAATGTTAGCTACCAGCATTAAACTCGCAGCCATAAATCCGATCCAAAAGCCTAGTGTTCTGTCTTTAAATAAGACCATTTAGGTTAAACCTCCCTTATCCTTCTTGCATAGCCAGTTCTAATGAACAGGAATAAACTCAACAGCGTTAATGCACCAAGGGTATAATTCGTAACCTTCAAAAATGTTTGCCACCATGGTACAAAATCTTCTACTTCAGTTTCAGCCGATAGACCATTAATCAAAGTAGAATTAGCTAAGGAATAATAGAAGCCTTTATTGGCTCTTCTTAACTCTTGCAATACGTAACCATCCTTGTTACTTGCAAGATATTTGTGAATCTCACTCGCACGGGCAGTATCCGCGTTAAAGGTATCTGTTCCAGCAACAAGTGATTCCACCGTTGGGATATTCGGATTACCTTTAACTGAATCTGTAATCGTAACCCCTTTGAAGCCCCATTCATTTCGAAGCACTTGTGTCAGCGTTGCATGATCTGCATAGGCCAAACGAGCACCAATTCGAGAGAATGACATCATCGTACCAAGCGCTTCTCCTTTGGTGAAGGCACCCTCAAATGCTTTCAAAGGACCTTGACGATAGGATTGTTCAGTCGCAAATGTAGCTAACTCGCTTCTATTTGTCTCTTGGTCATTGGCAACAAAGTGTTTAATGGAAGCGGTTAATCCCTTCGCTTGCATTGCTTCTGTCTGAACTGCACCCATGATATAACTCAGAATGCTATCTTCAGAGTAATACTCAAAGTTACGTCCACTAAATGGAGTCCGATGTAGATTGGCTCCTGGTGACCAGAGCTGTGTCGTTCCAGTGAACAGAGCATCCTCTGCGATAAAATCACCACGTTCTGCGATTAACTGTTGGTTCCACGTTGATGCTGCTACAATTTGACTAACATGTGCCGTAGACGGTTGACCATTATTAAACAAATAATTGGATTGAGCGCCTGAAGGTCCGTCTGTATTTTTGTTGGCAGGTTTATTAATGGACTTCACAGCTGGTTGTCCAAAATTCTCCCCGATCGTCGCACTCAACTCAGCAATCGTTAATTGACTCAAGAACGTATTCCATTTCTCATCGTCATCAAACGGAACATCCTTCATATCAACCAGTTTCAGCCCTGCATCTACACCTTGAGCAAAGCTATCATACGCTGGCGCATCACTAGGCTTTTGATATTTTTCGTTATACAATACTTCTTTTAATTTATCAGTGGCCTCAACAGCGGTGTATGCTTTAGGATACGTATTCCAGTCATTACGTGTTAAATACGTAACCGCATTTTCAGCGAAGTAATTATAATCAATATCATCATATTGATTGGAAACCACTTCATCTGTATATTGAGATTTGGCATAGGTTACATTATCTAACGTTTCTAGCGGTACAGAGACTGCTTTATTGGCATCTCCATCTACCACTGAACCATTAGCCAGCAATAGCTTGCCTGCTACGGCTGCACCTTGCTTATTTGCCATCACATTATTGAGAGCGTCATGACTATCATTACCTATTGCAAAATAGTAGTCGCCTGGATCAAAGACATAACTACCCTTCTTGCTTGGATCAGCCCCATTTTCAGCATTCTCATCATAGGTTGCAAATAAATAGTCATCAATTGTAACCGTGACATCTTCAGATTCACCTGCACCCAGTTCACTCGTTTTTCCGAATCCAACTAACTGTATTGCAGATTTTTCTGCTTGCCCTTCTTCATATGGAAGTTGAGCATAGACCTGTACAACTGATTTAGACTTTCCTGTATAAGCTGATTCCTGAGGATAGCCCTCATTCGTCACCTTAACCTGAGCCGTTACTGTTTTGGCATTTCTGTCCCATTCCACCGAAGTTAACTGCTGAGTGAAATTAGCATAGCTATTACCATAGCCAAATGGATATACCATTTCGTCAGCGTAGCTCCAACGTTCTTGATTAACAAAAGCACCTGCGCTGCTATCCGCATTATTTAAACCCAGGACAGCATCGTGATATCTTGTTTCGTAGTACTTATAGCCTTGATAGATACCCTCTGCTTGGATGATATAATGACCATTATCATTCGAGTATTGAAAATCGCCTGCGTTTCTAACCGCTGGTGCAGATAAGGAGTCTGCTGCAAAGGTATCCACGAGTCTACCTGAAGGATCGGCCGCACCTACTAGTACATTTGCCACGCCTGTAAAGCCTTTAAGACCCGGATTTCCGATCCACAGGGCAGCATCAACCCCGTATTCCTGTTCTTCAAGCCAACCTAGTTCCATCGCATATGCACTATTAATCAGAACAACAATCTTCGAAAATTTCCCGCTATCCTTGATCATTTTTAATAGATCTTTTTCTGTGTTATGAAGTGCCAAGTAAGAAATGCCGTCTCTGTCGGTTGTCGCTAAGTCTTTACCTTCCCCACCATCACGAGACAACATGACAATAGCCACATCATTGAAATTATCTTGGTATGTTGCTTGTAGGTCATTGGTATAGAAATTTTTATCAACTTCTCCAATGAACCAATCGGGAGACGCTTTTGCCCTAGCCACATCACTATTCTTGTAAGCGTCGAACAACCTGTCATTAATGGTGAATCCAGCTTCCTTTAAAGCATTGTACAAATTAACCTGACGTTTCTCATCCATACCAGGCCCACCAGAATTCCCGCTATATACAGGATCTGCCGTCGCCCGACCAAACAAGGTAACACTACGTTCTTCAGCACGTAATGGCAGTGCGGATTGGTTATTTTTTAAGAGAACCGTTCCTTCTTCCATCGTCTGCACATCGTGTTTATCCGAATCGACTAACATCTCTGCTAAACCCTGATCAGATAACTCATAGTTGCTTGGATAATACGTCGAGCTCTCATCAGCTTGGATTACAGGTGGAGTGATTTTAAGAAAAACATTCACTTGACCACTCCAACTCATTAGCAGTTCAGTCATAAATAAACTAAAGGCTAAGAGAAATGCTGAAAGCGCCGTCAATCCGCGCCATAATTTTTTTTTGCTTTTCAATGCAGCTACCTCCTACAGAGTCCATTTATTTAACTTAATGTGTTGCTTCTTCGCTTTCTCTTAGCACCGTGTAATCGAAGCTTGCTCTTGCAGGGTCAACAATAATGGAAGTTGCCGGGAATGATACGGATTCAAGGTATTGCTCTGCAGTTAAGGCTGCACCTTCTCCACCAGCTGCTTGCCCCATTTCATCAGTCCATGCAAGCGTATTCAAATAACCAATAGGATTTGCACCTGCCGAATATGAACTATTCACCATCACTGATGTAGGTTGGGATAATTCAAGTGTACGTAGCCCATCTTCGTCTTTTACAGTTACTGTCCCATAATATTTAGTAATGTCTGCTCCTCTAGGTACAACATCGTATTTACCGCTATCTTCAAATAACAATGCTCCCGAAAAAGAAGTACCTGTGGATGTTAAGATATACGTATTATCTGCAAATGTCTCAATGGATTGGACGCCAAAAGTGGCCCTTTTAAAGGTATGTTCCGGGTAAGCACTTGTGAATGCCACATTAGTTGTAGACGCATAATACCCTGTAGGGTTATTAGATGCACCTGACTTCTCTCCGTCTGTACCACTTCCACATGCTGTTAAAGCAACCAACATCATGACCATACAAATTGCCGTGAAGGCTGTTTTCGCTGTTCTTTTTCCCATGTTGCTATCCCCTTTTAATCAATTATTGTATACGCTTTCCTTAGCGCACCTCTATTGTATGGCGTAACGCCAGTTGTTTGTGGCATTTGGCATAAACTCAAAGAATTAAAGAAAATTCACGACCGGGTTTTTAGTTTATGAGGTTTTTTTTTAGTTTACGCTGAGGTTTAGGTTGTATTATTGACAAAGAGAGGCTCACTTTCTATAGTGAACATAAATTAGAGATAAAACTAAGGGGTGAAAGATGATTATCAAAATCGCTATTGTAGAGGATGATATCAACCAGGCGCGTTTGTTAGAAAGTCATCTGACGAACTATAGTGCCGAAAAAGGACTTTCCTTCAATATCGTGCATTTCTCACAAGCTGTTGCACTGTTGGAGAATTACGACTCCAATTTTGATATCATATTCATGGATATTCAATTACCGTATATGAATGGAATGGACGCTGCGCGTAGTATCAGAGCACTCGATAAAACAGTGATCCTAATCTTCATTACCAATCTTACTCAGTACGCTATTCAAGGATATGAAGTGGAAGCGCTTGATTATATGTTAAAGCCGGTGGAGTACTATGATTTTGCCTTGAAAATGTCACGTGCCATGCAAAGACTTAACGAGAATCCCAAAGATGAAATACTTATCCCTTCGGACAAAGGAATCCTCAAAGTTTCTCCCAAAAGCATCCGCTATGTTGAAACAGAAGGGCATCATGTCATTTATCATTCGGTAGAAAATAGCTTCCGGCAGTATGCCACTATTTCATCTATCGAAAAAAAAATGCACGGATACGATTTCTTCAGATGCAATAATTGTTACTTGGTCAATCTGGCGTATGTTCAAAGCGTACAGGGATACACTGTTACATTAGATGGAGGCATTGAGCTACGGATCAGTCAGCCCAGAAAGAAAGCCTTTGTTAATAAACTAATGGAGTATGTGAGAGAAAAAGATGAATAGTATGATTTCTGATTTTTTGGATGTCTACTCCAAACAGATTATCATTCGATCGGCTAGTTTAATTGAATTTGTGTTTTGCATTTTCATTCTGACACTGCCTTATCAAAAATCAAAAGGGTTTTGGTTAAAGCTATGTATCATGGCTAACTTGGCGATTCCACTACTATTGTTAGTATCTTATATGAATTTTCATTATCCTTATCTATTTCCCGGAGTGGTAAGTACTGTTGTCTATATTTTCGTTTTGAGTGCTCTATGTTTGCTGTACAAGGAAAATTTTTCAGAACTATTGTTTTGTCTATGTGGCGGTATTGCGATCCAGATGATTGTAGGCCGGTTGTATGAAATATTTATTGTTGTATTCAAACAAAATCCGTATGAAACACTCTCCCCTTTTAAGGAAATGGTTCCGTTACGGGATTGGTTAGTGTATTCCTTGATACATTGCATTTTTAGTATTTCACTCGCTCTACTCTTTCGTCGTAACAAAGTCTATGAACACGACAAAAGTAACAAGGTCTTAATTGTTATTTTTTCATTGATTTTTATTTTTGTCACCGTAATCATTAACTCGTTAAGTCGTTCCTTCGAGGGCGATAACAGTATCTTGGATTTCATCATTCGGATTTTTGCAATTCTGTATGCTCTACTTACATTGTTATTACGTACAAGAATATTGGAAACGAGTAAACTAAAACAGGATTTATTAATTATGGATGAACTACTGCATGCGGAGAAAAAACAGTTTGAAAGTATGCGAAGTGAAATAGAACTGATTAATATGAAATGTCACGATCTTCGGCAACAATTGTCAAATGTCAGTTACAAACTGACTAATCAAGAACTCGAGTCATTGAATGCTGCTATTGAAGTGTATGACACCTCCGTGAAAACCGGTAGTGATATCCTGGACGTAATTCTCTATAAAAAGCAGCTTTACTGTGAGAAAAATCAGATTCGAATGAGTTGCATGGCTGATGGTCGATGTTTGTCTTTTATTTCACCCACTCATCTATACTCTCTATTAAGCAACGGAATAGAAAATGCTCTGGAGGCTGTACAATCCGTAACCAATGATAAGAAGCGAACGATTTCGATTACAACAGGCAATGAAAGCGGTATCATTTCTATTCACATCACAAACTATTTTAATAGTGACCTGATCATCAAAGATGATGTGATACAAACAAATAAGAAAAACAAAGATCGTCATGGCTTTGGCATTAAGAGCATGCGCCATATTACAGAACAATACAATGGAACTCTAACGTTTCACACAGACGAAGATATTTTTTATCTTCATATCTATTTCCCTAGATAATGAATGGCAAAAAACGATCAAGGTACCTAAAGTACCTTGATCGTTTGTCTTCATCCTTGCTGCAAGTACTACTGATGCTCCTTGTTTTTCAAGGTAAAGTGCAGTTGCTTCACCGATGCCACATGACGCAGTAGTGATAATAATAACTTTATCCTTAATATAAGACATTAATAAAACTTCTTTTCATGTGATATTTTGGTGATCGGATGATCAGCCAGAGAACACTATTGAAATCACTATCATCTCTGGAGCCGATTCTCCGGTGAAAACACTCAGTAATCTTTGTTAGAAGCCTGTGGTATATTGTTTAGGAACTTGTGTTTCTTTTCTTAATTTCGAAGCAGCTTCCAATGCCCAGTAAGGATTTCTGAGCAATCCTCTACCAACGGCAACCAGATCACCCTCTTCGTTTCCAATTACGGCATTTGCCAAAGTTGGATCATCTAGTCGTCCAACGGCGATTACTGGAACATTTAGAGCATTTTTGATTCCTTTAGCTAGTGGAACCTGGTAAGCAGCATGTGTACCTGGTCTGCCCCATGCAGCAATCGGTCCTTCTCCACCCGATGAAATATCAAACATATCTACACCTGCTTCTTGATATTCTTTAGCAAATTGAATGCTCTCCTGAAGGTCATAACCACCTTCTACATATTCTTTAGCAGAAATGCGCATCAGAAGCGGGATATGATCCGGCATTTCACCTTTCGCTGCTGTGATGATTTCCCGACCAAACAAGGTAAGATCTTTACCATACTCATCATCACGTTTGTTCGTCAGTGGTGAATGGAATTGATGAATTAGGTAACCATGTGCACCATGGATTTCAATCGTATCAAATCCTGCTTTCACTGCACGAGCTACCGCACTACGGAATTTTTCAACCAGCCCTTTTACCTCGTCCGTAGTTAGAGCACGCGGTGTTTTAGAGTTTTCATCAAAAGCAATCGCAGATGGAGCAACGGGTACTTCTGCATCCTCTGCTTTACGGCCAGCATGTGCAATTTGAATTCCTACCTTTGCACCGTAGCTATGACAAGCGTCTACAATTCTCTTCAATGCTGGAATTTGTTCATCGGACCACAAGCCCAGATCGAAATCTGAAATTCGACCATCTGGCTCAACATCCGTCATCTCAATCATAATAAACCCTGTACCGCCCACTGCCCGACTTACATAATGCATGTAATGCCAATCGGTGGCGATTCCATCTTTGTTGTCCACCGAATATTGACACATAGGAGACATTACAATACGGTTCTTCAATTCCATGCCTTTTATTGTATAGGGGCTAAATAAATCTTTCATTAGAAAGACTCCTCTCATTTTCACAGTATTTAAATGCATGCACAAGCATTTAAATACTATCAGAACTATTCTTTTTGTCAACCCGAACATCATTCATTTTGAAGTTCGCTAAAATAAATCTTCCCCTGACAAACAAAAGATATACTTTCCTAAACCATCAATATTGATGGAACACTTTAGAAATAACTTTCCATTGACCATCTATTTTAAGGAGCGTGTGATAATCTGCATACTCAATGCCAGGTGCCTCTAGAATAATTCGAACTACTGCAACAGTCACCGCTACATCTAGAACATCAATTCTGTATTTCAAATCTTTTGCAGGTTCTAGCGTGTCGATCAATTCATAAAGATTTCGAATCGAACCTGTACTGAGGTTACCATCATTTGTATAACCATACATAATTGCATCTTCATGAAAGGTAGATTTCATTACATCGCCTTTACCCTCGATATTCCCCTGAATGTATCCCTGCATTGCATTAACGATTTCTTCATAATCCTTCAACGTTGCTTTACTCATAATAATTATCTCCTTTATATTTAATTTGCTTGCGCATGCATATATAGTGATGCGAATTGAATTGTATTTCAATTACTACGATTTAATGACATATAGATTGCGGAATCCTCGCTTTAACAATATACGTGCAGCTTTTTTAGTTTTGAACTTTCCTTGTGAAAGTATAAAGATATGTTCCCCAGGAGTAATATGCTTTTGCCATACATAAGGAAGTCGACCCAAAGAAATATTAATAGTTCCGTTTGTAGGTTCTGAACTAAATTGAGATGAATCCCGTATATCCACCACTTTATAATCCAGAAACTCAATTTGTAGTTTCTTGAATTCTTGACCACTGACATATTGCAGATTTGATAATGGCCATAGTTGGCGTACAGCAACCAACAACCCAATAAGCACAGAAGTAAACATCAACCAAAACATCCTTAACTCCCTTTCATAACAAAAGAAACAAACGTGTTTCAATTCGTAATTTGTATCCATTATTAAGAATTTTTAATTGAATTCCACATGGGTACAACCTGTTATAACAAGTTCAACTTCAGTAATTCCTTATATTTCACTTTAGTCTCTCCCTACGATCAAATTTGTTGCAACGCATTGACAATTGATACTTCTCCTGTAATCAAATCAAAAGTCTTTCTAAATGTGTTTTCTTCTTTTAATGCAGCAATAATGGTGCTTGCCACATCTTCACGTGGAATACTACCATAAATGATATTTTCAGCAGCAGACACCTTTCCTGTTCCTGGTTCATTCAACAATATCCCTGGACGTATAATTGTGTATGTTAAGCTGCTACTCTCAAGTACTTTGTCTGCATAATGCTTTGCAGCATAATATGGAAGTATGTTAGCATGCCAATTGTCCCTATTGTTAGCCTGAATTGCACTGACCATGATAAATCTGTCAATGCCTGCTATTTCAGCAGCTTCAATAGTCTTACCTGCACCGTCCAAGTCAATGAGCAACGTTTTATCATCGCCCGTTTTACCACCGGAACCCGCAGCGAAGACAATAGCATCACAACCCTGAACAGCTTCAACAATGGAAGCAACCGAGCCTTCCAAATCAGCAAGAACAGTTTCAACACCCAATTTCTCATAAACTTCAGCCTGCTCTTTTTTTCGAACCATCGCACGAACGCTGTGATCCTTACTTTCTTTTAATAATGCGATAAGTTTTTGTCCAATTTGTCCATTTGACCCCACTACTAAGACTTTCATTTTATCACTCCTTAGGTTTGAGATTTCAATTGAGACTATTACAACATTCTTATCATTCTTGAGAAGTAGGAGATACGATTACATCATTGATTAAAACATTAGCAGGCTTATTCACCACAAACCCAATAGTCTCTGCTACATATTCGACATCAATAGCCACTTCATTTAGATTCTCTAATACTGACTTAACATCTTGGTCTGTAACTGTACTTTGCCAATTTGTTGCGATCACACCAGGAGACACTAAGGAAGCCTGAATATTGTGTTTCACGGACATTTCTTTACGTAAACTTTCCGTTATTGCTCTCATCGCATATTTTGTAGCGCTATAAACACCATGTCCTTCTCCAATTGCATGTCCAGCAATTGAGCCAACATTAATAATTTGCCCTTGACCTTGTTTTTTCATATGGGGTAGTACAGCAGCAATTCCATACAATGTTCCTTTGATATTTAGATCAATCATTTTCTCCCACTCTTCAACATGTGCATTGTCCCACATAGAGAACAGCATGTAACCTGCACAATTAATTAACGTGTCAACGCGCCCCACAGAATCCAAGGTAAAGTTGACCAGCGCTTGAACCTCTTCGTTAACGGTTACATCAGTTACTTTGTAGTATGCTTGGCCACCATCATTTTTGATACGATCAGTCAATGCTTTCAACTTCTCTTCATTTCGAGCTGCGAGTACAACAGTTGCCCCATGCTTAGCCAAATACAATGCTGTTGCTTCGCCTATGCCACTAGATGCGCCTGTCAAAATAATCACTTTGTGTTGAATATAATTCATTCTCAATCCCCTCTCTCCAACTTCTTTTTATTTCAGATACATATACTTGAATTTAAAAGCATGCGCATGCATTTAATTTAATGGATTACAAAATGATTGTCAAGCTGTGCTGCAGCATTTTTTTGAAATAGGTGACCTTCATCCGTTTCATCCTAGTATTATTATAATCAAAAAAACTCACCTAAACATCAGTGAGCCCTCTTATATACTTTTTATTAGGAAATTCATGATCTAGTATTACTTTTTATCAAATAAGCTTTGTACTTTTGTCAACTCACCCTGCTGAAGTTCCTTTTGCAAAATTTCATTAACGGTTACTAAAGCTCGATGGAATTTATTTTCTCCTAGCTCCGTAATTCTAGTGTAAATTCCTCTTTTATCATCTTCACACACATGTCGTTCTAATGCCCCACAATTTTTTGCTTCCATTCTTACAACAAGACGGGATGTGGCACTTTGACTTAAACCTATCAGTTCTTGTACTTGTTGCAATCTTAGCTCTTTATCTTCAGAATTTGATATAAAATATAAAACATAAAACTCCTTTAACGACAAATCATACTGCTCTTCTAGAGCATTTTCCAATCTATCATGGATACTGGTAAAACTATTTGTCAATGACATCCATATATTCAAGGCATCATTATTATTTTTCAATTTATACCCACCTAATTTAAGTATAGTTTTACTACATAGTTTATGCTATTGTATCAAGCATCAACAAAACGGTCAAAATAAATACACTCTAAAAGCGATTGTTTGCTGGTATGATCCCCTTGAGTCTTAGAGTCAACTATACTTTTTCATATTGTCTACTTGACAGGGTTATGGCCATGCGTTTGACTCTTATGTTTTTCTCCCTTTGATCAAATTTAATAAATTTTTATTACATTATTCTCCTTACGGATAAATTATTAGGACTTGCCCGTTTGGTTAAACAAAAGCAGCCGACCACAATTGACCGGCTGCTATGGCTAGTTCTCCATCAGCAATCTTTGCAAATAATTCTTTTCCATTCGAAACGTGCTTCTCGTTAGCTTAATGAATTAACTGATCAGATATATACTTCATTGTTTGCTCAACTCTATAAATCAAGTGTTTATTGATCGGTGTCTGTATGACATTATACATCAACATCCTCATATATCCGCTTCCCTATAAGGTTTATCACTTCTTGACCAGAACCGTTAAGTCTCCTTCAAAAACGAGTTCCTCTCTGCTATTGAAAGTAGAAAACTTCACCGTAACAAGCCCTGCTTCATTCTTCTTTTCTTTTACTTCAATAACTTCAACCATGTTATACAAGACATCATCAGGATAAACGGGTTTAATAAATTTGATATTATTGAACGAGGTTCCCGCGATAACATCATCACCATAACTGCCCGTTTCAATCCACAGTTTAAATGAAACCGCCAAAGTTTGGACTCCCGAAGCAATGATGCCATTAAATCTTCCCTCTTTGGCTTTCTCTTCATCTAAATGCATATACTGAGGATCGAACTCAGCTGCAAATCTCGTAATATCCTCTTTCGTGATCTCAAGAGATTTTGTTTTAAAAGTTTGGCCAACAAAAAATTCATTAAATTTCATATATTAAGCTCTCCTTTGTTGAGATGAAGATGAACCCGATTATCTCTATTTATTGCTTCAACTTAATCACAATTATAACACTTGATAATAGTACTTGATACTAATAAAAGATCAGGTTTCTCTCACAACTGAATATGATGAATCGGGTTATATAATTTTTCTTACTTACTACAATCCCGTTTAGATAATAATTTTATTGGCAACAACACAATGTCTTTGCCCTATGACATCACATAATTGCGGTACATTATCTTGCCACTTTCAGTTTCATATGCAGGTATTATTATTAAAGTGAAGCTAATCCCGGTAATATATGATACCTTGCTTAATCTCAACACCATAGATTTATAACAAAAAGAAAGCCGCTGTAATAGCGACTTCAATGAAAATATGTTTTTCTACCACGCCAAAGGTTTATTTTGACATATTCAATGCTCTATACATCATTACCGCGAACTGTGCACGTGTCACAGGTTCATCCGGCTTAAATTTGCCGTTGTTATCACCTAGTACAATCTCTAGTTCTGCTAGTGCAGCGACATAATCATAGCTCCAATGCGTTGTAGGTATATCTTGGAAAGTACGAGTTCCACCTGGTTCTATCTCAAGAGCCAGTGTCAAAATTTTAGCCATCTGTGCACGAGTCAGCGAATGATTGGGCTGAAAATCCCCATTTGATCCATCGACTATTCCTGCTTGCTGTAGTGACATAATGGCTTCATAGTAAGGATGACTTGGTGATACGTCAGAAAATGAAACTGCCTCACGTTTTGGCTCAAACTCGAAAGCACGTATGAATATTAGAGCCATGTGATGGCGCTTGATGCTTTCATTGGGATAAAAAGAACCGTCGGGATAGCCTGTAATTATCCCTTGACTGGCTAATTCCTCAATCATTTCTTTTGCCCAATGTCCTGAAAGGTCGTCAAAAGCAACAACAGGGCGTTCAGGTTTTGGTTCTTCTGGGGTTGATTGCGGATTGGCTGCAGGTACCGATACTGTGTTTGCGATCCATTTTGCATACAATGTAGCATCTTTGGTCACTCGATCCTTAGTGATGTCCCACTTGTTGGTCAGCGCCATATCATGATACCATCCCCCAAATGCATAACCTTCTTTAGTAGGAGTTGGTAGTTCGGCTAACCTCGTATCATACACGACAGAGAGATTATTTAACCCGTTCCCTCCGTTCGTTTCAAAAGATACTATGAATCGCTGGGGAGGCGTTGGAGAACTTCCTCCTCCATTATTTTCAGAAGAGTTATTTTGAATCCATTTCGCATACAACGTCATATTCGCTGTAATTACATCTCTCGTAAAATTCCACTGATTAATGAGGGCTGTCTCTTTAAACCAGCCACCAAATGTATAACCTGGTTTAGTTGGTGCGGTTGGTGCGGTCGGTGCTGTTGCTGTTACGTTGTATGATATATTCTGAGTCGGGACAACAGTGCCTCCATTTGATTGAAATGATAATGTATAAGAATTTACCTTCCACAGAGCATACAGTGTGACATCTGAGGCATTAATATTGAACGTGTGATTTGCCAGATAACTTACCCCACTGCCATCTGCTGATGTATTCCAACCATCAAACGTAAATCCAGTCCTCACTAAATTTCCACTATTATCAGATACTGTAACGGTATGTCCGTTCTCATAAGATTGACTATCGACTGGTTCTTGTCCTCCAGTAGCACCGTTTCCCTCGTATTTAACGCTATATCTAATTGGAGCTGGTTTATTGATAATAAATGTTATGGTAGTTGAGTTACCGGCGCTATCCGTAACCACGAGTACATAGGAACCATCAGTATCCACAGTCGTTCCACTCACAAAAGAACCACCATTTAGTGTTGCAGTACCTTCGTTGAATGTAATGGTTTGTGAGAAAATGTAACTTCCTCCTTCCGCTACACCGCTGACAACGGGGGGGATCGTATCCAGCGTTACCGTTGCGCTATATAGTGGAGATACGCGTCCTGCTTCATCAATTAACTCTACTGTAATAGCTTTTTCTCCATCCGTGCTTCCTACGTTAATAGTAAAGCTATTTGTATACGCTATAGTCGTTGGAGGTAATCCGTTAAGCGTGTAGCGAATGCTCACGATATCCGTCACGCCTGCTGTTGGTGTTATATCAACGTATACGTTTGAGTCATTTGTATAAGCACTACCATCATTTACAACAACCGTACCTGTTGGAGGTGTTGTATCCAATATAATACTGTCTTGAATGACGGTAATATTGCCTGCTCGATCAATTAAACGAACATATACCGTTTTATTTCCATCACCAGCAGGTAACGTATAGCTTTTTATGGAACTAAAGGCTTCAACTCCTGACCAAGAACTATTGTTATTAGAAAATTGTACCGCTACCACATCTGTTACACCGTTGCCTAATGATAGATTAAGCGTTATTTCACGATTAGTTGTATACACGTTGCCATTATTAATAACAATAGAGCCTGTTGGCACTTCGGTATCCCGTATTATGGTTTTTTGATATTCAGTTGATTGGTTCCCTGCACGATCAACTAGTTTAAATCTCAAAACTTTATCTCCATCAGTAAATCCTATTGATAGCATAAAGCTTGGTACATAAGGCATCTGTGTATAGGGGCTTCCGTTAAGCGAATATTGGATATGCGTAATATCAGTTACTCCAGGATCTGGATTTATTGAAATAAGTACAGCCGAACCATTCGTGTATTCGTTGCCTAGATTTACAATAATCGTCCCTGTTGGAGGGGTCTTATCTATTCGAAATTGAATCGTTTCTAATTGACTGCCTGCCGTAACCGTTAACGTGTACGAGCCTTCAGCAGTAAGCTGTGTTCCACTTGTAAATGGACTTCCATTCAAAGTTGCTGTACCAGTATTAAATGTTGGCGTTACATTTGTATTGTATAGACCTCCATCTGCGACTCCAGTTATTTCAATATTCGCAATTTCAGAATACGTAATAATTAAATATGGACCCAGACTGCCGCCATGTGCATGATTTTCGGTCATTTGTATAAAATGATCAGCATAGGTTATTCCTGCTTCAGCTGCTTCTTGAGAAGTCATTCCTGATAGAATGAAGGTTGCTCTAGGATCAGATTTCGCTGATTCCCCTGATATATAGCTGGTAAAATTAAAGGGAGCGAGTGTAGGCTTAAGTATAGGTACATTATTGGCTAAAAGTCTTGATTGTGTAGAACCTGACGTTAGAGCTGGTGGCGATGTTATTCTACTATCCTGTGCCCAGCTATGATCTATACTCGTAGAAACTTTTAACGAAAAATTAGTTGTTGCCTGTAAAGTACCACCTGTTACAGGAATATAAAGATTTGCAGTTTCAACTTCATACCCTGTAGGGATTGGGGGTAAAGCAAACTTTAGTAATACCTGAGCCTCTAAGGGAACACTAAGTGTTCCTTGATAGCCTACTTCCAGATACCCGAGATTTTCACCCTCATAGATCATACCAGACTCATAAATCATTGTTGTATCCTCTGCTGCATAAATAGTTGACGGAACTATGTTAGCGGATGCAACGCTTTGATTATTAAAAATTACGATGAATGTGATACAAACGACCATTAATAGCATACTTGCAATCGAGACAACTCTCTTTCTCACCATGTACACTTCCTTTCATACAATTCGTTATTACTCAAAATGACCTCTTTTCATTTGACTCCATCTAAACATCATAGTCTCATCTTAGGATATTTAAGTCCTACTAAAGTAGTACTCCAAAAAAACAAAGAAGCGGCCCTTTCAGGCTCGCTTCCTTGTTTGTCACTCTATCAATTGTAGCTCTCTGGCACGTAGGACAGCTTGCCCCCGCCGTTTTACAACCAACTTGCTGTATATTCTAGAAGTATGTGTCTTGACCGTCGTTTCTGCAATCCCAAAGAGATCGGCAATCTCTCTGTTCGACAAACCTTTTGCAATCGCTGTAATAATTTCCGTTTCTCGTTCGGTCAGTGGTTCAGTCAGCCCCGGTTGACTGAGACTAGGCACCACGGACGAAACGTTACTTTCGGAAGTACTTGGGATTGTTGTATTCGCAGCTTCGTCTCCCAGCAGCTTGAGATAAATGATCCGTGTCGCAATAAGCTCCATCATCTGAACATCCCTTTTTGTGAACACACCCGGCATCTGTCGATTTTCCAAGTAGAGTAGATAGGAAGCTTGTTCTCCCGGAACATCAATGGACATGCACAGAATCGACCTCTGTTTACTTGCTGCGATATAAGCATCCTTCACCCAAAAACTCTGAAACGCATCATGCAGAATTAGCGGTTTCGCCGTCATCGTTGTATGACGTAAGACGCTCTCCGCATACATGCCGACTCCTTTTTCCTGATCAGTCCAGTCAGAACGGTTAGCTTCAATATAGAATTCATTATTATGACGCTTCAACAACAGACCACGCTCAGCTCCGGCTTGTCTTAAAGCCGTTTCCAAGAGATTCACCTTCCAGTAGACCTTATTCGTCTGTGCCAACCCATCGATGAGTCGTTGCACATGTTCGAGTTCTTCTTCGCTCTTCGAGCCTTCACCCATCTTGGAGCCGTTCCGTTGAGGTAGCGATGTGCTGGTTTGAGTCATTTGGATTCGATCCTGTAATACAGGACCTTCATAATGCTTGTATATCGGGTCCAGCAATTTAGCATCTCTGCTTCTAATCTGAGTTACTTTGAAGGTGATTCCCCATTCAGCGTATGCCGCACATGCATCCATCATCGTAATTGCCGCTCCGGATCGGCTGGGCAGATCATCTTGATAACATACCGCAAGCCGTTCGCAAGCAATGGCTTCCAGCAATACGTATTTCTCAGTTCTTGCCAGCCTGATTGCAGCCGTATATTGTTGCATGGCGCTCACCGAATTCCCTGCGATCCGTTCAGCCTCTGCTTTGATTAGCAAGTATGCAGAGGAAGTACTGTCCAAGAATCCTCGCCAACTCTTCATCAATCGCAATTGCGCGCGTATGGCCTTCCGAATCCGCTTACGTTCCTCCCTATTCGTCTCGAAATACAATCCAGCCCGTGCCAAAGTCTCGTAAACACGTTGTTTACGAATTCGCATCCAATCCAAATGCAGTTCGTTTACTCTTCCTCGCTGCGACCAATACAGAGCTTCGCTATATCTACCCGATAGGTACGCTACCTCGAGCCGACAACCGCAGCTATAATTGTCCTCGTCCCGTTGCGCCAGCTCGCTGTCAGTCGGCACCTGTGGAATAGCAACAAAACTGTCGATCAGAGAATCGTCTTGCAGCACGGCTGCGTAACTGCTCGTCAGCCGCATCATTTCCAGTATCTTGTCGTCAGCAACCTGTTGCATGTTCTCCTCAAAGTATTGGAGCAAATCATTCAAGGCATATAGATTCCCATGATTACTCATAACACTGAAAATTAAGGCAGGATTAGCGAAGTCATGATCACCGGCTTCCATCGCTTGCCGCATCGCATTGAACAGGACAACAGAAGATTCCAAAGGACTGTCCATTTGCTTGATCATTCCGATCAAAAAAGTAAAAACATGTTTTTTCCTGAATGTAGAGGTGTTCGCGATTTGCAGAAACACCTGCTCAGCAATCGGAGTCTTTCGAACGAAGCTGGGAAATGACCTTTGCACAATCAGCTCGTATGCTCCGATCATAGCGGCTAGTGACTCATTCACCCCTTTATGCAACCCATAACGAATAAATCGGGCATACAATTCCAGAAGCGATCGCGCATCATGTGCAAGCAATGGAAGAAACAACAGCTCCATTACATGGCATAATTCTTCATAATCCTCGTCGAGTGGGTCGGACAGCAGAAGATGCTTCTCCCGCTTTCGATGTAAAAGGATCGCGGTTCGGGTCACTTCCTTGCCTATAGACAACAGTGTACTTTTCTTCCCAAGCTTCCAACCATAGGAGCCTAGCGCCTCCATTCCAAATTGAACCGCAGTCTCATTGTCCGCGAGTGCATGGAATCGGATTAAAGGTGCCCAGATTTTGAGCCGCTCTGATCGGCTCAGTCGATCGCTGTCTTGGTTCAAGTCCACCAGCAGTTTTTTCGCCCGTACACTATTGCCACCCATATACTCCGTCCATGCTAATACCAACTGCAACCCGACATCGAGTGTAACTGGTACATCCACTTTGTATATTGCAAGCAGATGAAGCCCGTTTTCGGCATAATGCTTGCCTTTCGCATAGCGCGCGGATGCCAACGCCTCTTGTCCCGCTTGAAGATTGTGCTCTATTAATTGCTTCGTTTCTTGCTCTGATAATACCGAAGCTGCCAAATTCAGATGATCAATCGCTGTTCTTGACAAGTCATCGCGTGAATCCGACGTGCGATCCAGTAGCAACCGTCCAATTGCTCGGTGTCGGTGGATAATACGTTCTGAATCAAAGGCATATGCCATTCGGTGAATGAATTCATGGGAGAACACATAGGTTGAATCCCGTCCATCTTCTGACCCTGCTTCGTCTTCCCGATAAATAAATCCTTCCGCTTCCGCCTCTTGAAGATTACGGAATACCCTATCTACTGATATGCCACACACTTCGGCCAAGAGTGTTAACTGGAATACCGGACCTATTGCAGCCGCCATAGCCAAAAACTCCTTACGATCTTCCTTGAGATTGGAGAAGCTCATCTCCAGCAGCCGTAGATGTTCTTCCGACCTGCTTAGTTGCCGGGTTATTTCTGAGTCCCATACCCACTGACGTCGTTTCTCGTCAAAGTTTAGTCTGTTCTCCTTTAACCATCCCTCCAGCAAGAGACGAACCGAGCCGGGATACCCACCTGTCTGATCGTAGACAGACCGTGCCAGAAGTTGAATGCGAGCGGATTTCTCATATAGAGCATCAGAGATCAGCTGCCTTACATCCTCGTAAGCCAGCGGCGATAGAGTCACTTGTTCATCTGGATTCGCACGGCATCTTTGGCTTAACCAAACCAGAAATCCCTCTTGATCAGCTTTCGTTTCATCCTCAGTGGAAGTGATCACTTCCTCCGTACGATAAGCCCCGATTAGGAATAATCCATACGCTTTTTGTGATAATGCAAGTTCACGAATGACGTCTTGTGTTCCATTGTCAACCCACTGCAGATTGTCCATAAACAGAACAAGCGGTGGCTTGCATTCACCCATACAACGGATCAAGTCGGGCAGAAGTTCTTCAAACCGTTCCCAGACCTTCGCAGCGTCCGAGATATGCGATACCTTTACATCGTTGTCGAACAACAGCTTGGTCTCGGGCAAGCAGGAGACGATCACCTGCATTTCGAGCCCAAACTCGGCTTGCAGTTTGGCTTTCAGACGTGTAATGAGTTCAACTGGCTCACTCCACAGTTGATAGATCCATTCCCGCATCACTTGAAGAATCGACCCACACCGCACGTTTTGTTGGAATGGTTCCGCTTCCATGGCAATCATCCGGCCTCCATGCTGAATGACGTTTTGTTGGAGTCTATGGACAAGCGTCGTTTTGCCCGTTCCCTCCTTGCCTATCACCCAACGAAAGGCATTCATTCCTTGAAAAGCCTGCTCCAGCCCGGCCTCCATTTGCAACACTTCGGCACTGCGTCCATACCACGAATCGGATAGGGAAAGCGTACGTATTTTATCCAATCGTCCCACTTCCAATGGCGTAAACGCTCCATCGTTATTCATCATATTCTGATACAACTTCAGATCTTCAAGCACCCCATATGCACTCTGATAACGCTCCATCGGTGATTTGGCAAGTAATTTCATCAGTATCAATTGAAGTGTATCGTCTACTCCCGGTCGGATATCAGATAAAGGCTGCGGCACCTTACGGGTATGCACGGTACCCCAGTCTTCATCATTTTCAGCATGAAAAGGCAATTGCCCGGTCAACAACTCGTAGAGAATAACACCTAATGCGTAAAGATCACTGCGTTCACTCGGCACAAGATTGAATCGCCCAGATTGCTCTGGAGAATGATAAGCTGCATGACTTTCCGTATGCCAGGATATATGCGCCGTTTTCCCCTGCCACTGCAAGCTGATATGGTCAGGGCTAAGGTATCCAATGATCCTATTCTGCTCGTGTTCACGCTGCAACATTTCTGCCAGTATAATAGACAGTTCAATGAACATAGTAAGCTCTATTAGGTGATCTGTGATGTAGTCTCTTAAAATCTTGATGTTCATGCACACCTATCTAAGTTATATTTCGTTTCGGGAACAGGATTTATATCAGAATTTAAATAATAAAAGTGTGGTTTGATGTATTGAGAAACTTATTAAATAAATTTTAATCTATGATGTATAAAGAGTCTAGCTTGCGTAATACAGAAAAAGGAAGCAAACATTTCACTATCCATAAGTATGAATTGTTAGAACCCTTGCTGCCGTAATGCTTCTCGCCCACGATGCAATCTCGGATTGATCATGGAATGGCTCAAGCACCTCCACATGCATGGAGTCAGATTCGTCACGTTGACTTATCTAGGATTCCTCATTATAATTCGGACATCGAGAGACTGACAGACACGGCTTGCCATGAATACCTATTGGAAAGAATTCTGACGGCTCTCAATTAAAGAATGAATCTAGATCTGTAAACAAACTTTAAAGTGAAAGATGTGAAGGAACTATGACTAAGGAGAAAGTATACTACGGTAAAGACATCGAGGTCATGTTTAATTCGGATGTCTGCATTCATTCCGGCATTTGCGTAAAAGGTCTCCCTGGAGTTTTTAATTTAAGTAAACGCCCTTGGGTTGATCCAGATGCCGACACTTCGGAGGCCATTGCCCGACATATTGACACTTGTCCAAGCGGAGCATTGACGTATAAACTTCTGGACGGTAAATTTTCAACTAGGAAAGAGGATGAACATGCATAACGTAGAACATGAACCTGCTAATAAAAGATTTCTTATTCAAGATAACAGCAACATTGCTGCAGTAATGACGTATGTGATCTCAAGTCCTGAGCTTTACATTATTGATCACACGTTAGTTGAAAATGCTTATCGCGGACAAGGGCTTGGCGATAAACTGCTCCAATCGATGGTGGAATACGCGCGTGAAAACTGGATTAAGATTTTACCATTATGCCCGTTTGCCAAGGGACGTTTTGATCGTATTTCCGAGTATGCGGATGTCCTCAATAAATAATAACTAATCATGTAATGATACCCATTTTTCCATAGGGCAATTTCCTTTCATACCATGCTCAAGATTGATATACAAATCAGTCAACGCTCTCTTACGGAGCGCATACAAAAAGGTGCTATTCCTCAAAATGATGAGAAATTGCACCTTTTTGTTTCTAAATAATATTGTACTCTAATTGTAGCTTTAATCACCACATATTAATGGAATGCTTCAAACGTTACAGTTTACTATCGTACCGTCACTTGTAATGGATATGATCTGGTTTCCCCTGAATTATTACGAAGTACAGCTTCATACTCGTAGCTTCCTGGTGATCTTCCAGAGATGGCGGTAAACGCAGACTGTGCGTTAGGTGTATTCGTTTGTAATGATTGTGTATCAATCAGAACTCCATTTTCATATAGCTCATATTCAGTAGCATTTGTTCCCCACCACAGGTTCATCGTGACGTTATAGTTACCATCACCATCCCAGTTGTCGTTCGACAGTACAGCTTGCCCTGGGGTTGCATCTGTAACGATGACGGTCAATGGAACACTCGTGGTCGTACCTAGTGCATTGATCAATTCGCCAGTATAAATATAGGTACCATTTTTCTTTCCAGTAATGTCAACTTTTACAGACTGAGCAGATGGAGATTGATCAACCAGAGAAACCTCTTTAATCAACTCACCATTCTCATACAGTTTGAACTGGTTGCCGTTATTGCCCCACCACAAATTCATCGTGACAGTATAATCTCCATCTTTCAGTCCAGTGTCGTATCCGTTATTGTCCGACAGCACCGGTGTCCCTGGAGCCCCGTTCGCTAGTGGTGTTGCTTGATGGAGCCATTCCTCCCATTTAAGCAGTACATTGGCCTGCTCATCCGTAAATACGGTTCCTCTAGCTGATTGGACGTCACTGCCATAGGATGCGAGCAATTGACGTGCTTTTGCTCCTTCACGATCATTCGCAGCCTGTTGCGCTTGTTGCAATGTGTTCACAAGCTGATCAGCAAGAACGCTTGCATTTGGATCGCTTGATTCGTCAGCAAAGGAGTTGGTCAGATTAATCAAGCTGTCGAATGTAGCTATCACCGCAAAGCTATATTCTACTGTCTGTTCCCAACCAGCTATGTCGGAGATTGTTGCTGTGATCTGATTCAGGCCGGGTTCCAATGTATAAGCTGGAGTGTCCAGAAGTATACCCTCTGGCTCTGCAACACCGGATACCGCATCCGAGGCTGTATAGCCAATTTCCACGTGCTGATCAATCGTGTACTCCGTTTGACCATGAATTTCGATGGTTGGTGGAACGAGATCGATGGATATGGTCAAAGTCTGCTCGCTTTCCTTGTTACCATCCACATCGACGCTCCAGTAAGTGATCGTGTGTGTACCTTCCTCAGTTAGAGTCAACTGTGTGCCACTCACCGTTTCGCCACCATTGATTTGATAATAAGTCCCTTCAACCTCGGAGTCTTCGTCACTTGCTGTAAAGGTTACTTGTACTGGAGAAGTGTACCACCCGTCATGTTCTTCCCCTTCCACGGTTACCGTGGTATGCGGAGCTTCCTTATCTGGATTCTCTCCTTCCAATTTAACGTGAGCTGACAGCTGAATATTCAATTCTTTCACAAGACCTGCCACAAGTTCAGATACTTTGATTGCTCCATTCATCTGCAAATGTGTATTGTCTTCCGTTGTGCCTACCCACATAAATATCGATTTTGTTCCTTCTGTGCCAAGCTCTTGGAAATACTCCCAGCTAGCTTGGTTCAGATCAATAATGAGCGTTTCCGTCTCCTGTGCCGTTTCCTTCATCGCCTGAACGTATTCCGGGAAGCTCTTGTTCAGCACCTCTCCAGTAAAATCACGACGGTTGACTGGCGTGACCAGAACCGGAATCGCCCCTCTTTGCAGAGCACCGTTGATGTATTCTTTCAAATACACTTTAAACTGCTCTGGCGTTAGATAACGCTCTGGACGGGACGGTGTGGAATCATTATGAGACCACTGCATGAATAGATAATCGCCTTCGTTGATGTCGAGCAAAATATCGTTAAGGTATCCACCGACCAGGAAGGTTTTGCTACTCAATCCCCCAACTGCACGGTTATCAATGCTGACTTCATTCTGATCAAAATATTGACCCAGCGTCTCGCCCCATCCTGCCTGCGGACGATAGTTCTCTGCGTAATTGGCTACAGTGGAATCACTAGCCAGATAGACAATAGGCTTATCGCTGGCATTGTTATCCGGTAGACGCTCCAGCGTCAACGCATTGATTTTCGGTGCATTTCCAGTGAAGTTGAAGTTAAAGATTCCATCGATGAGCGCAATATCATAGGTTACTTCTTTGAACTCGCCCTTAGCAATCGTTGTGAGCGGCAGTTTAGTCATCTGCTCTACAACGACATTCGCGCTGGTTGATTCTTCTGCATCTCCTATGGTCATCGTTACACGGTAATTAGCTGGCTCCATTTCCACTAGGAAAGAAGTGCCGTTTACTCGAGTAAAATCCTCCTTGAGCGCATCACCGGTCTCCCGGTTCTCATCTTTCGTCAATGCAGTATCGGCAAATCCGTACTTATTGCCCTCAATGTACGCTCTTTTGGCATCTACCTTGATGTATCCTTCGGCAGCACTGCCAGAACCAAAATCAAATTTGTACGTGTTGATCTCTTCGGCCGGTTCACTCGTCAAAGACTCCTTCGCGACCGTTAACATGTTAAACGTATGGTCAATTTCAGCCTGCGTTGCTTCTGTATTAAAGATAGCTTCCGCAGCTGCCAATGCCCGATTGACCACGGCTTGTGATTCTTCTGTATATGCTGACAGATCAAGCGCCTTAACTTCATCGTACAGATCAACCAAGGCTGTCTGATCGCCGCCCTCCGAATCAAGCTGAGTTCCTTCAATTCGCACATTATCAATTTGAGTAGTCCAGTTCAGCGTACCTCCACCGCCTTTTCTCGTACCCAGGAAACGAATCGCTCTGACGTTATCTGCGTATGCGATGGAACTCATAGGGATATCTTGGATCGTCTGTGTGATGGTCGGATCCGCCTGATTCGTTAATGTCAGATCCAATGTTTTCTCTGCAAAATTAACGGATGCATCCACGTTAACCCATTGGTTCTTGGAGATCTCTGTAGCCGTTCCCCCTTCAGGTATAGCTGAATCCCCTGTGCCGTAGTCCGGGTTGTATGCACCGACAAAATAATGAATTTTCGTGCTTCCGGTTTTCGTAAACAGTGTGAACAGGGCATTTTCATTCGAATCCTGAACCGTGAGGTGGCCTTCTGACGGATAGGCACTCACATTGCCAGACTGCCAGTCAAAGTTTACGTCCACTTTATCGCCGTTTACAGCATCGAACAAACGGAATACTTTCGCCCGATGACCCGATCCGGAACCCGTGACCGACAGTACCTTATTTCCTGACTGTTCAACTACTGTTCCCGCCATGGTTCCCGCAATACCAGTCGCATTCACCATCGCATACTGATAGTCCGCTGCTGCGCCTTCAAAGTCCTCTTCGTAGAGCTGGATTTCCGGCTCAGGCTCGGGTTCAGTTATATCCGGGTCAATAACCAGGGAGGAAATGCTGAGCCCCATGTCTTTGACCGCACCAGCAACCAATCCAGCAATTCGCTGTGCACCATAACTGCTGAAATGGGTGTTATCATTAATTCCATTCGGATACTTCGGATATTCACCTGGATTAGCATATAGGAATACTTTTTCCGTAGCTGTATTTCCAATTTTGTTGTAGTACGTAATGCTTAGCTTGCTGAGATTAATCAGCGGCACATTCAGTTCCTGCGCCACCTCTTTGGCTGCTTGCACATAGGCCGGGAAGCTGACGTTGAACTCCTGTGTTAACGTATTGAAATCTCTGCGTCCAACCGGAGTGAGCAGTACAGGCGTAGCTCCGCGCTGTTTAGCACCGTTCACATAACGGGATAAGTAGATTTTGTAGTCCTCTGGTGATGCATACCGATCTGGTATACCTGCACTAGCGTCATTATGACCAAAGGAAATGAAGAAGAAGTCCCCTGGTTTAATGCGCTGCAGAATTGTATCCAGACGCCCATCTACCATGAACGATTTACTGCTACGTCCACCGATTGCATCGTTTACAATCACTGCTCCATTAGAGAAGTAACGTCCAAACTGTTGACCCCATCCTTCTTGCGGAGCTTGCATTTCACTGTAAGATTGCATCGTTGAGTCACCGGCCATATAGATCGTCGTTGATGTACCGGCCTCTTTCTCCGGATATTTCTCAATAATGATGTCTTGGATGTCTATGGCTGTACCCGTGAAGAGAAAATCAAGCTGCCCATCTACTAAGGCAATATCATAAGAATACTCCAGGGGTTCTCCTGCTTTTACATTGGTTACAGCGAGCTTCTGGACAAATTCGGACTTGACCCCAACGTTCGAATCATTCGCATCGCTTCCCAATCGTAGTGTCACCTTATAGTTAGCGTTCGGCAGATCAACGGCAAATGTCGTACCTGCCGCAACAGAAACCTCGTTAACACCTACATTAACATTGCTTGTATCTGTGAACCCATATCCCGTCTCTTGTGTGTAAAGCGTATCTTGAACAACTGTGCTTCCAGATGCTGTATCTGTTCCGAAATCAAAACGGTATACAGACTCCAGCATTTCCGCTGCGCGAGTCAGTGTCAGATCAGCTTTAGGAAATGAAGTTGACTCTGCTCCAAGATAAAAACCAGTATGCGGCGGCTGGTTGTAGGCAACATTTTGCCAAGCTACGCCCAGTCGGTACACAGGATCCTGCATCAGTGTAGGGATGCGATAGTCTGTAGGAATGGTCGTTGTATAGAGACGATACTCTGAACTATCTTCACTCCGCAGCAGAATTTCCTCACGCCAATCCCCCAGAATATCCGCCTGAAGCGCCGGATTTCCTTTGGTATGGTTGTTTGTTAACGTACCGGTCGCCCGGAAGATTTCATCAAGCTTTTTGTTTTCATAATCCCATTTATAAATGAGCGGAATGCCTCTGGCAGTACTGTTATCCCATTCATGGTCAAACAGCTCCCGCTGAAGATCTCCATCCCACCAAATGGCGAAGTTTGCGGTTTTTGGTCCTTCTTCCGCAGTGTAGATAGCCTCTCCGGCAGCCGAGTAGGTACTCGTTACAGGCACACTTTGTCCGTTAGTAATCGTCGTTGCCCATGATTCGTATCCTGGATGGTTCGGATCAATGTCTGCAGACATCCCACGACCTGTGTCAAAACCTGTTTTTTCTCCCCAGAGAATTTCACCTGTAGCAGCATCGCGCATCTCAAGTCCGTATGCAGCATTGGAATGCTCATGCACACTTACGACCTGATGACCCTCACGGTTCGGATCGAGCTTGCCCGCGTGCATAGCGTCTCCATGACCGAGTCCGGTGCTATACATCAAGCTACCATCATCGTCGATCGCTAAAGCGCCAAACATGATCTCGTCCTTGCCATCATTGTCAGCATCCAGCACACTTAGATTGTGGTTACCTTGTGCCTGATATTGCGATCCTGCCTCATTGGTGTCAAACCGCCAGCGCTTGACGAGTTCTCCGCCAACATAATCATAAGCAACAAGCACGGTGCGCGTATAATACCCCCGGCTCATTACCACACTTGGCTTCGTACCGTCCAGATAAGCAATGGCGCCAAGGAAACGGTCTACACGGTTACCGTAGCCATCGCCCCAATCGCTGACATTACCTCTTGGAGGATCATAATCCACGGTGGATACGGCAGCTCCGGTCTCACCGTTGAACAGCGTGAGATATTCTGGACCTGTCAGTATGTATCCGCCTTCATTTCGGTAATCTTTCGTGCCGTCGCCAATGACCGTACCCTGTCCGTCTTTCGTGCCGTCTGCGGTCTTTACCACAACTTCGGCTTTACCGTCGCCATCCAGATCGTATACCATTAATTGCGTATAATGCGCTCCGGCGCGGATGTTGACACCAAGGTCAGTCCTCCACAGCTTCGTACCGTCTAGTTTGATCGCATCGATATACACATTACCAGTGTATCCTGCCTGCGAATTGTCCTTGGAATTGCTTGGACTCCACAGAAAGACGATCTCATACTCGCCATCACCATCCAAGTCCGCTACAGAAGCGTCACCCGCATAGTAGGAGTAAGTCCCACCGTCCTTGGTTCGGCCGTCAGCCGGTTTATCAAGCGGAATCGGTAGATAATCGTTATGCCAGACCGATACAACCTCTGGCTCCATCTGCTCCTTGCCCGCAATGATCGTGGAAATCTGATACTGGGAGCTGTCAAAGCCCGTAGTGTCCACATAGTTTGTCACGTCGCTTATAGGCGACGCGTTTACTTTGGTTCCATTTTTATATATATTGAAAGCGATCTCATCAGGATCATTGTTTAAATACCTCCAGCTTAAGAAAACACCGTTGTCCACGAGTACCGCAACCAGACCACGGTTCAGATATTCCCCCTGACGACCCGCCTTGATGTCTGATGTCTCTGCACGTGCCGGAGCGGGAGGTACAGCCAATGAAATTACCATAAGGAATGCTAGAAAAGATACAAACATCGATTTCTGGATGGAAACAGTTCTTCGGTTCATCGGATTAGCTCCTCCTTTATCCAAAAATTAAAATCTGCCTTACTTGTTGTCAAACGAATACTAAATTACAGTCACCATCCTTTCGTATGTTACCGCTTACATTTATCTTACAGGTCTAAAAAAAGACAGACAATCTAAAAAATGTGACGTATTATATAACATAATTGACTTTTTTAGGTAGGGGTGAAGGTATGAATCATACGGTCTCTTATGCTTTTCGTAATGACGATACATCAATCATGACACTTGACTCCATTGGATGGCAGATCGTCTCAAGTGAAGAATATCGTTGCCCAAGTGATGACAGACCGGATCCGGGGCATGTTGTTTTTCAATACACCCTTAATGGCCAAGGCTATTTGGATATTGACAATCAGACAATCCCTTTACCTAAGGGGCACGCACTACTTGTTAAAATCAGCGGAGAACATTGCTATTACTATCAACAAGAAAACAACGAACCTTGGGAATTTATATGGATTAACATTCGTGGAGATGAAGCCAATCGAATATGGGATATGATTCATGATAATGAGGGGTATGTCATTCTGCGAAACGCTGATTCTCCTTTAATTCAAGAGTTATGGCAGATCATTCAATTAATTCATCAAGAGAAAGTGACCGACAAATATCGCCTATCCATGCATGTCTATCAGTGGTTGCTTCTCTTGGTGCAGACAAGTCGGGATGCGGAGAGGGATATCGGTCTCCTTTCAATAACAACAATCGAGAAATGCAAAAAGTTTATTCGAGAAAATTATGCTACGCCATTAACGCTCGATTTACTGGCTAGCCATTGTGATATCAATAAACATTACTTATGTAGATTATTTCAAAAGTCGGAGAAAACATCACCGCTTGCTTATCTCAAGGATAGACGAATTGAGGTTGCCGTCCGACTACTCCGTACAACGGAACTTCCGATTGCTCAAATTGGTCAACAATGTGGATTTGAGAGTCCTAGCTATTTCGGCAAAGTTTTTCGGCAATATATGTCCATGTCACCCAAAGAATACCGGTTGAATAAGTTAGCATTTCCTTACGAGGCTATCTATTATGAGTAACTCCTCTCTGCTCTTGCATAAGACTCTCAGGTACTAAGACGTTTGGCACTCTAGTTTTATAATTCTATAGCATTGTAAATTTGATCTATACGTTTTTCAAGAGACTCGAACTGGACGAATCTACCTTCCCTGAACAGCTCTTTTTGGTCATAGAACATAATTAATGTTGGAACGGAGAAAATTAAAAATTGCCCCGCTACCTCCGGTACCTGCTGTGCATCCACTTGCACTAATTGTATGTGAGGATAGTCTGTCAGCAACGTCTTTAATTTGGGGAGAATGGCGTGACAGACCGTACAGTCTTCTTGTGAAACATATAGTAGAACTAAGGAATGATCTTGCAAGCATGGTTCGATTTCTTCGATTGAATTGAATAATTGATGATTAATCTTGATCTAATCCTTTCATAATTAGCTTATTGACGTATAAAAATTGTATACGCAAGCAGCAAATATTAAAAATCATTCCATTTTCATGATTCACCGGATTCATTTAACACCTCTGATAATCGTTATCTCTTGTATTGGAAGCGATCAAGGAAACGTCTAACGAGGCGATGGGTTAATTTATTCTCACGCATAACCCAGCCAATAGAAATGACACGTTGCATGCCTTCAATTTTGAGGATGGTAAAGTCATGATGCAGCACACTACGATCGTGCGTGAAGGAGTATTCATGACCGATCGTAACCGCATTCAACTGAGCAAGAGCCGCATTGACCACTTCTGAGTTTTTAGTACGAAACAAGACATCCACCTCTCCTACCAATTGCGAAAGCTGTGTTACAAATTGATCTACCAATTCATCATTAAACAGGACAAGGGTCTCATGTTTCAACTCATGCATCGTAATTGACTTTTTGCCGGCTAGGCGATTCGTGTGATTCACACATGCGTGCATCACACCTTCATCAATAGGGACAAAATGCAGTCCTAGCAAATGGTTTTCCATATCATCTTTGTATAAAGCGATCAAACCGAGATCAATCTCTTTGTTGCGGACATCTTTGATAATGCTACGAGCTGAACTTTCGGATAACTCAAATTTCAGATCGGGATAGCGCTTTTTCATACTTGCAATGGTAGGAATAATACCAGGAACACCTCCCGGTATCGCAGATAATCGCAATTCTCCATGAATCGATTCCCCAATATACTGTGCATCTTCCCTCATCATTTGCACCGTATCCACAACAGTTCTCATCTTATCCAAAATTGACTTGCCATGTTCTAACAGATAAGCTCCATTACGAGATCGATTAAATAGCTTCACGCCCAATTCATGCTCCATACGAGTAATGGCTTGACTGATCGTAGATTGCGTGACAGACAAGTTTTCGGCAGCGACGGTAATCGATTTTGTCTTCTCAACTTCGAGCACATATATCATTTGTTCTAAATTCATCGTTGACCTCTATTCTCATTACATTAATTATATTTAAGTTAAATAAATTTTTCTTAAATATACATGAACCTTGAAGTTAAGTATACTTTGAATTGAAGATATATGTAAGCGAAAACAATTAAATTATTACATCTGAAGGAGTGTAACATATGAACACATATGAGAATCGATTTGCAGGAAAAGTAGCGCTTGTAACAGGTGCAGCATCTGGTATCGGTTATGCAATTGCAAGAAGACTTGTCGAGGAAGGAGCTTCGGTTCTCGCCGCCGATCTGAATACAGAACGTCTGGAAACCATCCAGGGTGAGCTAGGAGAACGGTTTGTCGGAGTGAAAGCGAATGTAACCGTAGAAAGTGATGTAGAAGAAATGGTTCGTGCGGCTGTGAAGCAATTCGGTAAACTCGATCTAGCATTCAACGTGGCAGGTGCTTCCCGCGCAGGTGTAATTACAGAACTTTCAGAAAAAGACTGGGACTTCACCGTGGATTTGTGCATGAAGGGTGTCTTTCTAAGCATGAAACACGAGGCTCTTGAGATGGCTAAACATGGTGGCGGAGCTATTGTAAATGTAGCTTCCCTCAACTCTCATGTACCTATGTATGCCGGATCGGCATATGCTTCTGCCAAAGCTGGCGTTGAAATGCTGACCAAGAACGGTGCTCTCGAAATGGCACGTAATGGTATTCGGGTGAACGCCATCCTTCCAGGTTTAATTGATACGCCATTAACAGCCGACCTGCTCTCGAATGCAGATATTAACGAAGCTTATATGGAGCGAATCCCGATGAAACGTGCTGCACAGCCGGAAGAAATGACTGGACCTGCGCTGTTCCTGGCAAGTGAGGATGCGGGATATGTATCCGGTTCAAGCCTTATTGTAGATGGGGCATGGGCAACAACAGGTTATCCAGACCTTAGCCGCTGGTTCTAAACTAGCACCTCCCATATTGATAATAGTTATATGTAGCAAAAAGTCTACAGGACAGAGCTTAGCTCTATTCCGTAGACTTTTTCATTAATGAAGTTAAAATGACCGCCGGCAGAAGATGCCGACAGTCATCGTATTATTGCGTAGTATGCTTCTCATCATATTCGCTTGATATTTCTTTGAGCGATCTGATTTTACCATGAGGGTGCTGTTCTTGCTTTCGTGACTTCCAAGCAGCTTCCTGCCTTTTCTTCTGGCGAGCCATAAAAGATCTCCTCCTCAGGAAATGAGAAATGATACTACTCCTTTAGGATGTCGATGTTAAGCTACTTTCATTCATCCATAGCTCTTATTGAGCAGTGTATCCACCGTCTACGATCAGGCTGTTACCAGTCATATAGGAAGAATCGTCACTTGCCAAGAACAGAACAGCTTTTGCCATTTCATCTGCTTGACCCAGACGTTTCATTGGTGTAGCTGCAGAAAGAGCCTGTTTGCTCTCTTCAGGAATAATCGGTGTGTCGATAAAACCTGGGCATAGCGCGTTAACTCGAATGTTATTTTCTGCATATTCAAGTGCAAGCGAACGAGTCAAATTCACAACGCCGCCTTTGGCTGCATTGTAGGCTGCAGAACCAGGTGAACCAACCCATCCATACATGGATGCTGTGTTAACGATCGTACCTCCACCAATTTTCAGCATTTCGCGAATGGATTCACGCGCAACCAAGAACACGCCGTCCAAGTCTACGTTGACTGTATTACGCCATTCTGCATAGTCCAGTTCATGTGAAGGATGCACACGTCCAATCCCTGCGTTGTTGAAGACAATGTCCACTCGGCCATAAGCTTCAACGGTTTGTTTGAAAATTTCAGCTACCTCTTGTTCACTTGTGATGTTGGCTTTAATAAAGAGCGCATCAGCTTTAAGCGCTTTCAGCTCCTGCTCAAACGCCTTCCCTTTTTCTTCATTCAAGTCCACCAAGACCACTTTGGCTCCCTCTGACACGAATAGACGTGCTGTCGCTGCGCCAATTCCAGATGCTCCTCCTGTGATAACGGCTACTTTATCTTGAAGTTTGCCCATGAATAATTCCTCCAGTATAATATAAATATTTTGAATAGCAGCTATATAAATAGTGCTATATGATGTTTACAAAACTAATTGTATGCTTAAAATTGTAACAATCCAATCATTAAGATGAGACGAAGTGTCTACCTTATAGACAATTCTCCCTACAATGTCGATATTAATAGGAGATTTTTTGAATGAATGATGAACTTATTGTGACAACTCAGCATCGCAATCGCACCAAAGAACACCTCCAATCAGCCCTGATTCAACTTATCAAGAAAAAAGGCTTTCATGCGGTGTCCGTTAAGGACATTGTAGAGCAAGCGGGATACAATCGAAGCACATTTTATTTACACTATCAGGATAAATATATTCTTGGTGAAGAACTTTTAACTATGAAACTTAAAGGGTTGCGAGGTGCGGTAGGAAGACCTTATTGGCACGGTCAAAAGGTTCTGACTAGCAAGCTGACAGCTGAATCTTTTCAAATCGTAGAGTACATTTACGAGCATCGTGAATTCTTTGAATTGATTCAATATGACGATACCTTACCCGGTCTACATACAGGTTTTCCACAAACGATACTTAAAATCTATGAGGAGCAGTTTATCTTCGAGACAATCAACAACTCCCCAGTAAATATGGAGTATTTCAAGTACTATACCGCATATGGTTTTTTTGGATTATTAAACAATTGGATCTTAAGCGGATATCGTGAATCACGGGAGACATTTATCCAAAACGTGATTGAACTTACGCGAACTCATATTCACTCTTTTCAATATGTTGGTGAGATCGATGAGTTCTTTTAGAGACAAACTAAAAATCACCATACATCGCTACATCTAGCTCCATCGCCCCGCCAGACCATGCTTTTAGTGAAGTCCACTCTGCCTCTCCTTGCCAGAAATCAGCGTCTGGTGAGAGGCCTAAGGCTAGAAATACGGTTGTGCACAAGTATAAACTGCCTGTCGAAATATATCCCTCACCGATTGCGGGTTGACTTCCAGCAAATCCGATGCGGAGCCAACCATGCTCATCGAAGGTACCTGGCATCTCAATCTGTCTCTTAATTACGGCTGTGAGTGCGCAGCGAACCTGTGCTGGTAATAGCTTTTCAGGCAATTCTTCCCGCAGAGCCATCAGCGATAAATGCTGAAATGCCCCGAAACGATATGCCAGTGATCGCCCAAGGGGTGGGTAAGTCCCTTCTGGTGAGATCATTCGTTCCAACACAGCCGCATAACGCGTTGCTCTTTTCAACACGTTAACTTGAAGGACAGCCCAATCTTCAAACTGTTCGCCT
The DNA here is from genome assembly GCF_023714095.1 of Paenibacillus sp. MER 99-2. Lineage (NCBI taxonomy): Bacteria > Bacillati > Bacillota > Bacilli > Caryophanales > Paenibacillaceae > Paenibacillus > Paenibacillus sp. MER 99-2. The sequence goes on along the minus strand of NZ_JAMAUZ010000001.1, from coordinate 1,572,193 downwards.
ACTGCATCTAGAATATCGACGAGCATGGGTTGAATGACAAAGCTATTGTAATAATCCCAATGAAACGCCGGACCGTCTCCGTACGCACCGTCGCCTTTATACCATTGCTCATGCTGCCTTAATGCATAATCGACACGCATACGATCCCATTGTTCTACACCCATTCGAAATAGTGCAGTTTCAATCATGGCACTAAACAGGAGCCAGTTGCTAAAGACCGGACGAATCTTTCGTGTAGCCATCAACGCCGAGATTAAATTCCTTTTCGCTTCTTCATCAAGCAGTGCATACAGTTCGTTTGGAGCACGTAGAACTGCATTGGCAAGAAAGGCTGCATCGACGACAGGCTGACCACCTGTGGTGAAATTCATATAGTCCGGCGAAGTCGGATCCGTTGCAGCCTCGATTGCTTGTCTTGCCATTACAGCCATTCGTGCTCGAACTTTACCTTCCTCACCCGAACGTGGTCCATGCTCAAGCCATGGTGCAATCCCTGCCAACGTCCGTCCCAACGCTTCCAAGTATGTATAATCAGATCGGTCACCCGCGCTTGCTTCAACAGGCATCTCTACAGCCAATTTTTGTTGCGATAAAGAATGTAAAACAGGTTGTGCAATCTGTATTAACTTGTCTACCCAATATTTTCTGTCGTCTCGCATGATGCATCGCTCCTTCGCCAGGCTCGTATTTTAGATCAAGTATAGATCGTTGTATCCCCTCCTTCAATAAACTATAATGATCAAAAACTGACCTATCGTGCTAGGAGTGTACACCGATGTTGAAGTTAATTTCATGCGGATTTCATACCATTCACCATGAGGGAATTATCCGAAATCGCCCGAATGGATCAGGTCATTACACGTTTGTATTCTTTAATAGCCGTGCAGAAGTGACGCTACATGAGCAAACGATGATTGTAGAAAAAAATACATTTATTCTTTTTCACCCCGAGACGCCTCATGCGTACCGTGAATTGGAGAACCCTTTTATCAATGACTGGTTTCATTGTTATGGCGCAGACCTGACTGATTTTCTGATGGAATTGAATTTCCCGCTGGATACTCCGATTGAAGCATCCGATCCACTGCTCATATCCAGATGTATTATGGAGCTACAAAAGTTCAACCGGCTCGATGGTTCACTACGTGATCGTATCATCGATTGTGATCTTCGATCTTTCTTTATGAAATTGAGTGATTTGCGTGAGCGAACGGCTCCTCATCAACTGAGTCGTTATTATATTCGATTCAATGAATTACGTAACGAACTATACCGCTCACCTCAACAGAGTAATTCCGTGACGGAGCTTGCCTCCCGACTAAATGTTAGTAAATCTTATTTTCAACATATTTATAAGCAGTTGTTTGGCTGCTCCGTGATGATGGATATGATTAACGGAAGGCTTGAACATGCCAAGTACCTTTTGGATCACAGTGAGATGTCGGTAACCGAAATAGCCAGCTCGTGTGGTTATGAAAATGACACCCATTTCATGCGTCAGTTCAAGAAATTTGTGGGTACCTCACCAAGGCAATATCGATTTAGACGTGAAACTAATTATTTATAGAAAATAGACCAAAAAGGCTAGCCTGTAAAAACGGCTAACCTATCAGGTAACAAATGTCCTGTGATCTATCACACATGTTAATCTGTTTCGGTCTGATATTGTCCATACCTATGAATTGTTATATCCTTTATTATCGCAGTGGCGCAAAATGGCTGATGGAAGACAGAATTCTCTCCGTTTCCGAGATGATATCGGATGTAAGCTCAAGCTCAACCGCTTTGAGATTCTCTTCAATCTGCGCCGGTCTGCTAGAGCCAATAATGGCAGAGCTTACCACGGGTTGACGTAGAATCCAAGCTAATGCGAATTGGGATAATGTTGCTCCTATTTCATTAGCAAGTTCAGATAGCTGGACAGTACATTGGAGCACATCCTCACGCAAATAACTGTTGATGACACCGTTCGTCTGATTATTCGCAGCCCGTGTACCCTCGGGAATCTGCTGTCCCGGTTTATATTTACCTGTAAGCACACCCTGAGCCAATGGAGAGAACACGATCAGTCCCAGTCCTTCCTGCTCGCATTGCTCAATCACACCTTCTCTCTCAATATAGCGCTCAAACATATTGTATATCGGCTGATTGGAAATTAACGGACGTAAGTTCAGACGTTTGCTGATTCCTGATGCTTCCGCGATCTGCGCCGCCGTCCATTCACTGACACCTGCATACAAAATTTTGCCTTGCGCTTGCAGATCATCCAATGCTCGAAGTGTTTCGTCAACAGGAGTTTCGGAATCAAAGCGATGACATTGATATAAGTCAATATAATCTGTTCCCAATCGTTTTAAGCTCGCTTCACACTGCTCGACGATGTGTTTACGGGACAGCCCCCGATCGTTCGGTCCCGATCCTTGTGGGAAAAACAACTTCGTAGCAAGTACGTAACTACTACGTGAATACTCCTTCAACGTACTCCCCATAACTTCTTCGGCACCTGGATACGAATTCGATGTATCAAAAAAATTAATGCCGAGTTCGTACGCTTTATGCATACATGCACGCGCCGCTTCCTCTGAAGTTGCCGATCCATAGGTCAGCCAGCTTCCCAATCCAATCTCGCTTACCTTCAATCCACTTCTACCCAGTCTTCTGTATTTCAACTGCATCACTCCTTATGAGAATGGTTGGATTAGAGCCTATTCATGTAAACGCTCTATTGTACAATCTTAGGATAGTGGTTAAACTTAGGTTTAAGTCAAGACATTCAACCATTTTTTTTGAAAGGAAGATTTGCTTGGAATTTTCGATTAAACAAGTCGCGGAACGCACCCAATTGCCTGCTTCCACTCTGCGTTTCTATGATCGGGCAGGTCTGATGCCCTTGTTGAAAAAGACAGAATACGGTACCCGTAAATATTCTGAGATGGATATATGTTGGCTTGAATTAGTACGTTGTCTGAGGGACAGTGGCATGCCGCTTGAGGATATCAAAGCATTTATGCTGTTATGTCTAGAAGGTTCCAGTACAAGCGAACTGCGTAAGGAGATGTTGGAGCAGCATCGGTATAACATTTTAAAACAAATGGAAACGTTGAACTGTAGCCTGGGTACCATTGATTACAAGCTGGAGCACTATAATGAAATTGGCATTTTTCATATTGATACTAAATAGTACATACGATGCTTATCATAAAAATAAAAAAACGCTCGTGTTAGGTACGGATTGCATCCCTTACCTTAACGAGCATTTGAACATTAGTTGGAGGTCGAACTAAAATTATGAAAGAGATGAACCCGATTATAGATACATTCTTAATCCGTTTACACGAACGTCTGGAACAATATGAGACAACAGATCCTGAGATCATAGCTGAGTTAAAGAACATTTTGAAATTATGGCCTGAGGTACCAAGCTCCGGAAAACTCCCGAGTCCACAAGGATCACCAGTCGCTAAATATCTCGATATCGCTTTGAGTCTTGGTGACACGGGGTCTGAGTCAAGTCTGGCTGCTGCGATCAGACCTTTGGCACCCTTCCTTCATTGGACTTTCGGTTATCCACCACATCCGCTGCACCCAAACCTAGAATCACAAGTATCCTTCACACAAATTATTGGACCGGATGATCTAGGAATGGCTGACCGCTTGTTGATTGGCCTTACCCTATTAGCTCCTGAAACGTTTTATCCTGCTCATATGCATCCTGCTGTTGAAATATATATCCCCATCGGAGGGATAGGAATATGGAGTAAAGGTAATGAGCAACCAACAGCAAAAGCACCAGGTACTATGATTCTTCATCAGAGCGGAATTGTACACACCACAGCATCAAAACTCGACCCAGTCTTGGCGCTTTATATTTGGCGAGGTGATCTTATAACATCATCCAAATTCATAACTGATTGAGAAAATTATCTGAATAATGAACTAGAACACTTGGAATGAAAAACCGATAATTTTCTTCCTCCTGTGTTCTAACATACACTATTCGTTTAAGATATTTTTGTTGCTGTTAGAATTCATTTGTTTGTTTGCGTACGCAGCCGCACCAATCATTCCTGCTTGTCTACCTAATTTAGCTTGTACGATTTCACAAGAACTGGAAGCAAGCGCTAAAGCATGTTTTCTAACGGTATCTCGCACTGTTTGCAGCAAACGTTCCCCCGCAGCAGACATTCCACCACCTACGATAACGACTTCAGGATTCAATAAATTGATCACATTTGCAAGACCAAATCCAAGAATGGTGCCTGTTTCATGCATCACCTCGATCGCAAGGGCATCTCCAAGATCATAGGCCTCTGATATCATATGGGCTGTAATTGTCGTCCAATCGTCTCCTACCCATTGCAAGATGATACTTGATCGACCTTTCTCAAGCTTGTCAGTAAACGTTCTAACCATGCCAACTGCAGATACATATCTGCCTAGACAGCCAGAGCTTCCACAACGACAAGGTCGCCCTTCCCGGAACATATTCATATGTCCAATTTCGCCAGCACTAGACGTGGTACCGTAGATTACTTTGCCATCATTCACGATACCCGATCCTAGACCCGTACCTAATGTGATTAATACCAGGTTGCGATAACCAACGCCTGCACCGAAGAGCCATTCTCCATACATATTTACCCGAACATCATTATCAATGAAGACTGGAAACTCAAAATGTTCCTTCATCACATTCACCACATGAATGTTCTCCCAACCCGGAAAGTTAGGCGAGAATATAGATAGCCCTTCCTCTGGATCAAGCAATCCTGGAATGCCCATACCCATACACTTAATTGAAGACTGATCGATGCCTTCAAGCAGCAGCATCTCTTGAACAATTCCCTGAATTCTGCTCAATACATGAGCTGGTCCCTTGCTTGCTTCTGTAGGGTCACTTCTTTCGTGAACGATGTGAAAATCCATGTTGAAGATGGCGGACTTAATATTGGTTCCACCAAGGTCAATGCCTATAACATAGTTACTCATGATCTTGATCTCCGTTCTTATAGGTTTAGAGTATTGTAAAATACTTCATGCCTAAAATGAATGGACATATGAGACTAATATTGGGTAACTGCTTCCATGAAAGTTAATATCAGAGGTTGCACCAAAAAAACACAAAACATCCTCATCGGACGTTTTGTGTTTTGACTTTTATGGTACGTACTATTCAGGTACATACTTCTCAGGTACGTATTTTTCAGGCATGATCTTGTGTGAATCGGGATTGTATGAATTGATTTTTTTATTGAGAAGATGTCTCTGAAGAGGATTGACTATTCTGTTCTGGACGACGATCTCTGCCGTTCATACCTCTTCCTCCTGCACTCTCACCTAATTTGGTCAAATCAATCGAGGATGCATCGATAAGAGTATCGGAACTCGCTTTTTGCTCATCCGTTGTAGCAGGAATAGATCCATCTAGTTGGCCTTGTATACTCTCTGCACGTAATGTACCTAACTTGATCAGTTCAGTAACAGCCTCTTCATATGCATCGTATGATACAAATGCAGTTGGATCATTTTTAACATAATCTGCAATCATCGTATTAAGATGCTCTACCGTTGCCTCGAATTTACCATCCGCGAAATAACCATCTACAATTTCCTGTAGGTATTCATGATACTTTTCCTTATATTCCGGCACTTCAAGCAATTGATTAAGAATCGGACGTTCCTCCATTGTTACACCAGAGATTGGTGTGTCAATTGCTAGATTAACCACATCAGAAGCCGTACCCACCTGGAATCCTCCAAAAGCCATATTGTAATCCCACGGTAGCATGCTAATCTGTCCATTATTTTCATACAAATAATAGTTGTGACCCATGTTAGAAGTATAGCTATCCATATTGACGACTACGGTATGAGCCGCAAAATATCGGAGAACAGCATCCACATCAACATATTTCTCCAGATCCGTACCCGCATTCAGGTTTTTGATTGCTTCGATGACCCGATTTTGATCTTCCTCAGTCGTTTTGGTTTTGGCATTGTCGAAGATCGCAGAGTAGCTTGAGGCTTCATCATCGGTATACACTAATGAAACACCATTGGTTCCTCCGTTCATTCCTCCTCCGCCTCCTCCACCGGGTCCCATGCCCCGTCCTCCACGAACATCATCGGATTGCGGATCTGTGTCTGTACCCGAAGTCATATCACTTGGTGGCTCAATGCCTTCTGGAGGTTGTCTGTCTCCCATCATTTCGCTATCGCCCTGTTCAGGTGCATTCCCCTCAAAGTTACCTGGGTTCATCATTCCACCTGCTCCACCGCCCATATTATCGTCATTGTTAGGTTTGTAGAGTTCTCCCTCATCATTCTTGGCTCGAGCGAGATAACCACTGTCGATGTCCTCAACAGCTAGGTATAATCCCCACGTTTCCCCGTTAACATGGATGTCGGCAAAAGCAAATAGTGGAGCATCAACGCCGATATAATCCATAATGTCATAGCTAAGATACTCTTTCATATAGCTACTATCTGAAATCATGTTGTTAACTACTATTTTGTCGAGTCCCATCCATGTCTGGTCTTTGACATACTCGTCAAATTTAATTTTGAAGCTATATCGGTCTGTCGTATCGTCCTGAGCAACTTGTCTCAGGCTGGAATTCCCTTTCGCTCGAATCCCTACGTTTTCAATGGTTGTTCCGTTGATCGTGACATTGGCTTTGATATAATTTTCTTCCGTTGCTGTATCAAGCATTTCTTGCCAAGCATCTGCATCTACATCTATTGAGAAGGACATGACCTCCGTTTTATCAATCTCCTGCGCATACCCTACAGTTTGCGTATTTTCATCCGTGACCTTACTCTCCGTAGTTGTATCTGTAGTGTTGCTTACAACTTCACTGCTGCAAGCAGATAGGATCATTCCAGAGATTAACGTTACTGCGGCTATACTTCTCCACTTATGTTTCATCATTCTTCTTCCACCTTCCAAACGTAATGAGTTATCATCTGCTTGGAAGTAAGTTTAATGGCATAAGCTGAAATGAATCTGAAATGATCATAGAACTGATTTATTTAATTAAGTCATTCCTTGGTTCTACCAATAGTGATCTGTTGTTCCGTGAAATTCTTAACATGACCGCTTTTCTCATAAAAGTGAATCGCATGCTGCTGAACACCTGCTCTTGTGTAGAAGGGATCACCAGCTACAAGTGGCAAGCTAACATTCTCACCTGTACTAGCTGATTTATAAATCGCTGTGATCATCTCCAAGGTGCTGCGACCACTTGTTCCATCAACTAGCGGCGGCTCCACTGATTCAATGGCAGTCAAGACATTGTCAATTTGAGCGGTATGTCCTTCGTAAGGTAGATTCGGTAGGCGATCATACGCCTCTTGAAGCTGTTCCTCCAGCTCCACATTTTTCTCAGGAAATCCGTTCGCTCGTGAAGAGGAGGCTGTGATTTTCCAAGGAGCTGAGATTCGAGCATGTTGCCCTTGAAAAATGAACTGTTGCTCTTCACCATGATGCACAACCGAACTCGTGATCTGTCCCAGTGCTCCATTCGGATAACGAAGCATCGCAATGGATATATCTTCGACTTCAGCATTATCATGCGCGACATTGCTCATAAACGCCTGCACCTGATCAGGACGTCCCATCATCCAGAGCAGGGCGTCAATATGATGAACAGCATGATTCAACGTGCAGCCGCCGCCCTCTTTCTCCCACGTACCACGCCACCAGAGATCATAGTAACAATGACCTCTCCACCAGAATGAATCTACCTGTGCATGCAGGATTGCTCCCGCAAGTCCAGTATCCAGCATATTTTTCAGTTTCATGATTGGATTTGTGAATCGATTTTGTGCCACAACCGACAGTACCTTGCCGCTCTTCTGTGCGGCTTCAATCATTAGATCGCATTCTTCAAGCGAAGACGCCATCGGTTTTTCAACCAATACATGACTTCCCGCATTCAGAAAATCAACAGCGATCGGCGCATGTTCATACGGAGGCAGACAGATCGAGATCAGATCAATCCCCGCGTGAAGCAGCTCTTTGTAATCGCTAACAATTTTGGCGTTCAGATTAAATTCACTCTTCTTTGCTTCCGCTTTGTCAGGATACAGATCACACAGCGCTACAATCTCGCATCGCTCTCCAAATTGCAAATAACTATGGATATGCGCGTTGGAAATAGCACCTGTACCTATAATCGCTACCTTTAACATCATAAATCCCCCTCTTCACTTTAGATGCTCTTAACATCATGGTATCTTAGGATAACGGTCTATTGTGATCCTGTAATGTGGATAAAATAACGCTATGTTGCGGTTTTGAAGGAGCTTCGTTATAGTAAACATGCTGGACAACAATACAGGGGAGAGATGTTGAGGTATGCGATATGATCTGTACAAGTTCAATGAAAATACCCTTCATTTCGGATATAGGCGCAAAAGTATAAATAACGAGCACATGGAGACATTTCATTCTCACTTAGGTATCGAATTGTTATTGATCCACCAAGGTAGTGGAACGATGATTGTTAATAATCGAAGCTATGATATTAAGCCAGGTATGTTCTGCATTTTTCAGCCGTATCAGCTCCATCACCTGAGATTGGATTATTCCAACAATCAATGTTTTGAACGATCTTTGGCTATTTTTGAGCCCGCTATGTTTGAAGCCTATTTTGAGAAATGGCCTGTTTTACATGCGTTTTTCAGACATATTTATGTAGGGAAACTGTCCTCGCCCTGCTTCTATGATCTGGATGATCAGCACATTTTGGTTCACTTATTCAAGAGCTTTCAAGAGCAAATGCCCCATTGGGACGAATCGAACCGATTAGAAGAAATTTCACTGTTTCTGGTGAACTTCCTACATCATCTCAAACCGTTATGGAATGACTTCGAGGTCAACTCAGCCGTCTCCCCAACCGAACGCAAAAATCATCAAGTAGAGCGAATCCTGGGCTGGATCGAAAAAAATTATCATGTTCCTTTTCGTTTAGATGAGCTGGCTCAATCGTTGCACCTATCTTCCTATCACCTTTCACATTTATTCAAAGACGCCACTGGGGTCAGCATTTCTCAGTATATTGCTGCTCGCAGAATTCATCAGTCTGTTCGCTTGTTAACTACAACAAATAAACCGATCTCGCTCATTGCGGAGGAAATCGGCTTGACTAACGTATCTTACTTCTGCAAATTATTCAAAGAACAGATGGATGTCACGCCCCACCAGTATCGCAAGAGATGGGTCAATCATCCTTTTCGTCTGGAATAAGTACATTTATTCGTTAAATTCAGTAGAATGAATTAGTGAGCTCTACACTTAAGCATCTCGCTTAAGATGCAGCAGAATCGCTAATGTAATGTAGGTTAGTGTCCATAACGTATAAATGCCAGCTCCTTGTAAGGGTGTAAAGTAATTGATTACATCAGAGGAAGGTGGTATGTACATATGCAATCCAGCCGTATCCGGAAAATAAGCTCTAATACGAGGTAGCAAGTCTCTCGACAATGGACTCAGTACAAAATAATATGAAAGCAGCGCCACTAAAGCAGGTGTCGTTCTTTTTACTATAGCACCTACCGCTGCACTGAGAAGTGTGGTTAATGTTAAATAGCCAGTCGCGCCTACTATTGATTTTATGATCATATCTAGTTCAATCCCTGCCACAGTGTCTCTCATTATGAATAACGGATATAGCACGCCAGATAAAACAATTATAAATGCCGCAGGAATGGTTATGATGGCCAATGCTACATGTTTCATGGACAATTGTAGACCACGCCAAGGTACAGTAATTAAAGTCGTTCGTATCTGTCCACCCGCATACTCCGAACAAGTAGCTAAAGTACCGAGAATCATGAATCCAGCCTGAAGATATATCATAGACGCAAGTCCTATATCTAATGTATTTTGTGTCCCTACTATCCCATGCAAACCAGCAGAAGCAGAAGTGAAAGCTGCTACGAAACATAAATTAGCTATGAATGTACTTATCAGTGTGATCCAAATCCATGGCAGTGTAACTAATTTATTTAGTTCACTAAACAAAATTCGTGGGATTTTTTTACTAGAAGAGATATTCATGATGCAACATCCCTCCTATGAAATACAACAGCTGCAACAATCATAAGAACAACTACCCATGTGAACATGACCAAGCCACCTGTGAGCGGAGTGTGATATCTGTCGCTCATCGACATAAACATATCAATGCCGGCGCGATCTGGTAAATACACCGCTAATGTTGTAACCTTGGCAAGCAAGATACTAAATGAAACAACAGATGAATTTATCATAAGTATAGTGAGTGGGATAATACTATTCTTGGTTAGAACAGTAAGCCCGAAAGCTATGAGCGCAGTGAACACCCAGTAGCAAACTGCACCGAAAAGCCTGAACCATTCAAATGTAGGAGCATATTCACCAAGAATTAGCTTAGTTGATAGCACAATTGTCACAATAGCCATTATACATAACAATAGGCTGATTGCTGTCACAGCCCCTGCCTTTGCCAACAGAAAATGAAGTCGGGATGGCACTGCAGATAAACTTGTTGTAATCTGTCGTCCTCCACCAGATTCACTGCTCTCTATGAAATACTCACTGCTTACAGCAAGCACACCAAGGATGATAACTCCTTGCACACCAAAACCTAATCCGACATATCCAACTTCCGCTAACCTTGTGCTAACTCCAGCGATAATATCCTCTTTTTCTGCGAGACTATCCAAGCCAGCAAAGATTGCTGGGGCAAACGCTCCAATGAAGCAGGCAAGCCAGATGCTCGGAAGGGAGAACAATTTAGACATTTCCGCGTTGAAAGCTCTCACCCAACATCACCTGCATTTTCCGTTGTTGTAAGCGCAAAAAAAGCTTCCTCTAACGTGGTATAGTTGCCCGTGACTTCTTCCAACGTTCCATCTGCAACGATTTTCCCCTTCTGAATGATCACTACATCATCAACCGTCTCTGCAAGTTCTCCCATGAGATGACTTGATAGTAGCACCGTATTTCCAGACTCTGCACGCTCACGTAAAAATCTTCTAATCCAACGAATACCCTCTGGATCGAGTCCGTTTACAGGTTCATCGAATACCAATATTTGCGGATCACCAAGTAATGCAGCCGCCATTCCAAGCCTTTTCCCCATACCAAGGGAGTAACTGCCTACTCTTTTACCAGCCGCGCCACTCAGACCTACTATTTCCAAAACTTCCTCAACACGTGTGAGCGACAATCCCGCTGCACGAGCAATCCAGCGCAAGTGTGCTCGTCCTGTTCGCATACGGTGAGCTCCTGATCCATCAAGTGCAGCACCTATTGTAGTTAGGGGATGCTGTAATTCTCTGAATGGAAACCCATTAATTAATGCGCTCCCTGAGGTGGCGCGATCTAATCCGAGCAGGATGCGGAGTGTAGAGCTTTTACCTGCCCCGTTCGGACCTAAAAAACCCGTTACTCTACCAGGTTCGGCTTTGAAGCTTATACCTGATAATATTTGTTGATTTCCACGACGTTTGACTACGTTATTGATAGTAAGCAAACACAACACTTCCTTTCTGTTATGGCTTTCATTATATAGAGGCTAAGTTACATCTCGGTGATCAACCTGTTTACTTCTGGGTTAACTTTGGCTCTTAAGCTCTCCAAAATAAAGAAATCCCCATGTTGCCATGGAGGATTGAATTCAATATTTAATACCTATACTGTGTAACTTGAGGAGTATCTTTCGTAAGTGTTATCGTCATATTAATCAATCTGAATGCGTTTCTGGTTGTTCTCATCCCCTGAGCGTTTCGGAACTTCAAGCTTTAACACGCCATCTTCCAATCTGGCTTTGATATTGTCTTCATCAATTCGTTCTACATAGAAACGTCGAAGGAATTCTCCTGATCGGCGCTCCTGCCGAATAATACGATTGGAATCATCCTTATGCTCTTGAAAATCATGACGTTTCGCTCGAATAATCAATTCATTGCCTTGAACCTGAATATCAATATCTTGTTTTGCGATTCCGGGAAGATCTGCCTCAATCCAATACTTGTCCTCGTCTTCACGAATATCGGTTCGGAATGGCTGGTTGCTGTTGCCCAGGGGAGATACCCATGGATTGTCAAACATATCATTGAAGGATTTCAGCATGTGTCCGAACAGGTCTTCATTTCGTTTGCGAAACGGAGTCATCTCAAACATTAACATCATCTCCTTAAATATGATTGGTATGTTGTTGCTTACATCTACGATTATAATCCGCTAATAAATGATCATCAAAATGCGAGAAAAACGAAAATAAACGATATTTTTGCAATATGGCCTGTTATACCGAAATAGATCTTTTTTTCTTAGTTTTTGACCTTTTTTGACCTTCTGACTTTCTCTGACATCTCTCTCCTATATAACTTGTAAGCGGTTAGTGCAATATTCAACTCTAATCTGGCGAGTGGCGCACCTAAACAGAAATGAGGACCAATACCAAACGTGAGATTTCTTTTATTATTTTTCCGATGAATGTCGAGTTCGAAAGGTCGCTCAAACATATGTTCATCCACATTCGCTGCACTCATCCATGCAATCACTAGATCTCCCTTTTTCAATTGAACACCTAATAGATTATTATCTTGCTTAACGGTACGATGTCTCTTCGAGATCTGGAAACGATAACGGAGCATTTCTTCAACGGTGTTAGGCACCAGGCCAGGGTCTTCTCTCAATTGCTTGTACAATGTTGCATCATCATACAATAAGGAGTAGAACATGCTCGATATCATATGGCTGGTTGATTCAATACCTGCTCCAAGTAACAACATCGTTGTTCGAACAACCTCTACCGCGAGTAGGTCAGATATAATGTCCTCTCCAGGATTCGCTCTCTTCTGAACCACGATTGGATAACTGAAAAAATAGTAGTATTCGACGTTGAGATGTGCTACTTTTGTTGTTTTTCAAGGTGCGTGTGCGGATGTGAGGTATACGCAATATGATCAGCGGAGATATGTTTTTTCTATTGTGAATTTTTCATATGTTGAAATGTTCATCTAAATATTGATTTTCCTTCGAAGTAAAAATAAGATCAGACATTAGTAAAATTAGTGCATGGTACCTTCGATTCACTTTTCCTCTGTGATTTGATAAAGTAAAAAAAACTTAGTGCTTTTCGTCAATAACGTTTATATCCCGATATTCCGTTCTCGATTACAATATTTTCAAGGCACCATTCACTCCATTATGGCTATTAAGGGGGAAAGTACATGAACAAGAAAACGAGATCTGTGGTTTTGTCTTTACTCATGTCAACCGTACTACTCGCAGCTTGCTCGAATGATAGCGGCGTAGGTCAAAATCCAACGAATCCGGACACAGATACCAGCGATTCAGGAACCATAACGATTCATACCGTAACATCTGAGCACACGGCTGCGAAATATCCGCAGGGTGACGATATTACAAACAATGTATGGATACGGCGCTACCAGGAAAAGTTCAATATTAATGTCAAAACGGACTGGGTTAGTGATGAGTACAATACCAAATTAAATCTCGCAATTGCATCCAATGACCTACCAGACGTATTCAGAGTTAACCCCTCTCAATTGAAGCAGCTGATCGAAGCGGATATGGTCATGGATCTAACCGAAGTGTTTGATCAACACGCTTCAGACCGAGTTAAAAGTTATATGGAAATGGACAAGGACAGTTACGAATCTGGTAAGAAGGACGGCAAATTGTACGGGATACCTCAGATGCACTGGGGATTAATTGAACAACCTGACTTTGTCTGGATTCGGAACGATTGGAAAGAAGAACTTGGTCTTAAAGACCCTACTTCAATGGGTGATGTCAAGGATATCGCATTGAAGTTTATGGAGAAGCACGGCGGTTATGGCATCGCGGTAGATCAAAGTCTAGATTACTTGAACCTGCTCGCAATTGGATGGGGCGCACATCCAGATATGTGGATTGAGGATTCCACCGGAAAACTGGCTTATGGCTCAATCCAGCCGGAAATGAAGAAGGCACTTGCTGACTGGGCAGATTGGTATAAACAAGGCATCATTGATCCAGAGTTCGCCATCAAAGACTTTAATGCTATGAATGCCGATATCGTTGCAGGCAAAGTGGGGATACAGCCTTTCTACCAATGGTGGGGTTACAATCCTGGGGTAGATACGGTATCCAATTTGGGCAAAGACGCCATCTTCTATCCTTATCTTATCCCTACGATTGATGGGCAAGAAGCGAAGCAATCCATCTTCTTCGCTAACAACAGTTATATTGTCATGAAAAAAGGATTCGCTAACCCACAAGAAGTGATCAAAATCCTGAACGACTACGCATACATCGTGGACGAAGGCAGTGGTAAAGAATCTGATGAAACCTTGTCCGACTTGTTGGACAACGATATTGCACATGTTGTAGGTGCGTTCCGCGTACTTAATCCTAACTCCGATTATGAGCAGTACGAGGCTGTATCCGCAGCTCTTCAATCCAAAGACACTAGCGGATTAACCACTTCGGGCATGTGGCAGAAATACAACAACAGTGTCGAGTTTATGGAGAATGCAACGCCAGGATCCGTCGGTGATTATTTGCAGCAAGGAGCGCCGAAGAATGCCTATAGTCTTGCCAAGAAGGTGTTGGACAGCGAGAACTATATCAAAACAGCGTTATGGGGAGTTTCTCCAGAAGTACTGTCAAATTACGGCTCCACACTGGATGATATTCTGACTGAAGGCTTCACGAAGATTATTATGGGTAGCGAGAATATTGATTACTTCGATGTTCTTGTCCAGAATTGGCGTGCTGCCGGAGGCGATGAAGCCACTCAAGCGGTCAATGACACCTACGGCAAATAAATCGGTCGGTTACAGTGAGGGGATGAGATTCGTCTCACCCCTCTTTTTGATAGCGGTTACAAATGTAACACATCTAGAACGGAGGAATTGGAATGCTGCGAAAATGGAAACAGCAGAGTCCCTACCATCTCATGTTGATCCCGAGTCTGGTCTTGGTGTTTATTTTCAGCTATATCCCCTTTTACGGGCTTGTTATTGCTTTTCAGAAATACAATCCTGGTCTAGGCTTCAACTCACCTTGGGTTGGATGGGACAACTTCGCACACATATTTAATCAGCCCAACTTCGTAAGAACGATCTGGAATACATTGTACATGTCTGTGTTCAAAATCATCGGTGGGATCGTCGTCCCTGTTATCTTCGCATTACTGCTTAACGAGGTGCTCCATAGTGGAATCAAACGTACATTTCAAACCCTCGTATATATCCCCAATTTCTTATCCTGGGTCATCATGGCCGGTATCATGCTAGATATCCTTAGTGCCAACGGCATCGTTAATACATTCCTTGGTGTGTTCGGGATTCAGCCTATTTCCTTTCTTGGCACACCGTCCCTGTTCCCTTGGACTATGATTGTAAGTGACATCTGGAAAGGATTCGGATTCGGAACAGTCGTTTACTTAGCAGCTCTTACGAGCATTGACCCCGGGCTATATGAAGCCGCAGTGATTGATGGAGCCAAACGATGGAAGCAAACGATCTACATTACGCTGCCCCTGCTCATGCCAACCATCGTTTTAATGACTGTGTTGTCTCTCGGTAATGTGCTCAATGCTGGATTTGACCAAATCTATAACCTGTATTCCCCTGTTGTCTATCAGACGGGAGATATTATTGATACCTATGTATACCGACTAGGGATTCAGCAAGCTCAATATTCGATTGGTACAGCTGTCGGATTATTCAAATCCATCATCTCCAGTATTCTGGTTGCGGTCTCCTACATTCTGGCATACAGGGTGGCCGGTTATCGCATCTTCTAAGGAGGAACTCTCATTATGGTCTATGATAAAAGTTTGAGCAGGCGTCTGTTTCATATTGTGAACTATACGATACTGCTGGTCATCTCTCTACTCTGTATCCTGCCGTTTATCAATTTGCTCGCTGTATCGTTCAGCAGTAGTTCGGCCGTATCTGCAGGTAGTGTTACATTCTGGCCAGTCGAATTCAATACGAAGGCATATGAGTTCGCCTTAACAGGCGGAGCGTTTTTCTCCTCTCTCTGGATCGCCGTTAAACGAACGATACTCGGAACGTTAGTAAATCTTGTATTGATTGTTCTCACTGCCTACCCACTATCCAAATCGAAGGACAAAGTGATGGGCCGTAATATCTATATGGGCTTTTTCATCGTCACCATGTTATTTAATGGAGGGTTAATTCCAACGTATCTGGTGGTCGTCAAAATGGGGCTGATCGATTCCATCTGGTCGCTGATTCTGCCCGGTGCTCTACCCGTGTTCAGTATGATTATTCTCATGAATTTCATTAGAGGCTTACCTGAAGAGATTGAGGAATCCGCCATCATTGACGGGGCTGGGCCTGTGCAAGTCTTGCTGCGTATTTTACTTCCACTCCTCAAACCAGCCCTTGCAACAGTCGGCTTGTTCAGCATCGTCGCCCACTGGAATTCTTGGTTTGATGGCATTATCTATATGAACAATCCAGCCAATTATCCATTACAAAGTTATTTACAGACCCTCCTGCAGAGCTTTGAACAAATCATGCTGAAATCTGGATCGGATTATACCCAGCTGTTATCCATGATGAACGCCAGAACGGGACGCGCTGCTCAAATGTTCTTAGGAGCCATACCGATTCTACTTGTATATCCATTTCTACAGAAGTACTTTACTAAAGGATTGGTGCTTGGTAGTGTCAAAGGATAAGCAAATGATTCATGTGTTTCATGCTCTGAACTGGCTAAAACGATATCCAAAGGACTTGCAGGCTGAACTGCAAGTCCTTTAATTTATTCACTCTCATTATATATAATCGTCATTAGATATAGCCGGCAGCAGAATGGTAAAAATCGTGCCCTCCACTACTGCACTTTCCACCTGGATCCCGTAAGACTTTCCAAAATGAAGCTGAATGCGACGCTGCACATTGTGGACACCAATCCCTTTTGTGCCATCACTCGCTCTTGGTTTCTCAGTCATAAAGCTCTGGATCATATGCTCTTCCATACCTACTCCGTTATCACAAACTTCGATTGTAATATCACTCCCCTTCATTTGAATCCGTATCGTTATGACACCATCATCTTCACGTTCGGCAAGACCGTGAAAAATCGCATTTTCAACAATGGGCTGTAGAATCATTTTGGGCATCCGGTAGTCCATTAGTCGATCTTCAATCTCATAGTTCATCTGAATACAACCGTAGTATCTCACATTCTGAATGGTTACATAATTCCTAATGTTATCTAACTCCTCACGAATGGTTACTAGACTATTATCTGATCTTGTGGCGTAACGGAGCATAGAGATTAGTGCATCTGTCATTTCCACAATTTTGTCAGCCTGCTGCATGGAGGCAATCCATTTGACTGATCCAAGTGTGTTATATAGAAAATGGGGGTTGATCTGATGATGGAGTGCACGCATTTCGGCTTGAGCCTTCTCCATCTCTTCTTGCTGCATACGCTCAACCATCCGTTTTAGCTCATGGGACATCTTGTTAAACCTTACTGACAAATGCCCTATCTCATCTCGTGAGCGAATATGCTCAACTTGTTCGAATTGCCCCTTTTCTACAAGGGATATATTACGTAACAGTCTCTTAATTGGCGTTGTAATGACATGGGATAGAAAGACGGATAACACGACTGCAAAAAGAAACATGACGACGGCAAGCGTTACCAAGTTACGACCTAAAATTTTACCGTCAGCTGTTAACTCATCCAAAGGCATATAAAGATAACTTGTCCACTTTTGCTGACTTAAAGGGCTGGTCACTACAACATTCGTTGCTTCAGGTGGACGCACGTTTCCCCGAAACAACGTACCAATCAAGCGCTCATCCACGTTATATACAATCTTATCGTCCTCATCTACGATCATAAATCTGGAGCGCAGCCCCTCCTGCAAGTTACGATTAACGATCTCAATAAATTTAATATCAATGCTAACGACGATTACACCAAGCAGTTTGCCCGTAGAGACATCATGAATTTTCCGCGCATGTGAGACTGCTAAGATTTTGTTCTGCAATTGCTCATCAATTCGGGTAGTCAAGGTGATAGTTCGATCATTCCTATGCAAGAACCTTTTGAACCACAATTCGTTCGCTACTTTGTAGTTTGGATCAATAGGCTGGTGAGGACTGACAAACAGATCTTGTCCTCCGTTCAGGTTATAGAGGTAGATGGAGAATACGCGATCCTTCATCATAATATAGTTCATCAGAATATTGTATGCTGCAATCTCTCGCTGCTCATCACTATTTCGAAGAAAGTCTTGAATTGGAAAACTGCCTTCAGGCGTCGCAGATAGATCATTACTAAGTCCATTGCTCGCGAGGAGTGTAATTTTTTCGATTTCTTTTAGAAACTCATCTATTCGAATATTGGTCTGCTTGGATAGATCGTTCAGCACGTTCGTATAATTCTGTGTCAATAATCGTTCAGAAGAATAATAGGAATTGATGGTCATCACAAGTACCGGAAGGATAATAACCGTTATGCAGATCACCATGATTTTGTGCTGGATTCGGACGAATCGGACATGCTTCATTGGATGCACCTCAATTCACGGTTTACATGGATTCCTGCTGTAGATCTCGATATTCTTCAGGGGTATGACCTACAGATCTTTTGAAAATTTTACTGAAATACGTGTAGTTATGGTAACCTACCTTTTCTGCGATTTCATACACTCTTAGCTCTTTGCTCAAAAGGTAATTCTTCGCATGCTCCATACGAACTCTCGTTAAATATGCGATAAAGTTCTCCCCCTTCTCCTGCTTGAACAATCGACTAAGATATGATGGATTGACATTAATCTGATTCGCTACGCCTTGGAGCGATATATCCTCAGCATAATACTTGTTGATAATCTCTATTGCGACGTCTGCATGAGTATGTTCCTGCATATCCTGGGAATTGTTACTGAAATAATAAGCGATGTGCTCCAGCATATCTTGGTGAATATCCCCCCAACACTCTCCCTTCAGCACAATTTCATAAGGTGATTTCTCTGTAAAATTACGCTTGCCTCTCTCTGTCCCACGAGACAGATGTGAATGTATCGTTTCCATCAGCAAAATATATTGTTTACGTACACTGCTCTCATTCGCTAGTTGAGCCTCCAGATCGGATCGGATTGCATCAAGAAATTTTTTCGCGCTGTTGTAGTCGTTGCTAACCCACAATTTGAGAAAATCTCGTTCCTGCTCCGGGCTTAACATCTCATGTACCTCTTGCCGAGCCGGAGCTTGAAGCACATCATTATAGTGCAGTACCTGGTTGCTTCCCGTGAAGAAACCGTGATGTAGCGCGAATTCAGCTTCTTCACATGCCCTTCTAATGTAACGGAAGTCAGGCCCGATTCTACTTACAGCCGCTGTGAGCGTCAGATTCATAAAATCCTTTACGGAGGATAAAAGTTTAGTACATAACTTGTTCAGATCAGCGTGTATCGAGCCAGTTTCAGGAAGTACATTGACAATAACCCAATATTCAGACGAGCTTTCCACAAAAATCTCTTTCTCCCACTTGGATGGAATAATCTCCTCCATAATATTCAGGAGCGAAAATCGAAGTAGCTTCTCCCCCTTCTCGATATACTTTTTCTTCGCTTTCTCGTAATAATTAACGAAGAACTTGATCACGACCAATTGATCCGATCTGATTCGAAATTGCAGTTCCTCCGCTTTGGCTACGATTTCCTTCTCATTCATGAATCCGCTTACAATATCTTGGAAGAAGCTATCCTTCAAGTGCCTCAAGCTCTTGGAGTAATCAAGTGACAGATTCGGTACGTTGGTTGGGTTGACCTGTTCACTCTGTAGTTTCTCCGCCATGGTGGTTAGTAACTCGATCAGAGCTGTCTCTGTAATCTCGCTCTTGATTAAGTAATCCGCTGCGCCAAGCTTCAATGCTTCTTTTACATAATGAAATTCGTCAAAGTTACTCAGGATGACATACTTACATGTTTTAAGTACGCAAGATGCCTCTTGGATCAGCTTTATCCCATCCATTACAGGCATCTTAATATCCGTAATAATTAGATCAGGCGAAACTTCCAAGGCAAGTTCTAGCGCTTCCTTTCCATTCCCCGCCTCACCAACCACATCAAATCCGAACTCCTCCCAGTTAAGCATGGAACGGATTCCAACTCGCATGAGTAACTCGTCGTCTACGATCATCAGTTTATACATGAGAATCCTCCAATCGGAATGTTACATGGATTACACCATACTACTCTGAAAACAACTGAAAGATGAGTGCCAATCTGTAGCTATTCTACCATTGCTGAGACAACGAGCCTACCTTCTCTTGAACTAAAAAACCTTGGTTGGAAACAACCAAGGCTCTCAAGGCTTTCTATTATCTGTTCATTGAGCTGTTTAGGATGATATCTCATACAAATCCGGAGGTAGCACCTGAACAAAAGGTGACCAATTGTCGAACGTATACAGATGAAGTTCGTGCATTGCCCGTGTACAAGCGGTGTAGAGTAACTTGCGTTCATTTTCCTCACCATACGTTTTTGATGAAGCATCATAGACTAGAACTGCGTCAAATTCGACTCCTTTGGCAAGATAAACGGGAATCACCATCAATCCTTTTTCAAAATGGTTGGTCTCTTTTGTGATAAGCTGCATCGTTTCGTTTCCTTGAGAATGTAACCGGACATAGACTTCACGGCTCTCGGCTGCCGTTTTGGTGATGATCGCGATAGATTCATACCCTTGATCTCGAAGTGTAGCAATGTCTACCAGCATCTTAGTGTCACGTTCCTCTCTACTAACTAACCTGGTCAAACGAGGTTTCGAGCCTTTGCGGTCAAATGGTATAATCTCCTCACCACCTGGTAGCATCGCTTTGGTGAATTCAACAATTTCTCTAGTTGAGCGATAGCTACGCAAAAGGCAAAACAGACTTGTGTCCGTTTCTCCAAAAAGGCGAATCAGCGGCGAATGATCCCCAACCAGGCTCGTAGATTGCATGAAGATGGCTTGCCCAAAATCACCGAGCACCGTCATGCGAGCACGAGGAAACAGTTTTTTCAAATATTCATATTGAAACGCCGAATAATCCTGACCCTCATCGACAAAAACATATCGAATGTCCGTGTTCGTCCGAACACCTTCAATCAACTCTTTGACATATAAATACGGTGTTACATCCTCATAAAACAACTTGCTTAGATCCAACATTTCCTTCGTTCCCGTACAGATTTCTGACCATAATGTAGGAACAGAGGCTCCATTCGTTCTATCTTTGTATGCTGTTTCGTCGACAAACAGTTGACCGTATATCGCTTGGAGATTGACAAAAGAGAAGTTTTTCACACTTTTCCTCAGCGGTTTAAAGTATGCTTTGACAATCTTCTGACGGAGCAGTTCTTCCTCTCGCTGCGTGAAATCAAAGTCTCCTTCATCCCCACGTCGCTTGCTTTTGCCATCTCTAAGAATGGCTGCATAACGCTCTGCAACGTCGAATATCTCTTTTTCCTTATGCAGCATCCCGAATGCTTCAACGTATTGCTCCGTATCCAGATAATTCAATTCTTCCTGCACCCAGTAAGCTTCCCGTTCCGCGCGTTCCAGCGAAGCCAGTTCATTTAGTAACCACTCCTGCAAGAGAGCAACCCGATTGATCAGAGGCAAGGTATGATCATATCCGTAAAATTGCTCCTTCATCTGTTCTGCTGTAATCAGATCACGTTCCTGTATCCGAATCCCATGGAACTGCATGCCTTCACGTCCCAACCATAATCCATAGTTCTGAAGAGCTTGAAGAAAAGATTCGGATGTTTTATATTCAATTCCCTGTAGACGTGCCTTGTAGCCTGGTGTACTTTGCTCCGTTAGAACATATTCAATCTGATCAAAGGCATCCTCTGATCGTAGTGTGGAATCCAGCCAATAGTCGAGATATTCTTGAAAGGTTGTCTGCTGCATATTCTCCTCACCAAGCTCAGGAAGAACCGTGGAAATATAACTGGCAAACATCGGATTAGGTGAAAAAAGCACGATCTGATCCGCCTTTATTGTCTGGCGGTGCTTGTATAGTAAGTACGCTACTCGCTGCAAAGCTGCTGAAGTTTTACCACTGCCGGCAGCCCCCTGCACAATTAACATTCGACTTGTATCATTTCGAATAATGGCGTTTTGTTCTTTCTGTATTGTTGCTACAATGCTCTTCATTTGCGAGTCTGCACCAGAGCCGAGCACATGCTGTAGCAAGTCGTCTCCAATGGTTTCATTGGCATCAAACATGTTATTTATTGTTCCATGTTGAATCTGAAACTGCCTTTTAAGTTCCATCGTACCGTCTATTGTTCCAGATGGTGTAATGTATGAAGCTACGCCGGGGGAAGCGTCATAATAGAGGCTAGCTATGGGCGTACGCCAGTCATAGATCAGAAAGCTCAAGCCGTCCTGATCGACAAAGGAAGATACACCGATGTAGATGTTCTCGCTGAAGCTAAGTCCCTTCTCCCGAAAGTCAATTCGTCCAAAATACGGAGATGGAAGCAGACGCTTTAAGTTTTTCCACTGCTGCATCAATCGCTGATGACCACGCTCTCGTTCAGCCAATACTGCGGACTGTTGGTTAATGGTGTAGAATGACTCTTCAAAATCTTCATTGGTACCTGTGTTCATCGTAACTTCTTCCCAGAACCGCTTGCGGATATCCGTCGCCTGATCATGTAATCCGGCAACTTCCGGCTCCAACTCAGAGATCCTATCCTGCAATTTGTTTCTGACTAACACCAGTCGTTCCTGTTCTTGTTGCCAATTATTATTCGTTTCCATCATTCCTTAACCACCCTTTTCCCATTTTTTAGTCCAAAAAAGAGCATTGACAAATCCAAATGCCAGAGGTATACTAAGATTATAGATAATAAATAATATGATTCGTTTATAAATTTATCAAACGCGCTTTTGATTATATCACAGCGTTTTTTTACGTTCAATTTATTTTTTTCTTGTGAAAATCTCACTTTAATAAAATACCATAACAAAGAAGAGGCTCCTTGAATGATCACAGGAGCCTCTTCTTTTATGTTCCATACGCAAATAGTTCGCCTTATTGCTCAGCTCTACCAATGATGACTCTTGTGCCATAACCCTCATTAGATACAAATTCCGCTTTTAGATTCATTTTGTTCAACATATAATTTGCAGTGGATACACCAATACCCGCTCCCCCCTCATGTGAAGAGTTAGCCATACCCGGGCCTCTGTCAGCTACAAAGATTTGTTCTTGATCTACATTAACCACAATGTGCGCATATTTTCCCTCTGCAGCATGGCGCAGAATATTCTGAAACAAATTATCCAGAACCCGTGACATCCACTTCGGATCTGCATCCCAATAAAAAGTTTGCTCCGTCGGTAAATCAACATTAAGCTGAATCTCATTTTCTTCAAATGCAGGATACCATGCAGCAACAGACGCTCTGACTAAACGTACAATATCTGTTGAAGCGGGCTCAAAAGGATATTTCTCTGAAGTTAGCAACGTGTAGGAAAGCAAATCATCCATAAGTACGCCAACTCTTGTAATCGTCTGATTCATCTCTGTTAACGACTGTTGCCCTTCTTTAGTTATGGATTCTTTATTTAATCTAGTGACATGTCCTCTCAAAATCGTCAGGGGTGTACGTAAATCGTGAGATAAATTGGCAATGAGTCTTTGACGTAATAACTGCTCTTCATATTCTCGCTTACGACTTTCTTCAAGCTGCTCAATCATCCAATTAAAAGAACTTCCTAGCTGGTCTATTTCATCCATACGATCTAGTTGAACAGATATCGGTTTAGGGAATGAATTATGATTCGCTGCATATGACATAAGTTCCTGTAAGCGGGTGAGACGTTTGCGAAGTCGCAAGAAGAACAGCCACGAAATGGCAACAAATGCGACAATAATGAAACCAAAAATAAAGAGCATTGCGAACATTGGATTTAGAGTATTAAACTCCTCACCATCGATAGATAAGTTAAAGAACATAGAGAAGAATAACAGCAGCATGGGAGGCAAAAAAATAAAGAGAAAATGTCCTCTTAGGTAATGGCGAAATAATGATCTATTCTGTTTCATTGTTTCACCCGGTAGCCTATCCCCTTCAGCGTTTCAATAATCTCTGGGGAATCTGGATTACGTTCCAACTTTTGACGTAGTCGACGGATATGTACCATTAGTGTTTTATCACCTGTTATGTATGCTTCTTGCCATACTGCTTCATAGATTTGTTCTTTTGGTAACACCTGATTGGGATGGCGTAAGAAATACATTAAAATTTGATGTTGCCTTCCTGTCAGTATAATTTCTTCCCCCGTGTCTTTATTAAATACCATTTGGCCTGCTGAATCGACTTCAATATGATGACCTAATTGAATCCGTTCGGAATGCGTTCTCCCGCCTCGACGGATTAACACTTCTAATCTTGCAACTAATTCATCCGTATGGAATGGCTTAGTCAAATAGTCATCCGCAAATTGCAAACCATCTACCTTATCATCGATCGATGTTCGAGCGGATAATAGCATAATAGGAACCGTAGGTGCTGCCTTTTTTAATCGTTTTCCCACAGTAAATCCATCTAAACCAGGTAACATGATATCTAAAAGAACAACTTCATGCTGACTCACTGCTTCTTCAGCTCCTTCACCAGAAAGAAGCCACTGAACCGCAAAATCTCGCTGTTCCAACTCTTCCTTTACCCAACTGCCTATTTTCTCATTATCTTCAATATATAATATGCTTCTATTCTTCAAGTAACATTCCTCTCTCTCTACTTGGTGTCTACTTAATACAGATTAACATATTCCCGACATTTATTAGAATTTGTTTCCACCCATTAGCAGCTTCATTCTTTTCTCCAAAGCCCTCCTGAACAAGGTACGAATCCGCAATCTGAATAAAATGAATGATGTTTAGCATCGTACGTTAACGTTACGATCTCAATTCCAATTCGTTCCGCTTCCTGGAGTAACCCTGTCACTAACGCTTGGCCGATACCCATTCGTTGATATTGCGGGTGAACAATGATATCTTCCATATAACCATGTTGCAGTCCCATGCCTGAAATATAACCAAAAGCGATTAACTCATCCTGTTCTCCTCGTAGACCTGCCCAAAAATTGCAACGCTCTAATAAAATGGGGTAATCAGAATGACGCCCCTCCCAACCTACTAATTCTCTTAGCGCTGGGACTTCGTTAGGCTTGATGGGTAAATTAACAACGATTTCTTTACGCAATACTTCCCCTCCTTAAACGTTGAATCTCAAGAGTTAAGTTGTTAACCTTCGTCTGAATGAGCTGCCCAATTCTTAAAACCATCTAGTATTTCTCTTAAATTCATTGCTCCTCCTGCACCGTGAAATATTCCATCTCTCACAATACAATAAAACCAATCTTCTTCATTTCTCTCTTCTTCAATTTCATCAAAAGGTACATCTTCTAAATAAGTATCCGTTAAATCTATTTCAACAGACCAGCCCGGATTATCCACTGTTTCGATTTTCACACCATATGAGTGTTCCCAGTCCCCGTTGCAGTGTTGAGCGTACCACTTTTGAATCCATGTAAGTGTATCCATTATCATTACCTCTTTTTCGGAATTCGTACTATCTCACCATTCTAACTTTTCGGATCATGATTTACCATTAAGCTCATATATTTTCACCGATGTTATATGATCATGCCAACATGTAGACAGAGAGTATATTCATTACAATTCATATGGATAAATATACTTTTTATAAAGTACCGATCTCGGGAATTATCTCATTTCGCATGGATAAATGTGTTAATAAGAAAGAATAAGAAAAACCGTTGATCTCCTGAGATAAGACCAACGGTTTTTTGACAGGTTTCATTTTACTTATCAGCAAGATACCCAAGTTGATAAGCATACAGCGGACTAGAAGATGCAATCTTCATAAATGTAACATCTGGTAAACTACCGTCCGGTTTCCTAGGTGCAGATAGCTGAGACGTATCCAGACTGACAAAATCATCTGCTGTGAGCTCAATCCCCCCGTTAATCGACCAAGAATTATGGGTTACATTCTCCGCGGCATGATTGTCGTTAACAATCGCCTGCCCCATAAACGCGATGTTATGATGCAGTACCTCTCTATATCCCGGAATATCCGCTGTATCTGTCGGACTAACACGTTCCAACATATCAAAATTGGCTCTACTGTTATTGTATGCTGTATTGTTCGTCCAAATAGCCGATTGACCAGGCTGATGGTTCGCGTAAAAACCATTTGCCCCATTATTAACAGCGAGAGAAAATTTCACAGTATGAACTGGCAACGGATCTGGCAAACCGCTGGTTTTTCTAGCGTAGCCACCAACTTTGAAACCGTTCTTGTCTCCGATCTTGTTCTGGTTGCCCCGGTGGTCAAATGACCAGCAGTGATCATAGGTAACACTTCCTTTTGAACTAATGCTGTCAAACCCATCATCACTATTGTTCCAAGCACGGGAATTAATGAAAGAAACATTTCCTCCGTGAGCACCAAACCCATCTATGTTTCCAGCCGATAGCGGAGTTGGCCCGATGTTGTTATATGCGTCTGAATTCAGTACCGTACCTGTCCCATACCCTGTATAATAAAAGCCAATCGCTTCATTATCATAGGCAGCCATGTTTATAAAATCAGCTTGTCCTCTAATCTGGAAGGCTTCCGATTGTGCTTGTTCTCCGACCTTGACGCCGATAACATCAAAGCCTTTGAATGTGATGCCCGTAGTGCTATTACCAACATAAAAAGCTGCTACGCGCAAATCCGTGGGTACATGTCTAAAATCAAATATAGGTCTCTCCCCAGGGTATGCCTCATAGGTTATCCCGCTTTTCGAGATGTCATGGACGTAATTATAATTGCTCCCTGTTCTCGCAATGTCAAACTCATCATATACCCCACCTCGGATGTACACTGTATCCCCAGATGAGACGACAGATTGTGCCCTCATAATACTCTTAAAAGGTTCACGTTCAGTTCCCGGATTGGCATCACTACCCGTAGGAGAGACATAATACGTACTCACCGCTCCATCAGCATAAACAGATAGAGTCATACATAGCGCTGCAAATATACAACTAATTAATAATAAACGAATACCTTTTTTCACTTTACATTCTCCTCACAATATTCAATTATGTATTTAGAGTTGTCTTCTCGCCCTTCCTATCCACGTTCAATAAAAAGGGTGACTCCCATACCTCCCTCATCCCGTTTGGCAACTCCAATATTATATCGTGATTAACAGGAAGCTTATTAATAGGTGTATTTTCCCTATTTAGTTTGTATTTAACATGATTATATTGTTATATATGGAGCATAGATAGCATTGTTACGTAAAAGGTACATACTATAGCAGGACTATTTTCATATCATCGACTGAGTCTTAGGGACTTCATTCACTCAATCATGTATATAACTTATAAATAGATCACACATGTTCTGCAAGTTAACCAAAAAGACCGTTCCATATTGGAACGCCCTTAACACTTGTTTTGTACGTCTACGTTTTCTAATCATGATCAGGTAAATTCAGTTTTGGATGTTCACTCTCTAATCTCACATTTCTACTAATCGTTATCTAAAAACTCGAAATACCCTGGTGCTCCAATCGAGACAGTCGTAAAATGGAAATACCTCTTCTCAAGCTCCTGATTATCTTCACTCATCTCCAGAAACTCCGGATCTCTCAAGATGTCATCATTCATAATTCCTTCTCGCCAGAAGCTCAGTTCCAATGCTCGAATTGCAAAGGAAAATCCTGTCTTTGGATCATGATCTCCGACCGTGGGATAATCTTCCCTAAGGGAATAAATCAACGCCTCAGCTTTCGCCTTGAATACATCCACACCCTGAAACAAGCAAGGAACGTGAAACTCTCCCGAATACTGTGGATTGATCAGTTGAATAAATTTCACTCGACCATCGGCATCATATTCGAAATGTTCACGGATAAATAACATCTCGATATAGCTTGGATTCATGGGAATGCCATCATCTGCTCTCCAATGATCCAATTCCTGAAATTTCTGCTCTACCTCTTCCCTACTCATTCCTAGTCGAAAAGGACCGATCCCAACAAGCGGCGTTATTGTGATTTCGTTCATTTGCAAACTCCTTGTTATGAACCTATTTGTATCTAGTCAAGGTCTAATGCTTCTCTACCGCTGCAAATTCAAATTGCTGCACTTGGAAAAACAGAGACTTCCTTCTCAAGCGCTTGACTCAAAGCCCGAACGACAATCTCATGGTCTCTACCTTCGTGCAGTCCACTTAGCGCAAGCGTTGCGACCCACTCATTGTGTACCCGGATTGGGAACGCTCCACCAGAAGGAATATAATGGGGAATATTCTCCATCTCTGTATTCCACTTATTGTTCAAGACATGGTCAACATGCATCCACAAACTTGAGTGCCCAACTAACTTAGCCGCTCTGCGTTTGCCTTCCATATAACTAATATTCTTCTGAGCTTTGCTATCCATCATATATTGGAACAATACAAGCTCATCACTCTCTCTGATGATGGATACAGCAATTTCACGATCATATTCCTTCGCAAGTTCTGCAATAATATTCCCTAGCTTTAATGCTTCCGCAGCTCCGAAGTGATTATATTGAAGAATTTCTTCTTGTTCTTTCAAAACGTCTAAGCATTCTGGAGTGTACGTTAGACCAGCACGGATCGTATCAAGAATCTCAGCACAACGCAGGGAAGCAGTCAGTGACATGATGTCGCTCTCCGTCTGTCCATTCTTAAGACATTCTACGAAATGATGAATCTCACTGTAGAAATCATCAAACTCATATGGGATTTCAACCTTTTCCAGTTCATATCCATCCCGAAGAACAAACATTCTCACAGGCCGATGGAGATCCTCGACAATAATACTGCCACGTTCTCCCTGTAACACTACTTTCCGTTCCTTTTGACGATCAAATGCACACTCTAATTGTGCTTTCACATGACCCACATGCAGCTTGGCATCAATATAATAATCAATGGAAGCTTTCTGAGATGCTGCCACAGTTTCAAGTTTAATGTTGCCGTTCGAGAAGTCCTCAATCCAACTCGCACAATACGTACCTACATCTAACAATGAACCTCCAGGCCCTGGTTGAACATGATACGTGTTCATTCCATCAGGCATTTGGTTGCATAAGCTCGCTTGTATAGAAGTGATCGCTCCTATTTCACCCGCTTCTACTCTACGCCGCAGATCTATGTATAGTGGCACGAAGCGTTGTTTCATAGCTTCCATAAAGAGAACGTTTTTGCTTCTAGCCACTTCTACGATATCTTGCATTTCTTTCAGATTCAACGATGCAGGCTTTTCACACAACACAGCCTTTCCTGCATGCAACGCCTTAATTGCCCATTCATGGTGCAAGTGATGAGGTAATGCGAGATAGATCGCATCCACATTAGGGTCTAACAACATCTCATCATGTGATACATACTGTCGATCTGTTGCGTACTTATCTGCAAAATCTTTTAACTTCGATTCACTGCGACCACTAATAGCATATAATTTACTGCTAGGTTCGTGTTGTAGTGCAGTGGCAAAACGAGTTGCGATATACCCTGCACCGA
Organism: Paenibacillus sp. MER 99-2; assembly: GCF_023714095.1. Lineage (NCBI taxonomy): Bacteria > Bacillati > Bacillota > Bacilli > Caryophanales > Paenibacillaceae > Paenibacillus > Paenibacillus sp. MER 99-2. The sequence continues at coordinate 1,542,548 of NZ_JAMAUZ010000001.1, read as the reverse complement.
GAATTCCTCATCTTATCATCTGTAATCCCCCAATAATGTATATTTCATTCTTTGGTGTACGTTCAGTTTAATAAAGAATATAAGAATTGCACCTGCAAAAGCAAGCATAGAAGAACTTGATTCCACTAGAGTATCATTCGAAATAGTTTTCTCTAAACGAACTACTTAGATAAATCATTACTATATTCGCCGAGTTAAGTTGGTAAATTGTTCATATAGAAAAAATACCAATGGTCATGGTAATATCGCTACTTGTGCATACATAACAACTGGGGGTCAATTTTATGAAGAAAAGATATACTAAACTCATCATTTGGGTTGCCGCTATACTGTCAATTGCCACAATTGTAGTACTCATTAATAATTATAACAACAATAAAAACCTTGAGATCAATTCACGGTATTATCAAGGTCTGGTTTCGAGAGTACAGAAGTTGGATCAGACACTGGATAAGATTAAAGAGTCAGAGGCAAACGGTAATGCTGTGATAGAATTTGATGTGCTTCTTGATATTAATTTTGTAAACGACCACTTTACTCGCATAAAAGAACAAACAAATGGCTTTCCAAATCTAGATACGTTACGAAATGATTTTACAATATTCAGAGATGAATATGGCTATATTGTGAGAGACCAGTTAGAAAGTAATCAACAAGATGCTGAGACACAATTAAAAGTAGCCCATCAGATCAAGCTTTTTCTAGACGAATTACCTAAAGAATACGAGGATTCTACGCCATTTTCGGATCAATTCAATGCAGCAGCTCAGCATATCAAACCACTAACCCATCTTAACTTTTGATCATCATCCGTTCCCATCGTTTATAGGTTATATCGAATGACTGCTTTGTAGGATGAGGTTATCCATGATTTAAGCCGCGACTTGCGGCTTTTTTCTTATTTTTATTCACTTTACGAATCGTTTATAGTCCTGTTCATACGTTGCTTGGCTCTCTTCATATGTAGGAACATTGATGAACTCCACCTTTATTATTTCTTCTTGCAAAAAATCAGAAGTGAGTCTTCGAGTTATATCTTTAATACTTGTTACATCCCAGTAGGCAGAACGTTTGGACATGACATTTATGTATATGGGTTTGTGGCCTTTTTCATTAAAAGGTGCAAAATGATTTACTTGATCTGCCAGATCCTCCTCATCTCGCGGGTATATGTAGCTATAAACGACATCATGCTGATTTTCAAGAAACGCTTCAATTTCTTCGCAGAACTCTCGGTCTTCTACTCGATCAAGTTCATTGGTTAAAAGGTGCACCAGACATGGCTCTGTCAACAAATCAAAATGTCCTAGAAAATGATTCTTATCTTTATCCAAATAGAGTGTAATTTCATCGTTGCGGCTATGGTTACAGAATCCGTATACCCCATACCAAAAATTCCAATGTCGGACTTCCACATATATTGTTTCCAATGCTGTTCACTAGTCTCCTCTTGTTCAACTCGTACGATCATTGTATATAATAACACATGTTCCTTTTTCATCTGACGATCAGGTTCATGCCATTAGAAAAAGCCGCTCAATTCAGCGGCGTTCAATCCTAATGCGTACTAAGATACCTTTCTAACAGCAAACCACAGCTCTACAAAGTTCAAACCATCTCTTTCACCCGTAATTTCGAACTCCAATCCTTCCACTTGTTCATAGCCTGTAGTAGGAAGCCACTCCGAGTAGAATCGTTTGTATAAGGTTTCAATCGTTTCATTAAATTGATCCCATGTAAATAGATCGGATGAGAAAATCGCCCAGGTATGAGCTGGAATCATCACGCTGGTGTATCCATCCGTTTTACTTGTTTCATTTTTGAAGGCACATAACATGTATGGAAAGGTGTCTTCTCCAGTTTTTTTGTAGCTACAGACAGCATGTACTTTGTGGTATTGCTCATTCAAGAAATGAGGCTGATCACCGGCATTTGCTGCGAGTCGCTTAACCTCCCCATGTTCATGACTTTGCTTCCATAGGTTAGCTGGGGTGTCTACCCCGTTTACTTGAAATACCTTCTCCATTCCGAATATTAGAAAAGCCTCTTTGGTTTCGATACGATAGTTCATAGCCGTCTCCCCTTTAATTGAAATGAGGAAGGATAACCGCGGATAGGCCTTGAGGGCCGTTCCTTCTTCACGAGCCATTGCCGGATTAACACCATGCAGCGATTGGAACGCCCTCGCGAATGAAACCGGTGATTCGTATCCATATTTCAGGGCAATATCTACAACTTTTATTTTGCTATTTTGCAAATCAATTGCAGCAAGTGTAAGCCGTCTTCTTCTGATATATTCTGCTAGTGATACATTGGTAATGAATGAGAACATCCGCTGAAACTGATGCGAAGAACAACAAGCCTGCTTAGCGACTTCCTTCAGTTCAATCTCGCCGCTCAAATTAACTTCAATGTAGTCCAATGCCCGATTCATCCTCATAAGCCAATCCATCTGATCCCTCCTCTTATTCAAAGTATAGGTGTACCCACGTTTCGTATCGCAACCATCTGTGTACAAAAAAGTTTCATCACTTAAACGTATCCGCCATATTCGCTTGTTCAACATGTTTCCAATTGGTATTATGCATCATCTCGGCAGCCTCTCCTTGAAATGCCTTCATCGCTTCCTGATCATTGAGCAGACGATAGCTCATCCAAGCCGTCAGATAACCTCTGTGATTGCCACCATTCCTTTCAATCGCTGTATGCGCTGCGCCTTTGGCCATTCCCATCATTACAGCTGTGCTGCTGTCCGTATGTTGTAGAGCCAATTGATTCGTGGATACAGGTGAGATTAGAAAATCTCGTGTACCGCCCATGATGAAGAAAGGAACCGTAATCCGCGATGTGTCGTATACATCTTCTGGATCACAATGCTTCAAGTCTGGAAGAGCGATAGATACAATCGTCTTGATCAGTGAACCACTTGTATAGTTGGTATGCGCATTAATAACTCCCGTAGAACCTTGCGAATGTCCAGCCACACCTATTTGTTCTTTTTGTATTTTCTCGTAAAAGATACTGCCCGATCGTTCGTTCTCCTCTGTTAAATAATCAATCGCTTCCACGATCTCTTGGCCTGTTCCTGTCGTCATGCTATAGGAGTCGATAACTACAAATCCCCAGCTAGCAAGATGCTTCAAGAGCCCATCATAACGATCTGGATTAGCACCTGTTCCATTCCCCCAAGAGATTACAGGATAGGCTTCATCTCCTTGGAATTCGGGATAGTAGATTCGATATGCAGGCTCTCCCAGTGCATTTTTCACTTCTTCTATCTTTACAAGATGACCCCCCTGCTGCGCATAATGCTGCTCAATGCTGCCTTCTGCAAGCTCCGGTACATTGGAGTGGATAATGATCTGCAAGAAAATGGTTACTGGAACAGCAATAATTAGAACAATAGCTAACAACCAGGCCATCCATTTTCGCTTTCTCTGAACTAGGTACGATTGGATCATGAATACATGTACCTCCTCAAATTTTAGAGAATATAAAGGTTCTATTTAAGCGGATATCTGATCTGAATGTTATGTACGGATTGTAATCCCTCGTAAAGTGCATGGTTATGGTCAGCGCCGACAATACATAGAATACGTGCGTTGGCATTGTCTTTGATTGCATTTTTGATCCGTTGCAGCATGAGTTCATGCCTGCATTCCCACCTCACCGCATGTGATCTTGTATCTAATTGAGCGATCCACTGATACTTAAGCTTCGTGACATCATCAAACGCTTGATTATTAAATGGGATTGTCCCTTGACTTGAAGCTGCAAGCTGTTTCTGCCACCAGTTCTCGAATTCATGTTCTAACTCTTCTTTTTGTGAATCAGTATAATTCCGCAGCGGATCAAAATCATTCCAGACATCTAATTCTACCCAATCGATGGGAACAAATGTATAGTTTTGCTCCTCGCATAATGGAAATATAAGATCATAATATTCGCTCGGAGGCTCACCCCAGTACCCCTTTTCTGCTGGATTGATCGTATATTTCTCAAAACTAGTAGGTAACACCTCGCCACATATGACGTCTGGATCAAAATCTAAAATCAACTCTTTTATAATATCCAGTGTTAAATGATGCCGAATTCGCAATTCATCATCGTGCACAACGCCTAATATCCCTACAACTGTCATACTACACATCCCCTTCAACACTTAGTATTAATGCCTTTTTTTCGTTTTACAGTAACAACATCCATACTTTGTATATCGTATCACATATATTATGTTATCTCTTAGATTTGGAGGTGGAGCAACTCTATCAATCCAGGATTCTCGTAAATACAGAATAAAAGTTTGGCCAACTCTAGTTCTGTGCCGATTCAAGTTGATTAACGAGTCTCAACTGCTCCGCTAGTCCGGGCTATGGACTGTTGAGATTGGGACAAACTCTCGTGTCATCACGACCTGTATCCTCATTTGGATTATATCAATAAAATAGTATAGATTGGAGGAATTATCATGGTTCGTACGCTCGATGCTCGTACTTCTCTGGGATCAAACGGTACTACTCCACTCAACATTAATCTGCCTGCCAATACGCCTACTCTCGTTGGTATCCTCGGACTCAATATTATCAATCCAGGACTATTAATTCGCACACAGTTTAATGGAACCTACCGAATTTCCGTGGCTAACTTATCCTCGATCCCTTCTGCCGTTCGATTTGAAATCTATAGAGGCTCCACGAATACAGGATCACCGATCTATGTCGTTCAAAATCCGATATTTCCTACGGTAGGAAGCATTATAGCCAGCTTTGAAGGTTCGGATTACAATGTGCCTGCTCCCCCATCAGGACAATTGATCTATTCCTGTTATGTAACATATGTTCCGGCTTCGCCATCAGAGATAGCCACCCGTGTAGGGCCAGAATGTTTCAATGCAGTCACATACAGTGATGATTAGGTCCTGCGAATGATGAATGAGAAAGGAGGGTGAACTATGGTTAGAACGTTAGATGCACGAACCTCCCAGGGCTCTAATGGGCTATACAGTTTAACTCCCAGCTTCACGAATGGAGTTCCAATCTTATTTGCACAGGTCGCACTTCAGGTTAATAACCCAGGCCCATTCGTGCGGACACTTTTCGGCGGAATCGTTGAATTAACGGCCAATGTGCTGCCTGTGAATGGTAATCTGGTGATTGAAGTATACCGAGGATTGGGTGCTGCTCAGCAGCTCGTTTATCGTGCAGGCACCATCGTGGTAGCGAATCAATTTTTCAGCCCATGTGTATTCAGTTTTACAGGCTCTGAGTATGATGTACCGACTGCGGGTAGTAGTCAGATCATTTACTCCGTATATGCTACGTTCAGCTATAATCCTGTGTATAATGTGAACGGTATTCGACTAGGACCTGAAAGCTTTAATGCAACACTCTACTCTGATGATTAGAAGATTCGCATCGACTTGGAATTTCCGTTTGAGTTAAACACAAAAACAGCCAGACACCTGGCTATACCTTCATTGTTAGTAGTATTTAACGAATGGGGTTCAGTCATAGGTTGATCGGCTGTTTTTGTTGTTATCTTGTTCCCTTGGTAACCGTTTAAGCTAACGAGTCACATAACATTGATATGTTGCTTAACTACATAATAATTGCTTAACTACATAATAATTACTTAACTCTCTGGGAGATGGGGTGATCTTCGTTCATTTCTAGTAGATCCCATAGATTACCGTATAAATCTTTGAATACTGCAACGATCCCGTAAGGTTGTTCTTTCGGTTCTCTAACAAACTCTATTCCTCTAGATACCATTTCATTATAATCTCTCCAAAAGTCGTCGGTATTTAAAAATAAAAATACGCGCCCACCCGTTTGGTTGCCAACAAACTGCTCTTGCACAGTTGTTGAAGCTCTAGCTAGTAATATCGTAGTCCCAACAGAACCAGGAGGAGAAATCACGACCCATCGTTTATCTTGCTCTGGTTGATACGTATCTTCAATTAATGTGAAATTCAACTTTTGAGTATAAAATTCTATCGCTTCATCGTAGTCATTAACCACCAATGCGATATGTATGATAGACTGAATCATTGCGTAATCTCCTCCATTTTAGGCACATAGCATATAAAAACTGTATAATTCGCTTCATTCTTTCAATATCTCATCGTAACTGCTAAATTCATTTTCTTAACAATATATCATTAATTGAATATCGCTTACTACCTATTAATGAAGCAAACTTGTTTGCTTTTTGGATTGATTCTCTGCTGAGATTAACCAGCATCAAAAGGTTTCTATCTTTACTTTCACAAATGTCTATGCTAAGATCACTTCCGATTCCTGTCTAATTTTGCGGAATAACAAGGTTAGAAGTATGATCGTTACGTCAGGAGGCGAATATGAAAAGAAAAGGAAGATTTAAAAAAATGATTATCTACATATCAAGCTTTATACTCTTCGTCATCGTTGCAGCGCTATTATTTATGCTACTTTACCCGAGCTTTGGCGGGAATCCATCCAAAGAACAAAAGAAAAGCTATGAGCAGCTTGAAAATTACACGAACGGCAAATTTGTGAATGAAGTAACCGGCAAATCTGACTTGGATTCCTGGAAAACCTTGTTTGAAGCTACAACAGATGGTGCGGGACGGAAAGAGAAGAAACCTTCCAGCCCACAGCCAGTTGTAGAGATCGATTGGAATACAATTAACAATAACGAAGACAGTATCACTTGGTTGGGGCATTCGACATACCTGTTAAGTGTCGATAACCGCAAAATGCTGGTCGATCCTATGTTGGAATCGGTAGCGTCTCCTGTGTCATTTGTAGGTTCGAAGCGATATCCGTATTCATCTGACATTTACAGCAACATTGTTTCTGAATTGCCCGCCATCGATGCGGTGTTAATCACACATGATCACTACGACCATTTAGATTACGCAACAGTTGTAGAACTAAAAGACAAGGTATCCCGCTTCATTGTACCGCTTGGCGTTAGTGGTCATCTAATACGCTGGGGAGTCCCAGCAAGTCAAATCACAGAATTAAACTGGTGGGACGAACTAGATTTTGAAGGAATCCATCTTGCGTTAGCGCCAGCCAGACATTTTTCTGGTCGAAGCTTGTTCAATATGAACAGTACGTTATGGGGAGGCTGGGTAATTTCAGGTACGGAGAATCGCTTGTTTATTAGTGGTGACGGTGGATATGGAGCACATTTCGAGGAGATTGGCCGGAAATATGGCCCTTTCAACCTAGCTGTCATTGAGGGTGGACAGTATGACAAGAGATGGTCTGATATTCACATGGTTCCTGAACAGTCCATTCAAGCTAGCCTGGACGTTAACAGCACCAAAATGATGCTTAGTCATTGGGGCGCATTTACTTTAGCCAGTCATGACTGGAGAGATCCAGTGCAACGAGCTATTAAAGCAGCAAAAGAAAAAGACGTCGATATTGTCGTTCCGCAAATAGGCGAAACCCTCTCGATCTCAGAACCTAAGCCTGCGTTGCCTTCCTGGTGGAATGACAATTCGGAGATTGACGGTTAAACAAATGGCAACAGAATTAACGGTATAGCCTTATAGATTACACCCCATTGTTTAAAGCAATTTTAAACCAATGGGGTGTTTTTGGATTCGTTTATTAATGCTCTGTTTCCCAATGAATCGTATAATCGGCATCAATCTTAGATCCGCTAAATAGTCCAATATCAAAACCACTACTAAAATCAAACCCCTTACTTACGTCAAAAATATCTAAGCTGCTCTGAATAGCACGTATACGCTCTTTACGATCAGCCTCCAGGTAATATAGTGCGTCCGCATAATGATGTTTCTGTAACATTAAAACTAAGTACATGGCATCTTCTAACGCAACCGAGCATCCATAGCCCGTATTCGGGTTGATGGTATGTGCAGCATCTCCGATGACAACCGCTCGTCCTTTAGACCAACTCGGAATCGGCTCCACGCAATATATTTGCTTCGGGATAATCTGAACCGAATTTTGAATGATCTCTGATAACGCTCCATGTTCACCATATTGCTGGATTAGATCTGATTTAATTTCATCCAGATTTCTGAAATCGAATTCCTCTTTTGAACGTTTTCTCTCCTGGTGTCCAGATGCTTGCCATGAGAGATTCAGTTCATGCGTGGGATGACTTTTGGAAGCAAGAAAATTCGCATTTTGTGTAAAATAAAACAGTTCATCGCCCTCCATCAGCTGACGGATCGGATCACTATTCATATCCTTGAATGAGGCGATTCCATACAATGCCCAGGATTTTGCATAACTCAACACATGACTAGGAAATAGCTGGTTTCTTACCGTTGAATGTAACCCATCTGCACCGACCAATAACGTCCCCGTCTCCTGATGACCATTTTCAAAGTATGCGGTGATGTTCGAAGCATCCTGGGTGAAGTAGGTAAGCTTTTTATTATAGTGTATCTCAACGCCAACCAATTCAGCTTGTCTCATCAGTATTTCAACCAAGTCAGACCGTTGCATGTATATAGATCGTCTGCTAAAAACAGAATCCTGCATCAGATTAATTGAGGCAATCTCTATGTCGTCAGTCGTTAAGATCCTCATGCGATCTGCAGAGTGACTGTTCTCTTGAACTTGGTCTTCTATGCCTAGCTCCTTCATTACGTGCACACCGCTCTTGTTAATACGGAAGCTAGATCCAGCTACTCTTTTGTAAGGAAAATTCTCATAGACCGCGCATTCAATGCCTGTCTTCTTTAAGAAAATTGCTAATGCAAGACCACTTATTCCTGCTCCGATAATGATGACTTTATGATTCATAACCTTCCTCCTCTTATTTTCACTAATTTGTTAGTAGGGCTGACTACTATGAAAATATGCATTAAAGGATAGATTTGTATTTGCTCCATCTGGAGAAATGTCATCACGACTTCATTTCTTTTCTATAGATTACATACATACTAATCACCACCTCTATTAAAATATAGTTTATTATATCTTTTGATAGTATAATATATCATAAATACACTCAAATCAAATTTCTAATTTTATTATCAGAGCGTGCTTCACTTCTCTTATCTTGTTCGCATGGCTGTAGCAATGTCTAACCTTCTATCCTTACGCCCACACAACAAAAAAACCGCGATCATGATGATCAGCGGTTTTAAGGCTACTAAAGTTTACGACATTTAAGTTTATTTATAATATAAATTCTAGCTTAGCTTTTCTTCTTCCTCGGCTGCCCTTTCCATGACAGGTATGTCCATATCCGTAGAATGTGTTCCACAGGACCGCTACGAAACCTCTTGAGATAAAGTGGACTAATCCACAATTGTAAACCATAGACTGCAAGGGCAATTAGCACACCTACAAATACGCCAGCACGGCCAAAGAGGCCTAGACCATAACCATAAAAAATCATCGTGCAGATGATGCTCTGCATTAGGTAGTTCGTTAAAGATAAACGACCCACGGCTTCGAACCTATTCAGCAGATTCACGCGGCTATCTCTCGTATATAATAGTGCAAAAGCGTAAATATAACCAAGGGCTAACAAAGAGCCCCCAATTGCTTCTCCGATCCCGATCGCGAACCATTCCTCTTCCCCACGAATGAGTTGCACGATTACGCTGTAGGCTTTGAGCACCAATCCGACAGGTATGAGCAGCTTAGCACGACGTATATAAACTTGTCGCATAGCTTGTGGATCGTCAAAGGTGCCTATTTTTGCGGCGTGCATACCTAGAAGAAACATCGGGATGGTCATAAGTGGAGTAAACACCAGCAGCAGCAGAATCATAGCCGGATTCAATTCATCGCCAAACGGATCACCATGATTATTGAAATCCTTAATCTCTGCATAACTGCCACTTCCGAAGACTTCCTTACTCTGTAAGACATAGCTTTCCATCTGAGAGGTTGGGTTGGCTAAAGGATTCATGGGATTGGAAGCTGGCAGACCCGATAAACCAGCTACAACCAATAGCATAATTGCCCAGATCAGTAATGTCTTCGGCTTTCGATTCAGAAACATTAATAAGAAGAAGCCAAGTACACCGTAAAACGCAAGGATGTCTCCTTCCCAGACATAATTCATATGTAACAATCCGATAACGAACAAGAGCAAAAAACGACGAGACAGATGACACTTTGGTCGTAATTCTCGGTATTGCAGGCTTTCTGTCAGTTTAATCATACCGAAGCCAAACATAAATGCAAAAATCGGCATGAAGCTGCCCACCACAGCAATCTTTAACAATGAGTAGACGGCTCGATCTAAGCCTTCAACACCGAACAATTGAAGTTCATTCTGACCATATACCCCGTATTGGAACGCCAACATATTGGCCATTAATATGCCAGCCAAACTAAAACCACGCAATCCATCAATGAGCCTGATGCGCGTTGGAGATGTATTCAATTCGCTCCCCCTATCTTTTTCCATATTAGTAAAAAAGTAACTCTAGCACATCTTTTCTAATGAGTCATCTTAACTTTTCATGCTGGAAAAGCACAAAAAAGGATGCTCCTTAGCGTGATGCTAGGACACATCCTATTTATACGTTGAACATACTTTCATTTTTCACTTTTTTCAATAATGAAGTTTACTCCCCTAAAAAGATAACTTCCGTCTCCAACTGCACATTAAATTTAGCGTACACCGTCTCTTTGATCAGGTTGATTAAATCTAAATAATCCTGAGCAGTAGCGTGATCCGCATTAATAATAAAACCCGCATGCTTCAATGAGATTTCCGCCCCGCCTATGCGAGTTCCTTGTAGGTTGCAGTCTTGAATGAGCTTTCCAACAAAATGACCCTCTGGACGTTTAAATACGCTACCACACGAAGGATATTCAAGAGGCTGTTTGGCTTCTCTCAACATCGTTAATTCCTTCATCTTCGCAGCAATAGCTTCTTTATCGCCCTTTTGCAGTTTAAAGGTAACCTCAAGAATAATGTATTCATTATCCTTAAAGATACTGTTACGATAACTCAGCTTCATCTCTTCACGAGACATCGTCATCCGCTGTCCATCTCGAGTAATGACATCAGCACTTTCGACCACATCATCCACCTGGCCACCATAAGCACCTGCATTCATGTAAATGGCCCCTCCTGTACTACCAGGGATTCCACATGCAAACTCTAGACCCGTGAAACCGTGTTCCAACGCGGCTCGTGAGACATCGATAATATTGGCACCGCTTTGAGCAATAATGGTGTCATCTTGTACTTTAATTTGATCAAAATGACTCAAAGACATGGTTACGCCTCGTATGCCCTTATCTTTTATGATTACATTCGACCCTTTTCCAATAATCGTGAGTGGGATCTGATGTGATTTGGCAATTTGTACAACGTTTACGATCTCTTCTGTCGATGTTGGATGGATCAGTGTATCCGCATAACCACCTACTTTTACATAAGTGTGGTCTTTCAAGGGTTCATTTGATCTAAGCTTTTCTCTAGGTATTACATTTTCAAAAATGTCCATATAACGTTCTCCCTACTACTAACTGGTTTTTTAGATGAGACTTTAAGCATTCTGTGTACATGTATAACAGCAACTGTATTCCCTCATATTTCAGTATGAAATTTTATTGATAAATATACCGCGATCATCGCAATTCATCTGAAGAAGTTTATGATCAAACCCACAGTCGCTTCTGCTCCAGCTACCAAAATAACACGATAAGTGTAATTACGCTATAACTATAAACATCGTATACATTCTGTAGTGGCATATTCATTATACAAAAATGTTTATAATACATAAAATGAAAATCTGATGATTGATTATTTCAGATGACGGTACCCAACAAAAGCAAAAAAGCCGCATTGCAGCGGCTTGTAAATAATTACACTTTTCACGTATGAAATTCAACACAACGAGTCCTATTTCCCGCTGAATACAGGGAAGTAACTATGCTCTCCATAATCCTTAATGTGTGCTACATTTTTAAGATTTTCCATATGCTCATCACTGATTACAAAATCAAGCTCGGCGTTCATTCTCATATGATCCGGGTTGGCTGTCTTCGGGATTACAACTAAACCAAGCTGGATACAGTAACGTAGACAGAGCTGCGCAACAGATACGCCGTACTTCTCAGACATCACTTTGACCTCTGGATGATGAAGAACGGCTCCGTGGGCAATCGGAGAATAAGCTTCAACCAGAATGTCATGTTGCTGACAGAATTCAATGAGCCCCAGAGGCGTATTGCTTACATGCGCCAAGATCTGGTTGACCATGGGCTTGATCTTACTGCTGGCAAGAATATTCTCGATATCATCCTGAAGAAAGTTAGAGAGGCCAATCGCTTTTACTTTGCCTGCTTCATATGCGTCCTCTAATGCTCTCCATACGTCTCTATTCTCATCAAAATAACGCTTCTGCTCGCGGAATTCCTTCCACGGCTGAGGGCTATGAATGATCATGAGATCAATGTAATCCAGTCCCATTTTGGCTAAAGATTCATCAATTGATTGCGTAGCCTCATCATACGTTTTGGCTTCAGCTATAATCTTCGTTGTAATGAACAGCTCTTCTCTTGCGACACCAGCGGCTCGAATACCTTCCCCTACACCCGTCTCATTGTTATATGCCTGAGCTGTATCAATATGACGATACCCGATCGATATCGCGTCATGCACAGCCTGCTGAGCTTGTTCATCATTAAGTAGCCAGGTACCAAGTCCTAATTGAGGAATGGTTAAACCGTTGGATAGTTGGAACGTTTCTGTGTACATATCATATTCTCCTTTTCTAGATGATCCTTACTCGCTTGCATCAGCTATAATGAATTAATTCAAATCAGTTTGTTTAATCGACTCACGTCTATTATTATATAAGTTAGATTCTCACGTTCAATAGTTAAAGTATTGGGATCTGTCGATTTATTAACACATTCATGAAAGATGTTCATTATCTATATTACTATGAAGTATCAACTATAAATCTCGCTGAGATTATTCTGGGTACGCCCTATGGAATGACTAAAAGGAGAACAACATGGACATTCGAGTATTACGCTATTTTCTAGCCATCGCAAGAGAAGGCAATATGACGAAGGCAGCCACACTACTTCACCTGACACAGCCTACTCTCTCCAGACAGATCAAGGAACTTGAGATGCAACTGGGAAAGAAACTATTCGTCCGAAGCAGTCACAGTATCCTTCTTACAGAGGAGGGGCAGCTACTCCGCAAAAGAGCCGAAGAAATCGTGGATATGATGGAAAAGCTAGAGTCCGAATTTCAATCCATGGAAGAAACGATTCGTGGAGACGTCTACATTGGCGGCGGTGAGACTGATGCCATGAAGCAAATTGCACGGATCGTGCGGAAGATACAGGCTTCCTATCCCGAAATTCGATACCATCTCTATAGTGGGAACGAAGAAGATGTTACCGAGAGACTGGATAAAGGTTTAATCGACTTTGGAATCTTAATACAACCAGCTGATCTATCCAAATACAACTATGTCAATATTCCGGCCAAGGATGTCTGGGGTGTAGTCATGAGAAAAGACAGCCCTCTGGCTGAGAAATCGATCATCCAAGTGGAAGACCTACTGGATTTACCCCTCATCTGCTCACGTCAGGCGATGAAACAGACCTTTACTACCAATGAATTCCGCAACTGGTTTGGTGATCATTTCGATAAGCTTAACGTGGTCACTACGTTTAATCTTGCTTATAACGCAGCGATTATGGTCGAAGAAGGTGTCGGTTACGCCATAACACTACATAAGATTGTGAACACCTCTTCAGACAGTAATCTATGCTTTAGACCATTAGAGCCTAAGCTTGAATCTGGTTTAAATATCGTGTGGAAAAAACATCAACTATTCTCCGCTGCCGCTGAACAATTTCTTGAAGAAATACAGGCAAGCTTCTCAGAATCTTAATGTGAGACAACATAGAATAACCACCCCGTCCGTATTTGCGTTCAGCGAGGTGGTTCACTGTTTTATAATGAAGCCGATCTATGCGCGACTGAGCTCTTCAAGGTACTTCTGATCACAATCATCACCAATCCTAGTACAACGCTAAGGATACCGACCAGTATGATGTATTTTACACCCATCGTGGAGATCAATACGCCCCCAAGAGCTGACCCTACAGTAGTACCCACATTACATGAGGTTACAAATAAACCATTAGCAAAATCAGGTGCCTCAAGCGCCACGGATGAGATCAGGTATTGATTCACATTGGCCATAATTCCACCAGCCAGGATTCCCCATACAATGGTCAGCAACATCACAGGTACTTGATACTCACCAATGGTGAATAGTACGACATAAACTACGCCCAACAAAAGTGGGAACAACAAGATCGACTTTGCGGGATAATCTGTCAGTACTTTACCAGCGATAATGTTCCCAAGCATATTAGCCCCACCAAATAGTAAAAGCGTCGTGCTAGTCCATTGTGCCGTCATCTGCGTCACTGTGTATAAATATTCGGATACATAACTGTACACGCCAAATACAGATGCATTTAGCAACAACACTGCGAACATCGAAACCCATAATACAGGTCTTCTCAGCACCGAAAATTGAGCACCATACGACTGTTTTTCCTTCACAGGCATAGAAGGTACAAATATCAATGTAGCCACAAATACAATTATATTTACGATTGCAATAAACGTCATCGCCATTTCATATGAGAACGCCGTATCAATAAAACTTACGATCGGTACACCAGCTACCATGCCGGCTGAAACTCCGATAAATACTTTGGCTACCGCTTTTGGCGCTTCTTCTGGACTGACAGATGATCCTGCAACAGTAAATGCCAGTGACATATAAATCGGGTGGAACAAAGCCGGTATAATCCGGGCGATCAGCAACACTGTAAAGCTCGAAGTGAATATGGACACTATATTTCCTATCACGAAAATACCTAACACGAGCAACATCACGTTTCTACGGTTCATGCCGGAGAATACTAACGGTAGAATTGGGCCAGAGATAGCAATACCTAGTGCAAATAAACTTACAAGCAAGCCCGCTTGTGTAACACTCACACCAAAATTCTCAGCAATGGTAGGTAATATGCCTATAACCCCCATCTCCGTGTTCAGTATCCCAAAAACACCTACGGTAAGTATAAATATTAATAATTTATTATTTCTAAGCAAAAAAATCTCTCCTGTCGTTATTGTAAAATTGTTAAATCAGGCGATTAGCCACCCCTTCTATCCAATACAGTGAAATAGCATGAAAATTATTTGTAACATTTCACTTGTTTTCAAAAATGGCAGCTCAAAACCGAGCCGAGTTCCTCTCCCCCCAGCTAAAGTACTCATTATAAGCAGACATCAACCTTCAAAACTTAATAAAGTGATCAGCATGTATGATGGAAGTATCTTGTTATGCATTCGTTGCTGTACAGCCGAATAACGTACCTCCTGTATATCTATTTTATGTGTTATATCAAATATTTCAAATACCTATAACTGATTTCATGAAATACCTCATAAGCATTTCACACCTATTGAAATGGTTCATTAATTTGAAAGATTCGCAGAGTTCACTGACGAGGTAGATCCAGCTACAAAAAAAGACCTCCTTGTAGATCATCATTAGCCACGCTAATTCATGCGTAAACTTGTGATATGCAAGCAGATCATTTTTATAAACGTTCAATCACTATGATTAATTCTTCAAAAAGGAAACACGAATCCAGTCCGATATGCTGGAAAGGTTCAGATTATCTTTTAATGACTCATCAACTTCGTTAAATGTAGGAAGCTTGTCGATATTACTGCTTATCCATTGATAAAGTCCCTTAAGTCCTTCTGCATTTTGTGATCCTAACATTGGACTAATTGCTGCCTCAAAGTGTTCAAAAGGCAGGGAAACAAATTGAATCTCTTGACCCAGCACTTCGCTGAATTTCGCTGCGATTTCATTCCCCGTGTAGGCTTCGAGACCAGGAGCAGCGTAAATGCTTCCCGCTAATTCAGGATGAGTCAGTGCATACACATGATACTGCGCAGCATCATCTAAGCTAATCCAGCTTATTTTTTGATCTGCAGGCACTGGATAAGCCAATACTCCTTCGTTTAGCACGCCAGGGATCATGAAGTTCTCCAGATAAACGATAGGCTCAACAATGATGTAAGGCAGCCCACTTTTCTTAACATCTTCAATTAATTGCCGATTGAGCTCTACGGCTAGTGTATTTGTTGTATCATCTTGAGGGACAAATCCACCAGTGTTTACAACAAGCAATTCTACTTTTGCGTTAACCGCTGCTTCAATAGCATTATCAATATAGGTTTGAACTTTGGCTGAATCAAACTCAACGGGAATGTTTAAGAACACACGATCTACGTCTGCGTGAGCTTGAGCCAGAACTTTAGTATCTGACATGTCGCCTACTACAGCTTCAATCCCTCTACTCTGTAGACGATCTGCTGCTTCAGGGTTACGTGTAATGCTTCTTACCTTCTTGCCACTTGCAAGCAAACGATTCGCCACCGCTCCGCCTTGTGCTCCCGATGCGCCATATACTAAATAAAGATGGTTTTGTTTCATTATGGTGAGTCCCCTTCGTGGTCAAATTAGCATTGAACCATTAGACTTTCTAATGATACTATCAATATAGCAAATCCAATTAGACCGCATAAGTACGCACATTTGAGATATTAAGTATCCCATAAGATACTTAAGGAGGGACAAAATGAAACAGCACGTTAACGCTTCTGATGACCGATGTCCAGTCGAGGCTAGTATTAATTTGATCGGTGGTAAGTGGAAAATCTTGATCTTGTATCACTTGATCTCGGATACGTCGAAACGATTTAATGAACTTCAGAAAACACTTTCAACCATTACTCACAGAACACTAACACGACAATTGCGTGAGCTTGAGGAAGATCGTCTGATCCGCCGGATCATCCATCCTGAAGTTCCACCCAAAGTTGAATATATGTTAACAGATACGGGTAAAAGCTTGGTGCCAATCCTCATGCAATTGCAGAACTGGGGAACGAATTATTTACAAAACTCGGACGTAGATAAAGCGTAATTTTTAAAATTCTCCAAGATTTTCAACATATGTGCTTACTCTCTAGACATTACTAACATTTAAATGCAAAGTGAAAAGGAGCAGTCCGCTGGCTAGCAGATTGCTCCTTTTTTGTACCAGTTAGATTCTAGGTTAAATACTTGGTAAGATGCCAAACCCCGAAATTCACAAGTTATTTCTCCTGTTTAGCTGTGCCAGTAGGATCATTCAAACCAAGGTGGTAGGAGATTTCTCTTGCGGTCTCTAAGATTTTATCAATGGTTCCTTGTTTATTTTCCTCCTTATAGAGGCTTAGTGGAATTGCACAGATGATACTCCCCACAACCTGATTCGTTGCATCAAATATGGGTGCACCGAAACCGATGGATTCGTTCTTGCGTTCACTGAAGGTATATGAATATCCCACACTTCTTATTTTCTCCACATCAGACCAGATATGCTGTACATCCGTGGGTTGAACTTCTTCTTGTTCAAGAACCTCTCCAATCTTCTCATCGGACAAAAAGGCCAAAATCGCCTTACCACTCGCGCCAATGTGAATCGGCTGAAGAACGCCTAATTCTAGGCGGTATTGAAGTATATTTGAGCTATGAATGCCCAAAATAAAGGATAACTTCCGATATTGCTCCTGATACTGTGCCAAATATACCGACTGTCCGACGTCTTGAGACAACTTCTTCAGATAAGGTTCAGCCACGGATTTTAATCCGAAGTTAGCACTGATAAAGGAAGAAAGCCTAACCCACTCGTTCCCAATCGTATATTTATTGGTCTCCGGAATGAGTTGTAAAATGTTCTCTTCTCTTAATGTCTTCAAGATGCGATGAATGGAACTTGGTGGGCTATTCAAATAACGCGCTAGGTCGTTAACGCCCCAAACAGCCTGTTGATCAATAAAAGCTTTCATAATCGTTAGTGTTTTTAAAGTTACGTTTGATTTGTTTGTCATTAAATTGCACCCTTCTTCATTTACGATCCTATCTTGATTATAATGTAAGCGTGTGCTATGATTCCAATCATATAACACATCCGTTCCACATTCAAGAATAACATTCCACTATTCGGAATGATTTTTTTATTCCACAATAGTTGAATGGTATTCCGAATAGTGGAATGATCATCGACGGATGAATAACATCAGGGGGAAAAGTATGAAACTTCATTATGCTTGGATTATTTTTATCGGTTGCTGCATTATCTCGTTTGTTGGTTTTGGCTTAACGATCAATACCGCGGGTTTGTTTTGGGGTGGAATGAGCGAGGACTTAAATTTGACACGTGCTGAAATCGCTCTCAATGCTACTTTCAATGGTATTGCAGGTGCCGTATCATTATTATTTGCGGGTACGGTTTTTAAGAAGATCAACACTAAACTTTTACTCAGCCTCTCCTTTGGTCTAACCGGACTCTGCTTCATTGCTTGCTCTTTCATTCAGACCATTGGTCCGTTCTATGGTATCAAGGTGATCTTAGGTGTCGTTCAGAATATATCCATCGTGATATCCATTCCCATTTTGCTCGGAAACTGGTTCGAGAAGAAACTGGGCATGTTATTCGGTATCACAGGTGCGTTAACCGCGGTAGGCGGCTCGTTCTTTAACCCATTGATCAGCCACTTCATTCTGGAATATGGCTGGAGAACCACATACGTTATCGTTGGTGTGATCTGCCTTGTTGTGCTTTTACCAGTTGCACTTCTTATGAAATTCAAACCGGAAAATGGAATGCTTCCATATGGTGCAGAGAGCACTGTTGCAACCACTACATCGGGTCAAGCACCACAAGCCGCCGTCTTGAAAGGGTTTACGGTGAAAGATGCAATTCGTACGCCAATGTTCTACTGTTTTATCATAGCCATTATTTGTTTCCAATCCGCAGGATCGTTGGCACAGCATGTTCCGGCACTAATTCAAAGTCTTAACTTCAGCTTACAAGTGGGCGCAAGTGTAATGTCTGCCCTTCTCATTGGAGCTGCAGCAGGTAAATTGTTGATGGGATTCATGCTAGACCATGTTAAACCAACGGTTGTTCTACTTATCTTTACGATTGTTGGAGCTTCTGGATGGTATAGTACCGGCGTGTTCAACGACACAGTATTCCTAAATGGTTCTGGATTCTTTAGCGGTATGGGACAAGCAATCGTACTCACTGCGATTCCTTTGTTAATTCGAGGATCTTTTGGATCGAAAGATTACAGTCAGATTCTCTCCATTATTCTCATGTTCGGCGCATTCTCAAACGCGATTTCCGTATATGTACACGGTTCCATCTTTGATCACACAAGTTCCTACTCTGCTTCTCTGATCTTAAACGTCACGACTTATGTGATCGGATTCCTTTGTCTAATCTTTGCAATTAAAATGAGCAATAAAATGAAAACGATATAATGAATTACGTTATAGGAAGGTGCTAGACGATGAAAGCATTCCACATTCAACCCCAATTCGAAGGTATAGCTTCAACTATAGAACAGGAAAACGCTGCGGGCGAGTTCGACATCCATGGTGTAAGCGAACTAATGGTACCTATGCGAGATGGCGTTCATCTCCATACACGAGTATATCTGCCGAACCAAGGTGAGACGTGGCCATGCATTTTGGTTCGTAACCCTTATCCCAACAATCAAGCAATACTTGAAGCAAGCTACACTCATTTTGTAAAGCATGGCTATGTTCTAGTTATTCAATCCTGTAGAGGAACCGGTCTTTCTGAGGGTGAATGGTCTCCCTTTGTAAATGAACGTGAAGATGGCATTGATACATTAGATTGGCTTGTTAAACAAAGCTTCCAGGATGGAAACATAGCGCTATTTGGTCAATCCTACTGTTCGTTTACCACATGGATCATCGCTGATTCTTTTCCTAAAGAAGTCAAAACGGTCTTTCTGGATCTCTTTGGAGTGGATCGGTATGGACAAATGTATATGAACGGCATGTTCCGTCATGATATCTATACGTCTTGGGCTTTTGCCAATTCCGGAATCGAAACGTCCTCAGATCCAGGTAAGCTATATCAAGAGGCGTTGCACGTTATACCTCATGAACAAGCTGATGAGAAGCTCTTCGGAAGTAAGATGCCTTTTTATCAGAGCTATATTTCAGAGACTGACCGAAATTCAGCGTATTGGCAACAAGGGTTATGGTCCGATCTCCTTCACATGCCTTCCAAGATTGATATACCGGTCTTCATGGTAGAAGGTTGGTTTGACCATCATCTAGAAGGAGCGTTCAAGGGGTATGATCTGCTTCCCGATCCCGTCAAAAGTAAGAGTAGATTGGTTGTTGGTCCTTGGGATCATGTGGGGAATTCACCGGGTGAACGTGCTTATCCTGAATCCAATCTGTTAGGTTCGTTTCGAATTAAAGCTGCTCTTGAATGGTTTGATATGCATCTTAAAGGGCAGGAATATACATTTCCTTCTGTCTCCTATTACCGGATTGGTTCTTCTCGCTGGGAGGAAAGGGATACGACAGTGAACGGGTCACATCCATGGCGTTTGTATTTTGCGAATGACTTGGAGAAAAAACTAACGGAGACGCTATGCGTTTCTTCTCCTGTACAATACGTATATGATCCTAACTCACCTGTCCCCACCCATGGCGGGAGTGCTCTGCTTGCTTGGATTATGCCTTCATTCAACGGTGCGCCGCATGGCAGTCTATCCCAACCCGAGTATGCAGAACGTCAGGATATCATTCAATTCGACTCTCCCGTGCTGGATAAAGGGAAATCGATTACGGGTGGTATTAAGGTGAGCCTAGAGGTTAGCAGTGATGTTGAGGATACTGCGTTTAGCGTGAAAATTTGTGAAGTATTTCCTGATGGTCGCAGCTTTAATATCGTGGATGGTATTACCTCTTTAAGTTACCGGAATAACAGCGATACTCCGATAAGTTACACTCCGAATCAACCCGTTCAGATCATCATAGAGATGTGGCCAACGGCATGGGAGATTCAACCTGGTTCATTTATTCGGGCAGAAGTTTCATCTTCTAACTTTCCCGCCTATCATGTACATGCAAATGTCAAAGGTCCATGGGCATCTATGAAGGAATATCGCGTTGCGACCCAAACCATATATACGGGTTCTGATCGTCATAGTTATATTGATTTTCCCGAATAAATGGATGAATTTTATGTTTAGGAGAAGGTATTATGTATTTGGTTATTGATATTGGTGGTACATTTGTGAAATATGCTTTGATGGATTCAGGCGGAGATATTAGCTACAAAGATAAAACACCCGTAGGGAAGGCAAACCTGGAGGAGATGTTGACTGGTCTATACTCGATTATAGACAAGCAGGATCTCTCAGATATTAAAGGAATTGCTATAAGCTGTCCCGGAACAGTTGACGTTACTACTGGCATGATATATCACGGCGGGTCTTTCCCCTTCTTACATGAAGTCAATCTGGCTCAATTGATTCGGGATCGCTACGATAAAGAGGTTTCGATTGAGAATGATGGCAAATGTGCTGCACTCGCTGAGTTGTGGTTAGGTAGTGTGAAGCATGCGCAGAGCTCAATTGTCATGGTACTGGGAACTGCTGTAGGTGCTGGAATTATTGTGGATGGTAAGCTTATGCGCGGAGTCAACTTATCTGCTGGGGAAGTTAGCTATGTGATGAGTCATGTGAACTCTGCAACGGGTGAGGCGAATTTCTTCGGCCTGGATTGTTCAGCTGTAGCCATGGTTCAGAAGATAGGTGAAATGAAGCAACTGGAGGATCCATCAGACGGTGAAGCGGTCTTCAACATTATTAATTCAGGTGATCCGGAAGCCAACCAAGTGTTGGATGCGTACTGTCTCATGGTAGCTGCGCAAATTATGAACCTTCAGTACATTCTTGATCCAGAGTTGTTCGCCATAGGTGGCGGCATTAGTGCCCAACCCATACTCATTGAAAGGCTTCAGCAGGCTATTGAAAAGATTAAACAGATTAATCCACTTCATATGGCTAATCCCATCATTACACCATGTACTTTCCGAAGCGATGCTAACCTATACGGGGCGTTGTATAACTTCTTTGTTGAACAAGAAAAAAAACTGCGTGTTAGACATTAATAGTCGTTAATAATAAAGAGAAGGAAACCCCAATAAGGTTTACCTTCTCTTTTTACTTCACCTGTTCAAATCCTAAGTCGTTCTTCTAACGTTTCGATGTCACCTCGGTCGCCGTACTTACAGATTCGCAGATACTCCCCGTACACACGAGACCTTCCGATCTCTGTATTCGCCCAATTTTGCCTATTGATCTCGACGTTCTTGTATACCGTGTCAAAAAGTGCGGGCATATAGGCGATGTCAGGATGAAGGTGCTTTTTCAACGTACGAAATTGTCGTCCGGCAGCATGACTCTTACATACCATGAGTACCGAGCGAGTTTTGGAGAAATCAAAGACTTCCTTCGCGAATAATACGTTCTCTAGTGTATTAACCGACTTCGTTTCTACAAAAATAACTTCGGACGGGATGCCTGCCTCTATCAAATGCTGCCTAATTACATGTGACTCTGGAACCTGGTTCTCTATTCCTCGCTGAAGGCTAGCCCAACTGCACCTTCCTGTAACGACAATCTGTTTCCCTACCCCTTTCTTATATGCAGAGATCGTTCTCGTCCAGTGACCAGAATGTGTACCTCCAAAAACAAAAATAACATCACACGAGATATTCTCATCAACACTATGCATGAACACCGCTTCTGTAATTTTAGTGATCTGATCCTGGGTTAGATTTGGCACAGCCGGTTCCTTGGCAATTTCACTTTTCATGTTCACCCCACCCCCCTTTCTTCACAACACTCTATTGCTTCATATATATCAATCAAGTTATGGAATGTAAGCACCTACGACCTCAACATTTCGTCCATTTTCCCCTTCCACATATTTAACATCGATCTCTTTCCCCTCTTGAAACTGAGGAATATGTATCAAGGGAATGTACGTCTTAATTACCACTGGAAAGGTCTGTCCATCATGTTGCGAAACGGTTAGTTCAAGAGTAACTGCTGGGTTGTCGTCCATAGAAGATGATGTCGGATGCACAGCGCGGATCAAAGCCTTCGCTGGAATGCCCTCTAACAGAATTTGTTTACGTTTATGTATCGCATCACGCTGAGCTTTCAGTTGCGTTACAACGACACCTATAACAATACCACTCGTAACTATGGAAAATGCAACAATGATCAGTATGACACCCGTCGTCAATATAACCGCCTCCTTATATGAATACGGAAGATCATTTGAAATCATTTTCCACTAAGTATAGCATCTGACCTTAATCGAAACGTGAGACTTAACTCCCGTTTAGATTCAAGGTAGATTTGATGGTTGTCCCAGCACGCATTTGTAATGCCTGTATCCATACCTAGAACATAGAAGTCAGAGTTCCACCTACCGCACCTGCCAACACGATCACCCATGGTGGAAACTTCCAGTAGACTAACATGCTAAATAATATTGCTGCAAAAGCAAAATCAAGCGGGTCCACAATCGTACTTGTCCATATGGGCTGATAAAATGCAGCGATTAAGATGCCAACTACTGCTGCGTTTACGCCCATAAAAGCTGCTTTGGCTTTGGGATTACGACGCATTGCGTCCCAGAAAGGAAGGGTTCCTAAGATTAATAGAAATGCAGGTAGGAAGATAGCACCGGTTGCTAACAACCCTCCACCCCATCCATACATCACTGCACCTAGATAAGAGGCAAAGGTAAACAGCGGTCCGGGAACGGCTTGAGTCGCGCCATAACCTGCGAGAAAGGCCTCCTCGCTAATCCAACCTGTAGATACAAACTCACGTTCAAGTAGGGGTAGGACAACATGTCCCCCACCAAAGACGAGAGAGCCAGAACGGTAGAAGCTGTCCAACATTGCAATCCACTTTATCGAAGTCACTTCTCTTAGAATAGGAAGTAGAATTAATAAGCCCACAAATAACACTAAACAGACGACTGCAACGCTGCGTTTAATCGGAAAGCGAACCCGATCCTCTGAATCCATTTCATGTTGATGATGTTGCATGTATAGTAGGAAACCAATGACCGCCGCTCCAATAATAACTACGACTTGAGAATACGCGGTTTGCCACAATAATGTAATGACCATAGCGAGTAAGGCAATAGCTTTTCTTCTTAGATCCGGTGTTAAATTCTGGGCCATGCCTATAATTGCATGTGCAACGACGGCGACAGCAACGATTTTCAATCCATGAATCCAACCCGCACTACTTACATCCATGCCTTGAAGAATCAATGCAAATAGAATTAGCATGATGACTGAGGGTAAGGTGAAACCAACAAATGAAACAATGCCTCCCAATATCCCAGCCCGCATAACTCCCATCCCAATCCCTACCTGGCTACTTGCAGGACCGGGCAAAAATTGACACAAGGCAACGAGGTCAGCATAACTCTTTTCGTCCATCCATTTTCGTTTTCGAACATATTCTTGATGAAAGTAACCTAAATGGGCAACAGGTCCACCAAATGACGTCAAACCTAACTTCGTTGATACCCACAAGATCTCAAGTAACGATGTAAATAAACCTCGCTCGTTCATGGTTGGGTTAACCACTCTTTCTCTACTTATTTCATGTCTATATGGGATGCTAACATACACAAATAAGCTCTCACAACACGTCTGCAAAAAAATTACAATGCGATAACATTTCTTATACAAGGTGATGGATTTCAAGAAGATACATATAAAAAAAAACAGCCATTCCGATGTTGGAACGACTGTACGGTGTATCCGATGCAAGTATTGTTCATATAAGCTAAAAACAAAGCTTTATCGTCTTGGTTTATTTATTGGTTCCATTCAAGCTTCTCATCTGGAAAACGTATTTTCTGGCTTCGTCAAAAAGAACTTCAGTATATGACCACTTTCCTGATTGGAAGCTGGGGACGACTCTACCACATAACTCAAAATAATCATTTGTCGTATTGATATCCTCTATTAAGTCATTATTTAATGGTGAAATAATGATGTTATTTTCACGACTCAATATTACACAATTCCTTTCATGAGGTTTTGAAAATAGTTTATTTAAGGATGATGAAAAGCAACATCCGTTGCCAATTCATAATAAGTCTCACTATCAAGATTGTTCGTACTCATGGTTCATAGAACTTTTGAGCTTCACATAATTGATTAATATGTGTTGCTTCGTCTAGGTATGGAGTAAAATAAGATGTACTTGTTCTCAATTAATTTGATTGTAAGTTCATTAGCACACCTGTCTTACCACTACCTTAATTAAATCAACTACGCTAATTGTAACAATTTGAACACGTCCATTAATTTTATACATACGTTATTTTTTAATCTATTTAATAAGTCCATTACCGGAGTGAAAGATGCCTCTCAAAAAAATATGTAATATCTATTTTTTAATTATATTTAATAATCTTACAGTATGTTCTTCTAAGAAAATTTTGAGTTGATCTTCTATTTTTTGATCAGTGTCAAATATACCGCTTTTATCCTTTACTGCCTCTATTACTTCCATTAAGTCATCAATTGAATATTCCACTGCTTTATTATAATCATTCTGTTTTTCAGTTGAAATGAACTCACTAATTAAATTTTGCTTGAATAGCTTGTCATTATTATGAGCCTCTTTGAAATCTGACATGATTCCTACCTCCTGATATGTACCTTGATTAGAATCAAACCTAACAACCATCTTATATTATACCCTACAGTTATGTAATAATTAAGAAAATTGCAGTCACGGCTTTAAAACACCGTGACCACATTGATATATGTATTGCTGACAATAAGCGTTACTACAGCGTGGCGTCTTCTTCCTTTTACTTTATACTTGTATTCCCCCCTTTTCTCATCCCATTCAGTCGTAATTGTCTTGGGATTTTTAAGTATCAATAACAATTTTTCAAAAGTGAAATTTCTATCTGGCTGATTAAGCCTCTGTTCAGCATGGAAAGATAACTCGATGTTACCTTGTGATGCTAGATTCGGAATGAGTATCATGAGCTCATCCGTTGCAACTGGTTCATTCAAAGCGATTTCACCTCTTTCCCCTACGCCAATAAAAATATTATATCATAAATAATATAGTCAACTCGAATTCAAAAGGTACTAACGATAAACTGATCAATAATAAAAAAGTTTTCTAGCCAATATTCGCTAAGCTACTCTCACAAGTCTGCATCACTATCCTCCAATTTTTCAATGCCAACAAATGTGAGTTATAAGTCAGGACCGAGACTTAAAATGCTGAATGTAGATTGTAATTCATCTAAGAAATCTTGATGTGTTTCCCACTCGTTAACCACTTCTGAAAAAAACAGGTGATTTGAACTCCTGACCTAAGAATTGAATCTCAAGTCCTGTGAACAGATCATAGTTTCGTCAAGTCGTCGCAGTCGATCAATTCTAGTCTATTGTTCACCATAATTTTCAGGATTCCACCGATCTCCAATGGTAAAAGGGACTTATAATATAATTTAACGTCTCCACTATTTTTTACCTCTCCTACTTAAAGAGAACACCGCCGGTATTAAAGAAAGTAGACAAAGGTGTATGTAATATTTTCTCTACTAAATTCTTGCACTCCTGTTGACTTAACTTGAGTAGGAACTTTCCCGAGGAAATTTTACTTTTGTTTTTCATATTTTCAGAAACACATCATGTGCCCGTCGAATGAAACATCCTTGTCTCAAACTTGTATACGGGGTATTGAATGCGAACCGTTAATTACACAAAGTGTGTTAATTTTGGAAACTGTTATTTGTACTTTTTCTATATTATGAAGCATAGCTGTCCCACCTTTAGAACAATTTTATAAAGTAGATTATAATATAAAGTACACATCTCAATTTTTGTTGGATTGCCCATCTCAACAATTTCTTATAATGATAAAAAACGTACTTTACCTATTAGTCCTATTTAGACTAACAGGGGCTTACAACAAAAAATGACTCACTTCGCTGATTATGCGGAGTGAGTCATTGAGATTGTTATGATGCATCTTGTCTTAGTTTACCTTTGCGAGTTTAGTGGCACGAATCGATGCCGTAGCATAAACGATGAGTGCAATCCAAATGAATCCGAAGCCAACAAGTAGAACCGGTGATACGGCTTCTTTAAACACAAATACGCTGAGTACCAGCATGATCGTCGGTCCAATGTATTGCACGAATCCAAGTGTAGATAGTGACAACCGTGCAGCTGCCCGGGCAAAGAACAACAACGGCAACGCCGTTACGATTCCAGAAAGAAGTAATTCAAGGAACATCGGTGTCGGCAGCGTCCAAGCCGTTGTCTTCTCGACAATCCCCAAGTAAATCCAGTAACCCAGTGCAATGGGTAGAACGACAGCCGTCTCTGAAAGCAAACCAACTGAAGCATCTTGCTTGATTTTCTTCTTCGCTAGGCCATATAACCCAAAGGATACAGCTAAGGAGATTGCAACCCACGGGAAGCGCCCGTAGTCGATCGCAATGATGAGCACTGCTATTCCAGCAATAGCAATGGCGAGCCATTGACCCCGATTGGGCTTCTCACGAAGGAACAACACCGCTAACAGCACGTTCAATAGCGGGTTCAAGTAGTAACCTAGGCTTGTCTCCACCACATGCCCGTTGTTAACTGCCCAGATGAAGATCAGCCAGTTGGCAGCGATCAACAGTCCGCTGGCGGTGAGTGCTAACAGTTGCGAACGATTAGCCATAATCCGTTTCATTTCTCCCCAGCGGCGCTGAATCGCGACAAGAATACCCATGAATACAAATGACCAGACTACCCGATGCGACAGAATCTCACCTGCCGGCACATGATTAAACAACTTCCAATAAAGCGGGAGAACACCCCACATGATATACGCAATAATAGCGTTAACCAACCCGTTGTTCATAACGAATGAATTCCTCTTTTCTCTCTATGATGTCTGAACGGATTATACGCCTCATTCCATATGTAAGTAAAGACAATAATCTGAGAGCAGAAAGTTCCTCTGGTTCGAGTGTATGGCACAATGAACCACCGATCTTGCTCATTACGGCAATGTCTGAACAAACGATTGGAGTGTATTCGTAAAATAAATATCGTTTCTTCGGATGAATACGGTAGAGATCTTATTAAATTCTTCAGGGATATCGTACCCATACAACTTTCCAGCATCAATCCATGTACGAGTTGACGATTTGGGGGCGATAGTGATGCCAATGCCGGCAGCAACACTTCCCATGATCGTTTCGAAGGTGCCAAATGACATCACTTTCCGAGGCATAATGCCCTCTGATCTTAACCAGCTTTCCAGCCTTTCCCGATAACCACAGCCTTGATTGAATAACAACAACGGTATGGTTGAAGCATGTTCGATATCAAATTGATCACTTTTGCTAACGATAATTAATTCTTCATCAAAAACATGATGTGTTTCGATCAACGGATGATTGACTGGCCCCGTCATAAATGCACCATCCAGCCTGGAATTCAACACATCTTGAAACAGATTTTCGCTAACACCTGCATGTAAGGAGAGTTCAACACGAGGATATCTATCAATGTATGGCGACAATATGCCAGGTAAATTCGTCAACGTATCCACAATCCCGATGTTAAGAATCCCCCGAGGGTCTTCCGTAGTTTGAAAAGCATTTTGTATTTCGTCGAACTTCGTCAGAATCTCTTCCGTATATTCCATCAATCGCTTGCCTTCTGAGTTTAAGATCATTCCGCGTTTGTGTCTAACAAATAATGCTGTCTGTAATTCAGCCTCAAGCTGTTTGATTCTGGCGGTCACATTAGACTGAACATAGTTCAAGTCCAAGGCGGCCTGACTTACACTCCCTCGCGTTGCGACCGTTTTGAAGATTCGTAGGTCATTGATGTCCATTGCTCTTCCCCCATCTCAGTCTCATCCATCTTCTATACATCGATCATATCAAGCCCATATAAGTATCATTTTAAATGATGATAAATAGCATTTACAATCATTTTACTCCTTCTCGCCTGTCACGTAACATAAATCACGTTGAATTGATAGCATTAGGGAGGATACAAATGAGTAAGAAGGTTGGAATAGGGACGTTGTTATGTCTGATTGCCAGTATGTCATGGGGAGCTATGTTTCCAGTGGCACACAGTGCATTACAACGAATGGACCCACTATATTTTTCGTTTTACCGCTATTTATTTGTCACCATTATTCTTGTCGTGTTGCTGTATTTTAAGGAAGGAAAGCAGGCATTTCGGTTTGAGGGTCTTAGCCGCAAGCTGTTGTTTTATGGAACGATGGGATTCACATTATATAATTTCATGATTTTCTCTGGTCAAGATCTGATGGGAGAGTCAGGTACAATTGTAGCCTCAATTATGGAAGCGCTAATGCCAATGATTACGATTGTGATCCTCTGGTATCGAACCAAAAGCACACCAGCTAAAGCCACACTGACCAGCATGACCATTGCTCTGATCGGAGCTTTACTTGTGATCACCAATGGCAATCTTTCATTTTTCATGATGGCACGAGATCATCTTCTTCCTGTATTACTGATCTTTATGGGAGCGATAGGCTGGGTTGTTTATTCACTCGGAGGGGGTTCCTTTCCCCAGTGGTCTGTACTGAGATATTCTACACTGACTTGCCTGCTGGGAACGGTCGTTTCGTTCGTCATCGTAACATCGGCCACGCTGTTGCAATGGCTTCCCGCGCCCCACTGGAATGAATTGTTGTCCATTAAATACGAGATGTTATTTATGATTTTTTTCCCTGGAACGATCGCTTTATTAAGCTGGAATGCAGGAATGAAAATGCTCTCACCTGTTAACGGCATCTTGTTTATCAGCTTGGTTCCTGTGACCACTTTTGTCGTGATGTCGTTTCAAGGCTATTCTGTCAGTCTTAACGAATTTTATGGTGCGTTGCTGGTCATTTTTGCATTAATTCAAAATAACCTTTTCCAGCGTAAATCTGTAAGTCAGACGAGTGTTCGTGGAGAATCAGTTTAAATGAAGTTGTTAATTAACATATGTATGGGAGAGTTTTAGGGGGATAACGAGTTTATTTATCAGTCTATACTTGAACTTTAATGAAAATGTGTGCGGATAAAAAATCAGCAGATCACTTATGCTTGACTCATTTATCCGCACAATTACACTATCAAAGATGAATTATATGATTAAAAGTTAGTACATGCACAAACAAGGCTTAATGAGTTTGAGCGGAGTCCTGACCTTTTTTCGCTACTAGCACAAAGTAAGTAACAACCGCGACAATACTCGTTCCTAACAACGTAAGCCCCAGCGGAACAGCCGTGTCCTCTCCCGCAATACCTACGATTGGAGCAACCAAAGCTCCTAATACAAAAGGTACGACACCTAGAAGCGCTGCTGCACTACCAGCCATTTTGGATTGGCTTTCCATAGCGAGTGGGAATGCTGCAGTTGACGTAATACCGATTGAACATACGAAGAAGAACAATGGAATAACTAGAGCAAACAGTGGCCCCTGAGCAATCGTTACCGCAACAACGACAACACTTGATATGAGCGCAAGCCACAGTCCGGATAATAGAAGCGTCTGCTCAGGAATACGGTGTGACATGCGTCCCACAATCTGCGAGCCAATGATTAAGCTAATTCCATTCGATGCGAACAATATGGAGAATACGGTCGGGCTTACGCCGTATATGTTCTGGTAAATAAACGGTGTACCTGCCACATAAGCGAATACCCCAGCGGTCATAATACCTTGTGCCAGCATGTAACCAACAAACTTGCGATCACGCAGCATTGTACCATAACCACGAAGTTGAAGTTTAAAATTAGGCGCGACGCGCTTTTCAGGTGGATTCGTCTCTTTAAGACGCCATTGCGTCATGATGTACAAGAAAACGCCGAGGATCGCGAGGGAAATAAACACACCCGGCCACGATGTGAACGTGAGCACCCCACTACC
This sequence comes from Paenibacillus sp. MER 99-2, assembly GCF_023714095.1. Classification (NCBI taxonomy): domain Bacteria; kingdom Bacillati; phylum Bacillota; class Bacilli; order Caryophanales; family Paenibacillaceae; genus Paenibacillus; species Paenibacillus sp. MER 99-2. Next base: position 1,511,612 of record NZ_JAMAUZ010000001.1, on the reverse strand, counting down.
TGCAATTGGAGCTGCCAAAGGGCCGAGATTTCCTACGAGCAATAATAGAGAGAAAAATTTAGTCAGTTCATGACCACTATACAAGTCACGAGCAATAGCGCGAGAAATAACGATCCCTGCGGAAGCAGCAAATCCTTGTGTGAAACGGAACAAAATTAACATGCCAATGCTAGGAGAGTACGCACATGCTAACGAGCAGATAATATAAGCTGCCATTGAGATCAATAAAGGTTTACGTCTACCATGAGCATCACTGATCGGCCCCACAACGAGCTGTCCTACACCTAACCCCAACAAACAAGCCGTAAGACTGAATTGAACCAGCGATGCATTGGTGTTGAACATGGCTGCAATTTCGGGAAACGCCGGTAAATACATATCGATTGTAAATGGTCCTAACGTTGAAAATACGCCCAATAATAGAGCTAGACCAATCACATTCCATTGCTTTCTTTTTGTCATGATTCCTAGAGTCTCCACTTCATCTATATTTTTAAATAAATTGATACACATCGTTATATTTTAAAGTTGAACCTATGAAAATTACAATCATTAATTTTAAATATAAAAAACGAACGAGCCGCAAGTGAAGACATGCGAGCCGTCCGTTCCTGTTTTGTTGCCTATTCATCTGGGATCACATGCTCAAAATCATTGTACCGTTAATGCTCCTGTAAACTCTCTTACTTTTGCAGCAATCTCTTTGGCATGGGTTCGATATAAATAATGCCCTGCCTCCAATAACACCATCTCTGCATGAACAGAATTCGCTAACTGCTTCTCATGTTCAGGTACCCACTCCGGCACTACCGGATGATTGGCTTGAACGAAGAGCTGGACAGGTAGATTGGGTGGAAAAGATAATTGTGCTGCTGATTGAAAGTTCGAATACATACTCACAGCTTCATTTAATTGCGTCGTGTTATACATATTTTTTTGTCTCAATATTTGCAATTGTTCTTTCGTTTCTTCATCATAAGGCAGATCTTCATATGGGTCATTGCTCAGCATCAATTGGATGCGGGGAAAGCCCAAATTACGGAACCATTTAATCTGCTGAGTCACGGATGAATCAATTTTCTGTTCGCTCAGTGTTGGAACACTGCTATCCAGGCCGATGTACGCACTTACTTCCTCAGGATATTGGTTCACATAATCCAGACTGTATAGCCCAGAAATGGAGTGAGCCATTAGAATATAACGATTAATCTGAAGGCTTTGTAAAGCTTGATGAATTTCACTTACGATCTGTTCCGTGGAACGTTCCTTATCCGTCTGATCGCTCAGTCCATAGCCAAAGGGCTCAAGAACAACAACTTTATAATAAGGTGTTAACTCTGATAACAGTGGCTCAAAATCAAGTCCAGGTGCCGCATTGCCATAACCAGGGAGGATGACTACGGTCTCCTCACCTTCTCCTTGAATGAGTACATTCATCTGTTTTCCGTCCACAGACACTTGTTGTCCATAGGGTTCAATCCTCTTCTGTTCTGAATGACTAGCGATTTGATTATACGTGTACACGCCAGCGATAAACAGTACTATGGCTATAAGGATTGCAGCGAATATTTTAAGTAAAATATATAACACTCTCTTGGTTTTACTGCGTTGTCTTCCTTCCTTCACTACGGATGGTTTCAAACTCATCAACTCCTCTAAAGAAACCGCTAATCGCATATATACGATTAACGGTCAGGATTCCTATAATTTATGCTTCCACTTATTAATTATAGTGAGATTTCTTTCATATACGCTTTGAATTCTGTAGCAATCTCTTTGAATTTCGTATGATGCAGGTAATGAGAACCCTCCATTGGAATCATTTTGCCCTGTACAGAATGTTTGGCCTGCTCCTCGTGTAGCGGAATCCACTGTGGATTATGCTCGTTATTGGATTGCACGAAGAGTAGCACTGGCAGATCACTCGGATAGGTGAGTTTTTCGCTATTTTTGAAATTGGAACCCAGATGCTTGAGCTCATCGATCATCGTATCATTACTTGAGACTTGATTAGAGATTAGGTTCATCTGCTCTTTGGTATGCTCATCATATGCAAGCGATTTATATGAATCCCCGCTCACTTTTTTGATTAATCTCATCAGACCTGATGTTTGAAGAAACTGCATCGATTTCAGGGGCAATTTCACATCCATACCGGGTTGATTGGGTACACTGCTATCGATACCAATAAAAGCAAGCACCTCATCCGGATAATTGTTCACATAAGTAACTCCATATAATCCCGTGATGGAATGCCCCATCAACACATAACGGTCAATGCCGAGCTGTTGCACTGCCTCGTGAATTTCACTGACGATATTCGCTGTCGTCCGCTCCTTCTCGGTTTTATCACTCAATCCATAACCAAAAGGCTCGATTGCCACCACTTTGTAGCTCGGTGTTAATTCATCAATCAACAATTTGAAATCAAGCACAGGTGACGGTGTTCCTTGCCCTGGCAGGAGTACGATGGTTTGTTCGCCGCTGCCTTGAATAGACACATTCATTTTCTTTCCGTCCACTTCAACATACTGACCATATGATTCAATTTTATCTTTCTCCATACTGGTACTGATCATATTTACGATAAACGTAATGCCCAAGAACAGTACGAACGCTCCGACAATACCTCCAATGATTTTCAACCATAATTTCCGTTTCTTACGACCTTTTGTTCCTGCTTTGTTTTCTACTGTTTCTGCCACGTTCATCTTCTCCTGTCCTTATATCTGTCATGTTACCATGGCAACATTATGTAAAGAATTGGTTCAAAAAGAGTATTTTGAATCCACACTTCGAAGTATAATTACGCAAGATGTCCCCTTCGTGACGGGAATATGAACTGAATATGAACAAGCCAAAAAATGCATACAAAAAAGGAGAACTGCCTGTGTACAAGCAATTCTCCTTAAGCATGACATCGTTTAGTGATCGAGGAACACGAGCTGGATGAAGAACAATACTGCAAAAATGTAGAATATCGGGTGTACGTCTTTGCCTTTGCCACGAAGCAGCTTGAGCACTGGATAGAAGATAAAACCAATACCGATACCTGTCGCAATACTATGCGTTAGCGGAGTCAAAATGATAATGAGGAAGGCCGGGAATGCTTCTTCGAGATCCTTCCAATCAATTTTACTGATAACATTAATCATAAAGTATCCGACAATAATAAGTGCTGGCGAAGTAATCGCCGGAATGCCGGAGATCACACTTACGATTGGTGCGAAGAACAACGTCACGGCAAGCAACACACTCACTGTAATTGCGGTTAATCCCGTTCTTCCTCCTGCCGCTACCCCTGTGCTGGACTCGATATATGCGGATGTTGGACTCGTTCCCAACAATGAGCCCGTTGTTGTACCAACTGCATCTGCCAGTAACGCTCCACGAGAACGTGGGAATTTGCCATCCTTGAGCAGACCTGCTTGTTCAGCCACACCAAGCATCGTACCCGTTGTATCAAACAACGTGATCAATAGGAATGTGAATATAATCGTGTACAAGCCATTCGAGAAGACCCCTGCCAGATCGAGTTGAAACGCTGTCGTCCCAAGCCCTTGCGGCATGGATACGATCGTTTCTGGCATTTGGAATAGTCCTAAGATCCAGGCAAGTATCGCGGTAACCACCATACCGATGAATAAATAGCCTTTAACATTGTAAGCCATCAGAACAACCGTGATAATTAATCCGATAATCGTCAGATACGTCATTGGCTCTGCTAAGTTTCCGATTGTAATCAGATTCGATTCAGAATCGGTAATGATGCCCGAATTTTGCAAACCCACCGTTGTAATAAACAAACCAATCCCTGCTGTGATTGCATGTTTTAAGCTCGCTGGAATAGCATCCAGCAACATGTAACGGAACGAAGTGATTGATAAAATAATGAACAAAATCCCCGCAATGAATACCGCTCCAAGTGCAACCTGCCAAGAAACGCCATATCCAGAAACGACACTGTAGGCAAAGAATGCATTAAGACCCATTCCTGGTGCCAAGACAATCGGGTAGTTAGACCAGATTCCCATAATTAGAGTTGCAACAATACTTGCCAGAATAGTCGCAATAAATACACCATTAAAGTCCATACCCGTGCTGCTTAGAATTCCTGGGTTTACAATCACTATGTATACCATCGTGAAGAATGTCGTAATCCCTGCAATAATTTCTGTTGAAACAGTCGTGCCTCTTTCTTTCAGTTTGAACCAGTTGTCCATGGTAAAGCCAGCCTCCAACCTTCATAGTATTAACCTAAGCCACACATCAAAAAATCCTAATCTTCGTATAGGATTGTTAACTATTCGCTCCTATATTCGTCATTAGGATTTAAACGCTGAGCTTTTAACCAAAAATAATCTTACCCATCTCTGTGTTAACCTGATGTCCATTTCGAATATTAATAAATTTAACAGTCATTGTCAATGAATTAATCGATTTGTTCACAGTATTTACGAACTATTTAGATTAATTTTGTAATATTATTCGTTTTTTAGGTTCCACTACAAACAGATTCACTCTTCTAATTTGAGCAACAACTTCTGGATAGCAATTGACATATCTGTGGGGTTCTCCTTCATCCCGCGTATGATCCAATCCTCTATAACTCCTTGAACACCAGATGCAATAAACAAACTTTCCGTTTCCCCAAACAACGTCCTATTACTTTTAGCTCTGTCGCGTTCGAGCATTTCTTGCAGAATTTTATCTTTGAAAAAATACTTGAATTTTGCAGAGGTCATAAGTCTATCTTCTGAATTAGTCAGAACAAGAAATAAGGTTTTGTTCTGATAAATGTACGCTGTTAATTTGTTAATAAAATGTAGAACATCTTGATGATCTTGATATGGGAACGAATCGTTGTAAAACTGATCAAGCTGAGTAAACATCTCACCTTCAATTTCGCTAAATAGGGCGTAAATGTCTTCATAATGCAAATAAAATGTACCTCTACCAATGTCGGCAAGCTCCGAGATTTCAGATATGGTTATTTTGGTAAACATCTTATGGTTCAAAAGTGTTAGAAAAGCTTGTTTAATGGCTGCTTTCGTTTTCTTTGATCGTCGATCTCCCATATAGATAACCTCATTTTCTGAACATTTAGAATCCTTCTGTTCATTATTGAACAGAAAACTTAAAATTCACTATATTTTATGGTGTGTTAGCTCATTACAATAACAATAACATCACTCAATAAAAAGGAGATGCCCATGAAATTATATCGCTTAGCTACTAAAAATGAATTACACGAAGTCGCTTCATTGTTTACCGAATCATTTCTGGATTATCCATTATTTCCACTTATGTTGAGGTCTGATAAGGACTATAAGAAGCTATTGTATCAACTGAATTATATAAATACCAAATCATACTATCAACAGAACAGTTGCTTTGTCTGTGTATTAGAAGGAAAAATCGTTGCTGCTGTTTTGCTAAAAAAAAGAGGTGAACATGGACCAAACTTTTTCCAATATTTCTTTAATGGTGGAATAGAACTGACCGCCCAGGTTGGGGTAAGAAAACTGATTTATATTCTGAGGACATTAAATAAAATGAAAGAAGCCTGTCAGCGTTACGGCAAAGATACCTGGTACATTGATTCGCTAGCTGTTGCTAATGGTTTTCAGGGGCAGAGGCTAGGAAGCTCATTGTTCCATTCCTTTATTTTCCCTCATATCAGCAAGCAAGGAGGAGGTCGCATCACACTCGTCACTCATACTGAACTAAACAAACGGTTCTATGAGAAGAACGGCTTTAGCGTTTTTAGTGAATACAATATTGGAGTGAGTAATCATCCAATTACAAATTTTAGTTTTCAGCAGATTATCCACTCCTCTTAAGATAAAATGTTGACATTTGTCCAAATAAAATCGTAGCTATTTGTTCATTGTAACGCTTCTTACTGCTGTCTATAATAAAAAATGTAATTGATAATCATTATCAATATCAAAAAAAAGAAAGCAGGGGCAGCAGATATGAATAACGCATTTAAAAAAAATATAATGTTATGGGTGGGATTGCTTCTTTTGTTAACGACATTGGCTGCGTGCAGCCAGTCAGAGAATACTGATCCGCAACCAGCGGAGCAAGCCACTCCAGCAATTAAAAGCTATACAACCCAAACAGATGAACAGATCGAAATTCCCACTCATCCACAACGGGTTATCTACCTAGGCTCTACACTTGAAGATCTGTTAGCGATGAAAATACCGGTAGTGGGAGCTAATCTTGTCAATGTGAATAACATTTTTTCTGAAGGTCTATTGACAGATATTCAAGATGTCGGGAATCCTGGCGATCTTGAAAAAATTGCTTCTTTACAACCTGACTTAATTTTGAATGGATACTCGCAGGATGCTGAACGAAACACGGCACTCTCCAAGATTGCGCCTACCATTCCCTTTAACTCAGCTTTACCATACAAAGAACGGGTACAAGAACTCGGTACCATTTTCAGTAAACAGGATGAAGCGGAGCAATGGATAAGCAAATTTGATTCAGAAACTCAAGCGATGTGGGATCAAATTAAATTAACAGAGGCCGAAACAGCAACCGTGTTCTTACAGCTCGGCAAACAGCTCTATGTGATGGGTAATCGTTCTCTCGGTGCAGTCCTATATCAGGAACATGGATTTGCTGTTCCGCGTGCTGTAGAAGAAAATATAATTTCTCAAAACTATACTTTCATCGAGTTGTCAGAAGAACTGTTACCTGAATATGCAGGTGACCATCTGTTTGTCCTCACTCAGGACAATAACGAAAGCAAAACAGAGTCAGATGATTTACAGAAGAGTCCGCTTTGGAAAAACTTGCCGGCCGTTCAAGCAGGACATGTCTACACCGCCTCTGCGGATTGGAATACAGATAACCTTTTAGCACTGGAGCAGCTACTTAAAGAATTGCCGAAATGGATGAATCGTTAATCTGAATCAAAATTATGAATAAATCCCCCGCTCTTTGGCTATGGGGATTTTTTCAGTAAAATCATTGATATTTCAAGATCCGAAAAAGTAGCTACAGGTCACTTCAAGATCGAATAAAACATTGTATAGATAGTCGTTATAGGATTAATTATGATAAGATGCTTTTATTGAGAATAATTATCACTAGCAGGAGGCATCTGAATGCACAATATTTCCACCTACATACAATTACAGCAGTATGCTCTACTTTGTCCTACCCCATTATCGTCAGAGAGTACCCTTCAGAATATACGTATTGAGAATAATCATGCGGATTGCTGTACCTTACTCATCATCATGGATCATGGCGTTCGCCTGCATATCGATAACGTTACCCAAAATTTGCGCCAAGGTAGCTGCATTATCCTTTCGTATCAGCATATCTACCGACTTGAAACAGACAATTCTCAAGCAAGAGTAGCGTGGTTTACCTTTAAAAATTTTGAAGTAGACGGTCTGATCCTGCGTCGAGTTCCATATGCTACGCTTATTTCTGGTTATCCGTACAAATTGCCTATGTCCATCTTAAAAACAACACTGGTAGCTGAGGATTGGGAATGCTCCTGGCCACGTAATGCCCATGTGCAAAAACACGGGGAAGTTCGCACACAAGAGCAGCACCTTCCCACCTTTGCCCCGGAATATCTTATTCTTCAGGCAAAACTACAACTAATCCTTGGTATGATGGCTCAAATGGAGCAAGCTAACCCTTCAGTAGATCAGGAAAAAGCAGTACACCAATCCTTGCTGCACATGGAGCAGCATTATAACAAAGAATTGACAGTAGAATACCTAGCCGAGATGACAGGAATGATTCGATGGCAGTACAGCAAAAAATTCAAGACAATTACTGGTAAACAACCGATTGAATATTTGACAGAACTGCGCGTAAAGCATGCCAAAAACCTGTTGCTTCGTTCGTCTGAAACATTACGAGAAATCGCGAAGCAAGTCGGATTTAAGGATGAATACTACTTTAGCCGGCGCTTTCATCAATTCACAGGCTATGCACCACGTGAGTTTGCCAATATTTTTTCGCGTACTCACCTAAGAATTGTTACTGATTCTCTTGGTCGGAAGGTACAGCTTCCCGAAACGACTAATCGCATCGTTGCAACTGGAACCAATACAATCGGTGAGTTGCTTGCCATTGGCATTATGCCAATTGGAGCAGGTATTGCTACGATGAAGTCGCAAGTTATATACAAAAACAAGCTGCACAGCATTTTAGATATCGGATTACAAGCATCCCCGGAGCAGGTTTCACCGTTAAAACCGGATCTTATGCTGTTAGGCAATTATTGTGAACGTCAACTGTCACAATTAGATGCCATAGCGCCAACTATTGTATATTCTGGTAGAAACACCACCTACGAACGGTTACTTTACATCGCCGATCTTTTTAATCGAAATAAAGTAGCAGAACAGTGGATTAACCGATATGAGGCAAATATACGGCGTCTACGGCGTCAATTATCCGATCAATATCATGTGGGAGAACACGCTACGGTATATCTTGTATTGGGCAAAAAAGTCTATGTCATGGGGCAAAACGGGTTTGCGGCTACGTTATATGAATCCCTTGGCTTTCGTCCCCCTGCACCTGTTAACCACTTCATTCAAGAGGGTATGCTGTGGGTGCAAATTGAACTTAATCAAATTAGCCGGTACCTAAGCGACCGCAACTTTGTACTGTCCAATCCATCAGACCTGCAATTTATCACTCCGTTATTTTCAGAAAAATCGTCACCTTACAACGTTCACTGGTTAGATTCTATTTGGAACTATGACGATCCAATCACCCGTGAAAGGTTATTGTCTGTTCTACCATCGATCTTCACAAATCCGAAAATACAAAGGAGAATACTTTAGGATATATGGAAAGAACCTCGTGTTTGTTCAATTGATATAGCAATAGAAATAATGTGTTATCTAAAATGTGATTAACCCCATCGCCTGTTTCGCTTTGGTAAGTGTAATGTTCGCCTGAATGGCTGCTTGTTCAGCACCATCCTTAAGAATCGCATCCAACTGTGCCGAGTTCACGATTTCCTTGAATCGATTCTGAAGCGGGACTAATTTCTCAACGACCAGTTCAGCTAATTCTTTTTTGAATGTACCATAACCCTGTCCGTCGAATTTTTTCACAACGTTCTCTATTGATTCGTCTGAGAATACAGAGTAGATTTCAATTAAGTTGCTAATGGCAGGTTTCGTCTCCCAATTGTAATATAGGCTTCCTTCAGAATCCGTGACTGCACGAGCAAATTTCTTCTTGATTATCTCAGGTGAGTCTAAGAGCAGCACATAACTGCTAAGATTCGGGTTGCTTTTACTCATTTTCTTCGACGGGTTATCCAGTCCCATGATCCGGCATCCAATCTCTTGAATAATGGGCTCAGGTAGGGTGAATGTTTCACCAAAGCGATGATTGAACCGTTCGGCTAAATCACGCGTTAGTTCCAAATGCTGCTTCTGGTCTTCCCCTACGGGTACATGTGTCGCCTGGTAGAGTAGAATGTCCGCGGCCATTAGGACGGGATAGGTAAACAGCGCAGAGCTGACAACATCTTTGCCCTCTGATTTATCCTTGAATTGTGTCATCCGACTCAACTCTCCAAAGCTAGCCTGCGTTTCCAGCAACCATGAAAGCTCAGGATGCGCTGCAACCTGGGATTGAAGAAATATGCATGCTTTAGCAGAATCTACACCTGCCGCAATATAAAATGCTGCAATTTCTCGTGACCGCCGCCGTAATTCTTCTGGATCTTGATACACCGTGATCGCATGTAGATCAGGTATAAAGAAAAAGCACTCAAACTCATGTTGATACTTAATAAATTGACTTAAAGCACCACCATACCCTCCAATGTTCAAGTCACCGCTCGGCTTAATACCCGATAAAATTCTCTGTTTCATTGTCATTCCTCCTAGTTCACTGAAATTCTCATTACCTAACAGATGAAAAACAAAAAACACTCCATCCCTAAAAGGGACGAAGTGTTAGACTCCGCGATACCACCCGAATTCAGCCTCTCGGCTGCACTCACACCTGTCAAAACGACTAACAGGGTGCCCATGGATAACGGAGGGATACCGTCAACGCCTACTGATCGCCATGCGAAGTTCGGATTGAAGCGAATGGACCCATTCATTACACATTCTCGTACCGGACCTCTCACCATTCGCCGGCTCGCTTGGACGATTCAATGCAATTACTCTTTCCATTCATTGCTAACTATTACTAAATTAAAATACATATTATCCGAATGTAAAGCAAAAATCAAGCTTCAATTTACAAGGTAAATCACGATGTACATCACCAAACCCCATTTTACATAAAAAAGCTACACTGGGGAATGCTACTAAAAAATTTTCCAGCTTGGGGTGAGATCATGAAGCAGTCCGGATCGAAGATCAGCACATCTGGGGTAGTCATTGTCGTTATTAATTCGATCCTTGGAGCCGGAATTTTAACACTACCTCGCACAATTAGTAAAGCAGTAAAAACACCAGATGTGTGGATTTCCATCATCTTGTCAGGTGTATTAGTAGCATTAGTAAGTGTTTTACTCGTTACACTTTGTCGCCGATTTCCTGGCAAATCCGTTTTTGAGTTTACACCTGAAATTACAGGTAAATGGGTTTCCTATCTTATTGGACTGTTGATTATTATGTATTTTGTTATTCTGTGTTCATTCGAAGTTCGAGTGATGGCTGAAATTACAAGCATGTACATTCTTGAACGTACACCAAGCTGGGTTACCATTATGGTCAGCTTATGGATCGGTATTTACATGATTAGCGGTGGTCTTAAAGTAATCATCCGTGTTTTTGAAATTGTATTACCCGTCACCCTCTTATTGTTAGCAGTCGTTTTTGTTCTAAGCAGCAGAATGTTTGAGCTTAGTAATCTCAGACCGCTTCTAGGTGAAGGGATTCTGCCTGTACTAAAAGGAATTAAGCCTTCCTTTCTGTCTTATTCCGGTTATGAAGTGTTATTGATCATTACAGCACTCATGGCAGACGTCAAAGCCAGCAATAAAGCTGCTATATATAGCATTCTTATCTGTACCATCATTTATCTGGTTACCATTGTCATGGTCGTAGGAAATTTGTCTTTGCCAGGCATTGAGACTCGTACTTGGCCAACATTTGACATGGTACGTAGCTTCGAAATTGAAGGCGTATTTTTTGAGCGGTACGAATCGCTTTTTATCGTCTTCTGGCTCATGCAAATTTTTGCAACGTATGCGTTTAAGCACTATTTTGCCGCCGTGGGTATTCGAGATTTGTTTCGTCTCAAAAATATCACAGGTCTGGAATATGCGTTGCTGCCTGTGCTATATATCATCGCCTATTTACCGAAAAATCTGGAAGAAACGTTCGCATTAGGTGATTTTCTTGGAAATATGACCCTCTTTTTATTTGGTCTGATGCCATTACTGCTGCTGATCATCAGCATCATTCGTAAAAAAGGAGGTAAGCAATCGTCTAATGAAGGCTCTGGTTTAAATTCAGGCTAAAGCCAATCCATTCATAGGTGTTAATGGTTATTACATCGTTGCATCGGGCTGCATCATAATGCTAATACTACATACCGAATTATATATAAGGGAGACTTGGTATGGATCTGCAAAGTGGAAAATTGTACTGGCCAACAACGGTTGTTAACCCACCCTCTTATCCTAAGCTAGAAGAAGACCTATCCTGTGATGTACTCATTATTGGTGCTGGCAGTTCAGGTGCCCAGTGCGCGAACATCCTTAGTGAACAAGGTTTAAAAGTAGTGATCGTGGACAAAAGAAAAGCTGGAGAAGGTAGCACCAGCACCAATACAGCTCTGATTCAATATGCCGGTGAGAAGAGCTTTGTATCGCTATGTAATTCCTTTGGTGAAGAAATGGCTGCTCGTCATCTTAAACTATGTGAAAAATCGATCAATGACATTGAGCGACTCAGTAGCCAGCTGCCTATTGATCCGGACTTTATCAGACGTGACAGCTTGTACTATGCAAGCGACAAGGAAGATGTCTCTTCTCTAAACGAAGAATATGCTTTGCTTCAGAAATACGGATTCAAGGTTGATCTGTGGGATGAAGATCGTATCAAGCAGTCGTACCCTTTTCAAAAAGCAGGCGCTCTGTACTATTATGATGATGCTGAGATGAATCCGCTAAAGTTCGTATATGGGCTGCTTGAGAAAGTAACATCTAATGGCGGTTTAATGTACGAAAATACGGAAATAACAGGTAAACGCTTTGAACAGGACTATGCCGTTTTCTACACCAAGGAGCGTCATGAAATTCGGGCAACACATGTTATCATCGCCGCCGGTTATGAAGATCGTGAGTTTAAAGTGGAGAAAAATGCCTCGCTCGCGAGCTCTTATGCTGTCATTACCAAGCCCATTGAAGATTGGTCGAGCTGGTATAAACGAACATTAATATGGGAAACCGCCCGCCCCTATGTCTACATGCGCACAACGCCAGATAATCGAATAATTATCGGAGGTATGGACAAGGATACTGCCTATGCCACAACAAGGGATTCTAAGCTTATAGCAAGTAAAGACAAACTCATTCATGAGTTTAATCAATTGTTTCCGGACATTCCGGCAGAACCGGAATATTATTTGGGAGCTTTCTACGGGGGAACACACGACGGGTTACCTATAATCGGTCAATATGAATCATACCCACATTGTTATGTCATTATGGCATACGGAGATAATGGCACGGTGTATAACGGTGTGTTAGCCAAAATCGTTGCCGATAAAATCGTAACAGGATCAAGTCCCGATTGGGATATCTATCTGCAAAGTAGACCACTTATCGCTCACTAACCAGCTTCTATAATAAAAAAAGGCTCAAATGGTAACCACGCAGGTTCACTCATTCGGGCCTTTTTCGCTTTACTTGTTAAACGAGTTGAACCAGTTATCCAGCGCTTGAACGACTTGTTTGAGCTGCTCATCCTCAGTGATTTCAGGTGTAGGATCTCCCTTTTGCATGCCATACGATCCGAATTGTCCGTGGTTTCCTCCATCTATGCTGACAAATGTCGTATCCTTCGGAAGATTGGTTTTTGTTTTCTCCCATTCTTCCCAGTTCAATACGCCATCATCGGTTCCTGTAATTTGCAATGCAGATAAATGGGTATCATTCAAGCTGCCACCGTCGTCAGCGTAGGAAGCCAAGTAGAAAATTCCCTCAAGCTGATCCGCATGCTCCGCAGCATAGCGTGAAGCAAATGCGCCACCAAGTGAATGACCACCAATTACATATGCTTCATCTGGATGTTCAGCAATGAATGTATCTGCTTTGTTTAGTCCAAATATGGCCAGGTTCAGAGGCATCTTGGCAATATATACCCTGTGACCGTGTTCAGCCATTGCTCTTGCTAGCGGGGAATAGCTGGTTGGTTCCACCAGACCTCCGGGATAAAAAACGATATTGGGCTCCACAGCTTCCGTTCCCTGAGGTTCAAAGCGATAGCCTTGTTGTACTTCGGTGACCAATACCTGTCCGTCACTTTGCATAGCTGCTTCAGCTTGTTTGGATGGGCTGTATGTCACCGATGATAGGTACACAAACAATCCAACCACAAGGGCAACGACGATCACGCTTGTCCATATCAGTATTTTTTTCCATCTGCTCATGCGTTGCGCCGTTTTCAAAATATAACCACCTTTACTTGTTACGAATTTCATTACATTTAAATTATATTTACCGGTAAGTAAAATTACAAGAGGATTTTGCTAATGATAGAAATTTGTCATAAAATATTCATGTGAAGGAGCGAATGCAATGCCAGAGAAACCAGTAAAACGCTTACGGGGAAGGCCTAAACAGGATTACAATGATATATCCATACAGCAGACGATCATTTATACAGCTTCCGCACTGTTTAAGGAATCCGGCTATGAAGCGATCTCACTTCAACAGATCGGGAAACAATGCGGTGTATCCAAACCTACTATTTATTATCATTTCGCGAGTAAACCCGAACTATTCAAGGTCGCCATGACAACGATGCTTAACAATGTTCGAAAGGTCACTTCACATTTGCTGAACGAAGCCGACCATCTTGAGCATGGTTTGGTGCGATTGGCTGAGGCCAGATTAGCGAACCCCCATGCGGAGATTGAAACGATGATGCGAGAAGCTGAGTCTTTTCTTGATGAAAAGCAAGTTCGGGAAATCCGTGAAGCTGAGCAGCAGATCCACGAATTGCTGGCTGAACATTTCAGGCTCGCTATGGATCAGCAGATCCTTCGTGAAGAAGATCCCATGTTCTTGGCGGAGACCTTCTCGACCTTAATGTTAATGGGAAATCGTGAAAACAACCCGCAAAAGTATGAATCCCACCTCGCTCTCGCCCAAAAGATCGTATCCCTTTTCTGGCAGGGCGCAAAGGTATCTTGAATGAAGGAATAGATGAATGACTGTTCTATGCTGGAATACATTGGTAGCTCGATCGGATAGGATTTAACTTATGCATGATCTTAAGCACACTTGCTAGCTTGTGGATCGACGGGAGCTTTCGTTCTTAGAACGGAATTTCTCGTCGTTCCGCTTTTCATAGAAGCTATAGTGTGTGGTTCTTATGTAAATTGTAAATGTGCAGCAAAAAAGCCGCTCCGTGAGCGACTTCGGATAAATCTATGATTTCAATCTGAATATAACTGCCTGTGGTTAGGCGAGTAAATGTAATCTTATTTTTTCAACTTTTCCGGGTCCTTCACTTTAATGGATACAACCTCACCGCAATCAAGACAGATGGTGTACACTCGTTCAGAACCAAGCGACATCTTTTGATTCACTGGGCGCAGATTAATAAAATCCATCGCTTCAACGAACGAAGTTCCACCACAATCATTACATGTTCTCTCCGATGCTTGCATTGAATTATTCCCCTTTCCGTCATCACTCATGCTGAAAAATAAAACCTGATCTGCGAGCCCTGTTGTATCATGAAATGCTATCGGTATAACGTTCAACATAACTGTTTAAACGCAGGCTCTCCTTGGTACAAATTGTAACTCCAGATTTATATAAACTATAAATTAGCACCGAATATACTGTCAAGTTACCCTTCATTTTCAAATTATTAGGATGACTCCAGCCTCGATCAAATGGGTCAATAGCGTTTAAGAATCCGAGTGGCCTCTTCTTGTATGCGATTACTTAAAGATTGAGGTTCAATCACCTCGACGTCGCCTCCCCAGCCTAAGATATAGGGTACCAACTCTTCTGGATCATGCACACGATAAGTTACCAGAAGACTATCGTCCTTTTTCTCAATAGCCTCGATATAAAAATGACCCGTCTCCGCAATTTTGTCAGCTATTTCAACATTCGCTCTAACCGTTATTCGTTGATTTCTCTTATCCTGTGGACGATAGTTACTAAGGTGAAATTCCAGCGGCATAACATAATGTGATTCCAAGACAAACAACTCTGTCATTCGTGACAAACGAAAGTGTCGAATATCCTTACGGGTATCACAACGTCCGATCAACGTCCAATTCCCTTGAACAAGTGTCAAACCATATGGGTCGACCTCTCGTATGCTCATACGAGTTCCATCAGTCTCAGCTATTTTTTTCAGATAGGTCATCCGTATTTTTCGTCTCTCCAAAATGGCTTGGCGTACCTGGCTTAGATAGCTCTTCACCTTTTCATCAATCTGCGGTTCACCCGCATGAATCACTTTCATCGTTTCGCGTATACGAGTCGACTCCTCACGTACTCCTTCAGGTAAAACCGCTTCAATCTTTCGCTGTACTTGTTCAACCACATCACTGTATTTATTATCAAGCCTCTGTGAGATAAAATCTGTACCCAACAGTAGCGTTACAGCCTCTTCTGCGGTGAATGTAACTGGCGGGAGAAAATATCCGTCCATCAAGGCATAACCTTGTCCGGGAGCTCCAAAAACAGGCACTCCTACCTCGCTCAATGCCTGCATATCCCGATATATCGTTCTCACGCTAGTCTCAAATTGAGCAGCCAAGTCTTCCGCCCTCAACATCTTATTATTGCGTTGAAGTTCGAGCGTTATTGCGAGCTGCCGTTCCGTTTTGTTCACTGTTCTTCCCCCACTAACCATGTAAGAAATGATACTTTTATTCATTTAATTACATTGCTCTTTGACATTAACCTTGTTGTTCGTGACAATGACAAAAGCTTCTTGTTTGTCATTTAATCACCTCAATCGACTATTGTTCCAATATAACCCATTCTAATTCCTAAGTATAGCAGCTCGGTTTTGGGCACAATCCATGGTTCAATTCATAAAAAAATCCCCTTATCGTAGCAAGATTAAGTCCGTCTTAACATTGACTTTTCTCTTGTCTACTAAAGGGGAAAATATTAGAATCTGATCATCTAAACTATTGGTGACTCTTGGTCAACCACAATTAGACCATATCTTTTATTTGTTGAACGTAACCTTTTCCGAACCACCGTCAAATAGAATGGATGTTTCCCGCGGCTTCGTCTCTGCGATTTTACGACCATTTCTGAAGGAATACAGCACACCGGCTTGTTTGCGAATGGCTTCATATTCATTCTCTGCTTCGAGCACGATGAAGTTGGCTGGTTTACCTTCTTCAATACCGTATACATCCTCAATGTGCAATGTTCTTGCACTATTGCTCGTAATAAGATCAATTGAATTCACGATCTGATCATATCCGAGCAATTGTGAAGCATGGATGCCCATATGCAGCACCTGAAGCATGTTGCCTGTACCAAGTGGGTACCACGGGTCGAAGATATCATCATGACCGAAACATACATTCAAGCCCGCCTCCTGAAGCTCCTTCACCCGAGTCAGTCCTCTTCTCTTCGGATACGTGTCAAAGCGTCCTTGCAAGTGAATGTTAACGAGTGGGTTAGACACAAAGTTCAGATCAGCCATCTTCAATAGACGGAACAATTTATACGTATAAGCATCATTATATGACCCCATCGCGGTTGTGTGGCTAGCCGTAGTTCGGGAACCTAGTCCTCGTTCGTAAGCTTCCTTCGCCACAACCTCTATGAATCGAGATTGCTCATCATCGATCTCATCACAGTGTATATCGATCAGTCGGTCATATTTCTCAGCAAGATCAAACGCAACTTTCATGGAATCAACGCCATATTCACGTGTGAATTCAAAGTGCGGGATACCGCCAACCACATCAACGCCCATTTTAAGTGACTCTTCCAGCAATTCCGCGCCGTTTGGATACGAGTGAATACCTTCCTGCGGGAAAGCAACAAGCTGGATGTCCATATATGGAGCCATTTCTTCTTTGACTTCGAGCATCGCTTTTACTGCGATTAAGCTTGGATCAGTCACATCGACATGCGTCCGTACATGCTGGATGCCTTGAGCCAGTTGCCATTTCAATGCCGTTTTTGAACGGGTTTTGACATCCTCATGAGTTAAGAACGCCTTGCGTTCAGACCAACGTTGAATCCCCTCGAACAGCGTACCGCTTAGATTCCACTCTGGCTCTCCTGCCGTAAGTGTCGTATCCAGATGAATATGTGGCTCAATGAATGGTGGCAGAACAAGTGAGCCGTTGACGTTAATAACTTCGTCATTAGCTGTTGTCTCCAGCGTTTCTGTGATCTGCACAAACTTTCCGTCTTTTACTACAATATTCCAAAGACCTTCTTTACCCCGCAATTTTGCGTTCTGTATAATCATTCAAATTCCCCTTTTCTTTGTTTTCTTTTGCTGGAACAATCAGCATGAGCAAGACATAAGCTACCGCTGTTCCGAGCAATGCGTTAAGTGGCGTTACCCCTGGTGCAAGCTGTGCAAATGCAACGCCGATTGCCCAAGCAATCATGGCTATCCAGTTTACATTTTTGAAATTCATTTCAGCAAAAGGTTTATACGATCTGCGTTTCACAATAAAGTAGTCTGCAATAATAATAGCTCCGATCGATGGAACAGCTGCGCCCAGTACATTCAGGAAACCAACGAAGTTGTTATACATCCACATCGCAAACACTGTACCTACGATACCATTAACGATTACGAAGAATTTCTTCGATATTTTGGTGATGTTCGCAAACCCAAGCCCAGAAGCATACAGCGCATTATCATTCGTTGTCCAGATATTCAGACCTAGAACGATAATTGCCGGGATGATCAGTCCTTGCAGGAACATGACCTCTGAGATATCTGCCAAGTTATAAGCCATCGCTCCTACGGCACCAAATAGAAACATGAGTGAATTCCCCAAGAAGAAAGCAATAACCGTCGCCGTAACCGCTTGTTTGGAAGTACGGGAGAATCGCGCAAAATCGGGCGTTAACGTGCCGCCGCTAATAAATGATCCAATGCAGATCGTCAATGCCGCTGCCGCAGTAAGCGTCTGTGTTGGTGTGTAGTCTAGTAATCCTTGTAAACCACCTAGCGTGCTAGCCCCTTCAAACATGGAGTAGCTACCTAGAATAGCAATCGCGGGCACTGCTATATAACCAAGAATGATCAGTGACTTCATGCCGTAAATAGCGGATGCTGTCATCGCAAGACCAAACACAATGATCAACAGATATACGTTCCAGTCCATCGCTTTCGCAACCGGGATGGCGAACATCGCTACGCCGACACCGAACCAACCAACCTGTGTAAAGCCAAGCAGGAAGGATGGAAGGTAGGAACCCTTCGCACCAAACGCATATTTTGCAAGCAAGTGTGTGGACAATCCTGTCTTGGCAGCGATATGAGCCAACGCTCCTGTGTAAATGCCGAGCACCAGGTTCCCCGCCAGTACGATGCCGATGAATTCCATAAACGTCAGACTGACGCCAAGTGTTCCCCCTGCCAACATACTCGCTGAGAAAAATGTGAACCCCAGCATAACGGATAACGTCTTCCAAAAATGATTGCGTTGCGTCTTAGGCACCTCTTGCCATGAAAACTCTTGATCTTGTTTGCTCATCAGAATACCTCCAAAGTAAAGTGTTCTGATACCATAAAAAAAGCAGAAAAAAGAGGCTACTTGTCAAGTTATACACCGACAAGTAGCCTCTTCTTGCATTACAATCCGCGCGAAGACGCAGAGCATCCCTGATGGATATGCCCCGATTCCTGCGTGATTATAAAATCCGCTGCCCTTGCCAGCCTCTCTGGACTGAATTAAAGGTACCAGTATTCAATTAAACTCTATTATTTTGGAAAATGCTGAAGATGTCAATGTAATTTTTAACCATTTAATATTAATGATTAATTTATTATCAATACTTCCGGGATATAGACCCTCTTCACAAGGAGTTTTCCAAAATACCGTAAATCGTTATATTGACCTTGCCAAAACGTACTTCACAGAGTTCAGCAGGAGCAAAATTCAGACTCACGGCACACTCTTTCAATCGACCCAGATTATATTCTAAAACTTCATCTTCCAATTCAAAAATCAGGCTGGATACAGCATAACTGAGTTGATCCCGCTCATTGTTACAGGAGAAGGTCAGCTTATTAATTCCCTTATTTCCAACGATGGCTGGTTCGTCCAGTTCAATGTTGCCCTGAGCGCCATTTAATGCATTTTGAAACGCTTCAATAAGTAGATTAACGCCATGCAGGTCGAACTTCATGGACATGGCGTATTTCCCATCTCTAGTTAACTTGATCATGACTCCAATCCTCCCTTATTCCTGCACTGAAGTACGATCTCCCTCCAATACTGCCAAGATACCAGATACGAATCCAGATCGCTTGGATGATGCTTAATCGCAGTTCCGATTCTCAGGTATAAGCCGATGAGAACTTTCTCGTAGATCGTCGTTACGGATGTCTCCCTTTTAAAACGAATCTGATCCAAGATTGAATGGAACGTTTCTATCGTTAGCTCATCTGGTGATGAACAAAATGCATAAATCACATCATACAAGGGATCTCCAATGACAGGCGTAGGGTCGATCACACCCTGTAGTCGCCCACCCTCAAATATAAAGTTATGTACACCACAATCCCCATGCAATAAAAATGCTTCCCGCTCTTCCTCCATGCTTTGTACCAAATGATATATCAGTTTATGATCTTCATCACCTAGGTGTATGCCGATCATTTTAGATTTCTCAGAACGTTCCTCTTCAAGAAAATCACGCCATGATTTACTCGGCTGATCCGCCCATCCCCAACCTTGTTTAGTGCTTACCTGCTTATAATCATTAATAAGCCCATGAATGAGCGTTTGCAGTATTTCTCTTTTATTCCCATCAGGATAATCCGTTGAACCGGTGATAAAAGAGTACACGAGATACGTATTGGAGGATTCCAAAAATATAAGCTTCGGGAGTAAGTTTGATGATTGATAATGTTTAAGAAAGACCGATTCAGACTTAACCACTCTAGGCTCATTCATTTTCACGACATATGGATTCCCATCTGTACGCTCTAGAAGATATAGCTTACTTACTGTGCCTCCACTTAATGCTTTGGCTGGAATAGCGATAGAGTTTAACACTTTACGATCTACTAACTCTTGCATAATCTGCTCTATGTTCATAAGTTACCACGCTACTTTCAGAAATTAAATGTCGTGTTTAGGATACGGTCTTAACAACTTCTGGATATAACCTTTCGTATTCCTTATAGAGCACATAATGGTGGACACCCTTAGAGACATCAAGGGCTTCCTTCGCAAGCTGTATGGCAAGATCTCTTCGACCCGCTTTGAGTTCTATTGCTCCTAGTAGCGCAGATCTCATCCAATGTTTCTTAATAGACTTCAGTCGTTCTCGTGCTTGTTCGCTGTTACCCTCCTCTAACAGAAGATACGTTTCATAATATGTCCGGTAATCGGACCAGCGAATATGAGGAATTGCTTCCCGAATTGCATTCATGTCCTGGTTATAAAATCCATAAGCTGCCTTGAACGGGGCTTGTGCCACTTCCCGTTTGTATTTGAGCCGTACCTGCTCCATAACAACCTCTGCTTCGTCATCTAATTTATTTGCCATGACATAATTGATATACATCCCGGGTGTGTTTTTCTGATTCCTCAAATAGGACTCAACCCGCTCAATGTTCTTATCAAACGCCAATGGATACCAATGAATCCGAATAAACGCGATAAATATACCCGTCAAGACAACACTGAACGTTAGAACTTTGGAATATTCATTCCAAGTCATGAACAAAACAAACCAAAAACCGATAATAGCCATTACAAATTCCCAACGTAGCTTCCGCATAAGCAATCTCCCCCGAATGATGTAAATAAGAAAAAAGTAACAACAAGTGAATCAATTTCATAATACCTTTAGCTGCTTCAATCAAGGCTAGATATAGATCAAAACGGTTTAATTGTATATATCTAGTTACATAAAACACGTATTAATGAGTTATGAAATTGATTCAAGTAACTATTATATCAAATTAACAATCTCTTTTTGTAAAATGTTAGGGGATTTATAGTTCAACAAATTTCATCTTCGTTTTGATATAGCAAAAAGACCTCACCAGATGCTGCCTAGTAAGGTCTTTCATAGTAATCAATAAACATGATGTGTTCATTCAAAATTATTATTTATATCGTGTTGGCATGTTGCTCATTTAATAATGCTTCAAAAGCTTCGATATTCGTATTAAACTGCGGAACCGTGTGGGTCTCTTCGGCCTGTTTAACCAATTCAACGACCAGGTCATTGTACGGTGTGGCCACCCCGGTGCCTGACGCTCTACTGGATACGACTCCATTAATATAATCAATCTCGGTTTTACGTTTCTTCTCCAGATCCTGTAGCATACTTGCTTTCAGCAGTCTTGAAGGTTCCATTACCGTACGTAATGTTTGAACTCGTTCAGGAATATCTGCCTCGCTGTTCAGTTCAAGAGAAGCAATGTCGAAGCCATTCATTTTCACAAATTGAACTCCAGTTGCATGTCCAACTTTAATCGTCTCATCCGCAATGTGAACCGCGCTCACAATACCAGCTTCGTGGTCGATAATATCTCCATATTGTCCATTCAATGCTGCTGATAATCCGCTAAATGCGTTGTTAATCAACAATTTCGACCACTTTGTTCCAACGAGATTATCCGATATATGTGTACCTCCGACCAGGTCTAGAACGGATTTAACTCGCTCAATTCTCTCGGTAACTTCACCATTTAGCTCGCCAATCTGAAAAGCATACTGTTTGAACTGAGTATATTCCGTCGTCAAGCTAGACACGCCAGGTTCTATGAATGTAGCACCGAACTCTACGGAGCCTGCAATGACACGATGTTCACCAACAATCGCAGCGACTTTATCTTCAGGAATCCCATTCTGCAGGGAGCACACGATACTGTCTTCTTTTAAAAATGGAAGTAATTCCTGTAAAATCGCTTCGTTATATAGCTGTTTTGTGAGAAGTAGCACGAGATCGTATTGTCCTGACTTCTGCTCAGGGGTTATCGCTTTTACGTTAGCCTGAAACGCTGTGGTACCGGTCACTTTGGCACCTGTCTGATTTAAAGCTTCGACATGCTCCTGATATGCATCAATTAACTCGACATCCATTCCACCGTCCGCTAGATAAGCTCCAACGATGGTTCCCAAAGATCCTGCTCCTACAATTGCAATTCTCATGTTGTGTTTCCTCCTTATTTCTCTTCTAGGTAGTTATATACAGGCTGTGCTGCATTTAAAGTTAAGTTGGTAAGAATGTGGGATGCAGATACCACTTCCAATACAGGCAGATCTGCAAGAGGTGCTAGTGCATGCTCGAAGAGCTGAAGCCGGGCAGGCCCTGTCCAGGCTTCCTTCACCTCAATATCTGTAATTTGAGTGCGGATCAGATCACAGATTCTCAAATTACCGTTATAGTCCGTTGCAATCTTGATCATAAAATTCGGACGACATATTTCACGTTTAGCAGCATCTTTGTCCATTTCTACATGCTTATAACCCATGGTCGCCGTAGCGACACGAAGTGTTCCATAATCAAGCGTGCCCACAAGCGTATCGGAATCCGTGTATAGTTTGGGTGCACCCAGCTTTTTCGGATATGCCGTCAGCTCTCGACCACTGGCAATCGCCGGGAAGTTGTCTACATACATCGAGTGCACATAATCGCCATGCTCACCATTGAATTGAACGGGGATGACTTGCCCTGCTTCCGTATAAGCTCCGAGTCCAGATACATCCGGCATCCACATTACTTCGAATTTAACCAGAGGGTCTGTGATCTGCAAAGGCTCTGGTACTACTGCCCGCAAAGCTTGCTCATCTGTCCGGTATATAATATTTAGATATTCGCGATTCACAAATTTGTACGGTGGCATCGGATAAGCCGGAGCCGTTAAGGGGGTATTCAGATTGTTAGCTATGTTATTTACATCGATTTTCATCAAAGGACACCTGCCTTATCCAAAATTTATCTCTATCTCATAAATAAATTCTACATCAATGTTTAAATTTAATATAATACATAATAAGAACTATATATATTTATCACAATAAATAAGGAGTGCAGATAAATGGAGCTGCTTCAACTCAAATATTTTCAGACAGTAGCCTATACGGAACATATCTCTAAAGCTGCTGCTCAATTAAACATAGCCCAACCTTCACTGAGCCTAACCATTAAACGGTTGGAAGATGAACTAGGAACACCTCTGTTTCACCGCAAAGGAAGAACAATCGAATTGAATGCATCGGGGAGAATTCTGTTGAAGCATGTGAACCGAATTTTTTTAGAAATTGAGAATGCTGAGATGGAGATCAGAGCAGAAGAACATCAGATCGCTAGCACCATCCGAATCTCCATTACGAATCCTCGATTTCTGACGGGTCTTATTGGAGACTACATTAACGCTTCTCCTGAATCCAAGCTTCAGCAAGGCATTGGGAGCCGGAATGAGATTATTACAAGTTTGAAAAAAGGTGATATGAATCTGGGGATAACGGGGCATCCGATTGAGGACGAGGAGATTGAAAGTGTTGTTCTTGTTGAAGAAGACATTGTACTGGTTGTACCTAAGAACCATACTTATCGTGGTGAGACTACCATATCATTAGACGTTGTTGCCAAGGAGCCGTTTATCTCACTGGCTGACAACAAGGAGTATAGTCGATTTACAACGATGCTCTGCGAAAAAGCTGGCTTCCTCCCCAATCTTGCATTTGAGGTTGATTCGCATACGCTGTTGGAAATTATCCGACTTGATCAAGGTGTAGCCTTGCTCCCCGTGTCAGTATGTAGAAATCTGGGCTTGAATTATATCCAAATTGCAGATGAAGCTTCCGTATATCCGATCAGCTTGTCTTGGGTTAAGCAGAAATGGCTCTCTCCAGCGGTTAAAGGGTTTCGTGAATTTATTATCTCATACTACAAGGTGAATGCTGGCATGTTTAAAATTTGAGGTGACTTAAAACTGGACTAGGTATATCTACGACTACGTAAATATAACGATTCATAACCAAAGACCACGTAATTCCCTTTCCAGGGACTCACGTGGTCTGTTCATTAATTTTTATTGTACCAACCGTGTGGAATCATCTCACGCTCAAGTTCTAACAATTCGTGTATGATCTTATCCGCATCACTGATGGAGTTCACCAGCGGATCGGTCAGCATGGCTCGTCTCAGCTTCTCATAGCTCTGATTCAGCACGGCTTCGACTGTAAGCTCATGCGTATCCAGAACAAGTTCCTGCATACCTCTGATTCCGCGTGGCATCTCGCCTACATGGACAGGCTTAACGCCATCCATACTCACGTCACATAACAGCTCCAAGAATGAATCGTTATTCATATTGGTTACCGCGCCCTGATTCAGAGTATTAATGAAGAACTTCTTGCCCAGATTGCCCACCATATTTTCGATGATATCTGTCGCATGATCTGGACCGAATGTGCTCATATAATCAGCAATCGGGATGTTTCCCGCCAGAAAATCATCCACCTGTTGCCACATTTCGTCATGCCGCTGATATCGATCCTCTGTCTCCCAGATCGATAAAGGCGGGATTGTGTCCGCACTCTTGCCGTGACCTTGCCAGTATCGAACATATTCCTTCGTGTGTGCTGTACATGTAGGAATAATACCGAAAATATCATACAACTCGTACGTAATCGCATCATTAAAAAGAGCCTTAGCACCACGATCGCCGCCGTTATTCTCATCCCCTGCCAGCTTGCGCATAGCTTCGGCAATGTTGGGCATCACATTTGCCCCTTCAAACTCGGCTTTGAGCAGCCAAGTAAAGTGGTTCACACCAGCGATGCGGAAATCGAATTTCTGGTCAATCTGTTGGTTAAACTCGCTATGGTCTCCGATAATTCCAGCTCGCACAGCATAGTAGGCCTTCTTGTGTGGCATATGGTGGCTATCGCAGAGCGCAAAGGATTTAAGTTGTGGTGCATAACGATGCAGCGCAATCCCATGAACCGTCGATGGATTGATATAGTTAATGACCCATGCATCAGGGCATAGGGCTTCAATGTCTTTTGCACACTCCATAATAACCGGTAGCTCACGCATAGCTCGAAAGATTCCACCTGGTCCAATCGTATCACCGGAGCACATCCGAATACCGTATTTCAGAGAAACCTCACAATCAATACCACGATACTTCACCGATTGTTCCGCAAAACTGAGTACAACGAAGTCTGCTCCTGGCAGCACTTGTCTCCGATCCACCGAACCCTCTACCTTAAGAGATACGTTGTTCTCACGCGCTACCTTTTCAGCTAATGTTACCATTTTCGAGAGTCTCTCTTCATCCGTATCTACAAGCGCAAGTGTACCCTGATTCAAGTATGGGGAGTGAACCATCTGCCAGATGGACTGACGACCAAAAAACAGGCTACCCGCGCCAATCACGACCACTTTAGGATGTTGCATCGTTGTGTCATTATTCATTCATTAACCCTCCTCGTAACGATATAAGTTCATTATAGAGAAGTGGCACAGAATCGGAATGTGTGATAGTTTTCTAAACATGTCATATGGTACGATTACAAAAAGACTCTAAATCCTTTTATAGACTAGAACAAATCAAAGGATGTCATAAAGTAAAACAAAGCGAGGTTGATCAGATGCCTACAAATCATGTAAATATGAGTATAATTGACGAGCTCTCTGACCATATCACACTCCGTATGAGCTCTTATCTTGAACAGACTCACGACCGAAAGTGGATTGAGCATAAGTCGCATTCCGACTATGATCTATGGCTTGTTACCGCAGGCTCCGTTCAAATAACCGTCGACGGAATTGAACATACAGCAAGCACGGGCGATGTCATATTCTTTTATCCGGATATGCCTTATATGGCAACTACAACTGAAGAACTGTGCCGATTTGTTTACATGCACTTTGATTTCAGCATCGCTGAGCAAAAACGAATTCTGGGTGAATTTCAACTTCCAGGTATCGTACCTGGTAACCTGATACAAGAAGAGACTACGCTATTTGCCTCTTCCTATCGACGGTTTAAGCAGAACAAGGGTACTTCTGGCAATCCACTTTATCTAAAAGCGACGTTGCTTCTTGTCATCGCCAAAATTTTGGAGCTTCATGGGCAAGGCATATATACAGGTGCATTCCTCCAGAATCGGAAAACTCGAAAAAGCGAAGGGAGTCTGGATGTTCTGCAGAATGTATTCCAGTATGTTGAGGCGAATCTGCATCGAGCCATCCGGGTTAATGAGCTTGCGGCTGTTGCGGGAATCTCCGAGAAGTATTTTATCTCTCTGTTCAAGAAAATTTTAGGCATTACCCCAGGACAGTACATCAATCAGATTAAAATGAATCGCGCCAGGGACTATCTGTATGAGAAAAAATATACCATCCAGCAAATCGCTGAATTTCTGGGATATCCCGATCCCTTCACCTTCTCGAAAGCGTTCAAAAAAATGTATAACGTACCACCCTCCAAATTCGAATAACGCGTTTTGAATATAATAAGTCTCGGCTACATAAAAGCAAGCTACAAAAAGAAGAGGCAACCGGTCTATACCGGATGCCTCTTCCTGTTAGCTTAACTCATTTATTCATTGTAGATTGCCAGTTATCAATCAGAATCCAGTTTTATCTCATATTCAAAAGGAGCTTCCGGGGAGTACAACTCATGGAAAAATCCTTTGTACGATATGTCCTCTTCCATACATTTAATGAGATATGCCAGATGCTCATCATCCTCTTCCGCTTCCGCTTCCTGCTCGTTATACTGCATCACCTCAAACATATCCAGAATGTTCTCCAGCAAGTTGAGTTGAATGAATAACGGTAGGTTCTCCAGCATCGCTTCCGAAACTTGCGTTTCCGAAGTATATCCAGCAAGTACGGTTTGGAAATAATCGTCCATGAACTGTCTACGTTTGTCTGCATCTGGTTCGAATTGAATCCAGCCAACGCCGTTTGTCCATATAGATGCAAGGTCTAACATGTACCAGCCAAAACAAGAATTATCAAAATCAAACACCGTGATCTGACCCGTATCATAATCAATGGAGTAGTTCCCGTCATTAAAATCGAAATGAATCATTCCAAATGTCTCTTGACTCAAATCCAACTGCTTCGCGGTCTGCAGCAATTCAGTCATCTTCTCTTTGAGCAAAGGGAATGCTTCAGGAATTAAGCTCGCGATTTTTTCTGTGTTGTATCTTTCCAGAAATTGATATCGGCTATTAACGGGCGTATAGCTTTTCGATTCCTGATGCATCTTGCCCAGAACTTTGCCGCAATTATAGTAGTACTCGCTAATGGGAACCCCTTCCCGGTACTGATAATGGTTTTCTACAAGCAGCTTGCCTTTGGCTTTTACAAACAAGCTGATATAGAATGTATGCTCATCATGAACGATTTCTTCCAGTAAACGACCTTTATTGGATTTTACAACATTGGGTACACTTGCGTCATGATCGTACAGATAGCGGACATATTCGAGTTCTGCCATATAATCCTTCCTGCTTCGATCAGGCATAAAAGAGATTCGGAGAATGAGTGACTCATGCCCCTCTTTTTCACAAGAGTAAACGATATTCCGCCCTCCCTCATGAGGTGGGACAAGCTGAATCGTGTAACCTTCCAGGTCGAACACCTTGGACGCGAGTGACAGTACATGCGTGTTGCTAATGTGAACAGCTTCGTTAAAATGAATAATAATCTCCTCCAGTAAACATTGATGGGGCGGTTTCCCGCATTACAATGTCCACAAAAGGACTCTGTTGTAAACGATAATCCTTTTGTAGACCTAAAGCACAATCACCTTGTTAGACATTAAAATTCGCTCCTTTTTTGTTTAGATGTAACCAATATAGCCTATAATTCCATATTATTCTAGTTGATTTTAGAAATATTCTAGCAGAATTTATTCAGAACCTACTGCTTCATAGTAGTACCGAATCAAGATGTCCTGATTATAGTTGCCAAAGCCCTTTCCAAATAACGTAAGTCCACCCCGACCAGGTACGCCTTCTTCTGGGCTTAAACGAATTGTCCAATATGTAGCAGAATTAAGACTCAAGTCATTTATTTTGATATCCGAGATGCGCTGACCGTCAATAAACGTGCCTTCAGCATTGATTCGCAGCACTTTGAGTACACCATACTGGTTGACATCCGAATGCCACCATTGGGGAGTAAGCTTGCCCTTGCGATCCCCAAAGTCACCAGGACTTGTCCACGTTCCAAGAGAGTGACCATTCAGCGTAAAACGTATATCCGACGGCCAGTTCTCATTCACTTGAGGGGCTTCCGAGCCAAGCTCCAGTGAAACTTCAATCTCCTTGATTGTCTGATCTTTATATAGGTAATTAGGAATCTTATATTCGAGAAAGCCACGTGCCAACCAGAGTATGCCTGCATTTACCCGATCCGGATCCATGAAGCAGGCTGGTGTATCGTATTGCCCAATGATTTGGGTCGTCGTCGCAATCCCGCATGTTGGCCACGCCTCATAATCCGTATATTGTCCGACCGGAATAGAAACTTCGTGGTACGGTGCTGCCATTGGCTCTGGTGACAAATTAATCGTCATAAACTCTTGCTGAATGTAGCAAAATTTATAGGTTCCACCGTTTTCCCGTCTCATTCGACTGCCAACAATACCGGCTTTCTGCAGCTTGCTCACATGGGTACTGACAATGGCTTTACTCAAATATAGCTCTTCGGCGAGTGCATTGATGTGCATCTCTCGCTTTTGTAGTAATAAACGAACAATATTTAACCGAGCTTCGCTTGCAAGCGCCTCGTAGACCATTAACGAGTTAGCATCCGTACCGAGCATCATGAACTCCACTTCCCTCTCGTTTTGAGTTCGTTATTTTGCGAACCCTGTAAAATAATCTTGCTCCTAAAAAAGCATTATGATACATATTAGATAACAAATCAATATTTTGATTTTGCTTTTTGGCGAATCCAATATATTTCACTTATGAATGAAACAAAATAACAAATCGATCCTATGGAGGTTTTCACATTGCTTACATCCAAGATGCTTATTGATAAAGATTTTCAGATTGCTGAAGTTGATCCACGAGTTTATGGCTCCTTTGTTGAACATTTGGGACGTGCTGTCTATGGCGGTATTTACGATCCGGGTCACCCAACTGCCGACGCACAAGGTTTCCGTCAGGATGCCATTGAAGCCATCAAAGCATTGAATGTGCCGATTGTTCGTTATCCGGGCGGAAATTTTGTATCAGGCTACAATTGGGAAGATGGTGTGGGACCCGTAGCGGAGCGTAAACGCAGACTTGAACTTGCTTGGTGGACTATTGAAACGAACGCAATTGGAACTAATGAATTCGCTGATTGGGCGAAGCTTGTTGGAACCGAAGTAATGATGGCTGTTAATCTGGGTACTCGCGGTATTGATGCAGCAAGAAACCTGGTGGAATACTGTAACCATCCTTCAGGCACATATTGGAGCGATCTACGTATTTCCCATGGTTACAAAGATCCTCACCAATTCAAAACCTGGTGTCTAGGTAACGAAATGGATGGCCCTTGGCAGATCGGAGCAATGACTGCACATGAATACGGCCGAATTGCGAACGAAACTGCAAAAGCGATGAAATGGGTTGATCCAAATATCGAGCTTGTCGCATGTGGAAGTTCGAGCCGTGGCATGAGTACATTCGCTGATTGGGAAGCGACAGTTCTTGATCTTTCCTATGAGAATGTAGATTATCTGTCCCTGCACGCTTACTATAACAATAATAAAGACAACACATATGACTTCCTGGCTAGTTCCCTGGATCTGGATCAATTCATCGATAGTGTCGCTTCGATCTGTGATTTCGTGCAAGCGAAGAAACGTAGTAAGAAAAAATTGATGCTGTCCCTGGACGAATGGAATGTCTGGAACTCTATTGGTACAAGCCGTATGGAAGAACGCTGGCAGATTGCACCGCCGGAGTTCGAGGATGTGTACACGCATGAAGATGCACTCGCGGTAGGCTGTTACCTGATTACCATCCTGAAACATGCTGACCGAGTGAAGATGGCATGTCTTGCACAACTGATCAATGTTATCGCACCGATCATGACTGAGAATAACGGAGCGATCTGGTTCCAGACAACCTACTTCCCGTTCATGCATGCATCCAACTTCGGACGTGGCACCGTGCTTCAATCTGTCGTATCTTCACCGAAGTACGATTCCAAAGACTTCACTGATGTGCCTTACTTGGAAGCAATCAGCGTGCATGATGAAGAGAATGGAATGATCACCATCTTTGCGGTGAACAGACATCTCGACGAACAGATGGAACTGAATGTAGATCTTCGCTCTTTCGGCGAAACTACATTTGTAGAGCACATTGTACTGGAAAATGACGATCTGAAAGCTACCAACACCAAAACAAACCCGCATAACGTTATGCCTCACAACGGCGGCCACACGAAGGTAGATCAGGGTAAAGTGCAAGCTGTCCTGAACAAAGCATCATGGAACGTAATCCGTCTTAAAACTAAACAAGCGTAATTCACTGGTAGAGTTCGCTCGAACGAACCTGCAGCGTCTTCGACAGCAATGCTGCCTATAACGATTTTTCTAACGATATGACAAAGACCTCTAGTCTTCTAACGAAGCTGGAGGTCTTTTATTGAACTCAAATATACAAATGAACCCTGATATTCAGCCCACTCTTCATAGGAATCATTCTGGATCTTCATGCTCCTCATTTCCTAGATACATAACCGTTTTCTCTCCAGCAACCAATCGAAGAATTTGTTTTCTTAATTTAGACGGGTTGAGGGGCTGTCCCATAATATCTTGGATCTCTAACCATTCATACCCCTCTTGAGCCTCTTCATTGTGCAGATTCGAGTGTTCCACCATGCCTTTATACTCGCATAAAAAAAAGAAATCTACCCGATGTAGCGCTTCGCCATATACACCTTCATTAATAAATTCCAAGGATAACGGCTCGACATGAACTCCTATTTCTTCTGCGACTTCACGTTTAACAGCATCAGTCAGTGCCTCACCTGCATTTTGGGTTCCGCCAGGCAGCGTATAATATACATCTTGCTCATTTTTGTGCTTCAAGGCAAGCATTCTTCCATCCTGGATAATCAATGCTTTCGCAGAATTCCTAATCTTTTTTTCCACATTCAATCCCTCTTTTATCATTGTACTGAATCGAGTTGTTGAGGGTTTAGTCTGCTGACTTAAGCGTAGTCCCGTTCTCAATAAACGTGATTATTGATGATGCCTGACTACTGTTGTCAATTGCAATACAGAGCTTCAGATTCATTCCGCTTAACTTCACGATTTTATGAAGAAGATTTTAACACATAATACTCAACAAATTCTGAACAATTGCAATTAAACTTGAAACTTGGCCTGAACTTTTCTTTGCTGAAAAACTCAAGCATGTGCTTCGTTCATCTGACCCTAACAAATGAAAAGACTCCCTACAGTAACAGATCTAATCTTTGACCTGTCTACTATATAAGGAGCCTATCCACGCAATACTACTTCTTTGTTTCCCTACTCTAGTTCTAATATGTAGTGGAATACATCGGAATTAGTTCTTCATCATCGATTAAGAAACCTTCAAACTCTTTCGTTTTAGCTAGAAAGTTTAAATAAAAGACGGACTTAAGGACGTGATAATTCCCGTTATTTAATGCTTCAATGTTATCCACGCCAAAATTAGTTGTATAAATCGGAGATTCAAAATCTAGATACATAACCATGTTCACGTCGTATGGACCGTATTTTGCTTGTAGGTCTTGTGCGACTGGCTTCATTAGCTTGAAAATATGACTGTGATCAAAGGCGTTATTAATTAGTGTTCCGTAATTCTCATAGTCAAAGCTTACGCCAATGACGATTCGATCTTCTACAAAACCAACATAGGATACCTCGTACAAACTGCCATCTGCAACCAAAATGGAGTGATTTTGATCTAAATAGTTCTCAAGTTGCTGAGATGAAGGCTTAATTTTAGTTGTCGATGGTTTCGAACTTGGAGTCACCGTCTGGTTTGAAGAAGTCGTACTGTTACCACTATACACCTCAATGTTATTCCCATTGTTCGTCACATTTAAGGAAGCACCTGTTGCTTCACTGATGAACCTTAACGGAACGAATACTTTGCCTCCAACAACCGTTGGTGCAACTTGAAGCTCCACAGGTGAGCCATTGACATATGCCGTTTTGTTACCGACATTAAGGATGATCTTAGTACCACCTTTTGTAGCTACCACCTGCTTCTTCTGTTGATCCCAAGTCGAAGTTATCCCTAGCTTTTTGAATACAGGTGTGAATTGGACTAACGTTGTTCCGTTAACAACAATAGGATTCTGATCGAACAGAACCGTTTGTCCGTCGACAATAACGTTCTTTCTTGCATCTGCACTTACACTTGAGACGATCAATGTGAGTAGCAAAGCCATGATGATGACAACCTTCTTTTTCATTACAAAACTTCCCTTCCGTGTGCTATGCAGGCATTATCATTTATTTCTTGTATAAAAATAAGACTTAATACCCAGTTAAATAATACTATTTTATAACATTCATTAACAGGTCTTTTTTTACCAATTGTTTTGATTAACTTTTCATCAAAAAGCTTGGCTTATCTTATCGAAAGAAACACAAAAAGCACTGGCCTTTGTTAATACCAATGCTTTCTCGTATATTCACTATTTCTCTTACTTTAACGAATTACACGCTGTTCAGCTTCCTATGTACTCCATTTACCTAAGGAGCGTTTATACTACAAATTATGTCCTAACGCCTTGGCGATCCGTTCACATTTCTGTATTGCCCACACGTAATGATTGGACGTGTTAGCTGCAAAGTAACTGTACAAATTGCTTGTTTTTACCCATTTATAATGTTTCTTGGTCATGATTTCTTCGTTGGTATGTTTCCGGATAAGCACCATCACTCGTTCATGGCTCAACTTTAATTTTTTGATCGCATGGTTCAAAGTTACATCTTGATAGTTTTCCCAAATTTGCATATTGAGCTGATCAATCGTACGCCACTTAAAACCAGGTGCAGGCATCGAAGGGACATCACCATCCATGCCTTCTCGGTACCATCTCTCCAACATGGCATGCCATTCATATAAATGCATCAGCACATCGCGAAAATTTTTGTCTCTCTCTTCTGTTTCAATTGAAAGGCCTCTTTTACCTCTGGGCACAGATTCAACAAGTTCTAGCAAGGTTCTGAAATGGTGATCACTATTGAATAATAACTCTTCTTTTTCACTCGTTTCGATCATGAGCCATAACTCCTTTTTAACTTCATCTTAGCATGGGTAGGCTCGTTCTGATAGATATCCTAGTTCTAGATTTTTGACCATTTATAAACAATTTTTATACTAGTTAGAAGATACCCTCACCGTAATTTGAGTGATATAATCTTCCTCCTTCTGAACAGCCACCTCATCTACAAGATATTCTTCGTACGCGAACGCCTCTAGGCTTAGTCCCTGTTGCTGTAGATATGTCAATAATTCTGCATATGCATTTCCGATATTTTCGTAGCTTCCGTGATGAAAAGTTACCGCGTATGTTTCTTTTGGTTTAATCATCGTCGCAAGCTCAGGAACTTGAGTTTTGGCAAACAAGTAGCTCTTATCATTCCATTTCCCTGCTTGAATATGATCTTTACTAACCATCGCTCCAACAAACGACGTGTTGGCAGACTGCGTCCGTCTCTCGAATTGCCTAAAGAATGTTAACCACCGGAGATCCGTCAGGACATCCGATTCTTGAATTAATGGGCTAAGCATCAGATATTCCTCCTCTTGATCGATCAGACGAACCTCATTCTTCCAAGCTTGTAATCCCCGATGAGTGTACTCTATCGTTTCTTGCAAAATATTTCTGATATTTTTTAGCTTGTCCATTTCCTTGTCCACCTTATGGATCATGTCATTCGACATCTGCAAAATATGATCCGGTGTTCTTTCTTCCAGATAGGTCTTGATCTCCTTCAACGAGATACCAAGATCTTTCAGCGCAGTGATCATTAAAAAGGTATCTAGCTGGTTCAACGAATAATATCGATATCCCTTGTCATCCACATAAGTCGGCTTGAAAAGTCCAATCTCATCGTAATGAAAGAGCGTTTTTTTGTTCACATGACATATCTCTGCAAACTGACCTGTTGAAACATATGTTAGCCCCTCCATGTTTTCTCTCCCTTTTGCGCTTGACTATCCTGTTACCGGATACCTTATTTTAAATTTAGTAATAAACAAAAAT
Source organism: Paenibacillus sp. MER 99-2 (assembly GCF_023714095.1). Lineage (NCBI taxonomy): Bacteria > Bacillati > Bacillota > Bacilli > Caryophanales > Paenibacillaceae > Paenibacillus > Paenibacillus sp. MER 99-2. The sequence continues at coordinate 1,476,958 of NZ_JAMAUZ010000001.1, read as the reverse complement.
CAAACCCCAAGGGAAAAAAGTACGATGTCCTTAGAGGGTTACAGAAGGTGTCTCCTATGCAAATAGAAATTAAAAACGTAGATCAAAACAATTTAAGTGATATCATATCTTTGCGTGTACATCACACTCAACAAGACTACATTGAAACTCCTGCTAAATGCTTACAAGATGCTAAAGATTGTCCCTTTTATCAGCCCGTTGGATTGTATGTGGACGGAGTACTTGTTGGCTTCGCTATGTACGGTTTGTTTCCGAACGAAAGCGAAGATGGTAGAGTCTGGTTGGATCGTTATCTGATTGATATGCAATATCAGGGTCGTGGACTAGGTAAAATACTGCTGCAATCATTAATTGATCATATGGTCTGTCTATACTCATGCACGAAAATTTATCTCAGTCTGTATGAAAATAATAAAGCAGCGATGAAGTTATATACACAATTCGGTTTCAGGTTGAATGGTGAAAAAGACATTAATGGAGAACATGTGATGGTTAAATTGATCTAAGCCAAAGATTCTTTAAGCATACAAAAAAACGAGCAAGGCAATGATATGCCTTGCTCGCTCTTCGTCGCGCTTCCACTCGCGCTGCTCAACTATTATTTTATTCGCTCAGGCTATCCCAGAACGCTTGAAATGCACCTGGCTCCACTTCAAGGAATACGGGTACATTGCCGTAACGCACTAGACCTTCACCGAACAATACTAAGGACACTTTGGTTTTATCTTGTAGCGTAAGATAAATCATTTTGCGATCTTCCTGTCCGTACAGTTTCTCTTCCAGCTCTGGGCTGGTTGCAATCGGCTTAGCAGCATTCAATGCCGAGACAAATTCATTCAATGACGCATCCGCTGGTAGCTGTTGCAGCTCCTGTAATCCATTGTTCCAGCTTGCAAAGGTTTCCCACTGCGCGGCCGTAATATTACCTTCAATGTGCAACTTACCGATGAGATCGGCACCAGTATTAATCGTGATATCATTGTTCTTGTCAAATAATTGTGCGTACACCTGTCCATCAATCTCAGTATAGGACATGATTCGGAAGTCTTGATCGTACCCGTTTACCGCATAAATGTCTGCCTCACCAATGTTGGAAGCAAGCTCCGTATACTGATCTTGGCCGCTTAACTCATTGATGCCACCTGTTGTCGTGCCAAGCTTCTCACCACGCAAGGCAAGCGCATCAGCACCATCAAGCGATGTCGCTGATTGGGTATAGACATTGCCCTGATAGACGACTAATTGCATCATATCTGCCATAGCACCTTTACCATCCGTACTTGGTAATTCCGTTTTTGGAATAACAACTGGATCATTGGATGTATTCGGTGTATTGGTTTCATTTGAGTCGTTGGTTTCATTGATAGCCACACTAGTCACCGGTACATTCGGTGCGTTCCATTGCTGCCATACACTAGGCGCGGCTATTCCAATACTCGCAACAATAGCAACGCTGGCTGCTATGTATAGAGGTTTACGTTGACGCTTTTGTTGCCGGCGATCTGCATTCACACTTTGCTCCATCCGTTTTTTCATTTGCTCATCTGCTTTCATCGAATCCACCGCTTTCTTATAATTTCGTCTGAATTGTTCCTCGTTCATAGCTGTTCTTCCCCTTCCAGCTCCAGTTTTAACAACTGTCTTCCCCGCTGTAATCGCATCTTCACTGCTGACTCGCTAATCTGTAGAATAGCGCCGATTTCTCGGATCGGATAATCTTCGTAATAATATAAGTGAACCACCGATCTATACTTCACAGGCAGGGACAGCACAAGTTCAATCAACGCCTGGTCTTCAGGGTCTTCCGTTGTGAGAGGATCTGCGCCCTCCAGCTTGACCTCCCGTTTGCGCCAACCTCTGCCTAATAAGGACTTGCAGTGATTGGTGATGACCCGAATTAACCATGCCTTCTGATGCTCTGCGTCGTTGAAGGTGGGGGCTTTTTCTATATATTTGATGAAGGTATCATGCGTAGCTTCCTCTGCGTCCTCTCGTCTGCCGAGGTGTACCATGGCAATCCGGAACAGTGTATCCGCATATGCCTCGTAGATGTTCATCACATGATCGCCCGGCTCGGGCACTGATCGCTGCATGTTGTCTTGCCCTCCTTTATTTGTTAAACACTCTTAAGGACGACATTTGGTCACATTTTGTTTTTAGAATTTGTAAGATGTTCTTATTTAGAAGCAAAATCCTTAATCAAAACCGGACTTTAGCGAGCTTTCACTAAAATAAAAAAAGCTACTTCGGAGGAGATCAATCCCGAAATAGCCTAATGCTCACATATTTTTCTTGATCAAATGTTTGTTTAAATCATAAGTTGGGTTTCCACTTGTTCGCAACAAACGAGAATCAATAACTGTTCTACCTTATTTCATGTTTATGACCGATGGTCGTTCATCCAGATGTGCAAGGATACGGCACAGGACAATCGCTATCATAACATAGACAACGATCATACCTGCGATACCTTGCCAGCCTTGTACGCTGTACAGCACCCCTCCACCTGTTCCACTGACACTTGAACCGACATAGTAGAAAAATAGATACAGAGCATTCGCCTGGGATACATGCTGCTTCGCCACAAGGCCTACCCAACTGCTTGCGATGGAATGTCCACCGAAGAAACCAAAGGCAAACAGCGCAAGTCCTACAATTTTCACCCACAAGTCAGCATGTAGTGTGCATAGTGACCCAGCAAGAATGATGACAAGCGTCAAAATAAGCACATGTGATCTGCCGTATCGATCTGCCATTCTCCCCATCCAAGTACTACTCAAGGTGCCCATAATATATACAACAAACAGACTTCCAACGACAGATTGACTCAGGCTATACGGCTCTCCAGTTAATTCAAAGCCAATATAGTTAAATAGCGTTACGAAACCACCCATCAACAGAAAACCGAGTCCGTACAGGCAGAGCAAACGTGGGTTACGACATTGGGACCATAAGAGCGGGATGATTCGTGAGAAGCTTACAGCACTTTTCACGTAATTACGTGACGGTGGAATGACAAGCCAGAATATCAGAGCAGCACATAAGCCAAGTACTCCTATGAAACCAATAGCTGTGCGCCAACCGAACCAATCTGTAATCACACCGCTGATAAAACGACCTGCCATGCCTCCGATGGAATTGCCACTGATGTATAGACCCATAGCATACCCCAGACTGGAGGTGTCGATCTCCTCAGCCAAGTACGTCATAGCTGTAGCTGGAAGCCCTGCAAGTGCGACACCTTGAAGGATGCGAAGTAGTAAAAGCTCCGTAAATCCTGAGCTGAACGCGCTCAGTATGGCAATTAGCGATGAGATCACTAGAGCTGCGGTCATAATGTAACGGCGCCCGACCAAGTCAGATAGAGAGCCCACAAACAGCATCGTAAGTGCCATCGCAACGGTCGTTACAGAGAGAGTTAAGCTAGACTGCGCGGGCGTAATTGCATAAGCTGTACTGATCTCAGGCATCAAAGGCTGCAAGCTATATAATAATGCAAACGTGATAAATCCTCCGGCAAACAATGCAAGACTGATGTTTCGAAATGTTGTCGTTCCCTGCTGAATCATTGCATTTTCCAACTTTCTGGCAGGAATGCTCCCTGATCGGCTCTTGCCAGATCGCTTGCGTGAAGCCTCCCAACAATCGTTATTTCGTGAACAGTTTACGCTCCATATGGGTCAGAAACTCAAAACCATCTGGAGTAACGATCACCGTATCCTCGATTTGGAAGCCGCCAGCACCAAGCTCATAGTAAGGCACCTCAACACAAAGTACCATACCGGGCTCCAAGATGTGCTGGTCACCCGGGGAGAGGGTCAAGTCATCATACAGCTCCAGGCCAATCGCATGTCCCACATGCTGACGTCGATAATGAGGGATACCTTCGCGTTGCACGCGTGATACCGCTGCATGAAATACGTCCGACGCTTTGACCCCCGGGCGCACATGTTCAAGTGCCGTCTCCCATCCAATCTTTACTGCATCAAAATGCTTTTTCATCCAAGGTGTAGGCTCACCTGCAACCACTGTGCGACCGGTATCTGCCCAATAACCTTCCAATTGCAAACAAAGATCGAAGCGAACCTGATCACCTGATTCAATCGTGTGAAAATAATTCTCGATCAGAGGCAGCGCGCTTCGGGGCCCTGCGCCGACTGCGGTCATTGCAGGAATCCCGCCACCTCTCATCACGGCCAGTCGATAGTGGTCTGCGATCTGCTTCTCATGAACACCTGCTTCAATCAGTTCAATGAGTTCCTTCTCAATCTGTTCATTCAGAACGGCTGCTTCTTGTAGCCGCTTCACTTCATAGGATGTTTTGATCAAGCGAATATGTCGAAATAGTGCATAGGCAGGTATAACGGCTTCATTAGGGATCGTTTTCTTAATTCCTTCCAAAATCTGTGGCGCTATCCGCATTTCATCAATTCCGATAGGCTGATGTTCAATATCTAACTGTTTAATTGCCGCTTGAAGCGCATCTAACGGACTTGTGTGAATAACCGTGGATTGTAGCAATGAATAAAACAAGTCAATATCCGGGGTTGAAGGTTTGCCTTCAACCGTGCCTTCCACGAAGAAATCGCTGTATGCAAAAATATCAACGTTCGTTATACCAAATTGTGCGACTACTCCCAGACGATTGGTCGGTATGATGATACAAGGTCTTGCCGTTCGATCCGCAGGAAGTATCGCATAAATTTGCATCGTCCAGTTACTCGCACGTAGCTGCGAACCAATGACATATTGAATATTCTCCGGTGTAGTTGCAATTAGAGCCGCAATCCCTTTTGCCTTCATCACTTCTTCTGCCCGCTCCCAGTTCAAGCCAGCACTACGAGAACGCTGTTGTGAGCTTACATCTCCCATGTAAATCAAGACCTCCTTTGTTTTTTTCTTCCGCCCAGCATGCCTTCCATTCCTGTAAGAGAACGCAGAACCAGCCTGATTAGAAGAAACAGCACAAGCGCAAATACGATTAAAACAACAGATACCACCGCAATGGTAGGGTCTTGCCATTTTTCCATATACAGAAATAACTGAATAGGCAACGTGTAGCTATCCTGCCGCAAGAGCAACAAAGCAGCTTCCACTTGATCAAATGTGAATACAAAAGCAATAGAGCCTGAGAGGAGCAAGGACAATTTAAGCTGTGGCAGCGTTATGGTGAAAAAAATCCGTATTGGACTTGCGCCCATATCCGCAGCAGCCTCCCGATATACAGGCTGTAGATTAGCGAGCGCACTACCTACGATTGTCAGAACAAAGGGGAGAACAATGACTGCTTCACCTAAAATCAAGGCAAATAAGCCGCCTGCTATATGCATTTTGGAAAAGAGAATCAGATACGCGATGCCCAGCGTGATTTTGGGCATAACCATTGGGGAGACGAAGAAAGCCCGCAATAACCCTGATCCACGAAACGGATATTGTACGATGGCAAGCGAAGCTAGCGTTCCAGTTACAAGAGCCAGTAGTACGGCACCTGTAGAAGCAATAAGGCTGTTCTTGAATGCATGCAAAAACTGGGTCTGCTCCGCTAGATTAGCGTACCACTTCATCGTGAACCCCTCTGGTGGGAATTTGCTTGCCGATCCAGAGCCTAACGATGTTATCACGATCATCAGTAATGGTAACAGCAGATAGATCGCTACCATGCCTGTAAAAACATAGAGCAGCAGCTTCGTAAATTTGTTAGAACTAACCATGTGCCTGACCTCCTTTGCTAGAACGCCTGAACATCAACATGTCCGCGCCTTTGTTGACGATGAGCGAGACAACGATGGAGGATACCAGCAAGAACAAGCTAGCAACGGCTGCCATAGGCCAATTCGTATCCAGTGTTCGTTGATATATAAAAACAGGAAGTGTCATCACCCGACCTCCCCCGATAAGCTGAGGTGTGGTGAATGCCGTTAGGCACAGTGTAAACACAATTTGGATTCCGCTTGCAATGCCTCTTGCTGATAATGGTAGGGTTATGTTCAAAAAGGTACGCCAACTGCCTGCACCTAGATCCTGCGCTGCTGCTTTGAGCGATGCATCACTTTGGGATAACACATTCAGGATAGGAAAAACCATAAATGGCAGAAAAATATGAACTAGTGCAACGACAACACCCGTCTCGTTATACATCATATTGAAGCCTTCTTCTGTAATCCCCAGATGGGTGAACAACCAGTTCATCATGCCCTGCCTAGATAAGAGCAACTGCCATCCATAGGATCTCACAACCGCACTAACCAGTAAGGGTAGAAACGTTAACAGGAGTAACCACTGCTTCAAAACTGGTTTCTTCAAGCCCACGATGGTATAAGCCAGCGGATACGCGAGTAGCACACTCCACAATGTAACCTTGAATGCAATTCGAAACGTCGTCCCAATCAGTTTCCAGTAATACGGGTCAGATAGAAACGCACGGTATGAAGCCCAGTCCCATCCTCGAATTAACTTACCGTTCTCATAAATGTCGAAGCTGTATCTGCCGAAGATCAGCAAGCTGCCAAGGTAGACCACTCCCATCAACGCTAAAGCAGGCACGAGCAGTAAAAATTGGGTTACCCAGTGACGATGCTGAGATGAATACAGATTGACAACGCGTTCAGTTACCCGTTTCATGATCCATTCTCCTGATTCGATTTAGGCTCAGATAACAACAGTGCATCATCCGGGTCAAATCCAATCCATACGATATCACCTGTTGCATACCGAGATGCACCTCTCTGATGAAGAACGGTCGCCTGAATATGTAATTCGGATGTTATTTCCAAGGTGTAGCGTATACTGGCACCCCCATACACACTCTCAATCACCTTGCCTTCAAACGCATTCACACTGTCCTCGGCTTCAGCGCCAAGGCGGATATATTCATAACGTAACGACAATACAGATGGTGTACCCGTTGGTTGAGCGTTGCCTCGCCTGTTTTCTTTTACAACAAATGTATGACCGAAACAATCAACACGAACAACCTCTCGATCTGATCCTAATATGGTTACATTAATCAGATTGGTATCTCCAATGAATTTAGCTACAAAGTGATCCGCAGGGTTCTCATAAATTTCATCAGGCGTCCCATATTGCAGCAGCTTTCCACTTCGCATGACGCCAATCCGATCAGACATGTTCATTGCTTCACTCTGATCATGCGTGACAAAAATGAATGTGCCCCCGAACTCTCGCTGTATTCGTTTCAGCTCGTGCTGCATATCCAGGCGCAACTGCATATCAAGTGCAGAGAGCGGTTCATCAAGCAATAATACCTCTGGTCGGTTAACTAGCGCACGGGCTATAGCCACACGCTGAGCCTGTCCTCCCGACAGCTGCGAGATGGCTCGGTTACTGTAATCTCCAAGCTGTACTAATTCAAGCATGTCATAGACTTGCCGTTTAATCTCCGCTTTCGGTGTTTTTTTTACTTTGAGACCGTATGCAATATTGTGGAATACATCCATATGAGGAAACAGCGCAAGCTGCTGGAATATCATATTACTGTTGCGAGCATAAGCAGGAACTCCCGTGACATCACGTCCTCCCAGCAAAATGACCCCTTCATCTGGCTGTTCAAGTCCACCTAACATGCGCAGCAGGGTTGTTTTGCCGCAGCCGCTTGGCCCTAGAAGGGAGACGAACTCTCCCTTATGAACCTGAAGAGTGACCTGATCAACGGCGGCTCGCCCCCCATATCTCTTCGTGACACCTTTCGTTTCAATGGAAACGGTATCTCGTCCGCTGTTCATTATATTCCTCCAATCTATCCCGTTCGTATTACGAATAGATTTGTTTTACTGCAGCTTCGTTTTCACCAGACGATCCCATAGTTCTTTCCAAGCGGAGCTGTTCTGTGCAAGCTTGTCCCAATCCGGATTAATGCCGTTACTTTGTGTTTCTACGGAGAAAGAAGGGTCATCCTTATACTTATCAGGTACCGTTGCCGTCGTGCTAGTTACAGGCGTTCCGGTAGCATCTGCATAACTCGTCAGTGACTCAGCATTCAGCAGTTCGTTAATGATCTCGTTAGCCACCCGAGTCTGCTCAGGAGTCGATCCTTTGACCACTTGTAGTGAATAGGGGAAGGAAATTGCGCCTTCTTCAGGATAAGCAACAGCTAGAGGTGAACCTGCATCAATCCATGTCTGAGCAACTTGTGCACTGAATGGTGCAATTAGAGCATCGCCCGATTCAAGAAGTGCTTTTAACTGATCATTGGAAGTGACGAGTGTACCAATCTGATCGCTATGATCAGACACGTACTGGAATGCAGGTTCTGGATGTTCATATGAAGCACCAATCTCTTGGCCTTTAACCGCAATTAACGGAGAGATGTATGAATAAAACATATAGTCCCACAGAGCGGTTTTCCCTTTGAATTGCTCATTCTCCCACAGGTCATTCCAGCTGGTTGGTGGCGTTTGAACAAGATCTTTGTTGTACACTAGTGCAAAGCTGGATACACCCCAGACGATCCCTTTATTATCTGGCTGATGGAATTGTTCAGGAATATCCTTCATATTGGTCACGATGCTTGTATCGAGTGGTTCCCACATATCATCGTTCAGACCTTTCGCCGTAGCATCGGCATTGAAGTAACCAAAGTTAACGATTGGATCGTCCGGACTCGCTTGTTTGCCAGCAACCATCTTCGGATACATCACGGAGTTACTTGATTCTTCGAACGTCACTTCAACGTTTGGATGGTTTTTCACGTATTCAGCAACAACTTCTTTTGGTACAACATCCTGATTGGAACCAGCCCAAATGAACATCGTGAGCTTTACCTTTTCCCCACCAGATCCTGAAGCATCCTTTCCTTCGGAAGAATTGCTGGTATTACTCGCTCCCCCGCAAGCCGAGAGTACAAGTGAAGCAGCCAGTGTGAGAGAAGCTAAACTGAGAAAACGATTCTTCTTAGACTTGAACATATTGAATTTCCCCCATCGAATAAGTGATATAAGCAACAAAGTTATCAATTGAACCTATTTAGTTAATGTGTTTCAATAGAGCGTTAACTTTTTCTTCGTTTTCTTTCTCATTGAAGTCCAATCTGCTGTCGCAACTCTTTCATCATTACAGGTATATCGAGAGGTGTTAGGGAAGCATTGCCTACGAATCTGTGTTCAGCAGCATTCATCGTCCGACGTTTCAAATAATCACGGAGCGCAAGAGGATAGTTACTCAGGGAATTAACCAACGCCAACTGCATCTCATCAGTCCACAACGTTTCATACTTCTCTCTCGTATGACCATAGTTGAAGTCCTGTTTCTCCTGCTCACGTTTAGCACGTTCAATCCTTGTCTGCTCCTCATCCAACGCTAAATTTCGGATTACAACGCCGTATCGTTCAAGTGCCTGATGAGTCGATACTAACCCACTTCTAACATCCTTCAACACGAGTTGAACATCACGCTCTAGAGGATCGCCATATCCGCCGCCACCTTGGGATAGGAAGGTAACCGTATCTCCCGGCTGAAGAAGCAATTCATCAATTCTACCTAACTGCTCTTCGGTATCGAGACCAACATTCAGAATAGCCTCACCGTGTGTACCCACACCGCCTCCAAGCCTACCCCATGGCTGGAACTCCATTCGCTCCATATTTCTTGCCGTCATCACCGTATCCGGTGTGCGAATCCGTACACGGAGCTCAATCCCGCTTCCACCGCGGAAGGTTCCTGCTCCTGCCGAATCTGGACGTAGACCGTAGTGTTCAATCATGACAGGCATCTCAGCCTCTACCGTCTCGGCCGGGATATTACGTAGATGTCCTACCGCAAAATCCATACCATCAATACCATCCTTCATCGGTCTTGCACCTGATCCACCACAGATCGGCTGTATAACGCCAACCTTTTTCTTCCCGTCGTTTGCATCGGTCATCGCCATCATGACAATACAGGCTTGTCCTGCTCCTGCCGCAGGTACTTTGCTCGCCTGTGCTTTACTCAAAGCACCAGTGATGACATCCATCAGACGAATAAAGGTTGCCGCCCGAGCGCCGACCGCTGCCATAGGCTCTGGATTAAGAATGGAGGCTGGAGGCGCATAATTGCGCACCAGACGAATCATACCGGAATTCCACGGAATCGTTGGATCAAGTGTACGAAAATAACGGATTAGAGCAGGCACCAGCATGTAGTGTCCTTGTTGATTATGGGTTGGAATGTTGAACGATGCCCTGACCTGTGGATCGGAACCATTAAAATCAAGGTAGATATCGCTCTTGTTGATTGTCATGCTGCATCGCAGACGAATCGGATACCCGCCTGGTCCCTTTTCAAGGTAATCCCAGAATTCATATGTTCCATCTTGAATGTCACTGACAATGGCTCGTGCTTTCAGCTCCGCGTATTCCAGCAACTCTTCAATGCCCTGTTCTATTCGTTCTGCACCATATCGCGCAATCAATTCGCCCATTCGCTGTTCTCCACGATTCAATGCCGCCATAAGAGCTCGAAGATCACCCAAATTCTGTTCAGGAATGCGGCTGTTGTCTAGAAATAAGCGCTGGACAGTTTCATTAAGAACGCCTGCCTCATACAGTTTAATAGGCGCTATTCGAATGCCTTCCATATGAATATCATAAGCGCTGGGGGACACACTTCCTGGCACCTTGCCACCAACGTCTGATGAATGTACAAAACACATCCCAAATGCAATAATGCGTCCTTCATGGAAGAAGGGTTTGATAAGATGCATATCGGGAAGATGGGTTACCATGCCTTGCGTGGCATATGGATCATTGCAGATGACGATATCACCCTCTTGCCAATCATTGATGCTCTGTATCGTTGCAGCAGCAGGAATACCAAGTGACAGATTGTATCCCGTTTCAAGCGGAGAGCCGAATGTCTCTCCTGATGGAGACAGTAGATATGTTCCAAAGTCACCGGTTTCTTTGACAAAAGCAGTAAACCCCGTGCGTAATACCACATTCGCCATCTCTTCTACTGTCGCTTGAATCCGATTATTGAAGATCTCCAGAAATACCTTATCCGCGATCATGCCTGCATCTCTCCAATCAGATTCCCGTGAATATCTCTGAACACCGTAAAGCCTGCGGGAATGAAAATGGTCGTATCATATTCTTCAATAATGACGGGCCCCTGCATCACAGCATGGAGAGGAATCTGCGTTCGGGTACACACCTTCGCTATTCTGGGAATGTTGCCAAAGACAATCATACGTTCTTCTGGTTCGTTCTCATCTAACGATTGGTGTGCTTGCACTTCATGATCTATGCTGTTGCTTGATGGCACAACGCCTACTACCGTCACGCGAAGACTAATAAACATGACTTCTGCTTCAGCCTGACGAATACCAAAGACCTGTTCATAATGCGAATGAAATTTGACTTTGGCGAGCTCAGGCGTGTTAATCTCTTCAGATGTAAGCGAAATTTCCAGATCGAATGCCTGTCCCTCATAACGCATATCGGCACTGAATAAGCAGTATACGGACTCCAGTTTCAAGCTCCCTTGGGCTTCCTCTTGAACCCAGTTGCGACCTTTATGCTCTAATGCCTCGAAATGGCTACTCAATTCTCCCGGAGCCAGAGCCTGACTATTCTGATGTAACGAAAAAACAAAATCATTGCGCAAGTTGGCTACCGTACATCCCATGGCGCAAAGTGTTCCCGGTGAAGGCGGGATGAGCACTCTGCGGATTCCCACCTCACAAGCCATCAAAAAGGCATGCATTGGTCCAGCACCGCCGTAAGCAAGCAGTGTAAAATCACGTGGATCAACACCCTTTCGTGCCATTAACGGTGAGAATTGGGCGTACATATTAGCTGTCGCCACATCTAGAATAGCTTGAGCCGTTTGTGTCGCATCCAGTCCCAGGGCGTTACCTAATCGATCAAGAGCACTTGTTGCAAGCTCTGGATGAAGTTGCATTTGTCCACCCAGGAAGCGATCTGCTTGCAAGATGCCTAGCTGAAGATATGCGTCTGTTGTGGTTGGATCAAGTCCTCCCCTCCCGTAACAAGCTGGGCCTGGACTTGCTCCTGCGCTGCGAGGTCCTACCTTAAGCACACCTACAGAATCAAGCCAGGCAATAGAGCCTCCACCTGCGCCGATGGCTGTCACATCAATTGCAGGGATAATCACTGGAAAATCACCAACTTTATTGTCGGTTGAATAAGAAGGGTGTACATCAATCAGAGCCACATCGACACTTGTACCGCCCATATCAAATGTAATAACCTGTTCAATGCCTGCGACATGTGCGATATGTGTTGCTGCGATTACACCTGAAGCTGGACCAGACAATAGCGTACGGACAGGTTCACTTGCTGCACTTGAGGCTGTCATCATGCCACCATTGGACATCGTTGATAGCAGATTGGCTTTTAATCCATATACTTGTATACCTTCTTGTAGCCTTAGGAAGTACGATCCCATTCGTTCTCCCACATAAGCGTTCATAGTTGTAGCAAGCGTACGTTCAAACTCTCGCTGCTGTGGCCATATCGTGCTGCTACTGCATACAAAAAGATGAGGATGTCGCTGCTTAATCTGTTCCTCTGCTTGCTTCTCATGAGCGGGATTCACATAGGCATGCAGGAAGCTGATCGCTAGAGCGGTAATCCCTTGCTCAACTAGCTCATCTGCAGCCTGAAGGAGCTGTTCTAGAGCCAACGGGTGCAGCACTCGACCACTTGCCAGGACACGTTCATCAATTTCTTTAACGAGATGCCTTGGGACAAGCGCCTCCGTCTTATCACCGTACAGATTGGTGGTGTCTTCCAATCGCAACCGACGAATTTCAAGAATGTCACGGAAGCCTTTCGTTACCAGAAGTCCCGTTTCTGCACCATTTCGCTCAATTAGTGTGTTAACCCCAAGCGTTGTTCCATGTACAAACAGATCGATGTCTTGAATATCCACACCACGATCCTTAAGCTGATCAAGCGCATTAAAAATGGCCTGTTCAGGCGCTGAAGCAATGGACGGTGTCTTGAGTGCGGTAACGATTCTCCCCTGATCGTCAGTGACCAACGCATCGGTAAATGTGCCTCCGATATCAACGCCTAAACGGTAGATGGTGTCCAAAAGCTCAGCTCCTTTTTAAACCGTGTCCTTCGGTTGTATTTTGTTTCTCATCGCAAAGTATCGCTTGACGTCTTCGATCATCTGGTTAATATGGTTGACCATGGCTGCCTCAGCTCGCTCAGGTGAACGGGAAGCCACAGCCTCCAATATTTCCTGGTGGTCTACAACGAGTTCGCTTCCAACGGTTCGCCGAATATACGCTGTTTCTAAGAAATCACGACTGGTCTCCCATACCAACTCGACGGCATGCAGCAAAATCTGGTTCTGAGCTGCATAAGCCAGAAGTCTATGAAACTCTCTATCTTCTTCATAAGGAATCATATTATCTGCGAGCATGCGATTCTGTACCGCGATCGACTCTTTCATCAGTTCAATATATTCCTTCGTCGCACGCTCAGCTGCCAATGAAGCAATCTCCCTCTCAAGCGCTCTTCTTGCCACAAGAACGTCTAGCAGTGCTTTTTCACCTGAGTGATTTAACATCTGGATAAAACGCATGTTTACACTTTTTTGCTGCAGTTCACGTTCTAGTGTCTTCATCCGTTCTTGACCTGCTTCTGTCAACACTCTTCCTTTACGCCCTTGTAGTAGGGTATATCCGTCAACATCCAACTCCATGAGTCTTCTACCAATCGTAGCCTGACTCAGGTTATGGCTCTTGCCAAGTGTATGTACGAGCGTGCTTGCACCAATTGGCGTACTGGCCTCATGAAGCTGCTTCAGCAATTCATACTCTAGCTCTAACTCTAATAATTCAAGAGACATCTGATCCCCTCCCTTAAACTCTCTTCCAATTACTGTTACTCACTGATGATTAGCAAGATTATAATGCCATCTCCTAAATTTTTCAATAATTATAATTTAATTAGTAATCATTATTTGTAGTAATGGATGTTATCACTACCTTGGTTGAGAATAACTTCTCTTTTGAAAGCAAAAATAAACCGCGCTGAGCGCGGTTTATGATTTCAGCCTGAAGCTGATTTGCAGCGTAATCACTAGGCTTATTTTTATTTTATTTAACTTGCTTAAATCTCAGATTATTATTTATTATCTTGGATTACTGTTCAATGAAGCGAACGAGACTATTTTATTTAATTTCCACTGGTAGCTTACCACCAGCCTCAAGTTGACCAAGCAACACCTTGATTCCTGCTAACGTATTAGGCTCCTGTTTCCCGTATACTGCCAAGGCTGAGCGTACGTTCTTCAGATGGATCGTCTCGTAGGGGTTACCAAGGGACAACAATGTATATCGCTGATTACGCCTGTTCATGTCATCGGTCAAGACTTGATAGTCACTCCAGCCAAACTCACTTGCCACATTACGGAATTGATAGGAAGCAAGAATCACGTAATCGGCTTTAGCGAGGGCTTGAAGAATTGCCTGTGAATTCCCTTGACGTATTACGGATATGCCTGTTTTGATTGACAGGTTATTTGCCGATTGTTGGAGCTGTCTCTCAAGCTGCTGTGCCTGCTGTTCATCCGCTGCGACAATCACAACCTGATCACCTTTAGTTATCGAATCAACATGCTTCCCTTCTCGACTTGCCAAGACGGTAACTGCTTTCTCTGCAATGTCCCGTTCCACGACGCGATGCTGATCAGATCCGATAACCCGGTTCAATTGTGCAAGTTTGACCGAAAGTGACTGACTGCGTTCAAATAGTCCGTATTGGGATTTGGCTTCCAAAATTCGCGTGACAGACGCTTCAATGGTTTCTTTCGGAATCGTGCCCTTCATCACTGCGTTTAATAGTGTCTGATGGGCTGCTGCAGAATCTTGGGGCATAAGAATAATGTCAACTCCAGCGGAAACTGCTCGCTCTACCGCCTTATTCTCTCCAAAATGCTCAGCGATTCCCTTCATCGTAAAAGCATCCGAGATGATCAATCCATCATATCCGAGTTCATCCCGAAGCAGACCCGTGAGTACCTTCTTGGATAATGTAGCGGGTACCGGTACTTTTTGGCCGTCCTTCAGAGAAGTCATTTGCTCATTATCGATCGCAGGGAACGCAATGTGTGCGGTCATGATCATATCGACCCCATTGTTAATAGCTTCTCTGAACGGCTTCAGTTCAACGGCATCAAGTCGTTCACGCTGATGTGTCAACACAGGCATGCCCAGATGAGAATCCACTGCTGTGTCCCCATGACCTGGAAAATGCTTCACTGCAGCGATGACACCTGATTCCTTCAAACCTTTAATCATGGCAAGACCAAGTCTTGTCACCAAATCAGCATTCGAGCCAAATGAACGTATCCCGATAATGGGATTGTCCGGATTGCTGTTAATATCGAGAACAGGTGCAAAATTAACCTGGATGCCTAGCGCCTTCAGCTCTTCTCCTGTCAATTGAGCCGCAGATTCAGCTAGCGCTGTATTTCCGGTTGCACCAAGCGCCATCTGTCCCGGCAGATTCGTACCGCCTGGAATTCTTTTAATGACGCCGCCTTCTTGATCAATACCAAGAAATAGCGGAATGTCACCTGCTTCTGCCTGCAGATCATGTGTAAACGTAGCAACCTGCCGGGCATCCACTATATTTTTGTCAAAAAGAATTAGTCCACCCAGATCCTGATCATGGATATTCCGCTTCAGACCTTCATGAACCGTCGTCGTGACTTTACCATTCCATTGCCTAATGTCTGGCATGAGCATCTGACCAACCTGTTCGCTTAACGTCATATACGAAATCAACTTATCCCAGTCCTGAGCCTGTATAGCTTGTTCACGCTCAAAGCGGATAACACGCGACATAAATACGGCATACTCAGCGCGTGTAACTGATCGATTCGGCCGATAGGTTCCATCTGCGTATCCGCCGACCAGGCCATTGGAACTCAACATAAGAATCGGTGCAGCTGCCCAATGAGACCCCGTGTCAGTCCAATTTGCGGATTGCTTCCCTTCTTCCAAAGGATAGGCTCGCGTAAGAAATGCTGCCGTTTCAGCACGGCTAATCGGTGCATTAGGACGGAAGTTACCATCTGGGAACCCGCTTGCCAACCCATTCTTGGCAGCTATCGTAATCTCGCGATAAAAAGGATGTGTCGTTGGAACATCCGAATAAGTGCCACCTTGTACAGGCCGCTGAAGCTCGTCTGCATATAACTCTCGTACCATAAAGGTAACAGCTTGCGCCCTCGTTACAGACTTCTCCGGCTGAAATATTCCGTTACCGTAGCCCGCTACTGTCCCGCGTTCAGCCATATATTGAATGCCGTCCTCTGCCCATTTGGAATACTGTAAATCGGTAAATCGTGATTCTGCACCCGCGTTTCCTGCCCATATGAGCATAGAACCAAGAATCGTACTAAGTAGTGTCATACATTTTACAAACATCTGGTTTTCACTCCTGTTGCTGTTCTATTCATCATATTTAGACGCTATGTGTACATATTTTGTTGCTCTTACATTTGATTATTAGTTCAACAAACGTGCAGATTACTGGACACGATGCAGGTCTTCCAATCTGGCAAAGTAGTTTATAATAAATTCGCGAAACTGTTTGACTGTATGAGTCAAATAACGATTTTGCGGCCATGACAGCGAGATTGAACGGTAGCTCCAGCTTTCTTCAAGCCGTAATAATGTCACCTCTGAACCGCTTGAACCACCCCATGTAATAGCTGGGAAAAAAGCAACCCCTTGTCCTGCACGTATAAGTCCACGAACCGTTGCCGGATCATCACTCACAAACCGAACCTTGGGCGTAAATCCTGCAAGCCGGCAGAAGGCATCGGTTGTCTCCCGTAACGACTTACCAGGTGGAAGCATGATGAAGCTTTCATCACGCAGTTCTTTAATGGCAATCTGTCCACGAGCTGCGAAAGCATGCGAAGCCGGAACAGCAACATATATCTCTTCTCGCAGGATTGTAACGGAATGTGTATCATCGGAAAGTGAAACTCCATCAGACAGACAAAGATCATAATCCGCTACACCTATGTGCGACGAAGCATGTTGAAGCAACTTGAACTCAGCATTGGGGCATTGCGCACAAAAATCGGACAATATATCTGGCAGTAGGTGTGAAGCGACTCGCACATCGAAGGCCACGAAAGATGAAGCTGAACCTTTGAGATCCTGCAATTGCAATTTGCCATCTTCCAAAGCCCTAAGAGCAATATCTACCTGTTGCAAAAATAATTCGCCGTGCTCATTTAATCGTATGCCCTTGTGTTTACGATCAAAGAGCTTGGTACCCAGTTCAGCTTCCAGCAAAGCAATCATCTTGCTAAGTGCCGGTTGAGAAATATGCAGATGATGGGCTGCTTGGGTCATATGCTGTATGCGTGCTACCGTCTGAAAATATTGGAGCTGAAGCAAGTCCATGTTGTCCACGTCCCTTCAATCACATTATTCGATCCATTTCCATAACGTATTGGTTATGTATATTATAGATTAATATATATTACAGATTATGATTGAAACAAGATATAATGATTCACAGCAACTGGAAAGGAGCTGTTACCCTTGATTGTACATACAGAATCAGGCAAAGTGCGCGGAATGGACTGCAAAGGGATATATGCATTTCGTGGTATACCTTATGCCGCCTCAACCGGTGGAAAAGGTAGATTCAAGCCTCCAGAACCGGCAATCCCGTGGTCAGATATTAGAGAATGCAGTCATCCTGGCTTCATCGCTCCTCAGCGTAAGGACGAACACCTTCAAGCTCAGGGGCTTGTGCAATCCGAGGATTGCTTGAATCTGAACGTGTGGACTTCAGGTGCTGTAGATCAGTTGAAGCCTGTTCTTCTGTCCATCCATGGTGGCGGATTTACAACAGGCACTGGAGCAGACAGTGACGGCTCACGATATGTGGTTGAAGATGGATTGGTGTATGTATCCATTAATTATCGACTTGGTTTGTTAGGATTTATGCACCTAGGAGATATTCTCGGCGAGGGCTACAACACTTCAGGCAACAACGGCATGCTTGATATTGTATTTGCATTACAATGGGTTCAGCGGAATATCTCCGCTTTTGGCGGTGATCCGTCACAGGTTACGATTATGGGAGCGTCTGCCGGAGCCAAATGTATCGCTACATTATATACGATGGAGCGAGCGCATGGATTATTCAATAGAGCTATAGCCCAAAGTGGTGCAACTCAGGCCATCCGGGATACAGTCACGGCGCATGTAACCACCCGTCGGATTATGGAGCAATTGGATATTTTGAACGATCCAACTCAATTGCTTGAGCTGCCCTTTGAACAATTAATTGAAGCACAGTGCGCAGTTGGTTCTGACACCTCCCGCAGTCTTCATATGTTTGGCCCTGTCGCAGATGGATCTGTTATTCCCTTACAACCAATGACGTATTTAACTGCTCATGACAAGAAACCACCTCTCCTGATAGGAACCAATGAAGATGAATCAGCGATATTTATCCACAATGACCGGGCGTTACAGTCTCCAGATCCGGCAGTTTTAGAGCATTTTTTTGGACTAAATGCCGCTGTCGTCTCGGAAACGTATCAATCTTATAGCAGTAAGATGCCGGCAGAAAAAGCCTGGTCTACCGTACTAACGGAGCATTTATATACCATTGGAGCAATCCAATTCGCCGAGGCTTTAAGTGCTGCTGGAAATCCTGTATGGATGTATCAATTACGCAGTGGCGGAGTCTTGGGAGCAACACACGGCTATGAAGGCAGCCTTATTCAATTAAGCGATCCACCACCTGTGTTCCGTGCTTCCGATGATCCCCATTCGGTACCACCAGAACAATATAAACTTGCACGTAATATGCGAAAATCTTGGTTATCCTTTATCCAGGAGGGAGATCCCAATGGAAATGCCCTTCCTGAATGGCCCATGTATATGCATTATCGCAGTACGATGTTGCTCGATGAGGTTAGTTACGTGCAGGTCAATCCACCACTACCTATAGGTATGGGTATTCATCATCAAGTCTGGAGAATGTCACATGTTACTGATTAATATTACACTCGTTATGATTGTGCTTGGTCTTCTTTTGGGTTTTGTCGGTGCTGGAGGTTCTGGATTCATTATCTCCATTCTCACCGTCGTTTTTGGATATCCGATTCATGTCGCATTGGGAACTGCATTGGCAGCGATGTTTTTCTCTTCTCTGTCTGGCTCTATTAGCCATTATCGGGAGGGAAATGCCGTTTTAAAAACAGGCGCCATCGTAGGGCTGTCAGGAGCAGCAGGTGCATGGGTTAGTTCTGGCTGGTCTTCCTTCATTCCTGAAGATCGGCTGGGTATGTTGACCTCCATTATGCTCTTTGCATCAGGGCTTGCCTTATGGTTAAGGTTAGTTCTCGTCTCCCGACGTAAAGCGATAACTACAGAACAGCCTTCCACACAGACCAGCGGATTGCGGTACTGGTTCTATGCCATTCTGATCGGTCTAGTCACTGGCATGTTATCCGGATTATTCGGTATTGGCTCCACGCCATTTATCCAATTGGGTCTCATGCTGCTGCTGGGGATGTCGATGCGATATGCCGCAGGTACAACGATGCTGGTAATCATTCCGATTGCACTAGCGGGTGGTGCGGGTTATATGAAAATTGGCTACCTCGATCTGCAATTGCTGCTGGCTGTTGTGATTGGAACCATGTCCGGTTCATATGTAGGAGCCAAATTTACGAAACGCGTACCTGCACTGTGGTTAAAAACAAGTATGGTGATCACCCCCATGATTGGAGCTACGATACTGTGGCTGTAATCCAAACGAAAGATCCATTGACACAAGTCAATGGATCTTAATAAGTGGGGGCATAACAATCTCTATAACATTACATATAACCTAAAATAATGACTTGGTATTATGCATTACCATTGACTAGGGAATTTCTAAAAATTAACATCTTATTCCAAATCAATTGTATCAATGTATCCGCTTATTGAAAACAAGTCAAAATGCGCTAGATGAGCGATTGTCCTTGCACAGTATAGATACAA
Source organism: Paenibacillus sp. MER 99-2 (assembly GCF_023714095.1). Classification (NCBI taxonomy): domain Bacteria; kingdom Bacillati; phylum Bacillota; class Bacilli; order Caryophanales; family Paenibacillaceae; genus Paenibacillus; species Paenibacillus sp. MER 99-2. Next base: position 1,456,950 of record NZ_JAMAUZ010000001.1, on the reverse strand, counting down.
TCAATATCTTTGAACAGCGAAAAAGCCTGCTGTGTTCTCTACCAAACTTAGAAGAGTACAGCAGGCTTTTATTTATCCTTTTACACCACCAATGGTCATACCTTGTACAAAATACTTTTGCAGGAACGGATAGACCATGAGTATAGGAACACTCGCAATGATCGTCATCGTCGCTCGAATGGATGTAGGCGTAACCGCTGTCCCACTGCTCTCGGCAGACTGATACGCATCACTTGCCGTTGCAGTAGCTGCAGTTGTTGACGTTTGCAAAATTTTCATTAATTCGTACTGCAAGGTGCTAAGTTCTTTATTCGATGAGTTGTACAGGAATACATCAAACCAAGAGTTCCATTGTCCCACCGCCACAAAGAGCGACACAGTTGCCATCGCCGGAATTGTCAATGGAAGGACCACCCGGATAAAGGTCGTAAACTCCCCTGCTCCGTCAATTCGCGCGGACTCTAGAATACCTTCAGGAAGTCCCTCAATAAAGGATCGAATGACGATCATATTGAATACACCGATCACACCCGGAATGATATACACCCAGAACGAACCAATGAGCCCAAGATCACGGATTAACAGATATCCCGGGATCAATCCCCCACTAAAGTACATCGTGAATACAAAGAACATCGTAACAAACTTGCGAAGCACAAACTCTTGGCGACTGACCGTGTAAGCCAACATCGCTGTACAGAACACGGATACCACCGTTCCAATCACTGTCCGCAGTGCCGAAATTAGCGTCGCGTGATAGATATCGGATTCACCGAAAATATACTTATAATTGTCCAATGTCCACACCCGTGGCCACAGATAGATTCCACCACGGATCGCATCATTGGCATCGTTAAAGGATACGGCAATCATATTAATAAATGGATAGATGGTAACGATCATCAGGCACACCATGAAGGTAATGTTTATGGTGTCAAACGCCCGATCCCCTGTGCTGCTATTGCGCAAACGGGACGCTTTTCCTTTTCGCATGGCATAGGCCTCCTTTTAGAATAATCTGCTTTCTCCCATTTTTTTCGCTATAAAGTTCGCGGAGAAGAGGAAGATGAAGCTGACTACGGTTTTGAAGATGCCTGCGGCTGTACCCAAGGAAAAGTTCCCCATTCCCAAACCATATTTCAGTACAAAGATATCCAGGTTCTCCGAATAGTCCATGTTCATTCCGTTACCCAGCAAATATTGTGGTTCGAATCCAGACTCGAGAATGCTTCCCATGTTCATAATCAACAAGATGACAATAACGGGTTTCAAGCCGGGCAATGTGATATATAACATCCGTTTGAATCGACTAGCTCCATCAATCTCGGCAGCTTCATATTGAGCAGGGTCAATGGCTGTGATTGCCGCCAAATAAATGATTGTATTCCAGCCAACGTCCTTCCACACTTCTGTTGCCCCTAGAATACCCCAGAAGTACTCGCCTTTCCCCATCCACAAGATTGGGCTATCAATGAGATGCAGCTTCGTAAGAAGCAGATTGATAATACCATCTGGTGACAGGACGGTGAGTACAATGCTGGAAGCGACTACCCAAGAAATAAAGTGTGGCAAATAACTGACCGTTTGCACAAAACGCTTAAAAATTACGTTTTTCAGCTCATTTAACAAAAGAGCCAGCGTAATCGCTGTCACGAATCCAAGTACAAGTTTGATTGAACTCATCACCAGCGTATTGCGCAGCACTCGGTAGAACGTATTGTCCTCGAACAATATACTGAAATGATGCCATCCTACCCATTGCTGATCCGAGAAGGATCTGGCTGGTTTGAAATTCTGAAAAGCCATGGTCCATCCCCATAATGGCAGATACTTGAAAATAAAAGCCCATATGACAAATGGTATGCACATTAAGGCGAGTGTTCGTTGTTGTATAAGCCGTTTAAAGAACGAATTTGCTTTTATTCCCTTCGGTTCTGAAGCCGGAGGCATTGACTGAAGGGGGACATTAGGTTTCTCCACGTTGAACCTGCTCCTTTCCTATGCTGTTATTCATGCGCGAGACAAGACTGATATTCGATTCTCTCTTCTTCTCCCGCGCATGTAACAGTTTGTTTACAGCGTACCTTTTACCATTTGCCAGCTACTCGATCCTGTACAATTCTCGTAATCGTTGCTTCATAGCCAGCTTTGTCCAGTTTGCTCAGCTCTGCCATGTAGGTATCCCACAGTTTGCTGAAGTTCGCTGGTGATCCCAGAATCATTTCCGGTAAATATTTGCGCTGGAGATCATCTGATTTGGTCGTGAAGATCTGTTCAGGTGAGCCTTGCTCCAGTGCAATGGACCACGCAGGGAACCAAGGCCGTTCTTCAGGCTTGTTAAACAATTCACTAAACGTTTGGATGCCGTAGGCATCGAGGAATTTCTTATCCCCTTCTGTGTATGAAGCTGCGGCTACCTCAGGCTGGTTACCTGGGCTGTATGCGTTTCCATCTGAAAGTGTAGATTCACCACCATAACGCGGCCAGTCTGTGCCAAAATAGGTGAATCCGAATTGGCGGCTCAGCTCTAGATCATCATGAGCTTTGCGCTGATCGTCATTGGCATAATAGAATCGTCCATTCTCATCGACACTATACGTCTCGTCTTTGATCCCCCACTGTACCAGGATCTGATTCTCTTCTTTGAGCAAGTTATCGAAATACTGGATAATACGAACCGGATCTTTCGCATTGACCGTGATGCCAGTTGCATAATTGTTTACGAACCCAGGCGGGTCGATATATTGATCTTTGATCCCTTCATCAAACACAATCGGGAGCGGTGCATAACGTTTCTCATCAATGCCTGCCGAGAGCAGGTTTTTACTTGCGTCTCCGATCTGCCAACCGTAATTAAAGTAACCAAGAACACGGCCTGAAGTCAGCTTCGCTAAGTATTGGTCTTTGTTCATTGTGAATGATTCTGGATCAAGCATGCCTTTGGCATTAATTTCGTTCAGCTTCTCAACCCATTTTTTCTGTTCATCGGTTCCAGCAACCACTTTTGCTTCATGCGTATCCATATTGACCATAACGCTACCATCGTTCGGATATCCGGCTAGATGCATGGCTGGATTTTGCAAGGTGAAGAAGTTATTGGCTACGCCGGCGAGTGATACAAATCCAATGGTCTCCGCGCCATCAACCGTTGGATGCTTCTCTTTGTAATCCTCGATTAGATCAAAGTATTCATCCAACGTAGTGATCTTGGGATAGTTGAACTCCTTGAGCACTGAACGCTGAATCCAGAACGCCCCGCCGCCTACGTTCGGATTACCAGAGTATTCGCCTTGATTGGCTGTATACGGTAGCGCATAGATTTTTCCATCCTCTGCATTTCTCATTTTGTCAAAATACGGTCCATATACTCTCTTAATATTCGGTCCATATTGTTCAATGAGATCATCCAAAGGAATGTAGGCTCCTGCATCCAATAACTTGGACATTTCCCCACTGGAGCTGATGACATCTGGGTAATCTCCACTGGCGATCATCACCCCTGCTTTTGTAGCACTGTCACCGACAAGGTATTCCATCTTGAAGTCCACGCCCGTCTGCTCTTGCAACTCTTTACCAATCCTTGTTTCACTTGCCAATGTATCCTTCTTGCCTGGAGAGAACATGTAATATGAGAATGTGACTGGACTGTTATCATCCTCAGTGGCGTTGAAGGTGAGGAAGACGAATTGTTCTGGCTGCATCCAGCCAGCAAAGCCATGAGTACAACGGCTAAACCTGCCGTTTTCAATTTTGGTTTCACCATATGTGAATTTCCCCCGTTCGTGTGGTCTAAATGGCTTCGATTACCATTTGCCTGCTACACGATCCTTCACTGCTTGCGTTATCGTGTCTTCGTATGTTTTTTTGTCCAATTGATTCAATTGCCCTATATATTCATTCCACGTGTTATCAAAGCTTGAAGGCGATTCCATAATCATTTTAGGTAAATATTTCTTCTGTAGATCATCTGCCTTAGTAATAAAGATCTGTTCAGGTGAGCCCTGCTCCAGAGCAATGGACCATGCAGGCGACCAAGGTCGTTCATCCGGTGTACTGAACAACTCAGCAAATGTTTCTACGCCGTACTTCTCTAGCAGCAGTTTGTCACCATCGGTATAACTGAACGTAGCTACTTCGGGCTGATTCCCCGGACCATAGGCATTTCCATCCTCTAACAAAGAGTTATTACCATACCGTGGCCAGCTGTAATTGAAATAGTCAAAGCCAAATTTCTGGCTCATTTCAGGATCCTCGTGGTATTTGCGCTGCTCCTCATTCTCAAAGTAGAAACGTCCTTCATCATTCACGCTATACGTCTCATCTTGAACACCCCACTGTACGAGGATCTGATTCTCTTCCTTAAGCAGGTTGTCAAAATACTTGATAATCCGTACCGGATCTTTCGCATTCACAGTGATCCCGATACCGTAATTGTTCACAAAGCCCGGGGGATCAATATACTGATCCTTAACGTTGTTATCGAATACGATTGGAAGTGCCACGTACCGTTTGTCATCCATGCCAGCCTTCTTGAGATTGCTCGTGGCATCGCCAACCTGCCAGGAATAACTGAAGTACCCAAGTACCCGACCTGACGTCAATTTAGCAAGGTATTGATCTCGGTTCATTGTGAATGATTCTGGATCGAACATCCCCTGGGCGTTAACTTCGCTGAGCTTCTGAATCCATTGTTTCTGATAATCAGAACCTGCGACGAGCTTCGCTTCGTGACTGTTAATATCCACCATCACGCTGCCATCATTCGGATAACCAGCCAGGTGCATCGCCGGGTTTTGCAAGGTGAAGAAGCTGCTAGGTTCACCGGCAAGAGTAGCGAAGCCAATGGTGTCCTTGCCGTCAATCTGAGGATACTTCTGCTTGTATTGTTCAATTAAGTCAAAATATTCGTCCAATGTCTTGATTTTGGGATAGTTGAATTCTTTGAGCACGGCACGCTGGATGTAGAAACCCGTTTGGAAATTAGGCTCAGATACATACCCAATGTTAGCGGTATATGGGAAGAAGTAGATTTGACCATCCTCTTGTCTGAATTTGTCCATATCAGGGCCATAGACTCGTTTGATATTAGGTCCGTACTGTTCAATTAGGTCATCCAGAGGAATGAATGCCCCTGCATCCATCAATTTCGCCATTTCACCACTAGAGTCGATAATGTCTGGATAATCACCACTTGCAATCATGACGCCGGCCTTCGTCGCACTGTCGCCCACCAGATATTCCATTTTCCAATCTACGCCTGTTTGTTCCTGAAGCTTCTTACCAATCGTTGTACTACTAGCCAGGATGTCCTTCTTGCCCCCGCCAAACGTGAAATATTTGAACGTAACTGGTGAGTTGTCATTGCTGTCTGGGGATGTAGCTTCCGGACTGGCTTTGTTACAGCCCGCAATTGTGACCGCAAGCAGGATAGCCAAGCCTGTGATCAGTGTTTTTTTTCTAAACATGCAGCAGATGCCCCCTTTGAATAGTCTTAGTGTCTGTGGCACTCTCAATATATCAAGATAGCGCTTTCAAAGTTACCCATGAAAATGTACCTTCTGCTTAGAAAAGTATATTCAGCTTCTTCACTCGTCCCAAATGCTGTCTGGATCAAGTGGCAGCGTAATTTCAATATGTGTGCCTTCTCCTTCCCATGTCTGAATATGGAATGAAAAATCGTCCTTGTAGCATAGTTTCAACCGGCTATACGCATTCTTCATGCCAACATGTTCACCCATATCTGTGTTCTGATCCAGATAACTCAGCAGTTCCTCCAACCTAGCAGGAGACATGCCTATCCCGTTATCCTGCAGTGAGATATGAAGCCGATCATGCTTAGCAGTAACAAGCAGTTCAATAAAACCTTCGTCCGGGCTTGATTCAATCCCGTGAATACTTGCATTTTCAACAAATGGAAGAATGACCATCTTGGGAATGCGATACATGAGTGTGGACGGATCTGCTTCAATACGATAGTGAAGCTTTTCGCCAAAGCGGTACTTCTGAATTTGCAGGAAACTCTCGATCAGCTCCAATTCTTCCTTCACCGTCACATCATGCTGGTTCCAACTGATGGATTTTCGGAACATTTTTGCCATGTGGTGCACCATTTTGGCTGTTTCCTTCTCGCCCTTGATCAGACTTCGCATTCGAACGGATTCAAGTGTATTGAACAGGAAGTGGGGATTAATCTGGCTATGGAGCGCGTGAAGCTGCGCTTGCTGTTGCTTCAGCTCCAGATCTTTCTTCTGTATATCCGCTAGGTAAACTTCATCAATGAGATTACGGATTGTCTCGGTCATCCGATTGAATTCCATCGTAAGTTGACCTATTTCATCCCTGGCGTTTTCAGGCGGAATCATCTGGAATTTCTGCGTTTTCACTTTTTTCATATGTTTAAGAATTCGTACGAGTCTGACATGAATGGATCTGGACATCGCTGCGATGATAATTGTAGGCAACACAAAATTGATGCAAGCCAGCCAAACGACGAATGCACGGGATTTACGCACCTCACGTAGTACAATTTCTTCATCCATGACACCTTGCAGGGACCAGCCCTCCAAATAGTTAATGCCTGTGAATGTACGTTCAAATTGAATTGTTTTGTTCGGAAACTGGATTTTGCTGTACAGCTCCCCTAATTGGGGATCTATTGTTTGAGCATCGTTCGAGAAACGGATGCGCCCTCCCGGATCAAGCAGATATACGTCCCCGTCAAAACCACTATTGCGAAAATGATCTTTGATGAGATCCATATTCATGTCAATTTTGAGAAGCTGTTCTATCCCGCCGGTATCCAGATTGTCCAGCCGCTGCACCAGACTTAACATTTGATCCGTTGCAATCAATGCTGGATAAGGAGCGGAATGGTTCTGAAACTGCTGGTACCAATTCGTGCTGCGGACGCTGTCGGTCAAGCGGTCAATATATCCTGAAGATAGTACGGTAGGGTTATCCGTATATACTTGATACCAGCGAATTCCTTCAATCAATTTACCGGAAAATTCTCCTTGTAGATATGAATTGTAAGCATCAATATATTCAAAATGACTACGGAATGTACGGGAAAGTGTGTCATTGAACACAGGGTCAGCATACAACGAATAAGACAAGCCTACGCCTTGATCTATCGTTACACGCAGATCATTTTTCAGATTGTTCAAGGCGACTCCTGCATCACGCGTTTTCTGGCTGCGTATATTGGCGGTAGTCACATTGTAGAAGACAACGTTTGTAACAACGATGGGAATGAACACAGACAGTACATACATGAGCAGCAGCTTGTCCCGAAGTTTCATGTAATTCAGGTTCCACCTGATCATTGTGCACCTCGCTGACTGGTTTCTTTGATAAAATTCCGATATGAGGTAGGTGACATGGCGACAATCTTCTCGAATTGTGTTACGAAATAATCTGCATTCTGAAATCCTACGCGCGCAGCTACCTCATACATTCTTAGATCTGTCTGACGTAGGAGCTTCTTCGCTTCCTGAATACGTAGTTCAAGCAGATACTCATTGAAATAAAGATCGTAACTTTTGCGAAATAGACGTCCAAGGTAGACCGGGTTCACATAGAACAGCGCAGCGATACTTTTAAGGCTAATATTCTCCGTATAATGCGAGTCAATATAACGCTTGATTTTGCTAATATCTCCTTTGGACTGCTCTTTCCGTAATTGTGCAATGTATTCCTCTGCCTCCTCTAGCGCGACCAAGAAAGCGTCTTGAAGCAGGCGTAAATTCCATCCCTCATGACTTTGCTGTGCCAATTCCTTTAACCGCTGCAGTCCTTGGTCATCCCCGCCCATCTCATGGACTACAGCAAGAATCGCTGTGGTACATCGCAGTATTGAACCTGCAACGGCTTGAGGGGAAAACCGGCGCACATGGAATTGCGTGAACATGTCATTCACTATTTGAAGACAGGCAGCCTGACTTCTCTCTTCCAAACTTAGGATCAGAGGTTCAATTTCATCTTGATTCACGTTGAACACATATAACGGTTTTTCCTTAATATCCATATATCTTACAACTCCGCTATGTTCAGCATACTTGTGACGAATTGCTTCTTCCGCCTCACCATACGACCTTGGAACATCATTTAATTCGTTCACGAGTGTGCCTGCATACAGTCCGATATCTACTTTTAAACTTTCACTTAGCTTTTTGTGAATACAGTTCAGCTTATCTTCCACAATGCTCTTGCGGTTATTCTCCTTCCATATAAGCATGAGGACAAGCCTGTTTCTCTGCTCCATAACGAACACTCTGAAGAACTCATCCTCCAGCACCTGTAACACCTCACGCACTCGCTGGACATTAACTTTTCTTTCTTGTAGACCCGACTGCGGTTCCATCAAAATCATCATCAGATCATCCTGCGGCTGAATCCCTAATACCTCGGTGTACCGATGCTCCTGCTGCTTCTGCACCTTACCTTTGATGATGTCCTCAAGCATAATTGTGCTGGCTTGTTCCTCTGCTAAGAATGCATGCTTTCTTTTGCTCTGGATCATATCCGCTGATTTCTGTAATGTTGCTGTCATTTCTTCATCATCAATCGGCTTAAGAATGTAATCATGGACCCCATACTTGATGGCCTGCTGTGCATACTTGAAGTCATGATATCCACTTATGATGATGAATACCGGCTCCAGATTGGGCAGTTGTTCGATAGCACGGATCAGCTCCAGCCCATCTAGAACAGGCATTCGAATATCCGTAATGATGACGTCAGGCCGCAAACATTCCGCCATTTGTAATGCTTCCAAACCGTTCTCAGCTTCCCCGGTAATCTCCATGCCGAGGGCATGCCAGTCAATCAGTTCATGCATCCCCTTCCGAACAAACATTTCATCGTCCACTAGCAGAACCTTTAACATGTATTTCGTCCCCTTTCTCTTCAACGAAAATAAACCGCCAGCGCATGTTCTCTCTCGGCGGGTGGAAGCCAGTAAGGTTCCTTCTGCACACTATGATGAATAAGGACACAGCCCATTTTCCGCGATTGAGCTTTATATCCTCGGTACATTGCAAAATTCTAGCTAGATGTGCCAGATTGCTTACATTTTATAGCTTAATGTAAGCAATTTCATTGCACGGATTAATAAGTTTATTGCGCGAAACGACAACGGAACATTTGAACTGGCACATTGCAATCATTGAAATGAGGTGCAGAAAGCTTCTGAGCATGAAAAAAAGTCGCTGACCCAAATGAGCCAACGACGTATAACTATTCTCGTAATAATGCTGAATGAAACCAGACAGAGCTTTCACCATTAGATCAGGATGGCTAGCACATTTTTGTCATGAAAGTACAACGTTCTCGAAACTGGGTACAATGTGATACAGCAGCTCATCGATGCAGCCATTTTCATTTCGGTGTAGCTATGTTCCAATCTAGACCTTGCAGTAAGATGGTATACCCTGATTCAGGAACATTAAATTCCACTTGCTGTTCCCGGTAAGAAACAACAACTTGACATGGCTGGTCTGCTTGTATTCTGGCATGTACCAGTTTTCCATGTTCCCATTCCAGATCAACTTCGAATCCGCCCCTCGCTCGCAGGCCGCGAATCGAACCTTTTGACCAAGCGTCAGGGAGAGCAGGCAATAATCGCAGGCCTCCGCCATGACTCTGGAGAAGCATCTCTGCTATACCAGCGGTGCCTCCAAAATTCCCGTCAATTTGAAACGGAGGATGATTACAGAACAGATTGGGTAACGTCGATGAACGGAGCAGTTCCAGCACATTATCATGAGCCAGTTCTGCCTGCTCTAGTCTTGCCCACATATTCAGAATCCAGGCTCTGCTCCAGCCCGTATGCCCACCGCCATGCTCCAGCCTGCGATCTAACGTTATCCGAGCAGCTTTGGCTAATTCCGGTGTAGCTCCAGGCGTAATCTGTGACCCAGGATGGAGGGCGAACAAATGAGATATGTGCCTGTGACCCGGCTCCACTTCGTCATAATCCAAGCTCCACTCCTGGATCTGCCCATGTTTACCGATTGCGATCTCTGGAATTCGAGTTAACGCTACTTGCAGCGTTTCACCAAATTCATGATCTTCCTGCAAAATCCGTGTACTTGTAATGCAATGTGTAAACAGCTCTCGAATGATCTGATTGTCCATGGAGGCACCGTAGCATAACGCTCCCGATTCTCCACTTGCTAACACATAGCGATTCTCGGGTGAAGATGATGGGCAGATTACCAACTGTCCACTTGGATCTTCCACGAGGTAATCCAGAATGAACTGTGCCGCATCCTTCATTACTGGGTACACCTGTTGCAGAAATTTCTTGTCGCCTGTGTAATCGTAGTGATCCCATAGATGTAATGATAACCAAGCTCCCCCCATCGTCCAGAACGTAGAAGTCACGCATACATCCTGGGGTGCGGTGTCTGCCCAGATATCCGAATTGTGATGAGCCACGAACCCTTCGCATCCATACATCATTTTAGCGGTTTCCTTGCCCCGAACATGCAACCTTTCAATAAAGTCGAACAACGGGGTATGGCACTCAGAGAGATTGCAGCTCTCCGCAGGCCAGTAGTTCATTTGTGTATTAATATTTATCGTATATTTACTATCCCAGATCGGCAGCATGTCTTGGTTCCATATCCCCTGTAGATTGGTTGGTAACGAACCCGGCCGACTGCTGGAGATAAGCAGGTATCGACCGAATTGAAAATATAGACTCACCAGCTCAGGGTCGTCTCCCCCTGTTCTAAGTTGTTCCAACCGCTGATTCATTGGAAGTGTGGCAGAGGTCGAGTTATCTCCCTCACCTGCAAGGTTGATATCCATCCGTTTGAATAACAATTGATAATCCTTAACATGGTCTAAGCGCAACTGGTCATATGATTTGGCCGTGGCTGCATCTAGTCTGCGAATACACTCGTCTGCCAGTTCTTCCTTCGTAAAGCGAAAGTCTGTGCAGGCTGCGATTAGAACGGTTGCCGCGGTTGCATTGGTGAGAGAAAGCTGGCCGCTCGCATATTGAACCTGTCCACCCACCGGCACGATCCGAATGGCACAGCAGAATCGCACACCGTCTTCCCCGCCACTTCTACCGCGGATGACTACATCTTGACTACCAAACTGTTCAATTCGATCCAGATACGCCTGAAAACCAACGGGATGTCTCAACGTATCCGACCATTGGTTTGGCTTCAGCACTGTTCCTCTACCGAACAAGGTGGAGAAAGCTAGTTCACCCGGGACACTTGAGGTTAGTCGGATAGCCATGACCTGATCAGGAAAACTTGCAAAGTATTCACGCCGATGTTTCACCTCACCAGCCGAGTATTCAACGCATACCGTACCTTGGTCAAGATCAAGATGCCTTTCATAATGAGACGCCTCAGCCTCGCCATGGTTCATTGCGATGTATAGATCGCCTAATGGCTCATAATGCCGCTGTCCATCAGGTACACCTACCAAAGCAACCGCTGCGAGTTCCTCTGCTTTACGCATCTCCCCAGCAAAAACGAGACTTCGTATCTTTTCCAGTGATTCAAGGGTTAGCGGATTGTTCCGCTCCATGGGTCCACCATACCATAGGCTATCTTCGTTTAACTGAACCCGTTCCATATGTGTCTTCCCAAAAACCATTCCACCCAAGGTACCGTTTCCTATAGGGAAAGCCTCTTCCCATATATCAGCAGGTTGATCAAACCAGACTTTGTTCGAATTCATCTCATACCTCCAAAGGAACTCAAGAATATATACGTTTCTTTCATTACTGTTTCAGTGTATTCCTACCAGTAGTTGAACGAAATGAAGAAAACGAACATAAAGATGTACGATCCTAACCCGTTTAGCTGAAAAACAACATTACCTCTTAATCTGCATTGCGTAATCCCAGTAATCGCCAACCAGTCCCTCAATGACAGATCCGCTCGCCCATGGCATCAGGCAAAACCAAGTGCTGGCAGGCGAGCCGTCCGCGTATTTCTCCGTAACCAGTCCTTGCGAGTGACAGAAGCGCTCGGACATCCAGCCTTTTTTGCCATATCCGTATTCTCCATCATGCCGATTATAAGTCTGACATCCCCAACCAACCGTATCCATCATCCGTTGGTGCACATAGCCATCTTCACGCTGCTGAACATAATACAAAAGCTCATCCACCAGATTGCTGGACATCGGATGAATGTGAGGATTGGCTACCGAAGTCACACTTCCACCCGAACTAGACCATCCCAATGTACTAAGTGGTGGAATCTGGACAGGTGAGTTATAACTAAACTTGAAGCTGAACTCATAGCTGATTGCATCTCTCATATGATCAAGGAATTGTGGGTCTCCAGTTAATGCATGCAGGTAACGAACAGCCTTGATATAAGCCAGAATACCTTCTGAATCAACTGACTTATCTGCATCCAGTGGAGCACCGTAACATTCCATATGTTTCACATAGGTATCGTAATAATGGGCTTCGCTCCGTTTAAGTTCTTCCAAGTAAGATACATCTTCAGTTATCCAGCTATAATACGACATAGCAGCGAGACACCAGGCACCACTAAACGCATCATATTCCAGCCCTGCTCCTGTCCGTTCTGACAAAATTGTAGGATACTCACCATCCGTATTCTTCGTACGCTCTAGACGATCTAGTACCTGTTTCACATAAACAAGCCAATCCTCATGTCTATGGTTACGAAGGCGCTTTTCGTAATCGTAACATTTGAGAATGTAGAACATTGCCTGTGCTACGAGATATGAAGAATGTCCTGGAGTTCGCATCCCATCGAACCACCATCCCTTTATGCTCCATACGCCGTCCTGATAGGCATCGTAAGGAAAGCCTGATTCGGGGTTCATGGCGTTATCCATAATATTCGTAATGCAGGACAACGCCTGTTGACGCATCAGCTCATCATCCTGCCGAAGTGCAGCCAGCAACATCGGTGTAGCGATTGTCATCCCATTAGTCCAACTAATCGAGATGATTTTGTTGTATCGGTAACCTCCAGTTTCAGCGTCTTCATATACGAAGGTGGAGTACTGACGATCCTCTGGAAGATAGGCGCATTCATAGATCGCATGGGATAAATCCGACACGGTTGTCTGCATGTCACTTCCTTCTCTCGGAGCTTCATGATAACGGTTGTAGATCGATTCCATCGCAACATTAATCCCTAGCTCAGATGACGCCTCGTAATGATATAACTCAAGAACACATTCCACCGACTCTCCTGCCAACAATTCAAAGCAATTCTCCTCCAAAGGAGCACGCTCATGAACAAGCCTTGATTTGATAAAGTGTAATGGGGCATTTTCATATCCTAACGTATATCCAATCCTGCCTTTGTCAATGGAGCATGTGAATCCACCGTACTGTACAAACATCCCTTTCTGCCCAGGGTACCACTGTTGCCTTTGACCACTTGAAGGATTTTTTATCCAATAAGGGCTTGCGCTGAGGCCAAATATCTGACCCTCATCATAGACAAGTGCAGCGGGATGGGATAGACGATCACTTCGAACCATCCACCATGAGGATGAAGGACGAGACGGATTACCTTCTCGAAGCCTCGGAAATTCATTTGGGACATTTTGCGGGGCTTCCCCACGATTACGACCATACATAAATGCAGGTAAAAAGAACCACGGTTGATGCTTTTTGAATGGCAACTCAACATGAATCACTCCTGACCAAGCCTTGCTTCCTTCATTGCTTATAAGGATATGCGCTTGCCAGGGATCTTCAGCCGTTCCCTTTCCACTAACTACGTCGATATCAGCTCTAAGCATATGCTTGTCCAGGGTTCTATACTCCGTATTTTCCTGTCTTCTGCTTCTTGCACTAATGATTAGTTCCATCATGTCCTCCAATCATGTCATTAGGTCTGAATTTTAGAAAACGCTTGCATATTTGAATTTTCAGTGCTAGGATGGTTACATTTTATAGGTTCAGGTTTGCATTTTCATTGCATACATCGCAATATTTATTGCGCCAAACGACAAGGAGGTTGTGTCATAGATGTCTGAATCCACGGAATACCTATACGATCCCATTCAGACGAATCTGTTATATTTACACCGCGTCACCACACATAATATGGGTACATTCTATCACCGACATAATGCATATGAGCTGTATGTGTTCCTTCGTGGCAACGTGAATTTCTACATTGAGAATCGCTGTTATCATCTTCAGCCCGGCGATCTGATTGTGCTAAACCTAGAGGAGATGCATCGCTCCTTCGCGCTCGACAAGAACGAATATGAACGAATTACTATTAATCTGAAGAAGCCCTATTTAAGCCGATTGTCCACAGCAACAACGAATCTATCTGCTTGCTTTGATTATCGTCCCAAGGGTAAAGGAAACATTGTACATTTGAAAAACGATGAGTTACAGCAGTTGCTGCAATTAACGAACAAGCTAGAACAGGCATTAGCTTCGGATGACTATGGTGCAGATATTATGGAAAATGTTTTGATTTCCCAACTGCTTCTAATGACTAATCGTGCCTTTCAACATACAGATTTTGTTCCAACGGACATCATGCCCGAATTGGTTCGAAGAACGATGGACTATATTGAGAGCAACCTGGCGGGAAAGCTTACACTCACACATTTGTCCGAGGCTCTATACACCAATAGCAGTTATATCAGTCGGCAGTTTAACAAGCATACGGGACTCACCATTCGAGCTTACATTCTCAGTCGGCGTATTGAGTTATCGAAATACTACTTAGGTGAAGGCATGAGTATCACAGAAGCATGTTATCAGTCCGGGTTTGGTGACTATGCCAATTTCATTCGCAGTTTCACTAAGCTGGTTGGGATCTCACCAGGTAGATATATCCGTAACGGGTGTAATACTGAACATTAAGGCTGGAGGTTCAACTGGTGAAATCAAAAAAACATCCCCTTGAGTAGGCAAGAGCAAGCTCATCCAAAAATCAGATGCTCACTTCTTCCTGTCTACTATAAGGGGATGCTACGTGTATCTTTTCTAATTAGAACTTCTTCTGTAAAAGCTCAATATTATCTTCTAAGCTACTGTTCATGTCTACCCCAACCTTCTGGAGCTTTGTCTGATAATAAGTCTTCACATCTTCCCATTTATAATACGGGTAGGTCTTCGTTTCGATCGGGAAGGCAATTTCCTCTTCATTTCTCAGCATCTTCACCATGTAATCCTGGCCATTGGAATAGAGAATCCATTGAATATTGGCTCCCATCGGAGAAATCTCAGCCCCATTCCAGCTCTCTGCCACTTTCTCCGGGTTGTCTACACTTACATTCGCCCCTTTAATGTCCAAGAATGAAGATAAAGGAATGATGGTTTCAGCGTGTGCAAAACGAAAAATTCCCGCCGTATCCTTTTGTTTAATGGACTGTTCAGTAGAGGCAAGCAGCTCTTTCACGAGTGGTGCAGCAATATCCTGCGGTAGATCCGTTGAAGTTAGAGACGGTCCTTTCTCATAAAAGTCTTGAATGCTATCCAAGCTTTCATACCATTTCAATTGGTTGGTTGTGAAGTACCTTCCGAATTCCAGGTTTCCTTCTTCCTTCAGGTTCGATGAGATAATATACAATTCATATAGATTGGAAGCTGCTTCGGTTGGATTGCTCAGCTTCACTTTTCCTTTCTCGTCCTTCAATTGGAACTCTCCCGCATCTAACCTCTGATAGAAACGATCAGAGAACAAGGGTGACAGTAGTTCCTTAGCATACGTTGTTCCTTTTTCCTGTGTAGCATAATTTTCGTACAGCTCAACCCATGCTCCATCTTCGGCATATTCAGTGTACTTCGTCGCCAGATCGTATGGACGCAGATATGGGTCACTTCCTTCTTCAAAAGCTGAAGAAACAATATCTACCTTCTTGTTGCCTAGGCTCTCTTCCAGACCTTCAATAAATTGATCTCTGCTCTGCGGAGTTCGATCCTTGAAGGTTGCTTGTGCGATGACCTTTTTATCATCTGTGAATATATCTTTGAAATTTTGACCGAGTCTTGATCCGATGCCTTTCAATTCTTCCCCGCCAGAGATCGACAGTAAACCATAGTTATCCTTCTCGATATCCATAAGCTTGGCGATTTCTTTTTTGAGTTCTTTGCCCAGATTCGTGATCTGCCCATCCTTCTCAGCGATGCTAAGCAGTTCATACAGCGTCTTATCATACTTGGAACTGGAAAGATGTCTCGAACCATGTCTTCCTACAAAATTAATAAAGACCGGCTCATATCCGGCTGGCGCCGCGGTATAACTTGTTGTATTTTCAAAAGGATACGGTGTTTTCGTACCGCGATAACCTTGTTTATCATTGATTTTCTGTCCGACGAATACGGATTGTGTGCTATCGTCCCAGTCTACCTCCTGACCTAGCGCTTCCCCAATCACACGTGCGGGCACATAAGTGATTCCATTGTAGACAAATGGCTCACCCTCCATCTTCTGACCATTCACAACTACATTTACGGGTTGCTGTGATACTTCGATCGTGCGCTTGGAACCTGCGCCATACACGTCAAACACACCTATAGAGGTTAGCATGGTAAGCGAAACTACTGAAATTCCGATTTTTTTAATGTTCATTTTCGTTGATTTTCTCCTTCATCTACAGATGGTAGTCGTATTTTTTGCTCATCATACTATAGGTGAATAGTATTTATTCTATATCTTTCCTTTGTTAATCTTATGTAAAATTATTAATAACGAACGTGTGTGTCTCCAATTAAGGGATACAATCCGTAAGAAGTTAACAAAATAAGTTGTTTAATCAACTCATGTTTATTATTATAATAAAGAGCAATCCACACAAACCGTGGTTACAAGGACTTGGATTTTGTTGATATTGGGATTATGCAGATGGAAATGCACCTTTATTTATATAATGAAAGATTGGTGGAGTACCCGATGGCAAAGTTAGATCGAAGAATTGCAAAAACGCAAGAAGCACTGCGAAGAGCTGTCGTTGAATTAATGAACCAAAAGAGTTTTGATGAGATTACCATTCAAGACATTGCGGATCAGGCAGATCTGAATCGCGGTACAATTTATCTACATTACAAAGACAAATATGACCTATTAGACAAAATGATTGAGTCCCACATGGAGGAATTGGGGGAATTGGACGAATGGGCTTGCAAATTGGATTGGAACAATGGCCTTGTCCCGTTTTTCGAATATTTCGAGAAGAATCATCTGTTCTTTGCAACTATGTTAGCTAGTAAAGGGGCTCCGTCTTTCCGCGCTCGGCTACTGGAGTATGTGATGGCAGGGTTCAGCGGAGAAATTGACAGAGATAGCGGGAAAAATAAAGACCTTAATGAAGATGTCATGTTGCAATATGCCGGAACAGCTTATGTAGGAATCGTTGAATGGTGGATTAGTAACGGGATGCCGTATCCACCTGAGATCATGGCTAAGCAAGTTGGCGTGTTATTGGAACGAAGCCTGTAATTGAGCTACGGGAAGCAGGGCACTTCCCCCTACAACGGTCTATAGATTTTTTTCGTACAATACAAATGAAGAAAGCCCCGGAAATAACTCGCCTCGTGACGGATTATATCTGGGGCTTTCTCTCATTGTATTAGTAATCTTATCCAATAAAGTTATTATTCAGATCGTTTAATGAGCCACGAATAACAGAAAATCCAGTAGGTCTAATAATTTCTAGGCTGATCTCACTCCAACGTTCCTGAGGAATTTCGGTAAAGGAGAATACATGCCTCTGACCTGGTGCTAACTCAGGAATTACTTTGACAATCCGTTCACCGTGCGCGTCATTCAACTCCAACGTATATCCAGACACCCGATGACAGGGAATATCATTACGTACCTCGACGGTTATGACTAAACTGCCCAGCTCTGAATTAACGCTTACAGTGACTGGTGATGCGAATTGACGCAATACTTCGTAAGAGGGTTTAGGCATGCCGTTAAGATTCATCGATCCATGTACACGTTGGCGAAGCCTACCCTCACCTTCCTCGCCCATTTGAGTCCGATAATCGTTCAGACTGAAATAAATGAGTGCGGCGATCTCTGGATGCTTACGATATTCCATCGTGTTCTCCACTAAAATCTGTGTACGCCTCTCGTCTCCACCTTCAAAAGCAGGTTCACATAGTCCATATTCAGCTACAACTAAAGGTTTATTAGGTATGCCTTTTGTTATACTTCTAATGACTTCTGGGCGATTCAGATCACCATGCCATGTACCGATATAATCATTCCACATGATCAAATCTCCTGCACCCGTTGTATCCTGAGCGGGATCTTCATGGACAGTATTCGATACATAGTTGATAAATCTCGTGTTATCAAGCTCATGTACTTGAGACTTCAGCTTCTCAAAATATAGATTTGTCATTTCAGACTGACCGTTCAGCTCATTGCCAAGTCCCCATGCGTAAATGCAAGCATGATTGTAATGACGATGAAGCATCTCTTCCGCATGCTGCAACGAAATGTTCAACCATTCATCTCCCGGTTCATTTGGTGTCTGCCAGTGCGGAATCTCCTCTTGTACGAGTAAGCCATGTTGATCACACCAGTCCAGCAGCTTGCTATCTTGTTGCCAGTGAAAACGGGTGATGACACAGTTCGCATGTTTAATATGGTGAAGCATCTCAGCGAGCTGCTCAGATGTCTCGGCCATCCCATGCTCCGGATTCGACCCAGGCATCCACTCAACACCGAAGAGTCGCACAGGCTCGCGGTTAAGCAATAATGTCCTATCATCAGAGCGAATTTCTCTAAAGCCTACTGTTGTGGATACCTCATCCGAGAGAACGCCATCCACGTATATGGCAAGATGAACCGTATATAAGTGAGGATGGTCAAAGTGCCACAGCTTCAGCTGGTCTACCCTGAAATCACGAAAGCGTAAAGCTCCCTCCGTTTCAGCTAGCTTCCATTCCTGTGATGCTACGGCTCCTTCTTCATTGGATAGGGTTACTTTCAACTGCAAAGTCTTGATATCTGCCTCAGAGCCGAGCTCCCACAACCGAATTTCACCAGATAACAAACCATATGTAGCAGTCGTTCCAGACAGATCATCTTCAAAGAAAGGAACCGCCTGGAGCTTGGAATAGTCAATCGCCACTCGCCCACTAACGATCAGTGATACACCCCGAATAATGCCGCCATCGTCTGCCCAATCGAAGCTGTTTCCTAGTGGCAGTGCTGTCTGACTGTTCTCATTGTTGACAGAGACGACAATACGATTGTCTGCATCACAATTCATTAAATCGGAGATCTCGACAATAAAGGTAGTATATCCCGAATGTGCATGCTCTCCTGCTCGTTTTCCGTTTACCCACACTACTGCATCACGATAAACAGCATCAAACTGGAGACGAAGCAGTTTACCTTCCCAATCTGCGGGCACAAACAAGTTATAGCTATACCAGCCCGTGCCACGAAACTCCTCTAAGCCCTGCTGCACATTCCATGTATGGGGAATCTTAACGCTCTCGCCTGAAGTGAGGCCGTGTTCATACCATTTTAGTGACAGCCCTTCATTCCTGTGATCTGCCTGAAACAACCATGACTCTTCTAATGGAACTATTGTTCTCGCGCTCACTTGATCCCTCTCCCTACCATGTTGTTTAGTTCATGATATAAGAGTCATCGATGGATGACCATTCAATATCCTCTGAATGTCATGGACAATATTGTGAGTGAAAAACATTACGATTTTTCGATAGTTTATGTTGTGACCATAACAGCTTAATCTATTTCAAATTTTTATACGCCTCATCGGATACTGGCTCTAACCAATCGGTCTGACCTGGTGTTAGTGCCAGGTGCACAAACCAGCTATCACTTGTAGCACCATGCCAATGTTTAACGTTAGCTGGAATGTTAATAACGTCGCCAGCTTTGAGTAATTGTGCTTCCTTACCTTCTTCCTGATACCAGCCCTCTCCATCCGTTACAATCAACACTTGTCCTTCGTGATGTGCGTGCCAGTTGTTACGGGCTCCTGGAGCAAATGTTACATTTCCTATAGCTGTATTCAGCGGAATGGGGTCTGTAAACACCATTTGCAAAAATGCGTCACCGACAAAATTCTGCTCTACTTTTTGGCCACGGGGAAAAATGGCTCCGTTGCTTAAGTGTTCATTTTTCATCGTAAATCCCTGCTTTCATTTATTATTTCTCTGGTATGATTTCGTTAACACAGTTCAACGCATTGAGTGTTCTAGGGAAACCCATGTAAGGCAAACAATGAGTAATCGCGGTGATCATCGTTTCTTTATCATTGCCAACATTTAAATTACCTTGAACATGTGCTTTGACTTGGCTGTCAGCACCACCAAGTGCGCTTAATATACAAAGGGTAAGTAGTTCTCGGGTTTTCAGATCAAGGCCTCCACGGGTATAGAAGTCACCGAAACAAAATGCAGAAAGATAATCCTGTATATGCTTCTGATTAGCGGGTGCATTTTCCCGATTTTTCTCAATAACATCACCAAAAATTTCTTTTTGCACACGCAGTCCTTTGTCCAGACGCTCTTCTTCCTGAACACGTTTTTGACTTTCAAGAGGTAGCTCAATATTTCTTTCCTGGAAAACGGCATTAATTTCTGATATCGCATTTAAGGTTTTGGGGAATCCCAAGTATGGTGCACATTGGTATACCGCCTCTTTGATCTCTATAGGAGTCAGTCCTACGTTGAGCGCAGCATGAGCATGTCCCCTGAGTTGAGGGAAGGTTTGATTCGTTGTAAGTACAACCAAAGTAAGAAGCTCACGCAGCTTATTATCAATCTCCCCTTCATCAAATATTTCACCAAAAATAAAGCGGCTGAGTATGTCTTGAAAATCAGGATCAGTAGCATAGGCCGCAGGAATTCCATCACCAAACAACTTTTTAACCATTTCTTGACTCACGCCGATTCGGCTCATATTCAGTAAACCTCCTGTTTCAGTTTGCTCCATAAAATGAACATTAATTGATTAAACAACTATGGTCTATAATTATAGACTTAAATAAGCAAGGTACAATAATCATTTCATCGTGATGTGTGGATTACTCAACAATCATTTAGAATTTGCTTATTATTTCAGCGTTTTCTCTGAAAGGTATAGATTGAAATATATATTTTCACACTGACCACTTATCCAACACACTGGAATGTAATTCATTCTACATTGCTTCGAAAATAAAACGTTAACCTATTCTTCTCATATCATTGCCTAATCGTATTGGAACTATATTGAGAACTATGGAATGGTGGTTCGAAACGACATGCAACTAAAAAGAACAAGCCTTATAATACGGCTTGTTCTCTAGTTCAGATTTCTATGGATTTTCACTTCATTTATAAGTTACGAGCAGGAGAAAAATGAACTCCTGTTATTGTTGAATCAACTGTGGATAGAGGGCAGAAACACCACCCGCCAGACCTTGCTGCACATTTCGACTTACCTCATCAGCGATAATCTCATAAAGCCCAGATTGTATTCCGTCAATTGCAATCTTGGCAATATCGGTTGGATTGGATTTCGGCGCTTCAATACCTGCTGTCATGTCCGTGTCCATGTACGCGACGTGTAATCCCGCAACCCTTACGTTTTTGGCAGCTAACTCTAATCGTAACGCGTTCGTTAATCCCCATTGCGCAGATTTTGCAGTCGAATATGCACCTGAATTACCCGTATTGATCCAAGACAAGGCAGACAAGATATTTAGGATTGAACCTCCCCCATTGTTTTCAATTACCGGTGCAAAAGCGCGAATCATCGATAGCGTTCCGAATACATGCGTGTTAAATTCCAAATGAATATCGTGAAGCTCACCTGTAAGCAAAGAAGCTCCTGTAGAAGAACCAGCATTGTTAACAAGCAACGTTGCATCCACTGCGATTTCAGCCGCAGCCTTCACGGATTCTGGATCGGTGATATCAAGTTGCAGTGGAATTGCTCCCGGTAAATGAATGGATTCAGGATTTCTTGCTCCAGCGTACACTTTGGCTCCTCTAGCAAGAAGTTCAAGTGCTAATTCCTTGCCTAACCCCCGATTCGCACCACTTACTACAGCAACTTGTTTAGTCATATCCATCTGGCATTACTCCCTTATTGTTATGTTTTTTAATTGAGAACGATCGTTCTAATTATGATAAAAAAAACAGTTAGATGTGATCTAACTTGAATGTAGTATATCAATTGTAGAACGATCAGTAAAGTATTATTTTCACTCCTCTTCATTTACATCGCGATTTCGTTAATACGTTATGGACTGCACCAATAATCAATGCATCAATCTAGAAAAAGATTAATTGACACATTGACTATGCGGTTTAATTTTTCTTTGTCTGTTGAGGTTCTTGCCATAGCTCTTATGCCAACGGAGATGTTGTGAAGATACTCTGCTGTTTCCTTAGGGTCTAACTTAGAAGAAAATTCTCCCTCTTGCTGTCCCCATTCAATAATCCGTTGAAACATCTGCTCTACCGAATTAAAGGACTCAAGTGATCTGTTATCCACTTCGTTATCATGCGATGCCAGCTCTACTGCCGCATTTACGATTAAACAACCTGTAGGCATGGCTTCCGTTTCAGCGATCATATAATCAAAAATACTATGCAATGCTTCCACTGCAGTCTTGGACGCTTTGACTTCCGCAAGTAGTGCTGCATTGACCTTATCAGCATAGCGATCCATAGCTCGTAGAAAGAGTGAATGCTTATCTTCAAATGTATCGTAAATACTTCTACGATGAATTCCCATATGTTCAACCAAGTCACTCATAGAAGTTTTCTCGTATCCTTGCTTCCAGAAGATATCCATCGCTTTATCTAATACTTCGTTAACTTCGAATTCTTTACTTCTAGCCATTGCTGCTTCCCTCCCCAACATAATATAACACAATGGGAACGATCAGTAAAATTAACCGACTTTGATATGCTTATACTATGTTTCTGCAATCTGTATGTATCACCAAGAGTGCCAACGTTTATAACAACATTGGCACTCCGGCTACAATTAAACTAGTCGTTAAAGCTGCTTCACTTGTCCGCTCTGTGCAAACTATAACTTTATTTCTACATTTCGACTTGGATCAGTGTATTTATATATACCAGGATTTAATTCTAGTGTAGCATCCGTTGGTATATCACGATAGGTATCTATATTTACTCCCGTAGATTCCATACCTTTGGGAGTAATCTCGGGAACAATTTCTTTACCGTTAATACGTATCGTAGTTTGGTTAACTCCCCTGAAATCAGGCGATGTTGAAGAAGACTCCACCATCAAGCTTTGCCCGTCCATGTAATACGCAAACTGAATTTCTAACCCATCCACCTGAAGTTTTGTATGCTGCTTTTCTGTTGTTGGCCTATGAAGTGTAACCCAGTTCCTCGTCGTATCCCGTTTCTCCACTACAGCATCTTGCAATATCATTTTCATAGGCACACCAGACCAGTCTTTATACCACACCGGAGATTCAAACTGAAAATAATGCTGATAGCCTTCAACCTGGTCTCCTTTCAAATATCGCCCACCCGTAATCTTCTGATCTGCAATGAGTAACTCTGTTGTATTGTAGTGAACGATACCTTTCGTCAGCGAATCTTCCTTGTTGATCCGAACTTGAATATCTAATGGAGTAATGGCTAGTTGATCGATGCTAACACCTGTTCTTTCTTGAAATTCCGTACTCGTGATCAATGATTTAGAATACATGGCTTCACTCGCTTTTTTTCCATCTGCTTTAAAATCAAACGTCCATGTACCCTCGATTTTCTTCGCCTCTTCAATATAATTCAAATGAAGATTCGCATTCTTCCATTCAGTCTCGGACATGTTGAATACCTGTTCAATTAACAAGTCTGACCCTTCGTTGGGTAGAACCGTGGGAATGGCATTCCATTCTGCATCTTGATAATGCATTATGATATGAGGATTTCCACGTCCTGAATCTGTCGGTGATGCCGCCACTTTGTAACGAACAATCGTTTGATCTCCAACATGTCGAACCGATTGCATATGAATTGTGGGATACTGTGCAACTCCGGTAACGATCATCTCATCAGTTTCATGTTTGGATGCCAAAGGAATATCTATATCACGGTACAAAATTAGATTTTGCGCTTCAAAGGTATACTTTTTGGCGTCATCCTTCAGCGTATCAGGTGTTTCATAGACTCCCAGGAGCTTCTGGCTATCAGAATCATAGCCCAAATAACCTTTCACTTTTGCTGTTCCAGCAGGCCCAAACAAGGTATTGGTCTCTGTAGCAAACCCAGTGTATTGCGTTAGATCTGTTGCAGTACTTAGAGAGATTAGCATTTTCATCTTTTCTCCGTCGGTCACCACACCATTTAAATTCATCGTCACCCCTGCATTGGAGGATTGCAGATTATACTGTTGCCCAATACCATTTTGCAATGCATTCGCGATGTTCTGACCTCCAATCCGATCCCAATCAATCGTGACACTGGCAAATACAGGGATGGCAACGAGTAAGAAACAAGAGAATGCGATCCCAACGGGGATAGCCTTAATTCGATATAACATCCCGCTTCGTGAAGATTGCGTTTTGGCTTTACGCTGATGCACTTCCTTTTCTATGGCTGACCACATGACATCATAATCTGGCTGAGGAGTATTTTTATCTTTTTTAATATGCTGATTCACTACTTCTCATCTCCTTTAGTTGGGGTTCCACCATTTTATTAAGAAGTTTTAGCCCTTTGTTTAATCTCGACTTTGCCGTTCCTTCAGGGATATTCATCACTTTAGAAATCTCCGGTATGGTCAGCTCGTTGATGAACCGCAGCACAATGACCATTCTGATTTTGTCTGGAAGCTCGCTATAGAACCCTTCTAGTTCTTCTTTTGTTTCCCGGTGGGTTAGACGTTTTTCTACAGGATTATCATCCTGAGATTTGGATAACAAATAGTGGCGCACTTCTTTCATCCAGCCTGTTTTGCGCCTTCTAATGACACTGTTGCACTCATTCGAAGCAATTCTTAATATCCAAGACTTCATGTTCCTTACCTTCGTTCTGTCAGCCATGATCACTTTCACAAATACTTCTTGGCATAGATCCTCCGCGTCTGCCTTATTTTTCATCATATAGTAGCAAAAATAATATACATCCTCTCGATACAGCTCAAAAATTTGTCGGTCAGTCATTCTGCACCCCCTTTGTGGTTGTCAGTAATAAGACTAATAAGGCTATGTAATCGTTCATTTTGTGGAAATCACAAGAAAAAAAGCCGCTAAATTAGCGACTTTGAGATGATCAAATGCTTCTTGGTATTAAAAATGCCTTCCCTGTTTGTTCAAAACCAAGTCGTGGATAATATTCCATCGCCGTTGGTGCAGAGAGCAACAGTAATGCTACCTCTTCACCTAGATGGCTGCGTACACGTTCGATAAGCTGTCTTCCAATGCCGTTTCTCTGATACTCCTTACTCACCGCGAGATCTGATAGATAACAACAATACGCAAAATCCGTAATCGCTCTCGCAAGTCCAATTAATTGGTCATCATGCCAAGCAGAGACTGTAAGCGATGCGTTCTCAATCATTCGTTGAATTCGATCCCGATCATCTACAGGACGTTTAATTCCTGAGCTTCTAAATACATTTTGGACATCTTCAGTCTTAAGATCTGCATTCATTTTATACACAATCTCCATTGGATGCACCCCACATTTTTAATATACATCGAACATATTAGAAAAGTGGTATCGTGTGAAGATCCAATTTGCATGAAATGAACTAGTCCAATATTAGGTCGTATCTGAAAACTCGCTGAAGTGCATCTTTTACCCCTTTTCGCCCCCTGCTGCGTCACTTTCCCTTGACGTGCCCCGGCACGCGTGCGGAAAACTTCCTGGCTTGGAACGAAAAATCGGCAAAATTTGCGTCCTTCGGAGTTTTCAGACACTCCCAGTCGTCTTAACAAAATTATGCTCCAAAAGCCTCTAACAAACGAGTAACCTCCACGGCAGTAATCGGGATCACTCCACCATGGCGTTTATGCGTCTTCCCTAGGTCATAAGCATCCTTATCCACCACCCGGAATTCTCCACTGTCCAAATCAGAAGTTAATAGAGGTAGGTATCCGTCACCCTTTGCGAATTGATCCACGATCAAACACCATTCATTGCGGTCATTCATCTTATAGATCTGAGGCCCTTCTACGCCAGGAATCGCTTCCAAAATAGGAGCAGATAGCGGAATGAAAGCATCCTTATCCAAAGAAGTACCTTTCTCTACCCGAATATTTTTTGTCGTTTCATCTTTGGTATAGCGGTAGTAGCTCCCATTATGCGCGATAATGGTTGTATCAATAATGTGGTTCTCTCGCTCAATATATAACTCCGCAGGAGTAAAGCTACGGAAGTCCTTGGTTCGTGAACTATAAATTTTCTGTTTACGTTCTGTTTCAGAAGTATCAGAAGACCCTCTCGTTGCTGAAGCCCAAAATACTAGAAATTCATCTGTCGCCTCATCATAGATGGCTTCTGGTGCCCATACACAGCCCGCATCGGATACGCCAACGGTAACTGCCCGAGGTGATGACCAATGCACTAAATCCTCAGATTCCCATACAATAATGTCTTTGCTTCCTTCATTTACTGCTGCATCCCAGCCTTTACCGCTTGCAATCCGGAGATCGGTAGCAATCAGATAAAAGCGGTTATCCTTAGGAGAACGAATGACAAATGGGTCCCGAACTCCTTTTTCCCCAATCGCTGATCGCAAAACCGGTAAACCTTGATTCAAATCTTGCCAATGCAGCCCATCCTCACTGTAGGAGAAGTAGACCTGTTCACCATCCGCACTTTCCCCAATAAAATGAACTAGAAGATAACCCGTATAAGGTACATGTTGTACTGTCACAATGTAACACTCCTTCTAATATCTAATAGAGGTACTTAATCCCGTTAAGCTTAAGCGTCCTGTCAGTTGCAACCTTCAGCGTATAAAGCGTGCTTTGGAACAACCTATGGTAAGGACTATATACATCTTAAATGATTAGTACGGGTTAAATAAATAGTTTTAATCCATTATCAGCTTGTTTAGAGCGAATGATTATCACAACACCTTTATTGAAGCAGGTTTACGAACCTCTTACTAATCGTATGATTGATATCTTTGGGAACGGGTTGTAATCCAGGCTGTAGGGATTCAACATCTGTCAGGATACGATATGCTGCATGCGAGATCAGCCCAAAGCCCATATCCATAATTTCAATTGGGTTACCATCAGCCCCTGCCAAGTTCAGCGGGTTAGCCTGGTGCAGGAGATAGATGCTTTTATCAGCATACGTGATTCGTTCAATACCTTCTTTGACGACTTCAACAGACTGCGAAGCTTTCTTCAATTCTTCAACATTGATTTCGAATCCGTAATGCCCCGAGTTAGCAAGAATAACCTTTTCTTTGAACAAAGGAATATGCTGCTCCGTAATGACATTAAAGGTTCCCGTTACCGTGACGATTACATCAGCTTCAGGGATCAATTCGTGCAATTCGCCGACCAGATGCCCGTCTGTTTTGGCATTCAACAATTGAATCGGGTTAACGTCATACACGAGTGTCGTAGCCCCCAAACCACGGAACTTCTTCGCTACACCGCTTCCACAATAACCATACCCAACCACGAGAACCTTTTTGCCACCTACGAGAAGACTTGTTGTTCGCATGAAGCCATCCACAACAGACTGTCCAACCCCAAGCGCATTTTCAAAAACCTGCTTCAAGGGTGAATCATCAATTACAATGACAGGGTATTCAGGTTGGACACCCTTTTTCTCGATTAACAGCTTGCCTGTGCGCGTCTCTTCATTGGCACCAATCGGGTTCCATCCCGGCTGTAATTCATGGTGAGCAAGAATCAAGCTTGCCCCATTATCCAAGAAGAGATCAATCTGGTTAGCCATCACCATCTTAAGATAACGTTTGTGATCGTCATATTGATCCGCTTCCTTGGCTAGAACCGTCACATTAGGAAGTGAGGCCAAATATGCTGCAGTATCCTTTTTCGTTGTACCTAGACATCCGACCAAGTAAATGTGTGCGGCTCCACCAGCTAGAAGTCCCTCGATCCAGAATCCCGTTTTGGGCTCTATATGCATACTGATTGCAATGGTTTTACCTTGGAGCACCTGCTCCTCTTGGAACCAATCATTAAGCTCCGCCACAATCGGCATCCTCTCTCTAAACCAATGCATCCGAGATGCCCCAGCGCTAGCCAAACTTGGATCATCAATAATACTATTCAATAACGGCCCCCCTCGTTAATTACATGTTGTGTTGTAATTCGAGGTAAGTATAATATGATACAAGGTCAAGCAATAAGGACAAAAGTCCGCTTTTTTGGGGGCTCTTTTTTTAAATCGTTGTGCAAAAGGAGACTTAACTGTATGCCCACTAAGGTTAACCCGGATATCTCGGCCGCCGTTATGAAAGCAAATCTACACCAGATCATTACAGATGAAGCTATAGCTAATTTGCAAGTGAGAACATACGCAAAAAACGAGACGGTTGTCGTCTCGGGGGATGAGCTAGCATTTTTCTATATTATTATTGAAGGCAGAGTGGCAATTCATAACTATTCCGAGCAGGGGAATGTAGCTGTTGTGGATTATGTAGAGCAAAACGGAGTATTAGGTGATATGGAATTTTTCAATCATTGCAATTACCTTCACACGGCTGTGGCTGTTGTACCAACAACCATATTACTCATTCCACTAGAAGTGGTACACTCTCATCTAACAACATCCGTCCCTTTTCTCATGCGCATGTGTTCGATACTCACGGAGAAATTGATGAAATCTTCAGTAAAGAATGCACGATCACTGCTGTATCCAGCCAAAAATAAACTGTGCAAAACGATTGTACAAACCTCAGAGAAATTCGAATCCGCAACGATTCCTTTTGTGATGAAAGATATGTCCAGCATGATGGGCATCTCCGACCGCCATATTAGAAGATTGCTCAGTGAACTAGTGGAGGAGAAAATTATCCTACGACAGAACAAAACAATCCAGATTATGGATATGAAACAATTACAGCGATATTCGACTGATTTTTAAAAGGTTCCCCGATCAACATTCTTCTTCCGAGGTAGACACTCTGTAGATGATAATATCCAATCCAGTGTCGGTCGCTTTCCCCTCACCAACGAGAATATCGCTATTCAGAAAGGATAGTGCTGTACTGTTCGTAATGATTGTAGGCGAAGTGCGAAACAATGAAGATTTCAACTTTTTATTGATATTTCCGTTATTCTCGATATAAATCTCACAGCTTTGTCCAGTAAAATCCTCACCTTGGAGCATGTATCTTGCCGACAGACTGTGTCGATCTCCGCCCTTCCCAATGACCTGTGTATCCACGCCACCATTAAGCACGATGCCTTCAAAATATTTGCCCGTTACATCTCCTGTGAACGTAATCATAACAACAGAATCATCCTCGGTATTGCGTAATTCGACCGTTTCTAAGATCTTCACATGAACCGTAAACACTTCTTCTAATTCCATAGTTTCACCCCTCTACTGCATCCTATCATACCCTCTGCGGCAAAATAAAGGAAAGAGCCGCTATCTAGTAGCGGCTTCTTACACTCTATAGTGATTGGCTATTAATCCATATGAGATCCGCCGTTGATATCAATTTCCTCGCCAGTAATGTAGGAAGCTTCACTAGAAGCTAAGAAAGCAATGGCTGAAGCAATCTCTTCCGTTTCACCCGGGCGTCCCATAGGAATGCCTGCAATTACGCCATCCGCAGTTTGCTGATCTAGAGATTTCCAGATGTCCGTGTTCACTAGGCCTGGTGCGATACAGTTAACCGTAATACCATCTGTCGCAACTTCTCGTGCGAGGTTTTTGGAGAAACCAAGAACAGCTGCCTTCGATGCAGAATAGTGCGCTCCACCAAAGACACCGCCGCCCCGTTTAGCAGATACAGACGATAGGCTAATGATTCGACCATAATTTTGTTTCTTCATTGGTTCAAGCACGGCTTGAGTGCAGAGAAAGAGTCCGAACATGTTTACGTTGAATACACGAGTTACATCTTCTAATGTCATTTCTGCTACAGTTGCCTTCTGGGATATGCCTGCATTATTCACCAAAATATCGATTCTTCCGTACGCTTGCAGTACCTTCTCCACCATGGCCTGGTTTGATTCTTGACTGGTAACGTTAAGCTCAACCCCGATGGCTTCCCCGCCTTCTGCACGAATAGCATCAACGGTTTCTTGAATTCCTTCTTGGTTGATATCAGCAATAACGAGCTTTGCCCCCTGCTTGGCTAATGTTAGTGCAATCGTTCGTCCAATTCCTCGTTTAGATCCACTTCCTGTGACAATGGCTACTCTGTTGTTTAATTCAAACATGTTATACACTCCTTCAGATGGGTTGATTGCGATCATTAAGCAAAATTCTTTCTCAATGCTTATGGATTAAGCAGTTATTTTAATAGGGAATGTGCAGTCGCTACGATGTTATCTATCGTAATTCCGTTCATTTCTAGCAATTTTTCGTAGGGAGCAGATTCTCCGAATTTGTCTTGAACACCAATTCTGCGGACGATAGCTCCGCCTTCCTCGGCTACAACTTCACTCACTGCACTACCAAGACCATTCAGAATGTTATGATCCTCTACAGTGATGATCCGGCCTGTACTTAAGCAATCCACAACAGCCTCACGGTCAAGAGGTTTAATCGTATGGAAATCAAGTAATTTAACGGATATACCCTCGTTCTCCAACAATTCCGATGCTTTTAAGGCAAGGTGTAAAGTGTCCCCATTGGCGATGATGGCAATATCTTTGCCGTACTTCAGCTTTTTGGCTTTGCCGATCTCGAACTCCTCATCTTCTCCATATATGACCGGAACTGTATCACGGGTGAACCGAAGATATACTGGGCCATAATGTTCAGCAGCCTTAGCAACAAGCTTGCGCGTGGAATGATAGTCAGCAGCCATAATAACCGTCATATTGGGAACTGTGCGCAGTACACCCATATCTTCAATGGCCTGATGGCTTCCGCCGTCATTAGCCGGGGTAAGTCCACCATGGGAGCAAGCAATTTTTACATTTAAGTGAGGATAGCAAACTTCCTGACGAATCTGTTCGAGCATGCGAAGCGAACCAAAAACAGCATAGGTGCTGATAAAAGGTATTTTTCCCGTTGTTGCAAGTCCTGCGGCAAGCCCTGCTGCGTTCTGTTCGGCAATACCCACGTTGATATGCTGGTTCGGAAGCTGATTCGCAAACTCTGTTGTTTTACATGATTTACCGATATCAATATCAACGACATAAATGTCCTTATTCTTCTTGCCAAGCTCTACAATTTCGTGTCCAAAACCTTCGCGCGTCGCAATTTTTTTCTCCGTTACGTTATATGTGCTCATCATTTCAGACCTCCCGCAATTTCTTCCAAAGCCTGTAGATATTCCGCTTCCTTCGGAGCAACCCCGTGCCAGTTACATACATCCTCCATAAATGAAACCCCTCTGCCCTTAACGGTATTGCATACGATGCAGATTGGCTTCCCGTGTTGAATATTACGGATTTCATCCAATGTATCTACGATCTGTTGCATGTCATGACCGTCTATTCTTCGGGTATCGAAGCCAAAAGCTTTAAATTTCAGCTCCAAATCCAAGTTTGGCATGATCTCATCACAGGTACCGTCAATTTGCAGGTTGTTATCATCCACAAACACAATTAGATTATCGAGTTGATATTTGTTTGCCGTTTGAGCAGCTTCCCAGATCTGACCTTCCTGACATTCACCATCCCCCAACATCGCGAATACTCGGTATGACTTGTCGTCCCTTTTACCTGCAATCGCCATGCCTACGGCACAAGAGAGCCCTTGACCGAGTGAACCTGTTGAGATGTCGATTCCCGGACATTTTTTCATATCAGGATGTCCTTGAAATGGAGAACCGTACTGTCTTAGCGTGTGTACCTTCTCCATTGGAACAAATCCCCGGTGAAGCAGTGCAGCGTACTGAATCGGGCATACATGTCCTTTGGATAATACGAAGCGATCGCGGTCTTCCCATTTCGGATTAGCTGGGTCAATGTTCATTTCCTTGAAATACAAAGCTGTAACGATATCTGCTGCAGATAGTGAACCACCTGGATGACCGGACTGTGCTTCATAGATCATCGTGATCGCTGTTTGTCTCAATTCGATTGCCTTTTGCTTGAGTTCTTCAACGCTGGACTTGGTCATTATGCTCACCTCATATGAATTTGGTAGTTATTTTCTTTTGTCATCTTGTAAACTTGTTAACTTGTATCCTAAGTTGTTGTAAAAAAAACGAGCACTTTGCTCAGATTCTCATACTCGTTTCACCTGCGGTTACCCTGTTTTACTTGAATTGGGATGATCCAATGGTCTACCCGGACTTACTTTATAACTTTTACCGGATTGTTTGACAAGGAACACGATGATAGTCGCACTTATTATCATGCTGATTCCAAGAACTGTCAACCCGAGATTATGGCTGCCTGTCATGTCATTGATAAATCCTACAAAATACGGGCCGAAGAATCCACCAAGATTACCAATACTATTAATCAATGCAATCGCACCACCTGCTGCTGCTCCCGTCAGGAATGATGGCGGGATCGCCCAGAATGGAGAGTAAGCTCCAAACGCCCCACACAAACTAATCGTTAGGAGTGCAAACGCTCCCATCAAACTGAAATCTGCAACATATACACTTGCAATCATAGCAATCGCACTAACCGTCAAACAACTAGCCACATGGAATTTACGTTCGTTATGTTTATCTGAACTTTTGCCGACAAGATACATCACAATCATTGCACAGAGATACATGAATCCAAGCAACCAGCCAATACTCTGTAAGGACCAACCTGTCGATTCAGTCAAACCTCTTGATATGGTTGGCAGGAACATATTGATTCCGTAATAACCAAACATCCAGAAGAAGTATCCCAGTGCCAAAATAAGTACATCCTTATCTCGCAAAACTTCAAGGAAAGTAGGCTTTTTAACTTTTTGTTTCTCCAGTGCCTCTTTGCGAGTTACATCCAGTAGCCAAGTCTTCTCTGCGCCCGTTAACCACTTGGCATCTTCGATCCGATCCGTTAAGTAGAAGTAACAGATAATGCCAAGAAGTACTGCTGGAATCGCTTCCAAAATAAAGAGCCATTGCCAACCTGCCAAGCCGAGCCAATCAATTTGTAACAGGAACGTGGATAACGGTGACCCAATAGCATTAGCTGCTGGAATTGCAATCATAAATCCAGCAATCGCTTTGGCGTGATGCTTGGATTGGTAGAATCCACTTAGATAATGCACCATGCAAGGGTAGAAACTAGCTTCAGCCACACCGAGTAAGAAGCGAACGATGTAGAACTGGATTGGGGTTTGGATAAATGCCATAATGATCGCAATGATTCCCCAGGAAACCATGATGCGGCTAATCCACCGTCTTGCACCAATCTTGGACATCATTGCACTGCCGGGTACCTCAAGCAGGAAGTAACCTAAGAAGAAAATCCCTGCCCCAAACCCATACACGGCCTCGGAGAATCCGAGGTCTTCATTCATTCGTAATGCCGCAAATCCGATATTTACGCGATCCAGTATTGAAATGGCAAAACACAAAAACAAAAATGGGATCAAACGTAATGTGACTTTGCGGACTGTTGATTTCTCCAATTGCTGCAGATCCATATGAAATCCTCCCATGAAATAATTCAATCCGTTGTTATATTAAACGCTTACAATTTCAGTTATAAAAAAATGATGTGCTGCATTTTCAAAATCATTCACTGAAATGAAGCGTTTCCAAATACTTGTGATGATATGCACCTCCTGTTGATTTGTAATCTTGTTAACTTGTATCCTAAGTTTTGCTGATCTGAATATATCAATTAACTTTTTAATTGTCAATAAGTTATTTTTTCAATTTTGGATGGATTAAAAACAACAAATAATCCCTATGCTAATTGCGATGCATAGGGATTATAATTAATCTTTCCAATAACGATTAAAGAGATTTTGCATATGCTGTGTCATGAGATTGGCTGCCGTATCTTCCTGCTTATTCTCAATCGCATCTATGATTTCTTTATGCTCGCTAAAGTTCGTATCACGGTAGTCAGGGCGGGTTACCGTGCGATCACGGATAAATCTCCACATTTCCTGCTGCTTCATCGCTTGGGTTATTACCGTCATGAACTGAATGAATAAGTCATTATGTGAAGCTCTGGCAATCTCCATATGCAAGCGTTCATCCGTTTCCGGTACATAATGTCCACCTGCTGTCTCTGATTCCATCTGTTTAATGGTTTCACGGAGAAGCTGAATCTCGTCTGCGGTAGCCCGTTGTGCTGCCATACTGGCGATTAGTGGTTCAATACTCATTCGTGCTTCAACGATATCCTCCGGCGATACAGAATTGATGAAAGAATCGTCCGTCACTGCCTCATCCTGAGCCATCGTGCTTTTGACATAAACGCCTTCACCCTGTCTAGAATAGATGTACCCTTTCATTTCCAGAGCGCTCAGTGCCTGTCTGATCGGAGCCCGGCTTACCCCGAATTGCGCACATAGTTCTCGTTCTGTTGGCAGTTTGTCCCCAATCTGGAACGTACCTGATTGTATTTCAGAGAGAATCTGATCGTAAATTTGAATATACAGTTTATTGCTGGATACGCGATTAAATTGTATTGAAATCACTTCCCTCGATTAGTTTCATTACATCTAATTACCAAAACGATATATCAATAAACATTATATAAATTAGAACCTTGTTAGACAACATGATAATTAACAAATCATTAGAATTCAACAAAAGTACATCGATTGGACAACCTTTTCCAGTACTTTTACAACGGAGGCCATTAAGACAACAACTCAGTCTTAAAATCAATAAAAAAACATGACCGCCATAGCGCGATCATGTTTTCTTCAAATCCCACTTCTCAATGCATAACCATTAAGATTTCGCAGGCAATATATTTTTGTCAAACTCAACTTCGAACAGATATTCGTCCAAATCAACCTTCATCGCTTCATTGAAGATGTTCGAGGCAATCATCTTGCATCCAACAGTTGTAATCAGCACAATCTCTTCTGAGGTGAATTCGCTTCTTAATTTATCATAAATGGACTCATCGATGGTGTTTGGATTGTTAACCAATCCACGCCCATAATCAATCAATACTTTTTCGATTTCAGTGAATTCGAATTCATTGAAGCTGATGTTCAGATCACGGAGAAGCTTGGCATGATAGGTGGAGCAGACCAGACACTCATTTTCAGTCGAGATCGCATAACAGTAAAAATAAATCGCGCGACTGCCAATGATTTTTTGCAACTCATTACGTACCGGATAAAATTCCATCGCATCAAAAGACGGCATAGAATACAACAACGTTTTAACCATATTCGTTACTCGATTGCCATTCTTGATTCGCTCATCCACAAAGTTCTTGGCTTCTTGAGACATGTCTTCGTATTGTAATGCGGGTACTACACTGCTCATGTAAAATTCCTCCTCTTAAGTAAAGTTAATGTGACGTCTTTAAGTAATAAGTAACCATCATGTTTGGACAGCTTATTGAAATTGTGGAATATTAATTCTCGGAATAGCATCAATCAACGACCGGGTGTACTCATGCTGCGGATCGTGGAAAATTTGCTTGGTCTCCCCCGCCTCCACAACTTCGCCGGCTTTCATGACCATCACACGATGCGAAATGCTGTAGATTACCTCAAGGCCATGCGCGATAAATAGATAAGATACACCCTTCTGCTGTTGAAGCTTCTTCAGCAATTCCAGAATCTGTGCCTGAATAGTCATATCAAGTGCAGAGGTTGGTTCGTCACAGACAATAACGGCAGGTTCTGCCGCAAGTGCTCTGGCGATTCCCACACGCTGACATTGTCCACCGGACAGCTCTCCTGGATATCGCGATTTAAACTCTCGGGGTAAACCAACATCATCCAACAACTCATCGACCCGTTTATCAATCGCTTTGGCGTTCATCTGAAAGTACAGCTTCAACGGTTCAGCCACGATATCTCTGATCTTCCATCTTGGATTGAGGGACGAGACCGGATCTTGAAATACATATTGGATGCTGCGCTTGTCGGAGCGAATACGCTTCGTGCCACTTAAGGCTTTATCGCCCAAGACGATCGAGCCTGATGTAAGTGGAATCATGCCAGCGACCATTTTGGCAACCGTCGTTTTGCCACTCCCCGATTCTCCGACAATGCCTAATGTCTCCCCTTGCCCTAGATAAAACGAAACATCTCGAACCGCGGCAAAGTCGGTACCATTCCTCGTCCGATACACCTTATGAAGTCCTTCAGCCTCCAACAGATGTTTGCTCATATATCCACCCCCTCAAAATAAATTCGGGGCATGCTGTTTAACAGCTGCTTAGTGTAAGGATGTTCCGGTCGCCCGAATATCGCTTCCTTCGTACCTTCTTCAACCAGATTGCCATGTCTCATCACGATCACACGGTCAGCAATCTCGTGAACCACACCAAGATCATGCGTAATGAACAGCACCGTCATGCCATATTGCTCTTTCAGCTTCAGGATTAACCGCAAAATCTGAGCTTGAACGGTCACATCCAATGCTGTTGTGGGTTCATCCGCAAGCAGCAGCTCAGGTCGTGAAGACAAGGCCATCGCAATCATGACACGCTGCCTCATTCCGCCAGACAATTGGAATGGATACTGCTTCACAACGTCATCCACATTGCGGATCTCCACTTGGGTTAACCAGGATTTTGCTTCTTCAAGCGCGGCTTTTTTGCTGATTCTTTTTGGCGCATGCAGACGAATCACATCCACCATTTGTGTTCCAATCGTGTAAACCGGGTTTAATGCACTCAGTGCATCTTGGAAGACCATAGCGATCCGTTTGCCACGAATACGCTCCATCTGTTTCTCATTTAATGTCAGCAAATCCTGACCGGCGAACCAGATCTGCCCATGGGTATATTCTGCAGCAGGTCGCGGCAGCAATTGCATAATCGATTTAGCGGCAACGCTTTTGCCGCTTCCCGACTCACCAACCAGGCACAAGATCTCACCTTCACGGATATCCAAGGATATATGATGAAGCACGTCCGTATGTTGGTCACGCTTGGTGAAGCGAACGCCTAATTCATTGATGCGCAGGAGTGATGTATCTGTCATTAGCTTCTCTCCTTGCTAAGGTCGAATTGCACCACATTCGAATCCGGCTGTTTCAGAAGCCGCTGTAAGGCTTCATGAGCAAGCACAAGATCAAATATGGACAGACCGAACGCATTAAACATTAATTTACGCTCAGGATGGTGCTGGATTGCCTGATCAGGCTCAGCCAGAAGCTTTTCTAACAGGGTTACCTTACCACCAATTTCCGGTGTCTTGCGCGCAAGACCGAATAGCGACTGACTGCTAGATGGAACGCCAGCTTCATAATCATCACATACAATATGATCAAATGATTCAATAGCTTCTGCATCAATATCACGCATGCCGATATGAAGATACAGATGGCCGGGAACGAAATGATCTGCATGTAAGTAAGGAGTTGAAGCGGATGTCGCCCCGACCACAACCTCAGCACAATCAAGTCGTTCTGGAAGAGATACATGGACACGGCTCTGAATACCCCGTTCTCTAAGAAGATCTGCGTGATTTTCAAGCAACTGCTCTGCATGCTGCATCGTACGACTCCACACATGAACTTCTTTCAGTTCAGGCATGAATGGCACAATACTGCGAAGCTGGTGACTCGCCTGAAATCCAGATCCGCAGAGGAACAATGATGATGCCTTAGATCCTGCTAACGCTTTGATCGCAGTCGCAGATACTGCACCTGTACGGAGCCCGCTGATTAACTCGCCTTCCAAGAGTGCACATGGTCTGCCTGTTGCTAATTCATTGAGCACAACGACCGGATGTGTATACGGTATGGAAGGATCGGAGTGTGGCACATGGGAAGTCCATTTCAGTCCAGCCACGCCTTCCTCAGCAAGATACGCAGGTAAGGAATAGAATGCTCCCGCTTCTCTAGCTCCAGCAGCCATCGCTACCTCCTGTGCACCTACTGCTGTCCCCTGTGCCTTTTGACTAAAGGTTCGTTCAATCAGACGTTGTGCAACTAAGGGGTCAGCTATCCCACTTTGCTTGATGCTATCTCGTGATACGAAGTACATTCGCTCCATCCTCCTTCCTGCTGTGACATGACATGAGTTGTTGCCCTGTTGCTTCGAATCGCTTTCCTTCGAGCCGCTTCATATTCATCGGAACTCCGCTCGGTCTCTAAGCCAATCGCCAAACAGATTAATTGTCATAATAACCAGAGCAATAGCGAGTCCAGGTATGGTAGATAACCACCATGCCGAACTGATATAACTCTTGCCGTCATTCACCATACCGCCCCAAGAGGGTGTAGACACATCAATACCGAGCCCAAGGAAGCTTAATGCTGCTGCGAGCAAAATCATGTGTGACATCTGTAAAGCAGCTTGTGTGGCGATCGTGTACAGGGTATTCGGTAAAATATGCTTCGCCATGATACTAATGCTTGGTACACCCATCGCTTTAGCTGCTTCGACGTATTCCAATTCTTTCAGTGAGAGTACTTGGCTACGAACAACACGTGCAAAGGTTACCCAGCCTGTCACTGCCAGCACGATAACGATATTCGTAAGACCTGATCCAAGCACCGCAACCATAACAATGGCGAGCAGCATGCTTGGAATGGACATCTGGATATCCGCAAGACGCATTAATACTGCATCCGTTTTACCACCGAAGTATCCGGCTACGATGCCAATGATACTGCCCAGCACACCTGAGATGGCAACAGCGATAATACTGATCCAGAGCGAGAGCCTGCCCCCATAGAGCAATCTGCTGAGTACATCCCTGCCCAACTGATCTGTGCCAAGCAAGCTCATACCGCCGTCTCCGCTATACGTGCTCCCTGGCGGAATAAGAATATCTTGCAGTGACTGCCTATACGGATCGAATGGCGCGAATAGCGGGGCAAAGACCGTCAGCACGAAGATGACGGTCAACGAACCTATGCTGGCAATGCCCTTGGCATTCGCACGAAGCAAAGATCGTTTTTTCATGATTATCCCTCTCTTCGTTTAGTGCACTTTGATTCTTGGATCAAGGCGATGATAGATCAGATCCGTCACAAGTGTAATGGCGATATAGATGATGCTGATCACAAGGATACTTGCCTGCACCAGCGGGAAGTCGCGGTTGCTGACACCTTGTATAATCAACTGTCCCACACCTGGCCATGAGAAAATCGTTTCGGTCACCACTGCGCCAGCAATCATGACTCCGAATTCCAGGCTAATGACGGTAATAACCGGCAGAAACGCGTTTTTGAGTCCGCGTTTCAAAATCCGGCTAGGTTTGGAGAATCCTTGAGCTTGACTTGTAATCATGTACCCCTTGTCCATGACTTCAATAAGAGAGGCTCGCATGGTGCGGGCAATCGGAGCAATCGGGTATGCTGCTAGAGTCAGCGCTGGTAATATAATCGACTCTAACCCCCGATTGCCCGACGTTGGCAACCAGTGGAGATTCACTGCAAAAATCATGATTAACACAATCCCAATCCAGAATACCGGCAGTGACTGGGTTAAGAAAATCCAACCGTTGACCACATAGTCGATCCAGCTATTCTTTTTGTACGCCGACACGATCCCAGCCAGCAAACCAACAGTGACTGCGATAATGATCGCAAACATGGCCAGGTCTATCGTTGCAGGCATTCGTTCAAGTACCAGCTTCAGTGCGGATTCTTTGTAATACAGCGAATTTCCCAAATCGCCGGTAAATAGGTTTTTTAGATAATCGATGTACTGCATCCAGAGAGGTTGATTGAACCCTAAGCTCTCTCGAAGCGCGGTCACCTGTTCTTCGCTCGCTTCAGGTGGAAGCATTAGGCGCGCCGGATCACCTGACAAGCGAATAATGAAAAATACAAGCGTTGCTGCACCGAGGACTGCAAGTACCGATTGTCCCAAACGTTTAAGCACGTAATGCTTCAATGGTTAACACTCCCATCCGGGCTTGGCCAAGTCACATAAGACGCCTGCCGATTTACTCGTTACCTGCTGAAATCGTGGATACCGGGATGGAGCCATCCACACGACCGTCCCATTTCAATCGATCAGATACGCCATAGTACTGGTTCTCCTGATATAGGAAAATGCGCGGTGCATCTTTCAACACTTCGTCCTGAATTTCTTGATATAGCTGTTTACGTTTAGCCTCATCTGTGACCGATCTCGCTTCATCCAGCTTAGCATCTACGTCCTTGTTCGCATAAGTGGAGTAAGACTCTCCTGAACGAAGGATGGCATAGATCGCTGCATCTGCATCAAGCGTGTTCGTGCTGCTCCAACCGAGTACATACATATCCGATTGTTTGCCCGCAGGTACGAGTGTCCGATACACTGAACTTTCTACGTTATTGACTTTGATATTTACGCCAACGGCTTTCAGTTGCTCTGCAATGACTTGCGCAACATCCGTGTTTTTGATGTACCAGCTTACCGTATCAAGTGTTGCAGAGAATCCGTTCGGGTAGCCTGCTTCTGCTAACAATTGCTTCGCTTTTTCAGGATCATAGCTATACCCTTCTGGTTCGCCAGCATATCCAAAGTCTTTTGGACCGATCAAGCTATTGGTCTGAACAGCTGCGCCTTGAAGCACTTTATCTACGATGGATTTAACATCGATTGCATAGTTCAGTGCTTGTCTTACTTTTGGATCATCAAAAGGTTTTACATCGGTTTTGAAGCCAACATATACTGTGTTGCCCGCGCGTTCAACAGTGGAGAGACGTGCAGTAGAAGATGACTCAATCTTCTCACGATCTTCTGGAGATACAGCTGTGATCAGATCAACTTCACCGTTCAGCAGCGCACTTACACGTGTCGAAGCTTCAGGAATAGAACGGAAAGTAACCTTCTTCACATCTGGTTCGCCGCCCCAGTAATTTGGGTTAGCTTCTAATACTACATTGCTGCCTTTGTCCCAGCTTACGAACTGGTACGGGCCTGTGCCGATCGGTTTTTGAGCAAATTGCTCTTGCCCTACTTCTTCAGCATATTTGGGAGGTACAATTTCGGTTGGATAACGATTAAACCGTGTTGGTACAAGTGGATCAGGTTTCTTCGTTACAACATTAACTGTGTACTCATCAACTACGTTAACTTCTTGGATTGTAGATACATAACTAGCTGTCGGTGCATTGTTCGCTGGATCAAGCACACGATCAAGGGAGTACTTCACTGCATCGGCATTGAACGCCTCACCATTCGTGAAGGTTACGCCCTCACGCAGTTTGAATTGCCATGTTGTATCGTCAATCTGGCTCCAGCTTGTCGCTAGACCAGGTACGAGCTTTTCTTCTGCGTCGCGTTTAACCAATGTATCGAAGATATTGTCCACGACCTGTGCATTTTCGGTCAGAAAACCCGGATCCAATCCGTTTACGTCAAATGCGCGGGCAATCGTAATTTCTAATTTTTGATCTTGCCCTTCACCTGTTGCTTCTTCCCCTGCTCCTGATTTGCTCGTTGTAGAGCAGCCTGCGGCGAATACGGCCAGCAGTGTCAGGATTAGCAAAAACTTACTCTTTTTCATGATGTACAACCCCCGTTAATTAAATTATGCTAATTTGCCCAACATGACCGCGTAACCGTTCTTGTGAACTGTCGATGCTGCATGAATGGATAAAATGACACCATGTTCGATGGGACAGCTTATGGAATGCTCTTCAAGTCCCGGATATGACAGTACACGCATCAGCTCTTCTCCCAGCCGAGCGTTCTCTCCAGCCTGCCTACTAAACGTTAACAAACCGCTCGTTTCAAATCTCATTTCAACGATGTCTGAGATCCGTGCAGGTTTTGGGTTCATGCCAAGTGTTTCTTCTGCCTGGGAATATTGTTCAGATGGAAATACGCCAAGTTGATCAAGGATCATCTGCACGGCGTGTAGATGTGTATCAACGGCTGCGGAAGTCCAGTAGTTGCCTCCGCCACTCTCAAGTAAGACAGCCGGGATTCCCTGCTCACACACTTCATTAATCAACATCCCCTTGGTTCCAGACTGGCAGACATATGTTGCTGTAAGTGGAATCTTATTTAGCGCCGCCATACTTCTTTGGAAAGCTGCCTCGTGGTCGCTTGCGACCATTGCAAACGGACAGACATCCAGCCAGCGACCACCTCCATGCAGATCAATCAGAAAATCAGCATATGCAATGATATGGTTAGCCAACCAGCGACCATAACGACCAGAGTATGAATCATCTGTTGCATTTTGGCCAAAAACCCGATTCAGGTTGATGCCATCCAGTGGGCTGCCATTTGTTCCCGCAAGCATCGCGGTTGGGTTCGTAACAGGGCACAATATCAAATTTCCATACAAATGCTCAGGCACAATATCGTTCAATAATTTAGCGCAAGCGATAATACCATCATGCTCGTCTCCATGTAGTGCAGCCTGCACCCATACCGTCGGCCCCTCTTGAATTCCCTTGACCAAAAACAAAACGATCGTTTGCTCCTCATGAATCTCATCAATTCGGGATACACTTGCCGATGACTGTTGACTGAAAGCTTGTTCCAGACTTACATATACGGGATAAGGTTTCGCAAAAATGGAGGTTACCAATAGGGACTGCTGCATGATGAAATGAACCGCCTTTCTATAACCGAGTATTCTTGTATGAATTATAAAATTTAGTTGATACTATCAAACGACGCGTCATTCTGTCAATGTCATAAATTGTATACGCATAGCGATATATGTCGAAAAAACACTGATGATATACAGTTGATATCGATTACAAAAAAAGAGGATTTTTAATTATATAATGAAGAAATTACTCAAACATACGAAAAAAGCCGCTCTAAAGCGACTTCGTATAACGTTATCATGATGCACGGAGATGTAATATATTCTTCAGCTACTGCTCTCGTTCTACTCCCTGAATTTACACGCCAAGTAGACGCGGCAGCAGACTACAGTTCAATCCCTTCTCCAAGTTCAAGCACCTTGCCTACCCCACTCGGTAAGAGCGAAACAAAAGCATGTGGATCTTGCTGAATATTAGGAAATGTATTAAAGTGTATCGGCACTACCTGTTTAGCTTGAAGCCATTCTGCTGCAACTGCAGCGTCTTCAGAACCCATCGTATGATTGTCCCCAATCGGTAGAAAAGCCAAATCGATTTCATTACGTTCTCCAATGACTTTCATATCATAAAACAGTCCTGTATCCCCTGCATGAAACACGGTTTTGCCCTCAGCAGTAAACAGTATTCCTGTAGGCATGCCCGTGTAAATAATCGTTTTGGTCTCAGGATTCACATAACTTGAACTATGAAATGCCTGTGTTACCTTTACTTTTCCAAACTCAAATGTATACGCCCCACCTATGCTCATTGCATGCGTATTTACACCTTCCCAGCTGAGTAAATCAGCCAGTTCAGCCGTCGCAATAACCAGGGCATTATTCCGCTTAGCGATTTCTACGGTATCCCCCACATGATCCCCGTGTCCATGCGTTAACAGAATTACATCCGCTTGAACGTTAGACGCATCTAGATCAGTATTTGCATTGCCTGTAATAAACGGATCAATCAAAATGACTTTTCCGTTCGTTTCTATTCTGACAACAGAATGTCCATGGTAAGTTACTTTCATCTTTATTTCCTCCTTATTCAGACAAATAACATTGAATTGCATAATGCAGTGTCAGGCTTCCATTGGTATAACCGATTGGGCAATCTTACATGCACCCGACCGTTCATAAGGAAACCCATCAAACGCAGGCTGATGATCCGGCATAGTTTGATGGGCAAATTGTAAGCAGGGATACACCGCTTATGAGATCTAATTCTTAGAAGTTTTGCGCTGCGTTACGAGCTTTTTCAATAGCTTCTGCTTTGATCTGTGGAGCACGTTCACCGGCTGTAGATACACCTTCAATAAATAGGTGGTCAACATCTGTAATACCAACAAAGTTCAATACCGTTTGCAGGTGACGATTGCCATTCTCACGATCAGCGACAGGACCTGCAGAGTATACGCCGCCACTAGCTTGAATGTGGAATGCTTTTTTGTTTTCGAGCAGCCCAACTGGACCATTCTCCGTGTATTTAAACGTTTTGGCTCTAACGCAGAAGGAATCAATGTATGCTTTCATCACTGGCGGGTATGAGAAGTTCCACATCGGTGTAACGAACACATACTTATCTGCTGCCACGAACTCGTCGAGCAGTTCGTTTAACTGGGATACTTTTTGTTGTTGTGATGCGCTCAATTGATCAAATGTACCACCTGTTTGCAGCTTGCCCCACGCGTCCAATACATCCGCATCGATATGAGGAATGTTACGTTGATATAGATCAACATGCACAACCTCGTCTGTAGGGTGACTCTCTTTATAGGCTTGTACGAATTGTTCGCCAGCTGAAAGGCTGTACGATGCTTCTGGGTTACCTGGATGAGCTGTGATGTATAATAGTGTTGACATAGTTATAACTTCCTCTCTTTAGTACGAATATGAGAAATTGATGTTTAAATTTATTGAGGTCAAACGATGAATGGAGCTTCACCATTGCCATATGACCAGTTTTCTTTGGTGACTTCAATCAGGTTGATGAACACATCTTCTTTACGAATGTCACGCTGTTGATGCAGTTGCTCAGCTAATTCCGCATAAAATTCTTTCTTCACATCCCCGGAACGGCCAGCATTCAACGTGATTTGCACAATGAGGAATCCATCCGTTCTCTCAATATCCAGGCAAGTCGGATCAAAACTAAAATGTTCACGATCCAGTTCTTCAATAATCAGAAAACGATCATTCGCAGGTA
This sequence comes from Paenibacillus sp. MER 99-2, assembly GCF_023714095.1. Classification (NCBI taxonomy): domain Bacteria; kingdom Bacillati; phylum Bacillota; class Bacilli; order Caryophanales; family Paenibacillaceae; genus Paenibacillus; species Paenibacillus sp. MER 99-2. Next base: position 1,412,065 of record NZ_JAMAUZ010000001.1, on the reverse strand, counting down.
CATGCAGTTTATCTACAATCGTTTGCAGGACAATCTCACCAATTTGTGCTTTCTCTTCACTGGAGCGACCCCTCAAAGTTACGATGCGAGTTAAAGGCATTTGTGTTACCTCCTTGTTTTGTTTTTGTTGATATGGTTTATTTTATCTGCTAGAATCCAGAACACGAATGTACTTAAGTTCGTGTTTGTTCGTGTTGAACTTGCTTAGTCTACGGAATTCAGGTGATGATATGGAAGAAGGCAAATTATCGAAAGATTGGCCACATGAGTGGATCAAAAAAATACGTTCCAGACCGACCAGAAGAGGCTCATCCAAACGAATGCGTCAGATTGATTTGGCAAAGAGAGTCGGTGTTGACCCTAGAACGGTTCAGCAATGGGAGAATGGAGATCGCCTTCCCAGTGTTGGTAACCTCAAGCTCATCATCCAGGCATTCTGGGAAGAAGGCCTTTTTCTAGAAATAGATCCCGCTCAAGAGGCAGAGCAGCTATGGCTAGCTGTCAAACGATTTTCCGAAGCACGTTCGGCCACTGGCCGTGAGTTTCCTGATTTTGACGCTACGTGGTTTGCAACATTAGCTGTCACGGAGAGCCTGGAATCTAATCAGACTAGAGATGTGAAGGCGGCCTCCTTCCCCTCCGTTACGGCGACAATTCATTTACCAAGGCTCGCCTCCAACTTTGTTGGAAGGCATCAATCCAAAGTCGATCTGGTGGAACAGCTACGTATTCACTCCCTAGTCTCCATCGTAGGTTCAGGAGGTATTGGTAAAACCACTCTTGCCGTTGAAGTCGCTTCATCGCTGATAGACATGTACCCGGATGGGGTCTGGATGTTTGAATTCGGCGTTGTTAATGAATCACACGACCTGGATCAATTGCTCCTAGCTACGTTGGGTTTACAAAATCAGGCGAACCAAACAGATCTTCAGGCTGTAATGGACAGGATCGCTAACCGTAAGTTGCTATTCATTTTTGATAATTGTGAACAACTGATTGATGCCATTGCAGCTACCGCCGAATCGCTGTTATCCGCTGCACCTGGGTTAACCATTCTAGCCACCAGTCGAGAACCGTTCAACATTGCAGGAGAATCCGTCTACCGTATTCCTCCCTTGTCCTATCCTGCTGATGATTGTTCACTGCAAGGACTCCATGAACAAGAACTATTGCAGTTTGAAGCGGTACAATTATTTTTGGAGCGGGCACGTATTGCAGTTCCGCAGTTTCAGCCTACGTTAACTGCCCTCAAACGGATTGCCGCCATTTGCAAAAAGGTCGAGGGCATTCCGCTGGCTATCGAGCTAGCCGTTGCCAGGATGAATATGCTGACCCTTGAACAAATCGAGGGACGGTTAGCTAACTTGTTAACCTTGTTGACTGCTGGGAAACGAACAGCTGCACCCCGGCACCAAACACTCCGGTCAACGATTGATTGGAGTTATAACTTGTTAACAGGCAAGGAACGCCTTCTGCTAAGACGACTAAGTGTATTTGCAGGTGGCTTCACGCTGGAAGCAGCCGAAGAAGTCTGTATCTGTGAACCTGGGATGCCTGACCATGAAGATCGAATTACGCGAGAGGATATGCTGGATTTACTGTCTGGACTCGTGAACAAATCTCTCGTAACCACTGAGGTCGGTGAAAATTATGGGATGATCCGGTATTTCATGCTCGGAGCCATTAAGGAATATGCAGGCGGGAAATTGCAGGAAGATTCCAACGAACACAAGCAATACGCTCTCGCTGAACGCCATGCCCAATTTTACATACAATGCTTGGAACGTGAAGAACCGAAGTTCAGGACTCGTGAGCGCGAGGCATGCATAGAAGCAGTAAGACGAGACTACGCCAATTTGCGCTCTGCCCTTCAATGGTCATATGCCAACCCACATGCTCATTCGTTCGGGCTACATATCGTGTCCAAGCTCTACTGGTTCTGGCTCCACGAAGGCAGGCTGAAGGAAGGGTTGTATTGGCTGGATCGCTTCCTGGACAGTTATAGCGATATAAATCTCGCTGTAGTGGATGGAGCTAAGGCGTTGCATGGACAAGGTGTCATTCGATTTGTTCAGGGCAATATTCAAGGTGCCATGGAAGCGACAGCCCGAAGCGTAGAGATCGCACGTCATTTACAGGAAAAGTCTCTGCTGGCTTCCTGCCTCCGGTTGTCTGCATTTCTGCACATCAAGATGCAACGTATGGAAGAAGCCGAAACGCTGGCGCAGCAAAGTGTAGACATCGCCAGATCAACAGGTGATTCATGGAATTTGGCCTCTTCTTTACATGCGTATGGGAGACTTCGTTTGGAGCAAAAGAAATACGACGAGGCAACGATAATCCTGAGGGAGAGTGTTCAGCTCTTCGAGTCCGTCCATGATCAGTGGGAAGTTTCAGGACCATACGAGTGCCTTGGTTATGCTGCCTTGAAGCTAATGGATGTTGAACAGTCGATTGCGTATTTCAAAAAATGCATCGTCGCCAGCCAGATTTACAATGGCTCCTGGATTCTTTCACGTGGATTGGAAGGTTTGGGTCTTGCTCTATATGGAAAAAACACCCTCTTGGAGGCTATTGTTCTACTTGGAGCTGCGGAGAAAGGACGGCAGAACTTGGACGCGGAAAATACGCCGAATTTCCCCTTAGAATATGAAGAGGCTATACTTACTCTTCAGCACACAGTGTCTGATCAGGAGTTCCGGGAATGGTGGACGAAAGGTAGAGGCATGTCTCAGGCGCAAGCTCTTGCCTATGCTTTGGAGATATAACTTGTATCGAATTTTGACCGTTACGATTCTACATATATTTTTACGACAATGATCTTGAGCGAATGAAATAAGCGGTGGATTTCTTCACAATTGAAGAGATCCACCGCTTATTTTATAGGGCTGTAAGCGAAGCAAGCTTTTTAACGCCAAAAAAAGTCGCTATAGAAGCAACTTCATGATGGGGTTCGGGTTCTGGTGACAGGATAAATCGGACTATACTGCACCATTACCACTATTAATCTCTTTCGGAATCATACATGGCGTAACCGCTCTTACCATTTTTCTTAATTCGGTACATAGCTTGATCTGCATACCTTAGCAGCTCAGCTGGTTCATCTGCATGACGTGGATAGATGCTAATCCCAATACTGAGTGATAGATTAATGGAATATCCGGGGACTTCGATCGGCACGGAAAAGGCTGCTCCCAGCTTCTCGCATACGACCTCTGCATCGTGGTCATCGTTCAATTGGTTTAAGATGATACTGAATTCATCTCCACTTAGCCGAGCCACACTATCGGTACTCCGAATGTTTTCCTTCAATCGTTTCGCAGTTTCCACAAGCACCTGATCTCCCACTTCATGTCCATAGGTGTCATTAATCTGCTTGAATCCATCGGTATCCACAAAAAGAACAGCGAATCTCCCCTCACTTGGCTCGGCATGGTTAATGGCCCAGATTAGACGTTCGTTGAAGGCGCGGCGATTAGGCAATCCCGTAAGAGAGTCATGCATCGACAGATGTTTGCTGATCTTCTCGGAGATTTTAACTTTGTTATATTCAACATCCAATTCCTTGATCAGATTCTTCAGTTTATATACCCGTGTGCTCGTATTTGTCATATCACTGATCTGAATCATCGCATAACTACGACCATTTTCGTATAAGGGTTCAACATGCATGTTTTGTTTGAAGAAGTGTTCATCTTCGTTTTCTTTAGGCAGGAGAAATGCCTTATGTAGAGCGCTTGAACAGAACCTGCTTTGCCCTTGGTACAACGCATTTTGCAGTATGTTCTGATACATGTTTAATTTGAATCTTGGGCATACTTCAAGCAAATTCTGCCCAATCACCTCTTCTTTACTTTTACCAGTGAATCGTTCCAACCAGCCATTCCAGAGAATCACTTTTAGTTGCCTATCAATGATGAGGATGCCCATGTTGATTTTGCCCAAAGCCTGTATGACGAGATTATCCATGGTGCTCCTCCAATAATGCATTCATTTTTTCCAATAGGCTTGAGATAGAGTTCATGCTTAGCGCAATAAGAATGATCCCTTTCACATTGGTATCAGCAAGTAAGAATGAAGTATGGAGAACCAGCACATATACATCGTTCTGAAGCAGGATTTGTGGATCAGAGTGTGTCACATGCAACAGTTCAATATCCGGCAACACATATTCTAACTTCATCTCCAGAAAATTACCGAATTCTCCAATGATAGCATTAAGCAAAATATTGCTAACTTCCTTGAGCACATCCAGATCCGTGTCCAGTAAGCGACATTCCTCCGGGTCAATCGTCTCTGTGAGTTCTCCAAGACACATATTCGCTAACACTTTAGCCTGCTCAGCAGGGAACATAAGGAACGCTTTCCCCTGAAAATCGTATCCGAACTGCAAAGACGATCTGAACAGATGACCTTCACTAAAAAAGAGTTTATATCGTCGATCTCCTGGATCAACGTCAGATATCGAGATGAGCTCTACTTCCGGTATGCTCAGTACAATATGCTTGTCGACAATCTCGGATAGCATATTGGCCGCTTGACCAACGTAAACGTTCACAAGTTCAGTCAGCATATCCTTCTGCAATTCATTCAGCATGATGCGCCACCTGAATCATTTGAATCAAAGTGTTTGCTTTTTCTACAGTTAATGGCTTATTCAAAAATCCAGAGATCCCCAGGCTCTCAACTTCTTCACGAGTCACCTTCTGAATATCTGCGGATAAAATAATAATTCTGACTTCACGGTCGTTCTCACGAATCATACGAAGCATCTCTTGACCACTAAGGTTAGGCATGAGCAGATCCGTCGTTATAAAATCCGGCTTGAACTCCAGGTACTGTTGGTATCCGTCTTCTCCATTGTTTGCTGTCTGAATTTCTGATTCTGGAAAATGATCTGCAATCAGCTTACTTAGCATTTTCTGTACAAAGATAGAGTCTTCCACAATTAACACTTTCATTATTTACTCAGTCTCCTCGATAAAATTTGAAGGGCGCAGGATGAGCAAGCGCTATGGACAGTTCTGAGAAGGAGCTTTGCGCATAGTGGCACCCCTTACAAGTGACTGACTGGTTATTCAAGCAAAACAATATAAATTATAGTAACTTTAATTCAATTGTCAACGATATTATAGAATAAAATCGATCTATTTACGCATTAATTCGCACAAAATGAGTCGTACCGTCCTATAACACAATGGTATTTTGCTTGTAGTTTATTGCATTTTACATGGTATTTATTGAATACGCACGTCGATGCAGTGCATTAATAAAAAGCACCACCCTATCCTCTCTACACAAGGTTCAGCTTGCGCATGGAGGACTACGGTGGCACTCTAGGTTAGGTTATTTAAATAAACGTTGGGAAAATAAATAAAGGTCATTTCTCCACACCGGCCAGTCATGTCCTCCGCTCTCTTCATACCAGATATGAGCCACTCCATGCTGCTGCAAGTAGTCATGAACTCCTACGCTAATATGAAGCAGATTGTCCTGATCACCACAAGAGAGCCATAACAACCTGAGGAGTGCCGACACCTCTTCCGAGTCGGGCACAAGCTGTTCTGGCGTTTTGGTGTTCGGTGCAGCGGAAAAAGCTCCGACCCAGGCGAAGGAATTCATATTATGAAGTCCGATGTTTAACGACTGACCTCCACCCATGGATAAGCCTGCGATAGCCCGATTATCTCTGTTGCTGTATGTGGGATAATTAGAGTCGATGTATGGGATGAGATCATCAATAAGATCCGATTCGAAGCGTTCAAAGGCTGTTATTTTCTCCGGATCAAACAGATCTCCCTCGGCTCGATCATTCGGCATTGCACGACCATTAGGTAATACAACGATCATCGGTTCAAGCAGATTGTCAGCATATAGATTGTCGAGAATAATCTGCGGTGCGCCATGATTGTACCATTCCATCTCGTCTCCACCAATCCCGTGCAAGAGATAAAGAACAGGATAACTCTCTTCCGATGAGTACTCCGGTGGTGTGTATACCAATGCTTTACGCAAATTGCCTACCGTTGTAGAGTTGTATTCCACCGTCTTAATTACACCGCGCGGGATGTTCTCCCGATATTGATCAAATCCTGCTGGTGCTACAAAGTTCATTTTCCATGACTCCCTTCAGCTCAACGTATACTTTCACCTTTAGAGCTACATCTAGGCCGCCTTTTGTTAATCGACATATCCGAAACCTAGAATGGTAAACCGCTTGTCTTCATAACCTTCTGCCATTTCAATCTCAATCTTGTGTTCACTGACTTCAGTTTCATTAATTAGAAGCGTCGCATGACAATGTGTCCAATTCACTTGGTGTGGATCGGCTTGTATGATGTGTTCATCATCTACTCTAATGTTGGCGGTACCAAATTCATCACTACTGGAATCCTTGAAAATCAATATAAGACGCTTGCACCGCAAATATAACGTAAAACGATTCCGCTCTTGCGTGCCCGTTTTGTTGTACATCCAATTATTAGGAAATAAAGGCGTGCCATAGTCATGATCATGCATCTCCGCCATCTGTAGATCTGTATCCGTATGTTGGAAAGCGCCTATTTCAATTCGTGCAATCTGATCAACGTTCTTTCTATCTAGCAGTTTAACATTTACAAAATCATTTCCAATTAACGGTTCCTTCTCATGCGTCTGTTCTTCCTCATCGGGGACAGAATGATCCGTAACCTCAAACAGATGAACAAGCGTATCGGCCATGATCCGGTGTCCCAAGTTTGTCGGATGATATATATCATGGAAATACTGTTCTTTGGTAATCACGTTGCCTTCGGTTGGGTTCTTCTGGAATTGCTCTACCAGAGCGTCCTTCATGCTTACCATGGGCAGATCGTAATGCCATCCGATTGGGGCCAGTCGATCCTGTAGATTCCAATCATTCTCGAACACGCTAAAAAGCAAGATCACCGCTGGCTTGTTATCAGCAGCAAGCGCTTTGACCACCAAGCTTTCATAACAATTCCCCTTGGTCTCGTCATCCGCGTCATTAACGGCAAACTCGATGATCAGAATGTCCGGCTGAACCTGACCATCTCGAAGCACATCCCGGTCATAACGAATGATTCCAAGCTCAGAAGGTGTCCCGCCTACACCGGCTTTGATCAGGTTAATCGAACCTCCGTCTGAGGGAGCATACCTATTTTTAAAATGTTCATATGAAAGATAAGCATAGCTTCGTAGATGGATGGGGATAGCACCTGCACCATGGGTAATTGAACCCCCAATGTAAGCAATATTAACCATGTCACCTGTTCTAGCTTTCTCAATAGCTCGCTTCAACCTAACATTGTTACCTCTGTTCAGAAGAGATCGTTCGATCAACTCACGATATGTCTGAGATTCAAAGTCTACCTGCGTCTCATTCGCTGATTGTACAACGCCTACAGGATCACGTGTTGCTGAATATTCTCGTTTATCATCTACATTTCTTTCATCGTCTAACATGTTGTATCATCACGTCCTTTCTGTTCCCATCTAGCTCTTTCCCTCCGAGTGTAGCGCTCACATTCTGTAACAACAACCTGACAAAATATAGAACTTGCCTCAATATATCATTTGGATTGGGTGTCTAACAGACGTGATAAAGAAAACCTATAATTTCTCATGTAAACGCTTTAATTTATAGAGTCGAACCGATGTTACAATAGGATAAACGGATTCATTAGAGGAGGTAAATCATGCAAATTACAGGGCAGAGTGCATATGATTCAGGTACGTATACCAATAAGTTTCAACAATTAGGATATAGCGAACAAGAGATTAACACACGACTGGAGTTGACATGGGACGAACTGTTTTATGGAGATGAGCAGACACGAATCTATTACCCCATGGGTGAGGACAAAGGCTTTTTGCTTGACACAGGTAACCACGATGTACGCTCTGAGGGTATGTCTTACGGGATGATGATGGCTGTACAGATGAACAAAAAAGAAGAATTTGATCGTCTATGGAACTATGCCTACACATACATGCAGCACACCGAAGGACGATATAAAGATTATTTTGCATGGCACTGTAAGCCTGACGGAACCCGGATCTCACAAGGACCTGCACCTGATGGTGAAGAGTTCTTTGCCATGGCTTTGTTGTTCGCCTCTAACCGCTGGGGAGATGGCGATGCTCCTTACAATTACCTAGAACAAGCTCGAAAAATTCTCCGTGCTTGCATTCATCAAGGTGAGAACGGTGAGGGTGATCCCATGTGGGATCCAGAGACTCGGCTCATTAAATTCGTTCCCGAAGCGCCATTCAGTGATCCATCTTATCATCTTCCCCACTTCTATGAACTGTTCGCCATCTACGCAGATGAGAGCGATCAGGCATTCTGGCAAGAGGCCGCGGCAGCAAGTCGGGCATATCTGCATACCGCCTGCCACCCTGTTACAGGACTTTCGCCAGAGTACGCCAATTATGATGGCTCACCTGCTCCCATTCAGCCTCACGGTGACTATAGGCACTTTTACAGTGATGCTTATCGGGTCGCAGCAAATGTTGCGCTGGACTGGGAATGGTTCCGCAAGGATCACTGGCAAGTCGAACAATCCAATCGGATTCAGTCTTTCTTCAGCGACATTGACGTATCCGATTATCGTCGTTATACCATTGAAGGCGAAGCCTTTGACGAACCTTCCTTGCACCCCATAGGTTTGCTTGCTACCAACGCTATGGCTTCACTGGCAGCAGACGGCCCGCATGCAGAGTCATTTGTCCATCAATTCTGGAACACACCTCTGCGCAAGGGAGAACGCCGCTACTACGACAATTGTTTGTACTTCTTCAGTCTGCTTGCCTTAAGCGGCAGATATCGGATTTATTAATTTACATCGTAAACAGAAGACGCATAAAACCCTCTGGTTTCTTTAGGAGCCAATGGGTTTTATGCGTCTTCTGAATTTTTACTCATCCTAATTCTTGAATGTCATCTAAACTGTGTCATTCGAATATAAGAATCTCCTCTTCACCACCCCAAGTTACAATTACACTTTCGATATCTCTCCAGTCTTCCACACTACTTCTTGTTGGCAACTGAATGACTTCATTCGGCTTAATAGAAACATGAAGTGTGTTACTAGTAGAACTGTTATTAGGGTGTAGAATATTAATCTCTACCTGTTCATCAACTGGATCTTCTCCAATGTATTGAACGGAAGGAACCTCTTCGTACTCACCCTTGGTATAAACAAGATCAATTGTAACAATCCAATGTTCTGACTTGGCTACTAATCGCTCATTATTAACTGATGTGGTGCAGCCGCATAAACCCAATAAAGAAGCAAAAAGAATCAAAATCGCTAGTCGGCTAGAGATAAGGACATCTCCTCTTTTTTTGCCCATATTATAGCATAATCCCCGCAACCATACAGTTGGTTTAGCCGACAATTCCTGTACGTTCCACACTCTCTACGAAGTATCTTTGAACAAACAGGTAGATTACAATCAACGGCAGGATCGCCAGCAAAACGCCTGTATCTTGAATCATACTTAGGTAGAAAGGGTCTGCCTTCGAAGCACCGTCGCTGACTTGCTGAGCCAGATTGTATGGAAGAGACGACAACTGGGTTGACATCACCTTGCTGGATGTCAGATATGTGGTCGTGTAGAAGCTATCGTTCCACTGCCAAACAAAGGAGAACAGCATCACAGTTACCATCGAAGGGATGGCATTAGGTAGCATAATTCTGGTGAATGTTCGGCCAATCCCTGCACCATCCACATATGCTGCCTCTTCCACCTCTTTCGGGATTCCCCTGAAGAACTGGCGAAAGATGAAAATATACAACCCCGCTTTGAGTGAATTCGCCGTAATGGCAGTAAGAATGAACGGCCAGTACGTGTTCAGCAGGTTAATGGGTTTGCCTGTGATAAGCGTTATAAGACCCATCAGATCAAAGCTTTTTAGATTAAGATAGACCGGAATCAGAATCGTTGTTGGTGGAACAAGAATCGTCAGAATTACGCCAGCAAACAACCAGTTACTGCCTTTGAATTTCAATCGGGCGAACCCGTAACCAGCAAGTGCGCATGAAGCTGTCGTTAGTAGCGTCGTTGTAGCAGATAACGCAAATGTATTAAACAGCGTTACCCAGTAATCCATGACGCGAATTGCTTCCTTGAAATTGTCCACGGAGAAGTTCTGGGGAATCCACACAACGACTGCTGAATACAGATCTCCCTTATCCTTAATGGACGTTGAAACTTTCTGAAATATAGGAAAGAGGATGACAAAAGAGAGTCCGGTAATTAGAACAAAACGGATGATAGACCACAGCCAGCCCTTCCAATGTTCTAATGATAATAATCGTGAAGTCGTCACACTGAACCTCCTCCTTTCTAATCTTGATAGAAGACACGTTTCGAGAAAATAATAGATACGATGACCAGAATAATCGCAATCGCTAAGAAGTAGACCCATGCCATAGCAGAGCTTAGACCAAAATCAAATTTAACGAAGCCAGTATCCCGGATTAGTTTTGTCATGGCGTTATTGGCAAACGAATCAATGATCGTATAGATTGCATTAACGAAAATAAGCGGACTCACCATCGGAAACGTGATCTTCCAGAACGCCTCGTATCCGGTCGCACCTTCCATCTTAGACGCCTCATAGAGTTGAGGAGAGATCGTCTGAATACCAGCAAGAAAGATCAAAATCTGTACACCAGATTGACTAACAATCTGATAGATTCGATCTACGGCGCTGCTTAAATAGGTGACAACCCATTCACTCACTCCAGCATCAAGCATAAGGTTCTCCAATTCGAAAGTCCCCAGCGAGCTTCCACCTGTACTACTTTGATTAACCGCATCAATCAGACTTGTGCTCTCCAGTGTCATGATTACGCCTGATGCAAGAATAACGGGCAAAAAGAAAATCGAACGTGCTACTGCTCTACCTCTGAATTTCTGGTTCAGGATAACCGCAAGGAACAAACTAAAGATGACAATAAGCGGCACGTTCACAAGTACATCTGTTACCGATTCGATGAGTGCCCGGTTGAAGCTCGTATTCACGGTCAATGCCTGAATATAGTTGGCGAACCCAGTGAATTGAATTGCGATCCCTTCTGCATTCGCCTGAATTGTACTCAGGCTGTACCTTAGGGAAGCCAGCAACGGAACGAAGAAAAACAATACAAATCCAACAAGCCAGGGAAGCACGTAAATCATGCCCCACATGGCTTTCTGCTGAGCATACGTACGACTTCCCCATTTCCACTTCAGGAGCGTCTTCAGAGCTGCTCACCACCAGTCACATAACTTTGAGCTTCCACAATATGATTCTCAACTTCCACAGGAAAGTCGTTATAATTCACGATGACGAATCCGCCGCCCTCATACGTTGTCTGAAATACACCTTCTGAGACGGGGTGATGCGCGATCATCGAACGACCTATAAACGGCAGGTTTGCCTGATTAACCTCTCTGTACATTTCTGCTGCCAGGTCGATCCATTGCTCATAATTCGCCGCATAGAGATGATCAAAATCAGTCTCTTTCACCACATGATTGGGCGCATTGAACCAAGCAAAATATGGACTCGCTCCATATTCAATCAACTTCAGCACATACTGTCTAGCGTTCGTATATGTCGATAGATTATAAGGCGAACCGGTATAGCTGATACTTCCGTGCATGACAAGCTGAAAGAACGGAATCTCTTCATCCTCCAGCTTGAATCGACTACTGGTCATGGGAGCATCTGTCAGACCTGTGACATAAGGAAGTGCATAAGCATTCCCTCCCTGAGCAACCACGGAACCAGCCTGCTGCTTGATCTGTTCAAGTGCTGTAGTTACCTTGCCCAGCACCTCAGTTCGATCCATCAGCTTCTTCGGATTCATGTCACTATTCAATTGTTCTGCCAGATCTGACAGGGAAAGCCCCTCCGTTTCAAGCGGTTTAAGCGAACCGAGCATTTTATCCGTCACATTGCCCAGTAGATTCGGAGAGAGAATGTATGAAGGCGATCGATCCCGGTTGGGACGTTGGATTGCACGATTCATCGGATAGTGCACCGCCGGTTGCTGGGTTAGCGTGCGGGACGCCTCTCTGGATGGCTTGAATCCACCTTTGGAATGCACGTTTAATACCGCCACATCTGGATAAAATCCAATGCCGGCATCGCGAGCAAACGTACTGAATTCACGCATTGCTTTTTGCCCGCCGATGGCTCCGTCGACTTGAATTGAATCCGGTATTCGGTGATGAATTCCACCGTTAAGCCATCCTGCATAACGAACTTGAATATTAGCAACATCCTTCTCCATTAATGTAGAGAGTATCTTCTCTGCTTCGTCGAAAGTGGTTAACGCCTGTGTAGAATCGTAAGGAATGCCCAGCATATGCTGTCTTGTTGTTATACCTCCGAATAGTTTGAGATAAAAAGGGATGCTGTCCTGTTCCTTGCTAGCTTGTTGCTCGGGCAACCCGCCAGTTCGTTGCAAGTAACTTCGATACACGGAGGCAAGACCCGAATAACTAGCCTCTTCTGCACCTACAAAAGCATAACGAACGACAAAGTCAGATACCGTCGGCTTCTCCTGGAATTTCGGAAGTGTTCGTACCATATCACTCGCCTGTAGTGTAATATCGCTCTTGTTTACCACGTAGAAACTTGGATATACGTTGTTGTAGCTATTCAGCTTGCCACTGATATCCGCGTTGACAACAGCAACGGCATCCCCTTCCTCAATAATGCCTAGAAATGCCCCCTCTGTCCGAATTAATCCAAAGACCGGCAATCTTGCTTTGGCTTCATTAGAACTCGCTTCCCGCAGTTTCATCGTGAGATCCGGCCCATATATATCCTGCTGATAGGCAGGGTATAGCGTCTTCCCATTGTTAAAATGAATCAACGCTCCTGAGCCGTCGGGAACCAACATAGAGCCCTCTTCACTTGTACTGCCTGCACCGAAATACTCCAGCACAGATAGGCTGTTAATTGGATATTCCTCTGGAAAATGAATGCCCGAGGAAGGTACCCGTACCAACAGATCCTGTCCGTCCAGCTCATATTCCATCGTAAGCATGAAGAGTCGTGGCCCACTTCGTTCCTGCTCGATGCCATGTTCCGCATGGTCTTGCACCAGATCCTCTTCCGTGTATCCGGCTTCATCAAAAGCTTTCAAGGCTCGGGATAACTGCAACCCTTGCAGCGCTTTATCATTTCGAACATAGACGCCCTCGTCCTTGTCTTCTGCATAACCAATCTTCAGGGCTCGTTCCCCAACCTTGTCGAGCTGAGCGAGTAAGTCTTGCTCGAAACGTTCTTTGCTAATCTTGACTGGCAAGTCTTCGATCGAACGCTCGGTACTCCCAAACTGATAGTGAACCCGTACACCATTTGGCAATGCTTCATAGCTGATCTGCTTATGTCTGACACTATCGGTATAAGAGTTCACAGTACTGCTCTGACCAAGACTGTTAAAGAAGCTGAGCCTGGTTTGCGACGATAAAAGATCTTTGTTAATCCCTGCTGCAATCGCATCCTGCTCTCGATCTGTCGGATTGCTGCGCCAGATTTGCCCACTTTCCCTATGAATAACTGCTATTTCGGCAGTCTCCTCATGAATGAACAGTTGTAACGCTTCATTTTGGGCAATCCCGAGCATGCCTTGTAGACGATCATCACGAAAGGAGGATTTTAGTTTTTCTCCGGGAGGCAGGGAAGGTAGATCAGCCTGATCAACGGCATTCGCACTCACTTGGGTTAATGGTGAGGGAGAGAACTGACAACCGCTGAGAAGTAGGCTGCTTATGAGCAGCATTCCAGTTATTTTTTTGACTACGGCGTATTTCATTGCATGTTCCCCTCCCTTAGCCCCGAAGTACTAATTCCTGATAGATAGTCACTGCAAAAGATACGATCTGCTGTACGAGACTGAAGAATAACAGGCACAAAAATGCCATGAATGCCATAGCTACAAGTGTTAGGAACATGGTGAGTATCGTTTTGGCTGGCGTATACTGGTGAACCGTCATATTGCCAACGAATAACAGGTACACCGTCCAGACAATAGCAATCGCATTAGAGAAATAATAAAAGGCGGTTTCCTGTACAGAGATGACAAGACTCAGCCAGATCCATGGAAAGTGAATCAACAATAATGGTACCAAGGCGAAGCATGTAGACATAAAAATTTCGGAGAACTTGCCTTCCCCATCCATCAGTGTCGTTAAGGACCAGTTCGCAACGCACCAGAACAGCACTGGAACGATGACATATACCATTTCAAGCAGACTGTTTAGACGTTTCGGATTGTTAAAATTGATTAGAAAACCACTGTACTGTGCATGCAAAATCTTAGTCATAATCAAAAGCAGCATGATCACACCTGCAATCAGCAGTGTCATTTTCTGATTCCGCTCATATTTCAGTTCCCAATACCCGTCAAACGGATGAAAAATGAGATGCAGCGGATATTGGTATAATTGCTTACTTGACGCCAGCATTCGTTGTCCTCCTTTTCTGCCTACGAACGATCATGACGGTGACAAGCGAACCTACCGCTAACAATAGTCCGGACATCATCCATGAGAAATGCTCACGCATCAGCTCTTTGCGGAACAACAGAAACGCTTTGGAATAACCAAGACGCTCCATGCTACGCTTGAAGTATTGTGCAGAATCTGCATATTCCTTCTGGCGGAGCAGAGCTTTACCGATGCCGGCATAGGCGTATTCCAGATTGGCGTTCATCTCGGCAGCTTTGGCAAACAGCAACGACGAATGATCTTCGTCACCGTTATAATAACTGCGTACCGCATCGTGTAATGTACGCCCATACTCGGTCGTTTGAAAGACAGTGATTTCACCGAGTGCTTTGTCCAGTACAAGGATCCTCTCCCCAGCACGCTCAAGTGCAACAGGTGTATTAAATTGTCCTTGACGATTACCAATGCCACCAAAAATATGGAGCAGATAACCGTCACCATTGTAGGTGAAGACTCTCCCTGTATTCGCATCTAGCACGGAGTACATGTCACTGTCTCCCACATCAACATCAATCAGTCGCGATGGCCCTGTCTCAGTGGTGTACATCATATCTCCTTGTGGTGGCTGGTAGCCTTCTCTGCGCAAGATATCCGTTCCTTGGGCATTCAGCTTCTTAATTGGATCCTTGCCACGATCTCCACTTGTAGCATAGATGAATCCCTCTTCATCCATATCCAGATTCGTGAACTCGGTTGGCGTGAACATGACCATCTGACTCCGCTGCTCACGAGTTGCAAATCGTTTCCACAGATACTCTACCGGGTCAACCTGAACCCGATTAGCTCCGATAAATGAGGAGAACGTGCCATCTGCGTTAAACTCCATGAATCCGTCAAAGACACCTTCAGCCATGACGTAAATGCGTTCCCCTTTGTCCATGACAACCCGTATAGGCTTAAATTGAAAGTCTGCTCGTAACAGATCTGATTGCGGTTCAGCTACAATTTTGACCAGTTGCCCCTGTTCATCTAGATGTATCACACGTTGATTATCTGAATCCGCCACTAGCAAATGCCCTTTATCCGTGACGTATAGCCCTTGAGGGTTATTAAAATGGTCTGTCTGCCCTTCCCGTTCAAATGAATCGATCACCCTAACGAGCTTGAAGTTACGATCCATCTCAATGATCCGTCCGTTGCCCGAATCCAGCAGGAAGACCCGCTGATCGGCTGTAACATGCAGGTCGCTCGGTTCTTTGAACGCATCCGTGTTCAGCTTCCTGCCCGTAATGATTGCCGTTGCTTCATATGCGGCTGGAGCAGGAACCGCTTCGCCCCAATAGGAATAATGATATGCGTCTGACGTTCCGTCTGCGTTGACTAGAGGTGCCCCATGCCCGAACAGCAGGAGGCAGACCATGCCTATGATGATCCATTTTCGTTTCTTCCTTGTGCTTGCTTGCACCTAGCTGCCTCCTTTCTAGTCCTTCATGCCAGAAGTGGCCATCGTCTGCATAACACTGCTCTGGGAGATGATGAACAAGGTGATCGGTACAATCATGAGCAGCAGGGCGACAGCAGCACCGACCCCTGCCCTCGCAATCCCCCCTTGAACAATCTGACTGAGTGCATAATGAAGCGTTTTGAGATTCTCACTATAAATGAAGCTTCCGCCATCGGTTCCCCATAGTGCAGGAAACTGCAAAATCATAAGTGTAAGCCAAGCAGGCTTCACATTGGGCATTACGATGCTCCAGAAAATTCGATATTCATTGGCTCCGTCGATTTTGGCTGCCTCGAGCAACGCATCGGGAATCTGCTCCATGAACTGTTTCATCAGGAACAATCCCAGTGAGAATGCAAGTGAAGGCACAATAATGGACGTGTGTGTGTTAATCCAGCCAAGCCATGACATCACCATGTAGTTGGGAATTGCAGTGACATGTGGTGAGAACATCAGTGACAAGATGACGATGGTGAACAACACTTTGGAGCCAGGAAAACGATATTTGGCTAGCGGATAAGCTGCTGCAGAAGCCAGGAGGATATGCCCTGCAGTTCCGACCAGCGTAATAAGCAGTGTATTAGCAATGTACCTGGATAACGGTACCCATGAGTTGCCCATAAGATTAATTAGATCTGCAAAGTTCTCCGTTGTCGGATTATTCACCCAGAAGCGAGGTGGGAAAATAAATAACTCATCCAGTGGCTTGAAGGCATTGTTCACGGCATAGATGAGCGGAAGTACCATAAATGACCCGAACAGAGCAAGCAGTGCGAATAACATCAAGCTGACGGTAAATGACCGATTGAGTTTCTTTGGCATACCAAAGGCAGCCCGTACCTTGCTGGTCATTGTCATTCACCTATCTTTCTCAGCATTTTTTGCGTTAGAACGTTCGTCCCCAGCATCAGTGCAAACAAGACGGTAGCGATTGCCGAGGCGTATCCCATCTCGAAGCGAATCGTACCAAAGTCCATCAAATGAGTGACAACGGTATGCGCAGCATAGTTCACACTTGGGAAACCTGCTAATGCAATGGAGATCTCTGCTACTGCGAACGAAGCGGTAATCTGCATGACTGCCCCAAACATTAACTGTGGTCTCATCGAAGGCAATGTAATAAACCAGAGTTCCTGCCACCGGTTCTTAATACCGTCCACAGTGCCAGCTTCTACTAGAGAACGATCGATGGTCTGAAGCCCTGCAATAAAGGCTAGAAAGCTAGTACCTAGACTAAGCCACAGCTGTACAATGATGACGATGGCTAACACGTATTTCTCATTAGACAGCCATTGAACCGGCTCCAGTATGATGCCAAGCCGCATCAAAAATCCGTTCATATACCCATAACTGTCACCAGAGAAGATAATCAGCCAGATGAAGAAGACATTGCCCGATATCGAAGGTGCATAGAATACCAGCGTCATCACTGCCCGAATTTTGGGTGACAGCTCATTAATGATCCAGGCAAATAAAAAGCATGCAATATAACTAACTGGACCCGTGATAACAGCAAAAAGCAGCGTGTTTTTGAGTGCGATCAGAAATACGTCGTCATTTAAGAAAAGGCGTGAGTAATTCTGCCAACCGATAAATCGCGGCAACTCCAACATATTGAAGTGAAAAAAGCTTAAGCCGAGCGAAATACCGACCGGAATGACCGTAAACATAAAAAAGATCAACATGAACGGTGCCATCAAAATATAATAGTGCCTGCTGAGATATAGATCCCGTTTAAGCAGGGTCCACCAGCCGACGTGGCGCGCTTGGATGGCAGGAGCGGCGGCTGTCTTGGTTGTTTTGGCTTGCAACCGTTACCCTCCCTTTCCTCTATTTCAGATTAAATTCCTTACGTTTCAATTCAATCTCATCATCGATATACAATACATAATCGGACAAGGCTTCACGTGGATTCTCATTGGCGTTAACAACCTTACGGAAGGCATTATCTAGATGTCGACCGGTAAAATATCCTCCCGGAACTTGCGGAATGCCCTGTACCCACTCCCATTGCTTCTCCAGGTTTTGATAATCCTTCACAGGCCAAGGTAATTGCTCCAGAGCCTCCATATTGGCTGTTGGATAACGAGCAGCCGCGCCCATCAGACCTTCCATTTCTCTGCCGTATTCAATCTGTGTCTGCTCATCCGTCCACCATTTCATAAACTTCCATGCGGCTTCTTTGTTGTTGGCATTTTCAAGCATCATCACGGCACTGGTCGAGCTAGCTACTTCATGTCGAATCGAACCATCCGGAAGCTCTGTACCCGGAACAATTGTGAAGTCCCAAAGGTTACGTATCTCCGGCGCCATGACCGTCAACATGTTATACGTGGTGTAATCAGCAATACCAATTGGCATCTCTCCAGTACGGAAGCGGTTCGGAAAATCAGCTTTCAGCGGGAATTTGTAATTGGTATAAAATTGCGTCCAACGCTTGAACGCATCCATCGAAATTTCCGAATCCAGCGCACTCTTCTTCTGATCCTCGGCATAGAAGGTGCCATCATTCTGATACAGGAGCATAGCAAAGGTTGCATTCGGCACCAGATTGGCGTTATTCAGCGTATCCTCAATAGGCAGATAAAACTCCATGTTATGCTTCTGTAATACAGCGATCGCGTTGTACACGTCCTGCCACGTTTTGGGCGGTTCTAACTCCAGCTCACTGAGAACATCTTTTCGGTAAAATAACATTGGAAATTGCTGCTGCTCCGGAAGTGCATAGACGCCATCGTTGTATCGGTAAGGCGTTAATCCACTTGCACGGAACCGATCAGCAATTTCTTCAAAGTCGGAGAACGTGCTCAGATCGGCTGCCGCATTCCGCATCGCATAGTTTACGGGAATATCTTCACCCATCTGCATAGCCACATCAGGTCCTTCGCCAGCAAGTGTCGCAGGTAGCAAGATGTTAGGCGGCACAAGACGCAATTGTACGGAGACATCGGTATCTGGTGTAAATGAATCGTCAATCAATCCTTTTAACACTTGAGCCTGATCTCGTCCGGTCGTAATCCATACGGTAATGGAGTCCTTCTTCTGTTCCACATTACCGATACTGTCGTAATCCTCCGTGTAGGATGCGACGTAAGCACCCATCTCGTGCTTCACTTGCTGAAATACGGTCGCTTCTGCTTCTGGCAATGTCTCATCTGGCGAAGACACAACCAAGTAATCCAATGTAATTGGTTGTTCTCGGACTGACAAAATCCACGTGCCGAGTCCACCTACATTAATTTTGAACGTATCCAGACGTTTGGGTATCGTCTCCGGTCTAGCCGCCATATCCTCTAGCTGAACGACCATCGCATGCAAGATAGCAACTTTGTCGCTCTGCTCTCCTGTTGCCTGTTCCAGATAATCTGCTACAGAACGAAGTGTATTCGCCTGCCGCTCAAAGACCTCTGTCATCTCTGGGATGCGGCGTTCCAATTGATAATCCCTTAGCGGATCAGGTGTTTTGGAGGTAATCATCAATATTTTGCGGTACATCTCATTCAGTTCAAGCACACTGGATTCCACAGTACGAAGGAGCGGCGCAATATCCCCAAGTGTTACCGTCATTCGCAGTCGATGCGTGCCTTTTTCGAGATGGAACAGATAGGGCTTCTCATCACTACTTCCCAATACCTGAGTTTGCCAGGCTGGACTGTAGTTAAATCGAAGACGCTTCATCTCCTTAAATGGAACTTGGCCGTTAATGGTCAGACTACGGGTGGCATAGACACCGCGCAGTTGATCCTGCTTCACCTTTAACGCGATCTGGTATAGCCCATCTTCAGGCACCTCGACCTCCCACTCGATCCATTCGCCAGGCAACTTCCAATTGATGCCGCCAATGGCATTGACTCGAATTTTGGATACGTCGTAGGGCTCCAGCGAAGGGCTCGAACGATCCGATATTGGTGCAAGCGTAGGGGATGACTTACTCACGGCCTGTTCTCCTTGGACCTTCAGCATCAATGAGCTTGCTTCTGTCAGACCGCGCGAGGCATAGACCTTCTCTACGTCTGCATAGGAAGGAATGTCCTCTTCCTGGTACAACTCAATGTAATCAATCGCCATACTCTCTCTCAGCGAGGTGAGCGATAACTGTTGGTTTCCTTTTTCCAAATAAAACTGAAATGGTTCCTCGAAGTAGCCTGCACTATCTTTGAACGCAGCAAGCTGCCATTCAGGCTGTTCGACTTGTCTTGGTCTGAGGTCATTGCCGCGATCGTCCCTGCGAATGCTATCTTCACGATTGCCCCATACTCTGTCGAATAAAAGGACGTCTGCTCCCCGGAACGGAACCTCCCCGTTCAGCTCCAGTCTCCGTTCTATGCCTGAACTTTTGCCTGTAACGGGATAATAGTGAATACGAAGGTGGTACAGCCCACTCACCTGCACAGGAACATCCCACCGAATACTTCCCGTTTCCGGCGTAATTACAGCACTCCCATCCAATCCGGCATAACCCTGCACGACCTCAAACCCGTCACCATCGGTCTGGGCATAAGCTTCGCCTTCAATTCGCACGGTTTGTAAAGGTTTGGCTGCATTCGAATGGGTAGTCAGGTAATATTCATAGCTGCCTGAATCCTCGGTACCCGATATCGCCTCATAATCCTCAAGCGCATGCACTATTCCCGGACTCCGATCCCGCGATGGATATAAGGTCCATATGGAGAACACCAGAGCCACAACGAGCACAAGGATCAGTGCCTTTTTCTTTCGTGACCGCATGTTCGAATGTATCCCCCTTTCCTGTATGCGTAAGCAACAACGACATGATGAGCTAATCCAGGCAGACCGCGTCCTAGAGGCGATCTACCTGGGATTTTAATAGTGTAGTTTATTGGTATACCTCATCAATTGCAGCTTGAAATGGTGCTTTGTATTTCTCGATCAGGGTCGATACCGATACGCCTTCCTTCAGCTCAGCGTCGAAATCCCAGAAAGGCAGGGAAGGGAACGTATTATGATCAAGCACTAACATGCCCTCTGCTACCGTTCTGGCATTGTTGATGTCGGCTTCATCTGCCAGATTAGTTTCTAACGAAGATTGTTCTGGATAATCATAGACCGAATCAATTTCATTGATTTTTTCCCAGATATACATTAGTTGCTCGGGATTCTCCACCGCTTTAGGAATCGTTAGTGCTTGGTAACGTGATTCACCGGAATGATATGCTGAAGCGCTCGGCCCTTTCGGAAATGGCACAAAGCCGATGTCGTAATCCTGCATGTCTGTCATAATGCCACTAACCTCGTACATCGCACCGGAATACATCAACGTATTGCCTTGACGGAAAAACGTAGCTGGCTCCGTCCAATCGCCGCCTTCCGTCGCTCTGCCAACCTTCTCTGTCGCAAGCTTAGACAGGAAGTTCAATGCTTCTTTGGTTTTCGGATCTTCCAGGTTCTGTTTATCCTCTTTTGTCAAAGACGCTTCGTTCGAGTAGAGGATCGGTTCAAGCAGACCCGTCTGTGCTAACCCCCACGTATCCAGCTTACCGTCGTTATTGCGGTCTTGATTCGCCTGCTTCGCAACACTAATGAACGTATCCCAGTTCCACTCGTCAGCATCGACATATTCCTGTAGCGGCTTCAAGCCGAGCTCCTGCATTAATGTACGGTTATAGAATATTCCATTGATGAACGAAGACTTATCTTCCGTAAATCCATAACCCTTTCCTTCGTATTGCATATATTCCTTGGTCGTTTTCTGATTGAATACCTTGTCGTTTTTGATGTAATCATCCACCGGCCACAACAGATCTTGTTTGGTCAACGCTGGAATCGCATAGTTTTTGCCTAACCTCACCAGATCACCCAGCGGTTCACCCGCCATCAGAGAAGCGACCACTTTCTCCTGGTATTCTCCAAAATCAATCGAGACGTATTCGATCTCAAAGTTATGCTTTTTCTTCAATGCTTCCAGATTCTCCATTCGCTGAATATTGTCCGGGTTGCTATCTGTAATTTCCATATCCCACCAGGCAACCACTTTGATCGTTCTTCCTCCCATATCAAAATCCATCTCTGGTGTGGACAATTCATTTTTTGCCTCTGTTTCGGTCGTTGCTTGCTCCTCTTGCTCTTGCGGTGCTGGTGTTTCCGGCTCGGGCTGAGCTGTAGGTGCGGAACTACATGCTGCAATCAATAACATCAGTGCACATACCAAACTCAATAACATAAACTTGTTTTTTCTCATCCTCTTCCCCCCTAATGTCGTTTGCTCTCAAAGTGTATCGCTCATATGAAAGCGCAAACAACCTGCCAAAATGCAGGTATTTACCCCGATGAACTATAGAACACCTGACTTTCTAGCCAATAACGAAGCGTTACACCTTCAAATGGTAAAGAAATGCACCATCTGCAAAAATATGGACATTGTATGCGCTTTCTTTTGTTCTCATAATGAAAGTACGCCTTATTTCAGTGGAACTATCGGTTGAAAATTCAGGAGAAGGTGAGGTCTTGCTTTATGTACAACATATTACTTGTGGATTATAGTCGTCGTTTGTGCAGAGAGCTTCAACACCTGTTACAACACAACAAATCAGACTATAAGATTGCGGATTACGTCTTTGACTCAGCAGCTGCTTTGACCGCTATATCTAAACAGGACTTTACTGTCGTTGTCATACATACAGAGCAGTGTGATACCGCTGGGCTGTGGCTATGTCATCACATTCGCAAAATAAGCGAAATCCCTATCCTGCTAATAGGTGGAAGGGATCACTTCAAGCTTGTACGCAAGGCGTTAACATATCAGGTGAATGATTACTTGCCTTCTCCTGTCAGTCCCTCCGCTCTGCTTAGTAGTCTGCATGAACTACGCACGAAGCTGGAACCATCATCTACGAAGAAAACAGCAGCCCTCACACCACCTATTCAAATTAATGGTAAGGCGATGGACTCTAGTCATGTGATTCGAATTGTCAAAGCGTATGTAAGAGATCATCTGGGTGATGAGATCACACTAAAAAAAATATCCGATATGCTGCATTTTAACTGTGCGTATCTCGGACAGAAATTTAAGCTTGAAGAGAAGATGTCCTTCAATGACTACATGCTGCAGCAGCGGATGGAAAAAGCGAAACAGCTTCTCCTATCCACGAATCTGCGAATATACGAGATTGCTGTTGGTGTAGGTTATAAGGATATCGACTGGTTTTACAAAAAGTTCAAGGCTTGTACGGGATCAAGCCCCAATGCGTATCGACGACAAAAAATCCACACCGCTTAGGCATGGATTATCAGGATCTATATGCACATAATTGAAGTAAATATATTGGCATTCCTCTACCTACGAGACACCGGTTCTCTTCTCAGCCAGCGACTCGTAGGTATTCTATATCCCGCTTATCATGATTAATCATTGGTATAGCTGTTACTCATTATCACATTTAGCGCACCAACAGTGATTCGCGGTATTCCTGGGGTGTCATGCCCGTCAGCTTCTTGAAGAGGCGGGTAAAGGAATGCGCTGATTCATAACCAACCTGTAGCGCCACCTCACGTACCATAAGATCCGTGTTATGCAATAACTGCTTCGCTTTACGGATACGGCACTCGTCGATGTACTCTGACAAGTTGATCCCCATCTCCTGTTTGAAAAGTCTGGACAGATAGGATGGGTTAAAATGATTCAGTTCTGCCAATCTCACGAGAGAGAGGTCCTTCTCTAAGTTGTCCTTGATATAACGGCCTAACGTCTGGATTACCAGGTTTGTGCGTTCTTCCTCAGTTGATCTCTTGAAATGAACCAATTCGTCCGCAGTGCGATATAGCGATTGCACAGCATCTTTTATGCAAGCATAATCGCCGAGTTGCAGCAAGCTTCGCTGATCAGTAGTACCCTGTTGAAGCCCCCACCGATTGCACGTTGAGTATAACATCAGCGCTAGATGATAGTAGGTCTCCATCGCTCGTTCCATCGTCATTTCTTGCAGCATTAGTTCACCCACAAGCTCTTCAAATATGTCATAAAAGGATTGATATCGTCCAGTTTCCAAATATCCTGACATGACGTCTATACGGCTTGAGATTCGAACCGGGTCTTTCACAGCCCCAGCAGCAAAACCTTCGTAATTATCGGTCAACACCATCGATACCCCATCGCCAATCTTCATCCACTGCAGCAATCTTAGCCGTTCATATTGTCTTGGAATCTGTGACCAAGCGCATGCTCGCCCACTTAATGTAAACGCGATAGACATGTCAAGAGAAGCAAGGCAAGCTGCCTGTACAAGCTCCAAAGTACCCTCAATATAGCTAGTAAACTGGTTGTGTTCGTAACTCTTCTCTCTTTTTGGCTGGAGTAGCCAGATGACATCACCGTGATGATCCGCAGCGGTCACTAGCGTTGATTGTTCACTCAATAATGAAGAGCCAATAATACGGATGGAATCCTGAACATGTCTAAGATCTATTCCAGCATCTAGCGGTGTGTTGAATCGACCAAGCACCAGATGTACAGGGGCATCCGCCTGCAATTCGATGTTTCTCTTAGTCAGTTCAGTTTGCATCTCAGACATTTCAGATCGAGAGATTGGAGCAGAGTTACAGTCTTGGAGCAATTGGCGTACATACTGTTCCTGTTGGAACGCGTCCAGCCGAAATTGGATTTCACGCGACTGTTCCAGCACTTCGAGCATGTGGTGACTCTGACTGATCTCTTCCATCACCTGTTCAACCATAGTTAACACCTTGTCGTAGCCTTCCGTTTTGAGTAAATAACGCACATTCGGCATTTGTAGCGCTCTGTACGCATAATCAAAATCGCTGTGTCCTGTAAGAAAAATAATGCGACATTGCGGCCACTGAGTCTGAATTTCTTCTGTGAGTTCCAGCCCGCTCATGCCTGGCATACGGATGTCCGTCAGTACCATATCCATTCTAGTCCGCCGCATCCAGTTCAATGCTTCCATGGCCGAGTAGGCTTTGCACACGTCAAGTTGATCTGGCATATGTCTAGAAAATGTTTCATACAGACTGTCTGTAATGATCTCCTCATCATCCACAATCAGAAGTCGATACATTCCTTCTTCCCCTCTTCCCATTGGATTCGAATTGTAACTTTCAAGCCCTGCAACTCGCTGCGGGATAGAAAAAGACCGCTTCCTTCCCCATACGTCAGAACCAGACGTCTGTGAATATTCGTTAATCCGGTCACTTCATCCACACCGGCCTTGTTGCGAATTCGTGCTTGAAGCAGCATGATATCTTTATGTTGCAACTCACTGCCATTGTCCTCCATGATGATCTCGGCATACGTAGCTTCCATATGAAACTGAACGCGTAAGAGCCCTATACTTGTATTTTTCTCAAGACTATGCTCGTAAGCGTTCTCAATAATTGGTTGGATAATCAGTCTGGGTACCTGGATATGTTCCATGATAGAAGGCACCTGCCCGAATTCCACCTTAATTCGTCTAGAGAATCGTAATTGCTGAATATCGGTATATATTCGGGAATGCTCCACCTCTTCTTTTAATGGTACATAATCAGTTCCGTTCCGGGTGATGAAGCGAAAGTATTCACCAAGCATATTCGTAAACTGCTCAATTCGCTCTGTTTCTCCTGTTCTGGCAAGTGAGTTCAGAATGAAGAAGCTATTGTATAGAAAGTGAGGATTAATCTGGGACTGGAGCTGCTTCAATTCAGCACGCTGCATCATCATTGTTTTTTTGAAATCACGGTCAATCAGCTGTTGTAGATTTTCAATCATGTGGTTGAAGCGGCCGTACAAAAATCCGAATTCATCTGTGCGATGGTGAATGATCGGAATATTGAGCACACCTCCCTCCATTTTCTTGAACCTCTTGACCAATAACAGCAAGGGGATGTGTATCAACCTATAGCTGGAGTACAGAAAAGCTGCAATGGCAATAAAGGATGTAATTGCAAAAATCCAGGCCCACTGATTGAATCTGCTAAGAGGTTTGGTTACGATTTTCTCAGGCAGATACGTAGCCACGGACAACCCCAACTTATCGATGTGAAGCTGATTCACATGGTACATAATGCCGTCCACTTTCATGCGAAAGTGACCCTGCAGATTCTTCTGACTGTACTCACGGTAACTGGCAAGAATGACGTTTCGCTGATGCTGATCCATGATGGCGTGCCCTGTTCTATTCTCCATTAACAGCGTGGCACTCTCTGGGTAGAGATTAAGCTCTGATAATTCTTGCTGCAATTGCGACGTATCCAACTCGACCTGGATTACGAATAGAGGTAGCTCATCTCGTTTTCCAGTTAACCGCACGGCACTTAGGTTCAAGGTATCATCTTTTACAGTGAATCGAGAGTCCTCCCCTTGTAATGTCGAACGAAAAAAATCAAATGAGTCCTGATCCAATTCATCAATGCCTTGTGTAGCTGAAATGCTCATGTTGACTATTGGGATATGTACATGAACGTTCTTAATAAACGAACTGCTGTTTTTGAAAGCAGCCAGACGTTCAGTCAAGTAACCTAATATTTCACGTCTGTCGACTTGCTCCATCATCTCCCACAGAATCGCAAGACGATTCAGTTTACGATCCTCTGCGATATCAAACTGTTGCAATTCCATCCACTCAATCTCCCTGTTCAACTCTGTTGCATATTGACTCAATCGCCTATCCGTAGACAGGGAGATTTCCTCGCTTGCTGTATCGTAGCTCCAGTGGTACAAATACACGCCTAGAAAAATCAGCGGCAGTACAAAGATCAGATACGTCATAATTAATCGTGCAAAAATACTGTTATGCCACGACTTGGCAGGTATCTTCAACAACGCGTTCACCTCCTGACTTGCAGGTTGAAGGAATTACCTCTTTTCGAACCACGCATTCACCTCCGATGTAATTTCATCCCCACCCAGCCTGCGCCAATTCTGAACGAATTGATCAAACTCTTCTATGGGGGAGCCAAGAATAATATTCATATATGCCTCGAGTTGCAAATCTCGAAGAATGGTTTGCCGATCAATCATCGTGTCGGTTATACCGCCGGTGAATTCGTCATATAGCAGCTGTCCATTCTGATCATAGGTATCTGCAATACTAAAGGCACCTGTCGGACCATACGTTTGTTTCCATCCCCATCCACTCTTCAAACCTTCTGATTCATAGGCAACAATTCGTTTATGGATCGCAAGCGCTTCGTTCTCCAGGTTTGAGAAATCTCCGGTCTCTCTGGCGTCACGGATCTGGCGATAAGCGTCCAGATTTTTGGTTCCGGGAAAAGGTGTTACCGGGGATAACATCCATACAGCGTGCGAATCGTCATTGTAGTACGTTTCATATTCGGCTTCTTCTCCCCAATTTTTATCCAGATGCAGGTTCATAAGTTTTACGACAACCTCTGGGTAAGCAAAGCCTTTCTTTACTGCAAAGTACTGACCTGTGTTGGAACGAAGCGGAACCAAAAGGTCACGATTAGCCTCAGCCACAATAGGGTAAGCCTGCCACTGTACATTGGGGTCTGTATCACGAGTAGTCTGTAGCATAAATGGAGTCCATTGTTCACCATAAAGCATGCCGATCTTCCCATCCTGAATTAATCGGAACTCCTTGCTGCCGTTTTTGTAAGAAAAGTCCGGATCAAGCTGACCTTCAAGATACAACTTCTGCAATACCTCCAGCGCTGTTCTCACTTCAGGTTGTATGCCGCCATACGTAAGGTCGCCATTCTCATCTCTGATCCATATACTTGGGTAAGCTCCGTACCCCGCCATGAATCCGGTAGCGCCCATCACGGGATCCCACAGATAGCTAGTCAACGCTAGCCCATACGTATCCTTCATACCATTTCCGTTAGGATCTCGCTCTGTAAACGCTTTCGATATTTGAAGTACATCTTCCATCGTTTCAGGTGGCTGTAGACCTAACCTCTTCAACCAATCCGTTCTGATCCATAGATATTGTGCTGTTTCAATCGAAGAAGAAGATTCTGGAATAGCCATGAGATTGCCATCAATTGTAGCAGCATTGAATGCTCCCTTTCCTTCCGCTTCCAATATTTTTTTCGTTAATGGAGAAGCGTGTGTACGGTATACTTCGGTCAGATCTTCAATCATTCCAGCGTTGCTTAGTTGCCTGAGCTGATATGGATTCACTTTGACTACATCGGGGAAACGACCTGCCGCAAGAGATACTCCCATTTTTTGATGATATACATCACCAGTAGCAATCCAATCATAGTGGATCTGGATGCCAAGTTCTTGTTCATATAAGCGGGTCCAGCGATTGTTCGTAAGGGTTTCATCAGGCAACTGATCAATCATCCGCTGCAGGTCTTCCCCGGTTTCTCTTACAAAAGAGACTTTAATGGGTGGATCATACTTCCCTAGCACCGTTGAAGGTTGTTGCTGCTGTCCATCAGACGAGGAATGCAATTGCCCAGAATTCCCTTGTGTATGGTTAGCGGGAATACACACAGCAAGAACGATGATAAAGGTCCACCTTGATCTGTACAGCCATCTTTTATTCACGACGACATGCCCCCAGTTCGATTGGAATGAACATATTCATTTTTCTATTATTTGGAATCTCCATCATTGTACAACAACGAGTAGAGTCTGAGTAACGAAAAAGCCGCCATTTGGCGACTTTTATGCGTTGGCGTCCTACATGATATAGATCACTTGATATGATAATTGAAATTTGAAAAGTCAGCTATGCCTCCAATCCGTTCCGTGGAGTACAGAAACAGCCCGATACGACACCCCATGAAATGATCCAGCTTATAGAACATTCGGTGAGTGATACCGAGACTCTTCCACGCTGTACCATCCCAGTAACCAAAAGAACATTCATCCTGGTTATCTACAAAATTCCCTGTTGCCTGGAGAGTAATCACCGGTCCATCGATAGGAATGCGTGCATGCTCTGTTGCTGGCTGCTCATCAACCAGATTACCAAATATGCTCGAATCCTCGCTCTCTCTCGCCTGCATAACAAGGTAATACTGACCTTCATTCTTCGTCAGTGCAATTAGACCATACGTGCCAATCAAGAAACATAAACCTGCATAATCTCCATCGTTTAAACCACTGCCATCCAGCGTAACCGTTGCTTCACAAGCCGGCCCAACCGAACGCTGCGTTAGTGTATTTACGGCAAAGGTCAGATTCGGACTAAGCTGACCCGTTCGGATTCGATACACGCCCGGCGCTTCTGTGACTGACCAGAGCTCGTCGTGCGGTGTATGATTCCACTGCCAAAAATCCTGAAGGAGCACCTTGCCATCTTCCTGAGCAGTGTACTCAAAGCCGTCACTCCCAACAAGAGGTCTATAGGTATATCCCGGCCTGGTGCTCGCAATATCGATGGATTTGGGGGCTTCAGACGCAAATACTGGGATACCTTGCTTGAATTGTAGAGGAACCAGTACAGGGATTCTTCCAACTGCTCCATGATCCTGAAATAACATGGCATACCAGTCTCCATTCGGAGTATCCACAATGCCTCCTTGAGCTACACCTGAATTGAAATATCCCATGTCATCGTTAAACACTTCCCCGCCAACAAACTCACCATCCAAGGTGTCAGCCATATAAAATGCCTGTGTCCTCCGACCTGCTGCCTTGGTCATATGAATGAGGAAAACGTAATACTTCCCCTGAATTTTGTAGAAATGGGCACCTTCATAACCAAGGTAGTACGGTTGTTTGTCTTTCACAATGATCCGCTGTACACCGCCGGGCTTTGGCCCGGACAGGTCTGCACTTAACTCGGTCAACTGAATCTCAGCATTGCCATGCACCAGATAGACTCGTTCATCTTCATCAAAAAATAGGGAGCAATCATGATAGAATCCTTCTATAATTTGCTTCTTCCACGGGCCAGATATCGTTTGTGATGTGTACAAATACGTCTTACGTGTATCATTAGCAACAAAGATAACATAGAACATGCCTTGATGATGCCGCAGAGACGCTGCCCACATGCCCTTACCATAAATCTGTTGCCCATTCTCTAGTCGTTGGGCAGGGGTGTTATCCAGCTTGTCGTACACATACGTCGCTACTTCCCATTGAATCAGATCATACGAACGCAGAATAACGCAACCCGGCATCATATGCATGGTTGTGCTGACCATATAATACGTATCTTCTACCCGGATAACATCAACATCCGGGTAATCAGCCCAAATAATTGGATTTGAATACATGCTTCCCATTCACCTCATCTTGGTTCCTGCCTATATGAACGCAGGTTACATTCTATTCCTGTTATAGTCTCTCGAACTTCCATTCTTGCAACAAAACAGCACTCGAATGCTCTGAAGATGCTCGAAGGACGATATATAGATCATGAATACCTTGCGCACCGGTAATCGTGGTTGACTGCTCTTTCCATTGAAAAGCTTCACTCGCTGCCGGAATGGCAATCTCTCCAACCCTTGTCCCGTCTTCACGACCAAGTCGTAGTTCAAGCGTAACTGCATCTCCTTGGTTAGAGATCAATGCTGCAAACCCAGACGCACCCTCTTCCCCAAAATTCACATTCGAGATCGCAATCCAGCTCCCCTCATGCAGCCTACTTACAACCACATCAGATGCTGAAGCTAGCCCATGTTCGGCACTAGTTAATTGCAGCGTGCTCACTCCTGCGCTCCAGCCAATTGTTGCTCCACTAACGGCTTGATATGGATCAAAAGAGTGAAGCTGACTTACACCTTGATAATCCGCCTGAATTTCCTTTATTCTACCTGTTGTTTCTTCGTATTCGATTCGATTGATATGTGTGGAGCGGTAACCCTCTGGAATATCCATCGCCTGACAGAGAGTCTGGGCATGGTAAGCAATGAACCACTGATCGGCTAATTGAAAAATAGCATGATGATTGTTGCCACCAATACCGAAGAAATGACCTGGATTTTGAAGAATTGTGCCTTGATACGTCCATGGCCCCATGGGCTGAGCACTCGTCATATAGGCAATTTCACCAGGTGGTGGATCACCCTCGGCACGAGTAACCTCATGGAAATTAGAGCAGTACGTATAGTAATAGAGATGTTGATGCTTATGTATCCCTGAATCCTCGAACATAAAAGGTGCAGGAATGACTTTAGCTTTGCCAGTTACGGTGATCATGTCATCTCCCAATCGCATAACACGGGCGGTGTCAGGTCTTTCAGATTTCCCTTCATGCACTCCGCCTCCAAAATAAAGATATGCCTGATGATCTTCATCAACCAGCACAGCGGGATCGAATAACCAAGTGACATCTTCTACGCCCGGGGTTTCTCTTGTCACCAGTGCTTTCCCTATAGGGTCTATCCAAGGTCCTACAGGTGTTGGAGCAGACAAAACGCCTATGCCACTGGCATTGTTGGCAAAATAAAGGAAGAAACAATCTTGCCCATCTAGCTTCCGATGAGCAGCCGCCGGAGCCCAAGACTGCGAAGCCCATGTTGCTGCGCCTTCGGGGCCAGCAACCCTGATCTCACCATGATCAGTCCAGTTGATCAAGTCATCCGAAGAGATAACCGTAATTCGGTTAATTGAACTATAACTGTTCTTCTGAGGTATCCCCTCCGAGTCATATTCGAGCTTGTCGCTGGTCATATATAGATACACTCGATTATTGAACACCAGTGCATATGGATCAGCTCCAAATTTATGTGCCATCAACGGATTAGCATTCGGACGAAGCTTGCCGATTTCCTTTGGTTGCAATTGAGGTTGAGCCCGTTCATCCGTGCCTTCATTCTGATTGCCAGCATGTGGAGTAACATGATGATTCATTTCATTCATTCCCCCTCGGATCGTTTGATCATGGTTGGTTGCTCTAGGTCATGCGATATACATCAGGTTTTGAATCATTTTATTAGAAAGCGTTTGCAATAAAAACAGCTTCGTGATAGGATGATTACATTTTAAGGTAAGCTGAGTACAATTTCATTGCTTAATCTGCTCTATTTATTGCGCGAGATGACGGGAGGTACGCTATGAACGGATCATCCTCTGAATATTTTTACGATCCCATTCAGCCTGAGCTTCTGTATCAGCACCGGGTGACAACTTATAAACTGGAAACGATCTATCATCGGCATAATGCCTATGAGATCTATCTCTTCCTTCGTGGCAATGTTCATTTCTATATAGAAAATCGCTGTTACCATATGGAGCGGGGTGATCTGCTCGTTATGTCACCTCAAGAGATGCATCGTGCTTTTATATTGGATGAGACAGAGTATGATCGTATTACGATTAACCTTAAGAAAACCTATCTGCACCAGCTATCTACAGCTTCAACTAATTTGTCATCCTGCTTCGATTATCGACCCAAGGGAAAAGGAAACATGATTCATCTGGACGAAGATCGTCTGCAGCAGTTGTTACAATGGACAGAACAAATTGAAGAATTACGTGCTTCCGATGCTTATGGTACGGATATCAAACTGAATGCAGCCATCGCCCAATTACTAATTATGCTGAATGTATGGTTTCACAACAATTCTTTTGTACCTCACGACATCATGCCAGAGCTGGTACGTAACACCATGGAGTATATTGAAGAGCATATCACGCAAGACATTACGCTAGGTAAACTTGCCGAAGAGTTTTATATGAACAGCACTTCGATCAGTCGCCAATTTAAAAAGCATACCGGACTAACCCTCCGTTCCTACATCCTAGGTCGGCGTATTGAGCTTGCCAAATTCCACCTCTCTGAAGGGATGAGCATTACGGATGCTTGCTTTCAATCGGGCTTTAGTGATTACGCCAATTTTATTCGGAGTTTCACCAAATTGGTTGGCATCTCACCAGGCAAATATATTAGGAAACGACGGGATACGTTCAAGTCTGCTGTAAGTTCTTCACCCAATTCGTAAATGGCTATGGAGACAAGCATTTGTTAAGACTACGCTAGCTAGCGAGAACCCGTTCATAGCAGAGGCTTCACCAATGCCTTGTGCAAACGAAGTTAAGGTAAGCGAGGTTCGCCATGCGGTCTGTGGAATAGCCAAAAAACATCGAGTCAAAGATCTGAGCTCGATGTTTTTGAGGGGATTTAACCCGTTCATACCATTCATCAATCATCATTAGATGGTTACTATGCTATTTTTACTAATCCATTTCCTTTCCCGTCCACAAGCGTACGCGGTCTTTAATCCACTCGGTATACTGCTGCTCCATCGCTACTGCTCCCGCATTGTCAATCTCGGTAAGCATATCATCGTATATGCGGCTAAAAGCATCCGGTGAAGCGGTTATTGCTTCTGCAATTCGCTTCTGGACAATATCCTGCGTTTTTTGGTACGCAACTGTATAATCGGCACTGTCCGTAGGAATTGGCATGTTATAAGCTGCGCCCCACTCTTTAACCGGGAACTCTTCTTCAGAAGGGAACAGATCCTTCCAGGTGGTTATGCCGTATCCTTTCAAAGCCTCTTTCTCCACATCCGAATAACCTTGTTGAATCTGTTCAGGATAATTGGTTGTGTAGTAGTTATCGGTTGAATCTTTCACACCATCGCCGTAATGTGCACCGAAAATATAGTACAATCCAACACCCGATTCTTTGGAGAACGTATTGTTGTCCTTATTCTTCTGCAATTGTACCTCTGCTGGAATGTTGCGAACACCATCTTCTACGACATAATGCTCCCCTTCAACGCCCCAATTTCTGAGGATCTGCCCTTCTTCGGAGGACATCCAGTCCAGAAACTTGATCGCTCGAACCGGATCTTCGCAATCCACTGTGATGCCGATGCCATAACCGTCAAACCCGATATCTTGGAAATCTTTGCGCTGGAAGCTCTCGTCAAGGGTAACTGGATAGTATCCATATGTCATATCGTCTTTGCCAGCACTTTTCAATGCATTCTCCGCATCACTGAAGCCCCAGTTCGGATCAAGCAATGACAAGACGCGTCCACTGGCGATTTTGGATTTATACTGGTCATCCTTTTGAACAAAACTGTCTTTATCCAGCAATCCTTCATTATACATCTTGTTCAGCCACTCAAAATATCTTTTCTCCTCAGGTCGTTTATAGTGCAGGATCGCCTCATACGTATCCGGATTAATATAATACTCCCCATCTCCAGGAATCCCCGTAGCCATCGCCGCAGGATCGGTTACCGTAATCATCCGTCTCCAGCCATCTGCACTAAGTGTCAACGGAATCGTTGGCTGACCATCTTCAGTGGTAGGATGCATCTCATAATATTGTCTTAGCACATTTTCATAATCTTCTAACGTTTTGATCTCCGGATAGCCAAGTTCTTTTACTACGCGGTGCTGTATAGCCGCCCCGTTCGTTGCATCAAAATAGATCTGGTCCACCGCACCATTGGTTGGAATCCAATAAATTGAAGGGTCATCATTGCTGTATTTCAGTCGATTGAAATGCTCGCCGTATACTTTTTTCAAATTAGGTGCGTGTTCCTCAATCAGATCCGTCAGATCAATCATTGCACCCGCATCAACCAATCTAGACAAGTTGCCTTTAGGAAAAATAAGGTCTGGGTAATCGCCACTAGCAGCCATCAAGGAGATACGGTCATTCCCGCCTCCACTTGAAATATCAAAATCAGCCTCAATAGTTACACCGGTCTCTTCATTAATCTTTTTGCCTACTGCATCCTGCATATTGTTCCAGTTGGGACTTGCATCAGCTCCAAAGAAGCTAAACGTAATTGGGCTATCCAGATCACTACTTGAATCGGATTGATCTTTAGAATCCCCACATCCCGTGGCGATCACAATACAACTTGCGACAAGACATGCTCCCAATGTTTTTGAAACGGCTCTCATTTTTTTATGCCCCCTCCATAGAATAATGAAACAATGGTCAGTCCATAATTGAGAATGCGCTTTCAATTTGCGCACTTAAATTTATACTAAACGGCTATAATGTTCCAAACCTTGATTTTCAAGCCATAAGTCTAGCATGATATAGACATTTCACTCGAACTTCACTCATATCAACAGGCTGCCCACTCACGCATTAAATAAATATAAAAAAAGACGATGGTCGCCCATCGCCTCGTACTAAATACATCACTATCGCTGTGAATGAACCCACTACTTTAATTCTAGTGAGAATCCTTCGATCTCCTCTTCTACCTCACGCATCAAATCAATGACTTGGTCAGCATATCCTCCTAGCACCTGTCTACTCTTCTCAAAATGAAACCATTGGATGGTGAGTGGCATGCTCACCTCTCCTGTTAAACAGTCCCAGAGCGCATCCAAGTTACGTCCATAATGTTCTCCCAGGTCAAGCTGCGCTTGAAGCATGTCATGTAACTCATCTCTTGCAGATAATTGCTCTCCATCAATCTGAATGATATTCATAACACCCTCCGTTATTTTAACTGCTCAAATGATTCATAATGATCTGTTGTCTTATAGATTAATCCATCGCTAGAGTATAATATCCGATCACTTCCGCGTCTTCCACCTGAATAATGGATGTCCGCTTCATACCACGTTCGGCCTTTTTTATTCGGTAACAAGCCTTCCCGATTTCTAAACACATCCCCACCGATGCTTTTGCCTGGAGCAACTTCGTGCAAATTGCCTTCGCTTGGTTCCCAGCCCAACGCTCTGGCCTCTTTCTTCGTAATATAGTTTGGCGGAAGCTCATTGTGCTCCGATATATACTTGGCGACCTCATCAAATCCCATATCCTGCGAAACCGAGGTAGAGCTATCATCTAGGATCGACTGCGGCGTACAGCCTGAGAATACCAGTGCAGCGAGGATGATTAACAACGTATAACCGATTTTTCTAAAAAACATCATCATTTCTCCTTTGGATAATCTTGCATTCTGTCTGTAATGACAATGAGTTTAATGTTACCGAGTTGTGTACGATAAATCAAATCCTTTCATTCCATTCATAGAATCAAAGTTATTGTGAAGATGTATTCATGGATAAAAAAATAAACCGACAACTGGATGCCGATTTATTTGAATCATTTTCATATGCAGAAGTGGATTTCTTCTATGTTACCGTTGCACCACGTAGAGTTCACCCAGAATCTGTTGCGTTTCATAGGTGTCCGGAGCCAATTCAGATGTAATAAATGCTTCTACCGCATGTTGCTCCAGATCGTACATCGCTTCAATCTCTTTGGAGAAGAGCATATGTGCCTCTTTTAACTTATTTGATAAGCTCGGAATGGCTCTAGGTTGAAGTTCTCGCTCTGTGACTTGTTGCAGCGCTTGTACATAGGTGTCCAGAGAGCGTGCACCAACCACTTTGATACCTTTGTTCTCTTCATTCACCATCACAATCGATGGAAAACCTCTGACACCAAGGCGCGCTACCATCTCAAAATCTTCTTCCAACAGATCCTGTGCGGACTGCTGACTGGCTTCTTCCACAATTTGTTTACCATCTAAGCCGAGTTGGTTGACTATATCCATAAGCACTTGCTCATCGCCAATATTCCGATTGAATACAAATACCGCTTCACGCGCTCGTCTTAGAAATTCATGTTCCTTGCCCTTATGTGTATGTTGTATGACCTTAAATACACGTGATGGGGGATACGATGACAGGATCGGATCGGTGTGCCACACAGAGCCATCAATCGGCATCCGCGAATGTTCACCCACTTCTCTCCAATGACCTGCAACATCAGAAGGCTTCTGAATTCCGTTCGCTCCATCTGAGAAACCTTGCCAACTCGCCAGCAGCCCTCCCATCATGATCCGCACATCAACGTACTGGCCATACGCCTCTACAAAACGATTCAATACAGGTTCAAGTGCCCAACAGTGCGAACAGATTGGATCTGTCGCGTAATATAAAGTAATTTTCTTCTCCGATGAGTTAAGATCTATCTCTTGCATCATATCTTCGTCTCCAGGCCCACATACACCTGTTGCTAAGTCACACATCATAGGTCCATCTGCCATTCGTAATCACACCTTTCATTTACTCGGAGACTCAAAATGAATTGATCTCTTCTTACTCGTATGATTATAATAGTTGCAATCGGAACAACAAGTACTATTATTTTTCTGACTAAGTATAAAAAAGTATACTAATGGAGGTTTTCAAGTGAAATATGACTTCAATCTGGAACAATTATGTCCAGCAACATATGCATTTCAGGTGATTGGAGGCAAATGGAATTTGCCTATACTAGCAATTCTTAGTGAGAGTGAAACGATCCGTTACAATGAATTAAAGAGAAGACTTCACGGCATAACGGGTACGATGCTTACGAATTGTTTGAAAGACCTCATCGATTACGGCATTGTTCATAGAGAGCAATATAATGAAGTTCCACCTAGAGTGGAGTATTCACTTACCACCTCTGGGCAACATTTAGTACCTTTGATTGAATCGATTGTGAAATGGGGCGAGCAGCATATTCCTTCCAGCAGTAATAGTGCATGTTCAACAACGGAATAAAATGTTAGATAAATAGTCCCCCCATAGGTCTAACCTATGAACTTATCCATATTCGCTATTTCCCCTTATTCACTCTCTCTTGTAAAATATTGAAAAACTCGAAGGAGCGATTCACTCATGAAAGCTTCAGTTAAATATTTGTTTGATAAAGTAGCTCAGGATTACGATCAGCAGCGCAGGACGCTCATTCCTTGTTTTGATGAATTTTATGGCATGGCTCTGGATCTGATCGACAGTTCGCTGGAAGCTCCTCGAATTCTTGATTTGGGAGCTGGAACAGGTCTGCTCTCTGGAATGGTTCTGCATAAGTATCCCCATGCGCGGCTAACCTTGATCGACATCAGTGAACAAATGTTAGAAGGCGCCCGCCAAAGATTGGCTGCATCCAATCAGGTGCAATACGAAGTTGGGGATTACGCTAAGCATCGTTTCAGCGGTTCCTACGATATTATTATTTCCTCACTCTCCATTCACCATCTGGAGCACGCTGACAAAAAAAGTTTGTTCAGCACCATACATAAGCTTCTGGAACCGGGTGGAATCTTCGTTAATGCGGATCAAGTTCAAGGTAGAACCGCTGAAACTGACAGCTATTATCGCCGTCGCTGGTTGGATGCTATCCAGGAAAGTTCCTTAAGCAAGGAATCCATCTCAGCTGCGATTGAACGCCGTAAATTAGATATTAACGCCACACAAGATGAACAATTGCAATGGTTGGAGGAAGCAGGCTTTCAACAGGTTGATTGCATGTATAAATATCTGGATTTTGCCGTCTTCTACGCCAAAAAATAAAAAAATTAGGATGCATGCCTTGCTAAGATCAATGAACGGTTACTCACTAAACTCTATCACTACGAAAAAATTAGGAGGAAGTACGTTATGAACATTCCCAGAGGTACCTACGGCTTTCGGTTCGCTGAGGACACCGATCTACAGCTATGCGTTCTATATGCAGTAGGGTCTGATGCGATAACTGATGCTTCTTATCACTGGGATGGATTGGAACGCACGGATGGGCCTTTGCTGTTGTTCCAGTATACAATCTCCGGCGAAGGTGTATTTGAGTCACAAGGTCAAGTTCACCGCGTCACCGCAGGGCAAGCATTCTTGGCTGAAATCCCTAGTTCACATCGCTATTATTATCCTTCGGAATCGCAAGAACCGTGGGAATTCATGTTTTTGCTGTTCAGACCTAATCTGGTACTGCCTCACTGGCGCAAATTCCTTCGTGAATCAGGAGAGATTCCTTATCTCCCTTACGAATGTGCCCCGATTCAATTGTTGCGAATGATCGTGACCGATGCAGCGGCGGGCAGAATTACAGATCCGCTAATGGCGTCCTCGTGCGTCTATCAATTCATGACGGAGTTGGTGAGATTACAGAAAACAACCCTACAGAACAGAGAAACCTGGTCTGAACCTATTCAACGAGCCGTTGATTTTATCGAAAATAACTATTCCAGAATGATCAGTATGGATCAATTGTCCGAGTATGTGTCTCTCTCCAAATATCATTTCATTCGCCGCTTTTCCTCCAGCACAGGCTTAACCCCTGGAGCTTATCTGACCCGCGTCCGTACCGAGAAAGCAATGGAATTGCTTCGTGGCACGAACTTCAGTGTCGAAACGATTGCAGAACATGTTGGTTATTCCAGTGGAAGCTACTTTATCAAAGCATTCCGCAGCTTAACCGGCATTACACCAGGTGATTTTCGCAGTGGAGGAGAAAGTCTGATTTATCGTAAATTGTTCTTCGACTGACCGCAATATATTGCTATTGGTTCATCTAGATTACTGTAGATAATTGATATTATCCTATACTATGATGAATGTATTGAGAGCAATAAAGAATCAGTAAAGGAGCATGATGATGAATCATAAACTTGTAGCCCCTACCCCACCTCTCGGCTGGAATAGCTGGGATTGCTATGGCGCAGCCGTAACGGAAGCTGAAATTCGCGGCAACGCCGAATACATGGCAGAGCATCTCAAAGACTTTGGCTGGAGCTATATTACCGTCGATATTCAGTGGTACGAACCTCTCGCTAACTCTTCACAATACCGCCCATTCGTTCCATTAATCATGGATGAATACTCCCGCCTGATGCCTGCGGAGAATCGATTCCCATCTGCTGCAGGTGGGCAAGGATTCAAGCCATTAGCCGATTATGTGCATAGCCTAGGGCTACAATTTGGTATCCATATTATGCGTGGCATTCCAAGACAAGCTGCACATGCCGCTACACCTATTCTTGGCACAACTGCGACTGCGCGTGATATTGCACATACGAACTCCATTTGTCCGTGGAATACAGATATGTACGGTGTGGATTCTTCCAAAGAAGGTGCACAGGCGTATTACGACTCGCTCTTTGAATTGTATGCGCAATGGGGTGTTGATCTCGTAAAAGTAGACGATATTGCTGCTTCCAGACTTTACGATACGCATCAACCGGAGATTGAGATGATCGCCAAAGCTATTGAGCGTTCCGGACGCCCCATGGTTCTGAGCCTGTCTCCTGGGCCTGCTCCAGTAGAATACGCTGAACATTTCACTGAACATGCAAATATGTGGCGAGTCACGGATGACTTCTGGGATCTATGGCCGCTGTTACTAGATATGTTTGACCGCTGCCGAACCTGGCAGGGAATTCCTAAGGAAGGCTGCTGGCCTGACTGTGATATGTTACCGCTGGGTCACATCGGCATCCGTTCTGTTGACGGTGGTGGAGCCAACCGCTGGACTCGCTTCACGCCGGATGAACAGTTGACGATGATGTCGCTATGGAGCATTTTCCGCTCCCCACTCATCTTCGGCGGTGAACTACGAGACAACGATGAATGGACGCTCTCGCTACTAACCAACCGTGAAGTTCTACGTATGCATCGCGACAGCTATGGTGCGAGAGAAGCGCTGCGCCGTGATGATCTGATCGTCTGGACTGCACAGAACGCTGAAGGCTCATCTTATGCTGCTATTTTCAATGTTGGCGATAAGCCTCTGCCACTTGAACTCAGCCTCGAAGAGATTAACCTCTCTGGCATTACAAAGGGCACTGAACTGTGGAGTGGCGATCAAGCCGAGTTAAGCGAGAACCGTTTAAGTACAACCATTCCTCCGCATGGTGTACGCCTTTATCAGTTTTGATTACTAATTAGTCTCTTCACTTCTAGAGAACGATCGAATGAATAATCTAAGATGATCCCTGTACTCAATGTATTCACAGGGATCATCTTTTTGTTTTTTTGCAGTTTGAAGCGTGAGGGATTCCTGCTGGGATATGAACACATCTTTGATGATGTAAATAGTTCTGTACTGCTCCAGCCAGGAATGATGAAGTTAGTAGAAGTTGATATCGTGGACATTTTTCCCAATCAAGCCTTATAATACTAAGTATATTAGAAAGATATGTTTACATATTTTGAGTAAGATGGCTCTTTAAGATCCCGTGATCTGAATCTAGCATATGCGAAAGGAGACTTCATCATCGTCAAAAAAATAAGCTGGATTGCATTAGTGCTTATCCTTATGTTGTACTCTATTTCGTTGTATACCTTATATTCAAGTATCCATCATATGTGGATGATCGCTCCACCTGGTTATGTACTGGCTATTCTCGCTATTGTAGCGTTCATCCTCTCCATCATAAGCTTTATGGACACATCAAGTTTATTTGCCAAGATACGAAGCTGGATCTCGACGATCCTCTCATTCATATTAGTCTCCATCTTACTTTTTGTTGTCACATTTACATCTATCTTCTCAGGAGCAAAAGTACTACTCACTACCACGCACTCACCTGACCAGCACTATACGATTAACTTTTATAAAACGGATGCTGGGGCCATGGGCAGCTTCGGAATTTTAGGAGAGTTACAAGGACCACTATGGTTCAGAAAAGCATTGTATTGGGAGAGTAAGAATGATCAAGTAGAGCTTCAGTGGCACAACAGTCATACGGTTATCGTGAATGGACATACCATCGACATCGCAAAAGGTGAAACTTGGGGGTTTCAGTCCGAATAATTCGCGACTGTCCCTCAACCTGTTAACGGTTCTGTTTGAGCCGCATGTCTAAGACGGGTTTACGTCCATATTGCAGCACATATAGCAACGTCATCACAAAGACACACAAGGCGAGCACAACAAAAATGTTACTATACACGAAGGCACTCTTCACTTCTACCCAAGGGTTCAAATGAACAGAGGTTACACCTCGATCAAGTACCTTGCCAAGAGCTGCGGTTGATACAGATGCCGCGATGAAATTGAACATGGATAACAATCCCATGCCGATGCCGATGTGCTCCT
This sequence comes from Paenibacillus sp. MER 99-2, assembly GCF_023714095.1. Classification (NCBI taxonomy): domain Bacteria; kingdom Bacillati; phylum Bacillota; class Bacilli; order Caryophanales; family Paenibacillaceae; genus Paenibacillus; species Paenibacillus sp. MER 99-2. Next base: position 1,370,425 of record NZ_JAMAUZ010000001.1, on the reverse strand, counting down.
TGGGAAGTGTCTGTGCAATCGTATTGGACATGGCGATCTGCATGTAGGATTGACCTAACACAGCCGAGATCAGAAATATCGCAACCCAAATCGGTGACGCACTTACAACAAAGGATAAACAAATGAAACCAATGATGAGCAATATCGATGCCGTATATAACAGAAAAGGATTGCCTTTCTCATCGGCGAGCTTCCCGCCTTTACGTCCTAGAAGAGCAGCAACGAGCGCAGATGGGAGCATGATCATTCCGGTTAGAGCTGGTGAGAAGCCATGTACTTGTGCCAGCAATTGTGGCGTTATAAATGGAATGCCAAAACCAATCGCGACCAGCACGAATGCAATGCCCATCCCAGTGGCATATGATTTGTTGCGGAATACGGCTGGCTTAACGAATGGTGCTTCAGCATAACGAATTCGTAAGATGAACAATATCAGGAACACGATGCCTATCATTAAAAACCATAGGTTGGATTGAGTCAACGCAAGCAACAATGCAGCAACTGTCCCTGCTAATGTTAAGCCCCCGATATAATCCATCTTTTCACTGGCTCCTCTGTCGTCATCCAGATACTTTCGATAAAAGGGTAGTGTCGCAAGCGAAAGCAACGGAATAGCAAATAAAAACTGCCAGCTTAAGGCACTAGATACGAATCCGGCTACAATAGGACCTAGCGCAGATCCAAGAGCAATACCAATGGCAGAAGTGCCCAACGCTTGACCACGCTTCTCAGGTGAGAAATAACGAACCGGAATAATCATAGCAAGTGCAGGAATGACAGCAGCTCCAGCCGCTTGCACAATACGTGCAACAATAATCATCCAATATTGAGTCGCTACGATTCCGATTACAGAACCTGCGGCGAGCAATAATAGACCAAACGTAATTAAGTGCTTCATGCTGTACCTATCGGTGAGCTTGCCATAAGTGACCGTTCCGATGGCATATACAATCAAATAACCTGTTACTATCCAGCTTGATTGAGAAGCCGTAAGTTGAAATTGCTTGCTAATTACCGGCAAAACCACATTAAACATCATGCCATTCATGACTGAAATGATCAGGGTGAAGACAAGTACTCGGAGTAATAACGTCTCTTTGCTCTGTGAAGCAGAAGGATCGGTAAGCATATATGTTCCTCATTTCTATGATCTAGATGTGTTACTCATCTGAGCTGATTCTAAATAAAGTTGTAACTTTTAATGCGAAATGACTGTCAGTGCTTACTGACATCTTAGCCCCAAAAAAACTAGGGCGTTAAAGCCCTAGTAAACGTCCACACACTCTCTGTAACAATGCTATCCAAAGTGAGCGATGGGAAACGAGCATCTTCATCCAGATTGTTAATGAATACACCGTAATTTAAAGCCATGAATGAAAAAGCTTGATGCTCAAAATTCGTTTGAACCAGCTTGCCTTTATCATACATGATGCTAAAATACTCGGTTATTATCTCCAAGAGCTGCCTTGGGTGTTTAATCGTGCGATCTCGAAGCCCTGGCAGATGTTCCTCTTCCTTAAAACCGATCAAAAACAACTTCCGGTTGCGGTTCATGATCTCGTGATACGTCCTGCTGATCAAAAGCAAATCAGTGTGCAAATCCCAGACTAGCTTTTCATTGAAAACTCTAGTCATCTCTTCGGAGTAATAATACTGATCAAATGCTGATTCCAAAAGATTCTGCTTGGTTCCGAATTGACGAAACAGTGTTTTCTCACTTAAGCCAGCAGTCGTCGCGATTTCCATCGTCGTTACGCTTTTGTATCCTTTTTTTGACATCAAATCAATTGCCGCCATCATTAATCGTTCTTTGCTACTATAGTCTTTACGACTAGACATTTCTCTGTCCTCTCTTCTAAAGGATGTCAGTGCTTACTGTCATATTTGAAATAGTAACGGATCATCTTATCTATGTCAAGAAGCTCTCTGATCTGTGATTATGATTGCGGTCTGTTTATTTTAAATGCCATTTCTACAGCTTGTATTTCTCTTCAATTCAAAAAAAGAGCAGAGAAGGACTAACTCCTTCTCCACCCATTCGTTTCACCTCGTTACGGTTCAATTCCCCATACAAGCTCATCGCCTACATAACCGGTAACCTGTTCATGGTTGGCAAACTGCGTGCCAGATGCCTTGAACGAGTAGTCATTAGACTGATTGTAGTTAGACCAGTTATTTTTGGAAAAACGTGCTTGAATCTCGGCACTCTGACCTGCGTTCAACGTTCCGGCTGCACTTGTGAAGCCAACTTCCAGATAATGATCGGCTCCGGCAACCGGAGTTGCCAGTTTGACAAATTGGCTTGTTACATTGGCGCTGCCAACACTTGCCCAATCGGACCAGAAGGTCTGCGCCTCTTCCCCATCAATTGTATAGTAATACCGAAGTTTCACATCACTTAACTGTATCGCTGAATTACCCGAGTTGATTAATTTGAACTTGGGCGAAATTCCGTTGGTCGACGAACTGGTATTGCCGTTAAATGCTTGGATGGTCAAGTCCCCAGTAGGTGGTACAGTAACCGTACTGTCTACAACGTTCAAGGTCAACAGAGCATTATTGCCACCATTGAAGTGGAAGGTCAAGGTATTTTGACCGAGCGGTAGCGTTGTGAGATAAGATTGCTTCAACACCACCGTCGAACCAGAAGCTGAATAATGCTGACCCGATACGAGTGTAGCATTCCCTTTTGTTATGCTTGTAAGCTGACGGCCATTCAGGTTAAGCGTAACGGAAACATCTTGCGCTGCGCTCGTTGCTTTGTCAAATGTAGCATTCACAGGTGTGATGGTCGCATTGGAACTCGGCGTTGAATCCACAATTTTAACCTTTAACACTGGATCTTGCCCTTGATTAAAATCCAATACAATGGAGTGCTCACCTACGGGTAGTGTCGCAAGGTAAGCCTTTTTTAGTAGTAGGGTAGTTCCGTTAAATGAATAATCCGTTGTTGCGCTAAGCGCAGTATTGCCTGCCCGAAGAGCAGTAAGCGTATTCCCATTAGCAGTCACTGTTACCGATTTGTCGTTTTGGTTAGGCGTGTATTTGTCAAACTCGACGGTTCCCGGAGAGATCGATGCGCTCGGATTAGGATTATTGACCTTTAGATCCGGCAGTTCATCCAATGTGATAACATAATCGCTCTGATAAAGTGTGGTTAAGGTCGCTGGGTAATTAAATGCCGTGCTCATGAGGTGCTCGCCATACCAAGGACAGAAGTACAACCATCCTGCTCTCTCCTCTTTCAGATTTTGCACACTTGGAATCGTGTCGTTCTCTGTCATAGCAACCATTTTGGTACCATTCGTCAGATCCACAAGCTGATAGAAAATCGAAGTAATGGCGTCCTCATTCGGGACTCCAGACAAGCCGTCATACCGATTATAGATGGTATTGTATTTATCGTATCCAACCAGATCTACTTGATGATCGCCAGGATACCAAGCTGGAGATGTGCTATACACATAGCTGTTATACGTCCAAATCAGGTTGTGCAAGTCGTACGTCTCCGTAAGCTCTATATAAATTAGATCCCACAGGTCTTTGTAAACCTCTGCTCCTGCTGAAGCCCACCAGAACCATGCACCTTCGCCATTCAGACCACCATTACCTTCGGCCTCGTGATAAGGTCGGAATATAACAGGCACATTGTTATCCTGGAGGATTAGCAATTGTTCTGCCAGATCTTCGATCGTCATCATCACATATTGATATTCTTTCGTACCAGGAATAACGGCATTGGCTGTATTAAAATTAGTTTCTGTCGGCTTGTAGGTCGCTTCCTTCCAATCCACAAAATCCCCAAGCTGATACGTGTTGAAATTACGCGGTACGTTGATATGCCAAGAAGCTGTTGCAATGCCGCCCCGGTTATTGACCCAGTCGATCATGCGATCCGTTGTACCATCTTCCCAACCATAGAGCGGGTTATAATTCATCAGATCGAAGCCACGAATCGCTGGATATTTGCCAGTAAGATCATAAATCCATTCAAACTCAAGCTCTGTATCTCCGTCATTCCCTCCTCCATAAATCTCCTGTTGGCCTGAAATAATCTTATTTCCGTATACCTCCGTTAAATAATTCATTAAAATTTGTGTCTCTGGTGTTGCCTCAGGATCAGTAAGAATCGGTTGTACATTCAGGGGATCAAGATCCGCATGATCCACAGTGAAGCTGTCAAAATAAGCAAAGCCCCAGCCAGCCTTAATCTGGATCGTGTTGCTTCCTTTATTCAGTTTGTGAAAACCAAAATCAAAATCCGACCATGTTGTCGTGTACGGCAGCATATACGAACCCTTGGTCACACCGTTCACGGTTAAATATTGAACTCTACCATCTGCACTAAGCTCCTGCATGTATCTAGTAGAGATCGCGTACATGCCCGTTTCAGGAGCATTCACTGTAAAAGTCAATGTACCTGAATTCTGCATCCAGACGAATCCGCTACCTGAGTATCCAGGCTTGGGTTGTCCGTAAATCTCGGTGACTACTTGAAGATCCGAAGTGAGCTGAGCATCTTCGGCCTCGATGGTGAAAAGTGCATTGTTTGCATGAACGGGCGCTGTCATCAATCCTAGTAGTAGAGCAAATGCCAGCATCATTGCGGTTGCCTTTCTAAGCCAATTTTCCATTTTCATCTTCCCTTCCGTTTGAGATATGATAATGAAATTTGTCAATGAACCCATTCATGATGGCGCTTTCAAAGTAAACATAGCATGCGTATCAAATTTTGTAAATATATGGTCATTTTATTTTTTTCTTACGTTTTTTTGAGAAGCAAAAAAGCCGCTAACATAGCGACTACGAGTATTATTTTCTATGTTACCGTAACCCCCAACGCCATTAATAAGAATAGCGGGGTTTCAGAAGGGTATATCAACCCATATCCGCTTTTGACTGTATGGTACGAATGATGATGTCCTGATTGTGGTTACCAAAGCCGGCTCCATACAGCGTCAAACCACCAACATGTGTAGCATGCTCCTCTACGGAAAATCGAAGCGTCCAGAATAACTCCTCCAGCTTGATATCCTTAATACATACATCTGACAACCGCTCTCCATCTATTGAGGTACCTTGAGCATCTACTCGGATCGTCTTCAGTAGGCCATATTGGTTAACATTCCTATGCCACCATGACGGGGTGTATTTTCCACGAGCAGCTCTCCCAAAGTCAGCAGGACTGGTCCATGTGCCAAGCCGCACACTGTTAAATGAAAATGTGATATCAGAGGGCCAATCATCCCTTAAGCCAGGCGCCTCCGAAGCAATTTCCATTGAGATTTCAATCGCACTGGGTGCATCCTCTGGAAGAAGGTAATTAGGTGTTTTATATTCGATATACCCCCGACCAAACCATAGGATTGCTGCGTGAACACGTTCAGGATCAAGGAAATAGCGGGGATCATCCCATACGCCAATTTCTTTCTCAGGAGTACCCAGCCCACAGGTCGGATGTACTTCGAACGCTGTATAGTGACCCACAGAGATGCTTTGTTCTTTGATGTTTGCAAATGAACCCACCGAAGGCAATTCAATTTCAATTGCATTTTGTTTGAGAAAACACATTTTGTGTGTTCCTCCGTTCAGTCTTACTCTGCGACTGCCGATCAATTCCGCATGCTCCAATTTACGAACATGCATCGTAACGATGGAGGGACTAAGCTCCAACACATCAGCCAGATCCTTCACATTCATCTCCCCATCAGAGAGCAGACTCATTATTCTCCAGCGTACTTCACTAGCCAGCGCTTCATACAGTGGCATGTATTTGGAATCTCCATTAGCTCTAATCATTCAACATTTCTCCTAGCTCCAGTTATTGAAATGCTATATATGTTAATTTAACGGATTTTTATGGTTCCATCAAGACTAAAATCATTGTAAACATGGCCGCTATATTGTTTAATTTTGAAGTGGAGTTTGTTAGAAATATAGTGCTGATTGCAAAACATACCTTAATAGCATTACCCACCAGAGTTAAATTCTTATAAATATGAATTTAGAATGAGGTGCACTGAAAAATGAAATATACTAATCCAGTAATTAAAGGATTCTATCCTGATCCTAGCGTTTGCAAAGTTGCAGACACGTATTATCTCGTATGTAGCTCTTTTCAGTATTTCCCTGGCGTTCCCCTTTTCGAGAGTAAAGACTTGATCAATTGGACGCAGATCGGACATTGCTTAACTCGGCCAAGCCAAATTCAATTAGAGACGGTTAACAGTTCCGGTGGCGTATTCGCGCCAACCATCCGTCATAACAATGGCCGATTTTATATGACAACAACCAATGACACCACCCGTCAGAATTTCTACGTTTGGACGGACGATATTTACGGTGAATGGTCTGATCCAATCTATGTCGATCAAGGCGGCATAGATCCAGATCTATACTTTGAGGATGGCAAAGCATTGTTTATGAGTAATGGCACCGACGATCATGGCGTTGGAGGCATCATTCAAAGTGAGATTGATATCGAAACTGGACGTAAACTAACTCCAGGACGCATGATCTGGAACGGTACGGGCGGTCGCTATTTGGAGAGTCCACATCTGTATAAAATAAATGGAACGTATTATCTCATGGCTTCAGAAGGTGGAACCGAGTATGGTCATATGGTTACCTATGCAAGAGGCGATTCACCATCAGGTCCGTTTGAGGCTTACCCACATAACCCTGTTCTGACCAACCGCAACTTGGGCGGTTATGAGCTTCAGGGCGCTGGACATGGAGACCTTGTTCAGGACGAGAATGGCAATTGGTGGATGCTTCATCTTGGTTTCCGCCAAATTGGAAGATGGCAGACGTATCACCACCTGGGACGCGAAGTCTTTCTTACACCGGTTACGTTTGACGAAGATGGTTGGTTTACCGCGGGGTATAAAGGTACAGTGCTTACGAGCTTTGAAACGGATCGAATCTCAGAAGAAACCATTCAAAAGGAGCGCAACGTCTATACGTTTGAGAATACCGATTGGAATCTGGACTGGTGTTATTTACGTCATCCTGCTAGGCAGCAGTATGAACTAGCTCCAGACAAGGTGATTCTTCGAGGAACAGATGTCACACTGGATACTCCGTTATCCCCTACTTTTATCGGCATACGTCAGAGAGATTTCAATGCAGTTATTTCTTGTGATGTCACATTAACTGGAGGAGAAGCGGGTATTACGCTTTATATGGATGAGAATCATCATTATGACCTGGCTATTCGCCAAGTTGATAACGGATATAGCGTTGTTAAACGTCTGAATATTGGGGATATCAAGTCGATTGAACAGGAAGAGTATGTGGGGGTAAGCAATCAAGCTACGCTCACTATTCAATCCACTCCTGATCGTTATACTTTCATTTTGAACTATGATGGTAAGGATATTTCGCTCGGAACGGCACAGACCAGATATCTATCGTCCGAGGTGGCTGGAGGATTCACAGGCGTGCTTATCGGTCTCTACGCTTTTAAGACAGGTTCTGTCGCTGAATTCACTAACTTTACATGCAAGTATAACGAATAACTAGGTAGGAATGAAGTAGTCTACTGGGAAAAGAAAAACATAGTAAGCGTTGATTACAACGCTTATCGCTTGAAGATTCAAGGGTGGCAGATGTTAGACGTCTGCTGCCTTTTTATTTGACATCATTTGAACAGCTAGCTCGAAGGCTCTTATTCTTCTCTCTAATAATGTTTTTTGAGCACTGCCTGCTTTGGCTTTGGCGTACTGAATCTCAAGGGTTGGGAATAAACCCGTTATTGTATGGTGAGCTTCTCTGATTTCCTCTTCGGTGTATAAAAGTGGTGTACCATGCCATGTATGATCCAGCATAGCTAATCCGATGTGTACCGCTGTCAGCCGTTTCTGTACCAAGGTTGTATTCGTCGTGCCCTTCTGAGTCATATTCACTAAGGCATTTTCTAATTTGTGAATGGTGGATTCAAAGGCTCTAATCGCTTCCATTCGCTCTTCACTAGATATGTTCTCTATACGCATCCTGCACACACCTCCCTTGTCTACTAGTATGTTAATGATCTTATCATATGAACAACAACAAACAGAGACCCTTAGTCACCAAAACTAAGGATCTCTATGTGTTATTTATTCATGGGGTCATTTATTCTATGCATAATCATTAACTCCTATATCATCCATCTATCAAATACGCAACCAAACACTCATTTCCCCAGCCTCGCGGTTACCCCACAAATAATAAGGAATCGCTGTAAAGCGAACCTGCGTTGGCTCAGCTGCCAGAGGTTTGTACAATTCATTCGCCGACCATCCAGAGGTGTTCTCCCTCCTTGCGTCCCCTTCAACGACGATACAGCCACCTAATAGATCAGAAGCTTCACGCTCGATTAATGGAGTCCCATTTGCAAGCGAAAGTGAGGATAACAATACACCGTTGTCTGCCTCCTCCACACAATAGACAAGAGGTCCACGCTGAATAGCTACCTTGCCTGCGTTGGCTCTAATCTGTGGGTTAGCGGCAATTAGCTTCGTTTCTAATGGTATTGACCACTGCACCACATCACCATCGTTCCAGATTCGGTTGATTTGCGCATAGCCGTCCTTCACATCATATACTTGAACCTCTCCGTTGACACTGAGAACAGGCTGCCCGCTCTGATGCCAGTTAGGAATTCGTAAGGCTAGTGCAAAAGTAGTTTTACCTACATGCTTATCATCCAGTGACACGTTAAATTCCACCTTGCCTTGCCAAGGCAGCTCCGATGTCTGGCGAAGGGATACATCACAACCGTCTGCTGATGTGAATTGCAGATGACTACCAATGTATAAATGCACATGAATCTCATTCTTTTCTGAAGATACATCGTAAATATAATCGTTCAGCGAGCTGAGCAAGCGTGCTACATTTGGTGGACAGCAAGAGCAGCCAAACCATGCCTGCCGAACAGGCTTAACATGCTGTTTATCCGGATTTCGTTTATTTGCCTCAGGCCATACTTCAAGTGGATTAACATAGAAAAAGTGCTTGCCATCCCGAGACATACTACCTAGTACGTTGTTGTACAACGCCCGCTCCATAATGTCCGCATACTCACTCTTTGCTTCAAGCTGAAGCATCCGCCGTGCCCAGAATATAAGTCCGATGGAAGCACAGGTCTCTGCATACACCGTATCGTTCGGCAAGTCATAGTCGAAGGTGAAAGCTTCTCCTCGATGGGTTGAACCAACCCCACCCGTGATGTACATCTGCTTCCGCGTTGTATTCTCCCATAGCCGCTCACATGCTTCTTTCAAGGTAGTATCTTGAGTCAATCGAGCGAGATCAGCCATCGCAGTGTACATATAAACTGCACGCACGGAGTGCCCAACTGCGGCTGTCTGCTCACGTACAGGCAGATGGGACTGGTACATCTCCAGATTAGGTTTACTATCTGACCAGTGACCTTTTCTACCGCGTCGCTCCCATTCTTCCTCAAAATAACTTGGAAGACTGCCACGTTGATCAATGAAATAACGACTGAGCTTCAGATAACGTTGCTCTCCCGTTGCATAGTACAACTTGACCAACGCAAGCTCAATTTCCTGGTGCCCGCAATACCCCTGCTTCTGACCAGCATCCACCCCAAACAAATGATCGATCAGATCAGCGAAGCGGCATGCAATATCTAACAATCGACGTTTGCCCGTTGCTTCGGCATAGGCTACAGCGGCTTCAATCAGGTGTCCTGCGCAATAGAGTTCGTGAGCTTCATATAAATTCGTCCATTCTCTACCTGGTTCCTTAATCGTGAAATACGTATTCACATATCCGTCTTCTCGTTGAGCTTGGCCGATTAGTTCAATCGCTTCATCTGCGATGTTCTCTAATTCCGGGTCAGGCTGAGAGCGAAGTGTGTAAGCAACCGCTTCCAACCATTTATATAGATCACTATCCTGGAACACCCATCCTCCGAATTCTCCCTCTTCAAGTCCAGCGGCGATGCGGAAATTCCGAATAGCATAACTAGGCTCCGCTCCTTCTACACGGTCGTTTAATGCTTGCCATTGATACGGGATGACCGTATCTCTTACTAATGCAGAATAGTCTTCCCAGAATTTGTCCTCGATGCGTACATTTGTTGTATTCACTTCGTCATGCCTCCTATAGTAATTGACTCTCCATGTCCTCCATTATATGCTTGATAGAATGAGCTTAATAGGAACGGAATGAACCTTTTTCTATAAAAAATAACACAACATAAGGAGTGTTTCATCTGAGCGATAACACCATGATTGAACTTGAACTGCCACCAATCCCTTATTTCCTAGGCGCAGGTCGTACAGAATACAGCACTGGAGATCATCATCCTCATCGAAGCAAGCTTGGCATCTACGATCTACTCATCGTTGCTGAAGGTGGTTTATTCATGGGTGAGAACGGTTCAGAGTGGCGCTTGTTGAGTGGGGATATGCTGCTGCTCTTGCCAGATGGCGAACATTATTCGTTTCAACCCTGCACCGAAGATACGTTATTTTACTGGATTCATTTTGAGCACGAAGCAAGGCAGTGCACCCTGGCAACAGATGACACAAGTCTTAGTCCTGCGCTGTATTCGTCACGCCCTTTCGATAATTCCTACATGCTTCGACTGCCTAAGTACCTACGTCTCCCAGATCCTCAGGCTGTGTACGACATAGTTGAGCAACTGCTGACTTTACCAACGAACGCTACATTTTGGAGAGAGCAGCAACTGCTAGGCAACCTACTAAGCATACTTGAAGAGAGTGGCTCAAGAGAAACCGAATCGGTTGCAACCCGTTTAGCAGAACGCGCGGCTACCTACATTCAGGCTCATTATCAGAACAAAGTTACCAATGAGCTGCTTGCAGAAGCCTTACATTTTCACCCCAATTATATTGTACGATGCATGAAAGCCAGGTACGGTTGCACCCCCTCGGACTATTTGCAGGAGATACGGCTCGATCGTGCTAGACGTTTGCTGGTGACCACCGATTGGTCTATTGAACGTGTTGCCGAAGAAGTTGGTTTTCGCTACTCCCCTTACTTCTCCGCGTGTTTCAAACGTAAGATGGGAATCTCCCCACTGCAATTCCGTAAGCAATATCTGAGATGATGGCAGCCATGCAGCAAAAAAAGCCGCGTTTCCGCGACTTTCTGTAGGAATCATATTGGTTGATCACCATACCTGAGATCAGGTGTTTCAGTTTACTTTTGAGGCTGAGTTTTGCAGATGCAATGATTGGTCGCTTTATACAACGGTGATGGTTCCATAGTACATATACATGCCACAATTAAAATGATACGTGCCAGGTTTCAAATCCTTTAACGTAATATAATTGTCACCCTTCTCAAGATACACATCAAACCCTAGATCCGCGGATTCAATACTCTTAATACAAGTGTAGCCGGAGTGTTTAATAAAGTTAATCTGGGTTGGCACACCTGCTTGTACAACGATGTTATTTTGACTAAAACCGTTGGATTGTATATCAATTGGAATAACGTCATAGCTCACATTTTGTTGAACAGAAGTTTGTTCTTTTGTCGGTGCATGAACAGTAGGGTTCCGGCTATCTTGATATTGATTTAATAGGAGTACGCCAACCGAGACGATGCCGAACGCAACAGTGACTACACCTGCAATAAACGCTACACTTATTCCGTCCTTTTTGGGTGCTTTCGTCTCAGCTGCACCTGAACCTATAATTTGAAGAACAGCGCAGAAGATAAGGATAAACAAGATATCAACGAACAATACCATGATATAACTGAAACCAAGCATAGAGCCGAGCATGGCTCCCATCATTCCACCCATAATCCCGGCTAACATGCCATCCAAGGAAGCGAGCACACTGATGGGCTTTCCTGCAAAATACCCCGTCCCCAATCCAAATAAAATAGCGATCATGGAAGGCACCGCCAGATCGTGATTGAACACTACGCCTAACTGAAACCCTAGAGCAAGACTAGCCATCATGCCTATACTCATGGCAATCATCATGCCAGGCATACCATTGAGGTTCTCTTTGCGTTTATACGTGTTCAATATAATATATCCGGATAGAAAAACAATGATGAGAATGCTTAGTATGGAAATTAACATATATGAACCTCCTGATATATAACATTTTGAATAGTTCCATACTACACATTGTAGTGCACTGAATGGAGCAAATACAATTCAAATTTTAAACATTCTTAAATATTTCATAATCTTTCGATCAACATCTTCTAACCTGGGATGCTTTAGCAAAACAAGAACACAAAAAAGCCGCGTTTCCGCGACTTTCTGTAGGAATCATATTGGTTGATCACCATACCTGGTACCCAATGTTACTTTCTCAGTGAGATTTCAAACGTCGAACCCGGCTCACCGGCAAATACAATGCTACCGTTCTCTGGCAACACAACTTCATTCTGACCGCTAACCACCGTGTGATTCACCCCTATACCTGCCTGGTTGTATACAGCAAATGCACCATTTGAAGGCATTTGGATCTTCATCGTTTTACCTGCAGCTGAGGATGGTACCGTAAACCAAGTGGCGTGTCCATTAGCTTGAATGGTTGTCTTCGATTGATTACCCGAATAGATCGGTCTCACAACCTCTTGACTGGCATAGACGTTTCCTCCTGCCGTAACGTATTCAATCCCATCTTCCTGATAGAATTCAAAATTCATCGTGTCACGACCGGCTAAGCCAGGAATTTGGAGTTGGTTCATTGCTTCGTTTGCTCCGACAATTTTGTTCGTATAGATATATCCTGGCCATTCGTTAAAGGTGTGAATGGGGATAACCGGAAGAGCAATGTTATATAGTGTTGACGTATGCTTCTCATTTACCAAGTAATATGTGTTGCCTTCTCGCTTCTGCCAAGCAGCTGCCACATCATTAGGTAATTCATTAGTATCTAACTTTTCAGCCTTGTATTCGGAAGAAGCAATCTGACCCAGACCAGGTACGGACTTATATGAGCGTGACCATAGATAAACTTTTCCATTGTCCTCATTAACGAACTGCAATTTCTCCGTTCCCTCGTCATTAACAAAAGAACCATCAGCAGTGTACGTATATCTCTGATCTGAATTGGTTGGAGTAGATGGCGTAGACACTGTTAATTGTCCGTTATCCTTCACATCCAACTTCATTACCAAATTGGCTCCGCCGCCATATATACCTGTATGACTCAACAACTCCTTTGGCATCGCTGCTGTTACAGGTGTGGAGAACGATTTCTCGGGCTTTCGCTCTGGAATGATATTTTTCTCTTCCAGCGCGCCCAGTAACAGTTCAGTTGCAAGGAGTTGATCTGTTGTGCTTGTGCCCCCCGAGGACGTTACAGCTGCTGCCATATTGAATTCGGGAAGCACAATTAACGATGAATGGTACGTTATGGTATTACCGCCTTTGGTAACTGCCTTAATATCATAATCGTTGAACGGAAACAGATTAACACTGTCCCAACCTAGTCCATAGGCAATGGACGAATCGCTTTCTTCTGGCCATATACCGCTCTTGTATTCTTCTTGTTCCATCGCATCTACAGATTCACGTGAGAGAATACCTTCGACTTGTCCTGTGAAAATTCTCGAAAATTTCACTAGATCCTCCGCAGTCGAGTAGATCCCTCCTGAAGCGATCATGTTCGTGGTCTCTAATGGAAGTTGTTGTTTCGCATTCGTGGCAGAATAGGTTGCTGCCATTTGCCTCAGATCCACCTGGTCTTGAGGCGTCTGGGTATTATTCATATCCAGTGGCTCGGTGATGTAACGATGAAGAAAAGTAGTGAAGCTCATGCCGCTGACCCTCTCGACTAGAATTTCAGCTAATGTAAAACCATCGTTACTATACACGGAATAGGCGCCAGGATCTGCCTTCAGGTTCTGGTTAGCTAGTTGTTCCAGTAAAGTGTCATGTGCATACGTATCGTTGTCTCCAAATAAGATGGCACTATTGCTCGACGTCCCAAGAAGCCCGGAAGAATGATTCAATAACATACGTGGTGTAATTTGCTGATAACGCTTGTCCTTCATTTTGAAATCCGGGATATAGTTCACGATAGGTGTATCTAGATTTACCTTGCCTTCATCGACGAGCTTCATTACAGCAGTCGTAAGCATCATTTTACTCGTTGACCCAATACCATACATCGTATCTGCCGTAAGAGGAATCTCTCCCTTGAGGTCGTTTACCCCTACTTGTCCAGAGAGTACGATCTTTCCCTCATCCATAAGTGCATACTGCACACTTGTTGTGCCATATGACTGGGTTAAAAGGTTAGCTTTCTCAATGACAGCTCTCTCCGTCGATCTGTAAGTAAGATTAGCGCTATTCCCCGTATCCGAACTAGCCAAGGCATACGTGGGAGACAACATGGCAAGTACTAAGGTAATTGCCGTTATCGAAGTTCGTTTCTTTCGTGACAATCTCATCATCTCCTGTTTTTCTGTGTCTGAGAATCATTATGTTGGTACTGAATAAAGTGTAATGGGAGAAGATGTACTGGTCGTGACGACGATATGAACTGAACATGAATAAATCTGCACACACGCCCCTGTTGCAACGATTTTATGGTGCTCACTAAGGGGATTGTAAAATATTGCTTGTTGGAGAGTATGTTGGGTCGGTTCAACTTGAAGTACGAGGAAGTAATCTAAATAAAGAAAAAAAGTCGCAATGATGCGACTTTTAATCGATGGGCGAGTCTATCTATATCTCCATACTAATTATTATTTCAATTTCAATATGGAGAATAGAACGATTTATTCATTTACGTTTTCCTTCGTGACCAGCTTCAGTTCAGCCGGAATGGATTGCTCTACCTGTTTGCCGTCCAGTACATCCAGCGCTGCTTGTACCGCCAAGCTACCAATTAACACAGGCTGCTGCGCGACCGTTGCTGTCAACTTACCATCTTGGATCGATTTGATTGCATCATCATTACCGTCGAATCCAATAACCGGGATGTCTTTACCGGAACTTTGGATTGCTTCAATTGCACCAAGTGCCATCTCATCGTTATGGGCAAATACCGCTTGCACATCTGGATTACCTTGCAACAGATTCTCCATGACATTCAACCCTTTGGAACGGTCAAAGTCAGCTGATTGTTTAGCCACCACGTCGAGTTTCTCGTCAGCAACTTCATGGAAACCTTTGCCCCGCTCCCGTGTTGCGGAAGCTCCTGGTACACCCTCAAGCTCGATAACTTTTGCGCCCTCACCAAGCTGTTCCACAAAGTATTCAGCTGCCATGCGTCCACCTTTGACATTATCCGAAGCCACCAAGGCGGCCACTTCACCTTTATCCGCGGAACGGTCGAGTGTAATCACTGGAATTCCCACACTGTTCGCAGACTGAACCGCTGTAGAGATTGCCGCAGAATCCGCAGGGTTAATGAGCAATGCATCTACACCTTGTTGAAGCAGATCGTCCACATCGTTCGTTTGTTTCGCCGAATCATTCTGTGCATCAACGACAATGACCTGGATGCCTTGTTTTTGCGCTTCAGCCACGACCCCATCCTTCAGTGAAACAAAGAATGGATTATTTAACGTTGAAATCGATAGCCCGATTTTCTTCTGTCCTTTACTTCCGGCAGCGTCTGGCTTAGCCCAACCCGGAGGTTCCAAGGAGCAACCTGCCAGTACAATAATCATTAGCATGCTTATGAGTGTCAAAGTTATTTTTTTCATAGTTGCATCTCTCCTTATGCTGTTTTCTTGCGGTCCAGCAGGACTGCAATGGCAATAACAACGCCCTTCACGACCATTTGGTAGAAGGAGTTCACCCCGAGTAAGTTCAATCCATTATTCAATACACCAATAATCAGAACACCGATTAACGTACCAACAATGCGTCCTCTTCCTCCAGAAAGGCTCGTACCACCGAGTACAACTGCAGCAATCGCATCCAACTCGTAGGAAGTACCCGCTGTCGGTTGTGCAGAGTTCAAGCGTGATGTAAGAATCGCTCCTGCCAGCGCTGCAAGCATACCCGCCAAAGAATAGATCATCACTTTAACACGTGTAACCTTGATGCCTGAGATAATGGAAGCTTTCTCATTACCACCAATAGCATATGTTTTGCGACCAAAGGCTGTTTTGTGCAGAATAATCCACAGAATCATAAACGTAATCAGCATGGTAATGGCTGGTACGGGAATTCCTAACAAGTAACCACGTCCAAACAATTGGAACAGTAGGCTATCACCAAGACCTGTAATTGGATTACCGTTCGTGTAAACCAACGTTAATCCTCTGAATATCGTCATCGTTGCCAATGTTGCGATAAAAGGTGCCATCTTACCTTTGGTTATCATAAGACCGTTGACCATCCCCATAACACCACCTAGTGCTACCCCGATAATGATCGACAAGATCGGATCTAAACCAGATAACATCATATTGGCAACAAAAGCACTGGATAACGCGAGGATCGAGCCAACCGATAGATCAATTCCGCCGGTGAGAATAACAAATGTCATCCCAAACGCAATGAGCGCATTAATCGATACCTGACGCAGTAGATTCAAGATATTAAGCGGTTCCAAGAAGCTAGGATTCAAGATTGAAACGATGAGAATGAGAATGATTAAGCCCAGTAACGGTCCTAATTTTTGTGTTACGGTTGAGAAACGGAAGCCGCTTTTGGCAGTTTTGTTGTCCATTGTTGTCATATCACTGTCCCCCTGTGGCCAATGTCATAATATTTTCCTGAGTGGCTTCTTCTTTAGACAGCACGCCACTAATGTGCCCTTCATGCACAACCGCGATTCGATCACTCATCCCGAGCACTTCGGGTAGCTCTGACGACACCATAATGATGGCGACGCCCCGGTCTGTCAGTTCATTCATGAGCTGATAGATTTCACGCTTCGCTCCAACATCAACGCCTCGTGTAGGTTCATCCAGGATGAGCACACTTGGACCGATGCCGACCCATTTTGCGATAACCACCTTCTGCTGATTACCACCCGATAGATTGCGAGCAGCCGTTTCGGAAGATTGTGTTTTGATCTGTAATCGTTTGATCAGTGTATCCACGAATTCCTGTTCTTTTGCAGTCGAGATGAAACCTTTGCTGGAGAAACTGAACAGATTTGGCAGTGCCATATTCTCACGAATGGAGAAGTCGAGCACAAGACCCTCGTCCTTGCGATCTTCGGTAATGAAGCCAATACCATGTCTGACCGCATCAACGGGTTTACGAATGTTCACCTTTTTACCGCGAATCACTACTTCCCCTTGATCCAGCTTGTCCAGACCAAAGATCGTTCTCATCATTTCTGTTCGTCCAGAGCCCATAAGTCCTGAGAAGCCTAGAATTTCACCCGCCCTAACATGAAAGCTCACATCGTGAAATGAATCTTTGCTGCTCGCGTTTCTGACCTCCAGAACAACCTCGCCATAAGAAGGATTTCGAGCGGGATAACGTTCCGTTAATTCTCGACCAACCATTTTTCGAACGACTTCGTCAAAACTCGTCTGCGGAATTGATTTGGTATCTACGGTTATGCCATCACGCATAATCGTAATCCGTTCGCAGATTGTAAATATTTCCTCCATGCGGTGAGAGATATAGACGATGGATACACCATTTTTCTTCAGTGACGTGATTACTCCGAACAGCTTTTGAATCTCTCGCTCTGTAAGTGCTGCTGTTGGTTCATCCATTATAATTACCTTTGCATCTGTCATTAGTGCCTTTGCAATTTCGATCATCTGTTGTTGACCAACGGAGCATTCTCCCGCAGGTCGATCAAGTGGAATGTCCACAGATAATTTGCTGAACTGTTCTTTGGCAAGCGCTTTCATTTGTCTTGTATTGAGCAACCCAAACGAGGAAGTGACCTCTTTCCCGATAAAAAGGTTATCCAGCACCGTCATTTCAGGCCAGACGTTCAGCTCCTGATGAATAAATGTGATGCCTAATTTCTCTGCTTCCTTCGGACTGGTGAAATACGTTTCCTTTCCGTCGATCTTAATTGTGCCTTGATCCCGCTGATGAAGACCAATCAGAATATTCATCAGTGTGGATTTGCCTGCTCCGTTCTCCCCCATTAGGGCGTGAACCTCACCTTCTTGCAGTTCAAAATCCACTCCGCTTAGCACCTGATTGGTGCCAAACGCTTTGTGAATGTTGTGCATCTGAATATGCATAACGCAACCTCCTTGTTAACCAAAATGGACTCCTGCTTGTAAAATGCAATTGGCATAAGGCGTAGCCTCACCTGTGCGGATAACCGCCTTTACCTGCCTTGTTAACACCTTGAATTGCTCATGACTGACAGAAAAAGATACGTTGTCCTCTCCGAATCTGTCTATCATAAATTGCAGCGCTTCGGGGTTTGCCTCTCGGATTTCTTCTGCCACAATAACCTTTTCAATGACCATATCATCCGCAATCGTTTCTACGACTTCACGAAAACTCGGTGTTCCCAGCTTCAGAGCCAGATCAATCTTGCGTACTCCTTCCGGTACAGGAAGTCCGGCATCCGCAATCGCAATCAGATCCGTGTGACCGAGATCCGAGAGTATTTTGGAAATGTGACTATTGAGTATGCCATGTCTTTTCATTACAGACTCTCCTCCACTTCAGCTCGCGTTGGCATTCCACCTTGCGCTCCGAACTTGGTCACAGACAATGATGCAGCTCGATTAGCAAAGCGAATGCTATCTTGTAGCGGCTTGCCTTCAGCCAGAGCGACTGCAAATGCGGCATTGAATGTGTCTCCCGCGCCAGTTGTATCAACGGCCTTCACTTGGTACGTTGGCACAAGAACTTCCTTTTCTCCGTCATAATAACGTACGCCCTTGCTGCCTTCTGTAATAAACAATTTGTTCGGATACTGTCTCAGCGCCTCTGCTGGACTTACACCTTGGAACAATATTTCTGCCTCATGCTCATTCGGCGTAATGTAGGAAGCATGTTCAATGACCTCTTGTGATATCGCTCTTGCGGGTGCTGGATTCAATAACAGCGGTGTTCCAAACTTCGCGCACAGTCTACTAACGTGAACCACCGTTTCCTCTGGGATCTCCTGTTGGATCAATACGATATCTGCATTACGTATCACATCAACCGCCTCATCGACATAAGCGGGAGTCACTTCACGGTTCGCCGCCTCAACAACAACAATACTATTATCACCTTCCGCGAGAATGATATGAGCCGTTCCACTTTCTAAATGTGTAACCGGTTTCACATTTTGCGTATTTACACCATTTGCTTCAAAGTTGTTCAAAATGTCCGTACCGAAGGTGTCTTCCCCTACCCGTCCGATCATATGAACCTCAGCTCCCAGTCTGGCAGCAGCAACAGCTTGATTCGCTCCTTTGCCGCCAGGGACTGTTTTGAAGCTCTCGCCAAGAACGGTTTCACCCGCTCCTGGTCTTCTTGAAGAAGTAACGACTAAATCCATAGAACTGCTACCAATCACGCAAATTTTAGCCATCTGTACTCACCTTTCTCGTTGTTCCCCGCTCAATGAATCCAACAGGCAACTGTATGTTTTTATCCTCAATTGCAGTTTGTTCCACAAGCTTGATAAGTAATCCCGCCGCTTCTCTTCCCATCTCATATGCCGGTTGGCGAATCGTGGACAATGCTGGCGATAAGAGACCACTCATCGGAATGTCGTCGAACCCAATGACTTGAACATCCTCAGGGACTTTCCTTCCAATTCGTGCTGCCTCATGCAGAACGGCCATCGCGGCGATGTCATTGCTGGCAATAACTCCATCCGTGTCGGCATAATTCTTGAATAACTCTTCAGCCCACACACCTGCCTCGTTAAACGAGAATGAGGTTGTCTGAATAACCCGGTAATCAAGTCCAGCTGCACGAATAGTTTCGATAGCTCCTTCAAAGCGATCCTGAGCTGGGCGAATATGTGTCGGTCCCTGCATAACCGTGATCCGGCGGCTGCCCCGTCTGATAATCTCCTTGGCTGCTAGCCTTCCCCCTTCTCTACCATCCGCATACACAGAAGGTCGATCTAAAGAGGTTCTATCGAGAAACACTACAGGAATCTTCAGGTTCTCATATATTGAAGAATGAGGGTAGTTCGTTGAAGAGATCACACCAACCACGTTATTCTGAATGAACGTCTGGATGTAATCCTGCTCCTTTCGCTCATCCTCATCACTGTTTCCGAATATCAGTCTATAATCCTGCTCCTGCATCCGATCCTCAACTCCGCGAGCAAGCTGTGGAAAGTAAGGGTTTGCAATATCGGGCAGCAACAAGCCAATCAGTTTGGATTTGCGTTTATATAATGAGCGAGCCACTTCATTTGGGGAGAAGTTGAGCGCCTTCACGGCATCTTCTACTTTCTTGCGAGTATCCGCATGAACGTAACCCCTGTCATTAATGACTCTTGATACGGTGGCTACAGATACGCCAGCCAGATTTGCTACGTCTTTTATCGTTTTCATCATTTTTTCTCCTTATGTGTAACCGGTTACAGACATAAATTATCACATTCTATTTCATTTGACAAGCATTTCGTTACTGGAAATTTATCCTAGCAAGCCGGATGAGTGCTTCAATCTATGCTCATAATAGCTCTTCAGATCGTATCTGTTGACTCAGAACTAAGCCACATACGGATGTGAATCTGAAAGCCAAAATGACAAGCTCGTGGTTAACACGACCCTGCCATTCTGAAATTCCAGCACATCCTTTATCCTTGTAATACTCTTGCTTCCACAATGATATAATGCGATGTCCGTTCCTGAATGAACCACTTCTCGTCTTGGCGAACATATACATCGTGGTATTGCACACTATAATCCGTTAACACGTCTTGCCCCTCTTCATCCCTCACCATCTTCATTTGCGAAAATACAACACCCGTTGCTGAGTCCCCATCTACTTGCACAACATGCTGTGCATTGGCCGTGAAGTAACGTTTCACCAGTGCAACATGACCATTGAACTCTTCCTCTAACTGTTTAGTCCCCGTAACATCAGACACCAGTTGATCTCCGAAATACACTTTAAATCGTGTATCTGGCGTAAATAATAACATCTGTTCCGAGACCTTTTTGGCGTCGGTTAATGTTGCGTACGAATCAATGAGGTCTCTTAGTTCGGACTTTGCTTGTAAAATTTCTAATGACATGAAGTTATCCTCCTTGGGTAAAATATTAGTTTGATAATACGTTGTTATCCGACTCAGACATCTGAATCATTTCATTCCTTTATAGGAATATTTCAACGGATCATCCTTTCTATGCTCGACGTTATTCGCTTATTAATTAATCCAACATTTGTTGAATAAATAACGCTTATTGACTATTATATGAGATATACGAATCAATTCAATCGTTAATCTAGCCCATTGTGTTGGATATCCAACGCAATGGAGTGAGGTGTTAGATATCTTATCTGGAGGTTAGTTCGATGGAGGTCAGAATCGATAGAAGAATTGCAAAAACAAAGGCAGCAATCTTTCAATCCTTCGTTTCTTTAATTGCAGAAAAAAATTTCGAGCACATTACGATCAATGAAATTGCCGATCGAGCAAATATTAATCGAGGAACAGTATACTTTCACTACAGTGATAAGTACGACTTGTTGAACAAATGCATTGAAGAAAACTTGAATCAGATGATTGCAGTAACAACAACAACGGATCGCAATGGAGAAACCATCGATCTCATCGAATCTTCATTTCTTCCTGTAATGCGCTATTTTGAAGAGAACCACCATTTTTACTTCTCCATGCTCTCCAATAAAGGCGTTCCCGCATTCCGCGACCGTATGTTAGAGCTTACGACAACTCACATTAACATTCATATCCATATGGATGGGGTTAATCTAAACTATAATAAAGAGTTGATTACTCAATTCATGGCCTCCGCTTTTGTCGGAATTGTGGAGTGGTGGATTCTGAACCATATGCCGCTATCAGCAGATGATGTTGCACAGCAATTATGGGGTTTATTGAAGCGAAACCAAGTTATTAACTAAAGCTATTCTCTTCGTTATTTTGCTAAATATCATAAAAGGAAGTGTATACTATTGAACAGTGAAAATAATATTATGATTACTCCATTAACTAATGACTTAATTGAGCATATCAATATGACCAATGATTATTTTACGTTGTATGGTAAAGTTGTCCCCAGTTTGCAATCAGGAAAATGGTCGTATACCGAAATTCTGTTTGATGAAACGAGAGAAATACGTTATCCAGATGATAAACTTGAGTGGAGCCAATATATAAACCAAGAGGATAAAGCTTTATTTTTAGCTTATATAAATAATGTTTGCATCGGTCAGATCAGAATCATTAAGGATTGGAATCGCTTCTGTTATATTGAAAATATTGCTACCAAACAAGATTATAGAGGCAGTGGAGTCGGAAAGTTACTCTTAAACAAAGCAGAAGAGTGGGCAAAACAAAGGAACCTTATCGGAATGTCCTTGGAAGCCCAAGATGATAATCTGGGCGCATGCAGATTTTATGTAAAACAAGGATTCATACTCGGTGGAGTTGACACACTAAAGCAGTCATATAATTCTGATATCGATACCACTTTGTACTGGTATAAATTATTCAAGTAACAGGGCTTTAGCGGAATAAGAAATTCAGTCATTGCAACATAGGAAGAAGTGAGAAAAGAACGGCACCCTAGAGTGACGTTCTTTCTTGGAACTCACATTGTCGCTTATTAACTTCCATATACCTCAAATGCCCGGTGTCCTGCTCGAACCCTACTGGGCAACCCGTTATATACGATTCTCACATACCTTCCCTTCGCTTCAAACCGATCTACACGCGTCAATTCAGTCGATGTCTGACCCGTCTGATTCGAAACAACGCTCCATTGTTGCCCATCACCTGAAACCTGAATCACATACAAGAAGTTACCTTCCTGATGAAACTCCACCTTCGTTCCTGTAATAGAGTGTTCATGTAGCAGATCGACCTGCCACCAGTGACCTGGCGCATCATCTTCTGCCAGCCAGTAGGTGTGACTGTTTCTGTCGTTTCCATACATCGCTTCATGGCCTTCACGTACACTATCGCTGGATGCAGCCTTCATGTGTGCAAGGTCTTTAGCTGCAACTGTATAATCGGATGCTGCCTCGGCAGGTTGCTCACTTTCGGCAAGTAATTGACGAAGCTGATTTAGTTCAATCTCTACTGTGGGTTCAAACGAATCGGATGAAACATAGTCGATTAGACTTGTACGAAGCTGATCTGCAACAGGGCGATGCTGCAGATCGTCTTCAATGTTGATTCCGCAAATCAACACCTTGCCCTGACCGACGCTATATTCGGCAAGGTTCGTCAGCTTGCGATTGTGATAGAAGTTAGGAATGACCTGAACAATTGGGTTGAATGGAATGCCTTCGTTCACTACAAATGATACGGATTGATCCAGCAAGTCTTGCCATGGATGCTCTGCATATTCTCTGGTTGGTAATCCGTTCAATGCCATGTGGTTAGTATAAGCGAGAATACCACATGGTGCTTCTGTTGCAAAATGAGCCGGACTCCAGAACACAGGATAAAATTTTCCCGGGCTCGTATGTTGCAGCTTACCCTTTTGCGCCAGAAAGAGGATATGTCCTCCTGCTGTAAGATGCTGTTCCATCTCATCATCCAGACTTCGCTTCACCATGATTGACTGCGGGAATTCACTATGCTTCTCTGGGGATTCGTACACCCAAAATGGCCATTCATTTCGCACTTCGCTACCCAAAATTTCTAGGGAGATCGTTAATCTGTCACTCTTCTTGATGTACTGTGGTGCCAACGATACGATATTTCCCAGTGATTGCCCTGACCCATTTGGGATGATATCCGTTGGTAATGAGCCTTGGTCAAGAACCTGCCCCTCACTATTTTTGATAACCCAGTGGATAGAAGATGGCGGGATATCTGTTGCAGTAAAATGAGAAATATTGATCTCCGCAGCGAATTGTTCCGTATTGGTATAGATGCGCTTTGGCATACGGAGCAGCAGCACTGTTGATGCGCAGAATTCGCGAAATTGATGAGGCTCAGTCAAGCCTTTCGATTCCCAAAATGCATTGAGGATGCCGACCGTAGCTGTACTCTGTCCTGGGAAATCATGCAGATCTAACAACTGGAACCCTCCTAGACTCGGTGTGCGCAATGCAGCCTCAATCTCATCACGATACAATTGCAGTGCAAACATCCCCGTACCATGGACAAAGGAGCGAATATCCTCTGCTAATCCTCGTGTCTCCATATCTGCACGGATGGCCTCTAGATTTACCGGACGAAGCGCACCAGTGTATTTCTCTATCTCTTGCACGTCTGGATATACCGCATACTGTCCCACTTCATGGGAGATGACCGGAACAGACCGCGCTGCTACGGCTTCTCGAAAATCGAGCTCTGTTGACAGGGCTAGCTTGTCTGGAAAATATTGTCCTCGAACACCAATACCATCAACCGATTGGGCAATAAAAAGGTCGTCTGCCGGATCAAGCGGTCGATCCCAGTTGGTGGTGAGTGTGTACAAACGTCGATCATCGTTCACTTTCAGCTCTGCAACCATCTGATGCAACAGCTCAAAGTCACCATTCAGTTCATTGCCGTTACTGTATATGCAGAACGAGGGGTGATTCCCGTACACTTCCACAATTCTGCGAGCTTCTTGCGGTAAGTAGGTGTAATGCTCTGGATGTGTACCAACAGCCATGTTCCACGTATCCATCCACATCGGAGATTCAACCTGCAAGTATATCCCCAATTGATCCGCTGCTTCAAACGCCACCTCTGGCGGGCACCAAGAATGAAAACGAATATGATTTAACCCATACTCCTTAGCTGTTTGAAAGATCTTCTGCCATGATGCAATGTCCATTGGAGGATGACCGGTATGTGGGAAAATGCAGCATTCCAAGGTTCCTCGCAAAAAGACTGCCCGACCATTCATTTTTAATATTTTGCCTTCACGATTGAAGTAGCGTAAACCAAAGGTTTGATGTGTTACGACGCGAACCGGGTTATGTTCATCTAACACTATGGTTCCTTCTACCTTCATCTCATACAGGTTAGGCGTGAACTCATCCCATAACAAAGGATCTTGCCCCATAGGATATTCCAATTCAAAGTTCTGAGCTGATGAAGCAGGCACGTTCACTTCTTCTGTTATCTCATCGCCTACATGTGGAGCCGTCCCCTGCTTCATTGAGGCTCTTACCTTTAATTGAAAATGAGCCCTCGCATCTGTTGTGTTATGACATGTCCCCTTTACGATAACAGAACGCAGGTCAGGCCGAGGATAGATATGCACATTGTTGATCCAATAAGGCTCTAACGCATGTAACTCGATACGTCCAATGACTCCATTCCATATCGTTTGCGTTTCTTCCGTGTATGCACTCGAATGAGTACCCAGATTCTGTACATCCCGATTATCGATCCGAAGCGTAAACCGGTTTACCTTTCCAGGTTCAATGAGTGTACTCACATCGTATTCATGAGGTGCTGACAGACTGTCCTGCTGCCCAGCCAATTTACCATTCACCCATAGGGTAGATTGAAACATTACGCGTTCAAGAAATATAAAGAAGCGTCGATCTATGCAATCCGCAGGAATGTCGATTTCCGCTTCGTACCATGCTGCTCCGATATAACGATAGCGCTGACGTAGAGATCGGATCGACTCCCGATCCATTGTATCTCCCCACTGCTCTGCTTCAGCTATTCCGTTAACGGTGAGTGTGCCCGGTAGCGATACAGTCTCGCCTGAACCTGGTACAAACGAGTCATACCACTGTTCTGATTCTCCGATATCCTCGGGGTCGAGCGCATATTTCCACGCCCCTGCAAGTTGAAGTATTCTCCTGTCCTTCTGCTGCTCTGACATGCAGTTCACTCCTTATCCCACATCTTAGTAAACGCTTTAATTTTGAGTAACTCTCGTATATTATTTTAGAATAAGGATTACTCAGAAAGGAATGAGGATATGGCTAATAACCCTAACGATCCTGCTATGATAATGACGAAACAGCAATATACACATCCTCCCGGAATTCTCGTGTCCGATCATTATATCCAGCCTTATGGTTACTCTTGTTATCGTGAACAAGGAACCAAAGACTGGTTAATCATTTATACCCTATCAGGACAAGGATGGATTAATAATGGAGGAAAAGGATACTTAAGCTGCACACCAGGGACGTTAACCATGGTATCTCCTGGCACAATTCAAGATTACTTTACGGAGGAAGGAGGCGTGTGGGAGAAACTCTGGGCTCACTTTATCCCTCGCCTAAGCTGGGCCGATTGGATGCCTACCAGCAATACAAACGGCCCTTTAATTCAACTCGATCTACTTAACGAGCATTTGCGACAAGCGATTGAATCAGCCTTGTGGAGAGTGCTCTCCTATCGATTACACGGAGACGATGCGTTGAGAGATGAGCTGACCTTAAACGCACTTGAAGAAGTCATTTTGTTAGTCGCCAGCCAGAAGCAGTCGCAGAAGATGTTAGACGCACGCGTACAGGAAGTGCTCAACATCATATCTCAGGAATACACAGCACAACTTCTTATTGAGGATCTAGGTAAGCGCGTATGTCTGTCTCCTTCGCGTTTATCTCATTTGTTCAAGGAACAAGTCGGCGATACCATTATGGGCACACTGATGAAGCATCGTCTGAAACAAGCCGAGAAGCTGTTGAAGTACACGCTTCGCCCCATAACCGAGATTGCTCTAACCGTTGGTTTTCATTCACCCGATTATTTCTCGAGGCAATTCTCCACTCATTTTGGGGTCACTCCATCAAACTATCGGAAGACTTATAGGGATGGTGTGTTTTGACCATAATGAAGTCCGTCTGCTGCTCATCCCCCATATAAAATGAATGGGATCCCTGTTGCACAAATCCCATTCTCTTGTAAAATGCAATCGCATTATCATTTTTCTCCCAGACGCCAAGCCAGATTTTGTGTTTGTTCTGTTCGGTAGCAATTTCAATGGCTTTGTTGAGCAAATGTTTACCTAGACCATGCTTCTGATATGCTTTTTTTACATAAATTCGTTCAATCTCCATCGCTTCTTCGCCCATGCTTTCGGACTGAGCATCATTCATATTCATCTTCAAGTATCCGGCAAGCTCGTCGTGGAAATAGATAAAATAGATCTGTGAAGAGCGGTTAGCCAGCTCCTTTTCTAATTGTGCCGCATTAAACGCTCGCTCCAAATAGTCCTTCATATTCTCAGGTGAATTCTGATTTTTAAATGTGTCGTGGAACGTTTCAATACTGATATCTTGAAGTTGAAGCACTTCGTTAAGAGTGCATTTTGTTATTTTCACGTTCATGGATGAATCGCCCCTTACAAAATTAATAAAATTTAAATAAAGTCTATGCAATTTGTATCATCACTTTAATGTAATTTTGTTGTAAATGCAACATAATATATTTAGTGATTTGCTATTTACAACGAACTAAATATATATTAGAGTAATTAAGGACTTCAAATGTCTTTTATATATGTGTAATAAAAAGGAGATGGCTGTGCCATGGAATTCTGGGAATCCAGTTTCATAGATAAACAAACGATGTGGGGATTCGAACCGACAGAATCGAGTATTCTAACCAAGGCATTTTTCCTCGAAAAGAACGTTAAAGATATTCTCATCCCAGGTGTGGGCTATGGTCGAAATGCCAAAACCTTCATTGATGCCGGAATCCAGGTCACCGGAATTGAGATTTCCGAAACCGCAATCCATTTAGCGAGGCAGCACGGGCTTGATTTCCCAATTGCTCATGGCTCTGTAACCGACATGCCATTTGATGAGCATTTGTATGACGGTATATTTTGTTATGCACTGATTCATCTATTGAACAGACAGGAACGAGAACAGTTTATTCAGCATTGTTACAAACAATTAAAGCCTAATGGTTATATGGTTTTTACAACCGTTTCCCCAAAAGCACCGATGTTTGGACAAGGACAACAACTCGATCATCATTATTATGAGATCATGGAAGGACTTAAGATGTTTTTCTATGATGATGAGTCCATTCAAGAAGAATTCGGAGCATATGGACAGATTGAAATTTCTGAAATTGAAGAGCCCAACAAAATGATGAAAAACAAACCTTCGATCCCATTTTTGCATATTAAATGCAAGAAAGATGAATTAGCCTAATCATAATAGAAAAGTGATAGATAAAAAGGGCGAACAACGCTTGAAGCATACGTATCCGCCCTCTGCTCAGAATCCAAACAACTGTTAAAAGCTTACCTACATCAAGTCTCTCTCCGTTAATTAATCATGCTCGTGGTTAAGAGAGTATTTCGATATACCCTTCTGTTCCGTTCACACGAATTCGTTGCCCGTCTTTGATTAATTGGGTTGCATTCTCCACCCCAACAACTGCGGGTAACCCATATTCGCGGGCAATCACTGCACCATGCGTCATCAGTCCGCCAACTTCCGTCACTAGACCTTGTATAGATACAAATAAAGGTGTCCAGCCAGGATCAGTAAACGAAGTGACTAAGATATCCCCTGCTTCCAGATCGATATGTTTCATGTCTAAAATAACTCGTGCCCTTCCTTCAATGACACCAGAAGAGACAGGCAGACCTGCAATCGAACCTGCTGGCAGATGTTCCCGATTGTACTCTCCTATAATGATTTCACCTTCGGATGTCATCACACGTGGAGGCGTAAGCTTTTCAAATAATCGGTAATCCTCTTTCCGTTGATCGATCAACTGCTGATCCAGTTGGTTCGTGCGGACAACTTCGTGAAGCTCTTCATAAGCAAGGTAATATATATCCTCTACATTCTGAATCAGTCCAGCTTGAACAAGTCGTTCAGCATCTCTCAATAGAGCCTGCTTATAAACAAAATAACGACTGACGATGCCATACTTCGGATATTCTCGGTAACCAATGAACTTGCGGACAAGCTCGATCTTCTGCTTCGTTTCATGAGCTTTTTGCTCACCGTCAGGTAATTGCTTCAAGCGATCTATTAACTCTTGTTCCTTCTCCAAAGCTTCCTTGAGCCCTTGCTGGAATTTGTGCTTACCCGCCTGCGGCTCAAAATTTTTGATGTTACCAAGAATCATGGGAACCAGTGTTAATGGCTTTTCACTCCAACGAGTTCTTGTAATATCAATCTCCCCGGCACATCGCATGCCGTACTTGCTCAGAAAATCAAGAATTGCATCCCGACTTTCCTGTCCTCCATCCAGCTTCACGAGCTCATCTAGGAAGTTATCATCATCCGTTTGCTGCAAATAATCAATTACATCTGAATAGGGACGAATGACATCCGCGACATCCATTAACGCCAGACCCATCTCCGAAGTAATATTGCCCTCTACCGATTGTGTGAGCGTATCCGCTACGTTCTTTTCACCTAACCATTCATTCATATTTTCGTTTATCCATGCGGACGCTTGAATAGCAGACATAAATACAGCGGTACTTTGTGGGTCAAATAAATGCTTCTTCAGATCCTGCACATCTTCCAATATAAATTCAAACAATTCCGCTCCCGATTTATCTTGAATGTTATGCTTAAGATTATTAATTGAAGTCTGACTTCGCTCAATCAATTCAGCAACGATATTAGAATCAGGCTCAAGTGGTGGCAGGGTATCCGTGTTACGTCTAGCAGGAGGTGCAGATGCCTGGTCGCTTGGTAGCACAGTTATAAAATCTCGCTCGATGATCGTCTTGAGCGCACCTACAATAAGTGGATCGGAGCTTAAATTATTCAACAACGCTTGCCGGCCAGCAGCTGACGCCAGCATCGGTGCAATATCCACAAATAATCGACCTCCGGCTCTGCGCATCAGTGCTGGCGTAATCAGCAGGTAAAAGGATAAACCCAACGGTTTGATGGCATCTGTCATCATCTGCTGATGACCCACAGATAGATAGACGTGATTGTCAGCATCATCCACCTTAGGGACTGGAAATAAAGTCGTAATGGGGCGACTCTGAACGATATAGAAAGTATCCTCGGCCAGACACCATTCAATATCTTGTGGAAATCCAAAATAATCCTCAATTTGTCTGCCGATGTGTGCGAGCTGTACCATTTGCTGATCCGTAAGGGTTTGAAGACTCTGCTGATCAGGTTCGATCTGCCGTGTTTCCGTTCCCCCATCTTGCAGGCCATAGATTGCCAGCTTTTTGGTGCTGATAATTTTATTGATAATGTTGTCTGCCTGGATCTTGTAATTGTCAGCGGAGACTATGCCAGAGACTAGCGCTTCTCCGAGTCCAAAACTAGCATCGATGGATACCACGTTGCGATTGGATGTGACCGGATCAGCTGTGAACATAATTCCAGAAGCTTGTGGAAATATCATTTTCTGCACGATAACGGAGCAATACACGTGCTGGTGATCATACCCATTTTGTATTCGATAAATGACTGCACGATCGGTAAACAGTGACGCCCAACATTTGCGTATATGATGAAGGATTGCGTCTTGTCCAATGATGTTTAAGTACGTGTCTTGTTGCCCAGCAAACGAGGCATGAGGTAAATCCTCAGCAGTAGCACTCGAACGTACCGCATAAGCATGATCCACACCTAGCTTAGATAGATGGCTTGTAATTTCCTGAATTACTTCTAGAGGAATCAATGTTTCCATAATCGTTTGACGAATCTTCAGACTCATTTCACCGATCTCTGTTTGATCCTGTACAGTTAGTATCGTTAGCTGCTTGAGCAAAGCATGATAACTTTCATTTTGTTCAAGCGCTAGTTGAAATGCTCGTGTAGTCGCACAAAATCCATTAGGAACATGAATCCCCCCAACTGTGGATAGCTTCCCTAAATTAAGCCCTTTGCCACCAACAAGCATCAATTGTGTTGCGTGCATCTCCTGAAAATCGAGAACGAATGAACTCATTCAGCCTCACTCCAATCCGCCTATTTTGAAAAAAAACATTTGACAAGAATTTATCGGCATGATAAATTAATAATAGAAGATAGGTTCATTATGCCGATTAACTTATTATAGGAATTTGTATTCCGATTATATCACCGTACTTATTTACATACAATAACCAAAAAGAACCTGATGAATTTTCATCAGGTTCTTTTTATCGTTTATCATAGACTAGCCCTATTATTGCAAACACATGTTAGAACTCTATTATTACACTATTGCACGCCTCGCCACTTGATATGTATACAAGTACCAATCTATTCATCTAGCAACGCTGTCATTCGCAGAACTCACTTCGTACCTATACCGCTGCTCTGTACACGTCCACAACTTTAAATGTCTGGCAAACCAGCAGTATTTCTGGAGTAAACGTAAGTCCATACTGGCTCAATTGCCATGTGAAAAATTCAACATGCTCCTGATACCAATACGCATAGCTCAGATCACCCTCGCCTTCCGATCGAGCAAACTCATGACTAACTTCATTCATTTTCACGACTTCAATCTGAGTCATTTGGATAATCGCCAACGGATTGTTATCTCCGTCTAATACAATATCGTACCGACCTACCTTTGGAAGTTCCTCGTTCTCTAGCTCATATGTACAATGAGCAGAACACGTTCCGGTTTTCATGCCACTAACAACTAATCCGCCTAACTCATCTCCCATTGCTTTTGATCCGTCTCCAAACATCCAAGCACTTGGCGTGTCCATATTTAACTCGTTCTGTTTGGCAAACTTATGCCAGTATTCCTGTACTATACTTGCTGACACTATACGTTCCCCCTATAACTATATACTCCGTTGGATTTCATCTTATCTTAACATATTAATCTGGTATTGATCATTGCAGGCTCCATCGAATCTTGATCACATCTTATTGAAAATACACCTTTACTTACATTTAGCGATACAAGTTGTACGAATTATGATATGGTCATTGATGGAGATGAGATTAATACAACCATATGTGTACGAAACTGCGAGGAGAAGATGGAACGTGATCGAGAGAGAGATAACAGAGAAACGAAGTAAATTTCAAGACCCATTGTTTGTCATGCTCATAGCAAGCCTATGCTGCTTGTTATGGGGTAGTGCTTACCCATCCATTAAACTTGGATATGTCGCTTTTAACATCTTGCCGGAGGACATCGCCTCCAAATACGTATTTGCTGGATATCGCTTTACATTAGCCGGTTTATTGCTTCTAGTCCTGTTTCGAACGGTGAGAAAACAGAGATTGAAGCTGACCGGGCGTGAGTGGGCTAGCCTTGGCGCACTCGGAGTCTTTCAAACCGGTCTACAATATATGTTTTTCTACGTTGGGGTAGCCAATACAACCGGTGTAAAAGGCTCCATTATGAACGCAACAACAACGTTCTTCAGTGTTGTTCTGGCTCATTTTATCTATAAAAATGATAAGTTAAGTCAAAATAAAATTGTCGGCTGCGTGCTCGGGTTCGTAGGCGTTATCATTGTAAATTTCCATGCAGATCTGCTCACGTTCTCCTTCTCACTTACAGGCGAAGGATTCGTGATTATAGCTGCATTAGTTTTCTCGGTGACTGCGATCTACGCCAAACGTTTGACAGCCACTATTGATGTCATGATTATTACAGGAATCAGCTTGTTTGTTGGCGGTGTCGTGCTGACTTTGCTGGGTCTATCACTCGGCGGAAGTGTTACCCACTTTACTCTAGCATCTACAGCAAACCTAATTTATCTGGCCTTATTATCTTCCGTGGCATTCTGCCTGTGGAATCTGCTTCTTAAATACAACAAAGTCGGAAAAGTATCTGTGTACAACTTCCTCATTCCTGTATTCGGTGCATTTCTATCCGCAATGTTCTTGGGGGAATCGGTTCTGGAACTGAAAAATCTGGTTGCATTGCTGTTCGTATCACTCGGTATATACATGGTTAATCGGGTAGTCTCTGCCAAGGGCGATAAAGGGTTGGTCACCAACTACAAACCTTAATACGTGAACTGAATAATTACTACAAAGAGCCGCGAAATTAAATATTCGCGGCTCTTACATTTTTTATGACAAACAAGAATACACGACATTACGCAGCCGCCGCTGAACATAAGGCTCCTGACTGTTCAATAGATGCTGTGCATACATCACGGTCAGCTCGGAATCCGGATCAATGATCGCCATACAGCCCGCAGCACCACTCCATCCGAATTCACCTAATGGACTAAGTGATCCACTGCCTGCTTTGGAGATATGCGTACGTACACCTAATCCATAACCATACCCATCCATATGATCCCAGGAGTAGTCCCCTCGGGTCATTTCATTCAGGTGATCTGTTCGCATAAGCTCTACCGAAGCCTGGGAGAGAATTCGCACACCGTCTGGACTTGTGCCTCGACCTGTCAATGCATTCAGAAAACGAGCATAGTCGCTAACCGTGGACATCAGCCCTGCTCCACCACTCTCCAGCTCTGTACTTACACGGAATCCATTGCCATCCATCCGTACCGCTTGCCCAAGCTCATCATTGTAAGCATATTGCGGAATCAAACGACGCTGCTGCTCTTCATTCAGATCGAACGCCGTATCCTTCATGCCTAGTGGTTCAATAATTGCATCACGTAAATACGTACCAAACCGTTTACCACTAACAACCTCTACCAGAGCTCCCAGTACATCGTGACACATACTGTAATTCCAATGTGTGCCAGGCTCAAATAACAACGGTTCTTTGGCAAGCGCTTTCGCAAAATCCCGTGTACTTGCGGTTCCGTTACTACTCTGTACGATCTCCTGTATACTTGGACAACCCACATCATATGAGAATCCAGCCGTCATCGTAAACAAGTCACGTACCGTTATCGCTCTGGTCGCTTGTTCCAGCCGCACTTCCCCATTCGCCATCGTTTTCTTCACTTTCATGTCCGCATACTCTGGCAAATATTCGGATAACGGATCACTTAACAGCATATCGCCTCTCTCCACCAGCTGCAGCCCCGCAACACAGGTCATGATTTTGGTCATGGAATACAGATTGAAGATCGCTCCATCCCCGATTGGCGTTTGCTCCTCTAGATTGGCATACCCCTTCCGATAATGGAAAACGGGTTCATTTTGATGCATGACAAGCACCTCTGCCCACGGTACTCGCCAGGATGTGATGCGATCAATAAATGAAGCAAGCGGTTTAAAGTCCATGTTTTCCCCGTCCTTGTATGTAGAATCTATGATCATTATAGATGATCAATTGCCGATGTGGTCTACACTCACCCACATTCCGCGCACTCTATTAATATACGTCTCCAGTAAAAGCAAAACAACCATTCTCGGTATAATACCGAGAATGGTTAGGATAGAATCATGAAAACTGGCGCTACTACCGTTTCAGATCACTTATCTAGATACAGATTTAATAGCAAGAATGGAGATGCCCCCGATTGTAGATAACACAAAGGACATGATGAAAATGGACGAGAACCCGATCTGTGAGATCAAAATCGCAGCTATAACAGGTGCAATCGCTTGGGTTACCGTATTTCCGAGATTATAAATTCCGAGAAATAACCCCACTCGGTTCTTATCAGGAATAACTCGTAAATTAAGAAGGTTATCTAACGAGTTCCAGATCCCCATTCCCAGACCAGCCATAAACGCATAAATAATGATACCGGTATCATTTTGTAAGAAGAAAATGCTTAACGCTCCAATGCCCAGAAAAATAGTAGACAAACCTACGGGTAATTTAAGTAGATTAAATTTGTCTGAAATGGGGCCTGCAATGAATCCCATAACAATACCGAAGATTAACATAACGATATTTACTAATTGAATAGACTGCTGTGTAGCAGATGTATCTTTGTGTAGAAAGTCTGTCATGATGAATAATAAATAACCTGTAATCGCAAAGTTTCCAATCCCCTGAGCCAATTTGCCGAATAAAGCCAAATAATAATCTCGTCCAACAGACCACTTCGGAATCACAGCTATTAATTCTTTAGCCGTTATTTTCTCCCTTCTTACCGCTGCTGCTGGATCTAATTTTTCATGTAGATTGGATGGTTCACGAACAATATAAGCTGCGATCAACGTACCTACAAACGTAATAATCCCAAATAAGATAAAGCCTAATCGAAACTGCCCTAGAAACATAGCTGCAATAATCGTAAAACCATTATTACCAAGGGCCATCCCTAACCCGCCATAAGCAGATGAAGCTGTGCCTTTCCCTTGTTCAGGTGCCAAATCTAACCAAGCGACCATAGGAGCTACAATAAAATTCAATGCAACCTGTCCCAACATCCAACTGACTAACAAAAATGGAATCGAAGTGGACATGGATGCCAAGATCATCGCTAACATAAATACGAATGCGCCGGATACTAACCAAGGAGTGCGTTGGCCAAAACGAGATTTCGTACGGTCTGATAAATAACCAGCTACCATATTGGATAGTGCGGCAACGACCATGCCGAGTGCTGAAAATAGAGCTACAATTTCAATTTTATTATCTGCATCTAAATGCTGAATCATGGCAGGCAAAAACAAACTTGCCGCTGCTATATATGGCCCCAGCCAGGAAGCAGGTCCGATAATTAATCCTGGCACTAGACGTTTAAGTGGTATCGTATTCATATTGAACTTCCTCTCTAAGACTACAAATTCATAACAGAATAGTATTCAAAATCTGCAAACGAGTCGTGCTGGTGCGCATCCACAGAGCCAACAAAGTTAAACAATCCTGTAAATCCACCAATTTCACCAGGTTCTCCATTCACACCTTCATCAGACAAATATGCAACATCGACTTGATCCAGAGCAACCTCCCACTCCCTATCTTCACTCAAACGATAGAAGAAATGAGCTGTACCGGCATTGTAGACAAGCTTCAACTCAACCATACCATCAGGTATAGCAAACCTGTTATGCACGTGCTCGATGCGTTCGCCTAGTTTAGCCTGTAATACAGTTAAAATGGTACCCCCCGTCGATTCCGAATGAGTCATGTGTACATAAATCCAATTGTTGGAATCATAATAAAGTCCCATACCCGCTGTTTCCGAGTAATGATCCGGATTGAATTCAACTTTTGTCTGGAACTCATAATGAAACGAGGTTGCTCGTGTAGCCATAATCGCCGGATTCATTTGCGAGAAAAATGAGTTTTCACCATGAATGCGTAAATATCCAGGACGCTCAGTCGTGTTCACCCAATTCGCTGATTGATTGCGATACGGAGTCATAAACGCGTTATTATATGAATTATTATTAAAATGATCCACGACGTCATGAGATATCATCTCAGATAATCCAATACCTTTCATAGCTTCGACTTGCATCTTAGCGAGATTTGAGCCATCGCTCATTTCTAACCATCCATCCTGCGTCCATTTCATTTTTTGGATCGAGGTTTCACGCCCCAATGGATTCAGGAGTGTTCCTTCCAGTGGACGTGACATCAGATGGGCCATGTACCATTCGCCATTCTGAGTCTGAACTAATGATCCGTGACCTGCTTTTTGCATAAAGGAATGTGGATTGTACATCTCGACATGTCCTGCATCCGGATCACCAAGTGAGAATAGATGTCGAGGTGATGAGGTAATAATCGGTTCCCCTGATGGATGTGGCTCATATGGACCAAAAATATTTTTTGCTCGCCCAATCTCAACGCCATGTGCATAACCGGTTCCACCCGAAGCCAAAATGAGATAATAATAATCTTGATATTTATAAATTTGAGGTGCTTCTGCACAGCCACGAGTCGTGAATCCCTGGGTTACACGGTGCCATTGGCCAATGACCTTGCCCTGCTCCAGATCCAATTCAGCAATGACAATATGTCCTGGGGCTTGGTACCCTTGACGTGTTTCCCACTCAAGAATGGTAACATAATGTTTGCCATCATCATCATGGAAAATAGCCGGATCGAAGCCAATGGATGTGATATAGATGGGATCTGACCATGGTCCGTTGATATCTTCTGCCCACATTGCATAAGAATCCGAGTTGAATTCACGTCCTGCCATATTGACCATATGAGAAAAGGCTAACCAGTATTTGTGGGTCGAGGCATCATAGGATAAGTGCGGAGCCCAGATCCCAGCCGGTGTATTCGTTCCGCGAAGATTAACCTCACCGTTATTTAGTACAAACCCAATCGGCTCCCAGTTGGCTAAATCTGTTGATTTGAAAATTTGTATGCCCGGATTCCAATGAAACGTAGAAGTTGCAATGTAAAATACTTCACCGACCCGAATAATTGATGGATCTGGTGCCATTCCTGGAATAACAGGATTTTGGATCGTTTCCGTTTCTCTCATGTTCCTTCCTCCATCCTATTCGTTTAATCTAATAGATTATGGTGCCATTAAGCCTTCATAGAAGCGCTTTCTTTTTGATACCTATTTGTTTGCCCTTTTTTACATGAAAATTCTTCTGCAAAACAAACATTTGATACCGTTTTCTCAATTGACTATAATAAACGTACGATTCGCCACATTATCGATAACATAGGGATAATCACACCAGCCACGAAAGCGATTTCCTATTGCATAGATTTATTATAATCATATTTAATTGGAGAAGGCGATTGTACAATTACGGCTAAATTTACCCAAATCAAAGGGGCATTCACCATGGATAAAAGCTTGATTGGAACTAAAACAAACATCCTGCCACGTATTGATTGGAACATCCGTTTCTTCGGTGCACACCAACAAACGGTGCATTCGAATTGGTCAATGCATAAGGAGTCTCACCATGCTTTTGAAATATTAATTGTATTAGAAGGTGCACAGGAAACGGTCGTTGAAGGTGAACCATTGATCATTAAGAAGGATGATATTCTTCTTATTCCTCCTGGCTTTGAGCACACGAATAAATGTATCTCCACGGAGCCCATGACATATTTCTGTGCTCACTTTGACATTGATGAACCGTCCTTACGAATGGAAATTATGAAAAATTGTGATTGGATCTATGAGCCTTCTAATCCGTACCACGGCCAGCTCAAAGCCTGCCTGCAGCAATGGCTTGATATATTCGCCGAACCTGATTTGTTGTTCGCCAAAGCCAAAATAAGAGCACAAATTTACCTTTTTGAATTGTTAGACGTTCTGGTTGATATACAGCCTTTACATAAGGACAACCGCACCAACCAATCCATGACTACAGCCAAGCATGCCAAAGAAATTGCTGAAGCGATTAAGCGCAGCTTTAAGAAACAATGTATTACCTCAAACGATACGGAAGATCGAACCATCCATATTCAGCCGATCATTGCATCTCTTGGCATAAGCCCGAATTATGGACTGGAAGTGTTCCAGAAAATATATCAGATGTCACCTCGCAAATATTTGTCCGATCTGAAATTGCAGGAAGCCAAAATCCTGTTACAACAACCGGAAATATCCTTATTTGAGATTGCACATCGTTTAGGCTACAAAAACCTTTCTCACTTCAGCAGACAGTTTAAACGGTGGACTGGAATTACCCCAACGGAGTTTCGCAACAAAACGAATTTTTAGCTTAGAAGAGGATTTCCCCCTTCCTCTTCTAAGAGGTAAAACTTAGATCATCACAACAAAAAAAGCCGCTATTATAGCGACTTGAAGTGGATTCATATGAACTTTTAACCAGCTATGTTCACTGTTGTTGGCTCTGTTCTACGCTGGAGATATAAGTGAGCAATTGATGCACAGGTGTACGTGGACGTGGTTTGGGAACCTTGTTCGAATCAAAGTAACCGAGATGCAATGTGCCGATGATCCGTTCACCCGTTCTTACACCCGTACGAGCGTAAAAGTCTGGATCGAAGTTATACTCATTCGTCTTCCACACAACTCCAATTTCCTGCTCCCAAGCCAGGAGCTGTATGTTCTGAATCAATGCTGAAGCTGCACCTACGGCATCTTCCCACACCCGTTGTCTTGGATCAGCATCAATCACAACGAGCAAATGCGCCTGCATCGAATCACAATAGTCTTTCTCTAATTTCTCTGCCCAACGCTCCCGCTCTTCCTTCGAGAATGTATATAGCACTGCATCAGAAAATTGTTTCCTACCCTCTTCCATAAACAATATGAAGCGCCATGGTTCTTTACGTGAGTGCACCGGTGCCCATACAGCTGCGTCCAGCAACTGAAGGATTGTTTCTTTTGTTAGTCGTTTTCCATTGAATTGACGAATGGTTCTTCGTTTACGAATTAACGTCTCCATCGCAGATGTTCCCATCGTATATTGTCCTCCCTTCCACTCCTTATTGAGTTAGAAACTGCACCGTTTCCTCTATAATTTTGGTCTGTCCGATCGGCCCTCCTGGCCCTTGGAACCACAAGCCGTAATCCACATTGTATACATGGTTGTTCTTCACAGCGTTCAGTCCTTTCCAGACGGCCGTTTTCTCAAGCTCGCTCGTTTCATTCGGATCGGAAGACAACAGGAAAATATGATCTGGATTGATCGTTGGCAGCATTTCCATCGAGATCACTTTCATTGATTCAGACGGATCAGGTATGGATGGCGGAGGCGTAAGTCCAAGATCGTCGTACAGAACCTCATAGTTTCTCTTACTATAATACCTGACTTCTTTGTCCGATAAGCTTAGGAACATAACAGTCTCATCCCCAATGGCTTGCTTGATCTTCGCCTGAGCGTCTTTAGCCTTCGCCTCGTAATCTTCAATAACTTGCTTAGCTTGCTCTGTCTTCCCTAACATATCTCCCATATGAAGAAGACTCGTTTTCATACGAATAATGCCCTGGTCGTCTTTTAACTTCTCAGCTAGTAAAGTGGGTGCAATTTTGCTGAGGCTACTATAGGCATCACTCATGAAATCCTGACCAATAATGAGATCCGGCTCTGCTGCCAATATACTTTCAAAGTTCGGGTCAACCTGCCAACCTATATTTTTACTTCCTTGCAACTGGTCAGACAGATAAGTAGGAAACTGATCACTACCCTCCTCATTACTTGATGCTGCTTCAGGTACGATACCGAGTGCTAACAAATAGTCCGTTGCCGCTGGAAACAGAGAAATAATGTGCTGAGGCTCACCTTTAATAACGGTTTCCCCCCATGGATGCGTTACAACTCGCTCTTGTTGTGTTGCTTCGGCTGTCTGAGCAACTTCGGTGGCTGGTTGATTCGTACTGCTTGTCCCATTACTATTCACTGTTGAATTCCCTGAAGTGGGTGAACAAGCAGAGATTAATAAGGTAAGGCTGAGCATTAGAAGCAATGCAATGGGTTTTCTCGATCTCATAGATGTATATGACTCTCCTTCGGGTTTGTATTGATAATAATTATCATCATCAATAGGATCATAACCTCGATACTTAGGGCTGACAATGGACAATTCTGATTCTCGCATAGCATAATTCTGATCGGATCGCAGTGGGATACATTTCTGTTTGAAGCGACCTGGAGAAAGCCCTACATGCTTTTTGAACAAGCGATTAAAATATACAACATCTGGAATGCCTATACTGTCAGCAACCTGCTGCAGAGACGCATCGGTATGCAGCAGCAGCTCCGTCGCTTTATCCATTCGAATCCGGGTTAAATACGTAATCAGGCTGCTGCCGGTCTCTTTTTTGAAGATTCGCGACAAATGACCCGCACTGCAATCCAGAAGTTCTGCGAGCGGCTCCACCATAATTGGTAATGTATAGTTTTCATGTAGATAACGAACAGCTTGAACTACGAGATTAGGCTTCACTGCTTCAATGCTCTGCGCACTTAACTGTCGCAACAATTCATTTATAAATTGATAGAACAACGTCTTCACCTGAAATTTTGCGAACGCATTGTTCCGATTCCAATCGTTATTTATGTTTTTAACCTTATTGTATAAGTCAATAGGATACTCGGGGACAAACGCATATTGAACATGAAAAGGAATATGCTGCTTCAATAACGCTTGATTCTCGCGGCTCATGGGTAACGTCAACTGAGCACGATAGAATATGAGGTAGTATTCAAACTGTTTTTCAATGGAGTCAATATTCAAGCATACTCCCTTACCTCCATGTAATATTTGCATTCGATCAATTGTGTATATTGTGTCATCTAGTGCCACCATCGCATTGCCTCGTACTGTGTAGATAAAACCACTGATTGGAAATCGATAGGCACTAATCGACTCGCCAGCACGCATAATAACGTGACGCACATCCCATATTTTAATAGAGGCCAAATTCCAAAGTTTAACATGTTCTTCTACGTGCATGTCTTCCACCTTCCACAACAGTTCACTTGAGCTTATCATCGGCGTAATAAACCATACTTTCACTTTCCTCCATTCTATCGAGAATAATTCTCAACGACAATAGATATCTTTGGACTTAACTCAATAACACAACAAATAAGCCAATCCCGAAGGATCAGCTTATTTGTTAACTTTCTACTGCTTATGTGCGTCTGTTCTCAACAGATTTCATGCGGTTCTGGTCGTCAGACACATGGTCTTGACTGAATTCTTGACCTGCTTCCATCTCGCCATGTCCTGAAATGTTACGGGAGAATCGGGTGAACTGTCGTTTATGTTCATCCTGTTCATGCTTTTGCTTCAGAAGCTGTTGTGGATCCTGATTAGTCATGAGGTTACCTCCCCTAAATAAAATCATGTTTATTTCAACGCACTACATAAGTTTTCCATAAGGACGCAAAGCTTATGCATGAAGAATTGCAATTAACGATTGCATTTAACAACTCTATTCAGCACATCGTTTAACGCTTATTCGAATAAACTACCGCCATTGCTCTGGATCACATCTTTATACCAGTAAAATGACTTTTTACGATAACGTTCCAGTGTGCCTGAGCCGTCATCATGACGATCTACATAGATGAATCCATATCGTTTCTTCAACTGAGCCGTTGTTGCGCTGACTAGATCTATACATCCCCATGTCGCATAACCCATTAGTTCAACACCGTCCTGCATTGCCTCTGCGACTTGAATCAAATGCTGCTTCAGATAATCAATTCGGTAGTCATCCTCTACCGTTTTCTCACCGTTGGCATATGTGATCAAGTCATCCAAGGCACCTAATCCATTCTCCACGATAAACAACGGTTTCTGATAACGGTCATAGAACGCATTCATAATATATCGCAAACCTTGAGGGTCAATCTGCCATCCCCAATCGCTCGCTTTCAAGTATGGATTAGGCACACCACCAATTAAGTTACCTTCACCTTTAATTTGTTTGGCTGGATCAGCAGTTTCACAGCTACTTTGGTAATAACTAAACGAAATAAAGTCAACAGTGTGTGTCAGAATTTCTTCGTCTCCAGGTTCAAAATGAATCGTAATGCCACTCTCTTTCAAATACCTTTTCATATAACCCGGGTAATGCCCACGGACATGAACATCGGCAAAAAATGTATTTTGGTGGTCAGCCTCCATCATACGAATGACATCATCAGGATCTGGAGTCAGTGGGTATATCGGCATTGCGATAACCATACAACCAATTTTGAAATTCGGATTCATTTCATGGCCAATCTTCACTGCCAGTGCACTTGCAACAAATTCGTGATGAACCGCTTGATATAACTCCTGTTTCGTCAGTTGTTCCTTAGGTGTACTGATCCCTCCACTAATAAACGGATGCTCCAAAATAGAATTAATCTCATTGAATGTTAGCCAGTATTTCACCTTGTCTTTATATCTTGCAAATATAGTTCGCACATATCGTTCATAGAAACCGACCATTTTACGATTAATCCAACCATCATATTCTCTAGAAAGGTGAAGAGGAGTTTCATAATGAGAAATGGTAACTAAAGGCTCAATGTCGTATTTGCGACACTCGTCAAAGAGATCATCATAAAATTGAAGCCCTTTTTCATTGGGTTCTAGTTCATCACCCTTCGGGAAAATTCTAGACCAGGCGATCGACGTTCGGAACACTTTAAAGCCCATCTCGGCGAGCAGTTTAATATCGTCTTTGTATCGGTGATAGAAGTCAATGCCAATCAGCTTCATATTATCATCTGTCGGTTCTGCTGTGGGAGGCGTCATAATCCCATTGGGCATAACATCCTGAATGGATAACCCTTTTCCATCTTCTAAATAAGCACCTTCTAATTGGTTAGCCGATACAGATCCTCCCCACAGAAAATCAGCGGGAAATGTAAATGCTGCTTGCTTCATGCTGTTCCACCCTTTCAAGTTTAACCTAGTCGTATATATGTTGCTTAACTAATGTTACTTATAATACGGATCAAAATATATACTTTGTGGCGTTTAGTCCGAGTTAACAAAGATTCACATTTGTTACATCGATGTAACAGGTTGTTTTTCACGATTAGTTATAATACATTAGAAAGGTTACTTGCATTCTGTATGTTCTAAAGAATTAAAGGAGGATATATTACATGTTTTCTAACGAGCAGATTTCTTCATATAACGACTTGGAACTATCGATCTATAACTACATTTCACAGAACATGGAGAAGGTTGCTTACATGCGTATAAGAGAGTTGGCAGATGAGACGCATGTCTCTACTGCAACGATTCTTCGATTTTGTCGAAAGAACCAATGTGAGGGGTTTTCGGAGTTTAAAGTGAAGCTGAAAATGCTACTGGCTCAGCACAAAAGAAAATCAACAAAAGCCTTGAAAAGTCCTCATCATGCTGTGTATGAATTTTTCGAGCGTTCCCAGAATCCTGAATTGGAAGAGAAGATTAGAACAGCAGCACAATTGGTGTCCACAGCCAGCAGTGTCATTTTTATCGGCACAGGGAGTTCAGGAATTATGGCGGAGTATGGCGCAAGATATTTCTCAAGCCTTGGAACGTTCTCGATGTATATTAATGATCCTCAGTTCCCTGTCCATGCCAAGATACGTGAGAACAGCGTTACGATTGCATTATCCACCTCAGGTGAAAATCCATTCATCCTCCCTCATCTGACACAGATCAAGCAGGAGAAAAATAAAATTGTGAGTATTACGAATAATCGTCAATCTACAATAGCCAAAATCTCCGATATCAACATTCCTTATTATGTAAATGAGGAGTACTATGAATCAGCAAATATAACCACCCAATTCCCTGTTCTCTTTCTATTGGAATGGATGGCTCGAGAAGTTTCCAAATATGAATGAGTTTTAACTTCGCTCAAGATACACTTGGTTTAACCTAATTTAATTTGCCCAGAGTTCTTCAATGTGCTCCACCATGTTAATTAGTGTTTTTCCATCTGTTTGTTTGGTGAAATTTCTCATCTCTTCCGTGTTCCCTTGGAACGCAGATAGTACATAGTTATCATCTACAACGTAATACGTAGCATACCTAGTAAAAGAGTAACTCCCCTTTTGTTCAGGGGCAGTTCCTTCTTTGATGGAAGTCACTATTTTCATACCGGGTTTCAGATTGGGTTCAACTCCAACGAAGTCAGCATTATAAAATAAATTAATGTTCTCGTTAACCTCTTCTCCGACGATTACCCGGTGTACCTTAACCTTATAGGAAACAAACGTTGGTTTATATGGCTCCATGCCTTGAGCCTTATCCTTCTCGGCAAAATCCCCCTCTGGTGTTCCTGGTTCTGTAGATAAAGTAGCTTGGAAATTCTCATTTTGTTTCAACACTTCAGCTATAATTACTGCATCGGATATCTCTAGAATTTGATCAAAGGAGACATCTATCGTCTGTACATACGCAGGACTACCTGCTGAAAGTGGATATTCTTCACG
This sequence comes from Paenibacillus sp. MER 99-2, assembly GCF_023714095.1. Lineage (NCBI taxonomy): Bacteria > Bacillati > Bacillota > Bacilli > Caryophanales > Paenibacillaceae > Paenibacillus > Paenibacillus sp. MER 99-2. The sequence continues at coordinate 1,325,835 of NZ_JAMAUZ010000001.1, read as the reverse complement.
TAGTTCTTCTATTCTGTCATCGGTAAGACTTGCAACAAGTTGTTGATCCGTTGAGCAGCCCAATACAACAATTGTTAAGCTGCACAACAATGCCGCCATTAATGTGTTCGTTCTCATTATCCTTTTTCTCCATTTCAGTTTAGAAAATGTTCATGATCTGTTTCGCAGTATCCGCTCCATTATCCAGCCTATGAATATAGAGAACGACAATCCGAAAAGCAGGATTGGAAAGTTATAATACAGTGTATTGGTATACTGGTTCAGCCAGCCAAAGCGGTAGACTGCCGAATCGGGATCATTCGTGTAACCGTTCAGCTGTTCGCCTAAATTGTGAATGAATTGAACTTCCATGAAGATAAAGAGACCACACAACAAAATAGCTACAATAGGTATCAGAGCATACATCGGACCCGAGCGATCACGATGATCATTAAGCCACCTTCTGGTTAACGTCATCGTCCATATACACAGGATAATAAATGTCAGTATGGATGGAAATAGAACGAGAAGACCGACCATCAGCACATTCCAGAGCAGAAAAAAAAGATACGGTTTATGAATTCGTTTCATCATCTTAGGTATCCTCCACCATAATATAGCCTTCATTTTTAGCTTCTTTCAGGAAAACAAACATGGTTGGCGCTCCGCCAGCATTGATATAGAAAGGTAACCAATTCGTATGCAGTTGCAGTAATAAACAATCATTATCTTGTATTGGAGATCCTTGAATACATGCGGGGATACCTCCAATTTTGTCGATGTCTATTTCTTCAAAGTTTGATGCATGCTCCTCGGTTACCTGCTTCACCTGGGGTATCCAAACACAATCTTCATCTGTGGTTGGACCGGTAACATGCTCTCGAATCGATATGCAGCTTGGTATATTACCCTCGGCCTGAATAATAACCGCATTCTCACCTTCGTATGGATATATAATATCCGGATCAAAAAAAGAATCTTGTTGGTCTTCAGGCTGTGTCACAAAAATGTATGCCATTCTGATGGAAGACACATCATCATACCATTCGTCTAACCGAACCTGCCCTATAAATTTCATAGGCCGATCATTCCATGCAGCACTGACAGGCCACTCTGGAGAAGTTAGCCAATCTGGCTGACCCCCAAATCTCGTCTGAAACGATTCGTATTCGGACACTGAAACAAAATGAGTTATTTTATATGCATTCATAAAATAGAATCAACTCCACCTCAACATAGTCAGATCTTACTATTTTACAGTAGTTTAAATAAGAGAATAAGCATAAATGATAACGATGAAACATGTAATGAAGCAACTTTATTGTCTAATATCATGTAATATCATTCATGAAAGAAGCACACACTGCATAAAACGATAGATGGTGTTGTATTTCAGACAGGTTTCAGTTGTATAGCGCTCTTCAGTCATTACAATCTAGATAATAATAGGTAGTACATAAAGGAGCGATTGGAAGATGACACGAATGCTCTTGTCCTATCCTCTTAGCACACATACTCCCATATATAACGGAAATCCTCCGGTGGAGATCCAGCAGCAGTCGAGTATAGATCAAGGTAATCTGTATAATCAGTTCATTACCACTTCCCTTAACCACAACGGTACACACATTGACGGACCATGGCATTTTAATCCTCAGGGCAAAAAGTTAACAGAGATTCCGTTAGATAACTTCATCTTTAACAATCCAGTCGTTATTGATATCCCTAAACAAGATGATGAGCTGATTACCAAAGCAGATCTTGAACCGTATGAACATCAAATTGCCGGCTCGGATCTAGTGTTGATTCGCACTGGTTTTGGCAATATTCGGTCAACAGAACCTGCCCGATACAGCAATCATAACCCGGGTCTTGCAGCATCTGCCGCCCGTTACCTGATGGTCTTTGACTCGTTGCGGGCTGTTGGATTGGATGCGATCTCAGCTGGTGCGGCTAATCATCCAGATGAGGCCGTTGCCTTTCACCAAACGATTTTAGGGAAAGACCGGGTAGACGGCAAGTATATTCTCGTCATTGAAGACATGAATCTTAATCATGATCTGTCTAATATTAGTAAGGTATATGCTATCCCATTATATATTGAAGGGGTAGACAGCAGTTTTGCAACGGTGTTTACCGAAACTTAATTGTATTAAAAAAACGCGCCGAGAGAATACTTCTCTCTAGCGCGTTTTTGATTCATTCTAGTGAATATCCTTCTTCTTGAAATTCCCGCCTTTAACTTCGGCTACATCGTATACGACTACAAAAGCCGTAGGATCAATTTCATGAATGATATCTTTAATTTTACTTTCTTCCATCCGGTTTATGACACACGTAATTTCTTTGAATTGCTCGTTAGAGTATCCACCATACGCATCGGTATATGTTGCCCCACGTCCTAGACGATCACGAATGGTTTCGACCATAATCTCTGGTTGATTCGTAATAATTTTGAATGTCTTGGAACCGCTCAAGCCTTCTTCAACGATATGTATAACTTTAGAAGCAATAAAATACGCAAGCCCTGACAGAATCGCGCCTTGCAGACCGAATACGGTAGACACGACGATAAACACAAACATGTTGAGGAACAGGATCAGGTCACTCGTTCCAAATGGGACTTTACGGGATAACAACACAGCCAACATGTCTATTCCATCTAATGCTCCGCCATTACGTAGTGCTAGACCCATACCAAAACCGATAATAATACCTCCAACAACGGTAACCAGCAAGGTATCACCTTGAATAATCGTTGGCACATGGTGCATCATACTCGTGCTAACTGCAAGTGAAGCAATACCGATGACCGAATATAAGGCAAAGCTCTTACCGATCTGCTTATAACCAAGCCATACAAAAGGAATGTTAATAAGCCCGATTAACATACCGAGTGGTAGTCCGAACAATTGTGATCCTACGATGCTAAGGCCGGTTACGCCGCCGTCCGAGACATTGTTAGGAATCAATATGGCTTCCAGACCATATGCCGTGATAAATCCCCCGATAATGATTAACAATACTTTGGAGAGGATCTTCAGCTTGTTCGATTTTTGTATTCTGTTTTGATTCATTCCATTTCCCCCTTGATGAACGATGAACAACATGAATTTTAGCAAACATAAAAAATAGTCTATAACAAAAATCACACTTTTGGCAATAGAAGGTCATTTAATCAAAGCAGGTTATACTCCTATTGAATCCAACCTCATTACATTATTTCCCGATAAATGATCGATATGCCATAATTTTGAGTTCAAGCATTTCGTTCGCGGCATGAAGGTTGTTCATCTGATCTTCAACGGCTCGCTTATGATTCTCCAGCAGCTTCAAACGTTCTGGAGCCGTATGCTCGCCTTCTTGAAATAACGAAGCATACTTTTTAATGACAGCGATCGGCATTTGTGTTTCTTTTAACTTGATGACAAACTGCAGCCATTTGAGATGAGACTCATTGTATCGCCTATCTCCACCGGCATCACGAAGTGGAATGATGATCTGCTCTTTCTCGTAATATCTCAACGTGTGGGCACTGATCCCGAGCAATTCAGCGACTTCACCAATGGTATGCATGGTTGTACTCCTTTCCATTTTCTTGCTTGACTTAGAGTAAGCTCTAATCAGTATAATCAACTCGTAGCCACATCACAATATTAAATACTGAAATTAGATTCGGAGGAATTCTCATGAAATACACCGTAATTACTGGAGCAAGTTCAGGTATTGGATATGAAGCAGCTTTGGCCTTTGCCGCACGTGGCAAACATCTGATCTTAGCTGCACGCAGAACCGCTGAGTTGGAACAGTTAAAATCCAAAGTTGCCGAGATCGATAACACGTTAGACGTTGTCATTCGCACCGTAGATCTATCCATTGCCGCGAATGTACATGCTTTCTATGAAAGCTTGAACGGTTATTCCATCGAAACATGGATCAACAATGCGGGCTTTGGCAATTTTGCCTCAGTTGGTGAACAACATTTGCCTAAAATTGAACAAATGCTTCATCTCAACATTGAAGCACTTACGATTCTCTCCACTCTATATGTTCGGGATTATGCCGAAACTACGGGCACACAGATTATCAACATCTCTTCAGGAGGCGGCTATACAATTGTACCGGATGCGGTAACGTATTGTGCAACCAAGTTTTATGTCAGCGCCTTTACCGAAGGTCTGGCTCAAGAGCTTAAAAGTAAACATGTTCCCATGCAAGCCAAAGTACTCGCACCTGCTGCTACAGAAACCGAGTTTGCCGAACGTGCCTTTGATCTAGATCAGTTCCAGTATGAAGGGCGTGTGCCTAAGTTCCATACAGCCGAGCAGATGGCCGGATTTTTACTAGACCTGTATGACAGCGAATATGTCGTAGGGATCGTTAATGGACTAACGTATGAATTCGAACTGAAAGATCCCATCTTTCCTTATGCCGCCAGAGCAGCAAGTAAACCCGTTGATTCAAACGAGTAAACCAAAAAAAGAGCAGTTCCAGGTCACACGAGTGTGATTTGGGAACTGCTCTTTTTACTTATATAATTACAATATACATCGCTAGAGTGCTATCGCTGATAAACTTAGGATATATAATAACGTATTAAGCCAATCTTGTTTTGAAATCCTGGTATCCGAACTCACGTACGATTTCGCAATCGCCATCTTTTCGTTTGACTGCAATAGCTGGCAGCGGCATGCCGTTGAACGTATTGGTTTTCACCATGGAGTAGATCGCCATGTCCTCGAATACGAGGCGGTCACCTTCTTGCAAAGGTTGATCGAATGAATAGTCTCCAATAACGTCACCAGATAGGCAGGTTTGTCCACCCAGACGATACAGATGCGCTTTCTCGCCTACTTCTCCCGAACCGATCAACGGCGGGCGATATGGCATTTCAAGTACATCTGGCATATGACAGGTAGCTGAAGTATCCAGGATGGCGATATCCATGCCGTTTTTGTGGAAGTCCAGCACAGAAGTAACCAGATAACCTGCATTTAGAGCAACGGCTTCCCCCGGCTCCAGGTATACTTCTAGATCATAATCGTTCTGCATACGCTTAATGCAAGCTTCCAATCTTGGAATGTCGTAGTCTCCACGCGTGATATGGTGTCCACCGCCGAAGTTAATCCATTCCATCTGTGGCAGCCATTGACCGAACTTTTCTACCACTGCGTTCAGTGTTGTCTCCAGATCATCGGAGTTTTGCTGACACAAAGTGTGGAAATGCAGTCCCGATACTCCTTCGAGCAGTTCTGCTCGGAAATCCTCTTGTTTAGCTCCAAAACGTGAACCCGGAGAACACGGATCATAGATCTCGTGTCCTTCTTGGGTTGAACATTCAGGGTTAATGCGCAAACCAACCTTGCGGCCAGCCTGAAGCGCCTTATCCTTAAATTTCGCAAGCTGCGAAAATGAGTTGAAAATGATGTGGTCACAGATCGAAATAATCTCGTCGATCTCTTCTGCACGGTAAGCTGGCGCGAAGACATGGTTTTCCTTACCCATTTCTTCGTGACCCAAACGTGCTTCATACAGTCCACTTGCTGTCGCACCACTCAGGTATTCTCCAATGAGAGGATACATCGCAGTCATGGAAAATGCCTTTTGTGCAAGCACAATTTTGGCACCTGTACGCTGCATAACCCCGTTCAGGATTTTCAGGTTTTTCTCAATTAGGCTCTCGTCAACAACAAAGCACGGCGTCGGTAATTGCTCAAACCGCATTTTAACGAACAAGCTCCGATTCTTTTGCTTCTTCTGGCAGCTCATCAACCAATACCGGGTTGAAGTCTTCTACCCATGGGAGACCCCATTTGTTCAGTTCTTCCATGAACGGATCTGGGTTGAACTCTTCTACGTTGAATACGCCTGGTTTATTCCATTTACCTGTCATAACCATTGCTGCACCGATCATTGCTGGAACGCCTGTTGTGTAAGAAATCGCTTGGGAACCAACTTCTTTGAAGCACTCTTGGTGGTCACAGATGTTGTACACATAGTACGTTTTGTCTTGACCATCTTTTTTACCTTTGAAAATACAACCGATGTTCGTTTTGCCCACTGTACGTGGTCCAAGAGATGCTGGATCTGGCAATACTGCTTTCAAGAATTGCAAAGGAATGATTTGTTTGCCTTCATATTCAATCGGTTCGATTGAAGTCATGCCTACATTTTCCAATGCTTTCAAGTGAGTCAGATAGCTTTGACCAAATGTCATGAAGAAACGGATACGTTTCAGACCAGGCATGTTTTTCGCCAAGGACTCCAACTCTTCATGGTACAACAGGTACATGTCTTTTTCGCCAACTTCTTTGAAGTCGTAGACACGCTTGATTTCCATTGGCTTCGTTTCGATCCATTCACCATTTTCCCAGTATCTTCCGTTAGCTGAAACTTCACGGATGTTGATCTCAGGGTTGAAGTTTGTTGCGAACGGGTAACCATGGTCACCGCCATTGCAGTCAAGAATGTCGATGTATTCGATCTCGTCGAAATAGTGTTTCAGGGCATATGCAGAGAATACGCCAGTTACGCCAGGGTCAAATCCGCTTCCAAGCAGTGCAGTGATGCCTGCTTTTTCAAAGCGCTCTTTGTAATCCCATTGCCAGCTATATTCGAATTTTGCTGTATCTTCTGGCTCATAGTTCGCTGTATCCATGTAGTTTGTTTTCGTTGCAAGACAAGCATCCATGATCGTCAGATCCTGATATGGCAAAGCCAAATTCATGACGATATCCGGTTTAACTTCGTTGATCAGCGCGATCAACTCGTCAACATTGTCCGCATCGACTTGTGCTGTTGTAATTTTTGTTTTGCCGCCGTCCAGCTTCGCTTTAAGTTCGTCACATTTGGATTTTGTACGACTCGCGATACAGATCTCCTCAAAAACTTCGCTATTTTGAACGCATTTGTGTACTGCCACAGAAGCAACGCCGCCGGCGCCGATGATTAGTGCTTTTCCCATTTTTCATTCTCCTATCCCCATATGTAGGTTTGTTTTTTTTGTACGATTCCATGCCATCACAGATTGTATTGTTTCATTATGCAACGTTCACCCGCTACTGATACAATAAAAAAAGCAAGGTGAAAAATGCCGCATATTTGCGCATCATCACACTTGCTTGTTGATATACATCATAAATAAGACGTGAAGTCTCCTTGACCAAAAAAATTCACAAGAACTCCTTTGGCGGAAAGCTCCTTCATGTATATCAATATTGGATCAGAGTCTATATAGCAAATAATTCGCCTTTACCACTCTTATTGACCGTTTCACAAGTTGATGTGCAATTGCACTGGTTGTAAAGTAACCAACTTATAAAATTTGAGCTTTGAACTCAATCAATAAGGCAACATAAGTTGCCAATCGGCGTTTGACCCGGCTGTCCGTATGGCCTTAACTTCCTGGTGGAAGTGGTCAAATTTATCTGCTGGAAAGCTCTAATTCATATTGATAAATCAACTTTCCAAAATCACAGGTATTACACTATCAGACGTTTCCGAAAAAATCAAGGCATAATTTAAAATTAATTTGGAGAGGCCATTAAACTATACATGGAATTGGTAACCCTCGAATACTTTCAGCCCTTCACGATTGAGTAATTCCTTTACAACCTCAGGTTGTTGCGGACTTTTCTCGAACACTTCTTCACAAGAGATCATAATGTTACTGCCAGCAATTTCTGCCAATTGATCATGGGATACACTGTACACAAGTCTACCCAGATTAGACCATACCATCGCTCCGGAACACATTACGCATGGTTCGCAACTCGTATACAAAGTGTATTCGCTTAAGTCAAATACGTGATGCTCTGAACAAAATTTTCGTATAAGTCCAATTTCGGCGTGATGGGTCGGATCACAAAACGTATTAATTTTATTTTCACCAATCATGACGATTTCTTCTTCCTTAACCAGAATTGCGCCAAAAGGTTCGTTTCCCTCTTGACGGGCTTGTTGTGCAATCTCAATAGCTTTATGCATAAAATATTCATCTTTTCTCATCTAACTAACCTCCAGAACATTAATAATCCAACATTTAAAGTAAGCTTACGCAGCATCCATTTTTACAACATCTGCCGAATACTCCTATTCTAACATGAAAACCGATATACGCATGACCGACATCCTTTAAAATTCAGGTGAGAGCCGTTCATACAAAGGATTCACTTGTAAATCGTCTCTGTTTCGACTCTATTCGATGATTCCAATCCACAGAATGATATCTGCCCTGTATCCACTCCTGTTAAGCCAAATCTACCTTCCGCATCTTAATCATGTGAACCCGAACAAGTCATATATGGTACGAATATTAATAAGGTAAGGTTGGATATTCATTCATTGCTTTATAAACCTTCCCCTTTAATATAATCGTTCACTGACATGACTGAAATCCCCATATAAATTACAAACATTATAGAAAATGGATTTTAAATCCGCCATTTGAATCACCTTTAAATTTGCTCATTGAGTAAATTTGCACATTGTGCAAGTTGTTGTTATGATAATTTCACATCATTACTTCTCTGCCCTATATTCTCGTGAGACTAAATTTTATTAGACATAAGGGGGAATTCTATTTACACGTTAAACAAAATAACTAATTCCACCAGCATCGCTGGAGATGGAGATGAACGCATAGCGACTGCTCATGATTAAACGAAATTTAAGACATCTAAAAAAAGAAGCGACCGAAAAGGCGCTTGCCAGCATTGCATTTGAACTTACACTGGAGCATGGGCTTGATGGTTTTACTGTCGAAGATATTGTGCAAAAAGCGGGGTATTCTCGCAGAACATTTGCCAATTATTTCACTTGTAAGGAAGAAGCTGTTGCCAGAGGAGCTACATCGGTTCAGAATACGGCTGAACTAGAGCATTTGCTCACCGAACTGCCCGAGCACGCTTCTCTGCTCGATGTCCTCTACCAATTAATTAAAATGCAGCTCACTACAGAGCTAATAGGAAGATTGCATCAACTCTTAGTATTGTCGAAGACCTATCCCGTGCTGGAGCCACATTACCTCGGGGCAATGCACCAGATGCAGACACAAGCTCAAGAAACGCTGCTGGATCTGTCTGATGGAAAGTACGATGAAATCTATACTTATCTTCTACTTAACTCGATCTATGGGACAATACTTCCATTAATTGATGGAAGGCTCAACGTGTTATTGCCAGGTCAAGTTGCTACACATGATACCAGAGAAGGTGCAATCACGTTCGACCAGTTTTTAGAAACTGTTTTTGATCATTTGCGAAAAGGATTCTAGCCTCCCATCATTCATATGCATCTATTCAAAGGAGTGTAAAAGAGAGAAATGTCTACGTTATTATACAAATTGGGAAAAACCGCTTTTCGCAAACCGGGATACTTCATTATTGGCTGGGTACTGATTCTGGGCATTGTCATTTCGATGATCAGCATCAATGGTGTACATATCAGCTCTGAAATGAAAATCGAAGGTACAGAGTCACAGAAAGTGTTGGATCAATTAGCAGAAGAACTGCCAGCCGCATCTGGTGGTCAAGGTAGTGTCGTTTTCAAGGCACCTGATAACGAACGTTTGGATACACCTGAACGTCTTGGTGCGATTATGAAAGGTGTCAGCGAGGTGTACGGGTTAGAGCAAGTCATTAATCCCGCCGATTATGCAGCAGAAGCAAGCAGTGCCGGTGCGTCTGCAGACATGTCTCAAATGTCTCAGGCTGCTGGTGCAGCAGCACAATCCGGAAATACAACACCACCTCCATACGGACCATTGATGGTAGAAGGTGTTCCTGTTCCCGGTGTATTAATCTCTTCGGACGGCAGCATCGCTCTATTCCAGTTCCAATTCACGATTGAGCAATCTGCTATCACACAGGATGTATTCGACTCAGTAATTCAATCCGTTATGAAGGTTGAGCAAGGAACCAATATCACCGTACTGCCGGGTGAAACACTCAAAACGGTATCAATCGGCGTCGGCTCTGCTGAGATTGTCGGATTGGTTATCGCTGTTATTGTTCTGTTAATCACGCTGGGTTCCGTTGTTGCCGCGGGGTTACCTCTGATTACAGCTCTTCTTGGGGTTGCGATCGGGGTCGGCGGAGCATTCTCAATCTCCAAATTTATCGAAATGCCTAGTGTCACTTCCGTTCTGGCGCTTATGGTTGGCCTGGCGGTCGGCATCGATTACGCTCTGTTCATTGTCAATCGCCAGCGCCGAATGATTATTGATCAGCGCTTGAGCGCACAAGAAGCAACGGCAAGAGCAATTGGTACATCAGGCAGCGCCGTATTCTTTGCTGGCTTAACGGTTATCATTGCACTCTGCGGTATGCTCGTTATCGGGCTTGCCTTCTTATCCACGATGGCTCTTGTTGCGGCTGCGACCGTGCTTATTAACGTATTTGTTGCGTTGACCCTATTGCCGGCTCTACTGGGGCTTGTCGGAGAACGCATCTGTTCGACTAAAGCTCGTGAGAAGGGTACGCAATCATCCAAAACGTCTAATCACGGAATTGCTGACAGATGGGTTAAATTTGTTATTAAGAATCGTTGGGCTGCTATTATTGCCATCGTTGTTATTCTGGGCTTTGCCGCTACACCAATCACCAAAATGGAAATGGGCATCCCGGGAGCATCCTCGGCAAATCTGGACACAACAGCAAGACAGAGTTATGATGCCATCTCTGAAGGGTTCGGAGAAGGATTCAACGGCCCGCTTATTTTGGTCGCAGAACCTAACAACTCTTCAGCTCAGGTCACCCCTGAACTAGTAGGCGGCCTGATGATGGGTCTGCAAAGTCAGGATAATGTTGCACAGGTCACGCCGCTTGGCATGACAGAAGATCTGGCGATATTTAGTCTCATTCCGAAGACAGGTCCGAACGATGTGACCACCAAAGACCTAGTCAATGATCTACGCTCTGCCGATGCCAGTTTTGCACAGCAGAATGACGTTAAAATTGGAGTTACAGGTCTGACAGCGGTCAACATTGATATGTCGGCCAAACTGGCACAGGTATTCCCTATTTATGTAGGTATTATTATTCTACTCTCACTCATTATTCTATTGCTTGTATTCCGTTCCATTATCGTTCCGATCAAAGCAACAATTGGCTTCCTGCTTAGTATCCTGGCTACTTTCGGGATTACAACCGCGGTGTTCCAATGGGGCTGGCTGCATTCGCTCTTTGGCTTCGATACGGGCGGTCCGTTGCTAAGCTTCATGCCGATTATCGTAACCGGTATTTTGTATGGTCTAGCGATGGACTATCAAGTGTTCCTTGTCAGCTCGATGCGCGAATCGTATGTACATGGTCACAGAGGACGCGAATCAGTTGTTCATGGATACAATCAGGTCAGTCGCGTTGTTGTAGCGGCAGCGGTGATCATGGTTTCAGTGTTCGCAGGGTTCATCTTCACTGATGATGTCATGATCAAGCAGATTGGTTTTACGTTGGCCGTAGGTATCCTTATTGATGCCTTCATCATTCGTATGGGACTTGTTCCTGCCACTATGGCGATCTTCGGCGACAAAGCCTGGACACTTCCTAAATGGCTGGACCGCATCCTGCCGAATCTGGATGTTGAGGGTGAGAAGCTGATTGCATCACTGAATGGGAGCGATCAAGCACCTTCTAATTCTGGATCAAAAAATAAATAAATGATTAGTAGACTTAGCTAATCATCATATGCCTAATACGAAGACCTCCTCTGATGAATTCATTGGAGGTCTTTTTTTTATTTTACATACTCGCCAATCCATTGATCTAAGCAATGATGTCTTGGATATTCTGATCATAGCCCAGAGACTGGCACGAAGACACAAAGCTTGAAAATAATTTTTGACTATACCCATCTACACTGAAACTGTATTCTGGATGCCACTGAACAGCCATAACAAATGTACGATCTGGCATCACTACGGCTTCCACTAGACCATCCTCGGCAACAGCGACTGCCGTTAATTGATCAGCTAAAACTTTGATTCCTTGATGATGATAACTATTCACTTTAATCGTGTTGGTCTGAACAATATCGTGAAGTAAATTGTTATTAACAATATGTACATCATGGACAAGATTCGTATACGGCGGATTTTGCTTGTGCTGAACTGGTGTGGCTACCTGAAATCCGGTAGGAATGTCCTGAATCAAAGACCCACCCAACATGACGTTAAATAGCTGCAATCCACGGCAAATCCCGAAGGCTGGTTTATCCAGTTCAACGACCTTTTGAAAAAGAAGTGCCTCCATTCGATCCCGTTCATAACATAGCTCCCCGCACGTATCCTCCACCTTTTCATGATAGAGCTCTGGATTGAGATCATGTCCGCCGGTAAACAAAAATCCGTCAAACTCATGAGCCAACCGCATCATAATTTCGGGGTTAGTCGTCAGAGGTAACATAATTGGAATTCCGCCCGCACTCTCTATGGCATACATATAATCTGGTAACATCCAATAACTTTTTTTATTTGAATCATATAACGGCAGAACACCGATGATTGGCTTTTTCATTGACTTTACCTCCTCATGTCATAGAACTTCCGATTGGAATCAGGAGATCTTTTTATCATTCTATCAAATCTGCTTACATACAAGCTCACCAAAAGATTGTATTTTTTTACTATATCTCAGCTACATGGGAATGCACTAGTTAATATAGAACAACAGAAAACCATACACCTTCGCTAACAGCAGCAAAATTGTATGGTATCTCTTAAATCCTATTCCGTTATTCATTTAGTAAAATCATTCAATCTAATTAGGCAGTCCATTAGGCTGCATTCGTCGCCATTTCTCCATCTGGCTTCAATTGAATCGAACGCTGGCATACCTTCGTAATTACAAAAGCCGATAATGCCAACACCACGGCAACCGGGGGAACCCAGTTTACACCACCCATATTAACCGCAAGCCCACCGATCCCGGAGCCGAGCGCAATACCTAGGTTTGCCGATACAGGCAGTAAGGTGGATGCAAAGGCTTTGGATTTTGGCGCAACTACGCCAGATACATCAAACAGGTACAATTGGGAAGCCGCACTTAAGGAGGATGACAGACATCCGATCAGGAATAAAAAGGTCAGCCCAAGCCATAGATTCGATACCGCTAAACTCAACCCCACGAAGATGACGGCTTGAATAACAAAAAGCCACTTGAGCTTGGATAAGAAATCGCCTTTGGCAATTTTCGCTCCGATCCAGTTACTCAAAATACTACAAGCTCCATAGATCAGGAGCACACCGCTGATCCAACGTGCAGGTACGCCCATAGACTGACCCAATAATGGAGTAATGTACGTAAATGTCACGAAGATACAGCTATTACCTAGTACTGGAATCAAGCAGGCCAGCAGGATACGAGGTTTCATAAACAACACCATTTGATCACTGAATGAACTGGTAATCGTTGTCGTTTGCCGCGGAAGAATACGGAACATCAGTATGAACGGTATCACACCAATCCCAGCGGTTACTACAAAGGTCATCCACCAGTTCAGATGCTGTCCGATGAATGTCCCCAGTGGCACGCCAAGCACGTTAGCAATAGAAAATCCACCCAGGATCCAAGCAATCGCCTCGCCCCTTCTTTCCTGCTGAACTGCATCGCTAGCAATGGAGATCGACAGCGAAACGGTGAGCCCACAAGCGACCGCTGATACAATACGAATTGCCATCAATGAATAGAATGTTGTAGAGAACACCGTCAACAGGTTCAACACAAGCACAATACCAAAACCAATCAGAATGGAGCTTCTGCGTGACAGTTTGGACAAGGATGCAACCGCAAATGGTGTTCCGATAGCGTAGGCAATCGCGAAGCCAGACACAAGCGCACCCGCTGCGGCCAACGATACCTTCATCGCATGCTCTATTTCTTTTAATACTCCTACGATGACATATTCCGTCGTGCCTAATACAAAGCTCACTAGCGTAAGCGTTAATATAAGTAAAGTTTCTCTATTTCTAGTCATGAATAAGCCCTCACTATTCCTCTCTATTGTTGCGATTGTTGCGAACCTTTCTATGTCTCTAATATTTATTTGATGTCATGCAATATGCTTTCCCTTCCCCTCAGTTCGATATATAGTACATATGAATAGTCAAATTGTACTGTCAGATGAGGTTAAGCGACAATCAAGGTTGTTGTGGTCTTATTCATAAACATGATATATGTTGTCATTTGATTCACAGATGCACTGAAGGGAAGACATTGCTAAATGAATACACACTTCGAATCCGCCCAACGATATGATGATCAAGAATGTACTATTATTTACGTAGGTAAGCTTGCGGGTAATCCCCATTGGAGCTTTCCAACCCATAAGCATGACGATCTACATGAAATTATTTATGTCATTGATGGCAAAGGCTCGTTTACAATCAACGGCACGAAGCATTCGGCTCAACAAGGCGATCTGCTTGTCTATAACAAAGGAACGTTACACGAGGAGAAATCTGATCCTGAGTTCCCGTTATCCACCTATTATTGCGGCTTTCGTTTCCACGAAGGGATGCATCCTGACAGAGATTGGGTTGTTCCACCAGGCAGCGAGCCTGTCATTCGATCGAACCGCTATTCAGAGGAACTTTGTTCGTTAATGCAGACGATGTTTAATGAGTTTTCAATCCGTGAAGACGGGTATGAATATATTTCTCATCATGTTCTAAAAGCCATACTCGTCATTATTCATCGGATGTCCCACCATCAACGCACGGCGAGCGAAATTGTGCTAAGCAATAATCTTGCGGAGAGAATCAAAGACTATTTGGATACCAACTACAGGCAACCCATTAAGCTAAAAGAGCTTGCAGATCATTTTCACATTGACTTCTATTATCTGATTCATATGTATTCCAAACACTATGGTACGTCTCCTTATCATTACTTGATCCAGCGTAGGATGGGAGAAGCTACCCGGTTATTAGTCTCTACCAAGAAAAAGGTATGGGAAATTGCCAAGCTCGTTGGCTACGATAACCCGAACTACTTCACGATTCTTTTCACCAAAACAGTTGGTGAGTCTCCCCGTAGCTTCCGAAAACAAAATCAAAAGGATATGTTCGTCGAGAATTAATCCACATAACGTAAAAACAAAAATAACAGGTAGCCATTCTGAGCTGGCTATCTGTTATAGACAGGCTTTCGTAGGCATGAGCGACGTTTCAATTCCTATCAAAGAAGCTAAAAAAGCCGCCAATCGGCGACTTTTCGAACTATTCACTTGGTATGATGTTACATGTTACACCAGATATGATATCCGTATTTCCATAAAGCGTTTAAACGGAAATGAGACCATGCTTCACAAAACTTTTGTACAGCCCATCATTCTCTAGATCGTCTGTAATATCGTCAGCGACCTCTTTCAAGCCAGGCTTGACATTGCCCATCGCGATTCCCAATTTGCAAAATTCCAGCATCTCGACATCATTCATCCCGTCTCCGATCCCAATCGTATGCTCCACGGGCAAATCAAGATGCTTTAGTACGTCTGCAATCGCAACTGCCTTGTGAATGCCAGGGAGCATTAATTCCCCACTATCTTCCCCGAAGATCGGCACCGTGCACTGGATAGCTTGAAATTTCCCTTCAAACCGTTGCTTAATCGTTGCAAATGGAAGCTTGCTCTCTAGGAAGCATACTTTGTTGACATCCTCTTTGGTCCATTCCGTTTCCCCATAAGTGAGTTGAGTGATAAACGGATGTGGTGATGCTTCCATTTGTTGCCGTGCTGCAGGATCATTCTCTATGTCTCCATACATCAATCTCTCCAGATGAGGCTTCAGATTAGGACTTGCATACAACGCCGAGTTAGATTCAAGATAGAAGTTAATGTCATGCTCATTGAAGAATTGAACCATGTCGAGTACATCTTCAGGAAGCACTTTTTTATGATAGAGAGTCTCTCCATTCACTTCCACATAACCGCCACCTGCACCGATTAGCCCATCGAATCCCAGATTCCAGATCTCATCATATATTTCCGCCTTCGAACGGCCTGTACATAGGAACAATAAATGACCATTCTCTCGCGCCAAACGACAAGCAGTTTGAGCAGACTCCGGTACACTGCCATCATCCCTCACAAGTGTTCCGTCGATATCGATAAAAATAATTCTACGTTGATCCTGACTCATGTTCTTACTTCCCCCTCATGAAAAGCTATATGTGTTGGAGCGCACTCCTACGTTAAATCTATTTCATGAGTTGAGTGTATCGGCTGTAACGGGTTACAAGTCAAGCTTTAGTTCGTCTAGCTCACTAACTTCAATCCTACTGCGGAGCCGAGCACCATCGTAATAAATACAATTCTTAGTGCATTTCGGGGTTCTCCATAAAAAATCATGCCTAAAATTGCTCCGCCAGAGGCGCCAATTCCCGTCCACACAGCATAAGCCGTTCCCATAGGAAGAGTCTCCATCGCTAGAGATAAGAACCAGAAACTCAGGCCAAACCCTGCGATTAGCAAAATCAATGAAACCAAATTCCGGTCTTGGTGCAGCTTATTGATCATAAACACGCCGACCATCTCAAATATCCCGGCCATAATTAGAAAAATCCAGCTCATTCATGATGCACCTCCTTTGTTTTCTCTTTACTTAACATTTTAAGACCAACCACACCAAGCAAAAGCAGTCCAATGAGCAACATTTTTCCCGTCTGCACGGTCGCACCAAATAGAATAATCTCTGCAAGCACAGTACCTGCTGTACCAAGACCAACAAATACGGCGTATACCGTGCCGACGTCTAGTGAACGCGAAGCTGCAATCATCAACGTAAAACTCACAATAATTGCAATCAGGGTTATCCCCCATTCCAACACTCCACAGGCATGCTTCAAGCCAATCACCCAGCCCACCTCAAAAATTGCCGCTACGATCATCGATAACCAGGTTTTGTTCATTCTTTCCACACTCCTTCTTGAAAAAGTTGCTTATTACCATAGAATTACATGCAATCAAAACAAAAAAAGCCCAGGAAACAAACTGCAATTACGCAGTTTATCTCCCAGGCTTTTATCCTTCCGTGACACAACCGAATGGCCGTGAGTTTTCTCTCGGACCAGACCGACACTTCTGTCGCGGAACCCTAGAAAACATTCATGTAATTCTATTGTCCAACCAATTATACACATTATTTACTTAATTGCAATCAAGACTTATTCAGTAATCCATTCTAAAAATTCAAGCCGATTATCAAACGGATCTTATTCTTAAAATGTAAGGTTGACTATAGGGTTGAGGATTGGTTTCTTTTTCTCTAGTGCAGGAGCGGAAATATTAACAGCAACGGTGAGCAGAAGCTAAGTACGATTGTGTTTACTATTATGAATTTTTCATATATTGAAACATTACTATAATAATTTTTCGTTAGCTAAAGATTCTAGTGTTGTTGTTGTTGAGTTACTGTTGTTGTTGTTGTTGTAACTGAGTTGCTGTTCAGTGTGCTAACTGATGGTTGCTGTTAATTCGCTTCTCTATGCTTCCTGAACTTCTAATGGATGCACTTTGTTGTGAATTTTTCATATGTTGAAACTATGAAATGTCGTCCACCAGCTGAATTCCATCAAATTTCTCTATCATCGGATAGAGATCAAGAAACGCAAAAAAAGGCCGCCATCGGCGGCCTTTTCAACTTATATTAAGAGCATGCTGGCTCAACAACATTTTCACACAATATATTACACATTGGAAGATTCTTTATTTTTCAAAAAAATTATTGCCTCTTATATTTGCCCTGTCCAATCAGGTCTTGCAATCTTCTTCCAATGCGCTCTAATCTCTTCATATATGTCTTGTGGCAATACGCCTTTGGATACCAGATCCGCATTTTGCTGCCAACGATTTGGCTTAGAGGTGCCAACAATTGCTGTATCCACACCTTCTGTGCTCAATGTGAAGCGTAAAGCCGTTTCAACAGCTTTCTGCACGTCAGTATCTCTGAGAAATGCATAGTCTAGTTCCTTCAAGCGCTTCCAATATACATAAGAGTAATCCTTTTCCGGAAGCGTCTCATGTGTCCATGCTGCGTTCGCGATCGGTCTTTTGGCGATGATCCCCATGTTTCTTTTACGTGCCTCGGGTAATGTCAACTCAATCGCTTCTTGATCAGCAATATTTAGAGATGTCTCCAAGCTGTCAAATGCCCCAGTTTCTATGGCGTACCGCGCATCCTTCGTATCCCCGCTATATCCAATAAATCTGGTTTTCCCTGCTTCTTTCGCACGTTGAAGAACTTCTATAACTGCCCCTTGCCGAAGTACTTCTTCCGAACAGCTATGTAGATGAATGACATCCACATAGTCAGTTTTCAGGCGTTTCAGACTCCGATCAATGGTTTGCTCCAGCACTTTGGCATCCCAATTCGGTCCTTCTATACCAGCAGCATGTCCACATTTGGTAAACAGATAATAGTCATCGCGCCGGTGCGACAGCACCTCACCAATTAATGCCTCACTATCCCCATAACATTCAGCCGTATCAATGATGTTAAGTCCTGCATCTAACGCACTGTTCAACAATGTCGCTACATCTTCCTTGGAAACGTTCTGTCCAATCTCAGCTCCACCAAATCCAAGTGTACTTACTTGCATACCTGTATTCCCATATTCACGTCGTTCCATGGATGATTTCTCCTTCCAAACTTCGTAATATCGTTAATGAAGACAAGCCTAACCAGAACTATTACCCATTCCAGCTGATTCTAAAACCCATAAATAGACATTCCACCGTCAATTAAGAGCTTTTCGGTCAGTGTCCAGATGAAATTCCGGCTTGTTTATTTTATACACTCCTTATCTACCTCGCAATATGTAGTATCTACTTCAATTATCCATTAAGTCACGAAATATTGACTGGGGTTACCAAGCTCCGGATGGAACTTTTCTCGGAAACGCCCACCGGTATAGGCTCCAATAACTTTACGCCAGAAAGCCTGAGCGACTACGTTATTCCGTACCTGAGTAACCTTCCAACGACCAGGAAACCGTTCGAACAACTCATGCGCCGCTTGTGTTCCCACCCCGCTTCGCCGATATTTTTGCATCACAAAAAATTCAGTTAAGTAATAATCATTGTCAATACTCCCAGGTTCCAAGCGCTCTACCAAAGCGAATCCAGCTGGGGCTCCATCACTCGTTATCAAGAATGGGAATTTGCGCCCTTCTTCTGTCCAGAATGCATCCAGTCCAGGGTATTCTGGAAATACACCATTATGATCTACATCAATATTAAGATATTTGGTGAAATCATATAGATAGAATTGCATTAAATGCCGAATCACCTGACGACGTTCCCAGGGAACCAGCTCCAGTTTCATATTCATCCGGTTCATCTCCCCTGCTCTACGTTCTATTGCTCTACTTATTACTTTAAAGGTTTGATCGCCGAAGGGCAAGAATGAGGAACCAGCCTACACTACGTTCGTGAACAGGCTGTGACCATGTAAATTATGGTACACTTAAGCATAGACTATCTTGAGAAATGCTTTATCTTGGAGGTGCCAACATTGACTAATGTTCAAAAAGAAATTGACCGACGCAAACTGGATGAGAAGCTACCTACCATGCCCTGGTTTGTTCAGCAATTCATTGACTATAAACTACCAGATCTCTCTCCCTCCACCTTGCTGGAGTATCTGCGAGACTATGATACGTTCTTTAGCTGGCTCCGTGCGGAAGGCTTGTCTGCAGCTAGCACCAACACAGAGGTTACTTTGTTAGAGCTAGAAGTGCTCCGAATGGATTCCGTAACCGCTTATCGGTTGTTCCTTACAACCAAGCGTGAGGGAGCTAATTCCAGAATTACGGTATCCCGAAAATTATCATCCCTACGTTCACTCTTTCACTACTTAAGCCAAATTGCCGAAGATGAAGATTTCTACCCCCTGCTCAAACGCAACATTATGGCCAAAATTGAAATTAAACGCACACATAAACCAAAGGATACTGCCGCCAAGCTAAAAGGTAAAATTCTCGAAGATGAAGAATTGCTGGAATTCATCGGATACATTTTGGAAGGTTATGCGGTGGATGTGGAGAAGAATAAACAAGCGCTATACTCACATGAGCTGAACAAAGAACGAGATGCCTGTATTGCCAGCCTCATCTTGAACTCAGGCTTGCGGGTATCCGAAATAGTTAATCTGAACTTGGATGATCTTGATCTAAATAACAAGCTGTTATATGTTTACCGCAAAGGTAACAATGACGAAACGTACAAGACTCCTGTCTACTTCAGAGAACAGGCCAAAGATGAGCTTGCCATCTATACCAACCTTAGACAGACAAGGTACCGTACACCGAAACGGGAAAAGGCTTTGTTCATTGCTCTACGCAATGGGGAATCTGAGGGAAGTCGAATGACGAAGCGCGCGATACAAGCGATGATTATGAAATACGCTAAGCGGTTTGGCAAACCTTATTTGACCGTACATAAGCTACGCCATTCCTTTGCCACCGATTATTATTTGCAGAATGATATATACAAAACAAAAGAACAACTTGGGCATGCTTCTACTGAGACCACTGAAATTTATGCCCATCTCACCGACAAAACGATGTCCGAAGCGATTGAACGTCGTAGTGAAGGCACCGGGTCTTAAACTAGCATGATCTATGGCAAAATAATAATAGAGCGATTGATCCCAAGATCTCAATTCTTAGGATCGATTGCTCTATTATTTTTGCATATTAGAGCCTATACAACACTTCCAAATCTAACT
Organism: Paenibacillus sp. MER 99-2; assembly: GCF_023714095.1. Lineage (NCBI taxonomy): Bacteria > Bacillati > Bacillota > Bacilli > Caryophanales > Paenibacillaceae > Paenibacillus > Paenibacillus sp. MER 99-2. The sequence goes on along the minus strand of NZ_JAMAUZ010000001.1, from coordinate 1,305,134 downwards.
CAACACGGTCGAACTTAGATCCCCTCTATACGTTGCACAAGCCAGTTCCCGATATGCTCTGTCTCCTGTATATCGTGCCAAACTAACTGCTCACAGGTAACATCTTCACGTCCCATTAGGGGTACCCTTGTCACCACAGCTAAGATTCCCTGTAATTGTTCGTACAATGAGAGATCTTCTGTTTCTCGGATCATCAGAAGCTTGGGATATGCAGCTTGTTTGTGGCCTTCAATCAGAATCCAGTCATATTCGGATAGATATTCAATCATGTCACGAAGCTCTGTAGCTCGTTGTTCAATGATCGCCGTCCGCGTGGCAGACATGACAACGATAGCCGAAGCTCCGTTCGAAGTGAAGTTAAATGAATCCGTTCCCTCATGATCCATCTGAAAGTGATCATGTCCATCATGTTTAATGACAGCGACACGCCGTCCAAGAAGAGTCAGTTGTTTAGTCAACGCCGCCGTTAGCGTACTTTTACCTGAGTTTTTATATCCCACGATCTGTACAATATGAGGCTTGTTTGTTTGGATATCTGACATATCCTATCTCACAAGACCTGTAGGGAGCTTAAGAATCCGCACAAGCTCACCCGCAGGAACGCCCTTCTTATCTGGCGGAATAATAATTAAACATTCACTATCCTTGATTGTGATCATCACACTAGATTCATCAACCCGTGCTGCTGCCGGCAATGCGTGAACTTCACCATTCCGAACTTCTATTCGTCCCCGCACAAAACGGGTATAGTTATTTACCTTCGTATACCCTTCATCCAAGATCGCTGTCCATTCTTGCAAATAAGGATGAGGATCATTCTGCATCATACGAAGTGTAGGCCGCACAAATAAGTTAAATCCGACAAAACATGCTCCGGGATTGCCTGATAATGCAAATAGGTTTTTCTGATCCACGATGGCTGCGGTTGTAACACTGCCTGGTCTCATGGTTACTTTGTTAAATAGCATTTCCATGTCGTCTTCACGAACCAGATCTCCCATAATATCATAGTCACCTACAGACACGCCGCCTGTTGTAACCACTATATCGTTGTGCTTAACTGCTTCTGCGAGTGTCTTACGTGCGGTTTCAATATCATCTGCAATGGAGCCATACATGATGGGCTCACCACCTGCCTCAACAACGAGTGAACGCAGTAAATAACTATTACTGTTACGGATTCGTCCAGGCTGCAATGGCTCGTCCAATGCTAGTAATTCTGTCCCTGTTGCGAAGATTGCCACCTTCGGACGTCGAAATACAGGCACTTCAGCTACACCAAATGTAGCCAATACGGATTGTTCACCTGCTTGGATCAGCGTACCTGTATCCAACAGCAACTGGCCTTCTTCTACTTCTAGACCAATTGGCGTAATATTAGCCTTTGCCTGCACATGACGTTTCAAGCCAATCCATTGCTCGCCATTCTCTGTTTTGCTCTCGGTCATCTCAAGCATAACAACAGCGTCTGCGCCTTCTGGTACCTGTGCACCGGTCATAATTCGTGCCGTTGTACCTGATGTTATCGTCTGATCCGATGTATACCCACAAGGAATTTCATCTACAACACGAAGCCAGATTTGCTGTTCACTGCTAGCATGCAGCGTGTCGCTGCTTACAATAGCATAGCCGTCCATTCCTGATCTGCGGAAGAATGGATACGGATGTGGTGCAACGATCTTCTCTGCAAGCGTGCGTCCATGTGCCGATTCTAATGACACTTTCTCTACGGTGCCTGGTCTTACATGGGCAGCAATTCTAGCTTGAGCATCGGGAACCTGTACAGCCGTTCGATTGAATTTAGCATTTGTCATATCATCAGTATGCGGGTTTAATTTCAATGCAGTCGAGCCTCCTAATGAGCAATCTCTATGACTAAAAGTGTAGCTTGAAAGTCATAAGGTGACAAGCGTTATCCCTATTCTGTAACGGATATAACATGATTTGTTCATGGATTGACCATAATATGCTGAAGAAATGGAGGAATTCCATGTGAATGATCGATGTGAATTATGTGGTAGAGAGCCTGTGGAGACAACCGTACATCATCTTACGCCCAAGCAGATGGGTGGCAGTTTGATGCCTACCGCGAACCTGTGTATTGCTTGCCACAAACAAATTCATTCCCTCTACACGAACCGCGATATTATGACACTGGGATTAACTACGCTTCAGGCCCTTCGAGAGCATGAACGTATGGCTCCTTTTATTCGCTGGATTCGCAAACAACCCGCAACAACGATCCCACGAATTCGCAAATCAAATCATGTTCGTAAATCCTGAAACAATAAAAAAAGAACAGCGTCCGAGGTTAATTGTTATAGTGGATTATATTTCTACTCCACTTACCTCTTCGCTGTTCTTTTTATGAACTACAATGTAATAATTAGAAAAGTCATTGCTATCTTCGCCTCATGATTCGGCCTCCGCCCACCCTCGTTTTTGGCTTTTTGTAAGAGCTTTTGGGTGAGTCGAATAATCCGCCACTTTTACCGCGATCAATCTTACCTGAACTTGGTTCCTTCTTACGACTAAACAAACCTCCACCAGAACCTACACTGGTATCCGTATCGCCTCCACGCCTAGTAATTGAACCTTTGCGATCCACGGTAATCGGTGGAGCAAGCTTTTTGTCATTACTTGTAGGAGCGCGATATGTACCTCCGCTTGGTTTGTACGTATCTTTGTTTGTATATCCACGATATTTCCCGTTTCCGCCACCACCAAAGGAATCAAACAAATTTCCGATTAACGTAGCGGTTAAATATCCCTGTAAAAAGGAAGAATCGTAGTTCTGACGAACGTATTCTTTGGAATCGACTTCAATTAACGTGTCTTCCGCTTTATCGGGATCCTGCTGTAAATGGTAATATTGATCCTGATACACCAGGAACATCCGCTCGGTACTCTCAGCCGAAATCTGATCTGGCTGACGCTGCTCAGACAATTCCTGGGCAACCTCTGGAACGGTACGCTCAGCAGCCCGGTATACATAGGATGTGGTGTTACCGCTACCACTCACAGATTCAAGTGGATAGGTGTCCTGTACGGTTGGTGCACCGCATGCGGACAACAGTGACATCACAAGGCTAAGAACAAACATTAATTTTAAACCATGTGCCATGCGTTTTTTCATGGGAACCTCTCCTAGCTCGAACGAATCACTTTGATATCCGCAGGAAGGATAACCTCACCCTCATAAAGTGTAAAACGTCTGTCTTGCCACTCCACACGAAGTAGCTTGTGATCATCAGACTGATACTGCCACACGAGCTGCTCTCCTGCCTGACCATACGGTGTTCTGCCTGCAGTCGTCACCATACCTCCATATTCTTCCTCCAGGTGGTATGCGCGTCCATCTAGATCTAATAAGGTTGGCACCTCATCAGGCGTATCTAAACGACCATCAATAGGTGTGTAGAGAGCATAACGCGTCAATTCACGTTCTTCAATGTGCAAATGTCTGAAAGCTGTACCATCCTGCAATGTTAATACGACAGCATTTCTTGAACGATGATGTACCCGCCCAACAACCTCATATGTTACAAGAGAGACTTCACAGATATCACCAGGTGCAAGCTGTAACATCGTCTTCTCTGCCCGAGGCGGTTCGGGTTTAGCTAGTATTCCTTTAATCCGTTTCCATACACTCATGCCCATTAACTCCCGTTCTATATCTTCTAGAGGTTGGTTAACTCTCCATTTATAAGCAAGCTGCAATGATTAATGCGCCTACAATATGCAATGCACCTGAGAAGAGACCGTATCCCGTCTTCCCTTGCTGAATCCCTGTATCCAGATCTAGATTGGCTCTTGTACGGATAACATAATGCACGCCGTTCTCCAGAATGAGCAAAATAATAAAGGAAACAACAGATACGAGCAAAGCCTCACCAAGATGTCCTGCGGTCGAGATTGAGGTCGCAAGTACATAACCTTGGGCAAAAAGCTTCATAACCATCCGGGTGGTTACAGCCATATTACCTGCTTTTACTTCAGCAAAATCCTTGTATTTCGTAAACAATGAATCCACATACATCAAGACAAACAGCAAAACCGAACCCGATAACGTCCAGACCAGCATTGCCAAAATGTTCAAATCCATTTCAACAGCCCCCAAATTTCAACATGAACCGCATTTAAAAGCGAAGAAGAAACACATGTCTCTTCTCCGCTAGTTTTCTTACTTCATCACAACCGTTAGTTCTTGTTCTCGTACTGCTTCATCAATGCAGCTAGTTCATCTTCAACCGCCTGATCTTTACCAAGCTTCTCGAATTCATCATCCAGGGATTTTCCTTTGGAGGACATTTCGTTGCTTGCTTCAGCTTGTGCTTCCATTTGCATCATTTTTTCTTCCATACGCTTCATTCCAGCGCTTGCTGTGTCGGAACTGAATCCATTTAGAGCTTTGTTGATTTCAGTTTGAGCCTTCGCTGCGTTATAACGAGCAACCAACGTCTCACGTTTGTTTTTCATCTCAGTTAACTGCTTGCGCATCTCGTCTAACTTACCACGCAGATTGTCAGCGGAAGCTTTGTTCTGATCATAGCTTGTTTTGTATTCAGCCATTTTTTCTTCAGCTGTTTTCTTCTCTTCAAGCGCTCGGCGAGCCAAGTCCATATTTTGTGCACGTGCTGCAGTATGCGCTTGCTCTTCGCGTTTCTTCACTAAAGCTTCTTGCTCTTCATATAGCTGCTTGAACTTCTTCTCAATGGCAATCTGTGCTGCTACAGCCTTCTCTGCATCTTGCAAATCCTCTTGCATATCACGGATATACTGATCTGTCATTTTAATTGGATCTTCTGCCTTATCAATGATGGAGTTAATATTGGACATCGTTAGATCTCGTAAACGTTTGAAAATGGACATTATGTTATTCCTCCTAGTCGATATTACATCCTTGTATATAATCATACATACGTGATAATCCTCAACCCGTTTCAATTTTAGCAAAAAAAATCATAACAAACTTCTTCACCATGTAAAATTATTCATTCACTTCATCTTTTATTTGCAGATGTTCATCAATGAGTCTCTCTGCAGTCTGCACGATTTCATCAATCTGCATGCGTGTAATCGCATCAAAATGAATGCCCATTATGACCGTCACCGTAACCTTCAACTGATGTGCCGCCTTGCGTGCAAGCCTCTCACATAGCTCCTGCTCCTTATGTCCTGGAACATGAACCGTAGCCCCACTAAGCCGCTCGTGATCTACATAATACGTTGCTACAGCGCCTATATGTGCGTCGCCACCTGTTACCAAGAATACTTTGTCGTGTCCCACTTCTAGAACTTGTAATCGAATGGTACTCAAATCATATTTACTCATGCTAATCCACCTATCCTTTTCTCTATCTCATGTTATGGTCCGAATTATGAACAAGATTAGAGTCACTGACAATGAAACATCTCACATGTCGAATAAATCAAGATTATATCGGGCATACCATAGAGAACGCATTTTGGGAAAAGGGGGCTGCTATTATGCGTATTCGCCTCATCGCATTATCATTTATCACGCTACTACTGAGCGGAATTTTCGCACCTGCTCATTTGTCAGCTCAACCGAACCAAGCTAGTACACCTGTCGACGCACAGGGCGATGAGCAACTCACACTAGGTCAACTTAGACAGAAATATTCAGATACGTTCAAGACAAATGGACCTTCCACGAAACAGGTTGCGCTGACTTTTGATGATGTTCCTGATCCAAGATTCACACCACAAGTACTGGATATTCTGAAGAAATATAAGGTCAAGGCGACTTTTTTTATTGTAGGCAAGCGAGCGGAAAAACATCCGGCTCTGGTTAAACGCATGGTTCGTGAAGGTCATATCATTGGTAACCACAGCTATAGTCACCCTGAATTCAGTAAGCTGACGATGAATGATTTTCGCAAACAAATTTTACATACCGGGGATATCATTCGCAATCTGACCGGGTACACGCCAAAAATGATTCGTCCGCCTTACGGGGACATTAATGAAAAACAACTCCAGTGGGCTCAAAAGCAGCAGTATAGCATTGTGAACTGGAACGTGGATTCACTCGATTGGAAAGGTCTTTCCAAAGACAAAGTGAAGCAGAACATCTTATCCGCGGTTAAACCCGGGTCAATCATTCTTCAACATGCAGGTGGTGGAGTAGGCTCTAATCTGCAAGGTACAATTGATGCGTTACCAGAAATCATTGAGGAACTGCGAAGTCGAGGGTATAGTCTTGTAACATTGGACGAAATGTTAAACATCTCGAAGAGTAAGTGAATTAAGTATTAACGTTTTGCAAGATCACTTCGATAATGAACTTTCGGTAAACACAAATGATGAATAACTGCATCTGCATCGTCTGATCCAAGGTTTAACTAAAAAAGGGCGTCCTCTACTCACATCAGACTGTGAATGGAAGACACCCTTTTTGATTACGCCTAGATTACTGGTACATATGTTATTTTAAAATGTAAAGCTCTACATCCTGAAAACCAAATGTGCTCACGGATTGTTTACTACCAGGAATGAAAATATCAACGCGTTTGCCTTTGATCGCACCACCTGTATCTCGCGCCGTAGCTACAAACGCTTGTTTCGGCAGTCCTGGGTGTGTGTGACCTGTCACAAGAACTTTCGTTCCCAGCGGGATCACACTTGGATCTACAGCGATTGTACCCAGCTCAAGCGGATTACCGAAGTAGTCCACTGCACCCCATTTGCCATTCTCCGATGGATCTGCTGAATAGGCAGTTGCCTTCATTTCAATCGTTTTACTGTAATCAAAAGTTTTGCCCCATGCTTCGACCACTTTGCTGTCTGCATTGACGTCCAGACTCGCTGTGGTGATCGTTTTAGCCTCTGCTTTGGCTGCTGGAGCGGCTGCCGCTGAGACGGTGTTGGCTTGTCCAGGTACAGTAATTTTTAGCCCACCATAGATGTTATAAGGTGAAATATTCGCATTTGCTTTAATGAGTGCTTCCATACCTACACCATACTGTTTGGATAAGGTATAGAAAGTATCCCCCTCTTTGGCCACATGAACAGAGTCAGCGTAAGCTGGAACGGCCTGAATGAGCATAGCTGCTGTCAGCAATGCTGTTGCTGCTTTTGCAATACGTTTCTTGTTAAACATGGTCTTCCTCCCTCATTATGCCTGCGAGGTTAGTTGTCGGATTCGGATGGAGGAAACCACCCTATAGGTTCAATCACATGCACTTTATCGTTATGTACGCCCTAATTCACCCCAAGCAGTACGTGATCATCAATCGTCGTATCTGCATCGTTACATCCCCCGCACTTCCTCCTCAGAAGTTTCGGCAGGAACAATATATCACAATATTGTAACCTAAAGTTGTAGTAAATCTTACCAGTACGTTTGCATTATCGAGATTTTGGTTAATAAAAGGAGCTTTTTCCGTACCTTTATTAGCTTATTTCTAACGAATAAATGACAAAAAAGTTACCTTTCATTTCATAAATCTTCTCGCTTATGACTCCCAAAAGAACAAATAAAACAGCCCTGTCAACGATGATGTCGACAAGGCCATTTTGTACTTTTAGTTTAAAAGGTGGTTCAAAAAGTCCGCTTTTGATTACGAAGGATGCCCTGAGGCATCTCAACGTCGAATATGGAATTCAGCCGAAATGTCCGTTGCTCACGTAGTTTTTCCTACGTTCCGCAACTCCATTTCTACCTTTATACCTTCGCAGCTTAGAACATGGTCTTATAACACTTTGGCAAGAAAATCACGTGTACGTGCATTTTTAGGTGCACCAAACACTTCATCAGGTGTTCCTTGCTCGATAATCACGCCGCCATCCATAAACAAAATCCGGTCTCCTACTTCACGAGCGAAGCCCATCTCATGTGTTACAATGACCATCGTCATCCCATTCTCTGCTAAACGTTTCATGACATCAAGCACCTCTCCAACCATCTCTGGATCGAGTGCTGAAGTTGGCTCGTCAAATAACATTACGTGTGGCTGCATCGCGAGTGCTCTCGCAATCGCAATACGTTGTTTTTGTCCACCGGACAACTGGTTAGGGTAAGCATCTTTTTTGTCAGACAACCCAACCGTTTTAAGCAAACCTGCGGCAATCTGATCTGCTTCCTGCACAGATTGTTTCTTTACTTTGATTGGAGCAATCGTGATGTTTTGCTGGATCGTTTTGTGAGGAAATAAGTTGAAATGCTGAAACACCATCCCCATCTTCTCACGCGTAGCATTGATGTTATGCTTCGGTTCTGTAATTGAGACACCTTCGAATAGGATCTCGCCTGACGTCGGCTGCTCAAGCAGGTTCAGACAACGCAAAAACGTACTTTTACCCGAACCTGACGGTCCGATGACAACGACAACCTCGCCTTTGCCAATGGTTACATCTATGCCCTTTAACACTTCATTTTTTCCATAGGATTTATATAATTGACTAACGTCGATCACTTGCATTCAACTTCCTTTCCAGTCGTCCCAGCAGCTTGGACAATATGAAGGTCATTACAAAATAAATGGCTGCTGCAATAAGGAATGGATTCATTCCTTGGTACGTAATATTTTTGACCACACTTGCCTGATACATAATGTCGACCATACCAATCACTGAGATAATGGAGGACTCTTTAATAATCGTTACGAACTCATTACCAATTGCAGGCAAGACAGCCTTGAACGCTTGTGGCAATATAATGTAGCGCATCGCTGCACCTCTACCCATTCCAAGTGAACGAGCAGCTTCTAATTGACCACGATCCACACCTTGAACACCTGCACGGAATATCTCCGCAAGGTAAGCACCACTATTAATGGAAAGTGTAATTACACCGGCTTGTAGCGCTGAGAAGTTAATTCCAAAGGTTAAAGACAATCCATAGTAGATGATCATCAATTGCACCAGCATTGGCGTACCGCGAATAAGTTCAACATACGCTGTACCGATCCAACGCAGAATAGCCATATCATGCATCCGGAACATACAGATAATCAAACCGATGATTACCCCGAATAATACACCGAGTGCAGATAACAAGAGGGTGTAACCTATACCTGTAGCGTAGAAGCTTTTGTATTCCCAGAATACTTGGAAAATATTTTTGGTATCTTTACCCGCCATCAATTGGCTTGCTTCCGTTACCATTTCTTCAATTCTATTTTCGCTCTTAAGACGTTCCAACGTGCTATTTACCGCATTCAGCAATTCTGTATTGCCTTTGCGAATCCCGATCGCAGCCTCGACCTGCTCTTCGTCCACCACAATCGGAGCAAGCCCAATGACATCATCCAGATAACCAGCAGCTACGGTATCTTCTACAATCGCTGCATTTACACGCTTGGTCTGCAACTGCAGAACGATATCGGAGATTTTATCCAATGCCGTTAATTTGGCACCTGAGATCCCCTGTCCAATGGTTTCCTGAATGGACCCCTTTTGAACCCCGATTTTCTCATTTTGCAGATCCGCCATCGTTTGATATTTATTTGTATCCTCGGTGCGAATCATAATAACTTGTTTCGATTTATAATACGTATCAGAGAAATCGATGCTTTTCTTACGCTCATCCGTTGGTGTCATGCCTGAGATAACTAAGTCCACACGACCACTTTGGAGTGCCGGAAGAAGTCCGTCGAATCCCATATCCTCAATGACAAGCTCTGCTCCTAGATCAGCAGCGATTTCTTTTGCGATTTCAATATCAAATCCAACAATTTCATCTTTTCCATTAATCACTTTATGGAATTCATATGGCGCGAAGTCGGCGCTTGTGCCGAGCACCAATTTTTTACCGCCTGAACTGTCCGTAGTGCCGCTTGCGAGTGCCGCTGGTACAGCAACCGTCAACATCAGCACAAAAGTCAGCAGCATCATGGTATAACGACTAATCAATTTCAACCCTGTTCTCCCCTTACAATACTTTGTATACGACTTTGTCCATGTTTTTACTTCACTCGATATAATGTGCTTCTAAATAGCTACCCATAAAAATGATGCCTAAGCCTCATATCGATGCCTGAGTCATTATAAAGTACAATGCATGATTATGCAATGCATTTTGTTTTTACAAATCTTGACTTGTTTCTGAAAAATATGAACAAACATGATATAATCATTTCACATTTTTATTTTTTTGCAGAAGGAGTCCACTATGACACATACTAAATCACACATTTTAACGGTTATTGACCAATATGCTTCCCGTTTTAAAGAAATTTCATCATACATTGGTGCAAATCCCGAACTTGGCAACGAAGAGTATCTTGCCTCCGCTCGCTTAAAAGAAGAATTAACGTATCATGGCTTCGAAGTAGAAGCACCGATCCTCGGCCTTGATACAGCTTTTATCGGAACTTACACCGCAGCTAAACCTGGGCCAACCATTGCTTTATTGTGCGAATATGATGCCTTACCTGAAATTGGTCATGCCTGTGGTCATCACCTCATCTGTATGATGAGTCTCGGTGCAGCTGTAGGTCTGAAGGCAATCCTCGATGAAGTTGGAGGAACCATTAAAGTGTTCGGTACACCTGCCGAAGAGACGCGTGGTGCCAAAGTTCCTATGGCCGAGGCGGGCATGTTCGATGACTGTGATATTGCCATTATGGCTCACCCTTACTATGCCTTTGAGAGATCAGGAAGCTCGCTCGCGATTGATGCTGTGCAGTTTGAATTCCATGGCAAATCGTCTCATGCTGCTGCTAGTCCGCACGAAGGAATCAATGCACTCGATGCCGTCATCCAGACCTTTAATGGCATTAATGCTTTCCGTCAACAAGTCAAAAGCACAGTTAGAATTCATGGTGTAATCAATCATGGTGGGCAAGCCGCGAATATTATCCCGGATTATGCTTCTGCTCAATTCTATGTACGGGCTGCAACTCGTAAAGAATTGAATGTCCTTACTGAGCGGGTGATTCAAATTGCTGAAGGATCGGCATTGCAGACTGGATGTAAGCTGGTCACGTCCAACTATGAAACTTCTTATGATGAGATGGTTACCAACGAGCGGTTATCAATCACATTCAGCGAAAATTTAGTTCAGCTCGGGATTCCACAAGAAGAGATTGTAAGTGGCAATGATCATGGCTCGATGGACATTGGTAATGTATCCCTTCGTTGTCCAGCGATTCACCCTTACATTCGTGTTGTGGATGAAGTTCATACCTTGCATTCCATTGAATTCCGCGACTTAGCTCTACAGGAACGTGCGCTGGACGGCATGATTCTGGGTGCCAAAGCGCTTGCAACAACAGCTTATGATGTATTAACTCAGCCGGAATTGCTAGAAGAGATCCAGTCCGAGTTTAAGCAACTTGAAGAGGTTGTTCAAAAAGTCCAATTTTGATTACGAAGGATGCGCGAGCGGCATCTCAGCTTCGAATATGGGATTCAGCCGAAATAAGTGGATGCTTACGAAGCTTGTTTCCTTCGGAAACAATGTAGTTGCTCACGTAGTTTTGCCTACGCTCCGCTACTCCATTTCTAGCTTCATCCCATCTTCTCGGTACTGAAAACCGCTCTTTTTGAACACGCAATTAAATATTAATCAGATGAACTAAATCGTACTGCTTAGAGTCTACTCACTCCCTTAGTTAGGAAGTTTAAGAGTAGACTTTTTTCTTTATGTAGCGTATGTATAGAGACCACCAACCTGGAGATGCTGTGAAAAGGATATTGTAAATGTTGAAAATAATGCATGATTTCCACAAATTATGCAAGAAAAACGATTCAACGCTCGCTAACTTGGTTATATACACATACCCTATCTTAAAATTTCAGGAGGTGCTGTCATGCTACTCGAAGCGTTGTACCACGTTCCTCGAGACAAATGGGCTTATGCCTACGATCCGTCTACGATTCATCTGCGTGTGCGCACCAAGAGAGATGATGTACAGTATGTAACTGCACTGACTGGTGACAAATATAATTGGTCAGGAACCTTTAAAGAAATTCAACTTGAGAAGGCTGCCGCGGACAGTATGTTCGATTATTGGGAGATCGCGGTTAAACCAAAGTTCAAGCGAGTATCCTACATATTTCGAATTACATCAGGCTCGGAAAATATTTATTTGGCTGACGATGGCATCCATCATACCCCGCCCTACCCAACTGGAGGATATTACGAGTTCTCTTACATTCATGAAATTGATGTATTCAAGGTACCAGAATGGGCAAAGGAAGCTGTCTTTTATCAAATCATGACCGAGAGGTTCGCGAATGGTAATCCAGATTTGAATCCCGAAGAAACACAACCTTGGGGTGGCACACCTGAACTGGATAATTATTTTGGTGGTGACCTGCAAGGTGTATTGGATCATCTACACGATTTAACCGAGCTAGGCGTTAACGCCATCTACTTCACCCCCCTCTTTCAAGCCAACTCCTACCACAAATACGACACCATTGATTATAAAAAAGTAGATCCGCATTTTGGAGATAATGAATTGCTCAGCCAAGTAGCCGAAGCCTGCCATCGCCGTGGCATTCGCGTTATGCTTGATGCGGTATTCAACCATTGCAGTGAAGACTTCCCCCCTTTTCAGGATGTGCTAAAGCACGGACAAGCTTCCAAGTATGCAGACTGGTTCCACATCAATGAATTCCCCGTACAGATCAAGGATGGTATCCCCTCCTACGACACATTCGGATTTTATGGCAACATGCCCAAATTCAATACAGCTAATCCTGAAGTTAAAGCTTATCTCCTCGACGTCGCTGAATATTGGATCAAAGAAATTAAACTGGATGGATGGCGACTGGATGTCGCAAATGAAGTGGATAATCATTTCTGGCGTGACTTTCGTAAAGTGGTGAAAGCGGCTAATCCTGACGCATATATCGTAGGTGAAGTGTGGAGTGATTCCTTGACCTGGCTCATGGGAGATCAATTCGATTCGGTGATGAATTACCCTTTTGCGGATAAAGTGCTGGAATTCTTCTGTGGGTCGATGGATGGTTACAATTTTGCAAACGAGATGGGGACACTTATTATGCGTTATCCCCAGCAAACGAATGAAGTTATTTTCAATATGTTATGTAGCCACGATACCCCACGTTTGCTATCCAGAAGTGGACAAGATAAACGAAGACTGAAACTTGCGGTTGTTTTCCTTTTCACTTACATTGGAACCCCATGTATTTTTTATGGAGATGAGGTCGGCATAAGTGGTGAAGGTGATCCAGATTGCCGCAAGTGTATGGAGTGGGATCCCGCCAAGCAAGATCGGGAGCTATACGATTTTTACCGACTCATGATCGATTTGCGCAAAAGTAATGAAGCACTTCGCAAAGGTCGGTTTCGCTTCTTAAAGGCAGATCAGCATGACCCCTGTATTGTTTACGAGCGTATGGATGAACGTCTTCATTTTACCGTTTGGATGAACAACACGCCAGAGAATCGTACCCTTTCACATCCTATGGAGACCCGTGATTGGAAAGATGCTTTAACCGAGGAAGAGGTCGTTCCGATCGATGGTATTATGCATATCAAGCTTGATCCCTACGGATACCGTATTTTATATCGACTGCTTGATTTTTAAGAGCGTTAATTCAAGTCCCATCTGTGCAGTAATAAACGAAATGATCCAATGTGCGTAGACTATCTACACATATTGGATCATTTTTTGGTCGCCTTATGAAATGGACAAAGTTTAAATGTTATTCTTCAGTTATTTTATTTTTCAGTTGCAATACTAATACCCCTGTAGATATCCATATATTCTTCGGCAGAGACATCCCAGCTATAGTCACCGCTCATCGCATTTTTTACAATCGTCTTCCAATGCTCCTTATCCCTGTAGAACTCCTCAGCACGGCGAATCGTGTTCATCATATCATGGGCGTTAAAGTTCGTGAACGAGAATCCGTTCCCTTCCCCCGTAAATTCGTTATAAGACTGAACCGTATCATTTAATCCACCTGTTTCGCGCACGAGGGGAATGCTGCCATATCGAAGGGCTAGAAGCTGACTGATGCCACATGGCTCGAATCGTGAAGGCATCAAGAAGAGATCACTTCCTGCATAGAACCGCCTGGACAATCCATCATTGAATGTAATCTGAGCAGACATTTTGAGCGGGAAACGATTGGCTGCCTCTCGGAACCAATGCTCATAATCGGAGTCTCCTGTGCCGAGCACTGCAAACTGAATATCATCGTAATACAGCAGTTCATCAAGCACACGGCAGACGAGATCCAGTCCTTTAGAATCGACAAGACGGGTTACCATAACCATCAGAGGAACGTCTGGACGAACAGGTAGTCCGAGCTCCTTTTGCAGTTCTACTTTGTTCTCCATTTTCTTGGACAGACTTGTTCGATATTTCACTGCAATTTTGTTGTCGGTTGCCGGATTATAGCTGTTGGTATCAATTCCATTTACGATTCCACTGAAGCGATCTCCCAGAGAACTAAGCAACCCATCCAGCCCGTAACCATAATAAGAAGTTTGTACTTCCTGAGCATAGGTTGGGCTTACGGTAGTGACATGATCTGCATAGACAATGCCTGCTTTTAGAAAATTCACATTACCGTAATATTCCACGCCATCCATCGTGAAGTAACGATCATCCAGTTCAAGCAAATCACTGAACAATGAATGTGGAAATACGCCTTGATACAGCAAATTATGTATAGTAAAGACCGTTCGTATCTCACTATAAAACGCATCATGGGCATAATGAGCCTTCAGCAACAGAGGAATCATACCCGCATGCCAATCATGAGTATGTAGTACATCGGGCTTAAACTCCAGAAGAGGCAATACTTCGAGCACAGCTCGGTTGAAGAATGCAAACCGTTCTCCATCATCCATATAACCATACACGCCATCCCGACCAAAATAATATTCGTTGTCGACAAAGTACACCGGGATGCCTTCATATTCCATCATTTCAATTCCGCAATATTGCCTGCGCCAGCCAAGTGGTACATCAGTCACAATAACAGGTTTCATAGCCTCTTTGTATTCATCAGGAATGCCTTTATATTTGGGTAAAATGACCCGAACATCTGCCCCAGCCTTTTGCAAGGCTTGAGGCAAAGCTCCAATCACATCAGCAAGTCCTCCTGTTTTGATAAATGGATGTGCCTCTGCGGCAGCAAATAAAATGTTCACGCCTTTTTCCTCCTTCTTGTTTTGACCGGGGTGTTTACAGTAGGTTCAATCGTTTTCTGACTGACAGAAGTGACTTGGTTCGCTGTCTCATCCGTTTTCCGGCGCGTCGTCTTTTTTAGAATAACCACGCTGAGCGGAGGTAAGACAATTTCGAGACTATGTGGATGCCCGTGAAAAGGAATCTTTTCCGTAGGCAACTGCATATCATTTAGTATACCTGATCCTCCGTAATCGGAATGATCACTGTTCAGAACTTCGGTATACATACCGGGACGCATGACGCCAATCCGGTAACGCTCCCGCTTGACCGGTTGAAAGTTGATGAGCACAAGGAGTGTATCCGCCGGTTTTTTTCCTTTACGAACGTATGAAATGACGCTCTGTGCATGATCATCCGGAGCAATCCATTCATAACCGTCTAAGGAATGATCAAGCTCCCACAACGCTTTCTCGTTGCAGTAAAGCGCAGACAGATCCCGCTCAAATTGGTGAAGGTTGCGGTGACTGTCATAGTCTAGTAAGAACCAGTCCAGTTGATCTTCATCTTTCCATTCGATGAACTGGCCAAACTCTCCTCCCATGAACAACAGTTTTTTACCAGGAAACGTCATAAAGTATCCTAAGAAAGCACGCATCCCATCAAACTTTTGCTCGTACGTTCCTGGCATCTTGTCCAGCAATGACTTTTTGCCATGCACGACCTCATCATGGGACAGAGGAAGCACATAATTTTCAGAGAAGGAGTAGACGACAGGAAATGTGAGCAAATGATGTTTGGATGGACGTTCATGGAAATCAGATTCGATATAATCCAGCGTGTCATTCATCCAGCCCATATTCCATTTGTAGTTAAAGCCTAACCCTCCCACGTCGACCGGAGAGGTCACGAGTGGCCACGCACTTGATTCTTCAGCCATCATTAGTGCATAAGGGTAGTATTGAAACACCGTTTGATTCAATTGCTGGAGAAAGGCTACAGCTTCCTGATTCTCCAATCCCCCATCCCTATTCGGACGGAATTGACCTGGCCCTTTTTCAAAATCAAGTTTCAGCATGCTTGTTACGGCATCTACGCGTAGCCCATCAAAATGATACATTTCCATCCAATACAGAGCATTGGATATTAGGAACGAACAAACTTCAGGTTTAGAGTAATCAAAACTGAGTGTTCCCCAACCCGGCTTCTCTGCTAACAATGGGTCTGAATACTCATATAGTGGTGTTCCATCGAACATTCGCAGACCATGAGCATCTTTGGCAAAATGAGCCGGAACCCAATCAAGCAATACACCAATCCCTGCCTGATGTAGAGTATCTACGAGATACATCAGATCCTTCGGATGTCCATAACGGCTGGTCGGGGCGTAAAAACCCGTATTTTGGTATCCCCAGGAAAGGTCATACGGATGCTCACTTAGGGGCATCATTTCCACATGGGTATATTTCATTTCTAATAAGTAAGGAACTAAAAGATCAGCCATCTCTCGATAGGTATAAAGCGAGCCATCGTCTTTACGCTTCCAAGTTCCAATGTGCATTTCATAAATATGTAAAGGCTTATTGTAGACGCCTCTTTGCTTGCGTCTCCACGCGCCATCATTCCACTTATAACCTTGAATGGAACTCGTTACAGAAGCGGTCTGCGGTCTAACCTCAGCTTCAAAGGCGTATGGATCTGCTTTAAGCAGTTCCGTCCCATCTTCCGTTAATATACGAAATTTGTATAAAGTTCCTTCATGGATTTCAGGAAAAAAACGAGTCCAAAATCCAGAATCGGGTATCTTATATAGAGGATCCTGTTGACCGTTCCATCCATTACGATCTAGAGCCAGCCCTACTTCTTTGGCATTCGGAGCCCATACGGTAAATTGGTACCCCTGACGGCGATCCACGGTCGCAGGCTGTGCACCTAAAATACGATAACTGTGATGAAGGCTTCCTTCATGAAACAAATAAATATCCTCCGGTGAAATAACCGGACTTGTCAATGGTTGAATAGCCAAGAGATCACCTTCTTCCTAAGAAAATAGTCATAACAGCAACCATTACCCCATTCTAGCCAACTTGAAAAGAAAAATGACGCGTTTAAAAAAATGTTGTATATTTTCAGAATTTTTACAGTATATATCGTTTCAATGGCTCCACCTTGCGTTTATGTATCTACTACACTAGAAAAATATCTTGGGAGGGAAACGATCATGTTTAATAAAGATTGCATCGCTATGCTGTTGGCGGGAGGAGAGGGTAAAAGATTAGCCCCCTTAACTTCAAGTATCGCAAAACCCGCTGTACCGTTTGGCGGGCACTACCGTATTATCGATTTTCCTCTCAGCAACTGCGTTAATTCAGGCATCGACACTGTAGGTGTGCTTACGCAGTACCAAGCTGACTCTTTGCACGATCATATTGGTGAAGGAGAACCTTGGAGAATGGGTAATACGGTTGATGCAGGAATATCCCTGCTTCCATCTTATCATACAGGAAATGACGAATACTTGGGAACGGCGGATGCCATTTATAAAAATTTTGACTATATTGACAAACAAAACCCCGAAAATGTGCTGATTTTGTCGGGTGATCATATTTACCATATGAATTATCGCGAAATGTTGGATGCTCACATTGCAAATGGTGCAGCGGCAACCATTTCTGTCATGGAAGTCCCATGGGAGGAAGCACATCGATTCGGTATTATGGCTGCCGATGAGAATTTACGTGTCACTGAATTTGCAGAAAAGCCTGCTGAACCAAAAAGCAACCTGGCTTCTATGGGTATCTATGTGTTTAAGTGGGAGTATCTGAAACGTCATCTGCTAATTGACGCGGCAAACGAACAATCTAGCCATGATTTTGGTAAAGACGTTATTCCACAGATGTTGAATGAGAATAATCCGCTTTACGTGTATAACTTTGATGGCTACTGGAAAGATGTTGGCACGGTGAAAAGCTTGTGGGATGCTCACATGGATCTGCTCCATAACGAAGAGAATTGGAGTCTGCAAAAAGATCACTGGCCAATGTTCACACGCGAGTGGAGAACAAAACCAACTGTGTACAAAGCTCGTAATAGCCGGATCGAGCATCTCTCCTCCTTAATTCATGATTCTTGCGCCATTGAAGGTCACGCAGATCGTTCCGTCATTTTCTGCGGAGCTGAGGTTGGCAAAGGATCTGAAGTTCTTGACAGCGTGGTGATGCCGAATGCTCGCATCGGACGTGGAGTTCACATTGAACGTGCAATTATCGGGGAAGGTGCCATTATTAAAGATGGTGCGATCGTTAAAGGCACTGCGGATGAGATTATGGTTGTTGGACCTTATGAAGTTGTAGCCGCTAAACCGGCTGTACGTACTCAACCTACTCGTATATTTAAAGAAGTTTACGAAAAAACAGGCCGCTTACGTGCCGGAGAGTTGTCCTCATAAGACAGATATAAAAAGGTGGATTCCTCAGGAATCCACCTTTTTTTGTGTTTTTAATTCAGCATTGATCCATCATTAGACTGGATATTCTCTTCATTTTCCTGTTTATCTTCAATGAGCGCTGGTAATGTAATCGTAACGGTTGTACCTGATCCGAGTTCACTTTGCATCGTAATCGTACCTTCATGTAGTTCCACGAGCTCTTGTGTAATGGCAAGTCCAAGCCCTGTTCCCCCGTTCTGATGATTCACCTGGAAGAAACGGTCTCGTACTTTGATTAAGTGCTCCTCACTGATGCCGATCCCAGTATCTTGAATGGCTGCAATGATCTGACCGTTCTCTTCTTTGACGGACAAGTAGATCCATGAGTTCTCATGTGAAAATTTAATCGCATTATCTACAATGTTAAGGAATACCTGCTTCAGTCGGTTGCCATCACCAAATACGTTATATGGATACGTTTCGTCGGCATCCAGCTTCAGATGAATTTGCTTTTGCTCTGCTTTGGCCCAGACATTCAGCATCGTTTCTTGCACAATTTCACGAATGCTGACTGTTCCCTTCACCAGCTTCATCTGATTTTGTTGCAATTTGGAGAAATCAAGCATCTCTTCAACAAGTCCAATTAGACGCTCGGTCTCTTTGGAAATGATACTCATACCGATGCGTGTCTCATCTGGGTCATAACCTCCGGAGTCCAATGTTTCGCTCCAGCCCTTGATACTTGTCAAAGGTGTACGCAGCTCATGTGAGATGGAGGATATGAAGTCATCCTTAATCTGATTACTTCGTACAATTTCATGTGCCATGAAATTCAGTGTAGAAGCCAACTCTCCAAGTTCATGCTTGTAATTACCTTTAACCCTAACATCCAGTCGCCCACGTGCCATCTGAGCAGACACAGCAGTTATATTATTAATCGGACGTACAATGGAATTCGCCATACCGATACTAATAATTAATACGATGGCAAGTACAGCTACACCTACCGCACTAGCTAGTAAACCCATAACCAGCAATTTCGAGTTGACCATAGTGAGTGCCGTCATATATCGGATGACATATGTATGATCTCCACCAAGGTCGAATTTGTGCGAAACAGCCATAATCTGTTCCCCTGTCGAAGGTTCCCTGCCCACCCATCGCCCCATCGCACCATTAAGCGCTACTGAAACATCACTCGTTTGCAGCACAGCACGATCGGATTCAAAAGCTGTGGAGCTTGCCAATACACGTCCATTCAGATCAAGAATCTGCAATTCTGTATTGGATAATTTCAGATTTTCAAGCAATCTAGACAGATTGTTACCATCCTCAGCATTATTTGCGCGCGAGATTGGCTCGAAAAAATCCTTGGAATTCGAGATATGAGTACTTATGGTGTTATAGATGCTATCGTAGTAATATCGCTGCACCGCCAGCATAAATACAAATTCCACCAGCAGCAGAGCAAGAAAAACTACGAAAAAGTAGTGTAATACAATCTGCCGCGTAATACCTTTTTTTATCATTGCTCCCTGCCCTTCCATTTGTACCCGTGACCCCATACAGTTTGCAGGTATTCAGGTTCGGAAGGGTTGTTCTCAATTTTCTGGCGTAAGCGACGTATATTTACATCCACAATTTTGGGGTCACCCATGTACTCTTTGCCCCAGACATGATCCAGCAGCAAATCCCGACTTAGCGGTGTATTTTCCTTCTCTAAGAAAAATTGAATCAATGAGAATTCCGTTGGCGTAAGCTCGATCAGTTCATTTTGTTTCTTAAATTGCTTCGAGATCAGGTCAAGTGAGAATGGACCCGATTGGAAAGTAACCTTAGCCGCTGTCTCCCGGTGCACATTCACACGACGTAGCAAGGACTGAATCCGAGCAATCAGCTCAGTTGGACTGAAAGGCTTGCTCACATGGTCATCTGCTCCGACCGATAAAGCATATACTTTATCCTGTTCCTGTACCTTAGCTGTTAAGAAAATAATACCTAAGCGTTCATTGGTCTCACGAATGCGTCGACAGACTTCGAATCCGTCAATGCCCGGTACCATAACATCCAAAAGCGCCAAGTCAATATCCGGCACGGATTGCAAAATTCGCAGTGCTTCGTGACCATCTCCTGCCTCAAGCACCTCAAATCCATTTCTTTTTAAATTAATGACGATAAAACTGCGGATGGATTCTTCATCTTCTAAAATAAGCACTTTACTCATTTAGTTCGTCCTTTCTGTTCAGTTGCGACATGTTATCTAGTAATCCATCAGTATTCGGTTGGGCTACACGCGAAGCAATAACTCGATCGTTCGTGCGCGTAATTTCTTTCCACCGTTTCCCTTTTTCCTGTTCCCACTGGGACAGTGTAAAGTACTTGATTTCAGCTACCGTTTCATCGGTATCAATCATTTTGAAGCGAATGTATTTTTCCTTTTCGGATCGGGTATCAATGGTGATTTTACCGTACCACTCAGACTTAAGATTCAAATGGAATAAGTCGGCGTCATCCCGATATTGGAATGAAACAAACTCCTTACCGTCCTTGCCATCCCATTGATAGAAGGTATAGAACCACATACGCGAGTCAAAAACGTAATGCTCCCAACCTTTCGGAGTTTCTTTAAGCCCAAATTCAATAATACCATCATTGTTGAAATCACCGCTTAAAATTTTGTCATCTCTATACGTTTGATCCGGAGATTTGAACGCATTCACCAGTTTGTTATCCTTCACATAGATGAGTTGAGAAAATGAACTCTTATCATCCAGCTCGGCATCCAGAACAATCCCCGTCTGATCCTTGGCAATCTGGCCTCCAAGTGCATTATAGATCTCTTTTACTGTATAGTCCGTCTGCAAACGATCCACTTCCTTGAAGCTACCCTCATCGTATTGATACAATGCAATCGTTGCGAATCCACTGCTACTCAGGGATACAATCGTAAAATCACTTTTACCGTCGCCATTCAGGTCAAGTGTGTTGCCTTGTGCATCATCAATAATAAATTGATTGTAGGGTACGCCGCCTAATACCTGTTCCAGCGCACCATTTTTGTAGGAATAAGCCGTTAAGGCCTTTTGATCCTGCAAGCTTACACCCAATATAATATCGGGGTTGCCATCATTCGTAATATCCAGCAGCTTGAAGGATTGTAGCTCACTGCCTGGAACATCAAACGTTAGTTTTTTGACCCATGCGCCGCCCTGTTCCTCCAAAAGCAATCCATGAATCCGAACATTCTCATTCGGCGTTTCATAAAAAGCAATGGCTTCCCTCGTCCCATCTCCATTAAGATCTTCTACACGGATCATGCTGGTATTGCTCAGATCTTTCGGACGAATGAGTTCACTTTCGGGTGGCTGCTCCAGTTGCACAACGTTATATAGTTTTTCTTTATCCGTTGACATCATCGGTTTACGCATCAAAATCTTGGGGTCACTAATTACCGTACATCCGCTTAGTACAGAGCCGAGCAACATTGCTATCGCTCCACCTGCTATCAAGCGTCCCCAACGTGAGTTAAGCAAGTTCATCACTCTTTTCAATAGTTTAAATCATATTTTTTTCTTGCTGCGTCAGCCGCCGTCCACGTATATCAAAAGCAATCTTGCCCTCAGCCAACCCCCAGATCCGCGTCGCGTGTTTCTCTGCGAGTTCAATCGGCAATACCGCAATCACGGTTGCACGTTCTTCTTCACATAATTTACGCAATGTTTCCAGAACAGCGTCGGCTGTATGCGGGTCGAGTCCAATAACAGGTTCATCGGCCAAGATTACTTTAGCACCATGAGCCAATGCTCTCGCAATGGCTACACGTTGCTTCTCTCCACCACTAAGCTTTTCTGCGAGCTGATGCGCTTTATCCAGAAGACCAAGGCTCTCCAAATAATCCATAGCCCCCATATAATCATCTGAACGAACCATACCCGTGACCATTCTCCATACGGGTGTTTGACCTGAACGACCAATCAACACATTTTTGAGTGCTGATCTTCTTGGAAATAATTCAGGATTTTGTTCTAAGTATGCCCATTCACGCTTTATTTTCCGTTTACCGGACATGCCTTCTTTTAATATTTCGGCTCCGTCCACGGTAAACTTACCGCTATCCCATTTTTCCATCATCGCCAGGCATTTAAGCAGCATGCTCTTCCCACTGCCACTCGATCCTACAATAGCGATCATTTCTCCTTGTTGCATATCAAATCGTATATCCCGCAAAACCGGAATTCGGTCCGATCCTACGGATTTACTCAAATTCTCAACTCTGATCATCGCGATGTCTCCCCTTGTCCAAGGTTTTCCCTACTTCATAGTGTACTCGGAAACGGACATCAATTTCCATGCGAACACCAGCTTCTATTCTACCACAGATTGAAGCCCAGGTTTACGTCTAAAGAGCACACCTGCAACTCCAAACAGAAGATACATGCAGCCCATCCAAATAAACATACTTCCTGGTGAGAACCAGTTAATAACCTGACCACCGAGGTTAGGCCCAATAATGCTACCAATCGTGAAATAGAAGGATGCTACGACATTAGCCGCTGGCAGCAGCGATTTTGGCAATATATCTGCTGCATAAGCGAGTCCCAGAGAGAAAAACGATCCAACTAGCCCTCCGGCAATCGTTAGTAATACCAACGTCCACCAGAAATGCGTTCCGGCTGCCGGAATGAGCATAAATGTAATTCCTCCTGCAATACCAGCTGACATGAGCACCTTTTTTCTACCCAATCGATCACTTAATATGCCCAGCGGGAACTGCAGGAACAGTCCACCTATTCCGACAAATGGAAGCAATGATGAAATCTGATTTGCATCCATGCCAATGCGTAGACCGTACACTGGGAAATTACTGTTCATTCCCGCTTCCATATAACCATACAAAAGTGCTGGTATTAACGCATACCATGCCCAGGTCAAACTGCGCCGGAATCGACGTTCTGGCATTTGTCCCTGTTCTACCTTCTCAGGTCTTGAATTCGGAAGCTTCATTAATACAAGCACCAGCACAGCGGCCATACAGATGAAAAGCACCCAGAAAGGAACTGCTTGACCGAATCCCAGCAGCTTGATGCCGAGCGGACCAATACTGAATCCTAATCCATAGGACATGCCGTATAGGGATATGTAACGCCCTCTTTTCTCTGGAGCCGTCACAAGCAGAACCCAGAGCTGGGCGGCATAATGCAGAGCACTATCTCCAACGCCAACGATGAGGCGTAGAATGAACCATATTTTGATATCCGGAAAATAAGGAAATAAGATTAAGGGAATCATAACAAAGATGAGCCCGCCAATGATTAATTTTTTGAAACCAATTGCTCCTAATAAACGCTCTGCCACTAGGGTCATAGCAAACGATCCAACATACAATGCGGCAGCATTAAGTCCATTGAGACCTGGCGATACCCCTTTTTGTTCCAAGAAGATAGACAATACAGGTAGTAGAAGCCCTTGGCTAATGCCTGCCACAACAATAACCGTAATCAAAATCAGGTAGTTGGAGATGGAATGTGACGGTTTAGCTGTATGAATAGATGACACGAAATAATTTCCCTCCTGCAAGCATACAAAGAAAAATCGCCATCGCTGACGACTTTTCGTATGATCCTCATATTCTTTTGCTCAAGCACGGATATCCCGGGACATTGGCCGGGACTTGAACATTATAGTGGACAACGCCGTGCAAAACAAGCCATAATAGTACATAAGTCGCTGTGTATATTAGATGTGACGGGAGGATTCTACATCATATGCCTTATCAAGTTAAAATTGATGTTTCACCGATATATGAGATGCTTAATAGTTTTCTGGTTTATGTCACCAAAAAGTGGATCCAGCATTTGGACGTTGGTCCAGAATGGATCCTTGAGGTCGAAGGCAAACTAAGCTCTAACGTGAGAGCTGCGCTGGCTCCAGCCGCTACGTGGCCTTTTGATGATTTTGACGTATTGTTTGCATGGGCTGCATACCGAAACTGTGATTCAAAGAATCAGGATTTCCTGAACATGCTTTCGGATCTGTCAGAAGAGCAATTATTTGCACAAATTTCCCCTTTACTGCCTTCCATTACAATGGAAGAGTCCACACGGATTCGGGACAGTTATGTTCCGCTTTTGCGCTTGTGGGACGAGCATTATTGCCAGAATATCAGTGAAGATTATCGTACATGGCTCGAAGAGGATGCGGAGGAAAAGCAGATTCTGTTAGACAAAATGGGACCAGAACTGTTAATTGAGTACGCGACAGCAGGTGTCATTGTTGAACCTATGCCTGGACTGAATGAAGTGATTCTGTTTCCAACCATTCATAACCGGCCTATTAATATGTACTGTTTCTATGAAGGCATGATGATTATGCAATATCCGATTGATGCGCCTGAGGAAGATGAGGATCAACCGCCAACCTGCTTGCTGCGATTCACTCATGCTCTGGCTGATCCCGAGAGACTTCGCTTGTTACGTTACGTTTCGGGCGAACCGAAATCACTAGCTGAAATGTGTGAGGAGCTCGATAAGGACGAAGACATGGTCAAAGACCAGGTAATGGCGCTGCGCATCGCGGGCTTGCTGAGAACACATCTTCTTGGAAGCAACCGTAAAGAGAAATATAGTATTCGGCCGGATGGCGTGTCTGAACTGAACATGTTCCTGGAATCCTACATTCGCATATAAATGCATTAAACTGAGGTACCGGCTACAAGGAGTGATTTTGATATGAGCAACACGAAACAACATATTTTGTTTGACCTAGATGATACGCTTGTATATTGTAACAAATACTTCAATCTCATTCTGGGTGAATTCTTCGAAAACATGCAGGAGTGGTTTGACGGTGATGCTCTAACCATTCAACAGATTCGTGAGAAGCAATTAGAGATCGACGTAACCGGGGTTAATAAGGTTGGATTCGCAAGTCACCACTTCCCCCAATCTCTGATTGATACGTATCGCTACTTCTCGCAAAATTTCGCAAGGTCTACCTCCCCCAAAGAGGAGAACTACTTAAGCAAACTTGGCATGAGCGTGTATGATCAAGAGGTGGAACCTTATCCTCATATGGTTGAAACGTTGGAGAACTTACAGTCTGCTGGACATGCCCTCTATCTCTATACAGGTGGGGAAACTGTAATCCAACAACGTAAAATTGATCAGATGAAACTATCTGCATATTTCGGTGATCGCATCTATATACGCCAGCACAAAAACGTTGAAGCTCTGGAAGGCATTCTGTCTTCGGGTACATTTGACCGTACGGCTACGTGGATGATTGGTAACTCCTTACGAACAGATATTATGCCTGCTGTAACGGCTGGAATTCACAGCATATATATTAAGCAGCCTAATGAGTGGCAATACAATATCGTAGAGCTTAAACCTAATCCTGAACGGGCTTTATATACGATTACGGCACTTGAAGAGGTACCCAAAGTTATACAAGAGAATATCGAGCAGCAACAGCAAAAGACCCTTTAATCTTAAAGGGTCTTTTGTGTACTGGTTTTCATAGCACTCATTTATTGTAATGCACTCATTACCTATGTTTCTTTAATCGGCACCAGAGAGTCCAAAAGCAGATCTGTTACGTGTCTACCTTCTCGGCTGTCAGTTTACCTGTGAGCACGTCCTGCAACACAATACGAGCTTTGACCGTACTACCGTCTTTTCGTTTGAAGGCCAGCACTTGTGTGCTTCCTTTGTCGATCAACGCTTTCAGCATTGTGCTTGTTATTTTTTTGCCGATGTATTCTTTCCAGATGACAAAGCCACAGCCTTCCTTAAATCGTGTGCATCCATAACCTTTCTTACCTTCAATGATCTGACCCGTACAACCAGGTGCAGGACACGAAGCCAACAGCTCACGAGCGCCAGACGGACTAGAAGCTGAAACGGTTGTCTTAGACTTTGCTGCTACTGTGCCAGTTGCGCTACGGCCGTTGCCGGAAGCTCCAGAAGATGCACGTGAAGTTGATGCAGAAGAACCCGCCGCTGCTGTAGTTGAAGATTTAGCACCGCTCCCTTTGCTTCTAGCACCCTTTCCTTTTCCTCGACCGCCACGAGTGTCTTCACCGAATGCATCTGCTGGTGCAGGAGCCTGCACCTTAACCTTATCAATAATCGACATGGTAAATTTCTTCACGTTCTCCATAAACTTGTCTTGACCTGCTTCTCCTTTGGAGATTTGGTACAATCTTCGTTCCCATTGCCCTGTCATTTCTGGAGACGTTAAGAGGTCTACACCTGCTCGCCGGATTAATTCGATGGCCGTTCGCCCTTTGAGCGTAAGTTGCATCTTTTTGCCCTGCATGGTGATATAACCGACATTTTTGAGCCGCTCAATCGTAGCAGCCCGCGTTGCAGGTGTTCCTAACCCACTGTCTTTCATGGCATCACGTAGCTCTTCATTCTCAATCTGCTTGCCGGCACTTTCCATCGCCTTGAGCAATGTACCTTCGGTATAACTCTTGGGAGGCTGGGTAGCCTTCTCCTTAAACTCACTCTTCGTGCATTGAACTGGTAATTCAGGTTGAACGGAGAAGGACTTGTCCGTCCACTCCTCTGCTTCCTCTTCTTCATTATTATTCTTCTTGGTTTTCTTCTTCCCAGTGCCACCCTGTTCCTGATCTGATGAAGAAAGCACCACTTTCCACCCCAATGATAATAACTCCTTCACAGACGTTTTGAACTGATGTTGTTCAACCTCTGTCAGTACAGTGTGCTGTTTATACTCGGCTGGTGGGTAGAAATGAGATAAGAAACGTCTAACGATCAGATCATAGATGTTCTGTTCATCCTTGGATAACGTACCCGGTCGCTTCAACGTTGGCAAAATTGCATGGTGATCCTCAACCCGTGACGGGTTACAGACCCCTTTATTGTTTTTGTGCACCAATTCTGGCTTAGCTCCTTGAGCTAGCTCGCTATACGTTCCATTTTTCAATAGATTCAGTGTTTTGTGCATACCTTCGATATTCTGTTCCGTTACATAGTTAGAGTTCGTCCGTGGATAAGAGATCACCTTATGCTTTTCATATAAGGCTTGCGCAATATCCAACGTTTTCTTCGCACCGTAACCAAACTTCGCATTAGCCTCACGCTGTAAAAGTGTAAGATCATACAAGCGATAGGGATATTCCTTCGTTTGTTTCGCTTCATATTTGGTGATACGTCCTGTTTTGCCCTTCACACTGGCTGCAATAGCCTCCGCTGCCTCTGGATCAGTGAGCTTGTCTCCTTGCCGCAAACCACGATATTCAACACCTTCCTGACGAAACCAAGCCGCCACTTCATAAAAGGTCTGCGACTGAAAAGCCTCAATCTCGATTTCCCGGTCATAGATCAGTGCGAGTACTGGTGTCTGAACACGTCCAACAGACAACAAGGCATTGTGACGCGTCGTGAAAGCACGCGAAGCGTTCATTCCGATCAGCCAATCCGCCTCGCTTCGTGCACGAGCAGCATGTGTTAGATTATCAAATTCCGATGCATCCTTCAGTCCATCAAAACCTTTTTGAATACTTGCGGCAGTCAGATCTGATATCCATAACCGTTTAACCGGTTGACGAAGTTTCAATTGCTGCTGAATCAGTGCGAAGATATATTGACCCTCACGCCCTGCGTCACATGCATTTACAATAGCTGAGGCGCGTTTGGAAAGTTCTCCGATGATCTTCAATTGATCCTTCGTTTTTGGGTTAGGAACGATTTTGAACTGATCCGGAATGATCGGAAGATCAGCAATGTTCCATCGCTTGTACTTCGTATCATATGCATCTGGTTCAGCCAGCCCGAGCAAATGACCAATCGCCCAAGTAATAATATAATGCTCCCCTTCAAGGTAGCTGCGATTGTTCTTGGCCTTTGGTTCTATGACGGCAGCAATGGTTCGACCCATATCAGGTTTCTCCGCTATAACCAGTGTCTTCATCCGTCCATCTCTCCTCCTTCACCGTCCGCATGACGGCAAAAAGGGGCCTTCCGCCCACGGAAGCCCCTTGCTTCTGAAACATATTATATCAGATTTTGAGTCCGGGAGCATCCCTCCACGGTTGAATTAACCTGCAGCCGGCTCATTTAAAGCTCGTTTTTGTCTACACTCCTTGCATACGCCTTGAAAATCAAGTCGATGATCCGTAACAGCAAATCCATATTGCCGCTCAATTTGCTGTTCTAAACGAAGCAGACCATCCTCCATAATCTCCTCTACACTGCCACAGTCTGTACAAATGAGATGGTGATGATGATGAGAGCCGTCCGTGCTGCGTAGATCAAACCGCGCAGCTCCATCTCCAAAATTAATTTTCTCGACCACTTGCAGATCACTCAGCAATTCAAGTGTGCGATATACGGTGGCAAGGCCAATCTCAGGGAATTGTTCCTTCACAAGCAAGAAGACTTCTTCGGCGCTAAAATGATCCTTTTCATGTTCAAGTAAAACACGAACGGTCACTTCACGCTGCTGAGTCAACTTGTACCCTTTCTCAACCAATTGTTTCTTAATATCAGAAATCTGGTCTGAAATGCATTTGTCCCGGTTCGTTGCCATAGTTGGTTGCACCTCCAAATGTTATATGTTCACGTCATTGATATTCATATTTAAAAAAACTCTTATTTATAATTATTATAATATAATAATAAATCTTTAGGGGATAAAAAGCAATGCTCTACCTCACACTTACACTAAAAAAACGTAGATAAAAAACAAATAAATAACCCCCGCCATAATGGCGAGGGTTGAAATTACGCTATCAATTATACGAGAACTGTAGCTCCCATCAAATACTTATCAACTTCACGAGCCGCTTCGCGACCTTCATTGATTGCCCATACAACAAGACTTTGTCCACGACGCATGTCGCCTGCTGCAAATACTTTGTCAACGTTCGTGTTGTATTTGCCATAGCGAGCTTTAACATTAGTACGACGATCTGTTGCAAGTCCCAATTGTTCTACCAGAGTCTGTTCTGGTCCATCAAAACCGATCGCAATCATCGCCATTTGAGCAGGGAAAACGCGCTCTGTTCCAGGGATTGGTTGATAGATTTTGCGGCCTGTCTCATCTACGATACGCTCAATCTGAACGGTATGCAGCTCTTTCAAGTTGCCTTCTTCATCACCAACAAATTTCGTTGTCATGATGGAGAATTCACGCGGATCTTGACCAAACAACGCTTTGGCTTCTTCTTGAGCGTAATCTAATGTGTACACATTAGGGAACTGTGGCCAAGGGTTATTGATGCGGTCACGCTCCATAGGTGCTTGAGTGTGAGTACCAAATTGTGTAATGGTACGACAACCATGACGAAGCGATGTAGCTACGCAGTCAGAGCCTGTGTCTCCGCCACCAATAACGATAACATCTTTGTCTTGTGCAGACAGATAGTTGCCATCTTCCAAATTAGAATCCAAATAGCTCTTAATGCTGCTATTGAGGAAGTCCATAGCGTAGTGTACGCCTTTCAGGTCACTACCTTCAATGTTGAATTCACGTGGTTTGGTTGCGCCACCACACAATACAACAGCATCATAATCGTCTACTAACTGCTGTGCAGGAATGTCTTTACCGATCTCTGTATTTGTAATGAATTGAACGCCTTCAGCTTCAAGCAAGTCCACACGACGTTGAACTACTTTTTTGTCCAATTTCATTGTTGGAATACCGTACATCAACAAACCACCAACACGATCAGAACGCTCGTATACTGTTACTGTGTGACCTGCTTTGTTCAATTGAGCTGCAGTAGCAAGTCCTGCTGGACCCGAACCAACAACAGCTACACGTTTACCCGTGCGTTTCTCTGGAGGTTGGGGAACTACCCATCCTTCTTCAAAACCTTTTTCAATAATCGCTTCTTCTATCGTTTTAATCGTTACAGGCTGACCAATCAATCCAACGGTACAAGATCCTTCACAAGGAGCTGGACATACACGACCTGTAAATTCAGGGAAATTGTTCGTTTTGTGAAGACGCTCAAGTGCTTCTCTCCACAATCCACGGTAGACAAGGTTGTTCCATTCCGGAATCAGGTTGTGCACGGGGCATCCTGATGTGCCACCAATCATATCTATACCTGTATGGCAATACGGGGTACCACAATCCATGCATCGTGCACCTTGTGTTCTGAGCTCTTCTTCCGCCATATGTTTATGAAACTCTTCCCAATCCTTAATCCGCTCGGCTGGCTCGCGATCCGCTGGCAATTGCCGTTTGTATTCCATAAATCCAGTAGGTGTAGACATCTTACGTTTTCCCCCATCCGTTCTTGTCTTAATCCCTTCATCTGCACGATTCTATATGAAATGGATTACTCTTGATCTGCGTTTTTTGTCTATTGTATCACAAAATCTTCTCGAAGATATTTCAATTATAGTAGCATTTCGACATCTGAATATTAAATGGATTATCCGCATAATTATTTGTATTTTATACATCATATCGTCTGAATCTATTCATGGTCAATCCCCTAATTTTGGTGCAAAATGAGTTTTTTCAATGTACAAACAGGCGTGTGTTAGCCATTTCAAAGTTCAGAACGTCACGTAAATGTCAGATAATTTACCATAAAAATCAACTTATTTGCTCATAACTGATGCTTATTTCCGAATATTACACTTGTTTTAGGGCTTTACAACGTTGAATCCCTACAACTTTTACACTTTTTGTCTTATGAATGCAGATCTATATGTATATTATACATAATCCCCCATGCAATATGTTACATAAATGTTATATACCATTTTCTGCAGATTAAAAATGTTCTGTAAAAATGAAAAAAAACGCTGTTCACGAATATTTCGGAATCAGCGCCTCAACTTTTTTCATAAATTCACTTCAAAACGTATTACAACGAATGAAACAACGTTCAATGTTATTGTTTACGTTCGTAAAACTCAAAGGTAAAAGCATGGACATTTTTTTCATCCTGCTCACCTTCAATTTGTTTAATAAGCTCCCATTCAGACCAATTCACTTCAGGGAAGAACGTATCTCCCTCAAAGTGTTCGTGAATCTTGGTTACGACGAGACGATCGGCGAACGGTAAAAATTCACGATATACCTGTGAACCACCAATAACGCACAGTTCTTCCCCTTTAGTAACACTTAGACCCTCTTCGATGGTGTGTACCACTTCAGCTTGCTCTGCTTTGTAGTCTAAGTCTCTAGTTACAACTATATTACGACGTTTAGGAAGTGGTTTGCCGCCAAAAGATTCCCACGTATTTCGTCCCATAATAATGGTTTTGTTCAGCGTTTGTTGTTTAAAAAAGGCCATATCCTTGGGTAGATGCCATGGCAACGAATTATCTAGGCCAATCACGCCGTTCTCTCCCATTGCCCATATAAGATCAATGCTCAAAGGTTATACACTCCTTCAATCCAAAATCAAAATTGATTCCGCTACTGCATGTTTATACTGCAATTGGAGCTTTAATGCCTGGATGGTGCTGATAGTTCTCGAATTCGAAATCTTCAAACTCATAGTCAAAAATGGATTCTGGCTTGCGTTTAATCACCAATTTAGGCAATGCAAAAGGTTCACGCGTCAGTTGAGTTTTGACCTGCTCTACATGGTTTGAATAGATGTGCACATCTCCACCTGACCAGATGAATTCACCCACTTCAAGGTCACATTGCTGCGCAATCATATGGGTCAGGAGCGCATAACTGGCAATGTTAAACGGCAACCCGAGGAACGTATCCACTGAACGCATCGTAAGCATACATGATAATTTACCCTCTGCAACATAAAACTGAAACGCGAAATGACATGGAGGAAGCTTCATGTGGTTAATCTCGGCCACATTCCACGCACTTACAAGGTGACGTCTGGAATCCGGGTTGTTTTTGATCGAATCAATAACAGCCGCAATCTGGTCAATCTTCTCCCCGTTTGGCGCTTCCCACGTACGCCACTGTGAGCCATAGACAGGTCCTAGATCACCATTTTCATCTGCCCAATCATCCCAGATCTTCACACCGTTTTCTTTCAAATAAGCGATGTTTGTATCGCCACTCAAAAACCACAAAAGCTCATGGATTACCGATTTGAGATGAATTCGTTTCGTTGTTACAAGTGGAAATCCTTCTGATAGATCATAACGGAGCTGTCTGCCAAATACAGATTGTGTTCCCGTTCCCGTACGATCTCCTTTGTGTACGCCATTGTCTAATATATCTTGTAATAAATCGAGATAGTTTTTCAAATTGATTTCCCCTCGCATCTCTATATATGTTGCCACTCAATTCCAGTTTGACTTGAATTACATCATGTCTGAACATCTTAACAGTTTATCACACTGTGCACGATGGAAAAAGAGTTGAGACACATTCAATTTTGCCCACGTTTTACAGCACTAAGTGCAAGATATTCCCTTAAGAAGTCTCGTATACTCAGAAAAAAAAGGTGAGTAGCGCTAATGCACTACTCACCTCTTGGATCTACGTATAATGCCGGACGAATCCGAAGCTTAGAGAATCTTAACGGGAGATGATGTGGATCGGGTGACCCATAACCAATTCCGCTGCTTCCATCACGATTTCGCCCAAAGTTGGGTGAGCGTGGATCGTAAGCGCCAGATCTTCCAATGTTGCACCCATCTCGATTGCAAGACCAAGCTCAGCAATCAGATTAGAAGCTTCCAGACCAACGATTTGGCAACCCAATACAAGGCCGCTCTCTTCGTCAGCTACGATTTTCACGAAGCCTTCAGCATGGTTCAAAGATACTGCACGGCCGTTACCCGCATAAGGGAATTTACCTGCTTTAACTTTGTAACCTTTTTCTTTAGCTTCTTTTTCAGTGTAACCTACGCTGGAGCACTCTGGATCTGTGAAGACAACAGCTGGCATACATTTGTAGTCAACTACAGATGGTTGTCCTGCGATTGCTTCTGCAGCCACTTTACCTTCATAAGAAGCTTTGTGTGCCAGAGCAAGACCAGATACGATATCACCAATTGCGAAGATGTGCGGGATGCTAGTACGACCTTGGTGGTCAACTTTAACGAATCCACGCTCGTCAACGTCAACACCGATCATATCAAGACCAAGCTCACCATCTGTGTTTGGACGACGTCCAACAGTAACAAGCAGGTAATCTGCAGTTACTTCTTTGGACTCACCATTTACAGAATATTTAACAGTTACATCTTTATCCGTTTGCTCAGCACTTTCAGCTTTTGCACCCGTTACGATTTCGATGCCTGTTTTCTTCATGTTTTTAGCTACAAGGCTAGTCATGTCTTTATCGAATCCTGGCAATACAGTATCCAAACCTTCGATGATTGTTACTTTAGCACCGAATTTGGAGTACATTTGACCAAGCTCAGCACCGATATAACCGCCACCGATTACGATCATGCTTTTTGGTACTTCAGGCAAGTTCAATGCTTCTGTTGAGGACAAAATGCGTCCGCCAAACGGGAAAGGTTTCAGTTCGATTGGACGGGAACCTGTAGCAATGATTGCATTTTTGAATTTGTAACGTGGTGACTCGTGATCGTTAAATACACGAGCTTCGTTTTCGTTGATGAACATGCACTCACCGTTGAAAACTTCAACTTTGTTGCCTTTGAGCAGACCAGCTACGCCGCCAGTCATTTTCTTAACAACGCCGTTTTTGAATTCTTGAGTTTTGCTGAAGTCCACTTTAACGTTCTCAGCAGAGATACCAAATGCTTCACCGTGAAGTGCAGACTCATATTGGTGTGCAGCAGAGATCAGAGCTTTGGATGGAATACATCCGCGGTTCAAACATACGCCGCCCAGCTCGGATTTATCTACGATCAATACGCTTTGGCCCAGTTGTGCAGCACGGATGGCAGCTACATAGCCGCCAGGTCCTGCACCAATTACTAATGTGTCGATATTAAGAGAAGCGTCGCCTACTACCATATCTTACACCTCCATAACAAGCAACTCAGGGTTAGCGAGCAGCTGTTTAATGTAATTCATAAAGTTTTGTGCAGTTGCGCCATCAATGATACGGTGGTCGAAGCTCAAGGAAAGAGCCATTACTGGTGCTGCAACAACTTCGCCGTTTTTGATAACCGCTTTTTCGCTGATGCGTCCAGTTCCGAGGATAGCAACTTCAGGGAAGTTGATGATCGGAGTGAAGAACATACCGCCAGCAGAACCAATGTTACTGATGGAGATTGTGCTTCCTCTCATTTCGTTCGCGCTCAGTTTACCATCACGGCCACGAGCTGCCAGATCACGGATAGAATCAGCGATCATCCAGATGGATTTACGATCAGCATCTTTGATAACAGGAACGATCAAGCCGTTGTCTGTATCTGTAGCGATACCGATGTTGTAGTATTTTTTGTAAACAATTTCGTTAGCTTCTTCATCGATCATTGCGTTCAGAGCAGGGAATTGGCGGGAAGCAGCAACCAATGCTTTAACGATGAATGGCAAGTAAGTAACTTTTGTTCCTTTTTTCTCAGCGATTGGTTTCATGCGAGTACGGAAAGCAACCAACTCAGTTACGTCAACTTCGTCCATGATTGTAACGTGAGGTGCTGTGTAAGCTGATTTAACCATTGCGTTAGAGATCGCTTTACGGATACCTTTGAATGGTACGCGCTCTTCTTCAAGGCGTTGATCAGCTGCTGCAGCTGCTGGTGCTGCGGATTTTTTCTCTTCTTGAGCTGGAGCTTCGGAAGATGCCGCTGCGGAAGAACCGCCACCATTTTTGAAGGATTCAACATCTTCTTTGGTTACTTTACCGTTGTTGCCAGTACCGTTAACCTGAGCGATGTCTACACCTTGTTCGCGAGCGAATTTACGCACGCTTGGAGTTGCCAGAACGTCTTTAGCAGGAACTGCTGGAACGCTGTTATTGCCGCCTTCTTGAGCTGCATTCGAGCTGGAAGCTGCTGCAGAAGAACCGCTAGTGTCAGCTCCGCCTTGGGCTGCGTCTTTCTCTTGCTCGCCTTGATCGCCAGCAGGAGCGTCGTCTTGCTCAGGAAGTTCGCCTTCTGCGTCGATGATCGCTACAACTTCACCAACGTGGCAGATTTGACCGTCTTTTGCGAAAACTTCAGTAACTGTTCCGTTAACCGGACAAGGTACTTCAACTACCGCTTTATCGTTCTGTACTTCCATGATGATATCGTCGTCAGTTACCTTGTCCCCGACTTTGATGTGCATCTTGATGATTTCGCCTTCGTGAAGGCCTTCGCCTAGTTCAGGGAATTTATATTCAAATTTAGCCAACTGAAAAACCTCCTTGATTATGTGCTCAATCCTGAAAACAACCCTTAACTCCAAGAAACAACTGTTACTGCTAATGCAAATAACTGTTACTCAAGGGGCTAATGGCTGTTTACAGTGCAGCCTGCGCTGCGGTGTGAATCACCATACTGCGCCTTGCGGCATGTCAGATGATTAAATTAGAAATTTACGACTTTGTTAACCGCAGCAACAATACGTGCTGGGTTAGGCAGCCATGTATCTTCGATTTGTGCAAAAGGATATACAGTATCCGGACCTGCTACACGCAGTACCGGTGCTTCCAAGTGCAGGATTGCTTTTTCATTGATTTGTGCAATGACTTCAGCTGCAACACCTGCGCTCTTTTGAGCTTCTTGTACAACAATTGCACGATTTGTTTTCTTAACGGAAGCAATAACTGTATCGATATCGATCGGGCTGATCGTACGAAGGTCGATTACTTCTGCTTTGATTCCTTGTTTTTCAAGCTCTTCTGCAGCTTTTACAGAAGTATGAACCATCATACCGTAAGTGATGATCGTAACGTCGGAACCTTCACGAACAACGTTCGCTTTACCCAATTCAACAACATAGTCTTCTTCAGGCACTTCTGCACGGAAAGCATGGTACAGGTTCAAGTGCTCCATGAAGAATACAGGATCGTTGTCGCGGATGGAAGCGATCATCAGACCTTTTGCATCGTAAGGGTTAGATGGAACTACTACTTTAATACCCGGAGTTTGCGTGAGCAAACCTTCCAGAGAATCTGTATGCAATTCTGCCGCTTTTACACCGCCACCGAATGGTGTACGGAATACGATTGGAGAGTTGTATTTTCCACCGGAGCGGAAACGCATACGAGCAGCTTGAACTACCATTTGGTCAAGTGCTTCGAAGATGAAACCAACGAATTGGATTTCAGCTACCGGACGAAAGCCTTGAATACCCAAACCTACAGCCAAACCACCAATAGCGGACTCAGCCAGCGGAGTATCAAATACACGCTCTTCGCCAAACTCTTTTTGCAGACCTTCCGTTACACGGAAAACGCCGCCTACATTACCTACGTCTTCACCGAAAAGCAGAACGTTAGGATCACGTTTCAACTCAACGCGAAGCGCATCACGGATTGCTTCTTTCATGTTCAATTGTGCCATTTGCTTCATTTCCTCCTTAAACATTGACAGTTCACATTTGAATTCATACATGTATACCGAGACACCACAACTGGCGCCGGATGTTTATGCTTTATCGGAAAAAACTTATTGGAAATCAGCTTTTTGCTCTTCCAAGTGCTTAGGCGTTTGTTCGAACATGCTGTCGATCAAGCCTGAAATCGTCATTTTCTCGGTTTTTTCCGCTTTTTTGATCTCTTCATTTACTTTAGCTTTTGCTTCTTCTTTCACACGAGCTGTATCTTCTTCAGTCCAAAGACCTTTTTTCTCCAGATACTTAGCAAAACGTGCGATTGGATCTTTAACGCTCCACTCAGCTTCTTCTTCTTTTGTACGATACTTGGAAGCATCGTCAGAAAGGGAGTGAGGACGGAAACGATAAGTTACCGCTTCGATCAATGTAGCGCCTTCTCCGTTACGTCCACGTTCAGCAGCTTCCTGAACAGCTTTGATAACAGCGAAAATGTCCATACCGTCAACTTTAACACCTTTGATTCCTGCTGCTACCGCTTTATGAGCGATCGACAGAGCTGCTGTTTGTTTAGCAAAAGGAGTTGTGATGGCATAACCATTGTTTTGTACGAAGAAGATCACTGGCAATTTGTATACACCAGCGTAGTTCAGACCTTCATAGAAGTCACCTTCAGAAGAACCGCCATCACCTGTGTACGTAATAACAACTTGCTTTTGTTTCTTCAATTTGTAACCCATAGCGATACCCATTGCGTGCAGAATTTGTGCACCAATGATGATTTGTGGCATCAATACGTTAACGCCATCTGGAATTTGTCCACCATGTTGGTGTCCACGGGAGTACAAGAACGCTTGATAAAGAGGAAGTCCGTGCCACACGAGTTGCGGAATGTCGCGATAGCCTGGAGCAACAAAATCTTCTTTTTCAAGTGCATATTCACTACCAACCATTGTAGCTTCTTGACCAGATACTGGAGCATAGAAACCAAGACGACCTTGACGGCCCAGGTTTACTGCACGGTCATCCCAAGTACGGGTAAATACCATGCGGTACATAATTTCTTTTAATTGATCGTCGGAAAGCTTAGGCATCATGTCTTTGTTAACAATTTCGCCGTCAGGAGACAGCACGGACAGAGCTTCTACATCCTCCGTATATACTTCATAAGGAACCTTGCTCATTTTTTTCTTCACCTCAACAAAAAATTTGAATATCAAGTTCCGCTGTTATAATATTATTATACACCTGTTTCACTGCATACGTCAAAGATATCCGTAATTTTTTTATATTTTCTTTCGGATTGTATGTATAACAGGGATCTAATATTGGTATAACAGCATAGTACATGTTTGCGTTTTTTACCTAAACCCGCATAAGGTTAATCTTACCGTATTGCGCGGTCGAATGCAAAAATAAAACCGAGAAAGGTGACGTTTTATGACGGATTCTCGCTATTTGAAACGTACAATTGTGAAGGAAGAGATTGAAAGTCGTTATCTTGGAGAGAAGCGGACTCTACGAATTTACCTTCCCCCAGGCTACAATGAACTGCTTAGTTATCCTGTCGTATATTGTCAGGATGGCGAAGAATTTTTTAACTTTGGACGAATCGCTACAACAGCGAACCGCATTATCCTTGACGAGGGCGCTGAACCTTTCATTATCGTTGGCGTTCAGGTTGACGTATCTGTTAGGACACAGGAATACGCTCCCTTCGGAGATCGGTTTAAAGCTTATACCGCTTGCTTCGCTGAAGAGATTATTCCCTATGTAGAAGAGAAATATCCTGTGCGCCGCTCACCACAAGAACGTGTTCTAGCTGGTGACTCACTCGGTGGCAGTGTATCGTTGCATCTTGCCCTACTCTATCCCGATCTGTTCCATCGCGTTATTAGCTTGTCCGGAGCCTTCTATTCAGCTTCTCAAGAGATTTATGCCGCAGAAGAAAATCTGTCCTGGCTTTCCATATGGATGATTGTTGGTTTGCAAGAGACGGCGTTTGAAGCAGACACAGGAACTTATGACTTTGTTCAATTGAACCGAGATACTCGTGATCTATTGGAGAAACGTGGTGCCACCGTCTCCTACCGGGAGAAGGAAGGAAACCACCAATGGGGATTTTGGCAAAAGGAACTGCCAGAAGCACTGCTATATTTTCTGCAAGAAAATTAAATGTGTATCGAAATGAAACAGGCGGCTGAAATGCCGCTTTTGTTTTATTTATTAATGTTACCGCTTACATATGTTCTCTGTAAAAAAGCTGGATGTTGTTCTTAACCCAGCTCTACTATCATTCGTTACTTTACTTCGCACATTCGCCTGTTCAACAACTTAAGCCAACGCTTGTTCTGTAGTGATCCGCTCCAATAACACATCGCAGCCTGCATCAACCAATTGATACACTTCTTCAAAGTTACCAGTATGGTACGGATCAGGAACTTCACGAAGTGTTTCATGAGGAAGCAAATCCATGAACTTGATGATATCGGCATCTGCACCACCTGTAACGTTGCGTACGTTCGCTTCATTAGAGTTGTCCATGCAGACAATATAATCGAATTGCTCAAAGTCATTACTTGCGAACTGTCTTGCTGCCATATTCGCATATGAAATCTGAACGCTATCTAACAGTTTACGAGTCCCTTCATGAGGTGGTTTACCTACATGCCAGTTTCCCGTGCCTGCTGAATCAACCTTAATCTGCTGTGCTAATCCGCGCGCTTGAATTTTGTGGCGCAGCACAGCTTCAGCCATAGGTGATCGGCAAATATTGCCGAGACAAACGAATAAAACATGAATCATTACAATTAATCCCCCTTGCTTAACGTACGACTTAACACAGTCTGTGTTGTCTGTGGTTGGATGGTATCGGATGCAACAAGTGAACGGCGAGGCAGTTTCCATTTATAGTGTACAGAGCACATACGGAAAAACACAACCCCTGCGAAGCAGATTAGCAGCCCCATGTTGCTTGTAAACCAACCCATTCCAATCGTAAATCCAGCGGCCATCGCCCACACAGCGTATATCTCGTCACGTAACACGAGCGGCTTCCGTCCTGCGAGCAAGTCTCGAATAATCCCTCCACCAATACCGGTCATCACCGCAGCTACGATTACTGCACTCACGGGATGTCCCATTTTGGCAGCGTACAAGCCACCTTGAATCGCAAATGCCGCAAGTCCGATCGCATCAAACAGTGCTTCCGTGCGCTTCCAATGGCTAATCCATTGCAATGGAAGAATAAATGCAATCGCAACAGATACAAGCGCCAACATAATAAGTCCGCCCTGACTCCATAAGGTCGTTACTGGTACTCCGATCAACACATTACGGATAATTCCGCCGCCAAAGGCTGTAACAAGACCCAGTACCAATACCCCGAGGATATCATACTCCTCTTCCATCGCCACGAACGCACCGGACATCGCAAACGCAATCGTCCCTATAATACTGAATAC
Organism: Paenibacillus sp. MER 99-2; assembly: GCF_023714095.1. Taxonomy (NCBI): domain Bacteria; kingdom Bacillati; phylum Bacillota; class Bacilli; order Caryophanales; family Paenibacillaceae; genus Paenibacillus; species Paenibacillus sp. MER 99-2. The sequence continues at coordinate 1,264,785 of NZ_JAMAUZ010000001.1, read as the reverse complement.
TTCAAAAATGTGTAAGTCCAACCTGTTCAAACCTCACTTTTCAAGTCATCTCCATGTCGCTCTACCCATTGTAGCCGCGAGGACTAAAATTAAGCAACAACATTTTGTCCAATGTACGTGTATTTTGTTGAATTTTAATCTTTCAACCTATAATTCAATAAAAAACAAGCTCAATCTGTTCACATTACTGTAATGAAAACTTATAAATATCCGCATTTCTTTACAAAGCTTTTCAAATATATTGTCATCCGTGTCCGTTGTCTAGTACTCTCATATAACACATGCTTCTATAGACAGATGTCCAAATGAGATGTTGCCACCATCTATAGTAGAGTTTCGAAGTAACATGAAAAAATGATATACTTTCTTCATTAGAAGGAAGGATGAATAGAATGGCTATGAAACGTATTGTCATTTTTACCGGTGGGGAGCTATTTCCTGAGTTCCTAGAAGTAATTCATAAGGATGACATCATTATTGCAGCAGACCGCGGGGCATTATTCCTAATTGAACATGGGGTTACGCCACATGTAGCCGTTGGGGATTTTGACTCCATATCGGAAGAAGAACAACAATTAGTGCACAAAAAAAGCGGACGAATGATTACAGTAGATCCTGTACTTAAAGACTGGACAGATACAGAGATGGCTTTTGAAACAGCCCTGGACTTCGAGCCAACTCATATTCTAATGTTAGGTGCTACAGGGACTCGTATGGATCACACCTTGGCAAATGTACATATCATGGTTCGGGCAATGCAACATCATATCATCTGTTCTTTGCAAGACAAAAATAATTACATGATGTTAACGACATCTGAAGCTGTGGTCGAAGATCGTGGTTATGAGTATGTCTCTTTGTTACCTTTGACGCCTGAAGTAACGGGGATTTGCTTGGAAGGATTCCAGTACCCTCTTGATCAAGCTACCATTCGAATGGGAATGTCATTAGGGATAAGCAATAAATTATTGGGTAAGTCTGGAACTGTCTCTATTGATAGTGGATTATTGTTAATTATCCAGAGCAAAGATTAACGTTAGATCTTAAAAAAGTTACGTTCTTGTAATCTATGATTCAAATATAAATGAATTGAAATCAACGCAAAGACCCTTGATAGACAAGGGTCTTTTTCATTTTCTCCATCGTATTTATCCGTCAATGATTAATTTTTTGACATTTTTAATTGTTTTTTAATAATGAATCCCAATCCATTGCGACACAAGGGATTATACGTATCTATCCAATTTCTAGGCTGTTACAAACCTGTTATAGTAGCTCTAGCAACTTAACGAAAACGAATTTTGGAGGTACTCACATGAAAACAAACATCTTAGTCCAAAAAGCCGTAACCGTGGGGTTGTGCGCTACACTAGGTTTTGGAGCAGTACTTATGACTAACGCACCTGTTGCACAAGCAGCGAGCGCATCGGTATCAACTGGACAGCAAATTGTAAACTACGGTAAACAGTTCACTGGAACTCCATATAAATTTGGCGCTTCGACCACAACAACAAAGTATTTTGATTGCTCTTCTTTTATGAAGTATATTTTCAAGAAATATGGCGTTGACTTGCCACGTACTTCCGTGAAGCAATCCAAAGAAGGTACAGCTGTGTCTAAAGCAAATCTGCGTGTAGGCGACCTTGTTTTCTTCTCCAGCGGCAGCCGCTCTACTGGTTCTAACATTACTCATGTCGGCGTTTATGCAGGAAATGGGCAGATTCTCCACACTTACGGTTCCCCGGGTGTGACTCTGTCAGATCTGAACTCTGGCACTTGGGAAAGAACTTACATCAAAGCTCGTCGCGTACTTTAGAGCTTTGATTGAAAGTGTACGTTTGATTGCTAATGCTACGAACAACTTTGAAAGAACCGAATCCATGGATTCGGTTCTTTATGTTTGCTTCTTTTAGCTACTCGATTGATATCAAAAGGCATTAATGTTTATTGAATACATATGTCATAACTCATACTTGAACACGGTACTCAGATGTGAAGCATGTAACCTATTCCACGTACGGTATGAATCAATTTCTCGGATCTGCCTTTGTCCACTTTTACGCGAAGATGTTTAATATATACGTCCACTACATTCGTATCCATTGCAAATTCGTATCCCCATACTTCACTTAAAATCATGCTACGCGTACAAGCCTCATTAACATGACGAGCCAAATACTCCAACAATTCGTACTCTTTAGGTGTTAACATCAAATATTCCCCTGCACGGCTCACCCGCCGAGACCGCAAATTCACTTTTAGATCATGTACTACTATGACCTCTTCATCCATCTGGCCAACACTCACAAATAGCCTTAACAAATTACGAATGCGTGCCAGTAGGACATTCCAGTGAACAGGTTCTACAATTACATCATTCGCCCCAAGATCGAGCCAGCGCACAACTTCTTCATCCGAAGCCTGGTAAGTGAGTACCACTATAGGAATAGGCTTACTCTTTCGAGCTAGATACTCAATGCCTTCCAATAGTTCTTTCCCAGAATCCGCATCGCGCAAGAGAATGATCATACGGATTGAATCCAGTTGGGTATCTTGCTCTTGCTGCAATTGTTGCCAACCAAGCTCTGCAACGGTATATGAATTATTCAGGAGTACTTCTTTCATAGGTGCAGTCCGATCTGTGCTCCCCACCAGAAGGATGGATATTTGCATGTAGTATTCACCCGGCTTATCTCAAACTTCGCCATGTTATTTCTGCACACTCAAAAGTTAATCACAAATAAACACAAGATGCAGAACAGCATTTCGTTATTTGTTTATCATGCCGCATAACCAAGAAGTCCATTCCTATAGGAATGGACTGTGGCTGACAACCCTTGTATTGAGGCAGGATACCGCGTGCTGGGTGCTGCATACGGTACAAACTTAGTATTAATTGAAATGTTTAGTTCATATCGTTTAATGTTCTTTGGGTAAATTGACCACTTAGCCAAAGTAACGATGTACAAGTGTTCGTGCTTCTGCCGTATCTTTCGTTCCATGCACAAGAATACGCCCGTCCTGGAAAATAACCATGCGTTGTGCTCCCGTTGTGAACGAAACTAGGAAGGGATTGGCCTCAACTTGACCTTCATTAAGTCCACGTAAACGCTCAGCTGTACGCTCTAGATCAAGTTTCGTTGGGCGTGCAGTGCGAATCTGTACTGTATCTCTGCCGCATAATACGTCCGTCTTCTCCAAATTCGAAGCAGAGAGATATGGATATGTAGCTGTTTCGCCACAGGAAGCACATTGCTGCTTTTTGGCACCATCCACGTTAATCGAAATATATTCATTACGCCATAGATCAAAGGATAATAACTTTCGTCTTAATGCCTCTGGATGACCACTTAACCATTTCAGCGCTTCGGCTGTCTGATTCGCTGTTACCATCTGGACAGCCTGAGGAATAATTCCAGAAGTATCACAAGTATCGCCACCAAGCGGAACCTCTCCTAGCAGACAATTCAAACAAGGTGTCTCACCTGGTACAAATGTATACGTAATCCCATAACTGCCGACACATCCGCCATAGATCCACGGGATACGATATTTCTGGCACATATCATTGATCAATAATCTGGTATCAAAATTATCTGTTGCATCCATAATTAGATCAACATGTGGGATCAGAGTCTCTAGCTCATCTGCCCTTACATCCATCACGATTCCCTCAACTGTAACAGTTGAATTAATCGCTCTGAGATGTTTTTGTGCCGCAATCGCTTTGGGCATTCTCTCCAATGCATCCTGTTCAATATATAATTGCTGTCGTTGCAGGTTACTCCACTCTACATAGTCCCGATCTACAATCGTGACATGCCCTACACCAGAACGTACCAGTGTCTCCGCAATTCCAGTGCCGAGTGCACCTGCACCAACGATCAAAACTTTACCGTTACTTAGTTTGCGCTGTCCTTCCTTGCCAAGGGGAGCATAACGCTCTTGTCTGGAGTATCGATCTCCTTGGTCAGGTGAACACGTCTCATTCATCATGTATGAATCATTCCTTCCGCCGGACTACTCGCTGCTGCATAACGCTTTACCGGAATCATTCCTGCCTCATATGCCAGCCTTCCTGCCTCCACTCCGAGTCTCATGGCCTTGGCCATATCCACAGGGTAACCGGATCCAGACACGGCTGTATTCAACAACACAGCGTCTGCCCCCATTTCCATCGCACGAGCAGCATCACTGGGTGAACGAAGTCCAGCATCTACAACCACAGGTACAACTGCCTGTTCAATAATAACCTCAAGGTTGTATGGATTAATGATTCCCTTGCCTGATCCAATTGGTGAAGCCCCAGGCATAATAGCGTGTACACCAAGTAACTGGAGTCGTTTGGCTAAGATAACATCATCAGAAATATAAGGAAGAACCGTAAAGCCCTTATGTAGCAGCATCTCACAGGCTTTATACGTTTCAATCGGGTCTGGTAACAATGTAATTCCATCGCCGATTACTTCTACTTTTATCATATCACAAAGTCCGGAAGCACGGGCGAGTTCAGCAATTCGAACAGCCTCTTCCGCGGTAGAAGCGCCCGCTGTGTTAGGCAGCAAGGTATAGCGATCAAGATCTACCCTATCGAGAAAGTGCTTTTTGTTACGCTCCTCAAGATTAAGACGTCTCACGGCAAACGTAAGCACCTCTGTGCCTGAGGCTTCAATGGCCTGAGACTGTACCTCTAAATCGTCAAACTTACCTGTACCCAACAATAATCTAGACTGAAAGACATGCTCACCAATTTTCAACATCACTTAGCCCCCTCCTACAAAATGTACAATTTCGACCCGATCCCCATCTTTTAAATGGGTCGTCTCATGATGTTCGCGAGTAAGAATCTGGCGATTCAACTCAACAACGACAGTTTTCACATGAAGATCGAATGAGTGCAGCAGTTTATCTACACGGTTCAAGCGGTCTTCTATCTCCATCCGTTGACCATTGACGATAATATTCAATGCAGGATCCCCCTTTTATTGAAGCGTTCTGGACGACAACCTTGCACATTCAGCTCCTCTGAAGATTTACCTCCAATAAAATCTGCTAGTAGGCTACCCGTTACAGCACTTAACAGGATTCCATTGCGATGATGTCCAAAGGCTGCATATAAACCAGGCATGCTCTCACATGCGCCGAGGTATGGTAATCCATCGGGTGTTGAAGGCCTTACTCCGGCCCATGCCCGTACAAACTGAGCTTCTGCAATGCCAGGTACCCAGCTGGCAGCACGTTCAAGCAGTTTTTGTAACCCGGCAGCTGAAACATGTAGATCAGATTCCCCCTGTAAAACGGTCGCACCAATCCATACTTCTCCATTGGCCTTAGGTACGATATAAATGTCCTCTGCGTATACCGTTTTGTCTGGGGCAAGTTGTCCAGAATGATCTGAGAACTGCACTGCTGCAATTTCGCCTTTGACCGGCATAGTCGGCAATTGAAGCCCAGCCTGCTTCATTAACACTTCCCCTTGCAAACCATTAGCAACAATGACATTGCGACATGTCATCGTTCCAATTGAAGTTTCCACGCCTTGTACTCCGTTTGCATCCACTCGAAGATTAACATGATGCACGCCTTCAATAATCCGTGCTCCGAGTGCCTGAGCTGATTTTGCATAAGCTTGAGTCAAATTAACAGGTAGAACGTCACATTCCAGCGGTCGATAGTAGGCACCATAAATATTTTTGCTTAACCATGGAGCCTTTTGTTGTGCCTTGATAACATCCCACCAAATTTCAGACGTGATTGATCGTGGTGCTGTAGCAGTGGAATCGCTGTTTAAATCTTTTTCCAAACGCACAGGAGTAATAAAACCATTTTGTTGAAACCCAATATGCATCCCACTCAGGGAGCTCAGTTGTTCGCACTGCTCATGCAGAAGTTGTCTGCTCATGGTTGCCAAGTTCGCCATCATAGGTGAAGAAAAATGCTCACTATCTGCTGCAATCATTCCAGCCGCTGCACAAGATGCACCCTCTGCAATCCGCGCACGTTCAAGCAGAAGAACATCTTGTCCTCGTGCTGCAAGCTCATAAGCAATTGCACAACCAATCACGCCCCCACCAATCACAATTGTTTCTGCATGAAGCTTTCCGTGGATTCCAGCATTGGTTCTACTGCGAGACAATGTTTTACGTAAATCTCGGTTAATGCTTCGTCTCCGAACTCTCGCTCCATCGTTCACCATCTCATCTCCTTGCTCAAGATTAACCTTCCGATTCTACGATCGCCTGTCTTAGTACACGAATCGCATGCTTTGGATTCTCACTCGCCCAGATATGTGATATGACAGCAATGCCTCTTGCTCCAGCTCTGCGAAGGTCACGAACGTGCTCAACCCCAATGCCACCGATTGCAATTACTGGAATAGTTACATTAGTGCACACTTCAGCTAGCTGCTTCAGCCCTCTAGGCTGAATATCTGGTTTGCTATTGGAGTCATAGATATGACCGAAAAAAACATAGTCTACACCCCGTTGCTCAGCAGCCTTGGCTTCAGCTACAGAATGAACGGATACACCGATGCGAATCCGTTTTCGAATGTCACTAATAGATAACGCGCTTTTAGAGAAATCTTCCTGACCCCAATGCACACCTGCCAACCCTTCACCTTGACCCACTTCATGCACACCATTAATCACAATCCGATCAGACGGAACGCCTGATTGATGCAGTTGGTTTGTCCACTCCCTACGCTGTTTAGGTGGCTGTTGTTTTTCTCGAATATGAATATAGTCGACCCATGGCCATATATCCTTCGATACACTTACAAAGTTGTGCAAATTCCCTACGCCTTGAGAGATAACATGCAGCTCAAAAGAAGCTGTGACATTGGAGTCATGTTCTTCAGTAATTACCAAAAGATAACCTCCTCTCTTAAACAATGACATAACAAAAAGGCCACTCCCGTAGGGGAGTGGCTGCGAAATATATGCTTTGATTCGTTTAATAAGTGTTGAACAACACACAGAGGTTCTATTCATGCAATGAATACCCCATTGCAAAATCTCATAGAAACAACATGCTGTTCTCTTAGCTACAGGCATTCTCTCATTCATGCTGAGTGCTGTTCCTAATAAACGAAAACGCGCCACTTCCCTACGCTGGTATGATCCAGATCAGGTGCAAAGGGTCCGGAATCGCATTCTTCCATCTCAGCCGCATCGTGCGGCCCCCCTAGTGTTGATATGAAGTTGTAGCCTATATTACCATAGAGTCCTTTTTTTGTCACCGAGGATTTCAGATTCCCGTTTGACTACGTAGACTAATTTTGCTCAGACCAAGCTTCAACATCCCAGGTCTTCGTAACCCAATCCTCGTAGAAATCAGGTTCGTGAGATACGAGAAGCACTGTGCCCTTGAATTCTTGCAGGGCGCGCTTCAGTTCAGCTTTGGCTGTTACATCAAGGTGATTGGTCGGCTCATCAAACAAAATCCAGTTGCTTTCGCGCATTAACAATTTGCACAAGCGCACTTTCGCTTGTTCTCCACCACTGAGCATGTTAAGCGGACGAGTAATATGTTCGTTTTTTAATCCACAACGTGCCAGATGTCCCCTAACCTCATTCTGCGTCAGATGCGAAAATTCATTCCATACATCCTCGATTGGAGTGATATTCCCCGCTCGTACCTCCTGCTCAAAATAAGCGGTTTCCAGATAATCTCCCAAAAATGTTTTGCCACTGATTGGCGGAATTTTACCCAGAATCGTTTTGAGTAGTGTGGATTTACCCACACCGTTACAACCCACGATGGCGATCTTTTCGCCACGTTCAATGGTCATTGTCATTTTAGGTAATAAGGCATGAGAATATCCAATTTCAAAATCAACGCCCTCAAACACCGTTTTACTGCTGGCACGAGCATCTTTGAATTTGAAAGTAGGTTTGGCTGCCTCATCCGGACGATCAATCCGTTCAATTTTGCCCAATTGCTTCTCACGGCTCTTCGCACGACCTGATGTAGATGCACGTGCTTTATTCCGCTGGATGAAGTCTTCCTGCTTTTTGATATACTCCTGTTGCTTCTCATAAGCATCAATATGCTGAGCCTTCTGCATATCTGCCATCTCAAGAAACTTGTTGTAGTTCGCAGCATATCTTGTCAACTTGGCAAATTCCAAGTGATAGATCACGTTAACTACTTCATTCATGAACTCTGTATCATGGGAGATCAAGATAAAAGCATACGGGTAATCCTTCAAATACCGGGTCAGCCATTCGATATGCTCTACATCCAGGTAGTTCGTAGGTTCATCCAGCAGAAGCGCTGTCGGCTTCTCCAAGAGAAGCTTAGCCAGAAGTACCTTGGTACGCTGACCCCCACTAAGTGAAGCAACGTCACGATCAAGCCCGATAACGGACAGCCCCAGACCATTTGCCATCTCTTCTACCTTTACATCGATCAAATAAAAATCGCCCTGCTCCAACTGCTCTTGGATGTCGCCCATTTCCTCAAGCAACTGTTCCAATTGCTCAGGGTCAGCATCGGCCATCTGATCGGTAATTGCCATCATTTCTTTTTCCAACTCAAGCAGTGGCAAGAATGCATCCTTCAGCACATCCCGGATCGTTTTACCTGGCGTAAGCTTGGTATGCTGATCCAAATATCCATAACGAACTTTAGGTGTCCATTCTACTTTCCCACTATCTTTAAGCAATTTCCCAGTCAAAATATTCATTAGCGTGGATTTGCCTACACCATTTGCTCCAACAAGACCTACTCGCTCACCTGACAGTAAACGAAAAGATACATTTTTAAATAACGTGCGATCTCCAAAATTGTGACTCACGTTCTCAACTGACAATAAACTCATAAGATGAGGTTGCTCCTATCTATTTGACATTACTTAATCACTAATTTAGACATTGTACCAAAGACCTATTCTAGCACGTACCTGTCTTTTCTGAAAGTAATGTCTTCTTGCAAACTTTTTCACTTATGGAGCTTGTTCACTGACATAACAATTACGCTCAAAATAACCTTGCGCTGCAGCTTGTTTTCCGTCGCCAAAGACCTCTTCTGCTCTATAGCCATAGTTACATGTAGAAGGATAGTAATATTTGACTCCAGTTGATGGATCTACTCCTCCGACCACTGCCGTCTTCTTCACAAGTCTGCCTCCACCAATAGCATAATTATTAACTTTTTGATCCCCTACAGGTATACCTTGGATAAATGCCATAATACCTGTATCGTTAATCGAATTATACCAATCCTCCTGCGGGATTAACGGTAACGTAAACGTATAAGATATGCCATTTCTACGCGCGAATTCGTTATGACGATTAATAACATCAGCAAGATCTTCCTGAACACTGGTCACAATCCAACTTCGTCTCACTTGCTCAAATGTGTCGGTATCCTGTAACAATGGGATTTGCGTGTTAGATGCCAGTTCCTTCTGAAAACCTTCAATCCATTTCCCTTGGATAGCATCATAAGCGTATACATATCCATCCAATGTAAAGTTAATGCTGCTGCCGTTTGGATCTGCATATGTATATGGTTTCTTGGGACTCCAGACTTGCTTGTATGTAAGCTCGGTATTTCCTGTCATTTCCGCTTCCTTAGCCAAAATGTAGTATCCATCATAATCCAGTACAACAATTGCCGGTATGTAATCAAATAATGATCGAATAGCAGCCGGATCATCCTGAATTCCCATATTCAAGGCCATCGTTTGTGTAAATGTAAGCAAGGCTAATTCCTTATCCGCCTTCACAAATTTCGTAGAATCATAGCCTGCTTCATTATTTTGCTTTTCATTTTGATGCATTACTGCTCCTGCATCGAGCACAGCAGTCTGCAATGCAGACCTATACTTTTGGCTTAAAAGCTGTGCTTCCTCAGCATCCCGCGTATGAAGGGATACAATCCAGAATAGTGGCAAGAAGATAATTACAAATAAAATTGAAAAATCAGTAATCTTCATTTAAAACCATACCTCCATAGGTGGTGAGCACAGCAGGTGCAGTGGGTGTTCCATTCAACCATTCCCGGATCAACATACTGGATGTCCGATTGGTGCTTTGGACGGTTATCGTAATAAAATCGCCCATGACTAGCGTATATCTACGTCCGGGGTCGTCAGCAGTTAACCCACTTGCAGCAGGGAATAACCGATCTTTAATCTGTCGATTGTAATACCCATCCTCAACGGTTTCATACGTACCTGTGAACGTATTTTGATTCATTGGGTCGGTATAATGTGGTACATATTTTTTGTGTAAATGTTCAATCAGAATCTCATACGCATTACCTGTTCGCGCCAATTGTTCTTCCAATTCGCTGTACATAGCTGGTGAGATATACCCTTTGGTTCTAACCGCATCTACAAAATGTATAACGCTCTGATTCACGGTCATTCTCGCCAGATCATCCTGTCGGTCAGCCGTCTCAGCCGTTGGATAGATGTACAGCAGGATTACAGCTAACATAACTGCGAGTAGCTTGGATGCAGCATTAATCAATGAACGCTGACCTCCTTCCAGAATTGGATTTTCAACAGCACTCCCTGTTCATCTCTGACGAACTCTGGTCTATATGTGCTGCTGAGCTGAACGGGAATGGTCTTCTTTCTATTTATTAAGGGGTCTATCATATGTGCCTGTCCGTCCACTTCCACCATAATGGATGTCCCGGTCATTTGCCTTACGGTATGTAACACTTCAACACCGCTATATCTCTTTGGACTCGTTGTATGGAGCGTTGTGTTCATTCTTCCTTCCATCTCTACTGTAATTTGTGTCGTGTTGATAAGAGCATCAGTCATCGTTCTAATTAGTTGTTGCCCGTACAGGCAGGCTGTCACAAAAAGGACAGCTGCCGTACTGAACAACATAAGCTGTTGAGCGTTTCTGAACATCTATAACCCACTCCTGTTAGGATTGCTGGAAAATGAGTCCTCTGACCACATTCGATTTATCCTTCACGATAAGTGCTTTGAACTTCCCACTTGGATTCACATACTGATTCTCTTTTTCACTCATCGTTTGATTAATATTTCCTACCTTTTCATTCGTTTTGATCACTGAGCCATAACTCTCATTATTGAGGTCTTGGGAGATATTCAACTCATTACCATACCATTGTCCACCTTTGTTTTTACCTGTAATCACCTGAATGCCGAATTGGTCTTTGTCTGCGTATTTCCGCAATGCATTGGTAACCTGTGATCCACTAATTGTAGTACCGTCATATACTGTAAAGGCAGCCTGAGACAATTCTGTCTGGATATCGGCGAAATTGTTCTGTGCAGTCTTGGTAGCTTCCTGTGCTGAGATAAAGAGCAAAACTACGATAGTAATGAGCGCAATGGTCAAAAAGATCCCTGCTGCCACCTTTAAAGCGCTTGATGCATTATTCATGATAAATCCTCCAATTAATATAGAATTTGATTATAACGAAAGCCGTTTTAATGCTAATTCAGTTTTACTTTTTGAACACTTTATTGATCACAGCTTCTGAATCTGTTCATAATACATGTTCATTTGTAAGAAACTCATTCCAACAAGTGGGATGACAAGATATAGGAAAATTAGAGCATACATCGGAGTAAATCCGATCATTCGTCCCCAAGCTGCTTTGGCATCAATCATTTTGGTATATTCCTGCTTACGCTGTTCGAAATAGAAAGCCATCATACTATCCAAATCATCGAACGCTTCACGAATCGAAATTCTACCAAGAGCAAGTTGTAATTTATCAACCAGCCGCTGAAACTCAGGCAATCCGGCATCTGTCTTTAATTGCTCCAGTGCATCCTCTGGCCCATGTTCAAAATGCAGTAGACACTTTTGGAGCGGACGTTTGAAAATGACAGCAAATCGATTTAACCATTCCAGAATCTCCTCGACAGACATTCGATCCATCTCACGTAATATGGATATGACCGTCTGGAATTGATAAATCTCATGTCGCATATCCATACTGCGCATTTTACGCTGAAACAGCATTAACCAGATTGGTAGATAAAATCCTGCTATCCCGATGACAACAGCAATAATAACTTCCCACCAGTGCAAGAACTGCTTGTTATACGAATCCATCTTTTTCATAATTCTCGCAATGACCTCAGTCTGTGTATCATGATCTAGTTGAACAGGTGAGCTCTGTTGTAAGGTGCTAGCGATATCATCATAACTAGCCCAACGGTTCATTTTAATCTTCTGCATGACAGATCGATCCAGGGCTGCTTTTTCTTTGGCCTGCTCCAGCTCGGCTTCAGCCATCGCTCCAAACATCCGATCGTCTCGCACCGGGTCATACATAATGTGATTTCGTTCAACCTGATGCAACAATAACACGCACATTATACTTAGAATGAAACAGGTCACAAACAAAACTAACCTTCGAATGGCTAACCATTCATACTTTAACTCTGAGCTGCTCTCCCGCATAAGTCTTACCGTCTGGCTGTACTGAGTGCTTCCTGGTTTGGGGGCGAATAACATCGCCAATTTACGAATGAATATCTGGTTATACAACATGCGTGCAAACAAAGTTTGCTTTCTACCAGCTCGAAAGCGCGTTTCATCATACTGCTGTAACCTTTGTAATAACAAGTAAGCCAGGATGATGATGATGTATATTGATATTTTGGTGATAAACCCAAGCTTGCTGCGATAAAATTCATCCATCGTTGGAAAGCTGCCTCTCGCCCAACGTTCAATGGGAGCTGTGAACAACACAGGAGCAAGAGCAATGATGTTTAGACCTTTTAACAGATAATCTAACTTATCCCGGCGCAGTATTTCTAAATGAATTTCCTGGGTAAGATTGCTTAATCCCTTCAGATAGATGGAACCCTGTGCTCGATCCTTATCCCCAAACTCCATGACCATGTAGGATATCCCCGCAAAACCCTTAAGAAAACGATTCGGCGCAACTTCATAGTATCGTTCTAATGCTTCACTCGGATCAGGCGACGTCAGCGCTTCGTATATAAGCATCACTTGCTCAGCAGCTTCTCCGTTACCTAACTCGCCTGCTTCATAGAGTGCTTCCTCAATCATTCCATGCTGGTGATACCGATGACGAACATCTGCAAACAATTCAAGCATCTGTACCAATAGTCGTTTTTCGATTCGATTCAGATACATATCCAGGATTAGACTGTTTAATACAACACCGCAGAGCACAGACAAGATAATAAAAGCAACGCCTGGCTGCATGAGGAACAAAATTAGACTGACACTTCCGTACCCTCCGGCAATAATCAGAACAACCGTCATCGTCCTTCTTCTGAGAGCAGGTTCATCACCAACATGTCGGAATGAAATCCGCTTTTTTACTTGGACGATGTACGAGGATAGAAGTGGAACCTTCATCCCCCATCGATACAGTCGCAATAGGAATGATGTGAGCTTTAATGATCGATTACTAACAGGTGCCAACCCTGCGGCTACATTTTTATTGGATCCACCTCCTCTCTGTCGAAGTAAACTAAGGATAAGAAAAGTGACAATCATACCTGTGACACATATCCCTAATACGATGGTTAGTATGGATTTAATGGTCATAGTGGTCACCCCAATATTGTGCGATAAATCGGTCGAATTCCGCAGCATCCTGTAACGTCATCTGATCTCGCATATCCATAATGCTTCCGTCCGAAATGGGAGCTGTTACGACATAGCCGCCATTTTGATACTCCACGACATTTCGAAACGTAAATCCATTGCGTTCTTCAACGCTATCGCTCTGCTCTGCCCGAGGCAAACACTCCGTAATTCGTTCTATATATCGTCGTCCCTCGGCATCTTTTTTCATATGTACATCAAAATTAATGACACTTACTACCTGTTCCTCAGCAATATGCTCATGTTGAAACATCCCTGTTTTGAGCAGTGAATTTCGAAGTGAAAACACCAGATCGCGAAATGTCTTAGCATGATGCGTAAACAACGTGAACAAACTGGCTACCTGCGACATCTGAATCATCCATGCAGCAACCTCATCACTGGCAACCTCACCTAATATGTTGACTGTACCATCCGTTTTTTTCTGTAGATCGAGCCCTTGTTGACCTGAAATATGCTCAGTTTCACGGAAACTCAAAATGTTACGGCGGCTATAAATCCGTCTAAGCTGCAATTCAAACGCCATTTCCTGTACACGCAACGTATACGATGCATAGATATGTTTCACCATAGCCATCAACAAGGTTGTTTTACCCGAACCCTGTGCTCCGGTCACTGCAGTAATTCGGCTTCCTTTCATCAGATACTGCAGTATAGTTATAGGAAGCTCTGCATTCGTACCTGTGATCAGTTGTTCCAGCGAGGCATTAGGAATATCAAATTTCCTTACAAAGAATGCCCATGACTCTGCAAATGGCGGACGTACCACGACGACACGAGAACCATCCTTCATTTCGTTCACCTTGTAACCATTTGCCTCAGATAGCTGACCCGGATAATTATATTTATAAATATTTTGACATACCCTTTTCAGTTCACGGATGCTGCCAAAGGACAGAAAGGCTAGATGAATCGACTTCCCTTTATAGAAAATCCACACACTTTGCATACCGTTCAATGGAGCTTCCGTCTGAGGATCTTCAAGCCCGCCTTCCAACAAATCATTCCACGAACTAGGCTGGCGAAGTCGTACATCCTGCAGCGCATCAAGCATGCCACTAACTCCACCACTCACGCCGTCAATACGTTGATCTCGAATTTCATCTACAACCGAGAATCCTTTGTAGTGTTGGTAGATACGTTGCACAATGATATCTGTTTTCTCTCTGAATCCAAGCTCCCGATACTCGCATTCAAACACATATTGAATATCTTCCTCAGAGATATAAAATCCTCCCCCATCCTGGATGCCTTCTTCCATTCGCAGTTTACCCAGATCATACGTATCAATCAGACGGGATAACGCATCGATGCCGAATTGCTGCTGGTAGAGATAAAATACAATTTCGAATTGATCCTGACTTGTTAGAAGTTCAGGTTCTGCAAAAGGAATGACCTCATCCACATTCGACTTATTCAGCCCTATGCTTCGTGTTAACAGATCACTTATTAGATTTTTAACATAAGTTTTGTCACTGATACTACCGGAGACACACCCTTTCAGTGCCTTCCGCATTTCAGCTCGTTGATTGATCCTTCTCCGATACTCCTCTTCATGCAATCCAGCGTCAGCAAGCTGACCATGGCTTAGTTCATGAAGTGAGTTTTTCACCTTTTCGGTTAAACTTTCGATCGTGAAGCTGCCCGCTTCAGTCACGTCTGTACGTTGTTCTCGATGATACGCCCGGTATCTGAACCCTACATAACCAAGACCCGCAACGATAATTAAACCTATACCGATTATGTTCCAGAACATTTAGGGTCAGGCACCCCTTTCTAGCCTCTTCAGAGCCGTGCGCATCCCTGCGGCGTCCATTATTAGGCGAGCAAGTTCAGCCATACTTGCCGTAAAGCTTCCTTTTCGTACGTTTTTATTGTCACTTAGACCTTCCAAAAGTAAATATGTTGCTGCATCACGCCGGTTGACGGCATCCAAAAATCCGGTTGTATAAGGGAGAATAGAGATCGAGCCCTTGTAACGAAAACGTCTGCGGATGTTGCTTATCGAGGCTTTAGCGTTCGGATCATATTTGTTTAACACCAGGTGAACCTTCTGACCACTCAAGTAGTTCGGCAAAATATGTTCAAAAAACACCTCTAACTCTCTCATATTCTGAGATAGATTTACCACAACATAGTCGGTTTGCTCCAGCAATAAAGATTCGTTCACAGCTGAGCTACCCGCGTCCATGAGCACCAGATCATAATATTCATTTGCAACCTGAAGTAGGGTCTTTAACGTTTCTCTGTACTCCTTAGGCGACCTTTCCATCTGATTAATTCTACCGGTTAAGAGATCCAAACGCTCCTTAAGCAAGGGCTTAGTATAATCACACAGATTATGCTTATTCAGACTACCGCTGATGTACAAACGTTCAATTGCATCCCAACCCCCTTCCTCAAACCTAAATAGTGAATCAGCATCCTCAATCTCAGTTGGTGGAAGTGCAGCTTCAATACTGCTTCCAGTCGCGCCTGTGTTAACTAACAATATTCTTGTTCTATAGTGGAGTGCCATAGCATACGCACTTATTAAAGCATTTGAAGTCGTGCCAGTGCCCGCAAAAGGGCTCCAAAACGAAATGATACTCATGCCCTCATCCTTTCCGCTTCCTTCATCGTCCGACGGCTAAGGACACTTTCCCAACCCGTCAGCTGCTCTACCAGTCGGCATAATGATTTCTTGTAATTTCTCGATAATGGCGCAAGTAACACCCGGCGATGATGTTCGTTCTCTAATTTCACTGCTGCCGTCAATTCATCCCAAGGAAGAAGTAACGCATCCCCTGTCCAGACAAACGGACTTCCGTCCAGATACGCCCATAAATAACGCTCTTCAAGCTTACAGTCAACCGCATTGATTAAAATACGTTGAAATGAAAGCTCTGCTGGCAAAGACTGCTCCTCAAGAAGCTGCTTTAACCACAACTTGCCCCGTTCCAGATTGTATCGTTCGTAGTTGCTCACCCAGACACGGATGTCAGCATTTAACCACAGATCTCTGGATGCAAAATGAGAGGTTTCGATATCATAAATAATGTAATCATACGAATCCATCTTCTCTCCATTTGCTTCAAGATGAGTCTCGACCGCATTAGATGTCACAAAATGACTGGCGATATCGAACCCTTCGAACTCGGTAATTCGTAATGAATGCTGGACTTCCCCTGTCCAGTAGCCATACTTTTGCTGCAATGTCCCGTCCACTAGCAAGACACGCTTTCCTGAAGCAGCCAAAATTTTAGATAAATACAATAACAAGTCGTTTTTCTCGCATAGTCCTGCGAATATCCATGTTTGCAAATGAAACCACGGCTCCTTTCATAACTCTATAATTCGTTGTTAGGAGAAACATGTTTCTGATATGGCTTTTGATTTCTACTTTTGGTTCAGATTCCACTACTTATTCTCCGCCTGTCAGCAGACTCTTCTGTTCATCGTATTCTGTTACACCAGAAGTATAATTATTGTTTGTGGACGAGTTCGACGAATTGTCATTCCCTACACTACCTGATCCATCATTCCAGATGACATCATTAGCCGTACTGTTGGTTCCCGGTCTACTGTTATAAGAGACTGATGACTGAGCTACATCCTGTTCAACACCTTGCGAAGGTGCTGTCATCGAAGCTGCTAGAGAGCTCTCTAGCGAATTCCTAACCTGTCTTGATAACTCCTGTTCGGCTCGACGAACAATATTCGGATCACTTTCTAATAACTTCAACACCTCACTATTGGCGGGATATGTTGGGATCGCTGCTGTCTGGAACTGAGGTTCGACATACGTCAGCGCGTATATTGAAGCTTTATGTAAATAGGCATCCACGATTGCACTAGACAAGGTCAATATCTCCTCTTCTGTCATCGTGATCCATAACGTTGCTGCATTTAGACGCTCTACTTTCTTCTTGGATAATAGGATGTAATCCTGACCTGTCGGAAACTGGATCCGGATATCAATATTATCTCCTTTAGCCAGTGATGAAGGTAAGAGAACAACTTGCAGTTCACGGTTTCTCAAGTCGGGAGGTGCCGGTGTATCCTCATACACCATTTCCGTTGTAATGGCTGTTCCTTTTTTCAGTTCTATTTTGGCAACCTGACCATTCATCTGCTTTGTACTAGACCACAAGTTACGTGGAGCCTGTGCATCAGGAACGGCAATGAGCTTAATGTCCTCAGACATAATTTTCTCTCCGGCCTCCACATCACGAACCGTCACCCATCCCTGTGCCCCAGAATTCCATTGCTGTAATAATTCAGCTTCCTTTTGTTCATAAGCGGATAAATAATGGGACTCCATCTGAGTCCTCGTGTCACTCATCGTCTTCATGTTGTAGATTACGTATCCCCCGAACAACAAACCTACCACACCGGCTCCAGTAAGACTGGCATAGATGAGTTGACGACTTTGCTTTCTTAATTTAGACAAAAAGGGCTCTCCTCTCATAATCTCCTCGTAATTCTAACTTCAAATGGCCTTCAAATATCTACTCTCAAACTCCAGTTCTTCTTCGTGCAAAAAACGAGCGCTTCTTCGGCAACTGTCCAAGCATATGAGTAAAAAGATGAGCAAATACTTTATCCATATGTGGTTCTCGATCAAATGGATCAATGTTTAAGGGCAAACTGTATACACTGGACGTATCCAGTGATTTGCGAATACGCTGGACAGCATCCGCTGAAGCGAGTGGCAGACAGTATATCCATTTGTCTCTAGGAAAACGGTGATTCGAACGGACAAAGGCATTAATCTCGGCTTGTCTCCACTCTGCGCCTGAACCAATCACAATGGGTAGATCAGCTCTAAGAAATTCCTCAAGGCGATTCTGATCCTGACCACTTCCGAGATCCATAATGATGAATTGATAACTTCCACCCAGCAAAGACAAAATATCAGCTCGTCCGGATTGTTTCCAATAGTGCACACCATCAACTTCAAACTGTCTACCAGATGATGATGGCTTACCTGATTGAATAATCTGTTGAATTCGAGAAAAAGATTGAGAGCGTGGAGACATTTCAATCACAGCAACTTTGAAGTTTTGCCGTTCCAAGTAATGACTAATGGCGATAGCTGTATGGGTAACTCCAACGCCAGATGAAGCTCCGGTCAGAGCAATAACCCTTGTTCCTCCACTCATCGTCAGCGTTGTTTCTCCCCCCGTAGTTGCTATTCCGGGTCTACGAAGTAACTCTTTACGCACTTCCTCCGCAGACTGAAATCGTTCATCCGGGCTCAGCCTAAGCAATCGCCTCACGACAGGGATATATGTACGAGGAACATCGCTCCGAATCGCACTTTCAACGCCTTGAATCCACTCTGTATATGCACCAGAAGTCATTAAATATAACATTAATGCTCCTAAACCATATAAATCTGAGCGGGCATCCGTCTGTCCTGATCCGTATTGTTCAGGAGCAGCAAAACCAGCCGTTCCCAGCTTGACGGTATCCTCTACATGGTTAGACTTATAGCTCCGCGCAATGCCAAAGTCAATCAGCTTTACTTCATCATCCGAGATGATCATAATGTTCGATGGTTTCAGATCCCGATAAATTACAGCCGGATTCAGTCCATGTAGATAACTCAACACATCCAGAAGCTGTAATATGAATTCAGTCAATTGTTCCATCGGGATTTTGCCTTTGCACTTCTTAAAATACTCACTAAGCGTCTCACCCTCGATGTATTCCATGACCAGATACGTATATCCCTCTTCATCCGGAACGAAAAAATCAACAATTTGCGGAAGTCTAGGGTGACGAAGAGACGTTAACAGCGCCGCTTCAGCCTCCATACTTCCTTCATAGGACACGCTTGTTATGCTCTCTTTGATCGCCCAGAACTTACCTGGCAACTTCAAGTCTTCAGCCTTATATACATGACTCATCCCGCCTATACCCAAAACAGACACGATTCGGTATCTTCCGCCCAGCAGGCTTCCATGCTCCAGTCTGGCCGGATGTCTCATATGCCACACTCCTTTCTTACACAACAAAAAAGGGAAAGCTTCACCGAAGCTACGAACCAAAATCATTGGTTCATTCACTTCGGGATGCTTTCCCTTCAATTCGTTATGGTTAATATTGGTATCATTATAGTACATGCAATAATAGATTGTAAAGCAATAAATTTTAAGTTCGTTCACGTACTGGATCGTTTAAACTTAAAGTGCGTGTCCAAAAAGGACGGTTTTCAGTACCGAGAAGATGGAATGAAGATAGAAATGGAGTAGCGGAGCGTAGGCAAACTACGTGAGCAACGGACATTTCGGCTGAATTCCAACTTCGACGCAGAGATGCCGGCAGGCATCCCTCGTAATCAAAAGTGGACTTTTTGAACAACCTCTTAAATTCAAATTAACGCTCTAACGTTCAAGTTAATACTTAATCATGTAAAGTGTAATCTCTTCCCGATTGTGGAACAACTGTTTGGAGCGTTGAATCTGCATGCGTGAGCGCTCAAACGTATCTATTACTTCCTTAATGAGAGCAAGTGGCTTCTTATGCAGTAACTTCACTGTAACAACAGCAGTTCCGCCGGATTGTAGACTATACAGAAGATCAGATACGAGCCGGCTCATCAACTTGGGACTCCAACTCATATCACATACAAGCAGGTCAAATTCTCCATCACGGAAACGAACATCCCCTGCATTCTTCTTCAAAAATGTCAATCGAGGTGACTGCAGCAGGGTTGCATCCATTTTGGCAGGGTCAACAGCGGTTACTTCTAACCCACGTTCCAACAAAAAAGACGTCCAACCACCAGGTGCTGCTCCAATATCCAACGCTTTATGGAAGGATGTAAAGTCAATTCCAAACGTCTGCTCTGCTTCAAGTAGCTTAAACTTCGCACGGGAGATCTGCCCTTCTTCCTTCTGGAAGCGGATCGCTCCGCCACTCCAATCAGAGAGATTCTGTTCAGGCTTAGAAATTCCAGCATATAACGTGTCATTTGAAACAAACACAGAAATAACAAAATCCGCATCGCGAATTACCCATTCGCAGTTGAGCTCTTCCAGCTTATCGCTTAACAGTTGCTTCAACGAAGCAGCATTTTCCTCCCAGAAGGCTGACTCCGTTTTGCGAACCTGCAATACAACACGCTCACCCGTCAATTCGGATCGATTCAGTACAAAAGCAACGAACTTATCTACTGCCTGCTCTGCATTCTCTGTACTTTCCTGGAATTGAACAGGTTGAATATGCCGCAAAAACGTAGGGGACTCCTCTAGCAGCTTCTGTGAAACTTCTTCTTCAGCGACAGGCAGACCCGCCAGCAAAATTTCACCTGGTACAACGACTGTGCTCTTAACTGCACCAAAAGCACGGCGCAGCTCCTCCTGGGCATATGGAGCAAATCCATGATTGGCAGTGCATATAAATCGGGAAAAGTTTCCTTCTCCCCAAGACGACTGTGTACTCAAATTGTGTTACCCTCCAGAACGTACGTGTATCCAAGGACGTCCAGCATCCCACTGGATCTCGACCGGAATAACGTACGTATGCTTAATTGTTTCTTCTGTTAATACATCGTGTTTAGGTCCCGCTGCAGCGATACGGCCATCACGAATCAATGCCACATGTGTAAACAAGGGTACGATTTCTTCGACATGATGGGTCACATACACGACCGTTATATTACGCTTGCGTAGACGATCAATCTCTGCCAGCATTTTCTCTCTTTCGTAGAGATCCAAGCCTGCGCAGGGCTCGTCCATAATAAGTAATTTGGGATCTGCCATTAAAGATCGCGCCAGCATGACTTTTTTTCGTTCTCCCTGTGAGAGTGTTCCCAGTGCATGATTGGCTAGTTTAGCAAATCCCATCTCATCAAGAAGTTTCAGCGCTTTCTCTTTGACTTCATCTGGAATGGTCTGATAAAAACGTAAAAATGCATACGCACCTGTAGCCACGACTTCCCATACTGGATCTCGCGGCGTGAGCTTTTCAATCAAAGTTTGACTGATATAACCTATTTCCTTACGCACTTCTCTAACATCACATTGTCCGTATAGATTACCGAGCACTTCTATTCGTCCATGACTCGGGAACATATATCCATTCATCATTTCAAGCAGCGTTGTCTTGCCAGAGCCATTTCGACCTAGAATGACCCAATGCTCACCTTCTTGGATATGTAGATCTACGTTATCAAGAATCTGAAGATCTTCCCGTTTAAGTGAGACATGCTGCATCTTGATTATACTCATTTTAACACCGCCTTCCGAATTTCATTCAGCAAATGCTCTACTGAACTCATTCGATAGACCATTTTGGGCACATCCTGCTGTCCATCGAAGATCATTACGGCAGGCACACTCGAAATCTGAAATTGTTGCACAAGTTCAGGAATATCATGAATGTTCATCTCGAACAGAATATCAGCCGGTAACAGATGCTCGGCGATCTCCAGCATACGACGCGCAGCAGCACATGTACCGCACAGAGGCGTATATATGAATACAGCCTGTGGCATTCCTTCCCATACACCGCGCATTAACATTTTGGACGTAATAGGCTTCATACGCGATCGCCCTCTGAAGCCACTCGAAGCATAACCTCTCCTGTCATTGGCCCGTTATGAATGGTTACAGATTCCGGTTTGTTACTATATAACATTTCGTACATCTGCCTTTTGCCATACATGCTCGATGTGTGCAAATAGATCTCACGAGGATACAATCCTTCTCTCACAATAGAAGCCGCTACCTCTCCGCCGTTCGGTGAATCAGGACCCAACTCATAATCGAGAGATAGTATATCCACATCACCTTCTCGAAGAAGCATCAGACACTCTTCAGCATTCGTAGCTAATACAAAACCTTTCGGACAGGCTCTGTAATCATCCAAAAAAACATGCATACAATCGCTCCTCTCCCCTGATTATAACCAGGAACGCATGAGCGAAAGATCATCACGGTGCGTTCCATCTTCGCCTGATTCCGTCTCCAGAACAACAACAGCCTGTTGAAATTCAGACGAGCCTAGCAGCTCCTGCATCCCTTGTAGACCTATATATCCTTGCCCTATTCTGGCATGCCTATCTTTACAGGATGCAGATGCATACTTCGAATCATTAAAATGAACTGCCGCAAGCCATTCCCAGTATCCAAGCTGTCTGCCTTTTTCCAACATCGCCTCTTCATTTCCTCGCTCCCACATGCCTGAAGCAAAAGCATGGCAAGTGTCAAAACAAAAAGCAATATGTTCAGGAAATTGGCTAAGCTTGCGAATTTGTACTAATTCCTCCATCGTGGTTCCCATGGAACCGTGGTCACCTGCTTGATTCTCAAGCAGTATTTTAGCCTGCCCCTCCCAGCTTTGCAGAACTGTATCCAGGCATTGAATGAGATTTTGATAACCCTCTAAAGGGTTAGTACTCTTCATGTGACCAAAATGAACGACCGTTCCAACCGACCCACAGGCCTCGGCAATCTGCAGATCGTTACGGATCGATGAAATTATGGCATGAAACGCCGCCTCTCCACGGGTCATGCCTATTGCTGGATTCGTAGGATAAGGTGAATGCGCTATGGAGGCTATCCCCTGCTGCTCACACCATTCCCTGCACTGTTTCGCATCACTCTGGTCGAAATCCTTCAGGACAAGACTTCGAGGGTTTTTCGGAAAATATTGAAAAGCTGTCGCTCCAATCCGATGCGCCCTCTTGGCTGCTTGAAGAAACCCTCCCCGCGTGCTCACATGTGCACCGATTCCTTGTTTAGGCCTCATGCTGGCAATTCGGACAGAAAAATGCCTTCTTGCCCGTAATTTCTACTCGCTCAATTGTTCCCCCACAGCGCGGACAAGCTTCCCCTTCACGATCATATACTCGGCATTGTTCATCATAACTACCTGTCTTTGTATCTCCGTTCATTAAGGGCATTTCCATATAACCACCCTCTGAAGCAGCTTCCCTTAAAACGGATTGCATCGCGCGATACAAACGCTCCGTTAGTTCAGGCGAAGAAGAAATATTTTGCGTTTTGGAACTTGGTCTGAGCCCGGCTGCAAATGCAATTTCATCAGAGTAACAATTACCGATGCCTGCGATAATATGCTGATTAACCAAGGTAGTTTTGAGTGTACCCCTTCTTCCTTTCAGCAAATTCGCAAAACGCTCTGCATTCATACGGCGATCCAGTGGCTCTGGGCCAAGATCCGACATCGCTTCTTCTGTTTCTTTCGAAGTCATCAGGTGCAGATAACCTAAACGAAGGCCAATAAAGAACAACGTATATTCTCCAAATTGAATTTCGACTTGTGTAGAACGATCTGGACGCTCCGATTCCGTGCCCCAGTAGATCATTCCACCTAACATAAGATGAAGAACAAGCCGCTTCCCATTAGCTAAATGGAAGATGAGGTGCTTCGCTCTACGCTCGACAAAAATAACTCGATTTCCTACAAGCTCTTGTGAGAAAGTCTGAATTTCTTTATTAATGGATTTATCCCGATTAACAATCACACCTGTTATCGGTAGATCCAATATCTTTTCAGATAGTAATACTCTGTAATTTTCCATTTCCGGCAGTTCTGGCATGATAATATCTACCCCTTCTTGGATGCTTGGCCTGTCGTCTGCGACAGCCACTCAATCAGTTTATGCAAATCTTCAAACACATGATCAGGACGCGCCTTCGCCGCCTGAATATGTCCATCCATATTTTCACGTGTTGTAACACCGGTGAGTACCAGTAACGTTTCACACCCCGCTGCCACTCCTGCTGCAATATCTGTTCGCATATTGTCTCCAATTACAGCAACATCTTCCGCTCTTAGATTCAGGCGGTGAATGGCAGATCTCATAATAATGCTGGATGGTTTTCCGATCACCGTTGGCTGAACGCCGGTTGCTGCTTCAATGGCAGCGCCAATCGTTCCTGCGCCTGGCGTTAATCCATCGTCAGAAGGGAGCTGAAGATCCGGGTTGGTCATGATAAATTGAGCCCCAGCGTTAATCCACCGTAAGGCTTTCGTTAATTTAGCATAGGTAAACTCACGATCAATTCCCTGAATAACGTATTGTGGATCAACATCAGTAAGCTCAAGTCCTGCTCCATCAATAGCTCTTAACAATCCGTCTTCCCCAATACAAGCCACCTTGGCACCTGGAGATTCTTGGGCAACATACTCAGCTGCAGCCACCGCAGATGTACACACCTGAGAAGCTTTTGCAGGAATACCCATACCATTCAAGTGCTCCGCTACTCCCTCGGGTGTTCGTGAAGAGTTATTGGTCACATATAAATAAGGAATACCCTGTTCGTCTAATGTTCGAATGAGCTTGTCAGCTCCTTCGATACGATGCTTCCCATGATAGAGTGTGCCGTCCAGGTCAATTAAATAGGCCTTAACCACACATAACACGCCCTTTCTTTTATTCCATTAACATTTCATGTCCTTAACTATTGAACCTTAAATCCAACGTGAAGCTATGTATGCAGACCTAAACAGAGTGTTTTCCCACTGAGTCACAACACGTCGAACTGAATCGAACACGGACATATGACATCGCGCACCTTCTGTACAAGCTTGTCAATTCCTGCGCTTTCCCGGAAAATAATTTGATTTATTTCCCTGCTTATATTGCACATCCTACACGCTTTCTCGCCAGATTGCAAAAGGGACCTTGGGAGTAACTTTCCCGCAGTCCCGGTTGTTCAAGAATTCCTCATTCAGGCTTGATCAGTAGTGGATCAATCTGCTACAGAATTATAGTCCTTCCTTCCACGATGCAAGGGGAATCAGTTGATGCTCAATCGCAAGTAACGTATTCGGAAATAATGCCTGCGCCTCTTCCAAAAGTGGTCGTAGTTGTTCTTCATCTTTATAGCGAGAGCTAAAATGAGTCAAAATCAACTGCCCTACATTGGATGCTTTTGCCGCTTCAGCCGCTTCCTGAGCTGTGCTGTGATAGTACTCGTGGGCAGTATCGGCCAGATCATGCATAAATGTAGCTTCATGAACGAGCACATCCGCATTTTGAGCAAGTGTTCGCACATTAGCACACGGACGTGTATCTCCCAGAATTGTAATGACTTTCCCGCGTTTAGGCGCTCCCAGAACATCCTCCGGACGTACTAAGGTGTCATCTTCCAACGTAATCGTCTCACCACGTTTAAGCCGTCCAAAGAGCGGGCCTGGTTTCAATCCGTATTCCGCTAGCTTCGCAGAATCCAGGCTGCCCGGACGATCTTTTTCCGTTATTCGATACCCGTAGCTATCAATGCGGTGCTCCAGCAGCTCAGATTCAACAATGAAGCTGTCGTCTTCAAAAATCTGACCACCCATATGCTCCACGATCGTGAGCTCATAGTTGATACGAGATTGGCTTAACTCCATAGCGGTTGATACCATACGCTCTGTTCCTGGTGGTCCGTACAACGTCAGTGGCGTTGTCCCACCCTGATATGCTCTGCTCGACAATAAACCCGGAAGACCAAATACATGATCTCCGTGCAGATGCGTAATAAAAATTTTCTCCAATTTGCTCAATTTAAGCGGAGAGCTTAATATCTGGTGTTGTGTTCCTTCCCCGCAGTCAAACAACCATAGCGCTCTTCGCTCGTCTAACATTCGAAGTCCTATGGAAGTTACATTCCGCTGCAGCGTAGGTACACCAGCGTTAGTTCCCAGGAAATATAGTTCCACTCTGGATCGCACCTCTTTCTGCTGCCAGCAAAAAGCCTCCGACAATGCGGAGGGCTTTGCCTGACCATTTTATTATACTATGCCTTTTCTACATTAAAATACTTCGCTTGTGGATGACTGAATACCATTGCTGATACAGATGCTTCAGGTTCCATCATGAAACCTTCTGTCAGCTCCACACCAATATCCTCAGGCTGCATTAGCTTAAACAGCGGGCCTTGATCTTCCAAGTCTGGGCACGCAGGATATCCGAATGAAACCCGAATGCCTTGATAGCGAGCACCGTGACGTTGCTTCATAGTCATGGTTGCTGGATCTGGGAAGCCCCATATATCCCGCATCATATGGTGAACCCGTTCAGCTAAACCTTCAGCAACTTCAAGCGCTACGGATTGCAGAGCATGGGAGCGGAGATATTCTCCTTCTTCCTTCCACTTCGTTGACAATTCACGTACGCCATGTCCGGCAGTCACTACCAAGAAACCTACGTAATCCATTTGACCAGATTCCACGGGCTTCAAGAAGTCTGCGAGACACAAGTAAGGTTCTACTTTTTGACGTGGGAACGTAAATGTATGCAAGATATTACTTGTATCCTCAGGATCATAGATGATGACGCTGTTTCCACTCGATTGAGCAGGGAAGAATCGATACATCGCATGTGCCTGAATAATGCCGTCACGAACAGCTTCTTGCATAATTTCATCGACGACAGATTTCAGATCGGTTGCTTTCTGATCACCTGACGCAAGTAGTTGCTCTACCGAACCACGAAGGCCTAGATGGTGACCTAACAGCATCTGCATATTCACATAAGGCAGAATATGAGATAGCGGATAGTTACGAAGCGTATGTCTCTCCAGGTCTGGAGGTACTAACACGGGATGATCAATTGAAATATCAGAACGTTCTACCCGGGTAAGCTCTGGTAGTTGCTGAGTATTATCTGAATTCGCAGCATCTGCTTCTTTTTCAGCATCCATCTCCAACTGCATTACTTCACGCGTCTGAGGATTCATCAGCTTGTTCGCCAGATCCAGACCATCCATCGCGTCCTTCGCATACACAACCATTCCATTATACTCTGGACGGATACGGTTCTTCGTGAATTTACGAGTTAAGGCAGCTCCACCTACCATGATAGGTACATCGATACCTGCTGTACGTAAATCCTGAGCCGTGACGATCATCTGCTGTGCTGATTTAACCAGTAGACCGGACAATCCAATTGCATCGACTTTTTCCTCACGATACGCCTCGATTATACGTTCAGGTGGTACTTTTATACCCAAATTAATGATCCGGTAACCGTTGTTGGATAGAATGATCTCTACCAAGTTTTTACCGATATCGTGAACATCACCTTTAACGGTTGCCAAAATAATTTTACCTTTAACTGATGTCTCATTCTTCTCCATGAACTGCTCCAGATAGGCTACGGAAGCTTTCATTACCTCAGCACTTTGAAGTACTTCGGCTACAATGAGTTCATTATTGTTAAACAGTCGCCCTACTTCCTCCATACCCCGCATAAGCGGACCATTGATCACTTCGAGAGCAGAGTATTTGCCTAGAGCTTGTTCCAGATCAGGAATCAGCCCCTCCTTACTTCCTTCAACAACGTAAGAAGCTAGTCGTTCCTCAAGTGAGAGATTGGATATTTTCTCTTTTTTCTCTACCTTTTTATTACGGAACGCTGCAACGAAGGCTGCCAATGTGTCGTCATTCGTATTATATAGAAGCTCTTCGGAGAGTTTGCGCTCATGCTCTGGGATCGACGCATACCGTTCGAGCTTTTCTGTATTTACAATCGCATAATCAAGGCCTGCTTTCGTACATTCATACAGGAATACGGAGTTCAATACTTCACGACCAGCTTCTGGAAGTCCAAAGGAAATGTTACTAATCCCCAGAATCGTGTGAACCTCAGGCATTGCTTCCTTAATTACGCGAATCCCTTCAATCGTTTCCTTAGCCGACCCGATATACTGCTCATCCCCCGTACCAACAGGGAACACCAGTGTATCAAAAATCAAGTCTTCTGGATTAAGACCGTATTTGTTCACCAAGAGGTCGTAGGAACGTTTGGCTACACCAAGTTTATCTTCTCTGCTGATCGCTTGACCGCGCTCATCAATGGTGCCGACAACAACTGCTCCACCATACTTGTGGATGAGAGGTGTAACCAGTTCGAACTTTTCTTCGCCATCCTCAAGGTTAATGGAGTTAATTATCGCTTTACCCTGGGAGTACTGAAGCGCAAGATCGATTACTTGAGCATCCGTTGTGTCGATCATCAATGGTACTTTAACTTTCTTCACGACCAGTTCAAGGAACTTCTCCATATCTTCCGCTTCTTCACGATCCGGGTCTTGAACGCAGACATCGACGATATGAGCGCCGCTTTTCACTTGAGCCCGGGCAATCTCGGAAGCTTCTTCATACTTCCCTTCAACGATCAGTCGCTTGAATTTCCGTGATCCAAGCACGTTCGTTCGTTCACCCACCATGTAAGGACGATTGTCTTGTTCAACATAGACAGGATCGATGCCTGATAGTGCAGGCGGATGAGTTCCGTTCATTTGTCTTGGAGGATATTGGTCTAGCGTGTCTCGCATTGCTCGAATATGAGCAGGGGTTGTCCCACAACACCCACCAGCAATATTCAACCAGCCTTGTTCGGCAAAAGCCCCTATTTTTTGCGCAAGCGATTCAGGCGATTCATGGTAGTTACCATTCTCATCTGGAAGGCCGGCGTTAGGGTAACAACTTACAGCTACAGAAGCCATACCTGAAAGTGAACGAATATGGTCACGCATGAATTCCGGTCCAGTTGCACAGTTTAGTCCAACCGAAATTGGGTTAAGGTGTTCTAAGGATATATAAAAGGCTTCAATGTTCTGACCAGCAAGAGTTGTGCCCATAGGTTCAATCGTTCCCGAGATCATAAGAGGCAGTTTTACACCACTCTGATCAAAAGCCAGCTGAATTCCAATGCTGCCTGCTTTTACATTCAACGTATCCTGAGAAGTTTCAAGCAGTAGCGCATCAACGCCTCCCTCAATTAAAGCGAGAGCTTGCTCGAAATAGCTATCGATAAGTTCTTGGAACGTAGTACCACCTGTAACGGATAGCGTTTTGGTTGTCGGTCCCATTGCTCCCACAACATAACGTGGAGACTCAGGCGTTGAGAATTTGTCAACCGCAGCTTTGGCAATTCTTGCGGCTTCCAAGTTAATCTCGCGGGCACGATCCTGAATATCGTATTCAGCCAATACGACAGAGGTAGCTCCGAACGTATTGGTCTCAATCAAATCGGCTCCCGCCTCCAGATATTCTTCATGAATACGCTGGATAATGTCAGGTCTTGTAAGTACGAGCATCTCGTTACACCCGTCCAGATCTTCACCGCCAAAATCTGCGCCGGTAAGATCAACCTGTTGAATCATGGTCCCCATTGCACCGTCGAGGATTAATATTCGTTGTTTTATTGCATCGTGTAGACTAAGCTTATCCAATATCTTCACCCCCGCAAAACGTTAAATCTTAGTTTAACAGAAACTAACTTATTGTGAAAGATCGGTTTTAAACCGTGTTAAAGCGGTTTTTAGGCACACTGTGACAAAATGTGAATCGACAAAATTCGTTACAGCCGATATAATATCAATTAAACCAAGTGGAAAAGAGGGAAAGAACATGGCTGAAATTGTAATCCGAAATACGAACGAACGTATCACTGGAGACGAGAATGTTCGAAATTTCTTAGACAAATATGAAGTATTGTACGAAAAATGGGATGCGTCTAAATTGGACTCCGAGCTGCAAAACAACTTTGCACTTACGGATGATCAAAAAAGCGCCGTTCTCGAAACCTTTGACCATGAGATCAAGGACTTGGCTGCACGCCGCGGGTACCAGATTTGGGATGTAATCACATTATCTGAACAAACTCCAGACATTGAGGAGAAACTCGCTAAATTCGAAGAAATTCACACTCATGCTGAAGATGAGATCCGTGCAATCGTAGCGGGTAAAGGGATCTTTGTTATTAAAGCCACTGACGATGTAGGTTATTTTAATGTTGAGTTGTCTCCTGGAGACGTTATTTCTGTACCAGAAAGCACACCGCACTTCTTCACATTAATGGAGAACAAACAAATTATTGCCGTTCGTCTCTTTATCGAGAAAAATGGTTGGATTGCTGATCCGTATCCGGATCCTACATTCATTAAACAAGCTCAAAATTAATCACATACGAGATTGTGTGTGCTCAACAAACCCCCTGTTCCGCGGAACAGGGGGTTTTGTGTATGACGTCATTATACACCATTTGAATTTTTATATGAAATAGTGCGGATATTTGCTCTTAATCGTTTCCTGCTCCACCACAACGAGACGAAGATGTTGCTCCATCACTTCAACTGCTTGATCTGTTTTGCGTTCCGCAATAAGTTGATAAATTTCCTTATGCTGCGAAATGATATTGCTGGCGTTGGAGACCTCAGAGAGACGCAAAATCCGTAATCGATTAAAAGGAATGTTAAGCTGCTGAAGCATTTTCCAGGTTCTCATTTTCCCAGTAGCTTGAAATAGAATCTGATGAAATTCTTCGTCTAACTCAAACAATCTATAAAAATTGTTTTTGTCCGCGCTCACTTCCTGCATCGCAATATTGGTTTCCATTTTGAATTTGTATTCATCATCAAAGGAGGAACAAGCGAGCGTAACGATTTCTTTCTCAATCTTTTCTCTCATGAAACGCCCTTCTTCAACATGCTCCAAATTAATTTTGGAAACAATGGTTCCGCTCTGAGGAATGATATCCAGCAACTCCTCTTCGGCAAGCTTCATAAATGCTTCTCGTACTGGGGTTCTACTAACCTGCAATTCATCAGCAATTTCTTTCTCCGAAATCTTCGTTCCAGGCTCAAGCTCTAGATGAAAGATGCGTTCTTTGATGAGGTTGTATGAATAAGCTCGGGTCGAGCCTCTAATCTTCTGGTGAAGTGACATCGCTTAACCTCTTTCTATCAGCCGTATCCAACCATACTACCACAAATTGCCGTCCCACTAAAACTAGGTCAGTGTAACGGCAATCGGGTACATTATAGATTACATACTATTACTGATTATTTTCTTTGTACTTCTTGTACGTTTCATTAGAGATCTGAATATATTGCGACAAACCTTGTTTCTCTAATTCTTGTACAAACGTATCGAATTCTGAAATATCACGATCGCCAAGAATGAATTTCAGCGTATTCTGATCCGAGTAATCCTTCAAAGGCGTGCTTAACAATGTAACCTGTTCACGGTCAATGTCAGAGTATGGAATAGGTGGTTCTGCCGGAATGACTTCCTTCGTATCTTTCATAGCCTGTTGGAACTTCAACTCATCCTCGCTAAACATGGAATGAAGCAGATCTGTCGTTCCACCATAGGCAAATACACCACCTGAGAAGCCATAATCAATACGTAAATCCTTCGTTCCTTTTGGATTCAATCCGTTATAATTCACGTCGTCTGCCAATTTACGGACACCATCTTGTTTGGTATACGTCTCTCCTTCAACACCCCATTTAGCAAATTCCTGACCTTCGTCACTGTAATATAACCAGTCTATAAATTGCATTGTTGCTTTAAAGTAATCATTATCTTTAATTTTGCCTGAAATCATAACCCCGTTCTCAAGTCTAGAACCAGACATCAGTTGACCCTTCGGACCACCAGGCACGGTAATTTTGGCAATGGAGAAGTTCCCTTCACCTAATGTTTTATTCATGTCATTGCGATGTAGTACAAGGGTTTGCGAGTTACCGTTAATCATAAACGATTTACCAGAGACAAATTTTTGCGTAGCCTGATCATCATCTTGTGTAAAACTTTCTTTGTCCAAAAGTCCCTCAGACACCAACTTGTTAAAGTACGTCAGCATCTCCTTGTACTCTGGTGTTGTTGCAGTATACACAAACTCATCCTGATCTGCCTTATACGTCAAGCCGTTACCAAATCCCCATCCACCTTTTGTTCCAAAACCAGTGGCAGCGATGTTCAATGTGCTGTTGAATTCAAAACGATCGGAGAACGGAACGGAATCCGGATAAATTTCTTTAAGCTTTTTAGCTGCATCATATAACTCTTCCCATGTCGTAGGGATCGCAATATTATTTTTCTCAAACAGATCCGTTCTGACAATCAGTGTATAAT
This sequence comes from Paenibacillus sp. MER 99-2, assembly GCF_023714095.1. Taxonomy (NCBI): domain Bacteria; kingdom Bacillati; phylum Bacillota; class Bacilli; order Caryophanales; family Paenibacillaceae; genus Paenibacillus; species Paenibacillus sp. MER 99-2. The sequence goes on along the minus strand of NZ_JAMAUZ010000001.1, from coordinate 1,232,323 downwards.
CAGGCCAGACTTCTTCATGAAGACCTGGGAGTACATAATATTTTCCATCCTCTTGTCGCAATCCTTCAAGCTCATCTTCCAGTCCCCACTTCTCCACCTTATCCTTAAAGTTAGGCATCATATCAACATAATCACTCACAGGCAGAATCGCACCTGAGGATACAAAGGCTGACTCTTCACCAGGGTATGTTTTTGGAATTACCAAAGGCGCGTCACCAGAACTGATCAGAAGGGATCTTTTCTGAGGATAATCACTCATGGGAACAATCGTTGGATCCAATGTTACGCCCGTTAGCTCCGTTATTTTCTTGATTAATAGCCAATCCTTATTGTACGGATACGATGGATGATCACTATACAGAATTGGAAGTTTGAATGGTTCCGTGGCTTTAAATGTATCGCCGACATTATACGATTCCATCGCGCCTAACGTCTCAGCTTCTACTTTCCCTTCACTGCCACCTCCGCTACTACAGGCTGCCAGTACAACACTCATCATTGTTGCCAAAACCATCTTGCCTACAAGCTTACGTGGTCTGTGTTTCATTTCGTTACCCCCTGCGTGTGGTTTAAGTTCGGCCTTACAATCCAAATGAGAACTATATGCAATTGGGATTATTGTTTAACGGATCCCAACATGATACCGGTTACAAAATATCGCTGAACAAATGGATATATCGTGAGAATCGGTAAGATGGTAAGAACCATCGTAACGGATTTAATGTTTGCGGCAATTTGAGTTAAGTTATCGGCCGAGGCACCCGCTGAAGCGCCACCAGTTGCACCGGCAATCATATTACGCAAATAAATCGTGACGGGAAACAGTTCCTTTTTGTCGAGGTACAAGAATGCGGGAAACCAGGAATTCCAATGACCTACTGCATAAAATAGAACCATTGTTGCCATTACCGCTTTACTCAGCGGCAGTATGATTCTAAGCAAGATGCCATACGTATTCAGTCCATCAATGGCTGCGGCTTCCTCTAACTCCTCCGGCATATTTTCAAAGAATGATTTCATAATTAACATGTTATAGATACTAATTGCACCAGGAACCACAATCGCCCACATCGTGTTGTTGAAACCAAGATAATTGATCAACACATAGTTCGGGATCAACCCTCCGCTAAAGAACATGGTGAACACCGCAAACATGGTTAGAAATTTTCGTCCCATGAGTCTCTTTTTGGAGAGGGCATAGGCAAAGATCGTTGTCATGAACATTGAAATCAGCGTACCAACAACGGTGTAAATGATCGTATTTTTATAATTAGTCCAGAACATGCTGTCTGCGGAAATGGTTTTGTACGTTTCTACATTAAAGCCTCTAGGGAACAAGCTTACCTTGCCTGAGTTAATGTATGACTCACTGCTGAATGATTGCGCTACAACATTAAGGAACGGATATAGCGTAATGAATACAACAAAGATCAGAAAGATGGCGTTAAACACTTTGAACACTTTATAGGATTTAGATTCAATCATGCTGCCCCTCCTCTACCACAAGCTTCGCTGTGTCAGTCTGCGTGAGATTGCGTTAACCGAGAATACCAGTATCAATCCAATGATGGATTCAAATAGTCCAATCGCCGTTGCATAGCTGAAGTTACCTGTTCCCATGCCGACGCGGTATAGATAGGTAGAAATGACATCAGAAGTTTCATATATAAGCGGGTTATACAAGAGCAAAATCTTCTCAAAACCAACAGCTAAGAAATTACCCATGTTCAATATCAGCAAGGTAACAATTGTTGGTAAAATACCTGGGATTGTCACGTGAATCGTTTGTTTCCAACGGTTTGCGCCATCAATGCGTGCTGCTTCGTATAAGGAATCATCAATCGTTGTTAATGCCGCAAGATACAAAATCGCTCCCCAGCCCATGCCCTGCCAGATTTCAGAGGTAATATAGATCGTTCTAAACCACTCAGCTCTCTGCATGAACGGAATGCTCTCACCTGTAAAAAATGAGACTAGACTATTAATAGAACCATTCACTGAGGTCAATTGTAGAATCATACCTGCTACGATTACGATGGACAGAAAATGTGGAAGGTAGGAAGCCGTTTGCACAAATTTTTTGAAACGTTTGCTTTTCACTTCATTCAGCAAAAGAGCAAAAATGATTGGAACCGGAAAAGTAAATAGCAACGCGAGTCCACCTAACATTAACGTATTGCTAAACACTTTCCAGAAGGTTGGATCTTGTATGAACATTTGAAAGTACCTTAGGCCAACCCAAGTTTCTCCAAAGATACTCCCCCCTGGTACAAAACGTCTAAATGCAATAATATTGCCGATCATCGGTCCATATTTGAAAATGATAAGGTAAATAATGGGCAGAATTAACAATGAGTACAACTGCCAGTCCTTGCGGAACATTGCTCCCATTGTTCTAAGCTTGCTCTCTTTACGTAAAGATGTCATCGTTAGTGTGGCTTTAGCTGTTTCAGACTCCATGTGTCATTCACTCCGATCCCTATCTTGATAATGTAACTGAGAACTAATACTTCAATTGCAACTCCCACCTCTTCTTCCTGTTGAAGACATCTTACAGACCAACTTCACCCCCACTACGGAATAAACAAATCACGAATGTAAGCGATATCATTTTGTTGGATAAACGTTGCATCATTTAGACATTTTACCTGGAGAAGATCTGGTACTTTTCAGTTCTACACTCCTATTTGACTGAATCAAAATTATGTAAAGCGCTTACAAAATAAATGAAAATTAATACGGTATATTCAAACTTCACATTAAGACCAAAATTTGAAATAACCATACATTCAGTTTCCATATACTAGTCATACTAGTATGTTAGTTATATTCTAATGCAGGTAAAATATTATTTCAATAACTTTTACAAAAAAAATAAACATTGACTACGCTCTCCATAGCTGCTATTTTCTCCGAAAATATAAAAACATCAATGACCATGCTGGATGGGCTGCCATCTCAACATAAGTCATTGATGTTTGTAAATTACACCACACTGCAAATTTCTTTAAAATGTAGCAATGATCCGTTCCAATTCCGAAAGATGCTTAATCTCATGATCCGGTGTATAGGTTTCTGAGTTCTCTTTGTTCTCACGATTAATCCATACTGACTTAATCCCAGTAGATAGAGCACCTCGGATATCTGTCGTGAGCTTGTCTCCAACCATCATACTCTCTTCAGGTTGAACACCTAATTTGTCCAAAGCATGCTGGAAGATTGAAGGGTCAGGTTTACCTTTACCAAAAGAACCAGAAATAATGATTTCATCAAAGAAAGGCACGATCTCAGGAACGCCATCTAACTTCTCTTGTTGAAGAGCTGGACAACCATTCGTTAAAAGCAAAAGTTTGAACTTTCCTTTAAGATGACTTAACGTATCGATCGTTTCCTCATAGATATGAGGTCTAGATCTACGCTCTGCCCCAAACTGGGATGCCAATCTGTCCGCAAGATCTTGACGGTCTACACCCATTTTCAAGAGACCACGATACCATGAATCTCTACGATACGCAGGCGCAAGCTGCTCTAACTGACGGAACTCAGGTTGATCTCCACCTGTGAAGTTAGCCCATAGACCCTCAAATGGATTAATTCCAATCATCTTGGTGAACGCAAATGTCTCGTAGGATTCATACAGATTCCGTGCTTCATTACGAACAGCTTCTTCAAGTGCAGCCGGATCAACACCCGTCTCTGCCGCAGCTACAAGACAAGTTTCATGGAAAGCTTCTCTGACACTGCGCTCATCCCATAACAATGTATCATCTAGATCGAACAAAATTGCTTTTAACGTCATTACGGTCATCTTCCCCTTTATGCAGTAATTACTTTTTCTCGTAAGTTTCCACAGTAATCTGATGCGACTTGGCAAATCTCAGAAGACGCTCGGTAATCGCATCTGTATCGTAACGATTCAACAATTTAGTGAATACCCATCTCTTACCACGACCGTTGTGCTCAATGACAACTGTACCAGGCTCAATTCGGAACTTCACGATATCGTCAACACCGATTGACCGCTCACGGTTACCTTTAATCGTCGCAATCGTGCTGTTTCCAATCTTAAGGTAAGGACGACGGAGAAGAAAGATTACAGCCAAAAATACGTAAAGCAGCATGGTAACCCAATCCCAAGTTGTCATTGGAGCTTTAACAAGAAATGTACTCATAAATAGATACAGAAACGCAAGTCCAATCAAGAATATAGGGAACAACAGGCTGCGACCTTTAAAAATATCGACACCTGGTGTACCTGAAACTTGTTGACCATTCTTTTTGCGTTGATGATTCAACTGCTTAGAATTTTTGCGAACCGTTCTCTCGAACGAACGAGCCATGAGAATCCCCCTTATTTTGTCTTTGTATCGGCTTACATGACTGTAAACCAAAAGTTCCCCCTTATCTAAAAAAACAGCATTCTCAAAATAACAGTAAGAAACCTAAATATCGTAATGATATCATTAGGTTTCTCTAGTGTTTGAGTTTGCCTTGGCGGCCTTGATGTTTCTCATCATCCACAATTTCAATGGAATCTAACTGTTGTCTGAAATTGCTTCGGATGTTGTTCAAATAAATCTCTCTAAGTTTTGCACGCTCAGCAAGCTCTTCCTCTGATAAACCAGTAGATTTTTGTTTGCGAGCCAATTCGTTAATACGTGCTACTAGGCTATCTATATCCAATCTTGTCCCCTCCAAAATTACAAAGTCATATTAACTTTGACATGATCGGGACGGGTTGTCAAGGTCGGGGGCTGCTGGCTAGTTAGAATCTACTCTTTATTGGGAAATCTGGGGCAAAACCAACACTTGTCCAGCTTGAATTGTAGTCGATTGAAGTTGATTCACTTGTTTAATTGCTTCTATATATACACGCGTATCCATGCTTTCCGGTTTGTAATCTACAGAAATACTCCATAACGTATCTCCCTCAGAAACTGCGATTTTGCCACCGGGCAACAAATCGTTCTCATTCCCAGCAAATACTGTAAGCACTGTACTGCATCCAACAATTATAATGAAAGCCACCAAAGACAGTTTCAAAATCCAGGTTGGCATCTTCAGCTGTGCGAATGATTTCTGGAGATTACCTATGTTAGTCTTAACCGCTTCGGAATTTACTGGTTCATAAATACTTTGATAAGTTGAATATCTCATTAAAAATCGACCTCCAAACGTTTGTTCCTATCTGTTGAAAACAATATAACACGAACATTTGTTTTGTTCAACAACTTTTTCGGAACAATTGTTCGCTTTTTTCTCGCTTTATTTCCGACTTAAATCTTCCCTAGGTTATTCCCTAAGTCACAGGATTTATTATCTATGCTCGAAATTCCATCTTTTTGTAGCAAATTTCTTGATTTTATCCCATTTTATTTAGAACTTATGTTTGTACGAACGGAGGTTCTATGTTATAATTTTCCCAAACGTTACTAAATGGGGTTGATACGGTATGTCGAAGATATCCAGCAGGCAACAGGCTATTCTGGAGTTTATACGCAATGAAGTCCGGTTGAAGGGGTATCCTCCTTCCGTACGGGAAATTGGAGAAGCGGTTGGACTAGCTTCCAGCTCTACGGTTCACGGACATTTGGATCGTTTGGAGAAGAAAGGTCTCATTAGAAGAGACCCAACGAAACCAAGAGCTATCGAATTGTTAAGCCAAGAGGAATCAGAGCACTCCCACCAGTTCGCACACAGCGTTGCTCGCATTCCTGTTGTGGGTAAAGTAACTGCCGGTGTTCCAATCACAGCAACCGAGAACATTGAGGACTACTTCCCTCTTCCTACTCATTATGTAGGCGAACAAAAGGTATTTATGCTTTCTGTTGTTGGGGATAGTATGATTGAAGCAGGTATTGTTAATGGGGACTACGTGATTGTACGTCAGCAGCAAACTGCTGATAACGGTGATATCGTTGTTGCCATGACTGAGGACGACGAAGCTACAGTGAAAACCTTCTATAAGGAGAAGGATCATATTCGTCTTCAGCCGGAGAACGCCACATTTGAACCGCTTCGTTTGAAACATGTTAGCATCTTAGGTAAAGTTATAGGTCTTTTCCGCGATCTTCATTAATAAGATTTGATTTTCAGATTTCAATAATCACACATGAAATGAAATACACAAAGAGGTTGTCCTAATATTTAGGACAACCTCTTTTTTACGTTGCAACTTCCAAGATTATTACTGGGTACGTTTCATAATACTTTTGTGATGGGAGAACACATCAAAACTTTGCTGTCCATGGTACGAACCCATACCACTCTCCCCCACGCCCCCAAATGGCAGGTAATGTGAAGTCATATGCGATAACGTATCATTAATACAGCCTCCACCAAAGGACACTTGGTTCAGAACTTGCTCCTGTAATTGCTCATCTTGTGTGAAGAGATATAGTGCCAATGGTTTAGGCCGACGGACAATCTCATCTAACACGGGGTTAAGATCTTGATAAGTCATAACCGGAAGAATCGGACCAAAAATCTCCTCCTGCATTATGGCTGAACTCCAGTCCACATCACCCAATACAGTAGGCTCAATAAGCAGTTTATCACGCTCAGAACGACCACCAATCAACGCTTTACCATCCTCAAGGAATTTCGACACTCGATCAAAGTTACGGGCATTAACAATATGCGGGAAGTCCGGGTTCTTCATTACATCATTTCCGAATTTGTCCTGAATTTCATCTTGAATTAATGCAATCAATTCATCGTGCACTTGTTCATGTACAAACAAATAATCTGGTGCTACGCAGGTTTGTCCAGCATTGAGGTATTTACCACGTACAATACGTTGAGCCGTAAGCTTCAGATCCGCATCCTTGTGAACAATGACCGGACTTTTGCCCCCCAGTTCCAACGTAACCGGAGTTAGATGTTCAGCAGCAGCTTTCATGACAATACGCCCAACACCAGTGCTACCTGTAAAGAAAATATAATCAAAATGTTCATTCAACAGTTCTGTACTTGTCTCAACTTCACCTTCCATAACTGCAATGTACTCTCTAGGAAATACATCCTGAATCAGATCATTGATCAGACGAGAAACCGTTGGTGTTAATTCAGATGGCTTAATAACGGCACAGTTACCCGCTGCAATCGCTCCAATGAGTGGCCCAAATGCCAGTTGGAATGGATAGTTCCAAGGTGCAATAATTAGCGCAACTCCATACGGTTCTGCGTATATGGTACTTACTCCATCAGGTATCGCTGCAGCTGTAGGTACAGATTTAGGCGTAGCCCACTCCGCTAAATGCTCTAATGCAAAATCTAATTCACCCAGCACGATTCGAATCTCAGATCCGTATGCCTCAGCCTCAGATTTATTCAGATCAGCACGTAATGCATCTAATATGCGTTGCTGATATTTCTCAATTCCTGCTCTTAGTTGCTGAAGAGCATGGATGCGGTATTCAACGTTTTTAGTTTGACCTGTATTAAAAAATGTCCGTTGTTCGGAAACAAGTTGCTTTGCTTGATTCATATTAACATCTCCAATTAATGAGTTTTTTTAATTTTTAAAAATTAAATTGTTCAAAATATAAATGAATTATAACTCATTCATATGAAACTTTCAACATACTTAATACTGTTAAAACATTTGCACAATTATTGAATCACACAGTAAGGATTGAAGCCAATTATGATATTTACACTTATATACTTAACCCGTCTACCAAAAATTTATTTGTTTTTTGATGTCCATATTTGCTTAAATTAATAAAAAAGACCTATCAGCCACAGGCTGTAGGTTGAGTTATCATACACTATTGTACGTGTGGTCATTTCAATAGATCCACGTTCACAGTACCTGACATATTTTGCGCGGATGAAATATTCAGATAATACTCTCCAGTTGACCACGCCTCTTCACTAGAAAACGTATGGATCCCACCATCTGCTGGAACCGTGCCAGACATTGGCGCATGACCCGAGATCGTCCCCTGGTTTATGGTAAACGTAAACGGCTTCGAGCCTGAGTTTATAAAATCTATTTTTACCTGATTAAACTCTGTAGGAACACTAATCAGTTTGGTAGATGAAGTACCTGCGAGAGCCTCCCCCTTAAGAATATGTATGCTATGAGAAGTTGTATTGAATTGCTTTTCACTGACTGATTCTTTATTGAAACTCGAAATAGATGATCGTAGACCTACTATAATACCTATTACAACTATCATGGCTACTACTAATGGTAAAATGAATTTCATGAGTTCCCCCAAAAATCTAGAATTATACTTATTGTTACATATTAAAATATAACCTACATAAAATTATAAGTAAACTTTATAAAATATTGTAGGAATATACATTCATTATTTATAGTGGACTAATGCAGATAAAACAAAAAAGTCGCCGATTGGCGACATGATACAATCTGAATATCATTTTTTAACGTTTGACTTAAGTAACAAACTGAAGAGGGCTCCACCTATCGCTACGCTTGCGGCTAGTAAGAATGTATCTGCATAAGCTGTCATCGTTTCGGCAATAGGTTGTCTTGAACTTTCTACGCCCGATATTCTCGATCGGAGGGCAAGAAATTGCCCCAATCCAGCAATCGACAGAGGAATGATGAGGTTAGCGCTGGCTGATGTCAGAGGTGTAACACGATTGACGGATTCAGATGGAGCTGATTGCAAAATATACGTATTCAACGACATCATACATAGCCCCATTCCAATGCCAAGTAATCCAACAATACCTCCAATAACTAAACCGTTGGCTTCAGCAGAAATTTGCGACAGGATCATTAGAGCCAACCCTATGATTCCTAACCCCGAGCTTGCAAGTGGTCGAATCCCCACACGATCGAACAATCTTCCTCCTATTGGCATGAGTAGACCTGAAGTTACCGCCAACATGCTCATAACAATTCCAGCATCGAGAGGACTATAACCCCTGAAGTGTTGTAAATATTGTGGAATAAATACAATGGAACCATTTAGCGCGATGTATTGTATCCAACTTACAACCATTCCTCTTCGAAAGCGAGTTTCTCTGAAAGCACGGAGCTCTAATAAAGGGTTCGGATGTTTCGTTTCATGAAACCACAACCATACTAATAGAGAAACACCTACTAATCCCATTCCCCACACGATCCAGGTATCCAAATTCAAATTAATGCTTAACGCCAGTAACACAAATGATGTTGGAGCTATGAGCAGTCCAACAACATCTAAGCTTGTGCTGTTTGTTTCAGTCTTTTGTACCGAATCTTCCTTTAAAAGAAAACGTAGAATTAAACTAATCGTTATAAGGCCTATGGGGAGGTTAATCCAGAAAATCCAATGCCAACTGATAAATTCAAGCAGCCAACCGGACAGTATGGGTCCTGAGGCTGGTGCTATCAACATAGGTATACCTAACATCCCCATCACTTGGCCTTTTCGATCTGCTGGCGCCAAACGAAAGATCATTGCCATACCCATCGGTTGGATCATGCCTCCCCCTAAACCTTGCACAATTCTATAGATGATTAATTGATTAACATCCTGAGCCATAGCACATAATAACGATCCTAAAACAAACAAAATAACAGTATACAGAAAGGCTCTCCCTGAACCAAATCTGTCCGAAAACCAACCAGCCAATGGTATAGTCACTGACATAGCTAGCATGTATCCGGTAATAACCCATTGAAGGGTTTCAAAGGGTACATTAAATCCCTCACTCAAACTTGGAATAGCCACATTCATAGCTGTGCTATTGACCATAACCATCATCATGCCTGGAATAATAGCCAAGAGAGCAAGGATGAGTGCTCTGTTTTCTTTTTTAGGTATCGATTTATTCATGTTTCCTTCCCCCTTATTGAACATCGTGTTGAATAACTTTGTCTTGAGCCATTATAATGTCAAAGTAATCAATTACAATGACCATCAACTTTCGATATGTTCAATAATCAACACTCAGCATCATTGTGATTAATAAATACTGATTTTTTTGTATTTCAGGAGGAAGTCATGAACGCTAAAATGGATCGCCGAAGTATACGCACGCGCGAGATTCTTAGGGAATCTTTGTTTGATATGGCATCTAATAAACCGCTGGAGAACATTACGGTGAAAGAGCTCACTGATCAAGCAGGGTTAAATAGGGGTACATTTTATGTGCAGTATCAGGACATGAACGATTTTCTGGAACAGCTTAAAAATGAAATTTTAGAGGAATACCACAGTATCATTAAGAAACTAGGGTATCATAATGGAGGGCGAGAGCCATTTGTTGATCCACCTGTCGGATTTATTCGTCCTTTTGAATTTGTCCAACAACACGAACGTTTCTTTCGAATTTTCATGGGTTCAGTAGATTCAACAGGGTTCGCGAAGCAAATGTCCGAACTTATAAAAAATCAATTTCAATCCACTTATTTAATGAAGCATCGCCATCTCAAACCAACTGACATACCTGTCAAGCAGCTCTATTTATTCTCCTATTTGGCTTCAGCATATATTGGTTCGTTACAGCTTTGGATACAACGGGATTTTGATTTATCCCCGAGCGAAATGGCTATTTTATTTTCCAATATTTCCAGACTCGGGTCGGCTGGTTTGGAGTTCAAAGATTAACTTGTCTTTCGCAAGAATATTCAGCATCAAAAAATACCCAGTCGTTTGACCAGGTACGTTAATTAAAACTTAGTATAAACAATAACCCGCAAACCTTTTTGGTTAGCGGGTTATCTCTTTTAGCCCAGATCTTGTACAACAGTTCCTGAATAGTAGGCTCTCACATGTGATGGGCTAACTTGAACAATATTAGTTCTTCTGAGCATCCCGTAATAACCATCTGTATCAGAATAAAACTTGGTCGCAGGAATGTCAGCAGACGAAGGAAAATCTTGAGATATCGTCACATTCTTTTGTTTATTCATAATGGTAATATCAGAGGCTTGACTTGCCATTGCTGGTACAGAGATTGCCAAGAGAGAAAGGGACAAAACAGAAGCAGTTAATATTTTTTTCAAAGTCACAAGATCATCTCCTAGTGTTTTGTATGTATCACAAATACAATAATAGTATATTTTTACAATATTTTGTGTGACATTTGATACACTAACTCTCTGAAATACATAATCACTATACTTGAAATTTATATTAGCTCTGTAATCCAACTTATCTCTAATCTATCGATTTTCAGTAGTCTGTTCGATTATTTTCACCGTTTGAATCACTATGGTCAGCTCTACGATCAAGTGTTTGTCGGCATTCGAGGGGATATTCGGGGGAAACTTGCTTACACCGCACTAAAAAACTTTTGCCCACAAAAAGAAAAACCCCTCACGCCAAGTGGCGCAAGGGATTCGGGGATTAGTACAACGTGATATATTGATCGCGTTCCCATTGGTGGACTTGTGTACGGTACATGTCCCACTCAATTTCTTTCAGCTCGTAGAAGTGAGCCAGGGCGTGGTCGCCAAGAGCGTCACAGATGACTTCGCTGCGGATCAATTCGTTCAATGCTTCTTTCAGGTCAGCTGGCAAGCTAGGAATGCCTTCTTCCACACGCTCTTCTTCTGACATAATGTAGATGTTGCGGTCAATCGGAGCTGGTAAGGAAAGCTCACGTTTGATACCGTCCAAACCTGCTTTCAATAACACAGCCAAAGCAAGGTAAGGGTTAGCTGCCGGATCCGGGTTACGAACTTCAACACGTGTACTCAAACCACGTGAAGCTGGAATACGGATCATTGGACTACGGTTACTTGCAGACCATGCTACGTAACATGGTGCTTCGTAACCAGGTACAAGACGTTTGTAGGAGTTCACAGTCGGGTTAGTGATTGCTGCAAACGCACGTGCATGCTTCAGAGTTCCAGCCATGAAGTGACGTGCAGTTTTGCTCAGACCCAGTTCGTCCGACTCGTCAACAAATGCGTTTTCATTGCCTCGGAACAAGGATTGGTTACAGTGCATACCGGAACCGTTCATACCGAACAATGGTTTTGGCATAAATGTAGCATGTAATCCATGCTGACGTGCAATTGTTTTAACAACGAGTTTGAACGTTTGGATCTGGTCTGCCGCTTTCAATGCATCCGCATATTTGAAGTCGATCTCGTGTTGACCTGGAGCTACCTCGTGGTGAGAAGCTTCGATCTCAAAGCCCATTTCTTCAAGTGTGATTACGATGTCGCGACGACAGTTTTCGCCAAGATCTGTTGGCGCAAGGTCGAAATACCCACCTTGGTCATTCAGTTCGTTTGTTGGGTTTCCTTTTTCATCCGTCTTGAACAAGAAGAATTCTGGTTCAGGGCCAACGTTGAAAGAAGTGAATCCCATTTCTTCAGCTTCCTTCAGGTTACGTTTCAAGATGCCACGTGGATCACCTGGGAATGGGCTGCCATCTGGAAGATATACGTCACAGATTAAGCGCGCAACGCGATTGTCGGATACCCATGGGAAAATAAGCCAAGAGTCAAGATCCGGATAGAGGTACATGTCGGATTCTTCGATACGAACATAACCTTCGATGGAAGAACCATCAAACATCATTTTGTTATCCAAAGCCTTCGTCAACTGGCTTACAGGAATCTCAACGTTTTTGATTGCCCCCAGCAAGTCGGTGAATTGCAATCGAACGAATCGTACGTTTTCTTCTTTGGAGATGCGGAGAATGTCTTCTTTTGTATAACTCATGATTCCTCTCCCTTTCTTATCTGCGTATTTGGCTTGCTTGTTATATTTGTACATTAGAAAGTTCCACGGGTCAAGGAGTGATGCTTCCCTAATGAAGGATTTACTCTGACCCTCCCGGTTATACGAACTTACTTTTTATTAAAAAAACGGGAAAGCTCTCCTTGAATGAGAGATACTTGTCCAGGTCTCTTACCTGACACCAATTGTTGTTTTAACAAACGATGCAGTTGCGTATCCGACAATTCTCTGCGCTTCACTTCCGTATCGGCTGTGATCACAGTCGCTTCTTCGGATTCTTTAGATACTGGATTCATCACTTGCTTGATACCTGCAATGTTAACTCCTTTTTCAATCAGAGCCTTGATTTCTAGCAAACGTTCAACGTCATTAAATGAGAATAAACGCTGATTACCTGATGTTCTTGCTGGAACAATCAAGCTGTGCTGCTCATAATAACGAATCTGCCGTGCGGACAGATCCGTCAGTTTCATTACGATACCAATCGGGAATAAGGCCATATTTCTGCGAATTTCGTCACCCATGTTCATCAACCTTCCAGTCATCTATTCTTCACCTTATTGTACATTTAGATGTTACCAAGTGTCAATGACGTGTTAGATAAACTCACAATAATTTGCGATCTTTCATAGCTTGTAATGCCATCAAAACGCCATATTTAACGTGGGAGTATGTTAATCCACCTTGCATATAGCCAATAAAAGGCTCACGAATCGGTGCATCCGCCGATAATTCTAAGCTTCCGCCTTGAATGAATGTACCTGCAGCCATAATGACAGGATGTTCATATCCTGGCATATCCCATGGTTCAGGGACAACATGACTATCTACTGCTGCAGCGCGCTGAATTCCTTGTACAAAAGCAATTAAATGCTCTGCTGAGCTAAATTGTACAGCCTGAATCAGATCAGTACGCAGTTCATTCCATGCCGGTTTAGTCACAAAACCAGATGCTGCAAACATCGCTGCCGCAAAGATACTGCCTTTGATGGCTTGTCCAACAATAGTTGGCGCCATGTAAAGTCCCTGGTAGATTCCCCGAGTCGTCCCCAACATAGCACCAACTTCACCACCAATGCCAGGTGCGGTCAGACGATATGCTGCAAGCTTAACATACTCTTCTTTCCCACATATGTATCCACCGGTTTCAGCAATTCCTCCGCCAGGGTTCTTGATTAGCGATCCTGCCATAAGGTCTACACCCACTTGGGTTGGTTCCAGTTGCTCCGTGAATTCACCGTAACAGTTATCGACAAATACGATGACATCTTCCTTGATCGCCCTCACCTTTGCCACCATGTCTGAAATCTCGTCGATGCAGAAAGAAGAGCGCCAGTCATACCCACGGGAACGTTGAATGCCGATCACTTTTGTCGCGGGTGAAATGCACTTCTCTACCGCTTCCCAATCTACACGACCATCTTCAAGTAATGCCGTCTCTTGATATCCAATGCCAAAATCACGAAGAGAGCCCGTGCCATCACCCGGCTTGCCGATAACTTTATGCAATGTATCATAAGGCTTACCTGTGATGTACAATAGCTCGTCTCCTGGACGTAATACTCCGAATAGGGCTGTCGCAATGGTATGTGTACCTGACGCAAAATGAGGACGTACCAACGCAGCTTCTGCGCCGAATACGTCCGCATATACCTCGTCCAACACCTCACGACCACGATCATTATATGCATAGCCTGTAGAACCAGCAAAGTGAAAATCACTTACTTTTCTACGCTGAAAAGCATCAATCACTTTCCATTGATTATGATCTGTAATTTGATCTATCTTTTTCAATTGTTGCTCGATCTGAATTTCCACTTGTTGTTGAAGCTCAACAATTGTTGAATCAAAGCTTGCCATCGTACTTCATTCCCCTTCATTGCTCGAATCTGACGCTGAATCGCATGTATTGTGTCAACTTATCACATGAATGTGTCACGAATATTACGATTCGATGAAATCTTCAAGTAAATATCCGTATTTCTCATATTCACCCGTCTGCAGTTCTACCTGATAAATGACATCATTCTCTTCGAATGTAGTTTCCACTACATCTCCAACTTTATATAACACCGAGGTGAGATCCCCACGTTCCGCAGGAATACGGAATCTTTTGGTTTCCCCTGTTAATTCTTCCTGGATACGTTCACGAATTTTCAGAAGATCCGCTTCGTCTAGAGCACTTACTTTAATATGATCTTTATCCAAAGGTAACATTTCTAGTTGCTCAGGTGTGCATGCATCTTTTTTATTGTACAGAACTAGTTGTGGCTTGTCCCCAGAGCCAAGCTGTTGCAGGATATCGGCTACCGTTCTCATCTGATCATCACGCATTGCAGATGAAGCATCAACAACGTGAAGAATGAGATCGGCTTCATTGACCTCTTCCAACGTTGCACGGAACGCTGCAATTAGATCGTGCGGAAGGTTTTGGATAAATCCAACGGTATCGGTGAGTACAATCTCTTTGCCACTCGGAAGTTCCATTGTACGAGATGTCGGATCAAGGGTAGCAAACAACTGATCTTGGATATATACATCAGCTGAAGTTAATTGTTTAAGCAACGTGGATTTGCCCGCGTTGGTATAGCCAACTAGAGCAACCTGTACGATACCCGTCTTCTTACGCCGCTCACGGTGCAATTTACGGTGCCTTGTTACTTCTTCCAGATGCCGTTTAAGATCATCTATACGACCACGGATATGACGACGATCCGTCTCTAGCTTGCTTTCCCCTGGTCCCCGTGTCCCGATTCCTCCGCCAAGTCTTGATAGGTTTTTACCGTGTCCCGACAAGCGAGGTAATAAATAACTTAACTGAGCCAATTCAACTTGAATAATACCTTCGCGTGTGTTGGCACGTTGGGCGAATATGTCTAGAATCAATTGTGTGCGGTCAATAATTTTGAGGTCCAATGCTTCTTCCAGATTACGAACCTGAGCTCCAGACAACTCTTGGTCAAAAATAGCGGTGGTAGCTCCTAACTCCTCTGCTGCTGCACGAAGCTCTTCCACTTTACCTTTACCGATAAACCATTTTGTATCCCGTGTCTCCCGATTTTGAGAGAGCACACTTAATACTTCTACTCCAGCCGTCTCGGCGAGCTTCACAAGCTCTTCCAAGGAATACTCTGGATTAATACCAGATCGTTTAACTTCGTCCGTAATCAAACTAACCAAAATAGCGCGGTCTTTTTTAACTTGATCTGTATCATGTGTTCCACTTGTCATTAGTCATCTCACTCCTTATATCCACATCAACTCGTCCCATTCTAACAGGACGTTATGGCATCGCATACGTCAAGCCGAACCGGTTAACCCGGCCGGCTGATCCAAAATTATATTATCGCTTACTTTAGCAGAAACTTCAAATGTTCTAGGCAGCATTATTGGAAAATAATATGATTGTTGAGGCTGGCTTCCATCGTTTTGGAGGAGATATCTCTCGCGAGTAGATCCATTAGATTTTGTTTGGAGATATTACCTGGCCTGCCCATGAGTCTAACCGCTTGATGCCTGATCGCCTTTTCAATCACATTCCTAACATATCTCGCGTTGCTAAAATGATTACGAATGTCTTTTTCATATTGAATCAGCTCTTTTAATTTGATCATGGCATCAGATGTAATATTGTAGTCCTTCTCCGTTGCCATCTTCATCGCAATCAGCATCAATTCATCTGTAGAATAATCATCGAAGCTAATTTGTATAGGGAATCTTGAGGGCAGACCCGTATTAATTTCTAAAAAATCTCCCATTTCATTCGGATAGCCCGCGAGAATAATAATTAGATCCTCACTTTTATCTTCCATCACCTTAACAAGACAATCGATGGCCTCTTTCCCAAAATCCTTCTCCCCGCCACGGGCAAGACTATATGCCTCATCTATAAATAGAATGCCTCCCATAGCTTTCTTTACTAATTCTCTTGTTTTTAATGCAGTATGCCCAATATATTCACCGACTAAATCTGCTCGTTCCACCTCAACAAGATGCCCCTTACTTAACACACCCATCCGATTCAACATCTTGGAAATGATTCGCGCAACTGTAGTTTTCCCCGTTCCTGGATTGCCTTTAAAAATCATATGATAAACCTGCTTACTGCTTTTAAGTCCCTGCTCATCCCGGAATTTCTTCACCTGAATCAGCGCGTAAATTTCGTAAATAAGATCTTTTACTTTTTCCAAACCAATCATTTCCCGCATATCGCGAAAAATATCCGCCGCCGATTCATAATGATTACTGATTAATGCCATGTCCTCCGCTTGCTCGGATGTAATCTCTAAGAGATCTTGGCTTTTGAAAACAATATTAATGCGAGAATCATTTACAGTTATTTTTCTGGCGCTCTCGTCCACAGTAATCACCTCGTTAAGACAGTATATGCGATTACTCGATTACCTCATGCAACCAATTCTAAGTTATCTGACGGAAGATTGTAGGGCACTCTTAACTCTCATTTTCAAAAGCATAAAAAAAGAGGCATGGCTCCCTTCAAAAGGAACCACGCCCTAAGCTTTCAATTGTTTAAAGCATTGTTAAGCATTTAAATCTGAACGTTCTTTCTAAATTCTCCATTCTCGAACAGCGTTTGTCGATGCTTCAACGACAATTGAAAATACGGAAATACATGTGCATCAATTGCATGTAGTAACTCTTTAGCGGTCTTGTTTGCCAAGTCGTAATCTCCAGTCGTAATATGCTTGCGAGACAAGGCATCTTCGAGCTCATCCTCGTCCAGCAAAAACACCTCTCCGTCCTTTAACACAACAACATCCAAGTAGAGATCATCAAACCACGGTACCCCTTGATCCGTTATGCCTTGACTGCGACATGTATCAATGTACCATTCTACGATACGCTCCTGATCATCAAACATGGCTGTGACAACAAAGTGCTCTCCTTTGGGATAATACTGTAACCAAGAGTACCCTTTATCTGCGATACAGAACGTGCTCCCTCCATAGGTTTTCCATAGAGGTTCTTTGAGATCTTGTATCGTATACAACGTGATGTATCCTGTAAATATTTTGGATTGAACAAACCGGCATGTAAATTGTCGGTTCGTAATCCGGCGCCAGTTTGCGCGATCCCCGAATTTCCGTTTCATACGAACCCCTCTTTGCCGACCACAGGTTCGTGACCTGCTGTATTATTGGTGAACAATGTATACGCCCCATTGCCGGACTTCGAGCAGCAAGCTCTTGTTCGGCTTTGCGCAGGCGTATTACGAATAGTTACAGCTTACCATATTTGAGTTATACACTCAAAATTAAGCTGTGACTTACCTCAATCGTTACCGATTACTTAACAAAAAAACAAAAAAAGAACCCGCCTCCCGAGTTCATCGGGAAGCAGGTTCTTATGCATGAAAAGAATAGAATCAGCGTAGCGAATTATCCATCGCTTCCTGATTGAGTACTGGTTGGCGTATCAGACTCTTGAGTTGTGCCATCAGTACCTGGATCAGGAGTCACAACTTCACCTGGTGTCGTAACAGCCCCACCTGTAGAGCCATCGCCTGTGTTACCAGGGTCGGTCGTACCTTGATCTGGAGGAGTACCTCCATCCCCTGGCTGACCGCCACCTTGCCCCGATCCACCATTTCCGTTGCCATTGCCGTTATTACCGTTGTTGCCATTTCCATTGTTTCCGTTGTTACCATTTGGATTCCCGTTACCATTGTTGTCCCCAGGATTTCCGTTTCCATTTGATCCGTCTTCCGGATTGTCTACTCCAGGTTGCTCCGTGCCTGGATCCAGGCCTGGATCCGGCTCTGGTTCAATTTCTTCCGGTGGTGTTTCCTGTGCCTCTATCATCAGAGATACGGTATTGGTAGGAGCCGTTTCAACTCCAGTAGCCAAATCATAAGCAGTTACATAGTACTCATAGGTTAGTCCCGGAAGAGCACTTAAATCCTGTGTACTGGTTGCTCCAATGGAATCAATAAGATGTGTAAACTGTGCTTCAGATGTTTCCTTCCGGTAGATCCGATACTGTGTATTCGCATCCCCTGTTCCTGTCCAGTTGAGTGATACGATCTGTGATGTTGGATCATACGCCCCGCTCAGACCACTTACCGACAGTTGCGGTTGTTCTGGCTCTGGCTCCGGAATAGGTGTCTGTCCGCCTTGCGGCGCCTTGAACTCCTTGACCGGCACACCTTTTAACGCGTCACTCATTACTTTAGCGAAGAAAGCTGCTGAAAGTTTACTACTGTTCTTGAGCATGTGCGTCGCATCAGGGTTGTCGTAACCCATCCACACGGCGGCTGTCCATTCTGGCGTATATCCAACAAACCATACGTCACGGTTCGCACTATTACCTGCGATGCCACTTTGAACTGTCCCTGTTTTTCCTGCTACCGGTCGATCTAAGCGTGCAGAACGTCCAGTACCATCATTAACTACATTTTGCAGCATTTGAGTCAATTGATATGCATTCTGTTCACTCATGACACGAGTTGTGTCTGACTTATCATGTTTGTAGATCGCCTTATCTGTGCTGTCTTTAACCTCTTTAATCGAATAAGCCTGTTGGTATTCACCCAGATTTGCAAAGGCGCTATATGCCTGAGCCATTTCCAGAGTATTCGTACCTTTGCTCAGACCACCTAAGGCAATGGCAAGGTTCTTATCTTCATCTGCCATTTGAATACCGACACTCTTGGCGAAGTTTATACCCGTGTTCACTCCGATTTTGTCCAATAACCATACAGCAGGAATGTTCTCAGATTTAGTAATTGCATCCGTCATACTAATCGTCGATGAATATCCATGCAGGTTATTCGGACAGTAATTACCGAAGCATTGCTTCGCATTACTTAGAGCTGAGTTGGCATTATAATCGCCTGTCTCTAGCGCTGGTGCATATGAAACGATCGGTTTAAAAGCTGAACCAGGCTGCCTACGGCTCTGTGTTACCCGGCTATACCCTTTGGTTTGATAATCACGTCCACCCAGAAGTGCAACGAGACTGCCATTTTCATGGTTCATAATAACCATTGAGCCTTGAACCTTCTGATCGTCTTTACTTTCTTCAAATAAGCTATCATCTGCAAAGGCTGTCTCCATTGCGGTTTGAGCCTGAGCATCCATCGTTGTGTAAATTTTATATCCACCAATATTGAGATCATCTTCTGTTTTGCCAGTTACTCGCTCTGCTTCACGAAGAACATAGTCGATGAATGGCTGATACTTCTTCTCTTTCTCTGGTGGCGTATAGTCGTAATCAACTGCCTTCGCTTTGTCCATCTCAGCTTTACTAATGTAACCTTGCTCATACATGAGTTGTAGAACAACAGCACGACGCGCTTTGGAATCATTAGGATTACTCAGTGGATTGTAAGCTGATGGGCCTTTAGGCATGGCAGCCAGCGTTGCAATTTCCCACAAATCCAAATTATTCAAATCTTTTTTACCAAAATAAAATTCTGACGCCGCTTTGATGCCATAACGCTGATGACCGAAGAAAATCCGGTTCAGATACATCGTCAAAATTTCGTCTTTTGTATATTTGCGCTCCAGCGCCATTGCAATAGATACTTCCGTTGCTTTCCGGAAAAATGTTTTGTCACGCGACAAAAACATATTTTTGGCCAATTGTTGAGTTAATGTACTACCACCCTCAACCATTGAACGAGCCATGACGTCTTTTACCGCGGCACGTCCAATCGACCAGATATCTACACCCTGATGCTCATAGAAACGTTTATCTTCTGTTGCAACAAAGGCTTCTTTCAATAATTTCGGAATAGCATCACTATCCACCGGTTCTAATTTCTTGATGGATAATTCGCCCATTAGTTGACCATTGCGGTCATACACCTTGGACGTTTCGTTAATCGTGGTTTTGTCCATATTGGCCTCAAGCAGCTTCTGCCCACTCACCATAATAAACAAATACCCACCTAGTGCACAGAAAATGGCGATTGCCATTGTGAAAAACAGTGTCCATCCAACGCGTTTACCCGTAATTTTTTTCTTTTTAGAGGTCTTTGGTTTCGCTTTTTTGGTTGACTTAGTATTGTTATTGCGATTATTAGACCTCGACAACGGATCGTTTGGCATGTTACCTCCTGACTCCCTTTCGGTTGCGTAATTTCTATTCGTCTGTTGGCTAAGCTTATATTAAACTTATTTTGCCCGGAATGAAAAGAACAACCCTTATTCAGGTTGCTCTGCTTCAATTCCTATACATGTAGACGAAATGGTTGTTAAAAAGGTTTCGTAATTTTTTAAGCTTCGCCGTTGTTGTCTTGCTGCATCAGCGATACGCTGCGTTGCGGCGTGAACGTGGAGATGGCGTGCTTGTAGACCATTTGCTGGCGTCCGTCGCTGTCAATGACGATCGTAAAATTGTCAAATGCCTTGATCGTTCCGCGGATTTGGAAGCCGTTGGTCAGATAGACCGTAGCAGGAATGTTTTCTTTCCGCAGTTGGTTCAAGAACGTATCTTGGATGTTGATGGACTTGTTCATTAGCCGTACCCCCATTGGTTCATTTGAATTCGTGATTGAGTAATATTCAATATCGCTGAGTAGCTTTCGTGCTATTATATCATGAACAGTTTCATATAATCCACAAAAACCCCTTGTCTGCTATTTTGCACCTTGTTACAAGCACATTAATAACTAGAAGACTTATCCATTATACACCGCTTGTCAGTTTTACAAAAGAGGGACAAATCCTTCGATTATTAACGCTTTTCTTCTGGATTCCAATGTTCTTCTTTCAAACTTGTCGCATGCTGATTCTGCGAACTATCATCTCGCTTTCTTCGATCCTCAATAAGTAGTTTCAAATATGTATTGGTCTTGGATAACACAATAATTGCCCAGATTAGAGCAACCAAGCCTGCTATTGCAAAGCTAATCCCAAATAAACCTGAGAAAAATATATATAAGGTTGTCACATCAGATGGCTCAAAATCCATTCGAATCATTCCTTTCACACCGGAGGAAAAAGCACCTCATTTAATTGTAAACTATGTCCATTTTATTATTTATGTTATTATTTTACAACCAATTTAATAATTACATCTCGTTATTAATCATAAAAATAATAAAACCTCCCTCTTTTTATCAAAAGAGAGAGGTTCAAAAGCCCTACTTAAAAACCCGTAATTTTCCAAAAATCAACTAAATCTCTGCTTAATCAATCCAGACACTTGCTCAAGATTACCTGCAAAATTTTCAGTATCTGTCACATCGACCCACTCGATATCTTTCATGTGACGGAACCAGGACAATTGGCGTTTGGCGAATCGACGGGTGTCCCTTTTCAACCATTCCACCGCTGCTTCCCAGCTCACTTCACCTTGCAGATATGCAGCAATTTCCTTATAGCCAAGCCCCTGCATGGAAATATGCCCTCTGGCAACACCACGATCTAACAAGGATTTCACTTCATCGACCAAGCCCTGCTCAATCATGAGGTCGATTCGTTCTTCTACCCGGCTATACAGCTTCGCACGATCCATCGTAAGTCCTATGATACTTAGATCGTATGGTGACTCTTTCTTTTGAGCAGCAAGCTGATCTGACCATTTCTCACCCGTTAAATGATGGATCTCCAACGCCCGAACGATTCTTCGTTGGTCATTCATGTGCAAACGATCTGCACTCACAGGATCGACTGCTCTTAATTTATCGTGAAGCGCCTGAGGCCCATGTTGGTCCGCATAACGAAATTGTTCTTCGCGAAATACTTCGTCAGAGCCGCTTTCCGAGAACTGAAATCCGTAACATACCGATTCCACGTACAGCCCGGTTCCGCCTACAATGAACGGAAGCTTGCCACGTCCTTGAATTTCTCCAATTAAACGTGCAGCACTTTCCTGAAACTCTGCCACAGAGTAAGGATATTCCGGTTCATGTATATCAATTAGATGGTGGGGTATGCCCTGCATCTCGTCTTCGGTAATTTTAGCCGTGCCAATATCCATTTCGCGATATACCTGCATGGAATCTCCTGAGATAATCTCACAATGAAACGCCTTGGCAAGCTCAATGCTCATTCTTGTTTTGCCTACTGCTGTTGGTCCAACCAATACAAGCAATCTCGGCTTAGCTTCCACTTTCAACATTAATCACTCCGTACAGTGTTTTTGCATTAGCTCGATCGAGTACCTCAAATCCAAGCCTCGTAAACTCAACGCTGCCGCGCTTTTCTTTCATAACAACCCGCTTACGCGCCACTCGCTTTGCTTCAACAATGCTCTCTTCCGCTAAAGCATTTGCGTTCGCATACTCTCGTAGAGGCTGGATGGCACTGGAGTCCATCATTGGCTCACGAAACATCGGATCAAAGTAAATCGTATCACAGCTTCGGTCAGGCAGCGAACGGAGTAATTCCAGATGATTCGCATGATGGAGCTCAATACGTCTGAAGGCTTCATCTACCGCGGGCTGATTGCTCTCATAATGAGACATGCCTTCCACTAACAATGCGTAAAGGGCTGGTGAGCTTTCGCATGCAATCACACGTCCACTTTTGCCAGCAGCAACAGAGAAAACCATCGCATCCGTACCTAAGCCTGCTGTGCAATCTAGAATGGTATCTCCTTCACACACCAATCCTGCTTCAAGCATAGGGTCAGGCTCTCCCCTTAGCACACGCTTCGCACGAACAAACCCCATACTTGGATGAAACTCCAGTTGGGGTGCGTCCTTGCGAAATAAACGCGCTCTACCTTTCAGTACAACAAGAATCTCATTGACTCCGTACCGTTCTAGCATTCTTGCCAATGATGTTCTGTTGCGTGGCACATAAGTTCCGCCTGTTGATTGTGCGAGCTTACGTGCCCGTTCCACGAGAGAAGTAGCCTCCGTGTCACCGGTTGTAATATACATAACTTCCTCCTAAATGATTACATTACCCGTTTGAATAGTTTTTCCAGATCATAGGTTGAAAATGAAACTACAATCGGTCTACCATGTGGACAAGTGTACGGTTGCCGGCATGAACCCAGCCGCTGAATCAACACTTCCGCTTCCTGATCAGTCAGCTTTTGATTCGCCTTAATGGAAGCCTTACACGAACACATAATCGAGGCAGCTTCCCTCATTTTCGCCACATCAATGCTTCGTTCACTCAATACCCATTCGGACATTTCCTCAATGATGTCCTTTTCATCCCCTTTAGGAAACCAATAAGGATGCGAGCGCACTCGGAAAGTCTGTCCGCCAAAGTGCTCTAAATAAACACCTGCCTGTTCAAACCATGCCAGTCTTGTTTTCAGCTTTTCCGTCTCCGATGGCGTAAATTCCAGCGTAATGGGTAACAACAACTCCTGTGAAGCTGTTGCTGGATTGCCAAATTTCTCATAATAATACTCGTAATTCACTCGTTCATGTGCAGCGTGCTGATCGATCAGATAGAGTCCATCTTCGTTCTGCGCTATAAGATACGTGCCATGATGCTGCCCAATCAGACTAAGATCAGGAAATGCAGGCATGGAGCTATTAGATTGAATGGCAGAAGCCAGTTTAGCCGTATCCGGTAGACTGGAGCTTCTCCAGCTCCGTTCTCCCTTAGCAGTATTACTCGGAGTGTAGGATGAACGCGTCTCTCTAACAGAATAATCTGTAGAGCGATGTTGATTAACAGATGGTTTATCATTTGGATCATTTTGTAATGGTGGTGAACTAGAATTAACGTCTCGCTTGTGCTTTTCGCTCTCCTGCTCCAGTACAGCACCTTTCGAACTTAACGAAGCATATGGGTCATATGAAGCCTCCTGTTCAGGTGGTGCCTCAGGCAGCGGAGCTAACTGGTTCACGAGTTCAGTAGCCTCACCAGGTTGAACATCAGCTGGAGCATCTAGATCATCCTCCTCAGAAGGAATGATTGTCCCCGAGATGGGCTTTGAGATAGTCCCCGATCCATTGCCTGATCCAAGCTTCGATTCGTGTGCAGATGCATCTCCTGCGGTTCGTTGCTGATGATGCCCTTCTGTATCTCCGTATTCCTTAACCGGTCCTCTTGGGAATAGGAACTGTTCCTGAATAAAAGAGCTATCGTCTCCACGTCTAATCTGTTGCTTCTTGACCTGGGGAATAAGAACTTCCTGCCGTAATATACCACGCACCGTTGCTTCCACAAATTCGTATAATTCCGCTTCTTTACTGAAACGCACCTCAAGCTTGGCTGGATGCACGTTCACATCCACTAGTGATGGATGCATCTCCAGTTGAATAACCACGAGTGGGAAACGATTAATAGGTAGCAAGGTATGGTATGCCTTAAGAATGGCCTGATTAAGACCATAATTTCGAATGAAGCGCCCATTCACAATCGTTGACATCCCACCACGATTAGCACGCGTCCACTCTGGCAGACTGATTAATCCGCTCACGCGATAGTCCAGATTTTCTCCTTCAATCGGTAACATCGCCTTAGCTGCACTTGTTCCATAAATGGCGGCAACGACCTGCAGCAGATCGCCATTACCTAGCGTTTGCAGCAACACATTGGCATTGTGCCGCAACGTAAATGAGATATGAGGATGAGACATCGCCATACGATATAATACGTCTGAGATATGTCCCAGCTCGGTCTGAATGGTCTTCATATATTTTAATCGCGCTGGTGTGTTATAAAATAACTCCTTCACGACAAATTCCGTGCCTTGTGGTGATGTCGCATCCTCATGTGAAGTGAGCTTTCCGCCCTCAATGATAATGCGACGTCCTCGACCATCATCTCCACTCGCTGTCAGTACATCAACCTTAGAAACAGCCGCGATACTGGGTAAAGCCTCGCCGCGGAACCCTAAGCTGGTAATCTGAAATAGATCACGCCCATGGGTAATTTTGCTTGTAGCATGACGGTAAAAAGCAGTCTCTAGATCATCAGGCTCTATGCCTGATCCATTATCCTTAACGCGAATGCTGAGAAGTCCACCTTCTTCGACTGCAACCTCGATTTTGGTAGCTCCGGCATCCACCGCATTTTCCAGCAACTCTTTCACCACAGAAGCAGGACGCTCAACAACCTCACCTGCTGCTATCTGGTTCGCAATATGTTCATCCAATACATGTATTTTCGCCACAGGTTTCTCCCCTCCCGTATTCTCAGGATAACTGCTGCGCCTTTAATTTGAGTTCATTCAATACTTGCATTGCCTGAAGTGGCGTCATATTCATGACATCAATGTCTTTCATATGGTGAATGAATTCCTTCGTAGATTGATCCATCTCCTGGACAACTGGAGTCTGAGCTACACTCGGTTCTTCATCCCCGAAAATAGACAGTTGCACAACCTCAGGAGACTTATGACTAGATTGCCCCTTATTACCTCTTTTGTTCTCCTGTTCGGTTCGTTGATTAGACCCTTCGACAGATTCGTTTAGCTCCAAAGATGCTTTTTCCTCACGGATGATCGAAGAAGTATCGATCCGTGCTGTGTCCTCTCTGGAGAAAACCTCACGCTCACTGAGCTTGACTATAGTCTCACTTCCTACAGCGACCTGAGCGGCAGCATGTTCAAACCCATGAAGCAGTCCATTGGCTCTATCAATAATGCTGTCCGGCAGACCTGCCAACCGTGCGCAATAAATCCCGTAGCTGCTGCTTGCCGCACCAGCAATGAGTTTACGCAGGAAGTTGACTTTGTCACCACTTTCTTGAACTGCCATGGAGTAGTTCGCCAGCTTGTCTAAGCTTTCCTCCAGATGAGCAAGTTCATGGAAGTGAGTCGATACAAGCGCTTTACATCCTATCACATCATGTACATATTCGATAACCGACTGGGCAATAGCCATACCTTCGCTTGTGGAAGTGCCTCGTCCCAACTCGTCAATAATAATCAAACTTCTTGGTGTTGCTTTCTCCGTCATGACCTGAATATCAGCCATTTCCACCATGAATGTACTCTGACCACCGATCAGATCATCCGCTGCACCAATTCGAGTGAAAATCCGATCCATTATGGGTACTTCCGCCTGTCCAGCAGGAACGAAGCATCCAACTTGCGCTAGAATGGATATGAGTGCCACCTGTCTCATATACGTACTCTTACCAGCCATATTGGGACCAGTAATCAACAGAATCCGAGCCTCATCCTTCTTCATCGCGGTTTGGTTGGCGATAAACGCCCCGTCTCGCATTACTGCTTCAACCACTGGATGTCGACCTTGTTCAACGACAAGATCATACCCATCCGTTATTGTAGGCTTAACAAAGCTACGCTCCGCACTGATGGCTGCGAAGGATTGATACACATCAATCTCGGCCACCTGTTCAGCCAGCTTCTGCAATCTGGCAATTTCTAAATTGAGCTTGTCCCGTAGTTCCGTAAATAGAGCATACTCGATATCAACCATCTTATCCTGCGCTTCGAGAATTAAAGTTTCTTTCTCTTTCAGTTCTGGTGTGATATAACGCTCCGCATTCGCAAGAGTCTGCTTCCGCTCATAACGCCCCTCTGGCAGGGCAGCAAGATTCGATTTGGTAATCTCAATATAGTAGCCAAACACTTTGTTATATCCGATCTTAAGTGAACGAATGCCGGTAGCTTCACGCTCTCTCGCTTCCAATTCCGCAATCCATTGCTTACCATTCACTGAAGCTTCTCGCAGCTCGTCTAGCCGCTCATGATATCCTGCTCGAATTAATCCACCGTCTCGTACCGATACGGGTGGCTCATCCACAATCGCCTGCCCGATGATATCACGCAGATCCTCACAATCGTCCATCACCTGTGCAATTTGTTGAAGAGTACGAGACGGCGAGTCTGCACAGTGCTGACGCAAGCGCGGTACTTTGTCCAAAGAGTGCTTCAGTGCATTCAGATCCCGCCCGTTGGCATTGCCAAACGCAATTCGCCCGACTAGACGCTCCAGATCATAGATATCCTTAAGCTCCGCACGAAGGTCTTCACGTAAAATAAACTGGTTATATAGCGTATCCACCGCTTCAAGCCGCTCATTAATTTTGCCTTTTTGCAGCAACGGTTTATCAATCCAGCGACGTAGCATACGTGCACCCATCGACGTTTCTGTCCGGTCTAGTAGCCACAGCAATGAACCTTTTTTGGATCGTTCCCGCACCGTTTCTACCAACTCCAAGTTACGTCTGGTGAACGGATCGAGGATCATATAATGCTCTGGCTCATACGTCGAAATCTGTGTGAGCTGACCCAACGAACGCTTCTGCGTTTCACTTAGATAAGAGAAGAGGCGGGCAATACATTCCTGACGCTCTGGCTCCAGACGAGCCCATACCGCTTCACCGAATTGCTGTCGCACCAGATCCCCTTTGCTCTTCACCCATGGCGTATATACTACCGGCCGACCAATTGGTGAAGACTGGGCTGCAACGACATCAAGCAAGGCAGCATCCCCCACGAATTCCGAAGGTTCGTAGATACCAATCTCATCCTTAAGCCACTCTGCAGAGTACGGAACGGATGTGACGTACAACTCCCCTGTTGACAAGTCACACGCCGCCAAAGCCAGCGTATTGGCATTTCCCGTTAAACACACCATATAGTTATTCGTTTTATCACCGAGTGTTTTACCTTCCATAACAGTACCGGGCGTAATGACACGCACAATCTCACGGCGTACCATCCCTTTTGTTACGGTTGGATCTTCCATTTGTTCACAGATTGCTACTTTATAACCTTTTTCAATCAAACGCTGTATGTAATTGTCAGCCGAATGATAGGGTACGCCACACATCGGAATTTTATCTTCTGTACCGCCATTCCGTGCGGTTAATGTTATTTCAAGCTCACGAGCTGCATTGATTGCATCATCGAAGAACATTTCATAGAAATCACCTAATCTAAAAAAAAGAAAAGCATCCTGTGCTTCAGCTTTAACTTGCAAGTATTGTTGAATCATTGGCGTATACTGAGCCATGAATATCCTCCATCCGTTTGCTTTTACTTGTCAGGGTGAGCACCGATCCTTACAACGCGTATTCTTTTGGCACACTTTGAACGACCTCTTGAAGGAACAATAAGGCGGTAAAGCATCTAATCATGCCTCCGCCTTGTATTTTGGTTTGCTCCATAACCCTGTAAGTTGCTTCCATGCCTAATCTTCCGTAGCTAAATCCGAACCTGATCGAATCTTATTATAACAAAAAAATATTCATTCTTCATGATTTGCTCGAATATTCCAGAGTTTGCGAATATCTCGACTCTCATCCCATGTATTGCCTTCTCTCAATTGACGAATGAGGGGCGCTGCGTATCGTTCTACCTTTTCGTATCCAGGCAGTCTTGTCAGGTCATCCAGAAGCGTAGGAATATATCTCTGCATCACATCCCGGTCTCCCTCATAAAAAGCCGTGTGAACATGCGCTTTAGCCAGGGGGCGCTGAAGTAAATTCAGAAAGTTGCCTGCAATGAGACGAGCTAGAGCAACGACCCCTTTTGCAACTAACGGAGACACCAAGAAACTTGGGAGTGTACGATACTCGAAACCACCATAGGACTTTACACGAAAATCCCCAAGAACTCCGTAACGTGGACGCCGCCCATCTCCCCGAGGATCCTGTAAAAAAGCAAGCGGTAGCGCTAAGTAATTATCCAGAGTGCGTAACAACTGTCCGCTTAAGGTAATCCCACTGAAATGAATATGTCCTCCAAGCGGTAAACCTCGTTGCGGCATCCCCCCAGCCTGCCATATCAACGAGTGATCGGTTATGCTGCGTGAGGCTAGATTGAAGGCTCGAAGCAAATGGGTCAGCAATTCACGTGGCTCGGCGCTTGGAGATGGACGCAGCTCTGCGACAGGATAGATCCGTCGACCACCGATTGTCACTGAATCACACCCGGCAAGCCCTGAACGCTCTAGAAATCGGGAGGCAGGAACGATTTTGGATTCTGGCATCTGTACAAGCAAGAACTCTGGATCCATCCCGAGTACCGGAACGACCTGATTACGGCGTTCTTCATCCAACGCTGTCTGAAGCTCGTTCCAACCTGCACGATACAGGGTTGTGAGATCTGTCATCCCTTTCCATGGACGGGGATCAATCGAGATTACTGCACAGCCGCTCTTACCAGAGGCCTCAAGCCTTACAGAGCCATGATCTAATCCAAGCGTATACAATGTTTTGACCGCTAACCGTTCGATGCGTTTGTACAATGTGGATGCTGCGTCACGATCAAGCACACTTTCCTGCGAACTGTTCATACCACTTGTATCTTTTCGTTTAATTTTAATAGCCTGAAGACAGCATATCTCCACCTCATAACGAGCGCGTAGTCCAGACTTAAGCCTTTGCTTTTCTTGTGACGAAGCCACTTCTATGCCTACTTGTTCCAGCCGCCTGATGCGTTCACTAGAGAGCATCTCCTGGTACCGCCTGACAGCCTCCTCCGCTTCCTCAAGCACATTCATCCTGTCCCCTCCCTTCAACAAGTTTTATGATAAATTTTATCGCGCTCAATAGTACATTACATTCAACGTTTATTTGACCTCGCCAAGATTCATGCTGCCATCATATTAAAAATAAAAAAAGAGGGCTTACGCCCTCTTCGTTGCCGCTTCCGGCGCATATGATACCTTAAAGTTGCACAACAGGTACGATGAACTTACAGCTCATCGTCCAGCAGATCGGGATCGAGATCGTCATAATCTCCATCGCTGCTGCCATAGTCGTAGTCCTTATCCTCATAATCTCCACAACCGTCCGTGCACACTTTCACACAAACTTTAGTTTCAGCTACCAGCTCAACAGCGAATTCCCGTTCCACCCGGATAATTACGCTGCCTCCACCTGCTGATACTGTGGCTTCCACACAACTTGGTTCCTGCGTTGATTCCGCAGATACCTCTACCGTGGAAGCCCGGTGCTTCGGATCCAGGTAAGACAGAGGCACATGTTCTACATACGACACTGTTTCTTTGGCTACATCAGTCTGCGAGTTTTTGTCATAGGAATACCAAATGTTGATATCGTAAGTACCAATAACTTCAATCCCATCTCCCGCTGATACGGCTTCATATTGGTGGTTGATAATCCAAGCCCCCAAAATACTGGTCGGACCATTTGGCGGAGTCACGGTATGTGTTACGGTAGAGAACTTACGACCTTTGCCGCAGATCGCCTTCGTGATGATCTCTCTACATTGATGTTTATGACTCAATGACATCTTTAAACCTCCTCCATACAATCATTCACTACAAGTGTATGCAGGGCATCCGTCTAGGGTGACAACTATTTTCTATTATTCATTTGTAGATTGAGAACGATCCGAAATTGGTGACGGCGCTTTGTCCTTCTTCGCGATCTTAAGATACAGCGCGAGTTCGCGGCATAGCTGGAGAATTGCAGAACGAATCTCGAATTCTTCCCTTGTATCTGGCAGTTCCATACGCCTGAATTCTTCTTGCACATCTGCAAGAAGTTTTTCGGTTCGTCCAGTATAAGACTCTGTCAGAACATCCTGACTGAGCTGATCGAACAGCTCTGACACCATCTCCGCATGAGGCATCTTCTGATATATCTGAGATACGAGATGCATCATATGCTGGATCGAGTCCAGCTGCGTTTTCCGCATATAGAAATATACACTCCATTCCTCATTAGGATGGATCACTTGATTTTCGAGCGAGCGCTTTGCTGCTTCAATACCACCGAGAACGGCCTTGTCAGCTTCAATAAGCTCCTTACCTGCCCATACTTCATTCGGATTACGAAGTGTAGCTGCAAATTCTTGGAAAATGACTGAGAACAGTTCATCGATTCGTTTGCGAATACGTAACATCTGCGGATCCGCAGCAGGCATATAAGCCAGATTAACGATCATCGCAGAACCCAGACCAATCATTAGCAGTGCGACTTGCACTAGAATAACGTGCACATCCATTTCTCCACCGCTAAATACACGGAACACGACGACAGAACCTGTCACAATGCCTTCTTTGAATCCGGCACGAACAATGACCGGAAATGCAATTAATATGTATACCGCCAATACCCAGTAATGGAAGCCGAGAAAATGAAAAAGCACACTGGCAAACAGCAAACCCACGACTGAAGCGAAGAATCGCGCCGATATCGTGCGAATACTTTTTTTTCTGGTTACATCCACGCCTAGAATAGCAAGCAATCCTGCTGATGTCGGACCAGGCAGTCCGCACCAATCCGCAATCAGAACAGCCATTAGCGCTGCAATTGCGGTTTTTATTACCCTAAAACCCATTTAACATTCCATCTCCTCTAAGCTGAAAAAAATTCATAGCCAGCTCGTCTCCCTCTGGAATTCAACGCTTGCACGCTGATAAGCGTTCAATCCCCTGTCACAACAGATCCCGCTGATGGCATGCATAACGATACAGACGATAATGTCTAGTATTACACAACTTGCAACAATCCATTGCTTTTCCCAAATAAAAACAAGGAATGATACATAACCCGGTTATAATTGAAATGACAAACGACATCAACCGACATGCACAGGCATGCCGGTCACAACAACGCGCCCTCAAGAGGACGCTGGCTAATCCATGCGACGGAACCATCAGGCTCTCTATCCCAATTGTCACCTGTATTCCGGACTGTGCGGAATATCGTAATTTTATGGTACTTGATTTTGTCTGTTCGGGCAACGTGACACCTCTTGTGAAATTGTATACATATCATTACGCAGTCTAAATAAACCTTTGAACAACCTCTATAACGATCTGCGTCCTGCTATTAATTTACGTTCAACATATACCACCAGTTGGTACATCGCAGTGGCGACAACAGCAATAATTAATAAGCTGGACAGTACCAACGTGAAGTTAAACACCTGGAATCCATAGATAATCAGATAGCCCAGACCCTGTTTCGCAACCAAAAATTCACCTACGATTACGCCCACCCAAGCCATGCCGACATTCACTTTGAGTGTAGACACGATGGCTGGAAACGACGCAGGCAGTACCACTTTGGTGAAAATTTCAGTACGATCCCCACCAAATGTGCGAATCACTTTAACATAATTGCTATCCACCTCATTGAAGCTGTTGTACACCACAAGGGTCGTAATAATGACTGTAATGGATAACGTCGTCATCACGATGGCTGTAAAACCAGCACCAAACATAACAATAAAAATCGGCCCCAGCGCTACCTTTGGCATACTGTTGAACACAACCATATACGGATCAAGCACCTTGCAGAGAAAAGGAGACCACCAGATCAGGACAGCAAGTAGTGTTCCTACGAGCGTCCCCAGCAAAAAACCGACTGCCGTCTCCCCTACAGTAACCCCAACATGCGCCCAAATCTCCCCACTCGCAACATCCTTGCCAATCTGACTGAATATTTTACTCGGATAACTGAACAGCAATACATCAATCCAGCGCATCCTTCCTGCAAGCTCCCATAAAAGAAACATACCTACCAGCAGGGATAACTGAACCGCAAGCACCTGACGACGCCATCTCGCTACCTGCTGGATATGATTTTGATACAACTCTTTCATCCAGACATCGCGGTTTTCCAGCTTTCGTTTTGCCTGATTCACTCGATATTCTCACCTCCTCCGGACTGTTCAAGCTCACTCCATAAAGCTTGAAAAAGTTCGTTGAATCCTTCCTGCTCCCGAGCAAAAAAAGGCTGAGCCTCCCGAATTGACGCCGGAACAACAAACTCCTTGCGGATGCGACCCGGATTGCGATCAAGTACAATAATCCGATCACTTACAGCAATAGCTTCAGATAGATCATGGGTTACAAGCACTGCCGTTTTCCCTGAGTCCTTCAAAATATCAGATACCAGATCTTCCAATTGAAGCTTGGTTTGGTAATCCAACGCGGAGAATGGTTCATCCAACAGTAATAATCCAGGATCCGTCGCAAGTGTGCGTACAAGAGCAACTCTCTGTCGCATACCACCAGACAATTCGGAAGGATACTGATTCTCCGTACCCGCAAGCCCCATATCTGAAAGCAACTCCCGCGTCCGTATTCGGCTTCGATCATCCAATCTGCCCGTAAGTTCGAGTCCGAGTAGAGCATTGTCCAAAATGGTTCGCCAAGGGAACAGATAGTCCTGTTGCAACATATAACCTACCTGGGAAGACGGGCCTTCAACCAGTCTTCCTTTGACGCTAACCTCACCAGCAGTCGGCGTAAGCAGACCGGCGATGATCGATAATAAAGTCGTTTTGCCACAACCACTCGGGCCTACCAGGCTGACAAATTCACCTTGATTCACGTAAAGGCTCAGATTCTCAATCACCAAGGAAGCTTCACGTTCACTAACATACACTTGCGAGATTCCTTCCAGTCGAATTACCGTTTCGGATTCAGGCATTAACGTTCACTTCCTTTCCTGAACACCTTCTTACTTCGATGCCGCAGCTTGCTCTGCAAACGCATTATCCACAATGACTTCTGCACCTACGCGCTCCTTCAACTCTCCTGCTGCACTCATGACGTCCAGTAGATTATTCCACTCGTCCTCATCAATAATCGGATCAGTCGCATACGTACCTTGTTCCTTGTAACGATTCACGCTGCTGATCAGGATCGCTGGATCAATATCCTTGAAGAATGGAAGAATGACCTCGGCAATCTCTTCTGCGGTATGAGAATCAACCCATAGCTGTGCTTTGTGCAATCCATTGGTAAACTTCTGAACCACTTCTTTGTTCTCGTTAATGAAGCTTTGTTTGGTCATGAACACGGTATAGGGCAGCTTCCCACTCTCCGTTCCGAATGATGCCACGACTTTTCCGCGTCCCTCTTGTTCAAAAATAGATGCCTGTGGTTCGAACAGCTGCACATAATCTCCCGTACCGGATGCAAAAGCAGACGCAATATTCGCAAAATCCACATTTTGTATCAGTTCCAGATCCTGATGTGCATTGATTCCATGTTTGCTCAAGGCAAACTCTCCTGCCATTTGCGGCATGCCGCCTTTTCTTTGTCCTAAGAAAGTGCTCTGTCTTAATTGATCCCAGTCAAAGGTATCCGCTGTATCCCGGGCAAACAGAAACGTTCCGTCGGTCTGGGTCAGCTGTGCGAAGTTAATGACCCGATCCTCAGCACCTTGCTGATACACATAGATGGACGTTTCTGCTCCCACCAGGGCGATGTCAACAGAGCCAGCAAGCAATGCCGCCATCGTTTTATCTCCGCCAGCCGTCGTTTGAATATCCACCTCAAGCCCTTGTTCTTCAAAAAAACCTTGAGCCACAGCAACATATTCTGGTGCGTAGAAGACTGAACGCGTAACCTCGCCTATTGTAATTTTGGACTCATTTTTTTCTTGGTTACAGCTGGTGAGTGCAACGATGACAATGAGCAAGATAACAATCGCTCGGATGAACCAGGGCGTGTATTTCATCATATTCCCCTCCTTATCGGGCTTTCATTGTTTCTCTACTAACCATATGCGGGAGCCCAGCAAAAGGTTAAGAAGTTGCACACAAAAGAAGAGCGAGGCTTGTTCGCCCCGCTCCTGCAGATTTCATATGGTTGTTGCCTCTGAATTACAGCTATATTACAGCTTATATATTTCAGCGTATTTCTCTTCCAAATAATCAGCCAGATAATCAGGATTCAATTCTTCTCCCGTTACGGCCATGATCAATTCAGAAGGTGTACGTGTTCTGCCATAACGATAAATTTTGTCCGTCAACCATTCCTTGATTGGAATGAGATTGCCTTCAGCGATGTGGGCATCAAATTCGGGCATCTCTTGACGCAACGTATGTAGAATCTGTGCAGCATACATGTTACCAAGTGAATACGATGCAAAATAACCGAAATCCCCACCGGACCAGTGAACATCCTGAAGCACACCTACACCATCATTCGGCGGCGTAATCCCAAGATACTCCTTGTATTTCTCATTCCACGTCTCCGGTAGATCCTTCACTTCAAGCCCTTCATTAAACAGCATTTTCTCAATCTCATACCGGATAATAATATGCAGGTTATAGGTCAGCTCATCTGCATCAATCCGAATTAACGAACTCTCTACACGGTTAATCGCCCGATAGAAATCCTCCAGCTCAACTTCGCTAAGCTGCGGGAAATGTTGCTGTAGATCCTTATAATAGCGTGCCCAGAACGGACGACTACGACCAATCATATTCTCCCAAAGACGGGACTGAGATTCGTGGATCCCCATCGACGTTCCTTCTGCAAGTAGCGTGCCAGCTAGGCTATCATCTATATTTTGCTCATACAAGGCATGTCCACCTTCATGCAATGAACTGAAGACTGCACTTGCAACATCATCCTGCAAATAGTTCGTAGTGATCCGCACATCACCCGGGTTAAGCCCTGTAGCAAATGGATGAACACTCTCGTCCAAACGTCCAGCTTCAAAGTCATATCCCATCTGTTCCAAAATAAACAAGCTGAATTTTTCTTGTTGCTTGGTGTCAAACAACTGATTCAGGAAGGCAGTGTCCGGTTTGTGATTGGAAGCATTGATCTTCTCCTGTAGAGGAACCAGACGATCCTTAAGACGAGCGAATACCGCATCGACCTTCTCCACCGTAAGATCAGGCTCGTACATATCCAGCAACGTATCGTAACGTGTATCCTTGACACCCCAGTAGTCAATAAACTCCTGCTTGAGTTTAACAATATCGGTAAGATACGGAGAAAATCCAGCAAAGTCGCTGTTATGCTTGGCATCTTCCCACGCCGTTTCTGATTTTGCCGTCAGCACAGTGTAGGCTTGAACTTTCTCCGGAGGAACGGACTGACTGCGATCGTATTCCTTTTTGCAATCTTCCACTTGGCGGCGATCAAGATCCTCAAGTTGTTGTAATACGTCAGGCTGAGTCAATGTATCGAGGTATGACTTCATTTCAGCAGAAGTTTGCAACTTGAAAGCTTCGGTTGACAACATACCAAGGGTTTCGGAGCGTGTCGGAACACCTTTCTTAGGCGCACCTGTGCGCAAATCCCAGTGAAGCAATCCAATGGCTTCATGATAACTTTTGATTTTGCGAACTAAAAGACGAAAAGATTCTAAATGTTCTAGTGTTTGTTGATCCATTGTTACGCTCACCTCTCGAAATTTAATAGTTTTCCCTATTGATGATACTTTTTGAAATGGCTATAATCAACTTTTAACAGAGGCAAATTGAATTAGGCTTCTAAAATGAAGCAATAATGATAGATGCTGACGGTATTAGTAGTATAATGATTGAAGCAATACGGCTTACGCGAGGACAAGCTACACGTAATGTAAGTGGCCGTGCTCATCGTATTTAATCACAGGAGGCAATGGATATGAACAACATTCAAGAGATTCTGGAACACAACCAAACATTTGTCGAGTCAAAAGAATACGAAAAGTATACGGCTGGTAAGTTCCCAACCAAAAAAATGGTTATCATCACTTGTATGGATACCCGGTTGGTTGAATTGCTGCCCAAAGCCATGAACTTGAAAAATGGCGATGTAAAGATTATCAAAAATGCAGGCGCGATCATCTCCCAACCTTTTGGTAGTGTTATGCGTAGTGTTCTTGTTGCTCTCTATGAGCTTGAAGCCGATGAAGTTGTTGTAGTTGGTCATAAGGAATGTGGTATGGCTTCTCTTCATGCAGAAACGATGATTGGTCATATGCTCGAGCGTGGTGTATCGGAGGAAGTATTGTCTACCCTTGAAAACTCTGGCATCCGCCTGAACAAGTGGCTGCGCGGGTTTGACAGTGTTGAAGAAGGGGTAAAACATACTGTGGAAGTGATTAAGAAACATCCACTACTTCCACCTAACGCACCCGTCCATGGCTTGGTGATTGACCCACATACGGGTAAACTTGACCTTGTTGCTGATGGGTATAGCGTGTAGACATCTCTCTCATATGCTTTTGGGTGCGAACCTTCCAGGTTCGCACTCTTTTTTTGTCTAAATTAAGACAGTTTAGCTGTCAGGTTGTCAAACCATACAGTTTCAGTGTACACTTTTATGAAAGCGGTCAAAGATTACAATTGTATTGTTTTCTCTGGCTCAGCCCTAATATTAAGGAGACATGTGCATGAACATACTTTCCTACGGATTGCTCGGGCTGCTTACCCGCGAGGAGTCTTCAGGTTATGATCTGATGCTGAAAATTCAGCCACACTGGCAGGCTAAGCATAGTCAGATCTATCCCCTCCTGTCCAAGATGGAAAACGAAGAGTTATTATCTTCCCGCTGGGTGCAACAGTCTGACAAACCGGACAAAAAAATGTACGCAGTCACGGACAAAGGTATTGAAAAACTGCTTGGATGGATGATCACTCCCGTTACTGCGCCCGTTACACGCGATGAATTCAATCTTCGCATATTGTGTGTCGGTATTGCAGAGGACGGAAGCATGAGACGCATCCTGAATGAGCGTAAAAACTGGTTTAACGAGCGAATACGTTATTTTGAAGATTTGAAATCTCGCATCCCTCAGGATAATTTGCGTGTGGGGAGTCGAGAGTTCGGGAGCTATATTCTCGTGCAGAAAGGCTTAATGAACGCTCAAACTGGCCTTGAATGGTGTAATTGGGTTACCCAGTTACTAGATGGTCAAGCGGCGATTCAAGACCCGATCCCAGTCATTTCGGAAAATTAAAAAGAATTTGAAACGTTTCCGTGAGTTCACCGTATTACTTGAGTAAGGCTGTATTTTATGGAGAAATCCAACAACATTAATCGGGGGGTTACGATCTTTACAATGAAGAAAAAATTCGGTATTAAACATCTTATGATGGTGTTCATGGCATTTACATTACTGTTCGCAACAGTTGGTGTGGTTAACCCAGATTCAGCCGATGCAAGACGTGGCGGCGGTTTCAAATCAGGTACGAAAAGTTATAGCAATACTCCTAAGAAATCGGATTCCAATAACAATGTAAGTCAATCGAACAGCAACAATAACTCAGGTACAGGAGCAGCTGCAACAAACCGTGGTGGATTCTTCGGCGGTGGCGGCGGATTCATGAAAGGCATGATGCTTGGTGGTTTGGCTGGTTTGATGTTCGGTGGATTGTTCGGTGGCATGGGAGCACTGGGTAACATCCTTGGATTGCTCGTAAACGTAGCTGCTATTATGTTGATTGTTATGCTTGCGATGACACTCTTCAGAAAGCTCACCAACCGTAAACCAGCGGCAGACGGACGTTATGATCGTCGTGACGATCGTGATGATGACCGCAACAGAAACGGACGGTACTAATCCCTATGGTTCTGAGCATGGATGAAATTGTGAATGCGATTTGCCTTCACATGGCAGAACGTAAAGGTGTACGACCAACTGATGTTAACGTTGAATTGAGCTGGGAGGAAGATACAGGATATTCCGCTGAAGTCTGGATTCAAGGCCGAAGTCAATTTTTGGTTGAATCCAACATGATTGAAGCGATTCTGCGTTATCTCCACAGTGAATATAATATTCGAGCTTATCGTGAAGATGTGCGACT
This sequence comes from Paenibacillus sp. MER 99-2, assembly GCF_023714095.1. Classification (NCBI taxonomy): domain Bacteria; kingdom Bacillati; phylum Bacillota; class Bacilli; order Caryophanales; family Paenibacillaceae; genus Paenibacillus; species Paenibacillus sp. MER 99-2. Next base: position 1,193,279 of record NZ_JAMAUZ010000001.1, on the reverse strand, counting down.
GGATCTTGATGAAGAGATTACAGCGATTGTAAATCAACACTAATTGAGCTCAAAGCAACGAATTAAACCGCCCCCCTTTGATCTAATCAAAGGGGGGCGGTTTTGTGTTAATGTCGCTTTTTACTTCAATTTCACCAGGCTGTAGTTCTTCTTCCCTTTACGGATAATGATGAACTTTCCACCGATGGCTTTCTCTGCAGAAACGGTGAACTCCAGCTCTGTTACTTTCTCACCGTTCAAAGAGATAGCACCTTTGGTAATATCCTCACGCGCTTGACGTTTCGATGGCTCTAGACCAAGATCTACCAACCAGTCAACGATATTTTTGGCTTCGCCTTCCGTTTCGAAGGTAGGCATTTCTTTGAAGCCCTGCTCGATCTCATCTGCCGTCAACGAGCGAATATCTCCACTGAACAAGGCTGCTGTAATCCGTTTAGCCTGCTCCAGCATCTCCTCACTATGGACGAATCTCGTCATTTCTTCAGCAAGTGCTTTTTGCGCTTCACGTTTATGTGGCTCTGTCTCTACTTTTTGCGCCAAGGCCTCGATCTCCTCTTTGCTCAAGAACGTGAAGTATTTCAAGTATTTCACAACATCACGATCATCCGTGTTCGCCCAGAACTGGTAGAACTCAAATGGTGTTGTTTTGTTCGGATCCAGCCAGATGGAACCACCTGCTGATTTACCGAACTTCGTGCCATCTGCTTTGAGCATAAGCGGAATCGTCAGACCGTACGCTTTAGCCTCAGAGCCTTCTTTTTTACGAATGAGATCAAGACCACTCGTGATGTTACCCCATTGATCCGAGCCGCCAATCTGCAATTGTACGTCTTCATTCTTGTACAGGTGCAGGTAATCGAGGGATTGGAGAATCTGGTAGGAAAATTCAGTGAATGAAATTCCGTCTTCGAGTCTGCTCGCCACGACGTCTTTTGCAAGCATCGTATTCAGGTTAAAGTTCTTGCCGTAGTCACGCAAAAATTCAATGACATTGATCTGGTGTGTCCAGTCATAGTTATTTACCATGCGCACCTGATTGTCGCCTTCGGTCACAAAGAGCTTTTTCAACTGAGCCGTCAATGCATTCACATTGTCTTGAACCTGTTCCAACGTTTGCAAAGAACGCTCGGACTGACGTCCACTCGGATCACCAATCGTACCTGTCGCTCCGCCAATCAAAATGACTGGACGATGTCCTGCCTGCTGGAAACGCTTGAGCATCATAAAAGGAATCAAATGCCCGATGTGCATACTGTCTCCTGTAGGATCGACACCACAGTACAAGGAGACCGACTTCGACCCAATCAGTTCACGCAGTCCTTCCTCATCCGTCTGTTGATTAATGGCTTCGCGCCATTCTAGTTCATCAATAATATTCACGAATATACAACTCCTTCTCCAGTATCATAATCCTCAACTCATGAGTTACGTGAGTCAGCAAGAAACACATCTGGGCAGCTTTTTTGGACACAAAAAAAATCGCCTCCTTGTCATCTGTTGACATAGGGACGATTCATAACCGTGGTACCACCCAACTTGCACAGACATCCGAAACCGAACCTGTCTGTACCGCTTATAGCGAAATATCGTTCGCCATCCCGCTTGGCATTACCCAAGATACTCCAGAGTGTAATTCGCAGCCCTTGTATGTATCAGGTTCCATCAACCCCTGACTTTCTGTAACAGGGACAAAGCCGCTACTGCGCTCTATCATCGTAGTTCATGTATTAGATTATAGCCAGTATAGCGGAACCTTAGAGCCAATGCAAGACCAAGTAACTTCTACCTTACATGCTTTACACACCTATCGTTACTTACCAGCAATATTTTCCAGATATTTTATTACAAATGTGCTTTGGAAACAACGCTCGTCCATATTTTACATAAGTAGATAAGGGCTTATGCTCTTCAGCTCTGTTCAAGCTCCTGTCTTTTACCGCTCTCATGCCAACGCAGATAGACTCCACCAATCTGTTGGAAAGCTTTCTGAACATCCGCGTTCAGTTCTGCATAAATAGCTTCTGTGTATTTCAAATATGTATGTACATTATCTACTCCATGCCGTTTCATCAGTTCAACATGCGCAATCGTAAAAATAATATCTGCCAGTAACCAGTATAGAACTTCGTCTGTCTGCTTCAATCGCTTCTTCAACATAGGCATTCCTCGCTCATAGATCGTGACCATATAAGCAGTTTTGCCCACCTCTACATAAGGCACACCCTCCCATTTAAACTCTTCAAATAAACGATTAACACTACGCGCTACCTGTTCTGGCGGCAAGGATGTGCGATTGAGTAGTTCAGTTAGTGCAGCTGCAATTTCTTGTTTGTTCAGCAAATGTGACATGTTCACGCTCCTATGGCTGTCGATTTAATACACGATTGCTCTCCATTATTCAAGGCTCATCAGCGACATTGATTCACTTTTTATATATTAACCTCCATTCGTACACTATTCCATTAAAAAAGCTGCCCTTAGGCAGCCTTAATTTTTTCATTTCGGAATAATCGCTAGGTATGGTGCGACGGTACCATTTTTCAAATCTTATTGTTAGGCTTAAGTACCGCAGAATGTCCGATAGGATGTGTCACATGTGGCCGGGACTTCGGTGTACTCTGAACGTTCAATTGAATGGTCGAATGGATTCGACAGCACCTGAACTAACTTTTCCACCAAACTTAAATCCCCGTGATTTTCCGCACGATCCAATGCTTCCTCCACTCGATGATTCCGCGGAATGACCGCTGGATTGTGATTGCTCATCTGCTGTTGTACTTCATCTCTAGATTGAGGCTGTCTCTCCAATCTTGCCTGCCAGCGTGTATGCCACTCCTTGAATTGAGCAAGGTCAGCAAGATTAGAATGATGAGTCTTATCAAAAGTTAGGGCCAGGAAGGTATTGGTATAATCTGCTCCGGCCTGCTCCAGCGTTTCCAAGAGATCCTTCACCAATGTTTCGTCCTCCGGCTCCGCATTGAACAACCCAAGTTTGGCTCTCATGCCAGACAACCACGCTTGATGATACAGATCGGAGTATTGGGCGATGGCATCTTGGGCAATTTGCACAGCCTGATCCTCATCCTCATGTAATAACGGCAATAGCGACTCCGCTAAACGCGTTAGGTTCCATCCTGCAATGTAAGGCTGATTGCCATAGGCATACCGTCCTTGAGTATCAATTGAGCTAAACACAGTCCCAGGTTTGTATACATCCATAAAAGCACATGGCCCGTAATCGATCGTCTCGCCGCTTAACGTCATATTATCCGTGTTCATGACTCCATGTATAAAACCAACCAGTTGCCATTGAGCCACTAGCGATGCCTGGCGTTTGATTACTTCCTCAAGCAGGGAGCGATAGCGATGTTCATCCAGCTTAATATACGAATAGTGACGCTCCAGCGTGTAATCTGCCAGTGCTCGTAATTCCTCTACCGTTCCCCATCTTGCAGCATACTGGAATGTACCTACACGCAAATGACTGGAAGCCACACGGGTCAAGATCGCACCTGGTCGCTCCGTTTCACGAGTAATTGTCTCTCCTGTTGATACTACAGATAGAATTCGCGTTGTTGGAATGCCTAAGGCATGCATCGCTTCACTAATAATATATTCACGAACCATCGGTCCAACAGCCGCACGTCCATCTCCTCCGCGTGAATACGGCGTTCTGCCCGATCCTTTTAGCTGAATGTCTACGCGTTCTCCGTCAGGCGTAATCTGTTCACCTAGGAGCAGTGCCCTTCCATCACCCAGCATATTGAAATTACCAAATTGATGACCTGCATATGCTTGAGCTAAGGTCTCAGCTCCTTCAGGTATGAGATTGCCCGCCAAAATCGCCGCCCCTTCATCACTGTTCAGCGCTTCAGTATTTAAACCAAGTTTCCTCGCAACCGTATCATTAAAAATAATTAAGTGAGGGGATTGCACATGTCCCGCTCCCTGCTTCGTATAAAACGTCTGTGGCAATCGTGCATAACTATTATCAAAATTCCAGCCTGTCGCAAGCTTTGCTGTTGGCATGATATCACTACACTCCTTTTCCTTGAAAACAAGGTTCCTGTTGTATTATTGTTGCCTAACCAAACAATGCTCATTTATGTAGTCGCATGAAATTCATTGATCGTGAACATGGCACTCATGTTCTTGTAGAAACTGTAGCATATCTAGTTTAATTTTGCATGCTTATCCCGTAAATACAGAGCTGTTAACTATGATAAATAGTATAAAGATGAACCTAACTATCGTCCAATCACAATTATCAATAAGTGAACGATTCAACTTTTCTAATGACAACACAAAAACAGCGAATCCATAGTCTACACCATAAATTAGCTGTTTCTGGCTTATCTTTATTAATTAATTGGACAGCGGGTAGTCTGATACGATGACGTTCTCAATCCATCCATTCAAGGATGCTACAAATGCTTGATGAGCAGGATGTGGACCGTAGGCGCGCAATGCCTGCTGATCTTCAAATGTTACTCTTAAACCAATTGTATAGCCTTGAATTCGGTCTGTCTCTTCCGTCTGGTTAATCCCTGCTGTCAGTTCAACAATGCCTGGAATCTGCTCTTTTAGCGCTAATAATTGATCTACAAACTCCTGTTGCTTAGCTAATGTGGTCTGATCGTTAAACTTAAAAATAACTAAATGTTCAAACACGTTATTTTCCTCCTTTGTTTGCCTTGAAGCATAGCATGTTAGATGTTAATCGTTTACAATCTAAGATGCTCAAATTGTAATTCATACAGCAATATCATTCAAGAAAATTCCTTCTTCTCCCTTTATACTATCAATAACTTACTAGAAAGAAGGTGCACCATATGACGCGTGAAGTCCGAACCGTCGTTTACGATACAGAACTACAATTGGAAGCCTATCAGTTCGAAGGTATTATGCAGAAATTCCCGAATCACTTTCATGACTATTACGTCATTGGTTTTATTGAGCAAGGCAAACGCTATCTCGCGTGCAATAACAAGGAATATATGCTGAACAGTGGTGATGTCATTATTTTCAATCCGCAGGATCCTCATGCCTGTGAAGGGATAGACGGTAGAACTCTAGACTATCGATGCATCAATATCCAACCTGACGTGATGAGAAAATATGTGCAGGAAATTACCGGACAAGCCTACCTTCCCCGGTTTACAGAGCCTGTGCTGTATCAGAGTGATCTCTGCACGTCATTACATGAATTACATTTGATGATCCTGGAAGGTCAATCAGATTTTCATAAGGAAGAAGCATTGTTAATGCTACTAGATCAATTGATAAGAGATCATGCAGATGCCCTGCCTCCCTTAGCGTCACAGGATCTCACAACCGAGATCAGACGTATCTGCGAGTACATGGAAGCCCATTATATGGAGCCGATTATGCTGGATCAGTTTGTCGAGATGACTGGTCTGAGCAAATACCACCTGTTACGTTTATTCACGACCCAAAAAGGCATATCACCCTATCGCTACCTGGAAACGATTCGCATCAGTCATGCCAAGAAGCTGCTTGAACAAGGTGCACTGCCCATTGAAGTTGCTACGCGGACAGGCTTCAGTGACCAGAGCCACTTTACGAATTTTTTCAAAAAACTGATTGGGCTCACCCCCCGGCAGTATAGACGCATTTTCAATCATGAAGCTAGCGCCAGCGCTACCAAAGATAGCATATGATGACACATGAACGTCAGCTTTCAACTGGACATATGCTTGCACTATTTACAATACTCATCTGGGGAACAACATTTGTCTCTACCAAACTCCTGCTGATCGATTTCACTCCTGTGGAGATATTGTTCTTTCGTTTCGTCATCGGATATGTTGTTTTGTTGCTGCTGTATTCCAAACGTATACCCTTGGTCTCATTAACAGAAGAAATGTTATTTGCAGCCGCAGGTTTGTGCGGGGTAACGCTTTATTTTCTCATCGAAAATATTGCCTTAACATACACACTTGCATCAAATGTAGGGATCATTGTCAGCATTGCTCCATTTTTCACAGCTGTGCTTGCACACTTTTTCCTTCATGGAGAGCGTCTAAATCGCTCCTTTGTGCTAGGGTTCGCAATTGCACTATCTGGCATCATACTCATTAGCCTGAATGGCAGTTTTGTGCTGAAGCTGAATCCGATTGGAGATGTTCTCGCCTTTCTCGCCCCTATGGTCTGGGCAGTCTATTCCGTTCTCATGCGCAAAATCGGCGCTTTACCCTATCATATGATCGGTGCAACACGCAAAGTCTTCTTCTATGGCTTGGTATTCATGCTGCCAACCTTGTTTATGTTTGATTTTGATCTCAATCTGATGCGGTTCGCCGACATGAACAATCTTGCCAATCTCCTGTTTCTAGGTATAGGAGCCTCTGCACTCTGCTTTGTCACTTGGAACCGAGCTGTACGGGTACTTGGTGCCGTGAAAACGAGCATTTATATTTATCTTGTTCCTGTAATCACAGTCGTTGCATCTGCACTCATTCTAGATGAAGCGCTGACTTGGGTAACCGTGCTGGGGGTTGTGCTAACCTTGGTTGGATCTTATCTATCTGAAAAAAGAAGTACCGGTCATGTGGACAGTTCAAGTCATGTAGCTGTGCAATCCACTAGTCGATCATTGTAACAGGGAAAATAGCTTGTCCAGTTCTGCTGGCTCTAAATGTCTCCATTTGCCTCGTTCCAGATGATCCAGCGTAATATTCATAATACGTACTCGCTCCAGCTTCAGCACCCTGTATCCCAGTGCTTTGCACATGCGGCGGATCTGCAAATTAAGCCCCTGTGTCAATATGATGCGAAAAACAAATTCATCCTGGCGATACACCTCGCAAGGCTTCGTAACGACATTTAAGATCTCCACACCCACCGACATGGCATGGATAAACTCTGCGGTTAGAGGCTTATCAACAGTTACGGTATACTCCTTCTCGTGATTATGCTCAGAGCGCATCATTTTGTTAACGATGTCTCCATCATTGGTTAATAAAATCAAGCCCTCTGAGGCTTTGTCGAGTCTACCCACAGCAAAAATTCGTGAGGGATAATTGACGTATTCGATGATATTGCCCGTAACACTCTCGGCAGCCGTACAGACAATGCCAATAGGCTTATTCAGTGCTATGTATACACGTTCACGCTCTTCTCTAGGAATTTCTTGTCCATCGATGAGCACGATATCACTTGGCTCAACGTCAGCACCCTTTTCACAGACTTCTCCATTGATCGTAATTCGTCCAGCTGCAATCAAGCGATCGGTTTCTCTGCGTGAACAGTAACCCGTCTCACTGATGTATTTGTTAATTCTCATGTTCCACCATCCTTTGCAATCAAAACGAACTTTATAAACAACTCCATTTAGTACCTTGTACTGATTTCCATTCCTGTCTTATCCTTATATAATTTAGAGAAACAATACAATCCATCCTTATGTATAAGAACGCTAACCTAATGTTCAGTGAGAGGAGATTTTATGGACAAGAAGTTACTTAGGACTCTGAAGAAATTATATCATTACTCGAATGGAGTATACGACCGTGAACGTCAAGTTACATTGTACCAGGTTGATACACTGACTGCTGCAGAACAAGAACTCTTGCAAGTTCACAATTGGAATGTGAATGACATCGTACAGATCGAACATGATGAAATTATAGACAAGCTGATTGCTCTACAACAAAATGAGAGCCTCTCCTGGCGTACAATTACCGATGCTTTTATTGCAGGAGTAGGCGGCAGTTATCCGAGGGGCATATCGACACTTGCAAGCTATCATATGATGATTCATACCATTCCCCATACTTACGAAGAAGCCGATAAGTTTCTCATGTGCAAAATCTGCGGGTTTAGCCACAACGACCAAGGCTGGGAGAACATCTCCTGGATTCGTTATGCGATCCACTTGGGGAATTATTATGGAGGCACTAGCCGCGGTGCTTATGTGGATCTGTATGAATTCATACACCTGCTGGAGACTACACCGATTACACCTACAGCAGACGATATCAACATTTTCAACCAACTGCTTGTCAGCCTAGATGAGGCCACCGATGATGAATTTCCGGGAAAATATGAGAAGCGTCTCACCTCGAATAAGTTAATCAAAGGTACGCCTGGTATCCGTCGTGGCATACTGCAATCTCTCGCTATGGTAGGGATTCTACCCAATCAGGTGCTGAGCCTCAGCCCAAACCATTGGACAAATGTCGAGGATCTTCACCTAGCGGGGTTACAATTAAACAATACCAACGGCCGTTCAGATATGGAAATGCCATGGGCTGGCTGGAGAGGGAATTACGGTGTCGATTGGAACCATGCGAAGCAGATTTTCGGATATGTTATTCAAGATCAGTCTTAAATCTCTTCATTTTCTCACTCAACACTGAAAGTAAGACACTCGAAGCCATAGCATTAACAACTAAGGAGCTTATGATGAACCAAGTTACGAAAATGACATTTGAACCCAATCATGCCAATAAAGAATCAGGGATATGGATCGGCGGTGACAAAGCATATGTACAAGAGTGGCCCCTTAATCCAGAGGGTGATCCTTTAATTCATCTCTTTTCAATCGATTGTAATCAACTTGCCAAGCATATTCATACTGCCACTTTGCCAGCAGATACGCTCATCTCGGTATTCTCCACCTATTCGGCAACAGATTATTTTCTAGATCAAGTAACATATACCGGCGATGAGCTGGAGTGGAATGAGAACATAGTGGGTGGGTGTACATTTGTCTCAGTAACTACCTCGCCATATATGTCCCATAGCCCTGGTGCGTGTATACCGTCGTGCGGAGTAGCGTTCTCGGAAGTTGAATTAGACGAGCAAGAATTCCCTGCATTTTCCTTTCTTACTTCAAGTCCACCTAATGGTATACACGGGATTACACATCTATTAGACCAATACGGTATCGTATGTCAGATCTATTCAGGAGATTTTCCCGCACCGTATCAAGATATATTAGGACTTACCGATGCGAATGGATACTTATTTTTGCGTAACGATATAGAGGCATCCGAAGTACCACTAGCAGGAATTTTCTTTGTACAGACTGCTTAGATTTGGATTCTCCGATGCACGTTTACGATAAACTCAACCCTAATAATAAGAACAACCCAAACGGCCTCAATTCTTACGAATTGGAGCTGTTTGGGCTTGCTTGCTGCAGGTTGAACCAATTGGAATACATCATACGCTGGAGCACCGTCTATACAGAGATATCCAATGTTCCTCCCAGATTGGGATGTGGAGCTGCTGATTTCAACATTTCAGCCATTTGTTGACCTTGCTGATGCGCAAGATCTTTTGTCATTGACATCACTTGCAAGCTCGCGGATTGTGCAACCGATGCTTGACTCATGACTACAGACAATGCTGCGATATCCATAATCCACACTCCTTTCGTCTATAGGCTTTGGACGTACATCATATATATCGGACAGAGGTGTCGAAATGATGAAGAAATAAACTTGTTATGTTGTTCTTTATTATGTTTTCGCTGTTGCTAGATCCGTTCTTCATGCTATAGTTTAAAATACAATAAAATAAAGGAGAATATTATGACGATTCAACGTAAAGGGTTACTGGCCTTCATTGTGTTAAGTTTAGTATTGATCCTTCTACCCCATCACTCGTTTGCAGCCAAGAACGCGCTCGAACAATCCTACAAAGATGTACGTTACACTACATTTATTGATGGAAATCTGGCCAGCCATAAGGATCAAGCCTATTTAGCCGACGGTGGCACGGTATATATCCCGATTAAAATGTTTAAACAGATCGGTTCAATTGTCGCTTCAGGTAACGGTTTTCAAGTAAAAACAAAACTTAAAGAGCAGTATATTGATAAAAAAGATACGATTTTGTACAAAGGAACAACATACATATCATTAGAAAAATTTAGGGCTGCATCTGGATATTCCGTCAAAAATGAAGAGAACCTAATGGTAGCTTTCTTATGGGGTGACGAAAAGGGATCAGCTAAAACCGAAAAGATTATGAAAGACTTATCTAATGTACCGAAAGAACAGCGTAGCGACTTTGGAGAGAAAATATATTCCTACAAGGCGGATCAGGTCGGTTGGATCGTTGCGATGTCACGTTCTAGTATCATAACCGATGTAACCATTCAATTCGTTAATGGCAAAACGATTCAGGAATCCATATTTGGTAGTGAAGCTCCAAATTACTGTTATTATTATCAATACGAAAGATTTATTTGGTTATATCAAGGAGCCGAAAGATGGGCTGACAAAAATGCATTACCTTCATCCAACCCCTTGTATCATTTAGAAAAGATAAAGATTCGTTCTGTTGAAATCAAGAGCCATAAAGTCATTGTAAAAGCTACACGTGCAAGTGGGAAGTCAGTTTCATTCCAATTACCCTTAACAAACGATCCAAACGATTTTTTGGATGGTCAGTTTTATTACACAGACCCTAGAGAAGACTACCCCAAATGGTCATCATCTATATGGAAAGCCATTACTAAACAGCAGATACAGATTGGTATGACATTTAATCAGGTGTTGTTGTCATGGGGTGGCCCGTCACGCACGAGTGAATACACCAGTGCATTAGGTTCCATTGAAGTATGGGTATACGGAAACACATATGTCAATTTCCACAACGGAAAGGTACATTCTTGGTCAAGATATTAATGAAAAACATGTTAAATAGAGAGCAGCGCTTCTGCTCTCTATTTAACTAAAATTCATCTCTAAAGTTCAAAATATGTTACACTCACAACAGGGAGGGATAGATATGAATGGCAAAAAATTTACGCTCATATTCACGGTAGTCAGTATTATCATTGTAGGAGCAATGGTTGGCGCATTAGTTGCAATTGTTCGGATGATGTCCAATTAATGAATTCACCCTAAATACTTCAATTCTCCATTATCGCTTTTCACCCTCAAAACGACTTTGGCATTAACGTATTCTGGTGGCTGAATGAATTCCTGACGGATCTCTGCCATCAGTTCCTTAATGACCACTTCGACTTCCCCTAACGTGGTGTCTCTCGATACCAGTTTTGTGCGGACAATCTCATTCTGGCGATAAGCCTCGGAATACCCCTCGTGACCTTCTAATCCAAAGGCCGTAATTTCGAATTCCATTTTCATCAGATCCGACATTCATTCATCAACCGTCCTTTCACCATATATGGGTGCACTTAGACTTCAATGGTCTTTGTTTCCTCCACACCCACAAAGCTGGAGCTACCCTATAATTAACCCGTACTTCACAAAGCTATGGTATACCCCATCCTCTTGGACGGTTCCCGTGACATCGTCTGCAATCGCTTTTAGTCCAGGTTTTGCATTGCCCATTGCAATGCCTACATGACAGAATTCTAACATCTCCACGTCATTCATCCCATCACCGATAGCAATGGTGTCTTCTCGGCTTATCCCTACATGATCGATCAGATCAGCGATCGCGGCAGCCTTGTGTACACCTAGTATCGAGAGTTCTCCACTACCTTCTCCAAAGATGGGCACAGTGCATTGAATGACACCGAACTTTCCATCAAACTCCTGTTTAATCCGTTCAAACGGTACTGAAGGACTCTCCAGAAAACAAACCTTGTTGACGTCCTGCTTATACAGATCTGTTTCACCATAGGTGATCCCTGCAATAAAAGGATGAGGCTGGTGCTCTTTTTTGGCTCGTGCTAATGGATCATTATCTATGTCGCCATATATGCGTCGCTCAAGGTGACCTTGCAGGTTCCGGCTGCCATAAAGTGCGGAGTTCGATTCCAGAAAGAAGTCAATGTCATGTTCGTTGAAAAAATCAACCATCTGGCGTACAGCTTCGACTGTAACCTTTTTGTGATATAACACCTGTTCGCCAAATTCCACATAACCGCCGCCTGCACCAATCAGGCCATCAAACCCCACTTCCCAGATCGCATCATAGACCTCAGCCTTGGAACGACCTGTACAAAGATAAAGCAAATGCCCATTCTCGCGTGCTTGTTGACAAGCTTGTCGTGCTGATAACGGAATGTTCCCTTCATCATCTACCAACGTACCATCAATATCAATAAACACCATTTTAGGTTTCACTGTGTTCTGATTCGTTCTCTTCATCTCGTTATCCCTCATTGTGTAAGTCTATAGTCTGTGAATACGATAATGAGTTACCTTGGCGTACGTTCGTCGATTAACCTCTCCAAAAATGCAGCAAAAGAATCTGCATACACTTCAGGTTCTCCATTTAAATAGTCAAGCCTAATTACCTTGTATTCCCCATTGGCATCTGCTGTTCGAACATCGAAATAATATATTTCATCCTCATCCGGGACAAAAAGCTCCAGCTTCCCTTCCCGCTTCGCATCTTCATCAGCAAGACGATACATATACAAAATATCCGTATCGGCGTATTCTCGGTGTTCGGGAGGAGATATCGTAAGAATACCTGTCCCACTTAGGAGAGCTACACCATAATTCAGCAGCCACCAGCGATAGGAAGGAGGTAATGGAAAACCAAGCTCCTGTTCAATTTCAACAATCCAGCTCTCTTGAACCTGACGATTCGGAAACCAACGTAAGACTTGGGTATGCTCCAGTTTCTCAATTAGACTCGTATACACAGATAACTCCCCCAATTCGTGATATTAGGTAATAAAGAAAGTTCGTAAACATTAAGTCAATTCGATCTTGCCTGCTGGCTTATCCATATGTACAGTCTGCCAGTCATCATTCTGTTCCGTAATAATGGTAAACCCTTGACGTTTCCAAAAATCTACGGCGCCAGGTAAAAAGTGATGTGTATGTAAGTACAGCGTTGTGTACCTCATGTCAATCACCCTGTTTTCCAAGGCTTGCAACATCATCGAACCAATACCATATCTGCGATATGCAGGATCGACATAACATTTCACGATCTCGGCTGCGGACTCTTGTGGATATCGCCCCTGTATCGCTTCAATTCGATCATCATATGGCAGAATTCCGATAGAACCAACGATCTGACCTTCACCCACCGTAGCTACCAAGAAAATAGCATCTTTGGACTCCATATAATGTGCACTGAATTGCTCAAGATCTAGAGGTAATCTCGTGTGATCCAACATTGTAAACACTTCACGACGTACTCGCATGGCAAAATCAATGGCTTCCTGAATCTGGTGCACCTGAACAGGCGATACTGTCGGTTTAATCAGAAATTGTGTCAAAACATTCCACGTTCCTTATCTCTGTATTTGGAGCTTATTGCTGGCACTTCTCAGCATACTGTTCGTGCCGATCTGCTCTTCCATCCATCTTACCGAATTCCCGTCATCCTATCAATCTATCTGCACATCTAACCAAATTGGTAGAGCACCCAAGCCATCTAATAGATTCTGCATACGATAAGTCGTATCACAATCCAAATTAGAGGGGGTATCTTCCATGTGGTTATGGATTAGCATCAGTGCAGTAACGATCATGATGATAACCTGGTTCGTTTATCGTTATGTGGATCATATGGCAGAAAGTAAGTTTCATCCTCACGCTCCCAAGCAGCTCTTAGTCAAATTTAGAGAGGGGACAACCCCCGACGAGATGCATACGCTTCACCGGAAAGGTAGATGTAACGTTGCTGAAACGTATGAAGATATGGGCTGGTTCCGTCTGGAATCTCGTAAAAACATGCATCGTATGCTCAAACATTACAAGGATCATGAACTGATTGAGCATGCGGAACCCAACTATTACGTTAATGCCTCTTTCACGCCTAACGACCCTTTTTTCCCTTACCAGTATAACCTACCAAAAATCAATGCCCCTGCTGCCTGGGATATTAATCAGAGCAACAGCACGATCAAAATCGCCATCATTGATACAGGCGTGCAACTGAATCATCCCGAACTTGCCGCCAAGCTTCTCCCTGGTTACGACTATGTTGATTATGATAATATTCCTGAAGATGGCAACGGTCATGGTACCCATGTAGCCGGCATTGCTGCATCCATCACCAATAACGGTGTCGGGATTGCAGGCGTTGCACCACTAGCTTCCATCGTTCCACTTCGCGTACTGGATAACAACGGACAAGGAACAATGGGCAATGTCGGTAACGGGCTTGTTTTTGCAGCCAACAATGGTGTTCAAGTGATCAATCTAAGTTTGGGTGGTCCGATGGGTGAAGCATTCCTTCAAGCTGCCGTACAGTATGCTTGGGATCGAGGTGCCGTCATTATCGCTGCAGCAGGCAATGACAACACTTCATATCCAATCGTGCCTGCCTCCTATCCCAACGTTATTGCGGTTGCTTCAACAGACCCTTCTGATCTAAAATCTAATTTCTCCAATTATGGCTCTTGGGTCGATATGGCTGCACCAGGAGACACCATCTTATCCACATATCTCGGCGGCTCTTATGCTTACCTTAGTGGAACATCAATGGCGGCTCCGCATGTAGCCGGAGTAGCTGCTCTACTCGCTGCCAAGGGTAAGACAAACGCACAGATACGTGACGCACTCTGCTTCGCCTCCGATCCTGTATCGGGTTCAGGCATTTACTGGCAGTATGGACGGTTGAACGCCTACCAGAGCCTGCAAGTACCTTAATTCAACTACGTTTGCCCATTTACCGCTAACATAATTGGTTGAACCGTGTTGACTTATATTTCATCGTTAATATGCAAATAAAACGATAGAGCTTCTACAAGTTAGAAGCTCTATCGCATGTATAGAAATATATTTGGTTTTACAGTTTTGCAGCCCAAATTTCAATTTCAATCTTAATCTCAGGCAAACCTAACTCTGTAATATATCCAATGGTCATTGCAGGATAATCATGATCGAATAATTGCTCCCATTCGCCGTACAGGTAATCCCAATCTATTTTCTCCGTTGCCCATACATTCACTTTTATAATATGTTCAGCATGCAAATCTTCGGATTGCATAACGGTTTTGATATTGTGAAATGTATTGGTGACTTGTTCATTCAACGTATTCGGAAATTGACCATTCACATCTACGCCAACCTGCCCCGATGTCACAAACAACTCTGCATTCCTCGGAATTTTTGTGATATGCGTATAATTCCCTACAGGGGACGGCATATTGGTTGGGTTTTTTCTCGTAATTTTTTTATTTGTCATGTTCATTACCTCATCATTCCTAAGATTTTTCTACGGTTTTTCATTATTTTGATCTCCATTTGGGCAGACTTCTCCCGAGTTTTGGATTCTAGAAAAATACCGCAGTGGAGTATCCATATCCTGAAGATATAAACGCAAGTGATTTTTTCTTCATGGCTGATTACTCCCCCTTCTTAGTTGACAAGATTTTCTACATTAATACATTATAATCAACCTCATATCACGCGTCAAACGGAGCTCAGGTCAATAATTCCTTATCTATTAAAAAACAATCCCGTGTGAACGGGACTGTTCTTGGTCTACTTTTATTTGTATAATAACTTACTTTTATGAACACCTGGAATCAGAAATATTGTGCTCCATTACTTGCAATAACGTCTTTATACCAATGGAAGCTTTTCTTTCTTACACGACGAAGTGTTCCGCTTCCGTCGTTATTTCTGTCTACATAAATGTATCCGTAACGCTTCTTCATCTCACCAGTACCTGCGCTGACCAAGTCAATGGGTCCCCAGCTTGTATAACCAAGAATCTCAACGCCATCCTGAATGGCCTCTGCCATCTCCGCGAAGTGGCTGTTCAGATATTCAATCCGGTAATCATCTTCTACGGTATCGTTGTCTAATAAGACATCTGTTGCACCGAGTCCATTTTCAACAATAAAGAGTGGCTTGCCATAACGGTCATGCAACTGATTACATGTAATGCGTAGTCCTTTCGGATCAATGGTCCATCCCCACTCGGAAGCTTGAAGATAAGGGTTCTTCACAGAACCAAAGACGTTACCTTCAGTTGAATTTTTCAGCACTTCTGGATCAGCACTTGTACAACGGCTCGCATAATAGCTGAATCCGATGTAATCTACCGTGTTTTGTTGAAGAATATCTGCATCTTCCGGTTGCATCTCAATCTGAATGTTATGTTCTCTGAAGAATCGCTTCGTATACCCTGGATATGCACCCTTCGACTGTACATCAATGAAGAAGAAGGATTCTCGATCTAACTCCATTGCTTTCCATACATCATCGGGGTTGGACGTGTACGGATACACCATACCTGCCGCGAGCATACATCCAATCTGTGCACCTGGAATAATCTCATGACAAGCTTTAACAGCAAGTGCGCTTGCAACCAATTCATGGTGTGCTGCTTGATATAATAGCTGTTCTTTGTTTTGCCCTTCCTTAAGTACAATTCCCGCACCGATATATGGAAGATGCAGCAACATATTAATTTCATTAAAAGTCATCCAGTACTTCACTTTGCCCTTATAACGGTTGAATAACGTCTTTGCATATTTCTCAAAGAAACCAACCATCTTACGGTTTGTCCATCCACCATACATTTCAACCAGATGAACTGGCACATCAAAATGACATATCGTCACAACCGGTTCAATGTTATATTTCAACAATTCATCAAAGACATTATCGTAGAATTGTAAGCCTGCTTCGTTAGGCTCAGCCTCATCCCCATTCGGGAAGATCCGTGCCCAAGCGATGGAGAGTCTAAGACACTTGAATCCCATTTCGGCAAATAAAGCGATATCTTCCTTGTAACGATGATAAAAATCAATCGCTTCATGCGAAGGATAAAATTCTCCAGCTTGAGGTACAAAAGAACTTAGATTACCCAGTGCAATGTTCATTCGATTGGCTCCCGTTGGGATCAAATCTACGGTCGTCAAGCCTTTGCCATCTTCTTGGTAAGCACCTTCCAGTTGGTTCGCTGCGGTTGCTCCTCCCCAGAGAAAATTCTCTGGGAAGGCTGTCAACTTCTCAAACATTGCGTAGCCCTCCCATATCATTGTGAAATTTGGCTTATTTAAATTTGCTTTAATTTAATACAGTAATCAACTTATCTTTTTCTTGAACTGATGCTTCTTTGGTTCCTACAACATCCAGATAGCTTGAAGTGTTCGTGATGATAATAGGTGTCACAATCTCATATCCTGCATCCTTAATCGCTTGCAGATCGAATTCCATAATCAGATCACCTACATTAACGCGATCTCCATCCTTCACATGTGCTGTGAAATGTTGCCCTTTCAGTTGTACTGTATCCTGTCCGATATGGATGAGCATCTCTACACCATCATCAGTTACAAGACCAATCGCATGTTTAGTCCGATACACCGTTTGTACTGTACCTGTAATTGGAGACACCACTCTACCACTCGTTGGACGAATTGCAATCCCTTTACCCATGTGCTCTCCTGCAAACGTTACATCATTGATTTCTTTCAGTTGAACGATTTCACCAGCCATTGGGCTCATGATTTCATATCTGCTGTTTGGGTTTGGATCAAGTACTGGTGCTGGAGCAGCCACTTTTTCTGCTGGCTCTTTGAAGCCTACAACATAAGTCAGAATGAAGCCTAGGATAAATGCGATAATTGTAGCGGCAACCGTCCAGAAGAATACAGAATCCATTCCTCCCTCAGGGTTGATATAGCTTGGGAATCCGAAAATACCAAGTCCGCCGATAATGTATCCTTTTGTTCCAACAAAGCCGAGAATACCGCCACCAATTGCTGCAGCTATACAGCTCATAATGAATGGTTTTTTCAATGGGAGCGAGATACCATAAATGGCTGGTTCAGTTACCCCAAAAATACCTGATATCACTGCCGGTGCGCCTAGCGTTTTATACTTCGCGTTTTTCGTTTTGAGCGTTACTGCAAGCACGGCTCCTGTTTGAGCAAATGATGCTGCGAAAGACAAGGCCAGAATCGAGTCATATCCAAGAGTTGCAAGGTTAACAAATACTAATGGAACAAGTCCCCAGTGAAGTCCGAACAGTACGAATACTTGCCACAAACCACCAATCACGATACCTGTAAGCAGTGGGCTCAAACCGTAAATCGATGAAGTGAATGCTCCCAACAGTTGACCTGCCCAAGTAGCAACTGGACCAATAACCAAGAACGTAAGTGGAACGATGACTAGCAATGTGCAGAAAGGAACCAAGAAATTGCTGACCACTTTAGGCATAATCTTTTTGAAGAATCTTTCAATTTTCACTGCAAAGAATGTGGCAATAATAATCGGGATAACAGATGAAGCATAATCCATCAAAATAACCGGTATACCTAAAAACTCAATCCGAATAGGTGATTCGAACAACGTTCCTGCAAACAATGTATATAGCGGTTCTCCAGCTCTAATCCCTGCAAGCGTTGGATATACTAGTGATGCACCAATCGCCATACCTAGGAAGGGACTTCCACCAAATTTCTTAATTGCCGTATATCCAAGGAAGATTGGGAAGAAGTAAAATAAGCAATCTCCCACTGCATTTAGCAATGCATACGTACCTTCCGTATTATTAATCCATCCGAATGCCACAAACATCGCCGTGAAACCTTTGATCATCCCCGTTGCTGCTAGCAAACCGAGAACTGGAGTGAACACCCCGGAGATCATATCTACAAAACGGTTAAAGAGATTCCCTTTAGGGCCAGAGTCTGCTTCGTTCTCATCGATCTGACCTTCAGCGGATAAATTTCCTGCTTTTACTACGGCTTTATATACATCCGGCACTTCATTGCCGATGACAACTTGATATTGTCCACCACTCTGCATTACGGTAATAACACCAGGCAGATTTTTAAGTTCTTCCGTTTTGGCTACGCTTTCATTTTTCAGTTTAAACCGCAATCTTGTTACGCAATGGAATACGCTGTTTACGTTCTCGCGACCCCCTACACGTGACAGAATATCCTTGGCCAATTGATCGTAGTTACTCATTGTATTTCCCCCTCTAAGTGTGTCTCATCCATGCCTTTGAAACAAAGAAAACCTGAACTACTGAACATACACAACGTACCGGATCATCCGGAAATAAGTCGTGTTATTCAGCAATTCAGGTTTTGCCCTTAACGGTTGCAACCCTGTAAGGCTGTACACATTGGTATTTAGTTATCTTAATAACTAAAGTAAGTTGCGATCAATCTTCACTGACCAAGGTTGGTCGGAATTGCCTGATTGAACAGTTACAATCCGATTGATGTATGCGCTTACTTCTTGAATTCATAATAGTACATCTGAACTACATTTGCAACAGTTATTTTTAAAAAATTCTAATATTTATTTCCCGGTATCTGGAAAAGAAAAAGACAACTTCGAAAAGCTCGAAGTTGTCTTTGAAAATTATTCTATTTTCCAATAAATGATTGCACAATAAACTAGATTTAACCAATTACGGTGATCAATTTATCTTTCTCTTGCACGTTCTGAGCAGTCGTACCTACCACATCCAGATAGTCCGCTGTGTTTGTTACGATAATAGGCGTGACAATCTCATAACCTGCTTCAACAATGGCTTGCAGATCAAACTCAACAATTAGGTCGCCAACACTCACACGGTCTCCATCCTTCACGTGTGCTGTGAAATGCTGACCTTTGAGCTGTACTGTATCTTGACCAATATGAATCAGAATCTCTACACCTTGATCATCCACAAGTCCGATCGCATGTTTAGTACGGTAAATCGTCTGCACCACACCGTTAATAGGGGATACTACTCTACCACTTGTTGGACGAACAGCAATCCCTTTACCCATATGCTCACCCGCGAATGTAGCATCGTTAATTTGTTGCAGTGGAACAACCTCACCCGTCATTGGGCTGGAAATCTCGTAACGATTGTTCGGATTAGGCTCAAGAGCAGCTTTTTCTTCTTTTACTGGCTCTGGAGCCTGTTTAGCAGCTTCCGGATTAGCAGGATCATTGAACCCAATCACATATACCAATACAAATGCCAGTACAAAGGCAACTACAGTAGCGATCATAGCCATCCAGAATTCATAGTTAATTCCTTCTGTTGGGCTAATTAGAGCAGGAATACCGAAAATACCTGAAGCGAATACAAACAATTTGGAACCTGCGAAACCAACGATACCACCTGCTGTTGCTGAAGCAATACAGCTCATAATAAATGGTTTTTTCAGTGGCAACGTAAGACCATAAATTGCTGGCTCGGTTACACCGAAGATCCCTGATACAAAAGCAGGTACACCCAATGATTTAAGTTTAGTATTTTTCGTTTTCAACATGACACCAAGAACCGCACCAATTTGTGCAAATGAAGCAGCAAACATCATAGCCAAAATAGGGTCTGCTTTTAATGTGGACAGATTCAGAAGCATGATCGGCACAATTCCCCAGTGAAGACCGAAGATAACCAATACTTGCCACAATCCACCAACAACAATACCTGTTACCAAAGGACTCAAGTCATAAATACCTGTTACACCTGCACCGATCAACTGACTTGCCCATGTTGCGATTGGACCGATCAAAAGGAACGTTACGGGTACAACGATGAGAATAGTGAAGAATGGCGTGAGGAATGTTCTCACCACAGACGGAATAATTTTCTTGAAGAATGCTTCTACTTTGGAACCAAAATAAGCAGCAATAATAACTGGAATAACGGATGTAGAATAGCTCATCAAAATAACTGGAATACCTAAGAACGTAATATGAATCGGTGATTCAAACAACGTGCCTGTAAACAACGTATACAGCGGATCTCCAGTGCTTAATCCGGATAGCGTCGGATACACCAGTGATGCACCGAATGCCATACCAAGGAATGGTGATCCACCGAATTTTTTCATAGCTGTGTATCCCAAGAAGATTGGGAAGAAGTAGAACAGACAGTCACCTGCTGCATTCAACAATTGGTACGTACCGGAAGCAGGATCGATCCATTCAAGTGAAGTAAACATGGACAGGAAACCTTTGATCATCCCTGTTGCAGCAAGCAAACCTAGAATTGGCGTAAATACACCTGAGATCAAATCAATAAAACGGCCAAGCAAGCTTTCTTTTTTGCCAGATGAGTCACCATCATCACTTGCGCTCACGGGTTCATCAGCACTCATATTCCCAACTTGAAGCAGTGCTTTGTAGACATCAGATACTTCGTTACCTACGACGACCTGATATTGTCCTCCACTCTGCATAACAGTGATAACACCGTCGAGGTTTTTGAGCTCGTCCGTTTGGGCATTGTTGTCATTTTTCAATTTGAATCGCAGTCTGGTCGCGCAGTGTACAACACTATTAATATTTTGTTTGCCACCAACACCAGTTAGAATGTCTTTGGCTAATTGCTCGTGTTTCATGTATTATTCTTCCTTTCTGATTAAACACGGATTAAAGGTATATTGGAGAGAATAAAAAAAACCTGAACATCTGAATGTCAAAACATTTCCCTATTAGGGGTAGTGTTCTGCATTCAATCGTTCAGGTTTTGCCCTTGTGGTTGCAACCCTGCAAGCTGATCTATGGGATTATTCAGAAGTTGCGTTCACAACTCTCTCAATATGAATTGTTAAGTACATCATTTCTTCGTCAGTCAGTTGATACGTGTAGTTGCTTTCAATGAATTTCTTAATCTTCTCGGAACACTTATGTGCTGCTGGATACTTTTTCTGAATCATCAGGAACAGTTCATCATCATTGTTGCTCTTGTAATGTTTCCCCTTCACTAAACGTTGAGCGAAAAACTTCAAATGCGTCACAAAGCGATAAAATGTCAGTGAGTTCTCATCAAAATCAATCTTGAAATGATATTTGATGATTGTCAAAATTTCTTGCATGACCTGCGTCATACTCTTGATGTTCGGCATTTCTTCATTCAAAGCAGCATTTACGAAGTGCAGTGCCATAAAGCCGGCTTCGTCCTCAGGCAGAATTACACCAAACTGATCACAGATCATATTAAGTGCTTCCAAACCGATTTCGTACTCTTCCTTGTACAACTGCTTCGTCTCCCAGATTAATCCGTTACGTATAGGCAGGTTCTTGCGATACCGCTCAATGGCAAAGTGAATATGATCTGTAAGATGAAGATAGATGCTCTCATTCAATTTCTTGCCAAGTTTTAATTTGGCGTAGGCGATGATTTCCTCGGACACTTTCATGTACTCCAGAGGAATGCTTGAGATTAATGCCTTAAAGTTTTCCTGAATATCTTCATTCTGTAAAGTAAATATCTTATCGATATGCTGCTCGGAAACAATATCACCCGCCCGCTTCTGGTAAGCAATCCCCCGGCCAATGATAATAACTTCCTGCTCGTCATTCATTGCAACTACAGCATTATTGTTCAGCACCTTCTCGATTTTCACTTTATCACTCCAATATACAGAAAAAGACAAACCAATCCCTTTTCTCAAGGTATACGGCTTTGCCTGATTCAACAGTTACAACCCGATATGTTGTACGCGCTTCCCTCATATTATTACAAAATTCTACATAGTGCAACAAAAAGTTAATATTCCATGGTTATCTTTTGTAGGGCTTACGCTCCACTACTGTCGTCTTGGATGTTTAGAACCAGCTGTCTCTCTAGAAGGCATCGCACCTTAGCGATCTATAATCATAATATTGCCAGAATGAGCATGATCATGCCTGCCGTGTTACATTTAATTTTTATTGCCATATAGCTGCATCATACCGATCTAAAAGTCCGTGTTCAAAAAGGTAGTTCCATAATTGAACTTTTTGAACACACTTATAAGGACGCTAACGCTTATGTGTTCTTTTTGCTATCTCGCGCAAGCTCTGCCTCAATCTCCTGGTTTAAACTTTTCATCTCATCAGGGCTTAACTGACTTACATCTTTATTCTTACGCTCCATCTCATACTGCTCAGCTTCTTGTTTATTCATCAGTCCCAGATGGTTCTTAATCGCCAAAATATCCTCTCGCATTTTCATCGTTTGACGGTAGTTCTCTGCCACCAATGCTACTGCAATACCAATTAACAGAATCGGCCCAAACGGGACTAACACAGCAAGCACTGCTGCTACAATAAGTACCAAGAACATATACAATTTTCTCACTTCCTTTATTAATTTCCCTTCAGCGTAACCCATGAGTTCAACAAAATTTGCTTCGGAAGCAGGTCTACAGCAACTCTCTCGCCAATTCCAAAATATTGAATTTACTAAACATTAACCCATCATACATGCTCCAAGTAAAATAAAAAAGAGATTTCGAGCATTCCTCGTTAGGAAGCTTGAAATCTCTATCATTCAGTAATGTATTATATGATATAAATCTAACGGCCAATTAATACCCATCCCCAGTTCACTTTGCGAATACCAAGTGCAAGTAACCATGACAATCCTAGAGCTGCAAGATACGATAATATGATGCCCATACTAAAATGTGAGGCAAACACCGTTGTAAACTCACGTCTCCAGAATAACAATACCAGTGGATGAATGAGAAACACACCAAAGGCGACCGTTCCAAGCGAATTCAAAATTGCTCTAACCTTGAGTGGGCTTGAATGTTTTATTTTCCGAGTCCCTAATTGCTCACAGATTAGCATTAACAGTAAGCATGCCGTCAACGTAAATAGATTACGAAATACAAACAATAATGCATATGTAACAAATGGCATGTCTTCAAGTATTATTTTCACATATGAACTACCATAGATGAAAATGCCTCCCCCGGCAATTAGCGCCGCAAGAACAACAAATCGAAACGAATGTAATATTCGGAGAGCTTTCTCGAAATTCAGTCCCATCCAAGCTCCAAATCCAATGACGATAAAATAACTTGGCAACATACTGCCCATACGTTCAAAATGCACTTGAAGATGAATCATATAAAACACCGCCTGTGCGGCAATGAAGTATAGTGGCATATATTTGGTGAAGACAGCATGCCTCGTTAAGGACAACAATATAGGAAAGATAACATAAAATTGCAGAATAATCAGAAAGAAGTATAGATGTGTATGCGCAGTTCCCGTTAAGAGTTGCTCCGCAAATCGCTCCAAATGATCCACAGGCTGTTTACCTGCAATAACCTGCTTCACGACAAAGTAAATGAATGACCATACGAGATAAGGAACAAAAATATACAGCAAACGCTTCTTGTAAAAGGCCGGAACCCAGCCACGATCTCTCGCCTTAGAGTTGTAATTGTAGAATAGCACGAGCGAAGACAAAAATAAAAATGCCGGTACAGCAAATTGGAAAAATTGATTCCAAAAATAATAAAACTCTTGCTGGAACGTATTGTTCGCATAATGTGTAACTGCTGTAGAAGTAGCATGAATCGCAACTACTGCAATAATAGCAATGGCACGATAGAAATCCAGATAGCCAATATGCTTGGGCCGATTAACAGATTGATTCATACATAAAAACCTCGCTTATGCCTGATATAAAAGAAGATAGGTTCCGGCCGCAATCCAGATTCCATGCTTCATTTTAATCAGCGAGCGAGGCTAATACAATGGTGATACATATCATTTTTCGACTATATATTCCAACATACTACACAGTTCGACATTCATTTCAAAATACATGATCTTTACGCTTCCGTTAACTGCACCGGATACTGAAATGTATAACTTCCTGATCCCAACATCACTTGAAGCTGATCAGCCTTTAAATGAACGCCATTTACATCTGAAGCCTGATCCAACGCTGCCCCATCAAGCAGGACTGTATCAGATACTACATTGGGAAGCACAACTGTTGCTGTCGTATTCACCGGAACAACTACACGGAGCTGTATCTCGCCTTGTTCTTGTCGTGTCCAGCTGGAAACCACTTTCCCATACATCGTCTCCACACTAGCTTCTACCCATTCTAGCCCAGGCCCTGGTTGTGGTTCGATATGGATGGCTTGGAAACCAGGACGTTCTTCGTCTGCACGTATACCTGCCACATAACGATACAACCATTCGCCAATTGAACCGTATGCATAGTGATTAAATGAATTCATGTCAGCACTCCACATCCGGCCATCTTCCTTGATACCATCCCAGTGCTCCCAGATCGTAGTGGCACCTTGAGTGACCTGATATAGCCAGGATGGATAATCCTCATGAAATAGCAAGGTGTAAGCTAGTTCATGTTGTCCTGTCTCGCTAAGTACAGGATTCAGATAAGGCGTGCCTACAAATCCCGTGGTCAGATGATTATTCGCTTCAGCCATAAGTTTGCTCAGTTGCTCAATCGCTCGTTCTCGTCCAGACTCCTCCAATAGATCAAAGTGCAATGCCAGCACTACAGCCGTCTGAGTTGGTACCGCAATTCGACCCGAAGGTGTTACGAATTCCTCACGAAATGCTTTAACAATATGATCGTGTAATTCACCATAATGCGTTGCTTCTTCATTCTGTTCCAATGCCATGGCCGCTTTTCTAGTTAAAGATACAGAATAGGCATAAAAGGCTGTCGCTACATAATCCGAATCGGTCGCTCCAATGTAGCTATCTGGTTTGGAGTCTAGAGCTAGCCAATCTCCAAAATGGAAACCCGTATTCCAAAGATAAGGCTTCTCACCTTGATTATAAATATAGTCCACCCAGCGTTTCATACTTTCATATTGCTCAGCTAACAGTCGTTTATCACCGTACATTTCATACAGTGTCCATGGACAGATCACCGCCGCGTCTCCCCAAGCTGCTGACGAGTGAGCTGTATCTTGCATATCATTGGAGAAAATATCACTACTCGGATTAGGCACGTAAAAGGGTATTCCGCCATCCTCACGCTGGTCTGCTCCTAGATCACGAAGCCACTTCGTGAAGAATGGAGCCGTGTTCATGAGATAGGACGCTGTTCGGATAAACATCTGTGCGTCTCCCGTCCACCCAAGACGTTCGTCACGTTGTGGACAATCTGTCGGCACATCGAGGAAATTGCCCTTTTGCCCCCACAAAATGTTGTGATGCAGTTGATTCACAAGAGGACTAGAACACTTGAATTCACCGGTCTGCTCCATATGGGAATGGAGAACAACTCCCGTAAAATCTTGTAGATTAATCGCTTCTGGAAATCCAATCAACTTCACATAACGGAAGCCCTGAAACGTAAAGTGGGGCTCAAATGTCTCGGCCTCGCCTCCCTTGAGGGTATACTGAATTCGCTGCTTGGCAGCCCTCAGATTATCCGTGTAGAAATTACCGTCATGATCCAATATTTCGGCATGTAACAGCACAACCTCATGACCTGACTCACCTTGTATCGTGAATTTCATCCATCCCACCATGTTCTGACCCATATCAAGCACACGATCACCCTGCGGTGTGGTGAGTACAGCTATAGGTTGAAGATACTCCACTTGCGTTACGGGTACATTCTCTTGAGCAACGATGATATCTTTCGGGTGATCCAGTATTTCTACCGGCGACCAGGAAGACGGATCAATATCTGTCCATGCAGTTTCCAGCCTGGCATCATATGTCTCCCCCATATAGATATCAGACATCAGAATTGCACTTGAAGAAGACTGCCAGTGTTCATTCGTCAGTATATATTCCTCTGAACCGTCTGCATACAGGATGTGAAGTTCAAGTAATAAGGCTGTTCTTTTCCCATAAAATTGCTGTTCATTCTTCCATCCCAGATATCCCTTATACCATCCATCACCTAAGTAGGCGCCGAGTGTATTCTCACCGAGCTCTAAAGAGTCCGTAATATCGTACGTTTGATATTGTAATCGCTTACTATAACTCGTCCATCCCGGCGTAAAATACGCTTCTCCCACACGTTTATTATTCAAATGAAGCTCATATAACCCAAGGGCTGTGACATAAATTCTTGCTTTAGTTACGGGCTTACTCAGTTGAAATGACGTACGTAAACGCGAGCATGATTCATCCTTCTCCTCTTCTGCTGTCGATGGTGCCGAGATCCACTCTGCTCGCCAAGTATCCGCACTATCCATTAGCCCCATCTCGAAGAACGCGCTATCTGACCAGTCTGATTCGTTCTCGAAGTTATCCCAGACTTTAATTCGGTAATCATACCTTGTTCGCGCCGCTGGGAGCCAGCCATCTAATTCAACATGTATGGATTGGTTGGAGATCACCTTACCAGAGTCCCACACGATCTGCTCATAAGAATCCGGTAGAACTAATTGAATCTGGTAGGCGACCTGAACACAGTTTCGCTGGTCTGACTGTAGATGCCAGCTTAATCTTGGTGACCTCACATCCAGACCGATTGGATTTATTTTATATTCACAGCGAAGATGATGAACCGTCAACATAAGAGAAACATCCCTTTCCATCGTGGTTTCATATTCTGTCTTACGCTATAATTATATCGATCCTCTGAGAGATCATACCCGGTGATACAGACGAATTAACCCGGTAATTCGGCCATGAATTGAGGTGTTACATATGAGATCAGCGATTGAGCTATTTAAAAGTGAATTCTTTTTAAACAATAATCTAAAATTATTTGTGAATCGATGCTCGGAAAATTTTGATGCCCCGTTCCATGCACATGACTTCGTAGAGTATTGTTATGTTGCAGAAGGAAAGGGCTTTCATCATATTGGTGAAGACGTCATTTCTGTGCACAAAGGTATGCTGTTTGTTATCCCGATCGGTATACCTCATGTATTTCGGCCTTCCAGTCCCAACCTATCCGTGACTCCACTTATTATATACAACTGCCTGTTTAATGCTGAACTGACCTCAACGCTTAGTACAATCATTCAGGAGCAAGCGATATGCGATCACCTCAAGCATCTAGAACTTAATCAGATGCCTTACGTACATGTCGTAGATCATAATCAGCAGATTGAAGAAATAATGATTAGACTGTATAAAGAATCGTCCCTTCTGGACACCGGCTTTTCAACAATGTTATACACCTTGGTTAGCCAACTGGTTGTGACAACTTATCGACAATACCAACAGGATTATATGCAAACGTATTCGAGTACAGATGATTTTGAACACATCCTTATGTATCTGAGTCACCATATTCATGAACGGATTCGTCTACGTGATCTCGTGCGTATATCCAGCTGGAGCGAGAAACACCTCGGACGTTTGTTTCTTAAACATACAGGGCAGACGTTTGGTTCCTATCTTCAACATCTGCGCATACAAAAAAGTTGTGAACTCCTAAAGAGTTCACAACATAATGTCAGCCTAATCGCCGAATTGGTCGGCTACCGGGATGTAGATACTTTTTACGCCGTCTTCAAGAGAATTACGGGTATTACACCCCATATGTATCGCAAAAGCTATACATCAGATTAACCTGCAGCTCAAGACTTTTAAAACGAGTTCATTATTCATAAAGTTCGTTGTTTAAAATAAAGAAGATAATGCCGTCAGACGTTTACCGTTTCAAGCATTCTATCGATGTACTGCTTCGCCCCATGCCATGTGGACATCAATGGGAACCCATACTGCTCCCGTTCTTTTACATTCCATGGATGGGGAATACAAATGACTTTCTTGCCATCTTCATACGCAGGAATCAAATTATGTGCTCCGTCATCGATTAACAGATCAAAGCCGAGCAGATTTTTTCTTTTGCATGTAATAAATTGATCTGCGGTAATAAAAGGCATATGCTTTTGAAGCCAGTTCCACTTCTCTACCACTGTCCTTGGTTCCGCCGCCGTAACGATAATCAGATCATACGCCTGGTTCAGTTTCTCCATCTCTTCCACTACATATTCGTCATATAGCTCCAACTCTTCAAACAGACCCGGGCGACCGTAGAAAACATCATGGGTACTCTCTGGATGGCGCAAGTGAGAGGTGTCCCAATGAAGCATATCCTCGTATCGCAGCGGATGTGTTGGGAAGTTAATGTTGTTATGATATATAGCGCGTTTCACGAGCTGACATATGGTGTCGTCCATGTCAACTGCAATAATTGGTTTATTCATCTAGATCCCCCCGATACGAACACAGTATATCACCATACATGTTAGGAGGCTATTGTTTTTCAGCCATAATCAAAAGACGGCTCTTGCGCCGCAACATCGACATGCAAGAACCGCCCAGCATATTAATCTAAATCTTGACCGTTTGTAGCAATCACTTTCTTATACCATCCAAAGCTTTTTTTCTTCAAACGATTGAGCGTGCCTTTTCCATGATCGTCCTGATCCACATAGATTACGCCGTAACGCTTGGACATTTCCGAAGTAGATGCACTGATGATGTCAATAGCGCCCCAGTTGGTGTACCCCATAAGGTCTACCCCATCCATTACAGCCTCTTTCATCTGAGTAATGTGTCTTCTCAGGTAATCGATCCGATAATCATCGTTAATGGAACCGTCAGCCTCAAGCGTATCCTTGGCTCCGAGACCATTTTCAACAACGAATAACGGCAATTGGTAGCGATCGTACAGCTCCTTCAATGCAATACGTAGTCCGATGGGATCAAGTTGCCAGCCCCACTCTGTACGTTCCAGATTCGGATTCTTGATTGTGCTATAGAGATTGCCTCCAGTCACCCCATAATCTTCGGGATTCACTGCCGACACTAGTGATGTGTAATAACTGAACGAGATAAAGTCAACGGTATGTGCACGAAGGATTTCCTTATCTCCTGGTTCCATAACAACGGAAATTCCGTTCTCTGACCAATAACGATCCATATATGCGGGATAACTACCACGAACCTGAACATCTGTATGCAGCAAATTCAACTGGTTATCCACCTGTGCTTGCAGAACATCTTCTGGCTTCGATGTAGCTGGGTAATGAATCATACGAGCTAACATACAGCCGATCTGGAAATTTGAATTAATCTGACGTGCTTTCTCCGTAACCAGACTGCTGGCGACAAACTGGTGATGGAGCGCTTGGTATGAAGCTTGCATGGTGTTCTCCACACGATCCTCGATAATACCTCCGCCAGTGAACGGCTCGATAATGGTTGTATTAATCTCATTAAACGTTAACCAATACTTCACCTTGTCTTGATACCGCGTCATCACGGTCTCTGCATATCTCAGAAAATGTCCAATCACCTCGCGGCCTGCCCAACCGTTGTACTTCAATACAAGCCCCATCGGCATCTCATAATGCGAGAGCGTCACGAGTGGTTCGATATCATATTTGCGCAGCTCATCAAACACTTCATCGTAGAAGCGCAATCCCGCTTCATTCGGCTCAGCTTCATCACCATTAGGGAAGATACGCGGCCAGTTGATGGACAACCGGAACGTCTTGAAGCCAAGTTCAGCGAATAACGCAATATCCTCTCTAAAACGGTGGTAAAAATCGATTCCGTAACGCTTCGGATACCCTTCAGCACTGTGGTGAGCCATGGCCTTTTCAACCGTTGCACTCGTTACATGCATAAGCTCTCTTAGGTTCGTATAGTCTTTTTTCTCAAAATAAGGAACCATATCCGCCGTGGAGAACCCTTTACCTCCCGCGTCGAATCCTCCTTCTGCCTGGTTAGCAGCTATAGCGCCGCCCCACAAAAAACCTTCGGGAAAACCTTGTCGATTGCTCATCGTTATCCTCCTCTTCTCTTTTACAGTTCCGCTTTTAATACTTCCTGACCGATCTGAATGTCGCCCAATTGCACAGGCTGAACTGCACGATAATCGGCTGTATTGGTAACTACCATAGCTGTAGTGATGTCATATTCCTTCGCAATTTCATCAAGTTCAAATGTAAGCATAAGATCTCCGGCTTGCACGCGAGTACCTGATGTAACATGGGATTCGAAATACTGTCCACGCAGTTTCACTGTGTTGATTCCGACATGAATCAGTAATTCCATCCCCTCGTCACTGCGAACGACAATTGCATGTTTTGTTTTGAACACATTCATTACCGTTCCTGTAACTGGAGATACGAGTTCACCGATCGAAGGCACAAAAGCAACACCTTTACCCATCAATTCATCTCCAAAGGTAGGATCATTAACTTCTTGCAGTGGGATTGCTTTTCCTGTCATTGGTGCAACTGCTGTTGCGTTACTTGTAGGTGCTGGTGCACCCATGTCGTCTACGTCTACTGTTTCAGCATTTGCAGGTGTATTTTTGTTTGAAGCTGTGTTGCTCGGAGAGAATTGAGCCAATGCTTCAGCATCGCCTTCTTCCTCCTTAATACCGAATACGACAGACATGATCGTTCCTACAATAAACGCCAGCGCCATACCACCTAATGAATACCAGAAGGTTTGTCCGATCAACGATGGAAGTCCCGGAAGACCACCGTTACCTGCAAGGACATATGCTTTAGCACCAAATGCGAGAGCGAATCCACCACCCACTGCGCTACCAATCATCGCTGCAGCAAAAGGTTTTTTGTATTTCATGTTTACGCCGTACATTGCAGGCTCGGTTACACCCATGAGAGCCGTGAAGCTTGTTGACAATGCAACGGTTTTAAGTTTTTTGTCCTTCGCACGGAAGAATACACCTAATGTTGCACCCGCCTGACCCATATTGGAGATGAACGTCAGTGGCAAGAACTTATCGAAGCCCAATGTTGCAATGTTACTCAAGATGATGGGTACTAACGCATAGTGCATTCCCGTCATGATGATCAACGCCATGGCGCCGCCCAAAACAATACCCGCGATCAGACCACCTTCGTTCAGGAGCCAGTTAATACCTCCCGACAAACCGTTACCTACAAATGTTCCCAGAGGACCAATCGCAATTAACGTCACCGGAACCATCACAAGCAAGGTAATTAGAGGTACAAGCAGCAATTTCAGTGCTGCTGGGATGATGCGGTCAACCCATTTCTCTACATAGGACATTAGCCATACCGCAAGTAAAATCGGAATAACCGATGAAGCATAACTTACAGCTGTTACTGGAATACCGAGAAACGCAACCGATTCGCCACTAGATAGTAATGCTGTCATATCTGGATACATTAGTGCCGTACCCAGCGCAATCGCTACAAACGGGTTACTGCCGAATTTACGAGCAGCACTTACTGCGATGAGTAGCGGTAAGTAGTGGAATACCCCATCACCAATAGCTGAGAGAATCCGATATACATCTGTTCCCGCTGTCATCCAGCCCACAGATACAAATAGAGCAAGCAATCCTTTGAGCATACCCGCCGCTGTAATGGCTGGCAGCATTGGGGCAAATACACCCGCAATCGTCTCAAAAATGTTAAGAATGATGTTTTTGTTTTTATCTGGCTTAGGCTGTTTCGTCTCTGAACTTTGCCCAATGGCTGGATGATCCTTGACCATTGCATCAAATACTTTAGATACATCATTACCAATGATTACTTGGAACTGATCACCAGAGATATTTGTGCCCATGACTTTATCTAGTTGCTTTAGGGAACCGTTATCCACTTTGTCGTTATCTTTCAGATCAAAACGTAACCGTGTGACGCAATGATATACCGAGTTAATATTGTCTGTACCCCCGACGGCTTTGATGATTCCCTGTGCCGTTTCCTGATGTTTCATATGGAGCTCCTCCTCATTTTTCCAATAAAAAATACCCGAACGAATACAACGCAGATTTCTGACGTCATCTCATTCGGGTATTGCCTGATTGAACAGTAACAAGCCCAGTAATATTCAATTGTTGTTACTACAACTGGTGTATGGTGCAATAGATGTGAGTCATTTATCTATCTCGCTTGGTCTTCATCAACCGCTCCAGGTGGAGCGTCAGATATAACTGCTCCGAATGTGTCATGTCATACTGATAGTTCTTATGGATAAAAGCTTCAATCTTACCAATACATTTGAAGGTTTCCGGATAGTTTTTCCGAACGACCTCGTACAAATACTCTTCTGCATCATCATGTGACGAATGTGTAATGACCCGCTGACAGAAATATTTCAAATGTGTGATGAACCGGAAATAGTTAACACTATCTTCATCCAATTCTACATTAAAGTGATATTTGATAATATTCATGATCTCCTGAAGCAGCTGCATCAGGTGGGTGACATCATTCATTGAATCATTGACTTCTGCGTTAATAAAATGCAAAGCGATATTGCAGATTTCATCCTTAGGAAACTCGATATCCAGTCGTTCCTTAAGCAGAGTTAACGCTTCTCTAGCCACATCGTACTCTGCCTTATAGAAATGCTGCACTTCCCATGAGAGCGGATTACGCGTAATCATACCCTTTTCCATCCGCTGAACGGCAAAATGAATGTGATCAGACAGGGAGACGTAAATCCCGTCACTGATCGTTTTATTCAGCTGCGTCCGTGCAAGCGTCACGATATCATCCGTTGCCTGCAGAATTTCAATAGGCACTTCAGCCACGATGGACTTGAATCTCTCATAAATCGATGTATCCTGTAGGCGAAACACCTTTTCAATTCGCTCTTCGTCAATCTCATCGCCAGCTTTAAACTTAAATCCGATACCCCGGCCGAGGATCAGCAGTTCCTGATTTTTATCATCCACTGTGCTGACGATATTGTTATTAAATATCTGTTTGATAATCATAATGGACCCACCTGCTCTATTTTGAGACATAAAAAAGGGCAAAACCAAAACAGAAATAATAAAATCATTTCCATAGTGGTTTTGCCCGCTTTACCGGTAACAAGCCTCGGATATAATTTATCACAAGCTGAAAACGGTGTCAACAGAAATTCCTGCCACTGTCTGTACTTTTATAATATTTACATTTTGATGCAGGAACAAACACCTAAAACCCATCATTCTTAGAGAAGCCTCAAGCTCAGACCCACAGATTTTAATGGCGATCCATTGAAGATCTCGTCTAATTCAAAATATAGGTTGGACGATTGAAAGTCATGGAAAGTGAGTAAACAACGGATGATCGCCTTTACTGGTGTCCAGAGTCTAATCATCTTGAAACCACATAAAAGCCCTTCTCGCGAAGGGCTTTAGTACTATTGCTTAAACGTTACATTAATCTCTACAATCTCAGAGCGACTGCTTGTCCGAATTGGAGGTCCCCAGAAGCCATATCCAGAGGTCACAATGGAATGCATATCACCCTTTTGCAGATAACCCCAGTCATTCTCGTAGATCGCTGCTGTGATGAACTGTGCCGGCGCAATCTGTCCTCGATGCGTGTGACCTGATACAACGAGATCCACATGGTTTTGCTCCGCAATATCCAGATCATACGGCTGGTGATCCAACATGATCACCGGTTGACTTAGATCCGTATCCTGCATCAATGTCGCTACTTCAGCACGATCCTTCTCTGTTCGATCCTTACGTCCAATAAGCGTGATTTTATCATCTAACATAATCTTATCATCGTATAATACTTGCATATTACTCTTCTCTAACGCCGCGATGAGATCTTCAATCGGCCCATCAAACTTATCATGGTTACCCAAGGAAGCGTAGACTCCATAAGGTGCTTTGATGTCACGAATAATATCTGCAATCCCACTATTCAGATACATGTCCAGATTGTCATCAATAATGTCACCAGGGTATAACACCAGATCTGGCTGGAGCGCATTAATTTCCTCTACCATACGCTTCGCATGAGCTGGGCCTGATAACAGTCCAAAGTGCATATCTGCTGCCATCACGATCTTGAGTTTGTCCATACCCTCAACCTTTTTATCCACCTGGATACTATACTGTCTAACGACTGGGCTATACGCATTGAAAATACCGTATCCTAATGTAGACAGAAGCAGAATCAGCGTAATCACACCGCCCCATTTATGTGCGTGATGTCTTGGAATACGAGTTAAGCGTAGTAACCAAAGTACTAAATGGGCAACAGGCAAAATGATTAATAACAAAGAGAAGATGGCGAGCCAGTATGAACCGATAATGCTCAAAAATGAAATGTTACCAAACATTCTCGCCAAAATAAACGACAGTGACAGGAACACCAGTACAATGATGTACAGCAAACGGAATCTGGCTGCCACAACAGGCTTCATCCAGCTCCAACCGCTCCATCCTATGTAGAACACTAAAAGACCATATACAAGCAAAAACAATATACCTACAAGTACAAACATGCCAAGCTTAACCCCCACGTCAAATTAAGTATAAGTTGTTATTTGAATCAAATAGACAAATTTCACCTCTATACATGAGTATAACGTAGTTAATGGGGTCGACGCATCTATTTACCTCAAGTAGTTGCGTACATTTTATTACAATTTGATGATACTTAAATTCAAACATTCTTTAATCACAATATTAGACACAAAAAACACCCTAGTTCCTTCATGAGTCTGTACTCATAAAGGAACAGAAGGATGCCATTTTGAAATAGATATGGAGTTAATTCATTTTGAGTTCCATCTATAACATATATTTATTCGTTCGTGTCCATCCATTGGAAGTGGAATGAACCTTCTTTGTCCACGCGTTGGAACGTGTGTGCACCGAAGTAGTCACGTTGTGCTTGCAGCAGGTTTGCAGGCAAACGCTCTGTACGGTAGCTATCGTAGTAGGACAGTGCGCTGGAGAAACCAGGAACCGGAATTCCTTGTTGTACAGCGGCTGCTACCACTTCACGCCATGCGCCTTGGTAAGATTCAACGATGTTTTGGAAGTATGGATCCAAGAGCAGGTTTTTGAGCGCTGCATCTTTATCATATGCTTCTTTGATGTTTTGCAGGAACTGTGAACGGATGATGCAGCCACCACGGAAGATCATAGCGATGCTACCGTATTTCAGGTCCCAGCCGTATTCATCGGATGCAGCACGCATCTGAGCGAAGCCTTGAGCATAAGATACGATTTTACTTGCGAACAGTGCTTTACGCACATTCTCAATGAATGCTTTTTTGTCGCCAGAGAATGCTTCTGTCGCAGGACCATTCAGAATTTTGCTTGCTGCCACGCGCTCGTCTTTCATCGCAGACAAGAAACGGGAGAATACGGATTCGGTAATCATGGACAGCGGTACGCCGAGATCAAGCGCACTTTGGCTTGTCCATTTACCTGTTCCTTTTTGTCCAGCTGCATCCAAGATCACGTCTACCATTGGTTTGCCGGTTTCGGGATCGTATTTGGAGAAGATGTCTGCTGTAATTTCGATCAGGTAGCTATCCAGTTCTCCTTGATTCCATTCTGTGAAGATCTCATGCAACTCTTCTACAGAGACGTTCAATACGGATTTGAGCAAATGGTATGCTTCACCAATCAATTGCATATCTCCGTATTCGATACCATTGTGAACCATTTTAACATAATGTCCTGCGCCGTCTGGTCCGATATATGTGCTGCAAGCATCGTCGCCAACTTTAGCCGAGATTGCTGTCAGAATCGGTTCAACTAAGGCATACGCACTTTCTTGACCACCTGGCATAATAGCTGGGCCTTTTAATGCACCCTCTTCACCACCGGATACACCTGCGCCGATAAAGCGGAATCCTTTTTCCTCCAGCTCTTTGCTGCGGCGTTGAGTATCAGGGAAGTACGCATTACCACCATCAATGATAATGTCTCCTTGGTCTAGGTAAGGAAGCAATTGTTCAATTGTGGCATCTGTTGCTTTACCCGCTTGAACCATGATCAAGATTTTGCGCGGGGATTCCAGAGATGCTACGAATTCTTCAATTGAGAACGTACCGATTAGGTTTTTCCCCTCAGCTTCTTTCAAGAGATCATGCGTTTTCTCAGGTGAACGGTTAAATACCGATACGGAGAACCCTTTACTCTCGATAT
Organism: Paenibacillus sp. MER 99-2; assembly: GCF_023714095.1. Taxonomy (NCBI): domain Bacteria; kingdom Bacillati; phylum Bacillota; class Bacilli; order Caryophanales; family Paenibacillaceae; genus Paenibacillus; species Paenibacillus sp. MER 99-2. The sequence goes on along the minus strand of NZ_JAMAUZ010000001.1, from coordinate 1,156,787 downwards.
TGAAAGCCAAGTTTTTACCCATTACTGCCAATCCAATAACACCAATCTGTTGTTTACTCATTATGTCCTCCCGAAGTCCATGTTTATATTTTTATCTCAATCTAACATTCCTATCAGACCTTATTGTACTGTTTTTTTCCAGTCTGCTGCGAATTTCTCCATACCTTGATCTGTCAGTGGGTGTTTGGAAATCTGCTCAATGACAGAGAAAGGAACTGTAGCGATATGAGCACCAGCCATTGCTACACGTGTAACGTGATCCGGATGTCTAACAGACGCTGCAATGATCTGTGCATCCAAGTTATGTGTACGGAACAACTCAGCAACTTTGGCAACCAGTTGTACTCCATCTTCTGAGATATCATCCAGACGTCCCAAGAACGGAGATACATATGTTGCGCCGGCACGAGCCGCCAGAAGCGCCTGGTTAACAGTGAAGATAAGTGTAACGTTTGTTTTTACACCTTTCTCCGTCAAATAACGGCAAGCTTCCAAACCTGCGAGTGTCATTGGCAGTTTAATTGTTATGTTTTTGTCGTTATTGTTGATTTTGATCAATTCATTCGCTTGTGCAATCATTTCTTCTGCAGTAAGAGCATCTGGAGTAACCTCAGCAGATACGGACTCAACCGTTGGCACTTCACGCAAAATCTCTTCAATGCGATCCTCAAACTTAATGCCTTCTTTGGCAACCAAAGATGGGTTAGTTGTTACGCCTGAAAGTACACCAATTTTATACGCTTTTTTGATATCCTCTAAGTTTGCTGTATCGATGAAAAATTTCATGGTTAATTCCCTCCATTAAGATAATTTTAAGTGTCCAACAGAGCCATTCCAACCTATCCTTCGAAGTGGCTCGTTGGTTGAATACATGTGGTTAGGTATTACAGGTTGCCATTCACTGCCAAAGGAACATCCGTTACGGATGTTGTATCCTGATCAGTCGGCTCGTCAAACCACCAATGGTGGCCTTCAGCCGCAAGCATCGCATCCGATTCTGCTGGACCGTAACTTCCTGCAGGATATAAGTGAAGAGGTAACAGATTCTCAGTAAAAGCATCCAAGATCGGTTGCACCCAAGCCCATGACAACTCAACTTCATCCCAGTGTGCGAAGAATGTTGGATCGCCATGCAATGCATCATGAATCAAGTTCTCATACGCTTCAGCTAGATCTTCGCGGTCAGGAGAAAGATCAATGTGTACTGGCTTGAAGTCTCCCTTATTCTGCGGATCACTTGCATTCAGTTGCAATGTCATACTTTGATCAGGACTCATCTCAATGACAAGCAAATTAGGTTTGGAGCCGTTGCTCTTGACTCCATGAGCTTGACCGGATGGTTCTTTGAATTCAATGACGATGCGAGTGGATTTCTCCTTCATTCTTTTACCCGTACGGATGTAGAATGGAACACCACGCCAGAAGAAATCATCAATTTGTAGCTTCGCAGCTATGAACGTATCGTTCATGGTGTTCTCAGCTACACCTGGTTCAGCAGTATAAGCATTAACAGGTTTGCCTTGGATGCTTCCCTCTGCATATTGTCCACGAATTACGCTCGCTCCAACCGTTTGTTTTTGCAAAGGTAAGATGGATTCCATAATATGCTTTTTCTTCAAGCCTACTTTTTCCGGTGTGCTGTTGTATGGAAGCTGGATCGCCATCATCATCAGCAATTGCAGCATGTGATTCTGGAACATATCCCGCACTGCACCTACATGATCATAATAGGATGCGCGTTCCTCTACACCTACTGTTTCGTTTGCTGTAATTTGCACATTGGAGATGTATCGATTGTTCCACAACGCCTTCATGATTGGATTACTTTGATGCAGTGTCTCCAAGCGTTGTACCATCGGTTTACCCAGATAGTGGTCAATCCGATAAATTTCTTCCTCAGTGAAAGACTCGCTCAAGTTGCGATTAAGATCACGAGCAGACTGGAGATCATGTCCGAATGGCTTCTCAATAACAAGACGTTTCCAGCCTTCTGTTGAGCCTAAGCCGCTCTCTTGGATATTCTGCGCAATTGGCTCGAAGAATTCCGGTCCAACGGAGAGGTAAAACAAACGGTTGGAAGGAATGCTCAGCTCAGCTTCTCTCTTCTGAACAAGATCTAACAACTTTATATAATCTTCCTTATGGCTTATATTCAATACACTGTAGCGAAAAGCTTTTACAAAAGACTTCACTTGTACCGGATCAGCCTGGCGTCTGGAAAACTCATGAAGCGACTTTTCCACTTGTGCCTGAAAGAATTCATCAGACCATTCTCTACGACCTAAGCCAATCAAGGAGAAAGATTCTGGAAGCTTCTGCTCAATGTATAAATTATATAATGCAGGATATATTTTTCTTTTGGCTAAATCGCCAGTAGCACCAAACAAAATTAGGGATGTTGGTTCCATCTCACTATCTCCTTCCAAGTAACTCTGGTTTCTTTGCTGTAGTTACACTATAATACGTTTTATAGCCATACAAGTAATTAATATATTTCACAGGAGCTATAGACCATATCTATGACAACAAATTATGAATTATATAAGGTGTTTTATTGGGCTGCCAAAACGGGAAGTTTAACTCAAGCGGCAAAAGTACTATACATTACGCAACCAAGTGTCAGTCATGCGATCAAGCAGCTTGAAGAAAGCTTTGGTTTAACATTGTTTTACCGTAACTCCAAAGGTGTTGCGCTGACGCAAGAGGGCATGAGCCTATACTCTTACATTGAACAGTCACAGATTCTGATATCTCTGGCTGAGGAAAAGATGGCTGCATTAAAAAGCTTGGATAGCGGCGAGCTTAGAATTGGCGGTAGTGATTCCCTGTTTAAACATTACATGTTGTCTTATCTCGAAGAATTTCACGTTCTATATCCAAACATCAAGCTGCATTTAAGCCACGGAACCACGCCGGAAGTGATCACATTTCTAAAAGAGGGTAAGATCGATCTAGGCGTTGTCCGCATGCCAATTGTTGACCCTCAATTAGAAGTAAGAGAAAGTATTCAGCTCAAGGATTGTTTCGTCGCTGGGGAGCGCTATGCTGAACTTAAAGACAAGGTGCTGTCTCTGGAGATGCTGCTTGAACATCAGTTGATTCTCTTCTCTCGGAATAGCCGGGTACGGATGGCCATCACGGAATTGTTTAATTCCTATGGCTATACGCTTAAACCAGAAATTGAGGTAGGTAGTGTCGATCTCCTCATTGAGCTGGCAAGGCGGGGGCTAGGAATCTCATATGTAACTCGGGAGTTTATATCCAAGGAACTGGAGGAAGGCTCATTGTTCGAAATTCAGCTGGATGTGTCCTTACCTCCTTCCCACGTCGGAATTATGACCAAGCGCAATATGCCTACTTCTCTGGTAACGAACCGCTTCATGGATCTAATCTTCAAATCGTAACTTAGTCAAAAACGAACATTTATGCGCAAAAGAGTGCCCTATCATCCTAAGCAGCAGGATAATAAAGCACTCTTTTGTTATTCCCATTATGATATCTCAATGGTGTTACTATTCGATCTTGATTTGACAGTTCGCTTATCTATTGGCTTACCAAATACGATGCATCAAGGATGACAGCCACTCGTCCATTGCCCAGAATTGTTGCACCAGACAGATGGTTCATTGCCCCTAGATACGATCCTAGACTCTTAATAACAACTTCTTGATTGCCCATGATTTCGTCCACAGCAAAAGCCGCGGTTTTGTCCACAGAGCGAACGATAATGAGAGGAATCGTCTTGGATTCCCGGCTTGTGGGCGGATAATTCAGTTTATCCCGCAACCAATGGAACGGCACAATACGTCCATGATTCAAGATAGCTAGCTGCCCTTGTATCGTTTGAATGTCTTCTGGAGCGATGCGAACGATCTCCGCAATATTGTACATTGGGATGATCAATACACGACCCGAAACTTTAACAAGTAAGCCTTTGATAATCGCAAGCGTAAGAGGTAACCGGATGGTGAATGTCGTTCCTTTACCAGGCTCCGTGTCAATGTCAATAATGCCGTTCAGTCGACCAATCTGGCTTCTCACAATGTCCATACCCACTCCGCGGCCTGAAACCTCACTCACCGAGGAAGCGGTAGAGAATCCTGGTTCAAAGATGAGATGAACTGCTTCCTGCTCTGTCAGATGTGAGGCTTGCTCCTCCGTAATTAAGCCCTTGCTTAACGCAGAAGCTTTAATTCGTTCACCGTCAATGCCTTTACCATCATCCGAGTATCGGATAACGACATGATTTTCCTCGTGAAATGAGGTAAGTGTGATTTTTCCTTTGGTGGGTTTACCCTGTTGCTCTCGAATCTCTCGACTCTCAATGCCATGATCTGCACTGTTTCGAATCAAGTGAATCAATGGGTCACTCAATTCCTCAATAATCATCCGATCAAGCTCTGTCTCTCCGCCTTGAATAATCAGTTCCAATTCTTTACCCAGCTTCTGGGATAGATCACGAACTAGACGTGGGAAACGACTGAATAGTTGATCAATAGGCAGCATACGTGTCTTCATTACGCCTTCTTGCAGCTCCTTGATCACTCTGCCCATATGATCCGAGACACCGCCAATGCTCTGCATTAACGGCGAAGGGGTACTACGTGCCCCTTCGCCACTCAGATCAGCAAGTGAGGTCTGGTCAATGAGTAGTTCTCCGACCAGATTCATCAGATGATCCAGACGCTCAACGTTTACTCTTACGGTAGGTTGGGTACCTTTGTTACGGTCGTCCGAGAGTGATTTTTCCGCAGATGGGTTAACAAGACCTGCTTCAGCTATCTCCTGAACAACCATTGGTTCGTTAAGAACCACGGCCAACTCTCTAGCATACGCCTCTATGACCACACCCTGCACATCTGACTCATTGGAGAGTTCTGCCTGCATAACCTGTGGGTTGTCTGCAATTGCCGCCACAATAACACAATTGGTGTATCGATCATCGTCTTCCGCACTAGCTACTTGATCTGCCAGAGAAGCTGCAATGATTGTACCCCCATGTTCTTCAATTCGTTGCCTCAAAATAAAGTATCTTGCGGCCTTCATCATACAAGCCGTTTCCAACGTAATTCGAATGGAGAAAAGCTGACGCCCCGCATCTACAGCCTCCTGTGCAACTAACCATTCCGACTTCTTAAGCTCGGGAGCCTTCACTGGCTCCATAACGACGGGCTTTTGAATAAGGGATTGGATCTCCGCAACCACGCTCTTAAAATTCTGAAATGGCTGACCACTAATGTACTGATCCCGTAGCACCTTCATTGCATCTAAAGAACGGAACAGCGTATCTATAAGCACCGAATTTATCTCAGGCTTCTTGTCACGCACCCATTCCAGTGCAAACTCCACCTCATGGGTTAGATCACTTAGTTCCCTAAAGTCCATGGTTGAAGCTGATCCTTTAATGGTATGCGCTGCACGGAAAAGCGTCTGAACAAGCTCAACCGATGGAGAACGTTCCAGTTCCAACAGCGATTGATCCATGCGCTCCAACTGATCATTTAATTCCTCTATGAAGATGTCGCGGTAGGCAGATAAATCCATCATTTCATGTTCCCCTCCCTATCCGCCCAATATTTCTTCTAATTTCAAAATGCCCACAAGTTGGTCTTCACGTTGTCCAACACCAAGAAAGACGGCTTCTCGGCTTCGGGCATGCCCGCTCGTCGGAGGATGAATTTCATTATACGTAGTCACTTTGTTGACTCTATCGACAATAAGTCCCACATATTCCTCCTGGTAACGGACAACAATAATTCGTGTTGATCTTGTATCCGGCTCATCAGGCATTCCTAACAGATTGCGTAAACTCACTACACATACAACCTTACCTCTAAGATTAACAACACCTTTTACCTCCGGACGGCTGTAAGGAATATCTGTAATACTGAGCATTTTAATAATTTCATGAATCTCTTCAATCCGGATCGCGCAGGTTTCAGCCCCAACGGATAGTTCAATGTACTGCTCTTGCTGAAGTGAAGACATCTGGTCACCTCTGTTTGATATGATTATTGAGTCTTAAATGCAGATGCGGAATGAGCCAGCTCTTCAGCCAGGTGTGCCAGTGATTGACATGTTGCAGCAGTTTCCTCTGAAGCCGCAGCGGATTCCTCACTAGATGCTGAGATTGATTCAACAGAGCTCATCACTTCTGCTGCCTGTGCCGCTTCCTCTTCGCACGCAGCCGCAATTTCGTTTACTTTGTGTGAAGAATTATTGACCATCTCAATAATCTGATCAAATGCTTGTCCTGTCATGGAGGATTGCTCCACGCTATCTGCTACTGCACGAACACTCTGTCTTGTATTTTCTTGCATCACTTTAATAATGTTCGTGATCTCTTTCGTTGCTTCACCGCTTCGTTCTGCGAGTTTACGTACTTCATCGGCTACAACTGCAAACCCACGTCCTTGTTCGCCTGCCCGAGCCGCTTCAATGGCTGCGTTCAGTGCAAGTAGATTCGTCTGCTCTGCGATATCATCAATCACTTCAATGATGTCACCAATTTTACGAGAATCTTCTTCTAACTGCGACATTTTCACATTCACAGCCTGCATGCCTTCGAGTGAAGTTTGCACGACATGTCCACCTTCACGTGCTGTTTTCACGGTATCATTGGACAGCTCTGCCGCTTCTTCAGCACTTGCTGCAACGGAGTTAATGGCAAGGGAAAGCTCCTTGAACAGTTCAGAAATATTCGCAGCCTCGCTCGACTGACTTGTGCTTGTGCTTGCAATTTCTTGTGTACTTGCTGAGATTTGCTCAGATGATGCAGCAACACTTTGTGAATTCATAACAATGCTGTCGATCAATGTTTTCAAGTTATCGACCATTCGATTTAGGGCTTGGGCTAGTTGTCCCACTTCATCTTGGGATGAAATATTGGACTTGAGGGTAAGATTACCGCTCGCTACTTCTCTTGCCAAGTCCACCATGGACAATAACGGCTTGGAAATGGAACGTGAAATAATATATCCGATTAATACACTAAAGATCACTGCTAGAACAACTAAAATGATGGTTACCATAAAGGAGGCGGAATAAGCTGCTTCTGATTTTGAATTTGCTTCTTCAGCTAGACTTATATTAATATTCATTAAATCTTGCAGTACCTGTACTACGCCATCACCTGGCGGTTTTAAAGTTTCTCTAAGGAATCTAGTAAATTCATCGTTGTTGTCACTTAAAGCTATGTTTATTCCTTGGTCATACAAGGTTAAATAATTTGGATACTGTGTATCAAAGTTCCGAAGTAGATCACTTTCTTGTGGAGTAGTTGCTAAAGCGCGGTAATTATTGATGTGTTCATCCAATGTTTGACGAATTGAGGCGATGTTATCCATAATTCTGGTTTGTTCTGCATCAATGGATTCTGTGTTGAGGTCACGTACGCCAACACGCATACGCTGATAATCTACTTGTGCCGCTGATAGTTCTTTTACAGACATAAGATTGTTATTGTACATTTCTTGCATGCGTTCGTTCGTACTTCTCAATGTAATGACTGAATAAATCCCGAGTGCTGCCAGAATCATGGACACAATTAAAAATGCTGAAATAATCTTTGTTGCTGTCTTCAAATTACCGAACCACTTCATCTAATCTCCTCCTAGGCATCTTCGTGTCCAGTTATGTATTTATTGCGTCTGTAACCCCTTCCCCCGGGCAACGCTCTAGACAACTTACGATTTATTTCGACATTACTATCAAAAATGTGAATAGAAGATTTGTAATTATTAAATTTTTCGCTATTACGAAAAAAATAAAAGATTCTATAGCACCTTTCTTTTTGTAAAACAAAATCTAAATATTCATAAAATTAGACACTATTTGTTCGCAATTACGAAAATCTAAACAACTATTAAATTCATTAACATTTTAAATATATCTGTAATTCGATCTGATGTAAGGTATTTAGAATCACTTATACCAAGCACAAAGACCTACATACACTCAAAAGCAAACCCCATGTGCAAATTAGCGGTTGTGCATTTCTGTGACTTTGGATTCAGGTTAGAATTTCAAATTCCATCCAATTGAGATGATATCTTCATAGATGACAAAAAAATCAAACTCTTCTAAAGAGTTTGATTCTCTGTTCTTATAAGTTATAGAATTGAGTCTTAGCTACTAAACTAAGATGAAGATGAAGACGAAGATTGCTCAAACCAATGTTCCAGTTCTTTCAATCGACTTTTGATTCGCTGTGGAATGAGTGTAAACAACTGATCCCATGGCATAAAGGTTTCCAGCTTTAAGTGGTATTCTTCAAACACCATTGCAGGGATAAACGATTTACTTAATAGATATTTCTGCACACGGGCATCAATCTCAGCATTTGTTTCAAAATAGTCCTGGAATAACTCATTGACTAACAAACCATCACACCCAGCCTTCGCTCCTGCTGCACTATATAAGTCTGGCAACAGTTCAAATACGACAGGTAAAGGTGAAAAAGCATGCTTGCCCGGTTGTGAGTACAGAAACACCTGATTGTCGACAACATTCATTCGATCCTTCAACATGCCACGGAGTACTTTACCATGAAAACTGGCTTCACAATCCACGACTTCGCCGTCGTGACCAACATAGATCCATACATGTTCCATTTCGTACAAATGTCCAATCTCATAATCCCACCAGATGGCGTATTCAATAACATATTGCACTGCCTCCATCGGAAAATCGATCTCTCTTTTGAATGATGGAGATGCTCCGGGACGCTCCAAAACTGAAATCCCTACAAAGTCTGGATAAAAGGGTTCATTCAGATCAAACATTAGAACTGGTGCATATTTTGCAGCGATTTCCAGTATATCTGCCTCTGCCATTGCCATAATCTAGCCCTCCACTTTCTAAGTTGATTGAGTAACTTGATGACCGAAAAAAAATGATATATGCCAACTATTCTAACAGAGAAATATGTACTTTTAAATTAATTTACACGCCTTCTATTCCATTTCTTATGTAACCCCACACGATTCAAAATCAAGAAAAGACCCGTATCTGGATGCTATCCCAGTTGACGAGTCTATGTATTACTATCATATAAGTGAGATTTAAGTTTTTGATGATTTATCTGATTTGGATGCTTTGGATGGTTGACTGGACTGGCCTAATACTGAGTCTCCACAACCAATCGGTGGACCAAGAATTGCATCATTTTGAATGGAGGCAACCGCCTTGGCATAGGCTTCCTCGTCGATACAATACGCGCGATGCGCCACCTCAGGCGGCGTTGCTGCAAGGAAGTCCGCACCGAGCACAATGTCAGGTGTTGGCACATCAAAAATAGTGAGCAAATGCACATCATCTGTATCTGCCACAAACCAGTGAAACCACCCTTTAGGAAAGATTGCCACTTGCCCGGGTGTTAGATGGTAACTGATTCGTTTACGGGTAAATGGGTCAAATACAGAGGTTGTTATCTCTCCGCTAATTAGCACAATCATCTCTGTAGTATTCGTGTGCCAGTGGGGCTGCACAATTATACCCTTGCTCATGTGAACGTTGAAGAAACCATTTTTGATGGTAGGTAGCTGTTCTCCAAACAACTGAGTTACAAAATTCCGTGGATCCCGCTTGTAGTTCAACACGGCTGTTGAATCCCCTGCTAACTGTACGTTCGGAGCCTGTAATATAGGATCGATCATGCCGTTTCCTCCTTCTACAGATTCATCTCATTGTGTACTTTATGTTGCATATAGCGATTTTAAAACTAGAAAAATGGAACTCCATTCGTCGCCATGCCAAAAAAATGTTGAAATTCAAAAAAGTCTGGTTCATGGAACCAGACTTTTATTAATATGTTCGTCAGCATGGTTGAAGTTTGAAACATATCAGAATCAATCAGAGCTGATTCATGTAGTTCGCGATTGAAGTTCCGGGATCAGCTAAAAATGCTTCAAGCGCAGCAACATTCTCGTACTCTTGGTGCTCAATATCATAGAATCCAATACACTTCTGACTAGGATGCCATACCATAATTAAGTGCGAGTATTGATCCAATTCCGAGGAGATGCGAAGCAGCTTCTGTCTACCCATTTTCATCTCAACGGTATCTACAAGATTAAATATGTCAACATATTGAACGTTGGACTCGTTCTCAGCAATTTCAATCCGCCGTGGTGCTTCGGATAGAAACGTAATTAACTCTTTCGGCAACTTGTATGGCTTCAACGCCAGCAACCTATTGCTGAGGTCATGGAATTCCTTCGGTTCGAGAGATTTCAGATACTCGGCCATTTCTTCATTTTTTTGACTAAGCGCAATAGTGTATGCCCGTTCTCCATCCTTCTCCTGAATCGTTACATCGGCACCATGCTCCACCAAATATCGCACCATCTTCATGTTATTCGATCTTGCCGCTACCGTGAGCGGTGTCGCTTTGAACGGATAGACCATATCTGGCTCATTATAGTTAATATCTACCCCTTCATCCAGCAAATACTGGAGGGTCTTCATATCGTGATCAGCTACCGCTTTGCGTAAGGTTTTCCCACCATATTTACGAATATCGAGTCCAAGCTCATTCAGGAGAGGGATGTTCTTTTTGTTACCATAATAGGCTTCATCATAAGCGCTTGATTTCACACGGTTAAGTCCGTTTAATTTCGCACCATTCTCGTACAAATACCGCACCATCTCTTCTCCACAACTTCTAACGGCCTTCAGAATCGCTGGATTATTTTTGGCATTCAGGTTAACACCGTGCGAGACTAACAACCTGACTACTGCCGGCTGATTGCTGATTATAGCAAGATCAATAGGTGTCATAGCGGTGTATTGACTGAGTACAATCTCAGCCTCCAAATCCATGCCCTGTTCAATGAACTCTTCTACCGCAGCGGTATCTCCTTGGTAAATGGCCTGAGCTTGATCTGGCAATGTTTTGAACGTTCCTTGGTTTCCGATTTTGAACACAGATGTAACCTCCTATGAGAAAAGTAAAAATTTCCATAATCACTCTCATAAGTTTATCACGTTACTCCTGACGAATGAATACTTACACCTTATCCAGTAGCCTGCCTTTGAGCATAGCGATAGTCATTGACTATGTCTTCAATCCTGTATTAGACCTACAGGCTCCGCGGGCAACATTTCCATACCATGCTCCAGAAGCTTAATCGGCTTTAACCGAGAAGTGATGACAGCCATAATGACCACAAACACTCCCCCAATAATAAATAACAAAGCAATACCTCTGCCAGGACCAATGCCAATGACGGAACCTACGGTCGTAGAAAGAGCTCCCCCTTCAACTAGCAACGGATTAAACACACGATCTGCCAGAAAACCCGCCAGGCTATACGATACGATAAATCCTAATTGAGAGAGAATTCCGATAATGCCCCATACCCTGCCCTGCTTATCGTTAGCAATGTTGTTACGTACCAACACATCAGCACTCATATTCACAAAAGGAAGGGACGCCAGGAACAAGAATCCGGCAAAGATAATAAAGTAAAGATTCGTCGATACCCCTATAAGGGAAAATGAAATACCTGACATAACTAAACCAATCACTAATACACTGGCATATTTCTTGGTCATTGTAAAAATACCAATGCACAGGCTGCTAATCAACATACCGATTGCACTAATGGATTGAAACATTCCCAATGTCTTGACGTCTGAGAACGATAGGATCATTGGGCCAATGAGTGTTTCTAAGAATCCAAGATAGAACGTAACCATTGAAATAATAATGACGAGCAGCAGCACACCCTTATTCGTGGTCACTTCGAGCCAGCCTTCGATAAGATCTGTGAACCAAGGTTTCTCCTCCCTAACATCTCGATCCACTTTGGTGCTTCTCCGAATGACAAGTACAGCCAGAATAGCGATAAGGAAGGTAAACATATTAATGATTAAAATAACTTCAATTGAAGTGATCGTAAGTAGAATGCCTGCAATAATGGGTGATAATAGAAATTTGGAGGATTCAGCGAGCTGTAACAAGCCACTGCCCTTGGAAAATTGCTCTTTTGCCAACAGATCGGTAGCCGATGCTTTATAGGCAGGACTTTGAATAGCGGAAAATACAGAGCTGAATGCAACACCAACATAAATGTGCCACACCTCGATATTTCCTGTCATGATCATGGCTAAAATAAAGAGTAACCCTGTCGCAGACCCTAAATCTCCAATGACCATCATCGTTCGACGATCATATCGATCCGCGAGCACACCTCCAATTGGACGCAATAAGATATTTGGTAAAAAGGTGAACAAAGTAATCAGGGCTACTGCAGTCGCTGTACTCGTTTGTTCAAAAGCATAAACACCTAGTGAAAATGCCGTTAGTCCAATGCCGATTGTCGAGATCAGCTGCCCAAACCATACGATTAGAAATTTACCAAATGATTGCTGGCCGGTGAATTCCATAGGATTACCCCTCCGCTAATTTAATTCATTCGGGCGATATCTCTCAATGATGTACGAGAAGCTCCCTTTTTCCGCACCAAGTGTGCATTCCAGAATATACATAAACGCTTCGACTTTGCGTTGCAGTTCCTCCTCTGTCCACTGGAATATGCCCTGATCCAATAAAAACTGTGACGAGACTAGCAAAAACTCAACCACTTCTCTTGGCGCCGGAGTATGAAACACCCCTTCCCGAATGCCTTGTTCAATCACTTCTGTCAAGATCGGACTGAGCTGCAGAATCGTTTCCACCAGACTTTTCTGATGCATCTCTACGTTGTGGACTTGGTGTAATTCTTCGATGAATTGTTCCTTGTTGCCCACATCCTGTCCTTGAGCTGTAATAATGTTAAAAATCTTGGTATGTGCATCTAAAGAATCATCCTCCGCAATGCGCTTCGCTGCATTTACACCAACGGCGATAAAGCGCATCACGACTGCATTCATGACCTCTTCTTTGGATTGAAAATAATGATAAAACGTGCCTTTGGCGATATTCACCGCCTGTAAAATATCAATTATTGTCGTTTTGGTATACCCTTTCGCAATAAACAGTGTCTCGGCTGCATCCAATATTTCATTCCGACGTTCCTCTGGATTTTTGATGATCCTCATGTGTTCGACCTCCAATAGCATTAGACCGACTGTCGGTCTATTCTAGTCATAATTGTGCCAATTTAGAACCCTTGCTCGGTGAGCCAATCAGATAAAGCCGCTTCCCTTGCTCTGATGTTCTGCTGCTTGTTATATTTCCCCATGTTACGCTCGGCTACAAGCTTGCCATCCAGCATAAATAATACCCTCTGGGATCTGGCTGCCACCCTGACGTCGTGAGTCACAAGCAAAATCGTTGTACCCGCAGCATTAATATCGTGCAGTATATCCATAATCTCCGCAGTTGTGCTTGAATTCAGTGCTCCTGTTGGCTCGTCGCCAAACAAAATGTCTGGATTGTTAATTAACGCTCGGCAGATCGAAATGCGCTGCAATTGTCCTCCTGAAGCCTGTGTAATGTTGTGGCTGGCCAACCCATCCACACCCATTTGTTTCATTAATCTAAGCGCTCGTGCACGGATAACCTCTTTGCTGCTGTTCTTAGCCAAATACGCCGATAACACAACATTGTCGAGCAAGTTCAGATTTTTCAATAGATGACTATGCTGGAAAATGAAACCCATCTTGTTCAACCGCAGCTTCGCCATTTTTTTCTCAGACAACGCAGAGATCTTCTCCCCTGCAAAGTAAACACTTCCTTCACTGACCTGATCCATACCGCTAATATTGTACAATAGTGTAGATTTGCCTGAACCCGAAGGACCCATAATGGTGACAAACTCCCCTTGTTTTAATAGCAGATTAATATCTTTTAGAATCTGGTGTTCCTCATGCTGATGAACCGTATACGACTTATTCACGTGTTTGGCTTCTAATATCGTTGTCATGTTCATTCTCCTTATTCAACAATCATTTTGACAATGCTCGCTTCTCGGATAGACTGAATACTGAGCAGAGCAGCTATGGTGATAGCACTTGCCAGCAATAACGGACATAGAATGTACGCTTGCAACGGATTGATGACAAACTCCATATGGGATGCACCGAATGAGGACATAATCGCGCTGATGAGCAATGGTCCCGCGGTATTTGCTAGAATCGTCCCCGCAAGTACGCCGATACCTAATACGATGAGGGTGATCATGACATATTTTAACCTGATGTTAGAGAGAGCGAAGCCCAAGCTTCGTAAGATGGCAATATCTCCATGATCCTTAGCTACAAGCATTCGGAGAAATAACGACGTAATGAGAATGGAGACCAACACAGCCACAACAAGCACGGCTATCGTAACCCGTTTCAACTGATCAATGGTGCCGCCAAGTGTTTGATGTAAATATCCCTGTAAATCGGTGACCTTTGCCGGCGAAAATGCCTGCTCATACGCAGCAATTTTATCTGTAATCTGACTTGCATCCTTCAGATCCAAGCTAACCACATACCAGAGCACACGATTCTTGTCATACGGCAGTAGTGCTTTTGCGGTCTTTCCACCATTGGTGACGTCCTGGTATATTCCACTAACGACCATGGTTTTCTCCCGATCTTCTACCATAAGTACAATAGAATCTCCTACCTTTTTATCCAACTCACGACTATTGGCATCAGATAGCGCAATCTCATTATCGGTTTTGGGTGCTAAGCCACTCAGATAAGATAAAGGGAAGATACTAAAGTCCCCTGTCTCGACACTTATTTGGTCATACCCTCCTTCATTGTTGCGAACGTTGAATTGGGTAGTTACAAGTGGTGAATATCTCAGCACATCGCTGTCTGTCCGTACATGTTCGAGTAACTCGGCATATCTCTGCTCCACATCTTCGGAATAGCGCAGATCAATGCGAATATCACTCTGACCGACACCCATATATGAAATGAAGCTAGGTGACCGCAAGGTGTTCAGGAAATTAACAGGGACAATTATGATTAAGGAGCTAACTGTAAACACAAGCAATAACAGTCGGTACAACCTCTTACGTTGAATCACATCTTGTAAAGCCAAGAAAACGGGAACAGAACGTGACCACCTGCTGTTGGATAAACTTAACTTCCTTGTGGATACATCCGTATCACCAAGGCTCCCTGACCGCAGCCCCTCAATCGCAGAGATCTGATTGAAACGACGGAGCACTAAGATGCAACATCCAAGTACAATAGCAAAAATAGTAATAACGGCGAATAGGGACAATGCTTCATTCAGCCATGTTGCGGGAGCTGATCCCATATACAGCATAATGTTGGACGTGAACAATCTATTCACATATATAGAGGACAGGTAACCAACAATACATGCCAGACCCGCTATAACGACATATTTGCTTAAATACAACGTTCGAATATCACGTCCAGATACACCGATGGCTTTCATAACACTGATCTCACGATAATCTTCTTCAATCGTTGCCAGCATTGTAAACCGTATACAACAGACTGCGATCACAATTAAAATTAAACTGACCATAATAATTACTGCTGCAACAACCCCATCTGTCAGTGCATTCAGCAATTGAAACAAACTATAGGTGACGAGTGGCCCTGAATTGGGTAGATCTGCATTTTGATAGGTCTGAATGAATTCGTTCGTTTTATTCGGATCTACAAGTCTAAATTCAATGAGGTACTCCGTCTCTCCCGTTCTTTGCTTGAGCATTTGAAAGTCCTGAGGGCTAATCACAAACCGTTTGGAATGAATAATCGACGGATTCATCTGTGCATCTCGAACAAAATCTACGATGCGGTAGGATCGGTTGAACGAACCGTCTTGAATAACGACACTGTCCCCGAGTTGCAGTTGTTTCTCCTGGAGATAATAAACGGGAACAGCAATTTCTCCTTCATTCACCTGAATAATTTCATTGTTCATATTAAGCAAATAGTCAAAGTCCTTATTTTGAACAACAAAATCCATATCCATAATGCTGCCCTTCTCAGATTCCGCTCCAAAGTAAACATGGGAACCATCGACGTTAATCATGTCTACAATCTGGTGTTGAGCCACGAGGTCATTGGCCTGTGTCCATTGACTCACCTTGTTCCTGTCCAGTTCCCCAGAATGCATCTGCACCACATGCGGAGTCTTAGATTCTGTGAATAAATGTTGAATTGACGTGCTTAACTCCATAATCATTCGGGTGCCTGATGCGACTAATATGGCCGCCAATAGAACAAACATAAATAATGTGAGCGTGATTCCTTTTTTTCGCCTAAACTCATTTTGCAGCATCCGTGCTAGCATGATTGTTCATTTCTCCTTTGTCTGGTATCACGTAGATACGCGCGGGGACATGATATGTAACTTCAACGTTTGTGTGCTGAATCACCTCGATTCATTTGTAGTTATTTTCCAGTGTATCAATAAGAAGGAGAATTGAAATCAGTCTCCAGTCCAGGTTGACGATAATGCCTGAGGATGGCGGAGCATTGATTCGTAGAGGAAGAAATTAGGTTTATGTGGTGATTCATTGTCGTGAACATGCTGCCGTTATTGAGCTTCGCTCCGATCCTATGCTAAGATAATGGACACTCCTATTCGACTTAATGGTGTACGACAAAAACTGAGCGACAGAGAGGACACTATGAATCTTTCATCTATACATGACATGTTACATTCAATCATTCCCACATTAGACCTGAGAAGCTGTCTCGTCAGTGTAAAAGGAGAATTGATCTACCAGCATTACCGTAACGAAGAAGCGCAGACAAGTAAGGCAAAAGTTAATTCCTGTACGAAAAGCGTGCTCTCCGCACTGATCTGCATAGCGATGGATCAAGGCAAGATTCCAGACGCATCAACCCCGCTCTCGTTCTTCTTCCCAGAAGTTCAGACTGACGCAGATGCAAGAAAACCACAGATCACACTGGAGCAATTATTAACGATGACCGCTGGGTTCAACTGGGATGAGTTCGGGGGACAAAATTCGTTTCCACGTATGACACGCACGGATCATTGGGTTCATTTTGCATTGGAACAGACTTTAAGCGATTCACCAGGTACACACATGGAATATAATTCTGGCGTATCACAGATCTTATCAGCGATTCTGATGCAGCAAACCGGCATGAGCGTCAATACGTTTGCAGAACGCTATTTATTTGAACCACTGGGAATTACAGATTATGAATGGGAAAGTGACCCTCAAGGCGTGCACACTGGTGGTTTCGGTCTTAAAATGCTGCCCATGGATTTGCTTAAGTTCGGTATGCTGTTCCTGCAGAAAGGTCAGTGGAATGGCGCAGCTTTAATTACGCAAGATCTGGTGGAACGATCCACCACCCCTGCAATCGCGGTGTCCCCTCCTAATCACGGATATTATGCTTGGCATTGGTGGGTCGATACCTGTTCAGCAGAGTCTCCCCCATTCATAGAGGATGAGCATCCTACAAGCGTACAATCTACGACAACTATGGTTGCTTCAGACCTTGCCTTACCTTCGTTCAACTACTATTACGCTCGTGGATTTGGCGGTCAATTCGTATATATCGTGCCCGCGCTTGAACTGGTTGTGGTGCTGACCAATGATAAACGTAAAAAAGAGAAGCCTCCTTTGGATGTGTTTCCAAGGTTAATCGCTCCTCAATTATTGCGTTATCTATAACTGTCAAAGTGTTTCCTTGCCATAACAAAGAACCCTCGTCTCGTTAGGAATGACCTACCGGGTTGAGGGTTCTTCCTCCACTAAACCAAAAGTGATTCTTCAATAGCAACCGTGACTGGATACGGCCCCCACTCCTGATTTGATAATACAACGAGTTGAATGCCTTGTGCCGGATACACAGAGGACATAAATGACACCCCAGGATCAAATCCCATGACATGATACTTGAAGATCTCTTTCCCTTTTTGGTCAATCCAGATTCCTCGTCCGTAGTAATCATCATCCTCTTGATGCGAGTACGGGATAAGTAGTTTCCGAGTGCTCTCCTCCGTTAACAATGTATGTCCCAACAATGCATTCCAGAAATGAATCATATCCTGCGCGGTGACATAGGCTCCGCCGTCAGACCCGCCTTGGACCGGGATCGAGAAGATATTTGTGTTCCACGTACCGTCTTCCTGATCAACATAACCAATGGCCGTGTTAGAGGGTAACTGATCTGTTCGATAATAACCGGAATCCTTCATACCGCTTGGTTTGAAAATATGTGCTTCCACATATTCAGTGAAGGATTGGCCTGATTGTTGTTCAACAATAAGTCCCAGCACAATATAACCTGCGTTGTTATAGTGGAAGCGTTCGCCTGGCGCAGATTTCATTGCTAAGTTCTGAAACATTGGCAAAAAGTCATGTAATTGTTGCATCATATAGACTGGTCGCTCCTGCCATAGCTCCGCGAAATCCTCCATGACTTCTTCGTCAAAGTAATCAGGGATGCCCGCAGTATGTGTCAATAACTGATGTACCGTAATCTCTTTATCCCACAGAGGAAATTCAATGTTCAATATATCAACTAGACGACTCTCGTAAGAAAATTTCCCCTGCTCAATCAGCTGACCTATACTCACCGCGGTAAAAACTTTACAGCCTGAGGCAATGCCAAATCGCGTTCCACTAGTATTCGAGATCTGTTCACTACGATTGGCGTATCCGCGAGCCTTCGAGAAGAGAGTTTTTCCATTTTGCTGTAATAACACTACACCGGAAAAGTCCTTTTCCTCCATAACTTCCTCTACCTTACGTATTACATTCGTTATACTTGTCACTCCATCATCCTCCGTTCGTCATTTTGATTCTCCAACTTCACCTCATTCAATCAACTACTCATCCGTGTAGATCTTGTGTTGATCAGATAGTACAGTGTTGCATAGATAGTCAGAATAAACGTGCCAAAGAACATACAGAACGCCAGGGATGGACGACTTACACTTTCTTGCATCAATGCGATGAGTGAGGAGCGGTTCGTTAATGCATCCCAGCTGTTTAACCGGTAGACTCGTCCAAGGAGGACACCATAACTTCCTAGTGCACAACCCGCCAATACAAAAATCCAAGATGCCATCCGTCCAACTCTCCGATAGATTACTTCCTGAAGCTGATACATCGAGAGAAATCCAATCAATAATCCAACCCAGACAAACATGAGCACAACAATCAAGTCATACCAATACGTAAAGTTCAGACCATGACCACCATAATAACGCGAGCTTCGAGCCGTCAGATGAATGAGATCTGTTACGATATAGGATGAATTCGGGAAAAATAACAGCCATAATGCACCGCTTGCAATCGCAAGCCATGGGGCTCCTCTCCATTTGGCATGACTAAAGCCATAAGCTACATAGGAGAATATAAACGGAATCCATCCCAAAAACAGATTCCAGATCAAAAATCGAAAATATCTCTGATCTAGCCAAGCTGCAGTAACAAAATATAAACCTACCGTGACAACAGTAACTATACTTAGATAAATAAAAATTTTAACGTAGTTCAGCTCTCTCAATGATCTTCCTCCACTTAACATTAACTAAAATGATAGGACTCTTCTGAAAATGATTAAGTTTCCTCCTACAATACATAATTTTACTGGAAATAAACATAATAGAATCATACCATTTCCCAAAGGAGAATTAAATTCACATGAATCAAAATCAAATCAATCCAACAAATCATGTTAACCCAGGGTTTATCCCTCAATTGAACCACGGCGGACATGAGATGTTCGATATGCATGAAATATTAAGTTGTGCAATTAATGTATTGGATCAGTACATGATTTTTAGAACTTTTGTAGTGGATACAGCTTTGCTCGATATTTTGGATCGCCAATACAACTTTATGTTGTCACAGTACAACTTGACTGCAGAATGTTTTGCTACAGGACAGAAGCCATCCCAGGAGACTGCTACGTATATGATTCCGAATATGACTCCACCTGTGTATGGACTTAGGCCATCTGCACCGAAGAAGCCCAATCAGTCCCTTGCCGATGTGAAGGATGCTGGAATTAGCGGTCATATGTTAGGTCTAATTAAATCTCATGCATCATTACTGGCAATGTCTTCCCCTGAGATAACAAACCCAACTGTACGACGTGTAGTCACTTCACAGGTTCAGCATTTTGTTGAGATGGCTTACGAGATTTTTATGTATCAAAACCAACATGCTTACTATCAGGTGCCACAGCTTAATGCAAACGATACACAACAGATGCTTAAAGCTTATGTTCCCGCAACCGGGGCTCCACAGATGCCTCGAAGCAACAACGCACCACTCCAATAAATCACGTACAACTATTGAAAGAGCAGTCCACACAGCCACTGAGGTTGTCGGAGGACTGCTCTTTTGTCTGTTCTCCGTCTGTTCTCCGGTTGAAAATCATAAATGTAATGAATAGAACCTTGATTGATTTTCCACAAACTGGTTTAATCAAAGCAAACCCTATGTATAGCTTGAATTTTTGGTTCCACTCAAGGTTTACATCCGCAACGAACTCGGGAAACTACACTACATTTTTCATGGGAGGTACTGGAATGAGATTGAACTCTTCGATCAAACTAGGCATTCTTGCGCTAACATTAGGATGTACCACTGTGGGTGCAGCACTGTCTATACCACAAACCACATGGGCAGCACCTGTCCCAGAATCCAAAGCAGTATACCACCAGTTCCAGAAGTACCGAAATAATGCCGTAAAATCGACTGCTAGTTTAATTCAGGCACGTAAATATCTGCTGAATCATGTGCATAAGGTTAGTACAAGACAGGCTACCTTGATGACCATACAATTGGAAACGTTACAGAAGCTTAAATTAGCCGATATCGATGAAAAAATGTATACAGGAACTGTTCAAACAACGATCTCACAAGCTCATGACAATATAGGATACGATAAGAAGCTGACGTACAGCAGCTTGCTCAAAGAAATCAAAGATCCCGCCGTGCATAAGTTATTACAGGAGGCTTCCGATCTCGGATACAAACTGGAGACCAGTGAAGGCTTATATTATCCGATTATCAATTATGAAGCTTACAAAAGACTTCAACCATACGTAGCCCCCGACATCGCTGCGTATATTGATATCATGGCTGCTGAATCAAATCAGGCTTCGACCTCAGATGCTGCCCTTATCATTCCTTGGGGCGAAATGATCCAGCGCACGTTAGCAATGGAGGCCTTTTTGAATTCATACCCACAATCCAGCCGCAGTACAGCGGTAGAGTATTCATTATCTTTGTATGTACATTTTTTATTTTATGGAAGTGATAATACACCCGCATACGATTGGTTCACCGAAGATGAGATCCGCACATTGATTCCTGAAGTGAAACAGGCATATGAGAAAGCATTAGCGAAAAGGGAACCTGACACAAAAAGCGCAATACTTGAAAGTTTAGAGCAGGTGTTGATTCTTCTGGAACAAACTAATGATAGACTTACACCTGACATCCAAGCCAAGATAGAATCTATTCTGGATCAATATTCTCCTGAGTAACCAGACATGGTTAGAATCACAAAAAAGCGGCATAAACTCTACTCCAATGTGAGAGCTGCCGCTTTCTTTAAGTTCATATTCCCTCGCGTTCATATACGTACTTCCTTGATATGATGCTGTTATTCTATATTTCATATGTTCACAAAAATCGATCCCAGTTTCTCCGGGTTCACCATCAGGTACACGCCCCGAATCCGTTCTCCAGACGAGTCGAGCTCCAGACACAGAACCTCTGTTACTTGTCCATCGTCCAGTAAAGCTAACTGAAGCTCTCCATTAATTGGTGTGGGAACCCATTGCCGTGATCGTAAGCGAGTTAGCACTTTGCGTGAAGTAAGTAGTGCTAGTACACCTTTGTACACCTTCATTGATCTCATGACTGTATGCACACGTCCACCGCCATCGGCAGTAAACACAGGCTCTTCAGCCAACATTTCCATCATTGCATTGACATCATAATTCAGAAAAGCGGTAGTGAAACGCTCCAGCATCTGCTCATGAGCCTTATTCGTCGTCTGTGCTCGTGGCACAGAGGATAAATCATCTGGTAAATTCCGCTTCGCACGGCTGAAAATCTGCCGGCAGTTACTTTCACTTTTTCCAAGCCAATCTGCAATCGTCTGATAGTCATACTGAAATGCCTCACGCAGAACAAAAACCGCGCGCTCTGTTGGTGAGAGACATTCTAACATAACGAGGTATGCGTATGAGATCATCTCTTTCTGCTCCACTGCCATTTCTAAGCCAGTTTCCCGATCCGAAAGTGGTTCAGGCAACCATTCTCCGATATAATGTTCGCGTTGATTACGGGCAGAGTTGAGCACATTCAAACTCCGGTTCACCACGAGTTTAGCAATATACGACTTAGGGTTATGAATCACCGTGGAAGGTTGACTTTGAAGACCTGTGAAACAGTCCTGCACAATGTCTTCAGCCTCAACAACACTGCCAAGCATGCGATAGGCGACGGCGAATGCATAAGATTTGTAACGAGTATACAGTTCACCCACTTCCAGAGAAGACAATTCTGTTTCATTGGGGAGTGGTTTGGAATTCATATGAACAGCCTCCTCTGGCAGATGGTTTCGGAACTAATCGAATATTGATTTAATTAAAACATCCCGGATACATGCCTGTTGTAATTGCAATTCGGTTCCAGCTATTAATCGTATTAATCGCCATGATCAGATCCACCAGTTCTGCTTCACTGAAATGCTCTCGGACTTTATTAATCAGCTCTGTTGGCACGCCTTGATGCGAAATCTCAGTTACCGTTTCAGCAAGCTCCAGCATAACACGTTCTTTTTCTGTGAACAAAGGCACTTCGCGCCATACACTTAACAGCAGAATATGATCTGCGTAATCCCCCAATTTCATCAGGTCTTTAGCATGCATATCCAGGCAAAAGGAACAACCGTTAATTTGAGATACCCGGATTTTGAGCAGCTCGTATAATACCTTGTCCTCGATTTGCCCAGATACATACTGTTCAAGTGCCATCATCGCTTTATACGCAGTTGGGTTTACTTTCCTATAGTTCAATCTTAATTTCATTACATTCGCCTCCGTAAATTGGTTTACAACCTGAAGACAAATGAAGAGCTCCATCTGTGACAAGATTCTCATATTTTTTTATAACATTGATGAATGATCAGTACCTCCAACCATTACCAATCAACTGCCGCTGCATCGTATATGGCGTATAGTTTGAAGTCGGCAACATGTAAGACGCGTTGGGCAAATGTTCATAAGCTGGATTCACGGCATCTCCATACGAATGCTCTGCGTGAAGTGAAGTCTGTAATTGGACATAAGGCTGGGCATTTACATGGGGCTGGTTGTTTGCTTGGTTATTCGGTTTGCATACAGCGTTAGGAGAGGTGGAGACACCTGTCACGCAATCCGCGGGTGGGCCAATAAACACGGTCTTCTGGATTGGAGCCAAGGTAGCTTGGACTTGCGCCTCATCCAGACAATAGGTATGAGCAAGTACACTAGGAGGCGTAAGGCGCAGAATATCTGAACCAAAAATAGCTTCAGGCACAGGTGCATCAAAAATCGCCAGTAAGTGAGTATCATCTACAGTAGCAATTTCGTAATGCCACCAGCCTTGTGGTACATTCGCCACTTGACCGGGAGTAATCGGAAAATTCAACAATTCGTTCGTAAAAGGATTGATTAGCGAGACAACAGCTGCACCACTAATACAATAGACCAGTTCAGTTGCATTCTGATGAATATGTGGCTCTACTACGTTGCCAGTGCTGAGAAAAATGTCCAACAATGATGTATTGCCGAGGGTATTGAGCTGTTGGATGGAAAGGGAATTAATATAATTTCGTTCGTCTTTCTTAAATAGTAAATTTTGGTTCACATCATAGGTGAATTCAGTATTCGGTGACGTGTAATCCATATTCGAGGTTGCCAACATTTAACGCCTGCCCTTCATTCTACGGTTAGGTGAAAACCTATACGCCAGCTTATGTCATCAGCCTATATTCGTGAGCCCAATTCTGAACGATAAACAGAAATGACAAAAACCCCTGAATAGAAAACGTCTATTAGGGGTAGCTATGTTACTCTATTTCTTGTTCATCCAGCAGGGCTTCTACACTGAGACCGAGAGAATGTTCACTCAAGCAAACATGTTCTACCCAGTGCATCTGAGACACCACATCAGGAGTTCCTTCAATCAGACTATTGGTGATATTTAGCCACTTTAGTTTCTTCAATTTCTCCAGCTCTGGAGGCAGCTCCCGAATTCCTGAGTAACCTATGTTCAAGCTCACTAGCTCTGTCAGTTCACCAATCTCAGCAGGGATATGTTTTAGCTCCAGTTCCAGCTTAGGCTTGGGTTTCCATCCAGGTTCGACATGATACGCACTGCCACCATAAATCGTAAGCTCCTTGAGCTGAGTAAGCTTCCCAATATTTTGCGGGATCCCCTTCAGATCGGCTGTCATAATGGTCAACTTCTCCAATGCGGTCAATTCGAAGAAAGCCGGGGGAAGCTCACTCACATGTTGCTCAAAAACTTCAAGTTCCTTCAATTGCTTGAGCTCGCGAATGCGATCTGGAATTTCAGACAATAGATAGCCCGTTATATTGAGACGATCTGTCTGGTGTTGGATGGCATCATCAAGGAAGCAATCAAACTGCTCATGCCGTTGTAATTTGAAAAATAAGCCGGGAATGCGCTCCATTAACCCGCTCGCTTCTTCCTCCGTAATTCCCATGCCATACATTCCTTCATGTGCCACGGTATAGAAGTAATCGCTGCCATCTTCTTTAAGAAAACAGAGATCATCTGGTAATGAGGGGTACGACCAATCCCCAAATCGAGTAGCCTCTTGCTTAAGCACTTGCCCAGACTCTGGAGTGCATGAATATATGTAATAACTGCCGCTAGAGTACATCGCATGACTGTCTATCTTACTATTATGCATAAATCGCTCTCTTACCATGATATCATCCATTGTGAAAACTTCGATTAGATAGGGCTCCAATTGTTCTAAAACGTGGGCAACCCGTTCAGGTGTATCATCTAATGCATATTCTCGATCTACGATCAAGAAGCGATCGGTCTTCTCTATCAATTCGTCAATAATCTGATCATAGGCAGTTTCTCTTGGATCGGTATATAAAGATACAGTTGTCATTCACTTCCTCCTCCATTTTTGTCTTCGTACTGAATTTATTTTGTGTCATGAGCATGCATTCAGGCATAGGCTGATATCATCATTCAAACTAATGGGAGGCACAATCATGGTATACGATTTACGCTCTGTTCAGTACCCTTCACCTACAGGGTACCCTTATCCATATTATCCACCACCTCCACCTTATCCCTACCCTTATCCATACCCACCCTTCTTCCCCATTCCGCTCCCCTATCCAATCGGAGGCGGCCCATGGTGGCACGGTGGTTATCCAGGTGGTGGCTATCCCGGTGGTCCTCACGGTGGAGGACCAGGCGGCGGCTACCCAGGTGGCCCTCACGGTGGAGGACCAGGCGGCGGCTACCCAGGTGGCCCTCACGGTGGAGGACCAGGCGGTGGCTACCCAGGGGGTCCTCATGGTGGGGGACCGGGCGGCGGCTACCCAGGGGGTCCTCATGGTGGAGGACCGGGCGGCGGATCTCACGGTCATCGCTTGTTCCAGTGGTAAGGTAATTAATCACAGACAGGTGCTACTTGATGTAGCTCCTGTCTTCGTTCGTCAATAATCGATTTCATCCTTCAAACTGAGATTTCGATTGGATGCTTCAAGTAGTTCTTCGAATGATTCGTTAAGATAATAGACAAAATCCGGATCATGCACATACATAATAATTTGCCCATACTTGCCCTGCTCTGTTGGATCAAAATCCAGCATGATATACAGCGAACCACCTGCCATCGTTGCAAAAGGTATCCACTGCTTATGGAATAAAAATGGTTTAATCTCGGGATCGAGCTTGCGAATCTCTTCCTCAGAATAATGCTCTTCTAGCTTTTCATCCACTTCACAAAAGAATCGTTTGGTCTCACGAATTTCATCCAAGGACATCAGATAGAATGGAATACTCCGTTGCTCCTCTTCATCCCCAGGGTACAACACATGAAATCCGTAACCACTGCCATTTTTACGTTCGTAAAAAGCACGAAAATCCGCTGGCAACTTAATATCAAAATCCGCTTCAAACGCCGCCAAACTCTCCTTGGAGGTACCATCGATCTGTTTATACTGTTGGTACAATTCATTAATCTCTTCATCCACCACTTTAACATCCAACAATTGATGCAAAGCGTCCATTAGTTGATCGATCCTGGAGTGTATATCTGATTTCAACAAAAGTCCTCCTTATTCTCCCTAACGTCCTACCAGCGCATTGGGTTTTCTCCCCGCCATAACACATAACGCTCGCATTCACGAATCGTGCCTGTGCCAATGCCGTAATCGTCCATCCCTTCTGAAGTTAAATCGAGAACATGCAGCATGCCACTGTATGTTCCTACTGCAAGCTTGGATTGATCAGGCGAGACCACGATGGACGAGATTGTACCGCCTACAAAATGACGCCATACCTCCTGTCCCTGAGTGCCTACACAACGTAGATAACCATATGCATCCCCAATCACAATGCCTTGCTTAGTCTCTGCCGAGGCATACACACGTGCATTCTCATCCATAATTGGCCAATCTTCTTTCTTCTCATTGACCTCTACTTCATCCAGCTTAACCTGGATCGTAACACCGTTATAGAAGTGACATGCATTAAACCAAACGGTACGATTATCTTGAGTGAAAATTGCATGATGAGGGTAGCTAATTTCCGGATACAAAGAATACGTATGATCCTGAGTCCGATCCAGTAACATGTGGTTACTCACCTGACTGCCAAAGGCAATCCAGCGTCCATCCCTTGAAACTGCCGCATGACCCATATCAATTTGGGTATCTTCCAATTCATATTCCTGAATCTCCGACGGATCGGGATGAAGCAAGGAAACTTGGGATTGTTCGACCAGATGAACGCCATACGTGGACAAAATAAGAAGAGATTGCCCATCGTTGAATGGGATCAGCTCGATAAGTGAACGTTCCGGATATTCACAATCCGCTAGCGACTCGATCTGAGGAAGCGTGTTATGAAGACTAGACTGAATATCTTCCCAGTTATACATAGCAAGCTCTTGACCTTCCAAATGCCGGTCAGGTCTTCGAATGATTCGAATAACAGTTTCATCCGCAAACGCATAATCCACACCATCCGGTGAGCATCCCGCAAAATGATAATGGGCAGAAGCGATTACTCCTTGTGAATCTGCGGTGTATACGGCGCCATCCTGCGTATGACCACTAATATTAAATAAAACGACATCCTGTGCAATAAATCCAACAACCTGTACTGCCTGCATAACAGACTGAAACTGTTCACTCATAGGCCATGAAGCAGGCGGCAATTCAGCTCGTAGGCGAAGCACATCCTCTTGCGCATTTGCCTGTTTCACCATCTCCCAGACTTCAGCACTAAAACTGGCTCGACCATCATTCTCCAGCTCGGATTCATCTGGGGTCTCACCAGCTATACTTTTGCGTACAAATTCATTCACATGTAGTGCATAACGTCTACCTTCTTGACGCCACTGCTGTGCAATCTTCTCGTTTAACCAACTCAATTAATCATTCCTCCACTCCACCGATATGTACAGGGTGACAATGATGTGCGATTAAGAACAAGTGCAGCTCGTGATCCCTACCTCCACCTGAATCACCTGTTTCTTCGTAGAACATGGCGACTTCTCTACCGTAGGCATAATTAAAACGCAGATAACCGCCTATTGATGCCATAAATAACATACAGGTATGCTCATTCTCCACCACAACATCCCACTTAAATTCCTTTTTACAGCGTTGAGCCAACTCATATAACGAATCACCTTGCTCACCATTCTCAACATGATAAAATGTGTGGTGTCGTAATTCATTCCACGGTTCATAATAATGTGGAGTTAACGGCTTGTCTTGTTGATAATATCCACAGTATATTCGATCTAGCAGTTCACCAAATTCCGCATCCTCACAAGCCCATACAGTAATATGTTCATCATGGCGCGGAAGCCAGAGCAATCCCTCGACCTGAGGGTGTACCGCCAAGAAGTCTCCATCCACTGAACTTCCGATACTCACACATTCCTGTAATTGACGCTGACTAATTGGTGCGTCCTCCGTATGAATCCAGAAGTCATATTCAACAAAAGGAGCTAGCACATCTCGATCGGGCCGCTGTATATTCATCCAGCCGGTGTAAGTGCCCTCCCCGTACTGCTCGAGCCATCTACGATAGGATGAAGGTAATGAGATGTTATGTTGTTCTTCAAAAAGGTTCAGTTCTTCAGCCGTTATGGGCTTCATTGCCTGAGATACGATATACATAGGATGACATCCCCCCATCTTCAGATCATGCTATTTATAGTAGTTAGCCCACCTTACGCCAACTCTTCCTGAACAATCTCCGTTGTGACCCCTTTACGGTTTGTAATCTGAATTGCAAATGCATCATATCCATTACGTTTTACTAAGTCAAAATTCAGATGTTCACCTGTGATCAGTTCATAGGTTCCATCTTCATTGACATCTTCCCCTAACTCATCATCATACGGCACATTATAGAAGGCGGTTAAATACACTTCAAAAATATCCTCTCCTTCTACGTCCAGATAAGGACGCAAAGGCCTGTTTTTAAGCTCATCCTCAGGATACGTTTCACATAACATGGCATCATAGCCATGTTTGGCAGCATCAAAGAGCAGATAACGCTCACCCGTTACGGTATGCTCTGCATACACAAGTAATGGTGTCGAATCCTGCCAGCTTATGAGATCATCGTCGATCAAGTCACCATAATAAAAGATATGGAACTTGTCGTGACCATCTGGCGTTTGTACTTTTCCATTCCACTCTACTTCATGAGCTTGTTCCTTCTTCAAGTTCTGTACCAATCCTTCGAGGTAGGCTGGGCCTTGTTGTACTCCTAATTCATTCATGATCTCGCCTCCGGTTTATTGATTCGAATAGAAACGATCTTACGTTCCTCATCCACTGTTAATTGAACATCCATATGAAGTTGATCCTGGAACAATGCCGTAATATTAAGATACGGGTCACGGGCTGCCTTACTGCTTCCATTGCCATTCGAACGGGTCATGCCTTGATGAATAATGGACTGAACTAATTTGCCATCGCCTTTGCCTGTTTTTTCATATGTATAGATCAGTTGACCATCGTGATTAAACACCTTCACTATAGGTATGAAGTCGTTGGCATTGAGATATTGCTGCTCTTCCTGGACATAGTTCATTGCGTCAGATGAATAATTTATTTGTCCCGCCAAATATGGGTTCGTATCATTCGGCTCAATCTCATATTCTTGGTAGGCTAATTGAAACAGATTTTGAAGACCACTTGTATCCATACGGTAGTAAAATTGACGGTTCTCCTCAGCTTTGTCCATTGCAGCATAACCATTAATTAGTGGCCAGGTCGCATATGATTTGCCGTTCACTTCGATAGCTAAGGCATAGTCTGATAGCACTTTCTCTTTCTGAAAAACACCATAGCTTTGCATGATAAAAAATGCTGGAATACTTAACATAGCGAAAATGAATGCAAAAACAGACAGTGATACTCTTTTTTTCATTCGTAATCCTCCACCACAATATCTCTTGCTTGTTATCCTGTTTTATACTGCAACTTTTTTAGTGTGCGGACAACCTGCGCTCGATTTTTGGCATTTTTCATATAAGCAGGAATCGCATGCGAGGCCGTTTTCATAGGTGAGTTGGCAGGTTTCACTCGCAGATCTGCGGAGATGTATGCAATGAGATAATTCAAATGTTCGCGATTGACTGCCCAGACATGCTTACCTCTTACCTGATCGAGAAAATACAGCTCCATACCAAAGATCGGATCTCGCCCTTCCCGAATTTCTGGATAATACCCTCGATGTGTCTCTCGACGATACAACAGAGCTTGATTGACTTTACCACAATGCGGGCACTCCACATGTGCTGATTGGTGAGGTGTTCTTTTCTCATCCGTGACTTGCACATTGAACCATCGTTCACATAAGACACAAGTTCCCTTAGCATCATAACGATAGCTTGGTTCATCCGCACCTTGAGCATAACAAGTGGAACACGCCCACACCAACCGATCACCAGACTTAGAAATAACCGCATGCCCACCACATTCCTTACATTTTACGTCGATCTGCTTCCCCCGATGAAGTAGATAGTAGTAGTTATACTTATATGCCCCTTCATCTTCGAAACGTTTCATTTCACTTCCACCTTTCACCAATTCTCTATCTAAATTATATGTAACTCAGCTATGTAGTACAAGAAACGCCCTCTTCTATTTCAACATTTTCTCTTTCTATGACTCAAGTGTGTTGCGTATCACACCCGTCCTCATCACATTTATGTACTCTATATATAAAAGAAAAGAATCCTTTAAATTTTGTGAATTAAATCACTAGGAGACGTCTGAAAACTCCGAAAGACGCAAACTTCACCGAATTTTCGTTCCAAGCAAGGAAGGTTTCTGCAGGCGTGCAGGCGCACATCAAGGGAAACTGACGCAGCAGGGGGCGAAAAGGTCGTGAAAGAGGTACTTCAGCGCGTTTTGAGACACGTCCTAAGATAAGGTTGTGCGCCCATGTTCTCTTTAATCCATGTAATGAAATTGTCATTGGTATTTGTTATATTCACAGCTACCCTCGCCCACTGTAGTTCAGACGCAGTCAAGCCTGATCATCATGCTGAAGAGACGGCAACACGAATCAGTCAAGAGCCTGTCGATCCCATTATTCGGCGAGAAGGGCCAAACGTGTACATTGAGATGACTGCTCAAGTCACCGATATCGAAATTTCCAAAGGCGTTATGTACAATGCCTGGACATTCAATGGAACCGTGCCTGGTCCCGTCCTACGAGTAACCGAAGGAGATACACTGATTTTCACATTGAAAAATAAAGATGCCAGCATGCCACATTCGATGGACTTTCATGCCGTGCATGCTTCCCCGAGCAGCAAATTCATTGATGTCATGCCCGGAGAGAAAGGGAGCTTCACCTATCCTACATCCTCGCCTGGTGTATTCATGTATCACTGTGGAACACAACCGGTGCTTGCTCATATCGCCAATGGCATGTATGGCATGATTATTGTTGAACCCAAAGCGGGATATCCTTCTGATCATCTGGTGGATCGGGAATATACCCTGGTTCAGAGTGAGTGGTACAAAGAGCATGACTATGATGCTTTTGTGAATGCAGAACCTAACTATGTCGTATTTAATGGCAATGACTATAGCTTAAAAGAACATCCTTTATTAGCCCAAGTTGGTGATACGGTTCGAATCTATGTGAGCAATGCTGGGCCGAATAAAGTCTCCTCCTTCCATGTTGTCGGTACCATTATGGATCGTGTGTATGTAGATGGCAATCCACGTAATATTCAGTACGGCATACAGACCGTTATGCTACCCGCAAGCGGAGGTGCTGTCGTCGAATTCACGGTAACCGAAGAAGGCGATTATCCTATTGTAACGCACCAGTTCAACCATGTTGCCAAAGGAGCGTCTGCAGTTCTTCGTGTAACGAAGGATGGCACAGATCATGGTGGGCCAGCGATGACACATTAAGACATGACTTGACTGCTTCATACTATTCTGAACAATCGAGGTGATTCACAAGATGATATGTACACATGAAAATCAGGATGCCTGTTTCTCCAAAGTATCCCTGTTCCAGCATCTTGACCCGGCAGATTCCGAATTGCTGCTCTCACTCCTTCACTCTCGGCAATATAACAAGGGAGATTATATCGTTCAGGAAGGTGAGCGTTCAGATACGCTTTATGTGGTTCATCAGGGTTGTGTGAAGCTATCTAAATATACGGAGAATGGCAAGGAGCATATTGTTCGTTTCCTTTTTCCCGGAGATTTCTTCGGACAAGATTCCTTGCTTCATCAGAAGCCTCATCCTGCAAATGCTGAGGTTCTGGAGTCCTCTTCCATCTGCTCTATGAACAAACGTGACTTTGATCAATTGCTTGAGCATGATCCAAAGCTTGCATATCATTTTCTGCTTGCCGTCTCTGAGCTGCTGCGTGATACAGATGAATGGAACATTTCCCTTAGCGCTCTGACAACGGAACAGAAGATCGCCAAGCTGCTGTTGTATTTTCACAGCCGAAATCATGCACAACATGAAATTCGTTTGCCCGTCTTCAAAAAGGATATGGCACTGCTGCTCGGAATTACGCCCGAGACGCTTAGTCGTAAGCTCACCGTTATGCAGACACAAGGGCTTTTGCAGGTTACAGGTAACTGCATCCTTATTCTTCAATTAGAACAACTCAAGGAGAAGCTAACTCACTGAAAAAATAAGAGAATCTCGTTTCAGGTAAGTAATCAATTTCACATGGAATGTGAGTAACGTCACAGTATACAGCTTCATTCCATTATACAGTTAAGGAAAGATCAGGAGGTTGACCACATGAGTACAAATACCGTTGTAAAATTAGATAAACAGCTTATTATGCACAAAATGCAGGAGCTATGCTCCCTTCTATTGCAGGACGAAGGCTATAAAGAAATGCGTGACATGATTGATGAGTTTGCAGCGGATGAACAAGCGACAACCCAATATGAACGTTTTATGGAGAAGCATCAAGCATTGGAAGAGAAAGAGCGGCAAAATATCGAATTGTTGGAGTCCGAAATTAAGGTGTATGAAGAGGAAGAACGCGCACTATATGATAACCCTCTCATTCGTCGATTTATCTATGCACAGCGTGAGTTCAGCCAATTGCACCAGCAGATCAGCAACTATTTTACAAAGTCTGTTGAATTGAACCGCTTGCCTGAATCAAAAGAACTTGTTAAAGAAGCTTGTGGCTGCGGCGGAAGCTGCTCTGGTCACTAATTTCTCCTTGGCCGCTAAATTGCATTAACTCATAAGAAAGAGTATCCGAAACTCAGATCGATCTGAGAGGATACTCTTTTTCTTATCTTCATATGTTGAAGTTATCAGCGTTGATAGTAATAGAGTTTACATTGACCGGATCAGAAAATGTTTAGAGCTAAATGTCCAGTAGCAAGGACACCAGTAATCCCATCGAGGCGATCAACCCCACTACAGGGCCTCCTTCTTCAAAAGCCTCAGGCATCATCGTTGAGCAGAGCATGGCTATAATACCTCCTCCGGCAAAAGCACCAATCGCTGCTCCCATCTCCTTCGGAAGCTGTTCCAGGAACAGATACCCGCCCAAAGCGGCAAGTGCAGAGATTAGCATAACACCGACCCACATCAACAGAATTTTGCCTTTGCTATACTTGCTGTTCTTCAGCCCTGCTGTACTGGATAAGCCCTCAGGAATATTGCTGACAAAGATGGATACGACCAGCACCACACTGACACCTTTACCAGCCAGCAAACTGGCACCCAGCATGATCGACTCGGGAATCGCATCCATCACCGTGCCTGCGAATATCCCGAGCCCACTTTGCTGGCTTGAATCTTTCTTGCTGGAACGTTTCCGATCTGAACCACCTTTGGACGAGATGAGCAGATCAAACAGTGTATATACGACGGCTCCTGCGGTAAAACCGATAGCTGTTGGCAGTATGCCTCCATCGTTTAATGCATCTCCAAGAAGCTCAAACGTAGCAGCACCAATCAGTGTTCCTGTCCCGAAAGCCATAATCCAGCCGATGACCCTTTTCGGAATCTTCATAAATAGTGCTGCAAGCGCACCGATCACAACCGCTGAGGCGGAGATACCGCCCCACATCAATGCAGTCCACATTTGGGCTCGCCCCTCTCTAGTTCCAGATTGTTTTATCTCCCATTAACCCTGGCTTGCAGTTCAAAAACAATCAACAGAACGTGTGGACTTCATTTATAAATGTCAATCCATTGACGGTGTGACGTATATCACCTGATGTGGATACAAATCACGTTATGATAAAATGATGTGATTTACAGCAGGATGAACCAGAGCAGGAACTGTACCGCTCCAATAATTTCGATAATTCCCACCTTCATAGGACGCACTGTTTTACCTGCATATCGAAATGCTCGCACAGCGGAATAGACATAGGCCAGCCCCATCCATGGATACCCAACTGCAGCCGGAATGAACAGCAGTACTACATGGACAAGACGTGACAACCTGATCCAGCGCGGATTGCTACGTTCCCGAAAGACGGATTTCACAAAGAACGTACTTCCTGTAAAATGTAAAAAGGAAAATAACACAACGATGGCCATTCCGTAGTCCCATTCACCGCTGCCAATCAGATAAGCTGCCGCTCCGCCAAGGGAGAAGACCATCATTGCACATAGATCATTGGTCAGTGTCCGCTCGGCCTTATGTCTCACATGCCAGATGTTAACCAGGAGCAACCCAACCAACATGGGGCCAAACCATAACAGCGATGATTGACCAATCACAGCCGGAATGAGACAGACTAGTGCGATCGTGCCGTATATGGCGGCCCATTTATATAAACGCTGCCGATTCGCATTTCGTTTGAGCGATTGCAGCAAAGGATAGGCGGTTAGATACAAGCCAAGCCAGGCAAAGAACAGCGGCACATGAAGCCACTGGGGACTGCTTGCCGCCACACCAACGAGAAAAGGTACGCTGACCATCGCCCATCCACCATGCTCATGGGGAATAACGATTGGATTTGCGTTTGTACCTCCATTGTTTTTCAATTCAATCACAACCTCCTATCAGGTTTATCATTACAAAAAGCTTTACAGAGAGGATGAACTTGTATGACCAGGGTAAACAAAGATAATGCAGCTGAATTTCTGCAGCAATTTCCTATTTTTCAGGATCTGAGCCCCGAAGAGTTAAAACAGGTTGAAGATATCGCCATATCGCGGAGCATCAACAAAAAGGCAGTGATCTTTAGTGAGGGCAGTGAAAAAGAAGCTGTATTCTTCATCCGTACCGGCATTGTCAAGGCTTACAAAACAGATGAGAACGGACATGAACAGATCGTATCCTTTCTCAAAACAGGTGATATGTTTCCACATACCGGATTCTTCAATGCGCATCCATACCCTGCTACCGCTGTTGCGATCACACCGACAAGCCTACTGGCGATTCCCGTCAGACATTTTGAACGGCTCATGCTAAGCACACCTTCAATTGCCATCAAAATCATGCGTGTACTAGGCGACAAAATACGCGAATTACAAGACAAATTACAAGTGCTTTCTGGTCAGGACGTACGCAATCGAGTGCTCTCCTTTCTTCTCATGCTTGCGGAGCAGCATGGTCAGGAGCAAGGGGATAAGATCATCATCAATCTGCCCATGACACACCAGGAGTTCGCCAATTCCATCGGAACGACAAGAGAGACAGCCAATCGACTGCTAAACCAGCTTGCAAAAGATGAGTTTCTTGAGGTTGATCGCAGCCGCATCATCATTCACAACCTGCAAGCTCTAAAAGAACAGCGAGACGCTTGAGTATAACAGCAAGATCGCTTCCTGCATCTTGCTGCTTCTTTGCTGTTCATGGCTTTCTACTTCTTGTTTCTTACTGCTTGCTACTTGCTACTAATTTGTGTCATACATCCTGCTCCCTGCTTCTAACTTGTTCTTTCTGTTATTCACAATGACAGCTCAGCGTTAAGCCAAATTCATCAGGAACGCTAATCACATCCTCTGTGAATTGAACTATCGCTTGTGCAAAAAGAGACCTTAACTACTGTAAATCAAGTTAAGGTCTCTTGCTGTATGTTGGATCACTTTTTCAATAACTGTTCTGTTTACATGAATCGCTTAGGCAATCGTTAGATCGGGTTTACTCATGTCACTGAACATACCCGCGTAATATTTGACTTCTCCAGCTTCATTACGGATTGCTGTAATACTAAGCCATTCCTGATAAACCTCACCGTTCTTCTTACGGTTCCAGATCTCGCCCTGCCAGTATCCTTTTTCACGCAGTTCCTGCCACAACTGATCATAGAACTTCTTATCCTGCTTGCCTGATTTCAGCATGCTTGGCTTCTGTCCTACCGCTTCTTCAGCTGTGTAACCTGTAACCGCCGTAAAGGCTGGGTTCACAGAACGAATAACACTGTTCGTATCTGTCACCAGGATCGCTTCAATGGTATTCTCCAGAATGCTAGAAGACAATTGAAGTTTCTCCTGATAGAACATCCAGATGACAAGCACGAGACTTACCAGTGCAATCTGGGATAGCGCCATGAATCCAATCGCGTAATGACCTGTCATGCTGTACAGCAGCGTCAGCATCAATGGAGGGAAGAATCCGCCCAAACCACCCATAGCCGAGATCATACCGTTAGCGATACCTGCTTGTTTGACGAAATACATTGGCACTAATTTGAAAATTGTACCGTTACCTGTACCCGCGCAGAGCGCGACAGTCAGACACCCAACTGTATAAATGTAGAATGAAGGTGCAAACGATAATACGATCGCAGCAATAGTTAATCCGCCGAACACAAACATTAATATTTTGAACGGATTAAACTTGTCACCAAGCCAGCCACCCACAGGTCGCATAATCGTTGCAACCAGAATGAAGCCTGCGGTACGAATACCTGCATCTACTTTGTCCATCTGGAAGTTAGTAACCAAGAAGTTGGGCAGATATACTGTAAATGCAACGAATGAACCAAACGTTAAAAAATAGAACAAACATAGCAGCCACAGTTTATTGTTTCGCGATACGGCCTTTAACTGCTGCATCAGCGGAACGTTAACACGTGTTTCCTTCTTGTCCCCGAGAACAAAATTCAGTGCCGCCATCCCGAGTAACAATATACTGTATAGTAATACCGTTGTAGACCATCCCACACGATCGGCAATCAACGGTGCTCCGAATGCAGACAACGCCGTTCCAAGGTTACCAATTCCGTATATCCCGTTTACAAAACCATGACGTTCTTTGGGATAATACTTCGGCAGTGATGTTACACCGACAGAGAATACAGCGCCACCGATTCCGAGGAAAAATCCGCCAATAACCAGATCACTGAATGATGTTGCACGACTAACCCACCATACCGGAGCAAGCAAAAACACAAAGCTGATCATGAAAATGTTACGTGCCCCGTAGCGGTTCGTCCAGTACCCAATCGGAATACGAGCAATCGAACCGATTAATACCGGAATGGCAGTCGCCCAAGCCAGCTGTGAAGATGTAAGTGCGATATCTTCTTTGATGAAAGGCATGAGTGACGAGAGAATCACCCATACCATAAAGCCAAGAACAAGACTTGCCGTTTGCAAGGGCAGTTGAATCTTACCTTTGTGCTGCATTTACATCGCCCTTTCCTTTTGTTGTTCTTGATTCGGATACACTGCTCCGTCTCTTCTGCGATACAGCACATAGCTACGTCTCAGATATCCGAGTGGCATGCTCAGCATATGAACCAGACGTGTGAATGGAAATACGCTGTACAATACAAATGTGAGCAGAATATGAACCTTAAAGTTCATGGGTACCGTCTGCATCAGAGTCGGATCAGGCTGGAATACGAGCAGACCACGAATCCATGGATTAATTGTTGTACGATAATCAAATCCACTATGGTTTACCGCATTAGCCGATGTTGCCAGAATCCCGGTCACAATGACAATGATCAACATGGCCAGTGCCACCCAATCCCCGACACTGCTTGTTGCCCGCACTCTGCGAGCCGTATACCGGCGTACCAACAGAATAACCAAACCGGTAAATGCGATAATACCAGCTGGTAATCCGCCGAACACAGCGCCCATGTGATACGCTTCATCACTTAGACCAATCCAATGATAAAATTCAATTGGTACAAGCAGACCGGCAATATGTCCGCAGATAACGGCGAAAATGCCGATGTGGAAGAGTAAACTTCCCCATCGCAGCATACGTTTCTCCAGCATCTCACTTGATTTCGATGTCCAGCTAAACGGATTGGTTACATATCTCCAGATGGTCGCCGTAATACAAAACACAATGACCATATACGGGAGAGCACCCCATAACATTAATTCCAGTGTACTCACCGATTGCCCCTCCTCATTAGCTCAACGATCTCGTTCAGACCGCCAAGCGGTTGTTTCTGTTCTTCTTTGCTTGGTTCAGGTACGTCCGAAACAGACGGCTCGGGCATCACCTGTAACATCAGCGTGAGGAGCGGCCCGTATGGACTGTTTTGTCCTGCGATACTTTCGGTCATCGTGACCAGCGCTTTATGGCAGGTACCCAGAACTCCGATTGCATCTATCTCCGGAGCCTCGGCAATGAATTCAAGCACCATTGGCAAATAATCCGGCAGCTCACTGGCTTCCATGTAGAAACCCGCCGCTTCATATCTGCGCTTCAAATCGATTAGTGCTGGCCCACGATCCCGCTCATCACCATGCAAAGCATAAGTGAGATAGAGATTTGACTTTTTGTCAAAGTCAAACGCACGTACGTAGGCATCTTGCCACCCAATAGCATCAACAGCCTGTGCATCTCTGGTGAAGGTTAACACGATCTGCTTCACTTCTTCTTCAGAGATCGAAAGAACGGCTTCTTGTACTCCTTGTAATCCCTCTCTCCACTCGGTATCCGGATATTGCAGTAGATAGGAGATCAGTTTGCAGACCATTCGTCTTGTATCCGTGTCATACACCGGCTTTACGATGGGTTCTGAATTAATGTCGATCGTCATCGTTGTTGTCTCCTCTCCTATGAGAATACGCCGCAAGAACCTGGGCCGCCTGCAAAGTCAAGACCGCAGCTACCTTGTTCACTGAAGAGGTCTGCGACTTCCTCACGGTGAGCTGGCGGGATCACAAAGCGGTCATCGTATTTCGCGATAGCGAGCAGACGATACATATCTTCAACTTCCTGCGCACTCATGCCCACATAATCAAGCAATTCGGACTCGCTCGTTTTGCCAGTCTGTTGGTTACGCATGTGAATCCGCATCACAGCCATTTTGCGCAGTACTTCACGAATACGCCCTGTATCTCCTGCCGTAAGCAGGTTCGCGAGGTATTCAACCGGAATACGCATGTTGTCAATCGCCGGGAAAATATCGTTCGCTTCGAGCGAGCTTCCTTGACCTTCTACTCGATTAGTAATCGGGCTCAGCGGCGGAATGTACCATACCATCGGCATGGTGCGATATTCAGGGTGAAGTGGAAGTGCAATCTTCCAGTCAATAACCATTTTGTAGATTGGGGACTGCTGTGCTGCAATAATCCAATCCTCCGGAATGCCTGCTGCACGTGCTTCACGGATCACTTCAGGATCGTTTGGATCAAGGAAAACATCCATTTGTGACTCATACAGATCCTTTTCATTCTCCACCGAAGCTGCCGCTTCAATGCGGTCTGCATCATAGAGCATCAGACCGATATAACGAATACGTCCTACGCAAGTTTCGGAACAGATCGTTGGTAACCCCGCTTCAATCCGCGGGAAGCAAAGAGTACATTTCTCGGCTTTGTTTGTTTGCCAGTTGAAATAAACTTTTTTGTATGGGCAGCTCGACACACAGAATCTCCATGCACGACAAGCATTTTGATCGACAAGTACGATCCCGTCTTCTTCACGTTTGTACATTGCGCCTGAAGGGCAAGAAGATACACAGGATGGATTGAGGCAATGTTCACAGATCCGTGGCAGGTACATCATAAATACCTGTTCAAAATCCATTTTGATCGATTCCTCGACACCTTTCATGTTCGGATCTTCCATCCCCGTTATATGTGCACCGGCGAGATCATCTTCCCAGTTCGGACCCCATTCGAGATTCATGTACTCTCCGGTAATTTGGGATTTTGGTCTTGCAACTGGCTGGTGTTTTTTCTCCGGACTATTAGTCAGTTTTTCGTAATCATAGGTCCACGGCTCATAGTAGTCGTCGATCGTTGGTTGATCCGGGTTGTGGAAAATGTTAAGCAAACGTTTGGCACGTGTACCGGATTTTAGCTCCAGCTTGCCATTTTTCATCTCCCAGCCGCCGCGATAACGCTCCTGATCTTCCCATTGTTTTGGATAACCGACACCTGGTTTAGTTTCGACATTGTTAAAGTACATGTACTCTGCACCTGGACGATTCGTCCAGGTGTTCTTGCATGTTACGCTGCATGTATGGCAGCCGATACATTTGTCCAGGTTCATGACCATACTGACTTGTGCTTTAATCTTCAAGCCAATCCACCTCCTGCAGTTTTCTAATGATGACGTTCAGGTCACGCTGGTTGCCTGTCGGGCCATAATAGTTGAAACCATAACTTAACTGTGCATAGCCGCCGATCATATGTGTTGGCTTCACGTGAATACGAGTTGGACTGTTATGCGTACCACCACGTGTCTGCGAAATTTTCGTACCCGGAACGTTAATGTGGCGATCCTGGGCGTGATACATAAAGGCTACTCCGCGAGGAATACGGTGTGTGACTACCGCTCTTGCCACGACGACCCCGTTACGGTTGAAACATTCGATCCAGTCGTTATCCACGAGACCTGCTTCTTCTGCATCCTCATGGTTCATCCAGATTGTTGGACCACCGCGGAACAAGGTCAACATTGGCTGTGCATCATAGTACATACTGTGGATGGACCATTTGTTATGCGGAGTCATGTAGTTCAGCACGATTTCCTTGCCGCCCTCAATCGGACGTTTACTGTTTGGATGGAACGGTGTATGTTTCAGAATTGGTTTGAAGGTAGCCAGCGTCTCACCGAACTCACGCAGCATTGCGTGGTCGATATAGAACTGTTGTCTGCCCGTCAATGTGCGCCATGGAATCAATCTTTCTACGTTGGTCGTGAACGGTGAATACCGTCGTCCGCCTTTTTCCGATCCGCTAAATGCAGGCGATGTGATAACCGTTTTTGGTTTGGAAGTAATCTCGTCAAATGTGAAGCATTCTTCTGACCGTTCTTCTGCCAAATCTTTCAGATGTAGTGCCGTTTTCTTCTCTAGAGACTCCCATGCACGTACAGCCATCTTACCGTTCGTTGTTGTCGACAGCGTCAGAATGGCTTCAGCGACGTTACGATC
Source organism: Paenibacillus sp. MER 99-2 (assembly GCF_023714095.1). NCBI lineage: Bacteria > Bacillati > Bacillota > Bacilli > Caryophanales > Paenibacillaceae > Paenibacillus > Paenibacillus sp. MER 99-2. The sequence goes on along the minus strand of NZ_JAMAUZ010000001.1, from coordinate 1,115,785 downwards.
TGAACTCAGATCTGGACATCCTTGTCCAACGCCATCTTTGCGGTTCACACCCAAAATGCCTTTCAACTTCTCGTATTCTTCGCTCGCAGACCAAGTCATGCCCTTCGTACCAATTGGTTTATCCTTCACGTTTGGCCCGAGACTGATCATTTTGTTATAGACCGCAGCATAATCACGTTCAACCACTTGAATATGCGGCATCGTTTTACCCGGAATAGCTTCGCATTCTCCAGCACTCCAGTCTTTAATCTCACCATACGGTTGAGCGAGTTCATCTGGTGAATCATGCAGCAACGGTGTAGCCAGAATCTCCTTCTGCGGACCATCGAATTGCTGTGCAGCCATTTCGGAGAACACACGTGCAATCTCCTTGAACGTATCCCAGTCAGAACGGGATTCCCACTGCGTAGCTACCGCCGGGTTGAACGGGTGCACAAACGGGTGCATATCCGTACTGCTCAAATCGCTTTTTTCATACCATGTTGCTGCCGGCAGTACGATATCGGAATACATCGCTGTACCTGCCATGCGGAAATCCATATTGACCATAAGATCAAGCTTGCCTTCCGGAGCTTCATCCACCCACTCCACATGCTCTGGACGAAGTCCATGATCATCATCATTGAGCAATCCGTTGGTTGCACCAAGCAAATGCTTGAGGAAGTATTCATGTCCTTTGCCTGAGCTTGAGATCAGGTTTGCTCTCCAGACAAACAACACACGTGGGAAGTTCGCTGGATCATCCGGCTGCTCAATCGAGAATTTAAGATTTTTATTTTGAAGTTCGGAAGCCACATATGCGCCGATTTCTTCCTTCGTTGTTGCCCCCGCATCCAGTGCATCCTGATGCAAATCAATCGAGTTACGGTTGAACTGTGGATAAGATGGAAGCCAGCCCATGCGAGCAGCCATGACATTATAGTCAGCAACGTGCTGGAAGCGCGGATCACCTTCAAGTGCCGAAGTAAGCTCTCCGACTTGGGTTTCCTCGTATCTCCATTGATCCGTTGCAAAATAGAAGAACGATGTTCCGTTCTGTAAACGAGCAGGTCCACTCCAGTCACGTGCAAAAGCAATCGTCTGCCAGCCTTCCGCCGGACGCAGCTTCTCCTGACCTACATAGTGAGCCCAGCCACCACCGTTAACCCCCTGACAGCCTGTCATCAGAAGCAGGTTGATAATGGCACGATAGATGACATCGGAGTTGTACCAGTGGTTGATCCCGGCACCCATAATAATCATGGAGCGACCTTGCGTATCAACTGCATTTTGTGCAAACTCACGTGCGATCTGAACGACGGTTTCCCGGTCAACTCGAGTAATTTTCTCCTGCCAAGCTGGTGTAAATGGTTTATCCTCTTCAGCTTCCAGAACGACTCCTGCTACGATCTCAGTAGAGTCTGCAGAACGTGTCATTTCACGATCAACACCATACTTCGCCAGCACGAGATCGTATACCGACGTAACGGTAATCCAGCGATCTTCAACCCAGATGCGGCGCACTGGGATTTGACGCTCCATGACATGACTTCCTTCATCATCGAAGTATGGCAGATGCACGGTTACGAGATCATGATGCACGCCAAGCATGGATAGTCGTGGATCGATCGGCTCGCCAGTATCCACCTGTTCCATTTTGAGATTCCACGTACCTTCTTCACCCCAACGGAAGCCCATACTCCCTTTTGGAATAGCATAAGTGCCGGAGTTCTCATCATACACAAGGGTTTTCCATGCCATGTTGTTGCCTTGGATACCCAGGTCTTCCCCGAGTAAGAATCGTCCTGCTATGTTTACGCCATCCTTCTCTTCGACAATCAACAAATTAGGGAAGTCTGTATACTGCTTCGCATAGGACATGAAGTAATCTGTAGGATGATCCAGATAAAATTCTTTCAGAATGATGTGCCCCATAGCCATGGCAAGAGCACCATCTGTTCCTTGTTTTACGGACATCCATGTATCTGCAAACTTCACATATTCCGCATAATCCGGACTGATGGATACCACTTTTGTTCCTTTATAACGCGCCTCAGCGAGGAAGTGAGCATCCGGTGTACGTGTCATTGGCAGGTTGGAACCCCACACCAAAATGTATCCAGAGTTGTACCAGTCACTGCTCTCCGGCACGTCTGTCTGATCTCCCCAGATTTGCGGGGATGCCGGCGGCAGATCCGCGTACCAGTCATAGAAACTAAGCAATGGTGAACCAACCAGAGACAAGAAACGCGAACCAGCAGCATAACTGACCATGGACATCGCTGGAATCGGTGAGAACCCAATGATACGGTCAGGACCGTAATCTTTGATCGTATGAATCATGGAAGCAGAGATAATCTGTGTCACTTCGCCCCATGATGCACGAACTAGTCCGCCTTTACCGCGTACCGATTTGTACCTTTTTACTTTGACCGGATCATTCGCAATACTTGACCATGCCTGTACGGGATCACCATAAGTTTTTAGAGCGTCACGCCACATTTCCAGCAGGGCACCACGCACGTAAGGATACCTCACACGCAAAGGACTATATAAATACCATGAGAAACTTGCTCCACGCGGACATCCACGCGGTTCAAAATCAGGCATATCCGGCCCGGTGGATGGATAATCCGTCGCCTGTGTTTCCCATGTCACGATGCCATCTTTCACATAAATCTGCCAACTACATGAACCCGTGCAGTTCACACCGTGTGTGGAACGCACCACTTTATCATGCTGCCAGCGGCGACGATACACGTCTTCCCAGTCCCGGTTAACCGGGGACATCTCACTCCAGCCTTCCGCGTTTTTCTCACGTTTGGCAAAATACTTCAGTTTGCCCATCCAGGGCATGCTTTTGCTGCTCATTGTTGTCCTCCCACAAATGTGACCTGTTGATGCGATACCGCACCTGAAATTGAGATCGAGATTAAACTGAATTCGAAGCTGCTCTTGCTATCCTCCGATCTGCGACATATGCCGCAGCGTAGGTGTTCCGTCAATCTGTTGCCCTTTTAAGGCTTTTACCATGTCATGAGTTTCGGGTTTGGAACCGAGCGCCTTGTAAAACAGATCCTGCACCGCCTTGTCGTTGCCAACAAGTGGTCGAACATTGTACTCATCCGACCAGTACAGGCACGGTTTAATGTTGCCGTCGGCTGTTAACCGGAGCCTGTTGCAGCTACCACAGAAATGACTGCTGACGGGATGAATCAGACCAAATGTTCCAGCTGCTCCAGCAATTCGGTAACTATCTGCTGGACCGTTGCCATACACATCACCGCAGCTTTCGTAGTTCCATTTAGCTCCACAAGTCTCCAGCACATGTTCAAGCGGCAAATAACTCGACTTCCAGCTGCTCCCACTATCACCGATGGGCATGTACTCGATAAATCGAATATCAATCGGATCCTCCAGCGTCATGCGTAGAAAATCCTCCACCTCATCGTCATTTACACCTTTCATCAGAACAACATTTAGCTTGATGGGCTGAAATCCAGCCTTTTGACTGGCTTTGATGCCCTCCAGCACACGATGTACCTTACCGCCTCGTGTAATGCTTGCAAATCGCTCCGGCTTGAGCGAATCCAAGCTAATGTTGACCCGAGTTAACCCCGCTGACTTTAGTCGATCCGCATAAGCTGCCAAATAGATGCCATTGGTTGTCAATGCAATATCTTCAATCCCTGGAATAGCGGATAACATTGCAATCAGTTGATCCAGCCCCTTGCGAACCAGAGGTTCTCCCCCAGTCAAACGCAATTTCCGAATACCCAGTGGAGCAAGCGCCTTGACGATCGACGTGATTTCTTCATAAGACAGGATTCGTTCTGTCGGTTCAAACTGCATCCCTTCTTCTGGCATGCAATATACACAGCGCAGGTTGCAACGATCTGTAACCGAAATCCGCAAGTAGTCATGAACTCTGCCAAACGGATCCATTAATTTTGATTCCATACACGTACCTCCCTTCTCTAGGGTGCTGTCTTTATTCGGCTGAAGGAGGGAACTTGCTTCCTCTCATCAATTGTCATCTTGGTGCTAAATATAAGGATGTCTCGCTCGCCTAACTGTGCAAAATATCACAAGAAGTGAAACATAGCGCACACTTACACATTTATAAAATCGCCGCAACCCCTTTCCAAACAGGATTCTCGTTTAAATAAGGCAAGATTATGACAATAGGAAATGTGAGCCTGCTCACACAGCCCCCTCTTATCGTTTTCTATAATCAAGTTGCAGCACCACACTAACCCACTTGGAGGAATGAACCATGAACACATATGCAGCTACTATTAATGCTACTGAGTACCCACCTCATCTGAAACATAAAATCATTTTCGAAACGTTTGATCAATTGCAACCGGAAGAAGCGATGCTCCTTATTAACGATCACGATCCGAAACCTTTGCGATTCCAGTTCCAATCTACACATCCTGAAGGCTTCGATTGGGAGTACATTGAACAAGGACCTACAACTTTCCAGGTCAAAATCAGCAAACGATAGATTGGAGATGAGCAGCCATGCCGCAAGTTGATATCATAAATGACACCACACTTCGCATCACGCTTCGGCTGGAAGATGCGACGACCATGATTCAGATGGCGCAACAGAATCAAGTGGAATATGCACAAGAAATCATTACGATTTTTGAAAAAATGCCGGTCTTCGAATACACACACTTTTGTTTTTACGCCTATGATAGTGCAAGACTTTTCGAGCGATTGCTCGGTATGGATCCTAAGGCATATCTATCCTTCTCTCTGGATGCGCCGGAGTCATTCTTTTATGCACTGTACGGCGGAATGGCTGCTCTCTATGAGTCATCACAACACTTGCTCGAACAGGCGAATGTAGCGGGTACAGGATCGGATGTGAACGCACATGTCTCCAACTGATGTCAACATTGTCGAGCTGGATGTGCGGCCTCATTTAAGTAAGAAACTGGAGCCATTTCAACTCATTATGGATACGGTAAAAGGTCTGCATCCTGAAGACGTATTTGTACTTCATGCCCCATTTAAGCCAACGCCGCTACTTGGCATTCTCAAATTGAAAGGGTACTCCAACTCGTCTGAACGAATGAGCTCGGATCACTGGGTCACTACTTTCATTCACAAGAAAAACAAAAAAGGCGCAAAAGCATTATCTGCGCAGCAGCTTGAGAATGACGAGTCTACTCTTGATGTGTCGCCAGTAACAGATGAAGAGGCATGTCAAGGGCGACCTGAAGGAGTTACCGTTGCAGTGGAAGGTGACGAACAGCCAAAAGCTGCAACCATAATGCTTGATAATCGCGGATTAGAACCGCCTCAACCGATGATGCGCACGCTTGCTGCACTCGAGCGTTGCAAGCCTGGAGATGTTGTGCTCATTCACAATGATCGCGTTCCCGTGTTTTTAATAGAAGAGTTAAATAATCTGGGTTGTCCATATACGGTTGAGGATCAAGCGGATGGTACGGCGAAAGTCAGAATTGAAAAAGGGTAAGGAGGCGAAAGCCATGTCCAGGTTGCCGTTTCTTTTTATCATCACGGGCATCTTCGGATTTGTTATGTATCACGCCTTCTCCCTGCTCTCGCTAACAGGCTGGCTTGGTGATGAATTAAGAGGCCCTGAAGGCTGGTTTCACGCTCACCTCTTTGTTCTGGGGTGGGCAACCATGCTTGCTATGGGTGCGATATATCAATTGATTCACGTAATTCTGCAATCTAATATCTACAGTCTGCTGCTGGGCTACTGTCATTACTTCTTCTTCACTATCGGGCTTACTGGTATGTTATGTGGTTTCATCCGTGGAGATGTTCATTGGATTGCCGGTTCAGCTACGCTAGCCTTAATCGGTATTTTATTGTTCGGATGGAATATGGCGGTAACGCTCTTCCGTGCTTCTCAGTGGAATCCGGTAACGATTAGTGCCGCCTGTTCTTGTCTGTATCTTGTTCTGACCGGACTTTCTGGTATGCTGATGGGACTGAATTTTGCTTTTGGGCAATGGAACGGTCTCCATGAGCGCTTATTCGGAGCACATATTTGGATGGGAACCCTCGGCTGGTTCGGCATGTTGATCACTGGATTCAGCTATAAGATGTTACCTATGTTCTACCTGTCCCATGACTACTCCATACGGCTGCAAAAGGTCGTATTGTGCTTATGGAACGCAGCGGTAATCACAGGTGTCATCGCATTCTTAACAGGTATCCAAGACGGGTTACTCTGGTTCGCACTCTTGCTTCTAAGTGCAGCAATCATCTGCTATGTATTTCACTTAGAACAGATTCAGGAGAAACGGCATAAAAAAAATCCAGGACCAGGTATACGTTGGTCAGTGTATGTAAGTCGTGCTTTTGCCGTATATGTTGTGGCATTGTTAATCTATTCCGCACAAGGAACCGATCTGTTGCTCCATCCACGGGTAGTGCTTCTATCTGGATGGGTATATCTCGGAGGCTGGGTTTCACTCACGATATTAGGTTATGCATCCAAAATCGTACCGTTTCTATGGTGGACACATAAGTATGGAAAGCAAGCTGGCAGACCTGGAGTACCCCTTATGGCTGGCATGCTGAGTGAACGCTACGTACAATGGGGAATCATCGCCATGGTGGGCGGTAGTCTATTGTTGGTGAGTGGAATTTTAATAAATCTGGCAGAAGTAATGATGGTCGGAGGTACCATTTTATCTATGATCTCCATTGCTTATATCGCAAATATTGCTTTGGTTTTTAAACGTTAATTTGGAGGATTGGAGAGCGATAACCATGGAACAAACAACCCATTTGTTAGAATGTCTGAAGGAAGTATACGACCCTGAGTTAGGCGTCAACATTGTAGATCTCGGGCTTGTATATGAAGTACGCGAAGAGCCTGAACGTGTGTACGTACGAATGACTTTGACCACACCTGGCTGCCCACTGCATGATACGATTGTAGGCGCCGTGAAGTGGGTGTTACAAGAAAATTCAGGCAAGGCCGATATCGATGTACAAGTTGTATGGGAACCTCAATGGTCACCACAGCTCATGTCTAATGAAGCAAAAGAAATGTTAGGATATTTCTGACATTGAATGAAGTGTTTATATCACAAAGAAACGTACTTAAGCTCTGTTCCTGCCAGAGACATAAGTACGCTTTTTGTTGTTTAATCGTTATCAAGTTTATAGTTAGTTGCTACGATATACAGGTGTAATTACACCTCATTATAGAGTGTTACCGTGTTCTCACTATATATTTTGCGCGTAGGATTCGTTAGGTACTTTATTAAGTGTAACAAATAAACGAGTTTCACTGTTACCTGTATTATAGAAGGAAAATTCTGTATCCCCTCCACAGCAGAGTACATCCTCTTGTTTGACCTCCTGTTCAACTCCATCCAGAATCATCGTTCCTGTGCCTTCAACCACCAGCAAGATAACATCTGTTCCTGGGTGTTTGTGTACCGGAAGCTGTTGACCTGGCAAGAAATGAAGTACAAACGTAACCCCGCCGTCGTGTCGGAATAATACCCGTTTAGTAAAGCGATCTGTACTAAATTCTTTTACGGCTTGCAATGATGTGATACTCATATTCATTCATCCTCCTCTGTAATCTGTGATTACATCCATCATAACGTGACATAGCCCGAAACTCCTTGATCTAAATCAAGAAATTCCAGGCTATAGGAAAGATTATCCCAATATCTAAGTTTGACTTAGATTAATAGATAGAACTGAGACATTATACGACGAGCTGCCCTCGTTTGTCCGCAAGATTAATGGTCGCCTCTACACCTGAATTAAATTCAAGAAAATCCTGTTCAACGCCATCGCTGAATATAACTCCGTCTTCTGGCATCTGGGAAACCATTCGTAAAGGTTGGTTCGCATGGATCTGCCCAAATACGACATTGGCAGCCGTTGTACGGCTAGGAAATGGTTCGCGCACTGTGAAGTAAAGGTAGGGTGCGTCCCAACCAAAATGCTTCATCCCTTTTTGCTCCCAATGTGTAGTCGTCATATCATCGTTGGTATTCATACGCTGCCAAGCTTTCGAGTTCACAATGCCGGTTGCACCTGCCAGCACACTTTTGAACCAACCCGTGGCGCCCATTCCTGTAGATACGATAACACCACTGGAGGATTGCCGTTCTACGATTGAACCAAATTGCACTTCATAACGAGCAGAGACATGTGTCTTCCGACCAATAAACAGATCGTTAACGCCATAGAGATACTGACCATCATTCAGCTCAACTTTGGCTATTGTGACTTCTTTCAGTGAACGACGTCTACGAATCACGTCAGGAATAATAAAACGCAAATCCTCCACTGTAAAAGGAAGCAGCACCCCATCCCAGCGCATGGGATCAGGATTAACCCCAATCAGCGGCTGTTCTGATAAATATTTGAGTGTATTTGCAACAAGACCATCCTGACCAACAACGACGATAATATCCTGTTTACCAAATATAAAATTAGGCACATGCTCCCGATCTATCGTTTGAACTCTTCCGAGCGAACCAAGAATTTGTTGCGCTTGTGACACGGATTCCCGATAACGAGCATCCTCCGCAATGTAATCATTAAAATCTGCTCCTAGACGTTCAATATAGAATTGTGCCTGCTGCACCGTATTATAACGAACGATTAATTCCTCTAGTCGTGTTCTTCGTTTGATCAAAATAAGTTTGTGTTCCGTTAATCGATGCTCTTCCGTCACTGTTTTTGATGCTGACTTTTCGGTTCCTAAGCGTCTCATCTCCCTCTTCCCCCTTGCTCTCTGTTCGAGGTGGACATCAAACCTTGCAGCAGATCAGGTGAAATATTCAATTGTCCGATCTTACCTGCATTCTCCGCCAGTTCCTGGAATGCGAGTGCAATGAGTTTATCCGAATTCATCCCCATATTTGCCATCGACTGCAGAACGGTCGGTTCGACATCCTGCAGTGATTTCATTACAGCTGCCATTTCATAAGCTTTGGCATCTGCTTCTGCATTCCGATTGGCAATCGTCAGCTCAATCAGCTGTTGTTTTCGCTCTTCCATCGCTGTATTGAATTGGAGCTGCTCCTGCTCCATCTCATTTTGCTTTTGTTTGATGGAACGTTCTGCCTGCAATTGCGTTTCTCGAATTTGCCGCTTTTTGGATTCAACTGCGATTTCCGTATTCAGTTCGTTTTCCTTCACCTTACGCTCCTGCTCGATGGACGCATTACGGCGCACATACAATGCTTCATCAGCCTGACGCAAAATTTCTTCACGAGCCTGCGCTTCCAGCGCACGCATCGTCTCTTTGTTAGGCAAAATCGCCAGAATCGATAAACTCATTAGCTCTACGCCCAGCTTCTCCAGTTCTTGGCTCTGGGCAACCTCACGTTTCATACTCGTTACCAGCCGTTCACTGGATTGAATTGCTTCCTTCAATGGCATTTGTTCCAGATGCTTCTTGGTCAAGACTTTGGCAATCGTGATTACACGTTGATCAAGCTTACCGGGATCATCTGAAATGTACCGATTTTTACGTAAATTATACGTATAATTCAAGCTTTGTGTAATTTTCATGTAGTCCACAATGCGGTAGCTAAGTTGTCCCTGAACCGTTACGGTCTGATAATCTGCAGTTATTTCTTCGAACATGAAAGGCACTTCTACAGACGATACAGGTAAAACGACAACCGAAGTGGTCGGTTCATAATATGTGAAAGATAAACCTACGCCTTGACGCTGCACCTGACCGTTCTTCACTTTCATGACGTATTCACTGGGCTGAAATTTTACAAATCGAAATCCGAACATGATTCATTCCTCATTTCTCAATATAGTCATTATGATATTATCGAAATGATAACAAACAAAATCGTTACTGTCAATATGACATTAATGAGTTTTAGTTTATTTCGAGGTATGAAGGTACAGCATCATGAAAGAGATAAAGATCAATTTTCTGAATCAGGACCACCCGTCCAACGGGTGGTTTGCTCTTGGGGTATAACCCCCTGTTGCCAAACTGCGCCTAAAGACGCTAGCCTGACAGCAGGGCTGTTCAGGCTCAGTGTGATTTGTCTCTTTCACTTACCAGTTAAACTGGTTTTACTTCTTTTTGCTCCGATTACTGCTGAATGGATCTTCGTATTCTTTTACACTCAGCTTATCTACCGCCTGATCATGTGCTTCTTGCTCACATATATACTTTCTTACGGTTGCTTCATTTAGACCCACTGTGCTCACGTAGTACCCTTCTGCCCAAAACTTTCGATTTCCGTACTTATACTTCAGCTGCGCATGCTTCTCAAAGATCATGAGCGAACTTTTCCCTTTTAGATACCCCATGAACGATGAGACTGCCATTTTCGGCGGAATCGCTACCATGATGTGTACGTGATCCGACATCATATGGCCTTCTATGATTTCGACTCCCTTGTACTTACATAAGCGTTTGAAAATTTCGATCAGATCTCTTCTCACTTGATTATAGATCTCTTTCCGTCTATACTTCGGGGTGAATACAATGTGGTATTTGCACATCCACTTTGTGTGAGCTAAACTGTAGCTCTTGTTTGCCATCTTTGACCATTCCTTTCTTTGAGCCTGAACATCTCAAGTTTATCGGAATGGTCTTCGTGGTCAAACCCTAGGCCCTCCACCCGCATAGCGGGTGGTTTTTTGTTTCGCGCGTTTCACGCACTCAACTGGCTAAAGCCATAACAAAAAAAGACCGAGTCTTATGACTCGATCTCTCCTGCTTATATGTTATTGTTTTGCATACAACTGTTCCATCAATCTCGCAACTGCAACAGCACCTTGAGCACGACTAGCCGTTTGTTTAGGCGCAAACGTACCATCTGCCATGCCATTTAATAGTCCAAGTTGCTGCATTGACGCCACGGCTTCTCTTGCATACCCAGCAATGGCTGTATGATCTTCAAATGTATTCTCTTTTTGCGCCACTGGAGCTGTTGTATTCGTGTCTTGCTTCAAAGATTGCAACGCACGATTCAGCATAACCGCCATATCTTCTCTGGAAACAGACTCATTCGCTCCAAAGGTTCCATCTGCTCGGCCTTGGATGATATTCATCTGCAAACCAATTCGCACCGCATCAGCATACCATTGACCTTCCTGCACATCTGTTGGAGTTAGCACATCTGCATCCGATAGGCTTGATTCTCCAATTCCTTTAATAATCATTTGCAAAAATTGTGCACGTGTGAGGTTACCATCTGGAACGAAGTTTGTGGCATTCATGCCTTTAATAATCCCTTTACCATAGAGATTCTGTACCTCTGATTTCGCCCAATTGTGATTTTGCATGTCATTTAACGGAACTTGAACTTCAGTAATGACAAAGCTTCCGGATTGTGTAGGCTTGAACGCGATGGTTTCGTTGTTGTCATTCGCTACAGAGTACGTTACTGGCTTCATCTCACCATTCTCCGATATCGATTGTACAATTCGAACGGTATCGCTTCCTTGAAGCTCGCCTTCATTGGACATGACGACCTCAATCGCTCTATCTGTCCAGACCATTGGTTCCCCATTCATTAATACATTAACATTAAGGATGGATCGGTTACCAATGGCTGCTTTTTGTGATTCCGTTAAAGCTATATTTGATCCTTCAGACACCTCAACATCAAATGTTCCGGCAGTTTCTTCACCTTGTAGCGGAATAGATTTGAGTGGAATGCGAATCGAAGTCCCCCCTACGATTAGATCTAGTGATGTAACAGCCTGCGAATGGACCCATTCTGCAAGTTGATTCGTGTTTAATTGGAACGATACGGCTCTGGAGTCGTCAGGTAAATTAGCAATTAGCTTTAATTGCTGCGCTCCTGCCTCCATCGATTGAACGGCTTCGATTAATTGCTGTGCAGTCGGACGAATTGCATAGTTTCCATTACTTGTTAAGATGCCATCTACAGTAATTGCACCTTTCTCAGGTCGATTATTCGTATCAGCCGGTGTCACATCATTGGAATTTCCCGTTGATGGAACCGCTCCTGAACTGGATGGTTGTGACGGTTCGCTTGGCTGTGATGGTTGAGTCGGCTGCGAAGGTCCAGAGCCAGGTGTAGATTCCTCCCGTTTGAGTCGACGAGTTGCCGCCTTCAACTCTTCATCCGCAGCACCAACATCTTGGACAGAAGCTTCTTCATCTTGGATAATAGACTTCGCGTGCTCAAGCGCCTTGCTGAACTCATTCCAGGTGGCTGCCGTATAATCATTTTGTTTCAATTCGGCTACTGAACTCACGCTTGCTTTAAGAACAGATTTATCCGCTGGGAACGTACCATATGCTTCAAAATCCATAAAGCCTACCCATTCTGGCCCAGCTGTTATCGTAACCTTAATGTAACGTGCTTGTGTCTGATCAGGGAGAACGTGTCTTGGCCCTGTTGAAACAATAACATCACTTGTTGTGTCCACGACTTTTACATATTCGTTACGGTCTTTGGAGACCTCAATCTTGTACTTAATACCACCACTCCACATCGACATTTCAATCGTACGGACAGACGCAACCTCACCCAGGTCTACTTCCCACCAGCTACCTACGCTCTGATCAGTTCCCCATGACGTCGTTGTATTGCCATCAATCGCTCCTTCTGGTGAATTCGCTTGTCCCCCGCCTGTTCCAGCACTTGAAGAAGCCGTTGCTGTCTTATGGGTTGCTAGAGCTTGCAGACGAACAAGACTTTGATTGGCCTGCTGCAATGTTTCTAAAGCTTGATTAACCTCCGATTGCACTGCACTTTGCTTATCTCTCACAACGATTGCAGCCTGCAACGCATCCATTAGCGTCTTCCAGCTTCGATGGGTATACGATGAGGCATTCTGCTGCTGCATCTCACCGATCAGCAACGTTAATTTGGTTTTGTCTACATCAGATAGCCCGCTAATGGCTTCATGTAAACGTTTCTCCGCCGCATCTACATCAGTCTGGGTCGCTCTAGGATCTGATAGAACCTGAGTCGCATGTGCAAGCGCCTTAGTAACAATCCCCCATGTGACTGCTGACCAATCCGATTCCTTGTATGTCTGCGCTTCGTCTACCTTAGCTTGAAGCAACGCTCGATTCGCGGGGATTACTTCCATTGAATCCATGACTTGCTTAAGAGAAGAGGTTGCATCATTAATTTCTTCCTGCGTTACTCCTGCTGATGTATATACCATTCGGTATACAGAATTAGCAGCTTCAATCGCCGGCGCAAGCAATTGCCAGCTCTGTTCTTCGAAATCTTTGGCTACCAAACCTTGTGCACGTGTAATTGCAGCAGCTAAATGCTGACGATTCGCAGGAACATTCTGCATTCCGCGTTTATACACATCAAGGGATGGCAATGCACGTCCTTCTAAGGAATATCCTCCGTTCCCTGGGAATTCATCGTAGTCGAACATCGCTTGATTTTCCCATGCATCCCCTTCGGAAGCAATCCAGCCCACTCCAGCAGGAATCCAGGCAGGCTCCCAATAGAAGAACCCAGCTCCACGTCCTTCCGGCACTTCAGCAATTAAATCCATAATGCCAGCAATAGCGTCATATTGACCTTGCACTGTTGCTGGGAATGTCGCACCTCCGATATTTAATTTGTCCGGGCCACCGATAATATTGCCATGGGCATCACCATTTTTGAAAGAAAATGGATACGATGTTTCAGCAATAACGACATCTTTTTTGTATTTCTGGGATACTCGGTTCATCGTTTCTTGTACATCTGCGAACGTACCGTGCCAGAATGGATAATAAGAGAGACCAATAATATCGTAATCCAGTTTCCCTTCCAATTCACCGAAGTAGGTATCAAACATATCCGCTTGTCCACCTTCAGCCAGATGGATCATAATCTGAACGTGCTGATCTCCTTGAAGGGCACGTACAGCATCAACACCACGCTGTAGCAGAGCAACATTTTCCGTCTGATTGGCTGTACTCACGTATCCATTAAGCACTCCGCTGTTAATCTCGTTACCAATTTGCACCATGTCTGGCATGGCACCTTCTTCCTTCATTTCACCAACAACCTCATACGTATAATCGTATACAGCCTGCTTCAACTGATCGAAGGTCAGATTCTCCCATGCTTTGGGACGTAGCTGTTGACCCGGATGCGCCCACTCATCAGAGTAATGGAAATCAAGCAGGATTTTCATGCCCTTTTCCTTCACTCGCTTGGCTAAACGGATGACATCTTCTTTATCGTTATAACCTCCTGATTTTTGTGGATCATTCCACAAGCGAATACGGACGTAATTTACACCACGGTCTTTAAGAATATCAAGCAAGTCCCTTTCGGTACCGTTGCTGTCGAGGAATTTACCCTTTTTGTCTTCAATCGCCGTTAACGTAGAAATATCGACACCTCTGATAAAATCATCTTGATACCCTTGCACCGTTACCGAAGCGGTGGGTTGAATTGCCGCACCTTCCACATACCCGTTTACACTGAATGTGTTAGCTGCCTGATATTGTTCAGGATCAATATGATCCCAAACTACGGCTACATGACCTGATTGATCCGCACCATACTGTGCCCGAACCTCGGTAGGTAAGACAGGCGCACCACCAATGATTGTCGTGATATTCACGGCATCATATGCTGTAATATTTTCCGGCTCACGTCCTTCTTGTTGTCCAAAAATACGAATCTCGGACAGCGTTGGCCATGCCCCCTGTTGATCATAAAATGGAATAGTCACTTTTACATATCGAACTAGATCAGTTTGAAAGTCAAAATTGAGCTGCTGCTCTGTTGTTTCTTCTCTATGAGTGGCTACTTGCTCCCAATTCTCCCCGTCGAAAGAAACCTCAACATCAAGATGGATTTTCTTTTGTTCTTTCAATACAATCTCTGCCCCGTTTAAGCGAAACTCTCCATCCAGATCAATCTGAATCCATTGAGGAGCTTCTTCGGTAGCTGCTTCTTTGGAACTCCAATGTGTATCCAGTTTACCATCCACCAGATGGTTTTTATTACTCCCATACTCCAGATATTCCGATTTTACGGTCACCTCTTTATTTAATGCTACATTCACCTTCGTTGCCGCGTCTGCCGGCTGAACCAACAAACCTAGCTCGCAAAATAACAGTAGCAATACAAGGCAACCACTTATGTACCTCTTGTTCACTCTTGATCTCCCCCTTTTTATCGTTGTAAATTGATCAATGAATGCGTTTAACCTTTTTCATTGTAAGCGCTTCAGGTTGATAGACGACACGGTATAATCCAAAGGAAACAGCAGTTATTTAAACAAATTGTGTATCACAGCTGGTTTCGAACATCATGGTCACTTCGTTACAATAATAGACAGCAAAAAAAATCTGTTCCGCTACCCTGGGGTAGAACAGAACAGATTCACTTTGGTACAATTGATCAACTTTGCTTATTTCGTGAGCTTCAACTCAAGCTGGAGCTTAATGTCATTCTCTGTTGAGAGAACAACAGAGTGAGGGTTTTCCATACCGAAGTCTTCGAACGTTACCATTGAAGTCGCAGACAACAACACCTGATCATTGTCATAAGCAGCTTTTGCATCAAAAGTGACTTCTTTTTCAACACCTTTTACAGTCAATGTACCATTCATTTTCACATCAACCGTCTGACCTACAGGCCATTCCGCTGGTAAACCTTCAAATGAGGTAGCTGTAAATGTTGCTTGAGGGTATGTAGCAATATCGAAGAAATCCGCTTGCTTCACATGTCCGTCACGTTGACCATTACCAGAGTCAATACCGTCCATCTCAATCTGTCCTTCTGCTTTCATCTGAGATGCGTCATCTACATTGATTGTCCATTTACCAGATACCTGCTCGTCCACAAAATTAACCGTTTCCTGTGAAGTTGTTACAGAGAAATATACTTTTGAGCCTTCACTGATGTTCCAGTCTCCATTCAATTGCTCTGAGCCAGCAACATCACTTGTTACTGCCGTTCCTGTGCTATCTACTGCCGTGGTTGATGTTGCTGTACTAGCAGGAAGCACTTGCTCGATTTCAACGTTATTACCGAGGTAACTATTGGTAAAGTAGTATCCTCCACCTCCGATGATAGCCACTGCAGCTACCCCTGTAATAATCCATGTTTTTGTCTTCTTGTTCATTTATTTTTCCTCCAGTACATTATTGGTTGAGTTACTTGTTGATATGGATAATATCAGCCCAATGTGTCAGGAAGAAGTCAAAGATGGACATGTACCAATTTTTTTCGAATCCTCTAATACAGCATTGGCATTAGGCTCTTGCTCATGTAAAATCAGTACACAAGCTTCTTGAAGTGAAAGGAGACCGCTTTTCTTGAAATCCATACTCATCGTCGAGGATGAGCAAGCCATTGCACGGGTTCTGGCTGCTTATCTGAGAAAAGCAGAATTTGAGGTACATCATGCAGCAGATGGCCCCACTGCACTTACCCTTTTTGATTCCGTGAATCCTTCCCTAGTTTTACTTGATGTAATGCTGCCTGGAATGGACGGATGGGATCTGCTGCGCATTATTCGTGAAAAAAGTGCTTGTCCTGTGATCATGCTAACCGCACTGGATGACATTCGAGATCGTCTCAACGGATTAAATGCCGGTGCTGACGATTATATGAGCAAACCATTTGTCCCCGAAGAGGTTGTTGCAAGAGTTAATGCTGTACTGCGACGTAACCCTCATTATACTTCGGGTAGTGAGGATAAACGCTGTTACGGCAATCTCGTTATTGATCTCGCTGCCAAGCAGGTATTGCTTAATGGCGCTGAGGTTGCACTCACTCCACGTGACCTATCACTCCTCATATTTCTATCTGAATATCCGAACCGTACATTTACGAGAGATCATCTGATCGAACAGGTGTGGGGTATGGACTACGATGGCAGTGATCGCGCTGTAGATTTATCGATTAAACGACTACGTCAGGCTCTCTCCCACTGGTTGCCAGAGACAGGAGAAATTCGGACGTTGCGAGGAATGGGGTATCAATTTTGGATCGCAAACTGAGAAGAAAGGGACCGAGACCTTCCACATCCATTTTGTCCCACTGGACACTTCGATATTTTCTGATCCTGTGCATTGGTTTCACCATAATTGTAGCAGGAGCGCTCTACTGGATTCGTACAACCTCGATTGAGAAAAGTCTCAAGACTGCAGAATTGTTAGGACTGGAGATTGCCGATCGTGTAACCATTGACAATAATAAGCTTCATGTACCACCCGATCTAGACATGATGGTAACCAAGAGGGAGAAACTATTTAATACAGATCATTATTTCTGTGTCATGGTGTTGGACAACAACAATCAATTGATTTTCTCTCAGCCTAAAATGACTCAAGAAGAGGTATTTTATCGACTGTCCGACGATTTTCGTGAACCAAGAAATAACAAATATGCAGGAGTAACCGTCAACATAAACGAAGGTGATCAAACCCTTGGAAAAGTATGGGTTATGCAATCTAAACAATCTCTTACATTCGGCCCAGAAACGATGTGGCTTGTGCTGTTAATTCTGGGAGGATTGATTCTATGTGGATGGTTTACGATCTATCTGCTATCCAACAAATTATCCCGGCCTATTCGCCAAGTAGCTTATGCGGCTGAACAAATTCGTGGTGGTAACTACGATGTTAGCCTCGATATCAAAACCCGAGAACGTGAGATCACTGAACTCGTAAGCTCCTTCCGAGATATGGCGACACGTTTAAGACAACTTGAGGAATGGCGCACTCTGTCATTAGCAGGCGTGAGTCATGAACTCAAGACACCCGTCACTTCCATTAAAGGGCTCGTTATGGCGGTACGCGACGATGTGGTGAGTCCTCAGGAAGGAAAAGAGTTTTTGGATATTGCCTTGAAGGAATCGGAACGCATGGAGCGGATGATTGCAGATCTACTCGATTACAATGCGATGTCTGCCGGAAGCGTTGCTGTGCGCAAGGAACGAACCGACCTGAAGTTATTGGTTGGCGAGATCATCTATCAGTGGAAGATTGCGTACGAAGATAAGACACCCGAGGTTGAATTACATGCACCTGCAGGCCCATTGTACACCATTGGTGACACCCTCCGTATTCAACAAATTATTGTTAATTTACTGAATAACGGTCTTCAAGCTACTGCTTCTGGTCAAACAGCCAAGTTCGACATTGAATTGCGGGCAGAAGGTGACAATCTATTTATAGATGTACAGGACTATGGCACAGGTATATCCGAGGCTGATCAACCGAAAATATTTGAACGTTTCTATCGCGGAGAGATCAAAAAACGTAGAAATCGCGGTTTGGGGCTTGGACTTACCTACAGCAGGCTACTCGCCAACGCCCAGAATGGAGAACTGTCTCTCACCTCAAGCACACCTGACGGAAGTAAGTTCACGTTAAGGCTACCACGTTGGACAACGCCTAAACATGTGACTAAAGAGCAAACGTATCCTTCTCCAGTTAAAGCCTGAGTTATTTACAGTTGCGTCAACAGCTTGCCTCTATTTGTGCTCTCCTTGATCAAGTAGATGAAGCGAGAGATACTAACTACAAACGCGCATCGATGGATCATCGGTGCGCGTTTTTTTTACTTATAGTACGGTTCAAAAATGTCGGTTAGGCATCATAATCTAAAGCGGACTTTTTGAATAACCTCTTATAAATGATATGGAAGGAAACGGCTCCACCTTCTCTGACTATTTACGCCAAAACGTAGTGCAATCTGCTTTATCTTTAATGTTAAACTCAATTATTCTTTCAAGTAACGAAAAATCAGTCGGCTGTTTCCACTTCATACGAATGAGTTGATTGGTATGCTCATAACCTGCCTGCACGATCTCTTCTGAGAACTGATTAATAACTACTTTCTCGGGAGCAACAGCCAGATGCTGCTTCGACACACTAAAACCGATAATAAAGGTCTCATGGTCAGTAAACATCGGCTGATTCCACGCAATCTTAGGCTTTAAACTTGGAAATTTCTCCGTAACCCATTTCAAAACCTCTTCCGTTCGTTCCTTATGCTCCGGGTTATCAATGCTTGCTAAATATTCTGCAAAAGTCTCCATCATATGCCTCCCCCTTATACTCCAATCCATTCTATCATGAATAGGGAGTCTCTAATTACCTTTTAATCAAAACTCATCATTACTGCTTGCCTTCTAGTATAATCCATGTCTCAAACAACTAAACAACCTATATCTCCGTAACCTCTCGCAATTGCAAACACATATGCTTACTTGTAATAAAATAGTATAAAAAGCAGTAACCACAAGGGTTAGCTGCTTTTTAATATATCTGCTATATTGCGTACATTTATACGTGCGCTAATCAACGACGATTAGTGTAGTTATTATCGAATTGACCCTATTAAATCGTACTCGTATCAATAACAAAGCGATATTTCACGTCTGAAGCAAGTACACGTTTGTAAGCTTCATCAATCTGATCTGCTGAGATCACTTCAATGTTGGGTGCGATGTTATGTTCAGCACAGAAGTCGAGCATCTCCTGTGTCTCACGAATGCCACCAATCATGGAACCCGCGAACGAACGACGGTGACCAATGAGAGAAAATACTTGTACGGACAATGGTTCTGCTGGCGCACCAACGTTAACGATTGTACCATCCAGCGTGAGCAGAGACAGGTATGCATTAATGTCAATACTGGCACTTACCGTATTAATCATCAGGTCAAAAGAACCCGCAAGTTTCTCAAATGTTTCCGGTTCACTTGTCGCATAATAATGGGCAGCACCAAATTGCAAGCCGTCTTCCTTCTTGCTAAGCGATTGGGATAGTACAGTAACCTCTGCACCCATCGCATGTGCAATTTTAACAGCCATATGACCAAGTCCACCCATACCTACAACCGCTACTTTTTTGCCTGGGCCTGCTCCCCAGTGATGTAGTGGTGAATACGTTGTAATACCTGCGCACAGCAATGGTGCAGCGGCATCAAGCGCAATATTATCAGGGATTCGAACAACGAAGTTCTCTGTTACAACGATATGTGTAGAGTAACCACCTTGCGTAGGCTCACCATACTTGTCTACCCCAGCGTAGGTCTGAATATTTCCTTTGAGACAGTATTGCTCTTCACCTTTTAGGCAATTATCACACTCGCCACAAGAATCCACCATACATCCAACACCTACGCGGTCGCCCACTTTATATTTGGATACACCTGTACCTACATCCGTTACAATGCCAGCAATCTCGTGTCCAGGAACGAGTGGATAGTTCACAGGCCCCCAGTCACCGTGTGCAGTATGAATGTCAGAATGGCAAATGCCCGCATATTTAATCTCGATCAGTACGTCACTAGTATCAAGATCCCGTCGTTTAATTTCGGCATTTCGAAATTGTTGGTCTGGTCCGTCAACTGCTCTCGCTTTAGCTATAATCAATGTAAAAACCTCCTATTCATTTCGAATACAGCATTATCGTACCCCCTACAGTTAACTCTAGGTCAAATACTTTTTTTTATTAAGTTCCAACTTTGACATCTAATCATGCGACATGGTAGTATTCACTCGGATCAATCCTATAGTTAACTCCAAGTCTATCCTTAATGGAAAGGAACATCATATATATGACATATTCGATTGGCGAGGTTGCCAAAAAATTAGATCTTACGGTGTACACACTGCGCTACTACGATCGAGAGGGACTCATGCCTTTTGTTGAACGGACTGCTAATGGAACTCGGTTATTCAAGGAATCTGACATTGATTTTCTTAAGATCATTCAATGTCTGAAAGCAACCGGGATGCCAATCAAAGATATCAAAGACTTCATTGCCTGGTGCTCTGAAGGAGACTCTACGTTGAAGCAAAGGTACGACATGTTTACAGAGCGCAGAGCTAGCGTAGAAGCTCAGATTGCGGAGCTACAGAAGACGATGGAAGTGATCGACCATAAATGCGCGTATTATGAGAGTGCACTAAGTGTGGGTACAGAAGAAATACACAAAGTGAATACGGGTAACCCTATCACTAACTAACTGTTACGTTAACATCCAATATCATCGACTTAACCTGTGATGTAACACTGAAATCTAATACCTTCAACTTCTATCCATTGCTACTTCATTCACACCTCATCATGAAGCTCAACTTCTATGCAAATTAGACCTCCGTAACTTAGACGGAAGTCTTATTTGTATTTGTATCTTTATTTTATATAGGTTACTTGGCTGACAATAGACTGTCAGTAATAAACTTCAGTTGACCCTCCAACGTTACCGGATCATTGTATGTATCCGAGGTAGGATCAAGTTGGAACACGTGATTCGCTTTAACTGCAGGCAGACTCTTCCATAGGTTGTGCTCGTAAACTTTCTTAGCATCACTTGTATCACCAGACCATGGGCTAGTGAAAATGATGTCTCCCGCATATTCGGGTAATACTTCCATAGAGATGGAAGCCCATCCTGTTCCACTGTCGATTGCTTCTGCTTGAGCCTTGGTTGGTGCCTTGAGCCCAAACTCGCCATAGATGATTTCACCTCCACGGCCGTAATTATGACCGAAGACATATAATCCTTTGTCGTAAGGATTCAGAATGGATACGGTACGATTTCCTACAGCCTCTTCCACTTTAGGCTTTAACTCGCCAATCTGCTTTTCCCAATTACTTATCCAAGCTTGCGCTTGGTCATCTCTATTGGTCAGCTTGCCTAGTTCGAGCAATAGCTCTCTGAAAGGACGTTTACCATATTCAATCTGTACTACAGGTGCAATGAGTGATAACTGATCAATTCCCTCTGTCCCCGTATATACGATAAATAAATCAGGTTTTAAACTAACCAGTTGCTCTGGTGTAGGCACTTCTCCCAGATCAGTAACTCCTGCTGCTGTGAGTTGATCCTTAATGTACTTGTTGTTCATTGCACCGGTTAAAGCTCCAACAATTGGAGCATCTAGAGCAACAAAATAGCCAGTTGTGAACGCGGTTAAGTCAACGATTCGTTTCGGATCTTTAGGTACCTGAACTTCTCCTGCATCGGATTGAAATGTAACTAACTCTTCTTCTGCAGTTGTAGATCCAGCTGACGTTGTATCCTGATCTGTCTTCGTTTCTGACTCTGCTGTTACATTAGTACCCTCACCTCTTGAAGCATTAGTGGCTACAGATTGTCCGCACGCACTTAGTACGAGCAGAACAGCAAGTGCCATCATGAGCCATATAGAAGTTTTCCCTTTACGCAAAATAAACCCACCTCTTATTTGATATTGATAATCATTATCAAATAATATCATGCTATGAAACAACTGACAAGCATATTTCATATGTCGTTGTTAGTGTTATTTTCTACTCTTTACGAAATTGAAACTTGCAAGTCAGTTAGCTAAACAACTATCATCAATAGAGTAGAATATCCTTTATAAGAGAAAAAGAGCTGATCATTGGAAGCATCAACGCCCAATGATACATATTCAAGGAGGACAAGATGGAAGACATTATATTGTGGTTAAAGTATTTATTATTAGGTATTGTACAAGGTGCGACAGAGCCCATCCCGGTTTCCTCCAGTGGACATCTGATTATTGCCCAACGACTTATGGGGTTGAAGCAGAACGGATTGTCATTTGAGATTTTGACCAACACAGCGTCTCTACTAGCGATCATTTTTATTTTCCGGGAAGATATCAAAAAACTGATTATCGGTGCATTAGGTTATCTGCGAACGCGAAAACAAGAATATAAAGCAGACTTCATGTTTTGCTTATACATAGTGATTGGTACAGTTCCAGCTGCTGTCGCTGCAGTGCTGTTCAAAGATCAGATTGAAGAAATCTTCTCGTCTGTATACACCGTTGCCATCGCACTATTAATTACTGGGGTTGCTCTATGGCTGATCCGTAATCTTCGTGGACGCAAGCAGGACGGGGATCTCTCCACTAAGGATGCGCTGTTGGTTGGTCTTGCTCAGGCCGTTGCGCTGATTCCAGGCATAAGCCGTTCTGGGGCTACAGTCATTGCTTCTATCGCCGTTGGTATGAAACAGGAAACTGCCTTAAAGTTCTCGTTTATGCTCTATATTCCTATTAGTATCGGCGGACTCATTCTAGGCGTATCTGACATTGCCAACGATCCGAACCGCGGCCAGCTTGCTATTCCTTATCTGATTGCATTCATCACAACCCTCTTCGTCACTTACTTCTCCATGAGATGGTTTATGGGAATTATGGCGAAAGGCAATCTTAAATATTTCTCGTATTACTGTTTTGCAGCGGGTACATTATTGCTTATCTTTTTATAAAAAAAACAAGTACACAAAAAAGGAACAATTGGCCCGTCGCCATTTGTTCCTTTTTCAATTCAACTACCCATTCTCCGTTTATAACCTTCCGTCTGATCGGCAGTCTTTGCATTAGGTGCCTAGTAGCCGTGGCATATATTCATCGTAGGCATCTGAGATCAATTGCTCGTGCAGAGGACTGCTCGTTATAATCGCTTTTCTTTTGGCTTTCAGTATAATCTGCTCCACATCTGCGAAGCTGCAGCCTTCTAAACGCTGACACATATAATGTTGCACATCAGGCTGGTGTTCGAACTGTCCGACCAGCTTGCTAATATAGCGTTGCCTGCTCGGAGCATCTGGCATAGCGTAATTCATTTTGGTATCAAATCTGCGCCAGATTGCATGATCCAATTGTGTTTCAAGGTTCGTTGCAGCAATACATATACTGTCCCCTTCGAACTCATCTAGGCATTGCAGCAACGTATTCACAACCCTGGCCATTTCTTTTACCTCATCGTTACTTTCTCTTGTGCGCGCAATGGCGTCGAACTCGTCCAAGAAGAGCACGCATGGATTCACCCTCGCGTATTCAAACAATTTACGCACATTGGTACTTGTTTCCCCAAGATGACTATGAATGATCGCATCCAGACGCACAAGCACCAACGGCAAGTTCAAACGATCTGCTACATACGATGCGGTTAACGTTTTCCCTGTGCCTGGCGGCCCAAACATGACCAATTTATTAGGGATCGGAACTTCATGTTCTGCAAAACGATCCTTCATCCCAAGAATCGTTATAAACTCTTCAATAATGCGTTCATTCTCCGCCGAGAATACAATATGTTTGGCTTTACGTGCACATTCCTTGGGTGAATAGAATGCAGCCATATCAATCCCTTTTGCTCGAGGGATACGATTGATGTGATTGGTTTTACTCATTACGCTAACTCTCCTTCAACGCTAATCAAGCGGTATCCATTAGAATTGTTGATGATCTATAAATAAGTATGATCCGTCATTCGATTTTTATTCGTAATAATTACTATTAAAAGATATCATACAATCTCCTTTTTGCCAAGGATGTACCTATTTTAATGAAAAAAGCACCACCATGGACTTGTCCTGTTGCAAGCTGAGACATTATTTGCTATTCTAAATGTGCATCGTTGTGTGTAACGCAAAAAAGCCCTCAAGTATTAGAGAGCAATAAAGTTCAGATTAGCAAGCGGCAACTTGCAGAATCTGAGTATGTCTTATACCAACGAATGTAATCCCACTACAAAGCGAGGTAATTAATCATGGCAAAAGACGTATTGTGTGAAGTAAATTCTTGTGTTCACTGGGCTCAAGAGAACAAATGTAATGCAAGCTCCATTTATATCGTAAGCCACAGCTCCAAAAAAGCAAGTGAGTCTGCGGAAACAGACTGCAAAACTTTTGAAGTAAAATAAGATAATTCATTGTTTGAAGTTAAAGGAGCCCTAGCCGGTTCCTTTTTCTTTTTGTATTGTAACAAGAATGATAATTATTATCAAGCCTTTCTTACAAAAAAATCGTTATTCCCTTAACGCGCTCGGATGCACACTGGACGTTCTTCATACGTAAACTACGAAAGCAGTGCGTATGCCTATGCACGATTAGATCCAAGAGGTGAATAACGATGCCCGTTAAAAATGGCAAACAGTATGTTGAACGTATCAATGCCCAAACTGTACCTGTGTGGTACAAAGGAAACCTAGTGACCGGAAACCGTTCAGACCATCTTGCTTTTGCTGGTTTAATGGATACTCAGGCCAAAATGTATGATATGCAGCACGACCCGTTGCTTGCGGCTAAGATGACCTATGCCTCCCCAGTAGATGGCAAACCAGTCGGTCTCTCCTTTCTGCCCCCCAAAAGCGTGGATGATCTAGAGAGACGCCGTATCTCCATGAATCTATGGTCTAATATGCATCATGGCTTCTTAGGTCGCTCCCCTGATTACATGAATACTGCAATTATGTCCTTTTATACTGCCGCAGACCTACTGAATGACTTATCGCCACAATATGCTGAGAATTTGAAAAACTACTATGCTTATTGCCGTGACAATGACATTACACTCTCTCATGCATTCATTCAGCCCCATGCCAGCAAAATCTCCGGACAGATTGATGCAACCGAGGATGCCATTGCGGCTAAGATTGTAGATCGAACACCTGATGGATTGATCATCAACGGTGCATTCATGATGGCAACTCAAGGTGCCACTTGTGATGAGATTTTTGTATATCCATCCCCTTCTCCAGCACCATTTGAAGATGAAAATCCGTTTGCCTTCTCCTTTGCTGTCCCGAATGATCTACCAGGCATCAGCATGATCTGCCGAGATACGTATGCAGCAGATTCACGTTATAACTATCCGCTCAGTTCCAGATATGAAGAGATGGATAACATCGTTATTTTTGACCATGTATTAGTGCCTCATGAACGAGTCTTCTTCGCCGGAGATGAAGAAATGTCCTCACGTTTATTCAGTGGAAGTCATTTCCACATCTACGCAGGACATCAAGTTTTGTGTCGCTATATTGCCAAGACTGAATTTATTTTGGGAACGATACAGTTACTTACGGAAACACTGGATCAGGTCTCCGAGACTCATGTCATTGAAAAAACAGCTCGCATATTAGCTGGGCTTGAAACGTTAAAGGCGTTAGCTATTGCGGCAGAAACCAATGCCATACCCGATGGTAGAGGATTCTTACTGCCTGCTCCCAAACCTCTGATGGCAGCGAACATCTTGTACCCGAAACTCTATCCTGACATGATGGATACGATGCAGTTGTTAGCCTCCAGCGGCATGATTATGATCCCGCAACAAGAGGAGTTCCAGTCCGATGTAGCTGCTCATCTTAATACGTATCTTAAAGGCACCAACTCATCATCTGTAGAACGCACTGCACTGTTTCGTCTGATCTGGGAGCTAGGTTCAGGTTCCTTCGGTGGCAGACAGACCCAATTTGAGCGGTTCTTCTTTGGCAATACGATAACGGTATCCAATCGACTGTATGGTACTTACTTGAAGGATCAGACCTACCGCGAACTCGTTCGCAGCTTCATCACAGACACAAAATGACGACATTTGTAACGTTTAATTCGGTTAAACGAGATGATCGTACACCGTCATAAGCTCAGAAGCGGGTCTTCCATAGTCCACATGCCTGAACGCTGGCTGGTCTCCATACCCGATATGAAACACACCTAGCACTTTCTCTTCAGGGGTTAGACCCATCAGATTCATGAACACTGGATGATGTTGATAGTCGTTCATCTTCCACACAGCATGCAAACCTTTTTCTGCTGCCAGTAAGGAGAATCGTCTGCTCCATGCTTTTGCTGGTAACAATTGATCCTCTCTGGCAGCAGATGGGGCTACGACGACTAGATGTGCTGGGATCGCTTCAGTGTACTGATACGTAGCCCAATCCCCATAACGATCAGCCAAGTGAGGAGGATAGCTCTGCCTAACAGCCTCCAAGTATAACTGGCGACCTTCCCCCGCGAACAACATAAAGCGCCACGGCTCTGAACTCATTACATATAATGATGGGTCTGCTTCATCCAACAATTGTCCAATAACAGCTTTTGGGACAGGAAGTGGACTAAATTCACAGCTTCCAGCTTGACTTCTCACATTACCCATCTCATGCTTCGTATGGCTAGACATGGTATCAATCCTCCTTCATCTCACTTTAGCTTCTCTACATTAACCAGGTTTTCTTCGTCTCAGTTTCACTTCTACGTCGATCAGCCTCTTCATGAATACGAGCTTTGTCACGCGCACTGAATTGGTCTGATTCTACATCTTCGGCTTGCGGTACACTGTCTCGAATCAAATGAATATAATCCATAGAACGAGCAAGTGACTTCCGTCCAGGCATAAAACGAATTTTACGTCCTTCCAACAAACAATACACTTCAATTATGCCAGGCAGTTTGCCAAAGGCCTCATAACAAAACACGCTTGTCATATGTTGAAAAGCTTCAACCACATTTGGGTCATAACCAACCATATATTTCTGGATTAACAGTGAGTCCCAGCCTTCAGGCTGCCAAGCTGCATGAAAAATCATCGACAACTCCATAGACAGAGAAGGAATCTCTGTTTTCCACTGCTCGAACAAAATCGAAGGATGCTGCAGGTCTTCGTTTGTCCGGATGATACGTGATAACTCATCAATGATCTTATTTTTTACTTCCCAGTATTGGAGCACCGATTCGAATCCCGTTGTTTTTTTGGGCCACCATTTCTCCAGCATGTACTGCACAGGCACTTCCTTACGCACATCCGGATCCATACTGTAAAAGGCATTCACGGCGTGACTGACTGCATACTGGACTCGATGTCTCCATAGGAGTTGAGATGCCTGCGTAATCTCCGGTTCTGGGCGAATGAACCGGTGTGGACTCCGCAGCATCTCCTCTAATTTGTAATCTTCAAGCAGTCGTGTTGAGATTCCCGATAACCCCAATGGAACGCCTGCTTGAACATGTTGTTTTAACATTTTCTCTAGGAAACCTGTAATCCGGCAGCAATGAACTTTTTGCCAAAGTCACGGCAAGTATCCTTCTCCTGCTCCAGCGGACTATATTCGATTTTAAGCATCTCTGGATATACTTCCGCCCCACGCTCCTGCAACTTCTCTGCCGCCAGATCAACCGCTCCGCAGTACTGCTCATAGGAAGTATCACCACTACCAAATACTGCGGCTCTTTTCCCGGTCAGATCCAACTCATCCAGCTCTTCATAAAAATCTAGAAACTCATCCGGTAGCTCGCCGTCTCCCCAGGTGTACACTCCAATTAGAAATCCATCATAATCCAGCACATCCGCTGCATTACAATCCGTTACAGACTTCAGATCCGCCTCATGACCACTCTGTTTGATTCCTTCCACAATCAATTCAGCAATTTCTTCCGTATTTCCTGTCATACTTGCATAAGCCACTAACAATTTAGCCATCTATTATTCCCTCACTTTATATAATCATGGATATTCGATTCACGAATGAAGTAACATTTGAATTATCAAAATCATATGTGATAATGATTATCATTGTCAAATTAAATTTTCCAATGTAATCAATTTTAGTATACGGAGCTACCTCAAAAACAACACTAAAATGCATATCGTTATAGAACTTTACATTATGACATGGAGCAACATATCTTGCGGGTTCGTTTTCTTATAGGTCTTGCGCCCCCCTAACTGGCGTATATGTCTATTTTTGTTGTACAATAGTATCCAAATGACTTTTGAAGGATGGATAAATGAATATGTACGTAGCTAATCAATGGAAGGATTATGAAGTAATTGATACTGGAGGCGGCGAGAAGCTGGAGCGTTGGGGCGATGTCATTTTGCGCAGACCCGATCCACAGATTATCTGGCCACTTAAACAAGAAACGAATGAATGGCGTCAGGTGCACGGTCATTATCACCGTAGTTCTTCTGGTGGCGGCAGCTGGGATATGAAACAGCCGATTCCAGAACGCTGGACAATCGGTTATGAGAACCTCAAGTTTCACATTAAACCAACTAGCTTTAAGCATACGGGTCTGTTCCCTGAACAAGCCGCTAACTGGAGCTGGATGATGGATAAAATTAAGAACGCAGGTCGTCCAATATCCGTACTGAACCTGTTTGCATACACAGGCGGTGCGACCGTTGCTGCTGCCTATGCAGGCGCTTCTGTTGTACATGTGGATGCAGCTAAAGGCATGGTACAATGGGCAAAAGAAAATGTGCAGTTATCTGGACTGGCAGATCGTCCTGTTCGATTCATTACAGATGATGTATTCAAATTCGTACAACGGGAAGAACGTCGTGGTAACCGTTACGATGCGATTATTATGGATCCTCCTTCCTATGGTCGTGGACCTAATGGAGAGACTTGGAAGCTGGAACAGAACCTGTATCCGTTCCTTAAGTCCTGCATGAATATTTTGTCGGATAATCCGTTGTTCTTGCTCATTAACTCATATACAACAGGTATCTCTCCAACGGTATTGCGTAACATGCTTACGATGACGATGTCCGCTCAATATGGAGGCAACATTACCGCAGGCGAGATCGGTTTGCCGATTACACGTAGTGGTCTTGACCTGCCTTGCGGCATCTTGGGCCGCTGGGAGTCCTGATTATGTCTGATCATTCACACAGTACGGTAGGTATCCCTATTTTGTTTGAGGATAATCACTTGCTCGGTATTGTTAAACCCGTGAACGTCCCAACTCAGGAGGATGCTTCTGGAGATCCGGATCTACTTACACTGCTTAAGCAGGATCTGAAGGAACGCTACAATAAACCGGGCAATGTGTATCTTGGTCTTGTTCATCGGCTCGATCGACCTGTCGGCGGGGCGATGATCTTTGCCAAAACATCCAAAGCAGCTTCTCGTTTGTCTGAGACTGTTCGGGGACGAGATTTCCGCAAAATATATACAGCTGTTGTACATGGCAAGCCACCAGCTCAACGTGGTACGCTGAAGCATACGTTGCTGAAGGATGCCCGTACAAATACAGTTACCGTTGTACCCCCAGGTACACGTGGTGGTAAAGATGCGGTATTAGACTACCAAGTGCTCGGCCAGAATGACCGGTACAGTCTTGTGCGTGTTGAACTACATACTGGCAGATCCCATCAGATTCGGGTACAGATGCAAGCCATCCATTGCCCTCTGTTCGGAGATCAGAAGTACGGCGCAGGAGTGAATAAACCAGGCCAGCAGATCGCCCTCTGGTCTACTATTGCAGGATTTCCCCATCCGGTGACCAAAGAAGAGATTACGCTAAAATCGCTTCCTCCACGGGAATTCCCTTGGGCTGAGTGGCCAGTTCAAGTGTATGAGCACGCTTTTCAAAATTAGTACAATAACCGTGTATCCCGCTTAGACATGGGTACACGGTTTTATTCTATTGTGAAAGGAAACTTCATTCTTATGACACCATTCACACAAAATGTCGTCTCCATCATTTCTTCTATTCCCGAAGGCAAGGTCATGACCTATGGACAGATTGCCGCTCATGCGGGGAGTCCACGAGCAGCAAGACAAGTTGTACGTATTCTACACTCCATGAGCCGGAAAGAACGTCTTCCTTGGCACCGGGTCGTGAATGCCAAGGGTGAAATTGCAATTCCAGATGAACATTCAAGACTGATCCAAGAAACCGAACTGATCAGTGAAGGTGTAGAATTCAAGCTAGATGGAACCATTAATCTTGAATTATTTGGTTACCAACCTGAGCTTGAATAGCAAAACAGAGCCCGGACAGATTGATCTGTCCAGGCTCTGTTTTTTTGTACGTTTATTTTACATGAAGCATTAATCCTTACGCTGTTGCGTTGACTTCTGCAGATTCTTGAGGAGTCGGATCGACAGCCGGTTTTGTTTTGCGAATAAAGAACGCCATTAGCATCGCCACAACCGTCATACCAGTCGCTACCGTGAAGGCATAGTTAACACCATAGATCGTTGCGTCAGCTGTCGCACGCAGCATTGCTGCTTGGTCATCTGGGTTAATCTGCCCTTGAGCAAGTGTATCTGCCAAGTGAGATTTCAGCTTACTACTCATAATAGTGACAAGGATTGCCGTACCGATTGCACCTGCCACGGTACGCAGTGTGTTAGACATTGCCGTACCATGTGCGTTGAGACGCTGAGGGAGCTGGTTCAGACCAGCAGTCTGAATTGGCATCATCAGCATGGACATCCCGAACATACGAGCTGTGTAGATAAACATCATATAACCATATGTTGTATCGATTGCTAAACGGCTAAGTCCCCAGGTTGTAATAGCTGTTATCGCAAGACCCGCGACGGACAACCAACGCGCCCCTACTTTATCGAAGATCCGACCTGTAATCGGGGACATAATTCCCATTAGGATTGCACCTGGCATCATCAGAAGCCCTGATTCAATCGGTGAGAACCCACGAATGTTTTGCAAGAAAATAGGTAGCAGGATCATACCTGCAAACATAGCCATCGTTACAAGCATGTTAATAATTGTTGTTAGAGTATACATGTTGTATTTGAAAATACGGAACTCCAGAAGCGGATGATCTGTTGTCAATTGACGGATAACGAATAGAACGAGGGAAAGCGCACCGACGATTAGACAACTGATAACAACTGCGCTACCCCATCCATCTGTACCTGCATCACTGAAACCATACAGCAAGCTACCAAATCCGAGTGTGGATAGAATAACGCCTGGATAATCCAATTTCGGTTTGGATTGACGTGTTACATTTTTGACAAATGCGATACCGATCCCTGTTGCGATAATAGAGAATGGCAGAATGATGTAAAATAACAGTCTCCAAGAATAGTGTTCTACCACGTAACCTGACAATGTTGGTCCAATCGCTGGAGCCAAAATCATCGCAATCCCCATGGTACCCATGGCTTGACCACGTTTCTCAATCGGGAAGATTGTGAGGAACACAACGGTCATCAGCGGCATTAGAATACCTGCACCTGCTGCTTGAATGACACGACCGACCATAAGGATCGCAAAGGTAGGACTAATCCCACAGACTAATGTTCCTAATGTAAAAAGCATCATAGCAGTGATAAAAATCTGACGTGTAGAAAACTTGGCAATAAGATATGCCGTAACGGGAATCAGTACCCCATTGACAAGCATATATCCAGTTGTAAGCCATTGAGCCTTATTCGCGTTAATCGCGAGGTCTTCCATGATCTTAGGAAGAGCTACATTCATCAGTGTTTGATTCAAGAAGGCTACAAAAGCACCAATTAACAACGCGGCAACGATTGGCCCTTTCTTGATGTTGTCCATCCCCATGGATGGCGCTGTAGCGGTTGTACTCATTGATTGTTCATCTCTCTTCCTTCTAACTTTTCAATCATTTGGGTATGGATTCTTAGCAGATGATCAAGATCTTCCTTCGGAATATCCAGAATAGGCGATACTCTTTCCATCCATAGGTGATGTGTCTCCTGCTGCGCCTTCTCCCCTTTATCCGTAATCTGCAACATAACGGATCGGCGATCAGCATGCGAACGAGTCCTGATGATGTATTCACCTTTCACGAGACGCTCTATAACCGCACTCATAGAGCTGCTTCCCATATGGCAAAGTTCTGCCACTTCGTTAACTCCGATTGAAGGTCGCTCCTTCAGAATGGATAACACCATAAACTGAATAGAGGTCAACTCGATCTGCTTGTTTTCATTCCAGAATGCTCGAAAGAGCATTTGATTCACCTGTCGGAACGAATTAATAATATAGAATACTTCATACGTATCAGTCATTGTTTCACCCGTTTACTTTTGGAATATAATATTTCGTACACGAAATATCAGGGGAACAATTACTTATTATAACAAAAATATTTACATAGTCAACTCTTTACATATGATTTTTAAAATAATATTAGAGCATATTATATTTGATATATAAATTATATAAGCAAGCCCAGTAGAAGCTAATCAGTTTGATTGTAGCTTTTCCTTGAACGATGAGATTATGCAGCCATAGTCTCGAACTGTAAGGTTGTTCTTGTCATCATAATCGCCAAAAACCTCTATTCCACTTGAGGTGAAATAGAGGTTTGATAAATTCGAGAGTAAGATTGAGTTAAGTTACGATTTTACACGTTTAGATAAACAAATTATGATTCGCCTGATCTGCTTGTCCGAGATAATAACCAACACCACCAATGACAGCCTGATCCATTAATTCCTCACGCTGTATGCCCATCAGATCCATCGACATCTGGCAAGCCACAATCTCTACCCCTTGTGAGATAGCAGACTGCATAAGTTGTTCCAGCGAAGCGACATTATTTTTTTTCATCAAACCTCGTATCATCTTCGGCCCTGCACCAAACATATTCATCTTGGAGAGTCCTAGCTTGAGACTGTTGCTTGGCAACATCATATCAAACATACGAGCCATACCTGTTTTAACAGGTGCTTGCAACCTCTCTTGCTTACGTATGATATTTAAGCCCCAGAAGGTGAAAAACATCGTTACTTTCCGTCCGCTTGCTGCCGCCCCATTGGCAATAATGAACGAGGCAATGGCCTTATCGAGTTCACCGCTGAATACTACCATCGTACTAGCTTTATCAAGTTGTTGTGAATGGCTTGTGACAGGTGTAGTATTCTTAGCCAAAACTGCTTCAATCACCCCGCCCTTGTCCCTCTCCAGCTTAAGGACGTCAGATCCGGACATCGTAGCCCATGCCTTCACATCCTCATAGAATCCTGGATCGGAAGCTTTCACTCGAAGTGTTTGCCCGTCTGCCAACTGGTCCATTTTTTGTTTCACCTCAATCAAAGGCCCTGGGCAACTCAAACCACATACATTCAATTCGTTATCGATGCGAAGTTCATCTGATGAATTTACAGATGATCCTTGCTTTGTTTCGTCATCCATCAGAATTCTCCCTTGCGTTTCCTGTACTTTATTCATTTCATTACCGTTAGTTCCATTATTGTTGTTACTTCCGTGATCCCCATCGCCGCTTCCACTTAAGACGGTTGCAGGTTTAAATTGCACCTGATGATAGGTTTTGTACCCCCCGCTTAAGTTTTTCACCTTATAGCCATGCTGACGCAGAATTTGTGTGGCGGTATAACCACGAAGGCCAACCTGGCAATAAACCCAAATTTCTTTGGAAGCATCCAGCTCATCGAGCCGTTGACGCAGCTCATCCACCGGAATGGACAATGAACCTGGAATACTCGCGTTACGGTGTTCAAGGTCACTCCTCACGTCTAGTAATATAGACTCCGCAGGATTGCGCTCTGAGAGTCGATCATACGTGAATGAGTCTACTCGGCCCTCGATCATGTTTTCAGCAGCATACCCAACCATGTTTACCGGATCTTTCGCAGAAGAGTATGGAGGTGCATAGCTCAATTCAAGTTCCGTCAGATCTCTTACATTTCCTCCGAAGTGAATCGCCACCGCAATATCATCAATTCGTTTGTCCACCCCCTCATAACCAACAGCTTGTGCACCTAGAATTTTCCCATCTGGAGCAAAGAGCAATTTTAATGTGACAGCACTGGAGCCTGGATAATAGGAAGCATGGGACGCGGGATGTACAATCACACTGCGATAGTCCTTCTGCATTCGTTTGAGCGTTTTCTCATTGCTTCCGGTAGATGCCCCCGTCAACCCAAATACTTTGATGATCGACGTTCCCTGAGTCCCTTTGTACGTAGTTGACAGACCAGCGATTTGATCCGCTACAATGCGTCCCTGTTTGTTCGCAGGACCCGCAAGCGGAATCGCTGTCTGCGTCCCATGAATGTAATCCTTTACTTCAATGGCATCACCGACCGCATAGATATGAGAGACACTGCTTTCCATCCTTTCATTGACGAGTATATGTCCACGCGAACCTAGAGCCACGCCACTGTTCTGCAAGAATGAAGTGTCTGGTGTAACGCCAATCGCCAGAATGACTAGATCAGCAGATAATACAGAACCATCCCACAGTTCTACGCCGATACCTTGATCCAACGTAAGGAAGCCTTGAACGCGTTGCGAAAATATAAGTTTTACTCCATTTTGCTCCATCTCTTGAGCTAGCGCAGCAGCAAGTTCAGGGTCAAGCGGTGTTAACAGTTGATCATTGCCTTCTATCAAAGTTACATCGAGTCCAGCTTGCTTCAAATTCTCAGCCATCTCTACACCTATAAATCCTCCACCAATAACAATTGAACTTTGGTTGTTATGAGAACTTATTTGTTCTTTGATTCGATCAATATCCGGAATGTTCCGCACGGTATAAATTAACGGGTTCTCTTTACCAGGCAGATCAGGCACAAGCGGACGTGCGCCAGGTGACAAAATCAAGTCATCGTAGCTTTCCTCGTATAGACCACGTTCAGCACTACGTACGTGCACAGTGCGTTTAGTTGAATCAACAGCTATAACCTCACTTTTGGTGCGAACATCGATGTTGAATCGTTCCTCCATACCTTTCGGAGTCTGTACGAGTAGTCGTGCGCGCTCTTCAATTGTACCTCCAATGTAATAAGGCAAGCCGCAGTTAGCAAATGAAATATAAGGTCCCTTTTCAAACATAATGATCTCGGCATGTTCGTCCAGGCGCCGGAGGCGTGCAGCAGCAGATGCACCCCCAGCGACACCTCCCACGATTAACACTTTTTTACGTTTATTCATCTTCGCATTCATCCTTCTCGAATAAAATCATGATCAACTGCTCTACACGTGCATCAGCAAGTACGTAATTCACTTCAAGACCATTTCGCTCGGTAGCAACAATTCCTGCACTGCGAAGCTTCTGCAAATGCTGTGACACCGTCGATTGCGGAAGATCCAAACACTCCTGCATATATGAAACGTTACATTTCTTTTTGCGCATCAAACCTCGAACGATACATAAACGCACCGGGTGAGACAGCGCCTTAAGAAACTCAGCTGGTTCGTCAAACTGTTTTAATTGATTCCGATCAAAAGCAGGAAACTCCAAAATAAGCCCTCCTAAAACGTTATAACGTAATATTACGATATAGTGATTTTAAAGTCAATTTTATTTTCTAAAAGTCTTCTAACATGAATTCAAATGTTGTGCTGTTGATACGATTCTAATAAATTCAGGCTCAAAAAACAGACTCCCGGCTAATAAAAACCAGAAGTCTGTTCAGTAATTCTTTTTTGTTTTCTAAATCACCAAATATGATACTACCTAAGCCACCCTTATAAATACATTAACTTAGTTTAACCTGAACTCGTTAAGGCTGGCTGTTGAACGTTGGTTTTGGGTGTTGTCATTTTGCCAAGGAGGTATACCAGTAGTTGTTGATTGTGCATCGAAATATTACTAAGCACTGAATTCATGAAGTCATTGCGAATAGCAATGCCTCGCTCTGTCTCCTTCCGTCCTTTATCCGATAGAGAAACCCAGACGATCCGTCTGTCCTGATTATCTCGATCTCTACGGATCAGATCATTCTTCTCCATGCGATCAAGCAACATCGTTACCGCCGCAGGCGTTGTCGCCAAAAAAGGAATCAAATCAGATGGCTTCATTCTCTGGTGATCCTCAAGAACCTCCAGTACAGCCAACTGAGCTTCAGTTAGGGAGGGGGCTAATTCTTGATCCATATGCAATTTATAGTCCTTCGTTAACCTTGACCAGCATTTAGCAAAATCGGAATTATACACGTTATATCGCTCCTCTCTGCATCCGGTTATCACTTCACCTGCTTAAGTTTTCGCCCTCGAAAGCCGCATTCCTGCTGGGTTTTTGCAATTTCCTAGCGATCGACCCTAATCGACGAAGGTTGTTAAACTTCGCATGAAAGCTCTCTTGTAATCCGCCTCATAGCTACAAAAAAAGACTCCTCACATGACAGCATTAACTGTACTGTGAAGAGTCTTTCATTAGGAACATTTTGAAACTTATAATGTTGTGCCAGACTGATCTTCCGTAAAGTCTGCCAGCAATTCCATAATTTCGTCTTGTTTATCTACATGTACAAGTAACTTACCGATGTGCTTACGCTCTGTGATCGGTACACCTTCCGAAGAAATCGCATGCGTATGCCCTTCCTTCGTCATTACATTGAAGCTACGTTTTTCACGACAATAGAAGGCTGCTGCAATACGGCTACCGTTCGGTTTAACGCGCTTGCCTTCCTTGAACTCAAATGTCGCAAGACCTTTGCCTCCGCGGCTCTGTAACGCATAATCGAGCAATAATGAACGTTTGCCATAGCCCAGATCAGACAACACAGCAATTTCACCTTCATCGCCCTCTACCCATAGAGCAGCAACCACTTCGTCTGTATCTTTTAGCTGTATCCCGCGTACGCCACCAGATACCCTTCCCATGGGATTCACTTCATCCTCACGGAAACGAATCGCCATCGCTTCTTTGGTAATCAGCATAATTTCTTTGTCACTCGTGCTTAAGTGGACAGATAATACCTCATCATCCTTGCCTACTTTGCACGCCGCCACAGCACCCGAACGTTTCGTTACATACTCTTTTAATTCGGTTCGCTTCACCTGGCCTTTACGAGTCACAAACACCAGGCTATGATTCGGCTCCTCAAATGACTTCACTGCAAGCACTGTGGATATCCGATCATCTTTGGCAAGTGGAATCACATTGACAATGGCTGTCCCTGGATCTTTCCATTTGAACTCTGGCACCTGATGAACAGGCAGAAGGAAGTACTGTCCTTTCTTGGTGAACACCAGCAGGTTTTCAAGTGTATTTACTTCGAGGACTTGCGCAATATAGTCCCCTTCTTTTACACCGCTTCCGTTACGTTCCCCACCAGATCGGGAAAAGGACTGCATACCTGTACGTTTAATGTATCCTTCCTTAGACAAAGTCACAAATACATCTTCCGCATTAACCAGCACTTCCAAATTAACCTTAAGCTCTTCGACTTCACCTTGGATTGCAGAGCGGCGATCAATACCGTATTTCTCGCGAATCTCCAACAATTCCTTGCGAATAACTCCGATCAACTTGCGGTCACTATCCAGAATAGCGCGTAACTGTGCAATCTTTTTCATCAGATCGCCAAGTTCCTTCTCCAGCGAAGTGATCTCCAGATTCGTCAGACGGTATAATTGCAGGGTCAAAATCGAATCTGCCTGACGCTCGGAGAACCCAAACATCCACATCAGATTATTTTGAGCATCCTGGCGATTTTTTGATGCTTTGATCGCAGCGATTACTTCATCCAAAATGTTCAGTGCTTTAACGAGCCCTTCCAGCACGTGTGCACGGTCTTCCGCTTTCTCCAGCTCATACTGAGTACGGAACGTCACAACTTCACGCTGGTGGGCAATATAAGCCTCCAGAATCGCTTTTAAGCCTAATTGCTGCGGCGCTTTGTTGACTATCGCCACCATATTAAAGTTATAGGTGACCTGTAAATCGGTTTTTTTGAGCAAATAAGCCAGAATACCCTGTGCATCTGCTTCTTTTTTCAACTCGATGACGATCCGTAGACCTTCACGCCCACTCTCGTCACGTACCTCAGCAATGCCTTCGACCTTTTTCTCCAGACGGATGTTCTCCATCGCCGTGACCAGGCGAGACTTTACGACTTGATAAGGAATCTCTGTAATGACAATCTGCTGTCTGCCACCACGCATATTCTCGATATCCGTTTTGGAGCGAATGTAGATACGTCCTTTACCCGTACGGTACGCATCCAGAATGCCATCTCCGCCCATGATCAATCCACCTGTAGGAAAGTCAGGACCTTTCATGAACATCATGATCTCTTCAAGTTCAATCGAAGGTTTCTCCATCACAGCAATACTTGCATCAATGACTTCCCGCAGATTATGCGTTGGGATCTCGGTTGCAAAGCCAGAAGAAATTCCACTTACCCCGTTAACCAGCAAGTTCGGATAACGTGAAGGCAATACAACGGGCTCTTTAGCAGTATTATCAAAGTTATCCTTGAACAAGACGGTACGTTTTTCAATATCACGTAACATCTCCATTGCAATCGGTGACAAACGCGCTTCTGTATAACGCATCGCTGCAGCCGGATCATCATCCTGCGAGCCCCAGTTACCATGACCGTCCACCAGCATATGGCCCATTTTCCATGGCTGTGCCATCCGCACCATACCATCATAGATGGAGGAGTCACCGTGAGGGTGGTAGTTACCCATAACGTCCCCAACGGTTTTGGCAGACTTACGATACGGCTTCTCAGGCGTATTACCTGAGTCATACATGGCATACAAAATACGCCGCTGCACGGGTTTTAACCCATCACGCACATCGGGGATTGCCCGATCCTGAATAATGTATTTGGAGTAGCGACCGAAACGGTCACCGACGACCTCTTCAAGAAAGGCCGGCATAAATTGTTCTGATAGACTCATTCCAAGCACCTTCTATTCTTCGTACTCTGTAAAGTCAACGTTCTCTACAATCCAGCGTTTACGCGGGTCTACTTTGTCACCCATAAGTGTAGATACCCGACGCTCTGCTTTTGCCGCATCGACAATCTCAACTTTGAGCAATGCACGCGACTCCGGGTTCATTGTCGTTTCCCACAGTTGATCAGGGTTCATCTCGCCTAATCCTTTGTAACGCTGAAGTTCGACGTTTTTACCTAATTCTTTCATGTAATTGGCCAACTGTTCATCCGTCCAAGCATAACGAACGGTTGACATTTTGCCTGATTTGCTAGTGATTTTGTATAGCGGCGGCTGAGCAATGTACACTTTGCCCTCATCAATCAAAGGTTTCATATAGCGATAAAAGAACGTAAGCAACAATACCTGAATATGCGCACCGTCTGTATCGGCATCTGTCATAATGATGATTTTGGAATAATTGCTGTCTTCAACCGCAAACTCGGTACCAATACCTGCTCCAATGGCAGCAGTAATGGCACGGTACTCTTCATTTTTCAAAATGTCAGCAAGCTTGGCTTTCTCTGGGTTGAGCGGCTTTCCTTTTAGCGGAAGAATAGCTTGAATTTTGGAATCCCGCCCTTGTTTCGCTGAACCTCCCGCTGAATCTCCCTCTACAATAAACAGCTCATTCCGGGAAAAATCCTTCGATTGTGCAGGAGTTAACTTACCGTTTAGATTGGAGCTTTCGCTACGCTTTTTGCCTGAACGCATCTCGTCACGTGCTTTACGCGCCGCTTCTCTTGCACGAGAAGCCTGAACTGCCTTACGAATCAGCGTCTGCGCAACCTGTGGGTTCTCTTCCAAAAAGCGCTGCATGTTCTCTGCTACGACAGAATCCACTACACTTCGAGCAGATGCGCTTCCGAGTTGGTCTTTCGTTTGACCGACGAATTCAACCTCAGACATTTTGACACTAATAACAGACATCATACCTTCACGAAGATCGTTACCTTCTAGGTTTTTGTCCTTTTCCTTAATCATGCTCGTCCGTCTTGCATATTCATTCATCACACGGGTGTAGGCTGTCTTGAATCCGGTCTCATGTGTTCCCCCACCCCTAGTAGGTATGGAGTTAACAAATGACGCTAGCGTTTCGGTATAACCTGCGTTGTACTGAATCGCCACTTCGACTTCGATATCATCCTTCTCCGCAACAAAATGAATGACATCATGCAGCACATCTTTATTTTCGTTCAGATATGCTACAAATTGACTTGCTCCACCTTCATACATGTACTCATCTTGATTCCCTGAGCGCTCGTCTTTGAGCACAATCCGTAGACCGGAGTTTAAGAAAGCAATCTCTTGCAGACGCTCCGCAAGTGTATCGTAATTTAACTGAATACCATTTTGAAAAACACGAATATCCGGCTTGAACGTAACCTTCGTTCCGGTACGATTAGTGTTACCCAGCACTTCAAGACCTGTAATAGGCTCTCCGACATGCTCCACACCTTTTTTATCTTGCCAATATTCGAATCGTTGACGATGAATCTTACCATCACGGAAAATTTCAACTTCTAGCCACTCAGACAAAGCGTTCGTCACCGAAGCACCAACGCCGTGAAGTCCGCCAGATTTTTTGTATCCTGATCCACCGAATTTTCCGCCTGCGTGCAAAATCGTAAACACGACCTGGGGAGTAGGAATCCCTGTTTTATGTATACCTGTCGGAATTCCCCTTCCGTTATCCTGAACCGTAATGGAACCGTCCTTATGCAGGGTGATATCGATTTTGGAGCAGAATTTGGCGAGATGTTCGTCGACAGCATTGTCAACAATTTCCCATACCAAATGATGCAGACCTGAAGAACTGGTGCTGCCGATGTACATCCCGGGCCGTTTCCGAACCGCAACCAGTCCTTCAAGTACTTGAATGTCGTCCGCGTCGTAGCCTGAAGACCCTTGTCCCCCGCCTGTCGAACCTGCCGACATATCGATTTGCTCGACCATTCATGCTCCCCCTTCTTCACTACCAACTAAAAAAAATTCTAAAATGCAAACAGATGTTTTCTTATCCTTGTCCATTTTAATTCAAGATATCCCGTTTCGTAAAGACAAGGAATGACACAATGAGTGAAGCAATGCCCCAAACACTAAGCACAATAAGGGAAAATGACAAATTCATTCCTTCAATTGGAGGTAATCCACCTGACAAATAATTAGGAAGTTCAAGGTTTACCATGAAGAGATATTTGGCTGTTTCCCACGAAGCCGCCATATTCGTAAGGATCGTTCCTGCGATAAGAGCAGCCATCATAATGACAATACTTGCAGCTGTACTCCGTACCAGAACGGATACCATAAAGGCCAGCATTGCCACAATCACACTAACAAACCAAATTAACCCCGCCTGCATAAGCATATACTGCCACTGATCTACAGCATGTACAGTTGACATATCCACTTCTGTCCCCACAATCTTGAAGCCCGTGAAGACCGGCATCGTAAATCCTTTATATCCAAAAACAGCGCCCGATATGGCATAACAGATAACATAAGCCGATACCACGATAATCGAGACAAACATGATCAGCGTGATCAGTTTGCTTAGCAGCACTTTCCATCGCCTAACCGGACGAGTTAAGAGCATTTTAATGGTTCCTGTTGTACGTTCTCCTGACACAAGATCTGAAGCAATCGCCATGATTAATAAGGGGATAAATAAACCAACCGCATTGTTCATGAACTCTCTCGTAAAGGTAACACCACCCGGTTCTTTCGGATTGATGTCATTTTCCAGATAATATTGCATCTGCTGGATATACACCGTTCTATATTTCTTAAATTCTTCAGGAACCCGATCACTGCCAAGCGAGTTCTGATTATCAGTAATAGCCTGTTGCAGTTCAAGTCGCCAATCGCCGTTAAACTTGTCCTGATTATTTTGCGAAGATTTCATCTGTGCATACGTAAACATCGGTACCAGAACGGCCAGAACGATAAAAATAATATAAAGGCGTTTTTTCTTCACCATTTTAATCGTTTCGTTGCGAATTAATGGCATGATATTATTCAATGGATTCACCTTCTGTCATTTTTAAGAATAGTTGTTCCAGTGTAGGCTGGATACGCTGCACACCTTCCACTTGAATCCCGGCTTGAACCATTTGTTGTACCAGATCAGGGATCCGTTCTTCGGGCATTTCAGCGACAACAGCGTTAGAACCAAGTCCTGCAACAAGGGTGTCATCCATCACATCGCCAGGTCGATCGACCAGCGTAATTCCTGCATCAAACAGCAACTTTTTGCCTTGTTCCAGGGGTGTAAGATGCCATATTGCTATCTTCGAATGGTCTTCAATTAATTCATGAACGCCACCAACCGCAAGAACACGTCCAGCACTAATAATGGCTACACGATCACAGAGAAGCTGAATTTCACTTAACAAATGACTGCTGACAAATACAGCCATACCTTCACTAGCGAGCTGCTTGATAAAGATACGTAATTCCTTAATCCCCTTAGGGTCAAGTCCATTCGTCGGTTCATCCAAGATGAGCAGACGTGGACGTCCAAGCAGTGCTTGGGCAATCCCAAGCCGCTGACGCATTCCCAGAGAATACGTTCTAACCTTGTCATGTATCCGCTGATCGAGCCGAACAATATCAACAACTTCCTGAATGCGGTCGTGATCCACACCAGGCTGCATACGAGCGAAATGTTCAAGGTTCTCCCACCCGGTCAAATATGTATATACCTCTGGATTCTCAACGATCGAACCAACATACTTCAGAGCTCTCTCCGGATCTCGGTTCACATCATAACCACAGACTTTAATTTTGCCTTCAGTTGGTTTGATCAGATCCACAAGCATACGAATGGTGGTTGTTTTACCTGCTCCATTGGGTCCAAGAAATCCAAAAATCTCGCCTGGCCTAACGTCAAACGTAACGTCCTTAATAATCCATTTACGTCCAATTTTTTTCTTCAGATGTTGTACGGATAATACCGAATCGTATTGCTTCTCTGCCATTTATTTAGCGCTCCCCTCTGCCGGTGTCTCTGCTTGATATTCCTGTGCAATCCGAACCGCAATCTGTTCATAACCTTGTCCATTCGGATGGAAATGATCGGATGATAAATATTCCCCGAGATGATTCTCAAATAGATCAAATGTAGGAACAAGGGTCATATTATCTTCGTTGTCCAGAATAGCAGAAGCCGCATCGTTCCATGCTGAAACTACTGCATTGCCGGGCTTCTCCAGTTCTTTCACATCACCAAACGGATTATACAGACCAAGGTATGCAATCTGCGCAGTAGGATTGATTTCCTTTACTTTCTTCAAAATTTCCTGAAGGCGTTTAGATGTTTCCGGTAAAGCGGCTGACAAAGATTCTGCCGTCGGTGGATCTTCCCCCTGCAGAACTTGTCCTCCCTGGAACAGGTCATTCGCACCAATTGAAATGAGAATAAAATTGGACTGTTTCAGCACATAACGTACGCCTTGTTCATCAAGTTTCGTCAATAAGGCATCCGTTCTCAGTCCATTAACACCAAGGTTATTCAAAACCTGAACATCGTAACCTTCATCTTTTAGAATATTTCCTGCACGTCTAACAAAGCCGAGACCCTGATCATCTCCTGTACCTCTTGCTAGGGAATCCCCAATAACAGCCATGCGTATCTT
This sequence comes from Paenibacillus sp. MER 99-2, assembly GCF_023714095.1. Lineage (NCBI taxonomy): Bacteria > Bacillati > Bacillota > Bacilli > Caryophanales > Paenibacillaceae > Paenibacillus > Paenibacillus sp. MER 99-2. The sequence continues at coordinate 1,072,025 of NZ_JAMAUZ010000001.1, read as the reverse complement.
GCCATCCTCTACGACAGCCGGTTCATCCTGTTTATCGTTTGATGCAGCCGCCTTATCACCTGAGTTTAGCGATGTGTCCCCTTCAGGATAAATGACGTCTTTTATGGCGTACCCGAATCCAAATAACAGCAACAAGGTTGCCAGTATCGAAACTGTACCTACAATGCGCCAGATCCATGGCGCTGAATCCAGCATTTTTTTCTGCTTTTTCATCCATCACATCTCCACTCATCACACCGCTACGGTGTATATAAATTTATAAATGACTTTACACTAAAGATGATGTTTTCTTAAATAACATAAATCTTCTGTCGTTAATTTGCAAACTTTGTCATGGTAACTGTAAAATGCATTTTCATTATGTCATTTTACGGCAAAAAGGTTATACCATACACAGAAGTTTATCTGTGTTGGCATAACCTTTTTGGAAGCTTTATTTTATCATATATTATTCTTCATTACACATATAGCTGAACTTATTTACCTACGAACTCTTGAGCCCAGTATCCGTTGTAGTATCCAACACCGATTTGAGTATAGTTTTTGTTCAGAATGTTTGCACGGTGACCTTCACTGTTCATCCAAGCTGTAACAACTTCCTGTGGTGTTTTTTGACCTTGGGCAATATTCTCCCCAGCGTAGCTGTAAGTTACGCCAAACTGTTTCATCATGTCAAATGGAGAACCATACGTTGGTGATTGGTGAGCAAAGTACTTATTGTCACTCATATCTTTGGCTTTCGCAAGAGCAACTTTATCCAGGAGTGCATCGGAAGCCAGTGCATTTAGACCAGCTTTGGCACGTTCAGCATTCACCAATTTTACAACTTGAGCAGCAAAATCAGACTTAGTGCTGTCGGTGTTCGTGTTGTTTGTATTACCTGCATTGCCTGTGTTGTTTGTATTACCTGCATTGCCTGTGTTGTTTGTATTACCTGTGTTTCCTGTATTCGAAGGATCTTTAGCTGGCGTAGTCGCAGGCTTGTCTTCTTTAACTGGTTGTGCTGGTTTAGCAGGAGCAGTAGGTGTAGTCGGCTGAGCTTCAGGCTCTTTAACCACTTGGCCATTCGTAACAGTGAATCCATTGTCTTTCAACCATTTCTCCAAGAAGGTTTGCAAGCTACCTACATCTGTAATTTTGTATGATTGCTTATATGTGGATGGGTTAGCAGCAGATGCGGAGGCAGGGAGCATAACCCCTACAGCCAATACAGCTGTCAAACTTCCAGCGACGACAGTTTTGATCAAGTTCTTCTTCAAATAATTCATCTCCTCAAAAATTAATTATGACAACTTTGTAATGAATACTCTAGCAGTATATCAATTAAGAGGAGTGTTGTGAACCTTTAAAATATGGAAAAATGACTTTTTTGTCATTTTTATAACTGTTTCAAAGCTGACTCAACGGTTTAAATGACTGTGCTAACGGTATAAAACGACTTTATCACGGTGTACATCAAAAACTATTTTCTGAGATAGATCAGAAGAAAAAAGCCCACAATCCTACGCTTTATTGCTTTATGTAACTACATATCGAAAAAAAAATGGCATCCAGACCGATAAAGCTTGTCCGAATGCCATCATTTTGTCTTGTTAAACCACAGAGGGAGCCCTGTTGGGTTCCTCTAAAGGAAAAGACTTTACTATCTATAGAAGGACTTTACTGAAACGATATCCTTTTTTATTGAAGCCAATATGCTCGTAGAAAGAATATGTTGGTGAAGTAGCTTCGCGATTACCTCCGGTAACAAACAGCTGTTTGCCGCCTTTCTGTTTGCCCCAAGCCTCTGCACGAGCCATCAAACGACGACCAATTCCGCCTCCACGATGTTCTTCTCCCACAATTAAAGAAGTAATCTGTGCTGCTGGTTCTGGATAGGCATGACTTTGCACACATTGCAAGCCAATCACACCAATAATTTGTTCATCCACTTCAGCAACAAGCATGCAAGCATTCGGATTGTTCTCCAACCCTTCGATACGCTCTTTCATAACATTTGTTGTTGTTGGATAGCTGACCTCTCGCATCAATCCTGTTACCGCTTCTGCATCTCGCAGTTCACACTCTCGGATCATCAGTACAGGGGCCTGGGCATTATTGGACATGATTTACCTCCACTTTCAGCATATTTGCGGCTTGAACCGCTGTTTTTCGAGCTTCTTCCACATTTGAGTCTGCACTTAACGCTACAGCCATTCGGCGTCCAACCTTGGTCTCAGGCTTACCAAAAACTCGAACCTGAGTACGTGGAAGTGCCAATGCTTCTTCGATACCGCCTATAGTAAAGTCAGATGTTTCATCAGTCGCTTTCAGCGTAGCTGAAGCTCCCGGTGTGAGCAAATGTACGCCCGTTACCGGAAAACCAAGGATAGCACGGACATGTAATGCAAACTCAGAACAATCCTGAGTAATCATTGTAACCATGCCTGTATCATGTGGACGAGGGGATACCTCGCTAAACACAACACCATCCGCAGTCAGAAACAGTTCAACCCCGAAGAGTCCATATCCGCCAAGTTCATCGGTAACAGACTTGGCAATATGACAAGCTTGCTTCCATTGTTCCGGCGTCATCGCATGAGGCTGCCAAGATTCGACATAATCCCCATCCTTCTGAATATGACCGATCGGAGGACAAAATACCGTCCCTGATACAGATCTTACAGTTAACAGCGTAATTTCACTCTCAAATTTCACGAAGCTCTCTACGATGACACGTACAGACTTGCCTCTAGCTCCCGAAAGAGCAATGTTCCAGCAGTCCTCTACATCATCTGGCGTACGGCATACACTCTGCCCTTTGCCCGAAGAACTCATCAGTGGTTTGATCACACAAGGTGTACCCAATTCACGAACAGCTTCTTGAAGTTGTTCCAGATTGTCTGCAAATAGATAAGCTGCTGTTGGAAGTTTCAATTGTTCCGCTGCCAGACGACGAATACCTTCACGATCCATCGTTAAACGAGCAGCACGAGCCGTAGGTACGACACAAAATCCTTCTTCCTCAAGCTCAAGCAGAGCTTCTGTCGCAATAGCTTCGATCTCAGGTACAATATAATGCGGTTGTTCCTTACGAATCAATTGTTTCAGAGCCTCGGCATCTAGCATGTCGATGCAGTATGACCGGTGTGCAACCTGCATTGCAGGTGCATTCTCGTAACGATCAACAGCGATCGTTTCGACTCCCAGCCGCGTGGCCTCAATAACGACCTCTTTTCCCAATTCTCCGCTGCCTAATAGCAGCATTTTTTTGGCTTGAGCCGAAAAAGGAGCACCCCACATGTTCTTTCCAATCCTCCCAAAGAGAAATCTTCTATATCTGTCTCTCTATTTTCGGGGTTTTGGTTAAAGATTGCAAGAGTACTCCCTATTTTTCTTGTGAATTTTACAAGATTTTTTCTGTTTTTTCGATCAAATTTTACAATTATTGCTTAGCGTTTTGGCACTCTTTCCAATCTTCCCAGAAATAAGGATATAAATATAATGTTAAAGCTTGTCATGTAAGAGGCTCAACATCTCGGAGATCTCAGTCACCTTTCATGATAGAGGAGAAACCGATTGACGAACGATGAGAAAACGTAAATCTTCTCCTACATGTCTACGACAAAACATTTCATTGCCCACTTATGAACGGGATATACTCCGATTTTTATCACGGAAGAGCTCATTATGGGAGGAAACATACGCCATCCTAGCTGCCTCTGGATTCAAGTATAGTTTCGCACGATTCACCGCAACGATTGCATCATTAAAAGCCCCAGCTATGAGCCGTACTTTGCTCTCATTGGTGGCACAATCTCCAGCTGCAAATACACCCGGTAGGTTGGTCTCAGCGTGTTGACTCATCAAAACCATTCCGTCACTCATTTTTAATCCACAACTGGCAAGATCACTTAGATTACTTGTATATCCATGGCTAATCACTACTTCATCCACATCCAATAAGATATGCTCTCGGTTCAACGTATGCGTAATGCCAACCTGGTTAATGCGTTCACCATTGGTTTGTAGCTGTGTAATCTGATACGGAGTTCTTACATCCGCTATCTCGTACATCTCGCTGACATTCCGTTCCATTGCACGAAATTCAGATTGACGATGAACCACGTTAACACGTTGAGCAACTTTAGCAAGTTCAATGGCCCAGTCTACAGCACTGTTGCCTCCACCTGAAACAAGCACACGTTTACCTGCAAAGTATTCCGGGTTTTGCACCGTATAGTGAAGATTTACATGCTCATTATCATTTGATTCCTGGAGCTCTAGCCTCTGAATTTCAGCGACGCCACGACCTACTGCGATGATCATCGTTCGGGTATAGTGGATCTCCCCCTCAGTGGTATACATCGCCAATATTCCGTTATCCAGACGAGAGAAGCGTTCCATCTGACGATTGAATATAACCGTTGGGTTAAATGTGTTGGCCTGCTGTACAAGCCACTCTATCAACTTCGAACATTTCATAGGTGGTAACCCACCTACATCCCAAATCGTCTTCTCGGCATAGGTGTGCAGAAATCCGCCAAGTTGATCTTTACCTTCAATAATTTTGACCTTCATCTCACGCATGCCCGCATAAAAGGCCGCATACATTCCGGCAGGGCCGCCTCCAATGATGGTTACATCATAAATATCTTCTTCACGCATTGTGAACACATCCTGTATTCATTAGTTATGAAATGCGAGACTCGATAGCGGAGTCCATTTTCTACAATTCATTTTTCTCCTCAAAAGCAGCAACGATATCATCAATCACATAGCTATCTGCAAGTGGAGCCATACCTAGATTGAACCATTCCTTGCCACCTACCATGTACACATGATCTCCCTTGACGGCTTTTAGATTTTTCCACAATGATGTCGATAACATCTGTTCAAATTTCTTTTTAATTTCCGGATTATTCTCGTCATCAAGCTGAACGATTAGATGATCTGCATCGTACTCAGGCAGCACCTCCAGGGATACGGACATGGCCTTTTCGGACTGCGGGAAATTAGGAACCGGCTTCATTCCGAGTCGTTTGTGTACAAAGTTGCCTCGGTCGATGTTTTCACCATGCATTACAATTTCTTTTTCCATGACCCGAATATACAGCACCGTTTCATCACCAATCAGTTTGTTCAATGTGTCAGCAGCTGTCTTCTCCTTCTGCACTAAATCTTGTATGACCTTCTCGGCCTGCTCTTCCTTGTCTACAATTTTGGCGATATCACGAAGCTCATCACGCCAGTCATCACGACCTTGCAACAATACAGTTGGGGCTATTAGCGTCAACTGGTCATAGTCTTTTTCAGACCACCAGGCTGGAGCAATAATTAAATCAGGATTCGCTTCCATAATAGCTTCAAAATTTGGTGTTTTGCCAATGCCCATTTTCATCGTATTCGAGAAAGGCTCTGACAGATATGAAGGAAATTCGTCATGATAATTTTGTACAGCAACAGGCACAATACCAAGGGCATACAAAAATTCTGGATATACTACGGATAGACCAACCACCCTTTGTGGTGATTCTGGAATTTCAATTTCGCCCATCTCACTATTCACTGTTTTTACGTTACTTTCTTGTGACGTTGCTCCACTCTCCACATGATCCTGTCCGGAGCCCGTGCTTACTTCCTGCCCCTTCGCACCACACGCGGTAATAACGAGCAGAATCAAAATTGTGCTTACTAAAGTTAGCCATTTAAATCTCATTTCTGTATGTACCCCCTATATGTCAATAAGTAATGACAATGTCTAATTAATAATAATTATCATTATCATCGTGATATAGGAGTAGTATAATTAAATTTAGTCTAGCATGATATTGACGATTCAGACTTTTTACTATGGACGATCGTGCCATAGCTTTAATAGTTCGTGCAGCATAAGTTCATGGGTAAACGCAGTATAATCGAGCAGAACGCTAGACATTAATATGTCCACCTTACCGTTTCGTACAGCATCAATGTTATTCCATTCGTCTGAAGCTCGAAGGCGTGTCCAAGTCTGTTTAGAAGTCTCATCTTCACCTATGATCAACAATAATCTTGCAAAATGGAGCATGGATACTTCCCGTAGGGTGACGGAATCCTTGTTCCAGAGAGCCTCTGTTCCTGAAGGAGCATTCATTTCCATATCTTGATAAAAGACAGAAGCAATACTTCCAGGTCCAAGTACCTGCAGATGCTCACCGTACACTTTCAAGACGAGCAATTCGTCTTCACGAATCGTCACTGCAAGCTCCCTCTTCACTTGGGCTGCCTGCTCTTCGTACCGCTTAAGCCACACATCCGCGATATCCGATCTATCCAAAAATCGAGCAACAACTCTCAAATGCTCTTTCCAGTCATTGTTTTCCCAAGGAATCGTGCAGACGGGAGCAATGGTCTGAAGCTGACTTTGCAAAGACTCAGACTGATCTGTTGATACAGCAACAATATAATCTGGTTGAATGGATTCAAGCTGTTCCAGCCAAGTGTCCTCCACTTCTGCGAGTGGGATCACCTTGTCCGTCTGATATTTTCGACGGTAATAATTCGTCCACGGATGACGTGCTGGAGCGGCACATGGGATGATCTGCAATGCAAGCAGGATGCCAATACTGAACGGATGAACGGCAGCAATTTTTTGTTTGCTATTGCGTATGAATGCGGCTGGTGGAATACCCGAGATTTGTTTGAATTTACGGCGGAAATATGATTCATCCTGATAACCTACATATGAAGCAACATCCTTAAGTCGATAATTGTGATCGTTCCTCATCAAAATCTGGGCCTGCTTGATTCGGTAAGAGGTCAAATAGTCCACTACACTACAACCATATCTCTTTTTAAATACACGCATGAAGTGCCTTGAACTCATTCGCGCAACAGCTGCCAGCTCCGGAATGCTTATTTTATTCGTATAATTCTGCTCCAAGTAGATCTTCACCTGTTCAACAGGTAAAGCCTGTTCATTCTCATCTGCAAGAACACCATCGGAAAATATGGTATACATTAGCTCCTGAAATCGAATCTGACCGTAATACCGTTGCAAGCCGTCTTTGTCCATGATGAACTGATAGATCATCTGACAGAGTTCACCAACAACAACGGGTGAAAGGGATGTGAGCTCACCGTTTAGCTCATAACGGAGAAGCTGCTTCATTCGATCCAAAGCAACCAATCTGTCTTGCTCTCGTGTAAATATTACATCAAAGCTCATATGATACACACCGTATTCGTCTAAGGAATGTACATTCGCCTCTACTAATTGCCCAGGAAAGCCGATATACAGTCCACCTGAACGCAACTCCACAAAATTACCGTCGATCCTTAACCAGCCCTGTCCACTAACCACAAATATAAGCAGATAAGTTTCAATAAAATGCTTTTTCAAGAACCATTCGCTCATATTCTCATTTGTATGATCTATATAAGTGAGCTTAAAATGCATATGATCCAACGGCTCAAACCGAGCTGATGGTATAGTCGCAAAGGTATCGTGCAAAAATCTCCCTCCAGCCCTAAGTATCGATTTTCTCTAAGTTGTTTCAATATAACATATGAATTCTAGCTTGATCTAAGATAAACGTTTCATAAGATGACCATCGTTTGTTGATTGATTTTATTGAATTGACAGTAAGGGGAGTACTAGATAAAAAAACACCCCGGTAACCTTTATACTTGCCTCCAACGAATAGGTTGCTCTTATCCGAGAAGATCAAGTTAAAAGAATACCAGAGTGTTCTAGTTTAAAATCTTATACGCTTAGGAAGTGTTCAAGTTTGCTCTACAAAAATTTGTACTGAGCCTCAATAAGCCCATTATACACACCTTGCTGTTTAATCAACTGATCATGGTTTCCTTCTTCTTTAATTTCACCATGATCCAGTACAATAATATTATCCGCATTCCGAATCGTCGAGAGACGGTGAGCGACCATAAAGGATGTTCTACCCTGCAACAGAACCTTCAATGCCTCTTGGATTTTCAGTTCAGTTTCCGTATCAATACTTGCTGTCGCTTCATCCAGAATTAAGATACGCGGATTAGCTAGCAATGCACGAGCGAAGGATAACAGTTGGCGTTGACCCATAGATAAGACATTGCCGCGCTCTTCAACTTCGGTATCATACCCACCTGGAAGCTTCATAATGAATTCATGAGCGTTTACTGCTTTTGCAGCGTCCTCCACTTCTTCATTTGTTGCATCCAGCCGCCCGAATCGAATATTATCACGGATCGTACCAGAGAAAATAAACGTATCCTGCAGTACGATACTGATCTGACTTCGTAAGCTCTCTACGGTTACATCCCGAACGTCCCGACCATCAATCGTTAAACGCCCGTCAGATATGTCATAGAAACGGCTGATTAAGTTAATGATTGTACTTTTACCGGAGCCTGTGTGACCCACTAGTGCAATCGATTGACCTGCGGCTGCTTTAAAGCTGATTCCCTTAAGCGCCTGTCTGCCTTTCTCATATTCGAACACTACATTGTCAAATACGATGTCCCCTTTAATTGCAGGAAGTGGCTTCGCACCCGGTTTATCTGCAATGCTTGGCTTCTCATCCATGAATTCGAAGATCCGCTCCGAAGAAGCCATCGCAACCAGCAATTGATTGTACATTTGACCTAGACGGTTGATTGGATCCCAGAAGTTACCAACGTAGTTGGCAAAGGCAACCAGTAAGCCGACCGTCAGTTGATCCTGTTGAATTAGGTAAGCACCAAACCAGAACAGAATTAATGTACCAAAGCCACCCGTAATCTCAATGAGTGGTCCGAAGCCCTGGTTCATCGCTGATGCTCTATCCCAAGACTTCTTGCTGGACATGTTCATATTGTCAAAGTATTTCATGTTCTCTTTTTCCTGCGTATACGCTTGAGTCACTCGAATCCCTTGAATGGATTCATTCAAGTGGGAGTTAATACGGGAGTTCTTCATACGTACGTCCTGCCATGCACGACGGATCAACACACGCAGTTTGGTCGAGATAATAAACATAATTGGAACCGTGATAATGACAGCAAGCCCCAGCTTCCAGTTAATTAGCATCAAAATGACGATGATACCAAGCAACTGTACACAGTCGATCATGACGTTAACTGCACCATTCGTAAACAAGTCCTGCAAGGAGTTAATGTCATTCGTGACACGTACAAGCACTGAGCCTGCTGGTCTTTTGTCAAAAAAGTTAAAGGACAATTTCTGGATATGCTTGAACAGATCTGACCGAAGATCGTAAATCACTCGTTGACCAATAATATTGGTCAATTTGATTCGATACGTATTCGCACCCCACTGAATTAAATACAGCGCAAGTACGGAACCAGCGATTAAATAAAGCATGGTCATACTAGGTAATCCTGTTTGTGGTGCAATCGCACGGTCAATCGCCAAACTGATCAGGAACGGTACAGACAATTTTGTGATTGTTCCCAGAATCATCATTAATATAACAAGTGGTAAGAGTTGCCTTGCATAAGGTTTCATATATGCAAACAATCGACCAAACTCTTTCCAGTTAAACGGTTTTTCAATAACTTCGTCATCTTGATATACGAATCGTTCATTTAATTTCTGATTCGAAGTCCCCTTGACCTCGCGCCTATCTGCTACCGTATCGGCACTCATGAGTTCACCTGCTCCCCAGCCTCCCGCTTACCGCGGGCAATGTAATCTGCATATTGAATTTTATAAACATCCTGATATGGTCCAGGTACTTCAATAAGGTCTTTGTGTTTCCCGCGCTGCACGACACGCCCTTCATCGAGCACCAGAATCTCATCTGCATGTCGTAGAGAAGATATCCGGTGGGCAATAATAAATGTCGTTCTACCACGCATGACCTCTTGGAAGCCGGATTGAATCTCATGCTCGGTTTCCATATCTACCGCACTGGTTGCATCATCAAGCACTAGAATTTTCGGGTTTTTCAACAAAGCTCTTGCGATCGCAATCCGCTGTTTCTGACCACCTGAAAGACCCATTCCGCGCTCACCGACAACCGTGTCATACCCTTCCGGGAACTCCATAATGAAATCATGTGCTTTGGCCAGCTTCGCTGCCCGGATAATTTCATCCATCGTTACATTTTTCAAACCGTAGGAAATATTGTTACGAATGCTTGAGGAGAACAGGAACGTCTCCTGAAAAACTGAAGCGATCTGACTACGTAAACTACGAATACCGATGTCTTTAATATTTTTTCCATCCAGCTTAATCGTGCCCGAGTTCACGTTGTACGCACGCATCAGGAGCTGAATAATCGTCGATTTTCCTGACCCTGTTCCGCCAAGGAAACCGATGACTGTTCCAGGAGGTGCATCAAAATTGATATCTGTCACAGCTGCCATCTTGTTGCCATACGCAAAGGTTACTGACTCGAAGGTTACATGTCCTTTAACATGATCTGCCTCCATAATAAGTGGATCTTCTGTTTCTTGTACATCTACTGGCGTATTCAATAGTTCTAGTACGCGTTCACCCGAAGCTTTTGATTGAGTATAGTTGTTGATATGGAAACCGAGGTTCCACATTGGTCCAATTATGTACCAGATCAAACTGAAAAAGGCAACGAGTTCACCAAGTGTTAGCGTTTGCTGAATAACCATTCTGCCACCGATGACCAAGAGCAAGACCACACTTACAGAAGCAAGGATCTCCATGATCGGAAAATAATGACTCCATAAGGTTGCTGCATGAATCTGATTCGTTTTGTAACGTTCGTTGCGTGTAGAGAACTTCTCCACTTCATAAGGCTCACGAGCAAAAGATTTAACCGTACGCACGCCTGTAATATTCTCCTGTACGGCTGTCGTGAGTGAACTCAGCGCGAGTCGCATTTCCTGGAACGCAGGGTGAATTCGGGATTCGAATCTTAGCGCAACGAAGGCAAGTAGAGGAATGCAAATGAGTGTATACAGGGTAAGCTGCCAACTCATCGTCATCATCATAATTGCGCCGAATACGACCATTAATACCATGTTGAGAATCTGGGCGAAGCCAAACCCGATAAAGTTCCGGATCGCTTCCAAATCTCCCGTGAGGCGGGACATCAGATCTCCCGTTTTGGCCGTGTCATAATAACGGAAGGATAAAAATTGAAGCTTTTCATAACAAGCATTACGAAGCCGGTATGCCAAAAAGTTACCCAGTCGGCCTCCAAAGAAACCGTGTAAAAATTGCATGCCCGCTTTTAAAATAACAACACCTAACACCGTCAAAGCAAGTATGGGAACGTCTTCAAAATTTCGCGGTATAATTACGTTATCAATCAAAATCCTTAGCAGGTTCGGATATACAAGCCCGAGTGCAGTCGCTATGGCGAGGAACAAGATTGATACAAATAAATACGATCGCTTTTCCCAAAAAAAGGTTTGCAGTTGCCTGAGAACATCCATGTTTCTCCTCCTCTTGTCTAGTTCAAAATAGTATGAACATTTATGAAGTTTATCACCGTCCCCCCTTCGCGGCAAAGCGAATAACAGACCATATTCAGGCTACTTTCTCCTTAATGCGGCATTAACAGGGGTAAACAACCACCTATCAATCAAATGTTTGAATATTCTCTTCATTTCAGGTTGTTCGTACAAAAAAAAGGCTCCCTTGTTGACCTCTTGGTCGGGAGCCTTTTTGAACATGAATTTATAGGTACACACTTCGTGTAGACTTATTCGTGTACGAATTGCTGTATTTGTAGGGAAAGAGCATTCCATTCGTCTGCGAGTATGCCGCTAGTCAACGTTTCGTTCAACGCGTTTACTGCTTCTTGTAGTCTCTCCTCCAACTGTCTGGATTGATGCTGTAACGACTGCTGAAGCCGCACATCATAGAATTCAACAAGCTTTTGTTGCGCAGGAGGTAACACATCAGCAACCATTTGTTTGATGACAGGCTCCAGCACTTCTTGCAGTCGCTGACGTCCGCCTCCTTCGAAGAACTGCTTCGGATTGCGTAAATAACTCTGATAGATTTTCCAGCCGGATGGCTCCTCTAATCGAATCTCCTCAAGAACCGGTGTTGTCCATTCCTCATTAAAGGATAAAGATAGATCCATTCCGCCAGATAAACGTTTCAGTTCCTCAATACAATCCGTGATCTGCTTCTGCAACCATGTCTGACCTGTCTGTTCTAATCGCAGTGTCGTTGCGAGCAGTTCCTGTTCAAGCTCAACCGCGATCATGCGCAACAGCTCACGTCCACATGCGGCAAAGGCACTTTTCAACTGACCACGATCTTCTCGTAGTACAGAGGGATGGAATGCCTCAGCCATAAATGTACCAAGTCGATATCCGAGTCGCTGTCTGACATGGAAGAGCAATTCACCTGTCTCTTGTGTCAGCTCCTCTTTCATAGAACGTTCAGAGAGGGTGCGTATACGACCAACGGATTGATCCATGATGGCATTCAGCTCCAGACGACGCTGATCTAATACCTCTTCACCTTGTACCGCATCCTCTGCTCTCTGCTTCAAGCGCTGCACCACACGGTTCAACTCTTCTGCTGCTCCGTGAACAGCAAGATCGGCAAGCTCTCTACCAGCAAAGCGATTAAATTCTTCTTCAAACCGCGTGAAACCTGATTGCTGAAGCAGCTCTTCATTGCCCGTACTCTTGCCATCCATCGCAAGCAAGCTAGACACCGGGAATAATCGAGGTGAACGAATTCCGTTTGTTCGAAGCTGGGTGCTCACATGATCCAGAACCTGTTCCAATTCCTCTTCTGACGAAGAAAGATCACTCGCATTCACAACGAAGAACATCTGATCCATAGCGGAACTGTCCTTCACCCGCCCTAATTGATTCAGGAATTGTCGATCTCCTTGTGAAAAGGCATGGTTATAATACGTTACAAATATAAGCGCATCCGCATTCTTCATATAATTAAACGTTACTCCGGTATGACGGGCATTCACCGAGTCAGCTCCTGGCGTATCCACCAGGACAATGCCTTGCTCCGTAACTGCACAACTATAGTAGAGGTCGATGCTATCAACAAAACAGGACTTCCGTTCATTCGCCACAAAGTTACGATAACCAGCCAAATCAACTAACACATCTTGACCCAATTGATCCGCTGTATCCTCCCAACCAGCCGCAGCCGCTTGTAAAAAGCTATAATGCGGTCTTCCCGCTGGATGTACATCTTGAGGCGACAGAGATTGGACGCGCTTCTGCCAATCTGCTCCCGGTTCACCTAAGCCAAGCAAGCGGAACGAATATGCCAGATCCTCTTGGAAGGCATTCCGAGTCTTCATCCGGACTCGGGCAGTGCCATGCTCCGCTCCACCGGACGGAGCCATAATGCGGTTAATCGCCGCTGTTGTTGGGTGCGGCGAGACCGGTAAGATAGCTTCGCCGAGCAAAGCGTTGGCGAAGGAGGACTTACCCGCGCTGAACGCACCGAACAGCGCGAGTGTAAACGTGCCGCCGGCAAGCGAAGCCGCGCGTGCACGCAGATCCCGTACCGCCGACCCCATGGCGGGGTACGGCTCCACCACCGCAGCGGCGGCTTCCAGCCGTGCCGCCGCTGCGTCCAGGCGCCGGCGACGCTCAGCGCCAGCCGCCGGGTGCCCTTGCGCCGCTGCTGCTGTGCGCGGCGGCGTTGCCTGTGGCTGCGCAGCCACAGGCGTGGTGCCCGTGTGCGAGCCGGGAGCTTCGCTCGGCGGCTCATGCGCGGGCACTTGCGGGCTCCGCACCTCCGGCAATAGCCCGGAGGGGAGGGAGCCCGCAGGAGGCAGCAGGCTGCGCAGCCCTGCTGCCTCCGCTGCGGCGGCGCGCTGGAGCGCAGTGTAGCGCGTCGCCGCAGCGGATTGCGCCAGCAACGCTGTGCGGCTGGCGTCCAGCGATTGAAGCGCGGCTTCGCCTTGCGCGCTCAGCGCCTCAAGCATGCGGTCGACCAGCATCATGGCCGACTTGCGGTAGCGAGCCTCAATTTCGCCTCGCAACTCTTTGCTATATTGAAGTATATACTCAGGAGACAGCTCTGCACTGGCACTTCGTTTCATCTCTAGCAAAGTTTCATCTATAACAGGAAGCTCCGCATTCAGCGCCTGTTCCCAATCAGCTCCCCAGAGCTGATGAGATTCACCCAGCTTTCTAAGCATCGTGCGGATATGAACCTCCACTTGTCCCTGAACTTGATCTTTCAGCAAGCCAGCAAGCTCCGTCGCTCGCCGTTGTTTCTCCTGCTCTGTTTTGCCACCCGAAAATAGGAGCCCTACACGGAATCCAGGTTTGCGGCTTTCCAGAAATGCACCTGCCGACGTACGGATATCCGCTGGCGTGAGATTGGCATTAGCCAGAAGCGGTTCAAGCTCTGCCCGAAACTTCTCTCGTTCCCGTGACGGCTTGGAACGAAGCTCAGCTTCTTGCTGCTGAATTGCCGCTAGCTCATGCTCCAATCGCTGCAAACCTTCCTGCCCACCGATTTCCTCAAGCAGACTCGCTTCTTCCTCTTCTCGTTCTTCCGCTCGCCGCTCTAAATGTTGTTCTGTCACATGACTCGCGGAACTCAACAAACTATGCTGGATCAGTCCCTCTTTATGTTCCAACATATGTTCAATAAGCTCAGGAATCTGCTTCCACTGGTTGTAGCGGTGATCCTTATCTCGAAGAGATGTGAACAATAACCCATCATATCGAACTTCCCAAGCATTAAAGATCGTTTCAACACCCTCAATATACGTATCAAACGAAAGCTCTTTTTCTCGATGCTTATCAATCTGATTCACGATCAGGAACAGCGGTTTGCCCCAATCCGACAAACTTTTAGCAAACGACAGGTTACTCTCTGACTGCACATGATTATAATCCATCACATAGAACACAACGTCAGCTAAATGAAGTGCTGAATGTGTTGCCAATCCATGACCTCGATCTGTTGAATCCACACCGGGTGTATCTAACAGTACTGCACCATTTTTCAGCAAGGGAATATCATCCCACACTTCAATCGAACGGTATGCGCCACCATTCTTGCAATATGCTTCTAACTGCTCAGGGGAAACCTCCAGCGAACTGTTAGCACCTGATGCATTGTCAGCGCTTTCGTCATTCGTCATATGAATAATCGCTCGTGGAGCCCCATTACGGATCGATACGACGTTAGCACTTGTAGGCACAGGACTTGAAGGCAGTACCCGTTTACCACACAAACTATTAATCAGACTAGACTTACCGGCTGAGAAGTGACCGCAGAATGCAATGGTTAACTGTTTCATTTCCGCTTTGCGGATCAGATCTGTTATAGCCTGTACTGCCGTATGGTCTCTCGTCTGCTCCATTGCCTCTCGCAGTGGAAGCAGAGGTTTAGCCATCTCTACTGGATAATCTGTTTTCGTCATGACTGGCCTTTCCCCCTGGCTCCTTAATTTGGCATCATTCATGATAATGCCTTTCTCTTATAGAAGTTGTTCAAAAAGTCCGCTTGGATTATAAAACTAAAAAATCTCATACTTACTCAGCATTTTCAGCATTAAAGTTGGATTCCTTTTGAACTCGCATTTATAATAGTCCCATTTTAACATTACCTCGTGCGAATTTGAACGATTTCTATGTAATAACGCATAGACAAAGCATCTTTTGCACTACAGATTCTGTCAACGCTCGACTTCTGATTACACACTTGCCACTTCAATGACAGAATAATATTCCGAGCGCTGTTATCCCCAGTTTTTCTTGCATTCCCTTTTTCAATGGGAAAATTCGGATATAAAAAAATAAAACCGAATATATCGGTTTTATCGATGGTACTTCACGAACATGCTGCACCCTTAATATGCGGTATTGCTCCGTAATGAGCATGTCAACATAGATGCAACATATCCATGGGTATAGGTGTAATATTAAGAAACCGCGTTCTCCATTGTAGGCAACAAGATTTCAAATACTTGTCCGTGCTGAAGAATTGTAATATTTCTTCCTTTGTCTCTCATAACTACAACTTCTGGTTTTGTGGACATGCGCTCCAAATAATGCTCAGGCACGTCGCCAGAATGACTTACAGTGATACCTTCGACTTCTTTTTCTTCATTTTCAGCCATTTCCTGCTCCACAACTTGTTCAAAAATATCGGAGAAGGCTTCAAAATTGTCAGTGTACACGGAAATGCATTTCATCGTTACTCATCCTCTTCTAGTCATTAATTTATTTTTCGTTTTGGGGTACTGCTACGTTCCTTATCTTTCCTGATTTGGGACGTTTTCATACGCTTTTTCCCTTCTCTGCATATATCCAGCAGAGGGCAGATCTGGCACGCTGGGTTCTGGGCCTTACAATGGTAACGTCCAAAAAAAATGATCCGGTGATGGGTCAACGTCCATTCATCTCGGGGTACGCGCTTCATCAATTTTTTCTCGACTTCAAGAACAGAGTCATCCCAACCAGCTAGTCCTAGCCGCTTGGACACACGTTCTACATGCGTATCCACCGCAATGGCAGGAACGCCAAACGCATTAGAAACAACAACGTTCGCGGTTTTCCGTCCGACCCCTGGTAGCGTCACAAGCTGATCATGTTCCTGCGGTACATCACCGCCATACTGCTCTATTAAAATACGGCACATGTTCTGGATATGCTTGGCCTTGTTTCGATACAGACCGATTCGCCGAATATCCTGTTCCAATTCCTCTAGAGGAACCGCCAGATAATCAGCAGGGCTCGTATACTTTTGAAACAAGTCTGCGGTTACCTTGTTTACTGTTTCGTCGGTGCATTGGGCCGACAATAGGACAGCTACCGTCAATTCAAACGCATTGCTGTGATTTAATTCGCAATGTGCATCAGGAAACATCGATTCCATCGTATCGAGTATGTGCCTAACTGTCGCTGCATTCATGAAGAGCTACCTCCCACAGAATCACCACACATGGTGGAGCCTTACTTCCAAACTTATTTCGAGTACTTTACGAGGAGACAAAAGCTTGCAAAAAAAACGTCCTGATGCGGGAAAGATCCCGCATCAAGACGGTCATTCTTTGATCCTCGAAAAGAAACGATTACTGTTTTTGGATCTCCATCACGATGTTGTTCAGGAGATACAATACAATATTATCATTATCTCTGAGAGATTGCACGCTTAAAGTGTTGTCGCCCTGGTGAACATATACTCCTGTACCAAGTGCAAAACGATAGTTTGTATCCGTAGTTGTCTCACGTTTCACCAGAATTTGGTTCCCTACGCCATCGTAAGACCAGAACTGTTTGCTCAGGATTGTCATCACTCTGAAACGAGTGGAGTGATCCGTATCCTTCGTCATTTCAACCCGATCACCCACAGTAAGACTTCCCAGTGACGTTAAAGTAGAACCGGACTTAATTACTTTGACGGAACCGCTAACCGGAACTGTCTCGGATTGACCGTTGAATAGTTTCAATGTAACTGAAGTTGCATCAACTGAAGTGACCTCTGCGAGTGTACGTTTAACAACCTGAACAGCTTTAGGTGTAATTCCTTCAAACGTAACGTTGATCAAGTTTCCTACTGTCAATTGTGAAGTAGTTAACGTCTGACCGCTTTCTCCTGTCAGCGTCGCTTGATCGAAGTAAAATTGGCTTGTCAGCAAATCCGATTTTACACGAACACGACCATTGGTTTCAATACCCGTAATTTCGAATTGAGCAACGGTGTTCAGAGCGACCTTTTGGATATAATCCTGATTCGCGCCCAACGTGACCGTAACGTTGTCGCCAATTTTCAAATCTGAGAGACTTGCACCAGACTTATTATATATTTCCACTGTAGGAGCGATTGTATAAGGAACGGTTATTGTCTGATTGCCAGACAACAAACTAATTTTCCGGTTGGAAGTATCAATATTGCTAATGGTACCCTCATACTTGAAAATAACCTTAACGGAAAGCGCACGAGTACCTACATATGTTAGATCCAGCTTGCGTCCTTCGTTTAGCAGAGACTCCAGACCTGCCATAGTTGGCTTCGTTGAATTATAATCCAACTTTGTTTTTTCATCCAATGTAAATACAAACGGTTTTTTGTTGCTATCCAGCACAGTAAGTACTTTTGTTTTAGCGTTATAGGATACTACAGATGCACCATTCATCGGTTCCATTTGGCGGCCAATGACCTGGATCCGTGTAACACGATCTTCAGCGTTCAATGTTAACTCTACCTGATCTCCATTTGTTGCATCTGTGATGAGATCATTTAATGAAGCATCCTGTATTCCGTTAATAATAACTTCCGGTTTCTCAACCAGCAGCTTAGCTTCAAGGGAGCCACCTTCACGCTTGAATGTCAATGTAGACTGATTCCCACCAATCTCCACCAGTGTGCCTCGAACCGATTGCTCCACACCCTGTGACAATTCGATCGTTTGCAAGATGCTATCCCTCACCGTATATTTCACAGCGCTTCCCGGCTTAAGCTCAGCCAGTGTCAAAATCCGATCCTGATAACGAATCATAAGGCTGTCACTATACGTATATTGCTCTGTTGTTCCTGCTGTAGTAACCAGTTTAATCGTTTTGCCAGATGTTACGACCTCAGCGACTACACCCGTATCACTCTTGTTGACAATGCCCGACTTCACACGAATGACTACTGTCTTCTTGTCAGTGGAGAAGGTCTCACGTTGCACTTCAATGATACTGTCTGCTGTAATATCCGATAATTTAATTGCTGATCCGTTCTGATCAATGAATGCTGTGGATTCATCGTATCCGAATGTCTCGTAGTTTTCACCAACGAAGACACCAATTTTATTACCTGACAGCGAACGCGCAAACGTTCCTTCTACTGTCTCTACCTGAGGTGTTGCATCGATCACTTCCACATAGGAAGCATTACCCGCTGAACCAACCACCTGCACTTTGGTATACAATTGAACATTGGCTTGTGGTGAACGAGTTTCACTGTCCTTCGTGAAATAAGGCGTATTGCTGTTCACAGCAAAAGTCGTCAGTTTACCGTCAACGACCATCGTAATTCGGCCATCTTCAAGTCCAGTAACGTATCCTGTGTACGTGTTAGGATAAGCCGTATCTGTCAACGATTCACCCCTACTAAAGAACGTAGCAAGCTGTGCGCGTGTAACAGAGCCCGTTGGATTGAACTTGTTTCCGTCAACACCTTTGGCCAGATCTAGACTAACGGCCAGGTTAACATAACCTTTGCTGCCATCGGAGATGCTTGCATTATCGGCGAAGCTCGTTGATTGATTGTTTTGCGCTTTTGCTTCTGCATCCTTGTTCAACGAACGAATAAGTAGCTTCGTGATCCACTCACGAGTAGCAGGCTTCTGTCCCCAAGATGTTTTGGACACATCCACTGCTGCTTCTTCCGTTTTATCAATCAGTCCCAGTTCCAACGCCAATGCGACGTAAGGCTTGAAGTAGTTGCCTACTTCCATAGTTGTCGGTAATGCCGCAGCCGTGCTGTCATTCAACTGGTCTTGTTTATTCATAAATCGAATGGCCATAGTTACCGCTTCTTGCTGCGTTACCGCGTCTCCTGGACGGAATAAGCCTTTTTCACCGAGGAGAATTCCTTGGTAAGCCAGCTTGTATACGTGTTTCTCAGCCCAATATCCTGCTTTGATATCACTGAACAAACCGGTTGGTGCAGCCGTATTACTTACTGTTGTAGTCTGGCTCTGTCCAGCATCTGTTGCTTCAGCTGCCAAGGCAGCCCCGCCAGCACTAAGAGCCATCATACCTGCAAGCACGGCTGAAACTACTTTTTTAGAGTGTGATGGATTATTATATTTAAAAGTCACCTATGATTCCCCTCTCTCATGTAAAACGGCTGATATTCCGCAGAATACACGGTAAAACAACATATGAAGCTCTCTATTAAGATCTCGTCATTGGATGTTCCAAATCCACATGGCCCATCAAACTCTCGGACTGTTGTCCATCCACCAATAGATCAAGTGTCTTCACTTCATCAAACTGGAAGAACGTTTTTTGCAACGCTTCAATGGCATATGCTTCTCCACCAGCACCGAGCCTAGCCGTATCTGGCATATGGATATCGAGTGTGAGAGCACCATCCTTGAACTGAACAGACTTCAGTTCGATCTCCTTAGACCACAGTGGAACGAGTTTGTCATCTGAGCTTTGTTGTAAAGCTTCGAAAGCAGACTTATATTTGTCTTCTTCCGCTGCATAGGTCACAGTAGCTGTAGATTCATGCAGTTCTAGCTCCTCTGGGTCTGTGAAGAATACGTTGATAGTCTTCTTCTCTGTCGCTTGCGAAGCATCCGTCTTACCTGTGTTCTCCGAGCTCGGGCTTGTACCCCCTGATGAATTCGTTCCTTCTGATTCAGACGTAGTTGTGTCTGGTGTTGTTGTTGAAGTCGTTTCATCTGGCTCTACAGTGGTAGGTTCAGTAATTTCCGTTTCACCTTGCACTTCTGTCACAGTATCTTCGGAGCCTGCACCTTGCGTCTGAGGTGGAGCGGCTGTCGGCTTATTTCCACATCCAGCAGCGACCGCCATAACCGTTACTAGTAGTGCTGCAATCCATAATTTTTTGTTCATTCTAACTCCGCCTCCTGTACATAAGGAATTCACCCTTATTTAATTCCCAGATACTCCTTGATCCCTGCAACAATACCTTTGGCTACACTATTTTGGAAACTCTCCGTAAACAGTGCCGCTTCGTCACTCTTGTTGCTCAGGAATCCACCTTCCAGCAGAACAGCGGGCATTGTTGTTTCACGAGTTACATGGAGACTAGCCGTTTTAACACCGCGATCCTTCAATCCTGATGATTCCAATAAATGCTTGTGCATTATTTTGGCTAGCGCTTGACTGGTAGCACGAGAATAAAATGTCTCTACACCATTTGCCGCTGCAGGTCCACTGTTAGCATGAATTGAAATAAAAATATCTGCTTTCAGACTTTCAGCGATTCTTACACGTTCTTTCAAGGCCAAAAATGTATCATCGCTGCGCGTCAGCACAACGTCAATGTTCGATTCTTTTTTCAACAAGGCTTCCACTTTCAGTGCCATTGCCAAATTAAAGTCTTTTTCTCTTTTGCCCGTTACGCCGATCGCACCTGGATCTTGATCCCCGTGTCCTGCGTCAATAACAACAACCTTTTTACCATTGTTTCCAACAGGGGGCTGTGTTGTTGGGCCTTCTTTGTTCAGATCAACGATAACTAAACCAGAATCGTTCTGTACGTCATAACCTTTGCTATTTGTCAAATCAATAACAAATCTTACGGTTGATGGCGTATTGCTGTATAACGAATAACGAATCTTGGATACATCGGGATATCCGTTCACAACAAGTTGTCCATTCTGATTGCTGTCTAGAGCTTGTCCTTGGCTGAAAGAATCAGCAAATGCCGTATTAGGCAAATCGATAACAATTCGATCCGGTCCTGTCATCGTGAAGACGTTCGGCTTCGTATCTCCGCTAGTTGCAATTAAGAAGCGGTTATCGCTGAAGCTGATGCCGTTCACCAGTACAAGACCTTCCTGCGTATCTCCGCCGTTATTGCCGGAGTTCGGGGGAGTAGTCGTTCCGTTTCCGGAACCGGAATTCTGGGTAACTAATGTTACCGTCTTCGTGGTATTGTTCCAACCCACCTTTAGACCCATTTGTTCACCAACAAATCGGAGCGGAACAAGTGTCGTACCATTTTTTACGAGTGGCGGGACATCCAGGTTCACGTTACTGCCGTTCACCGTTGCCGTCTTCTGTCCAACAATCATCTGCATGGCAGTGTTGTCTTTGCTTATAGTCACGGTGCTTGTCTTCTGTTGCCAGTCCACACCATATCCCAGGCTTTCAGAAATAACCCGAATTGGAACCATCACACTGCTGTTGATGTTTTCCGCTTTGGCATCCGAAGGCTGCACAATCTCTTTCCCATCTAGGATAATTTTCGTATCTGTTGCTGCATGACTATAGCCCGGGAAAACGAGCCCAAAGACAAATAACAGTACCAAAAAACCGAACTTCTTCATCCTTCACCCCTACCATTCTCATATTTTTTTGCCACACGTTGCGGTATTTCAGCTCTGACTGACACTTGGGCATTACCAGACACCTATTAGACGCCTCCAACACTTAAAAGTTGCGAATATATTCCATCATCACTGAAAAAAAACGTTGTTAAATCAAGCTTTTTCTACATTTTTATGGTTTTAATTTCCCATTATTCACATCTATGCATCTTGAAACAACGAACTACCCTAATCATTAAAACAACGATATTTATGTTTACTTGCCCAAAAATTCTAAGATTCCATCAACGATGGCCTGTGCACATTTGTTCTGATAATCCTCGGTGAACATTATCGCTTCATCCGATTCATTACTTAGAAAACCAAGCTCTAGAAGAACGGCTGGCATCGTTGTTTCCCTTGTCACATGCAAACTTGCCATCTTAATGCCGCGATCCTTAAGTCCCGTAATAGGTAATACATATTTATGAAGGATATCTGCTAACTCTTTGCTTTCCGGGCGAGTGTAGAGCGTCTCTATCCCATTGGGGACAGGCGTCGTAAATTTATTACCATGAATGGACACAAAAACATCTGCATGATTCAATTCAGCTATATCAACTCGCTGCTGCAAGGACAATTCCGTGTCATCCTTACGTGTAATGACAGTCTGAATGTCCGTGTAGGACTGAAGTAACGCTTGCACTTTGAGCCCTACAGCCAAATTGAAGTCCTTCTCGTATTTGCCTGTAACGCTAACCGCTCCAGACTGTCTTCCTCCATGCCCTGGATCAATGATAACAACCTTTGTCCCATTAGGAATTTCCACAGCAGGCTGAGGAGTGATTGGTGTTTCATCACCATTTGCCGTAAGATCAATCAGTATCTCTTGATTTTCTCCATGCGACCACTTCGCAGTAGCGATATGACTTAAATCAAAGACAATTCGAACTGTAGCAGGAGAGTTACTGAAATTAGCATACCGAATCTGGGTAATGAATGAAGAGTCTGTGACTTGAAAACTGCCGCTTCCATCTGGCTTGGAGGCTTGTCCTTGAATGAACTGCTGAGAAAACGTAGTTCCCGGCAAATCAACAATGATTCGATCAGGATTCGTTAGCGTGGATAGCTTCGGAGTAATGTTTCCTTTGGTTCCCAAAGTAAGCTGATTTCCACTAAAGTTAATACTGTTTAGCTCTGCAAGAGAAACTGATCCAGGTGTTTCTAACGAATCTTCTTCGTTATCTGCTTCTACTACAGGAGGCAGACTGGATAGGCTTACGGTCTTGGTTCCATTGTCCCAACCTACAAGCAGTCCCATGCCTTCACCGACAAAGCGCAACGGAACTAACGTCGTGCCTTGTTTAATCAAAGGAGGTGCATCCAGACTTACCTTGTTTCCATTGACAGTAGCCTCCTCTTGCCCGGCGACCATCTGGATGCTCCTTGCTCCTTTTAGGACACTAACCGTCTGTGTCGCTTTCTCCCACTTAACCTCATAACCTAAATTTTCCGACACAACTCGGATGGGAACCATTACTGTCTTACCCGTATTTTCAGCAGGAGCTCCTGTTTGCTGCTCAATTGTTACACCATCCAGTACGATGGAAGGAGGCGTGTCAGCATGCACCATTGCAGGAAATACGCACAGAAATAAAATAAATACAAATACTGCTGACCATTTTCTCATACATCATCCACCATTCTGTTGGTCTGTTGTGACTCTATTTAACTCTTAGGTATAAACATATGTCTAACGTTATGTAGCCTTCCATAATCTACTAACCAGTTTATCAGATATCCTGTCATATTCCGGTTACAACGTTGTCATAATTGGTCGGAAATATGGCGAAAAAGAATAAACGTCCACAGATGTTTTCTACCTATGAATGCAGAATCTATCAATCATGTCTTTTATTGACGTCAGCACCTTCAATAAGGTAACTTTAATTATACATATTATGGAACTTCAAAAAGGTACTAAGGCTATATTATTACAATTACAATCCATCCAAATGGAGGTATGACATGTTTACTTTATATAAGAACAAACCAGACGGTAAACTACTGTACGCAGAATACTGGATCGAAGATGGTCAGCTTGTCGAGCATGTTGGAACTGTTGGTACAATAGGTACTTCAAGTCGAATAGATTTTCCTGGCGAATATCAAAATGAAGACGAATTCAAACGTAATTTCTTATCCCGTTACACTGGTCAGGGCTATGAAGAAGCTTCCAAGCAAGAAGGTGTTATGCTTCTCATCCAATATCCTATGAAGAGCCTATCTGGAAGCAAGCGTGATCTATGGCTAAGGGATAAAGCAACGGAGGCATTAACAAGTGAGCTGGGCTGGAGAGGTCTAGGCTTCGTAGACGGCTTCGATATGGGCAAGACTACCAATCCAGTAGAGCAATACGCCTTGAACATATACTGCCATGTTGTAGATGAGAAGCTCGGTATTCAAGCCGTCAAGCGTGTACTTAAAGAAACACGACTGGATCACACTCAGATCAAAATCGCTTCGAAAGTGATGAACAGAGATGCAGCCTACGTGCTCCAATATTCGGCTAAGAAAAACTCCCCATTTTATGTATAAAGCTCAATGAATGACATTAGTGCGTTTTCAAAAAGGACGGTTTTCAGTACCGAGAAGATGGGATGAAGATAGAAATGGAGTAGCGGAGCGTAGGCAGAACTACGTGAGCAACGGACATTTCGGCTGAATCCCATATTCCACGCTGAGATGCCATCAGGCATCCTTCGTAATCAAAAGCGAACTTTTTGAACAACTTCTATTAGCAATCGATCAACATATGGTGAAATGAAAAAAGCTTCTGTTTCACAGACTGGAACCAGGTCCATACTGTGAAACAGAAGCTTTTACTTTTATTATTTTAGCAACTAGCCAAACAATTTTGCTGCATGGCGTTGCTCATATGCTGTGATCTCATCATCATGTTGAAGTGTCAAACCGATATCATCCAGTCCTTGCAACAAGAACTGACGACGGTGCTCATCCAGGTCAAACTCAATATGCAGCCCGTGTGCATCTGTAATCGTTTTGTTCTCCAGATTCACATTCAATTCGTAGCCATCATGAGTTGCAGTGCGTTGGAACAGATCTTCTACTTGTTCTTCCGACAACTTGATTGGCAAAATTCCGTTTTTGAAGCAGTTGTTATAGAAGATATCCGCAAAAGATGGTGCAATCACACAACGGAATCCGTAGTCCATAATCGCCCATGGTGCGTGCTCACGAGAAGATCCACAACCAAAGTTAGCGCGAGAGATCAGAACTGATGCCCCTTCATAACGTGCTTTGTTCATTTCGAAGGAAGGATTGTTGTTGCCCTCTTCGTCAAAACGCCATTCGTAGAACAAAAATTGTCCAAACCCCGTGCGTTCAATCCGTTTCAGAAATTGTTTAGGAATAATTGCGTCTGTATCTACATTGACCCGGTCAACCGGTGCAACGATGCCTTGCAGTGTTTTGAAAGCTTCCATGTGATCCGTTCTCCCTTCTGTTCGTTACTATTAGATAACTGCTTCCGTTTTGAAATTCCAGTCACGTACATCAACAAAGTGACCTTTAACCGCCGCTGCAGCTGCCATTGCTGGAGATACCAGATGCGTACGTCCTCCGCGACCTTGACGTCCTTCAAAGTTACGGTTCGATGTTGAAGCACAACGTTGTCCTGGTTTCAATACGTCTGGATTCATCGCAAGACACATACTGCATCCTGCATCACGCCATTCAAAGCCAGCATCTGTGAAGATTTTATCAAGTCCTTCTTTTTCAGCCTGGATTTTGACACGTCCTGAACCCGGAACGACAATTGCCGTAACATTGCTAGAAACTGTGTGTCCTTTAGCTACTTGTGCAGCCGCACGCAAATCCTCAATCCGTCCATTGGTACAAGAACCGATGAACACATAATCCACTGGAATTTCGGAAATTGGTGTTCCAGGTGTAAGCCCCATATATTCAAGCGCTTTTTCAGCAGCTTTACGTTCATTTTCAGTAGGCAGTTCCGCAGGAACAGGGACCTTGGAAGAAATATCCGTTCCCATACCTGGACTTGTGCCCCAAGTTACTTGTGGAATCAATGACTCTACATCGATTTCAACTACGCGATCGAACTCAGCACCTTCATCGGTTACAAGCTCTTTCCAAGCCGCAACAGCTTCGTCGAATTTCGCATCTGCTGGCACATATTCACGTCCACGCAGATATTCAAAAGTTGTTTCGTCTGGAGCGATCATGCCTGCTCTTGCGCCACCTTCGATGGACATGTTGCAGACCGTCATACGCTCTTCCATACTCAGTTCACGAATAGATTCTCCTGTGTATTCGATAACGTATCCAGTTGCAAAGTCAGTACCATATTTAGCGATTACTGCGAGGATCATATCCTTCGCTGTTACACCTGGGTTGCGTTTACCAACAAAACGAACTTCCATCGTTTTAGCTTTGGCTTGTTGCAAACATTGCGTCGCCATAACGTGCTCTACTTCACTTGTTCCGATCCCGAAGGCAAGTGCACCAAACGCACCGTGGGTTGAGGTATGGCTATCACCACAGACAATCGTTTTACCTGGATGAGTCAGACCCAATTCAGGACCCATAACGTGTACAACACCTTGATCAATCGTGTCCAAGTCATATAGCTTAACGCCGAAATCACGGCAGTTCTGCGACAATGTATCGATTTGTTGTTTGGAGATTGGGTCTGTAATGTTAAAACGATCTTTCGTTGGTACGTTGTGATCCATCGTTGCAAATGTCAGTTCAGGGCGACGAACTTTACGACCGCTCAAACGCAAACCTTCAAATGCTTGTGGAGAAGTTACTTCGTGTACAAGGTGCAGATCGATATAAAGAATGCTTGGCTTGCCTTCTTCCTGATGAATTACGTGGTTTTCCCAAATTTTCTCAAACATCGTTTTTTTACTCATCATTTTCACCTCATTATAAGTTCGTTCCATGGAAGAGCCTTTTGTGTTCGTTCACATTAGCGAAGCTCTTGAATGACATAAATATATCACTCGTCCATTCATTGTTCCAAGATATAATATCTATAGATGTAATAGGATTGACCTATAACGAGGGAAAGCCAAATAAACCACTGCTCTCAGCAGAGGTTTTAATTGATAACAATTATCATTATCATAAATTTATACTACGTTCCTAAATGGATTGTGTCAATGTATTTTATGCAAAAAAGGATTAAACGACTTAAGGGTGATATAATAGTGGCAATAATGAAAGGAATGACCAATGACGATGGAATTCAGACAGCTCCAATATACATTGCAGATTGCGGCAGAACGGAATTTTTCCCGTGCAGCAGAGAAGCTGCATATCGCACAACCCTCATTAAGCCAACAGTTATCCAAATTGGAAAAAGAATTGGGCGTGCTCCTCTTTCAACGAAATACGAGTACAGTGGAATTGACCCATGCGGGCGTTACCTTTGTTGAACAGGCGCAGAAAATCGTGGATGCGGTTGAGCTGCTTAGACAGGAAATGTCAGACATTTCGCAACTTCGTAAAGGTAAAGTCGTTGTAGGCAGTATGCCAATTACCGGATCTCATCTGCTTCCACATGTTCTTCCCGCATTTCAACAAACCTATCCTGAGATTGAAGTAACGCTGCTGGAAGACTCCGGTCTTACGCTAGAGAAATTAACGGCAAGCGGCAAAGCCGATCTTAGCCTGTTATCACTTCCGCTGCAAGAACCAAGTTTATCCTATGTCGTGATCGGTGAGGAACGAATTGACCTGGCTGTGCCGCCTACGCACCCTTTAGCACAAAGAGGTGATCCTGCCAACCCTGTTCCTGTAAAGATGGAGGAGCTTCGTGAAGAGTCTTTTGTTGTCCTGAAAAAAGGACAAGGCTTCCGTAAACTAACCTTCGATCTATGTGAACAGGCTGGTTTTGATCCCAATGTAGTGTTTGAGAGTAATAACATTGAAACTGTACAATCCCTCGTAGCTACGGGAATGGGCATTACTCTGGTTCCGCGCTTTATCGCACGAGCACCTCGCAGTGAATTTGTACCGGTGTATGTGCCTCTGGCTGAGCCTGTACCAAGCCGTACTTTAGTGGTTGCGTATCGTCAGGGACGAGTTTTGTCCAAAGCAGCTGAAGCCTTCATCCACACCTTCAAGCAGACGGTTGCGAAACTGTCTGAAGGTGACCATTAGACGTATACTAATCTAGGTATAGTGCTGTGTTGATCTACACTTTACTCAAGACAAATAAAAAGGGAAGACCCTAGGGTCTTCCCTTTTTATTACATACAGCGCTTGCCTATGACAGCAAGGCATTCTTTAACTTATTCGAGCGTGTTGCACTGTTCGAGCACAATGTTTCACACATTTATTGTTTAATCATCTAAGTTAACGTAAAAACGTACATAGGTTGTTTCGATTTGGCGGTTTATTTACGTAAATTACGATCACTTGTCAACCTGTTCTGCTGATTCACCAGACGTCCTTCATCTGGCGTTCCTTGTTCAGGGGGTGATAGCCCTCCTGCACCATTCTCTAAGAATTGTCTTAAGTGATCTACCCTTGTGTTATCCTGTTCCAGTCTCCTGAGCGTATCTTTCACATGGTTGTCCATTGATTGATCATCCTCCTTGGTGACGGGATAGTTATCATTACCCGTCCACGGAGAGGATAAACACTTATTCTCAATATTTTTATAGATTTAAAACAATTTCA
The DNA here is from genome assembly GCF_023714095.1 of Paenibacillus sp. MER 99-2. Classification (NCBI taxonomy): domain Bacteria; kingdom Bacillati; phylum Bacillota; class Bacilli; order Caryophanales; family Paenibacillaceae; genus Paenibacillus; species Paenibacillus sp. MER 99-2. Next base: position 1,043,394 of record NZ_JAMAUZ010000001.1, on the reverse strand, counting down.
TAACTCTTCAACAATGGATTAATGAAATTGATTTATTTAATTTCAGAATTTTATTTTTCACCAAAATAAAGTCCTGGTCTCCGATCCTCAAATACCGGAATTCGTCCACGAACCTCGTCAACCAAGGAGGGACGTATCATTCCCGTCACGATCTCCTCCCCTTCTCCGCCCTCAGCTACAATCTCCCCCCAAGGGTCGATAATGAGAGAATGCCCGAAGAATTCCGTATCTCCGCCCAGTCCTACACGATTACAAGCGATCACATACATCTGATTCTCGATGGCTCTAGCTGTCAGAAGTGTGCGCCAATGATGCAGACGAGGTTTTGGCCATTCGGCTGGTACGATCAGAGCTTTAGCCCCATTCAGAGCTAACGTCCGCGCAAGTTCCGGGAAGCGGATATCATAACAGATGGAAGCGCCTGCTGTAAGACCATTTTCCAACTCAAAAATCTCCGGTTCTGCACCAGGCTGCAAATACTTCTCTTCATCCATCAATCGGAATAAATGCAGTTTATCATAACGTGTTACTTCACGACCTTCTCGATCATAAGCGTACATCGTATTGTAAATTTGACCTTTGCGTTTCTCCGCAATGGAGCCACCAACAATTGAGATTTGATGCTTTTTGGCAAACGCAGATAACCATGCTCGCGAATGTTCGCCTTCCGGATCAGCCAGCTCATGAATTTGCTCCAAGGCATAGCCTGTATTCCACATCTCAGGCAATACAGCCAAGCCCAGATCAGGATAGTGCTCCACCGCTCGCTCAAGCAATGCTTGCATATGTTGATGATTAGCCTCAGGATCTCCTAATTGAATATCAGCTTGTATCAAGGCTACTCGCATTTCCCCTTGTTGTTGTGTCATGACCAGCACTCCTCCGAAATGTAATATGGGATATCATAGCTTGATCATCCTGACGTCTGCAAGTGCGTTTTAGAGGTTGTTCCAAAAGTCCGCTTTTGACTACCTATCAGAACGACGACCTAACAGTTCGGCAAGCAGGTTTAATAGATTCATGCGGGTAAGCGCATCACCCAAGTTCCATATCGTCTCTTCAAGCAGATATACGTGACCTTTTTTCACTGCGTTCAGCCCTTGCCAGACAGCACTTTGCATTAAAGCTTCTGTCGCCTGTCTTGCAATTGGATCTTCAGGTAACATAAGAAAAACCCGGTCTCCTGCGTATTGATACAACGCTTCAGCAGCAATTTCTTTATAAGCTCTACCTGCAGCGAGCGCTTCCTGTACTTTCACAACTGGCTGGAATCCGAGCGGATGATATAACATGGGAGCAAGTCCAATGTTACCCATCACGAATAACCGTGCACCCCGATGATAAACAAAGACAGAAGCGGTCTCCCCTGGTTGAATGAATGCCTGCATCTTTTGCCACATGTTCATCTCATTTTCGGTATACGTCGACCACCATGCTTCTGCCTCAGCATATTTTCCAAACCAACTTCCAATCGTGTGAATGCGATCGCTTAAGGTTGCATGAGAGTTATACGCAAGTGTCGGTGCAATCCGAGAGAATTGTTCAAATTGCTGTTCATCGCTGCTGTCAAAAATGATCAGGTCTGGCTTCATCTCCACGGTTTCTTCCACGTCAATCGGCTGCACCGCATCATATGCCTGTTGATGCAGGATCGGAAGATCCATGATCAGCATATCCCCTACCGATTCCCCGTAGTACATAATGCGTTCGGGTCTGGCTGGAATATTCACATCATGAGAAGAGAAGTCTTGAACAAGTGTCTGAAGCTGAAGAGATCGGTCATATTGGCGGGGCGCGAAACCTGTTGATTGGCGAAAACGTCTGCTGAAATAGTATTCATCTTTAAAACCAACCCTGCTTGCAATATCTCTAAGCGGTTCATCGGATTTGCCTAACCATTCTTTGGCGATTTGGATTCGCACATGATTCACATAGTCAAGTGGCTTACGCCCAGTGATCTGTCTAAACAACGTCGTATATTGAGCAGGACGTAACCCTGCTAGCTTTGCAAGTTTTTGTACAGTAATCTCCTCAGCATAATGCTCGTCCACATACTTTATCGTACTGTATACTTTTCCTTCTGGACTCAATTCAGTTTCCAATGAAGTATATCTAGTGATCATCATCTGCATTAGTTTCTGGAATTGCACATTCAGCCCAGCATATTCGCTGTCTGTACGATATTCACGCATAGGAAGCATGGATTCTAGTATCCCGCTCAACTGAGCGTATGCATACCCACCCAGTTTATTTCGATGCTCGAATAATGAACGCGTGTATAATTCTGGATCATCCGTTAACACATGAAATACATCATACTCAACCGCCACATAATGCAGAGTAGCCTTATCATCATGTTCGATCTGGTAGCTCTCTCCTGGAGCCAGCGGATAGATCCTTCCGGACGAAAATACATACTGTTTGTGACCAATATATAGACGTCCCGTGCCTTCCTCACAGATCAAAAATGTGTGTTTTAGGCAATCCTTCTCCAGCATCCTTTGTTCAGGTGTTCCTTTCGTTGCTCTATACTGCCAAACCGGAACATAAATGCCGAAAAGAACAACGTGTCCTCAACCTGCTTTGAAACAGGCATTAGGCTCACCTCATCATCTATATTCATATTTATTTCACCTATATTGAGAATAATTATCACTTCATTATACTTTTGGATTATATCGTAGGTATACACATTAATCCAGAACATCGCACGAATTTATACAGCAAAAAGAACATATCAACATAATGTTGAATGCTCTTTTTGTGTGAGTGTTCACAACGAACAACGATCAGGATATCCCGTAAACTCATTTGAAATTACATTTGCTATCCTGCATGTTATGGCGTGATTTGTTTAGGAAGTTCTTTTAGAAGCCACTCTCGCGATACCGCATCGCTTGAAGCTTTGACAATATCAAATTCGTACACATGACCCGCTTTGACCGCAGGCAAGTTCTTCCACACCGAGCTATCAAGCAGTTCTTTGGTTGATTGTTTCGCTTCCTCTGGTACAGGATTCAGAATAAATATTCGATCACCCGCAAAATCAGGCAACTTCTCTGTTGAAATCTCAACGAATCCTAACTCTTCATCCAATACTTTTTGGATCTCAGCTGTTGGTTTCAGACCCCCTGGTCCATACAACAATTGAGGCAGTCCTGCACCCGCCATGACGAACAGTCGATTGCCTGGATACATCGTGAACACCGATGCAGTCTCGTCCGCTTGCAACCCATTATCATGGAGTTGCTGCCACATCGCTTCTGTTGCTTGCTGATGTGCTGTGATCCAAGCTTTAGCTTCTTCCTTTTTGTTCAAAATGTCACCTAATGTGCTCATACGATCTTCAATGGAATCAAATGAATTAAATGTTACTGTTGGTGCTACCTTGGAGAGTGCCTCATATTGGTTCTCATCACTGTTGGAGAATATAATCAGATCGGGATTAAGAGAGAGAGACTTCTCTACACTAATCGGGAAACCCACATCCTCAGCTTCAGTGACTTGATCATCATACACGGTTCCTTCTTGACGAAGGATGCCCACGGGCACCACGCCGAGCGCCAGAAGATCTCCCGTAACCTCACCATGGTAAATTACGCGTTGAGGTGTTACTGGGATCTCTACCTCATGGCCTGTCCAATCTGTAAATTGCCGAGTTTGAGTTTCATCGTTATCCGTTGAAGTCGTTGTTTGCTCACTCTCTACTGTTGCACCAGACTGTGTCTCATTGGCTGTGCTAGATTGTTCTGTTGAATTGGCTGATGAAGTCGAAGCCTCATTCCCACAGGCAAGCAGAAGCATCGATAGCCATGTCAGCGTCAATAGAACTGCCGTATTTCGTATACCTTTTTTCATTACCATTTCTCCCCCTAGATCTGTTCATGTGCTTTATTTCTCTGTAAAAGAAAAATTGATCTTATTAATGATATTGATTATCATTATCGAGTTGTATCATAAAACAAATTATCATCTGTGCTCAATGGACAAACGCAATTCGTTGTTTTTCGTTTTGTACAAAAACCAAGAACAACCACGTAATTTAAAGTCATCAGTGCTCTTTCCCCTCTATACAGCTCGGGATTGACGTGATAAATTAATGAATACTTATTTCCATTTTTAAATAACCGGAGTGATGATAATAATGACGAACTCACAGGAACATTCAGGTCGCTCAGCCTTTACGATACCTACATCTGATGTAATGACACAGTTGCCTACTCAGTTCTTCGCAAGTCTTGTGCAGAATGTGAATCGCGAAATTAACGCGGGACATGATGTCATTAATCTAGGACAAGGTAATCCCGATACACCAACGCCACCTCATATCGTAAAAACGTTGCAAGAATCAGCTGAAAATCCGCTCTATCACAAATACTCACCTTTTAGTGGCTACGCCTTTTTGAAGGAAGCAATTGCGAAGCGATATAAGGAAGACTATAATGTCGATCTCGATCCAGACACAGAAGTTGCTATTTTATTTGGGGGCAAAACGGGGCTGGTTCAGTTACCACAGGTTTTACTTAACCCAGGTGACGTATGCTTGGTTCCAGATCCAGGCTATCCCGATTATTGGTCTGGTGTAGCTCTCGCCAAAGCACATATGCATTTTATGCCACTGCTGGAGACCAATGCTTTTTTGCCTGATTACGAAGCAATCTCCACTGAGGACAGAGCGAAGGCTAAACTAATGTACCTGAACTATCCGAACAATCCGACATCTGCCACAGCTCCTCTTTCGTTCTATGAAGACACAGTGGACTTTGCTGTTCAGAATCAGATTGTTGTAGCCAGTGACTTTGCCTATGGTGCAATCGGATACGATAGACACCGCCCTGTGAGTTTCCTCCAAGCACCAGGCGCCAAGGAAGTCGGAATTGAGTTCTATACCCTATCCAAAACGTATAATATGGCTGGATGGCGTGTAGGTTTCGCCCTTGGAAATGCGGACATTATCTCGAAAATTAATCTATTGCAGGATCACATTTATGTCAGCCTGTTTGGAGGAATCCAATCTGCAGCAGCAGTAGCATTGACCTCCTCTCAGCAATGTGTCACAGATCTCGTTGCACGGTATGAATCTCGTCGTAACGCTTTCTATGATGCACTTGAGCATATTGGTTGGCAGGCAGCCAAGCCGGGAGGTTCATTCTTCAGTTGGCTGCCTGTGCCTGAAGGTTTCACATCCGCTGCTTTTGCCGACTTACTCTTAAGAGAAGCCAAAGTAGCTGTAGCTCCCGGAATTGGCTTTGGTACGCATGGCGAAGGTTATGTTCGTGCTGGCCTATTGAGTGATGAGACACGGTTACGAGAAGCTGTAGAGCGCATTGGCAACCTCAAATTATTTAAGTAATTATCCTGCCGTATATCCCTTTGCATCTGGTGAGTTTCCATGGTATGTTATAGAGAAATATTGAACGAAACGTGATGACGGGACCAGTACGAGAGAAACAAGACACGCACAGAGAGTAAATTCAATTGGCTGCAAGAATTTACCGTGACTTCTCTCCGAAACCTACCCCTGAGCGGCCTGTTTCTATATATGCGTGTTCAAGAGGATTCTTTGAACAAACATGATAGGAACAGGACAGTGCCTTCTGTTACAGGGCATGAAGCCGGATGATACACTCATCAATAAAGGTGGTACCGCGGAAGTAACAAACTTTCGTCCTTTTTATTACAAAAAGGGCGGGAGTTTTTTTTATACCTGTATAGATTTTCCTATAAGAGGTAGTTCAGAAATTCGATTAAGTTTAAGGAAGTGAAAGCATGTCCTCACGTATAGTTGTTAAGATTGGTAGTAGCTCGCTAACTACGGAAGAAGGCGGACTCGACCGCGATTCTATTGCTTTTTTTGCTGGAGAGATTGCTGCTTTGATGCAAAATGGTCATGAGGTGCTTCTCGTCACATCAGGTGCTGTTGCGGCAGGATTCCGAGAGATCGGCTATGTACACCGCCCGAAAATGCTCCATGAGAAACAAGCAGCGGCGGCGGTTGGGCAGGCATTACTGATGCAAGCATATCAACAGGCTTTTGCGGCGCACCGCGTTACTACGGCACAAATTCTTCTGACTCGAACCGATTTTCATAGCAGAAAACGAATGGGCAATGCAGGTATGACCGTTGAAGAATTGCTGAAACAAGGTGTTATTCCCATCTTTAATGAGAATGATACGGTATCTGTCGATGAGCTCAAATTTGGAGATAATGATCTATTATCTGCTCTGGTCGCAAATCTGGTGAAGGCACAGCACTTGGTTATTCTTACGGATACTAACGGCCTCTACACCGCAGATCCACGCAAAGATCCTTCTGCTACACGTTATGATCGGATTACAGAGATTACAGCCGAGATTTATGCCTATGCCGGAGGTTCCGGATCATCTGTGGGCACAGGGGGTATGCGCTCTAAGGTCGATGCAGCCAAAGTAGCAACACGCGGAGGCGTGCCTGTCTTTGTTGGTCGTGTGAATGAACCTGGCGATATGCTTCGAGCCGTGGAAGGCACAGGTAAAGGAACCTATTTTGAAACCAAGCTTGCTGCCCTGTCTCGCAAGAAACAATGGCTCGGCTTCATGTCTACGCCACTTGGAACCGTCGTGGTAGACGCGGGTGCAGAGGAAGCTCTTGTTCATGGTGGACATAGTCTTCTGCCTGTCGGTGTTCAGCGGGTGCTTGGCACCTTTCATGCCGGTGATGTCGTCGAAGTCCTTGGGCTCGATGATACGCTGCTTGGTCGGGGGATTGTAAATTACGATGATGACCAACTGCGACTTATTGCAGGACTACCTAGTGGTGAGGTTATCAAAACATTAAATAGCATTCATCGACTTGAGGTTATCCATCGCGATGAATGGATTACTTTGAAATAAAACTGGGCAACAGTCTTAGGGTGGTTTATTTTTCAGACTAATCAGAGAAATGGGAGGAATACACAATGAGTGAAGTAAGACAAAAAGCCATTCAGGCACAAGCCGTAGTTCCACAATTGAACCGACTGACTACAGATCAAAAAAATAAAGCCCTCCTTGCCATGGCAGATGCGCTCCTGGAGAAATCAGACATCATTATTATTGCAAACGGCGAGGATCTGGAGCGTGGCAGACAACAAGGAACACCAGAATCCATGCTTGACCGGCTAGCGTTAGATCAGAAACGAATTGCGGGAATCGCTGAGGGACTTCGTCAGATCGTGGATCTGCCAGACCCTGTCGGTGAAGTGCTCGAAACCTTTACGCGTCCAGATGGATTGCACATTCAGAAGTTAAGAGTGCCGATCGGGCTAATTGGTATTATCTATGAAGCACGACCTAATGTTACAGTAGATGCTGCAGGCTTGTGCCTGAAGACCGGTAATGCAGTTCTGCTGCGCGGTGGATCATCTGCCCTCTCCTCCAATCGTAAAATTGTTGAGGTATTACACGAGGCATTGGCAAAGACAGATTTACCTCCAGACGCGCTACAGCTTGTGGAGGATGCTAATCGTTCGTCTGTGGACGAGATGCTCAAGCTGAATGGATTGCTGGATGTCATCATTCCCCGCGGGGGAGCTTCACTCATTCAAAATGTCGTTGCGAATGCGACAGTTCCAGTCATTGAAACGGGTGCAGGCATCTGCCATACCTACTTGGATGAATCTGCCAATCCGGTAATGGCTGCAGAGATTGCGATCAATGCCAAAGCACAGCGTCCCTCCGTATGTAACTCTATGGAAACTCTATTAGTACACAGTACTTTCGCAGAGCAGCATCTCGCAACCATCGCAGAACAGTTCCGTGAGCTTAATGTGCTATTAAAAGGTTGCGATACCGTACAACGTATCGTCCCTTCTGCCCAACCGGTTAGTGAGGAAGATTACGCGACAGAGTATAACGACTACATTTTGAATATCCGGGTTGTATCTGGTTTAGATGAAGCCCTGCAGCACATTGCACAATACGGCACCAAGCATTCCGAATGTATCGTAACGGCGAATACAGCAAATGCAGAACGTTTCTTGCATGACGTTGATGCAGCAGCCGTGTATCATAATGCTTCTACCCGTTTCACAGATGGCTTCGAGTTTGGTTATGGAGCTGAGATAGGCATCAGCACTCAAAAGTTACATGCACGTGGCCCAATGGGTTTACCTGCTCTTACATCAACCAAATATCGCATTACTGGCGATGGTCAGATCCGTCAATAAGTTCGCAGTTTAGTTATTTAGGAGGAAGATAATCATGAGTCAAGAACAACAGACGTTATTACAACAGAAAATTACTTTCCACGGAGCAGGTGCGATGGCCGAAGCAATCGTACGCGGATTAATCTCCCGCCTTGTCGTACGTCCACAGGACATTACAATGCTGAACCGCAGCAACCAGAAACGTCAGGAGGAACTCAGTAGCCGTTACGCCGTTCATACGGGAACTGCGGCACAATCCCAGGAGATCCTCTCGGGTTCTCCCGTTATTGTATTGGCCATGAAACCAAAGGATGCCGCTGCTGCTCTGCGGGAACTAGGTCCTCTTTTGTCTCCAGATCAACTGATCGTATCCGTCATTGCCGGATTATCTATACGTACGATGCAAACGCTGCTTGGTCGTAAACAGCCTATCGCCCGTACCATGCCAAATACATCAAGTACGATTGGACTTGGCGCAACTGGACTTGCCTTCTCGCCCGAAATTACAGATGAGCAGCGTAGCACGGTTATGACGATGTTTGAAGCTGTAGGGATCGTGACCATTGTGCCTGAGGATAAGTTAGAGATTCTTACAGGGATTTCGGGAAGTGGCCCCGCTTATGTATACTATTTAATGGAGGCTATGATCGCTGCAGGTATTCGAGGCGGCTTATCCAGCCAGCAGTCACGTGATCTGACCGTTCAGACGGTGCTTGGTGCTTCCCGAATGGTTCAGCAGACAGGACTGGAGCCAATGAAACTTCGCAGTGATGTTACGTCTCCTGGAGGTGCAACTCAAGCTGCACTGAAGAAGCTGGACGAAGGCGACTTCTTTGAAAATGTAATTGCAGCCGTTAACCGTTGTGCAGAGCGCTCACGGGAAATGGGGGCTGCTTTGGAAGGAGATTTAAAATGAATAACATGTGTACTGCGACGTATCGTTTGCATGACGATTATGCCGATTTTCGTAAAAAAGCGGAATCCATTGCCGTTGGTATGACTGTTGGCAGCTGGACTGAATTACCTCAGGCCAAACGCGAAGCGATGCAGAAACATCTAGGTGAGGTCATTAAAGTAGAGGTGCATGAAGCTGACGGGATGTCTTCTGGTGAGCGTTATGCAGATATTACCATTGGGTATCCGGATGTGAACTTTAGCCGAGATATTCCGGCTCTGCTTGTAACCGTATTTGGCAAAATTTCAATGGATGGACGCATCAAGCTTACACGACTTGGTTTCTCAGACAATTTCCTGAGTGCATTCCCTGGTCCTAAGTTTGGACTAAACGGTGTTCGTGATCTGCTTGGTGTACATGATCGTCCGCTGTTAATGAGTATTTTCAAATCCGTTATTGGACTGGATGCGGATGAATTACGTGAGCAGTTTATCCGTCAAGCGCTCGGTGGCGTTGATCTCATCAAAGATGACGAAATTCTGTTTGAGAACAAACTCACTCCGATCGAAAAAAGAGTCGAGGTCTGCATGAAAGCAGCCGAGCAGGCTCGTCAGGAAACGGGAAAGAAACTGCTATATGCAGCGAATCTGACCGGTTCGACCTCACAACTGAAGAAACAGGCTGAGCGTGCCATTAATGCTGGAGCTAATGCCTTGTTGTTTAACGTATTAGCGTACGGATATGACGTTCTGCATGAGCTTAGCAGCGACCCGGATATCCATGTGCCGATTATGGCTCATCCAGCCCTTGCAGGCGCGGTGTATCCATCTCCGCATTACGGGATCTCCGCTTCCGTGTTGCTCGGCCAACTGATGAGGCTTGCGGGTGCAGACATCGTCTTGTTCCCATCTCCATATGGCTCCGTAACGATGCCAAAAGAAGAAAATATGGCGATTACTGAACAGTTGCTCTCGACAGAACTTCCTGTGCGTGCAAGCATGCCTGTTCCTTCAGCAGGAATTCATCCTGGCCTTGTGCCGCTGATTCTGCGGGATTTTGGTACCGATGTGATTGTAAATGCTGGTGGAGGTATCCATGGACATCCTATGGGCACGGAGGCTGGCGGGCGTGCATTCTTGCAAGCAATCGAGGCATCGCAGCGTTCGATTCCTCTAGCACAACATGCATTGGAGCATCCAGAACTCAAGAGTGCATTGGATCTATGGGGTGGCGAACGATGAGAAGTGATAAACAAACCGTCATTTTCTGTGATTTTGATGGAACCATTACGCTTTCAGACAATATCGTTGCCATTATGAAACAGTTCAATCCTCCTGGTATTGAGGCTATTATGAAAGATACGGTTGAACAAAAAATAACGTTGCGTGAAGGCGTTGGGGCAATGTTCGCCCTCTTACCCTCTTCGCAAAAAAATGAGATTGTGGAATTTGTGCTCGGACAAGCCGGTATTCGTGAAGGCTTCAGCGAATTTCTTGATTTTGTTCGCCGTGAAGGTATTGAATTCAATGTAACTAGCGGAGGAATGGACTTTTTTATCGAGCCTTTGCTGGCACCATTTGATATCCCGCAAGATCATGTGTATTGTAACGGAGCAGATTTTACGGGTGAAACCATTCGAATCGAGTGGCCGCATCCTTGCCAGCCTCCTTGCGAGAATGGCTGTGGGATGTGCAAAACTACGGTTATCCGTACTTTCCCGGCAGAGCAATATAATCGAATTTTGATAGGCGATAGCCTTACTGATTTTGAAGGTGCCAAAATCGCCGATCTGGTCTATTCCCGTTCTATTTTAACGGATAAATGTATTGAACTTGGTGTCGATCATGTGCCGTTCACTACCTTTTACGATATCATCGAAGATATGAAACAGAAGCAAACACAAGGAGTGCTGTAAAGATGGGGTTTGAGAAAATTACTTTGGAACATAAACGTCAAGTTCTCGAAGAACTAGCGGATGTTAAAGCACTGTTTGCCAGCCGTAACTGGTTCCCTGGTACAAGTGGAAACTTGTCGATGAGTGTTGGTGAGTTTGATCCGGAACAGTTTTATTTTGCAGTAACAGCTTCCGGCAAAGATAAATCTCTGCGCACGCCAGAAGATTTCCTGTTCGTGGACAAACACGGTAAAGCGATTGAAACAACAAATCTGAAGCCTAGTGCAGAAACGCTAATCCACTGCGAAATCTACCGCTTAACAGGTTGCGGGGCGGTATTCCACGTACATACCGTGTTTAACAATCTAATTAGCGAGTTCTTCGGAGATGCTGGCCAAGTGCCAATCCAAGGAATCGAATTGATCAAAGCATTCAATATCTGGGAAGAAAATGCGGAGATTCGTGTACCGATTCTGCCTAACTTTGCTGATATTCCTTCAATTGCTGAGTTGGTTCCAGGTGTGCTTGATGCCAAAGTACCAGGTATCTTGCTACGTAATCACGGTATTTATGCGTGGGGTAAGGATGCTTTTGAAGCCAAAAGACATCTGGAGGCCTTTGAATTTTTGTTCGAAGTCATGTATCGTCAGCTATTGCTTAAAGGAGCTACATCGTAATTATTTGATAGAGTTCAAAACGATATAGCACCGAATCAAATCAAATAAGTACCAAAAACATAAAACACGCCAATGTTCCAATGAGGAACTATGGCGTGTTTTTGATTTAGGATCGGTCTTCACGATCTTTGAACAAGAATAGACTGTCCAGTTCATCGTCTGGATTTTTGCCATTGCCACTTTTGATCGGACGTTGCTTCCCAAAAAGCAGCTTCAATCCTCCAACAATAAGCAATAGCGAGACAATCATCGTATTCAGATAGGATCGAATTTCGTACGTCAAGAATATGTTCGGGAACATCTCACTGAGTTGCGGAATAATAAGGCGAATCGCTAAATAGTATAAGCCTAGCGCTGCAATTCCGAATCCAATCAGACGTTGATGACGCGCCCAATCCTTCAAGATAGGTTGATCCTCCAACGGTTCCCGTCCGTACCGGCTTGAGCATTGAAGACCGTCAAAGAAGCTATAGAACCAGATGAGTGGAATCATAAACAAAAATACGGATAAACGAAGTAAATCTAGGATGTAGATACTGCCCAAGAACAAAAACATGAGCTGCATACCTCTTTTTTGTAAACCCAAATAGAGATGCCCCGCGCCAGGAAACGCCGACAACAGCGTTGCAAGCATTCTGCTACGTCGTCCATTCACTCTACCCATTTCCAACTCTTCAAACAATGTGCGGTCTTCTAACACTTCACCTGCTTGCTTGCGATGAATATGCTGTACCGCATCAAACATGCAGTATACCCAAATGACAGGTAGAATGAGCAGGAACATCAAGAAGTTCTCTTCGTTCGTAATAGATGCAACAAAAACCATCATTGCAAAGGAGCCAAAGAAAGCAATTAAGAAAGATAACCCTCGGTGCAACAGCCCCATGTGAAGATGTCCAAGCCCTGGAATAAATGAAAGAAGGATTGTGAAGAATCGCTCACCCTCGGTGCCTTTGCGGTACATAGGACTACCGTACGCCCCTTCAGGACGATCATATCCTTCATATGTGTGCTCTACATGGCTCTCGTTCGGCTCCATCGAATTCATCATGCGGTCATGATAAGAATCATCTACTCGGCCGTAAGGTGCCCTATACCCTTTAAATTGTTCTTCCCGATAGCTTGTCGATCTTAACAGCACGATAATCATATCTAGCATGCTGATCCCCCAGAAGAATACGGATGCCAGAGCACCAATGATCACCAAATCCTGTTCCGATAATACAATCCCCAACATGAAGAAACCGACAAGTGTTCCAAAAAAGAGTAGCGGGTAGACTACTGCCCGAATAGGTTTTCTCCAGTATAGGAACCCAAGCCCAGGGATCAAATTTAGTAAAAATGCGAGTAATTTATTGCGATCTGATTGCACAAACGTCATCCTTTCTTTTCAGGCAATTCGAACTAATTTATGGTTTCGGTTTGAAGTTATCCAGCCACGACGTGGCTGCCTCCGTCCATTTCTCCGTAAATGATCCGCCATGCTCACCATCCTGCAGATGATAAGGAGCTACCCTGTCAAACACTCCCGAGGAGAGGAAAATTAGCGTCAAGCAGGCTGCCACAGCGTAATGAAACACTTTATGTTCAACCCAGCGGTAGCGATGTGAACGTGAGAGTGGCCGGACATTGGACGGTTGCATTTGATTAATCTGATGCATGATCGAATCGGCAAAGCCCGTTGGATCATTCAAGGAAGGTAATTCTCCATGAACAACGAGAGCTTCTACATAATTGTGCATTTCGTCTGGGTTCTCCATAAGTGCTTGTTCCATAAATAGCGACTGGCTGGGAGGTATTCGACCTTCTATATAATCGGACCATTCCTGAACGGTATATACACCTGATTTATTCACGCCACTCATCCTCCTTCCAATGATTTCGAATCCACTGCCGAGCACGATATAATCGGGATTCTACTGTTTTCACAGCTACTTGGGCATCGTGGGCAATTTGCTCATAGTTTTTCTCTTTTAAATAATATGCCGTGATAATATCACGATGCTGAGCAGGCAACTGGCTAATTCGCGCCCGTAGAGCGTCCTTACGTTCTTCCCGAATAAGCCTTGTAAGGACATCTTCTTCTCGTCCTGGTATGTGGTGAATTCTCTCTTCTCCACCGAGATCTTCACTGCTTCGTCTGCCAAGCTTACGTTTGGCATCAATTGCTTTGTGAAATGCAATGCGGGTTAGCCATGTCTTGAAGCCTTCGGATCGGTAATCAGGGAGAGATTTGTACATCTGTATGAACGCTTCCTGAGCTGCATCCTGAGCTTCCTGATCGTTTCGTAATACCGAGTAAGCCACGTGATATACATGCTGGCTGTACTTGTCGATCAACAAGCGAACCTGAGATGTGTCTCCTTCACGGATTCGTTCAATTATGTGCGCTTCATCAATAACTCTCCCCTCCTCTCCACTACATTAGACGACAGAGCTTCGCTCTGCCCCTGCATATTATTTCATTTTTTTAATAACTTGGTGTCTTTCGCCTGAAAAGCGGATTTTCATCCTGAATCATATCACATGAAAAAGACAGGCGCAGAATATCCTCTGGCCTGCCTGATTGTCTGAATAGAAATACGTCTACATCTTAAATTAACGACCACCACTGCGAAAACGTTGCGTATACGCTTTGGCGTCCTGAACCGTCTTCACTCGATTACGGCTCCATTCAAGCAAGATTCGATCAATGTATCGGAAATGTACTTTGCCTGCAAATACAGCCTCTTTCAGCGCCATCAGAATCAATTCTTCTTGATAACGATCCTGATCCAACCAACTGGAGATCGTTTCACATTCCATGGGTGAAAGTGGACGTCCGAATTCTTTTTCGAAGATGGAAAACATATTACGCTCTTCCTCTTCTATTTGAACACTGTTCGAATTCGAACGTGCGTTATGTTCCATCCGTTGTTTCTGGGCAATGGCAACATCCTCAGCTATACAAGTTGCTAATCGTGCAAACAACCCGTGCAAGTCATAGCGTTCGTACTGAATATCCCGTTCCTCATCCCGGTGTTCATCAATGGCAACATATCCATCCCTCATCAAGCGCTGTAGCATCCTGGCAATGCCTTCAGGGGCAAGTCCCATACGACCAGCGAGCTCTTCCAATGTAGGGAACTCATTGAACTCTGCCTGTTGAAACCCTAGGAGTTGAATGAGCAAGAGAACCTCTGCATCGGCTAGACCTAGCTGATGATAATAGCGTAATAACGCATAAGGAAGTTGCGCTGTTCCTGATGTCATCCCATAAGCTGCTCCATTGATCCATGCTTTGGAGCCGGTGTCTTCCATAGACTCGCGGTTAAACATTAAGGATACAAACGATAGAGCATACGTGGGAATGCAATCGTTTCACGTACATGATCCAGTCCACAGATCCAAGCTACCGTCCGCTCCAATCCCAGACCAAAACCAGAGTGAGGTACCGATCCGTATTTACGCAAATCCAAGTACCATTGATATGCTTCATCTGAAAGCTGGTGCTCATCAAAGCGCTGTTTCATCAGTTCTGGATCATCAATCCGTTGCGAGCCTCCGATGATCTCTCCGTAACCTTCTGGCGCAATCATATCTGCACAGAGGACAACTTCAGGGCGATTCGGGTCAGGCTTCATGTAGAATGCTTTGATACCTGCTGGGTAGTGTGTGATAAAGACTGGTGTATCATACTTTTCAGCAATTGCTGTTTCGTGTGGAGCACCAAAGTCTTCTCCCCAAGGGATATCGAAGCCTTGTCCATTCAAGAACTCAATTGCCTCATCATACGTGATGCGTGGGAATGGTGCGACAATACCTTCAAGTTTGCTGACATCGCGTCCAATCGATTCGAGCTCTGCACGGCAGTTCTTCACCACGGATTGTACAACATGAGCAATAAACTTCTCTTGAACTCGCAAGCTCTCTTCATGATCTACAAACGCCATTTCCGGCTCGATCATCCAGAATTCAATCAAGTGACGACGAGTTTTGGATTTCTCTGCGCGGAACGTAGGACCGAAGGAATACACCTTGCCAAGCGCCATCGCTGCTGCTTCCATGTATAACTGTCCACTTTGTGTCAGATATGCATCTTCGTCAAAATACTTAATGTGGAACAGATTGGTAGTACCTTCTGCAGAGGATGGTGTCAGAATTGGTGGATCAACCTGTGTGAATCCGTTACCATCAAAAAACTGTTGAACAGCGCGAATAATCTCTGCACGAATCACCATAACAGCACGTTGTTTAGTCGAACGCAGCCATAAATGACGATGATCCATCAAGAAGTCAACGCCGTGCTCTTTAGGCGTAATAGGATAGTTCTCTGTGAGATGAATAATTTCAACATTGGTAACTGTCATCTCATAGCCGGAATTGCTGCGAGGCTCCTCACGAATAATACCTGTAACATATAGCGAACTCTCTTGGGTCAGACTCTTCGCTGCATTCCAGATGTCTTCGCTAACTTCACTTTTTACGACAACCCCTTGAATATATCCGGTTCCATCACGCAGTTGCAAAAATTGAATTTTGCCGCTGGAACGTTTGTTGTTAATCCAGGCGCCGATCTTTACGGTTTCGCCTACATGTTCATTCACGTTACGAATTACACACTCCGTGCTCATGCCCATATC
The DNA here is from genome assembly GCF_023714095.1 of Paenibacillus sp. MER 99-2. Lineage (NCBI taxonomy): Bacteria > Bacillati > Bacillota > Bacilli > Caryophanales > Paenibacillaceae > Paenibacillus > Paenibacillus sp. MER 99-2. Next base: position 1,027,141 of record NZ_JAMAUZ010000001.1, on the reverse strand, counting down.
TCTCCCTTATTAGCTGAATTTGAAAATGCAGCGGGCAGGCTTAGGCCTGTCCCCTGCACTCCCTTGTCATGCTATATTCACTTTACAATTAGATTACTGAGAATTCAATACGATTCGGTGTGTATCTCTTGCAATCACCAATTCTTCGTTCGTTGGCACAACAAGAACATCGACTTTGGAATTGCTCGTTGTGATGCGACGTGGTTCACCAGAACGGATCGCATTCAAAGCTTCATCCAGTTCAACACCCAGGTACGTGAGCTGCTCACATACTTTTTGGCGCAGAACAACGGAGTTTTCACCTACACCTGCTGTAAAGACGATTACGTCTACACCGTTCATTGCTGCAGCATATGAACCAATGTATTTACGCAGACGGTATTCGTACATCTCGAAAGCCAGTGTGGAGTTAGCATCGCCATTCTCCATACCTTCTGTAATCTCCCGCATGTCGCTGCTGATTCCAGAGATCGCCAGCAAGCCACTGTGCTTGTTCAACATGGAGTTTACTTCGCTTACGCTCAGTTCTTCCTTGTTCATTACGTAAGGTACAATCGCTGGATCGAGGTCACCACTACGTGTTCCCATCATCAATCCTTCGAGCGGAGTCATACCCATAGAAGTGTCTACAGAAAGACCACCTTTAACGGCTGTTACACTACCACCGTTACCTACGTGACAAGTGATGATTTTCAGGTCTTCCAAAGGACGATCCAGATATTCTGCTGCTGCTTTACTTACATAATCATGGGAAGTACCGTGCGCTCCGTAGCGACGAACTTTGTATTTTTTGTAAAGGACACGTGGAATAGCATACAGATAAGCTTTCTCAGGCATCGTTTGATGGAATGCTGTATCAAAGACCATAACTTGAGGAACGCCCGGCATATTCAATTCAGCCGCACGAATACCCATCATTGCTGCTGGATTATGAAGCGGCGCCAGGTCGAATAAACGGCGAATTTCAGCTTTGGCTGCATCATCAACCAATGCGGATTCTTTAAATGCTTCACCACCATGAACAACACGGTGTCCGACAGCTTGAATTTCATCTACGGAACCTAATACGCCGTGTTCTTTGTCTGTCAGCATGTCGATAACTTTACGAATTGCAGTAGTATGCTCCAGAATCTCGCTAACTTCTGTCACGTCTTCGCGACCAGTTGGTTTGTGCGTGAGAATGGAGGAGTCCATTCCGATCCGCTCTACAAGACCTTTTGCGAGTACGGACTCATCTGTCATATTATACAATTGATATTTAAGCGAGGAGCTCCCCGCGTTGATTACTAATACTTTCACAGTCTGTCACCATCCTTGTCGTACTTGAAGAATCCTTCGCCCGCTTTGACACCCAGGTGTCCTGCACGTACCATTTTCTTCAGGACAGTCGAAGGACGATATTTCAATTCCCCGAATTCACGGAACATTCTTTCGAGTGCTGCTTCAACGGAATCAAGTCCGAAACGGTCAGCCATCTCAAGTGGGCCATGCTGGAAGTTGTATCCGATACGCATTGCGTCATCAATGTCCTCAGCAGAAGCAACACCTTCTTGCAATACATGAAGTGCTTCATTGATCAGAAGGCAGATCAAACGGGATGTAACGAATCCTGGGGATTCATAAATCATAACGCCTTTTTTATCTACTACTTCTTCAACGAAACGTCTAGTCTCATCAAATGTGGAATCAGACGTCTTCAAGCCACGAATAATTTCAACAAGATCAACCCGGGATACCGGGTGAATAAAGTGCATACCAATAACACGCTCTGGGTACTTGGTCGAGCTTGCAAGCTCGGTCAAACTCAGCGTGGATGTATTACTTGCAAGAATAACATTACTTGGGCAAACTTGATCCAGTTGGCTAAACACTGCTTTTTTAGCTTCCAGATCTTCCGAAATCGTCTCAATGACCATATCGCAAGAACCCAGCTCTGCCAAATGTGCAACTTTGTTGATACGGGAGAGGATCAGTTTTTTCTCTGCCTTTGTAATTGCCCATTTCTCTAGTTGTTTATCCAAGTTGGTCTCAATCATGTTATAAGCATAATCAAGCTTCTCCGTTGTATGCTCCACCAGAAGCACATCAAGTCCTTTGGCTGCGAGCATTTGGGAAATACCTTGCCCCATCGTACCGCCGCCGACAACTCCTATTTTTTTAAAAAACATGGTTCTGTTCCATCCTTTCGGTTCTCTATTTCTCTATTGTACCCTGTTCGCCGAAAATTACAAATTTCGACCCAACATATAATAATATCTTAGCACGACTGAAATGTAAAAAAAAATAACCGACATAAATAAATTATGCCGGTAAAAGGGCGCTGTCACGAAATTGACAACGAAATTGCTCCCCAGACAACACTTCTTCTCTCATCAAGGTATCTAGAGAATTGTCGAAAATTGTCCGTTGCTCTTCAAGCAGTCGTTTCGTCTGATTCATAAGCTCCTGCAAAATGACTTTGTTCTCTCTCATCAACTCTTCGGTAGTCACCATATCCATATTTACAATACCGAGTGATGTCAGGCCAGAAGCCATCATGGTCTGTACAACATTTGTCGCCTGTTCAAAGTCATTGCGCGATCCCGTACTACGACCACCGTAATACATTTCCTCTGCAGCCGCACCACCAAGGGCAATCATAATCTGCTCTTCCAAGAATCGTTTGGTATATAAATAATGTTCTTGCTGTGGATTATGACGCACATACCCGAGAGCCTGTCCACGTGGACTGAGTGCTACCTGACTAACACTACCCGGTCGAACTAACTCTGCCATAATGGCATGTCCCAACTCGTGAATAGCTACCCGTTTCTTTTCTTCCTCTGTCGATTCACGATCGGTCTTCTCACCCATCATTACTTTGTCAATTGCCATGGACAGATGACGCTGTTCAATGCTAGCAAGCTTTTCTCTCATGGCGTAGATCGCGGCTTCATTCATGACACTTTCCAATTGTGCACCGGAGAACCCATAAGACTCTTCTGCCGTCTTCTCAAGGCTCACATCTGTCATGAGAGGCTTATTGACCGCGTGTAGCTCCAAGATGTGCTTTCTCCCCTTCTTATCAGGCATATCCACCTGAATATGACGGTCAAAACGTCCTGGGCGAGTCAGAGCACTGTCCAGCATCTCTTTACGGTTCGTCGCAGCAATTACAAGGATACGAGGTGTTTCCGATGAATAGATCCCGTCCATTTCAGTCAGTAGTTGATTCAACGTCTGATCGTATTCGCGTTGTTGTCCACCTTCACGCTTACCACCAATGACATCAATTTCATCGATAAAGATAATGGCATTTTCTTTATTTTCCTTCGTTGCACGTGTTCTTGCGTCACGGAACAAATCACGAATTCTACCTGCACCGACACCGACGTACATTTCCACAAATTCACTTCCTGATGCAGCGACAAACACGGAATTTGTGTAATGAGCTGCTGCTTTGGCCATCAAAGTTTTACCTGTTCCCGGAGGCCCTGTGAGCAAAATACCTTTCAGCGGGCGAATCCCGAATTTTTGAATTTCTTCATGGCGAATAAGAAAATCTAGCGCTTCTCGCAGCTCCTGCTTGGCACTGTCCTGACCACCAATTTCTTCAAATGTCAGCTTAGACGGTCCTTTTTTCTTCCGTTTACGTTCTTGACTTGCTCCAACGGTAATGCCACCACGCATCTGCATCATGAACAGCAATCCTCCGACCAGCAATACAGCAATCAGAATTGGAACGATATTTACACCCACAAAAGCAAGAAAGATAATTAGCACAGGTACAAATCCAATTAAAATTTCTTTAGTCCACTTAGGCATTTGGCCACACTCCTATCTGTCCTGGCACACGTGGTAGAATAATAAACTTGCTCGCATCTCCATCACGTAGACTGACGTATACGTTGTTATCATCCATTGCGGTATTTACTTTAATTCCATTCGTAGCCATCTTAGATAAGGTCGGTGTAATTTCAGTATATTGTTTGTTTTCCATCGCTTGAGCTACAGTAAACATCGCATCGCCCCACCAGTTTTCCAATGCTTCGTTCGAATGATCAACAACATCAAGTTGCAGAGCGCGATTGCCGATCAGGGTCTGTCCTTCTTTATGAATATATTGAACTAATCTGCCCAAATCAACGTCTGGTTCAAGATCAAGTTTCAATTGCACACTATTGCGGTTAATAGTTAATTGAACATCATTTACTCCATCATACTGGGTAACGATTTTTTGAATCGGATTCTGCATGGCCACTTGGCGATACACAAACCAACCTCCAAACAACAGGACGGCAGAAATGACGGCAGTTAAAGCAATCGGTAATACTTTTAGCTTCAAATGAGTTTCCCTCCCAAATTTGGCCTATCCTATAGTCTGTAGGCATGAATAGATTTTGTAACCGAAGTCCTGTGACGTACTTAACAGGATTTATTTGTTTATTCATCATGTAATGTTGAATACATATCTGAGTATATCACATCGTATATACAATTTCGAAGGCTAAAATATGAATAAATTATTAATTTTAACTATTCAAATCCAAATAGAAACAATAAAACACCAAAGCTCCTGAGCAGTATAAACTTGCCTGCCAGTGCTTTGGTGTTTTATTTTGCGAAACGATTTTGACTCCATTCATAACTTTTGAGTAAGCATGCTTCCTACTCTAGCCTAGCTGTTTGGTAATGTGTAGACTAAATCTACCTGCTCCCCATTGCTAAACCGATAGAAACGATAATAATTGTGTGTATCATCATTGTAATATACTTGCCATACATAGATTCCATTCACGACACCAGGCATAATGCGCTTAATTTCTCCACCTGGTACCTCCGAGCTAAAGCGATTGCGAATCTGGGTTTCAGACATGCCATTCTGAATCAGTTCGCTGTGCACTGCATTAGAGCCTGTTACCGGTTTGTTTGTATTATCGAATTTCACCCATACGAGAACATCCTGGTTGTCCTTATTTTTACCGACAAAGGTCCAATAGATGTTGTCTGCGCCCTCTTTACCGCCCCAGACATACTTTCGCATGTCTTGAGTGAATGTAATATCTTGCTGCTGTGCAGCTTCAATAGCCATAGCTTCTTCATTGCGCTGATCCTGAGTGACATAGACATAATAACGTTGAAGTCCAAACAGGAGCAGAACCAGAACCAGCAACGATATCCAGATCCACTTCTTTTTTCTCTTCAAAAGCCGAACTTCCTTTCCTCTAAGACGCTGCATGATTAACGAGCAAGCAGACCATCAAATGCCAATTGAGATTCACGCAAGATGCGCTCTTCGTCCATCGTGAGACATTCGCCATGTTTAACTACTTGTTTACCATCCACCCACACATGCTCCACGTCTTTCGCTGAAGCCGAATAGATAGAATGTGAGATTAGATCGGTGTGCGGATAGAAATGAGCCTGCTCAATGTTGAGAGCGATAAAATCTGCCTTCATCCCTACTTCTAATAGACCCGTGTCATCTAAGAAAATAGACTTAGCGCCATAAGCTGTTCCTAACAAAAGAGCTTCTCCAGCTGGTACAGCCGTTGGATCACCCGATACCCCTTTATGAATAAGTGCTGCCAGTCTCATCTCTTCGAACATATCCAAGTTGTTGTTGCTTGCAGGCCCATCAGTTCCTAGGGATACCATCACACCGGCTTTCAGAAGATCCGGTACACGAGCGACACCCGAGGCAAGCTTCAAGTTACTACCTGGATTATGGGAGACTGCGACATGATTTCGAGCCAAAATTTCAATTTCCTCATCATTCAGATGTACGGCATGAGCGACAAGGGAAGGACGGGAGAAGAATCCCAGTTTTTCCAAATGAGCTACAGGACGAAGTCCATAATCCGTTACATTTTGCTCCACTTCTCGGATCGTCTCTGACATGTGTGTATGCAGAGGCAAATTCAAGTCATGTGCAACTTGTACAAGCTTCTCTATGTAATCCGGCGGACAAGTATACGGAGCGTGTGGAGAGATTACTGTGGTGATGCGGCCATCCGCTTGTCCATGCCATTCACGGGCAAATGCAGCCGACTCTTCCAGCTTACGCATCTGCTCTTCTTCTGAACACAGGCCAATAACACCGCGAGCCAGGGAAGCACGAATCCCGGATTGTTCTACCACTTTAGCCACTTGATCCATATGATCATACATATCGAGGAAAGCCGTAGTCCCACCTTTAAGCATCTCTAACACGGATAGGGATGATCCCCAGTACACATCTTCAGCTGTCATTTTTGCTTCCATAGGCCACATTTTCTCTTGCAGCCATACTTGCAGAGCTAGATCATCACCATGTCCTCTAAGTAAAGACATAGCTGCGTGACCATGCGTATTGATCAGACCCGGTAGGAAAAAAAGTCCTTTTCCATCCACTTTAGGCAGACTTTCGTCCCCTTCCGGCAACGTCTCACCAATATGCACAATCTTATCATTTTCCACAACCATGTAGCCTTGAACGACTTTCCAGTCCAGACCACTGTTTACGGCAAATTTGCCGTTATGAATAACCCATTTATTTGTTGTCATCTTCCTCGTCGTCCTTTCCATTCTCCAGGTAATAAGCAAGGCTGAGCAGATCCGTCGTAAAATCAGCATGATGGATGCGAATATGCGGCGGCGTTTTCAAAATCGTTGGTGCAAAATTAAGTATAGCCTCGATACCCGATTCAACCAGTTGATCAGCTACATTTTGAGCTTCTGTATCTGGAACTGTAATAATGCCGATTCGAATATTATCCTTTTGGACAGACTCTGATAATTCATTCATCGGTTGTACTTTCAGGCTATTAATTTGAGTACCGATTTTGGGACCGTAAGCATCAAACACGGCAACAATCTTCATGTTGTCTTTTAAATATGCATTGTAATTGGACAAGGCGTGTCCAAGGTTACCCGCACCAACCAATGCCACGTTGATTTGCTGGTCGATCTTCAAAATATGACGAATCTTCTCAATCAAGTAGGAAACGTCGTAACCAATGCCTTTGCGACCAAAATCACCAAAGTAGGCTAGATCCTTCCGAATCTGAGCTGGATTAAGATCCAAGCGCAGTCCTAGTTCTTGAGAAGAAACCGTAGTAACCTCGCGTTGACTCAATTCACTCAAATAACGCAAGTAAACTGGCAAACGCCGCACTACAGCTTCTGATATTTTATCTGATTTCATTCGTTTACTCCCCTTTACCAATGTGACCCTGTAGATAGATTAAATAGGAGGCACCCTGCATCCCAATAATTCACGTTTTACCTGGACAGGATGCCTCAATGATTGAATCTAATAAATTTTACAACTAATTGCATTCATGGTGCAATGCTTGTGCGTATAGCACTATTCCGATGCTTCTTCAGTAGGTTTGGTCTAACCACTCACGAATTCGTGGAACCATCTGTTCGGTGAGCATATGCTCCATTTTGGGACCTGGTAATGAATATAAGAAATACTTCCCATAATATGCTTCGATAACCCGTGTATCGTATACAATAACGATGCCTCTGTCCTTCGCTGTGCGTACAAGTCTTCCGAAGCCTTGCTTGAAACGAATAACAGCCTGTGGCACAGATAACTTCATAAATGGATTTTTCTTCTGTTGTTGCAACAGCTCGCTTTTCGCTTCCAGAAGTGGATGATTAGGCGGCTGGAACGGCAATCTAACAATAGCCAGACAAGTGAGTGCATCCCCCGGAATGTCCACGCCTTCCCAGAAGCTGCTCGTACCCAAAAGCACAGTAGCCTTTGCGTCTTGGAAGCGGCGTGTAAGCTTAGAACGACTACCACTATCCACCCCTTGACCGAGCAGAGAGATATCGTTACCTGCCAACGCCTCTTTCAGTGGGTCATACACCTGTCTCAGCATCCGATACGACGTGAAGAGTACCATCATCCGTCCACGAGTGGCAATGGCGGTTTCGGCTAATGAATGCACCAACATATCAACAAAGTGTGCATCCCCTACGCTGCCTTTTACACTTGGGAAGTCACGCGGAATGACAAGCAGTGCCTGATCCCGATAACGGAACGGGGACGGTAGCAAGGACGTAAGTAGGCGGTTATGGTCTGCTGCTTCCTGCAAGCCTAGTTGCTCAATCATAAATTGGAATGACTTATCTACAGAAAGGGTAGCGGATGTCAGAACAACGCTTTTCTTTTTGTCAAAAAACAATTCCTTCAGTTGTGCGCTGACATCTACAGGAACCGCATAGAGCTGTAGCGATTTGCTACGGAATTGTCCACTTGCTTCCATCCAATATACCGTGTTGGCATCATCCATTCGCATGAAGAAGCGTAGATTTTCTTTGAGTAAGGCAAGATCCTTCAGAAGACCTGTAATATCCGTAATCAAACTATCGGATTGATAATCATCTTGTTCTTCCTTCACCTCAAGTAACAGCTTATCGCCCTTGCGAATCAAGTCACCCAACGTTACGTATATTTGATTCTCATCCTCTTGTAGCGCCTTCCACTTATCCGGTTTCATTGACGGCTTCAATCGAAGAGAGAATTGACCCGTCTCCCCTGGAGAAGCATCACTGCGCTCAGGAAGAAGATTGAATAAAGACTCACTTAATCTGTCCCACATGTCCTTGACTTCAACAGCAAGCGGGAACATCTGATCAATAGCTGAGCCCCACTGTACTGATTTTTCGTGATTCGATAGCTGGGATCGAAGCATAGGCAACTGACCATTACGGCTATCTTTAAACAGACGTGTAAGCGTATGAACCATCGTGAAATATTTCATATGCAAGCCTAAATGCTTACCCGCTACGTCCTCCAGATGATGAGCCTCATCAATAACAAGACTTTCATATGCAGGAAGAAGCTGATGGCTTGCTTTTACATCGGTAAACAATTTGGAATGATTCGTGATTACGATATCTGACAATCCTGCTTCATGCTTCGCCCGGTGATAGAAACATTTGCGGAACCAAGGACAAGATCGTCCAAGACAGGACTCAGATTCGCTCTGCACCGTCTCCCAGAAGTCCCCACCACGCGCACTCAGGTTCAATTCCTCATCGTCACCTGTCTCTGTCTGTGCAAGCCAAACAATCATCTGTGCTGCGGTGAAATAGTCCTCTTTGGGTGTAGCAAATTCACGTTTGTTGATTTTGTGCTCAAATTTGCGCAGGCACAAATAATGCCCCCGCCCTTTAAATACAGCGGCTTTGAACGGAAACGGTACAACTTCCGTCAGCATCGGTATATCCCGTTCTCTGAGCTGCTCCTGCAGGTTAATGGTGTGTGTGCTCACCATCACTTTCTGTTCTTGCTTCACACTTTCATAAATGGCTGGCAACAGATAGCCCAGAGACTTACCTGTTCCGGTACCCGCTTCAATAAGCAAATGCTTCTCTTCATCAAGAGCCTGCCTAACACTACTGAACATTTGAGTCTGTGCTTCACGTTCCTCATAATGATCTAACGTATCTCTGAGATTGCTTCGAACCTGATCCATGAACTGATCAAAGCTGACACCATCCAGCGGATTACCCTCCAGCTCATTGCGAGGAGCACCAATATCCATCCAATCACTCACATTAAGCGCTAATTGGCGGTAATAGGTGTGTCCATCCAGATCCTGAATGGGTTCAGCTTCCCTCTCACTTCGCATGCCATCCAGATACCAACCAAAGTCACTATCCTCTGGTGCAAACAAGTCAGACAACCGCTGAATCGTAATAAGGGGCAGTTCCCGCAGCTCATCCAAGCATTTCAGTAGTACATGCGCGGTAGCTAACGCGTCGCTGTCCGCCTGATGAGGACGGTCGTGCACAAATCCGAATTCAGCCGATACATATCCTAATTGATAGGAGCTGAGTGAAGGAAATGAGATTTTGAGAAAATCAATGGTATCCAAAATTCGTCCTGTGAATGGCAAGTATCCACAACGATCCAGTGCATTTTGAAGAAAATGAAAATCAAATGCAACGTTATGACCAACCAGAACGACATCGTTCAACAGTGGAACCATCTCCATCATCATCTCTTCCAATGATGGAGCGTTCGCAACATCTTCCTCGGTTATACCGGTTAACCCCGTAATAAACGGGGGAATCGGTACACCCGGATTTACATAAGAACTATATATTTGAGAAATGCTGTAGTCATGATCTATGATGGCAAGTCCGGCCTGTATAATTTCACCGTCGGACTGCGTGCCGGTTGTTTCGAAATCCAATACGGCAAATTTCATTGCAATGTACGATCCCTTCCATTCCAGTCTATGTTACAGCATAGCAAAAAAAAGGACGTTTGAAAATTAACTGACAAAAAAAGGCGGTGCCTCCTCCGTATTTTCCTGAGGAAGAAACACCGTCTTCATGCTGGCTACTCCATTTCTATTCACAATGCAGTTAACCAATTCCAAATTGCAATTGTCCTTTATTTTGCCTGCAAGCTTCCATATTATACAGTGGTTCGGTCAACGTTGGGTCATGCTGAAGCGCCTGGGCAAACAATGAGCATGCTCCTTGTGGATTGGCAAGCTTGGCTTCAATACATCCAAGGGCATTACAGACCAGCCCCTTCAGACGCGGTGATCCTTTAAGTCGCAAGATTCGATGTAAGTGTGTTAATGCCTCTGTGTTCTGTTCCAAATTGAGATGAGCAAGCGCCAGATAATAACGAGTCAATGCACTATCTGGATAGTCGGCTACAATCCGTGAAAATTGGGTAATGGCTTGCGGGTACATTTGCAATTTGAAATAGCCTTGACCTCGGCTAAAGCATTCCAAATGAAGTTCAGGCAGTGCCGTAACGGCTTCCTGTTCCGGTTCAAGGGAAGCAGGTTTGACCAGCTCCTGTTCACGCACCTGACTCATTTTCTCTTCAAACATCAGCCACTCATCAATCATGCCGTCACTCATCCGCTTGAGCAAGTTCCACTTTTGCAGCAATTCCTGTTTGTTCAGGCCTTCAGCGGAAGGGTAGCGCTTGATAATTTCATCTAACATGTCGTTCATTTCTGCGAAAACATGCTGGAACATCGATGCATCCCCACCCTTGAAAAAATGAATTAGTGCAGTGACCTGTACTCATTTTTTGCTTGATGCACCGATTTCATTCCCCTTACCAGTCGATTACATAATCGTTGCGTGGATCTCTTGTTTTGAGGTTTGAACGGGCTTGTTATGCTCATCCACAAAAACAACGGTTGGTTTGTGCGTATTAGCCTCCTCCTGAGACATCATCGCATATGAAATAATAATAACGTTATCACCAGGCTGAACCAACCGGGCAGCCGCTCCATTGAGACAGATCACTCCGCTGCCACGCGGGCCAGGAATGACGTACGTTTCTAAGCGTGCTCCATTGTTATTATTTACAATTTGGACTTTTTCATTTTCCATCAAATCGGATGTTTCCATCAAATCCTCGTCAATGGTTATACTACCCACATAATTCAAATTGGCTTCTGTGACGGTAGCGCGGTGAATTTTGGATTTCATCAATGTTCTAAACATGAGACAGCACCTCCGATTTGTGCAATTTAATATTATCGATCAATCTGGTTTTGCCAAATTTAACTGCGAGGGCAATTAAAACATCCTCACGTCCGTATACTTTTTCATGGTCAGCTAAAGGTTGTAAACTTGGAAAAGCTTGAATTTCGGCATAATCAATGACCGCCAGAGGTGAGGCTTGAATCACCCTACGCAACATTACGCGGATGTCCTCCGCAGTTACTGAAGGACTTGTATCTATAGTCTCCTGAGCTGATCGTAGTGCCTGAGACAGTACGAGTGCCTGCTCACGCTGTTCTGCGCTTAGATAGACATTCCTCGAGCTTAGAGCCAGACCATCGCTTTCACGCACGATTGGGCAAGGTACGATCTCCACAGCCATGTTCAGATCATTGACCATCTGCTGAATGACCGCCACCTGCTGCGCATCCTTCATGCCAAAAAATGCACGCTGTGGTTGTACGATATTAAATAACTTGGATACCACTGTTGTGACCCCATCAAAGTGCCCTGGGCGGGAAGCTCCGCACAAACGATCCGTTAATTGGGAAACAGACACTGTTGTCTGTGTAGGTTCTGGATACATCTCGTTCACAGAGGGAATAAATACAATATCCACCCCTTGCAATCTTGCTGTCTCCACATCTCTAGCTTCATCACGAGGATAGCTGTCAAAGTCTTCATTGGGCCCAAACTGAATTGGGTTCACAAAGATACTCAGTACGACGATATCGCTCTGTTCCTTCGCTGCTCTCATCAGGCTTGCATGTCCTTCATGGAGATAACCCATAGTAGGTACAAAACCAACCACGGCTTCACTCGTACCCATACTCTGACGTAATCTGCTAATTTCCTGTCTGACCTCAGTTATTGTGCGGATTACTTTCATCCGTTGTTCGCCACCTTTTCTTTGCGATGTCCGTATAATTGATCTAACACGCCATCTGCTGCTGTGAATACATGCTCTTGTGCTGGGAATGAACGGTCTTTGACTTCCTTCACGTAAGCACTGATGCTGTTACGAATCAATTCGCCCACATCTCCATAAGTTTTGACAAACCGTTTGGGTGTATAGGGTGAGGCGTATTGCACCACATCATGGAATACCAATACTTGACCATCACAGCCACGACCCGCTCCAATTCCAATCGTAGGAATGGATAGTTCTTCCGAGATCGCTCTTGCCACTTCTTCCGTTACCAATTCCAAAACAATACCGAACGCACCAGCCGCTTCAAGCGCCTTAGCTTCGTCCATCAGACGTTTCGCATCTGCCGCATCTTTGCCCTGAATACGATAACCACCGATCTGATTGACCGATTGAGGGGTTAGACCGATATGCCCCAGAACAGGCACACCTGCTTGAACTACCGCTTTTACGGTATCAGCGATCTCGATTCCGCCCTCCATTTTGACAGCATGAGCATGCCCTTCCTGCATCAAGCGACGTACACCCTTAAGGGTCTCATCAGTGCTACCGTGGTACGTCATAAAAGGCATATCTGCAACGATAAAGGTATTCTCTGCCCCGCGAACAACAGAGCGTGTGTGATACACCATATCGTCAATCGTTACAGGGAGTGTTGAGTTATATCCGAGCACGACATTACCAAGTGAATCGCCAACCAGAATAAGGTCAATGCCTGCTTCCTCAGCAAGTTGTGCGGTTGGATAATCGTAGGCTGTAATCATGCTCAGCGGAACGCCATCCTGCTTATATTTTTTCATTTTTACAATATTTAATGCTTGTTTGTTTGCCATTTGGTCATGGCTCCTTTCCCCTTTTCAATGTAAACACAACAAAAAAACCTTTTAGTTTTCCACTAAAAAGTCCCGAAAAGTCAAAAAAGAGTCACTTGCGATCGTCCCTTCTGTCTCGGTCCTCTTCGGCTCAGAGCAGAATCCAACATCTCACTTCAACATCAATCATTTGCTGTTTACCGTTCAAAATCACGTATTCAAACGCGAACTATTGAACAACCTCTAATACTGTTCGACTCAAGCCAATAAGGCATACTGTTGTGCGGAGTGCAATTCGGTCTACATTTAGCCGATATCGCCTCACACACACAGTATACCAAAGTTCGGCTTAAACTTCACGTCTTATGTTCATTTTAATGTTGGAAATTCGACAATTCTCTAGTTCATTAACGAAATTTCGCCAGAGAATACTGTAATTCGTTCCCCATCCTTCTTCTGTACAATGAGTGCACCTGAGGAGTCAATTCCCATGGCCATCCCTTCAACAACGCCCTGAGCGTTAGATACCTTGATATCACGATGAAGCGAGACCGATAAAGCTTCCCACAACGCAGCAATCACATTAAAGCCTTGCTTTTGATACATATCATATAATTGCTCTAGCTCTGTTAAAATGGCTGCTGTCAGCAAAGTTCGGTCAACTGAATTGCCTGTTTCTATTTGGAGAGATGTTGCTATTGCAGACAGTTCTTCTGGGTAATCTTGTTTGTCAAAGTTAACATCTACTCCGATTCCTGCAATACAATATCTGAGTTCATGGTCTTCTAGAGCTGACTCCATTAGAATTCCACATATTTTACGTCCATTAACCAGTACATCATTCGGCCATTTTATCCCAGCATCCACACCTGTAAACGAACGGATAGCACGACAAACGGCAAGTCCCGTTAACAATGTTAGTTGCGGTGTATTACGAAGAGGCTGCTGGGGACGAAGCAGGATGCTCATCCATATGCCTTTACCTGGAGGTGAATACCAGCTGCGACCATAACGGCCTCGTCCACTGGTTTGTTCCTCTGCAAGTACAACAGCCCCCTCGCTGACACCTTCATCTGCGAGCTGTTGCACATCTGCCTGGGTAGAGGACGTCGACTGCAAGATGACAGCTTTACGTCCAAACACCTTCGTTTGCAGTGCCAACTGAAGCCCTGCTTCGTCAATGCCATCGGGCTTCGTAAGAAGCCGATATCCTTTTCGAGAGACCGCTTCAAACTCATAGCCAAGATCACGTAGCTTATTCACATGCTTCCACACAGCCGTTCTGCTGATGAGTAGATGTTTGCTAATCTCTTCCCCAGATACAAACTGTCCATCAGCCTTCAGTAACATATGTAGCAGTTCTTCATGCTTGGTCAATGGCTCCCACCCGCTTCACTTCTGCACTCAGCGCTTCAGACTGATTTGCAATATTTCCAATCGCAGTTTCTCTCAGCAGATGTTTCATCAACTGTCCTAACCAAGGCCCACCTTTGCGACCAAGTAAACCTAGAATTGCCTCACCGGTAATATCTAGATCCTTAATTTCCTGTACCTGCATCGAGTGGCTCCACGCTGAAGCGTGAGCTTGTATATAGTTGAATTGATCTTCCATGGCCATGGGTAGTTCTCTCCAAGCCGGTGGAAGAATGCTTTGAATGGTCAGCCAATCTTGCGTGGCACGGCTACCACATACCAGTACCGTTTGGATCCACTCCGCTCGTAGCGCCTCTTCAGATTGATTCTCCTGCACTAGGCTTCTATTCATTGCTTCCACCTGGAGAACTCCAGTCATACGGGTACGTTCCTCGTTGGAGAATGTCCATTGACGTAATAGCACATCCGCTTCATCCTTCGAATAGTTCCCTGCCAGGAGAAGTAATGCCCAACGGAGCATGACATGCTCACCCTTGAGTTGCTCCAGGTTCAACAGAAGTGTTCTATTAAACCGGTCTGCATCGACAGGGGCTTTGACTTCTTCCAAGATCCGACTGCGAAGCAGAAGCTCCATACCTGTGAGGGGATGTGATCCTGCCATCATTTTGACCATCTCGGTACGCACTCGTTCCATTGCGATATGCTTCAACAGATCTCTCTGAAGGAGAAGTCCCTTCCACGTGTTATAGGCAATGCTGAAGTGGAAAACCGATGCAAAACGCACACAGCGAAGGATTCGTAGTGCATCTTCGCCAAAGCGCGCCTTGGCTTCTCCCACACATCGAACTCGCTCCTCCTGAATGTCACCTTGGCCTCCAAAAGGATCAACGATATTTCCGGCTGAGTCCATTGCAAGAGCATTCATGGTGAAATCGCGACGTTGCAAATCCTCTTTGATATCCTTCACAAAGTGTACGGCTGAGGGTCTTCGATTATCCTTATATTCCGACTCTGTACGGAACGTAGTCACTTCGAAATAATAGCCACCAGAGCGAACGGTCACCGTACCATGCTGCAGACCAGTTGGGATACAATCTTCGAATAACTGCATCACTTGCTCAGGAGAAGCCGAGGACGTGATATCCATATCATCCACTCTTCGTCCTAGAAGCTCATCACGTACACAACCGCCCACCCAATAAGCTTCATAACCATGCTCGTTCAACGTACGAATCACACGTTCACTTTGTCGTGCCATCTCTTGATCCACCTGTAGCCATTGAACCACTGTACTCACCTCATTACTGTCCTGCACTTCGCTGAGCACTTCCATATGCTCTTACGCAGTCAGGATTGTATCATCCACATACCGGCTTAAGACTCGGAACTTCACGTCCCAGCACACGGTAATAAATTTCTTCATATTCATGACGAATCGAATCATTGCAGAAATCATGATGTGCCCGATGTAAACAAGCTTCTCTGAATTCAGCAGCCAGACGATCGTCGGTTAACAAACGAATTGCATTCTCCGCCATGGACTGAGTATCTCCGATCGGAGACAAGAATCCTGTTTTGCCGTGTAACACCAGTTCAGGAATACCGCCAGCCTGTGAACCAATCGTTGGAACACCACAAGCCATTGCTTCAAGCGCAACGAGGCCAAAGCTTTCCTTCTCCGATGGTAGCATCAGAACATCAGCCATGGAGATTACTTGTGCGATGTCATCCTGTTTACCTAGAAAATGCACACGATCACTCAAGCCCATCTCATTAATCTTCCATTGAATTTTGGGCAGATCCGGTCCTTCACCCACAAACAATAATCGAGCAGGAACTTGCTCCTGCACCTGCCGAAACACCTCTACCACGTCCTGCGTTCTCTTCACAGGACGGAAGTTGGAAATGTGCATTAATATCTTCTCATCCGGTGCTGCAAAATCTCGTCGTAAGCTCGCCGCATCACGTGGATAATAAATTCGCTTATCTATAAAATTATAAGTGAGGTCGATTGGACGTTGAATATCCAACAATTCCACCGTTTCACGGATCAAATCACGAGATACAGCAGTTACTGCATCACTTTCATTAATTGCCAGACGGATGAGATCCTTCAATGATTCATCCTGTGCAAGCACTGTGATATCTGTACCGTGAAGCGTTGTGACCACTTTCAAGTCATCCCCTACCATCTGCTTAGCCAAGAAAGCACATACCGCATGTGGAACCGCATAATGTACATGAAGCAAATCAAGTTGCTGCGCCTTAGCTACTTGTGCCATCTTAGTCGCTAGGGACAGATCATAAGGCGGATAACGGAACACATAATAGTCATTAACCTCTACCTCATGATAGAAAATATTTTTCTGAAACGTACCCAACCTAAACGGGATACTGTTGGCAATAAAGTGAACCTGATGCCCCTGTTCGGCAAGCAATTTGCCTAGCTCCGTTGCGACAACGCCAGATCCTCCTAGGGACGGATAACAGGTGATGCCAATCTTTAATTTTTGATCCATCCAATGGACGCTCCTTTGATCCCCCGCACATGCAGGTTAATGTAATGCAACGGAAAACGAATCATCATTCATCATCTATGATAAAAAGGTTCACCGTCTTTTATTGATCTGCTGAACCAAACTGACGAACGACATAAGGTGTTAAAGTGGCGAAACCTTCAGCAAAAGGGATGAGACTACGCTGACCTAACAAGGAATCCCTAGCTCTTACTCGCTCTATGTAACCTTGATTCAGTGGAGTGGAAACGGTGCCTACCCCCATCTCAAACTGTGAACGATAACACAGTAATGAATTTTCCTTTTGTTCATAGTGTTCCGAAATATCCACAATCAAATCCGCTCGACCAATATCGTTAATGAAGTAAAAATAACATTCCTTCACTTGCACAGCTGGCAATTCTGGCATGTAATTTCGTAGCTTTGCATTAAATATCGCTTCCTGCACAATTTTGCTACACATCACATGATCCGGATGGCGATCCTCCCAATATGGAGCAAATACCACACGAGGGGCGTGACGACGAATCTCAGCCGTTACCGCTTGAATGTGCTCTGGCGTTATGTACAAGCCCCGATCGGGCAGTCCCAGATTTGACCGACACGAAAGACCGAGGACGCGGGAGGCTTCCTCCGCTTCCTCGGCTCTGCGCTCCACCGTACCGTTCGATGACATCTCAGCTCGGGTTAAATCACACACGCCAACCTTTAATCCGGCTGCCGTGTGTTTGGCAATGGTTCCACCCATACCAATTTCCGCATCATCCGCGTGAGCACCGAAAATGAGTATGTCTAAACTCATTGCGTATCACCCTGTTCAATGCCAGCCTCTGGTTTATATTTGTGAACAAGCTCTCTCCATGCAAAATCACCACGATCCAATGCTTTCACAAGAATCTCGGCTGTTGCAATGTTGGTTGCGAGAGGAATACCCTGAACATCACATAAACGAAGAAGTGCGTTAATATCGGGTTCATGTGGCTGAGCCATCAATGGATCACGCAAGAAAATAATAAGATCCATTTCATTCTGCGCAACCAGCGCACCAATCTGTTGATCTCCGCCAAGAGGGCCGGATTCAAATCGGTGAATCTGTAGAGATGTTCCTTCCATTATACGAAGCCCTGTCGTTCCAGTGGAGTACAATTGGTGGTCAGTAAATACAGGTTCATAAGCTGTCACGAAGTTGACCATTTCTTCTTTTTTGCGATCATGGGCAATAAATGCAATTTTTAACATGACAATCTCCTTTTGGGTTCAGGTTCAAAACGTCCGGGTTTTGAACAGCCTCTTTTAGTCGATAAAGTTATCAAAACCGTAGATGAGTCCTGTATATTCCATAACTTTTTGAATACCAATTTTAACACCTGGCATGTAACCTGCACGTTCATAGGAATCATGGCGAATTTTGAGCGTTTGGCCAAAATCACCAAATACAACTTCCTGTTGTGCAAATATACCCGGTAGGCGAACGCTATGAATGCGGAAACCATTGTAATATCCACCACGTGATCCCTCGATAAGCTCTTCTTCATTCGGGTTCCCCTGGCGAAGTTCCTCACGGTTCGCTGCAATCAGCTCCGCTGTTTTGATCGCCGTTCCTGAAGGCGCATCCAGCTTCTGCTCCCCATGGTACTCTATGATCTCCACGTTAGGCATATGTTTGGCCGCTTGTGCCGCAAATCTCATCATTAATATCGCTCCAATGGAGAAGTTAGGAGCAATCAAACCTCCGATGCCTTTGTCCTGACACTGCTTGTCCAGTTGCTCAATTTGTTCGGTTGTAAACCCTGTAACACCCATAACGGGTCTTACCCCATAACGGATCGCAATTTCAGTATGTTTAAACGCATATTGTGGGATCGTAAAATCCACCATTACCTGCGGTTTAGTCTCAGCAAAAGCCATTTCAATATCGTCGGTCACCAATACGCCACACTCTGGAAGACCGACGAGTGTTCCGGCGTCTGTGCCGGCGCCGGAACGGTTAACTGCTGCTGCCAACTCTAATTCAGGATCTTGAAGCACCAATTTCACCACTTCTCGGCCCATCCGGCCAGCCGCTCCAATGACGGCAACTCTGATTTTTTCACTCATCTTGGCTGCATCTCCTCGCTATGTTTGATCAGTAGTCCGAATCCATTCTATGTTAATGTCGCCATTAGAATGGATTCTTATTGAATAGAGTTCATACGCTGTTTGATTTGGTCGAGCAATAGATGCAGTTGACCATTCTGTGGATCCAGAGACAATGCATCACGTACAGCCTTCATTGCAAGGTCAAACTCGTTCAGATCGCTGTATGCAAGAGCTAGCATGACAAGTGCCTCCACAGATAAAGGGTCAAGCTTAACGGCTTGCTTAAGCAGTCTAGCAGCTTGCACATAACGTTCATGTGTTCCACTTCCTGCCTGTTCTAACATACCCTTGGCTTGAATGCTTAGTTCCTTCGCTTCAAGCGTCTGCAAATGCAATCTGTACTCCTCCGTATCCTGAGACAACTCCACGGCCTTGCGAGCATATTGCAATGCAGGACTTAGGTGCTGACTGCGCGCATGCGTGATGGAACAGCGATAATAGAGCTCCGCATGTTCCGGGTAAGCGTTAATGGCTGATTCGAACCACCGAATCGCCTGCTCAAAATCATTTTGCAAAATACAGCGATAAGCTTGCTGCATGTAATCTTCCGGCTTCATCATCCAAGCTGTCCCTCCCCAATCGGGTGATGGTACAGCATATGTAATCTACGCCTAATCGGTGTTTTTTGGAGTCCACCGATTAGCATCGCGTGTATTAAATTTATGCATGACTTTATCGTGTGCCTGAGCCAGGTCAATGCCGAGCGAATTGGCAAAACAAATCGTGATAAATAAAATATCTCCAAGTTCCAGTTCGATCGAGTTATCTGCTTCAGAAGCCTTCTTCGGCTTTTCACCAAACTCATGATTCACTTCCCGCGCAAGCTCCCCTACTTCCTCTGACATACGAGCCAGCATGGCGAGTGGACTGAAGTATCCCTCTTTGAACTGTGAGATATATAGATCAACCTCACGCTGCATTTCTGCGATGCTTTTCTCCATGAGAACGGATTCTCCTTTTGAAATAATGTCGTATTTGTTCATAATAATATCAGTTATTTAGATACACTTCCACAATATAAACCACAAATCATTTTTAAAGAATCTACAAAAAGGTATACTAGGATGGGAATGATTGCTTTAAGTGCGTGTTCAAAAAGGAAAGCGGAATTTTTGAACAACCTCTTTGACATTCTAAATTTACATATGGTGAGGGATCTTATGAGTACAATAAAATCATGGGTACAATTCAAATTAATTCTGCCTATTTTGCTCGGTACAGCCTTGTACGCGTTCGGATTGCTCTATTTCATTATCCCTAACCAGCTGATGGAAGGCGGAGTCACCGGCGTTACCGTCTTGGTTAACTATGCGTTTGGCATCTCTCCTTCACTCACAACCTTAATTCTGAACGTGCCACTTTTCCTGATTGGACTCAAAATTTTGGGTGGCAAGCAGATGGTCTATACAGGCGTGGGGATCGGAGCGCTCACGATTTTCCTATGGTTGTTTGAAAAAATGATTCATATGGGCTGGATTGAACCTCTCCATACGGAAAACGATCTCTTACTTGCTGCGTTATATGCAGGTGTTACACTTGGCGCAGGCCTCGGGATCGTCTTTCGCTGGGGCGGAACGACAGGTGGTTCAGATATTATCGCCCGCATTCTGAATCGAAAATATGGATGGAGTATGGGACGTATACTGCTCGGCATAGATTTTATTATCATTGGGATCTCCCTAATTTACATTCCAAAAGAAAAAATTCTATATACCCTCGTGGCTGTATTCATCGCTTCCAAAGTTATTGACTTTATCCAGGAAGGGGCATACTCTGCTCGTGCGTTTATGATCATTAGTGACCATGCTCCCGAAATTGCTGATCTGATTACCCGGGAAATGGATCGTGGGGTAACACTCATTCCCGCTATTGGAGCCTACTCGAAACAAGCTAAGCACGTGGCATACTGCGTTATTTCTCGTCAGGAATTTAGACGTTTGCAAACCATCGTGCGTTCCGTTGATCCGCGTGCATTTGTCATTATAAGTGATGTACACGATGTTCACGGTGAGGGTTTCAAGGAAAACTAATCATATTGAAAAGACCTCTAACCCAAGATATCAGCTATACGACAGCCTTTCTTGTGGACAGAGGTCTCTTCTTATTTTACATGTTATTGTTACTTATCTCCGAAAAGGAAATATTCCTTGTTGCTGAGCCCGATATTTCCGAAATCCTGCGTAACTTAGAGCCGCAACAATCACTGACGTAATAAACATCCCCGCTGCTCTCCGATCCGGCCCTTGTACAAATGGAACGAAGGCACTTTCATCCTTTTCGCGTCCAAACAACTGATTCACCAACTCTTCACCGTGCATCATCATAGCCTGTAGTTGAGAGAGATCAGGCTGTTTCCCCATCGTCAGTCCTTTTGTATGGGACAGCCAGGCATCCAGTTGTGCAATCTCGTAGGGTTCGCGCCGAATCAGTGCTGCTGGACGAACAGTCTCGTAATGCTCTTCCAATGCTGCATACCGACTCGATAGTGACGCAGCATTTTGTTGCTGATTCGCCGCTAACGACAAAGCCTGGAGATCGTCTTTTATAATCTTATAGTACTGAAGCCATAGTGGCTTTGTAGGGTTAGCCAGGCTATCGGCAGCCAGTCTTAATTTCGCCGAAGCTTGCTGCAGAGCTGCAGTATCACTTTTAATACGCACAGCAGCCTCTTTCACTTCGACCACCGTCTCAGATAAGGCATGGATGCCCTCCACCGACGTTTGACCTTCGAACGATATATGTTCCAGCCCATTACTGATCCTAAGAATACTGCCTCTAACCTTCTCCACATCATGCTCCAGTGCATATCGGTATAATAGAGCTGCTTCCTCATTCATCTGCTGAATCGAAAGATTGGCAGAAACAGATTGTTCGGCCTGACCAGTCTCTCCATTACTTTGCGCAAAACCACTATATGACAAGTTCGCCCAGAACAGTAGAGCCATGAACGATATTATCCATAACCTTAGTGTACGCTTGAACCTTCTCTTCATGGACATCCCCCCCACCATCAATCTATGGCAGGTTTTCCTTCCTTAGAACAGGCTCGTACGTGAAATTAACTCCGTTTGGCTTGTCTCAATGCAAGCCATGATACCAAGATACTTAAGAGCGTTAAGACAACTGTAAAATTGCGTACGAGATCTACATGTTCCCACAGGGTGTAGGGCAGCCAAGGATAAATATCATACGTGTAATCCATTGTGTCATTTAGTAAAGTCCACAATGCCGCAATTAAAAGTGCTACCCAGCGGAAACCAAAAAACCGAACATACAACAAAGCCTCAATAGCCATAGCGCCATGTGATGCAATCAACATCCAATCCTGCCATGCTGCCACATTCCCCTGCGACCATCCCGCAAAAATGATAGAAATTGCCCATACACCATATTTCACAGAGGTCACTACAGCTAACGCTTGTATCACATGTCCAATACGATTAACCCATAGCGATTTCGGGTTATACAAAATCCATAATAAAGACAACGTAAAGAATAAGCTTGCCGTTGGACTATCGGGTACAAATACAATTTGCCATAGCGGCTGCTTCTCCAGCGTGTCTACCAACTGATCGCCATACCATATGTATCCATATACTGTTCCTAATGCATTACACCAAAATAGAAGCCACAGGAAATAGCGGTTTGTCAAAAATTCCTTGCTCCAGAAAAACGATAAAGACACGTTCGCTGCCCCTTCCTACAACCTTGTTTTCAAGTATAGCTAAAGTCTCAAAAAAACCTGACCGTGTAAACGATCAGGTTTCATTGGTTAATTCGATTTTACTGTTCTGCCTTCTGTTTCGCAAGCCATTCTGTCAGATGCGTAATCTCCTCATCGGTAACACCTTGAGCAATAGCATTATTGTACTGAGGCTGCATTTGGTTATAACCTTCTTTTACAATCGTCAGAATCTCTTCCTGGCTATGTTTGTCACCTACACCTCGAAGGGATGGGCCTGAAGGTCCACCCTTCATATCGGCTGCATGACACCCAATACAACCCGCTTTCTTGAACGTTTCCATCGCTGGATCATCCTTTTCGACGATAGCAACCTCCTGCTGTTGTCCTGGTGCATTAGAAGTAGGTAGTCCCTGTTCAGCCCTCTCATGCGCTTCTTCTTCCCGTTGAATGTGCTCAGGC
The DNA here is from genome assembly GCF_023714095.1 of Paenibacillus sp. MER 99-2. Taxonomy (NCBI): domain Bacteria; kingdom Bacillati; phylum Bacillota; class Bacilli; order Caryophanales; family Paenibacillaceae; genus Paenibacillus; species Paenibacillus sp. MER 99-2. Next base: position 1,003,765 of record NZ_JAMAUZ010000001.1, on the reverse strand, counting down.
TTCTGACCTGACGCCTCGAGCTCATGCTTGTAGTGCGTCCAAGCAACATTCGTGAGATAGAATACAGAAATGACAGACAGAATCATCAGCGATGAAGCAATCGGGCGCTTATAGAAGCGACGTTCCTTACCCGTATCAAGAAACGGCGCCAGCAGCAACGCACCAAAAGCAACTCCACTTACCCCCAATACGCCGAGCAGCACATAGTCACCAGAAGCATACGGATATTTCAAATACTGATACAGAAATAGGAAGTACCAGTCAGGCATCGGAATAACCGATGCGCTCGGATTAGCCGGATAACCTAAAGGTGCAGGTTCAGATATGGTAAGTACAAGAATACCGACCAAGACCACAACACCAACCATCCATTCCTTCAGCAAAAAGTTAGGGATGAACGCCTCAGACTTGCCCGGATAAGCCGTGTAGTCTGGCGGCGTGATGAAACCAGCACCCTTGCGGACGCGAGAATCACCGACATAGATAATCTTTTCCTCATCCTCTGACTTCGGTCCGTGAGCCATTACGATTCCTCCCTTCTCAAATTATAGTGGTCCTGAAATACCCTGTCTGCGGATCATAATAAAGTGTCCGACCAGTAGCACTAGAAGCACTGCGGGGAGGAAGAAAACGTGTAGGGCGAAGAAACGTGTTAACGTTTGTGCACCTACAATGGTACCACCTTGTAAAAACTCTTTAATAATTGGTCCAAGCCACGGAACTGTGTTGGCGATTTCCAAAGTAACTTTGGTAGCAAAGTATGCTTTGTTATCCCATGGCAATAAGTATCCTGTCAATCCAAGACCTAGCATGACGAAAAAGATTAACATTCCTACTACCCAGTTCATTTCACGCGGTGCCTTGTAAGAGCCTGTAAAGAACACACGCATCGTATGTAAGAACATCATTACGATGACAAGACTCGCTCCCCAGTGGTGCATTCCGCGTACAATTTGACCGAAGGCTACTTTGGTTTGCAAATACTCGACACTCGCATAAGCATTAATAATGTCAGGCACGTAATACATCGTCAGAAACATCCCTGACAAAATCTGAATTACGGTGATAAAGAACGTCAACCCACCAAAACAGTACACGAATGCGGAAAAATGATGTGCCGGGTTCACGTGCTCTGGAACCTCATGATCCGCAACGTCCCTCCAGATGGGCGTGATATCGAGACGTTCGTCAATCCAGTCATAGATATTTTTAAACATCTGCGTCCACGCCTCCTAATTCACTCTGGTGTTCGGAACGATCTCGCCGAGGTATACCCAGCCTTGTTCCTCTTTGACCACGTACTCATCCAGCGGTTTCGGGGCCACGGCAAGATTTTTCCCTTCCTTGTCATAGTGCGCACCATGGCAAGGGCAGTGATACTCATCAGGATAATTTTTGTCGCTGTTCCAACCTACGGTACATCCTAGATGTTTGCAGATAGGCGAAAGCGCATAAATTTGACCCTGCTCGTCTTTGCGAATCCAAGCCACCAACGAAGCATTACTTAGATACCAACCGTCCTGTTGTTGTAGTTCAAATGTAAATTCTTGAGGTTCAGTTGTAATTTTGCTGATCTCTGCTACTTTGACAGAGGTGCCTTCTCCCTTATGCTGCAAAATCGGATCCACCGCAAAACGGATCATGGGCAGAACTGCACCGGCGGCCATGTAGGCTGTAGCTCCACCAAGCGTGTACGTCAAAAACTGCCTGCGTGACATTTCCATCCGGCTTGGCGGTCTCTTTGAGTCTTCGTGCTGGTCATGCTCACTGCTCATACTGTCTCCAACCCCCTTTTTCAGCCAACTCTCTCAACCGTTTTCATTATCAGAAATTCCACGTCTTACTAGAACATACATAATCATATAGTAGCCCTAGAACACCGTCAAGAATTTGTCACACTTTTTTAAGGTTCAATTGTAAGCGTTATTACAAAAGTGTCGATATTTTGTCACATTCACCAATTAGAATTCATTTTTTCCATAACTCACGAATTTTCTCCCCGATATACCGAGGAATTTCGTTTTCTTTTATTTTTTGAACGATATCTGAGCGAAGTAAAATCAAATCTGCATCGGGCATATGTTCTTCCTCCAGAAAACCATCTGATGACATTATAACCACATATTTGAATCCAGACGCTTTAAGCTGTTTACACACGGTGTTTAATGCCATTGACATTTCCGGAATTTCAAAATGGAACGCCGGATAGGTCATTATTCGCCCTTTGAAAGGGATCTCTACCAAGTCTAAAAAATCTCTAAGTCGCTCCAACGCTTCGGTAGCTTCAACTGGTGATTGATTACCTGTGAGAGCTGTATAAGGAATTAGACATGTGTCCAGATAGAGTTGCAGCTCAGCCCAGCTGTCTTGAGTCATCTCACTGAATTTCACTTCCCTATTTCCCCTCTCCATCCATTTTATTCCCATATTATATATGAGCATATCGTATAAATCTATTGATTTAAATTTGACCTTTCTCTTTAAAAGCGTACAATTAGTACCGAACAGGGTACCCTACACTAGAAAATGCAATAAAAAACAAGGAATGCGATGTACGCACTCCTTGTTGTATATCCATTCTATATGAATGTTTATTTTAATATTGAATATCAGCTTATGGCTTTCAGTTCATCCGTTAGACTCCGGAAAGCTACTTCGTCTCCAGTAGCCAGCGCTTTGTCGATTTCCATATACAGCTTCTCGCTACGCTGTTTACGAAGCGCCTCGTCCCACACCATCTCAGCAGCCAGCCCCAACATGACTTCATACGTAACTTTCATTTTATCCAATAGGATGCACCTCCAAAAACGGATTTAAGAGCTCCTATATTCCTTTCCTTTGGCAACATAACCTAGTGAAGTTCTGGACATCCGCTCAAGATCAGCATCCGTCAATTCACGTATCACTTTGGCTGGTGTTCCCAAAGCAAGAGTATAGGGCGGAATTTTGGTATTCTCAGTAACTACTGAACCGGCGCCGATTAAGGAGTATTCCCCTATTTCGGCTCCATTAAGAAGTATGGCTCCCATACCAATCAGTGACCCAGTTCCAATCTGACAGCCATGAATAATAGCAGAATGTCCGACCGAAACATCATCTCCCATGATCAAGGGCTGATCTGTATTCACATGACCAACCGTATTATCTTGTATATTACAACGCTGTCCAATGATGATCGGCGCTAAATCCGCCCTCAGCACAGCGTTAAACCAAACGGTAGACTCCTCGCCCATTCTCAAATCGCCAATAAGTTTCGTACCTTCAGCAACGTATACCGAAGGATGCAGCTGCGGCAGTATGCCTTGATATGGAATTATCATTCGTATCACTCCTTAATTTGGGAGTGATTTTAGCAACTTGTCCTTCATTTGTCAAACAGAACTGGTGAAATGTCTCCAGAAAGTGAGCGACAGGAGTCAGCAAGACGCGCACCCCAAGCCGTCATTTGTACAGTTCGTCCATCCGCAGTTTCCCCGATCCGAAGCATCCCGAGATGCAGCATCATTTTGATGATACGGTTGTCGAAGATTGTCTCAGGCGTATCGTAGTAGAAAGGTTGAATAAACGAGCCTATCTGGCGAAACAGCGACTCTGTACTAGACCATTCATCGGCACATTCCCCTGTCCAATAGACGATCGAGGCTAGGTTTGGAATAGCACCTTTATACAGTCTTAACCAAAATCGAAATAGCTGTATCATTTCCAATGTTTTCTCTGTTGATTTCTCAGCAGCTAGTTTTTCCTCGCCAGCGGACGTCAGTTGCAGCATTCCTTGTTCCTCACGGATGAGCCGATAGTGAAATGCATAGTCATAGATTAAAGCGAATCGATCCGGATAATCCTTGAAGGAGCGACCATAGCCAAATCTCCAGCCTGCTTTGCCAACCAGCTCTTCGCTGACATGCAGATGCTCCATCAACTGCTGCTGTGAACGACGATACATCATGCCTTCAGCATTAAGTGCAATCTCGTGTTGCTGCACATATTGCAGAAACAATCGAAGATCATCGACAAGCAAGTGATATTCATCCCTATACATTGTCGGTTCACTTGTGTTTGTGATTTCGGCTCTCAGATGGTTTGATAACACATCTCGGAATCTTAATTTCAGATCAAGAGGGACTTGGTACAAATATTTTGTATGCTGCGTCGTTCCATTAAATAACCATCCACTCTTATGAAAACGAGTGATCAGATCACGTGGACTGGCTCCAGTCTCGTTTTCCTTTTTGTCCATGGATTGACGAGCTATCGCAACCAGTTCCTCAATACCGAGATATTGGCGGGGATCAAATAACAGATTGTTCAGAAACCGTAATTGAACGGGATTCAATTCACGAACCTGTTGTTCAAAAAAAGCTCTGCTCCCCAATGTGGTGAGAATACTCTGGATGAGTTCATGTTTGGAATTGGGCTTACACTCACACTGGTAATAATCTGCTATTCGATTCAGTTGGCCAATATCTGCAAAAGTAAGCATATCCGCTAGATTCATGGGTCATCGCCTCGCCAGCTAACTACTTATGACTGCTGATTCAGAGCCTAGAGTAGTTTGGTTTTGTAAACATCGTTGACGGAATTCCCATGATCTAAACCTCTTTTTTCAAATCTTTTATTAAATCTTTTATCTGTTAGTAACCATCCTATGCCTAGATGTGCCTGATCAGAAGAAAAACAAGAGACAAGTCTTCCTATTCCCTACTTCAATAGTCCGCAGAAGGCAAAAAAAAACAACCCGAGTTCATTACTCAGATTGTTTGGCTGAATTCATTATAAGATGCTCTGTACAGTTATATAACAGCGGACTCCAGTCAATCTCGTTCTTCTCCAAAATCGTAAGTGAGAGATTGCCTATTCGTTCTGTATACCGATCTTTAAAGATAGCGGATAACAGATTCGCCAGAAATGCTCCGTGGGATACAATCAGGACAGTTTTGTCCGGATATGTAGACCATATATCCTCCAAAAACGCCAGTGCACGCGCTTGAATATCCAAGATGTGCTCCTGCCCAAGATTCAGCGTCTCCCAGTTTACACCCCACCGTGCGATTCGTTCTTCCGAGGTCAAACCTTCGATCTGTCCGAATGCCCTCTCCTTCAACCTTGCATCTGGTTCAAGCATAGGTACATTCAGCAGCTTGGAAATAATCTCCCCAGTCTCCTGGGCGCGAGATAAACCACTAGTAATGATATAATCCCATTGATATTCCTCTGTGAGAAGGCGTTTACCCAAACGATCTGCTTGTTCACGGCCTTCTGCATTCAATGGAATATCTGTCTGCCCTTGAATACGTCCTGCAGAATTCCAATCCGTTAAACCGTGACGTATAAGCCCGATCCGCATCTTATCCCTCATTTCTCAATACACGGTAATGATCATATAACTAGGCACCCACGCCTTGCTTACGCTTGCTCGTTGTACGATGCATGCGTCCAAGCGAGAATAACGCCATACCAATGGCCAGTAAGGATAGAGCCATCCAGTATCCTGGATAGGTTGGTCCCATACTCACGACAAACGGCTCAATAATGCTGCCCCGATCTGCCCCTGGCATATTATACTGATACATTCCAGATGAAGATGGTTCGCTGCCAGCAACGGCTGTCTCCAATATACCTGTGGAGATGACGGGCGGTTGCCCTGCTTCCGATACGGCTGGTTTAAACATCGCCATGTACAGGAAGCTGCACAAAAAAATAGCCAGAAACGCAGCAATCCACAAAGACATATGCTTGCGCACTGCAGCAGAGAATCGATTTACTTTTGCCTCTTCAGGCAAGAGCCATGGTGACTCCGCATAAATGCGATCCATTACATTTCGATTTACCCTCTCTGCCTGTTGCTCTGTTACAGGTGTCGGTATGCTATGCAGCAAAAGTTGAGCTTCATGCCAAACTTCAAACTGCTGCGAGCACTCCTCACAACCAGCTAGATGAGCATGAAATGCAATCTGCTGAGGATGAGTTGCCGGCAAGTCCCAAACCAGTGCAAACAGTTCCTGGGCTTCATTGCAATTCATCGGTTCTTCATCCCTTCATATGGTTCGTACACCGGTTCGAAGAAATAAGGTTCCAATTGAGTTTTTACGCTTGATCTTGCTCTGAACAATAACGATTTCACAGAACTCACGCTCTGCCCAAGAATAGTAGCTATCTCTTGGTAGTCTAACTGATCATACTCACGGAGTATAATGGCAGAACGCTGCTTCTCCGGTAAATTGTTAATGGCATCCCTAACCAGCATCACCCGCTCACTACGCAACACAGCATGCTCTGGAGCATTCTCCGAAGGTGCAATCGGCACAACACCACTCTCTTCAAGTGGGACATTACCACTGCGCTGTTTGCGAAGCTCACTCAATACCGTATTTCTCGCAATGGTATACAACCACGTAGAGAAGGAGGCATCCACCTCACGAAATGAGTGTAAACTGCGGAACGCCTTATAGAAAGTCTCAGAACAGAGATCTTCCGCAAGCAGCTCCATATTGGAACTTTTCAACATATGATATACGAAAGCCAGTATTTTACGCTGATAACGACGCATCAGCTCGGAATATAACTCCAGGTTACCTTCCTTGATCTCTCGAATCAACTGGGAATCCGTCATTTGAGTGCGACCCCTCCTCGCCCATCCATGTGCTTCTCCCCGTTCGACTCTATCCATGTATTACCGAACAGGCACAAAAAAGTTGCGGTTCTCACCGCATATAAACAGCGTTCAGCGCCAAAAAACAGGCCTTCCCGCCAAATTCCCCTATGTAATGGCAATTTCCCCAACGTTTCTACATTAACAGTATTTATTGTACAACGGTCAGCCGTTGCTGGCAAATCTATTCCGTTCAACAGGAGCCCGACCAGACATTCATATGCTTTCTTTTTCTCGTCTATGACCCCGGTGACGCAAAATAATCCTCCAATGCCAATGAACTACCATTACTGAACTATTGCAGGAAACGAACACCCTATTTCATTCGGGCTTGTTTCGTTTCGTAATGCATTCTAAACTTCAAACGTATGAAGATTGAAAATGGTTGCGTTTATACAAACTTTTTCCTTAATTTACGGAAGCTATGATTATTTAAAATAATTACGCTTTATCTGTTGACAAAATGAAAACGTATACATATAATAAGGGTACAGTATGGTTTCTCTCCACTCCTATCCAATAACTGTATTGCTCCACGTGAGCAATGGCCGCTTATGTAAGCGGTCTTTTTTTTGTGTTTATTTCCCGATTTCAAGTAACAACATAAGAACAAGTGAATTTCACACGCAAATAAAGAGGGCTTTCGCCCTCTTCTTCACTTAACTCTACGCATGTTTAAACCCAAACCTGGTATCCAAGAGAAGCAAGCAATGTTTTCGCTCGCTCCATATCTTCTTCTTGGCGGAAGGATAATCGCATGATGCCGGGTACGTCCACACGATTCTCGATAATCTCCAAGTTGCTCAAGTTGATATCATTTGCCCCAAGCTCGGTAGCAATCTTACCAATCATCCCTGGCGCATCCTGGACATCCGTGTACAGATCGAATAAAGATGAGATCATACCTTTCCGACGCTCAGGAAGAACACTTCTGAACTCCCTCGCTTGACGAAAAGCCTGTTCAATTCCTTCCCCGTCCTGCTCTTCCAACATATCAGTGAACGCAGACATTTGGCTGTTCCAATCCTTCATTAAACCTAGGAGCACCTCACGGTTGCTAAGCAAAATATCTCTCCACACAATAGCATCACTTGATGCGATCCGGGTAATATCCCGGAAACCACCAGCTGCCAGCATTTTATAGAGTGGATTAGATTCGTTATACTCCCGCACCTGATTAACAAGTGCTACCGCGATAACATGTGGCAAATGGCTGATTGCTCCCACAATATCATCATGTAACAGCGGTTCGACTCGAACAATCTGTGCTCTAGTATATGCTAAGAGCTCAGACAAACGGCTATAGGCTTCCTCCGGTACGTGCATTGAAGGAGTCAATACATAATAAGCATTCTCAAACAATACAGCAGATGCCGCGTCAACGCCTGCACGCTCTGATCCAGCCATCGGATGTCCACCAATGAAATAAGCATCAGTCATTCGAACATGCTCAGCACACGCAGCGATAGAAGCCTTGGTGCTGCCAACATCCGTAATGATGCATCCTTTTTTCAAGGGAAGCTTCGCCAATTGTTGAAAATACGATTCCAGTAAACCTACAGGTACACACAAAAAAATGAAGTCGGCATCCTGCACCGCTTCCTCCAGTGATAGCGTAGCATCATCGACTACACCACTTGCTATGTACTTGTCCTTCAGTTCAGGCAGATGGGCATAGCCCATCACCGATACACCTGGCTTGCCTTTGAAGCACAGCGCCAGGGAACCACCGATGAGCCCTACACCAATCATTGCAATTTTTAGTTTCATGTAGTCCTCACTCTTTCATCGCTAGAATTAAGGGCGTGCGACCGCCTTCTCTGCCAGCGTGTTCTCCAGTGCCGCGATAAATGCACGGTTCTGTTCTGATGTTCCAACGGACACACGGATGTAGCTTGGATACACTTGGAAATTCGGACGCACGATAATACCTTGCTTAAGCAAAGATTGAAATGCTGTCGCTGATGGCATATCCAAGTCAACCATAATGAAGTTACCTTGCGAAGGGAAGTATGGCAATCCAAGGCGTGAGAACTCATTTTGCAGGAATTCACGCTCTTCCGTATTGCGCTGAGCACACTCTTTAACAAAAGCCTGATCCCGTATCGCTGCTGTCGCCGCCACCTGACCAAACCGCGAGGTGTTAAATGGCTCACGCACACGATTAATTAAGTCGATGATCTGCGGGCTTGCGATACCATATCCGATCCGTAAGGAAGCCAATCCATAAATTTTGGAGAATGTCCGCAAAATAACCAAGTTAGGGTAACGATCTAACAAAGCAATACTTTGAGGATAGGCTTGATCCGTTACGAATTCATAATAGGCTTCATCCAGCACCACCATAACATGTGAAGGTACCCGATCCATAAACGCAGTCAGTTCCTGTTCCGAAATGATCGTGCCTGTAGGATTGTTAGGGTTACATACCCACACCACTTTTGTTTTGTCGTTGATCTGTGCCAGCATGGACGTCAAATCATGAGTCCCATCCTTCAATGGTACCTCAATGCTTACCGCGCCCTCAATATCGGCATTGCTTTTATATACTGAAAACGTCTGATCTGCCATGATCGTCTCGTCTCCCGGAAGGAAGAACGCCCGTGTAATCAGGGCAATGATCTCATCCGACCCACAGCCAAAAATCAGATTGTTGCGATTCACGCCGAGATGCTCAGCAAGAACTCCTGTAAGCTCAGCCGCACTTCCGTCCGGATATATGCTAACATTCACGACTTCTCTAGTAATAGCTTCTAATGCAGCAGGAGAGCTGCCGTATGGATTCTCGTTGGAGGCCAGCTTGATGACTTGCTCAAGCCCCAGTTCACGTTTCACTTCTTCAATCGGTTTGCCTGGCTGGTACACCGGCAGATTAACAATCTGGGATTTAGGTTTCAATCCGACCACCTCCTGTTCATCAAATAAAGATCATGATGCTATTACATACTGAGGGATTCTTAAATACGTCCCTATCCTTTTAATTGTGCCACAAAGTTGCGAATTTGCAACAGTCCTGCCTGATGGGTCTCCGGATTCTCCAAAAGCGGGATGGCCTCCTCCACCTGACGAACAATAGCACTACCCACAACAACCCCATCACAAATACGGGAGAAATGTGCCACCTGTTCACGGCTGGATATACCGAATCCAACAGCTACCGGAAGGTCAGTTAAACTTTTAACCGTTTCAATAAACTGCTCAACGCCTTCAAAGAAGGATGCTCTTTCTCCGGTTACACCGAGGGAAGATACACAATAGATGAAACCACGTGCACCCGAGACGATACGCTCAATTCTGGCATTGGACGTAGGTGCAACAAGCGGCACCAAATGCACGCCCGCCGCTTCAGCACGACGACGCATTTCTTCAGCCTCTTCAATCGGAAGATCCGGGATAATCATGCCACTGATGTCATGTTTGAGCAATTCATCAAAAAATACATCAAGACCTGTCTGGAGCACAGGATTATAATACGTAAACAAAACAAAAGGCATCTTCACTCCAGCCTCACGTGCCTTAGCTGCCGTCTCCATACATGTACGAATGGTGATCTGACTTTTCAGCGCCCGCTCGGAAGCACGTTGAATGACAGGACCGTCGGCGAGTGGATCTGAGTAAGGTACACCCAGCTCTAAAATATCTGCACCTGCTTGTTCAAGCTCCTTAATGATCTCCACCGTTGTATCCACATTTGGATCTCCAACGGTCAGAAAAGGAATAAGTGCTGTTCGATTCTGCTCTTTCAATTGTTGGAAGGTTTGATCCATTAAATTCATGCGAATTGCCCTCCCGTATACTTCATGATGGATTCAACGTCCTTATCTCCACGACCTGATAGACAAATCACGACAATATCATCAGACGTGAGCTCGGGAGCAAGCTTAACTACCTGTGCAACGGCATGAGCAGACTCTAGAGCAGGTATGATTCCTTCAGTTCTGGAGAGCAATTGCAGGGCATCCAATGCTTCCTGATCCGTGATCGGAACATATTTCGCGCGCTCGATATCTTTAAGATATGAATGCTCTGGCCCTACACCCGGATAATCTAATCCAGCAGAGATGGAGTGAGCCGGCTGAACCTGTCCATATTCATCCTGCAACAAATAGCTCATAGAGCCTTGGAATACGCCATGTGTTCCTTTGCTCATCGTTGCCGCATGGAATTCAGTATCCACACCTTTTCCTGCTGCTTCGACCCCTATAAGCTTCACATCTGCATCACCGATAAACGGATAGAACATACCGATGGCATTACTTCCGCCACCTACTGCTGCAACAATGACATCAGGCAGACGACCTTCAAGCTCTTGAATCTGGCGACGAGTCTCATCCCCGATTACCCGCTGGAAGTTACGCACCATCATTGGATAAGGGTGTGGCCCTACAACTGAACCAAGGACATAAAATGTATCTTCTACGTTGCTAACCCAATATCTCAGAGCTTCATTTCCTGCATCCTTCAGCGTTCTCGTTCCTGACGTTACTGGAATGACTTCTGCACCGAGCAACTTCATCCGGAATACATTCAATTGTTGACGCTCGGTATCTTCCTCACCCATGAATACCTTACACTCTAAACCAAGCAAAGCAGCAACCGTTGCTGTAGCTACGCCATGTTGACCTGCTCCCGTTTCAGCAATGACTTTCTTTTTGCCCATCCGTTTAGCAAGTAATCCTTGCCCGATGGCATTATTGATTTTATGTGCACCCGTGTGGTTCAAATCCTCACGCTTCAGGTACACCTTTGGCCCACCCAGACGACGAGAAAGTTGCTCTGCATAATACAGCGGAGTCTCCCGACCAGAATACTCACTTAGCAGATAGTTTAATTCTTTATTGAATTCCTCATCTTCTGAAAAGCGGCTGTATGCTTCCTCTAGTTCGATTAATGCGTTCATTAATGTCTCAGGAACAAAGCGGCCTCCGAAGGAGCCGAAACGCCCGTGTTGATCCGGCAATTGATGTGTCATGCCTGCTTCACCCTCTCTACAAATGCTGTAATCTTTGCGATATCTTTAACACCGTCCGTCTCTACTCCACTTGATACGTCAACGCCATCCGGTGCATATGTCTGAATTAATTGTTGAACATTATCAGGCTGCAAACCACCAGCCACAAACAAGGCAATACCGTGATTTCTCGCCCACTTCGCATAGGTTGGAATCCGTTCCCAAGCAAAGGTATGACCAGAACCACCAACATATTGAGGATCATACGTATCAAGCAATATAGCATCTATTGTGTGCACGTAATTATCAAGTGTCTTTAGCGTGGTATCAACCGCTTCGGTACCGGACTCATTTTTAGGAAAAGAAAAAGCTTTGAAGACTTCAGTCTGAAAGCGTTGCTTCACCTGCTCACAGAACGCTGGTGTTTCCTGTCCATGTAGCTGTATTACATCTAATGCAGCAGCGTCCATGACCTGTTCAAGCTCTTCCATAGTTGGATTAACAAATACCCCGGTTAACTTCGGTCGATCCAATGCCGTCCACATCAGCAATACTTCTTTTAATTCGACAGCCTGCTTAGGTTCAATACGGCGACGGGATTTGGCAAAAACAACACCAACATAATCAACAGGCAAGTTTATCATCGATTTTAGCACTTCAACGTCCTGAAGTCCACAAATTTTTACGGCCGCTGCCGGTTGCTTGTGCAGATTCACGTCTCTGCTTCCAGTACCGCCATTCGTATATTCATTCATCATCGAGAACCCATTAATTCATTCACAGCCGCTTCAACGTCATCCTTACGCATCAGATGCTCCCCAACGAGGATCCCGTGAACACCGGCTCTAATTAATTCCTCTAGCCGCTCAGCACCATCAATTCCACTTTCGCTGATGAGTGTCACCTCTGATGGAATCAGTTTCATAAGATCAAGGGTTGTATTCAGACTGGTCTCGAATGTTTTTAGGTTCCGATTGTTAATCCCGATTAGCGTTGCCTGCGGAATCTCTAACACCTGCTCAAGTTCGGCTTGATCATGCACTTCAATTAAAGCGTCCAGACCTATACTTTTGGCAAAATCCAAGTAACGTCGCATCTGATCTGGTGTCAAAATACTGGCAATCAGCAGAATTGCATCTGCTCCTAGTAGTCTTGCCTCGGCAATCTGCCGCTCATCTATAATAAAATCTTTGCGAAGCAATGGAATGTTCACTGCTTGGTGGATCTCCTTCAAATACGCTGCACTTCCTTGAAAGTAAGAAACATCTGTGAGTACAGAGATACAATCTGCTCCAGCCCGTTCATAAGCTAATGCAATGTTCACCGGATCAAAGTCCGGTCGAATTAATCCTTTGGACGGTGAAGCCTTCTTCACTTCGGCAATAAGCCCCAGTTTTCGGTTACGCCCTTCTGCTAACGCCCGTTCAAACTCTCGTGTTGCTGGCAACTGCTCAATCTCTTTAAGCGCCTCATCCATGTTAAATGTTTGTGAGAGCACTTCAACTTCCTGCTGTTTGGTTGCAACGATTCGATCAAGATACATGACTGTACGCCTCCGTTGTGTATATTAACTGTTCCAGTTTCCCAGCAGCCTTTCCTGTATCTACAGCCTCAGCAGCCATAGTCACACCTTCCGCAATGCTATCTGCAAGACCAGACACATAGATACATGCCCCAGCATTCAGCAAAACAACATCACGATATGCGCTCCGCTCTCCCTGGAAGATCCGTTTAATAATTTCGGCATTTTGGGCTGCATCTCCTCCCAGTACCGCTTCAAGTGGGTGCAAGTTTAATCCCATACTGCGTGGATCAATGTCATATGTGTGTACTTCTCCATTTCTTAACTCCGATACTTGGGTAGGAGCAGAAATACTAATTTCATCCAAACCATCATGGCTAGCAACTACTAAGGCTCTCTTTAATCCTAAACGATTCAAAACCTCAGCAATCATTGGTGTGCGGCTACGGTCGTACAAACCGAGCAATTGACGATCTGCACCCGCAGGGTTAGTTAGCGGTCCAAGCATATTAAAGATTGTGCGAACACCTAGCTCTTTGCGCGGTGCAGCCGCATGTTTCATTGATGGATGATATACTTGAGCAAAACAGAAACAGATTCCAATCTCATCAAGACATTGTCTCGCTTGCTCTCCATTCAGATGAATATTAACCCCTAACGCCTCAAGCACATCGGCGCTGCCTGCTTTACCTGATGCAGAACGATTGCCATGTTTGGCCACACGAACAGAAACTGCTGATGCTATAATTGCCGAGGCCGTAGAGATATTAAATTTGTGAATACCTGAGCCACCTGTACCACAAGTATCTAACAGCCCATTACCATCGGTAAGAATTCTGCCCCCTTGACCACGCATAGCCTCGGCAAAACCAGTGATTTCATCCACGGTTTCACCTTTCATCCGCAGCGCCATCAGCAAACCTCCGATTTGAGCCGGAGTAGCCTCACCTTTCATAATGGAGTACATCAGGTCACGTGCTTCCGCTTGCTGGAGATCATGTCCCTCCAAAATTTTAGCCAGACCTTGTTTCATCCCCTCTTCAGACTGAGGCTTTGAATTCAGCTGCTGCAAGTTGTCATTCATTACAGGGTTCATATTCATTTCCGGTCTCTCCTCTCTCAGTTTTCTGCGACGCCTGCTGGACTTACAAAATAATCAGCATTAGCAAGTTTCAATCCATGATGTTTGCTCTTGGCCGGGAACATCGCTTCCGCTGTCCGAATCGCCTTGAGCAGCGCTTTGGCTTTGTTCACCGTCTCTTCATATTCCTTCTCAGGCACAGAATCCCATACAATTCCTGCTCCAGCCTGCACATAAGCTTTTCCCTTTTTGAAAATAATGGTCCGGATTGTAATACAAGAATCCATATTGCCCGAGAAGCCAAGATAACCAATCGCTCCCGCGTACGCCCCTCGTGCCTCACGCTCAAGCTCCGCAATAATTTCCATCGCACGCAGCTTTGGTGCACCAGACACGGTTCCTGCTGGCAGACAGGAGAGAAATGCATCGAAGAAATCCTTATCTTCTCTAAGCTCACCCGTCACATTGGACACCATGTGCATAACGTGAGAGTACCGCTCGATCTCCATAAACATGTCACACTTAACGGTACCAAAGTTCGATACCCGCCCCAGATCGTTTCGACCCAAGTCAACCAGCATCAAATGCTCTGCACGCTCCTTCTCATCCTGTAACAGATCTGCTGCAAGTGCACGATCTTCACTCTCTGTTGCACCCCTTGGACGAGTGCCTGCAATTGGGCGTGTCGCCACACGGTTTCCATCTATTTTAACTAGCGCCTCAGGCGAGGTTCCTACTATAATCTCATCATCCATCTTCAGATAATACATATAAGGTGATGGATTCAACGTTCTCAGCACTCTGTATACGTGAAGCGGAGAAACCTCGGTATCAATGTGAAAACGCTGGGAAAGCACTACTTGAAAAATATCTCCGGCGCGGATGTATTCTTTGGCCTGCTCCACATTGCCAATAAACTGCTCTTTCGTCAGATTGGAACGAACATCACCAAGGTCAACATCACCTGGAATCGAACGTGGATTCAAGTTTTCACCTGGCCCTTGTTGCTGCAAACGCTCTGCAGCCTGCTCCAGCTTCTCAGAAGTCAGTGCATAAGCTTGGCGGATTTCATCATCCGTAGCTCCATCTCGTACATGCACATTACCTACAAGCAGCATCTGTTGCTTCACATGGTCAAACACGATAATCTGGTCACAGAACATGAAGCGAATATCATCCATTTTTAGATCATCCAGTGCGTGTGCTGGAAGCTTCTCATAATATTGCAGTAAATCGTAACCGAAAAATCCAATCGCTCCGCCCGTAAATGGAGGAAGTTCATCATCTTTTGGGCTACGATACTTGCGCAAAAGAGCTTTCAGTTCTTCGATCGGCTTGCCCGGAAGCTCTCGCGTTTGCCCAGCCTCTTCAACTACAATTCGGCCTTTTTTGGCGGAAATCATCAAGAACGGATCTGTACCGATAAAGGAATATCTCGCCCATTGAATTCCACCCTCAACACTTTCCAACAGGAATGCCCGGTCATTGTCGGCATAACGGCGGAAGATTCGGATTGGCGTCTCCATGTCAGCCAAGATCCTTTTAACAACGGGAATCAGATTATATTCATTTGACATTTTCAGTACTTGATTAACGTTTGGCGTTATCATTAGATCACGTCCTTTCAGATTAGGTACATATATACAAAAAAACCTCTACCATCAGGTAGAGGTTTGGTTATAAGCTGTATTCAACAAGTTCGTGTTTTATAAATAACAAGTCCCTATACATCTTGTGCCGGATTCATCAGGTTATTGGTAGATTAAACGTACATCCACTTGTACACAGGTTCCGTTAAGGTGCACTAAATCAAATCTCTTCATCCATGAATGTATTCACAGAATCTGTCTCCATTTGACCAGGCTATACCAAAACAAAACGATGTCACTGGACACGTCTCTTTCCCTAATCCTGTAATCCTATAGCGCGACGTACCGCGAATCAGTTGACCGGCCTATGTTTCTCCGGCTACCACCCGCTGGACTCTGCTATTACTCCACTAGCTCAGCTGCTCTCAGCTCAATCTAAACTCTACTCAACTGCTTCTCACTATACATGATTCCATTCGGTTTGACAACCACTGGAATTATGAACCGGAAGGTGCTGCGAGATCAGGTCGCAATGCCTGCGCACCATTCAGGTAAACATGATTAATTTCATTCTGGGCTTTAGCTGTGTTCACATGCACCATAAAACGAATGCATAGTGGCAATGCCCCTTCTACTGGAACTTCCAGTGCGCACATTAGCGGCACAAGCTCCCAGCCTTCCAACTGGCGAATGGCTTTTGCAGGAAAAGCTGCATCCAAATCTCCCGTCATTGTGATCCAAACACTACAGATATCTTCCGGCGTAATATCATTACGATCTACGATCTCTTGTAACAATATGGCCGTCTCCTGCAAAATATGTTCTTCGGTGTTATGCGTGACTGTTGTAGCCCCGCGAATTCCGCGTGTCACCATGTTGTTAATCTCCCTTCTTAAGCAATTCAATCACTTCGATGACAGTTGACACAGGCACGTCTTTTTCAATTCGAGCTGCTCCAATACGTTCAGGAATAATGAAGACCATATGTCCTTCACGGAACTTCTTGTCATGCATCATCGCTTCCATTAATGCATCTGTACCTAGATGACTCGGCAAAGTTACAGGAAGACGCAAGGCACGAAGCATACGAACCGTATCATCATACAGCCCTGCTGGGGCTCCCAGCTTCTCTCCAAGCAATGCTGAGCCAGCCATACCAATCGAGATTGCTTCACCATGCAGGAATTCGCCGTATCCAGCAATTGCTTCAATAGCGTGACCAATCGTATGACCCAGGTTTAGCAGCGCTCGTTCTCCATTTTCGCGTTCATCTCTAGATACAATCTCTGCCTTAATTCCGCATCCACGCTCAAGTCCATAGCCAAGTGCCTCTGGATCTAATGCGAGTAACAGCTCTGCATGCTCTTCACACCAGTGTGCAAACGCTTCGTCACGAATCAAGCCATGTTTCAGCATCTCCGATAAACCAGCAGATACATCACGAGGAGGCAACGTTTGAAGTGTATCCACATCGTAGAGCACAAGCTCTGGCTGATGGAATGCACCGATCATATTTTTGGCAAGTGGATGATTGACAGCCACCTTACCGCCCACA
The DNA here is from genome assembly GCF_023714095.1 of Paenibacillus sp. MER 99-2. Taxonomy (NCBI): domain Bacteria; kingdom Bacillati; phylum Bacillota; class Bacilli; order Caryophanales; family Paenibacillaceae; genus Paenibacillus; species Paenibacillus sp. MER 99-2. Next base: position 986,418 of record NZ_JAMAUZ010000001.1, on the reverse strand, counting down.
CTGCTGTCATGAGCCAGTATTGTAGTAGGCACTTGAACGAATTTAATTCCACGCATGTATGTAGCTGCAACGAATCCAGCCAGATCTCCAACCACACCACCGCCCAGAGCAATAATGGCTGAGCTTCGATCTAGCTTGCCCTCAATGGCAGCTGTCATCATATCTTGATAAACGGATAATGACTTCGAGGTCTCGCCAGCAGGAACAACGGCCGAGACAACTGTAAATCCAGCTGTGCTCAGCATTTGTTCAAATGTCGAAAGATACTTGGGAGCCACATTTTCATCCGTAATAATAAGTAACGGACTTTTTTTCGTTAAACCATATTGCTCAAAAAATTGAGGTGCTTGTGCTAATAAACCAGAACCAATCAGAATCGGGTATGATCTTTCTTCCAATTGAACTGTTAACTGGCGCATTTTAGTAGTTCTCCAATTGAGCTTGGTAGCTTGCAACGTTCGCGCGGATTTCCTCCATGGAGTCTCCACCGAACTTCTCTAGGAACGCTTTTGCGATCTCCCATGCAACCACATGCTCCATAACAACACTCGCTGCAGGAACTGCACATGCATCGGAACGCTCAACCTGAGCTGAGAAAGCTTCCTTGGTATCAATATCCACGCTTTGGAGCGGTTTATAAAGGGTTGGAATTGGCTTCATTACGCCTCGCACAACGACAGGCATGCCGTTAGTCATACCACCTTCGAATCCACCCAAGCGGTTCGTTGCACGGTGGTAGCCGCGCTCATCTGTATGCATAATCTCATCATGCACTTGAGATCCACGAATTGTACCCGCTTCGAATCCGATACCGATCTCTACCCCTTTAAAGGCATTGATGGACATTACACCCTGAGCAATTCGAGCATCCAATTTGCGGTCATACTGTACGTGGCTACCCAGACCAATCGGTACACCTTCAACGATACATTCAACGATACCGCCGATGGAGTCGCCTTCTTGTTTGATTTGATCAATGTATGCTTCCATCTTCTTCTCAGTCTCTGCATCAGTTACACGTACTGACGAAGCTTCTGTCACCTCGATCAATTCATCAATTGGCAGGTCACGATAAGGAGCCTCAATCTCTCCAATACGCAGGACACGTCCAGCAACTTTGATCCCGAATTCTGCTAAGAATTGTCTTGCAATTGCACCACATGCTACACGGACTGTAGTCTCACGTGCACTCGAACGCTCCAGTACGTTACGCAAGTCCTTTAGATTATATTTGAGTCCACCGTTAAGATCAGCATGTCCAGGACGTGGACGATGAACACGACGCTTCTCTTCATCACTTCCTTCGATTGGCTCAATGTTCATAATCTTCTGCCAGTGCTTCCAGTCATTATTTTCAACAACAAGTGCTACAGGTGCTCCTGTTGTATATCCATGGCGAATTCCACCAACAAATGTTGCCTGATCCTTCTCAATTTGCATCCGGCGTCCACGACCATATCCTTTTTGGCGGCGGTGAAGCTGGAAGTTCAGTTCTTCAAAGTCAATATTCAGATTGCTCGGTAATCCTTCAATAATAGCTGTCAATTGGGGTCCGTGCGTTTCCCCTGCGGTCAAATAACGTAAACTCATAATACGTTCCCCCTTTAAACTGTTAAACTGCACATTGCTAAAATCCCATAATTTCTTTGCTCATTATAGTATAGCTGACCCGCTTTGACAAGAAAGCACACGTTTTCTTGCATCAAAACGAGTTTATCACCCGTCCAATCTTCCTAATAATAAACTACTTCTTGATTCATTTTTCTGCGCTTTGCAAAATAACCGCCTGAGCACACATATTAGCATGTGTAACCCAGACGGTTATCAACAATATTTTGTATTTATGATATCAACTTATTTTTTGCGATAAAAGAACGTCTCTGCTGTCTCCAAGCCATACTGTCCAGGAGAGAAAATCTGCTCGGTGCTGCCCACGAACAAAACACCGCCTGGTCGCAAACTTGCTGCAAACTTGTGGTACAACAGGTTTTTAGCTTCCTCGGTAAAATAGATCATTACGTTCCGGCATACAATCAGATCGTACCCGTCATCGAAACGATCCAACAACAGATTTTGCTTCACAAACTTAACCGAACTTTTGAGCTTCTCATCAATTCGGTACACCAAGCCATCCTGCTTAAAGTAACGCTCAGCCGTTTCCTTAGGTACATCTTTGAGCGAACGCTCCATATAACGACCTTCTTTGGCTTTGGCTATTGCTCCTTCGTCCAAATCACTTGCTGTAATCGAGCTATCCTTAAGAATTCCCATTGTATCCAGAATCATAGCTAGCGTATACGGTTCTTCACCTGTTGAACAAGCCGCACTCCATACCTTCGCTTTACGCTTGGAACCGACCAGTTCAGGTAATATCTGATCCCGAAGGACTTCCCAACGGTTCGGATTACGCCAGAATTCAGATACGTTGATCGTCATACGATCCAAAAATTCATAGAATAGGGACTTATCCTTTTGCATAGCATCAAAAAAAATAGAAAATGTATTAAATCCATTTTTGTTGCGAAGTGTGGTCAGCCGTCTTTTCATCTGGCCTTCCTTGTATTGAGCAAGGTCAATGCCCGTGCTCTCTTTGATTTTACGAATGAATCCGGCATAATCCGGGTCTAGTTGTTGTTCCTGCTCCAGCATCGTATCACCCTTCTGGTTAATAAATTACAACCAGGCTGCGATGCTCTTGTCGTACGTTACCAATTCCTCAGAACCAAAGAAGTTTGCTGCTTCACGGGTAGCACTTTCCGGCGAATCTGCCCCATGAATTAGGTTATGCGGTGTGTGACTAGCAAAATCTCCACGAATAGTACCTGGAGCTGCTTCCTTTACATTGGTCTTGCCGATTACGATCCGCGCTAATGCCACGATATCGTCACCTTCCCAAACCATCGCAAATACAGGCCCAGATGTAATAAATCCTACTAATTCATCGAAGAACGGCTTGCCTTCATGCTCGGCATAATGCCGCTTAGCCTGATCCTCAGTCATCTGAACCAGCTTGCCCGCAACCATTTTAAACCCTTTGTCTTCCAGACGGCTAACGATACGCCCTATCAAACCACGCTGCACACCATCAGGCTTCACCATCAAAAATGTACGATCCATTGGCTCACTCCTCACTCACGGTTCAAAGTTATTTCAATATGTAGACGCAATCCCTTTGATTGTAACATACAAGAGCAATTCCTCCCAATGAGGATTGTCACTCCTACATTCGTGCATGAGTCATTCAACTGCCAATCCTGAATTGAATCGACAACTGAAATTAATGAGTACGTTTAACGACAAAATGAGCAATATCACGCAGATTTTTGCTGGTCTTGATGTTAGGTAGTTGATCCAGAGCATCGAGCGCTTTCTTCATATATCGGTCAGCGAGTGCTTCAGCTTTAGCGATTCCTTGACTTTGGCGAATCATTCCAATGGCATCTGATGCGCTTGCACGTCCGTCCTCATGCTGTACACGAGCAATTTCTTCTAGTAGCGGTTCACGTAACTGCTGTTCTTGTAATGCATAGAGCACGGGCAACGTAATGTTTCCCTGCTTCATATCACTGCCCGGAGGCTTGCCCAGTTGCTTCTCTGTTCCGATCAGATCCAATACATCATCCTGAATCTGGAACGCCATGCCCACATTGTATCCGTAGGTATACAGCAGAGAGGATACTTCCTTAGGCGCACGAGTCGCTAAAGCTCCCAATTGACAACTTACTGCAATCAGCAACGCCGTTTTACGCCGAATACGAAGGAGATAATTACGCACACTTTGTCCTGTGTTAAAAAAGTCGCGAATCTGCTCCATCTCGCCAATGGACATCTGCACCATCGCCTTCGCCAGAATACGATGAATTGCCGGATCAGATAAGCCAGCTGTCATTTGCAGCGCTTTCCCGTAAATATAATCCCCGGTGTACATAGCAATCCGATTATCCCACTTGGATTTCACTGTTGGCTTGCCCCTACGTGTTGCCGCATTATCAATGACATCATCATGCACAAGGGAGGCTGAATGTATCAATTCGAGCGGAACCGCAATGAGCTTCAGTCGCTCAATATCATATGTACCGTATTTCCCACCCAGCAGCACAAATACTGGGCGTAAACGTTTCCCACCAGCTTTGAGCAAGTGAAGTGAAGTTTCACTCAGCAACTTTTGTTCCCCTTGAACACTGCGATATAACTCTTTTTCAATGTAATCCATATCTTTTTTTAACAACCCGAAAATATCTAATAGTTTCATTCGTTCACCCGTATCAGCGTATTGTCAGTCCAAAAATCCATGCTTACCTTCCCCTCCAGCAATTCCGGCCTGCAGGCATAACGAAAGCCCGGGCTCGCCGTCCCTACTTGTGTTCTGTATATGTCGTACACTTTTCTTCGAATGCCATGACCGACATCCGGGATTTAAACTCTTCGACGTATTCTGAAACAAGGATACAGAAGTTGCCGGAGTATGGGTCAAGGCTGTGTGTCATTTCGAGCATTCATCAGCACTCACCAATACCCCGGGTGTGGGGCAACAACTCGAAGCTTAATCTCTTCTTACTAGTCAATGGATGTTTCCAGCTTCCAGTTGTTAACCCCGTTCATCCGGTTCTCCCCATCGCTTGAAGAGCTGATGCGGTATGCGCAAATTATCCAGCACTTTGCCTACCAAAAACATAATCAACTCTTCCATACTTTGAGGTTTGTAATAAAATGCCGGCATCGCCGGAATCATGCGTACACCTAGTCTGGAGAGCTTCAACATGTTCTCCAAATGGATTGCATGCAGCGGCGTCTCTCGTGGAACGAGAATTAACGGTCTCGCTTCCTTCATCATCACATCGGCTGCGCGAGACATCAGATTGTCAGATGAACCTTGCGCAATGGATGAGAGAGTTCCCATAGAGCAAGGCATGATGATCATACCATCAGCAAGATATGATCCACTTGCAATGGATGCTCCAATATCACTAACGGGATGGTAGATAAGTGAGCCGGAACGACCGCCGAATTTTTCTTCAAGCACAGCGTCACGGCTCGTAATATCCCAGTCCATTTCCTCTTTTAATACACGCCAGCCCGCATTAGAAATCACGAGATGTACGGTGTAGCTCAGATCAAGTAACGTTTCAATCAGCCTAATGCCATAAATGCTTCCACTGGCTCCAGTTATACCAACAACGAGGCGTTTATTGTCCGGCTGCTGCATCGTTACTTCACCGCCAGATCAATCAAAGTGAACGTAAACACTACAAGGCTTAGCACACTATTCATCGTAAAGAATGCCGTTTGAACTCGGCTCATGTCATTAGGTGAAACAATGTAATGCTCATAGAATAGAATACCGTACGTAATCAACATACCGGCACCATACCACCAGCTAAGATCAGTCATTAACAAAAGTGCTAAGAAACCAATCGCCGTAATGATATGGAAGAATTTTGCGATTTTCAGTGACTTAATTAATCCAAAGCGAGAAGGAATGGAATGCAAGCCCTCTCCCTGATCAAACTCCAAATCTTGACATGCATAGATGATATCGAAGCCCGCTGTCCAGAATACAATCGTAACGTAGAGTACAATCGCTGTCCAATCCATCGAACCCGTAACCGCGACCCAGCCCCCAAGTGGAGCCAGACCAATCGTCATACCTAGCACGATATGACATAACCAGGTGAAACGTTTGGTATATGAATACAGTACTAGCATAAACACAGCAATAGGCAACAATTGCATGGATAACACATTAAGATTGGATGATGCCCAGAATAACAATATAAACGATACGATAATGAAAATAACTACTTCGCCGTTCTTCAGCAATCCAGCAGGAATAGCTCGCATTGCCGTACGTGGGTTCTTACCGTCAATGGCTTGGTCAATGATACGATTGAGACCAAATGCTGCACTTCGCGCACCTACCATAGCGAGTAGTACCCAGAAGATTTGCATCCAGGATGGAAACGTGCCGTTGAGTAACATGGAACCGAGAATAGCTCCCATAAAAGCAAAAGGTAATGCAAAAAGCGTGTGTTCAATCTTGATCATTTCTAAAAAGATACGAATTTTCCTAAACATGCTGATTCTCCTTGGTTCCAATATGCAGTGCCGCGATGCCTCCGGTCAGAGGATAGGCCTGCACTTGCTGTAATCCGGTTTCTTCGAAAATGCTCGCCAGTTCCTTTCTTCCCGGAAATAGTGCCAGCGAGTCTGGTAGCCATTTGTACTGCTCATAACGTTTAGCAAACAGTTTGGCCAGATTAGGCAACATATGTTCAAAATAAAAATAATAAATGCCTTTAAAAGGCTGCCATGTTGGCTTGGATAGCTCTAGACATACCACTTTGCCTCCCGGCTTCACCACACGTTGCATCTCAGACAGAACCTGTCTCAGATCTGGTACATTCCGAAGACCAAAACCGATCGTCACGTAGTCGAACGTATTATCGTCAAACGGTAGTGACATCGCATTTCCCTGTACAAGTGTGATCTGCTTCTCGCGATTCACAGCATTAATCTTCGTCTGACCTACCTCAAGCATGTTACTGCTAAAGTCCAGACCATGCATGTGACCCGTTTCACTTGCTTCCGCCATGGCAAGCGTCCAGTCGCAGGTTCCGCAGCATAAATCAAGCCCTGTATCTCCTTGGGACATGTTCATCTTTTTCATGGTGAATTTACGCCAAGCCTTGTGCCTACGAAAACTTAGGATATCATTCATGACATCGTATTTACCTGCAATACTCTGAAAAACCGAATGGACAAATTCTTCTTTCGGTTTGGTCTCTGTGCTACCCATTCGTCTCCCCCTCAGTCTTCCCTAACTACCGCATGCGAAGGCTGCAAATAAGTGAGGTAAGGTTCCAAAATAGTCTGCACTTCATGCAGTCCTTCCCCCTCCACCTTATCTTGCAATAATTGCTGTATGCGGTGTGTACTATTACGAAGCTTGTCCAACAAGATTTCACCAATTCGATACTTCAGAACCAGTCCAGCCCATACACGCATATCCGGCTCAGGTTGAAGAAGAACCTTCCGTTCCTCATCACTGCCCTGCTTATAGATACTCCAGAAGGCATAACTGTAGACAAAGCATTTCTCATCATTTAGCTTCTGCAATTCTTCCACAATGTTCTCACAGGTACTAAATTCAGCAAGCAGATGCTCCCAGATAGACTGTTCCTTTTCACCAATTATGTCTGTAAAAGAAAGAAACAGCTGCATTTTCAGCTGTACCGTTTCACGTAAGTATTCATCAGGCGAAACGACTAGCTTCTTCATACGTTCATATAATGACATTTTACCCACGTTAACCTCAGCGACTGCACCACTAAGTTTACCAATCATTTCGATCCGGTCGGCATGGGCAAGCAGTTGATAGAATCGACTACTGAAATAATCGCCAGCGAGTACATTCAACTGACGTGAACGCATCTCCTGTTCTTTACGTGCTCCGGATAAAGTATCAATACGATCATGCGTATCCATGGCCAACTGAACGAGCGAGGTAGCTAGAGCATATATTTCATCATGCTGCTTCTCATCCGTGCGGCTCACAAACACCTGCAACAGACGCGCTCGGCTATCCGGAAACGGTGGTATTTCCGTATGTTGTCGAATCATGTCGTAATCCGTATATTTTTTTGCTAGTTGGGGTACGCGATATGAATTCATTCTCCAGCCTCCGAGACTTTGCATTGTTAAACCTTTTTCTGCACTACAATCTTATATATTATAGCATATGTTTATCTGACACGCACTGAATCCTGCTATTCTATTACCCCTGGTTCAACATTTCGAATTGCTTCCTCCAGAGTTCCGTCTCCATAATATGAAACCATGCTTTTAATTCGCCAGATAACGCTGGACTATTCCAATTTCGAAGGGCATCAATGGCTTCCAAAGGCCATTCATTTCGGCGAATATCCGCAGCAAGTAACAGATGTTGCTTATGCAGCCATTCATCCTCTGCCATGACACGAAGCAATACTTGTTCCACATTGCCTAAGCTGCGAAAACTCAGCTCAGCTACAGCAGCCATATTGGCGTATATTTCACTATGGCTTGTTCCCGTTCCAATCACTTTTAGATCGAGCTTCAAAATGGATTGCTTCCATTCTACTCTTGCGATGGGAGTTGTTAAATGCATAGAATGTAGCACATCGACCAAGTTTTTATCGGACAATTCCTCTGGTGCTTTGGTCGCTGTGACTGGTAATACGTGATCCCCACCCCATGTACGTGTATGTAAGTTCTGTATCGCTACAAGCAGAAAAACAACCGCGACCGTTGCTAACACTGAAGTTGTAAGGATCATTCCGGGTTTCATAAATGCCTCCCTGCCCTCACCTGTTAGTGTAGTCTGTCCGGTAAAGGCTCATACCTCATTGTACAATGAAAAAAAGCAGGCTATGCCTGCAATTTTCATTATTCGGACTGAATTTCACCATGCTTGGTAATCAGCGTAGCCTTGCCTCGGATTTTGATGGCAGAAGTATGATTCGTGAATTGAGCAAACATCACTTCTCCCTTATCGAGCTTTTCTGTATGATGAAAACGCGTGTCTTGGCCCCGAGTTAAGCCGATTACCTGTACACCGTTCTCCTCCGCTCGAATGACAATATAATCACTGCCGGTTGGATGGTCCATCACGTAACGTCCCCTCTCCTAGTTCAATAGCGTTAATGATGATTAAAATTTTTGCATTTGTCAACAGAGTCCTATCCATATGGAACGCAACAATTATTAAATGCTGGGTCATACTACAAAGTATCTAGATTCAGAAAGGAGAATTCATCTGAAATATACTCCAGCAACACTCACAGAAGAGCATGTGCATCAGATTCAAGAGATTGAACAGCATCTCTCTGAAGCCGCAGGCAAAGAACTGATTTTAATTGCTTATGCCCTGCAACCCGAAGAAGCTAATCCGTCAGACAATCGTTCAGATCCTCTTTAAAAAGGCAAAAGAAAAGGCCGTGAACAAGTCACGGTCTTTTTGTCGACATATGGAATATGTAGAAATCTTATTTAATTCCGTCTTTGAGCGCTTTACCTGGTTTGAATGCAGGAATTTTGCTCGCAGGAATTTCGATTTCTTCACCTGTTTGCGGGTTACGTCCTTTACGAGCAGAACGTTCGCGAACTTCGAAGTTCCCAAAACCAACCAATTGTACTTTGTCTCCGCTTTGAAGAGCCTCAGAGATTGCTTCGAATACGGCATCAACCGCTTTCGTTACATCCTTCTTGGACAGTTCAGTAGCTTCAGACACGTGTGTAATCAAGTCTGATTTATTCATTTGTTTTTCACCTCCTGAATCAATGTCCTGAATGTTATACTGTGTTTCCGTTTTATCGCGAAATATACGTTCATACGCAAAAAATCTACGTAAATCTTGAGCGTGATGAACACCATTCTCCGCTTGCGGTTAACAGTTCTTTCCGGCAGAATGCCGCCTGAAACCAAGCGCGCTCCATACGCGGAACAAATTTTATACTAATACAGACAGCACACAATTTCAAGTGCGGTTGCGGTTTAACACGTAAAATGTAACGGCCAAGGCTAGGACAAGAACGCCACCTTTTACAATATCGTGTGTAAAATACTGTACATTCATCATCGTCAAACCATTCACTAAAACGCCGATTAACACGGAACCTATAAATGTTCCGATCACGTTTGGCTTACCCGCCCCGAACACCGAAAACCCTACAAACACCGCTGCTACGGATTCCATTAACAACGGAGAACCAGCATCAATCTGTCCAGAACCAACCTTGGACGCATAGATAATACCACCGATTGCAGCAAACACGCCTGCTGCCACATAGGCTAGTGTTCTTACCTTTTTCACCTTGATTCCAGACAATCTTGCAGCCTCTTCATTGCCTCCAGTAATGTACATTTGACGACCGTATTTCGTATACGTTAAAAAGATGTGAACGCCGATTACCGCAATGAGCAAAAGGATGACCGAAATCGGCATGCCCAGCCATTTTCCCTGCCCAAGCTGCAAAAACGTTGGATCCATCTCCCCCGCTGCTTTGCTTCCATCCGGAAATTGCATATGATTATAGATCGTGTAACCTTGTGCGTACGTTTTGTGAATTCCACCAATAATGTACATCGTGGCTAGTGTAGCCAGCAGGTCAGGGATACGCAGTTTCACAATAAGCAGCGCATTAAGAAGACCAATGACAGCGCCAATTACTAGCGGAACGATGATAACGACTGCTAACGGCTGTTGATACCAGATCATCAAAGAGGCAGTAACCACCGTCGTTAGTGATACAGTTGCACCTACAGAAAGGTCGAATCCATCCACAATTAGAGATAATGTGACACCAATCGCCACAAACGTCACGATCGAGATGGAACCTAGAATATCGGTTAAGTTGCTGTACGTAAAGAAATAAGGCAATTTAATGCCGAAAAATGCAATAACACCAATAATAACGATAATCGCTCCATAACGGAACGCAAAATCTAATGATTTGTCCTTCATGCTTGCACCTCTTGTCCACCGCTTGCGTAGTATAGCAGCTGTTCTTGGTTAGTTTCGCCTCGTTTGAATTCCTTCACAATCTCACCTTCACACATCACTGCAATGCGGTCGCCGATTCCAAGTCCCTCATCCAATTCACATGTGAAATAAATGACCGCTTTTCCTGCCAGAGCCAGTTGGTTAATAATTCGAAAAATATCACTTTTGGCTCCAATGTCTACACCTTTTGTTGGCTCATCAAATATGAACACTTCAGCATCCGCGTTTAACCATTTGCCAATGGCTACCTTTTGCTGGTTACCCCCACTTAAATACTTGACCTCCTGACGAACAGACGAGGTTTTAATACCAAGTTGCTGAATCAACGTTTCCGCATTCTCACGTTCCCTTTTACGGCTTACAAAACCAAGCCTGCTGAGTCTGCTGAGCAACGGCAAACTTAAGTTGCGTTCAACATTCTCATGAATTAGGATACCCTGTTTGCGACGTTCTTCAGGTACGGAGACGATTCCCAATGCCGCAGCATCAGCGGGTTCAGCCATGCGAAGCTTGTTATTGTTCAAACGCACCTCTCCTGCCTCCAGCCGGTCTGCTCCAATCAATAGGCGTGAGCATTCCGTTTTGCCCGCACCAACAAGTCCTACTACAGCAAGCACCTCACCGCGGTGTACAGATAGATCAACGCCTTTGACCTTAAGCCCACGCCGGAGTCCACGTGCTTCAAGCAACAGATCACCGATTGGCGCTTCAATCTTAGGAAATTCTTCATCAAATGACTTACCTAACATCTGGGTGACTAGATCGTTAATCGTAAGTCCACGCGTATCCCCCGTAAACACATGCTGACCATCTCTCATCACCGTTACCCGATCACAATGACCCGTGACTTCAACCAGGCGGTGTGTAATGAAAATACATGCAACTCCACGATCCTTCAACAAATGCACAATGCGGAAAAAAGCATCTGTCTCTTCCTGACTAAGTGGTGCAGTTGGCTCATCAAAAATAATAACCTTCGCTTCCTGAACCAGAATACGCGCGAGCAAAATCATCTGTTTCTCTGCAAGTGTGAGATCAGCCACTTTCTTATGCACAGAAAAGTCCGCTCCCAACTGCTTCAACACCTCACTAGCGCGCTGCTGCAATTTTCGAGGACTCTTCCACCAGCCGCCAGCAGAAGACGCAAGTTGATCTAACATAATATTCTCTGCAGCAGTTAATTGAGGTACTAGGGCTGAATCCACTTCCTGATACACACAGTGGATCCCCTGGCTTTTGGCATCTCCAGGAGAGGTCAGACGCAGGATCTGCCCGTTCAGGTTAATCGTGCCCTGATCTAGCGGATAGGCACCGGACAGAATCTTCATTAGTGTACTCTTTCCGGCTCCATTAGCTCCAAGAAGAGCATGAATCTCTCCACCTTTTACAGAGAAATTCACATCTTTAAGTGCAGGAACGCCTGCAAACTGTTTATGGATATGTTCCATTGTCAGTAGAATAGATGCCGTTGTCATGATGTATACCTCCAATCTCTTCCCATGGGATTATTCGTATTTTTTTTATTTCATCGGAAAGCCCATTATCCAGTACGCGTCAGGTCTGTAGTTGCTGGAAAAAGCGCGCCTGACGGCGCGCTCGACTAACGCTTGTTGTTGCTATTGATGTACAACAGTGCTTATTTGGCAGTAATGCCGTAATCCTTCATCCAATCCTTGATACCCTGCGTACTTCCACCCCAGCCTTCTACATACTCTGACAGCTCGGAAGTAGAAATTTGTTTCTCAGGCAATGCTTCACGTTGTACATAAACCGGATTGAGTACCACTGCATCCTCCGTCTCGTCACCATTAATCTTTTGGTAAGCGTAACGAACTTGTACCCGTCCAATGTCCGTTGGATCAACTGCTGCGGATGCAACCCATGGATTTTTAGGATCTTGAATCATTTGCAAGTCTTCATCACTCATATCGATACCGTAAACTTTAATTTCATCACGGCCAGCTTGTTGAATTGCACGTGCTGCACCTTTAGCAAATTCATCCCATGCCGTCCACACTGCAGTAATTTCACCTTTTGGATATTGCTTCAGAATTGCTTCCATTTTCGCTTGTGTATCAAGCGCTGGATTTTGAGCTGAACCAAATGTTGCAATCTCTTTAATATCAGGGTTTTCGCTCATAAACTTAGCGTATGACACCTGGCGGCGTTCCATCGGTGCAAATCCAGCTACCCATACTTTAACAATATTGCCTTGACCGTTAATGTCCTTTTTCATTTGTTCTAAGGTAAGCTCAGCCATCTTCTGATCATCCTGGGACAACACTGTAGCACCAGGAACGCTGATATCCGCATCAAATACTACAACTGGGATGTTTTGTTCTACAGCCTTTTTGACACCTGGTTCAAGCAAAGAATCACCATGGTCCGTCAGAATCGCATCAAACTTTTGGTTAATCGCACTATCAAGCAATGATACCATTTTCGCTTTATCGTTATCGGCAACAAACGTCGTTAGCGTGCCACCGAATTTTTCAATCTCTTCTCGAACACCTTGCACATATTGTTGTGAGAATGTACCTGTGTTGAATTCCATAATCAGAGCAACCCGTTTACCACTTAGCGGGCCAGTCACCGCCTCAGTCGCAGGCTTGTCCTCCGCTCCAGAAGCTGGTGTTGCTGCTGGCTCTTTTTTGATTCCGCATGCGGACAGTGCCAATGTAAACACGAGCAGTACACTTAACCAAACCCATTTCGTAGCTTTTCTCTTCATCTCTATTCCCCCTAGTCATTCTCTCTCTGTGATCTCGATCACAATAGTTGAATATTAATATAACGGCTAATCCCTAGTATGTAAATGGGTTTTAGCAATTTAAAGCTAAAACTCGCTAAGTTTTTTTGAAAAGGCTAATCTTCCATCCATATCCTCCAGAATTAAGAAAAAATAAACATGATAAAGACCGCAAGGCATCCCTTGCGGTCTTTGATTTTACAGTATGATGGCGATTAATCCGCCCGATCCTTCGTTAATGATTCTTCCGAGCGTTTCCTGAAGCTTATAGCGGGCATTATCCGGCATCATAGCAATCTTGCCCTGAATACCTTCTCTTACGATGGAATGCAATGAACGCCCGAACATATCTGAATCCCATACCTTGATCGGATCATTTTCGAAGTCCTGCATCAGATATCTCACCAGTTCCTCACTCTGCTTCTCCGTACCGATAATCGGTGCGAATTCAGACTCCACATCGACTCTAATCATATGGATGGAAGGTGCGGTTGCCTTTAAGCGTACTCCGAATTTAGTTCCCTGACGAATCAGTTCAGGTTCATCCAATGCCATCTCAGCCAGAGAAGGTGCCGCAATGCCGTAACCGGTCGTTTTAACCATCTCCAGTGCTTCAGCGAAGCGATCATACTCTCTTTTGGCATGAGAGAACTCTTGCATCAGTTGTAACAGATGATCTTTGCCTCGAATCTCAATCCCCACAACTTCCACGAGGATCTGATCGTATAACTCATCTGGTGCATACAGATCAATCTCGGCTACGCCCTGACCCATATTCATTCCGCTTAGTCCAGCACGGTCAATGAATTCGTATTCCATGAACTGGGATACAACGCGATCCACATCACGCAAACGACGAATATCCTTCACCGTGTCACGAACAGAATTTTCATAGTTGCTACGCAACCAGTGTGTATCATTCAATACCATAACCCAGCTCGGTAAATTCACATTCACCTCATGTACTGGGAACTCATACAATACTTCACGAAGGACACCTGTCACATCGTCTTCTGTCATTGTCGCTGCACTCAGGGTCATCACTGGGATGTCATATTTCGCTGCAAGCTCGTTACGCAATTGAAGAGCCTCTTCACTGCGTGGACGAGTAGAGTTGATGACCAGTACAAACGGCTTACCCACTTCCTTCAGTTCAGCGATGACACGCTCTTCGGACTCTACATAGGAACTCCGTGCAATCTCAGCGATTGTACCATCCGTTGTAACAACAACGCCCAGTGTGGAATGTTCCTGAATGACTTTGCGCGTGCCAATCTCTGCCGCTTCCTGGAACGGAATTGGCTCATCGAACCAAGGCGTGGAGATCATGCGTGGCCCATTCTCATCCTCATATCCCTTGGCACCTTCCACAGCGTAACCTACACAGTCCACAAGACGTACATTGACATCCAATCCTTCGGCAACTTTAATCTGAACCGCATTATTCGGTACGAATTTCGGTTCGGTGGTCATGATCGTTTTACCTGCTGCACTCTGTGGAAGTTCATCCACTGCACGGGCACGATCAGCCTCACTTGCGATGTTAGGCAATACGATCGTTTCCATGAATCGTTTAATAAATGTTGATTTCCCCGTCCGGACTGCGCCGACAACCCCGAGATAGATATCCCCTCCGGTCCGCTCAGCAATGTCCTTAAAAATGTCTACTTTCTCCAATGAAATCCCCTCCCTAAATTACTCCGAAGGAAAAATGCTAAAGAGCATCCGCTTCGTTTTTTCAATCAGAAGACTGAAATCCCTGCAACGGTAGAGCCGCCTTTGTGAGTGCCCGGAAGTCGTCCGCCGCCGAACGTTGCATTCTGATGAAACCGGCGAAAGCGGCGTTAACTCGTACATGCAATTGGACTAGTATCATCTTATGTATCCGTATGCAGCATTATGACGCGTATTTTTGTTTTTTTCTTAAGGTTTTTTTTCTCAAGAAATTGCCCGGCTCCCGGACTGCGCGTCTTTATTACAGTCTACCTTATGAACACTCTGCGATAATTATGCCGTTTTGAATTTTTAGATTTCATGAAGGTGCGTTCAAGTACTTTGGAGAAGCCATCCGTCAAGGGACTCAACGTCATACCATCAACGTATACCAAAAAGGAGATATTCCTTAGAACGGAATTCTCCTTTTAAGTAAAACATATATCATTTAAATTATAATGAATCGCTTTTTGCTACAGGAGTATTGCTCTCCCAAGTATAAGTGACTGATTTTACAGGTACAAAATACGAGTGTTCCAACAGAAAGTCACGTACGTCCATTGTTTCCGTTGGCGTTTCTTCTGATTTCTCCACCGCCTGCATAATGTCAAAAGCATAATCGACATATACGTTACCTGCCTCATCCACTATAAAGGGTAGTTCTTGCCCCGAGTACACACTGTTAAGCGTAACCTCAGGTGCGCCAGCAACAGCAGCTTCTTTCATATCTACAACATGCAGACCAGGATATAACTCATCTCCTATGGGTAACTTCCCATTATGTACGGATTTATACTGATTAACCATTCGTTGCACATCATTAACCTTTTGCACAGTCTGCAGATCCATGACTTTAATTGTAGGCTCTACCTCTTCGTTCTGAATTAAAAAGTAAGCGCTACCACCGTTCTCAAAAGCCGTTGCTGGTATTTCATCAATGAATCCTTGCTGCTTCAACTTAGCCAGATCAACTCTGAACTTTTCGAATTTGGGCGTAGCTTCATCCGCATTCAGGATAGGCAATATCCCTTGATCTTTCTGAAAGGCTTCTACTGCAAGCTGTATTCGGTTAACACTTTCCCGATAAGCGACTTTGGGATCTGCACCACTTTGGGATTGATACATGCAACCACTACCCACAAAAGTAAATAATAAAAATACCAGCAGACCGCTGATTCGCTGTTTTCTTCCACTCCACTGCGTGTTATACGTGTTCTTGATCATCCGTATCCTCCTTGGATCTCATGAAGTACAACGTAATTAACTAATCGAAATTGATAGATGGCTGGCTCCCACAGTAGATTTTTAGAACCAGTCATCATCCTCCTGTTGCTGACGCTCCAGCTGTTTGCGAATTGCGGCTTTGAGGGGATCTTCAGGCACATGTACAGACAACGAAGCCCGAACCTTGGCTTGACACGCCAGTCTCGTTCCTTGTTCCAATAACTGCCCCAGTTTACGTTTTTCTGCATCGGTCGGAGGGTGCAACGCATGAGCATCAGCTTCATCTACTCTCACCTTGCACATCAGGCAAGCGGCCTTGCCATCACATCGTGTCGTTATTTTTACGCCTGCACGACGTGCGGCATTCAGTAAGTTTACGCCTGCTTTCAATCGAATGCTCTTCCGATCAGGCAAAAATGTAATGAGCTGCTCCATATGCTCCCTCCCATCTATTAAGAATACCAATCGAACCCTACTAGATCTTTAACCTCGGAATGAAAACGACTTGTCCACATATTTTGCTCGCTGAGTAACATCATTAGAGGTTGATGTTGATCTGGTTGCTTTCGAATCTGCTTCGCGATTGCCTCATACCGATCAACGCGTCCCCTCAACACGTTAAATAACAGTTCATGAGCTAATGGCATTAATTGGACTGAGTATGAACCAATCTGAATACAAGGCGCATGCTTAGCAAGTAAACGATCGATTTCAACCCGATACCAGCTATTTCTTGCCCAGATCTCAAAACCACCGACTAGTTCCAACGCACACTCTCCCACCTGGTAATGGCTAAGTAAGGAAGCGTACGGCCCTGTCTTATCAACCTGCGGTTCGTCCAGAACTGTCCCAGGTGCAGTTCTATGTAATCTTTTGGCCGCAGCAATATCCGCGTAAATATCAATGTCTCTTGGCGCTTGTTGCAATTCTACCTCCTGAAATAGTAACCCACAACTCCCGCCGAGCAGCCATGTGTAAGGTTCATTGCTCCAGACCTTCGCCGTTTCTAGCAGAGCAGCAAGTAATTCCGGATAATCTGCTGTTCGTTCCCCCATTTTATTCAGCTCCATCCGGGCTCACCTTCTTTCATCCGTGTTCATTGTGTCAGTTCTTATGATGTGCTTATTCGGATGTTATCCCTCAGGCTCTGGATAGGCTCAGGTTAGAGAAGCAATTCCGCCGAAAAAGCCAATTAACATAATCAGAAATGCAATAAGGGACAATACTCCGCGTATAATACCTTTCGTTTTGGCACGAGCAAATGTAATCAGGAATACAGATAAACCCATAATCAGAATCGCAACCAATGACAGCCACATCTTGTCCATTGCGCTCATAATCCAACAGTCTCCCCTTCAGTCCGTTAATTCATCACTGACACCGTGACAATTGGTTTTATTATAACACGAAATTCAACGTTTTTTTCCAATAAAAAGACAAAAAGCAAGCTGGCAGAAGCCAGCTTGCTTTTTCATCTTATTCATCCACAGCCTATGCAGGCATGATCAATTATTTTTTCATCATCATTTTCATAAGTGATTCCATGCTGTTTGGGTTCAATCCGCTCTTCTTGACCGCACTTACAATATCCTGAACCGTATCTTCAGACACCGGAACTTTCGCCATGGCGGATACCTGCTTAATCAATTGGCGCAACTGAGCTTCATTCTGCATCGTGGATGGTTTCACTGTGCTAGCCAATTTCTTGACCGCACCTTCCGTAATCGTTTTGCCTGTTTTTTTGTTGATCGCTTTCAGTGCATCCTTAGAAATATTGTTACCCATTCGTCTCCCCTCCTCCGGTAATACTCATGTGTATAGTATGAGTGCACCAGAGAAAAGGTGAATAAGCTTCAAGTCTGCGTTTGAAAAGATACAACGATTAAGAGTGCCATTGCTCCCATGTTTCAAGCTTCATAACTTCCATTTCAGTTTTAGGATCTCGTCCCATTAGCGCCTCAACCGCATCTCGTGGCAGCCTTTCCTGAAAAAGAACATGATACAATTGATCAGCAATTGGCATTTGCACATTATACTTTTGAGAAATAAAATAGGCAGCCTGTGTCGTACGAATTCCCTCAACCACCATGCCCATGGAGTTCAAGACATCGTCTAATTTCTTACCTTGACCCAGCATAGAGCCTGCTCTCCAGTTCCGACTGTGCTGACTGGTAGCTGTAACTACCAGATCGCCGATCCCTGCCAAACCAGAGAACGTGAGTGGATTCGCACCCATCTCCACACCGATGCGTGTAATTTCAGCAAGACCACGTGTTAATAATGCCGCTTTGGCATTATCACCAAACTGAAGTCCATCGGACATCCCCGCACCTAGTGCAATAATATTTTTGAACGCTCCTGCCAATTCAACACCAAGCATATCTCGGTTCGTATACACCCGGAAATAGGCATTCATAAACAATCCTTGGGCTGACTCAGCAGCAGTCTTGTCTAATGATGCGACAACTACTGTTGTTGGGCAACGCTTAACCACTTCCTCCGCATGACTCGGACCAGAGAGGACAACGACTTGCCCTTCTTCACATTCCAGTTCTTCGGCGATAACGGTTGACATCCGTTTCAAACTTTCTGTCTCAAACCCTTTGGTTGCATGAATAACGAGCATGTCCGGCTTGTAGTGAGCCTTAAGTTGATGTGCCACCGCTCTCATTGCTGAAGAAGGTGCAACAATAAGGACTGCCGATGCCCCTTCAACCGCGGCACCCATATCTGTCGTTGACCGAATCAGCGAAGAAAGTTTAGCACCAGGAAGAAAGCGAGCATTCGTATGCTGCTCATTAATTTCAGCAGCCTGTTCTTCCCCACGTGTCCACATCATTACATCCAACTGATTCGCAGCGAGCACACTAGCAAGAGCAGTTCCCCAACTGCCCGCAACCAGTACAGCAACTTTTTTAGACAACACGTTTTCCCCCTCCAGGGTTTTTCGATCCCAATTTATTTTCCTGTCCTTTGGCGAGCTTCGCAATATTGGTACGATGTCTCCAGAATGCAAACAGACAAATAATCAGACTCCCCCAGAAGATAGTCATTGAATATCCGGGTAAAACAAGAATAAAGATAGGTGTCAATGCAACAAAGATCAATGATCCCAATGAAACATACCGTGTCAATACGATGGACAGGATTGCGACAACTCCGGCGCACAATGCAGGAACAAGAGAGAGTGTCACAAGTACACCAATTGCCGTTGCAATTCCTTTTCCTCCACGGAAACGGAAGTATAGTGGCCAGTTATGCCCCGCAATAGCTGCTATACCACAGATCGCTGGAATCCATTCCGAACCGCCGCTAAGCCACACTCCGATCCATACCGCAGCAATCCCTTTGAGCACATCAAGGAGCAGAACCAGAATAGCTGGCCCTTTCCCAAGAATACGCAATGTATTCGTAGCTCCAGCGTTACCGCTGCCGTGTTGACGGATATCGATCCCCCGAATCGCCTTGGCAAGGAGGACACTAAAGCTGATTGAACCGAGTAGATAACTCAGTACAATCGCTGCGATTTGTAAAATCACAAACTTCTCCCCTAACTTTCGTCGGACTTCTTCCGAGTAAATATGCGAATTGGCGTACCTTCAAAGTCAAACGCACCACGGATTTTGTTCTCCAGGTACCGCTCATATGAGAAGTGCATCAACTCTGGGTCGTTTACGAAAATAACCATTGTTGGCGGTTTAACCGCTACCTGTGTTACATAGTTAATTCTCATTCTGCGACCTTTATCCGTTGGTGGTGGATTGATTGCAACAGCATCAGACACCACATCATTAAGAAGATGCGTCTGAATACGCAATGCATGCTGCTGAGCCACATGCTGAACAACCGGTAGCAATTTTTGTAAGCGTTGTTTTGTTTTGGCTGACAAAAAGACCACGGGAGCGTACGTCATAAACAAGAAATGATCCCGAATTTTTTTCTCAAATTCATTCATCGTCTTGTCTGTCTTGTCGACAACATCCCATTTATTCACAACAAACAGCGAAGCTTTACCTGCTTCAAATGCATAACCTGCAATATGCTTGTCTTGTTCAATAATGCCCTCTTCACCATTAATGACGATCAATACAACATCGGCACGTTCAATGGCACGCATCGCTCGCATAACGCTATACTTCTCGGTCGTTTCGTACACTTTACCACGTTTGCGCATACCTGCTGTATCGATTAATACATAACGCTGACCATCCTTTTCAAACGGGGTATCAATGGCATCACGCGTAGTTCCCGCAACATCACTAACAATAACCCGTTCCTCG
Organism: Paenibacillus sp. MER 99-2; assembly: GCF_023714095.1. Classification (NCBI taxonomy): domain Bacteria; kingdom Bacillati; phylum Bacillota; class Bacilli; order Caryophanales; family Paenibacillaceae; genus Paenibacillus; species Paenibacillus sp. MER 99-2. Next base: position 965,911 of record NZ_JAMAUZ010000001.1, on the reverse strand, counting down.
CCCAGAATCGCATTCACAAGGGAGGATTTACCTACATTCGGACGTCCGATCAGTGCTACACGAATAACATCATCATCATACGTCTCTTCTTCAAGTTCCGGTAATTTCTCCACGATCGCGTCAAGCAGATCGCCAATACCCGTACCGTGACTACCGGATACCCCAATTGGATCGCCAAAACCGAAGCCATAAAACTCATAAATCAATTCACTGCGCCCAATGTTATCCACTTTGTTCACGGCTACAACGATTGGTTTACCTGAGCGGTATAGCATCTCTGCAACTTCTTCGTCAGACTGCGTAATCCCCGCCTTGGCATCACACATAAATACAATAACATCCGCTTCTTCAATCGCAAGTTCCGCCTGCATGCGGATGGATTTCATAATGACGTCCTCGCCGTCAATCTCGATACCACCTGTATCAATAATACTGAAAGCTTTACCGTTCCATTCACCGATTCCGTAAATCCGGTCACGGGTAATGCCCGGCTTGTCTTCCACAATGGCCAGTCTGTCGCCGATAACCCGATTAAATATAGTGGATTTACCCACGTTCGGTCGTCCGACAATTGCCACAACGGGTCTTGCCATACATTCCACTCCTCCTGTCCATACTTTACGATACTCATCATAGCAAAAAACACCTGTCTTGGCTAACCTTTCGTACCGATATTCTCGTAATAACAACAATCGGCGAACCCGCCTTGGGCTCGCCGATCTTGCTTTTATTGTTCAGCAAAATATGCAGTATATAACTTAGAACCATGCACAGATAACTTATTTGAATTTGCTGAGTTTGTCACCAAACAGTTCGCCAAGCGTAGTGCTCATACCTTGATTGCTCAGGGAAACGTTAGGATTGTTGATTTCTTCACGTGGAGCGTTGTTTCTAGCAGGTCTTTCTGCTTTAGGTTCTTGTGCTGGAGCTTCTTCTGTTTCCTTGATGCTCAAGCTAACACGTTGTTCAGCAGGGTTCATGTCCAAGATTTTAACTTGAACTTCTTGTCCTTCTTTCAACACTTCATGTGGAGTGCCGATGTGTTTGTGGGAGATTTGTGAGATATGCACAAGTCCCTCAACGCCAGGAGCGATTTCAACGAATGCACCGAAGTCAACAAGGCGTTTTACAACACCTGTTACGATATCGCTAGCATTGAATTGGTCGCCAGCTGTTTCCCAAGGACCTGGTTGAACAGCTTTCATGCTCAGGCTGATTTTACCTTTTTCAGGGTCAACTTTGAGCACTTTCACGTTAACTTTGTCACCTTCGGACAGAACATCGGATGGTTTGTCTACGTGAGTCCAAGCTAGCTCGGATACGTGAACCAAGCCATCAACTCCACCTACATCAACAAATGCACCAAATTGTGTCAAACGTTGAACTGTACCTTCGATAACTTGACCTTCTTGCAATCCAGCCATAACCTCAGCTTTGTTTGCTTCGAATTCTTGCTCCAATACGTCTTTTTGGGAAAGGATCACTTTATTGTTCTCACGGTCGATCTCTTTCACTTTAACACGCAGTGTGCGGCCTTTGTAGTCGCTGAAGTCTTCAACGAAATGACGCTCAACCATGGATGCTGGAATGAATCCACGCACGCCAACGTCTGCAACCAAACCGCCTTTAACTACATCAGCTACAACAACTTCGAATACGTCTTGGTCTTCAAAATGCTTTTGCAATTGTTCCCAAGCGTTTTCGCTGTCGATTGCACGCTTAGACAGAACGAGTTTTTCTTTCTCGTCGTCAATAGTGAGGACTTTTGCCTCAACTTCTTGCCCAACTTCAACTGCATCAGACGCGCTGTCTACATGCAAAGAGGACAATTCACGAATTGGAATAACACCGTCATATTTATATCCAATGCTTACATAAGCTTGGTTATCTTCCAATTTGACGATGGTTCCTTTTACGGTATCTCCCTTTTTCAAGGAAACGAATTGATCCAACTCATCTTGGGTTGCTTCTTGATTTTTAATTTCTTCCGACATGTCAAATACCCTCCTCAATTCAAAAACCCCATTATATTCAAACCTGCCTATAGCAGAGTTCAAAACACTTTCAGTACCAGGCGCTTCTATAGCTTCCCACATGTAAAATGGAAACATACACCCAGCAATTCAGGTCATAACCTTATTTACTTGGTACGCCTGTTTTCACCATTTCGTTGATTTTGGACATAATTTTCTCAGTTGCTCTTTCGAGTGCATCACCCGATGGATCTTCCTTGAACTCGTCCAAATTCACAGGTGCGCCATACACCACTTTCATCTTACGAAAAAGCTTGTAGTTACCGATAATAGCAGTAGGGATCACAGTAGCGCCACTCCGAAGAGCAAAGCTCGCTGCACCTTTTTTACCAATTCCACCATCATTGTGGCGACTTCCCGAAGGAAAAATCCCCAGCACTTCACCTTCACGCAAAATATTGAGCGAGGTTTTGATGGATTCCTTGCTTACGCCTCCCCGCTTAACGGGAAAGGCTCCTACAGCCTTGATAATACGGCCGAAGACGGGAATATCGAACAATTCGCTTTTGGCCATGAAACGAACCTGACGACGAATCTTGATTCCCACCGTTGGTGGATCAAAGTTACTAATATGATTGGAACATAAAAGTACGCCGCCTTTTTGCGGGATATTCTCCCGACCAACTGCTTCAAGACGGAAAAGAATGGTGTAGATGATCCGCAGTAAAGTGCTGCAAAATGTGTAAATCATAGACCGATCTCTCCTCTGACCATTGTGCAATAAGATACGATTTTGTCAACCACTTCATGGATGCTCATCTCAGTTGTGTCAAGAACAGTAGCGTCCTCTGCACACCGAAGTGGGGAAATTTCCCTCTCTTCATCCAATTTGTCACGGGTGGCAATGTCTCGCTCCAGTTGCTCCAACGTCAGTCCTTCAGAGGGATCCAGCTCTTTGTAGCGGCGAAGTGCACGCTCTTCCACACTGGCAGTCATGAAGATTTTCACTTCCGCATCGGGCAGTACTGTCGTTCCGATATCGCGTCCATCCATAACGACGCCCTTGCGCAAAGCCATTTGCCGCTGAGTATCCACTAATTGTGTACGCAGCCCCTCGATTTGCGCATATCGTGACACGATTCCCGTTACTTCACGGGAGCGGATTTCCGAGGTTACTTCTTCCCCATTACAGAACACTTTCTGTCCGTCGGGATCCGGTTGTAATTCAATGACCAGCTTCTGGGCTTCCTGAAGCACCTCTGCAACATGCTCCGGTTTAATTTCCTTCCGAATCATGTGAAGAGTTACCGCACGGTACATCGCGCCAGTGTCAACGTAAATGTACGCGAGCGCCTCTGCAACTAATCGAGCCACCGTACTTTTCCCGGCACCGGCAGGACCGTCAATTGCGACGTTCATTTTCCCGTTCTCTGATGTGTTCTGGCTTGCCAACGGGGCATTCCTCCTCAAACGTTAAGCCTCAATAAAAAAACAGGCATTGCCTGCATCGTGAAAATTATACCACACTATAAAGAGGGATGCAAAAACAGGCAAATCAATGATTTTGTTGCCATGTCGAGATTTGGTTCTGAATCGGCGTTCCTTCCATGTGGTCGATTATCGTCATTTTATTTCTCAAATAAGGGAATTGTAGAAGCAATTGATATATGATCAGCAGTAAACAAAGTACCGCAATCAGTTTGAGAAATCTTTTTTCCATACGCTGAGACCACACGTAATAGAGCCGTTCGAATCTTAGGGAATTCCGGCGGTTATCCATAACACACTCCACTGTTTTTCCATTACATTACCCACGGCAATCCCTATTTATCCAACATTACACATATTTATTTGGTACGGTAATCGAGTTGTCGCTCAAAACAAAATTTAATGATCTTCTGCCGCTCAGAATCCGTGATTTGCACAAACTTCAGCATACAGAGATGTCTGCCTGTCTCTAATTCTTTGATTCGCACGACTTCCGCCTCAAAAGCAACATGTTCAATTGTAGAGTTGCGATAGGGAACGAGTAACCAACAATTCAACTTTTGGCCTTCAACCAGCAAGAAGTTAGGTTCACCGTAGATGGATAATCCCCCACCACCAATATCCTCAGTCAGCGCTACTACTCTCGTCAGATCCTCAGCTTGAATGGCTAATTCAAGATTTGCGTGAACACGTAAGAAGCTTCGGCGCTGGATTTTGGAAATTTCATCAGGTAAAGGTTTGCGGATACGCACAAGTCGAACGACATCTTCTTCAAATCCAGTAACATACGTATTAAAATAATGCCGAACGCCATCCTCAGTAATATAATAAATTGATAATTCCTCACCAAAGAAGAGCCTTTTCAATCGACTGCTTCCTTGCTGCATCGGAACTTCAATCAGGAAACTGTTATCTTCTACATCAGCAATACGGGATTTGTATTCTTTGATCGCTTCTTTTTCATCTGCTGAGGCTATTTGAATGAATAAGATTTCATTTACTTTGGGATACACGACTACTCACCGTCACTTTATGTTTTGTCTTCATATGTACAAGGACCATTATACCATGACCTTTATCATAGTGAATAACAAAATAAAAGAACAGACCCCTTAGGATCTGTTCTTTCTTTTGGTTCCAAGATTTGATTCATTCTAACTTCAATCTGCTATGAAGTAGCATTCACCGGTTTAATTTCCTCAACAGCTTCCTCTGTGCCTGTGTCCGCATTAATATAGATTCGATATCTGGTTCCGTTGATCCGTCCACCGAATTCGTAACATAGCACTTCCTTACTGAATTCATTCTCAATCAATGATTTACGGGCATAATTTTCTTCAAAATCAGGATTCAATTTCTTCCGAGCTTGTTCAGCTGTAAGGCGTGCTTTGGGAATATTACGTTGATCTTTATGTTCGTTGACAAAGTCACTTGCTTGAAAACCTGTTACTTCACCTGTATCCAGACCAGCACGAACTGAAATTTTCTCAGGATAAATCAAGGTATCCCCTTGTTTACGTACATAGGTCAAGTTAGCCAAATTCCCATACTCATCGTAATTGACAGCTTTCATGTCTTTATAGCCTTTATCAGCCAAAAAGTGTTCCGCTTTAGTCATAACCTCTTTACGTGAAACCTTTTTTGTTCCAATCGGACGTGTGTCGCTATACGAGATTAGCAATCCACCATTGCGCGTAAAATCCATCATGAGTTTACTGTCATTAGCCTGTGCGACAGACGCAGTAAATGATTCCCAATCTGTGCCTTTACCATTTTCTTGCACTTGGATGTTACTGGCTGATTTATTGGAGAACTTGGCAGCTTTATGCTGAATCTGCTCTTTGGTCATCGGAATTCCATCAAGCTTCTTCACTGTTCGTTTGGTATACATACTAGAAACTGACGGTCCCCAGTCCAATTCAGGGTACTGTTGAACCTTTTGGTTCACGGATCTGAATCCATCCACAATGGTATTATCATTAACTTTACCCTGAGCGGCCATAGCCGTTTCTGCATCCATCCAGCGCAGGCGATCCGATAGAACCTTTTGCTGCACATCTTTCAGATTCTTCGTGATCTCAGATGAATTCTGGTACAACTGCTTCAGATTGCCCAGTTCCTTTTCACTCAATGGTTCATTCGTTAGATCTCGCATCGACGCCTTATACGCAAAGTTAGAGATTCGCGAAAGAAAATCATCGGTTTCATGGAAAGGTAGCATCGTCAAAGGCAGCTGACTAATCTCATTTTGAGCCTCACTAGTAAGTCGCCATACGTTCATCAGACCTTTACGATGCATTCCGAGTGAGCTTGTGTGAACAGCTAGTGTGTTACCGATTTCGGAATGCAACTTATCCATATGAAAAGATAGATCGTGAAATGCACGTTGGTATTGATTTTCCGCTTTAATTAAAATCGCATTTTTCTCTTGATTTTCTTGGTAACCCCAAACGAGAGCACCGATCAACAGGACTGCGACGATCGGAAACATGACTGAACTTAAACGTTTATACATCGGAAGTCTCCTTTCTTCTGAACCACTATCTATATTGTGGATCGAAGAAAGACCTCTTATGCATCGAATTTCCAGTGCAGTAATATAACTGAGAGAACATACTTACTTAATTCAGTTGCACCAATGAAGCTCTGCCCTCTTCTTCTATCTCGAATTGATCCCGATTGTCACACAAACATTGCTTAAAACCCGTTTCAATTCGACCTCTTTCCTTCTTTCCCCTTAACGTAAAACGCTCTCCACACTGCTTGCATCTAATTTTAATTTTGATCCGCATCGTAAGCTCAATCCCCGTTTCTGTTAGTTTCCCCCGGAGATTTCTGTCTTCAAAACAAAAAAACACACCGGAGGCATTGTGCGCAGCTTGCGCTTCATGTCCACCAGTGTGTCCGTATTTCTATAATTTAATCTCTTCCTCTCGCTTCACAAAACGAAATGGAGAACGATTATTGGCTCGTGTAATTTTGCCGATTGCACCATACCACAATCCCGCCATAAGTGGAGCAATAAACCATAACCAGTGATTAACCATTGTATTCATAATCACATCGTAGAGCGCATGCCAGAAAAAAGGTAAGATCAAGGATAACATTAGATACCAACGCTTTTTCTTACCATCGGTAAACTTAGCTCGCCCCATGTAATATCCCATAATCACTGCGAACATCGCATGACCGGAAACTGGGAGCAGTGCACGGAGAAACATCGCTGAGACTGAGGCATTCCCCGCAAAGGCATACAACACATTCTCAACCGTTGCAAATCCGAGTGATACCGCTACTGAATACAATATCCCATCATAAGGTTCATCAAACTCGGTGTGGTTATAAATGATGTGATAAATCACAAACCATTTGATAAATTCTTCGACACCACCAGAGATCAGGATGGATTCAAGATAAGGATTGTCTCCGAGCCAGATCATCATCCCACGTTGAATGATCATGATAGGCAACACCATCAGCACACCCATCACAAACACTCTTAGTACCATGTGAAGTGGCTCAGAGTCGTAACGGTCTTTCAGATAAAAATATGTTAACAAGGCGAGACCCGGAGCTACTGCTGCCGCTAATACCGAGAACAAAAGCACCGAAAATTCCCTCCTCTGACTAAGACGCGATTACAATGATGAACTTAATCTTGACGTTTGAAATGTGTGCAGATAACTTCAATGGCTTGTTCAGGAATGATCACTTTCCCGTACTCTTCCATCACTGCCGGTGTTACGGATGATCCCTCACCAAATTCTGCAAGCAATGCAATCAATGCTGCATGTTTGGTTGAATCAACATCATCGGGCTCCAAGTGCAGGAACCATTTGTCTTTATATGAATACAGTGTTCCGGCATTAGTGACATGTTGACGCAGCATATGCGCTGCTTCAATGAGCACCTCGAAATCTTTGAAGGCGTAAACGATCGTATCGCTCTGTTCAAGCGTAACTTCCATCTCATATACTTCCTCAGGAAGATCATCCTCGTTGCCTGAGCCATATTGTTGCGGATCATATTTCCCACGGGTAACAATGACAACCATGCCTTGAGCGGGAAGTGCGAATACTTCGACAGCAAGTGGACCAGTGGCATCAAATCCAAGTTCGGAATAAGCCTGATCCATCATTTCAGTGAACAGTTCATGAACTTTAGGTATTTCCTGCCACATATCTTCTTTTTGTATTCCGCGCTCGCTCAGATCGTCAAAGGTCAGGAAAATCCGTATCTTATCGTGACTTAATCGTTCTATTTTCATACAGGATCTCCCCTTTATAAGCAAGTCTTATAACAGATTATGAAGCACAAAACAATATGTGCTGAAAATAAATCTATGTAGTTATGTTATCATTTTATACCTGTAAATGCACGAAGTAAAATCGACAAAAAAAAGAATCAACCCACAGCAAATTTAGTCTGCGGTTGATTCTAAACAGAAGTTTTGGTTTATAAACCCGGTACAGTTGTGTGAGTTTGACTCAAAATCTGCTCAACTTCGCTTTTAACTTCTGGATTTGAACGAATAAAATCCTTAAGCATGCTCATATTTTCTTCTTTTTCTTGAGGTGTAACCACTCTTGCTTCTTTCTTCAACGAACTCTTATGGTTGTCGCTATGTGCATTAGGTTTAACACTGAATCCGTCCATGCCCGGAAATGTCATTTCCATCATTTTATGCTTAGCCTGATCCATCATGTTACGTGACGAACCAGAAGACAGCATGGGTACTTTGCCTCTGGCAATCCATGAGCTAGCAGCAACGCCAACGACGAGTCCCCAGAAAAAGGATGAACCCTTCATTCCACCAACCTCCTCTAAATGTTAAAATCATAACTATTGTTTGCTGGATGACAGCATCTCATTCCGCATAAATACAGGAAAGTGAGTTGTTACTGATGTTTAGACTAACTGCGACATGCTTAATCGCCATCTGCTTACTTCTGACAGCTTGTGGCAACGAAACAGAAACTGTTCTTCAAAATGCAAATAATACGCCTAGTCCATCTGTTAATCCGACCAATAACTCCATTGAAACCGAGAATACTGATCAAGTTAACAATACTGATAAGCCTGCGCCATCGGTGCCTTCTTCTTCGGAAAGTTCCGGTGAAGAAGATTCTGAAACCCTGCCGGATGCCGGAAACGAACCAGCACAAGAAGAGATCCCAAAAATGTATCATATGAATGAAAATTATTTTATTAAGCCCAATGACGAGTCAGTGGAGAAAAAGGTCGTCTTGTTGACCTTTGACGATGGCCCCAAAGAAGAAAGCATGATTAATCAATTAATCGACACACTGGATAAACATAATGCAAAAGCAATTTTTTTCGTTAATGGTTATCGAGTCAAAAACAATCCTGATCTACTTAAACTCATCCATGAGCGAGGTCAAATTATAGGTAATCATGCATGGGATCATGAAGATCTGAAAAAAATGTCCAATGCTGATGCAGCGAAACAGGTAGAAGACGTTCAAGACATCGTTAAAGATACGATTGGTGTAACACCTCAATTTTTCCGTCCGCCCTTCGGGTCTGGAAATGATGCTCTCAAAGCAGTTGTCGATAAAAATGAGATGCTGTACATGACCTGGTCTAACGGATCGCTGGATTGGGATAAAAGCACCAAGGATCAACCCGATAAAGTGATCCAAAATGTGTTAGATCAACTGAACCCTGGAAGCAACATATTAATGCATGAGTTGCCTTGGACTGCCGAAGCTTTAGATGGGCTGCTCATTAAACTTAAAGAAAAAGGCTACTCCTTCGTAGATCCTCGCTCGATTGAACTGAAAATTCGATAAAATAATACAAAAAACAGCCTAATTAACGCTAGGCTGTTTTTCTGCTTTCTTTTCTTTTATTCATATGAGGATAAAGCGACTACCCCAGCCAAGGTAAGAACGTATGCAGAGGTGGTGCTCCTTTTACTCCCCACCACACTAAACTAGCCGTGAGAAGGACGAATAAAAAAATAAGCGAATTTACAAAACGTTTGCTTAGTCGCAAACGGCGAGAAGGATGAAGCTCTGTACGCGTAGGAAGTGAACCTGCTTCCGATACGCTTTCTTCTCCATTCTGCTTCTGTGATGCTTTGGAACGTGCTGGAGCACGGCTTGGAAGTACCGGACTCTCCAGTGATGCTGACAAGGGTTTGCGTTTGGATCTAGGTAAAGAGATCGCGGTAATCGGTGCTGCTCCCCCCTGATCAACAGTTACAGCCGCCTCAGCAAAAATGTTCAATTCTGGCGTCAGAGTAGGCTCGGATTTCTCTTTTTGCTCCAAGTTTCGATGACGCTGACTTCCGTATGTTTTCATTCTACTCAATTGCTGGTTCATGATCCCCTCCGAAAACGTATCGCTAATCCGGACACCAAATCAATTAAAAAGTGACATAGTATAGGCGCCCACAATGTGCCGGATTGCAAGTATATCCAACCCAAACCATAGCTCGAAACAAACACCCACCCTGTTGGAATCCAATGCCGTAAGTAACGTATGTGGATCACTGCAAATAAAATACTTGTCCAGTACGGACCGATTACATGCTGTATAGCTCCACGGAATAACAGTTCTTCACATATCGCTACAACAGCTGCAATACATACAATGTGCCAAATGGGTCGATTTCTGAACAGCATATCATTAATACCGCCATCATCCATGCTTTCCTGAGGAATGACATAGGACAAAATCAGATCCATTACAAGCATGGCCCCTGCAAGACCAAGTCCCCACCAGATAAAATGAAGAGTATCAGGTAATGCAAGCACTTCGAACAAATTTCTCTTCTGTAATAAAATCCACACAACTCCAATAATTAAAGTCAAACCTTGTGTAAAGTATAAATTGATCAGAAGTAAGCGCTCGGTAAGCTGTTGGGGTTCAGCCTTCTGAATCTTGAACTTGGGAAACTTTGGTTTTTTCATTGACTGTGTCTATCCTCTTAACATAAATTTGATGGATAAAAAACGGCGATCCAATAGGATCGTACACTAAATGATAGCCAAAAAAACAAATTGGTTCAAGACCTGCCCCAAGTCCCGGTTTTGGAACCCCCTAGACTGATATAAGCACAAAAACGAATTTTGAAAACTTATTTCTTAAAACAGTTAGTAAACACACTGAATTTCTGCTGTAAATCGCCATATTTATAAAAGATAGTTCGGATTCTCCTGATTAAGCAAACTGTTTCGATACTTTCAAAGTAAAACATTTTAGCCTATTGACACGGTCATGTTAGCCATGATACATTATGAAAAAATTAGTCACGTTAAACACGATGATGGAAAAAAGATGTTGCTTCGTCTTTCAGAGAGCCGATGGTTGGTGAGAATCGGTGGCTGGCAAATGATCTTGAGCGTTCCTGAGTTATTGCATTGAAAAGTAGAGTAGGTGCAATCGGTTTAGAGCCGTTATCCTCTTCGGTCTTCATTGACCGCTAAGACTGTCGTTGCGAAACGGCGGTGAATTAGGGTGGTACCACGACAACTCTCGTCCCTTATTGCGCAAGCAGTATGTGGATTGAGAGTTTTTTGATTATTTTGGGAATATTGACGTGGAAATCACCCTATTGTTACATCCTCTCCCTTTGTTGCGACACCGCGTTGTTGGAGGGAAGGATTCAAATGGTTTTAAGGAATTCCTCTACGATGAGGAGCAGCCTTGACGATAAAGATACACATACCTAAGGAGGAAGAAACCATGTACAAAGTGTTAGTGTCGGATCCGATTAGTGATCTGGGGATTCAGCAATTGGTGGAAGCAAATGATGTAGTTGTTGAAAAGAAAACCGGTCTTAGTGAAGATGAGCTTGTTGCCATTATTGGGGAATATGATGCCCTACTCGTTCGAAGCCAGACACGTGTTACCGATCGTATTATGACTGCTGGTACCAACCTTAAAGTAATTGGCCGTGCGGGCGTGGGTGTAGATAACATTGATCTGGAAGCTGCTACACAACGCGGTATTATTGTAATTAATGCACCTGACGGTAATACAATTACGACATGTGAGCATACCTTTGCAATGATGATGGCGCTCGCACGTCATATTCCTCAAGCTTATGCCAAAACAATTCAAGGTACATGGGATCGCAAAACTTTCTTAGGTGTGGAATTACGGAATAAAACTTTGGGTGTCCTTGGTATGGGCCGGATCGGTAGTGAGGTAGCCAAGCGTGCAAAAGCATTCGGTATGGATATTCTTGCTTATGATCCATTCCTTACACAAGAGCGTGCAGAGAAGCTGCAAGTTAAGCTAGCAAGCGTTGATGATATCATTCGCAATGCAGACTTTATGACCGTACACACGCCGTTAACACCTGAGACTCGTCATATGATTTCGCGCCCTCAATTTGAAGTCATGAAAAAAGGTATGCGCATTGTAAACTGTGCCCGCGGTGGGGTTGTTGATGAGATGGCACTCGTGGAAGCTATTGATGAAGGTATCGTTGCCGGTGCAGCCTTTGACGTGTTCGAAAGCGAACCACCAGCAGCAGATCATCCTTTCCTCAATCATCCTAGCATCATCGTTACACCACATTTAGGTGCATCCACAGTAGAGGCACAAGAAAATGTTGCGATTGATGTATCGGAACAAGTGCTTCACATTTTGCGTAATGAGCCGTTCAAAAATGCAGTGAACATGCCTGCGGTAGCTCCTACGGTTATGAACAAATTGCAGCCTTACTTTAAACTGGGCGAAACATTGGGTAGTTTTGCAGCTCAAATTACTCAAAATGCCGTTCAAGAAATCCGAATCGATTATGCGGGTGATCTGTCTGAGGTCGATACTTCACCATTAACTCGTTATATTGTCAAAGGCATCCTTGCTAGACATCTGGGCGGAGAAGCGAATATCGTTAACTCCATGCATTTGGCTAAAACAAGAGATCTGAACGTTGTAGTTAGCCAAACGTCTACGACAAAAGGATTCACCAACTTGATCACCGTTACTCTGGTGACAACACAAGAAGCTGAGGAACGCCGCGTTGCAGGTACGCTCCTTGCAGGTTACGGTGAGCGGATCGTGCGTCTGGATAAATTCCCAGTAGATATCGCTCCAGAAAGTCATCAAATCCTCATTTCCCACAACGATAAACCGGGAATTATCGGACGTGTGGGAACCTTGCTTGGTCAAAACGACGTTAATATCGCATCCATGCAAGTAGGACGTAAAATTATCGGTGGTGCAGCCATCATGATCCTTACTGTTGATAAAGAAGTTCCAAAAGATGTACTTGTTCAACTCACGGCTCTGCCAGAATTAAATACAGCGGTTGAGATTGTTCTGTAAGTTCGGGATTATAATCAATCGGATGGAAAAGGGACGAACCTTCGCAGGTTCGCCTCTTTTTTTCATTTTAAAATTGCCTGCAACTATTACACAGTTACAAAAATTAGCTTAAGCGAATAATATTCAGCGTAGCACCTGGTGGTGACAGAACCGCTGTTGCAGCAAGCCCGAATAGTTGAAGCTGAATTGTTGATCCGGCTGTAACTGTAACTATAAAGTCTGTTCCTAGCTGGCTCAGAGAGAGTAATGGGGAAATTATACTAGCTGGAATAGCAGTCCCGTTGAGTACTATACGTGTCTGAACAGCAAGGGCAGCCGTGAGATTAATTTTGTAACTGATATAATAGCGGCCTGCTGTGGCTAGTGTAAACGTCTCATTTCCACCGCTGACTGTTATCCCTGTTCCGATATTTTGATTAGAAGGAAGAGGTACTGCTGTCCCACCCAAGAGAACAAGAATCGTTCCATTGGTGTTCTCGGCATACGCTGATGTTTCAGTGACTGAAGTACCTGTCACACCTGTGATTCCTGTTGCGCCAGTCGCCCCAGTAGTTCCTACACCAGTGGCACCCGTTACACCTACACCTGTTGCTCCTGTCACACCCGTGGATCCTGTGGCTCCCGTTACACCTACACCGGTTGCTCCAGTCGCACCCGTGGATCCTGTGGCTCCCGTTATGCCTACACCGGTTGCTCCTGTCACACCTGCGGATCCTGTAGCCCCCGTTACACCTACACCGGTCGCTCCTGTCACACCCGTAAATCCTGTGGCTCCCGTTATGCCTACACCTGTTGCTCCTGTTATACCGGTTGCTCCGGTTATTCCCGTGACGCCTACGCCGGTCGCACCCGTTAATCCGGTTTCTCCTGTTGCACCTGTTACCCCGAAACCAGTTACTCCTGTCACGCCTGTTGAACCTGTTTCACCTGTTACACCTACGCCCGTTGCTCCAGTGACACCTGTCGCCCCTGTTGTTCCCGTTATGCCTACGCCGGTCACTCCGGTCACACCCGTTGCTCCTGTGACTCCCGTTACGCCTACACCTGTGGCTCCAGTCACACCAGTGGATCCTGTGACTCCCGTTACGCCTACACCAGTCGATCCAGTTACACCTGTTGCTCCTGTGGCTCCCGTTATGCCTTCGCCAGTGGCTCCAGTCACACCTGTCGCCCCTGTTGTTCCCGTTATGCCTACGCCGGTCACTCCGGTCACACCCGTTGCTCCTGTGACTCCCGTTATGCCTAAGCCGGTCACTCCGGTCACACCCGTTGCTCCTGTGACTCCCGTTATGCCTAAGCCGGTCACTCCGGTCACACCCGTTGCTCCTGTGACTCCCGTTATGCCTTCGCCAGTGGCTCCAGTCACACCAGTCGATCCTGTTGTTCCAGTTCCACCCGTTGCACCTACGGCTGCCAACAACGTGTAATCCGGCGATGTGCCTGGTGTACCCGTTGGCGCTGCCACGTTTGCAACGTACGTGCTGCCATTAAACGTAACAACCTGACCGGCTGGATATGTCGGTGCCACCGCTGGGTCAAATGCCACAATGCCCGTTAAGCCTGCACCTGTGGCTCCAGTGAAACCTGTCGCCCCTGTAGTTCCCGTTATGCCCACGCCTGTGGCTCCGGTTCCTCCTGTTGATCCTGTTACGCCTACGCCTGTCGCTCCCGTTAAACCTGTTGCGCCCGTCACTCCAATCCCAGTCGATCCTGTGGCTCCAGCTACGCCTGTTACCCCAGTTGCTCCGGAACTCGCTAACAACGTATAGTCTGGCGACGTGCCCGGCGTGCCCGTTGGCGATGCCACATTCGCAACATACGTGCTGCCATTAAACGTAACGACCTGACCCGCTGGATATGTTGGTGCCACCGCTGGGTCAAATGCCACAATGCCCGTCAACCCTGCGCCTGTCGCTCCTGTTAAACCAGTCGCACCCGTCACGCCTACTCCAGTTGCTCCTGTAATTCCAGCTACACCTGTTACCCCAGTAGCTCCTGCACTCGCCAACAACGTGTAATCTGGCGATGTGCCCGGTGTTCCCGTTGGTGAAGCTACGTTTGTAACATACGTACTACCGTTAAACGTAACGACCTGACCCGCTGGATATGTTGGTGCCACCGCTGGGTCAAATGCCACAATGCCCGTCAACCCTGCGCCTGTCGCTCCTGTTAAACCAGTCGCGCCCGTCACTCCAATTCCAGTCGATCCTGTGGCTCCAGCTACGCCTGTTACCCCAGTGGCTCCCGCACTCGACAACAACGTGTAATCTGGCGATGTGCCCGGTGTTCCCGTTGGTGAAGCCACGTTTGCAACGTACGTACTTCCGTTAAATGTAACGACCTGACCCGCTGGATATGTTGGTGCCACCGCTGGGTCAAATGCCACAATGCCCGTTAAGCCTGCACCTGTCGCGCCGGTTGCACCTGTTACGCTTACTCCCGTTGCTCCTGTCACTCCAGCTACACCTGTTACCCCAGTAGCCCCTGCACTTGCCAATAAGGTATAGTCCGGTGACGTGCCCGGTGTGCCCGTTGGCGCTGCCACATTCGCAACGTACGTACTCCCATTAAACGTAACAACCTGACCGGCTGGATACGTCGGTGCTACCGCTGGGTCGAATGCCACAATGCCCGTCAAGCCTGCACCAGTCGCTCCAGTGAAACCTGTCGCCCCTGTAGTTCCCGTTATGCCCACGCCTGTGGCTCCGGTTCCTCCTGTTGATCCTGTTACGCCTACGCCAGTCGCTCCCGTTAAACCTGTTGCGCCCGTCACTCCAATTCCAGTCGATCCTGTGGCTCCAGCTACGCCTGTTACCCCAGTGGCTCCCGCACTCGCTAACAACGTGTAGTCTGGCGACGTGCCCGGCGTGCCCGTTGGAGATGCCACATTCGCAACATACGTGCTGCCATTAAACGTCACGACCTGACCCGCTGGATATGTCGGTGCCACCGCTGGGTCAAATGTCACAATGTCCGTCAGACCTGCACCTGTCGCTCCTGTTAAACCAGTTGCGCCCGTTGTACCAACGCCAGTTGCTCCTGTCACTCCAGCTACGCCTGTTACACCAGTGGCTCCCGCACTCGCTAACAACGTGTAGTCTGGCGACGTGCCCGGTGTTCCCGTTGGCGATGCCACATTTGCAATGTACGTACTCCCATTAAACGTCACTACCTGACCTGCTGGATACGTCGGTGCTACCGCTGGGTCGAATGCCACAATGCCCGTCAGACCTGCACCTGTCGCTCCTGTTAAACCAGTTGCACCCGTTGTACCAACGCCAGTTGCTCCTGTGATTCCAGTTACCCCAGTAGCCCCTGCACTCGCCAACAACGTGTAATCTGGCGACGTGCCCGGTGTTCCGGTTGGAGATGCCACGTTTCCAACGTACGTGCTGCCATTAAACGTAACGACCTGACCCGCTGGATACGTCGGTGCTACCGCTGGGTCGAATGCCACAATGCCTGTCAAACCTGCACCGGTCGCTCCCGTTAGACCAGTTGCACCCGTCACCCCAACCCCAGTTGCGCCCGTGATTCCAGTTACCCCAGTAGCCCCTGCACTTGCTAACAACGTGTAATCTGGCGATGTGCCCGGCGTGCCCGTTGGCGACGCCACATTCGCCACGTACGTACTTCCGTTAAACGTAACGACCTGACCGGCTGGATACGTCGGTGCTACCGCTGGGTCGAATGCCACAATGCCCGTCAAGCCTGCACCTGTCGCTCCAGTGAAACCTGTCGCCCCTGTAGTTCCCGTTACGCCCACGCCTGTGGCTCCAGCTACGCCTGTTACCCCAGTGGCTCCCGCACTCGCTAACAACGTGTAATCTGGCGATGTGCCCGGTGTGCCCGTTGGTGAAGCCACGTTTGCAACGTACGTACTTCCGTTAAACGTAACGACCTGACCGGCTGGATACGTTGGTGCCACCGCTGGGTCGAATGCCACAATGCCCGTCAGACCTGCACCTGTCGCTCCTGTTAAACCAGTGGCACCCGTCACGGCTACTCCAGTTGCTCCTGTAATTCCAGCTACACCTGTTACCCCAGTAGCCCCTGCACTCGCCAACAACGTGTAATCTGGCGATGTGCCCGGTGTGCCCGTTGGTGAAGCCACGTTTGCAACGTACGTACTTCCGTTAAATGTAACCACTTGACCCGCTGGATACGTTGGTGCCACCGCTGGATCAAACGGCAAAATCCCACTTAGTCCTACGCCCGTTGCTCCCGTGCCACCTGTTGCCCCTGTCGTACCTGAACCTGTGGCGCCAGTCGACCCCGTTACCCCTGTTACACCTGCACTTGCTAACAACGTGTAATCTGGCGATGTGCCCGGTGTTCCCGTTGGTGAAGCCACGTTTGTAACATACGTACTACCGTTAAATGTAACCACTTGACCCGCTGGATACGTTGGTGCCACCGCCGGATCAAACGGCAAAATCCCACTTAGTCCTACGCCCGTTGCTCCCGTGCCACCTGTTGCCCCTGTCGCACCTGAACCTGTGGCGCCAGTCGACCCTGTAACACCCGTTACACCTGCACTCGCTAACAACGTGTAGTCCGGTGACGTGCCCGGTGTTCCCGTTGGCGATGCTACGTTTGTAACATACGTACTTCCGTTAAATGTAACCACTTGACTCGCTGGATACGTTGGTGCCACCGCTGGGTCAAACGGCAAAATCCCACTTAGTCCTACGCCTGTAGTTCCTGTCACACCCGTTGCACCAGTAGGACCTGAACCGGCTAATAACGTATAATCTGGCGATGTGTCTGGTGTTCCTGTAGGCGAAGCTACATTTGTAATATACGTACTACCGTTATATGTCACTATCTGACCAGCCGGATACGTCGGCGCCTGAGCTGGATCAAAGGCAAGTGCACCATCAAGCCCTATACCCGTTGCTCCAGTTGCACCTGTTGTTCCTGCACCTGCAAGCAAAGTGTAGTCTGAAGATGTCCCTGGTGTGCCCAATGGATCTGCTACACTTGATATATAGGTACTGCCATTAAACGTGACCACTTGACCTGCCGCATACGAAGGAGCAGATGCTGGATCAAAGGGAACCGAACCAGACAGCCCAACCCCCGTCGCACCTGTTGCGCCTGTTGTTCCAGCCAACAGCAACAAGGTATAGTCTGGCGAACTGCCTGGAACTCCACTCGGGCCATTTACTCCAACAACGTAAATACTCCCATTAAAACTAACGACTTGACCTTGGGCATACGATGGAGCGAGTGCCGGATCAAAAACGGTGATATTGTTAAAACCAGTCCCCGGAGCGCCTGCCGGTCCCGGTGGCCCTTGAATTCCTTGAACTCCCTGTGGTCCGATTGGACCAGCAGGTCCAGCTACTCCCGCAGGACCATTTATTCCTGGAGGCCCTGGAGGCCCCGCCGGTCCAGGTACGCCTGGAACACCCGGCACTCCCGGTACACCTGGTGCTCCCGGAGGTCCAGCTGGCCCTGTAATTCCTGATGAACCAAATGTTGTTGTTGCTCTGCTAAGTGACACGGATATGGAGCGAATTAATATTACCAGTTTATCTTTTTCTGCCGGAGCGATTTCCAACAGTAAAGTTACACTTAACAAGTCATCTAGCAGATTTTGTAGATTCCCTGCCAGATTGATCAAAGCAACCGGAACCACTTCCGAACCTGCAATACTTAACTCTAAAACCGCTTGAAGTTCCGCCTTTACTCCAGCACGGAATCCTGAGTCATTGACAAAGGCAAGCAAATTCTTCAATCCAGTTTGTAATGTACTTATATTGGATGCCGTAGGTTGACTAATAGCCGCTGGAATACTGATAGCAAGGGTTCGCAAGATCGCTTCAAACTGTTCCCTTTCACTTTCGGTTATTGGTATAAATGGAGAACCTGCTCTAAATGATCTGCCTTCCAAAAATGCTTTAATATTTACTCTTTTGCGTCGATCGGACATGCGTATTTCAATCCTCCTTCAAATGATCTTGTTTTTCAAGCATATGAGCTTGTGGAAGGAAAATTATCTTGGACACATGTTTTGCTCAATAAATTGACATCATTTGTTCCACGTTGAACAAGATTAAACGGTAGACTTCAACAAAAAAACACCCTCCACAGGAGGGTGTCTTCGCACTTTTTGTATAAAATAAATCTATTTCGGAGAATCAACAGGAAATTGCATCATAAATTCGGTTCCTTCGCCAAGAATGCTATTCACCTGTATCGTTCCATGATGAGCATCTACAATGTTTTTCACAATAGCAAGTCCCAGACCCGTGCCTACACTTTCCCCACGAACACGAGCTTTATCGGCTTTGTAAAACCGTTCAAAAATGAATGGTAAATCCGATGTTGGGATGCCTACTCCCTCGTCCTTGATCGAGATTTTAGCTGCAGGAATTCGACTATCTGTTACAAGCTTTGCCGTGATTATTACGTTTTTATTCGTAGGGGTATGTCGAAAGGCATTGTCTAATAGATTGGTGAAGACCTGCTCAAGTCGATCCTCATCTGCGTGATGCAGCTTGATGGATGATTGTGCACAGTCCAGGTGCAGCGTGATCCCTTGTTCTTTGGAACGTACCGAGAATTTGCGATAAACTCGTTCAAGTACTTCCACCAGATCCACTTCTCTCATCGCCATATCTGTATGACCTGCTTCCATTCTAGCCAGATCCAATAGGTCTTTAACCAATCTTCCCATACGAAGAGACTCGTCATGAATAACCTGAATCAATTCTTCGCTCTCTTCCGGAGATGCTGCCATACCATCCAAAAGCGCTTCACTGTAGCCCTGCATCATAGATAAAGGCGTACGTATTTCATGAGACACGTTCGCAACAAAGTCACGACGCATCTTCTCCAGGCGGACTTCCTCTGTCACGTCACGAAGGACAGCAACAGCTCCTCGTATCACACTATCCGCATATAGCGGCGTCATCTGAACAGACCAAACTCCTTGTTGAACGTGAACGTTGGAACTTTGATCTCCGCCTCGCTCCATAACGAGCTTGAACAGAGGAATGAGCGGTTCTGGTACATCCCGAGAAGCACTTCCTCGTTCAGATGTATCATCCGTATCCGCTTGTGACCAATCTAGGTCGCACCAAACCTGCATAATCTTCTCGCCTGGAGGATTGGTTAGAATTACTTTACCTTCACCATCAAACGTAACTACTGCATCTGTCATGCTTCGGAGCACACTAGCTAGATGCTCTTTTTCATGATTCAGATTCCGGATATTATCTTCCAACTGTGCAGCCATATGGTTGAAGGTGTTTGCCAATTCACCAATTTCATCACTTGTCACGAGTGATAGACGGGTATCATAATTTCCTTTTCGGATGGAGTTAGCTGCTTGGATTAATTGCTGCATTGGCTGAGTGATTTTAGTAAAGAGAAATAACGCAAAGAATGTCGTCAGACTGAAGCCAATAATACAGACATACGTAAATAATCTCTTGATATCCCTCGACTCAGATTCAGCAAAATTGGTATCAATGTAAGGCAGCAAAAAAAGCCCCAGCGCTATGAGTACACAGCCCACAAGGAAAATAATCGTAATCCATAACTTGCCAACGAGCGATCTCCAGAACGCAAAACTATTTCGGTACTTCCAGTTTATAGCCCACACCCCAAACTGTCGTAATCATCGCCGCCGATTCAGGCGAAACCTTGTTTAATTTTTCACGAAGACGCTTAACATGAGTATCTACAGTACGGAGATCACCGAAAAATTCATAATTCCAAACATCTTTGAGAAGCTCTTCTCTAGAAAAAACCTTATCTGGAGAAGTAGCCAAATAATGCAACAGCTCATATTCTTTTGGCGTAAGACTAATCTCTTCGCCGCCTGCTGTTACCCGATGAGCATCATGTTCAATAACCAAGTGTGGGAATACGATGTTGTTGCTTGAGTTACTCTCTTTGGATAAGTACGCTGTTGCAGATGAACGACGTAATATCGCCTTAACTCGGTATATCACTTCGCGTGGACTAAATGGCTTGACCACATAATCATCAGCTCCAACTTCAAAGCCCTGAACCCGATTAATTTCCTCACCTTTTGCTGTCAGCATCAATACAGGAGTGGATTTAACCTGACGTAGTCGCGTGCATACTTCAACGCCATCCATTCCTGGCAGCATGACATCCAGCAGGATCAGTCCATAATCTCCTGCTGTAGCCTTCCGAAGAGCGGTCTCTCCGTCCTCTGCCTCATCAATTTCGTAGCCTTCTTTTTCAAGATACATTTTCAAAAGTCTGCGGATTCGTTCTTCATCATCCACAACGAGAATTCGATTCTCATGCTCTGCCATTCCAACTCCAGCCCCTTTGCAATAACTGCTCGTCACTTCTATTATGTTCGATCTGGCGAACAATATTTGAATGCCCACTTTTACCGTGAGGGCTCACACCTGTGTTTCATGGGTTTCTCTCCAGAACGTTATGAAACAACCGCCTTAATCTGCCCCAGCATAAGAGTGCAGCCCTGCGATGATCAGATTGACACCAACCAATGTAAACATCACAACCAAGAAGCCTAACACTGCTAACCAAGCAGATTTCCGTCCCTGCCATCCTCGAGATAAACGTAAATGTAAGTATACACTATAATAAAGCCACGTTATTAATGCCCAGACTTCCTTCGGATCCCAGCCCCAGAAACGACTCCAAGCAATCTGAGCCCATATCATAGCAAATATCAACGCGCCCAACGTAAAAATCGGAAAACCAATGGCAATAGCTCGATAACTAATCTCATCCAGATCATCAGCATCAATACCATCTAGTGCGGGTTGCAGGACTTGTCCAAGTGGTCTTCTTACAATTAAACGAATAATGCCATAAAGGATCAAACCAACAATGACAGACCAAACTACGGTGTTCAGCTTACGTCCAGCATTTACCCCGTTCATCCAAGATGGTGTCTCAAGTAACGGTTCTTTCATGCCAAGAAACGGTTTTATGCTCTCTACCTCACTCTGATACGGTGCAAAAATAGGAGGCATGCGATAAATCACTTTCTCTATTGTACTATTTCCCTGTACCTCTGTGTCAATGCTAGCTGTTTCTTTGACGAACACCGCTTCATACCCAGACGCACGAAAAGCAAATACGGTACCGATAAATCCAATGACAACCACAATCGTGATCAGTGTGAATTCGACCCATCCACGCTGACGTCTAGAGGATTTATCCTTGCCACTAAAATCAACGGTACGTAGCAGATACATAAACCCTGCCGCAAAGCCCACTGCAAAGAAGGCTTCACCTAGTGCTGCCAAGGTGACATGAATTTTCAACCAAATGGATTGTAGCGCAGGAATAAGTGGTTGTACTTCCTGTGGAAATACGGCTGCATACGCCATAATAATAATGGTAAGTGGTAACGCGAAAAGTCCAATCAATGTCTTACGATAAATGGCATAGACCACGATGAAAGCCACCATAATCATCATCGATAAAAAGCTCATGAATTCATACATATTGCTTACAGGAATGTGTCCTGCACCTGCCCACCGGGTGAAGAAAAAGATAAGATGCGCTGCAAGGGCTATCGTTGAGGCAATAAAGGCTCTCTTGCCCCATTTTTCAACATGAGCCTGAGGATCACGATTACTCCACTTTTTGCCCATAACCGCCACACCATATAACATAAACGCTGCACTATAGAGAAAAAAAGATACAATAAATGCGTCGCTGCTGAAATCCAATAAACTCATGCTTGGTTCCCCCCGTTATCCAACGACTTCTCATCTACTTCCACATTCATCTGTTTTAGCACAGTTGCAACCTCGCGCCTAAAGCCAAACCAATTTTTGTTGGTATGACCTCCAAGCGTAAGATGACCATCATCAATACGAATCCATATACGGCGGTGATGCCAGTAGAAGCCCATAATCAGACCCAACATGACAATTCCAGCCCCTACCCAGACAAAAGGCATCGCCTTATCAATTCGGATATTGAGATAACTTACCGATTGAATGATGTCTACTTTATCCATGCTATCCACTTCTAGCTGAAAAGGGATTGGATCACCAGAGAGCTGTTTGTTGATCGCATCTTGTTGAAAACGCTCTTTGTCAATCTGCTTGGCAAAATATAAATACTGAATGCCCCCTTCAGGCAACTCTGGGCCGGTAATCAAGAATAAGAAGGCCGGCGCATTGGGTGAGGGCGACTTTGAAGTGGGTTTACCTTGCGCATCCAAAGCAAAGTCCATAAATTTATTTTTGACCTCTAACGTGTATGGACCAACTTGGAAGCTTGGCTGTGTATCCACCATATCAATCTGCAGTTCCCCAATTTTCTCACCTGTCTGAGCATTAACCAAGTCAGGAGTCACCGATCGAATGGTCGGGGTTAGATCGTAATCAAACTGATATGCCTTCAGCCCGTTATAGTTCAGTGGATGATTCACTCGCACATCATGTCTTGCAACCTCAGCCAACTGAGGTTTTTTGGTTAGATCCGAACAATCAGCAGTACATTCATACAGTACAACTTTGGTCTCAAAGAGCTTCGGAACCATCCGGTTCAAATTACGAAATTGTTCCGTTATCTCTTCCTCACTGTAGAACTCCACATTAAACTGTTCATTCTTCAAGTACATGGATGTATTCGGAATCTTTTTAATCTCGCCTTCAGGAAACGCCACATGTTCATCCAGATTCAGTCCCGGTAAACCCCGAGCAAGCACAGCTAGTAAAAATATGATAAGTCCAATGTGGATGACATACGGTCCCCACCGGCTGAATCGCTGTTTCTCAGCAAGTAATGCATCACCTTCGGTATGTACGCGGTACCCCTTCTTTTTGAGCGGCGTAACCGCTTTCTTAATCCAATCTGCAGAATCACCCTCAATTGTACCTTGGTAGACCAGACGTTGCCGGGTAAGAAACTGCATATGCTTTCGGATTTTCTGCTTATTCAGCGCTTTGTAAAGTGGGAGTACTCGGTCGAGGCTGCATATGACTAGTGAGGCACCGATCAACACAAGTAAAAGTATAAACCACCAGGATTCGTATGTATGGGATAAGCCCAGTAGATAATAGATATGACCTAATTGCCCATACGTCTCTTTGTAGTACACGGAAGGGTCAATATTTAGAAACGTACTTTCTTGAGGATAGATTGTCCCAAGTATAGATCCAAGTAGCGTAAGCACAATCATGTACACAGCAATTTTTACAGATGAGAAAAAGTTCCATATCTTATCAATGATATTAGGATTGCTGCGCTGTGAACGTCGAGCCATTCCATCGTAACGCATTTCAAGCACTTCATCCGATTTGGCTTCAGCTTCAAGCAGCGGCTTACCACAGGCTTCACACAGCACTGTGCCTACTGGATTTTGGTGTCCACACTCACATTTTGTGTTTTGAAACACGACTAGACCTCCGTTCAGGGCTGTTTAGCCAGTTGTGAAATTTGAGCGTCAAGTGTGCCTAAATCTAGTTGACCAATGTGAATGGTAGAAATTTTGCCCGTATTTGACACGAAGAATGTAGTCGGCATCGGAGATATTCCATAGTCTCGAACTGAATTTTTATCACGATCGAGCATTATCGGGAATGTCACACCAACCTGCTTTACAAAATGCTCTACGGTCATCTGATCTTCCCCTACATTGATACCTATAAATTGAACACCCTGATCTTTCCACTTATCAGCTTGTGCTTGAAGAGCAGGCATCTCCTTCACACAAGGCTCACACCAAGTGCCCCAGAAATTGATGACTAGTGCCTTACCCTTGTATTCCTCAGACGTATGCACTTGACCGTCCAAGCCCAGCAGTTCAAAAGAAGGTGCTTGATCTCCTTCTTTTGGCTTGCCATTTGAGCCAGATACGGATGTACTAATCGCATAACCGCCCAACACCAGGATCAAAAACAAAATGACGATCTGCACCGGTCTTCTTGATTTCCCCATGTACGGCTCTCCTTTTTAAGGTGACTATATAAATTGAACTAAAGAATTCTCACACATGTGCCACTCGTGTAAATGTTTAGTCCAATTTATATAGATTATTCGCAATCGTAACTGTTCCAGATATCTGTGAACATCCTATGAACAATTATAGCGAATTCCGTCACAAAATTGCGGCAGTTTTATGAAAATTATGTGTCCTTACATTACCTTTTTTTCATTTTTCTGGCTGGTTCCGATTTTGCAAGCTGAATAAGGTTATTGACTTCTTCTTTAGATAGATTGCGAGTCAGTCCTCGTTTCAGGTTTTGTAGCAAAATCCCACCAAATGCAATACGTTTCAAGCGAGTTACCGGATGGTTAATCGCTTCAAACATCCGTCTAACCTGACGATTGCGTCCTTCGTAAATGGTGATGGAAATAACAGCTTCATTGCTCGCGGTGTCTACATCCTTGTATTCAACCTCAGCTGGAGCAGTCATACCGTCGTCAAGCATAATCCCTGTCTTTAGTTTCTCTAGAGCTGATCCATGCGGGACGCCTTTGACTGTTGCCAAATACGTTTTGGGTACATGGTGCTTTGGATGCGTCAGCAAATGTGCAAACTCGCCGTCATTGGTAAGAATCAATAAACCTTCCGTATCATAGTCCAGTCTTCCTACTGGATACACACGTTCTTTGACACCTTTCAGATAATCGGAAACAATTTTCCGTCCCTCTGGGTCAGATGCACTTGTAATAACACCTTTTGGTTTGTTCATAAGCAAGTACACTTTTTTCTCACTGCGGATTGGCTTCCCGTTTACCGTAATGATATCCTCTTCAGGGTTCGCTTTCGTGCCGAGTTCGGTCACGACCTCCCCATTGACTTCTACCTTGCCAGACTGGATCAATTCCTCGCTTTTGCGACGGGATGCAATGCCAGCTTGAGCAATAATTTTTTGTAATCTTTCCATGTTTGTCATGTCACCTCACACTAATGATACCCATCAAGGAGGGAAATCACAAGGATAATCCAAGGAAAATGTAAACAGAGGCTTGATTTAGCTGTTTGGAGTACTAATCAAATCACTTTTAACTCAAAAAAACTCACCCTTCCTATCTCTGTTTCCAGAAAAAGAAGGATGAGCCGCGTGCAACTATAGGTATTAGTCCGATCTACTTTTAGAACTCATAAGTACAATTAAATTAATTGGATACTTTGCCTGCAACAACAACTGGCTTTCTCGCAGGTGTTGCACTCCCTTTAATAAAGTCTTGCAGAGTTTGTGATGTAATGAAGTACGTTCTTGATCCGTAGACAAAAGTCATCATGCCAATGACTTGATTGTTTTGATCCAATACAGGCCCACCAGAGTTACCTTGTGCCATAGATTTTACAATACTGCCAATACCTTTTCGACCTGGTACATCGGTAGCATCAGGGCTCGAAACCCGACTTTTAGCAATTGTATTGTATGTAGCAGGGAATTCTTCATCAAGGATAACTAAATCCCCGTCTGGGTTTTTGGGAAAACCGATCGTATAGACCAGTTGATTATCCCTCGCATTTGCAAATGTCACCGGCTGTGCATTTATTTCTTCGTCCAGCTTCAGCAGCGCCATATCCGTTACCGGATCTGTCTTCACAATTTTGGCTTTGATCGGACGCTTTAGCTCGCCTGGACTGGCAACGGTTAATGTTCCCTCATCCCCCTTCGCAAGCTCCGCGTATTCCTGAACGACATGATAATTCGTAAGCACTTCATCCTTGGATATCAGAATGGAAGTCCCCACATCATAATAAACCATATCTGGTTCATCCTGTTTGACTAAGCGAACGTTAACGACTGGAAAGGAATCTGCGGTAACCGCAAACTTGTCTCGTAACTGTTTATCGAAGTATCCAGTAAAATGTATCGTGTTAACTGCCTGAGCATCGGCCATACCCATTTGTCCAGTTAGCAAACCTACCGCCATCACGCCTGACAACGCGAACTGAAGTACCTTTTTCCATCTCTTATTCATGTGCTACTCTCCTCCCGCTATCCATTCTAGCATATCTAGTATATCGGAAGAAGAAAGCCACTTGGTTAACTATATTTATAGAAGATATTGAAATGAAACTTATCCAAAAACGATCAAGCAGATAACAAGTGCTGCGATGAAGCCCACCACATCTGAAAACAGACCGACTTTGAGCGCATAACGACCGTTCCGGATGCCTACTGCACCAAAATATACGGTCAGTACATAAAGCGTTGTATCCGTGCTTCCTTGGATTGTAGAGGCCATACGCCCGATCATCGAGTCGGGGCCGTAGGTTTTGATTAGATCGGTTGTAAAGGCTAGAGAGCCTGTCCCTGTCAGAGGACGGAGAATCCCCAGTGGCAGGACTTCTCCTGGTACACCCATCCAGGATACGAGTGGTGCGAACAGACTAATCACAAAATCCAGTGCACCAGACGCACGAAATACACTTATCGCAACCATCATTCCCACGAGATGAGGAATAATGCTAATCGCAGTGGAGAACCCCTCTTTTGCCCCATCAACGAAGGATTCATAGACCGGAACCTTCTTGGTAAACGCATATAATGGAACAAACGCGATAATAACCGGAATGGCCCAGACAGAGATCCAGTTGACGAAGGTTAGCAAGGTTTCTCATCCTTTCATGCCAGGAGTGCCGTTTTTCACGATACGTGGCGGTTTGTTCAACGTTCTATTTCTGTACCAGCGATCTGCCATAATGGCTGCCAGTGTGGCTATAATTGTCGCAATTAGCGTTGTTCCCACAATCTCTGTTGCATTGGCGGATTGATAATTCAACCGAATCGCGATAAGCGTCGTAGGAATCAACGTAATACTTGCCGTATTTAACGCGAGTAATGTACACATTGCTGGGGATGCCGTCTGTTTATCGGGGTTGAGTTCCTGTAGCTGTTGCATTGCCTTAATCCCCATTGGTGTAGCAGCATTCCCTAGACCCAACAGGTTCGCACTCATATTGGATAAGATGTAGCCCATGGCTGGATGATTGCGAGGCACGTCAGGAAATAAAAAAGCTACAACTGGACCAAGAAGCTTAGCAATTTTGCTAAGCAGTCCAGCATCCTCACCTATTTTCATCATGCCCATCCAAAATACAAGCACACTGATTAGACCAAAACATACCGTCACTCCTGTAGCCGCCCCATCAAAGGCCGCTTGTGTGACCACTTCAATTTTTCCGTTCACTGCTGCAAAAACAAATCCAATGACAATCATTAGTAGCCAAATTAGATTAATCAACCAGGAAACCTCCTTTAAGGGGACAACAAGTGACTTATCACGGCACGCCATGCGGCTGCCCAAGTTGTAATTTCACCTATCCCAGCAAATGCAGCTTCTTGCATTTCAGGTTGGGGAGGAATATAACTTCCTTTGTGATAAACAGGAATGGTGCCAATCAACTTTCCATCCAGTTGCATCTCAATGCGACCAGCTAGCCCAAATGAATGATCATTCGATTCACTTTTATTTTGCGAATCATTTTGGCTACGATTAGCTGTTAGAATCAGCTTCTTGCTGATCGAGGCTACCTCGCTCTCAGCCAGTGGATATTGGAATCCACGTCCTGTAACGACGGAGGTATTCGCCACAGGCTGTTCTTTTTTGGCGATCTCCCTCAAGGGAAAGTTCTCAAATCCGAAATCCAGCATACGTGCATGATCGTTCCAATCGTCTCCATCGTTTAGCGTTACAGCCGCTAGCTGTTGCCCGTCTCTCGTTGCAGAGCTTACCAGGCACCTGAAGGCTTTTTTTGTATAACCGGTCTTAACCCCGTCAGCGCCTTCATACAATCGCAGCATTTTATTTTTGTTGTGCCATGAGTATTCCCAGCTTTCATTTGGATTCGGTGCCGATTTTTCCTCGGTTGCGACGATTCGCTTGAACACAGGATTATGGAGCGCATAAGCCGTTAAACGTGCCAGATCATTCGCCGTTGAATAATGTCCCTCGGCATCCAAGCCATGAGGATTCATGAAGTGTGAACGCGTTAACCCGATCTCCTCTGCCTTCTTATTCATCAGAAGCACAAAGCCTTCCTCTGAGCCACCTACATGCTCGGCAATAGCCGAGGCTGCATCATTACCAGAACGTAACATGAGTCCATACAACATGTTCTCCAGGGTCATCTCTTCACCAAGTTTGAGATACAGCGATGATCCTTCTTTCGCAAACGATGAAGCTGTCACCTTCACCTTATCTTGTAGATTCCCATGTTCAATAGCAACGATCGCTGTCATGATCTTGGTCAAACTGGCAATACGCAACTCTTGATCCCCCTCTTTGCTGTACAAAATCCGCCCAGACGTCACATCAATTAATGCTGCACTCTGAGCATGAGTCGATGGGCTTGGAATAGTTCCAGATGCATCGGCAATACCAACTGAAGACAACAGGAATAACGGAATCAGGACACTCGCAATGACTTTCGTTAACATTTTCATTCAACCATTCCTCCGGGTCACTTGGAATCTTGTACTACTTTATGTCTGGACAACCTGAAGTATGTCCCAGTGTTGCAAAACAACAAAAAATCCCTCTCGCTTGAGTAGCGGAAGGGATCTATTACATCCTTCATTTTAGCTGTAAGTAGATGGATCAGGATTGTGATTCGGAGTTTGGTCTTGGACTGTACTTGTCGCTGGATTACGACGAAACATCTCTTGAATTCGATCCATAACGTATGGCGTTGAATCGATTAGTTTCTCAAACAGATGCGTCGAATTATCAAGTGGTACAATATGAACCCCCTGTTTCCCTACCACCAGGAAAGCGATCGGACGAATGGACACACCACCCCCGCTACCTCCACCGAATGGAGAGGAGACTTTGGCTGAGCTAGCGTGTTCCGCAGTAGTTCCTGAATTCTCTTTATGTTTATCCACATTCACGTTAAAATCACTACCGCCTGCCGCAAAACCGAATCCAACCCGGCTTATTGGTAAAATTACGGTGCCATCAGGTGTTTCAACTGCGTCACCAACAATGGTATTCACATCAACCATACCTTTGATATTTTCCATTGCGGTTTCCATTAGACCTTGTATTGGATGATCTGACATGTAAGTTCCCTCCAGTTTCAATTTAACTAGTTTAATCTAAACCATATCATCCCCAAACTTGAAGGGACTTATGTAAAGCAGCCATTTAATATACCGTAATCCATCCCAGACCATTTGCTTGGCAAAATATAGATTGTACGATAAAATAACAGTGTTATTTTATTAATTTTAAGGAGGTGCCTCCCATCGCAACGACCAAAGCTGAAATGACGGAACAGAAGCTGCTGTCCTGCGCCAAATCTGAATTTTTGGAAAAAGGATTCCTCGGTGCCAGCATGCGCTCTATAGCACAAAAAGCAAGCATGACTACTGGCGCCATTTACCGATATTTCCCTGACAAAAATGCATTGTTTGAAGCTTTGGTTAAGCCAACTGCGGATGAAATTAGCGCTTATTTTGAAGAGATATCCAGTTACCAATTACAACTGCTGGAATACAACGAAACAGTTTTGGAGTATGAGTCTATGCAAAAAGGTATGCTGCAGATTGTTGATTTTATATACGATCGATTCGACATATTTGACCTATTAATAAACGGTTCCACTGGCTCAAACAAAGAGCATTATATCGACTATTTAATGGAACTTGACCTCTCGTCTACCCAAGCCTACATCCATAAACTATCACAATTAAACATTCTGCAACATAGTCCACCAGCTCATCTACTCTCCATTCTTGTTAAACAAAGTTACCGACAAGTACTGGAAATCGTTGTATCCAGAATGAATCGTGAAGAAGCATTTGAATACATGCAGCTCCTTATCCCTTTTTTGTATGCAGGCTGGACTAGTTTATTGGAAACACAAAATAATTCAAACAAAGCAAAGGAGGAGAAACAATGAATCGTTTCGCAATTGGACATGTTTTAATACAAACCCGACGGTTGGAACAAGCTGTGGAAAATTTTCGTGCACTCGGTTTCACCGTAACTTACCGAACAGACCCCGCCAAGGCACATAATGCGCTCATCTATTTGCAGGATGGCTCGTTTCTTGAATTGTTTAACCCCAAGCCCATCAACCTCCCTGATTCGCTTCTCACAACCGTATTTCAGCTTCTGCGGCCATTTCATCCAGCAATGGTCAATCGTTTCCTCTATTACCTGAACAGCCCGGAGGGCTTAAATGATTATGCGCTCGATAGCATCAATCCTGCGCAAGCTATGATAAACATCAACTACATCAAGCAGCAAGGTGCGAAACTGGGCAAAACCATAAACATGAGTAAAACATTAGCTACTGGACAAAAGCAGACTTGGTGGACGGCAGTTCCACGAGAACCGCGTCTTCCATTTTTCATGAGTGATTATGAGCCAGCAGTGACCTGCACAACAGAAGAAGTCACTCATCGTAATGGTGCACTTGGTATACATAAACTAGTAATCGATGTACCTGATCTAGAGGCTTGGATGTCTAAATACACCCCTTTCATCGGAGAAGCAATGAGCGTTAAAACCGAAGAAACATGTACAATCACGATAGGTAAAAATCACATCATTCTATTACGACAAGCCAATCAGTATGGTATATCTGAAATTCACTTACTAACATCACACCAAATGGAGAATCCAATCCAACTTGCACCTAATCATGCTCTTGGTTCAGCCATCTTCATGACATCTATATAGTCATTAGATTTGGACAATACAATCGTGGCTAAACGTGGGATTTACTGTGTTGTCCCTTGAGCTTATGCTTGCGTCTGTTCCGTTGCTGCTGTAACAGTCGGAACCACATGCGCCATCCACCTTCAACTTGAAGCACACGGGTAAGCAGCGTAATCCCAGCAACACAAAGTGCTGTCATCCGAATCTTTATTTTGCCATCAAGCTCTGTTCTGAATTCCATTTCGTCTGACCACACCGGCATAACCTGAAGTACGGGTGTTTGATCAAAACGAATCTGATATGTGAGATAACCAATGATAATGGACTTGATACTCCATACCCAACCGATCAGTACCGCTGTGTATGGTGCATCGCCAATCCCGATATGGGTAGTCCAGGAGAGCCCAGTCATATGTACATGTGTGAGTGTTTGCTTGAGCCAAAGCTTTAGCGCATCGGTCGCCCGCAACATTACCTTTACATCTTTCGCCCACTTCTTAACTTTACGTTTGTTAACCCGTTCACTTCCCTGAGTTTCCCCTCTGGAATGGTTCATGGATTGCTCCGTCTTGACCAGAAAACCTTCCTTCATATTGCGAAAAACAATGCTAGGGATCTCATAGTTCATTCGCACAATCCCATAGAGAAGTCGGACATTAATATTGGCGTAATCATCATTTTTATGTTTACGGAATGTAAAATGTACATGAACATTTGAGATGAGGACTGCGACAATCAGCAATACGAACAACAAACCGATTCCTCCAAGCCAAATCCACACAGGCCTTACCTCCAAGGCTACAATTCTTTTCCTGTTTAGTATGACACTATATATTGGAAAAAATTCATAGCTCATAGAAAAACCGCTGAACGTAAACAGTTCATGCTTTATCCTCTTCCGCGACAAGAAAACACGAATAGACCGAAACCTTTATGTACAAAGGAATCGGTCTATATATTCGAGTAAGACATTAACATCGGTTCAATCATTTACTTATTTTCGTAATCTCCGTCATCCAAGTCCTCAGCAATGTCTAATTCATTATTATCGATTACCTCATCAAATGAATCCGTCTGATCATTCATATCCAAGTTTACTTGCTGACCATCCAGCTTATCGAACAAGAGCTGCGTCTCTTCCTCCAGGTTCTCCGTATCCTCGAATAAGCCCGGCTCAGGAAGATCCTTAATTGTAGCAAGTCCGAAATAATCCAAGAATGACTTGGTTGTCCCATACAGGATGGGACGTCCAATAGCCTCTGCTCGTCCCACCTCATGAATCAAATCCTTGTTCACTAACGTATGAATGGCACGTTCAGACTTCACGCCGCGAATCTCTTCAATCTCCACCCGAGTAATCGGCTGACGATATGCCACGATCGCAAGCGTCTCCAGGGCTGCCTGAGATAACGAAGTACGCGCTGGAGAATAGGCAAGTTTCTCAAAATAAGAGGCATGTTCGGGCAATGTACCGAGCTGCACTACACCTGCCAGTTTGAGAATCTGAACCCCTCTTCCCTGATTTGCAAAATCAGCGACCATTTCCTCCACCGCATCAGACACCCGTTCCGGTTGTTGATCTACGATTTCGGCAATTTGTTTGATACTTAGACCTTCTTCTCCGGACAAAAACAGCAGGCCTTCAATAATTGACTTCAATTTCGGAAAATCCATGATTCCTTGCTTCCCCTCTCCACTCCATAACAATATCCTCAAACATCCGTTCCTGATAACAGACGATCTGCTTCATCTTCATAAGCTCCAAGATCGCAAGAAAGGTAACGACGATTTCATGCCGATAGATCTGATCATCTAACAACTTCGAAAACAACAACTTACCTCCTGTCCCTACACGCTCCAGAGCACCCACAACATCACGAATACGATCCTTAACCGATATTTCATCGCGTTGAATACGAGCAACGGTCGTTCTCTTCTCAGCCTTACGTAACGCCTTCTGAAAAGCAGCGATGAGATCCGAGGTATGAAGACCCTGTACCGGATTCGATTGTGTCTCCACAGGCATATAAGGTCTAAGATCTTCAGGCTCCTTGGAGAAAATGAGGCTGCGCTCCCACTCTCGCTCATGCAAATGTCGTGCAATTCCTTTGTACTTGCGATATTCAATCAGACGTGCAATCAGTTCAGCACGTGGATCATAATCTTCATCTTCGATATAATCATAATCCTCAAAATCCTCAATTACCGGTGGCTTGGGCAGTAATAGCTTGCTTTTGATTGACAAAAGTGTTGCAGCCATTACGAGAAATTCACTTGTAATATCAAGCTCCAATTCTTGCATCGAATGCAGATACGCCATATATTGATCGGTAATATCGCTGATGGGAATATCCTGGATTTGAATCTCTGCCTTGTCGATCAAGTGAAGCAGCAGATCCAAAGGCCCTTCAAAAGTCTCCAGTTTGTATGTAACTACCGTCACTAGACGAATCCTCCCGCCAGAAAAATACAAAACCCTGCTAAGCCGCCGAATTCGGTCTCCCGTTTTCGTCTGCGCAGAGCAGGGCACTACATTAAATAAGCACTATTTTAGCTGTTTCGTCAAGTTCGCCATTTCAATTGCTGCCGTAGCCGCATCCCAACCTTTGTTGCCCGCCTTCGTTCCAGCACGTTCAATAGCTTGCTCAATGTTCTCTGTAGTTACGAGACCAAAGATCGTTGGTACGCCTGTTTTGAGGTTAATTGCTGCAACACCTTTTGCCATTTCATTACATACATAATCATAGTGAGTTGTTGATCCACGAATAACTGTTCCTAGAGTGATAACCGCATCATACTTGCCACTCTCGGCCATTTTTTGTGCAATAAGCGGGATTTCAAAGGCTCCTGGAACCCACGCCACATCTACTTCATTGTCTTGTACGCCATGGCGTTTGAAAGCATCAAGTGCACCGCTAAGCAATTTACTCGTAATAAATTCGTTGAAACGTCCTACCACTACTCCATATTTTAATCCTTCTGACACTAAATGTCCTTCAAAAAAGTTTGGCATTATTAGTCAACTCCTATAATTAGTATGAGATATAAACGGGATAACTTATTAATTTTTTCTTCCACAAATTACATATGAATCGAAGTTCAATTATTTTTCATTTTGCTCGATATCGTCAAACTTCAGCATGTGTCCCAGCTTCGCTTGTTTCGTATGCAGGTACAGCGTATTATCCTCATTTTCTTGCATCTGAATCGGTACCCGTTCAACCACTTCTAGGCCATATCCTTCTAAGCCTTTGATCTTGCGTGGATTATTGGTCAACAATCGAATCTGGCGAACCCCAAGGTCTTTGAGAATCTGAGC
This sequence comes from Paenibacillus sp. MER 99-2, assembly GCF_023714095.1. Taxonomy (NCBI): domain Bacteria; kingdom Bacillati; phylum Bacillota; class Bacilli; order Caryophanales; family Paenibacillaceae; genus Paenibacillus; species Paenibacillus sp. MER 99-2. The sequence goes on along the minus strand of NZ_JAMAUZ010000001.1, from coordinate 931,210 downwards.
TCCTATTCCATAATCACGAAGATCCGCAGCGAACCCAAGCTTCAGGTTGGCATCGACTGTGTCTAACCCTTCTTCTTGCAACTTATAGGCTTTGAGCTTATTAATTAGTCCAATGCCTCGACCTTCCTGTCTCATATAGAGCAGAATTCCATTGCCCTCTTCATCAATCTGTCTGAGCGCCGCATCGAATTGAGGCCCACAGTCACAGCGATGAGAGTGGAATACATCCCCTGTAAGGCATTCGGAGTGTACGCGTACCAATACAGGCTTGGAACCGTCAATCTCCCCCTTAACAAGGGCTACATGCTCCTTATTATCCACCGCATTGGTGTATGCAACTGCCTGGAATTCACCAAAATCCGTCGGCATCCGCACAGCCACCTCGCGCTGTACCAGCTGTTCCTTCTCATTCCGGTACCGAATCATGTCCTGAATGCTGATTAGCTTCAGATCATGTTTACGCGCGATTTCCTGTAGATCAGGCAATCTCGCCATCGTACCATCTTCCTTAATTACCTCACAGATCACGCCTGCAGGGTATGAACCACACATGATTGCCAGATCAACCGCAGCTTCCGTGTGTCCAGCACGACGCAGTACCCCGCCTTCTTTGGCGATGAGCGGGAACATGTGACCCGGTTTGCGGAAATCCGTACTTTTCGCATCAGGATCTATTAAGCCTTTCACCGTAACGGAACGTTCAAACGCAGAAATGCCGGTTGTTGTATCTTTGTGATCAACTGACACGGTGAATGCCGTTCCATGAAAGTCCGTGTTTTGCTGAACCATTGGTTTGAGGTTAAGTTCGTCCGCACGTTGTTGTGTAATCGGTACGCAGACCAGACCTCTACCCTCGGTGATCATGAAATTAATGACTTCAGGCGTAGCTTTATCTGCCAAAGCGATGAAATCACCTTCATTTTCCCGGTCTTCATCATCCACAACGATTACGGGTTTCCCTCGCATCAGATCATAGATGGCTTCCTCGATTGGATCGAGAATGGATTGCTCTGTCATACGTCTCCCTCCAATTCTTTTATCTGTCTTCTCCGTTCTCGTGTAAAAAGATTATTCATACCTATATTTTACGCAAAGCCGTGATTAGCTAGAAACTCTTCACTTAACATTTTAGGTTTAGTTTCTTTCGAGCTGGAGTGATCCCTTCCATATTGAAGCAAATGATCTACATATTTACCCAAGATGTCACATTCAATATTGATGGTATCTCCAGTTTTCTTAAAATTCAGCACAGTCTCTCCGATTGTGTGAGGAATAATGGAGACCGTGAATGATCCAGAAGAGGTGTTCACAACGGTAAGACTAATGCCGTCCAAGGTAACAGAACCTTTTGGAATCAAGTATCTGAAGAGATCGTTATCATCCGGTTTAATTTCGAAAACAACCGCATTCTGATCACGTGTAATACTGCCAATCACACCCGTGCCATCCACGTGCCCTTGCACAATATGTCCACCAAACCGGCCACCAGATAGCATTGCTCGCTCTAAGTTCACTTTGCTTCCAGATTGCAGGTGGTTCAAGTTTGTATGTCGATACGTTTCCGGCATCACGTCAGCGGTAAATCCATCGCCTTCCAGCGTTGTTGCCGTTAGACATACTCCATTTACTGATACGCTATCGCCAATTTTCAAATCATCCATGATGGCGGAAGCTCCGATGTTCAGCACCAACGCTTCGCCTTTTCGACCAATGCGTCGAATGTGACCAACTTCTTCTACTAAACCGGTAAACATGCTACCGCCTCCTTCTTGTATAACTTCTTAGCACTCACGCTTAATCGATCTCTCTTACTCTGGCCAGACCGGAATACCGCCAATGCTAATATTATCTCCAACTTGCTCGATTTCGAGTTGATTCAATTGAATCGCCTGACTCATACGCTCAACACCTTCAAACCGGAAACTTCCCGGCGTATCATAACCACCCACGATTTTGGGAGCGATGAACATGAGCATACGATCCACGAGTCTAGCCTCTAGCATGGCACCGTTCAACGTACCTCCACCTTCGAGCAAAATAGATCCAATCTCACGTTCACCCAGCTTGCTGAGAGCATTTAGCAGATCAACTCGTGGCCCTGGTCCACAGCGGATAACCTCTACACCATATGCCTCAAGACGCTCAGCCGCTTCAGGACTTGCCTCGTCTGTTGTCAGTACCCAGGTTGGTGCAATGCCATCCTTGACCATTTTCGAGCCTACAGGCAGGCGCAGCTTGGAATCCACTACGATTCGCACCGGATGGATGCCCTCCACTTGCAATCGAGTCGTTAATTCAGGATTGTCCGCGATGACCGTCTCAACACCAACCATAATTCCTTGGTGACGATGACGAAGGGCATGCACAATCTCGCGAGCAGGCTCATTAGAAATCCATTTACTATCTCCACTGCGAGTAGCAATCTTGCCATCTAACGTTGAAGCCGTTTTGAGGGTCACAAACGGTAAACCTGTGGTGATGTACTTAATGAATTTTTCATTCAGGCGTCTTCCACGTTCGCGTAATATGCCAACCTCAACTTCAATTCCTTGTTGTCGAAGCATGCTGATTCCTCTGCCCGATACTTGGGGATTAGGGTCTTCACAACACACCACTACGCGCTTAACCTTTTCATGGATCAGACGCTCGCTACATGGAGGTGTTTTGCCATAGTGACTACAAGGCTCCAAAGTAACATACACCGTACTTCCTTCGGCATCACTACCCGCCATGTTTAATGCGTGTACCTCGGCATGACCTGTACCACGTTTCAGATGTGATCCCAGCCCCACTACACGGCCTTCTTTAACCACAACACAACCTACAACGGGATTAATACCAGTCTGTCCCTGTGCCCGTTCTGCCATATCCAATGCGAGTCCCATATAAAATTCATCATTGATCATTTCCAAGTCCGTCACCCCACGGTCTAATCTATTTTGTTAATATCCTCTCCTACTGGAGAAAATGCTGTGCATCCTCATCATAAAATCTTTTCAAATTTCACTATGGAATATTTAAGAATTCTGTTATGAAAATAAAAAAATCCCCGTCGAACATTCCGTTCGATGGGGAGAAGAGAGACAAAGCGTCGTCGCAAGACAGCATTGATACATTGGTCATCTAGCGCACAGAATCACTACCTTGATTCGATCCAGGTAAGTGAAAACAAACACATACCCTAATGAAATTCATTCTAGGTAAAGCGCTTCTAAGACATAACCTATGTATGGAGCGAATGGGAATACCCGTTATCTCCATGTACAGCTGTATAACCCAACTGTACACCAACACATCTGCAAATGCAGCCAGAAGCTGCACTCTCTCCTTCTCCCATCCAGACTATACTGTCGGTTCTGGAATTGCACCAGATCAGCCATCTGCATCAGCAGACAGGTCACGGACTTTGCACATCCCCATAATTGATTACATGAACATGTGCATCACCGCCGGTAGGGAATCTCACCCTCCCCGAAGGATTGTTGCGTTATTAATTGGATGTTAGCACTTTAACGTCAAAAAATCAATTGTTTTTTGTTCCTTTTTGTCACATACTAACTTTTAATAAGCGAAGAATGCAAAAAAAACCTTAGTGCTTCTTCAACAGAAGCACTAGAGGTTTCCTGAAAAACATTATTGATGTCGTACGACTTACGCTTCAACAACTTCAACAGTTTCCATTTTGTCGCTTCCTTCGAAAGCGTCAACGAATTCCATACCTTTGGTCACTTTACCAAATACAGTATGTTGTCCATCCAAATGTGGTTGTGGTTGATAGCAGATGTAGAACTGGCTTCCACCTGTGTTACGGCCAGCATGCGCCATAGCCAATGTTCCACGCTCATGTTTGTTCGGGTTAATTTCACAGTTGATTGTGTAGCCAGGACCACCAGTACCATTTCCTGTTGGGCAGCCACCTTGAGCTACGAAGCCAGGGATAACACGGTGGAAAGTCAAACCATTGTAGAAGCCGGAGTTTGCCAGTTTCTCAAAGTTCGCTACTGTGTTTGGAGCTTCTTGATCGAACAGGTCGATCAGAACTTCTCCGCCGTTTGCCATTTTGATTTTCGCTTGTTTCGCCATATGTAAATGACTCCTTTCGTATTGACCATCATTAGTGGTGCTAGAAGCATATGACCCTAGGCCAAGCTTAATAGCACTTTTCATAGTGTACACCGAAATGCGTTCAACCGCAAAATAATCAGCAACTTTTTTCGCACAATACGGCTAAATAAAGGTGATATCTGCCCTGCTCGCCCTTATCTACATGTTGCAATTTTGCTGATATAACATTAAAAAGAAGGCAAAAGAGCAATGCTCCTTCGCCTTCTTCCTAAATGGGTTACTGATTTGCTAAGCTATTGCCCATGCCACCCACGCATCTATTACGATTAGCGAGTTACTGGCTGTTTAGCGATACGCTCTGGTACCAAGTCATTCTGAATGATGTCCTGATATGTCTCACGACGAACGACTACATCACCTTGACCGTCTTTGACAAATACAACCGCTGGACGACGAATCCGGTTGTAGTTACTCGCCATGGAATAGTTGTATGCCCCTGTGCACGCTACGGCAAGCAAGTCACCGCTTTGTACTTTTGGCAATTCCAGATCCCAGATCAACATGTCGCCACTCTCGCAGCATTTACCCGCAACTGAAACGGTCTCTTGAACGGCTTCGTTAGCACGGTTTGCAAGCACCGCCTCATACTTGGACTCATAGAGCGCAGGACGTGGGTTATCCGTCATTCCACCATCTACAGCAACGTATTTACGTACGCCTGGGATGTCTTTGCTCGTACCTACTGTGTATAATGTGGTTCCAGCTTCACCAACGATACTGCGACCTGGCTCAACCCAGATCTCAGGTACATCATAACCGATTGTAGCAAAGTGATTTTTAACCGCATCTGTAATAGCCTTCACGTATTGTGAAACTTCAAGCGGTGTATCTCCATCGATATAACGGATTCCGAATCCTCCGCCAAGGTTAACCACTTTGAATGCAACATTCAGACGCTCATACACACTTGCCGCAAATTCAGCAACACGCTGAACAGCCATCTGGAATCCTTCAACCTCAAAGATTTGGGAACCAATGTGAGAGTGAACGCCGAGCAGAACCAGGTTCGGTTGTTTGGATGCCAGTTCGATTGCTTCGAACGCTGTTCCGTTACCGATATCGAAACCGAATTTCGAATCAGTCTGTCCTGTGGAGATATACTCATGTGTATGGGCCTCAACACCAGGCGTTACGCGCAGCAAGATGTTAACTTTGCGGTTTTTGTCCGCAGCTACAGCTTGCAGCAAGTGAAGTTCATTAAAGTTATCTACTACGAAGCAACCGATCTCTGCATCCAGTGCCATCTCGATTTCTTCCAGCGTTTTGTTGTTGCCGTGGAAGTGAATACGTTCAGCAGGGAATCCTGCTTGCAATGCTGTGAACAACTCACCATCAGATACAACGTCTAGGGAAAGTCCTTCTTCTGCAGCCAGAGCACACATTGCCATTACGCAGAATGCTTTACTTGCATATGCAACCTGGAAGCCCAGACCCGAAGCTCGGAATGCATCCATATATTCTCTGCAACGATCACGCACTAATTGCTCGTCCACCACATACAGCGGTGTGCCAAACTGTTCTTTCAAATCTGTTGCGTCTACTCCACCAATTTCTAGATGTCCTTGTGCATTTATTTTACTTGTACCATGTAAATACATAATCTGCATTCCTCACTTTATATACTGGAATTTTAGCTATTCCAATGATTTTACACCAGTATACCAAATTAGGCACTAAGAAGAATGGATTTTTCAGCAGATCATTTGTGTTTTTTACTTTTTCGTGATTCTCCGTCTGGATCATCAGGCATTTTGGTATTATCACGAGTTTTGTTGAACGATGGACGTTTTTTACTTTCAAGCAATGGCAGTCGGAATAAAAAGTTACCAAGTGCCTTTGCATTAAACGGTATAAACGGCCACAGATAAGATGAATTGTACGAACGATGGATCGTCAGTGCAATAACCAATAGGGTGGTACCCACCACGAACCCGGGTACTTTAAAGATAGCCACCGCAATCAGAAGGAACAGCCGTACCAAGCGGTTGGCTAGTCCAAGCTCATAACTCGGCGTTGCAAACATCCCGATTGCAGCAATGGCCATGTATAGCACGACCTCATTGACGAAATATCCTGTTTTGACAGCGATATCCCCAACGAGAATAGCCGCAATCAAGCCCATCGCTGAAGCAAGTGGTGTAGGCGTATGCACCGCTGCCATCCGTAAGAGATCGACTCCAAGTTCTATCAGCAGAAACTGAAGAATAAGCGGAAGTTTAACATTCTCCTGTGGACCGATAAAATCAAATCCCATCGGTTTGATGGCAGGATCAATAACCATGAGCAGCCACAAAGGAAGTACAAACAGAGAGATTAAAATACCTGCAAACCGCACCCAACGCAGATAGGTTCCCATGAAGGCCGTTTGCCTATTTTCTTCTGCATGCTCGCATAGATCAAAGAAGGTCGTTGGCAAGATCATCACACTTGGCGAGGTATCTACAAAAATAACGACTCTGCCCTCAAGCAGATGAGATGCTGTAACATCCGGTCTTTCCGAGTATCGCACGAGTGGGAAGGGATTCCACCCTTTGTTGATGATCGCTTCCTCCAACTGCTTATCGGCAGCCGGGATACCATCGATATCGACCCTTTTTATTTTTTCCCGGACAGAATCCACTTGAACCTTGTCGACGATATCATCAATGTACACTACACATACATCCGTTTGAGTTCTGCGACCCACCTGCATTAGCTCGAACTTTAATCCAGGGTCGCGAATCCTCCGCCGAACTAAGGCCACATTGGTCAAAAGCGTCTCTGTAAATCCGTCTCTCGAACCCCTTACTACCCGTTCTAAGGAAGGCTCTTCCGGTGATCGAACCGGGTAACTCCGGGTATCCATAATAAGAACGGAGCGATCCCCTTCAACAAACATCGCACTCATACCCATAAGAACCTTCTTAATTACAGCGCTCATGCTATCTACTTTTTCCACCTGAATATGAGGAATATAGCATTCAAAGTAAGATTTCAGCGCATGTTCCGACACTTGATCCGGCGTGAGGTAGGTTAATCTTTTTAACACTTCAAGTAAAATTTCATCTTTGGCAAACCCAGTCAACAACAAAATTCCGACATGCTTGCCTCCCAGAACCATTTCACGCAGATCTACGTCGAAGGACTCTCCGAGCCCTAATATTTGTTTCATTGTATTTTTGTTGTCGCTCATGCGCGGAGAGATTTCATCATTTTCCTGCCAGTATTGCACGGATTCTTCAACACTATCAGACATCTCATTTTGTTTTTTCTTCTGATACGCCTTCTCTTCTTCTTCCTTCTGAATCTCATACGATGTCTTATTCATTAACTCTGCGGGAACACCTTCACCATGCTCCTGTTCACCGTGATCTGATCTCACGTCCATGTCCATCCTCCTTCAACCATTGCTCTCTAACGCTGGTATACAAAAAAATCGAATAACGAACCCGTCATCTTACCCAGAATCATGGCCAGCAGCAATCCGAATAAATATGGCTTCATTCCTAGCCTTTTGGCAAGTACAGGCAATACGTTTAACACTTCTGTCAATGCGGCGGCAAGCAAACCGATAAACACACCGCAGAACAGCCCAACGATGGGACTAAGTAACAGCACCCCATGAACTTTCCAGTGCCAGAAATCTGCAACCGTGCCTACTAGCGAACCTCCGATGAGTGCACCTTCATACCAATGTGTTTTGTCATAGGATTGGGTCAATTGCGCCAACCGTGGAATCATATCCAGTACCAAGATAAGTGCAATTACGCCACTTCCTACTGCGATTCCCCCAGCAATGCCGAGTACGATGCTAATCGCTCCATTAAGAACGCTCATCTGAACTCATCTCCCCATGTTCCTGGTCATGCATTCGCTCGGTTTCCTGAATAACGACATACTGGTCGACATTCTGCTGATATAAAAACATTTCCACTTCAAGAGGTGTCGGTTCTTCATTCCACTTCTTCTTGAATAAATGATTGAAGAACACAGCCATACCGAATCCAATTCCGATGGAATACGCCACCTGAAATAAATAAGGATGCTCATCTCGGCGGCCTGTAATCATCTCTACAATTCGTATTTGAACCTCCTGCATACTCACGTCAGCATGAAAATTCATGATGGTTAATGCTGAGCCAAAAAAAAGCAGCAGCCATACGAGAATAAACAACGATTTGGACGGTTTGCCATTCCCCTCGACGACCTCAACCAGCGTATGTCCCGAGCCGATTAACTCGACACTGACATCTGGCAGTACACCTCGGATCTGGGGAATAATCTGCAGAATATCAATGAGAATCAGATTGCCATCTTCCGGTCCAGGGCGCAGCAGTTCAAGTTCAATCAGTCTTCGCTCCTGTTCTTCTGAAGAGGTCAGTACATGGGCGATATCCCGAAGTCTCACTTCTTTTCCACGCTGGATGCGGACACGACTGCGCAAACGAATGTAGACCATTGGAGTGGGTGTCAGGGACATCCGAAACACTCCTTTACTGCGTAATTTAGGTTAGTATTTGAAGAATGTGCAAATTTATTACATGGGGGTTGGAAAAAGATCAGGAGCTTGGCGGAGGCTGCGGGATGGATTGGTTGCCGGTCGCTGTTATCCCCGGATTTCTTGAACTCTCCTTTGCAAGGAGGAAATCCAGTGCTAAAGGCGAACGCTCCGCTCCTTTAACCAATTCCATCCCTCCGCTGCATCAGCTCCCATTTGTCCAAACAGCTGCAAGAAATTTGCTAGGTGTGGGTATTGGAAAGGATATTAAGTGCGTTGCGCTGTTGGGGGAAGGCTGGATAAGATACACGCGGGCGTTCCAGTGGCAGACCAACCTTCCGATCGCTGTTGTCTCCAAATTCTTTTCATAATACTTTTACTCGGTTAGAAATTCGGAGACAAAGGCGAGCGCTTCGCTTCTACAGGTTTTTTCTGCCACCTCCACTGCTTGTGTATCAGAGTAACACCTTCGCACTCCGCTCCTTTAACCAATTCCATTCCTCCGCTGCATCAGCTCCCCTTTATCCAAACGCTTGAAAGAAATTTGCTGAGGAGGAGAGGTAACCAGACAAAAACAAAAAAAGTCACCCTATTGGCGACGAATTTTAGAATAATAATTATATTTTTTTGAATGGTGTAAACAAAGGATGGGTGAGTATGAGCCGTAAAGCTTTGGAAGAAGAACACTACCATGAAAATGAATCTGGGGCTTATGCTCATTATTCTTAGTTATTCACCTCTGCTCGGCTCTTTATCACCATCTCCCTTCTGAATTTCAAAGGGGTTGTGTTCATTATTTTGCCGAATTGATTAATGTAATAGCTTGTGCTGTTAAATCCAACCTGATATGCAATTTCGGTTATACTCATTTCGGGAAGCTGAAGTAATTCTAAACTCTTCCGGATACGATAATCCATCACATAATGAATCGGCGTGGTTCGTAACATTTGCTTGAAATAACGACAGGTCTCTGAACGACTCAATTGTCCTGCTTTTGCAATATCCTCTAGCTTGATCGGTTCAGCATAATGTAGATGAATCCATTCCAGCATACCTTTCATGCGCAGATTACGTGTCATCTCGTTCGGATCGTACTCCAGTAAACATCCGTTTGAAATAAACTGTTTCCAGATGGTGAGTAGTTGAGCAGAGATATCTAATTCATAGTGTAGAGGTTGATCTCGCAGGTTCTGCTTTAAAACTTGAATAGCTTCAAGGATCTTGACTCCCCAGCTCTGATCCCCTCGGATCAACAAATAGGGTACATTGGTCGCCGTAACATAAGGGTGTACAAATTTCATATATAGCTCTGCCGGCAGAATAAATTGCGGACTAAGATTCAAGCATATATATTTGCACACATTCCTCTCCCCAATGTCCTCCGCCATGTGCATGGAGCCACTATTGATAAATATTCCATTGCCTTTGGGCACAACAATCTCCTCCTGATTTACTCGAAAGAGTCCCTTCCCCTGCATCACATAAACAAACTGTAGTTCATCATGCCAGTGAAGCGGTATATGACCATGTACATTATGAATAATTGTCGTTTCATAACAAGCGATTGGCAACGAAACGGTGCGATGCTCTGTCAGTTCTTTCAAATTTTGATCGATATGAAATTCGGTTTTGTCCACCATGCTCAACATACATCCTCAATATATTTATATTTTTCTATCTAATATTGATATTAATATATACTATTCCATCCTAATATAACACTATTCTTATATTTTAGGACGAAGGTGTTATTACATGAGCAAAAAATCGGTTGTACATTTGAATTCAAGAAAAAAAGGATTGTTTTTGGTTTTGACCGGAGCGATCTGTTGGGGAGTTGGCGGAACCGTATCACAAAAGCTGTTTCAGCATTATGGCATCGAGGTCAACTGGTTTGTTACTGTTCGATTGTTAATTGCAGGCCTTCTGCTTCTAACCGTTCAATATTTCAGACCTAAGCGCTCACAAATTCTAGACATATGGAGAAACAAAGCTACAGCCTTCCAATTAATTATTTTTGGTTTGTTCGGAATGCTCGCTGTACAGTATACGTACATGGCCTCCATTCAACATGGTAATTCTGCTGTTGCTACTCTTTTGCAATATCTCTCCCCGGTTATGATCATGCTCTACCTGATCTGGCGTAAACAGGCGGTACTGGGCTCCAAAGATCTGATATCCATTTGTCTAGCTCTTGGTGGCTGTTATCTCCTGTTAACTAATGGATCCATTTCCCAGTTATCCGTACCCTTCATCGCAATCATTTGGGGACTTTTATCTGGTGTTTCCGCTGCCTTTTATACGTTGTATGCTGCAAAATTAATTCGCCAGTTCGATTCCCTGGTAATCGTCGGTTGGGCCATGATAATTGGCGGAACTGCCCTTAGTTTCATTCATCCACCTTGGAAATTCGAATTCACGAGCGTGCCCCTCGAAGCGTACGGGTATCTTATATTTACTATTATTTTTGGAACCATGATCGCTTTTTGGTTCTATGTCGAAAGTTTGCAAAGTCTTTCAGCTAAAGAAACCAGCTTACTCGGAAGTGCAGAACCACTAGCTGCGGTTGCCACAACAGTAATTTGGCTGCAAGAACCCTTTGGACTATTTCAATGGTTAGGCACGGCATGTATTGTTACCCTTGTAATTTTGATGCAAATGAATAAAGAAAAGCAAGAAGCACCTCTCGACCACCCAGCATAAACTTCATTTATGCTAACTTTTGAAGGCTCGAAAGATCGCTGTCTAAAACCTTACTTTCTCACCATTCTATTAACTATTGAACAGAAGGATGGCGAACAGAAGTTACCTGCATTAATATCACCATTTCGGCTTTAAGTACAAAAAAACAAGCCGCTGCAGATTTTGCGGCTTGTTCAATACAGTGCACTTACTCTTTTATGGGTTGTCTAAATCCTTCGAAGCAGGCATAACAGGGTATAACGCTTGCATACGTTCAAGTACAGATTGTGCTGAAACTTCATCCGTAGCTGGTGCTACAACTTGAATGACATCAATTGTATTATTGCTTAACTTGACATCTCTCATAAGCAAGTTTATTTCAGAATAATCGTCTGTAAAGAACATTAATACGTTACCTTGATCAAAAGTTTGACCATAAAAAAACGGAGAATAGTTTACTCCCTTTGCTTTTTCCTGAACTAGCGTTACCACTGCGTTATTCATTGTAGAATCTAAACTTTCAATCTCGATCTCACCCTCGAAATAAGATGCTTTAAGAAGTGGATTGTGTAAGGTTCCTCTAATATTGATAATTGTTGAGGATTCTATAGATTCATCTGTAGTTATAATGAAAGCTTCTTTACTCAGATTGATCTCTTTGGAAAATAGATTAGTAGACAATAAAATTGAAATTCCAGTCGTAATAGCAAGCAACGCTACTACAAAAAGCGAAATGATCATTTTCCTATTGAACATAAGTTTCTCCTTGTTGAATGTACTAAAAAATGAATACCTTCTATTTCTGATTGCAAAAAAACATTATCCGTAGCAAAAATCCATCACTTTTCATTTTTTTAATTTTACTACTAGTTCATATATTTTACATTTAATTATATTTTAAATAAAAATGGAATTGAAATAACTTTATCAACGACAAATAACCTTCTTCGCATTATAACGCGCGAAAGAAGGTTGTTAGTTGTCGTATATTGGTGACAAACCACGTTTCACATCACCATGTAGCTCATCCAAACACCAATCACTGCGCGATCTGATCGCGGATGGATTGCAGGATCTTTTTCTCCAGCCGGGATACCTGAACTTGAGATATTCCAAGTCTGCTGGCAACCTCAGACTGTGTCTGATCCCGGTAATACCGAAGGTATACGATTAGCCGTTCTCGTTCACTCAGACCACCGATAGCTTCGTTCAAAGCCAGCTTGTCAAACCAACGTTCCTGTGTTTCGTCAGCAATTTGATCCATTAGCGTAATCGGATCACCATCATTCTCGAACACCGTCTCATGGATCGACGTGGGCGGTTTGTTGGCTTCTTGAGCAAATACAACTTCCTCTGGGGTTACCCCCAGTTGTTCAGCCACTTCCTTAATCGTTGGCAGACGATCAAGATGTTTGGACAATTCATCTCTTTTTTTGCGAACTTTATTCGCCATCTCCTTAAGTGAGCGACTGACCTTAAGTGTGCCATCGTCCCGCAGGAAACGCTGAATTTCTCCGATAATCATCGGTACAGCGTAGGTCGAAAATTTCACATCATAGCTGAGATCGAATTTGTCCACCGACTTGAGTAGTCCGATACAGCCGATTTGGAACAGATCCTCTGGTTCATAACCTCTGTTCATAAAACGCTGTACGACAGACCAGACAAGTCTGATGTTGCAGTTTACCAGCGTATCTCGTGCATCATGGTCACCCGATTGACTGAGCGCAATCAATCGTTTGACCTCGGCATCATCCAAATAGGTCTGTGAAGATGGTTTCACTTCAGCATCCATAAGACCAACCCCTAATTATACAATGCTTTCTTGGATTCAATCCTTTTCTTCATCTTGATGGAGGTGCCTCTGCCGGGCTCACTGCTGACTTCGAATTCATCCATGAAGTTTTCCATAATCGTAAAGCCCATGCCCGAGCGCTCAAGTTCGGGTTTGGATGTATACAATGGCTGCTTGGCAAGGTCGAGATCTTCAATACCTTCACCACGGTCTTCCACAATGATCGTAATCATGTCTTCACGGATCTCCGCCTGAATGGACACAACCCCTTCTGGGTTGTTGTTATACCCATGAATGATACTGTTGGTTACCGCTTCGGAGACTACGGTTTTCAGATCGCTAAGCTCGTCCATTGTAGGATCAAGCTGCGAGATAAAGGCCGCAACCGTTACACGCGCGAACGATTCGTTCTCCGACTTGGCCGCGAATTGCAGATTCATGAAATTTGTCCCTGTTCCTTCATTCATGAGACGACCTCCAGACCCGAGAGAGCTGTTCCCTCATTTTCGTAAATCGGCATGATCTTGAACAAACCCGACATCTCCAGCAAACGGTACACTGGCGGATTAACATCACACACAACCATCTTACCGCCTTTATTCTTAATGAGTTTATATCTTCCCAAAATGACACCCAAGCCTGAGCTATCCATAAATTGCAGATCCTTCAGGCTGAGCACCAAGTGCTCGCATTGTCTCCGCTGGATCGCTTCATCCATCTGCATCCGTACCATATCCGCAGTGTGATGATCCAGTTCTCCCGATAGTCGCACAATCAGAATCCCGCGGTGATGTTCCATTTCCACATGCAAGTTCACGTTTGCTCACTCTCCTCCCTGTCTTGAACAAGGATTTCTACGTTGCCCAAAGCATTTCCTGCACCCCGACAAAACTAGAAGAAAACTCCTAATTAACTACAAAATACGTTCAAGGATGCAGGTCTCACACGTAAATTGACGCTTAATCAAAAAGATTGGAAGTGGTGCGCTTGAATAACTTCCACCAGCCGGCTTTGTTTACGTCTTGAGGAGCCTGAATGTCAAACTCCTTAATAACCTCATTCCCTTGATAAACCACCAGCTTACCGACACTTTGACCTGCTTTAATCGGAGCCTTCAGTTCTTTGGTCATCAACAGCTCATGTCGAATATCGTTCGATTTGGCGCCTTTGCGCATGAGCACACTGTAATTTTGTGTTGCATTCAGTGGTAGTTCGGCAACCTCACCTTTTTCGATTTTCAAACTGCCCAGCAGGTCACCTGCTTTGTATAACGGTTTCATCATGTATTGGCTAAAAGCATAATCGAACATGGATGAAACTTCAGCATTACGTGTTTTCGTGTTTGGTTCTCCCAGCACAACCGCAACTGTACGTAATCCATCCTTCATCGCTGTTGCTGATAAACAAAATTTAGCTTCTGAAGTGTAACCTGTTTTCAATCCATCTGCGCCTGTGTAGAAACGAACGAGTTTATTGGTGTTTACTAGCCAGAAGGGCTTCTCCGTATCTTTCCGGAGGTAGTCCTGATACGCACCAGTATACTTCGTAATTCCCGAATGTTTCAGTAATTCTCGACTCATGAGTGCAATATCATGTGCCGATGAATAATGATTTTCAACCGGGAGCCCGTTACAATTGGCAAAATTGGTGTCCTTCATGCCCAGCTCTTTAGCACGATCATTCATCATCTGTACGAAGGCTTGCTCAGAGCCGGCAATTTTCTCAGCCATTGCTACAGAGGCATCATTACCCGATGCCATGGCGATCCCTTTGAGCATGTCGTCTACCGTCATTTCTTCACCGGGTTCAAGGAAAATCTGTGATCCTCCCATGGAAGCGGCATACTCACTTGTTCTCACTTTGTCAGTTAGCTTCAACTTACCTGAATCAATGGCTTCAATCGTTAAAAGCATGGTCATAATCTTCGTAATACTTGCCGGAGGCAGTTGATCATGACTGTTTTTCTCGTAGATTACAGTTCCAGTGTCTGCATCCATTAATATCGCTGAACGTGCCGAAGGAGCCAAATCCGTGCCCCCTGTTGGGGTAGGTTTTTCTTCAGCAAGTGCTGTGGATGCCATCAGAGACAGCAAAATACAAAGGGTCATGAACGATGCCATTATACGTTTCTTCACGATCGGTAACCTCCTCAAATGACTTGCTTAATGCATTTCCATGCATGTACTGCTAATCATTGTCGGCTCGTTTCCAGTAAATTATTCCATGTAAAGCATGATTTCCCGAACTTTTTTTGTTAAATCTAGCATCGAAACGGGAACGCAAAAAAACATGCCCCTACTCACTGAATGTGATAGAGGCATGTTTCATTATTTTGCGTTAGCATCCTATGGAGCTGTATGTCTGAGAAGGAATGACCTTCTCGGCTTCAGTAGCCCAGTCAAAAGGTTAGATTAATAACCCGGCTCTATAATCTGTTACATTTGTGGAATAACGGCTACAACCAGCGCAAGGAAAGACTCACGCACTCGCTCTGTTGTCTCCATAACCTCATCATGGGAGAGTGGCTGATCCAGAATACCCGCAGCCATGTTGCTGATACAAGAAATACCGAGCACTTCCAGACCTGCATGACGAGCCACAATGACTTCAGACACGGTGGACATGCCGACAGCATCCGCACCCAAAGTACGAAGCATAACGATCTCTGCTGGTGTCTCATAGTTTGGACCAAGCAGCCCCGCATAGACGCCTTCACGTACGTTGAAGCCTTGGGATGCTGCAGTATCTTTTGCCAGCGCACGCAAGCGGCGGCTATATGCTTCGGACAGATCCGGGAAACGCACACCCAGTGCTGGATCATTAGGACCGATGAGTGGATTTTTGCCTGTAAGATTCAGATGGTCAGAGATCAACATCAAGTCGCCTGGTTCATAGGATGTGTTCACTCCACCTGCTGCGTTCGTTACAAGCACCGATGTAACCCCTAATTCTTTCATAACACGTACCGGAAAAGCGGTAAGCTCAGGGCCATAGCCCTCATACATATGGAAACGTCCTTTCATCATGACAACAGGACGACCTTTGATTGTTCCAACCAGCAGTTCACCCTCATGTCCTTCTACCGTAGATACAGGGAAATGGGGAATGTCTTGATAAGCGATACTCACACCATCTTCAATGAGTTCAGCCAAAATGCCAAGACCTGAGCCAAGAATCAAGCCTACTTCAGGCTTAACGGAGCTTTTGCTTTGAATATAAGATGCTGCTTCCAAAATCATTTGTTGAGTTAATGCTGTCATTACGATGTTCCTCCTTGAGTTGAAACGATCCGTTCATGTATGCAGATTAGCTCCAGGCTAGTCCCACTAGACGGAAGCATATGCTTATGTATACGGCGTTTAGTGTATTCAATTTATTTTATCCTAAATAGGCAACATGTTCTGCATTTTTTTGCAAAAAACATTTACGCGTCCAATCTATTTAGCCCGTGGATGATGTGTTTCATAGATTTCCTTCATCGTTTTGCGACCATGGTTGCCATATTGTTGACCCGGC
Organism: Paenibacillus sp. MER 99-2; assembly: GCF_023714095.1. Classification (NCBI taxonomy): domain Bacteria; kingdom Bacillati; phylum Bacillota; class Bacilli; order Caryophanales; family Paenibacillaceae; genus Paenibacillus; species Paenibacillus sp. MER 99-2. The sequence continues at coordinate 914,615 of NZ_JAMAUZ010000001.1, read as the reverse complement.
TGTTCTACGTGACCTAACATGTCCTGAACGGCTCTGGTGTCGGCTCCGCTGGCAATAAGGTGAGCAGCAAACGAATGCCGTAACGTATGTGGCGTAATTTCACCAGGAATTCCTGCATCCACCGCAGCTTTTTTGAGCAATTTCCAGAATCCTTGGCGTGTCAGACGTCTCCCTGAGACATTGACAAAGAGTGCCTGCTCGTCCGAACTTGTTTTGAGCAATCGGCTGCGTTTCTCATCCAAGTACACATCGATCCAATGTGCTGCAGGAGCACCAATGGGAAGGATGCGCTCTTTCCCTGCTCCGCCGCAACGAATAAACCGCATACTCGGTTGCACATCACGGACATCCAGTGCAATCAGCTCTGAGACACGAATACCTGTCGCATACAATAATTCCAGCATCGCACGATCCCGAATTCCTTGAGGTGAACGCGTATCCGGTGCATTAAGTAATAATTCAATTTCATCAATGGTCAAGACTTGAGGAGGCGTTTTATCCGCCTTGGGAGCCTCTACATCAAATGTAGGATCTTGAAGGATATCTCCCCTGCGCATTAGAAAATGAAAGTAGGAACGCAAGGATACAATACTCCGGGCAATCGTAGCATTAGCGCGCCCTGACTGCTTTAGTTTGCCTACAAATAAAATAACGTGCGTACGCCGCACCTGACTGGCATCACGTATATCATATTCTTTCTCTGCAAATTCGATGAACTTGTCCACATCGCGAAGATACGACTCCAGTGTGCTGCTTGACATCCCTTTGTCTTCTTCCAAGTAAATGGCATAGGCGTGTATCGTCTGTTTCATGTACAACGCTCCTCATCTACAGAACTGCCTCGCGTGCAGCCTGTTACCGTATTTGCATTCCTAGATGCTTCAACTACTCCCCATACCAGTAAAACAAACGTAGCCGTTCCGCAAGTGAAGGTCGCCCTTCTCCATGAATTGTCCAATCCGTTTCCTGAAATACTTTGACCGCATTTCCTGAAGGAATCTGATACTGATCTACGGGTGAGATCCAGCCGTTGAACAGATCCAGAACATTATAGAACAAATAAACTAATGCTGAAAAAAAGATTATAAAACGAATAAAACGGAGCCCTCTCCGTAGTGATATAATCATCGTTTGTCCGCCTCCTAGTTTTCGATCCTGGCTCCAAGTTCTCTGAAACCGGAACCTCATTCCCTGCACATCTAATGGGCAGTGAAACGTCTACAGACAAGGTATGAGGACAAACACAAGAATATGACATTGAGAGAAGCTCACATCAGATCCGGTACCAAAAAAGCTCTCCCGTCAAAACCGCCGGTGAGAGCTTGAAGATATGCTATGTTATTCTTCATCTTTGGGTTTCTGGTCATTTTTTGCTTTGCAACGATAACAAATCCCGTGAAAATCCAATCGGTGGTCTACCACCGAAAAGTTAAATTCTCGCTCCAGGCGCTCTTCAAGCGGCCCAAGCCAGTCTTCGCGTATTTCATCCATACTACCACATTGAACACAGATTAAGTGATGATGATGATGCTTGGACGTATCTCCGCGCAAATCATAACGGGCAACGCCGTCGCCGAAGTTGATTTTCTCTACAACATGCAGCTCACTTAGTAGTTCGAGGGTACGGTACACGGTTGCAAGACCGATTTCGGGAGCCTTTTCTTTAACGAGCATGAATACATCCTCTGCGCTCAGATGATCTTCTTCATTCTCAAGAAGTACTCTTACGGTGGCTTCCCGCTGGGGCGTTAATTTGTATCCTTGGGACTGTAGTTGCTGCTTAATTTTATCAATCCGTGCTTCCATTTTCTCCCTCCCCCTAGGAAATCACTGCACACTGCAACTTAACCCACTTCTTTCATTATAGGGGGAGTGTATAATTAAAGTCAACAATTTACACTTTACTGCCTGCACCTATGCAGGTAGTAACATTGGCGTAACCCACCGCATCATCGCTGGCGTGACCCAAGTTTCAAAAGTAGCAACTCCAAGCAGCAGTGCAGCCATTGCCAAAGTTAACAATACATATGATGCAAAAGGTCTTTGACCACCGGGAGTACGCTGCATCAAAACCCGATTCCGAATGATATATAAGGAAAAAGTTATCGCAGAGACACTGCAGATGATCAGCACAGGAATGACAAATAAATTATGCGGAGCAACGGAGACAAGTGCAAATAGCAGGCCTTTCCATGAATATTGTCCAACTAAATATCCGACAGTAAATCCGATCAGCACACCTTTTAGAAAATCCAGCACGAGTATGCCGGGTAATCCAATAACGGATAAACCAAGGATCCAGATCAGACCGACCCATTTGAGATGCAGCATAGCAATTTCCCAGTAGGTACCCGTCTCTACAACCTGTCCCCCATGCTGCACCGTCATGAAAAAGTTCCCTAGATACCCTTCCAAATCTTGACGTTGCTCTAGGGACAGCGCATTAACCATCAACGCCCCGAAGATAACACCTACCAGAAACAGAACTGCTACAAATACATATAGCGAGGTTTGACCTTTGAATATTAAGGTAGAAGATCGCACAGACATAAGTCTCCTTTCCGGTTGTCATGCTGCTGAATTTCGAAAGAAACCCACACAGTCATTCTATGAATCGGAAAGAGTACGTATGACATCTTGTCCTGAATAGGTGTTATGCATATTTCAAGGCTGATTAACTCTATTGTAAAAGTTTATCGCTTCAATTAGTGATCTGCACCGTCTTTCCCGGCAACTTTACCATAAGTTCCACCGCCACCAGAGGACAGGACTAACTGCCCATTCCTTGCCGCAACGATCATAGCCGCCATCACAGGGCCAACAACAGTAGCAAGTTCGGCTTCGCTCGTACGGTGCAACACATTCATCTCTGTACCAAATCGTTCAAGCAATTGACGCAACTTCGCCTTTCCAAGACCCGGAATAAACTCTAATGGCACCTGATAATGATAGGCAGGTCTGTTGTCAGGCAATTCAGGATTCGCTCGATCAGCTATCGCCAGAATCCGGTCAAGCACGCCCTGAACAAGCTTTGTACTACCACAATGCGGACAACGTTCTGCCGATAATGCCTGCTCGTCCAATATACGACCACATGCCGAACAATACGTTCGATGATACTTGCCAAGCCTAGGGTTCAATCCATAGTTAGCTGTTATGCCTCTTCCACCCTCGTTTTGCAATGCCATACGAAATTCGTCAAAAGAAGGAGTCGCCAGAGCTAACTCATTATACTCTCTACCAATCTTACCTAGCGAATGAGCATCTGAGTTCGTCAAAAAAGGAACGTGATCCAGCTCCCGAATATAACTTGCCATTGTTGAGTCTGAGCTTAATCCAAGTTCCACGGCATCAACCAGGCTCGTATCAAGCACATCAGCCATTCTTGGAGCTGTACTGCCATAGATACCTTTATGCGGGGTAAATGCATGGGCTGGCACAATAAGTCCTCCACGAGCCTTAATTTCCGACTGGATCTCAAGTGTTGGCACGTATACACGCTGTGAACTTAAATTCACATTTTTCATATAACGCTGCATAAAAGCAGTAAACGACTTCATCGACGCTAAATCTCGAAAATAAGCAAGCAAATGATACTCCCGCATGCCTGGCTCCCGCAGTTCAATCTCTGTGCCGAGCAAAATAGTGGTGTCTTGATAAGCGATCCCTCCACCTTCCAGCTCAGACATTGTGCCGTCCTCCAGTAACTGCTCAATATCCATCTGCACAACAGGCGAATGACAATCAATAACACCAAGTAACTGGATACCTTTGCGATCTGATGACTCACGAGCGATGTTCTCAAACGTCAGATCCCGACTTCCACTAATCTTTACAGCTTCACCACGGGAGGTTCGCCCAATATGAATGTGCAAGTCTGCATAACATGGCTCCCACGGATTACGTACGTCTTGCTGCCGATCATTCATCTTTACAGCCGTCCCGTTGTTCTGTACAGATCCCATGCGTAAACAGCTAACATCGTTTTGGCATCACTAATCCGATTTTGATCCATTAAAGCGTAAGCCTCTTCCAGCGTGATTTCACTCACCTCTAGAAACTCATCCTCATCCAGAGCCATATCTCCGGCTTCCAATTCTTCAGCAATATATAAGTGAATGATCTCATCTGCGAATCCAGGCGATGTGTAGAAAGAACGTACAAGACGAAGTGACTTAGCCACATACCCTGTCTCTTCACGTAATTCACGCGCCGCTGCCACTTCTGGCTCTTCTCCTGGATCAAGCTTGCCTGCTGGAATCTCCACTTCGGTTCGCCCCATAGCTTGACGGTATTGATCCACGACCAACATCCGATCACCATTCAATGCAAGCACTGCTACAGCTCCAGGGTGGCGCACAATCTCTCGGGTAGCCGTCTGTCCATTGGGCAGCTTCACCGTATCAACCTGAAGTGTAATTACTTTCCCCTCAAAGATGGTTTGTGTTGATACCGTCTCTTCGTCTAATTTCGGATTGGCTGGATGTGATTGGTTGTTAGGATGCGTAGGATTCATGGTTGTCAACTCCGCTTCTTAGATTTTTTTATTATTGTTTTCTGTAATTACATGTGCATGTTCATGTATAAAGCATAGATTTTTGGCATATGGTGAGCGTATAGAGCAAGCTACCTAATATGATGAAATCAGGGGGATACCAATGAACAGTTATTTAACGCCGCGATCCGTACATTTGGTGGGACAAGCTAGACAGGTACAACTTATCCTTAGACAGTGGTTGCGTGAATGGGGTCCTGATGCCAAAATAACTGATCTTCTTGCTGGCCGTAAATAAGCTCTAATCCGTATGCTCGAAATATAACATGCTTTTGCAAAAAGTCCGAATCCGGTACCCAAACCGTTTTCGGACTTTTCACTACAGCTTCAAATTCAACTTATTTACTAAACTCTCCTACTTCGTACTCGTCGATGCTGTCTCCTTAATAATAGCAACAACAATTTCGGATAATTTGGCGATATCCTGCGCACGAATGCGCTCTTTCGTCGTATGAATATCCTCATATCCAACGGCGAGATTCGCTGTAGGAATGTTGAAACCGTTGAAAATGTTAGCATCGCTGCCACCACCAGACGGGAACGTGCTTGTCTCAAGACCTACGCTGCGAATGGCACGCTGTGCAAGCTGAACCACTTCATGTTCATCGTGGAATCCAAATGCAGGATACAGAATCTCACTGCGGAATTCAGCCGTTGCTCCGTATTTGCGACAAGTTGTTTCCAGCGCTTCACGCATCTGGGAAACTTGCAGTTCCACTTTTTCCTGAACAATACTGCGTGCTTCTGCTTCAATCTGAACAAAATCACATACCACATTCAAGGCAGAACCGCCTTGGAATTTCCCGATATTGGCAGTTGTTTCATCATCAATACGTCCAAGCTTCATTGCAGCAATCGCTTTGGCAGCTACCTGAATCGCACTAATACCGTCTTCTGGATTCACACCAGCGTGTGCAGACTTACCATAAATGCTCATCTGAATCTCGGCGCGTGCCGGGGCAGCAACACAGATCGTACCTACTGCTCCATTGGAATCGAGCGCGTATCCGAACTCTGCTTGGATATCATCAGGATTCATCGCCCGAGCTCCAACAAGTCCTGACTCCTCGCCAACTGTAATGACAAACTGGATTTTGCCATGAGGCACTTTGTTCTCCTGAATCGCACGGATCGCTTCAAACAGTGCAGCAATTCCAGCCTTATCGTCTGCACCCAAAATCGTAGTTCCATCACTGCGAATCCAACCGTCTTCACCCAGCTCAGGCTTAATTCCTTGCCCAGGTGTAACAGTATCCATATGGCAAGTGAAAAACATTGGGGTTACCCCTTCAGTGCCTTCTGCTTCCCATGTAACAACGAGATTACCGGCACCATGCCCTGTTTTCTCCATTGTATTGTCCTCATATACGCTGAGACCAAGAGCTGCGAACTGTTCTTTTAACACCTTTGAGACGTTCTGTTCGTTCTTAGTTTCACTATCAATCTGTACAAGTTCCATAAAATGATCTACGACACGCTTTTGATTAATCATAGGACTTTCCTCCCTTACGTGGATACGGTACAATAACATTACTGTGGTTTTTTATTTCTTGGTTGAAAGGAGTTCGCTCATCATGCAAAGAAAAAAATGGTTTCGCATCATTGTCTACATCATGCTAATCGCCATGGTTGGTTCCACCCTATTCATTGCTCTTGAACCATTACTATTTGGTTAAAACATGAAGTCTTGAACTGTCTCCATTACAGACGGTGAAGGGCTTCTTTTTCTGAGATCCAATTCATCTCATAGGAGAACAACCTGCTGAAATAGGGGACGATATCTTGTGCAACCCGTTGTATCTCGTAGGTGTGTCCTGTCATATCCTCTAGTGAGGTCACCCCATATTGCTCAATGCCACAAGGGACAATTCCTTGGAATCCTTCATGCTGAATCCCTGACGTAACATTAAAAGCAAATCCATGGCTTGTTACAAAACCTCTCCTCGTCTTACAACGATTGAACTTTACACCGATCGCGGCGATCTTCATATCCCCGATCCAAACTCCTGTGTACCCTTCTTTGCGTCCTGCATCAACACCTTGATCTGCTAAATAATCAATGATGACCTGCTCTAATCTGCGCAGATAGGCATGTAAATCGAGATCTTCATCTCGTCCGAGCACAAGCAAAGGGTAGCCCACAAGCTGACCAGGGCCATGATAAGTAATATCACCCCCGCGGTCAATTTGAAACACGGAAATTCCCTGCTCTCGTAATTGCTCTTCACTTAGAAGCAGATGCTCAGGATGATTTTGAGAACCAATCGTATAGGTAGGCGGATGCTGAAGCAAGAGTAGCTGCTCCACTCCCACGCCTTCATCAAGTTGCTGCACAATCGCTTTTTGTCGGTTCCAAGCCTCTTCATAATCAAGCATTGGTATGTATGCCACATCCATAGGCTTGTTCATGATCTCCCACACCCTTTTCTTTCAATGTGCAATCTATTCATGAGCGCTCAACCATATACAGCGGGAAAAGTGCACGGCCTACGGCCATACACTTCTCCATAACCCTTCATTTCACATCTACAATCGATGTTTCTGTTCGGAATATTTAGTTGCTATATCAGTTGAACTAAAGAATATTTACACGGACCACTCCGATGACAGAACAACATTCCGATCGCTGTTATCCCCAGATTTTTTGAATTCCCTTTTCCAAAGGGAAAATCCGGGGATAAAGGCGAACGCTTCGCTTCTTCACGTTATTTCTATCCTCTTCGTTCTTGTATAAATGTCTAGTTCAATCTATATAACCCTTAATATACTTTGGTCTCCATGTTATAACCTTCAAGATTCTCTTTGACCCGTTGCAAGAATCGCCCGCTGATTACGCCATCCAGAATACGATGATCCAGGGAAAGACATAGATTCGCCATGGAGCGAACCGCAATCATATCGTTAATTACGACTGGTTTTTTGACAATGGATTCAAATGTCAGAATAGCCGCTTGTGGATAATTGATAATCGGTTGAGACAGGATTGAACCAAACGAACCGGTATTGTTCACCGTGAATGTTCCACCTTGCATATGATCAAGCTTCAACGTTCCTTCACGGGTTTTCCGTGCCAAGTCATCAATCTCACGAGCCAGACCTGCGATATTACGCTGATCTGCATGTTTAATTACAGGCGTCAAGACGGAATCTTCTGTGCCTACAGCCATGGATAGGTTGATATCACGTTTCACAATAATTTTATCGACAGCCCATACAGAGTTCATAATTGGGTAGTCTTTAATTGCATTAACGACACCTTTCATCATGAACGATAAGTACGTCAAGTTGATGCCTTCTTTGCGCTTGAACTCATCCTTGAGTTTGTTGCGAAGCATGACCAGATTAGTAACGTCTACCTCAATCATGGTCCAAGCGTGAGGAATTTCGGATACACTTTGCCGCATATTACGAGCGATCGCATTACGTACAGGGGTAACATCAATAAAGTATTCTGATCTTCCCTGTCCGCCGCCTTCCACTTCAATTTGCGGAATTTTGGGACTCTCGGTCAGATGAATGCCCGAATGTCTGACTGGAATACCAGCATCAGCAGCCGGAACAGCAGCACCTGGAGCAGCATTAGAAACTTGTGCATCATTCCGATTCAGGCCACTAAACGGTGACGGCGAAGCAGCTGATCCTCCAACGGAAGCATTCTGCCCAGTCGATGGTGCAGCCTGCGTAGATACCGCTCCTTGTCCACCTTGTGCAATGACTGCAAGTACGTCTTTACGTGTAATACGTCCACCCGCACCTGTACCTTGGATGCTCTGTAAATTCAAGCCGTGTTCCGCTGCCAGTGTCTGTACTGCCGGGGAATACCGGTTACGCATCGGCTGATTCGGGTCATGTACCATTGAACCGCCAGCATTTGTAACCGTGGACTGAACCGAAGCTTGCTGTGCACGAACTGGCTCTTGATGTAGCTCCTGCGATGCCCGCGTCTCTTGTACAGCCAATTCTTGTTCAGATGCTTCAACTTGCATACGGCAAATCACTTCGCCTACAGCAATAGTCGTGCCTTCCTCTGCGAGAAGATCGCCCATAATGCCATCAACAGTCGATGGAATCTCAGCATTAACTTTATCCGTAATGACTTCACAGATCGGCTCGTACTGCTCCACTTGATCGCCCGGTTTTTTCAACCATTTCGCTATGGTAGCCGAGACCAGCGATTCCGCCAGTTGCGGCATAATGACCTCGATCCATTTCATACTCATTGGTTTTATCACTCCAAACTTTACATTTAACCTCATAATGGAATTGCGGCATTCTATTGAACATTAATACTCGGCAAGTGTGCGCATTGCTTGCTTAGCTTTATCCTTGCTCAGCATATAAAACTTCTCCAAGGTAGGGCTAATTGGCATAGCTGGCACATCTGGACCGCACAAGCGCTGAATCGGCGCATCCAGATCGAACAGGCATTCTTCGCTAATAATGGCAGCAACTTCGGCACCGACGCCGCCTGTTTTGTTATCTTCATGTACAATCAGCACTTTGCCCGTCAATCTTGCGGATGCAATAATAGCTTCACGATCAAGCGGTTGTAATGTACGCAAGTCAAGAACGTGGGCTGTAATTCCTTCTTCACGCTCGAGTTCTTCTGCAGCCTGCATAACAAAGTGTAATGGTTGACTGTATCCAATCACCGTAATATCCGCACCTTCGCGAAGCACGTTGGCTTTGCCGATCGGAACGATGTAATCATCCTCTGGTACATCTTCCTTAATCAGTTTGTAACATTTTTTGTTCTCAAAAAAGAGTACTGGATCTGGATCACGAACAGCCGCCTTGAGTAGCCCTTTGGCATCATATGCCGAATAAGGAGCTACAATCTTCAATCCTGGCGTACCAAAAAAGATTGATTCTGGACATTGGGAGTGATACAGTCCACCAAAAATACCGCCGCCGATTGGTGCGCGGATGACAATAGGACAACTCCAGTCATTGTTAGAGCGATAGCGGATTTTGGCTGCTTCGCTGATGATCTGGTTCGTTGCCGGCAACATGAAATCCGAATACTGCATCTCAGCAATTGGCTTCATGCCATACATTGCCGCACCAATAGCTACACCCGCAATTGCCGACTCAGACAACGGTGTATCCATAACACGCATGTCGCCAAACTGCTCTTGCAGTCCTTTGGTCGTTGTGAACACGCCGCCCTTGACTCCGACGTCTTCACCGAGCACAAACACATTCTCGTCTCGCTCCATCTCTTCCTTCATCGCCAGACGGATTGCATCAATATATTCCATAACCGCCATGTTTACCGTCCCCCTTCTTCGCTGTCCGCATATACGTGCGTCAGAGTGTCCTCAGGTTTCGGATATGGCGCGTTGTCTGCATATTCAGTCGCTTCTTTCATTTCCAGCGCGAGCTGGGAAGCCAGATCCGCATCCCGGGCTTCATCCCAGATGCCGCAATCGATCAAATAGTTTTTCATACGAGGCACGCCGTCTTTTTTCCAGTTTTCCTCAACTTCTTCTTTCGTCCGGTAAGCCAGATCGTTATCAGAAGTGGAGTGTGGTGACAAACGGTACATCATCGCTTCAATAAGTGTAGGTCCTTCGCCAGCGATTGCACGGCGACGTGCTTCCTTAACCGCAGCATATACTTCTAATGCATCGTTCCCATCCACACGAATACCTGGGAAACCATAACCCAATGCACGATCCGATACTTTACCACTAAGCTGCTTGTGAATCGGTACTGAAATGGCATATTGGTTATTCTCACACATGATAATTACAGGCAACTTATGCACACCTGCAAAGTTGGCTCCCTCATGGAAGTCCCCCTGATTACTTGACCCTTCGCCAAAGGTAACAAAAGAAACAAACTCCTGTTTCTTCATTTTGGCTGCAAGTGCGAAGCCTACGGCATGTGGAACCTGCGTTGTCACTGGGCTGGAGCCTGTAACAATCCGCAGCTTTTTGTGACCAAAGTGACCTGGCATCTGACGGCCGCCACTGTTCGGATCCTCTGCTTTGGCAAAGGCAGATAACATTAACTCACGTGGAGTCATGCCAACTGCGAGTACGAATCCGTAATCGCGATAATAAGGTAAATAATAATCGTTATTCCGATCAAGTCCAAAAGCAGCACCCACTTGTGCAGCTTCCTGACCTACACCAGATACGTGAAAGTTAATTTTGCCGGCCCGCTGAAGCAACAAGCAACGCTCGTCGAACTTTCGTGCAAGCAGCATATATTTGTACATGTCTAATACTTCTCCGTCGCTAAGTCCAAGCTGTTGATGCCGGTGAACCGCGTCTGCAGTACCTTGTGAACTCATATGAGGTACCTCCTTTTAATCAGAGCCTTGCCAGTCTTACAACCCGATCTTATAACCTGGTACTAAGACTTGGCTTAACCTTATTATAATCCCTTTTGCCCAAAAAAGGAAAGGACCTTTCTCATAACTCGTCTAAGTTACATGCCAATCGCTTTTCCGTCTACCGCCAGCATCGCTTCACCCATAATCTCCGACAACGTTGGATGTGGGTGGATGGTCTGTCCAACTTCCCATGGTGTAGCATCAAGCATTTGTGCCAACGAAGCCTCGGCAATAAGCTCCGTTACATGGGTTCCAATCATATGTACACCCAATATATCATTCGTCTTGGAGTCAGCAACGACCTTCACGAAGCCATCCCGGCTACCTTGTACGAGTGATTTACCGATCGCTTGGAATGGGAACTTACCTGTCTTCACTTCATATCCACGCTCTTTCGCCTCGGTCTCCGTGAATCCGATGCTTGCTGCTTCAGGACGTGTGTAGACACAGCGTGGGATCCGGTGCGATTCTACCGCGTGAACCTGCTCACCCGCAATATGATTCACAGCGAGAATGCCTTCATGACTTGCGGCATGAGCCAGTTGCAATCCACCAATACAATCACCAATCGCATAAATGTGTCCTTCACCAGTTTGCAGATACTTGTTCACCGCAATGAATCCTCGCTCCAATTTGATATCCGTGTTCTCCAGTCCAATATTCTCAACGTTTGCCTGTCTTCCCACCGATACAAGCATTTTCTCCGCTGTTAACGTCTCCTGCTTGTTATTTCCCAGCTCAACCTCGATCTGGATTCCATTCTTCTGCGCGCTATAGGTTTCAGTTAAAATCTTGCTGCCTGTGAGGAAACGAACACCACGTTTGCCAAGCAATCGTTGCATTTCCTTCGCCACATCTTCATCCTCTGCTGGAAGTACATGTTCCGCTGCTTCCACGACTGTGACTTCAACACCAAAGTCATTCAGCATCGAAGCCCATTCCAGTCCGATGACGCCTCCACCTACAATAATGAGGGAAGCAGGAAGCTCATCCATCCGCAGTGCTTCGTCACTACTCATAATGTATTGACCATCTGGCTCTAGACCAGGCAGTACACGTGGACGGGAACCTGTAGCAATAATTAGGTTGGTCGGCACCACGGTGTCCATCTCACCGTCTTCAAACTCGACAGCAACGGCTCCACTTTGCGGGGAGAAGATGGATGGTCCAATCACGCGCCCTTTGGCGTGTACAACCTGAATTTTATTTTTCTTCATTAGATACTGGACACCTTGGTGTAACTGCTCAACAATGGCATCTTTCCGTGCCTGCACTTTTGGGAATACAAGCGTTGCGCCAGTCGTTTCTATACCATAGGTTTCGCTCTCTTGAATCTCAGCGTATACTTCCGCACTTCTAAGTAACGCTTTGCTTGGAATACAGCCACGATGCAGGCAGGTTCCTCCGAGCTTGTCCTTTTCAATAATGACCACTTGCTTACCGAGCTGGGCTGCACGAATGGCGGCAACATATCCCCCGGTTCCTCCTCCAAGAATAGCAACATCACATGTAATAGGCATCTTATCTGTTCTCCTCTATCGTTATAATAATTTCAATCATGTTGAAATGCGTAATAAATACAATTTTGATAGATCATCTTATGATATAGCTATAGTTCTCTATACTCCATTGTACTCTCCTTCACCTAGCAACTCAAAGTTTGGCCTTAACCTCATGGACAGCTTAACAAAACCAAGCTATGATGGAATTAGACATCACCTGTAAGCGCAACCTTTATTTAACGTCGATATAAGGCAGAAGGGGTTTTGATGATGAATACAAGGCTTGTCTTTGCGCGATTTTTGGCCATTATGATCCTGGTAATTCCAGGTTTAATGGCGATGAAGGGTTTTCTAATGATGAAAGATGCACTTTTTCTCTTTTACGCCGAACACGGTAATGAGCAGATCTCACCTGGATTCCAGTGGCTGTCCTTTGGCGGCGGGCTTGTCCTATTTGCAGCAGGTATGAGCTTTCTGGGAGGCTGGATTCTGTTTCGTGACCGCAAGAGAAATTATGTAGGCCCTCGTTTTCGTTCCAAAAGCACACCCGAAGCGACTAAGACGCCCGGAGGGACTTCATAAGTCCGGGCTTTTTGTCCGTGTATACATATAGTTGAATCAACTTTTCGTACGTTATAAAATGATTCAGCCACATGCATTGATAGCAAGTCTCAGGGAATCGACGTGAGATCCTGTTTCACATTAATATAGATAGGATGAAATCAACATGATATCTTTTTTACTTACACTCAAACGGCTGCTGAAAGGAATTTTCCACGCCTTTAAAGATTCGCAGTTTATCGCTCTATTCGCACTAACGTTGGCCACTCTACTATCCGGCACTATATTCTACAGTCGTGTAGAAGGCTTACACTGGATCGATGCACTCTATTTCTGCGCCGTAACTTTAACAACGGTAGGCCATCCTGAATTTGTGCCATCCACAGGGTTCAGCAAAGCTTTCACCGTGATCTACATGTTTGCAGGCATTGGCCTTACCTTCGCCATGATTGCCAAAATTACAGCAGGTATTCTGTTCCCTCGTAAAAAGAAGACAGAAGAGAACCCGGAGTAGTCTCCGGGTTATTCGTATAACGCATCCCTAAGTTTTGTCGACATGCGTGATTCTTTGGAAGAAGATTTAAGAATTGTACGACGCAAGGCCATATTGCTGGTCTGTAACTTCTCTACTTCTGACAATAAATCAGCAATCAAGACCTGCGTTGTCTCATCCAATACCGCCTGGTCCTTCAAGCGATCATATCTTGTCTGTAACTCAGTTAAACCTTCACTCAATTGTAACACCTCTCTCTTTCGTTGCTGGATGGTAACCTGCCGTCGCCAACCACTTCACATTCCATATAGTAACACAAAGCCGCAAGGATTAGTTCTGGCTCTGAACAAAGATTTTGTGGTACTCTGTAATGGTCGCTTTTTTTGTCAGCATTTTGCAAACGTCATTCATAGAGGTCATTCAAAGAATAATATTTTTGCAGAGTGCTGTTCGTTAATTCTGTATGTGAGAGGAGTAGCAGCATCGTGCCAACAGGACGTATAACCGTTATTACTGGACCTATGTTTAGTGAAAAATCAGGGGAGCTTATTCGCCGCTGCCAAAAGTTAAGCCAATTTGGACGTAAAAAGGTGGTTGCCTACAAACCCGCCGAAGATGATCGTTTTGCCCAAGATGAAATTGTTAGCCGGATCGGCTATCGATTGACCGCACACTCCATTCCTCGTCAATTGACGAACGAGCTGGTGGAGACGATTATAGCTCAAACGAAAGATGCAGATGTTGTTGCATTTGATGAAGTTCAATTTTTCAGTAGTGCCATTATGGAGCTTGTCTCAGAACTCGCTTATTGCGGTAAACATGTCATCGTAGATGGACTTAACATGGATTACCGCGGCAAAGAGTTTGGATACATCGGCGGCCTACTTGCCATGGCTGATGATATCGAGAAGCTCTCTGCATTCTGCGCAGTATGTGGAAGCCCAGATGCTGCTTTTACGCAGCGAATTGTAAATGGAGAGCCTGTAACCCTTGGCCCCGTGGTCATGATTGGGGATTCGGAAGCCTATGAGCCACGTTGCCGGAGCTGCTTCATCCCACCACACAAGGTGGAGTGTTAGATCCACTGTATTTGGATATTGGTTTCTTAACAGCGAGTTCTGCTACTCCTGAAACCTAATATATTTAAAAGCCCCTTAGGGGCTTTTTTTCTACTGTTCACTTCATTATATTTTCTTAAGCGATCCTGTTTCAACTCCATCAAATCACCTTCTACCGCCCCGCTCAATGATCCTCCCAGTTTCACGTGTAGCAAAACAAAAAAAAGCACCGCTCACTGGCGATGCTTTCACAGATGAATCTCGCTAATCGCGAGAGACAAAATATTTGTTGGTCATGTAGTAAGCGTCACCTCGGGACGTTTCCACCATTCCTTTTTTGGCATCCAGAAATACAATCTCTTTACACTTCGTGCAATACCACTTGGTACGCTTGTAAGGAGATTCTGTCACGTAAGCCGTGCCACATTTGCAATCAATCTTCATCAATAGTTCGGTTGATTTATAAGCACTGGACAAGCGCTCCAGGTTATCCTGTTGCTGAGTAGGCATAATCGTCTGTTGATAATCGGATAAATGATTCTGAACCTTAAAGTCTGCCACAAGACCGGCGTTCAATCCAAAGAACTCTTTGCCGATCTCAGTCACAAAGCGCTTCTCATTTCTGTAGCAATCCAGCCACTCAATAATTTGCTTGTTAGACAGTGGAACCGTACCCTTGATACCGCTGTTTAAGGTGTAGGTCATGATGTATAAAGTATCGTCTTGTCTACCTGAGTACATTAGAATCCTCCTTCGAATACATTTGCTAATGTACTACAAAAACGCGCATAAATCAAAGTAATGTTATTTCCTTAGCGCATCTTTTCTAATTAAATGGGGAACATTTCCTTACGATATGCAATCGTTTTACAGGAACTGCATACACCTGTAACTTTTGCCTGTATATCGGCATAGTTGAGAACAGCGTTGACCTTTTTCTTGCATAGCGAGCAGAAGTACCTCCTCTCTTTTTGGGCAATGTATTTCGATAACTTTACTACGTTTTGAGACTGTATGGATCTGCGGATCAAGCCAAACCATCTCATCTCTCTCACTCTTCCTGTTTTCTACTTCATCGGAAATCGTTCTTGAGGCTGTGCAATTATGCTCTTATGTATACGTAACCAAGTTGTGCATGGCTATCTCATAAACTATTCGACGTTTTTATTATTTTTCCTGTTTTTATTATCGGTATACATACAAAAAAACCGACAAAACATGTCTCTTCTCTTAACATCAGAAGAAAAACTGCGTCGGTTATGTTACTTTATTTATAATACGTGCCCAAAACTTCAAGCGCAGATGACCGCTCAATGCGAAAAGGATAGATATAGCCCATGTTCATTCGTTTGAACTTTCTCCCCCACAGGTCAAGACCGGATGTAAACTGATATGCCTGATATATAAATTTGGAGCAGTAATTGCGTTCAATACTACGAAGATTGGTCTGTAGACGATACAACTTGACTTGCTGGTAGTGCTCTTGTACCCATTCAGCTGCTCGAAGACCTGCCATATTCATCCGAGAACGAAAAACAATAAAACGATCACCTGCATAAAAACGAGTCAGGTACCATTCCATCGAATCCGCAAATACAGGGCCATATGGATGCACATGATAGATCTTACCGTCGAGCCCAATAATGCCCATATGTCCAGCATAATATGTGGATTCAGAGCTCGGTGTATATACGATGTCTCCAGGCTCCAGCTTAATGTCATTCAAATCAGCGATTGGCCGATCCTGCTGCAATCGTCTTGAAGCACTACGCTCACGTCGCCGTTCCACCAATAATCGATGCAGAGCACCCGCTAACGCCAAATAAATAACGGAGCCTTTTACTTTCTTTTTCCTTAACGAGTTAAGCCACTGTACAATGTGGGTGGATGCACGTCGGATTACGTTCTTCATTAAAGTCTGCCTCCACTATTATTGAGTTAGATTTCCAAGTTGTTATGCTTTTTAAAGCTATTATAAACAGCCGAGCATAACCGAATCAATTAGACTGCATTTTTTAGAATGTACAGATAAGGGAAAATCATACAATTCCATGTAAAAAAGCGGCTTTGGGTGATCCAAAGCCGCTTCCTTATTTTGAAGATTTATTTATTCAAAGTCCACTTAATCGATCCATGAATTGATCTACTGTTCTACACCAAGAGCTTTATTTTTCTCTTTAAACCTGCTGTTATGGGAAGATACATAAGCTACTTTGTCTGCCTCCGGATCCATATACAGCTTCGCACTATTTACCGCAAGGGCTGCGTCCGTAAACGTACCTGCAATGAGATGCAGCTTGCTTCCATAATTTACAAAATCCCCTGCTCCGAACACTCCGGGAATATTCGTATGTAGCTTCTCGGATACACTCACGTGCCACTCTCCAAGATCTAAGCCCCAATCACGAATTGGTCCAAAGTCACTCTTCATACCGTGGTTTACAATAATTGCATCTACATCGAGCAATTCACTTTCACCCGTTTCGATGTGAGAGATGGTTACTTGCTCAATCACTTCACCATTCGTACTGTGCAGTGTCTCCACAGCATAAGGGGTACGCACATCTACCGAAGATTCCTTCATACGTAGAACGTTACGCTCCAATCCACCAAACCGCTCACGACGATGCACGACGGTCACCTGTTCAGCGAGCGGCTCAAGTTCATTCGCCCAATCGACGGCGGAATCTCCCCCACCAGAGATCAATACTTTCTTCCCACGGAAAGGTTCTAATTCCTGTACGGTATAATGTAGGTTGGTCACCTCAAAACGATCAGCTCCTTCAATCTCAAGCTTCGCCATCTTGTAGATGCCATAACCAATTGCCATAATGACGGTTCTAGTCCAATGCTTCTCCCCTGTGGAGGAAGTCAAAATAATAGTTCCATCTGGCTGACGCTCAAACCCTTCAATCTGTTGTTCAAAAACGATGGTTGGTTCAAACGTTCTAGCCTGTTGTTCCAATTGCTTAATCAAGTCAGCACATAGTGTAGGCGTAACACCGCCCACATCCCAGATCATCTTCTCAGGATAAAACAACATGCGTCCGCCAAGTTGATCCCGAGCTTCAATTAATTTGGTCTTCATATCACGCATACCACTATAAAATGCAGAGTACATCCCAGCAGGGCCTCCGCCAATAATTGTTACATCATACAATTCCAATGTTTGGTCCATTACGTTACCTCCGTTATTTCGATCCATAACACGCGACCATTTGATATCGATTCTCATTATCATTCAATTCCTAGTGTAATGGGAAACTTATCAAATTACAATGGATAAATAACAAACCTTTTTTGTACAATCATGATATTTATCTCATCATACTTCGTTTACTTCACTTTTGGTGCATCCAACAAGTGTTCGACCACGAAATCAAGCTGCTTGTTGATTGAATATACATCAGAGTAATAGAAGAAATCAAAATCAATTTCTATTAAACGGCCCTCTTTGACTGCTGGGATACTACTCCAGATCGGATTATCCGTCAAATTGTCCATGCCTTCATATGTGGAGCGGAACAAATAATCTCCTACATATTCAGGGAGAACTTCCATGGATACAGTGGAGCCAGCAGCATCCGAAACGACATCAATTTTCTGTTGAACAATATCAGGTGCTTTCATGCCCAGGTATTCGTAAACTGCTTGGGAGCCTCGACCAAATTGCTTGCTTTCCACGACCACCATGCCTTTGAAGCCACCCTCTACAATGGAAACTGTTTTATCCAGAATGCCTGCATCTGCAAGTGTCTTCTTACTTTCTTCAACTTTGCTGTTCAGATCGGTAAGCAATTTCTCGGCTTCTTGTTCTTTGCCGAAAATACTGGCGATGTTGACCAGCCTCTCTTCTGTAGTTAATTTCTCATAAGGAATATAGACTGTGGGTGCGATATCTTTTAATAGATTATATGTCTCCTCCGAAGGAACAATAATTAGATCTGGGTCAAGGTCAATGACTGCTTCAGGATTAGGTTCAAACCATGTTCCGAGCGAGTTTACACCTTCAAGCTCATTTTTGTAAGCTGCCCCATCATATACATCTGATGTAGCAATCGGCTTAATTCCTAGGGCTACAACATCTCCCTGAAGATACAATACAACGACTCTCTTAGGATCAGCTGGTACAACAATATCACCTTTGACCGTAGATACAGTGCGGGTTCCGCTATCTATATTCGCCTGATTGCCCTGCTCTGATGTTGAAGCCACTGTCGTATTGTTATTGTTGGAGCTCGCTGCCGTACCCTCATTTCCTGTTGGCGTGGCTGAACCTGCTCCACATGCGGATAACAGCATGGTTAAGCTTAACAACGCAATTATAAACATGCCTGATGTTGTTTTCTTTCTTCTCATCGGTGTAGACCCTCCGTCTATATATTGATAATGATTCTCATAACCAATATATCCTCGCTTCCATCTCCAGCCAATGGACGATTCGGAGACCTGTAATGGACGATCCTCTATAATCTCTTGCTCACGTACCTTTTGCTGATAGCGAATCGGGGAGATGCCGACGTGTTTTTTGAACAATCTACTGAAGTAATACACATCGGTATATCCCACTTCTACTGCAATTTCTTTCAGTGTCACATTCGATTTGATTAACATTCTGCGAGCCTCAGCCAGTCTGATCTGAATTAAATAGTCAATCGGACTTGAACCCGTTTTCTGTTTAAACTGCATAGATAAGTGGCGAGAGCTATAATTGAAGCGTTCAGCCAGATCATCCAGTGTTACCTGTTCCCTGTAGTGGTCATGAAGATAACGGAGCGTATGCTGCACCGGATCTGATATCATCACCGAGCTCTCTTCTGCGGACAACTGAAGCATTAACTCATGGATAAATTGATAAAACAGACTTTTCACATAGAGCCTATCCATATTATCCGCCTGAAACCATGCCCTCTCCAGATGATCCAAATGCCTCATTAAAATAAGTGGTGTGTGGGGAGTAAACGCATATTGTTGGACAAAGGGAGAAGACGATCGCTGCTCCAATCGCCACGTGTTTCGAATATTGGGGAACGCCAGAAATGCGCGATAAAAGAGAATTACATATTCGAATTCTTCTCTCACCTGAAGTTGAAGACGAGAACCTTTGGCTACATGGAGCATATAAAATGAATTCGCTTCATGCTCTTGTCCATCTATTCTAATCCATGCAGAGCCACGAGTTGTATACATAAATCCGTTTGCCGGCAATTCATAGGCTTTCACCTCTTCTCCTGGCCTAAGTATCACCCTACGAATATCCAAAATCTTCACAGCCGCTTGATTCCAGTGCTTAATTTGTTCGTTCAAATGCATCTATGACTCTCCAATCCACCTTCGTCATTATCTCTCAATTCATTGATAACCATTATCATTTAAAATGCGTATAGATGCAATACTTAGTTAACTACACAAGATAGATCCCAACGAAAATATTCACTTCCTTCACCTAACATCCGATATATGTAATTAAGTCTAGAAAATAACGAATAAGGAGAGAAGACGATGAGTGCAATATCGCCTGCATCCAAATCCAATAACAGTTTCAATCCTAGCCACATGCAGTCCAATCGAGATAAAGAAATTCAAGCACTGATGCAACGAAAGACCAAATTAAATGAAGATTTACAGAAAATTAGAGCTAATGATGAGCTTGATATTAAAACAAAAGCGGAACGAGTTAAATCCTTAACCAGTTCTATAGCCCAGGTTGACAGTCAGATTGCTCAGATTAAGGCAGAGGAATTACAGGAGAAGAATAAATCTAGACAACCTGAAAACAACCAGCAGCAACAAAACAATAAACCCAATGAAGAGAATCAGCTTCCTTCCATGGATCACCTAATTAAGAATAGTCAAACTTATGATCAGCTAGGGAAATTAGTTGGGATGCGCGAACGGATGAACAGCTCGATTCAAACGATTGAAGGCGAAACCAAATTCGATCGGCTGGTCTTGGAGATTAATGCGGAGAATGATACAGGAAAATCAGATATGCTCGCTAATGCGGAGCGCACCGTTTTCCAGAAAAAACGTGAGGCTGTACAAGATATGCAGTCCCAAATTCATAAAGTAGATCAGAAGCTTGGGGAATTAATTAAGGACATCCATCAGCCATCGAGCCAGAGAGCAACAACGGTTCCTTCTACTTCTGCATCCGAAGAGCACACTATTGAAGACAAACAAACAGGAGAGACTTCTAAGTCAGCCCAAGATTCATCGCTTCCACAGGATCAAAAATCTAACACAGCTACAACACAAGATAGCGCAAACGTTCAAACCTATCCGTCTATTGATGTTCGAATCTAGGCCAATTACATAATGTATACATGTAGACACGAAAAACCGTTACCAAATGTGATTTTACTCATCGATCTGGTAACGGTTTTTTATCGTTTTTAGAAGATAGATATATCTTTAAACTAAGGATTAAGACTTCTCACCGTCTCTTCATTGTCACAAATAATGCTGCCTATCGTTGATTTACAAATTTTCTTAATCCGTGTCGCCTCATGAATGACCTCATCAATGTGAGCAAAGCTTTTGGAGCGATTCGTAACAACCGATATAGACAGAGAAACGAGAGGAATCTGACCGTGTAGTCCAGAGCGTCCTGCCCCTACAACGTGATTATTTTCTAAATCTTGGCTGTTATAAAACTCCCTTTTGAGCTTTTCAAAGCCTGCAATAACTTCCTCGCAGTCTTTACGAAATTCATGGTGATTCAAAATAACAATAAAATCATCGCCGCCGATATGACCTAAAAATGCCTCTGGCACAGTAAAATATTGACGCAACAAATCAGCGGTTGCTTGGATAAGCGCGTCCCCCATTTTAAAACCATAACTATCGTTATATGACTTAAAATAATCGAGATCTAGATATAGCACGCTAAAGCGCTCCAGCAGATAGGATTGGCATAAACGATCATCAATAATTCGGTTACCTGGAAGACCCGTCAACGGATTCATGAAGCTTGCCATCTCGGCTCTAACATCAGCAACAGCTAATAACAAGCGACGGATACTGATCGCCCCACTCAATGCTCCTTTGGATGTAACCAGCACAAGGTCATACAGTTCTTCCTCTGAGCGATTCATAGCCTGAATACTAACGTCCGTGATCTGTTCCATATAATCAACCACGAGCGGGCCATTGTTCATCACAAGCTCTACAGGACGCCCCATATATAAGTTATACCCATACTGCGTGCCAATCTGTTGAAAAAAACGTGCCCGCATCAATAGTGACGGCATACCTTCTGCTCCTACAATTGCTACACCTTCCAGATTCGGATTAGATCTAAAAAGACGATATACAGCTTCACATTTCGTGTCAGACGTAATAACAGGAATATTTTCTGCGATATCACCGATGTGTGTAAATATACCGCTCACCTTCTTCTCATCGCTCTTTATGTAGAATCGGAAACTTCTATTAAATAGTATAATTTGGTATGCCTATAATGTTATAAAAATATGTAGTCATATCGTACCACCTTCACCTATAAAAAGAATCAATTTAACGTAAAGTTTGAAATTAAATCTGAGGTCCATTTTGGGTCAATGCCTATCTTGACTGAATACTCACGAAAAAGCTTCTAATGCTCCTCCTTACTGGCAGAATAGAACACTCCCAAGCCAATACTGATTAATCATGTAAGCCCTCCACTAGAAAACGTATACTTTTATACACCTTTTAAGAGAGTTGTTAACAGTGGATTGTAACAAAAAACCGCTATGTACTGGATTGTTATATCCAGTTACAAAAAAATAAAACCCAGTAAACTTAATTCGTCTACTGGGTTTAGATAAATTCATTTATGTGGATATTTGTCACGAATGACACTCATCCATAATAAGTTCTCAAATGTGTTGTTCCGGATCCTTTCAAGACACCTTATGCTCAATTCTCAGCTTGTCAGCAACCATCGCGATGAATTCACTATTAGTCGGTTTCGACTTGCTGATGTTGATGGTGTAGCCAAACAGGTGGCTGATGCTGTCGATGTTACCACGAGTCCATGCCACTTCAATGGCATGACGGATGGCACGTTCGACGCGAGACGGCGTGGTTTTGAATTTTTCGGCAATAGCTGGATACAACGTTTTGGTGATTGCACCCAAAATTTCGATATTGTTGTACACCATTGTGATGGCTTCACGCAAATACTGATATCCTTTAATATGCGCAGGAACGCCGATTTCATGTATGATCGATGTAATGCTCGCATCCAAATTTTTGTGTTTGCCCATAGGCACCACATTAGACTTACTCATAAACATGGATGAGCTGCTGTTGCTATTATTCGATGACATCGTTGTTTGTGAACCAACAAGCTGACGCACACGATTCGCTAGAACTTCCATGTCAAATGGTTTCAAGATGTAATATGAAGCTCCGAGTTGCACGGCACGCTGTGTGATATTCTCTTGCCCGAATGCAGTTAACATGATGACCTTAGGCTGTGGAGACAGATTCAAATTACGCAGACGCTCAAGCACACCCAGACCATCCAGGTGAGGCATGATAATGTCCAGAATCAATACATCCGGCACATTACGAGTCTGTTCCAGCAATTGCAGAACTTCTTCTCCGTTGTAAGCAATCCCGGTTACTTCCATATCTTCCTGTTCGGATATATATTCGGCAAGCAAATTCGTAAATTCACGATTATCATCGGCCAGCAATACCTCAATTTTTTGCAAAACGGTATCCTCCTTTAATTTAAACATCATTTCGTACATTTCCTTACAGGTTAAATTTTCGACATGAGAGAGGAAATTCCTTCTGTCGAAAATTATTTTTCTTTATTTTTTTTTCTAGTTGCTATATAATAAATAATTTATTTCATTATCCGAGCATTTATGTATTCATTCGACAAAAAATCTTAAGGCGGATTAACCTGCCTTAAGATTTTTAGATGTTTCCTTTTTGAGCATGACTCCTGCATCCTGCAACATCCATTCAATAAAGCACCCATAACCCGATTTAGGATCATTAACAAATACATGCGTTACAGCGCCAATCAGCTTGCCATTTTGCACAATTGGACTCCCACTCATCCCTTGAACAATACCACCGGTCTTCTCAATTAACTTTGGATCGGTGATTCGCAAGACGAGCCCTTTCGTAGCTGGTTCCGACTGATCTGC
Organism: Paenibacillus sp. MER 99-2; assembly: GCF_023714095.1. NCBI lineage: Bacteria > Bacillati > Bacillota > Bacilli > Caryophanales > Paenibacillaceae > Paenibacillus > Paenibacillus sp. MER 99-2. The sequence goes on along the minus strand of NZ_JAMAUZ010000001.1, from coordinate 890,951 downwards.
CACATGCACAATATCAATGGAGTACCGTTCAACATGTTGACCCTCAACGACAGTCAGAATTTCAGCAGGCCCTTCTTTCACTTCACGAGAAAAGGCTACTGGAATTCCCTTCGAATATAAGCTGTGATCAGGATTGTTAGACATTTTACCGAAAATACCAAATGCCGTATTACGCTCAATATTGCCCAAAATTTTACTTTCCTTCAGGAAATGTGCTCGCTTCTCACCTGGATCGCCAGATTCGCTTTTGGAAATAGACGTCACATTGGACTGTACAATCTGACCACTACCTACAACGATGGATGTTTGAGTATTCATATCGGTGATCACATGTCCCAGTGCCCCGTACACGCCTTGGTCAGGTGCATAGAAGGTCAGTGTGCCAACTCCAGCAGCAGAGTCCCGAATGTATAATCCCAGCCTCCATGTCTGATCGTCTGCATCATAGGCAGGTGTTAAACGGGTTTTGACTGTTTCCTCGCCCCGCTTAAGAACCACATCAATCCCTTTTTTACTTTTACCTGCTCGCTCGACTGCCTCAGCTACACCGCCTACACCATCTAGACGTTTACCATCCATATGAGTAATTAGATCACCAAGCTTAATTCCTGCATCTTCTCCAGGCGATACACGTTGATCTTGTCCAGCACGAATTAAGTGATGACCGACCACCAGAATGCCTGCAGATTTTACTTTGACGCCAATGGTTTGACCCCCGGGTACAACACGCAAATCTGGAATAACATTTACGTTAACCGTCTTTACCGGTATTTTGCCCCACAATTTCAAGGTTAATTTCGCTTGACCTGTTTGCTGTGGGTGAAGGTGAAGCGGCTCCTGCTTGGTTACGTTTACGGCTTGTTCTTGTCCATCTAGACCAACGATATCCGGTCGATCCACAACTGCACTTGAAGTAGCAGGCACAGCAAGACGAACCTCTGCTTGCCTACCTGCAAATACCTGAACTTCGTCAGGCAAAGAGGCATAACTTTGCACAGGCTGAATCGCCTGGCTAATTAAACAGAGAAAGAAGGCAAATAAAAGACCTAGCAATTTCTTCCTGAGGGGGGAATTCAATGGCTGTCACACTCCCTTTGCTTCTTTCGCTTGACGAAAGGTGGTCGCCAATTGCGTACCTATAAGATAACCTCGCCCCCAGGCTTTTATTACTGTCAATCATTACGCCAGCCGCTCGTTTCCCCCTTTTTTGGCTTCCGCCAAATTCAGCATTTCCTGTGCGTGATGCAGCGTCTTTTCTGTAATTTCCACGCCGCCCAGCATACGTGCCAATTCCTTCACTCTTCCCTCGTTTGACAGCGATTCCACTTGCGTCATGGTACGTCCATCCACAACGTGCTTCTCAATCAGATACTGATGATCGGCCATACAAGCCACTTGTGGCAAGTGTGTAATGGAGAACACCTGACAGGTAGAGGATAGTCTGAATAACTTCTCAGCGATGGATTGAGCCGCTCTACCGCTCACACCTGTATCCACCTCGTCAAAGATCAGTACAGGAATGCGATCATGACGTGCAAAAATACTCTTCATCGCCAGCATCATTCTCGATAATTCACCGCCTGAAGCAATTTTGCCAAGAGGACGAAGTGGCTCCCCAGGGTTCGGAGAGATCAAGAATTCAGCATTATCCGCGCCTTGACGAGTCAACCGAATACGTCGTCCATTCCACTCGATACCTTTAGGGTCTTCAAAAGGAGAAATTTGCACACGTAGCGTTGTACGCTCCATCTGCAGATCTTTCAATTCACTCTCCACCTGTGCAGCAAGGTCTTCCGCACATTGTTTCCGCACCCGGCTTAATTCCTCAGCCGATTCCATGACCAGAACAAGCAGCTTATCGCGCTGGTTACGGAGCTTCTCTAAGCGTTCATCTTTATTTTCAAGTTGATCGGTCTCGTGGCTAATCTGTTCGTAATAATTCAAAATAAGTTCAACACTGTCTCCATATTTACGTCGAAGCCCAGAGATTAAATTCAATCGCTGCTCGACTTCTTCCAGCCTGCCTGGATTAAATTCAATTTTCTCGCGATAATCCCGTAGTTGGAACGTTGCATCCTCCAATTGATAAAAGGCTGATTGCAGCTGCTCCACAATTGGCTGTAGGCCTTTGCTGTCATAACCAGAAATATCTTCAATTCGTGAAAGAGCGATACTTACGGCTTCTAAGCCACGTTGCCCACTTAGCAGATCATATGCACCCGCAACACTGTCCATCATTTTCTCACTATGGGATAGTTTGACCCGTTCTTCTCCGAGTAATTCATCTTCTCCGCTTGTAAGACTGGCTGCTGCAATCTCTTCAAGTTGAAAACGATACATGTCCAGCAACTGATATGCTCGCTGACTGGACTCCTGAAGAGCACGCAGCTCCTTCTCCGCAGCAATAAACTGGCTGTAACGCGCCTGGTATTCGGATTTAACCGATCCAATGACCGTCGCTCCATACGTATCCAGCAGCCCCAGATGGCTCTCTGGACGAAGCAAACTCTGATGTTCATGCTGACCATGAATATTGATTAACTTCTCACCAACCTCACGAAGCATCGTTAAATTCACCAATTGGCCGTTAATTCGAGAGGTGCTTTTACCTTGGGTATTCAATTCCCGCCGAATGACCAAATGCTCTTCAGGTTCACAGTGAATGCCTAGCTTCTCCAGCGTATCCCATACCGGATGTCCTTGCTCCATTTCAAATAGAGCCTCCATCTCTGCCTTCTCACAGCCATAACGGATAAGATCAGCAGAACTACGCCCACCTGCAATTAAACCAAGGGCATCAATGATAATTGATTTACCTGCACCGGTTTCCCCTGAAAGTACATGGAAGCCAGCATGGAATACTACGTCCACTTCTTCAACAACAGCCAAATTGCGAATTGATAATGTCACTAACATCTGCTAAACACCTCCGGATGACAAAACTCAGCACTTCGATTTATATCGTCTCTAGGAAATATAACCCATAATGCGTTCGATCACTGTAACGCTGTTATCTTCAGTACGGCAGATAATCAGGATCGTATCGTCTCCGCAGATCGTGCCCATCACTTCCGTCCACTCGATATTGTCCAGCAACGCCGCAATGGAGTTCGCCGTTCCTGGCAAACACTTCATAACAACCAGATTGTTCGTATGATCAATGTGTAGAAAATTATCCACTAATGCGCGTTTCAGCTTTTGGATCGGATTGTACCTTTGATCTGTTGGAAGAGAATATTTATAGCGCCCATCATCCATAGGGATTTTAATTAATAACAATTCTTTAATGTCCCGGGATACCGTGGCTTGAGTTACTTGAAAACCAGATTGTCGCAGTGCTTCAACGAGATCATCCTGGGTCTCAATTTCATTCTGACTTATAATTTCACGTATCTTAATGTGTCGTTGTCCTTTCATAAAAGCCTCCAGTTCTAATAATTGCCTTGATCTTAGTCCAGATCTTCACCATCATAAGCATCTTCCTCATAATCCATCAGTCGGATTAGCTTCACGTTTGAATCCTCAAGATCCACATATAACAAGCCCTCACAGCCGGGATATAACAATAAATAAGGAAGAAAACGATCTCGAAGGCCTGATCCTGTGAATTCCACAGGTTGTCTGCGCTTCGATGTCTTCACAAGATATCGATATCCATCCTGCTGAGCGACATAATCAATGAATAATCTACTGTGAAACACCGATTCATTCGCCTCAAAAGCAAGAGGTACCTTCATCTTACCACCGATGACTTCATACCCCTGTGCTTCGAGCAGGTCAATTGCAGGCGAATCCTGAATATCTACATTCAATTGCATGCCAGTCAAGCTTACAGGCTGCGGTCGATTAATCCAGTTGCGCAACCCGTAAAATAACCACACGATCAAACAGATAGCAAACACACCAATCATAATTGTGTCATATTGCCCATCCATTGTCTTCACCTCGAAGACTTATTCGCGGTTGATTGGTCATTCTCCTGTTATTAGGATCACCTTTCCAGCGAAAAGAAACCCATCTTATGATGAGTTTCCCTTAAATGTATGCGCAGCTTGTGTTGCAACCTTTTGTGCCAGTGCATCTAGGTCAGCCACATTGTTCTCTGGTTGTGTTGCGTCTGGTTCTTCCAGTCGCCAATGTGCAAGGAATTCAATGTTGCCTTCTCCACCAGTAATCGGTGAGAAGGTTAGATCCTTCAGCTTCAATCCGAGTTCATTCGCATAACGAAGCATCGTTTCCAGCACTTCCTTATGCACCCCAGTATCCCGAACAACACCTGACTTGCCTACTTTCTCACGTCCAGCCTCGAACTGTGGTTTAATCAGAGCTACGATATCCGCAGGCTGATGAAGTAGAGCGATTAGTGGCGGTAAAATAATGCGGAGTGAGATGAAAGAGACATCAATACTCGCAAAGTTCGGTACTGGCCCCGTCAGATCTTCCGGTGTAACGTAACGGAAATTGGTTCGTTCCATGACCGTAACCCGCTCATCGTTGCGCAAAGACCAATCCAACTGATTGTATCCGACATCAATAGCGTAAACATGGGAAGCGCCGTGCTGCAATGCACAGTCCGTAAAACCACCGGTAGACGAACCAATATCCAGCATAACCCGTTCGTTCATATCGAGATTGAAATGACGGATGGCCTTTTCCAGCTTTAAGCCGCCTCGACCCACATAGGGGTGAACAGAACCTTTAACCTTCAATTCTGCTTCCCGTGGAATCTTCATCCCAGCCTTTTCAATTCGTTCATTATTGGCATACACTAGTCCAGCCATAATGGCCGCTTTTGCTTTTTCACGGCTCTCATAATAACCTTGCTCGACCAGCAGAACATCAATTCGTTCTTTCGGGAGTGACATGTCTTTCTCCTATCATCAAGTTAATGCTAATCATTCAGGCGATGCACCCGCTGGGGATCACATCAAAAGTTTGTTACCAATTCATCTTAGGATCACACTTCTGAAACCCAGTTGTTATGATGGAAATTTGGTTCGCGTCATGTTATAAGATGACTGTGCTGCCATCGAACGCAGTTCAGAGCTTACATTTTCCACAGTAAGGCCAACTTCTGCCCGTTGCTCGTTAATGCTACCATGCTCGATAAATCGATCAGGAATACCCATTAAATGAACTTGAACATCGTGTAATCCTTGTTCTGCATAGAACTCCAGCACAGCACTACCCATGCTTCCCGCCTGAGAGACCTCTTCAAGCACAATAATTTTAGTGCCTCGTACAGCCAGTTCACGCAGCATTTGCTCATCTAGTGGTTTGATGAATCGAGCATTAATTACGCCAGCCGCAATGCCTTCTCTCTTCACTGACTCAGCAGCTTCCTCCGCGATCTGCAGCATGGAGCCTGATGCAATTATTGCGTACCCTTCCGCTGGTCTGATCTGCTCCCATGTACCAATTGGAATCGGCACAAGTTGCTCGTCAAGCGGTACACCAACGACATTATTCCGTGGATAACGGTACGCGATAGGTCCATCATTATACTCAATCGCAGTCTTCATCATATGGCGCAGTTCATTTTCATCTTTTGGCATCATCAATACGATGTTCGGAATATGACGCATGAATGCCACATCATACACACCTTGATGCGTTTCACCATCTGGCCCTACGAATCCAGCACGGTCGATAGCAAAGATGACATTAGCGTTATGACGGCAAATATCATGCACAATCTGGTCGTATGCACGCTGCATGAAGGTGGAGTATACCGCAAAGATCGGTTTTAATCCTTCCATAGCAAGTGCTGCGGACATCGTTGCCGCATGTTGCTCTGCAATACCAACATCAATCATCCGATCCGGGAATTCCTTACTGAATGGAATAAGACCCGAGCCCGTAGGCATCGCTGGTGTCACCGCTACAATACGCTTATCTTCCTTGGCCAGTTCAACTAACGTTTGACCAAATATTTCGGTATACATCGGTTTTCCAACAGCCTTTAGAACTTGACCAGATTCGATCTTGTACGGTGAGATTCCATGCCACTTATGCGAATCGGCTTCTGCTGGCTGATAACCTTTACCTTTGGTTGTAAGGACGTGAACTAACACAGGACCTTCAACGTTATCTGCCTGTTTGAACGCTTCGATCAGTTTAGGAATATCATGACCGTCAATCGGACCCAAATACTTGAATCCCAGCTCTTCAAAAAGAACGCCTGGAACCATCATGTATTTCACGCTGTCTTTGATCCAACTCGCTGATTTAGCCAATTTGTCACCAATGGCAGGAATCCTTTTCAGCATTCCCTCCACATCGTCTTTGGCTTTCAGATAGTGACGATCCGAACGGATTTTACTTAAATATTTATGCATCGCCCCGACGTTTGGAGCAATGGACATTTCATTATCATTGAGGATGACCATCATTTTCTTCTGCTCATGGCCAATATGATTGAGTGCTTCAAAGGCCATACCGCCCGTAAGCGCTCCATCCCCGATAATCGGTATAACTTTATTGTCTTCACCTTTAAGATCACGTGCAAGTGCCATACCCATCGCTGCAGACAACGAAGTGCTGCTATGACCGGCTTCCCATACATCGTGTTCACTCTCATTACGTTTAACGAATCCGCACAATCCATTGTGTTGACGTAAAGTATCGAATCGATCCATACGACCTGTAAGGACTTTGTGTACATATGCCTGATGCCCAACATCAAAGATCATTTTATCTACCGGACTGTTATAACAGTAATGCAGGGCAACCGTGAGCTCAACCACTCCTAAGTTGGGTGCAAGATGCCCCCCTGTAGCGGACAACTTCTCAATGAGAAACTGCCGGATCTCCGCCGATAATAAAACAAGGTCATCTTGAGACATCGACTTCAGATCGCTGGGTTGTTTAATTTGTGGAAGCAGCACGAGAATCTCCCCGCTTTCCTAGAATGTTTGAATTTTGTGTAATATGTTCATGCATAATTCATGAATTGACATTAAATCATTATAACATAAATGAAAAGGAATCATAATGTACGGTACTTTACTCCCCCTACCACGTATTATCACCAGCAGGGACACCCTATTCGATCATTATGTATCCTTGGTTAGCAAGACTCCGCTCCTATAAAAAGAACATCAATATCATTACACGGTTCTAAAACAATTGAAACAGAACTTTCAGAATTTAACTGAATTGAATCACAAGTTAATGGTCTCTACGCATTAAGTAATCTGCAATTTCCATCAGTCTGGAGGAATCAGTAAGGTCTGCTCTGTCGAGTGCATCTTTAGCTGATTGAGTCAGCTCTCTAACCTGCTCTTGCGATTGTTCCAAACCAATAAAGAAAGGATAAGTGACCTTTTGTTGGTTCACGTCACTTTGCGTTTTTTTGCCCATCTTCTGTTCATCGCCAGTGAGGTCAAGAATGTCGTCCTGAATCTGAAAAGCAAGCCCCAAATCTCTACCGAAAACTCGTAGTGCCTCCAGTTGTCCTTGTGTTGCTCCACCGATCCGTGCACCTGCAATAAGGGAGAACACCATTAGATCCCCTGTTTTGTGCAGATGGATGTATTGTAGCTGTTCAAGGTTCGTCAACCCTTGCTCGCCTTCCATATCAGCTACCTGTCCGCCAACCATACCTCGAGCACCGGCCAATTCAGACAGATCTTCAACGATGGAGAGCAGTGACTCCGCAGGAACCCCGCTCTTACGCCCTGCTTGAACGATACTGTAGAAAGCATGTGTTAGCAATGCATCACCTGCCAGAATTGCTGTTGCTTCCCCAAACACCTTATGATTCGTTAATTTTCCCCTGCGATAGTCATCATTATCCATAGCAGGTAGGTCATCGTGGATCAAGGAGTACGTATGAACCATCTCTACGGCGCAGGCTACCGGAAGCGCAGCTTGACGCTCCGCACCGAAAGCTTCCGCCGCAGCGACGACCAGCAGCGGTCGAAGACGTTTGCCTCCGGCCATTAATGAATACTGCATCGCATCACGCAGAGACTGTGGTACGTCCCATTCAGCAGGAAGGATTTCCTTCAACTCGTTGGTGATCTGCTCTGTGATCTCCTGAAGATACAATTCAAATACAGGACGATTATTCATTCACTTCACCACTCTCATCCGCAAACGGCTTCTTACGAAGTTCCCCATCTTCTTCTACGATCATCTCGATCTTACGTTCCACTTGCTCCAGCTTCAATCCACAAAGTTGCGAAAGCTTCATGCCTCGCTGAAACAAGTCAATAGCTTGCTCTAGAGGAACATCCCCGTGCTCCAGCTGACTTACGATGTCTTCCAACGCTGCCATCGCTTCTTCAAAATTCAGTTCCGGTTCATTCGCCATGGTCATCGTCCTCCTTCATCCCCCAAACCTGACAGTCCAGCTGCCCGTCTGTTAATTTAATCTTGATTGAATCACCGGGTTGTACATCTTTCAATGATTTAATTAAACGCTGCTCCTGATCGTCGTACACAAGACTATACCCGCGAGACATGACCTTTAGCGGACTGAGCGCATCTAAATGCCGAATTGAAGCTTTCCACTGTTGCTGCTTGGATCTGGTTATCGCCTTCATCGTAAGCTCCAATTGACGTCTGGCAGCTGCGTGCTCACGCTGAGCAACTGCAACCTGTTCACGAGGATTAAAACGCTGGAGCGCAGCGAGCAACCGTTCCTGCTTTTCTCCCGTCCATTTGAGCCTTGTATCCACCGTTCGAAGCATACGTTGATGAAGCATGTCCAAACGTTCCGTGTGCTGCATCAACGACCGCCTAGGATTCACAAGGACTGGAGAACGCTGCAACCTTGCAAGACGCTCACGATTATGCACAGCTCGTTGACGCAAGCTTTGCTGGAGTTGACGTTGTCTCCGCTCTATCTGGTCAAGCAGGTCAGCACGGTTAGGTACAGCAAGCTCAGCAGCAGCCGTAGGTGTTGCAGCACGTAAATCAGCTGCAAAGTCTGCAATCGTAAAGTCGGTTTCGTGTCCCACAGCAGAGATAACAGGGATTGTTGATGCAACGATAGCTCTAGCTACGATCTCTTCATTAAACGCCCATAATTCTTCAAGCGAACCGCCCCCACGACCAACAATGAGGACATCCGCTTCCCCTAGACGATTCAAGTTACCAATGGCTTTTACAATGGAGGGTGCCGCTGTCTTTCCTTGTACCAACACAGGATACAAAACCACCTTGGCCGAAGGATACCGCCGTTGCAACGTCGTTAAAATATCACGAACTGCTGCTCCAGTTGGGGAGGTCACGACACCTATGGTGTGTGGATAACGAGGAATCGCTCTTTTGCGTGATGGAGAGAATAGTCCTTCTTCCTCGAGCTTTTTCTTCAACTGCTCATAGGCTAAGTACAAACTTCCGATACCATCAGGCTGCATATGGGTGGCATAGAATTGATACTGTCCATCCCGCTCATATACGGATACGTTCCCTCTTGCGATTACCCTCGCACCCTCTTTGGGCACAAAAGGTAATCTCTGATTATGTGAAGCAAACATTATTGCTTTGATGCGACTGTCCTTATCCTTCAAAGTAAAATACATATGACCGCTGGAGTGATGTGTGAAATTAGAAATCTCTCCGCGTAACCAAACGTCCGACAGGATCTGATCGGACTCCAATTTCATCCGGATATACCGATTCAGATCTTTAATGGAATAGATCTGTTGCTCTGCCACAGACTGTCCTATGCCAATTCGTGCGCACGCTTGGCTGCGATTAATGTATTCTGCATCAACATTGTAATCGTCATAGGACCTACGCCGCCTGGAACTGGAGTAATGGGACCAGATACCGTTTTTACACTTTCAAAATCAACATCACCAGCTAGTTTGCCGTTCTCTAGACGGTTCATGCCAACATCAATAACGACTGCACCCGGCTTCACATAATCTGCATCTACAAAATTAGCTCGTCCGATAGCTACCACCAGAATATCAGCCTGGCGTGTAATTTCTTTCATGTTCGCAGTACGTGAATGGCACATGGTCACTGTTGCATTCTCACGTTGAAGAAGCAGGGACACTGGTTTGCCAACGATATTACTACGTCCAATAACAACCGCATGCTTACCTGACATTTCCAGACCTGTGCGTTTAATCAGTTCGATTACACCAGCAGGTGTACATGGAAGCAAGCTATCATCACCAATGACAAGGTTTCCCACGTTAACAGGATGGAAGCCATCCACGTCCTTTTCAACGGAAATTGCATCAATGACCGCTTTCTCTTCAATATGCTTCGGCAGTGGCAGTTGAACCAAAATTCCGTTAATGCTGTCCTGATTGTTCAGCTTGTCCACCAATGCTAGCAGATCCTCTTGAGAGGTGCTTTCATCTAGTCGATGTACTTCGGAATAGAAGCCAAGGTCATGACATGCCTTTTCTTTATTACGCACATAAACTTGGGATGCCGGATCTTCCCCGACGAGCACAACTGCCAGACCAGGCACTACCCCCTGTTCGCTAAGCTGCTTTACTTCTGCTGTTATGCCTGCGCGGATCTCTTGGGACACTTCTTTACCATTAATAATAGTTGCTGTCATTGTACTCTCTCCCTTATGCGAATATATCGTGTGTAATACTGATGCTTGAATTAAGACAATTTTTCTTTGAGCGTATTCACTTCTTGAATCATGCGGCCTAGCACACCATTAACAAACTTACCGGATTCATCCGTACCAAAGTGCTTCGACAGCTCAATCGCTTCATTGACTGCAACTTTAGCTGGAACATCTTCACGGAAGACCATCTCAAAAGCCGCAAGACGCAAAATCTGGCGATCAACACGGGACAGACGACTAATCTGCCAACCTTTAAGGTAATCCACAAGCAATCCATCGATGGCTTCTTTTTGGTTCCATGTTCCTTGCACAATGTCCGTTACATAGGTACGCATCGTATCAGCATCACGAATAACTACATCTGTTTCGTTCTCTTCAGCCGCTTCGTTAATCAACATGTTGACCGCCACAGCCGCACTCACTTCGTTCATTTCCATTTGATATAGACTTTGTACTGCAATTTCCCTTGCTAAACGTCTTTTCATGTCCTGCCTCCTGCAACGCTTACTGTTAAGCGTCATCCTGCTTATTTTATAATCATTCAGGGCATTCATACTCCACGTACAGATAACAAAATGCCCTTGATGAGTTAGTGTTAACCCTTTTCACAAAAAAACCTGCAGTACGTTTCCTCCAAAAAACGGGCATATTAAACTAAGCTCTATTTTCGGAAGAAACCTATTGCAGGGCTCAGATGGTCTTTACTTAAACATACGCCAGCGATCTCCCAGCCATTGTCCCCATTCCCTCCAGGGAATAAAAGATCCAACCTTCGAATCACTTCGTCTGCCTAACGTATAACCGATGAACACCAAAAGTGCAAAGAACAACATATCCCAAAAACCGATCCATACATAAAGAAATCCAAAAAAGATACCAAAGGCAATCCCTAATATTCGGCCTCTGTGACTATCCCATATCTCTCTCCACAGCATCAGTGAAACTCACCTCATTCCACTCGACTCTTGTAGTTAGGCGACTGGGTAACATTGGCAATATATACTGTGACAAAAGAAACCGGAATACCCGTAATCTCCTGTACATGATCATGTATTGCCTTTTGTAGATCGGAAGTCAGTGCAGGGATCGGGCTCTCCCCGTCCACTACTGCACGAATCATAATCTCCAACCCGGACTCCACCACGCGAATGCGTGCTTTTACATCACGAACCCCACGAAAACGCGAAGTCGCCTTCAAACAGAGATTCTCAATCGTCTCCATTGAGATCTGCACATCACCGTATTCTGTACGCTGATCTACAGATGGCAATGAAGCACGTTCACGCCGAACTGAGATATAGAAGAAACGCAAACTCAGGATAAACAAAATCGCTGATGCAACAATTGCTGCAACAATGACGTTCTGTTCCTGCTGGTAATTCAATTCGTAAGGCAGCACTCCACTAATCAGAAGAATAACTGCTGCCGATATTGCTCCAACGCTTATGCTGTATATAAACAACAGAAGCCGATCCAGTATTTTCGCCACGAACTGCACAGCCTCCCTTGCTCACTAACATTGACATCTGTTAATCACCCTTCATCTTCAGTCAGACTTCAGATGAACTCAAGACTTGTCCAAGACGGGATAACCCCCGGCAGTTATGCCGGGGGAATCTGCCCTTTGTTATTTGACGCGCTGTGTGTTCACGTCAATTTCTTCCACTTTCTCAGCGTTCTTGAATTGAACATCGTGAATGTGAACATTAACTTCGTTTACACTCAGTCCTGTCATATTCTCAATCGAACGTTTCACGTTTTGCTGAATTTCAGTAGCCACCTGTGGAAGGCGGTATCCATACTCAATAATAACGGAAACATCTACAGCAGCTTCACGCTGTCCTACTTCGACTTTTACACCTTTGGAAAGGTTTTTGCGACCAAGCAATTCAGCAAATCCGCCTGCGAATCCGCCACTCATGCCAGCTACACCTTTTACTTCGACTGTAGCCAGTCCAGCAATGACTTCAATGACTTCAGGTGCGATCTGGATTTCACCGATATCCGTTCGTTCAAATTCTGTCGGTAATGTACTCATAACTGTTCAACACACCTTTCGCGAGATAAGTTTGCGGCAATCCGTGAGGGCGCAGGTACCGAGGTCTACGACCGTCAGATACCGTTCCGATCCGGCTTTACCGGAACTCCTGCATTTTATCTCCGCAAAGCGGGCTTATCCTTTACAGGAGACATGCGCTCTTATTATTAAATACTATATCATTTGGGCTACATTATGACAAACAAGCCCAATATGCATATTAAATCTCGTTTTCCTCAAGAAATTTAATATCGAAGTCCCCACGAATGAACGTTGGATGCTCCAGCAATTTTTGATGGAACGAGATCGTTGTGGAGATCCCTTCGATTGCAAATTCCGCAAGAGCACGTTTCATTTTGGCTATGGCCTCTTCCCGGTTAGCACCCCACACGATCAATTTTGCGATCATGGAGTCATAGAACGGGGAAATTGTATAACCTGGGTAAGCAGCGCTATCCACGCGTACACCAGGGCCACCCGGTGCCAGATAGAATCCTATCTTACCTGGAGATGGCATGAAATTGCGATCAGGATCTTCAGCATTAATCCGGCATTCGATGGACCAACCTTTGATCACCACATCTTCCTGACGGAATGAAAGTGGATGACCTTCTGCAACCGAGATCATTTCCCGAATTAGATCAACGCCAGTAACCATTTCCGTTACGGGATGCTCTACCTGAATACGTGTGTTCATTTCCATGAAATAGAACTCACCATTTGGGCTGAGTAGGAATTCCAATGTACCTGCTCCAGAATAGTTTACAGCAAGCGCAGCGCGCACTGCAGCGTCTCCCATCAGGGTACGCACTTCTTCGTTTAGGACAGGGCAAGGTGCCTCTTCAACCAGCTTCTGACGGCGACGTTGAACGGAGCAGTCACGCTCACCAAGGTGTACTGCGTTGCCATGCTTGTCCGCGATGATCTGAATTTCAACGTGCTTCATGCCCGTCAAGAATTTTTCGAGATACACGCCAGCATTACCAAACGCCTTCTGTGCTTCTTGCTGAGCTGCCGTAATTTGTTTAACCAGCGACTCTTCATCCTCAGCAATACGAATCCCTTTACCTCCACCACCTGCGGTAGCTTTGATAATGACAGGGTAACCAATATCACGGCTGATCATCACTGCTTCTTCGATGCTTTCGACGAGTCCGTCAGATCCTGGAATAACCGGAACTCCCGCGTCCTTCATCGTTTGCTTCGCAACTGCCTTATCTCCCATTTTGGTAATAGCCTCTGGAGATGGGCCGATAAACGTAATATTGCAAGACTCGCAAATCTCTGCAAAGTCAGCGTTCTCTGCCAAGAATCCATACCCTGGGTGAACGGCGTCACACTCAGTAAGCGTGGCCACACTCATAATGTTGGTAAAATTCAAATAGCTGTCCTTAGACAACGTTGGGCCGATACAATACGCCTCATCCGCTAGACGTACATGCAGTGAATCTTTATCTGCTTCTGAATAAACGGCTACCGTTGAAATACCGACCTCACGGCACGCACGAATAATACGAACCGCAATCTCGCCACGGTTTGCAATCAGTATTTTTTGAAATTTCATTTCGTTATTGTCCTCCTTCGAAGCTCATGCGGTTGCCAATCTCGGGCAATAAACGTTATTCCGGTTTAACCAAGAACAGAGGTTGTCCGTATTCAACAAGCTGTCCATTCTCAACCAGCACTTCAACGATTTCTCCCTTGATGTCAGCATCAAGCTCGTTCATCAGCTTCATCGCTTCAATGATACAAACCGTTGTTTTTTCGGTAACTTTATCACCAGCGCTTACAAAAGGACCTGCTTCCGGAGAAGAAGCTCTGTAAAAAGTACCCACCATCGGAGATACGATTTTATGTAAATGGCTTGTAGTATCGGCTTGTGGTGCAGTTTCAGTAACCACTGCAGCAGGTTGCACCTGTGGAGCAGCAGCAACAACTTGAGGTTGCACAGCAGCAGCTTGAACATATTCCGTTTTACCCGGTTTGCGTATAGAGAGACGTGATCCCTCATTTTCAATTTCCAACTCCTGAACGGAACTTTCATCTACCAGTTTGATCAATTCTTTGATCTCGCTCAATTTAAACATTAGCATTATTCACTCCTTCGGCATCATGCCAGTCTCACTTAGACGGTCATATGGCTTTATGTATTATATCATAATCGTTAAAAATGGAAAGAGCCCGGGACTTTAACAAGCTCCCAGGCCTCTACTCCAGCCCTTCCTTACTGTTCTGTCACATATTGAACACTGATTTTATTCTGTGTGACAGCCAGTTCCTTCATCACCAAATCCACAATGGATACCGCTTGTTTTACATCCAGTTTGTCACTAAGCACTACGACTTTATACTTATCTTCATTTTCTTCGATAATCGCGTTGGAAAATTGCTGGGAGAGGGTCTCTTCAATTCCGTTGATCTTTGCAATTTTCTCTTCCAGGGCACGTACTTGCTCCGTAGCTTTTGCGTTTTCCTCTGGTGTTTTGCTGAGATCTCCAGCGATGGTCATGAGCTCCTCATATTTTTGATTGTTGCTTTCTTCCCGCTGCCATTGATAGTTTTGGAACTGACTGCTAGCCGAAACTGCAGTGTTCTGCTCTTCCATCTCTTTCAGAACTTCCTCATCCGTTTTAGCTGCATTCCCCTCTGTTGCTCCACTTGCATCAGGGCTAGCTGTTGTTCCTTTGTCTGATTCCTTACCTGGCTCACTCTTACCCTCATTTGATTCTGCAGCAGGGGTCTTGCCAGGCTCTGCCGTACCCTTACCTTCGGCAGCAGCTGGATCATTCGTTTCGGCTGTCGTACCTTCCGTTACTGTTGCATCCGTTTCATCAACTTCTCCGCCAGTAACAACTTCGTTCACAACCAAACCTTCTGTTGGATCCAGAATACCTGCTGTCTCTGTCGCCTCATCTTGCTTCATTCCATCCACTTGCTGGCTATCGGCAACTGGAGGATTCACTGGACCCGAGTCTTCTGTAAAGAGGTAATATGCAGACAAAATAACCATTAGACTGAGCATAGACACAAGCCATACCGTTTGGCGTTTGTTATTCATTAATACTTCCTCCTCGAATTAACTTCAATCTTGAGTTAGTTGATTACAATTGGATCATCGATCCTGGTTAGTCCTGCTTGCGCGGTACAACCGAGATACGGTAAGCCGCCACATTTAACCCTTTTTCCACAGCATCGGTAATCAGATCCTTCACAACTTTGTTCTCTGCACCTTTGGCTACAACAAGCACTCCACGAATTTGTGGTTTCAGTTTCTTGGTCACAATCGGTGTCTGATCCCCTGAAATTTCATAAGTAATAATCTCGCCATCCCTGGTGTACTGGGTCATGTGCCTTTTGCCGCCACTGGCATCCGTCTCTTCTGTTAGCTGCTGAGAGTCTTTCACATTGCGCTGAACCACTAATTCCTCCGTTGAATCGACTGTAACCATGACATCGACTGTTCCCACACCAACGATGTTCTCGAGCACACTCTTGATCTTGTCCTCAAATGCCGTCTCGATTGCCTGAAAAGGGTTTGGATCAGTCAAGTCATTCTGCATCGTTGCCATGGATGTGGCTGGATCAGGAGGTTCCCGGCCGATATTTTCCGTATCAATCTGTTTGACGTTAACAAATGAATTGAACAGCATGATGCCAACGCCGATTAACCCCAATATAATGAGCCATCGAAACGTTTGACTACGTCGACCTCCATCTTCGCCGCCGCCCAGCCACACCTCAATTTTTTTAAGCCACTTTCTCACCGCACACCCTCCTTCTTATAACGCCTGCGCGTTCTTTTGTTCTTTTACCTGTACCTGACTCGCATCGATATCCCATTTTTCCGTCAACAGCGCTATAATCTGTACGGCATGCTCCGAGCGTGATGAAGCTGTATCCCCGCCTTGAGGCTGAGTAAGTGTGTCCTGACTACCGGTAACCGGTTCAGCATCCGCATCTACCGTATTTCCATGAACATCTGGCTGCCCTGAAGGGGAGCTAACGGAAGATTGCTCATCCGTCCTCACCTTAATCTGAACCGAAGGAATGTGAATGGTACCAATTTGAATCGGCTCCTGCTTGAATGAGGATTCACCTGTTGCCTGAGCTTGGTCTTGTTCGAACACAGAAGCACTGTCAGCTTCGCCTTCATTACGTTCAGCGTTAATCCCTATTGCCTCCGGCTGACCGCTCATTTCGACCATAACACGTTGGATCACTGGTAAATGTACTGGAGAGGCGACTTCGGATTCCGGTTGAACCTTATCCATCAGGAGCTTCACCTCCACAGACTGAACACGTTCCCCCGTGCTTTGTTCAATCTGGTCTTTCATTACCTTGGCTAACTCTTTCGCTGTCCACGCTAAAGATTGCTCCTGCTCATTCAGCTGAAGACGTTTCCCCTGTGCCAATATCTGCTCCAAGGTGGCATTTCCCTCTGATGGAGATTCCATAGCCGTCATTGCCCTTTTGAGTTCAGCAACTGGATCACTCTTAAGCAACTTGGTTATAGGTGATAGGAGGGTAAGCAGGATAAGGAGGCTCAGCACAAGCTTGACGTAACGCTCCATTGAGCGATTGGGCAGTAACATATCCACAAACGTTGCGAGCAAAACGATCATGATTAATTCCTGAAGCCAGTTGCTCAGCCACCCCATCCTTCTCAGCTCCTTTCTGCGTATTGCACACTCACCTCATCATGACGGTCAGGTTCCCTGCTGTGAGCAGGATGGTGATTGCCAAGAAAAACATAAGTCCGACAGCAGCTAGCGCTGCGAACACGTAAATCATTGATTTTCCAATCGCTTGTAAACATCCAACGATCGGTGTATCACCTAGTGGCTGCATGATTGCTCCAGTAATGTTGTATATGAGTGCAAGGGCTAAAATTTTGAGAGCAGGGAAGGCACACAAAAACAGAATAATGATGACCCCCGTAAGACCAATTGCGTTTTTCACCAGCAGCGAAGCTGTAATGACCGTGTCTGTCGCATCTGCAAATGTCCTGCCTACGACGGGAACAAAGTTGCCTGCGATGTATTTGGCTGCCTTTAAACTGACACCGTCAGCAACAGAGCCTGATGCTCCCTGCACCGAAATTACACCTAGAAACATCGTTAGCAGAATGCCGAGCAAGGCAACGCTGATATTACGTAGTAAGTCTGCAAGCTGTGTAAGCTTGTACTTATCAGACAATGAACTAACAAGATGCAACACCGCTGAGAAGAAAAGTAACGGAAATACCAACATGTGAATTAATGTGCTCACCAGATGAATCATGAAGATAATCAGCGGATGAGTCACCGAGACGGTCACCACATTCCCCATCGACGCTAGTAACGTGAAGAGCAGGGGAACCATCGCCATCATAAAACTCACCATGCCCTCAATGGCGTCCTTGGCATAACCAATGGCTACACTGAAACTGTTGATTGCGATGACGATAATGACCATATAACAGATGGAATAGGCAATCTTGCTTATGTTGTTTTTCTCAAATGCCGTCTGTAATGTCTCCAGAATCATACTCAGTACACTTAACATCACAATAGTCACTAACAATTTGCCGTTATACAAAATTTCATGCAGCATAAACGTTCCAATCGCTATAAAGACCGACTTCAGGCTAAATCCTTCATTGCCCGGAATTAACATATCCATAAAAGAGGGCGTTTTTCCCTCCGGAAAAAATCCACCATATTGCCCCATGAGCTGATCCCAGTACTTCTCCACTTGATCCTTCGGAAGCTGGTCAGCCTGCTGCTGCATCCATTCTCCAGACGGTGCACTTGCGGTAACATGTCCGACCATCGCAAACAGAAAACATAGCATTAGTACAAGAGTAAGGCTCCACTGCGGCTTAAAATGGTTGTATTTCATCAAAGTCCGCATGCCTCCTTCTATACCGGCATTAGTTTCATGACGGTTTCGATAATAATGCTAATAATGGGAATCGCGAGAACCAGGATCAGAACTTTCCCCGCAAGCTCAATTTTGGAAGCAATGCTCTCTTGACCGGCATCCCTCACAATTTGCGCACCGAATTCAGCAATGTAGGCTATACCTATAATTTTCAGTACAGTTTTCAGATAGATGCTTTCCATACCTGAGTTTTCGGCGAGCCGCTTCAACACCTCGATGACCGCGCCAATCTTGCCAATCAGTAGCATAAAAATGACTATGCCTGTAGCGGCAGCGATGAGAAATGCAAACATGGGCTTTTGTTCTTTGATGACAAGAATGAGAACTGTTGCAATCAATGCTAGCCCTACCACTTGAATAATTTCCACAGGTCACCACCATCCTGGCTTCATGACCGTTTTCATTGGAAAAGGAAGATCGATTTGATCTCTTGCAGCAACCCATCTAACATACGAACAACCATGAATAACACAACAACGAATCCGATAACGGTTACCCAGTGCGCCATATCTTCCTTTCCCATTTGTTTCAGCACCGTGTGAATCATTGCAATGATGATTCCGATGCCCGCAATTTGGAAAATTGCGTTCACTTCTAGATTCATGACCTTGGCACCTCACTATCCCGGCAATTTCAGAAGATCAGAATGACGATTAACGCTCCGACAAGCATCCCAAGGCTACGGCTCATTCGTTCATATTTCATTTGGTCAGCCTGTGCACGGGATTCTTCATGCATGAGTTGTTGAATGGCTAGCGAGATATGTTTGGTCTGATCCTGACGGTCGCTGGTGCCAAGACTGAAGCTTAACTGCAACATGACTTCTCGCTCATCTGCTTTCATTGCAGACTTGTTCCACATGTATTCAATGCCAGCCTGAAGACTTTCGCGTGCAGTCTGTCCGTATGGCGGATTCATCTGATGTGCTGCATGGAGAAACAACGACCGTACAGGTTCCTTCGTCTGAGCTCCCATTTTCCCCATCGCATCAGGAAGCGGGGTCAATCCATAATTAATCTCCGTCATCAGTCGTTGCAATGCAGCAATTAATTCCCGTATCTGTCGTGGTCTAAGAGCGAATTGTCTTGCACGGTAGAAGCCAGCCAGTGTGCTTGCAAACAAGATAATGACAGCACCCAGCATGTTAACCAAATGCCTCACCTCCTGCATCTAGTTGCTGTAGACCACGCATTTTCCCATCAGCCAAACGAAAGTTCATCCCTCGGCTCGTCCGCCTAAGTTGTACATAACGCTGAAACATCTGCTCCTGGATAAGTGTTTTTAGCGCTGGCCTAGAAGATAACTCTGCCAGATCCCGCCCATGTGCTGTCGCAATCACCGATACCCCCGAATGCAGTGCCTCCATCACAGCTTCCGCATCCTCTGGACGACCAATCTCGTCCACAATGATTACGTCTGGAGACATGGAGCGAAGCATCATCATCATGCCTTCTGCCTTTGGACATCCATCCATCACATCTGTGCGTGGTCCAACATCAAAACCAGGTACCCCTTTATAACTTCCAGCGATTTCGGAACGCTCATCCACAATGCCTACCTTAAGTCGAGGACGTAGCCCTTGAACGAACTCACTTCCACCCACCAGTCTGCAACCATTGCTTATTTGTCTAGCTAGGTCACGTAACAGTGTCGTCTTGCCTTGTTGTGGAGGGGATAGAATTAACGTATGGAATACCTGTCCGCTTTTCATGTCCAGAAGATAGGGCAGAATGCGATCTGCCACACCATGAACCTCTCGGGCAACCCTTACATTGAATCCATTGATATCGCGTAAGGTTTCCACCCGTCCACCACTTAGAACCGTTCGACCAGCAAGTCCGATCCGGTGTCCTCCGGGAATGGTAATGAATCCTTTACGAAGCTCTTCTTCCAATGTATAGAGAGAGTGATTACTAATTAGATCCAGCAGCCTGTGCGTTACTTCTTTCTGAGGATTGTAAGCTTCTTCAGGCTTAGCTGTCAGACTGCCCTGTGCGGTAAGAAAGTGATAGGTATCTCCAGCATTAATCTCGAGCGGTCTCCCTTCCCGGATACGCACTTCCTCCACTTTCTCTAATACGGTAGGCGGCATTCTCCCTAGAATGGTTCGGATCGGTTCCGGAAAAAGCTCCTTCCAGTTCACTTTCATGAGTAGGCTCCTCCAACCTTGGTTTCAAATTGATCGCGTTGCTGGTGCTTGTTCATATCTCATGTTTATGCCTGTACATCGAATTTATGACGCTGAATCTAGCAATTCTTTTTAACTGCAAAATGAGAGACGTCACTTCTTGCTTCATGTCAAAAAGACGAAATAGGAAAGCATCGTTCATGCTTCCCTGTTTCGGTCTTTTGTCGAATTATTATAGATACTCATGAATTATCTTGTTAGTGTAACGGGTACCTCATCCGCATTTAATGCTGATACGGTGATATGTTGGTATTTGAGTGCTTCTCCATCTGCCTGACGTATATCAATGGTTCGCTGCTCCCCTGGAAGCAGATCAAAATAGTTATCACTCATGCGCACATTACCTTGCGGGATCAGAATCTGAACCATTCTAGCTACCGCATCATTTGCCTGCACAAGCAATTGCTGGGTTTCTTCATTATATGAAGCGTGAATACTGCTCAGGCTAAGCTGTACATCTTTTGCATCACGTAAATAATAAACGTTATCTAGGCACTCCCATGCAGGCGCAGACAACTTCAGCACCGCCTGTTCTGGAGATAGGTCTTTCAACACTTCCTGTTCGTCCCACTCCCCCAGTTTTACGACGCCATTAGCTTCCACCTGTGCATGCAGCTCCATACGATGAATGGATTGACCCTGCATATCATAAACCTCAAGAATCACCAGTCCATTAAGAGAAGATAAGTGATCATTAATCACCCACACCTCCAACAACTCGCCGGGTTCATGGTTCAGACTTAATAGTAATGGATGATAAAATTTACGCGCATAATAATAGGACGCTTTTGGTAGCAACTCATAATCAATTAACGACCAACTCGTTCCAGGCCAACTGTCGCCGTGCTGCCAGATTAAGGAACCACTTGTGCGCGTTTTGTTGCGCCGATAATGCTCAATTCCATATTTCAA
Source organism: Paenibacillus sp. MER 99-2 (assembly GCF_023714095.1). Classification (NCBI taxonomy): domain Bacteria; kingdom Bacillati; phylum Bacillota; class Bacilli; order Caryophanales; family Paenibacillaceae; genus Paenibacillus; species Paenibacillus sp. MER 99-2. The sequence goes on along the minus strand of NZ_JAMAUZ010000001.1, from coordinate 869,339 downwards.
GCCGTCAGCCTGAGTCAACATCGAAAACTGGATATACTCATCTAGATTTTGGGGTACTCCTGTGAATCCTTCCATGAGCAAAATGCCCTTCTGATGGTTCGTATCCTTGTTACGATAAGCCATCTCTACGCTTCCCCAATAGAATTGATCCTTTGGAATGTTTCGTTCCAACGTATACTTCGTGGCAGAGGCATGCATACCAAACTCACTGCTGAATAACGTGAAATCATTTTTATAGTTTTTGAACGTGACACCCTCCACACTGTAATCTAGCAAAGGCACCTCGCCAAATTTACGTGGATAGACGGAACCATGCCACACTTGCCAGTTGTGACGATCCCCATGATTCGGATCATTCGCATCATTGCCGCCATAAGGGGAAGAAGGCCAGTATTGGCGAGCAGGGTCAAGCTGTTCTAGCAATTCTGGTAAAATCTCATGATAGATCGTTTCACCGTAAAAAGGTGTCGTAATCTCTCCTGATGACGATTTCATATCGTACAGCCAGTCGATCTCGTTATTTCCGCACCATAAAGCAAGTGACGCATGATTGCGCAGCCTTTGAATGTTGCAGATGGCTTCCTGCCGAACATTTTCCACAAAATCAGCATTGTAATCAGGGAAAAGCGCGTTGGCAAAAGCAAAGTCCTGCCATACTAATAACCCAAGCTCATCACAAAGATCGTAGAAGACGTCTTTTTCATATATGCCTCCTGCCCAGATTCGCAGCATGTTCATATTAGCTTCTACGCCCAACATGATCAGATGTTTGTACCGAGAGTCAGGAGCCGCTCCAATCAGATTATCTACTGGAATCCAATTCGATCCTTTGGCAAACAACTTTACACCATTGATATGAAAAGCAAACGCAGGCTGTCCCTGATCATCTTCCAGCACCAGTTCCACGGTTCGAATTCCAATTCGTTGTTCTCTCCGATCTACCTCCACGCCGTCTGCAAGCAATACCGTTTCCAGTTGATAGAGGTAAGGTTTACCCAGATCATGCGTCCACCACAATTGTGGCTGCGATACCTGAAGATCGAATCCAACCTTACCACGTAGGAACTCACCCTCCGCATGAGCCACAACCTGCTGATCCGCATCAAGTAAACGAGCACGATAGGTCAGATGGCCACATCCGCGATACTTTTTCGCTTCAAGCTCAACTTTAATGTCCGCCTGCTGGTTGTCACACTGCTTCGTATATGCATATACCCCTTCCAATTTGGCTTGCACATGACGCTCCAGTCTAACCTTACCCCAGATCCCTACGGTTACGATGCGTGGCCCCCAGTCCCAGCCGTAATTCATCGCTGCCTTCCGAATCCATGGGCGTTCCTTTGTGTATGAAGACCACTGCATCAGTGCTTTATCTCTGTGATAGAGGTAGAGTGGGTCAAAGCGGACAGCAATCGTATTTTTGCCTTGGCGTATAACGCGGGAGACATCATACACGTACGTTCGGTGCATATTACTGGCCGTTCCAATCTCAAGACCATTCACATAAACCGTAGCATGAGTATCTAACCCTTCGAAAATCAGTTCCCAGCGCTCCTGTTGGGTTGGATCGGCATCCATCTGAAAACGTGTGCGATACCACCACTCCTTCTGCTCCACCCAGCGCGAATTGATGTCGTTATGCCCATAATACGGATGATCAATTAGCTTGCGTTCGATCAGAGTGGAATGTACATCACCCGGCACACTCGCACTAATCCAGAAACGGTCATCCAAATCTGCATCTGCAATGGTCAGCGGCGGTTTCTCGTCCACTTCATATTGCTGAATTCTCCAATTATCATGTAGTAGCATGGTTTCTGCCTCCATCTCAATCATTCAAATTCCATCCAATGAGTTTATTTATTTTATTTTGCTTTCGGCCTGTTTACCTTTCTCCACCAATACATCATAAGCTGCATCCAGTGTCACTTGACCAAACATAACGCTCTCCATCTCTGACTTATACGTTGCTGTAAAATCTTCAGCACCAGCAGGCGCAGGATAGAAAGGCAATGCCTTCGGTTTGGCAACATCAAGCAAATCTTTCCCGAAACGTTCTCCAGCCGTAAGATTAGATTCAAGTGAAGCGTACACTTCATCATCAATCGGAATACCACGTGTCATCCCCAAAATTTTGCCTGCTTCTGGATCAGATATGAACCACTTGATAAATTCCTTCGCTTGCTCCACATTTTTGGAATTCGCACTTACAGAGAAGAAAATCGTTGACTGAGCCCAGCCACCTCCGCTTTCGCCAATAGGATTGCTGTTCACTGCTAGCTGACCTGGTTTGAGTGCTTCGATTGCACTCGCCGATCCGACCGATGCTGTGCGAAGCATGACTTTACCAGAACCCAGCGAGTCGAGCTGTGGATCATTCTCTTTAAAAGCTAGCTGCTGATCTGCGGGCGGTACAACGCCTTCTTTTTGAAATTCAGCATAGATATTGTTAAATTCGAAAAAGGTATCTTTATCCAGATTGAACTTTCCATCTTGGAAAATGGGCCCTTTGCCTTTGGCAGTCTGATAAAATTGATAGAATTCCCAGATGTTGCGCATGTCGTCGATCGGATATTTATCCTCTGGCAGCTTGCTCCGTGCTTCTTTGGCATAAGCAAAGAAATCATCCCAAGTCCAGTTGTTAAAAGGTAATTTGATCCCGTATTGCTCAAGTGTCACTTTGTCATAGACCAATCCTGCACCATTGTAGCTCAAAGGCACTCCATATACCTTGCCATCAATCTTGATATTCTCCAGCACCTTCTCATCCACAATGCCACTCAAGTCCAGATCAGACAGATCAGCCAATTGCCCCCGTTTGGCATAGCCCTGAATATAAGCCGCATCCATCTGCAGAATATCTGGGAGAGAGGACGAGGCCGCAAGGGTAGGAAGCTTCTGCCAGTATCCATCCCATGATGTAAATTCTGTGGTGAGTTTGACATCCGTATGGTTCGAAGTGTACAGTTCAATTGCCTTTTTGGTCGCTTCGTGCCGAGCATCCGAGCCCCACCACATCATTTTGAGTGTGCCTGAACCTTGACCCCCACTTGCGCCCGAATTGGAACCTCCTGCACAGCCTGTCACCATTACTGCAGCCAGCACACCGATCGTCAAAGTCTTTAGCCAACGTTTACCTTTGATCACCATTGAATGACACTCCCTTGTATGTGAAGTTATGTGATACCTGTCATCAAAAATCAACCTTTGATCCCTGTTGTCGCGATACCTTCCACAAAATGCTTTTGAGCTACAAAAAAGACGATTGCCGAAGGGATAACGGACAGTAAAGACATCGCGAGCAATTGACCCCACTGCACCTCAAACTGATCAATAAACATCCGCAGCCCAAGCCCCACCGTAAACTTTTCTACCGAATTGAGATATAGCAATTGTGAGAAGAAGTCGTCCCAGCTCCACAAAAAGGTGAAGATCGCTACTGTCACGAGTGCAGGCTTGATTAGCGGAGCAATAATACGGAAGAAAATTCCGTAAACGGAGGCTCCATCAATCTGCGCCGCTTCATCCAGTTCGCGTGGAATACCACGAATGAACTGCACGATCAGGAATATGAAGAAAGCGCCGCCCCCGAAAAAATGTGGCAATATGAGCGGAACATAACTATCCACCAAACCAAGTTTGTTAAACAAAATGTACTGAGGCACAACGGTGACTTGCGAAGGCAGCATCATCGTGAGAAGCAGCACCGAAAACCAGAAGTTACGAAACCGGAAATTCAATCGACCGAAACCATATCCGACAAGGGCCGCTGTTACGACACCGCCTAGTACATTCCAAAACTCCATCATTAACGTATTGGCAAAAAAACGAGCAAACGTAAAATCAGACGTAAAGTTCCAGCCGTTGCTGTAGTTCTCCCATAACCAGGTCGTTGGCCATAATGACGGAGAGGATAGCTCTGTTGTGCTTTTGAAGGAGGCTCCAATCCACCATAACACCGGGTAAATCATGAGCAGTGAAAATGGAATCAGAATAAGGTGTGCCTTCCATGTCTTCTGACTGCTAGTTATCATTTTGATTTACCTCCCTCGGATTCATAGAACACCCAGTATTTCGACACGATGAAATTCAGTGCTGTGAAGACACCGATAATGACAAGCAGAATCCATGCCAGCGCTGAAGCGTAACCCATCTGAAACTGCTTGAACGCTTTGTCATAGAGGAACAATACATACATGTAGGTAGAGTTCGCCGGGCCTCCAGCGGTAATAACAAAAGCTGACGTAAACATCTGGAACGAGTTAATAATGCCGAGGACTAGATTGAAGAACATAACCGGAGACAGCATAGGGATCGTGATAGAGAAAAATTTACGAATACTGCTGGCTCCATCCACCGAGGCGGATTCATATAAATCTTTAGGGATTTGCTTCAATCCCGCTAGAAAAATAACCATGGTTGATCCGAACTGCCAGGCATTCAGCAATATTAGCGTACCCAGTGCTGTATTCGGATTGGATATCCAACCGATTCCGGTAATACCGAACCAGCCAAGTACGTGGTTAATGTAACCATCCATGCCGAACATGTTTCGCCACAACGCGGACACTGCAATACTGCCTCCGATCAAAGAAGGAAAGTAAATCGCTGTCCGGTAAACATTCATGCCCTTAATATCCTTGTTCAGCAAAATCGCAACCATCAGGGAGAAGAAAAGTTTAATCGGTACCGCCAGTAGCACAAATACGAATGTAACTGTAAGCGATTTCAAAAATAGCTTGTCGGATTGTAAAATTTCGCTATAGTTGCGCGTACCTACCCATGTTGGTGAATCTAAGAGAGAGTAGTCTGTGAACGAAAGATAGAACGATTGCAGAATCGGCCACAGCGTTAATAGCAGAAAACCAATCAGCCAAGGCGAGATAAACACATAACCAGCCACATTCTGCTGGTAGATCCAGCCGATTCCCCGCTTTTTGCCGAACATAGCATTACCCCGTTTCCATTGTAGTCTGTCAGCGTGAAACGCTGTATCTGAGTACATCATATTCATTATCTGAGTATTCTGTCAACTAAATTATCTATATTATTATGTTTACAAAATATTAATAGGTTTACTTTAAGCGTTTACATAGATAAATAGTACGAATATCTCTCATTTGACAGACATTCATTCCATATCAAATAGGCTATCCTTTACATTCGCCACGTAATGGATAACCTTATAGGGTTGTATGTTAGACTACGCTATCAATGCTGCCTTTGATCATTAACTCACCTTGAATGAGTCTCTTCTCATATGGCATTCCGATATGCTTCAGCCTCCATTGCATGATCTCAACTGCCTGAACTCCAAGCGCCTCTGTCTCTGCATTCACAGTACATAATTCAGGATATTGCGCCTGAACATCTGGATCATTATCAAAAGCAACCACCGAAATATCGGTAGGAATTCGTTTACCTTGTCTCTCCAGTTCAGCCATGCATAATGAAGCCACCTTATCATTAGCACATACAATCGCAGTAGTCGAAGAGGCCTCTATCAACTGTTGCATTGCTGTGCGGATCAGCTCCAGATTTTCCGGGTGATGCGTCGGCCTGATCTGTAACAACTCTTTGTGCGGCGTGTAAGGTATGCCATTTTCATCAAGAATCGCCTTGAACCCACTCCAACGATCAGCAAAACTCCGAGCATACGACCAGTCTCCTATAAACTGAATATGTCGATGGCCTTTACCAATCAGAAACTTCGTCAGCTTACGATAGATATCATAATTGTTCATAAACACCGTATCTGAAGCGACCAATTCATCCTCGTGATCGATGATGACAAAAGGAATACCGAGTGAGCGTAACTCAACCAGCATAGCTGTATCGATGAGTCCGATCCCAATGATGCCCAGTAACGCCTCGGGTCGCATAAGTTTGTTAAAATTATGAGGACTGTCGTCCGTAATGAGTACCGATGAAATCCCGTGCTCTTCTAAACCGCGAAACACCCCTTCAAGCACGCGCCCCCAATAAAAAGATTCACGATTTTGACTACGGATATTGGGAAAAAGTATTCCGATCATGCGCTCTTCTTCCTCGGTCTGCGTCTTCGGAGCCATCGTGCGTCTGGTTAGTTGTTGATCCAAATAACCCAGATTCGAAGCCACCTCAAATATGCGTTCACGTGTTGCCGTACTGATGCCTGCTTTGCCAGATAACGCTTTTGATACTGCATATTTGGATACACCAACCCTATCCGCAATTTCTTGCATCGTTACTTTTTTCTTTTTGTCCAACGCTACTCCACCCCGCCTCTTCTAAAAGGTTTACAAAACGATTTTGTAAACCAAACTAACACGTTTACATCATAACAAAAGAGAAGCATGCTGTATAGGAATGATGTCCTCGTTCCTAAGACTCATCGGGAGTCACAATGTTGATGAAGGCGACATAACGCATTTATACGAACCAAAAAAGGCTAATCGAAATGAGCTTCGATTAACCTTTTCTTATGCCTATAGGTCTATGTCCATACTGACAAGACTCCTAGACAAAATCGTTTATTTAATTATCGACGAACTTGCGGTCCACCAATGACAGCTTGCTCCGCTGTATCGAGATCATACGCTGTGTGCAACGCTTTGATTACATCATGCAGCTTCTCTCCATCGATGACACAGGAGACTTTAATTTCGGATGTGCTCACCATCTTGATGCTCACACCTTCACCAGAGATCACTTTGAACATCTTCGCAGCTACGCCTGGATGGCTAACCATACCTGCGCCTACGATCGACACTTTAACCAAGTTCTCTTCAGATGTCACTTCACGGTATGGTAACCGGCTGTGAAGGCTCTCAATGACATGCAAAGCGTTCTCACGATCAGACAGCGCAACGGAGAAGGAGAAGTCTGCTTTTCCATCCATTACACCACTTTGCACGATGATATCAACGTCAAGCTGCTCAGATGCCAAAGCACCGAACACCTCTGCCAGAACTCCTGGGACATCTGGAACACCCAAAATGCTGATGCGAGCTACGTTTTTGTCATATGCAATACCACTAACCACTACACCTTGTTCCATTGTTGCTTCCTCCTTCACAACCGTTCCTTCATTATGGTTAAAGCTGGATCTTACAATCAAAGGTACACCGGAATGTTTCGCGTACTCAACTGCACGCGGGTGCAATACGGCTGCGCCCAGATTTGCTAATTCCAGCATTTCGTCATACGAAATTTCTTTCAGCTTACGCGCAACTTTTACGATCCTTGGATCGGTGGAATAAATTCCATCCACATCCGTATAGATCTCGCACGCATCCGCTTGAATAGCTGCCGCCAGCGCTACGGCCGTTGTGTCCGAACCGCCCCGACCTAGTGTGGTGATCTCTCCGTCTTCTGTCATCCCTTGGAAACCTGCAACGATAACAATATTACCGTCTTCAAGTGCTCTTAACACACGCTCAGGCTGAATATCGCTAATACGTGCTTTGCCATGAACTGGCTCTGTGCGGAAACCAGCTTGCCAGCCTGTAAACGACACAGCTTTGCGTCCAAGCGCTTGAATAGCCATGGATAACAAAGAGATTGAGATCTGTTCTCCAGTCGTAAGAAGCATATCCATCTCACGTGCTGGTAACTCACTATTCAATTGTTTTGCTTGATCAATCAAATCATCGGTTGTATCTCCCATTGCCGAAACGACAACTACACACTGATGGCCTTCATCCATTTTCTCTACAACACGTCCAGCTACACGTTTCATACGCTCCGTGTCTCCGACCGAGCTGCCCCCAAATTTCATGACGTACAATGACAACGCAAATCCACTCCCTACCTTGTGCAGTATGCATAATTGATGTCCATCGCCATTATTCTCTCCGAAGAATGACTTTAACCCAGTATATTACGAAAGCGTCTGATAGGCTAATCTTTTTTCGAAAAAACCCTTTGCCAAACGAATGGCAAAGGGTTGATCTGACCGTTTATTATCTTACAGTCATTGAAAGTTACGCACGGGAAGAGTATTTACCTTCACGTGTATCGATCAGGAGAACGTCACCTTCGTTAATGAACAAAGGAACTTGTACATTCAATCCTGTTTCTACTTTCGCATTTTTGGTAGCACCTTGTGCAGTGTTACCTTTAACGCTTGGCTCTGTTTCGATAACTTTCAACTCAACGCTTGTTGGCAAGTCGATCCCGAGGATTTCGCCTTGGTAGCTAACGATTTTTACATTCATGTTTTCTTTCAGGAAGTTCAATTCCCACTCCAGTTGGTCACTAGTCAACGTGAACTGGTCATATGTTTCGTTATCCATGAACGTGTGCTCTGCACCACTTGCATACAGATAGGAAACGCCACGGTTTTCAATGATTGCACGGCCAATTGTTTCACCTGCACGGAATGTTTTTTCAACCGTGTTACCATTACGCAAGTTTTTCAATTTGGAACGTACAAAGGCAGCGCCTTTACCTGGTTTAACGTGTTGGAAATCAAGCACGGTATAGATATCGTTATCTACTTGTACAGTCAAGCCTGTTTTAAAATCGTTTACTGAAATCACAAAGATCCCTCCTGATATAGTTGAAAAGTAGGTGATATAGGACAATACGTTGATTGAAGGTGGGGAATCTTCTGATTCGCAGCAATTTACTGCTGAGACCGTTCCAGAGTCGGATCGTTCTTCCGATCGCTGTTGTCTCCCCATTTTTATTGATTAGACTATTAAAAGGTTAAAAATAAGGAGACAAAGGCGAACGCTGGCGCTTCTTTAGAATCGATTCCGTCTCTTCCACTACTTCGCAATATATTCCTCACCATTCAGGAGATAATCTCCCACCTTCTAAATCAAAACATGTCCTTTATCACCGGTGGATAGTCATTTAGCCGATAACGGTAAATTTCTTATCCGATTTTGTTAAAATATGAATGCCTGTCTCTGTGATAACCACATCGTCCTCGATGCGTACACCGCCAAGACCGTCGATATAAATACCCGGTTCAACAGTTACAACCATGCCCGGTTTCAATACATCGTCGCTAAGCTTGGACAAACGAGGAGATTCATGAACTTCCATACCCAAGCCATGGCCTGTGCTGTGTCCGAACTGATCTCCGTATCCGTAGCCTGCAATGATATCACGTGCCAGTGCATCGGCTTCGCGTCCGGTCATGCCTGGTTTCAGGTTCTCCAGCGTATGTAACTGGGCTTCCAGTACAATATCATAGATTTTACGCAACTCAGGTACCGGTGTACCTGTTGCGATGGTACGTGTCAGGTCTGAACAGTACCCATCCAGCAGCGCACCAAAGTCAAACGTAATCAATTCGTTCTGTCCAATGACCTTCTCACTTGCTACCCCGTGAGGCATTGCAGAACGTTCACCTGAGGCAACGATCGTATCAAACGATGAGGAAGTCGCACCATGCTTACGCATGAAGAACTCCATCTCCAAATCGACCTCACGCTCAGTCATGCCCGGTTTCGCAAACTGTAAAACGTGGCTGAACGTAGCATCTGCCAAATCTGCTGCTCTTTGCATTACAGCGATTTCATCTTCGTCCTTGAACATGCGAAGTTGTTCCACAATACCGGATACAGCTTTCAGTTCAGCAGGGTGAAGTGTTTCAGCATAAGATGCATGCGTACCAAATGTCACGCTATCCTGCTCAAAGCCAACTTCTTTGATGTTTGCGGAAAGCAGCAGTTCACGCACGGAATCCATCGGTTTTGGTCCGTGTTCCACAACGGTAAATCCTTTGGCTTGTAGAGGTGCCTGTGTCATATAGCGGAAATCAGTCAGCAAGTATGCTTCCTGTTCCGTAATAAGCACGTATCCCGCTGAACCCGTAAAGTTCGTCATGTAACGACGATTAATCGGATTAGTAATCAGCATAGCCGTGAGTTCACGCTCGCGCATAGCCTCACGTAACTTATTCACTCGTTTGTTTTCCATCGGTAACCCTTCTTTCTCTCACATTCCCGGGTTCCCGGCTCAGGTTTGTTTGTCCAGATGACGCACAAGAGCCAGCAATCCCAGTTCATAGCTTACTTCGCCAAATCCGGCAATCTGCCCGATCGTTTCTGCAGCAATTACTGAATGATGTCTGAACGCTTCGCGTGCATGAATGTTGGATAGATGAACTTCCACAGTAGGGACTTTTACTGCATTAATCGCATCCCGTATAGCATAGCTGTAATGAGTAAAGGCTCCGGCATTCAGCATGATTCCGTCGTCTTCCCCCATCGCTGCATGAATACGATCAATGATGTCCCCTTCGTGATTAGATTGATAAAAAGTGATGGAGACGCCCAGCTCTTCAGCCTGTCTGCGAATTTTGTCTTCAATATCCTTCAGACTAAGCGTTCCATAGATGCCAGGTTCACGTATACCTAGCATGTTTAGGTTCGGACCATTGATCACAACAATTCGTTTCATAGCTGCTCCATCCTCTCTGCAAATAACCATCTGCTATTTTAACACAGCCATTGCCCGATTGAGAAGCTTTTTTGCGGCTATGCTCCTGCTTTCTCTGGCTCACGCTTACGCTCGTCTGTGTACTCCATGGCTACTGTATAACCGATGAAGAGTCCCCACAGCAGAAAGAAACAGAACTCAGTGATGATTGTATCCCAGGTTAATTCATTCTGTGGCTTCACCATATGCACTTTGGGCCCAACCAGCACAAAGATAATGAGCCACCAGAAGATTCCGTAAATCATACCGGGGAATGGCCCTTTCAATTTGCGAATTGTGAAGGTATAAAGTACAGACGCTAGGATCGAAAACGCAATAAAAAATAACCATCCTGTTAGATGCCCTGCCATGGAATACACGAATTCATGTTTGAAAAAAGGCTCTGCCAAAAAACCTAAAGGTACAATCGTAAAATGGATGACATAAAACAGTAAATATATTGCCCCCCATATAAATCCCGCAAAAAATCCTAATTCCACAGCAAATGGAAACGGCTTGGTCAAGTAATGTGCTTCTCCTTGTTTTGGCTTTCCACGCCCCTTTCGCTCTGCTGAATTTTTACTCTCCGATATTTGGTCTTTCCGATGACCCCGATCTTCTGTGTGTTCTGTCATATGTTGAGCTCCTTCCAATTTACTTGTTCTTCATCAATACAAGGTTGGTATACCTTCTGCAAAGCTTCGATTCACACAAATTGTTTATCGGGTAGTATGTTCCATTCTGACCAAACTTAACAACATCCAGCACAGATTGTCCTGCAAACTAGAAATTGCTCTCAAAATTCGATACAATAGGGTTATTAAACCGCCTTCTACCATGAAGGTATAGAACAGAATAGGAAGGTGAGTAATTTGCCTCAACAATCCAAGCCTGTCAGCTATGGGGGGCAAGCTGTCATTGAAGGCGTAATGTTTGGTGGGAAACACGTCAATGTTACGGCTGTGCGAAGAAAAGACGGCGAGATCACGTATTTAGAAGTTCCCAAGCAAGACAAGTCCTGGGTCATGAAATTGCGGCGGATTCCGTTACTGCGCGGGATTGTCAGCATTATAGATTCTAGCGTTAAGGGCAGCAAACACCTGAATTACTCTGCTGACGCATATGCTGATGATGAACTGGAACCGGAAGAAAAAGCTAAACAAAAAGAAAAAGAAGGCTCTGGCTGGAGCCTGAGCATGATTATTGGAGTAACCGCAGTAGCCATACTTTCATTCTTATTCGGAAAGATTGTACTCACCCTGCTACCGGTAGTCATTGAGAATTTTCTTTTCAAGAATGCATTCGACAATCAGTTTTTGCATAATTTACTGGAAGGCGGCATTAAGCTGATTCTGTTGCTTGCCTATCTATGGTTAATTTCACAGACACCTATGATTAAACGTTTGTTCCAATACCACGGTGCGGAGCATAAAGTAATCAGTGCTTATGAAGCGGGTGAGGAACTCACGCCAGAAAATGTGCAAAAATATAGCCGACTGCACTATCGTTGCGGCAGTAGCTTCATCATGTTGACGGTGATTATTGGTGTATTCCTGTACTCCCTTTTCACGTATGACAACCTATGGGAACGAATGGGTCAACGGTTGATTTTGCTACCACTTGTACTTGGCATTTCCTTCGAATTGCTGAAGATCACCAATTCTGTTCGTGATATCCCATTCTTGCGCTATCTCGGATATCCGGGGTTGTGGCTACAGTTGCTAACAACGAAAGAGCCTACGAACGAACAGGTTGAAGTATCCATCGCCTCATTCAATCGTATGCGTGAGTTGGATGCAAAACTTGCAAATGCTTCTGCAGTATCAGAAATTCCTGTTGCATCACTTGATCCTGTGAAAGGGTGATTGATATGAATAAGCAGGCAGTCTTATTTTGGACGTTCATCACACTTGCTGCTATTGGAGCATTAGCTTTTTTAAGCAGCGGTGGAATCTCCCGAATTGTTATACCTCTAATTGTGTTAGGCGGAATATTCCTGCTGTATAAGTATCCTCCTAAGCGTTGGAGACGTAAATCTACGCCTAAGGTTAAACCATCGGTACGTACGATGGCCAAAGTTAATGCACAACAAAACAGTAACAAAAAGAGTAGTAGCGGATCTTCCAAGAAACGTAAAGATTATCCGTTCCAAGTCATTCAAGGTCAAAAGGGTAAAAGTGATGAAGATATCCCTAAATTTCACTAACTTTGAATAAAGTAAACACCAATAACAGCAACTCTCCTTCGTGAGAATTGCTGTTTTTTTGGGTATTTCATATGAACATTCAAATCTTCTCATACAGGTATCAAAGGTAGTGATTCGGTTTGTTTTTTTCGAAGTTCTTTGCGTTGCTTATTTAATTGTTCGTCATATATTTTTGTGTTCCACCCACTAAAAAACTCTGTGCCTGCTGCTACCCCGGATAAATATAACGCTGTGCTATCCTGTGCTGAGAGGTGAAACTGTGTTGGTTTAATGCCTAGCGTTGGTATTTTGACCGTACGGAAACGATTAATCTGTTCGATATATCGCTCATCATGAGCGGTAAGCATCGTCTCTACCAATGCCTGAAGCATGCTGAGCGGCCCTCTAATTCGTGCTGACTTCCCTTCAGTCTTGCCAACCATTTTAAAACCAACTACAGGAATCGGTTCACCCGTTCGATCTGAGCGTTCCCCATCAAATAACCACAACGGAAAATTACTGAGCAACCCACCATCCACCACATACACAAACTGATCGGAAAAACGCATGCCCTTGGACAATATAGGGGATCTACGAATGACAACTGGATCAAAAAAGTAAGGAATGCTACAGCTCATACGAACAGCTTTGGCTACCTCAAGCTTGCTGGGATCTATGCCAAAGCGTCCAATATCGTCAGGTAAAACCAGTATCGTACCGTTCGTAATATCCGATGCGGTAATAAGTAATTTGCCTTTGGGAAGATCCGCAAAGGTTCGAATCCCTTTTTGCTTCAGCATATTTCGGATCCATTCTTCGAGTGCTTCACCAGAGTAGAGCCCCTTCTTCAGAAACAATCTTGCCGCAGGTCCGATCCAGCGTGCATCAAATATAGGAGAACGACGTAACAATGAAGCAAATGGCGTATTCTCAATAATACTCTTCATCTCTTCCGCTCGATATCCTGCAGCGATCAGAGCTGCCACAATTGAGCCTGAGGACGTACCTGCCACGCGATGGAACTCCATATCGTTATCCTGCGCTGCTTGCACTGCACCCGCAAGTGAAATCCCTTTAACGCCTCCACCTTCAAACACCGCATTAATTAACATGCTAAATACCCCCGTTCTCCAGACAGCCATGTTTCTACTGCCACTGTATGAGAACAGGGGTTGGTTATATTACGTATATCACACTAAAAAATTTCTATAGTCCGTAATATGCTTTGAGTCTGGCAATCAAGCCCAATGTATTCTTCGTTAGATGCTGTGAGCTGAAGAAGATATCACCTTTGACCAAGTCATACTTTTCATTATAAATGAGCTGGTCTATGATCTCTTGTGAAGTATTCCAACCAATCTCCGAGGTTCCCAGCTTGTAAGGAGCGTGGCCAATGTACAGTTTAACGTTGGTGTTCGCTACCTCATTAACCCACCAGTCCACAACTTTATCATAACGAGCAGCACTCAGTGTCATACTCCAGTACACTTGTGGTGCAACATAATCAATCCACCCTTGCTTGATCCATGTACGAACATCTGCGTGCATGCTGTCATAAGCGGGTACTCCTGCTCTTGTATCCGATCCTGTCGGATCATCTGCTTTGTTACGCCACACGCCAAAAGGACTAATCCCGTATTGAACGTTTGGCTTAACACGATGCACACTCTCTCCAAGTTGCTTCACAAATTGATTAATATTGTCGCGTCTCCACTCCGCACGATCCTTAGTATTCAATGTATTATACGTCTTAAATGCCGCATCATCATTGAACGTAGCGTTAGACGGATAGAAATAATCATCCAGATGTACACCATCAATATCATACTGATTAACCACTTCCATGATCGTATCAATAATATGTTGTCTGGCTTGTGGTATACCTGGGTTGATATAAAGCTTCCCTGATACATTTACAATCCAGTCAGGATGTAATTTGGAAACATGATTTGCTGCGAGTCCGCTGGTACTTGCTGAATTCGTAGCACGGAAAGGATTGAACCACGCATGGAACTCCATTCCGCGTTGATGTGCTTCCTCGATCATGAACGATAGTGGATCATACCCTGGGTCTTTACCTTGAGTCCCCGTGAGAACCGTATTCCATGGTACAAGTCCTGATGGATAGATTGCATCAGCATTAGCCCGAACCTGAACGAATACCGCATTGATTCCCATGTCCTTCAGTGCATCCAACTGCTGAGTATACTCTTGTTTTTGTTTCGTAATATTGTTTCTCGCCCCAGATGACGGCCAATCACCGTTAACTGTCGAAATCCAAGCACCACGCATCTCTTCTGATGCAGGCGTCTGTCCAGTGCCTCCTGGTTCAGCAGGGACAGCTGGGGTTGGTGTAGGCGTTGGTACAGGTGTCGTTGATCCATCGTCAGTTATCAGATCGATAACCTGCTCCGATTGATTCCAATTCACACGAATTCCGAGATTCTCACTGACAAACCGAATGGGAACCATGACACGACCTTGCTTCAGTTCTACTGATGCGTCCAAACCAACTACCGTGTTGTCAACGGTAGCCTGCTGACGACCACTAGTCATGCTGATGACTGAATCAGCCTTTTTGATCGTAACGATACGTGTCGCTTGTGACCATAACACAGAAGCTCCAAGTCCTTCGCTAATGACACGTAAAGGAACCATTGTTACATTTACCTTAGGAAGAATGTAAGGAGCTACATCTGAATCTAAGCGTTGTCCGTCCAAATTAATGACGATTTCCTTCTGTCCTGCTGCCTGTGCTGTCATTCCTGCTGTCTGCAAACCCAGCACAAAAATGAGCAACAGGATTAATCCTTTACGAAACTTCATCGATAGCAATCCTCCATCATTTTTTAAACTCGCGGCAAATTCTGCTAGTTTAATAGACGCTCCTACTGATGGTTTAGTTGCGACATTCACCAAATGTTGGGTAGAAAAAAACCAGCTTACGCGCTTTATCACATTACGATAAGCATCGTTGGCTGGTTTTCATAAGGTTATTAGAAGACTTTTACAAGCATTCATTTGGCATCATTTCATTACTTATGATCTGATTGTGATGTTAGGAATATCTATTACGATTCTGTATTACTCATAACATCCTGCAGATTTTTGAGATCACGCAACCGACTTTCGTCTTGACGGAAATATTCGACTAAAGACTCGATACACGTAATGGAATCCCAGCTAAGATGGTGCTCAATTCCTTCTACGTCCTTATAAATATTTTCCTCTTGAACACCAATCGTCGTCAAAAATTGCTCCAGCAGATGATGGCGCTCCATTAAGCGTTTCCCCATCTTTTTACCTTTTGGAGTGAGTACCAAGCCGCGGTACTTCTCATAGATCAAGTACTCGTCTTTGTCCAGCTTCTGGATCATTTTCGTCACCGATGAAGGATGCACTTCCAGTCCTTCAGCTATATCAGACACACGAGCATAGCCCTTTTCATCAATTAATTTGTATATACGCTCCAAATAATCTTCCATACTGGGCGTTGGCATCTGCTTCCCTCTCTTCTCTCTGATCGGCAGCTGTCCCTGCCTGATCCCTATCTTATAATGATACATGTTATCAATACGCATTGGCAAGTCCTCTGAAACTGCATAAGCCTCCATTACCAATTGGAATGTCTAAAAAACCCCATCCTTACGCAAGTATTGGCACGGTTGACATAACCCTTCTTGAGACAAACTAAGTCCAGTTTCGTATCGAAAGGAGTGTTTATGTGAGTACAAGTGTAGCGCAACCCCCAGTTCGCAAAGCAAAGGGTACTAAACCCTTTATTCCCGATTTAGTGTATTTTGAACCTGGTGCGCTGGATTATGATAAAGGAAAAAGAATCATGGAATGGGTCACCTCTAGAGATATCCCGTACCAGATGACGACATCTCATAATCGGATCACGAACCTCCCCGGTGAGACGGAGCAGGAAAAGTATCGAATGGCCAAACGTACCCTAGTGGTCGGTGTTCGAAAAACTCTGAAATTTGATCAATCCAAACCTTCCGCAGAATATGCTATTCCGATTTCTACAGGTTGTATGGGTCATTGCCATTATTGTTATCTACAAACCACATTGGGTGCCAAACCGTATGTGCGGGTCTATGTGAATACAGAAGAAATTATTGAAGCTGCCAAAGGTTATATTGAGGAGCGGGCTCCTGAGATTACACGATTCGAGGCAGCCTGTACGTCAGACCCGGTTGGTCTGGAACACATTACTGAGAATTTAAGTGATCTGATTCGATTTATGGCTGATGAAGAATATGGGCGATTGCGATTTGTAACCAAATATCATCACGTTGATCCCTTGTTAAACCTGAAACATAACGGTCACACCCGAATCCGTTTCAGTGTTAATTCCGATTATGTCATCAAAAACTTTGAACCCGCAACGTCCCGCTTTGAAGAACGGATCGAAGCTGCTGGTAAGATCGCGCATGCCGGTTATCCTTTAGGATTCATTATCGCCCCAATTATGTGGTACGACGGGTGGGAGGAAGGCTACTCGGAATTGCTGCAAAAGCTTGCAGATACGCTGCCCCATGAAGCGACCAAGGATCTCACATTTGAGATGATCCAGCATCGTTTTACCAAAACAGCGAAAGCGACCATTGAGAAGCGTTACCCCAAAACGAAGCTTGAGATGGATATGGAGAAACGTAAAATGAAGTGGGGTCGCTGGGGGCAGTATAAGTATGTGTATAAAGACGACCAACAAGACGCCCTGCGTGAATTTATTACAGAACGCATTTTCGAGCATTTTCCTTTAGCCAACATTGATTACTTCACCTAAAATTACAAACGATCCAGGGTATGATATGGATACGGACTTCTATATGCATTCATAAAAACAAAAAAACAGGTTGCATGATCCAGAATCCTCTGGGCTCACATGTAACCTGCTTTTTTTATACCTTTATTCATATCCTTTTAGTAAACTCTCGGGTTAACTACATTAAGCCATTCGTTAGATGATCATCCAATCTGGTGTGATACTCTGCAGCCAAATCGTAATTTTAGTCATCTGACCTGTGTATAACAAAATACCCATGAACACCATCAAAGCCCCGCCGACCTTCATCAACACATTCGAATAACGCAAGATCCAGCGCGTTGAACCGATGAAGAAGGCTAATACAAAGAACGGCAATGCAAAACCGACAGTATACCCTGTAATCAATGCAAACCACGTTGTTGGCTCACTAGCGGCCATCGCAATAATCGTAGCTAGAATCGGCCCGATACACGGCGACCAACCAGCGGAGAACCCTATGCCGAAGATAAAAGAGCCAAGGTACCCTGCTGGTTTCCACTTCATATCCATCTTCCGTTCTTTCATCAGAAACTGTGGTTTGAAGACCCCAAGCAAGAACAACCCCATCAATATAATTAAAATAGCTGACAATTGACGAATCAATTCTCGATGATCATTGAAAAACTGACCAAACAGTCCGGCTCCCAGCCCAAGTGTATAAAAAACAGCTGAGAAGCCTAAAATAAACGCCAGCGTATGAGTCAGCGTCTTAAAACGAACTTCTCGCAGATTACGATCATCCTTCAATCGTTGTACCGTCATGCCTGTTATGTAAGACAAATACGACGGATACAGTGGAAGACAGCATGGCGATATAAACGAAGCTACTCCTGCAATAAAAGCCACCCATACATTAACATCAGGCATGATGTGGATGTCTCCCTTCTCCGGGCTCGCTTGCTTACTCGTTCAGTCGTTAGGCACGGAACCCTTTTTTGGCAATCATCGTAAGAATGAGCATCATAATGAGCAGCAATACAATCGTTGCCCCTGGTGCAAGATTCCAGATCCCTGCTACAACCAGTCCAATAACAACGGCAATCTCACCAATGACTACGGACAAAATAATAGCTGATTTGAAGCTTCGCGCCATCAGAAGGCTGACAGCTACCGGAATCGTCAATAATGCTGATACAAGCAGAGCACCAACGATTTTAATGGCTGTACTTATAACCAACGCAGTCATTATTGTAATCAACATGTTTAACAACCGGACGGGTAAACCCGTAACTGCCGCAGCATCTTCTTCAAAACTAAGCAGGAAAAATTCCTTATGTAACAGAGCTACAACGATGACCACAATTAGAGTGACCACCCCTACTAGTTTCAAATCCGTGGCATCCAGTGTATAGATGCTTCCGAACAAATAACTCATAACATCTGTGTTATAGCCTTTGCCTAACGTAAAGAACAGTGACGCCAGCGCTACGCCTCCGGACATGATAATTGCGATCGATAACTCTGCATAGCTCTTGTATGCCTTACGCAGCTTTTCAATCGCAAACGAAGCCAGTACCGCAAATATAAGTCCTACGCCAATCGGATATACTTCAATTAAGAATCCAAGTGCAACCCCGGCAATCGTCACATGAGAGAGCGTGTCCCCAATCATCGACAAACGTCGTAATACCAGAAACAACCCGATCAGCGGAGCAGTAATACCAATTAACAATCCACCGGCTAGTGCCCGCTGAAAAAAATCACTCATTAATATTTCCAAAACATACACGACTCCTTCTTCGGCCTTGCTCTAATCCAACTGCGCCCAACACAGCATCTATTTTACCAAGGAGGTAGTATGCTGTAGATTCGTTTCCGCACAGTCTTCAATCTCATGGGAATGGCGGACATGAAAATGAATTTTACCATTCGTTACAGCCGCCTGCGAACCTAGATAGTTCTCCATCCGATCCATATCATGGGATACCATCAAGAATGTCATCCGGTGGTGTTCATGCATATGGGTAATTAATTCGAAGAAGCTATCTTGTGATTCCGCATCGATCCCAACCGTTGGTTCGTCCAGAATAAGCAAATCAGGATGATTAATCAGCGCTCTTGCAAGAAACACACGCTGTTGCTGCCCTCCAGATAATTGACCAATTCGCTTGCTCGCTAAATCCTCAATGCGCATCACCTGTAAGGCATCTGTACATTGCTGCTGTGCCTTACGCGATATTCTTCGAAACATATTTTTGTTATTGTACAAGCCAGACATGACCACTTCACGCACCGTTGCTGGAAAAAGTGGGTTAAACGCATTCTTTTGCGGCACGTAACCAATTCGCTCCCAATCCTTAAACCGGCGAATAGATTGTCCGAACAGCTTAATATCACCCTGCGCAGGAGGTAATAGACCTACCAACATCCGCAATAAAGTCGTTTTCCCCGCTCCGTTCGAACCAATAATACCAACAAAGTCTCGTTCTTTAACCATAAAATTGAGATCATTAATCACTTTCTGATCTCCATAGGAGAAGGAAAGCTTCTCGATCTCGATGATTGGATCATGACATAGTGGCATGATTTGCTGCATTGCAAAGCCGCCCTTCATTATATATGAGGATTCTAAGTTAAAATCCTTCAGTCTACCTTATTTTAATGCGATCAATAGATTTTGCAAATTTTTTTCCATCAAAGTGAAGTAATCATCACCATTATCCACCTGTTCTTTAGTCAATCCTTCAACTGGATTTAATACCATCGTTTCTACGCCTGCTTCACTCGCGAGTGTTTTGGCAAGTTTATCAGATACAAGCTCTTCGAAGAAAATATATTTAATGCCTTCATCCTTAACGAGCTTCGCCAAGTTAACGATGTCCTGACCAGTCGGTTCAGCATCAGGAGATAGTCCCATAATCGCATGTTGAGTCAATCCATAATCGCGTGCCAAGTATCCAAACGCCTGATGTGATACAACAATTTCTTTGTTTGGAACTTTAGATAATTCTTCCGTAAAGTGCTGATCAAGTGTTACAAGTTTAG
Organism: Paenibacillus sp. MER 99-2; assembly: GCF_023714095.1. Classification (NCBI taxonomy): domain Bacteria; kingdom Bacillati; phylum Bacillota; class Bacilli; order Caryophanales; family Paenibacillaceae; genus Paenibacillus; species Paenibacillus sp. MER 99-2. Next base: position 848,937 of record NZ_JAMAUZ010000001.1, on the reverse strand, counting down.
CATGCAGTTCTTCATAACGCTCTTCATAAGCAGCTTGGTGGGCAGGATCTGCTTCAACGAGACTATTTTTAATATTTTCTGCCATAATCATAGCGGATTTAGGACTTACCCATGTGTGTGGATCAACATGATGGTCCGCAACTTCTTCAGTCGCCGTTTCTTCATCAGAATGTTCATCTGTGTGCTCATCTGCATGTTCGTCCGCGTGCTCTTCATCATGCTCTGCACCATGTCCATGTCCATCATCACCTTCAGCTGTTAACAGCGTAACGCCTTCACTGACAGCAACAGATTTCACTTGTGTATCACTGTTTAGTGATTTGAGGAAATTCGGAACCCATCCCTCAAGACCTGCTCCATTGTAAAGGAACAATTGGGCTTTGGAGGTATTTACAATATCCTGGCTCTTAGGTGTCCACTCATGAGGTTCAACACCCGTAGGCAGCAAATTAATCACATTAGCATCTTCTCCACCAATAGCCGCTGTGAATGCATACACAGGATAAAAGGTCGTGATCACATTCACTTTATCTTCCACAATCTTGGCATTATTCGATGTATTCTGTCCACAAGCCGTCAAGAGAACCAAGCTAACAATGAGAAAACTGCTCCATACCCATTTCATCCGGTTCATGTCTGTATGCTTCGATAGATGATGCTGTCCATCCTTATTACTGTTAAAAAAACGCATAATTATAATCACTCCGTATTCTCTTAATCGTAAACATTACTGAAAGAATTATAGGGAACCTGTCTCTCATTGTCAAGCCGCTCTCCTATTCATTCTTACCTGGTATACAGAGTTCATAACAATATATGCTTGTTTTCTCACGATCAGATCAGAAGTTACAGCATAACCGAAAAAAGATGACCCGAATTATCGGGTCACCTTCCAATTCATAGCTATATGCTGCTCGATTCAAAATGTCCCTCAGAACAAGTTACATATGCATCTCGGCGTTATATAGCTTCTTATTTAACTTGAGCACCGTTAGGCATGCTATCAGGTACGGTAGCGAGTGTAAGCTGATCTCCGTGGGATGCAGCCAAAATCATGCCCTGAGACAGTTCTCCACGTAATTTTACAGGCTTCAGGTTGGTGACACAGATAACTTTGCGTCCAACCATCTCTTCTGGAGAGTAGAACTTGGCAATGCCAGACACAACCTGACGTTTCTCATAACCGAGATCGAGTTGAAGCTTCAACAGTTTATCTGCTTTTTTGACAGGCTCACATGCAATAACTTGAGCAACACGCAGTTCTACTTTTGCAAAATCATCAATGCCGATCTCTTCTTTGCCTTCTGGCGCAGAAACCGGTTCAGTCGTCTCTGAATTGGCTTGTGGCGTTTCAGATGGTTCTTCTGTTTTCTTACCACCAGTCATCGCCTCGGAGATATAAGCAATTTCCTGCTCGGAGTCAAGACGTGGGAAGATTGGGTCACCCTTCTGCAAAGCATTGCCAGCTGGAATTACGCCCCATTGCTTCGCAGTATCCCAAGCAGTAAGTTCGCCTTCTTGAATACCTAGCTGTTCCCAGATTTTACGCGGAGCACGTGTCAGGAACGGCTGTAGCAGGATGGAAGCAATCCGCAAGCTTTCAATTAAATGAGCCATTACAGAGGCAAGTTCATCGCGTTTAGCTTTATCACGAGCTAATGCCCACGGCTGTGTCTCATCAATATATTTGTTGCTGCGGCTAACGAATTGGCTGATAGCTGTCAATGCAACGGAGAATTGCAGATTCTCCATAGCTGTCTCTACTTTATCCACAGCCGCCTGACCTGCTTCTTCGAGTGATGCATCAAACTCGGTTACACCTGATGTAAACGCAGGCGCTTGACCCCCGAAGTATTTGTCTACCATAGCGACTGTACGGTTCAACAGATTACCCAGATCGTTGGCCAGGTCAGAATTCACACGATCTACGAAGCTTTCTGGTGTAAACGTGCCATCTGAACCAAATGGAACTTCACGAAGCAGGTAATAACGAAGAGAATCCAGACCATAACGATCAATCAAAGTTACCGGATCAACAACATTACCTTTCGATTTGGACATTTTGCCATCCTTCATCAACAACCAACCATGTGCAAACACTTTTTTCGGCAATGGCAGATCAAGCGCCATCAGCATGATTGGCCAATAAATCGTATGGAAACGAACAATCTCTTTACCTACGAGATGAACATCTGCAGGCCAGAATTTATTGTACAGTGTAGGATCAGATGAACCATAGCCTAAAGCTGTAATGTAGTTGGACAACGCATCAATCCACACGTACACGACATGCTTCGGATCTCCTTTTACTTTTACGCCCCACTCAAATGTTGTACGCGAAACAGCGAGATCTTCCAAACCTGGCTTGATAAAGTTGTTAATCATCTCGTTTTTACGGGATTCCGGTTGAATGAAGCCTGGGTTATCCTCATAATACTTGAGCAAGCGATCAGCATATTTACTCATGCGGAAGAAGTAGGATTCCTCTTTCACGAGTTCAACGGGATGTCCGCTATCCGGGCTCTTGGCCGAAATGATCTCACCTTTATCATTCTTCTCTACATCGACTAATTGCGTCTCCGTATAATACGTCTCGTCTGGAATACTGTACCAGCCTTCGTACTCACCTTTGTAGATATCCCCTTGCTTCAGCAAACGGTCAAAGATATCCTGAACTACCGTCTTATGACGTTCTTCCGTTGTACGGATGAAATCATCATTGGAAATGTCCAGCTTGTTCCACAACTCTTTGATGCCTACCACGATATCATCTACGAAAGACTGAGGTGATTGACCCTTTTCCTGTGCTTTACGTTCGATCTTCTGCCCATGCTCATCCGTGCCTGTTAAGTAGCGAACCTCGTATCCACGCAGGCGCTTGTAACGTACCATCGCATCACCAGCTACCGTTGTGTACGCATGCCCAATGTGCAATTTGTCGCTTGGGTAGTAAATTGGTGTTGTTAAATAAAATGTTTTTTGATCAGCCATGAATGACTTCTCCTCCTTTAATCCGTTACACATTTAATTGAACTTGAAAAAGAACACAAAAAACTCCCGTCCCTATGGGACGAGAGTTGTTCTCACGTGTTACCACCCAAATTCCCTGCATCTTTTGCAAAACACAGGCTCTGTCGGTCCTTCGACCGTCCATTAACGCTGGATCACGCCTCAGCCTTACGACAACAGGTCTCAATCCCTGTGTTGCACGCTCGAAAGAGGTTCCTCCAGGACCATTTCCATCCTCCTCCCAGACCGGTTCTCAGCTCATCCGGCTCTCTGCACTGGGGGTGTGTCTGTACTTATCCCTTCAATGGAAATCATTATACGAAAAATATACTGAAATACGGCCCTATTTGTCAAGTTCGTAGCGGCATTCACCTAGCGTGCCCAAATGCATGAAATCTCATTTTGAGAAATGACCTTTAATCCGAAATCACTATAGATTTCTCGGTCTTAGGTGGCACTAAATCGACTCCTCCTGGATGAAAAGGATGACATTTCGCAATCCGTTTCGCAGCGAGCAATGAGCCTTTGAACGCCCCGTGAACTTCGATTGCTTCCATCGCGTATGCTGAGCACGTTGGATAGAAACGGCAGCTCGGTGGCTTCAGGGGAGAAATATAATTACGATAGACCCGTATAGGGGCTTGCATAATTCGACGAGATATTTTCATTTTCAATGTTTCCCATGGGAATGATGATGTCCAGATGCAACTTTGGCTGGTGCATGTTCAGCACAGTCTTTGCAATAACCGAATACTTCAAATTTATGATCCACAACCTGAAATTGTTCGGGCGCGTCTGCGAGTTGCATTGGGCAGAACACGATCGGATATGTCTTCTGACATTTCAGACAGATCATGTGGTGGTGGTGATGATCCTCGCTACAAGAAGCTCTGAACTTCACACCATCTTCAAAAACGACCTGCTCCAATACGCCTAACTCCTGCATGACACGAAGATTACGATACACCGTATCAAAGCTCAGTCCACTATAAGTTTTCCCCATATATTCATAAACATCCTTAGGCGTCAAATACCCTGGAGATTCCGCAAACAAACGAGCCAACGTCTTCCGCTGATCCGTTATGCGAAGTCCCTGCGAGGACATCGTATTAATAATCTGTTCTGTTGACAGCATTACCTAAGCACCTCCTGTCATTCAAGCACTGCAATAATTGTTCAATAGTTTAACAAAATGAAAAAAATTCAACAACTCTCTTATCATAATGCCCTAAATTGAGTTTAGAGTCAACGAAGCTCCTTAATCGCCTATTTTTCACACTGTCTATATTAAAAAAGGACTCCATGAATGGAGTCCTTCCCGACGGTTCAGAAGAAATTAATCCTTCATAGACTTTTGGGGTGACAGGGTATATATGATATAAGCTTCACTCCAAACCGTCTCTTGCTGAAACAATAACATGTTACGGCTCAACTACTTCTCTTGCGGAAGTGGTGTGAACAAAAGGTTTACAGGAAGATTACTTCCTGGTGCAGCCGAGAAGATAATGGTTACACTCTCACCGTAAGAACCCGTACGATGAAGAACACCTTGCTCGTTCGGCGCACTCAGAGATCTGCTGTCACTTGCCAGTTGTACAACCTGACCATTAACAAGCGCAACACCCGAGTACTTACCTCCACGAGGGTTAAATGAAATCAACGTACGTGGAGCCACATTATTGAGCGTGATTTTGTAGAGAACTCCAAAGTTACCTGCGTTGGAAGCAATGGTGTGAGCCATTGGATCTGTTCCTTCCAAGTTTGGATCACTTGAATTGTCTCCGAGTGGAAGACGTGCAGGCTTCGAACCTACTTCTTGATCGTACGTAATTACACGTGTTGCGTTAGGATACGTTCCACGGTTATGAACACCATCACGATCCAGAACTGGCAGCGTTGGTAATGCTTCAAATGGATCTTTGTTTTCGTCAATCAAGATGACGTTATAGTCGAGTGTATAATCGCTGAAAGTATCCGAATAAAGGGAGATAACTTGTCCTTCTTTCATCGGGATTGCATTAAGCTCAGTCAGGATCAGCTTGCTTTCGCCAGGGAGGATATACATTTTCTTCGTATCGGCTCCAGTTTGAATCGACTTGAACCATTTATCAATGGACAATTTACCTGCTACAGTAGCAAACGGTGTAGGGCCGGCAAAGCCCATATTTTGCTGTTCGAACACAGCTGTATACGGGTTGTTGTTTGTTGCGATTACATACATTTTCACTCTTTTACCTGTGTTGTTTACATGGTGAATCATGAAACGTGTTTGCCCGAATGAAGATTCCTGGTACACAATCCCTTCCGTGTTCACGGTTTCTGGGCTGTTACTACGAATCAACAAACTTGGCTCATCCGTGTACGTATAAGGAACTTTCTCCATCGCAGGTACTTCGCCGCCGTTGAAGGTGAATTTGTCACCTACAGGCGTGAACAACTGATTGAAATCGGACAAGCTGTAGAGCGTTTCGCCTGTAATATTAATCGTCTTGGTGTAGCTATCACTTGCACCATGTTTATCCGTAACAGTAATCGTTACGGTCTTCGGACCCGGTACAAAGAATGCGAGGGCATTATTGTCCCATACCGTTTTGGTAATTGCATTTTCGTCATCTGTACTTTGGTCAATGTAGGTGATCTTCTCACCCATTTTGTATTCTTCCTTGTCTGTTGTAAACATGGCTACTGGCGGAAGGTTAGGTTTCTCCACCTTGATCGTCAGCGAGTATGGATCACTCCATTGACCGCTTGAATCTTGGACCGCATAGGTTACCGTATATGTACCTGGTTGGTCAAATATGTCTTGGCGGCCTGTCCAGCGCTCGTCCACAATGTTAAGGCCTTTTGGAGAACTGGATTTCGTTGTATACGTCACTACATCACCCGCAAAAATTTCTTTTTGCACGGCGAAGCTAGCTACTGGCTTTGTATTCAGGTTCAATACTACGGTCTTCGCAGATTGATTAACTGTATAAGTAATGTTGAGCGCCTGTGTAATGGAAGTCAAAGGCACCATAAACGTATTTTTCTCTTGATAAGCAGGACCCTTCATGGATCTTGATTCACCATTTACGGTATAGATCGTGCTGTTTGTCTTAAAACGAAGTTCATCTTCACCACTAATAATAATGGTTTCTTTCGTTGTGTTATCGTATTTCACATCATATCCAACCCGATCTACCAGAGCACGGATTGCGACATAAGATACACCATTTTTGACAGCCATCGGTTGTCCTGCAAGATACGTCTTGCCATCTTGCATCATTTTGTTGCTGTTCATGTACAGCGTCAGATCACCGCCTGTAGTTCCGGAACTCGCTTGATTGCCAGTGGCTGGCTGTTCAACTTCTACCGGTGTAGGTGCAGGAGTTTCTCCCTCTTCACCTTCAGCCTCTGGTGTGTCTGTTTCCGTTACAGGTTCAACTGGAGTTACATCCGTTGCTGTAGGTTCTGTCGTTTCAGGTTGTGTTTCTTCCGTCGCATTATTTTGCTCCGGCTGTGTTTCTGTACCGGTTTTCACTTCCGATTCAGCAATCGTTTGTTCTTTTTTCAAAACCTCCACGGATTTCACTGTGGCTTTATTTACGGGTGTAGTTTCGCTTTGGTCGGTTGATTGTGCGCTAGCTGGAAGTACTGCAAACGCTTGAAAAACAGCTAAAGCGGTAAGTATGGACAAGTTCTTTTTCAGATTCATTCTTTGTCTTTGGCTCCTTCTGCTCCCATTTTATAAATATCCCCCTCAAAAAGTCATACTATTAGACGCTTGTAAACGGGAAAAGTTGCTAAAAATATTTTAATAGAAATGTAAACTTTGAATAATGTGAACAAACCTCGCCAAAACCGTACCTACAAGGCTTTATACGAGTTCACGATTTTATTTCACACTATGAAAATACTGATCTATCAACATTTACACCTGGTATAAACGTTTGAACAGACGTTTTGGTTTCAACCGATGCAAATAAAAAAGCAGCCAAGACGATCCATAATCGCCATGGCTGCTTCTGCATATTTAATCATTGGTCTGAACAAGCTACCCCTGATGTCTCTTCTCTACCTTGCTGGATCAAACGATAAGCTCGCTCAACCTCTTCTTCACTTGGTGATGGAACACCTTCAAGCGGGTACACCTTGCCAAGTGCCTCCCATTTGTAGATTCCCATCTGGTGATACGGAAGAATTTCGAACTTCTCCACCCCGTTTAAAGTACCAATGAATCTTCCAAGGTTAAGTAAGTCCTCTTCGTCATTGTGAATGCCAGGCACATATACGTGGCGTATCCACATTTTACGTCCTTGCTCAGATAGCCACTTGGCTGTCTTCAGCGTTCTTTCATTGGATTTTCCAGTCAACTTCATATGTTTCTCATCATCGATATGCTTCAGATCGAGTAACACTAAGTCTGTGTTATCCAGTAGTTCATGGATACGGTCAGGTTCGTTAAAACCATTACTATCTAGTGTAGTATGAAGTCCCCAGCGGCGTTTGACTTCCTTGAACACTTGGGCTACAAAGTGTGCTTGTAAAGTTGGTTCCCCACCGGATATGGTGAGTCCCCCGCCTGAACTACGATAGTAGGAAAGATAAGGCTCAATTTCAGCCAGTACTTCCTCTACGGTCGTTTCCTTGCCTCCATCCAGTGCCCATGTATCGGGATTGTGGCAATACTGACACTTGAGTAGACATCCTTGCATAAAGAGCACGAAGCGGATGCCGGGGCCGTCAACCGTCCCGAAAGTTTCGAGTGAATGAATATGTCCTTTAACCATGCTGCCTCTTCCTTTCTATATCCGCATCCGCTGTGCGTTTAATTGTTGACCAGATGTTCCACTGGATTCGTTCTTATACTGTAAATTGGTTTACATGGAGCCGTGGAACGTACGGTTAATGACATCGAGTTGTTGTTCACGAGTCAGTTTGATGAAGTTAACCGCATATCCGGAGACCCGTACAGTAAGCTGTGGATAATTTTCCGGGTGCTCCATCGCATCCATTAATTGTTGACGATCAAACACGTTGACGTTCAGGTGATGGGCATTCTGACCAAAGTATCCGTCCATCATCGCAGTCAGATTAGATTTACGTGTATTCTCCTCTTTACCCAGTGCTTTTGGCACAATGGAGAAGGTGTTAGAGATACCATCAAGGCTGTGTTCGTAAGGCAATTTGGCTACTGAGCCAAGGGATGCCAGTGCACCTTTTTTATCACGTCCATGCATTGGGTTCGCACCTGGTGCAAATGGTTCGCCTGCTTTACGGCCATCCGGTGTAGTTCCTGTTTTCTTACCGTAAACTACGTTGGAAGTGATGGTCAGTACGGATTGCGTTGGTACCGCGTTACGGTATGCTTTGTGCTTACGAATCATGCCCATGAAGCTCTCAACCAGTTCAACAGCAATGCTATCTACGCTGTCTTCATTGTTACCGTAACAAGGGAATTCTCCTTCAATTTCAAAATCAACAGCAATGCCTTGTTCGTTACGAATTGGTTTTACTTTGGCATATTTGATTGCACTGAGTGAATCCGCTGCAACCGACAGACCTGCAATACCGCAAGCCATTGTACGAACGATGTCACGGTCATGCAATGCCATCTCGATCCGCTCGTAGCTATATTTATCGTGCATGTAATGGATGACGTTCAAGGTGTTCATGTACAGCTTCGCCAGCCATTCCATCATTGGTTTGAAGCGTTTCATAACTTCATTGTAATCCAGCACTTCGCTTGTAATCGCGGGGAATTCAGGTCCTACTTGTGCTCCAGATTTCTCGTCACGACCACCATTGATTGCGTACAAGAGAGCTTTCGCCAGGTTCGCACGAGCACCGAAGAATTGCATTTGTTTCCCGATCTTCATTGCAGATACACAACAAGCAATACCGTAATCATCGCCATAGATCGGACGCATCAGATCGTCATTCTCATATTGAATCGAGCTCGTTTCGATAGATACTTTACTGCAATATTCTTTGAATGCTTCCGGCAGTTTAGTGGACCAGAGTACAGTCAGGTTTGGCTCCGGTGCAGGTCCCAGGTTATGCAGCGTGTGCAGGAAGCGGAAGCTGTTTTTCGTTACACGTGTCTCACCATTTACGGACATCCCGCCGATGGACTCGGTTACCCATGTTGGGTCTCCACTGAACAGTTCGTTATAGTCCGGCGTACGCAGGAATTTTACAATCCGCAGTTTCATAACAAAATGGTCAACCAGCTCTTGAGCCTGCTCTTCGGTCAGAATGCCTTCTTGCAGATCACGTTCAATGTAGATATCCAGGAAGGATGATACACGTCCCAGTGACATTGCAGCACCGTTCTGCTCTTTGATCGCTGCCAGGTAACCGAAGTACAACCATTGGAACGCTTCTTTGGCTGTTGTTGCTGGCAAGGAAATATCGAAACCGTGCATTTCGCCCAATTGTTTCAGTTCTTGCAAAGCACGAATCTGCTCAGACAACTCTTCACGCAGACGGATAACATCTTCATCGATAACATCCACTTCCAAGGCGTTCAATTCGCCTTTTTTGTTACGAATCAGGAAGTCTACACCGTACAACGCTACCCGGCGGTAGTCCCCGATGATCCGGCCACGACCATAAGCATCTGGTAAACCTGTAATGATCCCTGCTTTACGCGCTGCACGCATCTCGGAAGTATAAGCGTCGAATACACCTTGGTTATGTGTTTTACGAATGTTTGTAAATATATCAATGACACCTTGAGGCATTTCGAAGCCATATGCTTCACATGCATCAATCATCATGCGAATTCCGCCGAATGGCTGAATGGAACGTTTGAATGGAGCATCGGTCTGAACGCCGACAATTTGCTCTTTGGATTGATCCAGATACCCTGGTTGGTGAGAAGTAATTGTTGCAGGCGTATTAACGTCTACGTCAAGGACACCACCGTTATCCCGTTCTTTTTTGGTTAGATCAGATACGATATCCCACAACTCTTTTGTATTCTGGGTTGCACCTTCAAGAAATGCTTCATCGCCATAATATGGAGACAAATTGTGTTCCAAAAAGTCATTCACATTAACGGTTTTAGTCCAAGTTCCTTTGGTAAAGTTTCTCCAGCCTGTTTGTTGTTTGACATCTTTTTCGATCACCGACATCGTAATCCCTCCACTAATTTGGATTTCTGGACACATAACATGCTGCGTCTTCGTATCATTGTGTGTCCAGAGCCGCGATTAATGTGAATTGTTTCACATAAACCGGAACACGTTCTCTCTACTTGGGAACCGGAACCGCGGAATGAATGTTTTTCTTACATTTTCAGTATACGTCTTGGCGATTTCATCATCTGTGATTTTTATCACAAAGTAAGTGAACTAACGCACTCCACCTGCGGTGTGTCATGTTGAACCGTGGGAAATGGTTCACACTGGCCACTCCGCGGACAGAACAACCTTCCGATCGCTGTTATTCCCGGATTTCTCAATTTACTTTCTCAAAGGTGAAAATCCGGGAATAAAGGCGAGCGCTTCGCTTCTTCAGGTTTTTTCTGTCCTCTCCGTTAACGTGTGAACGGGTGGTTCAAACTGCCACATCACGGATTCCGTGTTGCATTTCTAAATGATGGGCGGCTCCTCCTCGATTTGGAGCCGAAACATGAAGTGATAAGTTCCTGAAAAAGCAGGGGCTTCGCTCCTCTGTTTTTCTGCCCATCTCCTTTCCCTGCGAACCTTTGGTTCTCCTTGCTACAACCCGGACTCCTTGTTGCATCTTTTCTGGAGCCGAAACATGAAGTGATAAGTTCCTGAAAAAGCGGGAGCTTCGCTCCTCCGTTTTTCTGCCCACCTCCTTTCCCTCCCAACCTTTGGTTCTACCTGCTACATCACGGATTATGTGTTCCTCAAAACATACGGCAATCGGGGCTCCCCATTTCGGGGAACCCTGAACCTATTGCCATCCTCAACAAGCTGTTGCATGTTTTGGAAGATTATTATTATTCGAATTTGCCGTAGAATGCGTTGCGGTATACATCTGCTAATTCAGTTACCAGCGGCAGCTTCGGATTCGCAGTTGTACATTGGTCTTCGAAGGCACGATCAGCCAGGTAATCTACATGTGCTTCAAAATCTTTTGCATCAAATCCGATCTCTTGGAACGATTCCTCGATACCCAATGTTTTGTTCATTTTGCGGATAGCGTTGATTAAGCTGTTAACCCCTTCTTCGGTTGTGCGAGCAGGCAATCCGAGAATGCGGGCAATTTCGGCATATCGCTCATCTGCCACAAAGTGCGAGTATTTCGGGAACGATGCGAATTTGGTCGGTTTTTTCGCGTTGTATCGAATAACGTGTGGCATCAAAATCGCATTGGTACGTCCGTGGGCTGTATGGTACTGACCGCCCCATTTGTGCGCCAAGCTGTGGTTAATACCCAAGAATGCGTTGGCAAATGCCATACCTGCAATCGTTGAAGCATTATGCATTTTCTCACGTGCCAGTTTGTCGCCTTGTAATGCTGATTGCTCCAAGTACTGGAACACCAGTTGAATGGCTTTGATTGCTAACCCATCCGTATAGTCATTCGCCATAACGGATACATAAGCTTCAATCGCATGTGTCAATACATCCATACCTGTGTCAGCTACAGCTGTTTTTGGCAATGAGTATACAAACTCAGGGTCTACGATCGCTACGTCAGGAGTCAGCTCATAGTCAGCCAGTGGATATTTGGTGTTTCCTAGATTTTTATCCGTGATAACAGCAAATGATGTTACTTCCGATCCTGTGCCCGATGTTGTTGGGATCGCTACAAATTTTGCTTTTACGCCAAGTCTAGGATATTTGTAGATCCGTTTACGGATATCCATGAATTTTTGCTTCAGATCATTAAAGTCTGTGTCTGGATATTCATAGAACAACCACATCGCTTTGGCAGCATCCATTGGTGATCCGCCACCGAGAGCGATAATGCAGTCCGGTTGGAAGCGACGCATCATTTCGGTTCCGCGATCTACAGTCGTTGTGGATGGATCCGGCTCAACATCCGAGAACACTTCAATGGCTACCGGCATTTGGCGTTGACGCAGATAGTGCTCTACCTTTTCCACATAACCCAGCTTCACCATCATGGCATCCGTAATAATTGCAACACGGGTGATATCCGGCATTTTGGCGAGATACTGCGTCGCGCCTTTTTCGAAGTAGACCTTGTTCGGTACTTTGAACCATTGCATATTCACGGTACGGCGAGCCACCCTTTTCACATTGATTAAGTTGACAGCAGTTACGTTCGACGAAGTCGAGTTACGTCCGTATGAACCACATCCCAGTGTGAGCGATGGCATATTCGTGTTGTAGATATCGCCAATTGCTCCGTGTGTGGAAGGTGAGTTGACGATGATCCGTCCTGTTTGCAGGCGATCTGCAAACTTGTTAATCACTTCTTCATTGTTGGAGTGAATAACGGATGAGTGTCCCATTCCGCCAAAAGCAACCACTTCTGCTGCACGTTCAATACCTTCTGCTGCCGTTTTGACTTTGTAACAAGCCAGTACCGGGCTTAATTTTTCCGCAGACAATGGGAATTTGACGCCAACACCCTCAATTTCAGCAACCAGGATTTTGGTGCTTGCTGGAACTTCAATACCGCATAACTGAGCAATCGCTACGGCGGATTGACCTACAATCGCTGGGTTAACTGCACATTTCTCAGCATTGATAGCGCCTGCGGTCAGCTTAGCTGCTTCTTCCTTGTTAACGAAGTAACATCCATTGGCAATCATTTTCTTTTTGACTTGATCGAAGATAGGTTCTTCAATAATGACCGCTTGCTCGGAAGCACAGATCATCCCATTATCAAATGATTTGGACAAAATCAGATCCGTCACTGCCTGATTGATATCCGCACTTTTTTCAATGAAGCAAGGTACGTTACCTGGCCCTACACCCAGTGCTGGTTTACCACAGCTATATGCTGCTCGCACCATGCCTGATCCGCCTGTCGCCAGAATGAGTGCCACATCGTTGTGGTTCATCAGGGCATTGGTGCGATCCATGGATGGATCATCAATCCACTGAATACAGTCGGCTGGAGCACCATGCTTCACTGCGGCTTCAAGCAAGATTTTGGCTGCTTCGCGGCTACAGTTCTGTGCAGAAGGGTGGAAACCGAAGATAATCGGGTTACGAGTCTTGATGGAGATCAGTGCCTTAAACATCGTCGTTGATGTTGGGTTGGTAACCGGCGTAATCCCCATGATGATGCCAACCGGCTCGGCAATTTTCTGGAAGTTCTCATATTCATTATCTTCAATGACACCAACGGTTTTGTCATATTTGATGCTATGGTACACATATTCTGTAGCAAATATATTTTTAGTGATTTTATCTTCGTACACACCGCGGCCGGTTTCTTCCACAGCCATTTTGGCGAGCATCATGTGTTTATCCAGACCTGCAAGCGCCATTGCTTGCACAATTCGATCGATTTGCTGTTGATCCATGGACATGAATGCTGCGTGTGCTTTGTTCGCTTTGTCAATTAATGTTTGAATATACTGACCTGCTGTCGGTTCTTTTGCTGGGGCGACCTCGTTCTTTACAGCCATCTCCCTCATCCTCCTAAAGGTTCGTATTATGTTGTCTCTCTTCTTTACATTCACATCGTATCATGGGACATGATTTAATTATGTGATTTTTTTCACAAAGTATTACGAATTTAAATTTAGATTCTTAATGTCTGCTAACAAGTGCACTGCTACTCCCTTTTTTTACATGGCTCTTTCAGCTCCATACTTGCCCACAAAAAGTGAATTTAATCACAATGTTTGAAATTTCGCCATTTTTGTTCCCTTTCTATCCCCCTCAAACGGTAAGATTAGGTATATACTGAACTTAAAAATTGAACCACCGCAATTTGTACCGTCCTTCCCGGCCGAGATGACCCTGAACGGACGGCACCCGTTTGCGGCGAACCACAAAGGTCATGTAAGCCACATGCAGCCTTTGATTGGAGACAAAGGGGAGATAGACTTATGAGGGACCAACTAGTGATGGAAAAACGCGGGAATACGAACTGTTTCTCGGATGTGAACTTCAACCATTTACTTGTAACGATGAAAGATAGAACCTATCCCGAAGGAACACATCTGTATTGGGAAGGCGATGTCTCTGACAAACTTTATTATATGAAAAGAGGCCGTGCCCAGATTACGAAGTCAACTGATGAAGGTAAAGAATTGATCATGTACATGTATCAATCCGGAGATATGATTGGGCAGGCTGATCCTTTCTTCGGTTCGAAGCATTCCTTCTCGGCAGAAGTGCTGGAAGACAGCGAAATAGGTGTATTGGAGCATAAAGACCTGGAGATGCTGATCTGTCAGCATTGTGACTTTGCCATTGATTTTATGAAATGGATGGGGATTCACCATCGACTCACCCAGACCAAATTCCGTGATCTGATGTTGTACGGCAAACCTGGTGCGCTCTGCTCTACCTTAATTCGTTTGTCTAATTCTTATGGTGAACCACACGGCGATCATATGATCATCCACAAAAAAATTACGCATACGGATCTGTCCAATATGATTGGTGCTACCCGTGAGAGTGTAAACCGTATGTTAAGTGATCTACGTAAAAAAGACGCGATCGAATATGATAATGGCATGATCGTTATCAAAGATCTGAAAATGCTGCAAGGCATCTGTCACTGTGAACTATGCCCTAGCGAGATCTGCCGGATCTAAGATAGTTATTCATTATTCGCTTACAATAATCCTAAGTAGCAATATGTAAATAACAAAAAAGGCCCAATCTTCTCACTGTAGAAGATGGGCCTTTTGATATTTAGGATGTCGTCGTTAATTCAAGTTTAATCGCGTCACGTGGACTCAGCTTCATATCCAAGCCGTTATCCATTAATTCCTTATCATTCACCTTAATAACCCAACGTTGATTCATTCGTGGGATGACATTTTCAACAGCAACCACATATTTGTTATTCTCAGACATTCTCACAACGCCGCTGGACTTTAATACATCACGAACGGTGCACTCCTGAATATACACACCAGCATATTGCCGATTAAGATTTGGCATAATGTTGCCGCCGCTCACTTTGAGTAAGGTCGTCTGATACGCTACGCCTTCTCCTGAACTGTCAGCGGCTTTGACATATATTATCACTTCATCTTTGGCATGAAGCTCCATATTCCAATCTTCTGGATCAATATCTTTGCCATTCAATTTGACAGCCCAGATTAACGAGGAATCGAGCGAGACCTCTCCGACGGATTGAATTCGTTTTCCATCAGCCGTGAAATCAACAAGCCCACTGTTCGTTAGCGCCTTCTTAAGCGTTAATCCTTCGCTAAAGTCCCGTTTGATCGACTTAGTTGCATCTGGTAAAAAGGTACTGCCATCTATGGCAACCGTAATAGAATTCGTGGATTCGGTTTCCTGCACCACTGGCTGCTCCGAAGGCCGCGTCTCTGTACATCCGCTGAGAATAACTAAAATAAGTAGGCATATGCCTATGAAACCGGGGATTTTCTTATTCATGTAGGTAACACCACCCTGCGTAAAATCATTCACCCTGTTGTCCATACCCTCTATTATGGCACAGAATCCCGTTAAAAAAAGTGTCAATGCCGTTACTTTTATTGGATAGCATGTGTAGGAAATGGAACGTTTAGACATTTGTCTGCTGTGATCTGACCCAGTTTATAAGAGAATAACTATCGTCGTATTTTCACAGAAGACAGACCGCGTTTAATTGTATTTTTCATGCGATACTGCCTTGGTTCCTCTCCGCTGGAAACTTTACATTCTATTATCTTAACAAAAAGACGCTACAATTCACATCTCAGTGAAATGTAACGCCTCTTAATATAAAGTGATTAGTACTTCCAATCACCACAAGTTTATCGTTATTTACCTTTACTGAACGCAGGCTTGCATATACGTTCTGCCTCCGTCTCCATCTTTTAGATACGGATTCAGCCCAGAGAACTGTTCCCCGGAAACATATACACCTGTAAGTAGTCGTCCCTCTAACATCTCGCCATCCAGCTGCACACATAAAGAAGGTGCTGTCACATATTCCTGATACAACGGAATCTGACCATAAGGACGATGGACTTTGAACAATTTGCCTTGCTCATTGAGTGGACGCTCTGAGAAGTAGGTAGGCACGATGTAGCGTGCAATGGTATCCAATTCATCTGCTGTGTAGAATGCTTCATCACCAAGCCATGGGGCAAACATCCGAATCTTCTCATATTGAGCCCACACAATCGCTTGAATCAGCATTTCCGGCTTGAACACATGTCCTTCCCCATTCGCTGTAGATGATGAGCCACGAAGGAAGGCGTCTGCATGTAATGGCATAATCTGATCTTCATTATGTCTCAGTTCGCATCCTATGCATTTCCAGCCTCTAGAAGTCTGAATCCATTTTTGCAGCACAATCGGAGCTAAACCTGAGCCCTTGCTGCGATCCAACCGATGCTTATCGGAATCTTGATTCCTAACCGATTGAGAATACGAATTGCGAACAAATAGCTCTGCTGCTTTCTTATAAATCAAATGTACCTGAATGGATGCGTTCTCAAGTTCTACGATATCTTGTTTGCCGTAGCGTACTTCACGGGATAAGCTTTCTTCTCTCATGACAAGTGGCCTCCTCGCTCCGACCGTATACGGCCATAGTTGTAAGGAATAGACGTTGTTCTTGATCTTACAATTATACTACAACTCGTGACAACATGTGCAGAACACACAAGAATTATGTCAGGGATTCCATTATCTATATCATACATAGTTAAGACCCATAACATACCTACATTGAACGATGAGGGTACGAACCGATGAAGTTTTGCTCTACATGCTTTCTTGGTATCTTAAAACAAAAAGCTCTCGATTTCCAGTGAAATCAAGAGCTTCTGTCCATTACCTGCTTCAAAATTAGGGTTCATATTGAAATACATCAATTAGTCAACCCAATGCTCCGCCCAGTCCTGAATTTGATTCATAACCGGCTGGAGCGCCTTGCCTTTCTCTGTCAACTCGTATTCAATACGAACCGGCGTCTCTGGATACACATGACGGATTAGAATGCCTTCACTTTCCAGATCCTTCATCCGCTCGGATAACATCTTGTCACTCATTGATGGAATGAGGTTGGAAATATCCTTAAATCGCTTAGACCCACTCATCAACGTTTGAATAATCAGCCCGTTCCAACGTTTACCCAAAAAGGAAAACGCGGTTTCAAAACGCGGACACATCCGCAAATCTTGGCCTTCCACATTAATCACCTCTTTAGAGATCACTACACTTACGTTTTGTTAGTATATTTCATAATAACATATTTGAGAGCTAAAGGAAACGTCTCCCGCTAAAAACTTTCAATTGGATAAACCGGTTTCATCTTCTTTGATGATATTACACAGTATACCATTACATGGGGCTGAAGAACCATGGGAAATATCGTCTCACGTTCTTACAGCTAAATTACCCAAAAAGAACCCTACTGCCACAGTCATACAGACTTGGAGAAGGGTTCTTCGGTATAATGCTACATTTATCCATTCACGAGAGATTGCGGCTTAGACCAGCACGCCACCAAATGGTCTTACAGGTTCGCTCTTACCGAATTCCGGCTTGAAGCTGCGGGCAGGATATGCCCATTTCACTGCATTGCTGATCACTCTTAAAATTTCCGGTTTGTAATAGGTCGGATATGTCTCATGACCTGGTCGGAAATAAAAGATTTTACCTTCGCCGCGTCGGAACGTGCATCCGCTCCTGAATACCTCTCCACCCTGGAAATTACTCACAAATACCAGTTCATCCGGTACTGGAATATCGAAGAATTCGCCGTACATTTCTTCTTTCTCCAGTACGATCTTGTCGTGGATGCCATCCGCAATCGGATGGGATGGATTGACACACCATACGATCTCCTGCTCGTCAGCTACACGCCATTTCAGATCGCAGCTTGTTCCCATCAGCGCTTTAAACGGTTTGGAGAAATGACCGGAGTGTAGCACGATCAGACCCATGCCGTTTAACACACGCTGTGTCACCTTCTGAGAAACTTCATCGCTTACGCGATCATGTGCCATATGTCCCCACCATATCAGCACATCCGTGGAATTCAGCACCTCATCACTTAACCCGTGTTCAGGCTGATCCAGTGTAGCTGTCCGAATCACAAAACCTTCGCCGCCAAGTCCGTCAGCCAATGCTCTATGGAGACCGTCCGGGTAGACTTCTCTAACTTCATCGTGAATTTTCTCATGGACAAATTCATTCCAAATGGTGACGTTGATCATCATTAATTTCCCCCTAATGTAGCTCTAAACCCACCACATGTCGCCCAGCGGTTCCTCAATTAATACCTGCTGGAGATTTTGTACGGCTTTAGAGAATCCTTCTTCAACCGACATCAGACCGTCTTCGTGTTCAATACTTACAACATAATCATATCCGACAAGGCGCAGAGCGCTCATAATATCTGCCCACGTTTTGTTATCATGTCCATAACCAACCGAGCGGAACTGCCAAGCTCGATCCAGCATGTTCGTATAATCCTGCATATCCGTCACACCGTGCTTATTCACGTTAATTGGATCAATGGTTGTATCTTTGGCATGGAAGTGATGGATCGCGCCTTCACGTCCCAGAATGTGAATCGCCTGTACAGGATCAATTCCTTGCCACCACATGTGACTTGGGTCAAGGTTAGCTCCAATGACTTCCCCTGCTGCTTCACGCAGTCTAAGCAATGTAGCAGGTGTGTGTACTGAGAATCCGCCGTGTAGCTCCAGACCTACTTTAACATTACGATCTGCGGCAAATTTACCCCACTCTGTCCAGTAAGGAATAACTTTGTTCTCCCATTGCCATTTCAAAATTTCTTGGAAATCATTCGGCCACGGTGCAACAGGCCAGTTCGGATATTTAGCATCCTCATGATCACCTGGACAGCCGGAGAATGTGTTCACTACAGGTACTTCTAGCTTCTCAGCCAGCTCAACTGTTTTGACAAAGTCATCATGGAATCCTTTCGCAATATCCTTTTGCGGATGCAATGGGTTACCGTGACAGCTCAGTGCGCTGATCATCAAACCTCGTGATTCCACTGCGTTTTTGAAGTTTTTCAATGCCGCTTCATTGCCAAGCAATTCTGCTGGGTTACAATGTGCGTTCCCCGGATGTCCTCCTGTACCGATCTCAACGGCTTTCAACCCTTTGGATGCCACATAATCAAGTGCGTCTTCTAATTTACGTCCTCCGAATAGTACCATAAATACGCCGAGTTTCAAGTGCGATTCCTCCCTAGAATAAATGTCGTATAATTGCTGATTCGTTAAGCTGTATAAATAACCGTTCAGATCACTTACTCGTCTCATTATTGTGGAAAATGAAGATCATTTCTATCCATTCAGGATTCAAAATAAACGGCTTTTCCTGTTTGAGCCGATTCGTAGATTGCCTCAAGAATCTGAGTTACTACGAGAGCTTGCTCTGGTTTAACGACAGGCTCTTTGTCTTCAATAATCGCTTCAAGCCACATTCTGGCTTCACGATCTGCTTCATTTTCAGCACTGCCACTGTAAAAGGCTACTCCACCTGCATCAAGATCAACCTTCGTTTCATACAACCGGCTTCGCTTCTCACCATTGATGCGCAATCCATCCTGCATATCAGCACCGCCTTCGGTGCCACAGAGTAACGATTTGGCTTCACCGAACTCGGCAACATTCAATGCCCAGCTTGACTCGATGATGATCGTAGCTCCATTCTGCATGGTGATAAAACCAAATGCCGAATCCTCCACCTTGAATTGTTCTGGATCCCACGGTCCAAATGCATTTGCCGCATTTTCACGCTGACCAAGCTTGTGGAAGGTCGAGCCCATTACACTCTTAGGCTTGTAATTATCCATAAGCCATAAGGTCAGATCCAGTGCGTGTGTACCAATATCGATCAGCGGACCTCCGCCCTGCTTCTCTTCATCCAGAAATACACCCCAGGTTGGAACAGCACGTCTGCGAAGGGCAATCGCCTTACCAAAGTAAATATCCCCTAACTCGCCATCCTCACACATCTGCTTCAAATACTGACTATCGCTACGGAAGCGGTTCTGATATGCAATGGATAACTTCTTGCCAGTACGTTGTGCCGCCTCCAGCATCGCTTTAGCCTGTTCAGATGTCTTCGCCATCGGCTTCTCACACATGACATGTTTACCAGCTTCCAGAGCGGCTACAGTGATAACGGAGTGAGAATCGTTCGGTGTACACACATGAACCACATCAATACTTTCATCCTTCAGCAGTTCATGATAATCCGTGTACACTTTGGCGCCCTCTGCTCCGAATTCAGCTGCCGCCTCTTCCGCCCGTTCTTTCACAATGTCACAGAAAGCGACCATTCGACCCTGAGATTGCTTGGACAGACTCGGCATATGTTTTCCTTTGGCAATGCCACCACAACCAACAATAGCAATGTTAAGTACTTTAGACATGAATAGGTCCTCCGTTAGCGGCATATTTGCGAATCCAGTTCATGCTGTTCTCAATGCTCTGTAATGATGGATTTTGACATTCGTCCTGTTCAACTACAAGCCACTCAGCTTCAGCTTGGTCTGAGGCTACAGCAACCGCTTCCAAGTCTACTTCCCCCTGGCCAAATTCAACGGTTAACACACGCCCTTCTGACCGACTCATGTCTTTCCAATGCACCAATGGCAGGCGTCCTGCATACTTCGCAATCACTTCCGTTGGTGGATAACCAGCAGCATGCGCCCAACATGAGTCCAGCTCTACCTGTAGGTGAGAAGCAGGAACAGTCTCGTACATCGCATACAGTGCCGGACGACCGTCAACTTGTGTTGTAAATTCAAAATCATGATTGTGATAGAACAACACCAGATTCTCTGCTGCGATCTTCCCACCGATTGCATTCAGCGAAGCAAATACGTCATCCCATTGTCGTTGTTCCTCTGACAAATAAGGCACGATTAAGTTCCGATTGCCAAGTTCATTGTGATAAGCGATAACCGCATCCAAATCTTCTTTCAAGCTATTATATTGCACATGTGTACCTACAATTTCCAATCCGAGTTCATTTACGATCGCTCTGACTTCCTCTGCACTGTGTCCATAGAAATTATGGAATTCCACACCCTGGTAGCCGAGCTCCGCAATCTTAGCAAGCGTTCCTTTAAAATCGCGTTCCAGTTCATCCCGTACGGTGTATAACTGTAGTCCGATCTTCAACATTTCCTGCTTCACCTCATCTGAAATCAATTAGTGGATGGTACAGTCTCCGTCTGATTGTCATCTGTTTTGGTTGCTGCATTGTATTCATAGTTGCTTTCAAGCAAAATGTGCTTGCCCTCAAGAGACGAGCGCTGGAATGCATGCATAGCTTCTAGTACATGGTATGCCAGTTTGCCACTTGCTTTGCTCTCGCGTCCGGCACGAATGGACTCAACCATCTCGTTTACACCAAGACCACGCTCATTTTGACCACTTTCAAATATCGGTGTAACCGTCTCCCACGTATCCTGACCGTATTTGCGAAGCTTCACTTCTCCATTAAAATAATTCGGGTCAGGTACACTGAGCGTGCCTTCTGTACCGTAAATTTCAATGCGTGGCAGATCTGAAGCGCCCCGAATATCGAAGCTTGTAATCATCGTTGCAATGGCACCGCCATTAAAATCAATGGTTCCCGCAAGATGCGTTGGTGTTTGTACTTGCAACGAGGTGCCTTCCTTAGGACCAGAACCAATCTTACGATCTACAATCTGAATCCCTGCCGAAGAGCTAATTCTACGAATAGACCCAAGCAATGTTACTAGAGCTGTAAGGTAATATGGCCCCATGTCAAACATAGGTCCGCCTCCATCCATATAGAAGAATTCTGGATTCGGATGCCATGCTTCTGGACCACCGCCCATGAAGAAGGAAGTAGCTGCAATCGGCTTACCAATCAGGCCGTCTTCAATCGCTTTACGAGCCGTCTGAATGCCTGATCCGAGGAATGTATCCGGTGCTGATCCGACGTAGAGTCCTTTTTCTTCAGCCAGTTCAATGACTTTGCGACCATCTTCTATAGAAATAGCCAGCGGTTTCTCAGCATACACATGCTTACCTGCCTCAAGAGCAGCTATGTCCGTCATTGCATGACTACCAGGAACAGTCAAATTAATGACAAGCTCAATTTCCTTATTTTGCAGCAACTCATCTACATTGTAAACGTTTGCGATATTAAATTCATCTGCCCGTTCTTGTGCGCGTTCAAGGATCAGATCCGCTACGGCAACAACCTCAATAACGGGACTGTTCTTCAGATTCTCCAGATAAATGGCGCTAATATTGCCGCACCCTATGATGCCTGCTTTCATTTTGTCCACGTTGACCTTCATCTCCTTACGTATCGTGAGAAGTGTTTTTATTAAATTGTAATTACTGTATCTTGAATCTAACACTATGGTATTCCTTTTTGGCTTCAATTAAAATGAATAATATGATCGAAACATGAACTATCTGGTCATAATTTTTGATTTGCAAGGAGTATGCCTATGCCGACCGATCATTCCTGCCAGGTTCTCACGGCAGGCTTCTCATTTCACCGTAAACCCTATGCTATGGTACAGCCCGATGGGGTGAAGAACTACTTGATGAGGCTCCAGACGGATGGGCGTTGCCGAGCTCGTGTAGATGGTGCCATGTCGCTAGTCGATGCGGGCGATCTGCTTGTTTTTAGCCCGGACGAACCCTATGAACTGAAAATAGACAATGAGCTTAATCCGATGGGAGAACGTCTCGTCGAGAGTGGAGATTATCATGTCTTCTTCAATGGTTCTTGGGTGGATGAATGGTGGAAACGACACAAACGACCAAACCGGATTAAGGTGGAGCTTTCCGAGAGCCTGCTCACACTGTTCCGCCAGCTTATTTTGGAGCAACGCCGAATTTCCAATCCGTATCCTGAGATTTCAAGTTATTATATGCGCATCCTATGTCTCGAAATCGATCGACTATTATCCGAACATCCAACGATCACGAATACGAATTATGTAGCTTATGAAATTAAAAGTTATATTGAGGAGAACGCGTCCTCATTGTTTAAGCTTGAGGATGTTGCTTCTTCTGTGGGAATTAGTGTTTCGCGGTGTGTTCATCTTTTTAAAGAGGCGTTTGGCAAAAGCATTATGCAATATACCTTGGATGTGAGGCTGAACATGGCCAGGGAACGGATTATCTTCAGTCCGATGACCCTGGAACATGTGGCCGAATCCTCCGGTTTTAACAATTATACGTATTTCCACCGTGTATTCCGCTCCCGTTTCGGCATGTCGCCTAAGGAGTTTCGCATTATCCATCGGGAGCAGATGTAGTCGGTTATTAATGCTGTACTCTAAAAATTATTTTCTTGCAGTAATCGCTTCTGATACAACCATTGCTAGATCATCATTGCCAAACATCGCTAGAACACCCAGCACGGTATCATCCGGAATATCGCCGGCTTCCTCCTTGGATACAACCAGTTTTAGCACCTGCTGTAAACGCTCGTTGCTCTGCTGATCTGGGTAGGCTTGCCGGTACATCTCTTCCGGATCCAGCCCTTGATTGACACACCACTGGGCAAAAACCAGAATCATCATCTCTTCTTCCTGTTTATAACTTTCAATGACAGCTTCCTCAATCTGCTTGTTTCGTTCCTTCTCATACTCGTCCATACGTTACTCCTCCTAATGTGTACGCTATACCGGATTACTTACGAATCAATTGTTCAGCCAGCTCATGACTCTCCATGACATGACTTGCACTGATCAGGCAATCGTCAGGTGTTTCTATGGAAGCAAGGAAATGATCTACCGCTCCAGCAAAACCCCGTCGAGCCAAAATACCATCCCAGCTTCCAAACATCTCTTGCTGTTCAAGTCCGCCGCGCTCCGCATATCTGGCTATTTCCATGTTAACGACTTCCACAGATCTACCTCTACCGTGCAGCTCAATCTTCTCCAGATCTGCCCCAGCCTCGCGCACCATATCATATCTTCCGTAGGCTGTTCTTCCAAGCTTCACCGCGCCCGATGCATGCAGTAGCCTGTCTGTATCGGTTTTACGAATCCAATGTTGAAGCAACTCCACATCGCCATCTGAATACCAATATAACAAATCAAGCATGTGAATAAGATCATCGTAAATCGTTTCCGCCGCAGGACGATCCTGAATGCCTGTCCGATGCTTCGTAACAGTTAAGGAGTCATAGCCTCCACCGGCACGCATCCATTCTTTGGCCTTTTGATACAAGGGAGCGAATCTGCGGTTAAAGCCTACTCCTAGCAGCAAGCCTTGCGCTTCAGCAAAAGCGGTCATCTCTTCTGATTCACGCAGCTTATACGACAGCGGTTTATCCACATAGACGGCAAGTCCCTGCTCCAAACATTGCATCACTATTTCAAAATGCGCTTCCGTTGCTGTATGTACAAATACGGCATCCAACTCCCAGGATAACAATTCCTTGATATCCGTTGTCCCATTACTTAATCTATAGGCTTGTTGCACGTTCTCCACTCGTTCTATGGAGCGATTCATTACACCTGCAATTTCCACCTTCGAATGCGTGCTTAATAACGGTAAATATACTTTACTTGCAATCCCCCCAAGACCAATGATTCCAACACGGGTTCGCTTAGTTGTGTCCATGATGAGCATTCCACCTTCAACGAGAGTTCTTTATTTCTACGTCCTATAGTGTAACCCTTCAGAGGGCAACATGCCAGTAAGGTTCCTGAGTCAGCTTCCAACTAAGCGCTCACTGAACGAACATGGTACAATTAATCAATGTGGTTCAGGCAAGTTTACTTTTGATTAAACGTAGCTCAGAATGTTCTGATGCTGAAAGGAGCATTAAGATTTTGCGAAAATGGTTTTGGCTCCTGTTATATGTTTTGCTTGCCGGAGTCATGTTTATGTACAGATATGAACTGTTGGAATGGACGGATACCCATCAATCCATCCCTATGCTTATTATCATTGCAATGTTATTTGCCCTTGTCCCTGTTATTCCATATAAGTTTGTTATTGCTGCTCTGGGTTACAGTTATGGTACCACCATGGCTGCCTGGGTAAGCTGGTCAGGAACAACACTCGCAGCATTGCTGGTATATGCAGGTGCACGATATGTATTTAGAGCTCAGGCTAGATCCTACTTGGATCGTATACGAGGACTTAACCGATTCACCTCTTGGATGGAAGCACACCCTTTTATGGGCGTTATGACTCTACGACTGCTTCCCGTTGTTCCTCAAACAGCCGTCAATATTTATGCAGGCATCACGTACACTCCCTTCTGGACGTTCATGATTGCTACTGCCATTGGCAAAATGCCCGCTATTTTTGTATTTGCATATGCAGGAGCCCAAGCAAGTGAATCCATCTGGCTCAGTCTACTCGTTCTTGGCGTTTATTTATTGTTCATGACGGTTATTTTACTTGTGTTCCGTTTTCGTTCTCGAAAAAAGGTCTAAGTGCCTGTTAGTAAGGATTGTCTAGAGACTGAGTTAGGTACCAAAAGAGCCTTGCTCTCTATCCGACTTGGTTGGCTTGCCAATTCAGGATATAATAGAGGGGTAAACAATCTTCATCAGAAATGGAGTGACTATAGCATGGAACAACACACAAGTGAAAAAGCAACTTTTGCAGGTGGGTGCTTCTGGTGTATGGTATCCCCCTTTGAGGAATTGCCTGGTATTCATGGAATTGTATCAGGCTATACAGGTGGACATACCGAGAACCCAACTTATGAAGAAGTATGCTCCGAAACAACAGGACACGTAGAGGCGGTTCAAATTACGTTTGACCCATCAATTTTCCCTTACGAGAAGCTTGTTGAATTATTCTGGCAGCAGATAGATCCTACCGATGCAGGTGGACAATTTCATGACCGTGGATCCTCTTACCAAACTGCGATCTTCTACCACACGGAGGAACAGCGTGAGATTGCCGAAGCATCCAAAGCAGCACTAGAACAGAGCGGACGGTTTGATAAACCGATCTTCACACCTATTTTGCCAGCAAAAACGTTCTATGAGGCAGAAGAGCATCACCAAAACTACCATCGGAAGAACCCTGCCCATTATAAGCGGTATAGCAAAGGTTCTGGTCGCCAAGACTTTATTGAGCGTAACTGGTCGGCCAACGTGGATAAAAATAGCCTGAAAGAGCGCCTGACTCCTCTGCAGTTCGAGGTTACGCAGAACAATGCAACGGAGCCTGCTTTCCATAACGAATTCTGGGATCACCATGGAGATGGCATTTATGTCGATATCGTGTCTGGGGAACCACTCTTCAGTTCTACAGACAAGTACGACTCGGGTTGCGGCTGGCCAAGCTTCACACGCCCTCTTCGCGACTACAACGTGAAGGAAAAAACCGATCTTAGTCACTTCATGATTCGTACTGAGGTGAGAAGCCGGGAAGGCGATTCCCATCTGGGTCACCTGTTCAACGACGGTCCTGCGGAAGCTGGCGGTATGCGGTATTGCATTAACTCGGCTGCCCTTCGTTTTGTACCCAAAGAGGATCTTCAGAAGGAAGGCTATGGCGAGTACGCCGTACTTTTTAACTAATCCCGTTAAATTTAAGATGCACGCACTCAAATGAAACTTGAGAACGACACACAGAAAAGCAACGGCGAGTATGCCGTTGCTTTTTATTATGGCTATAGCCATGCCATACACCTTTTGAGTTAATTCAAAAATCTAAATATTGGCTGCTCAAATATGTTGTTACCCCTCAAGGTCAGGAGAATTTAATGTATTAAACCTACGATCCAGCCGATCCAATATGCAAAAGGTATCAACAGCAGCTGTGCAAGCAACGTACCGAACAAACGGGATATGAGCATGCAGCCATAGATCTGGTTCATCCGATCCAGCTTGATCTCACCGCGTAATGATTTGTCACTAAGAAGAGAAATGCGCGGATCAATCAGGATCGTGAGCAAAATGGTTGCAATACCGTTGATTAATCCTGTGGATTGGGAAGCAGCGATTGCCTGACTAGGGTACAGGTATGATGCATACAAACTTGAGAGCACACCTGTTGTATAGATTGCCGTCACGGCAATGTTCAACGTCATCAGACGTCTAGGCATGCCATGCTGGACTAGTCGCTTCGCCATCACCCATGACGGTGGAGTAATATAATACATCGCATTCTTCATCTTGCTACGCTTCAGCATTCCGCGAACCATCGTTGGAATGGAACCTGCTGCTTCGAAATGCACAACCATTCGGGAAGACAGCTTCACCATCGTGGGAAAGCAAAGAATAGCAAGTGCTGTTCCGATCGTAGCCGCCCCCATTAACCAATGAAGCTGTGTTGCAAAATTCGTTGTCCCCCCACTGGAAGCTGTGTCTACCAGATTGCCGACCATTGGCCCTTGAGCCATATTGGACGTACGTGACACTAACAATAAAATTCCAGATAACGATATTGCTAGGGCAATCCGACGCGTACGTAATCCACCAAGACGCAAAGCATAGGATAAACTATCCGCTGCATGAATTAACATGGTAAATACCATTGGAATCGCTAAGCTTAGACTGAACATATGTAAATCTCCTTTATTCCCCTAATTAGTTCATTACTACCTGAACAGCATTATACCCCTCGTTCCTTCAAAAGTATAGGAAGCGGCTTCTATCTAGATCAGCTCAGCCACATCTTCTCAAACAAAATCCATTCGTTTATCCCCTCCCGGAGAGGGTAATATACAACTAATCCAATACTGCACAGGAGGGAATTCATATGCCTTGGAACAAGCACGATTATCCTGTCTCAATGAAAAATCTAGAGCCACGTATCCGACATAAGGCTATTGAGATCGCTAATGCTCTGCTGGACGATGGTTATGAGGAAGGACGAGCTATTCCGATCGCTACAGCGAAAGCCGAAGAATGGGGCGAGAATCATCCCGAATCCCAAAATTCTAAGCAGAACTCTAACTCTAACTCATCATCCGGAAAAAAAGCAGATTATCGCCAATCCTCCTCTAAGGAGCGTCGTCATTCAGAACCCGTAGCCTCATCGAAGAGTCATGACAACATTCATGTTGTGCCTACAGATTCTGGCTGGGCGATTAAGGAGGAAGGAAAGTCCTCCTATCAGTCTACATTCGATACAAAGGCAGAAGCCGTGGATGCAGCCAAAGCACTCAGCCATAAACAGAACATTCGAGCCATTATCCATAATCAGGATGGACAGATCGCTTCATCGATTAAATCCTAATATGTCCTTAACAACAAAATCCCATTTGCCGCTGATTTTGCAGGCAAATGGGATTCTGTTGATTCAAATATCTTGTTGTACCGTTCATCCATCTATGGTTCTGAAACGTATGGTTAATGTGTTACCCCTCTTGCTACCGCAGTGCGTTGTGAAGCAACGTTCACAGCCTTGGTCGCTACCGATGGGATCGGCAGTTTGACAGCAGAAGTTGTAACAACCGTTCCGCGTGCCGGGATACTCACGACGTACGTGATGACTTTACTCGCAATCCATACGGCCAGAATCGTATATAAAGTTTCTTTTACCGGAAGAAAGAAAAGCGACAATCCTAATACAAATGCATCGCTGACGAAGAAAACTGTTCCCAGCTTCCATCCCTTCCAGCGGCTTACCAGCACCGCCAGAATATCGTCTCCACCTGTCGCTCCGCCAAATCGAAGCACAATCCCTGCGCCTATCCCTGTCAACACACCGGATAGCACTGCGGGAATCCACAGGTTCCCATTAAACGACATCACTAGTGTAGAATATCGTTCAAAGCCATCATAGAATAGGGAGAATGCACCTACACCAAGTAGCGCCTGAATCATGAATCTCCAGCCCTTAAGGTACCAAGCTAGAATCATGACAGGAATGTCCAGCAGCAGCATACCAATCGCTGGAGATAAGCCTGTTGCGTATTTCCCTAACAGGGCCAGACCGACAAATCCGCCCTCCGATAAATGATTCTGAAAATTAATGTGATAGTAGGCAAACGCCAAAATAAATGTACCGAGCAGCATAATCGCCAGCTTGCTTGCTTCTGTCTTCACTTGTTGCATTGTTAACGATGTTCTCTTCATACAGGTTCCCTCGCAGTTTGTAGGTTGGTTTTTTAGACCGACCGTACCCTGCAAAAGGCAAGCCTGGAAGAAATCATCGTATATGTCCTTCGAATCTTCATTTCCAATCCCCTCTTTCGCAGAGTCAGCCGTTTTTTTCTAC
Source organism: Paenibacillus sp. MER 99-2 (assembly GCF_023714095.1). Taxonomy (NCBI): domain Bacteria; kingdom Bacillati; phylum Bacillota; class Bacilli; order Caryophanales; family Paenibacillaceae; genus Paenibacillus; species Paenibacillus sp. MER 99-2. The sequence continues at coordinate 819,662 of NZ_JAMAUZ010000001.1, read as the reverse complement.
GGTTGGTTTACTCTACAAGGGGCGCTATGTGTATGAGAGATCGTAACGTTTCCAGATTGTCCTTGGGGAGATTGTCCTTCGGGAACTCATGGTATCCTGATCCTTTCTATCTTTTGTTGGTTAGCTGTGTCTGGTTAAACGAACTGAAACATTACAGAGGCACAACATTGAACACCTTGTTTCACACCTAACCACTCCGATTGCAGTACCCTCTTTCGATCGCTGTTATCCCCGGATTTTTGTGATTCCTTTTTTTAAAAGGAAAAATCCTGTGATAAACGCGAGCGCTTCGCTTCTACAGATGGGTTCTGCACTCTCCGTTTCTGTGTGAATATAAGTTCAATAACGTGACTCCAAACCTGTAATCATTCAATTCTGCTTAAACACCAAAGCTAACTTGCTTGTTCTTTTATTATATAACACCGACGGGAGTGGGTCTAAACAACCGACCCAGCAAAAACGTGCATAAAGCAGGCTCTGTCCTTGATTAACCGTCAAACAGCCACACCAGTACTAGGTTATCTTACTAATCGTGCAACCTGCTCCTTCATTCTATGACCGATGGCTTCAAATATAACTGTCCAGTCACCCATCTGTGACAAATTGGGGCTTTTTTTTATTTTTTCGAGAAAAGTAAAGGAATCAATCCCCCGTCATACATACACTGTAGCAAATGTATTTCAAATAATTCGGCAACAGGTACAGACGTTTTTCAGACTTACTCTGCTTTTTATGGTATAATATAACAATTGAATCCCACTACCGTTTAAGCGAGGCGGATTGATGAAAACGTTAAAGCCAAGAGTGTTTATTGGCTGCTCGCTGGAAGCGAAGCCGATTGCAGCAGCAGTACACGAAAACTTGCGTTTCTCGGCCGAGGTTACCCCTTGGTACTCTGGGGTTTTTAATCCAAGCAGTTATACAATGGATGATTTGGAAGCAGAAGTACGCACAACCGACTTTGCCATTTTTATTTTCCATCCAGATGATATATCCAAAATCCGTGGAAAGTACTACGCCTCGGTTCGTGATAATACAATGCTGGAAATGGGTTTGTTTATGGGACGTCTGGGACGAAAACGTATTTTTTTCATTCTTCCTGAAGATATTACAGATATCAAGGACGCTGCAAAAGTCGAAGGATTACGTATGCCCACAGATCTATTGGGGTTAAATCCATTGGTATATGAAATTCGATCAGATGGAAAATGGGCGCCAGCCGTCTCCGTAGCTTGCTCCAAAATTGCGGACAGTATTGAAGAACAGGGACGCTGGAGCGATCCAGAGATGGAGCGAATCATTGAGAAACACAAACGAACCGAAGGAGAGGCGCGGGTGCAGCTGCTCAAGCTGCTGCGATTCTTTAGAGAATTGCTGCGCACCCGCAGAGCAGATGACAAGATGCTGGAGCGAATGAGCGACGCACTACGAACTGCCTTTGTATCTCAATCTCCATTCGCTGTTAGAGGTACAGCCATCTACCGTACAGATGATCGTGGTTATATAGAGCAATTATGTGGTAATGTTGGGGAACCGGGAAGAAAATATGACTTATCTGCTAATGATGACAAACAACCTGACGATCCAAAGCGAATACTGGTCATTGATTCTTACCGCGAAAATAAAATCAAAATTAATCTATACGACGATTACCTTGAGAAAGAATATCTGCTATGCTATCCTGTAGCCAAGAGGTATGTCATTACGGTGCATATCATTGGTCATATTGAAGCGGATGAGGCGATATTCCAGCAGATTGACCTTCAGAACCGTCAACTGTTCAACGCCATCAACGATTTGTTAGGAGGCGACCCGGAATGAGACCGGAAATGAAAAAAATAAGCAAGCGCTGGGGCAGCGAGAAAAAGGTACGCCTCAGTTCTGCGCCTGAATCATCACGACCGGTTCCGGAACCTAAGGAAGAGGAACGTTTCCACAAACCGGCCGTACCACTCATTACAATTGGTCCTTCTCTGAAGGGTAAAGAACGACCTTATAAGGTCATTTTGGAAAAAGAAGCTCTTTACGAGAAACCACAATACCTTGCTTAAGCTTTCGCTTGAAGTGTTGTATTCAAGTCTGAACACATCATCTGACTGCCGCGGAATCGGCAGTATTTCACAGGCTCTGCCGCCCAAGGCAGAGCTTTTTTATTGCTTGTCATCAGGAAGCCAAAGAATACGTTGGAGGATTCCTTCTTCTCTGGCTTCCTACCGCAATTTGTTGCATTTCAGCGTATTCATTTATTCATTCTTGTTGTTTATCAAAATCGTTCTATCTATTACTGTGTTCACTTGTACTTATTCATTTACAGTTATTCAATTGTACTAGATTCACTTTCCGACCAACTCCGCCGTGCACCCTCCATGGTCAAAGCCTGCGTAACATCATCAATTCCGGTTACTTATGCCTTATGTTTCCTTCTGCACGCTGAAATTATACCTAAATTTTGGAGAGAGCCTGTCCCTTTCTCTCAGCTCCGAACTATCTTCTAATGACGCTTGCACATTCAGTCAGTTCTCCACAGCTATTCATCTGATTGCCTGCTTCCAATATTTCTCTGTTGTAATACGTATCTATATTTCATATATTGATTATAATATAAGAACATACGTTCTGTAAATGTAAAATTCCAATTATAGGATAAGGAAGTGAACTTATGTCATCCTCTCCTTCCGCCCCATCCCCTGCGGATGAGGATCACCGCCTAATTAAAGGTCTCGTTGTCCGCACATTGCTTCTTGATGTACTTGAACGAGATATTCACACACTAGATACGTTACTGCTGAAGATGCCCGAGGTATACATCCTCTCGTTAACGAACATTCAGAATGATGTACTTCAAGAGATGCTGCACCTTCGTCAACAGATGAGAACGCGCGGAGTCAAAGTGCTGGAGGAAAAAAGGCAAACTGAGGGGATCGAGACCGTGTACCTGTGCAGAGGATACTGGCAAAGGTTCTATATGCTGTGGACATTTGCACGCAATGAAGTAAAAAAAGAGCTGAGCCGCCATCTGCAAACGGATCTAACACAATCTTGATCTTTACATACAAGAGGATAGATTCTGTAGACATAACAATAACAGGCTCTGCCCACCTGTTCTTCTTTTCCCTTTACAGGTAACGTTTATGCACTTCTCCCCCCTCGTAAGGCTTCAGCTCGACTTAACCAGCTTAACCAAATAGGTTGACCTCTCAAGGTCACTTTCATTAAGATGGAGTAGACATATCCAACCATTCCAATCAGACATGAACCCGAATCGTTTATGAACCAAACAAGACACGTCCCAACGTCTTATCTATCAAGGAGTTGACTTATGGATTCAAATTCTATACAACCATCCAAAAAATATACAGGCATTGCCGCCGATGTCACCGAACTCATCGGTAACACCCCTGCTGTCAAGCTGAGCCGGCTCACGGGCAGCGATTCTGCCGAGGTGTACGTTAAACTAGAGTATTTTAATCCAAGCGGAAGTGTTAAGGATCGTGCGGCCTACAACCTGATTTACCAGGCTGAACAAGCCGGACTGCTGCTTCCTGGAGCGACCATTATTGAGCCAACCAGCGGTAATACGGGAATTGGCTTGGCTATGAACGCGGCAGCCAAAGGCTACAAAGCCATTCTGGTCATGCCTGATAATATGTCGAAGGAACGGATTAACATCCTTAAGGCATATGGCGCAGAAGTCGTCCTTACTCCCGCAGACGAGCGGATGCCTGGTGCTATTCGCAAAGCGAAAGAGCTTCATGCGAGCTTGCCCGGAAGCTTCATTCCTCAGCAATTCGAGAATCAGGCAAACCCAGATATTCATCGCATCACCACCGCTCCTGAAATTATAGAGCAGATGGACGGAAAGTTGGATGCATTCATCGCAACAGCTGGAACCGGCGGTACCATTACAGGGACTGGAGAAGAATTACGCAAACAATTGCCTGGCATCCACATCTATGCAGTCGAGCCCAAAGGTTCACCAGTGCTGTCCGGCGGCGAGCCTGGACCGCACAAGCTTGTCGGTACAAGTCCGGGGTTCATTCCGGACATTCTCAATACCGACATATGGGATGCCATCATCCAGGTGTCCGATGAGGACGCACTGGATACGATGCGGCAGCTTGCTGCCCGGGAAGGGCTGCTACTAGGCCCTTCATCTGGCGCTTCGGTGTGGGCTGCCCTTCGCATCGCGAAGGAATTAGGCCCAGGGCACCGGGTGCTCTGCATTGCGCCGGATACCGGGGAACGGTATTTGAGCATGGGTATTTTTTAACACATCAACCATATCTGTGCATAGGACAACTTCTATGATGCAACACACACAAGCGTTTAGCCTAAGAAATGCAGTACATCATTAATCTTCTTGCGGTTGGACAGCAGCCCATAATTCATCCAGCTTAGAAAATCCACCTCATATACGCGCTTGTTCTGTACGGCACGCAGGCTGTTCCAGACTGGGGAAGATAGATATTTGAGACCCATTTTTTGACCATCTTCATTATCAAAGGTGATAAAAATATGATCTGCATCCAACAAGCCTAGCTGCTCTGCCGTTAATTCAGCCTTGCGAGCTCCCTTGGTCAATTGACGAACTAGTGAATGTGGCTCCAAAGCCAAATCACCGTACAGCACTGGTCCCGTATAACCGTGCTTCTCTCCGCCATATAATGTGAACCCGCATGAGGATAACCGCAGCATCGCAACCGTTTGTCCTTGCACGCGTCTCTCCAGTGTGCTACGGGCGGCGGCTGCCTGATGCTCGTATTGCGCGATCATCTCTTCGGCTACTGATGTTTTTCCAAACATTTCGGCAACAGATACCAGCATTTGGCGCCAGTTCTCACTATGGCTGGACAGTGTAATATGATGTGCAATCTGCTGATATTCGTTCAGCTTCCATCTAAAGGATGCCGACTCCAGCAGGATTACGTCTGGCTTATAAACACTTAGCCTGTCCGGATCATCCCCCTCAATATCCAACTCAGGAATATGGTTCAAGCCAAGATAATCCTGCTTTCCCCAGCCTGCATGGCAGGACTGCACAACAGGAACAATACCCAGAGCGACCAAATAATCCTCCATGAAGGGGCTAAAGACGCGTACGTGATCCCGGCATTGACGACGATATTGACCCGGCGATACACCTACGGATTTTTTAAATTTTTTGCTAAAATAGTATTCGTTGCTCAGACCCACATGACTCGCTATATCAAACATACGATCCTCCGTGCCACTAAGCAACTGCTTGGCTCTGCTCATCCGCAGTTGACTGATATAGTCAAGCGGCGTTTTCCCTGTTACTTGCTTGAACATTCTTGCATAGCGCCAGCGCTCCATATTGGCGTGATCCGCCAGATCATCAACTGTAAGCGGTAGATTGTAATGCTCCTGGATATACCTCAGAGATTGCCTAATGTGTTGATGCCAGTCAGTCCCAGCAACAACACCTTGTGCAATGAGCATCATTAAAAACTCCTGTAATAGAATATGTCTTCGCATCTCGCTCATCATATCCTGCGCGTCCTTAATACGAAATATCCCTTCAGCAAGCTCCAGGCAACGCGAAAACGGGTAGCACGAAAGCAGCACATCACAAGGAAGCGCATCTGTATATGTTGTGGCTGAACTCGGCAAAGGAGCAAAAATAATTCGATAAATCTCAACGGCACCAAGCCTTGACTCTATCTCACACTCATGGTCCGGCTTCGCAATAAAACAACTTCCCTGTGTAAGCTCGTACTGTCCTTCATTCCACAACAACTGACCTGCACCTGCGGTGACAATCAACAACGAGTATTCTTGCACGCACCACTTTATTTGCTGCTTGACTTGACCAGCTTCTATTATTTTTCGCACAATGTGCTTATATCCATACATCAGTTCATCAACCCTCGGCATTAGCGATAGCTCTAATTGATTTTAATTCTCAATATTAATTGTAAAAGAAAGCTGCTCACGTCGCAACACAAAACAGCGGGCTCTGACCTGCACACATCTTCGTGCAAATCGGAGTCCGCCAATCTGTTTCAGCTTATTTGACAAGATTCTTCAGCAGATCGTCTGCCTTCATTAAGTTTGCTTTCATAGCACCAGACTGCCAGTGCGATCTGTCCACAATATAAACCTGTCCCTTTTTAAGAGCCGGAACGTTCTTCCAGAGCGAGCCTTCCAACCAGGCAATTGCTTCCTTGTTGTTCTCCGAATCCCAATTGCCATCAGAAGTAAACAGGATGATATGATCAGCTTCGAGTTCAGGAAGCACTTCCTCGGACAGTAACTCGTTAAAGCCTTCCATACGCGTAGCGAGCGGTGCTGGTGTTAACCCCATTTGATCATAGATATTGCCAATATAGCGATTGTCTTCACTAAACATAATAAGCGACTTTTCACCGACTTCAAGACGCAATACGGCGACCGTCTCATCTCCAACAGCCGCTTGCAGTTGCTGCTTGGTCTCATTCATCACCTGTCTATACTGTTCCATAGCTGCTACAGCCTGATCCTGAACACCCAGCAAATCTGCAATCGTACGGAGAATAGCTTCCGGATCGAGCAGAATCTCTTCCTTTAAGCGGTAGGTCGGCGCTACCTTTGAATACATTTCGTATTTAGCCGCATCCACGCTTCCATCCACAATAATGATATCTGGCTCTGCGTCCAGCAAGGCTTCAATACTACCTGTCATATCAAAGAGCGGAACATCCAAATTCAGATAATCCTGCTTGCCCCACCATGGATGATACCACTGGACGATCGGTTCTACATTCAAAACGGTTAGATAGTCTTCCAAATAAATAGCAGCGACCCGCTTGGGAGCTACTGGTATGACTACATCGCCAAATTCATCCTGTACGACCCTCGTTTGTCCTTCCGTATTTTCCTGCTTTGTCTCTTCCTGTGCTGTCTCGGGGCTTGCAGTATGTTGAACTGGCTCCGTCGTTATTGCCTCCGGCTCTGTAGCTGCTTTGCTTCCACAAGCCGTCAGTATCAGAACCAGAGCAAGTACAATTCCTATACCCGTTTTCTTGCTAAACATTTTTTTCCTCTCCTATTCAAGTAAATAAGATAATGATTATCATTATCATGATAAGTATTTTGATTCTAACAAGTCTCTCTTCTCTGTTCAATGTACAATCCTAGCAGCAATCTTATACATTTCGGACACTTCTCAGGCACCCATAATGCGCTAGTGAATGGTTTCAACCCCATTTTGATCCAACGCTACTATTAGAAAGTAAAGCCTAACCAAACAAAAAAAAGTCCTTGCTCTCACACGGATTGTAAACCCACAGAGAACAAGAACTGAAACTGCTAAGAAACTTACCTGTAATTGTAACAACCTAATCTCAATTGCGTTTCACTCAACCACGTTCGAGTAGTCGCTATTTAATGGGTCAGGGTTGTCCATTCCACACCTTCAGGAAGCAGAGCTGCAATGCGGTCTTTGGCTTCCTTTTTGGTATACAATGCTTCATCAAGGATCGCCGCCGAACCTGAGTCACTGCTTGTCCGAATCAAACGTCCAAGACCTTGCTTCACACGAAGCAACATGTACGGAAGATCGATCTCTTCATAAGGAGAAGAGGATGCATTCCGTTTGGCATTGAACACAGGATCCTGCGGAGGATATGGAAGCGACCAGATCATCACGTTGGACAACGACGGTCCTGGCACATCCAAGCCCTCCCATAGGTTAACCGAACAGAGTACACTTTCCTCATCCTGCTGGAATGCTGCAATTAGATCGCTGATCTCCCGGTCTCCCTCATACATGAACCGCAATCCTTGCGCTTCAGGAACTTGAACGATATCCTGCTTAAACGTCCGCAGCTCTTCCATCGTACGGAATAGAATGAGTGCACGTCCCCCGCTTGCTTGGAGCAATGACACTGCGTCACGCAAACGATTTTCGTTTTCGGGGTGACCTGATGTTGCTTCATCCGCAATCTTCATCTGCATTTTATCCGCATAATCATATGGAGAAGCTACCGAGAATGATACAAAATCATCGATACCCAGACTGTCCGCCACATAACGGAATGAATTGTCCACGGATAATGTTGCTGAAGAGAACACAATTGGAATGCCCGTATTAAACACACGCTCATTCAGAATTTCCTTCACGGTACGTGGCATAATGGACAATGTCGTCTCATCCTCGTTCTCTTCCGCCCAGCAGATGTAGCCATCTTCCTTACGGAATAGAGATAACGCCGTCTGAATCATATCCAGATGTTCTTCCACGACACGCATCTGATAACCATCCAGCGAGAACAATCCACTCTCAAATACCAGTTCCTCGCCAATCGCATCCAGCACATTGGTCAGTCGTTCAATCTCACGTAGCAATGGCGGTTCTACCCGAACTTCCTTCCGTTCCGACCCGGGAATCGCCACCGTATACGTATCCAGCAGTCTGAACAATCGCTCACTACTCTCAATCGCCTCATCCACTCGCTCCGCAAGGGATTCACGAATCTCACCTTCAAGCAAACGAGTAACCAACTCTTCGAAGATACGATGTTTCAATTTGTAGCTCAGTGCGTTCAGAGCCGCCTCTTCCAGCAAATGCCCTTCATCAAATACAACCGAGCTATGATCCGGAAGCAGCGGCAATTGTCCTTCACGCTTGCGCGCTTCATAGGTCCACACATGCTCCATGTAATAATCATGGGAACAGATAATGATATCTTTGGAACGACGGTAATGATCGCGTGATAGCGTCAGGCCGCAACGTTGTCTTTTTGGACATACAAAACAATCCTGGAATGGATCCCAGTTGATTTTGTTCCACTGACGATCGTTCAAATGTGGGTATTGCTTCCGATCCCCATACGGATGGAATGCCTGAAGTGTTCCGGGAGAATTCACAAAGTCCGGTAGACTCTCGTGCACTTCTTCGATCACCTGCGCATCTTCGTCCGCGAATCGTACCGCACTTAATTTGTTCAAACATACATATTGATCAGGGGACTTACCTAGACGTGCGTCCACTTGCAGATCCAAATGCTCTGCCAGCTTCGCAATATCTCCACCTGGTTTCACGAGTTGTTCAATCAGGGATTCATCGGCACAAGCAATCACCGCTGGTTTCCCCGTATAACGTGCATAACAGACCGCATAGAGCAGATAGACTAACGTCTTCCCTGTTCCAACACCGGCCTCTGCCATAATTGTCTTTTTATCTCCATAGGCCCGTTCGAGCTGGTACGCCATAAAAATCTGTTCATCCCGCACCTCGAAACCGGACTCAGGCAAAATATCATAGAAAACATCGGCAACCCATTCTCCCAGACGGGATACAAAAGGTTCTGCCGGATCATACGCAAAAGGATAACGTTGTGTAGACAATCCTAGGTCAGCCTCCATTCTTATATAGGTGGTGCATTTTTATCTAAAAACCGTCCATAGGGCAAAAGTTAATTATCCCACACCATAGAGTGAGTGACAAGCCTTTTTTGGTAGATACAATGCATAGAACGAGCCAAAAGGGAAAATATATACAGGAATCCATCTTAAGGAAAGGCGGTGCTCCATGAATAACCATTCTTCACCATCCGAGCATTCCCCAGACAAGGCCTCGGACACATTAACAGATCGACAGGGTCATCCCATCACAGATAATCAGAATGTACGCACGGTTGGCAGCAGAGGACCCACAACGCTGGAGAACTATCACTTTCTTGAAAAGATTACACACTTCGACCGGGAACGCATCCCGGAACGGGTCGTACATGCCCGCGGTGCTGGCGCTCATGGTGTATTCGAAGCATATGGAACGGCAGGCAATGAACCGGTATCGAAATACACACGGGCACGCCTATTTCAGGAAAAAGGCAAAGAAACCCCTGTGTTCGTTCGCTTCTCAACCGTCATCCACGGCGGGCATTCTCCCGAGACGCTGCGTGATCCGCGCGGCTTTGCTGTCAAGTTTTACACGGAAGATGGCAACTGGGATCTCGTCGGTAACAATCTCAAAATCTTCTTTATTCGGGATCCACTCAAATTCCCGGACATGGTTCATGCTTTTAAACCCGATCCACTGACCAATGCACAAGATATGGAGCGTTTTTTCGATTTTGTGTCACTTAGTCCTGAGGCTACGCATATGGTGACGTTTCTCTTCTCCCCCTGGGGTATTCCGGCCAATTACCGGCAAATGCAAGGATCAGGTGTCAATACATACAAGTGGGTGAATGAGGAAGGTACTGGTGTGCTTATCAAATACCACTGGGAACCGCTGAAACAAGGTATACACAACCTGCTGCAAAAAGACGCCAGCGAGATTCAGGGTCAAGATTTCAATCATGCAACATTGGATCTGTACCATGCCATTGAACAAGGAGACTATCCCGAATGGGAACTGAACGTGCAAGTGATGGAAGATGGCGAGCATCCAGAGCTGGACTTCGATCCACTCGACCCGACCAAGCTATGGCCACAGGATCAATTTCCTTTTTTACCTGTAGGCAAAATGACGCTGAATCGCAATCCCGAGGATTATTTCAATGAAGTGGAACAAGCTGCGTTTGGCACAGGCGTTCTGGTGGATGGACTTGATTTCTCGGATGACAAGCTGCTGCAAGGCCGTACCTTCTCCTATTCGGATACGCAGCGTCATCGGGTGGGTGCAAATTATCTACAGTTGCCTGTGAATGCGCCGAAAAACCGGGTTGCCACCAATCAAAGCGGCGGACAGATGCAATATAAGGTGGATCGTGCACCGGGTCAAAATCCGCATGTGAACTATGAGCCTTCCTCGCTCGGCGGACTGAAGGAGGCTACTCCACGTGGTAAGGATCATGAGCCGTTAGTGGAAGGTAAACTGGTTCACGAGAAGATTGAGCGTACCAATGACTTTGGACAAGCCGGTGATACGTACCGAGCTTTCGAGGAGTGGGAGCGAGACGAGTTGATCAGCAACATGGTTGGTGCGTTGGCAAAATGCAAACCGGATATTCGGGAGCGTATGATCTCTCACTTTACCCAGGCGGATCGTGACTACGGTCGGCGTGTAGCTGAAGGACTGGCATCTGTATCAACAGACGATAGTACAGCGGTACAACCCAAGCGTGAACCCAGTGTGGAGGAAGCGAAGCAACGCGGTCGGGAGACGGACGGGTATTAAGATTTGTTTGCTTTTGAGATGATGTACTTTAGACGATGCACTGTTGGATGGTCTGCTATGAAAATGTTATGCTTCATTGCCTTGAACTTGGAATGAAGTCATGAGTTAGCTTAAGCGGTGAATCTGCATGGCTGTGCTCGTTTTTTTGAAAGTATGCCCGATAGTATGGTTGCTTCTCGCAGCCTCTATTGGGCTTTTTTATTTTCCAATGCTTATCCTCTATTTGGTGCTCGATATATTGGGATGGGGAGAATCGATTATGTGCTTATGTTGAATGGATTGTTGTATTGAGTTGCACTTGGGGCAGGTTGAATGGAGTGGATTATGAGTAAGTGTTGTGCCGTTAGGGCAGTGAAACTGGGTTATTTTATGTTCATTTCGGACGATTCACCGTTAAAATAAGGCGATTAGCCAACAAGCGGATTACATGCAGCCTTTGAAACTTGAGCATTTGGACACAACCACGCCTGACCTGCCTGCATTTAACTCCATCTGATCAAATGATTATTGATGATAACGCTTACAACATTTACCATGAACCTGTGCCACACGGATGCCGTCCACTCATCGAATTGCTATTCCAATCCTTTTTACTGTATGGCATTCCGCATTATTCAACACTCATCTATTTATCCCAATTAACCAAGGAGGTCTATGTAATGAAATTATTCCCTTCCACTTCTACCCATGCATCTGCTCGATCGGAACGTTCCTTGAAATCGAAAATGGCTCATATCTGTCTGAGTGCCACATTTCCTCTATTATTGCTAGGTGGCGGATCAGTTGGTGCTGCGGAAGTGCTAGAGAATAGCTCATCTATCTCTTCTGAATCGGCTGTGGCTAATTCCAATATCACACTTGCTGCTGGGGATCTATATGTGTCACCTAACGGCTCAGCGAGCAATCCGGGAACGATCAACAGTCCGACTTCACTGGCTAACGCGCTAACCCAGATCGCTCCAGGCAAAACGATCTATTTGCGTGGAGGCACATACAGCTTCTCGGAAACCATTACCATTGAACGTGGTAATAACGGTACATCCTCCCAACGTAAAAATCTGGTGGCATATGGTTCAGAAAAACCTGTTTTTGATTTCTCCGCACAATCGTTTGCCTCAACGAATCGAGGATTACAAATGTTCGGCGACTATTGGTTCGTAAAAGGGCTGGAGGTTAAAGGTGCTGGAGATAACGGCATTTTCATCGGGGGCAGCTACAATCGTTTAGAACAAATCGAGGCTCACCATAACAGGGATACAGGTATCCAGATTGGTCGTTATGCTTCGACTGCAGCCAAAAGCGAATGGCCTTCTTATAACGAAGTCATCCGTTCCTATTCCCATAATAACTACGATCCAGATGATGGTGAAGATGCCGATGGTTTTGCCGCAAAATTAACAGTTGGTCCGGGTAACGTATTCGATGGCTGTATCGCCGCCTATAACGTAGACGATGGTTGGGATCTGTATAGCAAATCGGATACAGGCGCCATCGGCGTGGTCACGATCCGTAATAGTATCGCTTTCGCCAATGGAGCAACCGCAGATGGCACTTCAACCTCCAACAGCGATGGCAACGGCTTCAAACTCGGCGGTGAGAAGATCTCCGTGAACCACATTGTCGAGAATAGCATTGCCTTCAATAACAAAAAGCATGGCTTCACATATAACAGCAATCCAGGTTCAATCCAGATGAAAAATAACACGTCATGGAACAATGGACAGAGCAACTTCGCCTTCGATAAAGGCACCCACATCTTTACGAACAACCTATCCTTCCAAGGCGGCGCAAGCGACAAAACAAGCGGAACCGACGTCAGCAGCACCAATGTTTGGTGGAAAAACAAAAAAAGCGTTAACGACAAAGGTCTTCTCGCCAGCGCAGCCGACTTTGTCTCCCTCGTACCTTCGGTGACACGCGGTGCAGATGGCACACCTATCTTGGGTGATTTCCTGAAGCTTGCGAATGGCAGTGATCTGATTGGTTCGGGCACACCATCTGGGACGAATGTGGGAGCAAGATAAGTTTAATTTGGATTGGATTTGAATAGCAAATCCCCTTCGTCAGACCAGCTTGTAGCGTGGTTATGACCAAGGGGATTTTTGTTATGTATGTTATAGAGATTTTACAACAATCCACAGACTCTATCTAAACTCTAACTCATGCACCTCGATACTTTTTTTATTGATCCAGTCTATTGCTAAATCTGCTTCATCTTTTAGTATAACGCCTCGCTTGCACTTATACTGAAAATTCTCTTTTGCCCATAAGAGTATGATTTTTGTGAATTCTAAAGTCTCAAGTTTACATGTACTGTCCTCTTCATCATCTTCAGCAAAGATGTCATCAATGGTTGTAAAAATTTTATCAGATCTAATTATGTTCACATTTCCCCCACCCTCGTATAAAGTTGACTTTCCTGCTATTAAATCAAATAATTTTTCGATTTCTTCCTTCACAGTAGCAAAATCGCTAAAAATATCCGAACCCAGTGAATCACTAATCGAGTAGCCATTCTTTAAAGATGTATCCATACTGAAATCCAAAATAACTTCATTAAAATCTTCATTATATTCAGTTGTATACGTATATCTAATCATGTCGTTATCTCCATTCTTCTTAATACAATGGGTATGCTGATGTGATGTGATTTCCCTATTATTTGTATACATCAAAATACTTCCCATCTAGACAGCAAGCTCTTTCATCCATTGCCATTCCAGCGCCCATTGCTCTCTATTCCTTAATAGATCGCATACTCTGGCTTATTAAGAACATCTTGTTTTGCTTTGTTCAAAGTGATACTTCTTAAGCAGTACCATTAAAACCAAAACAGTAAGTCATTCAGGTCTCTCTTATGTTGCAACAAGCGAAAATAAAGACACCAAAAAAACAGGTTAATTAAGGTAGTGTCTGACCATAATTAACCTGCTTGATGTATCGGTAGAGCGTTATTTCGGCTATAAAATTAAATCATTTTATATGCTTACACCCGCGTTGACGAAATCTTTATACGGATATTACATGCGTTAATTGTGTTATTGGTTGAATGATGGATTCATTCGGCGCCAGATGTTTTTTTATGGAGATCCGTCACAAAATTAATCAATATCTCCATTATCAAGTGCATCTAAAGTTTCATCGCTTATATCAAGTGGCTCCCTTTCAACTCGATTTGCAAGCGAAAGAAGATCAGTAGAACCAGCTACATTTAAATAGCCAGACCTTATAAAGAAATGCCCCCCTCTTTCATATAGCTTTATTGCTGGCTCAAACAAATCTTTATTATCAATAGCAATTTGATTACCTTCATCAATGAGTGCGTTTAACTCTAAATAACTTTTTGCAATATCTCTAACATAACTATTGTCAATCTCCTTTAGTGTTTGTAAATCATCAACACTCGCTTGTGACTTAGTTATCGAATTTGAAATGATAATAAAAGGGTACCTACAGGGACCAGGATAACATTGGAGGAATATTGATGATCTTCTTAAGTATTCTTTACTCAAATGAACATGTGATCTTGCTTGTTTGTTTCCAATACAACTCCAATCTATTGCAGAGATACGCTTAACTGCCTGATTAAAATTTTCCATGAAGTATTCCGCTCCATCTTTAAGATTTTCATGGATCAAATATTATTTGGAAAAATAATTACAATGTTACTATATAATCTTTCATTTCAATCCCCTTGAGGGTTTAATTTGGACAATGTATTACATCAATTTGACCCGTTCTAGATTCGCTAAAAGTCTTCTGTCAATATATGACTCTGTTATCACTGAGAAGTCGTCAGAATTGTTGTGAAGCCCGTGGGACAGTATAAATTTTTCTCCATTATCCATAACCAGCTCGACACCAACTTCATTCTGTAATTCAGCAAGCAATGCATTCTGTGGGTCTCGCTTGATAATGTTTATCATCTTTATATTCTGCCCTACTATTTTATTCCAGTAAGAATTGCTGTATTGATTATCCAAAGCGCTAATTGTATAGAGATCAGTATCATTTTCGATAGGCTCTTCAGTTACATATCCTGTATCATCTCTTTCAACCCATATAACAACAGAATTCTGTGCTGGGTCACTCGCTGCTCCTACTACTAACCCTGATTGAAAATATAATAATACTGGCCCCGCAGTTAATGAGAAGACGTCTTCATGTGCTATCTCACATTGCTCCATTGCTTCACTACTTTCCCACCAGCTAAATCTTGTCAACTTGCTGAGTGTCTGATTCTTTAAAACTTCAAATAATTTAACTTTATCAGATGGGGTAGAACTTTTTTTATCGTCTGCATTCATCAAGAGTTTCCTCATTTCAATCTATTTTTTTCGCAGCCTTAATAAGTAGATCTATCATTCTTATATTTGTTTTTTAGCAATTAGGTCATTAATACTTTGTTGGTTTAATAAAGGCGACTCCCCAACTATTCTTATTTTACCATTCTGTAACCTTACTATGTCCTTGGAACCTTGAGCAAATCTGTCGAATAAAATTCCTGGGTTGTTCTCAACATCTACTGAAAGCTCATTAACGGTTGGAAAGCCTAGTTCATCTAATGACCATCCATTTTGCATAATTCTCTGAAACAGGTTTACCCGAAAATGGATTAATGCCGAGCTCAAACGCCTTAATGTGAAGTGCAGACTCCGTAAATGTCAGGGTTGGAGAATCGCTCACGAATCTCCTATTCAGAGGAACTGTCGCACTTGGCTTGACAATCCGTCAATTTGTTTTGTTCATCAAACACATAAATAGTTTCGCAACTAGGACAACGCCATATATTATTTCTTGGGTTAGGTAAGTCAACAATATCTGTAAGGTCTGTTATAATCTCATCCCACTCACGATCAGTGTAAGCCCAAATTGTTACATCATCTAGTGCTTGGCTATTTGAAAGTGTATATCCACATTAGAAATGATGCCATTTAACTCCATCTCCCTTTATTTTTAATAATAGAGCCATCATTCTGATAAATTTTTGGTGCATGGTGCCTTAGAGAAAACTTGTAAAACAACTTAAGCCACTATCACTGAATAAGTTGCGATTCTAAAAGCAAAAACAAAGATACAAAAAAACAGGTCAATTACGGTGGCATCTGACCATAATCAACCTGTTTGATGTATCGGTAAAGCGTTACTTAGGTTATAGAATTAAATCATTCTATGTGCCGTACATTCGTATTGACGAAATCTTTTTACAGGTATTACATTGGTTAGTTGTGTTATGGCTAAATGATGAATTTATTCGGGTCTGGGTAGCCCTTCCGACCTGTTCAGTGTGGTGAACGAGGTTTTATTCGTAGAAGCAACAATCCCTTCTTCTAAGTCCTTCCTTTTATCAACCGGAATATCATAGAATATATATCCCACAATCTCATCACCCTTATTTAATAGTAACTCAATATTTGGTAAAACTAATCTTTGCGTAATTTGTTCGATGCGTTCTAGCAGAAGAAATAGCTTATTATCACCATACATGACTTTAAAATCATCTTTTGAGTCTATGATCTTTTTACCGTTCCATATATCAACATCAATTATTGGATTTCCAACAGATTTAGGTATATCACTAACATTTGTTAGTTCTTTTGAAGAATATTCAATATCGTTGATAGATACTACTGTAATAGAAAATATTTTATTTGACTCGCTGTTCACTTTAACTTCAATGAAAGATGATTTGTTATTAAGTACCCTGTAATAAAATAACTCCTTTGATGAAATATCATTTAAAGGAAACTCAACGGTTATTGGTACGTAAAAGTCTGTCTCCAAATAAGATTTCATCTCATCTTGTGATATTCCTTGTAATTTCAGCATCTTCTTCCTCCCTGTTTAAGGTATATAAAGGGCATGTTTAATGACTGGTAATTGCCCAGCTTCCCTAGATGGACTAAATATTAATTCCCAATTGCTAACTACTATTGGTTCATTAAACTTGTATCCCTTTTTAGTAGCTTCTTTTACAGATGATTGAAAACTAGTTAATAATTGTTGTTCAGTTAACTTTTGTCCATGCGATATAGTTCTGGTTGAATACTCTACCATATGTTTAGTAGCATTTGGATTTACCCAATACTTTTCTCCATTCACTGATACTTCAAATGATTTAGGAATGTTTGTACCTGGATTATTAGGTTGTGTTCCTTTGATATTATCCCAAACGGTCCCAGTTTCACCATTCCCGCCATTAGCCGACCCTGCTTTTTCTGAACTCTTTCTCTTCGCCTTTTCGGCCTCCTCAATATATCCTTTCATCTTCTTTACGGAGGAATGGGAAGATGGCAAACGGAGAGGCCCTTGGCGGCCAGGTATGCTCCCACGAATCATTTGAAATCCCATAAAAATCTGTCCAGCCTTCAGACTTATAACCATCCATTTTGCATAATCCTCTGAAACAGGTCTACCCGAAAATGGATCAATACCGAGCTCAAATGCCTTAATCTGGAGTGCAAATATGTCCTCTCCAGGAGGTTCGACATTCACAGCTTGCATTTTATTAAAATCCAGATGTCCTTGATCCTTCTCATAAGCTTGTAGAGAGGCCTGATCCGCAACACCATTCTCATTGACAGGCAGCCACATCCACCTACCATAAAAATTAACATGAGCCATCCGGTAGCCTTTATCACCTGAGCCAGTACCACTTGAATTGGTCATCATAGCTGCTGCGCCAACAGCTCCAGCTGCACCACCGAGACTTACACTCTGAGCATCTGCATCCTCGAAACGTGTGGCGATGACCTTTAATTCCTTAGAGGTGTTGACCATACTCTCTAACGCCTTATCAAGTATAGGACCTGATCGCTCAAATTCATAGAAAAACCGCTCTTGTGTTGCCCCCGTCCACATCATTCGGACAAACATGATCTGCCTTGTTAGTTCACCACGTATCTGTTCTAACTGTTGTCTCGCCTGCTCCACCTGAGTCGATACGTGATGTAGCTGTTCAGGGGTGATTTTAATTGTACTCATACGATTCTCAACTCATTCAAAATAGGATTATCCCATGTTAGCAGAAGCTTGATCTTGTTTCATCCAGCATAACTCCTAAATTTATCCACCAAAAACTTATACTGAAGTCCTAGTACGAATCCCCCTTCATCCTATGTAGTTAAATTTTGAATTGTACGTGTCTAAAATACCGACGTTTAGACCTAGTTCTTTATATCCAGTTGCTCTTAATACTTGCTAGTATGATCTTATCTGAAGTTGAGTCGTTCTTCTCACTGAAGAAACGATTGCGGAGCCTATATCGCTCGTTATCCATCTTAACACTAAGGAGTTATAATCATTGAATTTAAACCTTATCAGGAATAGTTTAATGTTATGGCGCTACAGCTCAAACTCCACTTGCTTTTCATTTTACAAGTGGAGTTTATTTTTTTACCACATTTAATTAGTGAGAAAGTTGAATCAATTTCTTAACTCATTAAAACGATTTTTTATGTGACTAGATATAGACAAATCAAACCGTTTTGATCTGTATCTAACCTTGATTTAAGCAGCTAAAGGTATTATGAAATGGATTCAGTTATACATTTATTTCAAACCACAAATTAAGGAGCTACATTCCCCGTGTTGCTATTCTGTTCTACTTTAGTACCCGGTAACTGAATCATTGGCGTATTAGATCCACTTACATATGGTAGAGCCCCATCCCATTTCTTAATGGTTTCATATTCAACGAGTTGACTTGATAATGATTGTTGAAGTTCTTTATTTGCTTTGGCTTGACCTTCCGCTTCGATCAATAATTTATCTGCATTACCTTGTGCCTCGACGCGCTTGCGCTCTGCTTCTTTCTTCGCAATCTCAAGTTCAGTTGTCTTACGTTCCAGTTCTTGAGAAGCCTCGACACGCTTATCAATGGCTTCCTGAGTTTTCGCATCAGGTTGAGGAACACCTACGGTAACGTTTGATACAATAAAGCCTAATTCTTTCACATCATCAGAAAAACGTTGTTGCACGTCTACGCCTGCCTCGGATGACTTTTCACCATACACATCAATGACAGTAAACTTGGAAATACCTTTACGGGCTGCGTCACGGAAACGTGTTTTGAGATATGTATCCTCAATTTCTTGAATGCTTATGGGTCCAAATGTGTTGAAAATAGAAGATACTTTACTTGGTTCTACCTGGTAGTTGTAAGCAAAATCGATTGTGATGTTTTTCCCATCAGAAGTAGCAATCTGGATATCTCTGTATTCAACCGTTTGAATTCGAATCGGATATTTCGTCACTTTATCAAACGCTCCAACGAGTTTCCATCCTTGACTCAGTGTACTATCTTTTACCCCTCCGTTTGGTGAATACACGACCCCAACATAACCATTCGGAATTCGTGTGACAAAGAAGGTTACCAGCAATACGCCCACAATAATAACTAGTGCAACCGCAATGGCCCCTGCTCTAAACGTCTTTGAATTTTTCATCTGCATTCTCCTCTTGTTTGAATTTATCGTACTTTTTCAGAATTCTACTACCTATTTTATTGAATAGCGGGATCATTAATGCCCATAGAATAAATGCTAGGATTATTATTAAAATGATTCCCCCAATAAATGGCATGTTTGTCCTCCTCTCTTTGTATCCGGCGCAAACCTGATCTGTACGAAGAAACCCCATAGTTAAATTCATCTGCGCTTCATCTACATTCATTAAACACATCCACTTATATGTTACTTCCCCGTACATCTAATTAATAACAATAAGTTATATCCTTATTTATATATACTTTGTAAATACGTATTCGGTTTCACAATATCTAGCACTTCTTGTAGCTTTAGAACATTGAATAGGATTCGATCCAACTTATTTTAAGGCTTGTTAGCATCCATAATTGAACTATTTTAGGCAAATCAGCTTTAAAAATGGGTACACAAAAAAGAGCCATCCGTTTGATGGCATCTTCTAATACGAATTCTTTTTTCCTAGTTTTATCCAAACTTAATAACAGAATCCTCACCATATGTAAAGGAAAGCCCATGTATTTTAGTCTAATTTCTCTCTACGTGTAAGAATACATAAGTTCTCTCATCCGATAACGCTTCGGAAAAACTAAAGTCTAACCGATCAAAGCTTCTAACGTCCTTTAGATCTGTAACCTTACGTTCTGCCATATAACGTACCATCTCACCTCTGGCCATCTTAGCACGCGTTGCCTTCTCGACAAGCTTCCCTTCGACCATCTGTCCAAATACACATGTGATGAACTCTGTTTCCTCGCTCAGAAAAGGCGTGATGTTCTTGCTGTACTCTTTGGAAGCTAGATTCAGGATGCAGTTACTTTCCGATTGAAGCTGATCTGCCAATTTGCTGCCCCAGAATTGATAGAGCGACTTGAATCCTGGCCCCTGCAACTTGCCCTGCATTTCCAACCGATATGGCGTGACACCATCCAAAGGCCGTAACATACCATAAAAGCCGGATAAAATGCGTAAATGCTGCTCCAGATACGTCAGTTCCTCCTGTTGAAAAACACCAGGCGCCATATATTGATACTGAATTCCTTCATAGGCATAGATGGCTGGCGTAAGATTTGTCTTCAGATTCATATTCTGAATTCGCTCCACATTCTGCTCGGCGATAGCATCGTTACACTTCCACATTGATTTAAGTTCGTCGTAGGTTAATTTCTGAAGCAAACTCAGGAGTTGCTCAGTTTCGTTTATAAATTGGGGTAACTGCTTAGATGCCATCAGATCGGTATCGACCTTCATCTTTTTGGCTGGTGAAATAATCATTCGTATCATGGTGATCATCCTTAATCTGCTGTTGTTTTGTCGTTATTCATTGTACAGGATTGGACAGATGAATCCAATGATGAGGCAGATTAACTTTTACCCAGGTCTTCCTGCCCCTTGACCAAACTGGCTTTTAAGTCTACATTATCCTGAAGAATATTCGATTCTGATCAATCCGCGAGAGGAGGAGCTCTTATTACACAATCCTATGACGTCATTATCGTTGGAGCAGGCTCCATGGGGATGAGTGCAGGTTATTATCTGGCACGAAGCGGGCTAAAAACCCTGATGATTGATGCTTTTGATCCCCCACATACCGAAGGAAGCCATCATGGAGAGTCCCGATTAATTCGCCATGTCTACAGCGGAGGGCCTGATTACATCGCGTTGGCACTTCTTGCCCAGAATTTATGGCAAGAGCTAGAGGATACAACGGGCAACAATCTGCTTGTTCGTTCAGGGGTTATCAACCTGGTTAATCCAGAATTCCATTCGTTTCGCGACCGCTTGACTCATGCAGATGATGCCGGAGTCCGATATGAAATGCTGCGTGCAAATGAAGTGATGAAGCGCTGGTCAGGGATTACAATTCCTGAACATTATGAAGGCATGTATGAACCGGATGCTGGTTATCTGTTCAGTGAACGCTGCGTTCAGACTTATCGGCAAGCCGCAGAACAAGCAGGTGCCACCCTGCTAACGCATACCCTTGTGGAACATGTGGAATGCGGAGCTCAATCCGTATCCGTAAAAACCGCTGGAGGAGATACATATCACGCTAGTAAGCTCATACTTAGCACAGGTGCCTGGTTTCAGACATTGAAACCGTTTGTGAATCTTCCGATTCGAGCCGTTCGCAAAACGGTAGGATGGTTTGATGCGCCGGAAGCATTGTTCGGGGAAGAACATTTTCCTGGTTTCACTATATCCGAACAGGCTGGTGTCTATTATGGATTTCCCAGTATCGGCGGGGCTGGAGTGAAGATCGGCCGTCATGATACGGAACCTACATGGACGCCAGGAGAGCAACAGACACCATTCGGAGCGGAAGAAACAGACGAGGGTGAACTCCGGAGGCTGCTTGAGCTTCGAATGCCACTAGCGGCTGGCCAATTGAAGCGTGGCAGTGTATGCAAATACGAAATGACACCCGACGAGGACTTTATTATTGATCATCATCCGATGCATGAGCATGTTTGGCTTGCAGGCGGCTTCTCGGGTCACGGCTTCAAATTTGCAAGCGCAGTTGGCAAGATCCTGTCCGACTTAGTCCAGACAGGGCATACGGATCAGGATATTAGCAGGTTTGCCCTGTCCCGATTCTCCAAGACCGGCATCTAATCATAACTATAAATCCAAAAGACGTGCACGGACATCATCAATCATTATCGATTGGCGTCCTTGCACGTCTGTTTCATGAACACTTTTAATATCAAAAATTGATTTTAGTAATACTCACTCTCACCTTGTAAAGTCATGCTGCCCAATGGTCAGCAGTGTTGGTCTGCTCTTACTCCACAGCGAGGTGGCAATCTTCGGATTGTAATAATAGAGTGCACCATGCGTTGGATCAGCGCCGTTCAAGGCTTTACGTGCTGCTTTGTACGAGGTTGCCGTCGGCTTCTGATTGAACTGCCCATCGTCTACTGCTGTAAACTGACCTTTCTGGAATATAACCTTCGGAATCGACGAAGGGAATTCTCCCGAGTGTACCCGATTTAACACCACAGCTCCGACAGCTACCTGTCCTTCAAACGATTCCCCTCGCGCTTCCCCATGAATTAGCTTGGCGAGCTGGCGCAGTGTATTGCCTTCGGCTTTGACCTTATGGTTCAGTCTGTTCAGCGTTTTCGGGCCTGCCACACCATCGGCGCTCAGTCCTTGCGCCTGTTGGAATTCGCGGACAGCACTCTTCGTAATGGCACCGTAATACCCCGTCATTCCTGCGTCAAAGTAACCCAGATCGCTTAATTGCTCCTGCAATTGCAGCACATGTTCACTACGAACACCTTGTTCCAGTTTCTGCGCTCCCGCAGAAGGGGCTGCCACTGTAAGACCGAGAGCCATCGCGCAAGTACCGAGGAGCATACCAACCTTTCCTGCTCGTTTGTTCGTTTTTCTTCCCCTTTGATGGGTTACTTTGCGACTCACGGTTATAGAACCTCCACTCACGCTATGCTGTTGATTTATCATATTCTTTTCATTCATTTCACTCGTATGGTTCTTTTCAAAATTACGCTTTATCATGTCATTACCCTCCATTTTTCTGAATCCAGATCCCACTTCTTTCCCCTGAATCCTCACGGTTCGACATCCCGAGTGTCATTATAGGATATCACCCAAGGGGCGTCTATCGGACCGATGGAGCATGAAAAAATGAGTCTCGAACATAACAAAAAGAGGCATGAGCCCATGGTCGTATCAGGGTCACACCTCTTCTTGTATCAACCTTGTACCGCTTGTCCAGCCTGCATTTCCGTAGGCAGACAGACCCGCACAAAAGTTGCGCTTGAATTTAGGACGTTTCTCAAAACTCGCTGAAGTGCATCTTTTACCCCCTTTTCGCCCCCTCCTGCGTCAATTTCCCTTGACGTGCCCCGGCACGCCTGCTGAAAATTTCCTTGTTTGGAACGAAAATTCGGCAAAATCTAATCCTTCGGAGTTTTAAGACACGCCCTAATACAATTTACTCAGCCAGCTCTTGTCCCTTCGTTTCCCGACCCCAGAACAGCACAGCCGCTGCACCAATGAGGATGGTTACGAAGAAAATGGTGAAGATCAGGCTGATTGGAACTGCTCGCTGAACCAGCATACCGACCATGAATGGTGCAATGACGCCCCCAATCCGGCCTACCGATGTAGCTAGTCCAACGCCTGTTGAACGAACAGAGGTTGGGTACAATTCCGGGCTGTAAGCATACAGTCCGCCCCAAGCTCCCAAATTGAAGAATGACAGACAGATTCCTGCAGCCAGGATCGTTGCTTCCGTCGTTGCCAGCCCGAACGCAATAGCACTAATCGCGGTCAAGGTAAGATATACGACAAGCACGAATTTGCGACCATAACGTTCAATGAAGTACGCCGCGGTAAAGTATCCTGGCAACTGTGCAATCGTCATGATCAACACGTACTGGAAGCTTTTCACGAGCGTAAATCCTTTAGCCATAACTACAGAAGGTAGCCACAAGAACATGCCATAATAGGAGAAAATTACGGTAAACCACAAGATCCACAGCATCAACGTTGTACGGCGATGAGGTGCTGACCAGACAGTAGCCACTTTTTCGCGGAACGTGATTTTATGCAGCTTGGTATGATTCTTATACCGCGGTGGGTCTTGAATGGCACGGCGCAGATACAATGCATAGAACGCCGGAAGTGCTCCGATGGCAAAGGCAATTCGCCAGCCGTACTCTGGGATAACAAAGTTAGCAATGAGTGCCGATACAATCCAGCCACCTGCCCAGAAGCTCTCCAATA
This sequence comes from Paenibacillus sp. MER 99-2, assembly GCF_023714095.1. NCBI lineage: Bacteria > Bacillati > Bacillota > Bacilli > Caryophanales > Paenibacillaceae > Paenibacillus > Paenibacillus sp. MER 99-2. The sequence goes on along the minus strand of NZ_JAMAUZ010000001.1, from coordinate 795,299 downwards.
ATACAACCGCACGCCCACGTTCTGCCGTAGGCATGGATTCCGATACCAATGTAGAGGCTACGGGCAGTTCTCCGCCAAGTCCAATCCCTGCAACCAGACGCAGTGCACACAGGACTGCAAATCCGGTAGCCAGAGCAGATAGACCGCTTGCAATCGTGAAGATTAAGAGCGTCCACATCAGAATAGCCTTACGTCCAAAACGGTCTGCAAGTGCACCTGCAAGCAAGGCACCTAACGCCATACCGATAGAGTTAATACTTGTTAACACGCCGACTTGTCCAGGGCTGAGACTCCATTCCTTGGCAAGTGCAGCCACGATGAAGGAGATCATGCCGACCTCCATCGCATCAAACAGCCAGCTCATGCCGGCGCTGAACAGCAGCTTGCGCTGCTTGGGATTCCGCAATACTTCCAGTTTGCTCATCACTCATAGCTCCCTTGATCTCTATGTAATCATTCTGACACACTAAACCATTATTATGCAGAATGATGCAGAAATCAATGCAAAATACGCAGATACGTTGATCTGTTCCTATAACCTTACCCTTTGAGTGAACCTGCTGTCAGACCTGCAACAAAATAACGCTGGAGCAGAAGGAACAACACAATCATTGGAATAGCTGTAATCATCACACCCGTGAGCATCATCGGATAATTGGTCACATATTCGCCGCGGAACTGCATTAGCGCGAGCGGTAACGTTAGCTTGGATTTACTTGTAAGCATGAGCATTGGAATCAGCAGGTCATTCCACACCATAACGAGTAGGAATGTTGCTGTTGCCGCGAGCGATGGTGCAGCAAGTGGTAACGCAATCTTGGTGTAAAGCCTCCACTCACTGGCTCCGTCCATACTGCCTGCTTCCAAGATCTCTGTGTTAAGCATACGCATGAAACCGGTCAACATAAATACCGAGACAGGCATCAGCATTGCAGCGGACACAATGATTAGCCCAGTCAGACTGTCCGACCATCCCAGTGTACGTGTTAGGGAATAAATCGGCAGCATACTCACCTGAGAAGGAACGATCAGACCTGCTACGAACAAAGCAAATACGATTTTGCCTACACTCCCGCCCCAGCGCACAATCGCGTATGCAATCATACTGCTTAGCAACAACTCAATTGCAACCGTACCTAACGTCACGACCAAGCTGTTTCCAAAATATTGCCACATCGGCTGGTTACGAAACATGCCAATGACGTTGTCCCACGTAAATGGATCAGGCCAGCTAAATGGACTGGTAAAAAAATTACTGCTTGTTTTGAACGAGGACACAAATACAAAGTACAGCGGCACAATGATGAGTAACGCGTACACCAATAGAATTAGTCGATTGAACCATTTTAAAACCATACGAACTCCCTTCTGCCTTAGATCTGCTTCAATCTCAATAGCTTACCCTGTCGGCGCGCAGTGCCTTGAACTGCAACAGCGTCAAAAGCGCGAGCAATACGAGGAAGATCATCGAACCGGCAGAAGCCAGACCAAATGAATAGCTGCCAAAGGCGGTATGATAGATATATGTCGTCAAAATTTCAGTTGCATAGTTCGGACCGCCGTCCGTCATTGTAAAAATGAGGTCAAACGCCTTAAATGATTGAATGGTGGTATATGCCACAACAATGGTTGCTGAAGGCGCAAGCAAAGGCCAAGTCACCGTGCGGAATACCTGCCACTTGCTGCCTCCATCCATTCGAGCTGCTTCGTACAACTCTGCTGGAATGCCCTGTAGACCTGCGATGAACACAATCATCATCTGTCCGGCATGAGCCCAGACCTGTACTGCAGCGATAGAATAGATCGCAATCTTGGGATCACCGATCCAGTTACGAGCTATACTGCTCATACCCGCCTCATTCAAGCCATAGTTGATCAATCCAATGGATGGGTCATACATAAATGCCCAGATTAGTCCGACCGATACAGATGACAGAATGGTAGGCAAGAAATACAACGCCCGAAGCACAATACGTGTCTTTGTATTACGAACCAAGAGCAAGGCAAGTACAAGTGAAATAAACGTTTGAGCGATAACTACCGTTAACATGAATTCAACGTTGTTGCCAAAGGCTTTGCGAAATACGATGCTGCTGAGACTGTCCTTATAATTATCCAGCCCTACAAATGCATACGACGGGGATACCCCGTCCCAATCCGTAAAGGAGTAGAACAGCCCCGTCAATGTAGGAAATACGAACAATCCAACGTACAGCAGCAACCCAGGTAATAGAAACAGGGATAGCTGAATACGATTTTTCATCGTTTATTTCCCGATATGCTGATCAATGATCGCCTGCGCCTGCTGCGCTGCTTCTTCTGGCGAAGTACCGCTTAGTACAGCCTGGATGGAGTTTGTAACAGCCTTCTGGTTATCTCCATTCAGGATGGTGAACCGTGGCTGGAACACGGTCTTTTTGCTTGCCCATTCTCCGGCAACTTGAAGCTCAGGTGTATCGTATTTTACATCATTAACCGTTACATTCTGTCCGGTCTGGTTAGCATACTCGCTAGCGACTTCCGGTTTGCTCAAGAACTCGATGAACTTCTTCGCTTCTTCCGGATGCTTCGACTTGCTATTCACCGCAAGCATAAATGTGGTGGTGTGCACCCCTTCATACTTCGCCTGATCGGCACTTACTGTAATTGGTGCAAGCAATTTTTGCTCCAGATTCGGGTTTTGCAGCTTGTTCTGAGCAAGTTGATATGATCCACTTGCGAGCATTGCTGCTTTTTCCTGAATAAACAACGCTCCTGCCGCAGGGTCTTTCGTACCCAGTGCATCCTGCTGGAAGTATCCTTTATCGTTCAGTTCTTTGATCTGAGTCAACGTTTTCACCCAGAACTCATCCGTCAGTTTAGCTTCGCCTGCTTCTACTTTGGTAAAAATGTCGTCACTCGGCGCATTGTTCATGACCATCGTGTTCATGAATTGGCCTGGGCCAATGTCCGCTCCGGCAAAAGCAATTGGAATGATGCCATTGTCTTTCAGCTTCTGGCACAGTGCCAGGAAACCTTCCCAATCCGTCGGTGGTGTTAAACCATATTGTTCAAACAGCTTCACATTATAGATAGGATCGTTATACACGAGTTGATACGGAATTGCATATTGCTTGCCATCATGTTGCCCTGCTTCTATCAGCTTCGAATTAAAAGCAGACAAGAATGATGCTCCCGTCAGGTCTGTGAACAATCCAGCTTTGGTGAAGGCTTCGAATTGGGCACCCGGGAAGGATGCAAAGACATCCCCGACCGAACCATCACTGATTTTGGATTGTACGGTGGATTGATACTGATCCGAAGGCAATGTCTGCATTTCTACCTCGATGTTTGGATTTTCCTTTTCAAACGCGTCGATGGTCTTATTCAATGCTTCTACATCTTCTCCACGCCAGTGGATGAAGCTGATTTTCACTTTCCCTGAACCTGAACCCGAGGAATCATTCTCTCCGGATGCCGCGTTATCTCCGCCGCCGCAAGCCGACAGCAGGATGGACATGACCAGCATACTGATAAGGGGCAGGATATACTTTTTCTTATTTTTCATTAAATACGACCTCCTGAAGGATGATTAATGTAAGTTCTACGAATGTTTCACACTGGGCACTCCGAGTGCAGTACCATCTTCCGATCGCTGTTATCCCCAGATTTCTCTGAATCATTTCTTTTAATGGTTAAAATCCGGGGATAAAGGCGAGCGCTACGCTTCTTCAGATCGGTTCTGCCCTCTCCGTTAAAGTGTAAAAAAGTTAACTTACTTAGTTGGTAGTAACGGAGTGCTGCTTTTGTCTTGTTTTCCATTGGTCTCGAATGATTGGCATAACTGTCCGCCCGAAGATTTCGGCTTCTTCCAGATGTGGATACCCGGAGAGAATAAAGGTGGTCACACCTATATCTCCATATTCCATCAAGCGTTCTGCAACCTGTTCAGCTGTGCCCACGATAAGGATTGCACCGCCGGAGCGTACGACAGACAAGCCCGTCCACAGGTTAGGACCCACAACAAATTGTTGTTTCTCCGATAGTTCCCGCAGCTCATTTTGTCTACGCTGGTTGGTAGCATCCGTCTCGGCAAAGGCTGCTTTGGCCTTCTCGATTGCCTCTGGCGGTACTTTACTAATAATCTCCCAAGCGGCGGCCCATGCTTCTTCTTCCGTATCCCGAATGAGCACTTGCGCACGCATGCCGTAACGCATCTGACGATCTTGTCCTGTTTCCGCTTTAACCTGCTCACGAATGACCTCGATCTCTTCGATCTGCTCTTGGATCCAGTCATGGGGTTCGCCCCACATGAGGAATGTATCCGCATGCTCCACAGCAACTCGCTTCGCAATCGGGGAGCTTCCTCCCAAATAGAATGGTGGATGAGGTTTCTGTACCGTTTCTGGCATGCCTACTGGACCTTTGAAGGTATAGTGTTGCCCGTTAAACTCTGGATATGGATCACTGGACGCATCCGCATTCGATTGTGCGCCGCTACCTGCGAATTCAGTCAGATTGAGTCCTGTGGACTGGGTCCACGAACGCTTCATGACTTCCATATACTCGCTTGCGCGTACATACCGCTCATCATGTGCATGTGCCAGCGGATCACCCAGCTCTTCCAGATCTCGAACCGAGCTACCTGTAACCACATTCATCATGGCGCGGCCTCCCGAGAGCTGATCCAGCGCCGCACCCATGCGTGCAGCAAGAACAGGTGTAACCAGGCCCGGGCGAATAGCGACAAGGGGACGCAATGTCTTGGTATGGCTCATCACAGCCGAGCCGACAACCCACGCATCCAGACAGGCTCCCCCTGTTGGGATAAGCACGAATTCGAACCCTGCCGTCTCCGCCGTCTGTGCTACCTGAACCAGATAATCCAGACTCGGCGCTCGCTCTGGTTCAACTCCTACATACTTACCATCCCCTGCTGTTGGCAAAAACCATCCAAACTTCATCTCTTCCTGTTCGCTCACCAAAGTCATTCCCTTCTATGGATAAATTGCTCTAAAAATGTTCCACTTAAGCACTTCGGTGACAGAAAACCTTTCGAGCCCTCTTGTCCCCAGGTTTTTTCCATGCCCTTTTAAAGGGGAAACCCGGTGACAAAGGCGCACGCTTCGCTTCTTCAGGTCTTTTCTGTCTCCTACGTTGTCGTGTCATTCTTTAAATTAAATTTATTAGGTGTACATAAGCTCCAAATACCGATTAATTAACTTGGTTTAATAGGTATGGACATCATATCAATTGATTTGTCTGTGATCAATGTCATTTCGCGGCAATTTTATTTTGTCATTTTGTGGTCTTTTCTCAGAATTAGGTCTTGTTGATCTTGAATATGTATAAAACCCACCTGTATAATAGGTTATAAGTGAACCTTTTCGATCGTATCTACAATACTTATATATTAAAGAGGTGTTCCCGATGACCGAGAGCATGAAGGAGGACCACCACGAGTTTTTGGATATTATTTTTTTCACTCCATCTGAATTCGAGAAAGCCGGTGGCGCCTGGCCGATTCGTATCGGCCGCAATCTAGCCAAGAGCAACTATCATATTGGCCCTCGCACCACACCTTATCATTATTTGCTGTTTGTGTTAGAGGGGGAAGGTACGTTTATTCAGAATGGGCAACATCATGCCTTGCGAGCACGAGATGCGTTCTGTCTATTTCCGCATGTCACTCACGAGTACTGGACCACCCCTGAGAACACATTGCAGAAAATATTTATCGCCTTTGACGGCTCACATGCGGCTGAACTGCTCTCCCGGATCGGTCTGACTCCAGACTCGCCTTATCGTTCAGGTGTGTTAACACCAGAGACAGCTAGTGCAATGCGTGCATTTATGGAGGATGTTCGCAAACCGCAGGATGGAGCAAGTGATCTAGGGCGACTTACTCGATTTCTAAGCCTATTTGACCGAATTGCACGTTCTCCGGCGACCAAAGGATTACAGCCAGACTCAGCCACTCCCTGGCTCCAGAAGGGCAAGGAGTATATGGATATCCATTTTGCTGGCGGCATTACAGTTGAAGGCGTGTCCGCTCATGCCGGTGTGGATCGAACCCATTTTGCCAAACAATTCCGCAGAGCGTACGGTCTCTCTCCCGTCCAGTATATTCAGCAATTAAAAATGGATCAGGCTAAGCGTTTACTTGTGCAGACCCCGCTAAGCTTAACTGAAGTGGCTCATTCCGTCGGTTACCCCGACTTGTTCTCCTTCTCCAAAGCGTTCAAAAAACAGGTCGGTCTGCCCCCCAACCGTTATCGGACAACGGAGAGCAGCAAAGAATAGACCGGAGCACATTCCACCTTACGTTCTAAGCCGCCTATGCTATGATGCCGATCTCTTCGTCTTCGCTAAGCCGACTTAACCGGCTAGGAATGAACTCTTGACCATCTATGGCATCTGTTGCGATTATCTTTTACCACTCATAACAACAAGAAAGGCAAGTCCCCTTTATCCCAGGACTTGCCTTCCTTGTTCACTTCACTTGTTCATTTCATATCGTCTGCGCGTTGTAAGGTTCCACTGATTCTCGATCCTCATAACGGTCATTCCTATTTCCGCTCATCATCCTTGCGCGCAAGCGGAATGCCGTTCTTCTTCGCATACCATGCTTCATAATGATGCACGGCAACACCTGCAAAGGAAGAATGAGAGGAGCCAAGTTTGAATACCTTCTCCATTTCCTCATCCATATTGCTGATTGGTTTACGGAAAAAGGTCAGGTGATCGCCCTCATGCGTATCGGCCAACTCTGCTCCGATCCAAACTTTCTTGCCTAGCTCGTCCGCCTCGTCCAGTTCCTCCTTGGACAGATCGTACATCTGCTGCCCACTGTCGCGATACGCCATGATAGCTACTGCATCGAAGTGAGAAATGACCCAGTGACTGAACGTGCCTTCATTCCCAGATGACTGACGGGCATCCAGCCAGAACGGAATGGCAGCGCTCATGTACAATCCTGCATCCTCTCCCGCTTCCGTCCAGGCCTTCATGTTATCTTGCCACTCTGCAATGACACGGCTCTCCTCATTCTCCCACCGTTTCAGTTGATACGGCTCGACATCCAGTTGGATACCTTCAAAACGTTCATTCTTGGCGGAAGCTGCATTATATGCTCGCACTCGCTCAATAAAAGCCAGTCCTTCTTCCCGTTTCTCCGTATAAGCCCAATCCGCATGACCGTTCAGAGCGTGTACCTCAATCTCCGCCACCTTCGCAGCAGCGATAAATTTGCGGTACGTATCATCGGATACTTCATCCTGTATTTGCAGGAAGATCACATTCACACCCTGCTCTTTGGAAAATGAGATAATTTCCGGTGTCTGCTCTGCAATAATGGAAGCGTCCCACAGCCAAGTCGCTTTGCGTTCCTCATGAGAGAACCACTTGAGCAGCCAGGGCAGAAGCAGAAGGCAAAATATTAGCGCCAGAAGTACCCATTTTGCCTTCACCGGAACCTGCCTCCATCGTTTCATTGGATTCCTCAGACGAGCAACGCTTCACTTGGTTCAAGCACGGGGTGTTGTACCGAGTGACCAATCTTATAAATATGAGGCTGCGTATATGTGCGGAATGCATTACGTGTATCAAGAATTGGTACACCGAGCTCCGAAATTTCACGATATGGAAGATCCTTATGATTGGTAATCAGCACGATGCAATCGTATGATTTGAACTGTTCCAGATTGAATGCTTCGCTGTGTACAGTCTCGCCATGTTTGTCCAAGAATGAATCAGCATACGGATCGTAGTAGCTTACATTGGCTCCACTTTCCTTAAACAATTCGTATACTTCCAGTCCTGGGGACTCACGCAGATCCGCAATATTCGGCTTGTAGGACATACCAAGCAGCAATATATTGGAATTGCGAACAGACTTGGCGTATTCGTTCAGAATCGTTGACGTTTTATTCAGAACATAATATGGCATATTGTCATTCGTCGATTGTGCCAACTCAATGAATTTGCTGTAGAAACGGAAACCTTTTGCTTTCCATGACAGATACATTGGATCCAGCGGAATGCAGTGACCACCGATGCCTGGACCCGGATAGAATGGCATGAAGCCAAACGGTTTGGTTGCAGCTGCATCAATGACTTCCCAGATGTCGATGCCCATGCGATCACACATCATCGCCATTTCATTCACGAAGGCGATATTCACGCTGCGGAATGTATTTTCAAGCAGTTTGGACATCTCCGCTACTTTTGGTGAAGATACAGGTACAACCGTTTGCACATATTTACCATACAACGCCGTTCCTAGCTTAAGGCAAGCTTCGGTGGTGCCTCCAATAACCTTAGGCGTATTAAACGTAGTGAATCGTCCGTTGGACGGGTCAACCCGCTCTGGCGAGAAGCAGAGGAAGTAGTCTTTGCCTGCTTCATGTCCGATTTTGTCCAGCTTCTGTTGAATCAGTTCTTCCGTAGTTCCCGGATAGGTTGTGCTTTCCAGCGTAATCAGCATACCTGGTTTCATGTGCAGTTTAATCTGATCAACTACCGTCTCAATGTACGATGTATCCGGATCTTGGTTCTCGCTCAGCGGTGTTGGCACACAGATGCTCAACGCATCGATGACACGCAGCATACTATAATCTGTCGTTGGTTGGAAACGACCCGTCTCCATCACTTTTTTCAATTCCTCAGAGGAAATGTCATGAATATATGAATCCCCATGATAGATACTCTCTACCTTAGAAGCATCGAGATCAATTCCGATGACCGTGAAGCCTTGATTGACCATTTCTACAGCAAGTGGAAGCCCTACATAACCGAGCCCAACTACGCCGAGTACCGCTTCTTTATTTTCAATCGCATTTAATAATGAGTGGAAATGTTGATTATGCATGATAGTCCCTCCAACAATGATTTTGATTTTGTGTGATATTTGTTCTTTTTGTCTATCGTTATCTCTTTGGCATTTGCATAAATTCACAACTATTTAGTGCAGGCACCGCCGAATACGAGCATCCAGCTCTACAGGTGAGAACGGTTTGGTCATATAATCATCAACCCCGCTACGGAAGCATTGGCTGATCGTTTGCTCCACACGCTGCTCCGTCAGAACGACGATTTTGGGCGGCTGCTCTATCTCTAACTTCTGGATATGATGGATGAACGGCAAGCCGTCAATGCCATACAGGTTCAATTCAGTCAGTACCAGATCCGGTGTCACTTTCTCGATAAGCTCCAGTGCAGCCAGACCATCTACAGCTTCATACGTTTCGTAGCCTTGCATCTTCAATCGCAATTGCAGAAACTCACGCACGGTTGGATCATTATCTACAATCAAAATACGTTCCGGATCTGTTGATGTCTTGTCCAGCGTATAGATATGAATCTCAGATGAATCTACCAGCTTCGAGGATTCAGCCATATGCTGAATGGTCGCCTGCGAAGGACGATCCTTATCCGTGAAGCTAGCCAGTGTAATCTGTGGATCGGCACCAGGTACCGTTTCCTGCAGCTCATGCTTGATCCGAAGTCCTGCATAGTGAATCTCATCCAAGGTTAATCTCGGCAATAGAACCGCAATCGTCTGCGTAGCTCCATCCTTCCACAACTGAAAATCATAATCATGCGTCTGTTCCAAATGTGTTCGGATCTGCTGCTCTGGCTGAATATTCCCTGCACAGTGGATGAACATTAAACCGCATGTTCCGGCACCCGTTTCCTTCAACCCTTGCTCTACACTTCGATACACATTGACCGCAGTCTCACGCTGCAATGTTGCCGTATTTGGCATGTTCTTTTCCACCCTTCTCCTTCAGTTATGATCAAGCAGCTTCGCTTGTACCCTTTTCTTCTTCTGACCAGCTCTGGCGTGTCATCGTGCCCCATGAATTGTTGTTTTGCATAAACTGAACGTGACCCTGCAATCTCCAGAGCACACCGAGCTGATGGTAACCTACAAATTTCAAGGCAGAGAATACCAGCATTTTGACCAAATCAGATAGCTTGTTGTAACGCTTAAATGCAATTTCCTCCAGCACTAGCGCGCCTACACTCAGCAGATAACCACTCACAAAGTTCAACAATCCGAACAACACGAGAATCGGCCACTGCGTCATATCCATCAGCACGTATCCGGCGAGTGCCAGAAGTCCGGTAATCCGGAAATACGGGTTGAGTGCTTCAAAAATGACATTGTATGGCATCGTCACCATGCCCATTACTTTGTATTTCGGGTTGAACAGCATGCCACGGTTCTCGAGCATGTTCTTCAGATTTCCCCGTCCCCAACGCTTGCGCTGACTGGACAAGATCCGGTAGGAATCGGGAGCTTGTGTCCAACATACCGCTTCAGGACAGAAGGCCACGCGATACTTCAATTTATTTTCCAGCATATAGCGGTGAAGCTTGATAATAATGTTCATGTCCTCCCCAGGATAACCGTCCCGGTAGCCTCCGACAGCAATAACTGCATCCTTACGGAACATACCGAAAGCACCTGATACGATAATCAAACCATTCATGTGGCTCCAGCCAATTCGTCCGCCGAGAAAGGCTTTGAGGTACTCAATAGACTGGAACATTGGCCACATTTTGCGAGGAAGCGATACATCCTGCACGGCTCCGTTTTCGATCTTACAGCCATTGGCTATACGAACATCGCCACCAATCGCTACCGTCTCTTCCGGGTTCTCCATGTACATGCGTGCCATACGGATCAAGGCATCTTTCTCCAGAAGCGAATCGGCATCGATCGAAGAAATAAGAGGGTAGTGAGACAGATTAATACCTGCATTAAGTGAATCCGCCTTACCACCGTTCTCCTTATCGATCAAATACAGATCCGGGAATTCTGGATTATGATAAATGCCCCGTATGTTTTTACATGCAATTTTGCCATGCATTTTCGTATTGGTCATGGGCTTAAGATTGTACTCTTGCAGCAACACCTTCAACGTGTTGTCACTGGAACCATCGTTAACCACGATAACCTCATACGTTGGATAATTCAGCGTCATGAGACAGTTTACATTTTCAATAATCGTCAGTTCCTCATTGTATGCCGGTACCAGCAAGGAGACCGAGGGCACCAGTTCCGAGCCTGACAACGTATTGTATTTGGAATAGTGCGAACGCCGGAATATCGTCCATATGTTGCGGAATGAAAGGGCTAAGATGGAGAAATATAGTGTGTTAACAAAAACCACATAATATATAGCCACCATACCGTAGATTAATAATAGATCTCTAAGCAGTGTAATCCCCTCCTACCGTTGCCACACCTGTACGTTTCTTGCTTGTGCGATGGTCTATTGGTGAGCCAAAATACCGATCATAGAGCAGCCTTTTTTTGTTATGTGCGATCATCTGTTCAACAGCTTTATGATCTGTTCCCGTGTGTTGCATCGTGCTCTCAATCTGCTGCATCGCGATTTCACGCTCAACATTTGTACCCTGTACAGCAGCTTGGCACAATGCTTCGAATCCAGGCTCGCCCAGCTTCGCCAGACTTTCGGCACTGTTATATCGCACTCCCCAATCTTCATCTCGCAGCGCTTTGCGAAGTAACGGGATACTGCCTGATGCATGCTTGGAGCCCAGCGCTTGTGCGACTTCGGCACGTACCTCGGGATCTGCATCCTGCATTAATTTCAAAATCGTCTCATCTCGTAGTGCAGGACTTGCACTAAGGTACAGCTTCACTGCCTCAGCACGCACATCCTGCTGCTCTGCGCCTACCAGTCTGTGAAGAGCAGGCATCACTTCTGGAACAGCCTGTCCCCACATGGCTACAAGTCCTACTTTTACAAAATCGGGATTACGGTCCTCCAATAATTCAATCAACAGCTTACTCGTATCCATGCTTGTTTCAAGCAGAATATCTGCGGCTAGGTGATGAATGGATTTGCCTTTGGTTAACAACACCTCAAGCATTTCCTTTAACTCCCCTTGACGAACCGTGCTTCTCGCAATCGAGCGAGCAATCATGATGGCCATCGGACCAGGCTTCTCATCCTTCAGCAATTCCATCAGCCCCGGAACAGCCTCTGGACAACGCATGCCCCCTAAGCGATACGCCGCATCGATCTGACGACCGTAACGCAATCTGCCCAGTTCTTTCAGATCATGCTCTACAAACCCTGACTCACGGCACAAGGCAATTAATTTGTCGCGGTACTCTCCCTTGAACTGATCGATCCATTCAATCAACTTATTCTGGATGACTCTGCGCTCTAACGGAGCAAGCTTGCCTGGTGGCAGCTTCAGTTCACGATTCTCCGTCAGTGCAGTTTGCAAGTACGTAAAGTAGTCCCGCTGTTTGGATTCGTACCACTCCATCTTGCGCTGTTTGCCATTGTGGGACATTTTCATGGCAAACAGCAGGATTACGCCCACAACAACAAGCGCTATACAGATATATAGAAATAGATAAGCCAGTGCCAAATTGGGAAACATGTGAAAAAGTCCTCCTTATAGTGCGTGTTCAAAAAGGTCGGTTTTCAGTACCAAGAAGATGGGATGAAGATAGAAATGGAGTAGCAGAGCGTAGATTAAGCTACGTGAGCAACGGACATTTCGGCTGAATCCCATATTCGATGCTGAGATGCCGCTTACGCATCCTTCGTAATCAAAAGCGGACTTTTTGAACAACCTCCTTATATTGATTTATTCGGTCTGAAAACTAGGTATTAGTTCAAAACGTTTCTTCATTTCCTCATAACTTAGCTTCAAACGTTCGCTGTACTCTACCTGCTCCCAAGGCTGCCACTTGTACATAGGCAATGTCTTCAAGTCCAGTGTGTTCGCTTCGCCTCCTGGCCATGATACCTTACCAGTAGATCGCTCCATCAACCAAGGAACCAGTGTAACGCCCTCTACGGTTTCAGTTTGGAACTGTCGTCCTTCCTGAAGTGCTCCATAGCTGATGACCTGTAGTGAGCTTGGATCACCGAACCCAAGTAACATCCAAGGGATTCGCATCTCCACCTGATTTCCGTTATACTGCCAGGCTGTTAACGAATCTGTATCAGACTGCCCTGCCGCTGTAGTTCCTCGCTTCAGCGCCCCCACCTTTTCGTTCATAAATGGGTGAGCCGATCTGGTATCCGGCGGTGTCATCCTCAGGCTTACCGCCAGGTTCCACGGCTGGAATGGATTAGCTGAATCCGCTGAATCCTCAGGCAACATATCATAGCCATCCTTGCCATACAAACGACGATTAAAATCGTAATCCTTGGCGATCTCCACTTGAGATTCAGCATCCTGCCCCAACGTGATTACCGTTTCGAGTCCATCACTGATCGTTCGATCAGGAAGTCGCTCGCCAGGCTGATTACCTCCTGCAAGTGTATCTGTACCAATGTGCAGCACCGTCTGATCCGGGTCAAATGGCTGATCTAAGGTCATGCCGATGTACAGGTAAGCTTCGTCATGCGTCAGCTTCATCTCCTGAATGCCCTCCACTTTCCCCTGCCAGACCGTTACCTCATCATCCTTCAGCTGCTCCCAATCATCCAAGCTGCCATCAATGGTCAACTGCTCCTGTTTCCCAGGATCCATCGCGAGCAAACCAAACATCTTCTCGTTGGTCAGCACGTTTAACCAATACGCACGTCGGTCTGCTGGAATTTCGAGTGGCATCGTGTTCCAGGTTTTCTTGAACCATTCGTCCTGCCACATGAACAAGATCGCTCCTGCATACCCTTCATCGTAGATATCTTGAGTCAGGGAAGCGTCGATCTCACCTTGCTCTGCCTCGTTATGCCCTCCCTGATTCCTTCCTCCCATGCCCAGATGAGAAATACCAAGCGAGGAAGGTACACCGTACTCTGTAATCATTACAGGCATATCGGAAAACTCGGCTTTGAGCTTGCGTAGGTAGCTTTTGTACGTGTTGTACTCTCCATTGGCATCCTTGATCGTTTGAAGCGTCTTATCGATGTGGAACAAGTCAGGATAATAAGGATACACATGATACGCTGCAAAATATCCTCCTTGCCAGTCCTTAGACTCAATATGACGGGCATCCACACTGACCAGATCCTCTTCATACAATGGTTCACCTGGATGGTCGAGTACATCGGTCGTCACCCAATTCGTAAACGTCATTGGATGCTCCCAACCGTACTCTTTCTCTAATACAGCGGTGTAGTCCAGCAATTCGGCCAACCAATTCTCAAATGGTGAAGCATCTGGGGTTCCCGAAAAATGAACTCCCTTGTACTGCGGCACATCAGGATGTGTCTTATTCGTGTTATCCACCATCATAGGATCCCACTCGGTTCCTACATGCCACGCCATCAGATATTTCCCTGCATTCGCCTTATACTTCCCGCTAGAAGCTCCCGGTTTATCAGGAATGTCTGCATCCCCATAGACAGCAGATACTGCTTTTTCAATTTCCTGTTTAAACGTTTGTTCGATATGGTCGAGATAAGCATCCTGCTTCTCAATCAACTCTTCCTCAGGCGACCATATCCCCTGTATAAAATATAAGGGCTGCTGCCTACCGCGATTATAATCGACCAAGGCTGTGTAAAAAATCGGTTCGTGAACCGTATATACCCGGATTACATTAGCGCCCAGATCCTGAATCTGCTGGAACCACCTCTGATAGTCCTCTTTAGTCAGCGGGAATTCTCCTGGGTAGTGTCCTGGTGACGTTGCGCCCAGATTGACGCCTTTGACGAACATCTCCTTCCACGTACCGTCCGATCCGTACTCCATGAACCGGTCTCCCTCTGTTTTAAACTTCATTTCTGTACCATTCTGCGCTGTATAGGTGACCAGTTTGGGCTGCATATAGTACATGCCGGCAAAAATCCCTCCGGTCAATACTACGGCTCCAGCCAGCACCGTTAGCATCCAGCGTTTTCGTCTTCGTCTACTCATGCTCTCGATTGCTCACCTCTCTAGTATGCATCCCGTCTTATGCCTGTGTTATGGATCAAAACAGGAAGACACGCGGTATATTCCGCATGGGATGACCGCAATGGATAGAGCTGTCAGCGGTGTAGTTCTCACTATAGCGCTAAGCGTCTGCATTTGTAACTAGGCTGATGGGAGCAAACATAAACTGCAACATTCTGCCCATTATTCGTAAAATGCACCATCAACTAGTACACCGTCCCTCGGAACTTCATCCTCTGCTCACCGTTGTATCTTCCCCCTGTAAACGGAGGATTTACGTTCCATTCCTCTACGGACGTATATGCCTGTTATTGTTATATGCAACGCGGATTACAGCCTCTGAGTGTGCTTGGACACTTATCCCATTAAACGCAGGTTGTTTTTTAAAGTTGCGGCCTTTTTTACAGTATTAACCATAAAGATTACAAAATTGATACTATAGTCCGATAACGCATCAGTGAAAATCCGCGTCCTATCAAGCTTTTCTGAAAAATGCAGAAAATCAAAAAAGGACATCAGTCCTGCACTGTAGGACTGTGCCCATTTATATCCCTTTTACAAATCATCGAATGAACAGGGGGTCATCGCCCAGAGGTCACAGATCTCTAACATTAAATGTAAAAATCCACATCTTATTTCCTACAATCTGCTCTTCACCAAGCTATTTCGTATTTGTGTCCAATTTGCAAAATAATTCCGCTTGCCGCATTTTAAATTGTCAGATATGCTTATAAAACAAGAACACATGTTCCATACTGTAAATAAACTGTAAAATAATCAATCAGAATGAACCTATTTTGATTCAAACCCTATGGATTGAGAAGTCAAAGGAGAGACTGTTATGCCCCGCAAAGCCACACGCGTCATTATGCTAGCCGATTGCCAGTCGTTCTATGCCAGCGTAGAGAAATCTGCACACCCTGAATACAAGGATCGTCCACTCGTTGTAGCCGGAGATCCCTCACGCCGTTCGGGTATTATTCTGGCAGCCTGCCCTTTGGCCAAATCCTATGGCATTACGACTGCTGAGCGACTAGGCGAAGCCTTAGCGAAATGTCCGGACGTTGTTGTCATTCGCCCAAGAATGGCGGAGTACATTCGGGTCTCCCTGCACATTACGAGCATTCTACAGACGTATACCGATCTTGTTGAACCCTATAGCATCGACGAGCAGTTTCTGGATGTCACCGGAAGTCTTGATCTGTTCGGCAGTCCGGAAGTGATCGCTAAGAGCATTCAAGCCAGAGTCATGGACGAGACTGGCGTATACATCCGTATTGGTATTAGCGACACGAAGGTCGTCAGCAAAATGGCTTGTGATCTATATGCCAAAAAAGTCCCTGGAGGCATCTACACGATCCCCCGTAAGGACGTACAGACAACATTATGGCAGAAGCCAGTCAGAGATATGTTTATGGTTGGTTCTCGTATGGCGAATCATCTCTATAAGATGGGCATTCACACGATTGGTGAGTTGGCTCAGACTCCGCTCTCCCGACTTCGAGATCGTTGGGGCGTAAACGGTGAGGTGTTGTGGAGAATTGCTCGTGGCATAGACGATTCTCCGGTGAAGCCGGGAACATATGCCCACCAGCAAAAGGGGATTGGGCATCAGATGACTTTGCCTCGGGACTATGAGTCTTGGGAGGACATCAAGGTTGTGTTGCTTGAACTAGCCGAGCTGGTTAGCCGGCGTGCACGGGACAAATCACTGATGGGCAATGTCGTATCTGTCGGATGTCGTGGACAGGATTATGATCGTCCTACTGGCTTTTCGCGCCAAATGAAAGTGAATGAACCTACGAACATTACGGATGAGGTATACGATGCTGCAGCCGCCCTCTTCTTACGCCATTGGGACGGATTACCCATCCGCCGAATCAGCGTATCCTTAACCGGGCTGGTCGCTGATTCCGACATACAGCTATCCTGGTTCGACGATCGTGAACGAAAAAGAGAACTGGAACGCGCCACAGATGATATCAAACGCAAATTCGGAGATACCGCGATTATGCGGGCCTCTTCCCTATGCTCATCTGCCCAAGCACAGGATCGTTCTCATAAAATTGGAGGTCATTACAAATGAGTAAAAAATTGCAGCAAAACGGACTCTTTGAATCTTCTCGCATGATGCTTCCTGAACACCGGGAAGCTTATATTCTTCATCAAGAGCAATTGGCTCCACGCACTCGTCCTTCTCTGGATAGTCAAGCGGCAGAGGAAATGTCTCGTTTACTCAGCGATTCGATGGTGTTAGGAGATATCATTACCATTACGCTGTTCCACGAATATGACGATATTCGTATCACCGGGCAGGTGCTGCGAATGAACCGTCCCGCCCGCACCCTTAAGCTACTTACGGATAACGGGACTCGGGACATTCAGATGAATCTGATCACAGATGTCACTCTAGCCAGTGACTAATACATCTCCCACATACACATGTCTATATCCTCAATAGGAACTATTCACTCGCAAAGTCAGGTTTGCGAATCTGCGGGGATAGTTGCAGCTAAATTAAATGGGACAGGACTGCTTTCCTACATGGAATGGACTCAATTCATGTGTTAAGAATAACGATACCGACGGCAGCACCTCTCATACTAAAGAAGCAAAAGGAGCTAGAAGTGATTCAAAAGGTCATTTTAAGGGTATATCTCGCATTTTTAGTGCGTGTTCAAAAAGATCGGTTTTAAACAACCTCTTTAGAAGAAGCTCCAGTCGAATTCCTTAGAGAGACGTTCAAGCAGATGCACTCCGGCAATACTATTTCCTTTACGATTTAAAGCCGGCCCTACCAGTCCTATACCGAATTGACCTGGCACAAGCGTCAAAATCCCTCCAGATACACCGCTCTTCGCAGGCAGTCCAACCTGGATAGCAAATTCACCGGATGCATTGTACATTCCGCAGGTGGTCATAAATGTTTTGGCAATCTGTACATAACGACGTGGAATTAACTCTTCTCCGGTGATTGGGTCTGTCCCATTGTAAGCAAGCACCAATGACATACGTGCGAGATCCGCACAGGTTACCTCAATCGAGCAATGACGGAAATACACCGCAAGTACATCTTCGACATCATCCTTGAGCACCCCGTTGTGCTTGAGGAAATATCCAAGTGATCGGTTTAGATGACCGCTCTCGGACTCAGACTGAAATACGGCCTCATTATAGTTTAGTCGTTCATTGTTTGCCAGCTTACGGAAAAACTCTAGGATACGTCGGGATTTTTCTTCCTTACAATCGCCTGCAATTAGGGAGGATACGGTGATTGCACCAGCGTTAATCAGTGGATTAAATGGAATACCTGGTTCAACCAATTCGAGCTTGATCATGGAGTCATAATCGTCGCCGGTCGGTTCTTTTCCTACATTAAAGAATACAGCTTCTTCTCCATGATCCATCAAAGCGAGAATTAAGGTGAACACTTTAGAAATACTCTGCATCGTAAAAGGTACACCACAATCGCCAGCTGATACATGGTTACCCTCAGCGTCCATGATATGTATGCCAAGCTCATCCTGCGAAGCTTTGACCAGCTCCGGAATATAGGAAGCCACCTTACCTTGCCCTGTATGCAAACGGCTCGTTTCCAACCATTCGGGCAGTAGTGAGTTTAGTCGCTCCATCGTAGAATTGCTCATCTCCATCTCCTCCATCTCTCTGCTTATTATCTTACGGTATTAGAAAGGATTACCCGGAGTGGGTAATCCTTTACCATATTATCGTCGTCTTAGCGTTTCGCTCGTAAGTTCAGTTCGAGTATCTCTCCGGGTAACCCGTCATAATCGCCTACCCAAGTGGAAACAAAGTTCTGTCTAAGCAGTATTTGACGTGAAGCTGCATTCGTGGGATCAATTACGGCGTAGAGCTTACTAATGCCTGCAGCCTGTGCCTTTATAATTAACCGAGCGGCAATGGAAGTCCCATGACCTTGTCCCCAATGTTCAGGCAGTATCATATATCCGATCTCCGCTCGATCTGGATTAGCCTCATCTGGAATTAGTTTGGCGTAAGCTATGCCGTTTCCCTCCTTGCCAGAGACCCGATAGAATCCGGTATCATTGTTGAGGTTGTAGTCCAGCATGCTTCCGAATTCTTCTCTTGCTTCCTGTTCAGGAAATGCACGTTCGGTAATCTGTTTCATCACTTCACTATTGGAGACAAGCGCATAATAATCTGCAAAATCAGGCTCTGTGTATTTCATAAAATTCATTATATTCGTACCTCCTCTGAATTAACATCAGGGCTTGCCCTTTTGATTTCCCCTAGAGTATACCAGAAGCAAAGTATGCAATGCACATCCCCCATACCTTCAGGTTCGAACCGCAAAAAAAAAGCGACCTTTTAGAGGTCGCTCAGGCTCATTACATATTCCAATATATATGTCCGTTCTAGATTAGCTTGCCCGGGATGAAGGATGAAGACTCAGCTTTCCTTCACGCTGACGTGTACGACGTTGTTGCCCCGGAGGTGTAATGATACATGCAAGCAACAAGGAGATCGTACAGAGAACGGCAATCACGATGAAGGTAAGATGGAACCCGCCCAGCAATGCGCTGATAAATGATCCGGCAAGTGCACCAAAACCAAACCCTTGATAAATGACACCATAGTTTTTGCTCTGATTTTTCAATCCAAAATAGTCGGCCACAATGGCTGGAAATACTGTGATATTCCCGCCAAAACAAAAAGCAATGGCTGCCACACAGGCGAAGAACACTCCAAAACTTAGCGGCACCAAACTCAGTGTCATCACGGCTACTGCCGTCACCAGCAACGCTCCAGCGATGACCTTCATCCGTCCTACTTTATCCGACAATGCACCTAGGATGATGCGGCCAGCCGTATTAAATATGGCAACCATAGCAACCGCGTTAGCAGCCGTGGCTACATTTAGACCCGCGAGCTGAACACCGATGTCTTTCACAATTCCGATAAGGTACAAACCACTCATACATGCCGTGAAGAAAATAACAAATAACATGTAGGCTTCTTTTGTACGCAGCATCTCTTTGACCGTATAATCCTGGCGTACATTCGATGGTTGGTCTCCCTCTTTTTTGCCGGCTGCAGCTTGATTACGAACAACTGCTTCACGGATCAAGAACGAGCCTGCCACAATCAGAACGAGTACGATGATTCCCCAGTACATAAATGCCTGAGCAGGACCTACCGAACTAATAAGTGCGGAATTCACATATTTGAACAGAAGACTGCCTGTACCAAAAGCTCCGACCGAAATACCTGAGATCAGACCTTTGCGCTCGGGAAACCACTTAATCAGATTAGACAATGAAGTGATATAAGCAGTACCGTCTGCAAATCCAACCACAAATCCAGCCAGAAGATAGAGCAGTGTTAACGAAGTAACTTGAGAACTAAGAACAAGTCCAAGCCCAAGCAGAATTCCTGCAATACGGATCAGGCGCTGAAGACCCCATCGTTCCTGCAAACGTCCTGCAAACAATGTAGCAAATGCTAATGCAAAACTCGTTATTGAAAAAGTAATCGCAACAGAGCTAACATCCCATCCGAATCGATCGGAGAGCGGTTGGTTGAACAAGCTCCATGTGTAAATTGTACCTAGACCCATCTGTACAATAATAGTGCCAAGTACAATAAGCCAGCGATTAATGGATGTAGATTCAGTAGATGATGCCATATTAGGTGCTGATGAAATGTTTGCTTTCATCGTGATCTCCCCTTTGCCGATGTCAGATGCATGAATGCGTTCACAAGCTAATCATACATGAAAGGGGATTCATTACACCGATTTTGGCATGAGTTGCATCAGAGCGGGAATGAAATGCCTCTAAATGCGCATGAGCTGCCTGAACTCTTTTACCTTTCCACGACTTACAGGCACTTCTGCCTCCAGATCACGCAGGCGTAGCAGATACGTATTGTTAAACCAAGGCACAATTTCACGAATTTGGGCTAGATTCACCAAGTATGAACGGTGGCAGCGGAAGAAGGTTTCTTGTGGTAAACGTCCATGGAAATCCGTAATACTAACGGGCATCGTAAATTCACCATTTTTCGTGTACACCTTGGTTACCTTTTCCTGTGCTTCCGCATAATAAATATCCGTAGTATCCGTCACAATGATGTTGTCGTTCCGTAACAGGTTAATCCGCCTCACATCATGGCTGTTCGCTTCCTTCACCTGTTGCGTTCCAGATGCCGAGCTTGATACAGACGAATCGTCATGAACAAGAGCCGTATGCAGAATGGATCTATCGTTCATGCCACGTTCATGCTCACCCTGCTCCTGATCCCGGCGGAATGTCGATTCCAGCTTGTGCAGCATGGCTGCAATGCGTTTCTCGTCATACGGCTTCAATATATAGTCCAACGCTTCCAACTCAAATGCCTCTGCTGCATGTTCTTTGTACGCTGTCGTAAATACGATGTAAGGCTTACGGGCAAATTTTCCAATATGATGCGCCAGCGTCATACCGTCTAACGAAGGAATATTAATATCCAGAAAAATAACGTCAACTTCCTGCTCTTGCAGAAACTTCAGCACATCCAGTCCATCTTCAAGGCAAGCAACGACTTCAATCTGGCTGTGCTCCTGAATTAAATAATTCAATTCCTCACTCGCGAGGATCTCATCTTCAACAATAAGGGCTCTCATCGACCAATCACCTTGTTATGCATCTCCTTTGGGCACATCAAATAAAATATCTGTTCCTTGTTCCAGCCGAGTAATGGTTAAGCCTTGTCCATAAATAAGCTTCACACGGCGGTGTACGTTATATAATCCGATCTGATTCCCGGGCATTCGATCATGGTACACCTTCTCAATAATATCTGGACGGATACCTGCCCCTGTATCGCTGACACCCACTCGCACAAAATCAGGATAATCCTGTACTCGAATACGAACCGTCCCCGGGCCTTTCCCTTTAAGAATGCCGTGGATAATGGCATTTTCAACAAGCGGCTGAATCACCAGACTTGGAATATGCACAGCGACCTCATCAATCTCATAGATCACTTGCAGCCTACTACCGAAGCGGGCCTTTTCGATTTCCACATAATTACGAACCTGCTCTAGTTCCTTATGAATATCGATCAGTTCGTCTGACAGCTCCAGATTATAGCGCATATATCCTGACAAATTCACAATTAACTCTCTTGCTCGATCAGGCTTGGTACGAATGGAGGAGGCAATAGCATTTAACGCATTAAACAGAAAATGAGGATGGATGGTCGTCTGCAGAGCTCTAAGCTCTGCTTTGTTCGCAGCAGCCTTAATCTCCTCAACACGGGATACCTCCATCTGCGTGGAAATAATCTGTGATAGCCCTACCGCCATCGTTTGCAAAGGATACGTAATCTTGTACGCTTTTCGATAATAAA
Organism: Paenibacillus sp. MER 99-2; assembly: GCF_023714095.1. Taxonomy (NCBI): domain Bacteria; kingdom Bacillati; phylum Bacillota; class Bacilli; order Caryophanales; family Paenibacillaceae; genus Paenibacillus; species Paenibacillus sp. MER 99-2. The sequence continues at coordinate 773,063 of NZ_JAMAUZ010000001.1, read as the reverse complement.
TTTTGAGCGCACCTGTCACTTCGCCCCGCTCTTCTAGCGGAATAATGAGCAGGGAGTGAATATCTGGCGTTTTCTCATCGATCACATCATTACTAATGGTAATCTCACCGCTGGAGATCGTTTTCTTCGTCATCTCACTAATAATCTCATTTCCGATATGATACCGTTCTTCACCAAATCCCACATAAGCGAGTACATTTCGTGTATCGGTAATGGCTACTGCATCTGCCTGGATATCCTCCTGAATAATTCGGCAGATGGTACGAAGAGAATCTTCGTCAATGGAACGGAAATACGGCAGCGTTTTGTTGGCAATATCTAATGCGAGCTTCGCCTGACGAGCTGCGATCATTTCTTTTTCCCCTTCAACACTCTGCACCAGAAGCACAATCAACCCGATATTCATCTCACCTAAAATCATCGGCAGTGCAATCTGAGAAACGATATCTGCCCCCAGTGGGTCTGGATAGGAGTACAACAAAATAAGTAACATCGTAAGTGCTTCACAGATCATTCCAGCGGCGATCCCGATAATCCAGCGTTTGGACTTAGGGGTGTACTTGTGAATGTAACCAGATACGAGACCTGCGATAATACTTGTGATGAGACAAGGAACAGCCGTTACTCCGTCCATATCAATCAAATAACGGTGTACTCCAGATACAATCCCCGTAATGATCCCCACAGGTGCGCCAAACAAAATACCACCAGATAACACAGCGATGATTCGTACATTGACAAGAGAACCCTCTACATTAATTCCCGTATATGTCCCGAAGATAGCAAAAGCACAGAACAGTAGTGTAACTGCTACATATTCCTGCCACCTTAATTTGCCCTTCTGCAGGATCTGCCTAAACCGGGGAACTCTGGACAAAAAGAATAAAAAGATAATTAACAATGCCGCCCGTTCAAACAAACCAAGCAACATAATAAACATTTCAGACAATCGAACTTCCTCCATATCTGTTAGACATTAGCGTAACTCTGTTAGTTCAAGCTCCACTGTGTAGAACCTGCTCACCATGCTCGTATGCAACAGTTTACCGCTACCCCCACAGGAAAGCAAAGTCATCCCTAAAAAAACACCAGATAGATTCACTTAGACATAAAAAGTAAATATGATTACATCTCTGGTTGTCCTAATAATACGAAAGGGCTGTCCCTCGTCATGTTCATGACAAATAGGACAACCCCTCAATACTCATCATCGTCCGATGTGATAAACCCAACATCGCATCGAATACCTCACCTAAACATTCCCCATAGCTTAATCAGATGGAACGTATTATTCGGGTCAATCTTCTGCGCGATCACAAAGGCTACAAATTGCTCCTCTTGAGCAGGCGAAAAGCTCTCATTCATAATGACTGCTGAAGATTTCACAAGTCTTCTCACCTTTGCACGATCCTGGAGATCCGACTTTGTTACACCATCGATTAGTTTTTTGATACGCTCTTTTACAGCAGGATTTTTCATCTTTTTTTTGATCCGCTCCACTAACTGCGGACTAATTCCATATTGTTGATAACCCAACGGACTTAGCACCTCCTGAATAATGAACTCACTTCTTATTCATATGACAGGAGGGCTTGTACACTTGACCTTTTTCCTAAGGAAATACGAAAACCGGACTTTATCATCTATTCGATAAAGTCCGCTTTTCAGTACCAAGAAGATGGGACGAAGCTAGAAATGGAGTAGCGGAGCGTAGATCAAGCTACGTGAGCAACGGACATTTCGGCTGAGTCCCAGCTTCGCCGCTGATGATGCCGCTTGGCATCTTTCGTAATCAAAAGTTGACTTTTTGAACATCCTTTAAAGTTAATCGATGAGGTCGCCTTGAAACACTTGCTGCCCCTGTAAATACTCACGCAGTGGTGCGTAGTCGATGGATGTCCAGAAGTTTGCGTCTGTAATTAAACTGGAGACGTCATCTCTGGCCTGCTCCAATACTGCAAAGTCAGCAACCATATCGGCCAATCGAAACTCGGGCAATCCACTCTGCTTGGTGCCGAAGAAATCACCAGGACCGCGTAGATCTAAGTCACGCCTAGAAACCTCAAAACCGTCATCTGTTTCCGTCATAACCTTCATGCGTTCTTGTCCAACTTCTGATTTTGGATCAGCAATAAGCACACAGTAGGAAGCATGCGCCCCGCGGCCAACCCGGCCCCGAAGCTGGTGGAGCTGTGACAATCCAAAACGATCCGCATCCATGATCACCATAAGCGTAGCGTTAGGTACGTCCACCCCTACCTCGATGACCGTCGTGGAAACGAGAAGCTGAATATCGTTACTGTAGAAGTCACGCATCATTTCTTCTTTTTCAGTCGCCGTCATTCGTCCATGAAGCAAGCCCACACGATAGTTCGGGAAATTCTGCTGCATCTGCACATGCAGATCAATCGCATTCTGAACGTCCAGTTTTTCCGATTCTTCAATGAGCGGACAGATCAGATAGGCTTGCCGCCCTTGATCCACTTCTCGGGATATAAAGCCCAGTACCCGCTCCATCTTGTCATGCTTCACCCAGTAGGTGGAGATCGGGATACGCCCTTTAGGTCGCTCTGAGATCGTAGATACTTCAATATCTCCAAAAGCTGTAATCGCCAGTGTCCTAGGAATCGGCGTAGCTGTCATCGTCAACACATCCGGGTTATACCCTTTACGACGGAGAACACTACGCTGATTCACACCGAAACGATGCTGCTCATCGGTAACCACCAGTCCTAAATCACGGAAGAATACATCCTCCTGAATCAGAGCATGCGTCCCTACTACAATATCAATCATGCCCATTTGTAAGGAAGCAATCAGATCTTTCCGTTTGCGGCCATTCACACTACCTGTCAGCAGGCCAACGGTCACACCGAATGGTTCGAACAGCTTTTGCAATGATCTCATATGCTGCTCTGCCAGAATCTCTGTAGGCACCATTAGAGCCCCCTGAAACCCAGAGCGCACCGTAGTATAGAGAGCAATCGCCGCAATGACAGTTTTGCCTGAACCTACATCTCCCTGAAGCAGGCGGTTCATCGAATAAGGCGAGCGCATATCATGCAAAATTTCAAGCTCTACCTTCTTCTGAGCATCTGTCAGTTCAAACGGCAAACTGCGTACAAATTCACGAATCGTCGTATTATCCGTCGTATGCACGACCCCATCCATGCGATCTCGATTAAGGGCTCGATAGGCCTGCATTTTAAGTTGGAATAAGAAGAGTTCCTCATACACCATCCGTTGTCTTGCCTGCTGGCCTTCCTGGTTATCCTGGGGATGATGAATTCCATTAATCGCTTGTTTACGAGGCATGAGACTGTATTTATTTAACAAGCTCCGCGGCAAAATTTCAGGAACTAACTCACCAAATTGCACAAGCCCTTGCTGAATGGTTTTGCGCATCCACGATTGTGTGATCTTACCTGTTACTGAATATACAGGCTGAAGTGTACCTGAACGTCCTCCCCCTTTATCGGGAAATTCGGAATCGGATACCGTCATCTGCATGCGCTTTTGTTCCCATTTGCCAGTGATGACAATCTCACGGTTAGGCGTTAGCTGATCTTTCAGGAAATGTCGATTAAACCACGTAGCTGTAATCATCCACTCCTCGGTCATCACCTTACACGTAAGCCGTGATTTCTTACCGTATCTTTGTAACACAGGAATGCCCATAATTTGGCCCTGAACCGTGATCTTGTCTCCATCCTTCACTTCACTGAGAGAACGCAGACGATAATCCTCATATCTAAACGGATAATATTCTAATAAATCTTTTACAGTAGAGATGCCAAAGGCGTGAAGCTCTCCCTCTTTGAGAGCACTCACGCCGTTGATTTGTTTTACGGATATTTCATCCCATTTCATGTCTAATCCCTCATTCCGGAACAGGCCACATAAAGATCGCAATTACACCAGGACCGACATGGCTACCGATGACAGCGCCAATGTTGGTATACACTACCTCATTCAGTGTAAAATGCCCACGTAACTGCTCTGCACAAGCAATAGCTGATCCGGGATCTGCGGTGTGGCCGATTGCCACATTCACGCGTTTACCCGCGAAATCCTGCTGAAACAGCTCAATGATGCGAGCCATGGCCTTTTTTTGACCTCTAACCTTCTCTACGGCATAGATAATGCCTTCTTCATCAATAGATAGAATCGGCTTAATATTCAAAAGGGTTCCAAAAATCGCTGCCGCTTTGCCAATCCGACCGCCTTTCTGTAGATACTCCAGCGTATCCACAAGAAAGAACAGCTTACGCGTTCGGTGCATACCTTCTACAGCACTAGCGATGTCGGCTGCCGACTTGCCTTGTAAGGCTAGTTCAGCGGCCTGCACCACCAGCAACCCATATCCATAAGATGCCGACTTGGAGTCCAGCACCGTAATGTCACCTTCACGCTCTAACAGAGACTTGCCAAGCAGAGCTGATTGATAAGTGCCACTCATGCCAGACGACAAGTGAATGGATACGATGGCACGTTCCGGATCCTCATCCAGCAATGACTGATATACGTTCATGAACTCGGTTGGAGAAGGTTGTGACGTCGTTGGCAATGTCGCAGCCTTTCCAAGTTTCGTATAAAACTCCTCTGGGGTCAGTTCAACTCCGTCAGCATACGTTTCTTCACCAAACAATACACGCAACGGCACAACATGAATCCCATACTTGCGAATCAGTTCTTCCGGTATATCTGCTGTACTATCCGTTACGATCGCAACCTTATGGCTCACTAGATCCCCTCCTTCTTGGCTAGGTGAACACTAAGACTCTACAGAGAACAAGTAATAATAAACTGGCTGTCCTCCAGCATGTACCTCTACTTCAGCATCTGGATACTGCTCTTCGAGCCATGCAACCAGCGCAGTTGTAACCTCAGAAGACGCCTCTTCCCCTTCGAGCAGGGTAACAACCTCGTCTCCACTCTCTAACATGCGTGTAAGCAAACCTTGGCATGCCTGCAACAGATCTTCGTCCGTAGCCACAATTTTGGAGTTGTGAATCCCAATATAATGACCTTCCTTAATATCCAGTTCATCATATTGGGTATCTCTCACCGCATGGGTCACTTGACCCGATTGCACTCGTGAAAGAGCATCTAGCATCTGATCCCGGTTCACCTCTGCCGATTCATCTTCCTGGAACGCAAAAGCAGCAGCCATGCCTTGTGGAATGGTCTTACTTGGAATTACAGTAATACGGCGTTCGTCCTCCAGCAATTCACGTGCCTGCTCTGCAGCAAGTACGATATTAGAATTGTTCGGCAAAATAAAAATCTGTTCCGCTGCGATTGAACGCACCGCTTTCACAAAATCCTCCGTGCTCGGATTCATTGTCTGACCACCAGACAAAACGACATCCACACCAAGGCTACGGAAAATCTCAGCAATACCTTCACCTGAAGATACAGCGATAAATCCATACGGTGCCATCTCATCCGCAGGTGGTACAGCTTCCTCGAGACCACGCGACGCTTCTGGTGGAATCTCCGCAAACAGTTCAGGCGAAGGAGCGATATCCATACCTGCAGTAAGCAGATCTCTATGCTGCTCACGCATGTTCAGAATGTGAATCTGCGTAATTTCACCATAGCGTAGAGCCAGGTTCAGTACATCGCCAGGCGTCTTGGAATGCACATGCACTTTGATGACTTCATCATCGGCAATAATGATAATGGAGTCTCCGTTCACTGATAACGCTTTCTCGAAAACTTCCTCATCGAATGTTACTCCTGCGTTGTCGCCAAGCTGACGGTTAATGAAAAATTCCATATCGTACAGGAATTCAATATCTTCCGTAACAAGTCTTGCTTGTGCCGATAAAGGCATCTCTGGCGCGATAACCTGTTGTATAGGCTTCGCAGGTGTTACTTCCGGCTTCGCAGCAGGTTTGAGAGCAGAAGACGCCACCGAAGGTGAAACTTCTTTTGGCAAAGTCGTCAGACTTCCTCCATCTTGCTGCAACAGAACTTCCATGAAGCCTTCGTAAATATATACAAGCCCCTGACCACCTGAATCCACAACCCCTACCTGTTTCAGTACAGGCAGCAATTCTGGAGTCATCGCCAGTGCTTCTTTTGCTTTTAACAATACTTCATTCATTAATTCAGTGATATCATTCGTCCGTCTAGCGTAATAGTTCGCATGCTTAGCAGCTTCCTTAGCTACGGTCAGAATGGTGCCTTCTACAGGCTTTACCACTGCTTTGTATGCTGCATCCACACCGTTCTGGAGGGCTGCCGCAAATTGGATTGTATTCAGTTCCTCATAAGGCGCAGCAGAACGGCTGAATCCTCGGAACAATTGCGATAAAATAACTCCTGAATTGCCGCGAGCACCCATAAGCAAGCCTTTCGATAAAATACCAGCAGCTTCTCCGATTGAGGCGGAGCTCTTGCGTTTAATCTCAGCGACTCCTGCACTCATTGTCAAATTCATGTTCGTTCCCGTGTCGCCATCTGGCACAGGGAACACATTCAGGGAATTGACGTGCTCTGCATGCTGCCCAAGTTGTTCCGCTCCGGCAAGTACCATTGCGGTGAAATCTGTTCCATTTAAAGAACGTATACTCAAGTGAGAATTCCCCTTCCTAGCTTGATACACGAACATCTTGCACCAAGATGTTATCTGGTCTGTTCATGCGTTAACGCTATCGCGTTATTCTTCGTCCATACCTTGTCCGGCATAGGCATATAATACAACATGTCAGCCGGGTTTAACGGTCTGGGCGGCCTGACCACCGATATCCTGCAACCAATTACAGCCCCAAGTTCGGGGCATACGGATATGCACCGGTATCGAGAGCCGGCATGAATGCCGCATGGAGACTGGTGCCAATGATGGAATGCCGCAGCGCGCAGCGTTGCCAAAAAGCAGACCCCCGACCTTTAAGGCCGGTCTTTTCTCCGGCTTCCCCGCGGCAAAAGCCTGTTCACCGCTGTATTATGGACTATTCAACATTGTACTATATTAGACAGGAGAAATAAATAAAGTTTTTGGATCAGTTGACGAAGCTTTTTTCAATATGATATTATATTCAAGTATTGTTTTAGGCAGGTTTAGTAATGGAAATGATCCGGCGATGCTGGCTTGAACAACCCATTAGCTACTGGAAACTGACTTTTTCTAGTCAGGTAGAACAATTTAGTCCTTGTGGAATGACTTTCGTCTCTCCGAAGGCACTGGTTATTTTAGGATAGGAGGTGTAATCTATGTCTCGCAAATGTTATGTGACAGGTAAGAAACCGGGCACCGGTAACCACGTATCCCACGCTAACAACCGTAACCGTCGTTCTTGGGGCGTAAACGTTCAGAAGGTCCGCATTCTCGTGAACGGCAAACCGAAACGTGTATACGTAAGCACCCGTGCACTGAAAGCCGGTAAAGTGACTCGCGTATAATCACGCAAAGCTACTATAAATCGGATAAGCAAAAAGCACCTTGTCTATTGCAGGTGCTTTTTTGGTATTTAAACATGAAAGCCCCCACCTTAAACACCATAGACATGTGAATGGCCGCCGCATCGTGCTTCGAAAGCTACTTTCCAGATCGCTCTGAAGCCAACAAAGCGGCGGTATTCGCATTGTAATGGATCAGTTCTTTTGAAACGTATTAAGAATCGCCTTCACAAACCCTCCCAAAAACTTCGGCAGTTTGAACGTGTAAAATTTCATACTTCACCCTCCCCATCATGCTCATACATCCGCCGTATCCTATGCTCCATGCCTTCTCCACCGCAAACACGACAAAAAAGGCTACATGAGAAACCTGCTCATGTAACCATATTTATGCGGAACTACCTGTCCCTATTCCATAATGACGAGCCTGAAACACGGCATTTACATCTGAGTCGGAACAAATTGATAGACAGCGATCATGAATACACTCATTAAGTAGTAGAGTATGCTAAAAATGACAAATGTAACCCGAAGTCTCGTTCGGTCAAATTTACGGAAGTACAAAATGACAATCCCAACCCCTAGTAGAGAGGTGAATGCATTAAAAGGAGATTGTACTACCGCAAATAAAGCAAGTACTAATCCTGTAACGAGACTTGCAGCCATGGTCCACAGCGTCTCCTTCAGATTCATGTTTATCCCCCGTAGCTGTTGCGAATTTCAGTAATTGCAGCTGCACGATCTTCACGTCCAAATACTGCACTTCCTGCAACGAGTACATCCGCGCCAGCTTCCACCACGAGTGGAGCCGTATCCGCAGCAATCCCGCCATCGACCTCAATATGAACGTCATGACGGCCTTTTTCATTCAGCCAACTGCGAATCTGCTTGATTTTGTTCATTGTTCCTGAGATGAAGGCTTGTCCACCAAACCCTGGGTTAACCGTCATAACAAGCACCAGATCCACATCATCAAGAACTTCCTGAATCGCACTAGCAGGTGTACCCGGGTTCAAAGCAACGCCCGCTTTTACACCCTGTTCTTTAATCAAATGAATAACACGGTGCAGGTGCACACAAGCTTCAGCATGAACGGTAATGACCGCAGCGCCAGCTTTGGCAAACTCCTCAATATACCGCTCAGGGTTCTCAATCATCAAATGCACATCAAGTGGCAAGCTTGTATGAGGCGCAATGGCTTTTACAATTGCAGGGCCTAGCGTAATATTAGGGACAAAGTGACCGTCCATGACATCAACGTGAATCCAGTCTCCACCTGCGGTTTGAGCTTCCGCTACCTCTGCACCAAGACGGGCAAAATCAGCAGATAAAATGGATGGGGCAATTTTAATCATGTTAGTACCTCCGCTTCTTGTCTTTCATTTCTGTTAGAAACAACACATAGTGCCGGTACCGGCTTTCTGCGATTAGTCCTTCTTCCTTAGCTTCAAGTACCTTGCATGATGGTTCATGGGTATGTGTACAGCCTCGGAATTTGCACTGCTCTGCATACTGGGCAAATTCACGGAAACAGGTGGAAAGCTCCTCTACACCAATCTCTAGAAAGTCCAGCTGGCTGAATCCAGGCGTATCAGCAACAAAGCCGCCATTATCCAGTGGAATCAACTCCACGTGCCTAGTGGTATGTCTGCCTCGTCCTAGACGAATGCTAATCTCACTCGTTTCCAGCGTAAGACCTGGCATCAAGGCATTCAGCATAGAAGACTTCCCTACCCCGGATTGACCTGCAAATACGCTAATCTGACCTGCAAGACGTTCCTTCAGCAGTTCACTACCTTCCCCGGTTCGCGAACTGGTCGAGATGACCTCGTAACCAATCTGTTCGTAGAGCGCCTTCACTTCAGCAACAGTATCTTTATCATCTGCTCCGGGGTCAGCTAGATCTTGCTTCGTTACCACGATTAGCGCATCCAGTCCTGCCTGTTCAATATGAACAAGGAACTTGTCCAGCAGATTCAGATTCATATCCGGTTCCTTGACGGAGAACAGGAGAACAGCGAGATTTACATTAGCCACAGGCGGACGGATCAGTTCCGTCTCACGCTGTTTAATTTCATCTACTGTCCCTTCCCCATTCTCAGTCAACATGTAGCTAACACGGTCACCCACAAGCGGTGAAGTGCCTCGCTTTCTAAAAATGCCTCTAGCTCGACATTGAACGGCAGAGCCTTCAACCGAAGGCACCCCGTTATCTTCCAGTGGCATGACATAGTAGTAACCGCTTAGCGCTTTAACGATAATACCTTCAGGCATAGCTCCGTCGCCCTCCTTTGAATTGGCAATACGATTGTACAAATTCCAGACATACGATCTTCAGTCAACTTTTAAGACCTTTAATTCGGCTAAACGTCAGCAATAAGCCGTCCTTTAAGGACGGCTTGATGCATTAACAACTTCCTTGGCTCTACCCTTAGCCTTACCATTGCCATTTCCATTTCCTGGATTCATCGCAGAGGTATCTCCCTCTTCGTTGTCACTTTCACCATCCGCAGGTGTTGACTCAGGTTCACCTTCCTGGTTGGTTTCTGTATTATCCTCTTCCACATTTCCTGGATCCGGCTGTTGCTCATCCGGTGGTGGCTGCACGCCCCCCTCAGGCTCAATGGAAGGCACCGTAACGGTTCCATTCTTGGCATCGATGTAGCTAACAAGGTACGTATCAAGGAATTTCCCATCCCGATAGACGGACACAGCGCCATTCTCATTTGGTGCAAGTACCAGTGGGATCGTCAACGCTTGATTGGACTTGTTGATGGTACGCGTTCCCCACTCTTGGTTTTTGCCACGTGCATCTTCAAATGTAATTCGAATACTGCTGTTTTTGCCCTCTTCTTTTGGTGAGACATTAATATTAAATGAGTACTCTAACGCTTCTGGTGGATATCCTGTACTAATGTAAATGGTAATATTGTCACCAGGATTAACCTCTGCACCCGCTTCGTAAGGCCATTGTTGCGTTACTTTACCGCGGTCAATGGTATAACTCGATTCCTCTTGAACCTGTGCCAGCGTTAATCCAGCGGATTTGAGCAGCCGCTCCGCCTCACTGCGGGTTTGATTTTTGAGATCAGGCATTTTAACCGTTTCAGCGCCTTTACTTACGGTTAAAACAATTTGAACCTCTTCCGGATCAAAATCTTCATTAACTCCAGGTGTCTGGGAGATTACGTTTCCGGATTGGACTTCATTGGAGTGTTCATCCTTACGCTGGATCTGATCCTCCTTGATTCCTAAAGCGGTCAGACTCTTCACAGCAGCATCATAGGAGGAGCCTTTGACATCTATCATTTTGGTTGGCTCTTTCTCCATGCTGACACTGAGCTGAATCTCAGAGCCCTCTTTGACGACATCGCCTTCTTTTCTACTCTGGTCAAAGACAATGCCTGGATCGAAACCTTCTTCATGGGCGCGAATGACCTCATTACTTACGACAAGGCCACTATCTTCCAAGATCTTGCGGGCATTTTCTTCAGTCTCGTTAATGACACTAGGCACCGTTATTTCAGGTACAACGAGCATACCCTTGACGTACCACACCACGCCGACCATAGCTATCAGAATTAGAAGTGTCAACGAAATAAGCAGCGTTGGCTTTTTCCAATTCTTTGTTTTGCCCTTCTCTTTGCCTTCCTCAGCGTCAGATTCCATAACAGGAACTGCACCCGTTGAAGTTACACCACGCGGTTCAGGCTTGATTGCAGGCATGACACGTGTTTGATCAATATCATCCTCATCCGGAAAATCAATCTTCGTTTCATTGCGACGCTCTGGCATCAAACAAGTTTCCAGATCTGTCTGCATTTCTTTTGCCGATTGATACCGCTCGTGCGGGTTTTTACGCATCGATTTCAGAATTACATTTTCCACACTTTGCGGAATCAATGGATTGAATTTGCGTGGTTCATCGAATTCTTCCTGCAGATGCTTCAACGCGACGCTAATTGGACTCTCTCCCAAAAACGGAAGCTGCCCAGTCAGCATTTGATAGAGTACGATACCAAGAGAATATAAGTCCGATTTTTCACCTGTTACGATGCCTTTGGCATGCTCAGGCGAGAAATAATGAACAGAACCGATTACAGAACCCGTCTGGGTAATTGTCGTTGAGGTTACGGCACGAGCAATTCCGAAATCCGTCACCTTCACACGCCCATTACGTCCAATCAATATGTTATGCGGTTTAATATCCCGATGAATAATTTGATTATGATGTGCATGATCCAGGGCATCTGCAATCTGGGAAGCAATACGAACTGCTTCATCGACTTGCAGAGGCGCCCTTTCCTTTATAATTTCATTCAGGTTTTTGCCTTCGACGTATTCCATAACAATGTAATGCACATCATCTTCTTGCCCTACATCATAGATACTCACTACGTTAGGGTGAGACAATGATGCAGCAGACTGTGCTTCTCTACGGAAACGTCGAATAAACTCTTCGTCATGGACGAATTGCTGTCTCAACACTTTGATCGCGACATTTCGATTCAGCAGAAGATCCTGTGCTTTATATACAAGCGCCATGCCGCCACCACCGACACGCTCAATCACTTCATAGCGTCCGCCTAACTGGTGCCCAATCATGACTCGCACCCCGTTTCAGCAACTACGGAATTATCCTCTTGAATCTCGAACAACGCAACCGTGATGTTATCATCTCCACCAGCAAGCAGTGCAAGCTGAAGTAGACGATCCGCTCGTTCCTCCAGAGGAAGATCCAGATTGCCAGCAACTTGAATGAGCTGCTCATTGCTGACCAGGTTGCTTAACCCATCACTGCATAACAACAGGACTTCGCCCTCTTCCAGCTTAACAGGATCTAAATCTACCTTTACCTCAGCATCTGTGCCAAGTGCACGAGTCAGTACGTTACGACGTGGATGGTGCGTAGCGTCTTCCTTCTTAATGATCCCGTTCTTCAACAGGTCATTGACAAGCGTGTGATCTTCTGTCAACTGGGTCAATGATTTGTTGGCAATTTTGTAAGCGCGGCTATCACCGATATGACCGATAACACCCTCAGCATCATTTAATAAGGCGGCAACAACTGTCGTCCCCATATTATGGTACTTTTCATCTGCAGATGCTGTACGGAATATAACCTCATTGGCATGCAGAATCGCGTCGCTGAGAGCAGCAGACAAAGAGGCATGCGACAACCCCGGTTCTAATGTCCCCAGATCGCTCACGAGTGTCTCCACCGCAAGACGACTTGCGGTATCTCCCGCAAGATGTCCGCCCATGCCATCGGCAACAATCCCTAAGATATAACCTGTTTCCAAATTGCGAATCCAAGCTGAATCTTCATTAACCGAACGTACACGTCCGATATGGCTCACCTGAACTGTTTTGATCAAAACGTTCTCACCTCAACTCCATATGCTTGGCACGAAGCTGACCGCAAGCGGCAGCAATATCATGTCCCTGTTCACGACGAATCGTTACATTGACGCCTTGCTCCGAGAGGATTCTCTGGAAGTTAAATATATCGCTTCGTGATGTTCTTACGTATTTGCGCTCAGGTACGTGGTTGACCGGAATCAAGTTAACATGACACAGCATGTTCTTGAGCACACCCGCTAGTTCAGCAGCATGTTCAGGCTGATCATTAACTCCGCCAATCAGGGCGTACTCAAACGTGATTCTACGACCTGTTTTGGCCAGATAATAACGCAAGGATTCCATTACGTCTTCAAACGGGAAACGACGGTTGACCGGCATCAATTTGGAACGAAGCGCATCATTCGGTGCGTGAATGGAGATCGCCAGGTTGATCTGTGTATCTTCATCCGCAAACTTGTAGATGTTCGGTACGATTCCGCTCGTAGATACGGTAATGTGACGTTGACCGATATTCAATCCTTTTTCATGAATCATTGTGCGCAGGAAGGTCATCGTAGCTTCATAGTTTTCAAATGGTTCACCTGAACCCATAATAACAATGCTGCTGACACGCTCGCCACGTTCATCCAAGATTTTCTGTGCCTGTACCACTTGAGCAGTAATCTCTCCAGCCGTAAGGTTACGTTTGAGACCACCCAGAGTAGATGCACAGAAGGTACAACCAATTCGGCAACCGACCTGTGTCGTTACACAGATGCTGTTTCCATAGTTGTGCTTCATAATAACTGTCTCAATGGCATGATCATCATGCAGACCAAACAGGAACTTAACCGTTCCATCCTTGGATTCAAATTTCGTAATTTCTGTGAGCGTTACAAATTCGAATTGTTCTGTCAATTTTTCACGTAGTGCCTTCGGTAAGTTACTCATTTCATTGAAATCATTCACACGTTTCACGTAGATCCAGTCAAAAATCTGACCCCCACGAAACGCAGGCTCCCCGTTATTAACAGCCCACTGCTGCAGCTCTTCTAGGGAATAATCATATATAAAAGGTTTCATTTTGTTTTCAACACCTATTCCTTCTTTTCTTGTCGTTAGACTTCCTTCTTATCGTTCCATTCGTCCTATTCTATCATAAAGACCACTTTACATCCATGTATACCCTCGAAGCACACACTTCATGCATTATAACACCTCTATGCGTCCCTCGCACCCTTACATCGTTCGTCTATCACGAAAATTATCCACTTCTACCGCTGAATCATGCGATTTTGGAGTGATCATATTTTCATTATCACCCCATAAAAAAGACATGCTTCTCACAAAGAAATCCGCCGAAGTTTCCCTCGGCGGCTCTTGCTCAAGCGCTATACAATTGATCCATTCGCTGTACGAATTAAACGGGCAATGTAAAAACCGTCGCTGTGTGCATATTGCGGCAAAATCTGCACACCTCCATTTACGGATTTCCATTCAGCCAATGACGTATCAGACCATGTCGAATCAGCTGCTTCGAATTCTGGGTGACGTTGCAAGAAATCAGACACCATCATTTCATTCTCCGCTGGTTCAATCGTACATGTGCTGTATACCAGCACCCCTCCTGGCTTCAAAAGTGGAGCTACACGATCCAGCAACTCACGCTGTAGGCCGGAAATATCTTCGATATCTTCAGGAGACTTGGTCCATTTGACATCTGGCTTACGACGGATAACACCAAGACCCGAGCATGGCGCATCCAGCAAAATCCGATCAAATGAAGCTTCAGCATAGCGTTCATTCAGATCAAGTGCATCACCGGTAACGGCATCAATACAGCCCAATCCCAGACGATCCGCCTGATCCATAATCAATTGACGTTTATGCGCATGCAGATCATTCGCTATAATTCGTCCACGATCCTGCATTTTCTCAGCCATATGGGCTGTCTTGCCACCAGGAGCCGCACAGCAATCGAGTACGGTTTGTCCTTCTTCGGGTGCGACCGCTTCAGCCACCAGCATGGAACTCTCATCCTGCACAGATAACAGACCATCCCGATACCAGGATGTAAGAGCCATATTGCCTCCGCTAAGCACCAGAATACCATCAGGACTTAATCGGGAAGGCTCTACGTTAGCTCCTGTGTTCTCCATCTCACGCATCAGTTTCTCTCGCGTTGTCATCGTTGTATTCACACGAACACTGACAGCAGGAGGTTCATTATTGGCACGGCAGATGGCCTCTGCTGTCTCTTCGCCATATTGAGCGATCCAGCGCTCTACCATCCAGAGCGGATGTGAGTGCTCCAGCGTAATCCGCTCAGCAGCAGGTAGATGTTCCGGTATTCGAAGCTCATCACGATTACGAATCATATTCCGCAAAACGCCATTCACCATACCAGATATACCTTGGTGACCCAGCTTTTTCGCCAGATTCACCGCTTCACTGACAACTGCATGCTCAGGAATTCGATCCAGATATAACATCTGATACACACTAATCCGTAACAAGCTTCTTACCCACGGCTGTAACTTAGACACACCTTTGGCTACGTAACGTTCCAAATAATAATCCAGTGTGTTCCGCCTTGCGATTGTTCCATAGACTAATTCGGTCGCCAGACCTACGTCTGCTGGGCTTAGATCTGCCTCTTTTAATCGGCGATTCAACTCTAAATTGCTGTATGCGCCGTCTTGTTCAACTGCACTAAGTACCTTTACGGCAACGTTACGGGCAGATGTTTTGGGAGCAGACGAACGTTCAGTCCCTCGTGAAGCAGGCCTAGCAGCACTTCTATTTTGAGTATGCGCAGGTTTACCGCTGTTTTGGCTTTTCTTAGAGTGGATATGATTCGTTGAATTTTGCGTTTGTTTCCCCTGACCTGAGGCACGACCTGATGTATTTCCGTTCATCGTAGCACCGTGCCTGGTTTCAAGGTACCACCACGACCAAAGTCTGCAGCTTTCATCACTTTTTTACCTGCTGGCTGAACTTCGGTTAACCAGAGTGAACCGCTGCCTGTTGACACCTCGATACCATTAGCACCCAGTTGCAGAACAGTTCCTGGTTCAGTCTGACCCGTTTGAGCAGTTCCCCGCGCATCTGGATGATTCGGATTCGTCGCTGCCCAGACTTTGAAGACTTGATCATCCCACATGGTGAATGCTCCAGAGAACGGCACCAGACCACGGATCTGATTAAACAGCTCTCGTGAGGAGCGATTCCAGTCTAGTTTTTCATCTTCACGAGTCAGATTGCGGGCATACGAAGCTTCGGCATCATCCTGAGGGACAGCCGTTGTTTCCCCTGCAATTAATCTAGGCATTTCTTCCTGCAGCAGTTTGGATCCTGCGTCACTTAGCTTGATAAACATCGAGCCTGATGTATCTTCATCCGTAATCGGCACCTCCACGCGTGAGATCATGTCTCCGGTGTCCAGTCCTTCTGCCATATACATGAGCGTTACTCCAGTAACCGATTCCCCATTGATGATGGAGCGTTGAATCGGAGCACCTCCGCGATATTTAGGCAAAAGTGATCCATGTACGTTCACACAACCGCGAACAGGCATGTCCAACACGGCTTTGGGCAGAATCTGCCCAAATGCTGCGGTAACAATGAGATCAGGCTTCCACTCTGCAAGCCGAGCCACTGCTTCTGGATCACGAAGTTTAACCGGTTGAAATACAGGCAGGCCATGACGCTCGGCTGCAGCTTTCACAGGTGTTGGTGTAAGTACTTTTTTGCGGCCTTGTGGTTTATCCGGCTGTGTTACGACACCGACCACGTTGTACCCTTCCGCAATCAGCATATCTAGAGAAGGAACAGCAAAATCTGGAGTTCCCATAAAAACAATATTCAAATCCATCACTCCTTAATTACGTCGAGGTCCTGTCTGATCTGCAGAAATTTCGTACACTTTCTCGGCAATATCAGTAAAGAGCACTCCATCCAAATGATCAATTTCATGTTGGAATGCGCGGGACAACAAGCCGCTGCCCGTAATAATCAGTTCATTACCTTCACGATCCAGTCCTTTAACGGTCACCGTCTCAAAGCGACGCACATCCCCATTAATTCCAGGAATACTCAGGCAACCTTCTGGTCCAAACTGCTCACCTTCACTTGAGATAATTTCAGGATTAATCATTTTGATCAACCCCTGCTCATCTCCAGCATCAATGACAATCAAACGTTTCAGAATACCTACTTGTGGCGCCGCAAGCCCTACACCCTCAGCGTCGTACATCGTATCTGCCATATCATCCAGCAGCTTTTGTACATTCGGTGTTACCTTCGTTACTTCCTTAGCTCTTTTGTGTAGCACTTCATCCGGTTCTTTCACGATAATGCGAATCGACATGTTGTAAGCACCTTCCTAATCCTCATCATAATTTCAAGACATCAGGCTATGTAGTCAAACATCCAGCCATGATGCATGTTTTTACTATTCTATGTTTATACCGCCTGTTTACATTAACATTTGCGGGTCTACATCAAGACTAATTAGCAACTTCTGCGCTTGCACATCATCGTCCATACGCCGAGCTGTCGCTAGAGCGAGCCCAATTGCGTCTACATCCCCACGCCATTTTATCATACATTGGAATCTGTATCTATTCTTGATCCGCGGAATCGGGGAGGCTACAGGTCCGAGTACGTCAAAGGCTTCGTTGCTAAACCGATCTAGACTCCCTAACCAGCCTGCTGCGTTTGCGCGTTCTTTTAACATTCGAGTATAGTTTTCGGCTAGTCGAATAAGTACAGGTAGCTGCTCATGTGAAAAAGTAACCAGAATAAGCCGACAATACGGCGGATATTGAAGATTACGTCGATGTAGCAATTCTTCACGAACAAACGATATATAATCGTGCTGGCTAGCATGACCGATTGAGTAATGCTCCGGCGTATAAGATTGCACAAAAACTTCACCTGGAAGCTGATGTCGTCCTGCCCTGCCGGCAACTTGCGTTAGCAGTTGGAATGTTTTTTCCGCAGCTCGGAAATCAGGCAAATTCAATGCCGAATCTGCTGTAATGACCCCTACCAGCGTCACATCTGGGAAGTCGAGCCCTTTAGCGACCATCTGTGTACCCAGCAGGACATCTGCCTTTTTCTCCCGAAACTGTTTCAGCAGCTTCTCGTGTGAACCCTTCTCCGTTGTTGTATCCACATCCATCCGAATGACGCGAATACCAGGGAATAACTTCGCGAGCTCTTCCTCTACACGTTGGGTTCCTGTTCCGAAATATCGAATGTGCTCACTACCACAATCCGGACACACTTCTGGAGCCGCTTCCGCATAACCACAATAGTGACAACGAAGATTATTGGAGCGTTGGTGATACGTCAGGGAAATATCGCACTCCGGGCAACCGGCTACATATCCACAGCTTCGGCACATCACAAAAGTAGAGTATCCACGGCGGTTTAGAAGTAAAACGGTTTGTTCTCCACGTTCCAAGCGTTCCTCTATACCTTTGTGCAGTGCACGGCTGAACATCGAACGATTGCCATCCTTGAGTTCCTCACGCATATCAACAATGCGTACGTCAGGCAAGTTATTACCAAGCGCCCGCGTTGGCATCTCCAGCAGGAGAGGTGCGAATTCATCATTACTTTGAGAACGAGCAGCATAATAACTTTCCAGCGAGGGCGTAGCAGAACCTAGAACCACAACGGCCTGGTGCTGCTGAGCTCTTTTCACCGCAACATCACGGGCATGATATTTGGGCGTTTCCTCTTGTTTGTAGGAGGTCTCATGCTCCTCGTCCATAATAATCAATCCAAGGCGACTGAACGGTGCGAACACCGCAGATCGGGCACCAATCGCCACCTTGACCTGACCCTCTCTAATTTTACGCCACTCATCGTAACGTTCCCCACCCGACAGACGACTGTGCATGACCGCAACTTGGTTACCAAAGCGCCCTTTGAAACGCTCAACCATCTGAGGAGTCAAGGCAATTTCAGGTACAAGCACGATGGCCTGCCGATCCTGATCAATGCACTGCTGTATCGTTTGCAGATAGACTTCCGTTTTGCCACTTCCCGTAACACCATGAAGCAAAAAGACGCCGTGGCGTCTCTCCATTAATCTACCATTGATGCTATCATACACATGTTGCTGTTCTGGCGTGAGCGAGAGCGGTTCGGTCGCCCGAAACTTTCTGCCCTGATATGGATCACGAAAGACTTCAACGTCCTCTGTTACGAGTAATCCCTTCTCTTCCAGTCCTTTGACAGTGGCCGCAGACACCTGAAGTGTTGACAACAATTCTTTCATGGGCATAGGTAACAGTTCTTTCATCTGGAGCAAAAAGGACAATACTTCCTTCTGACGCTGAGCCTTCGCCGGGAATGCATCAAGCGCTTCTTGTGCTGCCATCGCATCAACCGCAAGATCCACCGATTTCATCGTTTTTTTGCCCATTTTGTCCTTGATGGCCTGGCTTTCCAGCAACACGCCACCCAGGAGCAGTTTTTTGATCAAGGACGCATGATTTGGGTACTTTCGACTAAGCTGTTGAAGCGGGACTTGTCCACGACTCTGTACGAACCGAATGATGTCCTGCTGTACCTTTTCTGTGGTCGATTCTTCTCCCCATACAAAAAGAACCTCTTCATTCGGCGACGAACTCGCCGACGTAGTATCCAGTCCATCTCCAATGGAGATGTAACGCTCTGCCTTCCCTTTTAAAGCTGTCGGTACCATCACCTGTAATGATAAAATGCGATTGCTCGCATAACGCTCACTCATCCAGTCCGCGAGTTCCACCAGATCTTTGGATAAGGGCGGAACAAGATCCAGCAGCTCCTGAACGGGCTTAAGCTTGAATGTCTCATTTCCGGTGCGAGGTACAAGATCAACGACGAATCCTTGCACCGTTCGATGTCCAAAAGGTACCCCAACCCGACTGCCAATTTCGATCCATTCACGCATTGATTCTGGCACAAGATAATCAAAAGGTCGGTCGGTTTCCTTCACAGGAACATCGACAATCACCTTGGCGATTTCCATATTAATTCCCCCCGGCAATGCGCTCCGCCGCAATTGAAAGCAACTGGCGTGCCACGTCTTCCTTGGCCACCACCTGAAGCTCTTCTACCAAACCCTCACGGTCATAAATATTCACCGCATTGGTGTCTGTTCCAAATCCTACACCTGCACGGGTGACATCATTGGCTACGATCAGATCACAGTTTTTCCGTTCCAGTTTTTCTCGTGCATACCGTTCAATATCATTCGTCTCTGCTGCAAAACCGATCAAAAATTGATGGGTCTTCTGCTTCCCTAATGTTTCGAGAATATCTATATTTTTAATAAGTTCAAGCGATAATGTATCACCTGTTTTCTTCATCTTTTCCTTATAAACTTCCTTTGGACGATAATCAGCCACAGCCGCTGCCTTAACTACAATATCGGCGTCATCCCATTGTCGTAGGACAGCAGCATACATTTCATCAGCAGACTGTACCTGTATCACCTGCACATTCGCAGGCGGGCTAACCTGTGTATTGCCCATGATTAGCGTGACTTCAGCTCCAAGCTCCTGCGCAACTGCCGCAATCGCAAAGCCCATCTTGCCTGAAGAGTCATTCGTAATGTAGCGAACAGGGTCAATACGTTCAATGGTTCCTCCCGCTGTGACAACCACTTTTTTTCCTGTTAATTGCTGTGGTTCTATAGTAGTTTGTGTCGTCGTTTGCTTAGTTGCTGGTGCCGAAACGTAGGAGACCTGTCCAGCATTGTTACCACTCGCTTTGTTAGCAAAAAATTGTTCAACCACATCAACGATTGTATCTGGTTCCTCCAGCCTTCCTTTGCCTACATAACCACACGCTAATTGCCCTTCGCTCGGCTCAATCATTAACGTTCCACGCTGGACTAGTAAATTCATGTTATGTTGCACAGCCGGGTGGTCATACATATGAACATTCATAGCTGGTGCAATCATTACTGGAGCAGTTGTAGCTAGGAGCGTGGTTGATAACATATCATCCGCCATACCATGTGCCATCTTCGCAATCACATTGGCGGTAGCTGGAGCCACCAATACGAGATCTGCCAGATCAGCTAAATGGATATGTGAAACAACCGATGGTTCACGCTCATCAAACGTATCGCTATAAACAACATTACGCGTCAACGTTTGCAGCGTTAACTCCGTAATAAACTGTTTGGCAGACTCCGTCATGATGACATGGACATCCGCCCCTCTTTGCACAAGTCTACTGCATAGCGTTGCTGCTTTGTAAGCTGCGATTCCTCCTGTAACTCCAAGCACGATCTTTTTGCCGTTCAACATGTTATTTCCCCCAGTCTATGCGACATTTAAACGCTGAATAGGAATCTATCTCGTAATCCCTTTAGAGGTTGTTCAAAAAGTCCGCTTTTGATTACGAAGGATGCCTGAAGGCATCTCAGCGTCGAAGATGGGATTCAGCCGAAATGTCCGTTGCTCACGTAGGTTTGCCTACGCTCCGCTACTCCATTTCTACCTTCATCCCATCTTCTCGGTACTGAAAACCGACCTTTTTGAACACGTACCTTTGGTTCGTTATGAAAAGAATCCAAATAGAGAAAAAAATAACAACCTCGCGGTTGTCAAATAAATCCGGCTTACGCCGTATGCAGTTGAAGAGCAGCCGCTAACGGCTTACTCTTCCTCTTCTTCGTCCTGTCCTTTGATGACAACGAGCAAGTCACCATAAATCTCTTCAAGCGCAACGCCAACCTGCTTATTAGATTTTGCATTTCTCAGATCGGATTTTTCGCCTTCGCGAAGTTGTCTAGCCCGGCGAGAAGCAGCAACAACAAGAGAATACTTGCTGTCGACTTTGTTCATCATTTCATCAATAGAAGGATACAGCATAGTTACAAAACACCTCTTTACATTAGTATAATCACCTTTCACCGCCAGACCGAACTTCATGAGGTTGTTCCTATCTGAACACACCTACACAGTCCAGTCTGTATGCGTCATCCACACCAACACGTTCTTCTATATATATCCTATGACTTTAGTCGTGTGGAATATCGCATGCTGCTGCGGTAAAAGAGATTATTTATTGATCTTACAATGTTCGGCGATAATGATGCTTTCTATTCGTTTACACGCCATATCAATTTCATCATTAACAACTGCGTAATCATACTGCTCCAACAAGCTGATCTCATCCACAGCAACGGACATCCGGTGATCAATTGTTGCCTGACTTTCCGTACCACGGCCTTGAATACGATCTTTAAGCTCGTCCAAAGATGGAGGGAGTAGAAACACAAAGATCCCTTCCGGGAACTTTTCTTTCACTTTTAGTGCACCTTGGACTTCAATCTCAAGAATGATATCCCGGCCTTCGTTAATCGTTTTCTCCACAAAATCACGCGGAGTTCCATAATAGTTGCCAACATACTCTGCATGTTCCAGCAGTTGATCTTCGGCAATCATACTCAGAAACTCATCATGCGAATGGAAGAAGTAGTTGACTCCATGCTCTTCACCCAGACGAGGCTGGCGGGTTGTTGCCGATACAGAATAAGTCAAATTCGGCACCCGTTTGCGCAATGCGCTGCATACTGTACCCTTCCCGACCCCTGATGGGCCGGACAACACTATCAGTAATCCCTTAGACATATTACACTCCATTTTATTCGTCGTTATCATCATCTTTCGAAGAAAGACGATGGGCAACCGTTTCTGGCTGTACTGCAGACAGAATGACATGATCACTATCCGTAATAATTACGGCACGAGTACGTCTTCCATACGTTGCATCAATTAGCATATGACGGTCTCTTGCCTCTTGTATAATTCTCTTGATCGGCGCCGATTCCGGACTTACGATGGATATAATCCGGTTGGCCGATACGATGTTACCGAATCCAATGTTAATGAGTTTGATTGCCATAATCAGGTTCTTCCCCCTATACATGCGACTCTTCTGCCGAAATATGACCG
Source organism: Paenibacillus sp. MER 99-2 (assembly GCF_023714095.1). NCBI lineage: Bacteria > Bacillati > Bacillota > Bacilli > Caryophanales > Paenibacillaceae > Paenibacillus > Paenibacillus sp. MER 99-2. The sequence goes on along the minus strand of NZ_JAMAUZ010000001.1, from coordinate 750,345 downwards.
TTCATTCGATATTCGCTGCTTGCTCGCGAATCTTCTCCAGTTCCGCCTTCATCTCGACAACACGGTTCACTAGAGCCAAATGGTTGGCTTTTGATCCAATCGTGTTAACTTCACGATTCATCTCTTGAATTAGAAAGTCCAGCTTGCGTCCCACAGGTTCCTCACTCTTCAGCAGTTCCCTGCTCTGTCCGAAGTGACTGAGTAAACGCGTAAGCTCTTCTTCTATGTTAGAACGATCGGCAAACACAGCAATTTCCATACCCAATTTATGCTCATCAAAAGGGAAAGAGCCTTCCTCCTGCATTTCCGTAAGCCTTTGTCTTAGCTTGTTGCGGTAATCACTTACCACAGTAGGTGCAAGAGTAAGCATCTCGGTATGCAGTGACTCCAGTCGACTGATCCGTCGTTCCAGGTCACTAGCCAGATGAAGACCCTCGCGAGCGCGCATCTGTTCCAGACCGGACAGAGCTTCTTCAAGCCCCTCCTGCAGAACACGTTCCCATTCGTCCTTCTGCTCTTCCGTCAGGAGATTAACCCCTTCTGAATGAACCATGACATCTGGCAACGAAAGTATGTCCATAATGGTCGGCTTGCCCTGCATCCCATACCGGGTCTCCAGCTGCTCTGCAGCCTGCAGATAGGCTCTAACCGCCTGCTCATTGAGCACGGCAGGCAGAGCCTGGTCTTCATCTTTTTCTTTCATTACATAAACATCAATCCGCCCGCGCTTCAAGCGGCTCTGTACCATTTTCCTCAATCCGTCTTCATAACATGTCCACTCTTTCGGTAGACGCATCATCACTTCACAATAACGATGATTGACCGATTTGACTTCCAACTGTACCTTATAGCCTCCAAAATGAAAGGCGGATTGACCGTATCCGGTCATACTGAATGACATCGGCATCACATCCGTTACACTATTGTAATTGATTATTAGGGTTGAAACAAGTAGGACATTGGTGCTCTGACTTCTCCCACACATATTGTGTAAGTTCCGCCGTCATGTTGTAGAACATAAATGGCGTCATCAGATAGATGCCTTTAAAATACGTGGTGGCTACATCTAATAGTTCCTTGGCGATTTTCACGCCCATCGCGCGGCCTTCTTCGCCTTCCAGACCAGCCATGCGTGACCGAACCTCATCGGACAGCTGAATTCCCGGCACCTCATTATGGAGATATTCCGCATTTCGTCCACTTGCGAGCGGCATTACACCAACGAAAATAGGGATTTCCAGATGTTTGGTCGCTTCATGCATTGCCACAATTAATTGTGGATCGTAAATCGGCTGGGTCATGATGTAATCGGCGCCGGAGGCGATCTTTTTCTCCAAACGTTGGATGGCTTTGTCCAGATGCTTCACGTTCGGATTGAATGCAGCTCCAATAACGAATCCGGCTTTTTGCTTAAGTGGTTTACCTGAGAAGGCTACACCATCGTTCAGTTGCTTGATCATCCGAATAATTTCGAAGGAGGTTAGATCATATACCGAGCTTGAACCCGGGAGGTCACCGAAACGGGCTGGATCTCCAGTTACTGCGAGCACATGATTAATTCCCAGCGCATCAAAGCCCATCATGTGGGATTGCGTACCGATCAGATTACGATCCCGGCATGCAATATGCACAAGCGGACGCAATCCCGTGCGATCTTGAACGAGATGTCCCAGAGCCATATTACTCATCCGGGTAACTGCAAGCGAGTTGTCAGCGAGTGTTAGTGCGTCAGCTCCTGCTGCTTTGAGTATCTCGGCACCTTTCATGAATTTGGCGATATCCAGATCACGTGGTGGGTCAAGTTCAACGATAACCGTATGGCGTTCCTTCACCAGATCTACAATTGTTGGTTGTCCACCACGACCTGCACGTTCATCTACATTTTCATGTAGAACAATACGTGGTTTGGAATCCGTTAGGTCAGGCTGGACAATTGGAGCAGCTTGATAGTCGGCCAAGGCTCCAGCCATAGCAGCGATATGATCCGGCGTTGTTCCGCAGCAACCACCGATAATTCGAGCACCCAGATCGGCAAACTGCACTGCTGTCTGACCGAAGTACTCTGGAGTTGCACCATAACGGAATTCACCATCTACGTAATCTGCTGCTCCTGCATTAGGATAGACGGACATTGGAATACCGATCTGCCCAGATACCGTTTCCATCGCACGCATGATACCGTTAGGACCTGTTCGACAGTTGAAGCCAATCACATCGGCACCTTGTTCACGCATAATCCGGAACGCCTCAGGCATCGTATATCCATCCAGTGTATGACCAACATGCTCAACAGCAAATTGTCCAATCACGGGTAGGTCACTCAGCTTGCGAGTCTGTAGAAGGGCGATGTCCATCTCCTCAATGTCATAGAAGGTTTCAAGTAGAATACCGTCTACCCCTTCGTCAAGAAGTGCAAAAATCTGTTGCTCGTAAAAGCGTTTCAGCTCACTTGTAGATACATTCGTGCGTTTCCCCCCGCGAATTGAACCTACAGCACCAAGTACATAACCTTGGCTACCTGCCACTTCCTTGGCGATGCGTACACCAGCCCGGTTCACACTCTCAACCTTAGATTCCAGGCCAAACTTGGACAACTTATCATAATTGGCAGAGTATGTGTTCGTCTCAAATACTTCTGTACCTGCATCTCGATAACGACGATGTACATCAGCCACCACTTCAGGTGAAATTAAATTCAACTCTTCATATGAAATGCCTACCGGGAATCCCATTTGATAAAGGAATGTTCCCATCGCCCCGTCTCCCACGAGAACCCGCTCCTGCATTACGCTCCGTAAATCCGCCTTCATCCCATTTCCTCCCGCCTGGCTGTGATCAATTTCATACTAATGTAACACAAAAAACGCTAAAAAACGAAGGAAAACACAGGTTTTTTCCCGAATCATGATGATATATGTTCTGTCCTGCATGTTCTCATGTAATGTATGGCTGAACATATATACCCAAATTCGACTTCTGCAATTAAAAAAGAGAGGCTCACAGGCCTCTCTTGACTTAAATCTCCGTTTTACGAGGTGATCCCTTTGAAAACAACTTCTGCAGGCCCCGTCATATAAACGTGGTTGTCTGTTTCATTCCACTCAATGTGCAAATCTCCACCTTTGAGGCTAACGACAGCTGTACGGTCGGTGTGTCCGTTCAGAACAGACGATACGAGTGTTGCACAGGCTCCTGTTCCACAGGCCAGCGTTGGACCTGCTCCACGTTCCCACACACGCATATCCACATAACCGCGGTCACGCACAGTTGCGAATTCCACATTAATTTTTTTGGGGAACATCGGATGTACCTCCAGTAGAGGTCCCCATGTCGAGAGATCAAAATTCACAGCATCTTCTACATAAATAACAGCGTGTGGGTTCCCCATGGATACGGCGGTAAACTTGAATTGTTGACCATTCGCTTCAATGGAATGATTAACCACAGGGTTTGCATCCACGGTCGTTGGAACTTTAAGCCCGTCCAGAATCGGCTCACCCATATCCACACGAACCGTCTCTACCTTACCATCACGAATGTTAAGATTAACCGGCTGTACGCCAGCACCAATCGTTTCAATTGTAATATTCTCTCCGGATACATGACCGTGATCATACACATATTTTGCAACACATCGAATGGCATTACCACATTGCTCCGCTTCGGAACCGTCTGAATTCATGATGCGCATCTGAAAATCTGCTTTCTCGGAAGGCAGTATATAGACGAGCCCATCCGCACCAATTCCGAAGAATCGGTTACACCATTTCACAGCCAATTCTGGCGCATCTGCGGGAAGCTTCTCTTCTCCAAATACAACGATAAAGTCGTTGCCTAGTCCGTGCATTTTTGTAAATTCCATATGATCTTCCCACTCCTTTTGGCAGTCTGCTGCCAAAGCGTTTATTCATTTCAAGTTATGTTTTTTGAAAAGTCAGGCTCTCATGACTGGAAGAAGAGATGAAGCTCCGCTTCCAAAAAAAAGCTATCCTGCAAAATGGCGAAGCCGTTCGCTTCGACGCATTTTGAGGATAGCATAACGAAATTGGGAAGTAAAAGGTATTGATTTTATGCAGAAAACTTTGTACTTTTCGGAACGAAGCCACCAGGTCCAATACGGCGACGGTTGCGACGGCCTCCCCACACGCTGCCTGCTCCCATAAGGAACGTAGGAATTCCAGCAGCAACGATACAGATCGCCCATTCACGCAAGCCAAGTGGTACCGTTTTGAAGATCGGTTGCAACGGCTCTACGTACATCACAACAAGCATCAGCACGACAGATGAAATGACGGCAAGAACCAAATATTTGTTTTGGAGCGGATTCCGATGAAAAATGGAACGTGAGCTTCGGCAGTCAAAGACATGGATCAGTTGAGCCAGAACCAACGTCGCAAAGGCAACAGACTGTGCCTTAATCAGTTGACCCGGATGATCCGGAGCAGCTTGTAATGTGAGCCAGAAGGCTCCAAGAGTACATAAACCGATCAGGACACCACGACTTATAATTTTCCAGCCCAATCTACGGGCAAAAATATTTTCCTTCGCACCACGTGGCTTGTGCTCCATGAGATCCTTTTCTGGCTGATCCACACCCAGTGCCATAGCTGGCAGACCATCCGTCACAAGATTGACCCATAAAATCTGAATGGGTACAAGCGGTAAAGGTAGCCCCATCATCATGGCGAAGAACATGGTCAATATCTCACCCACATTGGAGGCAAGCAAGTAACGAATAAATTTACGAATGTTCTCATAGATGTTACGCCCCTCTTCAATAGCAGCTACAATGGTTGAGAAGTTATCGTCACTCAATATCAGGGCAGAAGCTTCTTTGGTTACATCGGTGCCGGTAATACCCATCGCGATACCGATATCTGCCGCTTTGATCGCTGGAGCGTCATTAACGCCATCCCCTGTCATCGCAACGACATGTCCTCTCCTTTGTAGTGATTTGACGATGCGTAATTTATGCTCAGGAGATACTCTGGAGAAGACATAAATGCCCTCAACGTGTTTGTCCAGTTCGTCATCCGTCATGCCCGCCAGCTGAAGACCACTTAATGACTTTCCTCCTCGCGGAAGAATGCCGAGTTGTTGTGCGATTGCTTCAGCGGTTGTACCATGATCCCCCGTGATCATCACCGTTCGTATGCCCGCTCTGCGGCAGGTGGCAATAGCATCCCTCACTTCACGGCGCGGTGGATCAATCATGCCTGCTAACCCTACGAATACAAGCTGGCTCTCCGCAGCGTTCTCATCTTCGACCCTTTCTTCTGGTCGTACTTCACGATAAGCCATGCCAAGCACTCGAAGTGCGGAAGCAGCCATATTTTCGTTCGCAGCCATGACCTTCTGCCGTAAGGTTCCTGTGAAGGGCACTACTTTGCCCTCCCAGAGGATGTAATTACATTGTCCAATTAGGACATCAGGCGCACCCTTGGTGTAGATCATTCGTCCGCCCTGATGATGAACAAGAACTGACATACGCTTCCGATCAGAATCGAAAGGAAACTCTTGCTGACGTGCGTATAATTCTTTGAGCCCGTTAGGTGTTAGTCCCATTTTAGAAGCCAGTGTAACTAGTGCGCCCTCTGTTGGGTCACCTTTCAGTTCCCAGACTACACTTTGGTCAGTGACGGTATCTTTCTTCGTTTCTTTGCCTTTTTTCTTATTGCGAAGCTCGTCTCCTCTATTCTCAACAATACTTGCGTTATTACAGAGAGCGCTAATCTGCAACAGGCGTCGCAACGTCTGGTCACTCTTCAGATCAACAGGACGCCCATTCTCAAGCATCTGTCCTTCTGGAGAATATCCATCCCCGGTCACCTTAATCCCGCGACCCTCTAACCAGACATCTGTCACCGTCATTTTGTTTTGGGTGAGCGTACCTGTCTTATCTGAACATATGACTGATGCACAGCCTAACGTTTCAACAGAGGGCAATTTGCGAACGATGGCTTTTCGCTTGATCATACGCTGCACACCTAACGCCAGAGCAATGGTAACAATCGCGGGTAATCCTTCTGGAATTGCGGCAACCGCAAGGCTGACGCCAGCGAGAAACATACCTACAGCCGGTTGCCCATGAAGAATACCTGCAACGACAACCATGACGGTGAGCCCAAGTGCGACGAAAATTAGTATTTTTCCCAACTGTTCAAGCCTGTGTTGTAGTGGTGTTTCCTGTTCATCGGTATTCTGGATCAGATCAGCAATTTTGCCCATCTCGGTATCCATACCCGTACGAATAACAACCCCTCGTGCTGTTCCGCGTGTAACCATCGTTCCCATGAATCCGATGTTCTTCTGATCTCCGAGCGGCACATCATCAGCGGCAATAGGCATACAATGCTTGCTTACAGGTACGGATTCACCTGTCAGAGCGGATTCTTCCACATCCAGACTGTTCGTTTCCAACCAGCGCACATCGGCAGGAATACGATCCCCACTTTCAACAAGCACAATATCACCAGGCACAAGCAGTTTAGCCGCAACCTGAATCTCTTGTCCTGATCGAAGTACTTTCGCGGCAGGAGCTGATAATTGCTTCAGAGCACGTAGAGATCGCTCCGCGCGAAATTCCTGTACAAATCCCAAAATAGCGTTTAGCACAATAATGGCCACAATCGTTACCGCGTCCAGATACTCTCCCAGTAGTCCGGATACCAGCGTTGCTCCCATCAACACCAGCACCATAAAATCCTTAAACTGATTCAGCAATAATGTGATTGGAGATATGCGTTTTCCTTCGCTCAGTTCGTTTGAACCGGCAACTTTCCTCTTCTCAGTTACAGCTTCGTCCGTTAATCCCTCCTGCGGGCTAACGCCAAGAGTATTACGCAGCTCTTCATCACTTAGCTGATGCCACTTGGTATGTTCCATGCTTCAAGGTTCCCTCCCAGTCTGTATTTCATCTGCAAAACTTGCTCACATGCTTCACCGGCGCGCTGGTCGACAGGCTGTACACTATGCCGGACAAACTACCTAATCTATATGTATTCGGACAGGACCTTGATTAGCACACGGAAGGTGAATCCTTTCCCTAAGGGGCATAATAGGCTAAAATAAAAGTCTGTGGTTATATACGCAACCAAGTTAAGCGTTCCATAGGTAAGTAACAGAAAAACTACAACCGCCCTATCTTTTGTATACATAGCCCGGTTGCTCGTTTCAGTTAAAAAGGTTGTTCAAAATTTGGTCTTTTTGAACCCGCACTTATAGATGTAGCATCTGGCATGAAGCCAGACGCTCAATAGAGAGGAAGTGGAATAAATGGCACTCGACGGCATTGTAACCCGAGCCATTGTTCATGAACTGCAAGGTTGTATCGGCGGACGTATTAGTAAGATCCACCAGCCTAATGGTCATGATGTTGTGCTCACCCTGCGTGCTCAGCGCGGAAACAGCAAACTGCTTGTATCGGCAAGCCCAACATATCCCCGCGTGCATTATACGGAAAAGACGTTTCTGAATCCTACGGAAGCACCGATGTTCTGCATGTTGCTTCGTAAGCATTGTGAAGGGGCAATCATAGAGAACATTCGTCAGATCGGCATGGAGCGTATCATCCACATCGATGTGCGGCAGCGCGACGAATTGGGAGATGTTTCAGTTAAACGCATCATCATTGAACTTATGGGACGGCACAGTAATATCATCTTGCTTGATCCCATTACCGAAACTATTCTAGACGGTATTCATCATGTCACTCCGTCCATCAGCAGTTACCGGGTGGTCATGCCTGGTTTCTCGTATACTGCACCGCCAGAACAACATAAGAGTAATCCGCTTGAAATCAGCACAACGGAATTCCAGAACAGCTACACCGCCGCCGAAGAGGATGCTTCACGCTGGCTCGTAAATGCGTTTAGTGGTCTTAGCCCACTAATTGCAGGTGAGATTACTGCTCGGGCAGTTGCTGCTGACAGCGAAATGCCAAGTTCAACCGAGGGTGAGAGCCGTATCGAGGCGGAAGCGCTATGGATTGCTTTTGAATCCGTGATGGGACTCGTTAAGGACAATGTCTATACCCCTGTCACCGGCATGAACGCCAAGGGCAAAATGATCTTCTCTGCCATCCAGCTTCAGAGCATCCAGGATGGAGAGAAAACGTACGATACGATTAGCAAATGTATGGAAGATTACTACGGAGATAAAGCTGAACGGGATACCGTGAAGCAAAGAGTGAGTGACCTGCTCCGCTTCCTGCAAAACGAACGAAGCAAAAATATCAAAAAGTTGGACAACCTGAATAAGGATTTGCTAGAAGCGGATGATGCCGACAAATTCAGACTGTGGGGGGAGCTTCTATTTGCCTCTCTGCATCAGGTTAACAAAGGCGACAAAACGGCTCAGCTTGTGAATTTCTATGATGAGGATCAAGCGACCATTACGATCCAGCTTGATCCGTTACTTACACCATCTGATAACGCACAACGTTACTTCAAGCGCTATAACAAGTATAAGAACAGTCTAGCTGTCATTCATGATCAGCTTGGAAAAACGAAGGACGAGATCGCTTATCTCGATAACCTGCTGCAGCAGCTATCCATCGCATCCATGAATGACATTGAAGAAATTCGAGATGAGCTTGTGCAACAGGGATACCTTCGTGACCGTAACAAAAAGGGCAAAAAGAAAAAGAAAAATGATCGACCTACTGTACATCAGTTCACCTCCTCAGAGGGGATTGATATTCTTGTAGGTAAGAACAATTTGCAGAATGAATATGTGACGAATCGTCTTGCATCCGCTAATGATACGTGGCTGCATACAAAAGACATCCCGGGTTCACATGTTGTCATCCGCAGCACAGACTTTGGCGAAGCTACATTGGAAGAAGCCGCGCAGCTTGCAGCCTATTTCAGCCAAGCCAAAGAGTCTAGCAGCGTACCTGTGGATTACACATTTATCCGCCATGTTCGTAAACCGAGCGGTGCCAAGCCTGGTTTTGTCATCTATGATCATCAGAAAACCTTGTTTGTTACACCCAATGAGGAACTGATCAAGAGTCTGCCTTCCACCATCAAAAATGGATAGATCATTTCTCATCCGATAAATGTGTAAATAAAGACAAGCAATCCCCTGACCATCGCATGGTTCAGGGGATTTTATTTTGCAGGAATAGATGGGCTTACTTATCAATCCATATAAACATCATTGCATTTTTATTCATTAAACTGTATTATAATTCAATTAATATGATTATCTTATCGAAAAGAGGATTATTACATGACTACTATTATCAGAACTACACAACCTAAGGATTTAATCCCACTTACTGCACTGATGCATGAATATGTAGTAGGATTTTATAACAACCTTTGGCCTGGTGACGAAGCTATCCAACTTTTGATCAACAACCTGCTCAATCATCAGATCGGGGTTCAATTCGTGGCGGAGCAAGATAATCAACTGATTGGATTCTCCACATTATATTTTACCTACAGCACAATGAAAGCAGAACGTGTAGCGATTATGAATGATCTTTTTGTTGTAGAAGCATTCCGAGACAGCGAAGTTGAAACTAAATTATTCGAACAATGTCAGCAATATACGCGTGAACACGGGTGCCCTTATATGTCCTGGATCACAGCAGAAACCAATGTACGCGCACAGCAATTATTCGAACGTCTCGGAGCAACGCGTGGTGCATGGGTGAATTACTCAATCACATAGATTTATGATTCAAAAAAACATGTGAGCACGATGGGTTACCCCCTCATGTTCACATGCCCTACAATGATTATTTAACCTGGCTACCCATCTTCGGAAAAGAGAAATCATTTCTACGTTGTTCTTAGGCTCTCCTCTCTAACCAACGATCAAGGCTCCCTATTGCGTCTCGCTGCTGTTTGCAGACTCTGCAACACATCAACTGTGACCGACTTGCTGCCAAGATCCCCATGGAAAACCACACCTTGTCTCACACCGTGATAATCCGACCCTCCGGTCTGAATCAAGCCAAATTCTTGGGCAAGGTCTGTATACTTTCGCTCCTCTGCCAAGTCATGATCCGAATGGAATACCTCAATGCCGTCTGGTTTCGAGTTCTGAATGATCTCCCGCACAAGCTCATCATTCTCATACAAACCAGGATGCGCAATAACAGCCGCTCCGCCTGCCTCTCGAATCCATCGACACGCTTCCTCTGGGGCAACCCGCGGGACTGACACAAATCCCGGCTTTCCTTCTGCCAGATAACGATCAAATGCATCACGCATATCCGTCGCATATCCTTTGCTTACTAGTACATCAGCCATATGTGGTCTGCCAATGCTCTCATCCGGCTCCAGTGGACGCCCAAGTCCTTCAATTACGTCCTGCCAGTTAATCGCGAGTCCAAGCTCTTGCAGCTTGGCAATAATCCGCTGGTTGCGCTCCTCGCGGGCTTCCCTTAAGTTTCGCAAGCGCTCCAGAAACGTCTGATCCTCTATATTTACATAATAGCCAAGCACGTGGATGTCTTTTCCACCCGCACGAGTACTAATTTCAACGCCAGCAACAACCTCAATTCCCAGCTCTTCACCTGCACGTAGCGCTTCAGCAACACCGGCCACCGTATCATGATCCGTAAGTGCCATTGCCGCTAGACCTTTTAGTTTAGCAAGCTCCACATTGGCCGTGGGTGACTGCATCCCGTCAGAAGCTTGGCTATGAGTATGAAGATCGCAACGTCCGTTAGGCTGATTCATAAAGAATGACTCCCTTCGATATGGCTTGAATTATTGTTGTAACTCGACCTGCTCCTGCTCCCGCAAGTAGTTTAGAAAGGCTACCGCTGATAAGGGCAGCAACGAAGATTTGAGATGAATCGCATAGAACTGACGTTTGAATTCCAAACCACGAATATCGACGATATGAACCAGTCCAAGCGCAATTTCGTGTTGAACAGATGACGGCGATAACATCGTTATGCCAACACCAGCCTCAACGGCTGATTTTACCGCACCTGTACTACCAAGCTCCATGACTACATTCATGTCCTGTGGGTCTATTTTTCTTTTCTGCAGCTGATCCTCCATCACTTGCCTTGTCCCCGAACCCTTCTCCCGCAATACAAACGGATAGGACATTACCTCTTCCAGCTCAACCTCACCTCGCTGGGCAAGAGCATGACCCGCTGGTACGATCAGCTTCAGCTCATCCCGCATCACAGGCTCTACAATCATATCTGGATGATGAATAGGCGCTTCGATCAAACCAAAATTTAGCTGGTGCTTCAGGATTTCATCCATAATTTGAGTTGTATTCATGACTTTCATTACGATTGAAATATCCGGATATTGACGAGCAAAAGGTCCTAGCATCCGAGGCAACACATACTCACCAATTGTCAGGCTTGCTCCAAGCTGTAATCTACCCTGAAGCTTTTGTGTGAAAGCAGACATTGCTTCATCCGTGTGTCTAACCAATTCAACACTGCGTTTCGCATGAGGTAGCAATGTCATACCCGCCTCAGATAATTCTATTTTTTTGGTAGAGCGGTGAAGGAGCTTGGTACCAAAGTAATCCTCCAGCGACTGAATCTGCATCGTCACCGCAGGTTGAGTCATATGTAATGCCTGTGCAGCCGCTGAGAAGCTCCCCTTCTCGGCAACTGTATAGAAAATGTGTAATTGATGAAAATTCATATCTTCGCCCCTCTTCTGTACACTACCCTCATTGTATCCGATTTCGTGAATTCCAACAAAAAAAGCATGCAGCTTGTCTGCATGCCATGTAGCCTAAATCTATCATTTAAGAAAATGTGAAATCTCCCGATATCACTTATGCTTGCGACTGTTCTTGACTAGAGTCATCCGCCTTGAATGTCGTAGCCACGAATAATACGATTTCAAATCACGTAGCTCAATGGTCTCTGACATACGACCCAAAAACGTAACCACAATCATTTTGTGAAGTGGATTGCCAGCAATATCATATTCCCCTTCAAGCTCGGAAAATTCAGCAACAACAACCAGGTCTTCATCGATGAGGTATACGTCCTGCTCATTACGGTAGTATGGTGTAATACGATCCTGCTTCAGACACTCCCATAACCATGCCGCAATATGGTCATCATCATTACGTGTCGGCTCAATGCGATCTGCATACCGCATCTTGGCATGATGGGTAATGACGATGTCTGCCACTTTTTTGTCTCCAAGAGCTACGAAAAACGGCTCGTAGGTGCTCCAACGTTGCATCACCTTATCACGCATGGGAATCACTCTCCACCAGATAGGACTTTCTATCTATTTATTACCAAATATATTACAACATAAGTCCCGCAAGCTCAAGGTATATGTTAAGATTTTTTCACAAGACTTGTTATGATGTCATATTGAATAAAAGAGCGACTCCGAGGAGTCACTCTATATACTTATTGCACCACGAATCGTGGCCATCCGTTTGTTTTGCGACCATAATTGGGCATTTAGATACCGTAATAACTTGTCTTGTCCATTGTTTTACTTGCGTACTCCGTTTTGATCTCATTCCGATAGGAACGTTCAATTTTGCGCACATAGGAAAGTCGTTTCACATTTTTCATCGTATCTTCAGCACGTTCTGCATTAACATACATCACAACATAATGCATACGACGGGAGATGTAATGAACAGTGCCATACTTTTCTAAATTACGAGCCGCTTTCAAATCACTTACCCAAATAATGAATCCTGTCCTTTCCGCAAACATCTTCTTCCCCCGCCTTTCAATCATGGAGGCCGGATGCTCCCGCAGTCCGGCCTAATGGATTTAATTAAACGTCACTTTAACCGCAGCTGCACTTCCCGCCACTCCCGCAACCACCTTTGGGATTCGGATCATTGCTTGGAACTTTAATCGTAGTAGACACAGCATATGCAATCGTCTCTGACATCTGATGCAGCATGTCATCCAGCGCTTTCTCAGCCTGCTTGAAGCGTGCTACCGCCTCGAAACCCTCTAATTCTAATTCCAACGCTGTAACCTGATCCTTGGCTGCATGGAAGTCTGGATGAAAATGCCCAAAGCGCTGGGTTTCCTCGAATAGCTCTTTCTTGGCATCCAGCTTGCGTATACCGGCTTGAATCTCCGGGTTCGTCTCAACTTGCTGTTTCCAATATAAATAATCCGATACTTCGGCAGATTGGTTAATCATGTCGCCTAATTCATATGCGCCCGTTAACACTTGGGCCATATCGACCGTGTTCAGTTCCGCTACGCTCATGAAATTCATCCTATCTATATATAAAGTTCTACGTAAAGTAGATTACATTATCATAGCATATCCCCGATTAGTTAAGAAGCGTTTTTCCTGCAAATAGAAAACAAGGTAACGCGGAGGGTTATGCTAATCAAGGTCTATTGCATGTTGTTTATCTCACTCTTAGTCCCTTACTAAGTGGCACTTCGTTCATGATCAGGAACAATTAAACGTATGTTGCCCCAGTCTCTTGGAGAAAGAACTTGCCGTTCAAAGACATTCTCACCGAGACTGGATGTCACCCAACCCGATAACATCCAGTCACCATGACCCTCAATCCGATCCGGTATGATGTAGACTATATCTTCATTTCTTTTCAACTCTAGCTTTGTCTGCCATTCAATCGCCTTTGAGGCAATTTGCCGAACGGTTGATGCGTGGTACTTACGCCATTCCCTGTGCCACATTTCAGGAATATCCTTATAGCCAGGCCAAAGTTCATCTAATTCTGTGCTCACATGTGATTCATCATCTTCCTCGTAAGGCGTCTCCGCTGTGTTTATGGTACCCTGACTTCTTACATTTAGATTTATGACTAATTCATCGGCTCGATGCGACGCTTCTAAAGTGGGTTCACTTGGGTTAGGCGCTTTAGCTAGATGGTCTTCCGGCACTTGTCCCCATTGCTGCAGCGCCAAATGTACATGCTCTGGAATGCCAGTCATGGCATGATTATTCAAGAAAAGAACGATCTGATCCAGTGTAAAGCCAATCCTTACTGCTTTCATTACCGATTCCTTTGTAAGTCTGTAGATACTCATTCTATCTCGAGTCACAAGCTCAGCACATAGCTCCAATCTCCAGCGGACATGAGGTGGAGCTTCGGGGGGAAGCAGAATCTCAAAATCAGGCTGTATAAATAGTCCAAATTTCTCTTTATCTAATTTTTCATCATATATCGGATCACCCGAGCAGCATAAATCGGCCGGCTGAACTAACCAACGATAAACCACTTCGCCTGTAGCATCGTGACCTACTTCACCGAATCCCAAACCTACAAGCGCTCGGAGCCAACTTTGAACAAGATGTAGAGGCGATAAACTCTTTGGATTGGGATTATCGCATCTCAATAGATCTTGTTCTTCGACCTGCACCTCGTCCCTCCACGGGAGCAAAGATCTTATAGGAAACCACTCATTCATTGCGGGTGCAAGAATGAGCAATCGGGATCGAAAATGCTGAGCATAAGGTTCGGACATCCCGTAACGTTCTGCACAAATGTTATAAATTTCACAATGCATAGATGACCAAGATCGATTAATCCAGACTTGAAGTCGTTCATTGGATATGTACACATGTGTATCACTCTTTTCAAGCAATCCCAATCTCAAAAGCAAATCCAACGCAATAGCGATATGAACAGGATATCCCTCTTGATCATCATCATGAATATGCAGGCCTTGAAAATGACTTTCGTGCAGCGCAGTAATGCTACATAATTGTCGAAGCGTTCTTTTGTGGATCATGCCTTTACTAGTTAATGGCAAGCCGTCATGTATTATCCATGCCATAAGATGAAGAAATTCAGCAGCAATATCTACTTCGGCCTCATGAAGTACCTGAATGTGATTCCTTGTTATCATATGAGATTGCCCAATATGCTGCGCTTCTTCTGACCCATCATGTGTGTTACCAGAGCCAACTTTAATTGCAAAAACTTCAGTCAATTGCGGAAGCAGAACATTGGGAATATAGTACAGAAGCTCCCCCCAGGTTTTGCGAGTCGTTTTGATCCAGCCCTTCTGCCTAAGACCGATCAGACCCACCCTAGCTTCGGCACCACTCAATCCTTCTGTTACCCACACTGCGGAAGAAAACTTCGGAGAGATAAAGGCTCCAGCATGCTGCCGAAAAAGGGTACTTAGTACAATTTGCTCCGCACGTGATAGAAGCTCTGTACTCCATTGCACTTGTTGCGTATTATTATTCCGCATTGGATGGTGTACTCCTTTCACGAACAACCGCATATTCATAACCCTGTTCCACCAGAAACATCTGACGCCGCAATGCAAACTCTTGTTCTTTGCTATCCTCGGATACAAGCGCATAAAAATAAGCTTTATTATCTCCTGGCTTAGGTCTTAGAATTCGTCCCAAGCGTTGTGCTTCTTCTTGCCTTGAACCGTAACTACCCGATATTTCCAAAGCAACAGCCGCATCAGGCAGATCAACAGCGAAGTTCGCTACCTTAGAGACCACAATGGTTTGAATTTCCCCGCGTCGGAATGCAGCAAACCATTTCACTCGTTCTTGCTGTGACATTGTACCCGATATGAGAGGTGCCTCAATTTCCCGGGCAATGGTCTCCAGCTGATTTAAATACTGCCCGATGACAAGTGCCGGAAGACCTCGATGGTATTCTAAAAGCCTTCTAATCACATCTAATTTAGCTGGATTCTCAGCAGCTAGACGAAACTTGTGCTTCCCTTCGGCTTCCAGATAGGTCGATTTTAAGTCAGAGGGCAACGGAATCCGTATTTCCTGACATTTCACATCTGCAATCCAGCCCTGCTGCTCTAGCTCCTTCCAAGGCATGTCGTACAACTTTGGACCAATCAGCGAAAAAACGTCTTGTTCACAGCCGTCTTCACGAACCAACGTTGCCGTCAATCCCAGTCTACGCGTCGCTTGAATATCTGCTGTCGCGCGGAATACAGGTGCTGGAAGCAGATGAACCTCATCATAGATGATCAATCCCCATTTTCGTTCACTCAGCAGCTTGATATGGGTAAAATCAGCATCCTTGGACTTTCGATGGGTTAGAATCTGATACGTTGCCACAGTGATTGGCCTTACCTGCTTTTTCTGACCTGAATATTCGCCGATGGATTCTCCCGTAATCGTTGTCTTACGCTGTAGCTCATCAACCCATTGTCGCACCGATGTTGTATTTGAGGTCAAAATAAGACACTCACATTGCAGTCGTTCTAACACGCCCATGCCAATAACCGTTTTGCCTGCCCCGCAAGGTAATACCAGCAGTCCACTTCCGCCCATTCCTTCGCTGCCCTCGAATGCTTCTATCGCCTTTTGCTGATAGGAACGTAGCTCAAACGCTTCATCGTTGTCTGCCTGTTTCCAGTCAAACTGAAGCTGTGTCCCTTGACGATAACCTGCATAATCAAGAACCGGATAGCCCAAGCGAGTGAGTTCCTGCTTCAACAATCCACGCTGTTCTCCCCGCACGATGAATTCTTCAGGTGCAGCACGCTCCATTCGAAAGGCCGCAACTGTTTTCATCGTGGATAATTCATTCAACAGCTGCTCATGGTCTCCAACTAGGCGCATATTCTCCTGATCTTGATCCCACTGCAGCTTCAGTCTGCCATACTGCTCAACGATTCTCCGAATATCTTGTATCAACGCTACTGGTACCGTCCAACGGGATATAGACTCCAGGCTATGGATAATGCGATCCACATTCCAACCAATGGCCGCCGCATTCCATAGAGATAAGGAAGTCATCCGATACGTATGGAAGCCAGCAGGTGTTTTAACGAGTTCAGCATACACACTGATCTGTGATCTAGCTTGTTCAAATTGGGGATGACCTACTTCAAGTAATAAAGTAAAATCTCGCTGGACAATACAGGCACCTGAGATTTCCATTACACACGCCTCCTAACTGCTAGTCTGTTCGTTGCTGAATGGGGATCACATGCATGACAAAAAGCCCAGTCCCGGTAAGCTCCGAAATTGAACCTTATGAACCTACTAACGATCTGGCTCACCATATAAAAAAAGAGCATCCTATGTTCAAGGATGCCCAATGAATTGGTTAATCATTCTATAAGTGCGTGTTCAAAAAGGACCGTGGA
Organism: Paenibacillus sp. MER 99-2; assembly: GCF_023714095.1. NCBI lineage: Bacteria > Bacillati > Bacillota > Bacilli > Caryophanales > Paenibacillaceae > Paenibacillus > Paenibacillus sp. MER 99-2. The sequence continues at coordinate 733,292 of NZ_JAMAUZ010000001.1, read as the reverse complement.
CTTTTTGAACAACCTCTATAATTCAGCCGTATAGCCTGTCGCCATAGCAATAAACAGCTTAACTGCATGCTGCATCGCATCTTCATCAAAGTCAAACTTCGGATGATGGTGCGGGTAGATTGCGCCTTTATCTGGATTGCCTGCACCAACAAACATAAAGCAGCCAGGAATCTGTTGTAAATAATAAGCAAAATCCTCTGCAGGCATGATCATCGGTGAAGCTTGCACATTTTGTGCGCCAAACACTTGCACCGCTTCTTGGAAGAACCGCTCTGTTTCCCGTTCATCATTGACGACTGGCGGGTAACCCATAATATATTTAATATCCGTCTTAGCGCCATAGGCTGCTCCCGTCTGAGCCACCATGGTGTGGATGCGTTCTTTCATTCCCGATCGGGTCTCTTCATCAAACGTTCTTACCGTACCGCTCATTTTACATGATTCCGCAATAACGTTCTGTGCAGCTCCAGCTTGCATCGTGCCAATCGTCAGCACTGCAGGGCGCAATGGATCAACGGAACGACTAACCACCGTCTGTAATTGCATCACGAGAGCTGAGCCTGCCACCAAACTGTCAACGGTTGACTGCGGCATGCCGCCATGACCGCCTTTGCCTGTGATCTCAATATAGAAATCATCCGCCGCGGCCATCATCGGCCCCGCCGTACTTGCTGCAACACCTACAGGTAGAGGAGTCCACAGATGAATACCATAGATGACATCTACTCCATCAAGAGCACCATCGGCAATGACTTGAACAGCTCCGCCTGGCAGTAACTCTTCTGCAGGTTGGAACAAAAACCGAATCTCCCCTTTGATTGCTGCCTTATTACGACTGAAATACAATGCTGTTCCTAGCAAAATAGAAACGTGTCCATCATGACCACATGCGTGCATGGCTCCATCTTTTCTAGAAGCATATTCTACATCCTTCTCATCTTGGATAGGTAAAGCGTCCATATCAGCTCGAAGCATAACCACAGGGCCTGGCTGATCCCCTCGGATCGTCCCGATAACTCCATGCCCTCCCACATGACGCTTCACTTCCACGCCAAAGCTCTCTAACATATCTGCTACAAATGATGAGGTCTTCTCCTCTTGAAAGGAAACTTCAGGATTGCGATGAAGATGACGGCGCCACTCCACCATATGGATTTGCAGATCATCCCACCATATATTATTTGTCATATTTCCTCATCCTTTCGCTCTGGATCGGTACTTTCATCAAGCCCGAACCTCTCACTTCAAACCTATTGCAGTATATTGTAGCAGAATTGGAAGAAAACCGATATGAACGAGCCCTTGAAAGCTTGCACGGGAAGGTGAAACATACTATCATAAACTAGAGAAACAACGAGAAATTATACTCGGAAGCTTATGAGGAGGATCAAACGCTTATGATATTTGAGAATACAGGCTTAGATGGCTTGAAAAGCGACTTGGCATACCTGGATGAGAGCGCCGAGAAAGTCGGATTTGTCCGGTGGCAATGGGAGTATTACCGTGCTACATATGACTACAAAATTGAAGATGAACTAACTAAATCGGAATACTTTGTACGTATTAATACCCGTGTGGTGGATGGCAAGCTTGAAAAACCAGATTCTGTTCTTTCCGTAGAAGCAGTCTATCTTGGAAAAGCGACCTTCCCGCATGGTCTGGATTATGACTCTACCGTTCCACAGCCAGTCGTGAAGCTGGCCGCACAAAAATTACAGCAGCTCAAAGAACTGCTGGAAGCTTAGGTTGGGCTGAGCGATGAAACAACAAACGGCCCAAACGAAAACGAAGAGAGGCACGCCGGATTTCCAACTGCTAATCCTCACTTTATTGTTGGTGGGCTTTGGACTGGTGATGGTATTCAGCTCCAGTTCCAGCATTGCAATTGCAAGCGAACGCTTTAACAATGATCCCCTGTTCTTCACGAAAAAACAACTTATGTGGGCGCTCATTGGTGTAGTTGGTATGTTCTTTGCTATGAATATTCGCTTTAACAAGTACAAGAAGCTGTATGCACCTTTTTTTCTCTTCACGACCGTCATGTTACTGCTTGTTCTCATTTCTGGTAAGGTGCTCAACGGTGCTCGAAGCTGGATTCATATTTTTGGTTTTAGTGTTCAACCAGCCGAATTCGCCAAAATCGCCATTATTTTGTATCTCGCTGCGCTAATCACTAAGAAAGGCGAACGCTTTAGAGATCTTAAAACTGGTTATTTTCCTGTCCTTATCATTGTAGGCTTCATTGCCGGACTTATCATGCTGCAGCCTGACTTCGGTACGTGCTTTATTCTGGTCTCCACGTGTGGTCTGGTCATCTATGCAGGCGGGGCGAGCATGAAGCATATTATGGGTTCAATTCTGCTCGTTGTGCTAGGAGGCGCGCTGGCTTTTGGAGCCAATGCCTTGTTCTCCTCCATGTCTTCTCCGGACGATGCGACAAGTACAATAACCGAAGCAAAGGCGAACTATAAAATCGGACGGATTCAGGCATTCCTTAACCCGCTCTCTGACCCTACGGATGGAAGCCTTAACCTTTATCGCTCCCTTGTAGCGATTGGAGATGGAGGAATTACGGGTTCAGGAGTTGGACAAGGTACGATTAAACTACATTACCTGCCCAATGCATATAACGATTTTATCTTCTCCGTCATCGGTGAAGAGCTTGGATTCTTAGGAAGTACCTTGTTCCTACTTGTTTATCTCTACTTTATCTGGCGAGGCATCATTGTGTCTCTCCGCTGTCCCGATCCTTTTGGTACTTTGGTCGGCATTGGGATTATGGGACTTATCGCCATCCAAGCATTTATTAACATCGGCGGTGTTACTCAGACCATACCGGTAACAGGGGTCACGCTTCCGTTTATCAGCTATGGAGGTACGTCACTTTTCGTTATGATGGTCGCCATGGGCATCGTGCTCAGTATTTCACGCACCAATAATCTGGACGTCATCAAGGAAGAGAAAACGAAATCGGTTACCGTACAGACTCGTACCTCTCCTGCCCTCCGTTCAAGAGAAGCGATCCGTCGTATTCGATAATCATAGAACGTAAAAAAAAGACTTCCCATCCATTATGGATAGGAAGTCTTTTTTGGATGAGTTTCACTTCGTGAGCACATGCTCTTCGAATAAACCCTTTACACTGGAAGCCGATCAGCTTATACGTCGTCGCCTTTGAAAGATACACCTTCTACCTTCACATTAACTTCGACAACTCGTAATCCCGTCATGGTCTCAACCGCTTCTCTCACATTCTGTTGAAGCATGCGGGAAACTTCATGAATCGGTGTCTCGTACAGGACGATGATGCGCAGATCAATGGCTGTTTCCAGCTGGCCGACCTCAACGCCCACGCCTTTCTGTACGTTTTTACCGCTGAGACGTTTGGCCCAGCCCTCTGACAATCCTCCAGACATTGCGGCAATCCCCGGTGTCTCAAGCGCAGCCATTCCGGCAATTTTCGCCACCACGTCGTCAGCAATCCGGATGTTACCGCCATCTAGTTGAAGTTGTTCTGCCATGCCACATCCTCCTTCACTTCGTTAATCGTATTTTAAATCCTTTCTACCCCAAAAAGCAAATTAAACTCAAAAAGTTGCGTTTACAACCTACTATGATTTGGTTATATTGAAATATGAAAATAATCTCATAATCATTTCGTCACCTTTTCACAAGATGTGGCGAGATTCGAATGATTATGAAGACCAACATGTGATCACGTGTTGCAAACCAAATAATATGTAACCGAGGTGTGTCTTAGTGAGAAACCGGATTTCATCCATTCTGCTGATTGTTACTTTTGCACTCAGCGCGATCGCCCACTACATGAAATGGGATTCGATTCTACAGTTTGTGATTTCAGCCATTTCGGTTATTTTTGTCGCTGGTTTTTTAGGCAAAGCTACTGAAAATGTTGCCCACTATGCCGGACAGCGGCTAGGTGGATTTTTGAATGCTACCTTCGGCAATGCTGCCGAGCTGATTATTGCGATCTTCCTAGTCAAAGAGGGATTGTTCGATATGGTTAAAGCCAGTTTGACGGGCTCCATTATCGGAAACCTGTTACTTGTTCTAGGATTGAGCATTTTCGCGGGTGGTCTCAAGTTTAAAATTCAGAATTACAATGTATCGCTTGCAGGTCTAAACGGCTCCTTGATGATTGTAGCCATCATCGCTTTATTCATTCCCGCTGTGTTCCTTAACACCCATTCTATCACCCAACAAGACACAAATACACTCAGTCTTATTGTTGCGGGACTGTTGATTGTCGCCTACATTGCTTGGTTGCTGTTCTCTATGGTCACACATAAGAAGTATCTTGCCGATGTCACGGTAGACGCAGATGAAGAACTCCCGCATGAACATGCACCTGAATGGTCGAAGAAAAAATCGATCCTTTATCTCGTATTGGCAACCGTTATGGTAGCCTTTGTCAGTGAATGGCTGGTCGGTACGCTTAAAGTGTTTACAGAGCGATTCGGGCTAAGTGAGCTATTTGTCGGCGCGTTCCTTGTAGCCATCATCGGTAACGCAGCAGAACACAGTGCAGCCATTATGCTCGCCATGAAAAACAAAATCGGTGCCGCAGTAGAGATTGCGGTTGGCAGCAGTTTGCAAATTGCATTATTCGTTGCACCTGTGCTGATCTTTGTCAGCTACTTCACAGGCAGAACGATGGACATTGTATTTACGACCATTGAACTTGTCGCGATTGGTGTATCCGTATTTATTGCGAAGTCGATTACGCAGGATGGTTCAACGAACTGGTATGAGGGCCTGCTGTTACTTGTAGTCTACATCATCCTTGGAGTGTCGTTCTTTCTGGTATAAGATAATCGGGTCACTCCATAGGCAACTTAGATTACATATATAAATAAAGCTCATAAAAAAGGTAGCTAGGTGATTTTTCACCAAGCTACCTTTTTTTACGTCCTTTCCCCTAAAGCCCCACTTCACTCTCAGCCTGTGGCTGTGGCTAATCCACTCCTGACAAAGAGTCAGAGTAATACGTGCTGAAGTCGCACACATTATCCAAAGTGAGAATTACAACAAAGAGCATACAAAAAAAGCATGCAATAACCTGCATGCCTTCTATTCTGACCCGCGCATATGCAGGCTATTGCTCATTCTTTTTGTTCAAGGCTTCATATAGAATCGCCAGATTCCGCTCAAGCGCGCTAACCATCTGCTTACCAGCACCTTCTGGAAGGAGACCTGCACGAACAGCAAAATCAACTTCCTTGGAGAACCCATACATCTGTGTATCCAATACTTCCTCATAGAGAGGGCAGTAGCGGGTAGCCAGATTCTCCATCTGTACTTCAATAAGCTTCTGTATTTTATCTGCATCTTCTTGAAGAAGACTGATCGCTTTCAAATTCAGCTGGTCCTGCAGATCAGATGAAGTCATGCATTTTTCCCCCCTATGTCCCAAAAATCGCGTAAAGACGTTCTATCTCTAATATTAGACGAAATCAGTAGGTAATACAAGAACCTGACCAAAATATCCGAACAAAGTCAGTGCCTTCATGATTGCTTTTTTCGGATATAGCACAATGGGCTTTTCGTATGATTCAGCTCATCATACAAAAGAAGCACCCTCGCCACTACTGGCGAAGGCGCTTCTCATAACCATTACTCCGATGCGATCTTTACATTCAGTCCATGCTTAGCAAATACATCAGACATGGCTGCTTTGGCCTCATCGGCATCTGGACCATGAACATGCAATTCATAGCTATGAGTGCTGATCAGTGTTGTAAACAAGCCCAAGATACTTTTCACATCGATATACTTGTTCTCTGAATGAAGCACGATTGAAGAAGTAAACTTGCCTGCTGTTTGAGCAATTTCCACTACAGCCGCGTTATTACTCGACATAGGAATCCCTCCGTCTTTTCACTTTTGGTATCATCTATTAATTACCACTACATGATACCGTGAATCCGCTTTCCTAGCAACAGCAAAATACCGATGCTATTTCAAACGGTCTGGATTCAGGCATTCCAGCTCAGGAATAACGAAAATACCATCTTTGCGGATCAGTACATCGTCAAAATAAATCTCTCCTCCGCCGTAATCTGGACGTTGAATCAATACCAGATCCCAGTGAATGGATGAACGGTTTCCATTATCTGTTTCTTCATAAGCCTGCCCTGGTGTAAAATGTAGGCTTCCAGCGATTTTCTCATCAAACAGGATATCTTTCATAGGATGAAGAATGTATGGATTGAATCCAATAGCGAATTCACCAATATGACGTGCACCATCATCCGAATCCAAAATATCATTCAGGCGCGCTGTATCATTACTTGTCGCTTCTACAATTTTGCCGTCTTTGAATGTGAACTTAATATTCTCAAACGTAACACCGTTATACAGCGTTGCTGCATTATAGCTGATCGTTCCATTTACGGAGTCACGTACCGGAGCACTGTATACTTCTCCATCTGGAATATTTTTTTGACCAGAACACTTCACTGCACCGATATCCTTGATGGAGAAGCTGAGATCTGTTCCTGGCCCTGTAATACGCACTTTATCCGTACGGTTCATGAGGTTAGCCAGTGCGTCTTGTGCTTTATCCATTTTGGCATAATCGAGGTTACATACATCGAAGTAGAAGTCTTCAAATGCCTCTGTGCTCGTGTTCGCGAGTTGTGCCATACTTGCATTCGGGTAGCGCAACACAACCCATTTGGTATGCTTCACACGCTGCTCGCTATGTACAGGATGAGAATACAATGAATTATACATTTTCATTTTCTCCTCAGGTACGTCGGACAGATCGTTTACGTTCTCACCCGCACGAATCCCGATGTAACAATCCATTTGTTTCATCCGGTTCAGGTCAATCTCTGCCCATGTTTTCATCATTTCTTCTGTTGCGTTTTTGAGCATCGCACGTTGTACCGTTCTGTCGGTCAACTGGACAAATACATTACCGCCCTTTTTCCCTACTTCCTCAACCACAGCGTTGATTAAGTCACGCTCGCTTCCGATCATCTCGACCAGAACGTTCTCGCCTGGTTGTACATCTACAGAGTAACCGACCAAGTTAGCCGCCAGCTTCTGGATTCTTGGATCTTTCATCTTGTATAATCCTCCTGTCATCTGCCATTCATAATTGAACAACGGTAAATTACGATACTATTGTAGCACGCTACCGTGATCCCGTCAGCAAGCAACCCTTAACTAGGGTGTGCTTTATTGATACTCTCCAAAGTTTACATCCGTAACGAGAGCCTCTGTACTCTTTTTATTATTCATATCCTGATAACTAATCTGACTCTCGGATGAAAGCCGAAGAGGTAAGCTGGTTTTGCGATCTACGGTAAGATGATATACGGTCTGCACACTAGCTGGCTCCATCATTTTATCCATCGTACTCTCTCCCTGCTCCCACACCCGCTCAAGCTCCTGTTCAAGCTTCGTCTGATTCACGCCTCCGATTGCACTTGCCTTGTGCATATATTCCTCTCGCATAGCACTCATCTCGGCATCTAGCTGCGTCATAGCCCATGTCTTGGCATCCTCAGGGTTAAGCTCAATCCGTAGAATCTGAGTGCGTCGTCCCCCGCCATATTCTGATTTAATCGTTTTATTCATGCGATCGATATTCTCCAGCTGTGAAATCGGATTATAGCGAGATAACGCCCCACGCAAAGGCTCCTGTTGATTAGATAAAGCCATCCATTGCCCCTTCTTCCGCTGAAAGGAAGCACTGAACCCTCCAGGTTGCCCAGTAGGCAGGACAGAGGTTGTGCTCATTTGTGTACCCCCAGAATTGACTACACCAGGAAGCCGAGTCTGCAAAGTCAGACGGTTATGATCCTCCAGTTTGCCTGCAAATTTAAATTGATTCTCGAACACACCATTATTCTCGCGTCGAAGCCCAGCCTGACCCTCGAAACTGAGCTTCTCCTTTCCGGCAAGTCCGGATAAAGCAAGTGAAAATATCTCCTCTGGTGTTTGAGCTTTCTGTACCAATCCACACCCAGGCGTGCAGAGGAGTATTAAGCTCAAAATCAATAACATTACGCGTGCATTCCGATAATTAAACATGGCTACCCCACCTTTTTGTCAAACGTTCTCCATAGGCTACCCCTCCGTTAATGACTTATACTGTGTGATACATAATCATTCTGTTCCCAAATAAAAAAAGAGAGAACGACTCCGACATCGGAATTGTTCTCCCTTAACGTGTAACTTCTTGTTCTTCTAATACAATACGGTTACGTCCTCCATGCTTGGCTTGGTAAAGAGCCATATCTGCGCGATAAAATAGGGACTCTACACTCACCTTTTCATCCATCCAGCTCCACTCCGCGATCCCGCTTGAGACTGTTACCGACGGCCTTGTCTCTTCTGACACCCTCTGGCGTATGATCTCCGCGTATTCGAGAGCCTGTCGTATCCCTAATTGAGGCATATAAATGGCTAACTCTTCACCGCCCCAGCGGGCACATACATCCTCTGGCCGAACAGAGCTTACGACGATGTCACTCACCTGCTTAAGAACCTGATCCCCCGTTTGATGGCCAAATGTATCGTTTACCTGCTTGAATTGATCGATATCAACCACAATGAGAGAACCACAGAACTCATGCGCCTGTCGTTCATGAATAACATTATCTAAGTAATGACGAACATATAATCCTGTTAGCATATCCAGATTAGCCAGACGGCGCACTTCGGCATGAAGCGTTGCATTGGACAGCGCAAGTCCCATATGAATTACTAACATCTGCAGCAAGCGATAATTATCGTAAGAGAAAAATTGCTCCTGTGTATGTCCAAGCATAATTACACACTTCACTTCACCGTTCACCCGAACCGGTGACGCAATCAGAGATAACGATTTCGTATGATCCATAAATTGAGAAGGAAATGGAGCATGTTGAAGATAGTTAGACATAATAAGCGGCTCTTCCGATTGATACAATGCACCTGCAATACCGTAATTGTTCGGGAATGATTGGCGGCGTAACTGATGAACATTAGAGGACATCACTTCAAACTGGTTCGTACTATCATTCATTTGGAGAATACAGCATGATTCAGCTTGGAACATGCCAAGCATCTCTTGTTCAGCGAATTGAAAAATTTCCATCAGTTGCAGACTTTTATTCAACCGTTGTGTCAAATCGTTAATTAGACGAAGTTCCTGGATAAGCATATTGGATTGTTCATGCAGTTTCGCATTCTCGAAGGCTGTACCTGCCGTATCTGCCATCATCGTAATCAATTGCAGATCTGATTCCTCCATCAGCTCATCATTCATCTCAATGTAAAACACACCGTATATGCCCTGTTTTCCTTTGAGAGGTAACCCCACCTCAATAATTCTGTTCTCACCATCGATCGATCGAACAACAATAAGGCGTCCTTCCATGAAGGAACGTACACAGATATCTTCGCCTCGTTCATGAACCAGTAAAGGTTTGATCCGGGCATTAGAGCTGCTCTGGTCTTGGGACATAAAAAGCGTAATTCGCATCGTAGGATACAAATAATCCATGCTGCTAAACACTTCATCCAATATCGTATCCACGTCCATATTGTCGTGCATCCGTTGAACAATCTGGAACAGTATTGATCTACGATGTTCTTCACGTGCCGATTGCTCATGAGCATGTAACAGATCCGTCATAAATATGTATTCAAACCTGCGGTAAAAGCAAGTCCGATAGTGTGATGCCTCAGCTCGAACCAAGGCTTCTGACGTTTCATATTGGTTAGGCTCATAGATCAATGCAGTGAATACAGCGAACATATCCTTATTGCTTCTCGAACGGAGTGGAATAGCAAGCAGATGAAATTGCCCATGCTTATCACTGCTAAGCAAGGCTTGTTCTTGTCCCGTTTCCAGACATCTTAATACCGTGAGGCTCACGTCCAAGCTTACATCCTCATATGGATCTCCTACGCTGACGCCTTCGGTATCCCATACATTGAATATCGTAGCTGCATTGTTTGGTATGGGGTTGCGTTGTTGTTGCCAATCGGTAAAGGCCTGCTGTAACAGACTCCCCAAATATGAAAAATCAAAAGGTGTGATATCCACTTGCTGCATCCAGAGCGCATGCTCATTATGAAGAGATGCAGCAGATGCGGGATCGCCCGAACTTGGCGAATTCAGACTGGCTGGTAAACTTCCTAGATGTTCTAACATGTCAGGCGCTCCTTTGCACCGTTTTTGCATCTCATAGATGCATTAATCTGCATAGGTTATCGCAAACCTGCAAATTCGTCTGATAACCTTACAGGATAAGTTTATTTAAAGTTAAGATAGAATCTATTTTACTCCCTTTACAACTTTTTTGCATCCATATTTCAGAAAATTGTCCCATTATTTTAGGCCTAATGACCTATCGACAAATTTAGACGTTTTTTTGCTTTTATCTTAACCTTGACTTTGTGTCTCTCAAACTGTAATATAAATTGTTGATGAAGACTACTAAATGGGTCTTTAAATTTGGGCATTACCGGTTGTGTCACCCTCATTCTTTTTGTTGCTTTCAGGACAGCGGCTGAACTCTCCTGATCGACTTATGCGTGGCTGAGCCAGCATCAACAAATTGGAGCGCAAACAGAGCCCTATATGAACTTTAACTAAAAAGGAGCTACTTTAAACATGGCACGTTACACTGGTCCTAAATTTAAATTGAGCCGTCGCCTCGGCATTTCCCTTAGCGGAACAGGCAAAGATTTGAAACGTCCTTTCCCTCCAGGTCAGCACGGAGCTAACCAACGCAGAAAAATGAGCAACTACGGTATGCAGTTGCAAGAAAAACAAAAACTGCGTCACATGTACGGTTTGGGCGAAAAACAATTCCGCACTCTGTTTGCTAGAGCGCAAAAAATGCAAGGTATCGCGGGTGAAAACTTCATGTTCTTGCTTGAGTGCCGCCTTGACAACCTCGTTTACCGTCTTGGATTTGCTAACTCCCGTGCAGGAGCACGTCAGTTGGTATCCCATGGTCACATCACAGTAAACGGCAAAAAAGTCGACATCGCTTCTTACCAAGTAAGCACTGGCGACGTAATCAGCTTGCGTGAAAGAAGCCGCGGTTTGTCTTCTGTTAAAGAAGCATTGGAAAACCGTACGCATCTTCCAGCATACGTTGAATTCAACGATACAGCAGTTGAGGGTAAATTCATCCGTCTGCCTGAGCGTTCGGAATTGTCCCAAGAAATCGATGAGAAACAAATCGTCGAGTTCTACAACCGTTAATCGTTGCGATTACATTAAATCTTCAAATAAAACAGCTGTCGAGATTTTTTCGACAGCTGTTTTTTATGCTTTTGACTAAGAAAGGCAGAAGTTGAGGGCAATATAGAAAATTTCGCCGTATCCATCAGAAGAATAACACGTGAAGAACACCGTTTTGATCAGGAAGTGATGATCTAATATCTTAAGAACTTATATGCAAAGTACGTCACAGCAGAAAAAATACCACTCACCATGATAATAATCGCTGATTCAAACACCTCTATTTCAATTCCAAACTGATATATCACAAGCATTGTAATTATGACCATTATCATAACTATAAATCCAAGTGAAAATGAAGATTTACAATGCGAAATTATCCTTTCATCATGTTCAGAGTCCACACTTCGTTTAACCCCTTTGTTGTCCATAGCCAAAATGATTAAGTTTATCATTGAGCACCCGATTAATCCAAAGCCTAAAGGCATAGCAAACGACAGATTAGAATTATTTAACGCAAACTTCTGGTAGAGAGCAATCGAAAAAACGAGCAGTCCGATAATACACATAACAATAGATACCACAGTCCATTTCCTCACTCAACATCCCCCTCTTCCTCAAAAATAAAAACTTGTTCAATGCTTTTATTGAACACCCGGGCTATGAGATAAGCCAGCATAATCGATGGATTGTATCGCCCTCTTTCCAATGAAATAATGGTCTGACGTGATACGTTAACCTTCTCCGCCAGATCCTGTTGTGTCATGTTAAGCTCTCGACGGTAGATCTCAATTTTATTCTTCATGAATTTCGTGTCCTCACTCTTCATTTGTAAAGCTAACTTTACAAAAAATATATCTCTCACTCCTCAAAATGTCAAGCTAACTTTACACCAAATTCGTGCCCTAAAACAGGCTGATAGAAAGGATCTTCTCAAGCCATATTGTTATCTCCTTATGATATGGTACATTTACAAGCATAATAAATAACATAATTTCGAAAATAATGGCATTATTCGACTATTGCTTGTATTTCTCAGGCATGCAAACCCACCTTTTTATGCTATAATAAGTGCTGTTAAAAGGAGGAAGACACTGAATGGTTGATGTTAATAAGAAAAAGCCCGATGAACAGCCTGTCCGCAAGCGTAGCTTCATTCGCAGACTAGGCAGTGTCGTCAAATGGATGGTTGTCCTGGGAATCATGGGGGTACTATTCGTAGGCGGTGCTTTAATGGGGTACGTCAGTTCCATTGTGAAAGACGAGCCTGTCCGATCCAGGGCCCTGATTGAACAGAAAGTCAGCGAAAACTCCATCACAGGCTTTGCTTACTTCGCCGATGGCAGTCCAATCGGTCAATTACGTACAGAAGAAGACAGACGTCCGGTCACCATTGACCAGATCCCACAGAAAGTTATTGATGCAGTTATTGCCATTGAAGACAATCATTTTTACGAACATAAAGGTGTAGACATGAACGGTACACTTCGTGCCGTAAAACAGAAGGTGCTTAAAGAGTCTGTCCAAACAGGCGGAAGTACACTTACACAACAGTTAGCACGTCGTGTGTTCCTCAATCTAGATCGTACAGAGGATCGGAAAGTAAAAGAAATTCTTCTCTCGCTCCGATTGGAACGTTTCTTGACGAAGGACGAGATCATGACTGCATATTTGAACAAGGTTCCTTTCGGTAATGGCTCCAGTGGATACAATGTCTATGGTATCAAGGCTGCTGCCAAAGGTTTGTTCAATATTAATGATCTGGAGAAAATAAATACGGCTCAAGCTGCTTACCTTGCCGGCTTGCCTCAGCTCCCCTCTTCATACTCTGCTTTTAATGGTAAAGGCGACTTTGTTGAGGACAATTTTGAGCGCGCAATTAATCGCCAGCACTTGGTTTTACGTCGAATGTTAGAACTAGGTAAAATCAATCAAACCGAATATAACGAAGCGCTTGCTTTTGACATCAAGAGCTCGCTCGCTCCCAAAACGGTTAAAGCTTACAACACTTATCCTTATCTTATGATGGAAACTGAACGACAAGCTGCTCAAATCTTGATGACACAATTGAATGCAGACGCTAGCAAAGACACTGGTGAAGCTACAGACAAGGATGCAGCGACTAAAGATAGCAGTGCATTATTGGAAGAAGCTCAGCAGCAATTACGCACGGGTGGATATCGCATTTACACTACAATTAACAAAAGTGTATACAAAACCATGCGTACGATTGCTGAAAATGACAGTAATTTTGCCGCAGACGATCCCAAAAAAGGGAAAGAACAAACGGCAGCTATGTTGATCGACCATAAGACTGGTGCCATTCTAGGCATGATCGAAGGTCGAAGCTTCCAAGATGAACAGATGAACTATGCTACGCAGATGGTGCGTCAACCAGGTTCTGCTATGAAACCAATTGCAGCATATCTGCCTGCTATGGATGAAGGCTTGGTTCAGCCAGGTTCCGTCGTGGATGATTCACCGATTATTCTTAAAGACGGTCCAAGCGGATATCACATTCCGAAAAATGCAAATAACCGGTACCAAGGCCTCATCACTGCTCGTAGAGCACTGAATTACTCATTGAATACCGTGGCGCTTAAGTTGTTTAATGAAGACGTGGGAATTGATAAAGCCTGGGCTTTCGCCAAAAAACTTGGCATTACCACCATTCAGAAAAACGATTATCAAGCACAAACAGGTGTTCTTGGTGGCCTTCAGTACGGTGTGACCGTCGAGGAACTCACCAACGCCTATGGTGCCATTGCCAACAACGGTGTGTACAACGATTCTTATATGATCAGTAAAATTGTAGACTCCAAAGGTAATATCGTTTATAAACACGAAGCAGCTCCTGTTCAGGCCTTCTCCGAGCAGACGGCATATCTCATGACCGACATGCTTCGTACGGTCGTTACAGAAGGTACAGCGGATAAAGTACGCGAAAGCTACAAATATTCGAAGAGTGTACCGATTGTCGGAAAAACAGGCTCTACCCAGAACTACGCCGATGTCTGGTTTGAAGGCTACTCGCCAGATGTCACTTTAGGTGTATGGGTTGGATACAAACAGCCAGTAAACACACTAGAGACCAAGTCTCAGCGCAAACGCGCACAGCAGCTATGGACGCAAATTATGAATGAGGTCATCGCCTCAGACAAAGAGCTATTTGTTACAGATAAGTTCGAGAAGCCATCAGGTATAGTGACGAAAACCGTCTCCGCTTATAGCGGTAAACTTCCTACGGCTCTGACAGATCGTTTTGTTACAGATATTTTCAACAGTAAATTCGTTCCTAAAGATAGCGATGATGGCGTCGCTAAGGCGAAGTACATCACTTACAATGGTGTAAACTACATCCCTCGTGATGAAACACCTAGCGATATGCTCAAGGAAAAAACCGTAATCAAGCGTAAAAAACCAATCTCCGATCTCATTAAAGAGTTGCAAAATGCATTCTCTCGTATGAGCCGGCATGAGTCACTTGCATATTACCTGCCACAGGATGCAGATTCAGACATGCCAACGCAGATTGATCCAAGGCAAGACAACGGTAAAGCTCCTGATGCTCCAGGCAATGTAAGACTGTCTATGTCGAACGGCAGAGCAATCATTACATTTAATGCTACACCGGAAAGTGATGTTGTCGGGTATCGCTTGTATCGTTCTGTTAATGGCGGAGGATTCCAGAATCAAGGGCAAGTCGTTCTTGCGGGTGAATCTCGGTCATTTACGGCTTATGCACAAGGTGGTAACTTCTCCTTCTACGTTACAGCAGTTGATGTAGCTGGCAGAGAGTCTGCACCTAGCGCCATTGCGACTAGCACTGCCGTTGTAGAACCGCCACCAGAGGAAGAAGTGAAGGAACCGATTAACGTTCCTGGAACGATCATCACGCCTGGTGAAGGATCAGACGATACTTCGGCTTCGACTGCTCCAAGCACACCGAGTCAGGTAAGTGTTACAGCCCTATCTCAAGGTATTCGTATCCAGTGGGGTTCAAACGCTGATACGGAAGGTGTACAGAGCTATTCCGTCTATTACAGCGAAACGGGCAATGCTCCATTCAACAAAATCGGCTCTACCTCGGGTACTTCGCTCGACTTCGGTGTACCGGCAACAACCAGTGGATGGTTCAAGGTATCTGCGAGCAACAGCGCAGGAGAATCTGAGCCTTCAGCAGCGGTACATTATCAGCCTTAAAGTAAACATTACATTTACACCAAAAGACCTCCTAAGTTTATCCTTAGGGGGTCTTTTGATTAATACGTCAAAAAAGCCTAATCTGATGGACATCCAGATCAGGCTTTTTCATGCTACCTTTCATTCCAATACGGCTAGCATGCTAGCCACCTTTAACATTTAGTCCTCAATGGTGGACAGGTCACCTGTCGGCAAATCCAGCTCCCAGGCTTTCAAGACACGACGCATAATTTTACCAGAACGTGTCTTCGGTAATTTATCCTTGAATTCAATCTCACGCGGTGCAGCATGGGCAGACAGGCCTTCTTTTACAAAACGATAAATCTCTTCCTTCAGCTCCGGTGTTGCCTCATACCCATCACGAAGCGCTACAAAGGCTTTGATGATCTCACCCCGTGTTACATCCGGTTTACCGATAACCCCAGCCTCAGCTACAGCAGGGTGCTCTACGAGCTTGCTCTCCACCTCAAAAGGGCCGATACGTTCACCAGACGAATTAATTACATCATCAATTCTGCCCTGAAACCAGAAGTAACCGTCCTCATCCATATAAGCCGAGTCCCCAGATACGTACCAGCCAGAGAGTCGGAAATATTCCTCGTATTTGGCAGGGTTGTTCCAGATCTTGGCCATCATCGACGGCCAGGGGCTACGTATTGCCAAATTCCCCATACTGTATGGAGGTAACTCCTGCCCACGATCATCGATAATCGCAGCTTCAATTCCGGGCAAAGGTCTTCCCATGGAACCTGGCTTAATCGGCATACCCGGATAGTTACAGATCAATTGTGCACCCGTTTCCGTCATCCACCACGTATCATGAATTCGCTGATCATACGCTTTCCAGCCCCAACGAACTACTTCAGGATTGAGCGGCTCGCCAACAGACATGACGTGACGCAGACTACTCAGATCATGCTGGGCGATCGTCTCGTCTCCTGCACCCATCAACATCCGGAATGCCGTTGGTGCGCTGTACCAGACGGTCACTTTATTTTTTTCGATCGTGCTATACCAGTCTTGTGGACTGAACCGACCTCCACGAATCACATTGGTTACCCCGTTTAGCCATGGTGCAAAAATACCATATGATGTGCCTGTGACCCAACCAGGGTCTGCGGTGCACCAGTACACATCATCCTCGCGTAAGTCGAGCACCACTTTGCCTGTATAATAATGCTGAATCATTGCATTCTGTACATGGTATACACCCTTGGGTTTCCCTGTAGAACCCGATGTATAATGGATAATGAGTCCATCCTCACGCGTGAGCCACTCCACGTGCATCTCATCTGAAGCCGCAGACATCTCTGCATCAAAATCAATGAGTCCATCCTCTGTCTGCTCCCCACCACCAACGACAAATATATGCTTTAGCTCCGGTAATTCGGAGCGCTTAATTCGCCCTAGAAGCTCGGGTGTCGTTACAAGCGCAACTGCCCCACTGTCTTCCAATCGATCTTTGACGGCGGTCTCCATAAAGGCTTCAAACAGCGGCCCTGCGATGGCACCTACTTTCAAAATACCCAAAAGGCTGAAATACAGCTCAGGGCTTCTTGGCATAAAAATAAATACCCGATCTCCCTTGGTCACGCCATATTTCCGAAGCACATTACCAAACCGGTTGGATTGCTCGCTAAGATCGGCAAAGGTGTACGCCTCTTCCCGTGAAGCATCACTGTATAACAATGCCGTTCTGCCGCCTCTTCCTTCCAGTACATGGCGATCTATCGCCTCATGAGCCATATTCACTTTTCCGCTGGCGTGCCACGTAAAGTGCCTTTCCACCGATTCCCAATCAAATCGGCTACGAGCCTCCGCGTAATCGCCCAAGTTAGATTCAGACACAACCGTTTGCAGCATCTCTTCAAATGCTTGACTCATGCTTGCCAGCCTCCTTCAACTCGACATTTCGATTCCCTTAAATGGGTGACTTCTCATTGCCTTGTGTTGACTGAACTTCCAGTTAGCGCTTACATTAATAGAGAGAACATTCTCTTTATTTACTTGCTTGACCTACTGAATGAATTTTGAGCTGCACTTGAATTGTGAACATTTTTTGTCTACGCCATTATAGCAAATCTTCTCAATCATCGTCTAGGGGGAAGAAAGGAGCATGAACTATGGAACATATTAAGAAGCATCATATGCGTTCCATCTTCAAATCCGGTCACCACATCACGATTGAAGGCCCTATGCCCGCTGAGGCTATTTCACAGCTAGGTTTCCATCCGGATCTCGATGCTTTTCGGAGACCATCAGAGCAGCAGGAAGCCCTGACGGAGATTGCCGCTCTGCCGGAAGGTCGTATCATTCTAGCACATGAAAATAGCATGATCATTGGCTACGTTACGTTTCATTACGCTGACGAATGTGAACGTTGGTCTGAGGGCAATATGACGGATCTCATTGAACTGGGAGCCATTGAGGTTGCTGATGAGTACCGCTCGCTAGGCATCGGACGTGAGATGCTGCTCACTGCGTTCGAAGGCGGTCAGATGGAGCGATATATCATTTTTACGACCGAATATTACTGGCATTGGGATCTGAAGGGTAGTGGCCTGTCCGTGTGGGATTATCGCAAAATGATGGAGAAGTTGATGCAGGCTGTGGATATGACCTGGTACGCGACCGATGATCCTGAAATCTGCTCTCATCCGGCTAACTGTCTTATGGTGAGAATCGGCAGCCAGGTACCACTCACATCCGAAGAACAGTTCGATCGTGTTCGCTTTCGTTACCGGTTTATGTACTAAGTTCAGCTTAAATACAATTGATCATCATATTGAAGTAAAACGGACTACATTCGAACAACGCTTAAAATATGCTTACATAAGAATAACGTCTATCGTCGTACCTTCACAAAAGACAAACGTTGTTTAGTTGTAGTTTTTCGTGCGATAATCGCATGATTCAGCTCCGCCGAAAACGTATAAATCCTATTAATTTAAAAAACCGCTTCTCACCCAGCTCTGCATACCTTAAGAGCTATCCGTTGAGAAGCGGTTTAATTTAATTTTTCTATTTGAAGTGGCTCACTGCGAGCTTGTTTATCTCTTACATGAGGGCTTACATGTTCTCCAACATATGCTCCACGATGCGATGTGAGCGCTGGGATGACTGCACTGTAAATTCGGCAAAGTTCACATGTGCAGAACCATCCGCCTTATCGGACATGCCTCTCAGAACGACAAAAGGTACACGGTTCATGAAACTAACCTGTGCAACAGCCGCGCCTTCCATTTCCGCACACGCTCCATCCATCTGGGTATACAGCATATTTACCGTCTCTTTGCTGGCAATAAACTGATCCCCTGACAACACCTTGCCAATCCGGTAATGGGCTCCTTGCGCCTTACACGCTTCTTCGGCAAGTGCAATCAGTGAAGCATCGGCAGGAAATGCAGAGGTCTCTTGATACGGAATAACGCCACGTTCGAACCCTAGGGGAGTCACATCCATATCATGCTGCACGCATACCGAGGAAATAACGATATCACCGATATTCAGCTCAGGATGAACCGCTCCAGCAACACCTGTAAAAATAATTCGATCCACTTGGAAACGGTCAATTAGAATTTGCGTGGTTACTGCCGCGTTAACTTTACCCACACCTGATTTGCAGACAACAATCTGTTTACCCAACCACTCGCCTGCAACATAGGTGATTCCGGTCTGCTTGACCGTCTCCAACTGCTTCATCCCCGCAAGTAACAGTTCTACTTCCTCATCCATAGCACCAATAATACCGATTGTTTCGCGCATGTCCCAAGCCCTCCAGTAGATTCTATTCAGCACAAAAGCTCCGTCACCGGAGCTTCTGCCAATTCGATATGTAGAGAGAATGTCTTCTCCCTGCCTTATACCATTTCCAATGCTATATTTACTTATCCAGCATGGCTTACAGACAAACGTAGAATTGTTTCATGTGGCAAAATAACCCGTGGGTTCTCCACATTTTCTTTTTTCATCAGCTTCGTGAGCAGACGCATCGCGACAGCACCAAGGTCATACATTGGCTGAGCGACCGTTGTCAATTGCGGACGCACCATGGAAGCCATACGAATGTTATCCACACTAATGATGGAGAAGTCATCCGGTACTTTCAGACCCTCATCCTGAATGCTGTGAATCGCGCCAATAGCCATCTCATCTGTTGCAGCGAAGATTGCCGTCGGTTTCTTCTTCAGTCCGAGGAAATATTTCATCGCTTCCACGCCGGACTCATAACGGTAGTTACCGATGCGTACCAGATCCTCCTGATACTCCATACCCGCTGCTTCAAGAGCTTTCTTGTATCCTTGGAAACGCGCATAGCCGTTAGCAGGATCTTGCAACGTACCACTAATCATCGCAATTTCCTTGTGACCATGACGAATCAATGTATTCACCGCATCAAACGCAGCAGCTTCATGATCGATATCTACAGAAGGATATGTTCCCTTCTCGTCACTTGTCGCACAGAGCACGATCGGTACTGCTGCTGATTGGAAGGCTTGGATATGTTCATCCGTTACCGTTCCGCCCATGAAAAGCAAACCATCGACTTGCTTTTCTAGCAACGTGTTAATAACACGAATTTCTTTTTCTTTCTTCTTGTCCGCATTACATAGAATAATATTGTAGTGATACATATTAGCAATATCCTCAATTCCGCGAGCAATCTCAGCGAAAGTCGAGTTCGAAATATCAGGAATTACCACACCGACTGTTGTCGTCTTTTTGCTAGCCAAACCTCTGGCTACCGCATTTGGACGATATCCCAACCGATCAATGGCTTCATATACTTTTTTACGTGTTTGTGGCTTCACATTGGGGTTATTGTTCACTACCCGTGATACTGTTGCCATGGACACCCCAGCTTCGCGTGCCACATCATAAATGGTTACCGTCACAGTACTTCTCTCCATTACCAGTAAATTTTCAACCCATTTTCATTAAGAATTATATTACGACAAATTTTTGCATTAATCAATTAAAATAGGCTCTAGGACTCACTTAAAACCTGCGTGAGCGTGCTCGAAGTAATATCAGAATGGGAAGTATGCCATACAGGCGTTCCCTTTTTAACTAGAATTGCCTGTGGAGATTCATGCTTAACACCCAGTTTCTCTGCTGCTTCGTTAGATACAGGGCGGTCTTCCACAACATAAATAATGCCGTATTTCACTTGTTCATTAGGATTGTTCTGCAAATAGTTGTTCATCTCCTGATATGCATTCGCGCTGATTGGGCAACGCGTACTATGCTTAAACAGAAGCAAAGGTTGATCCTCGGTAGCCTCCACTGCGGAGTTTAGCTGTTCAATACTTGTCATTTTAGTCATGTCAGCCATTGGATATACATCCCCCTTTTTCAGGAATACCGCTAAGTTGAGCGTTTTCACTCTTCGATATCTTAACAAAAAGCGCGCGAAAAAGCCAATTTTCATGAAAACAAGCATTTTACACGTCAAAATTAGACAGCATTCGAGAAATGTGCCTGCCAAACAAAGCCCGATAACTGACCCAGTCTACGCTGAGTCGTCTCGATCCATTCTGCATCACCCGACTTTTGAGCATAACCCAAAATATCCAGCAATAGATTAATTCTTTCCTTCACGGCCTGCTGCATCTGATCCTGTATCTCTTGATCTGTTGCATCGGGTCTAGCAAGCAGTTGCTCGTGGAACAGGTCTGCAAGCTCATTTTGTTCACCGAATAAAACATCCTGCTTATTGGGCTGTTCACCCAATTTACTAATACATTCTTTCAGGTCAGGTTTGACCGGTTGAAGCACTTCGTATGAGATACAATCTGTACATGCAAATACGGGTACGTTGCGAATCTCTACTTTTTTGGCGTACACAACCGTTCTTAATTCTAATTCCATTACATGTCCGCATCTGCACGATTTACGCACATCCATCACCTCATTCGTTCTATCTCGTATACTGTTACCATTCGACCTTTTTCCGCCTAAATCCTGCTGCAAACCAAAGGTTGCACAAATTACCACTGTCGCCAGGTTAAGGGTTATATGCGTATGCTAACAACGATTGAAATCGGTTACCTATTTGGGAGGTTGTGTGTCCCGTGAAGCGAAGCCATGAATCTGTTACAATAAAGTCGATACATGCCACCGCAAAAGGAGAGATGGATGTGAGATTAACAGGTAAAAAAGTTATCGCTCTCGTTGATGAAGAATTCGAGGATCTGGAGCTATGGTATCCCGTACATCGTGTACGTGAAGAAGGTGCCGAGGTGCATCTAGCTGGGGAGAAAAAGGGTAAAACCTACATCGGAAAATATGGTGTTCCCGCTGAAGCGGAGTACAGCTTCGACGAGTTGGACAGTTCTGCATATGATGGTATTCTTGTGCCTGGCGGTTGGGCGCCGGATAAGCTGCGTCGCTATCCCAAAGTGCTTGAACTTGTGAAGGAGATGCATGCAGATCGCAAGCCAATCGGACAAATCTGTCACGCCGGCTGGGTGCTGATCTCTGCCAAAATTCTCGAAGGCGTTACCGTGACCTCCACCCCAGGCATTCGAGACGACATGGAAAATGCAGGTGCGATCTGGAAAGACGAGCCTGTTGTTGTGGATGGACATATCATATCGGCGCGTCGACCTCCAGACCTTCCCCCGTATGGAAAAGCGTTCTGTGATGCATTGGCTGATGCCAAAACGCAATAAGTACCCAATCACCAAAAACCCCCTCGCTCTGTAGCGTGGGGGTTTCATGGTTTAGGTGGAGCTCTTCTTATCAATCCACTTAAATAGATAGAATACGTGAAGATTGATTGATGTCGAACCTATTAGTTGAAGAGCATCTAAGATATTTTTACTAAGATTAGATTCTCAAGAGGCATTCGAGCCACTCTGTTCATCCGGGCTGCCTGCTCCGTCATTAAATGTCTGTAAACGTTGTTCGATATCCAGGCTTGTTCGCAACGTGAAGCACTCATGGGCTACTTCTTTAGCGGCTGTTGCAGTTGTATTGAGCACCCTATGTTTCACACGCAAAAGAGATTGAGGAGACATACTTAGATTACGTATGCCTAGCTCAAGCCATAGTGGAATTGAACGCTCGTCCCCTGCCATCTCACCACATACACTAATCTCAATCCCAGCAGCATGAGCTGCTTCTACCGTAGCTCGCAGCATACGCAGCACGGCTGGATGATATGGATGATACATATGGGCGATCTGTTCGTTCATCCGATCCACAGCCAAGACGTATTGAACAAGATCATTCGTACCGATGCTGAAGAAATCCGCTTCCTCTGCCAATAAGTCTGCAATCATCACCGCTGCAGGCACTTCAATCATAATACCTACCTGGATATGTGGATCATATGGCAAATTACGCTCATCCAGATCAGCCATGGCCTCACGCAAAATTTCATTGGCCTGTTGCAGTTCTTCGACTGACGAAATCATAGGGTACATGATCTTCACATTCCCTGCAGCACTTGCCCGCAGAATTGCTGTAAGCTGGGTTTTGAATAGATCCTTACGATCCAAGCTGATGCGGATGGCACGGTATCCAAGAAACGGATTATCCTCTTCAGGTAGCTCGAAATAATCAAGCTGCTTATCTCCGCCAATATCCAATGTACGAATGACAACAGACTGACCAGCTGTCTTTTCAGCGACCAATCTGTATACCTCATACTGTTCCTGCTCACCCGGGAATGTAGCCCGATCCATATAAAGGAACTCGGTACGGAACAGCCCTACTCCCTTCGCCCCATGCTTCAGAGCGAGATCCAGTTCCTTCACCGAACTGATATTGGATGCTAGATGAAGTACTGAGCCGTCCTTGGTTACGGCATCAACTGTAGCAAGCACCTGTAATTGTTCTTTTTTCTGCAATTGTTTGTTACGAATCATCGTGTAACGTTCAATCGTTTTGCGATCTGGCTCCGTGAATACAAGTCCGTTATCCCCATCTACCACAAGCATATCGCCTGTCTCAACTGGCATGCCAAGACTCGCCTCCAGACCGGAAACGAGAGGTATGCCTAGGGCACGAGCCATAATAGCGGAATGAGACGTTTTACCACCAATGAGAGTAACGATGCCGAGCACATGCGTAGGGTTAAGATGTGCCAGTTGTGAAGGCGACAGCTCTTTGGCTACAAGGATGTACGGCTGAGTATCTGAAGGGAGGGTAATCTCCGGTGCACCTAACAGATGCTTCAACAATCGATTGCCGACATCCTTGATGTCGATCGCTCGCTCCTTCATGTACTCATCATCCAACAAGTCAAACATCGTTACAAAGTGGTCAATCGCTTCTTTTACGGCCACTTCGGCAGCCTTATATTGTCGTTCAATAATGCCTCGAATTTCGTTCATAAACACAGGGTCTTCCAAAATCGCTAGATGCGCATCAAAGATGCTTGACTCTTCTGGACCCACAACTTCCTTGAATTCATTCTTGATGTACTCTATCTCATCCCGAGAAGTCCGGATGCCCTCATACAGCCGTTCGAATTCCTGGGCGAGATCCACCGAATCCATCTTCTGATCCGGCAGATCCCATTCCCAACTGGGCAGGACAAATGCTTTGCCGATGGCTATGCCTGCAGCGCCGTTGATGCCTTGTATCTTCATTCTACCCCTCCAACGTTCCTGTCATAGAGCACCACGGACATAACGGATGCCTGACCTTTCTTGACTTGCTTAAATGGAGCAAAGCTCCATGATTTGACACGATCCGGATTGGTAATTACCATCGGCGTTGTCAGTGATGCTGCTTGTTCACGAAGAACAGCGAGATCAAATTTAATCAGCAATTGTCCAGGCTCGACAGTATCGCCCTCTTGAACAAAAGCTTCAAAATGACCTTTTAATTGTGAAGTATCTATCCCGATATGAAGCAGAACCTCAAGCCCTTCTCGGGTGGAAATGCCTAACGCATGCATCGTTGGATACAGATGCATAATTGTACCGAATACAGGAGAGACCAGCTCTCCCCGCTCTGGGACAAAGGCTACCCCATCCCCAACAAGCTTGGCTGCAAATATCTGATCGGGCACCTCTTCAATCGGCAGCATTTTCCCCTGTACAGGCGCACAGAACAGCACTTGCGGCAGATCTCGTTCCAGTAGCTTCGCAATTTCTTCACGAATCAATTCGGAATAGGTACCGAATACCACCTGTACGTTTCCTCCGCCCAGCTTGATCAACCCGGCTGAGCCCATGCTCTTCATCGCACCCGTGTCGATCAGGCGATCGTCATGCACCGTCAGACGAAGACGTGTGATACACGCTTCAACCTGCACAATGTTGCTTTTGCCACCGAGCGCTTCCAAAATCAACGGAGCCTGGTAAGGAATATTACCTACCCAATCCTCTAACATCGAGCCTTCTTCACGTCCTGGTGTAGGAATCTTGAATGTACGAATCGCCCAGCGGAACAAAAAGTAATAGACTAGCCCGTATAGTATGCCAATCGGAATAAGCTTCCAAGCATTCTCTGATAGATGAAAATTGAGTATGTAATCAATTATACCTGCAGAGTACGAAAACCCGTGTCGTATATCAAGCCAATAACTAATCCACATCGCAATACCAGACATAACCGCATGCACAATAAACAGATAAGGAGCTGCAAATAAAAAGGCAAACTCGATCTGTTCGGAAACTCCTGTCAGGAAACAGACTAATGCTGAAGTAAGAAATGTTTTCTTGATCTTCGGCTTCAAGTCTTCCCGAGCTTCCTGAATAATGGCAAACGCAATCGCTGGTATAGCGAACATCATGATCGGGAACAACCCGGCCATGAAGAAACCTGCGGATGGATCACCAGCAAAGAACCGAGGCAAATCCCCCTGTACAATGTTTCCGTCAGGCGTTTCGAATGTACCCAATTGAAACCAGAATACATTGTTCAGCAGATGATGTAAGCCAAAAGCAACCAATACCCTGTAGAGCACGCCATAGATGAACAATCCGAAACCACCGAGACTGTATTCCCATGTGGCAACCGCGTTCAATCCATGCTGCAGTATTGGAGCGATCCATAACATAAAACAGGAGAACAGGGCCGAGCAGAGCCCAACGATGAGCAAAACGAATCTAGAACCGCCAAAAAATTGCAATATTTCGGGCAGCTTAATGCTCTTAAATCGATTATGCATTACCCCAGCCAGTGCGCCGAGTATAATTCCGATTAAGGAAGCAGGCTGCACGGTGCCATCGCCAAAGTTGCGAGTCACCTGATCATATATGACGATACCAGCCAGCGCAGCGAGTCCCGCTTGTCCGGCCTGGTTGGAGAGTCCCAGCGCTACACCGACCGCAAATAAATAGGGCAAAAAATAAAAAATACCGTGTCCAGCCACGGTAGACACTTCACCAACAACGTTCATCCCCCAGGCGTCCCAGGGCAAACTGCCAACACTAAGCAAAATTGCGGCGGCGGGCAGGACCATTGTAGGCAGCATTACCGCTCTTCCGAGCTGCTGCAAGGATCCGAGCCAATTCATGGCGACCTCTCCTTTCTATCCTTGATGGTAAGCTTTAAGAAACGTTTTGTCAAAGCAAAACAGCAACCTGCTAGAAAGTTAATTATACTCTGCAATCACATACCAAAAAGACCACTTGTTGATGTGGCCATCACAATAAATAAAACGTTATATAGTCTTTAGAAAGGCTGGAATGTCATCTAAGCCATTGGTACTATATTTCGATCAACCTAATGCAGTTATGCTATATAAAAAAAGAAAATCCCCGTTAACTTTGCCTTCGTTAACGGGATTTTCTGCGTGTATCACCTGATCGTATAAAGTTTTCTGTCCTATCACTAGGCATAACACAATTTCATGACCGCCGCAAAACGACGTAAATGGCGTTTAGTTGCGTCCAGCACCGCGCAGAACGATGGAATCTTCGACCTTGATACAACGATTCGTAACAACCGTCAGACCGTTCTCAGCCGCAATCTGCACTGCCTCATCGCTATGGATGCCCAGTTGCAGCCACAACACGTTAGCTTTGATCGCCGCAGCCTCTCGTGCTACATCAGCACAATACTCTTCCCGACGAAACACATTAACGATATCTACTGGTTCTGGAATATCCGCGAGCGTGGCGTACACCGTTTCTCCAAGAATCTCACCTTGCGCCTGTGGGTTCACAGGAATGATGCGATATCCTCTGCTTTGCATAGCTTCAGCAACCATGTAGGATGTGCGATCTGATTTGTCTGATAATCCAACGACAGCGATGTTGCCTGCATTACGCAAAATTTGTCCAATTTCTTCACGAGTAGGGTTGTTAAATTCCATGTTCAAGCACCATCCTTTTCTGCTCAAAGATTTCAGCTGATTTCGAACTTCGATGCTGATCATATACCGCCAGGGGGCATGCTTCATAACCACAAGTGGACTTTTGGAACGACCTCTCAACGTGAGGGTTGTTTTACTCTTTTACCCATTGTACGGAGGCACCAAGCGCCTGCAAGTGATCGAAGTATTGTGGGTAAGACTTGGCTACATGGTGTGCATCCCGAATGCGAAGCGGTTGCTTGGCACGAAGTCCAACAACGGTTAGAGCCATGATGACCCGGTGATCATAATGAGCATTAATCTCAACGCCACCTTCAACGCCCTCTGGACGTCCATGCACGATGATCTCCGCCTGACGCTCTTCGACGTTCGCTCCCGCCTTACGAAGCTCATTCAAGTAATCCGTAATTCGGTCACATTCCTTATAGCGCAGGTTCTCTACATTATAGAACCGTGAGGTTCCTTCCGCAAACACAGCCGCTGCTACCATGGCCAGAACAGCATCTGTTGCTGCATCTCCGTCGAATTCGATCGCCTTTAATTTCCCGTTCCCTTGCACGTGCACAACATTGTTCTCATGTGTCAGAGGCACTTCCATCATGCGCAGCACGTCCACGATGGCACGTTCCCCCTGCTTGCTCTGTTCCATCAAACGCAAGATTTTCACATCCGACTGTGTCACCGCTGCCGCCGCGAGAACCGCCGCTGAACCTGGGTAGTCTCCTTGAACGGTATATGTCTGTGGTTGGTATGACTGGCCGCCAGGTACACGGAAGGACATGTAATCATCGCTTGCATGGATAACGATTCCTGCTTGCTCCAATACCTCCAGCGTTTGTCCGATCACGACCTTGGACTTCAGATCATTCAGCACTTCGATTGTGCTATCTTCTGCAAGCATAGGTGTTACAAAGAGTAATGCACTCAGATATTGGGAGCTCACCGAACCGGATACACGGATATGCCCACCTTTGGGTTTGCCACCTTTGATCGTAATAGGTAGACGTCCTTGTTCATGCTGAACTTCCACACCAAGTTGTCCCAGAGCATCAATCAGATCATCATGTGGACGCTTGCCAAGTGAATCTGGATACGTATTGACAAAAGTAACCTCAGGACATAATGCCGTTACACCCATCAAAAAACGTAAAACAGCACCCGCGTTGCCTACATTCAGTTCACGTACATCGCGTGGGTGGCTACCGAAACCTTGGATTACGATTTTGCTATCGTCTTCTTCCAGAACTGCACCTAGATCACGAATACATCTACGCATCGCGTCACTATCTTCACTATGCGCAGGGAAATGGATTGTGCTTGTGCCTTCTGCCAATGCAGCAGCTAGCAAATAACGTGTTGTGTAGTTTTTGGAGGACAAGGCTCCAATTTCCCCTTTCAGGGAGGGAGTAGGTGTTACGATAACGTCCATGAATGAATTCTCCTTCATTATTCAAATTATTAAGATACTATAATCATACCAAAAGGCATCTTGCCTAAATTGACATTCCCTGCATCGCTTGGGTATCATTATAAGCGATAAGTCGATACAGAAAAGAGGATCTGAATATGACGCAAATTGCTGAAATTGAAACGTCTGAACTACGCCGCCGTTTACAGGCTGGCGAGAAGTTGCAGATGATAGACGTCCGTGAGGACGAAGAGGTCGCACAAGGCATGATTGAGGGAGCGAAGCACATCCCCCTAGGTCAAATTCCAGACAGACTGTCTGAAATTGAGAAGTCAGGTGAGATCGTCCTCATCTGTCGCAGTGGTTACCGCAGCGAGCGTGCTGCCGAATATCTGCAACAACTTGGCTACGAGGGCTGCACCAACATGGTTGGCGGCATGCTGCAATGGCAACAGGAAGACTAGTCGAACGAGCCGCTCGGCTCGTTTTTTCATTACACTGTACTTCTCACACCTCTATAAAAAAACACACGGCGATTACAGGCTTAGACGCGGTAATGCGCTAAAATTAAACGAGTCACTTCAGCCGCGGATAACGACGTAGTATCCACTGTGTAATGCGCAAACCGATACGCGTCTTTGCGTTCCTCCATAATCGTCTGGATTCGTTCCTCCGCATTGCCTGCCAGTAATGGACGATTGTCACAACCACTCACACGCTCTACAATCACTGCGGGATCTGCAGTCAGCGCAACGACCCAGCCATTCTTGGACATCACATCACAGTTGTCAGCACGCAGTACAACTCCGCCTCCAGTTGCAATGATCTGTGCTTTCTTCTCTAGTACAGAGCACAGCACCCGACTCTCTGCATCCCGGAAGTAAGTCTCGCCTTTGCTTGTGAACAATTCAGGAATTGTACATCCTTCCTCTTTCTCCACTGCGGCGTCCACATCAACCAGTCGATAGCCTAGTTCGCGTGCAAGTAAATCTGCAACTGTTGATTTGCCGGTTCCCATCATACCGATGAGTATAATATTGTTAGCCTTGCTCAAAAGGTACACTCCTTTATTTCAAGAGGTTATTCAAAAAGTTCGCTTTGGATGACGAAACATCATTTTGAATTCGCATTTCAAGCATTTCTTGAGCACTTTTGTCCTATCATAACACAGCCCTGCTAACTGGGGAAGGCTAGAGCGCTGACAGTGGAAGTCAGAGAGATTTATGACCTTCTATCGCGCAATGAAAAAGACCCAGCAACTCCGGCATAGCCGAGATTGTGGGTCTTCTTATTAGAGGTAATCGCAAGCGATCCTCCCTCCGAGACTACTCCATCCAGTTGTGGTGGAAGCTGCCTTCTTTGTCCACACGTTTGAACGTGTGTGCACCGAAGTAGTCACGTTGTGCTTGCAACAGGTTTGCAGGCAAACGCTCTGTGCGGTAGCTATCGTAGTAGGACAACGCGCTGGAGAAGCCAGGAACCGGGATTCCTTGTTGTACAGCAGCCGCTACGACTTCACGCCATGCGCCTTGGTAAGATTCAACGATGTTTTGGAAGTATGGATCTAAGAGCAGGTTTTTGAGCGCTGCATCTTTATCGTATGCTTCTTTGATGTTTTGCAGGAACTGTGAACGGATGATGCAGCCACCGCGGAAGATCATAGCGATGTTGCCATATTTCAGATCCCAGCCGTACTCATCCGATGCCGCGCGCATCTGAGCGAAGCCTTGAGCATAGGATACAATTTTACTTGCAAAGAGTGCTTTACGCACGTTCTCAATGAATGCTTTTTTGTCGCCAGAGAATGCTTCTGTCGCAGGGCCATTCAAAATTTTGCTTGCTGCTACGCGCTCGTCTTTCATCGCAGACAAGAAACGGGAGAATACAGATTCGGTAATCATGGACAGTGGTACGCCGAGATCAAGCGCACTTTGGCTTGTCCATTTACCTGTTCCTTTTTGTCCAGCCGCATCCAAGATCACGTCGACCATTGGTTTGCCGGTTTCTGGATCGTATTTGGAGAAGATGTCTGCTGTAATTTCGATCAGGTAGCTGTCCAGCTCCCCTTGGTTCCATTCCGTGAAGATCTCATGCAGTTCTTCTACGGAAACGTTAAGTACGGATTTGAGCAGGTGGTATGCTTCGCCAATCAATTGCATATCCCCGTATTCAATACCATTGTGAACCATTTTGACATAGTGCCCTGCACCGTCTGGTCCAATATATGTACAGCAAGGATCATCGCCAACTTTAGCTGAAATGGCTGTCAGAATCGGCTCTACTAATTTGTAGGCACTCTCTTGTCCACCTGGCATAATGGAAGGACCTTTCAATGCGCCTTCTTCACCACCAGATACGCCTGTACCGATGAAACGGATACCTTTGTCTTCCAGCTCTTTGCTGCGACGTTGAGTATCAGGGAAGTATGCATTTCCTCCATCAATGATGATGTCGCCCTCATCCAAATGAGGCAGCAATTGTTCGATAGTTGCGTCTGTCGCTTTACCTGCTTGAACCATGATCAAAATTTTACGCGGGGATTCCAGGGATGCTACGAATTCTTCAATCGAGAATGTACCTGTCAGATTTTTACCCTCGGCTTCTTTCAGAAGATCCTCTGTTTTCTCTTGGGAACGGTTATATACCGACACCGTGAAACCTCTGCTTTCAATGTTAAGGGCCAAATTTTTGCCCATGACAGCCAGTCCGATTACACCGATCTGTTGTTTAGTCATCTGGTCTCCCATCCTTTACTCCAATTGATTTTTAATGATATTGTTCTCAACAACACTCTCATTTTAACGGTTTTACGTATAGAAGTGAACCCCGCATAGCTTCTACACAACGAGAAAACACACCAATCTGCCAAGGTGTTCATTGTATTTTCATAAATATGCTGGCTGGGGCAGATACATCTTGTGTAAACCGGTTCAAGGCTGGATACCTCTGATGCTATACTAGAGTCCATTGAATGACATGAAGAGGAGGAGAGAATCGATGGAGGTTGAGCAGCTCTCGAACGAGGATCGGTTATCATTAGATATTCGTAGGACGCTTCTTCTAGGCGCATACATGGCCGAATGGGGGATGCCACAGTTCAGAGTCATCCTATCTAAGCTAGAAAGAAATGTGTATGTGGAAATCTATTATTTTCCGGCAAAAGCCCAATCAGGCGTGGCAAGATTTGTCACGGTAGGATTGTCACAGGCAGTCCGTCCATCAGGTGATCGGGTAGCGGCTGAATGGATGCTTGCACTGCAATCGGATCTTGGCGGTGAACATGTAGAGCGAATCAACACGTATCTGGCTGATATCATTTCACATCATATTGAGAATATTCCGAATTCAAGCATTCCCCGTGTAATGCCACCAAGCAACATTGCACCAGCTGGTTGGAATGCAACTGCTCTACTTATTGATGAATTACGTGGAGAAAACGAATCTTTGGAACAAATTCATGTAGGTCAAGAGATGATTCCACTGCTCTGGGTCGTGCCGATTACTCCATATGAAGCTGATCTCATCCTCAATCAAGGGATAGATCACTTCGATGCCTTGGTTGAAAGCTCGAGCTTCTCCATTATCGACCCTTCTCGCCCGTAACTTCACCATTGTTCCTTTCATGAGGATCATCCGATACAGCAATGAAAGCCCTGGCGTGTGCCGGGGCTTTATTTACGAGTGTAATCTACAATTTGTATGTTTCATGCTTCCAGCATCAACAGATGTCCGGATAAACGCTGCAATACTTCGCGGCAGGCGTTTGCTTTTTCCGTATTATTGAGCTGTATGGCGTTATGCAGACGTTCCAGTTCATCATCCACTTCCATGCGCAACAGCATCAGCCGCTCCTCACCTTCACGCGAGAGGAACATTTCTTCCATTTCTTCCGCCGTAGGCGCAGGTTCCTTTTGAAAAATAACCCGTTGCTTGAACCCGGATACCTCCACCAAACGAATCACTTCACCAAACAAAATGTTCTCTACCGTCATCTGCTGATCCTTGAATCGTTTTACAACGGCATGCCCTCGTGTGTCACCGATAAGCTTCTCCAGCCATTCCGCTAGCTTCGCGTCCTTGATGAGGTAATCACCCGTCATTTTGTAATTGCCACTGCGTGTCTGTTGAAAACGGAGCTTTACCAGCTTACGCCCAGTACGGACTGACAAGATAAAGAAGGATTCGTCCTCGCTCCAATATAGTGAATAGCCCTCACGAATAAGGTCTTTGATCAAATTTTGGATATGCCGACGGTTGAACCGCAGCTCCAGATTGCAATATTCAACTTCATAACTCTTATTCACGGCACTCCCCTCCATCTGTACCGGATCTACACCGGTTCGCTTCTTACATCGCTTTTTACATGGCTTCTTCTACATCGGCTTACCCTATTTTATACTTCATTTTATGTAAGGGTACTTGGTTATTTGACTATTTTTCACTGAATCAACCGAAGGACCAGACCTTTCCGCAGGCGCACAGGGGCAAGCCCCCTGATTTTCATGATATAATAGACGCGAAATGGAGGAATACAGATGGATTTTTCCAAGGGATGAATGCCATCTCACAAAAATGGAGCTTGTTCTCTAACGGACTATAGCTATCTTCAAAAGGTTAGAAATAACAAAGGGAATGTCACAACCGATCTGGTTGACGACACTCCCTTTTGGTGTTGAATCCATTCTTCATAGATATGCGTTATTTGGCGGGTGCAGTTCGAAATGGATTGCGTGACAATATAAAATGCACGATCGCAAGCCCTGCCATCACAATTGCACTGCCGATGAACGGTGCCGGATGGCTGACATGATCCCACAACAAACCTGAGACGATCGGCCCAACCACCATGCCCGACCCCTGTAACGTTAGGAAAAATCCCCAAATGGCTCCCCGCTCTCCCTTGGGAATGAGTGTAGCTACAAATGCGTTCCATGCCGGCAAAATCATGGCGTAACTAACCCCAACAAGCATTACAATTCCAAAGACCACCGGTATGGCGGTAATCGAAGCGAACGCGAACAAACTTGCGGATGCCATCAAAAAACCGATGTGCAAAAACACGGATGTTCCGAACCGATCTACCATTTTCCCTACGGGCAGCAACGCAATCACGGTAATCCCTCCACCCGCAATTAATAACAGGCTGTAGAGATTGGGTGAGATATGCAGGTCGGTACGCGTATACAGTGTAATGACCGGACTGAGTAAGCCGATAACGAACGATTGCATAAACAACGCAGGGTATACGAGCGGGTTCACATTAAGTGTACTTCGCACACGCTGTAACGTGCCCTGAATGCTTCTTTTGAGCTTAATAAATGGTGTAAGTAGGCTCGGCTTGGGTGGATAAGGTGCAGGGGTACGTTTTGCCTCTTCATGCGCATGCTCTCCTTCCACAACGACACGTCCTGGCAAGATCAAAGCGACTAAAATGACAAGAATGGCACAGCCCATTAAGACTAGAAATACCATACGATAATCATGATGAGTACGCTCCAGCATCCAGTTCATGCCCACAGGGCCAAGCCCCGTTCCTCCTAGAGCGGCCATTTCCAGTGCACCCATCGCTGTGCCATTTTTGTTCTGTGGGCCTGACATCGCCGTCACACCTGTCATGGCGCAAGGCCAGAGCGGTGAAGTCCCTATGCCAAGAATGAGACAAGCCATAGACAGACCAAAAGCACTTTTGAAAAATATAATCATAATGACCGCGATCAACGTACAGATTAAAGCAGTCACCATCGTTGCACGAAACCCAATTCGTTCAGCTGCCCAACCCGAGGGCGCTCGGAACAGGTTGTCACCCAAATATTGAAGGGCAAATGCTACACCGATCACACCTGCTGACAACCCCAAAATGTTATCCATATATACAGGCAATACAGCTACCAGTAGAGCTCCTTTGATAATTTCGACTAAGAAAAGCGTCAGCCACATTGCGATAAAAAAAGGCGACCGCAAAATTTTGGCAGGTTTCGTGTTGGTTTGCATTCTTTTCTCTCCTTTCGACGCTCCATTGCCCTTCCCCTAACCTTAGTGTAACCGCGGGGAATGTGACCAAATCTCGGCAATTCAAAAATTTGTCGCTCATACCGCTTGCATTCGGTTCTTAATTTGCTATACTCATCTTTGTTTACCAATTTTATTAGGAAGGGTTGTGACAGCACTGATGAATCACCACCGTACGCCGCTGTTTACCGCTTTAAAAAATCATGCGGCACTCAATCCGGTACAGTTTCATATTCCGGGACATAAAAAAGGATTGGGAGCGGATACCGAATTCCGTGAATTTATTGGCGATAATGCCTTCTCCATAGATTTAATCAACATCGCACCACTGGATGACCTGCATCAGCCGACAGGTGTCATTCAGGAAGCTCAGATGCTGGCTGCCGATGCCTTCGGAGCAGATTATACCTATTTTAGTGTACAAGGTACAAGCAGTGCGATTATGACGATGATTCTATCGGTCTGCGGACCTGGCGACAAAATTATTGTGCCCCGTAATGTGCATAAATCGGTACTGTCTGCCATCATTTTCTCAGGTGCTAAACCTGTCTTCGTTTCTCCTGCACAAGATGTCAATCTTGGCATCGATCACGGAGTAACGATTCAATCCATACGTCGCGCTCTTGAGCGCCATCCGGATGCTAAGGCGTTACTTGTCATTAATCCAACCTACTACGGCGTATGTACGGATCTAAAATCAATTGTTGAGCTGGCTCACAGCTACCAAGTTCCTGTCCTTGTGGACGAGGCACATGGCGTACTTATTCATTTCCATGAGGATCTTCCCCTGTCTGCTATGGCAGCAGGAGCCGATATGGCTGCAACAAGTGTCCATAAGCTCGGTGGTTCCATGACACAGAGTTCTATACTCAATCTGAATACGAAGAATGGATTCGTGAATCCACAGCGTGTACAGACAATCCTGAGCCTTCTCACATCAACATCAACATCATACATTTTGCTTGCTTCACTCGATACATCTAGACGCAATTTGGCTCTGCATGGACATGAGATTGCACAGAAAGCGATCGATTTGGCTGAATTCGCGAGACGAACCATCAATGATATCGATGGATTGTATTGCTTCGGCAAGGAACTGCTCGGTACGGAAGCAACGTTTAATTATGATCCAACCAAAGTTACGATTCATGTTCGTCACTTGGGTATTACAGGTTATGAAACGGAAAACTGGCTACGCGAACATTACAACATTGAGGTCGAACTCAGTGATATGTACAATATTCTGTGCCTTGTGACACCAGGTGATACAGACGACTCTGTAGGAATCTTACTCAATGCTTTGCAGGATCTGTCCAGAACCTACTATCAGGTTAATCCAGCTCACGAGCTTGTTGTTAAAGTTCCAGATATTCCGCAATTGATGCTCACACCGCGTGATGCTTTCTACGGAGATACGGAAGTCATTCCTTTCAGAGAATCCGCAGGACGTATTATCTCGGAGTTTATCTATGTGTACCCGCCAGGCATTCCAATTTTACTTCCAGGTGAGGTCATTACTCAAGAAAATATTGACTACATCATCGACCATGTTGAAGTTGGATTGCCCGTTAAAGGCCCTGAAGACCGAAGCGTAACGAATGTAAAAGTAATCGTGGAAGCAGATGCGATCTTCTAGAGATCTGCTGCAGCCATATATAAATGCTTAGACTAAGAGCCAGGCCTGCCCGCCTGGTTCTTTTTTTGTGCAAAAGAACAAACAAAACAACAAGACCCCTTGATATCAAGGAGTCTTGTTGTTATTCCAAAAGAATGACTATTCTTGGCTTGCAACGAGTTCGTTGTATGCCGCTTCAACACGGCTCCACTCGGCTTCGTCTTCAATATTGTAGAGCACCATTTCCTCGTCTTCTTCTTCCATACGCAGGATGATGCCGTCAGCTTCAGGATTATTACGTTCCAGCAGGAGCGCATAAACATGGTTCTCCACGTCAAACGTCTCCACCAAAACCATCTCCACGTCGTTTCCGTTCTCGTCTGTTAGTGTCAGAAGAACTTCTTCATGCTCGTGGTCGTGGTCATGGTCGTGACCGCATCCGCAGTCAGCGCCGTGTTCATGTGTGTGATCGCTCATTGAAATACCTCGCTTTGTAAATAGTAATAGTGTAACCTTGCATATCGTAACATGTTCATGAATCCAGGTCAATTTACCCAGCTAGGTTATTTTTGGTTCAATCGTTCAGAGCGGTAATGATTTTCTCTGCTACCAGAACGTAATTGCTGTTTGCATTTTCTTTAATATGAAAACCGACTTGGTATTTACCAGCACGGCTGAAGTCGTACGTAAAGTCATAGGTGCGGAACCAGAAGTTATCCTTCTGCGTTGTAAGCTCCTGCGACTGAATATCTTTCACTTGACCACTTGGATTCGTAATGGTTACTTTAACGGCAGCCACATCCGCTGTTAGACTGTCCACTTGAGAGAACACGTTGAATTTCAGTTTGCCAACGTTGACGTTACCAAACACAGTGTCTCCTTTGAACAGAAAAATATGTACATTCGGCTTGATCACCGTGACCCTCTTGTTGTTGCTATCCCATCTGGCGATGCCGCCAGCTTCTCTAACAGGTACATATGTCGTTCCATCAATTAAATAACCGCCATCAGCCGCTTCCTTGCCATTGATTAGAACTCGAATCTTCTCGTTCACTGAATCTGCAAACAATAATGACCCGCCGAGCAAGGAAAAAACCGTGACACACAGCAAAACTCTCTTCCATTTCATCCCGTCATATTCCCTCCCCGCTGCTAGGTGTTGTACATTTATACTCCAGATTCAGCCACAAAGTTGCGCTGTTTTTCATCATTTTTCATTTTTTATCCAGAATTTTTTCCACGCCTTGGAACGTTCAAAAAGAAGCACTCCCTGTAAGGAAATGCTTCTATAATATGATTCTTATGAATGCGCTATTATACGCAGCTATTACGTATTGCTTGTTGTTTCCATTTATTAGGTTCAAGATGACGTATGACGGGTCAAAATGCAAGGTACACCTTTACCGATTGCTCCATCCACCCGCATTCTGGCTGCATAGTCCATGCCCCGGGTACAGGGCGTTTTACAGCGCTCACATACATCCGATGTAACCAATTTCATGGATACACGCACTTTGTCACTCTTTAATGCAGCCGTCTTTTTGCCTTTTGCTTTTGCCATCCCGGATTCCCCATTTCCCCAAGTGCTTACTGAATGTAGTGCATCATATGGGGGTTTGCCCAGTTTGGTGTCAATCTTAGGTTATTTATCAAAAATTTCAGGCCTATTCCTCGGAGAAGTAATGAGCAATTGGATTTTCTACTTTTTTGACAGCTACCTCTTAACCTTGCTCATCCATCACATAGTACTAATAGTAGTCGTTAGTAAATCTAATTGTGTTCTGCATTTGCACTACATAAGCTTGGGAGGTCTCTTCACTCAAGTGATCCTCATTCCAGAAATAGTGCAGCATTAACCGATTCTGGTTATACGGATGTTTGGTGATATATGCTCCTGCGGCATGAGGCTGCTCCATCGTATCTTTCCAAGCAAACCAATCTGCTTCGCTCGATCCGTAATGCTGGGCTTCAACGATTGCACGAATCCACTTTTCGTCGCTTTACCAAAGACAATCAGATTGCTCGGCGATATCTCGCTGTTCATCTTTTGCTTCAATTCTCCGCGATCCTTGACCACATCATATTCCACACCACTTGTATTGAAAAACCCCGTTCAATTGACTCATTATCGCCTCTTGCTGCTTATCCGCTTGCTTGTTCACCTGATCACTAAGGACAATCGTTAATGGCTCATCATGAAGATCCTTGGCCATCAGACGATTCATCAAGATATATATTGATCAAAGTTAGGGACCCCCATCTATTGGTAACCGATTTGACAGCATGCTGTTCATTACATAATATGGAATAAATATACCATTTTACAAGTGCTCAATGTTTGGGGGAATGAAAATGAAAAAGGTTTACTTGTTATTTTTATTTTTACTTTTTATCGTGCTTAGTGCATGTACAAATGTTAATGTGGATAACGCAGAGGTAGTCAGCCCTGTTACAGAAGTTCAGCCAGAAGTTACAAACCCAGAGAATCAAACGACTACGATCACCGAGAATAATCCGAATACACCATCCACGTTTGTAGCATTGGATCAGAATAGTCTGTCTGTACGAGATTTCGAATCAGCTTATGCCATGTGTGTATCTGCCCTCACAGCGTATTACAAAGCCACTTGGAATGACTCGAAATTTGATGTAAACACTTATTTTGACAACGATAATTTAAAACAATATATGCAAGCGAAAATCGATTCCCAGCATGAAATATTTCTCCAAAATGACCTTACGGATAATACAGTAACAGGTCTTAAAGCAGGTGTTGAGAAAGCAGAGTTTCATGATGAAGGTGACTTTTTCTATCTTAAAATAGACGCAGAGGTAATTAAGGATGTGGGAAGTTATGCTGAGCCTACTGAATTTCTCATTCAGAACTCACGTGGAAATTTAGTTATCGTGGATTGGTATACTGGCGGAAAAGATAGCTATGATTCTATGATCCGCGGGGAAGACCAGATTATTGATAATCCTGAGATTTGGAATGATCACGAATGGGTTAAGAGCTTGCAGCGGACTGCGAACTAAATTGTGAGGTTAAACGGATTAGAACAATGTCGTGTAATTAAAGCCCGATAACTGTTCCTAAATAGGGAATCGAAAATTTCCTCAAAACTTTTAATAGTTAAACGATCAAAAAGCCCTTAATAGCCTGGATAGCCAAGGGCTTTTTTGATCTTTAGTGAAATCACGGACACTATCTCCCAGCATAAGTCCTTCCACTGGATTAATGTCCTAAGAACTCTTTGAGCCTACCCTTAATTTCTACTGATATTTTCTCTCTACTGACATAAACCACATCAATAATAGTACTTAACATCATTTTCTTCTTTTCCGTTGATCCTTTATCAAAAACATCTTGCCAAACAGGAATATATTTTTTTAATGTTTCCATCTCAGATAATTCAATTTTCTTAAAAGAAACTATTCTTTCAATTTCGTTGATTTCCTTGGTGGTTTGTGTGATATCCAGTTCTTTCTTTTCTATAAGTTGATTAAGCATATCTGGTTTGAATGCACTTTTGCCCATAATTGATTTTGGGACTTCGGCGTTGAGTACAGATAATTCATTATAATGTTCTTCAAGTTCTAATTGCATTTTCTTAATATTTTTCTCTTCTTCTTTGAATATTTTCTTTTTAATTGAGTCAATTTTCGAACTGAAATCTAGTGCTTTGAGTTGATCTAAGTAAATATTCACTTGTTTAATTACTTGTCTCTCAACCTTCTGAGAGGAGAAAGTTGCTTGACCATTACAATCGGTTTTCCCTTGTAATTTTCCTGTGCATCGATAACTTTTATTTTGATTGTATCTAAGAATTTCACCATTAACTGCCTTGTATTTGTTTACAAATGTTGTTGAGGTTAATCTTGAATTACAGCATCCACACCTTGCTATCCCCGTTAAAAGTAAACTTCCCTTCGTACTCATTGGTACAGAGTTCTCGTTATTTTTTTGATTCTTGGGATTCTTTTTTTCTCTAATGTCTTGAACAGAATTCCACTCTTCTTCGGATACTATAACTAACTCAGGGATGGGCTTTGAGAATGTATCATTGCCTGATTCTTTTCTGTATCTCATTATCCCCTTATAAATGGGATTCTTGAGTATAACGTTTACAGTCGCTGCGCCCCACTGCTTGGCCTTTCGTGTGGGAATACTTTCTTCGTTCAGTAATTTAGTTATCCTTAGTTGCCCATATCCTTCATCTAGTACGAGTCGAAAAATTCTATGTACTACTTTTGACTCTTCTTCATGTCTTACTAATTTAAGCAGCACTTTACCCTTTTTATTGACCTTTCCAGAATCTACTCCCTTGTAGCCGTAAGGTATACCACCCCCTCTAAAAATTCCATCCTCAACCATTTGCATATGTTTTTCGTTAACACGCTCAGATGTCTTTCTACTTTCTCCGCTCGACTGCCAGAACCTAAGATAGTTGATCAGCCTATCTGTATGTGCTTCAATTTTTTGTTGTCCGTCTATTACAGACCACATTTCGATTCCTTTGTTTACAAACCACTCAAGTACAAATGGAGTCTCGTCATCTTTCCTGCCCAATCTATCAAACATGAACACTAGCAATACATCGAATAATCCATTTTCTGCATCCTCTTTAGCCTGCTGGATCACATCACGATTAGAAGCGGATACTTTGAAACCAGAGACTCCTCTTTCAGTATATTCTTTTACTAACTTCCAACCCTCCTGATTTTCAATCATTGCTCTACAAGATCTTTGTTGCATTAGTATATCATTTCCATCCAACTGTCCTTTTGTAGATACACGATACAAAGTTGCAACCCGCTTAATTTGTAGCATTTTTTCACCACCGTATCTTTTTTCTGTTATATAATTAGAACTCTCTATTGCTACTTTAGCAATTAAATAGCACTTATATTATAGCATTGAATCAATAAAATATAGAAGACCACCCACATATTTATTGCAGGCAGTCTTCTGATTAATACCATATTTATTTGTTGTTCTAAACTCAACTTCCTCAACTTGAAACAGGTAAATAAACTTTGATGTGATTGGGTAGAGCTGAGATCCAATACTGCAGTTAACTTTTGATCACGGCGGATATTTTTTTGCCACCTGTTTGGCAATCTCATTCATCATTTCTACCAGTTGTTGCAAAGCAACCAGCCAGTCCAATATTCCCACTTCATCGCAAAGCTAATAAAAGAGCCCACCGAGCGTTCGTTAATCGGTGCGTTGCCGAGGCTGCCAAGCCAGCAGAATATAGCAAAATGACAATCGTTGTATGCCTAACTAGTAAATTGCAGGAGAGGCCTTGAAACTCTTTTTGCAGGCGTAACAAGGATTGGGCGCATTTGAAAAAGACTTCGATATCCCATCAAAGCGCATAGGTTTGAATAATTTCGGGTGCCATCGAGATGAGATCCGTTGATAGAACCGTCAGTCATTTTTCTTGAAACGATGGTGAATAAAAACGACCACAACCGGAATTCCAGTATCAAGTTCCGTCTGATCTGACGCAATACATGACTATGCTTCCCCTTTGAGATGCATCCGTTTGCCTTGAACCAAGCACCCCTTGTTGTCGTTTTTAACCATACTGATGACAGATCGACCATACGTCTGATGAGTGGCGCATTTCATAAACACAGAAGTTCGTGTAGCGGAGGTTAATGTTTCGACTGGCTGAACCGTGTCACTGTTGAGCGAAGTTAAAGAACGCCGCCAGGCGAAAGTTTTTCTGATGAAAGAGCAGGACAAAAACAAGGTGGGAGTTAAGCCAGGAAAGACTTTTGATTTTTCATGGAAGAGGCACCACTTTCTGTGGTCTAGTGGACTTCGACAATCTCATTTTACTAAATGAGGAGGTATTTTTCTATTTTGGTAGGATGACTATTCAAATAGGGTTCAACTTAAAAATTGGCTAGGGTTAAACTTGATTTCACCCAATTAAATTGCGAGTATTGTATTCGTCCCCTTTGATTGGATGGGGTTATTAAGGTTATTTCACAATGAGATTAAATCAAAAAACAGCCACAATAGGCTGTCAATTAATTTTCAATTTATAGGACGAGTGGGGATCGAACCCACGACCCTTACCCTGTCAAGATAATGCTCTCCCGCTGAGCTATCGCCCTTTATTAATTAAATTATACGTGTTTATCATACCAAGTAACCGCGTACATTGTCAATTGTTTTGTGGTTAGATTATACCCGAAATGGAGAACAATAAAGGAATGATTCCCATTTGAATAAAGAGGTGATTTTCATGAAACACATTCGATTACGCACAGTACGTTATGTGACTACCAAACTAGTCGCTCTGCTCGGTGCCTTTCTAATGATCATTATTGCTTCTGGGTGCAGTTTGGAACGGGATGAGCATACTGTACAATTTCAACAGTTACAGAGCCCAGGTGGGGCTGAAGCACTCCCGGTCTGGCTTGATGTATATTCCAAATCGATTATTAAGGATGTGTATTCTCCACAGGGAAATAGTGAGGTTCTACCTTAAGCTTTACCTTAATCGCGTTGCACACGACTACTCATCTTCGTCCCACTTCTTAGAATATGCCTTCTTGGTGACGTAATATAACAAAACAAACATGCCGGCAGATAACAAGAGTGTTATGGTCATAACTCCTGCCATACCCATCATCACCACCCCTTTCCATTATGTTCCACTTTAACTATACAGGAATTGCATTTTTTTGTATAATGCATTCTTACACGTCGCGAAAGAGCAGAAAGAAGGAATGGAATTGGCAGCGGAAATTAGTTATGTAACAACAGAATCACAGCTCCAAGAAGCTCTAGAGATTCGTAAACAGGTTTTTGTAATCGAACAACAGGTGCCAGCCGATCTGGAAGTTGACCATTATGATGTTATTAGTCCAGATGCACACCA
The DNA here is from genome assembly GCF_023714095.1 of Paenibacillus sp. MER 99-2. Classification (NCBI taxonomy): domain Bacteria; kingdom Bacillati; phylum Bacillota; class Bacilli; order Caryophanales; family Paenibacillaceae; genus Paenibacillus; species Paenibacillus sp. MER 99-2. Next base: position 690,662 of record NZ_JAMAUZ010000001.1, on the reverse strand, counting down.
TGTGTTATTGTATACGGACGGACAAGCGGTAGCAACGGGACGTTTGATCTATTACAGCAAGGATAGTGCCAAAATGCAACGTATCGCTGTACTTCAATCCCACCGTTCTTTTGGCTATGGACGCGTGCTTTTGTTAGCGATGGAAGAACAGGCACGAGAATTAGGCTTAACGTATTCTGTACTGGATGCACAATGTCAGGCTCAGAAATTCTATGAGAAGTTAGGGTATGAAGTTATTTCAGAAGAACCTTTTTATGATGCAGGGATTCTGCATGTTCGCATGAGAAAAGCGCTATAATCAATACTTACGACTTAACATCGTTCTCTACAGATGCATACTTTCTACTGTTCCGGACAGGATAAGGTTGTAACCAGAATCCTACTTGTTCAGATAAGGAGAGTGTGACAACATGGATCAAACAACTCGTGAAAGCTTCACCGCCGTGCAGAAGAATGGAGATGGAGATCTAACCGCCTTTCAAACTTCAACAGGTCGGGTGTTGGATTATCAACAGGCTCTGGCAGAAGTACAAGCTGGTGCGATTGCTGGAGTGAATGTGTTCAAGGGCAAGGATGGGGAGATGTATATCCGTGGTGACGCCGATGGCGATCCAACGAATAATCTCGATCAACTGCCAAGTTTCTAAGTTGAGAGCATCTATCTGATATATAAACGCTAATCCGTCTTAACGGGTTGGCGTTTTTTGATTATTGCCCCCCTTTTGCCTACTTTAATATTCCGTAAAATATTTCAAGGCATCCGCTTTAGGTTTGGGCGTATGAATCGGTGTAGACACCTGTTCCCATGCCTGCAATATCCGAATGCCTTCGAGTGTAGACTTGTTCTCCCAGTAAATATATTGTCTGCGTTCAAGCTCTTGCAGGGACTCTTGAATGAGCGCTTTACTTCTCCCTGTCTTGCTCTCCAGCTCATCCATACGAGGCATACGACGGCGCTGTCCCGCATAATTCACTATAATTCGTAAAACTTTACGATCAAAATCATTTAGCATAGTCCAGCTTCCCTTCCTTATGAAGTACTGGTCGCCATGCTAGAATCCCTTGTTCAAGAAATGTTCGGGGCGCCCCATCTTTACCTGCGGATGCTTTAATCAAGCCACCCCGTACACTATTAATTCGAATCTGTCGCTGTGTAATGTGCCCTGCACGATCCATGTATACAAGCTCAACCATCTGACCGATATATTTACCTAACATTAACGACCCCTCCTAAATAAGAACGTATGTTTGTTAATTATTATATGCGAACATAAGTTCTTTATTCAACAACTAAAAAAAGGATTTAAGTAAAAATAAAACCAGACCTCCCTTGGATCAGGGCAGCCTGGTTTCTATGGAGCGTTCTCCGATAAACATTCTTTACGCTCAATGTCGATCTGATTCTGTAAATTGTACGTTTTTCAATTGCTGGGTTGAAGGATTAAAATCAACATTGACATACACCGCGAATTCTTTACCGTCTTTGGCTCGTACCCATAACTTGAATTGCTCCCTAGATTGATTAGCTGTAAGAGAGGTACGACCAATATGTTTATAATCCACAATATCGACATTATACTTGGTCTGGGTTTCCTTGACCGCAATAATCCCCCACTTCGCATAATCCGGGATCGTCGTTTCAGTACCTGTTGCAAAAACTCCCGTAAAACTGAGAAGCACCGACATGAAGGTTACGATGAGCATTTTCATTTTACTCACTCCTTGGGATTGTTTCCCGTTATCCTGCCCTGCCGGAGCTTCGTTTACACTAAAGAGGTTAAGATAAAAGTGACTGGGTGCCGAAACCAGAGAAGCATACTGATAATGATTTCATACCGAGTCGTTGAAGGATCGAAGCTCATTCCCCAATCGCCAGACCACAAATTTGCTTTAGGTAACTCGTCCTTCGTCTGTTCAAGACCATACTTTTCGGCTATGGCATCCCTCGTTTGCTGATCAAGCTTAACTTCACTCGTCACACTTGCCTCAGCGTTTCCTAACCCCACATTTACGAATAAAAGAATCATCCAACCTACGATTATCCAACTTTTACGCACTCACCATTTCTCCTTTTATCCTGAAAACAACTGAATGTCTGTTCTTTATTGATCCTTTTTCTTTATTGATCTTTGTTCTTTACATCCATGACAACTTGAAAGCCCTTCGCTTTACCACTGAGGTATCCCTGTTCATAAAAATCAATTCCATCAGGAGTTATTGTAATTGCCACCATTTCATCATCATTTTCTACAGAATTGGCTGCGATATATTTTCGCTCTAATAAATATGTTATGGATCTATGTTTTTCTATGTGTTCCGTTTGGTAAAATGCGCTTTTGGGAACAACGACAGCTTCAGTTTTCGTAAACCATACAGAATAAATTTCTGCCAAAATATCGTACCTTTCTTGTATCCTCTCTTTTATCGCTATTTCCAGTTCATCAAACATTTTTAATATCTCCTTTATAAAAGGTGTATTCCACTTAGACTTATATCGAATTGTACATAAATTTCACCACATTGGAAATAACAAGACTAAACTCAATTACACTACGTGGTTCATCCTTCATTAGAACCATTTATGTATAAAATTGTTTAATTGAATCAATGTAAGTGTAATAGGCAAGTGACAGAACGACTTCACTGATCTAGCACCTATTCTAGAGGAGGTTACATTTGAATGTTCAAACGCATGGATGAAATCGCAATTGAAATTCCTGATGTCGAGAAGCCGGATCCGAACGCAGCCGCAGCGATACAAGAATTGTTGGGTGGTAAATTCGGAGAAATGTCAACATTGAACAACTACCTCTATCAGTCCTTTAATTTCCGCTCCAAAGAGAAGTTGAAGCCGTTCTATGACCTGGTGATGAGTATTACTGCGGAAGAACTAGGCCATGTTGAGCTCGTGTCACACGGCATTAACAAATGTCTTAGAGGCTCAACGGAGTACAAAGAGCCTGATGACACACCGCTAGGTTCAGTGAAGGATGCCCGCCTCTCGTATCACTTCCTGGCAGGGGCACAAGGGGCGATGCCTTTCGATTCGATGGGGAATCCATGGACGGGCGCTAACGTCTTCAACAGCGGCAATCTCGTCGAGGATTTACTGCACAACTTCTTCCTGGAATGTGGTGCACGTACCCATAAAATGAAAGTGTATGAAATGACCGATCACCCTGCGGCACGAGAAGTTGTTGGTTTCCTGCTCGTTCGGGGCGGCGTACATGTTGTCGCTTATGCTAAAGCATTGGAGATCGCAACCGGCGTCAATGTAACAAAGCTGGTTCCGATTCCTTCTTTGAACAATAAAGCCTTTAATGAGACTCGAAAATATGAAGATAAAGGCGTACACACCAAGCTGTATACGTGGAGCGATAACGATTTTAATGCCATCAATCAGATTTGGAAAGGAACTCACCCTGAAGATGGGCTGCCTTTAGAAGTTATTCAAGGTGCTCCTGAAGGTGTTCCTATTCCTGAAGCTCCTCCGGTGGAGGAAGAGTTTGCTCCAGGCATTTCACAAGAGGACTTCAAGGAAATTGCACGCCGCCTCAAAATGGCCGGCAATATTACAGATTAAGCCGGTTTCTTATGAAATGTAGTTTATTCCATACAACGGATAAAGCATAAAGTAATACCCTCAGCTCCTGCTCATTGCATGGAAATGAGGGCTTTTTTGCTTTTGTATTTCACTTGTAATCTATCCGATTATTTATTTCTTGCCTGCTTATACATGTATCTTCCCCAGATTACCAACGTGACACATAACAAAATGGTACAGTAGCCCCACACAAACAGCATCGCAAGCCCCAATCCAATATTTGCATCCAGACGTTCATCGAACATCTCCGTATACAGTGAAAATCCAAGGGGCACTGCTCCCACAACAAACAGTCCAATCAGCCCAGCACCCCAGCGTTTTAACTCCCAGCCACTTCCGCCGCTGGAGAGCTTGCGAATACCTTGGATCAAAAGTATTAGAATGATAATAAATCCAGCACAGGTTATCAGAATTTTCAGCATTTTCGTTACCTCCTTCTATAGAATCAGGACTCATAATAATATTTCATTTCACTATTTTGGATATATTCATGAACGACCTTAATCACATATGACATATGGCTGATATATAAAATTACCCATTTCGCATGCACATACCACAATCCTTCTCTATACCAATCAATGAGTCCCTTCGCCATCAACCTCCCCTTCTCACTCATTTGTATACGTATCATCTAACCATACGCTATTCTCATTTCATTCATAACAAAAAAGCCACCACCTCGACTCCTTCCAAGCCGCGGCGATGGCACATATAGAACTTCCTCTGAACAATTCTAGAACTATGTCACAAGTTATGCCCCAAACTGCGCGTAATGCAGACGACTATACACGCCTCCTGCGGCCAGTAATTCATCATGACGTCCTTCTTCGGTAATACCCTGCTCAGCCACAACGATAATGCGGTCAGCATTCTTAATTGTAGCCAGTCGGTGAGCGATGACAAGCGTTGTCCGACCTTCAGACAATTCAGCAAGAGACTGCTGGATCGCTGCTTCTGTTTCGGTATCTAGTGCAGATGTCGCTTCGTCCAGAATCAGAATAGGTGGGTTCTTCAGGAACATTCGTGCAATGGACAAACGCTGCTTCTGTCCTCCTGATAACTTCACGCCACGCTCACCAATTAACGTATCCAGACCTTCAGGCATGGACAAAATCAAGCTTTCCATCTGGGCGCGACGAGCCGCCATCCAGATCTCTTCTTCACTCGCATCCAATTTCCCATATGCGATATTCTCACGAATCGTGCCATCAAACAGGAATACATCTTGTTGAACGATACCGATCTGGCCACGCAATGAATCCAGTGTCATATTCCGGATCTCCTGTCCGTCGATCAAGATGCGTCCTTCCAACACATCATAGAAACGAGGAAGTAGACTACATAGCGTTGTTTTACCCGCTCCTGACGGCCCCACAAGCGCTACCGTTTCACCAGCTCGAATACTGAGATTAACGTTTCTGAGTACAGGCTCCTGATCCGGCTCATCGGAATAACCGAAGGTCACTTGCTCGTAGCGGATATCTCCACGTAGCTGTGACACTTTCACTGCGCCAGGACGATCTTCTACATCAGGCTCCATATCAAGCAGATCTGTATACCGTTTGAAGCCTGCCATGCCTTTTGGATAGGTCTCAATGACGGAATTAATCTTCTGAATTGGTGTTAGGAATACGTTAGATAACATAATAAATGCAATAAATTGACCGTAACTCATATCTCCCTGAATGACAAACCATGTTCCACATACAAGTACAAAGAGGGAAACAAGCTTCATTAACATATAACTGATGGATGAATTCCACGCCATGATCTTGTAAGCAATCAACTTGGTTTGACGGAAACGACTATTGTTAACTGCAAATTGTGCTTTCTCATGCTCTTCATTAGCAAAGGCTTGAACAACACGAATACCTGTTACATTGTTTTCTACACGAGCATTGAAATCGGCGATATCTCCGAACATTCGGCTAAACGCTTTGGACATCTTACTACCGAAGTATAAGGATATATAGATAATTAATGGCACAATGATAAATGTTAAAATAGCAAGGTTACCATTAATGCTCATCATGATGCTGAATGCACCCACCAATGTCATCACGGCAATAAATACATCCTCTGGGCCATGATGGGCAATCTCGCCGATATCCATCAGGTCATTCGTCATTCGGGAGACCAAATGACCCGTTTTCGTATTATCGAAGAAACGGAATGATAACTTCTGCACATGATCAAACAATTTTTTACGCATATCCGTCTCAATATTAATCCCCAGTTTATGACCCCAGTAGGTTACCACATAGTTCATGAAAGAACTGAGAAAGTACACACCGAGCAATCCAAGACATGCCCATAAAATCCAGTCCCAGCGCCCTCCTGGTAGCAATTCATCCACGACTTTGTTGACGGCTAGCGGAAAAGCAAGCTCTAAAGCTGCTACGAAAATCGCACAGCTAAAGTCTAGAATAAATAGTTTTTTGTAAGGCTTATAGTAGGCCATAAAACGGCGAAGCATATACAGATTTCCCCCTTATAGCAACCACTCCATTATGATTACTTTCTATTTCGTCCTGCTCAAGAGATACAGGAAATATGGTGCACCAATAATTGAAACTAAAATACCCGCTGCCATCTCAGAAGGCTGTAGAATGACGCGTCCTACCGTGTCTGCCACCAGAACCAGCAACGAACCGATTAAAGCAGATGCAGGCAGAAGAAATTGATGTTTGGGTCCGACCAAACGACGAGCCAGATGCGGACCAATGAGTCCAACAAACCCAATACCGCCACTAACGGATACACATGATCCAGCAAGCCCCACGGCTGCAGCCAATAAAATTAAACGTTCCCGGTTTACCGGCGTACCAAGGCCGGTTGCTGTCTGATCCCCAAGATTAAGGACATTAAGTACACGAGCTTTATATAGTACCAATGGAACCAAAATGATGATAAACGGCAATAACGCTCCTACAAACTTCCAGTTTGAACCCCAGATACTACCCGCCATCCAAGTGGCTACGAACTGATATTTCTCCGGGCTTAGTCTAAGGGTTAGCACGATCATTGCGGAACTAATCCCTGCCGCTACCCCAATACCTGTGAGCAGCATACGCGTAGGCATGATGCCCTCTCCCTTTTTATAAGAGAGTACGTAAATAATGAATGCAGCAAAGCTTGAACCGATCAATGCCAAGATCGGCAGCAAAAATATAGGAGCCGCTGTCGTTGTTGGAAAAAATGAAACAAACAGCATGACGACAAGTCCAGCTCCTGCGTTAATCCCCAGGATACCTGGATCTGCCAACGCATTGCGTGATACCCCCTGCAAAATCGCGCCTGATAAAGCAAGTCCAGCCCCAACCAATACAGCAATGACAATTCGCGGCAAACGAAATTCAAAGAGGATTAGCTCTTGCTTAGGCGTTCCGGCTCCAAACAGTGTTTTCAATACCTCAATTGCCGACAGCTTGGTAAAACCCGTGTTCATGCTTATGATGAATGCAGATATAATTAGCGCACCAAGCACCAATAGAACAATCGTGCTTTTTATTCTCTTCTTACGCTCTGTTCCAACCATACTTGAGGATGCCATCTTTACAGAGCTCTCCTTTCTTTCCGCGCCAGATACAGGAAGAAGGGTACCCCGATCAGGGCAACCAGAGCGCCTATTGGCATCTCGTATGGCGGGTTAATCATGCGTGCAGCCAGATCTGCAAATACAATCAGCAGACTTCCCAAGACGGCCGAACAAGGAATAATCCAACGATAATCTACTCCAACCAGCTTACGCGTAAGATGGGGAATGATAAGTCCAACAAACCCAACAGCTCCAACGATGGATACTGCTGTTCCTGCCAGAATAAGTACAACAATAAGACCCACGAGCTTAATGAGACCTGTACGTTGACCTAATCCCATTGCGATTTCTTCCCCGAGACTTAGCAGGGTAATCGATCGAGAGATGATCAAGCCTCCAATGAGCGCAAGCACCACCCAAGGGAACATAATCTCAAGTTGAGACCACTTGGTTCCTGCAACACCGCCTGCTGTCCAGAAGGCAATATCTTGTCCAACTCTGTAATACAATGCAATCCCTTCGCTAAAAGCAGACAACATTGCAGTTACCGCAGCACCAGCCAGAACTAATCGCAGAGGTGTGAGACCCGATTTGGATGCTGCACCGAAGCCGTAGACGAGCAGAACCCCGAGCCCTGCCCCGAGGAAGCAATACATAATGATGTACATATACGACAGACCTGGGAAAAATGCAAAACAGATCGCAAGTGCGAACCCTGCACCTGCGTTCAGTCCGAGCAATCCCGAATCCGCAAGCGGATTACGAGTCATCCCTTGCATAATCGCGCCAGCTACAGCGAAGCAGGCACCGACCATTGCACCACCTAAAATTCGTGGTAACCGAATTTCCCAAATGATCTGATGTTGGTTAATATCCGGATTAAAGTTGAAGATTGCTTCCCATACCACACCCAACTTGATACTTGCAGCTCCGAAAGAAACGGATAACGCCATGCTCAACACAAGTAATATGGTTCCGCCGATCAAGATTAGCGTTGCAGCCCAGGGACGAGTATGTATTTTGGCTGTCGGCGATTCTGTGTTCTGACTTGCTGATGAATCTTGAGGAATCATATGCTGTCACCCGCGTTATGAGTGCAAACCGATTCTATGTACATAACAATCACCCCTCTGTAAATACCGAACTTTAATGATATTGATTCTCATTCCCATACAACATTGTATGTCAATGAACGATTTCTCGCAATGGACAAAATGGACAAGTTTGTTGCACTTATTTTAATGGACACCAAAATAAAGGCATAAAAACTTGAGAATCAGCAGTCCACAGCTGATTTCTCTAACACGAAAAAAAAGCCATACTGGTAAAAAATCCAGTGTGGCTATATGTAGAATGATACGTCTGCACGATGTGTCGTGCGTTATTTCTTTATTCATTTTACCAATACAATATGAAAAAGATGATCAACGTGTATGTGCAGCAGTTAATGCTGCCAATACATCCGGTACATCCGTAATGATGCCCTGAACCCCCATCTCAATCATCGCTTTCATCTCTTCAGGATCATTCACAGTGAATGGATGAGTCGCCACGCCCTGCGCGATCGAAGCAGCCACCTCTTCCCGAGTCACAGCGAATTTATAGGGATGCAGTGCAGAGGCCTCCAGCTTAACCGCATAGTCATAGGGACGATACAACTTTTCCATATAGAGGAGCGCTGTACGAATTGCGGGCGCCAGACGTTTACACCTCACTAATGATGCATGATTAAAGCTAGAGAGAATAACCTGTTCTTCTAGATCCCACTCTCGAATGACCTCTACGACCTTCTCTTCCATTCCTTTGTAAGGAACAATCCCATTTTTCAGTTCAAGATTCAGCAGGATGTTTTTCCCTTGAATTAGTCCGAATAGTTGTTCTAAAGAGGGGATGCGCTCTGCTGCAAACTCTTTATGAAACCATGAGCCTGCATCAAGCTCACGCAATTCCTCATAAGTCTTATCTTTCACCCAGCCCTCTGCACCTGCTGTTCGCGTTAATGTCTCATCATGTATAAGCACGAGTCGACCATCACTAGTCATCTGCACATCCGTTTCAATACCTGTAGCACCCAGCTCCAAACACCGCTCAAAGGCAGCCATTGTATTTTCCGGGCATACTGCCGATGCTCCCCGATGAGCAATAATCTCTAATTTTCTCAACTCCATTGCCTCCTCACTTCACGATCCTTCAACCTCTTCACTATACATATGGTTTGTCATTCCTGTATTAACAGAGGGTTTAATTATGTACTTACGCCCCCTCCAAAGTAGCGATATAGGATAACATCCAGCAGGCTGGGGATTCACTCATTTTTGCGAACTCAATCTGCAAATTGACATAACATAGTATGAACGATAGAAGTTTCTCACTCCGCCATAAGGAGGTTGACTATTGAAACCTTCAAACAAAAATTCATCTAGCCAGCGCTACCGCACATCACAGCCACAGTCGGCTTCCAGGCTTTCCAGACCTACTGCACATATTAAAAACAAATCCACAAATTCAGCCAATCAGAGCAATTCCAACTCCAACTCCATCACAAGCAAGACGTTGGATCAGCTTGCTGTTATCGCGGCAATTCTTTCCTTGATCGCAGCTGCCCTCGGGCTGTATATCGCCTGGAAATCCTTAGGTCTCCCCGACCAAACTGCTGTTGTGGTATAGGCTGTGCAAACTAAAATGCTCTACGCTTGCGACGACTGATCCTGTTTCTCCACATCCGTTTGGAGGCAGGATTTATTTTTTTCTACTCAACTCAATCCTTGGTTACAAAGCAAAAAAAACCATTCCCCCGAAACGCCGGAACAAACCCGGCGTTTCTTGGAAAGGCCATTATTTGCTAGATTCGGTCACACGGCTGTACCCGATCCTAGAATGGCTGACCGAATTACAGAATGAATGTACGGGAGATAATAACCAGCAAAATGAACAATACCAGAATCGCGCCTGTAGATGTCCATGCTCCACCGCCGAAACCTCCGCAGTAACCGTACCCTGCACCTTTAAGTCCGCTCATGAGTGACACTCCCTTCTGTAAGAAAGTACACTATAGACTATGTCTAAGGCTGTTAATTGCTTGGGCAGAACGGAAATTTTTCCATATCAGCTGCAGCACCCCGTTAGTTCACTTCTTATCTAGCTGAGACCACTTTTGAGAAAGTTCAGCTGGAACATAGGCAGACATTTGCTGTAGTAATGTTGCTGGATCTGATTCCAAACTCCACAAGCTAAGATGGGAAGTATTCGAAAATCCTTCATGCACGCTATGCTCCACCATTTTCATAAGGGGCTCATAGTATCCTTTTACATTTAATAGACCTACAGGTTTACGGTGAATGCCAATTTGAGCCCAGCATAACACTTCGAACAACTCCTCAAACGTTCCCATTCCCCCAGGTAGAGCAATGAAACCATCCGATAACTCAGCCATCATAGACTTCCGTTCATGCATCGTTCCTACCTCAATCAGCTGTGTGAGACCTCCATGTACAATCTCTCCTCGGAACAGCCCTGTAGGCATGACACCAATCACTTCACCACCCTGCTGCAACGCCGCATCGGCTACTGCACCCATTAGCCCCATACATGATCCGCCATAGACGAGAGTATAACCGCTTGTGGCAATTTGTTTACCTAATTCGATAGCTTGCTGTGTATATTCTGGCTGATGACCTGGATTAGAACCTGCAAAAACACATATACGTTTCAAACGTCTTCACTCCTTGTCTCTTGTTGTTTATCTCACTAGTATATATCACAAATGTCATTGCTATGTTACTCCAATTTACATTCCTATATAGCCAGAAAAGCCCGACCGTTTGCAGCCGGTCGGGCTCCCATGTTATTACACATCATTTAGAAGGGGTTGTTACACTTAATATAACGACTAAAGATTAAATCCAGATGATCTGAACATGAAATGAATATTAAATCTATTCATAAGTTTAACGAATTCCTCGCCGTGAACGTACGACAAACATATACTTGTCCTTACGAAGAAATCGCCCATCTGCAATTTCAACCTGGTCTTCGTCATGGCGAAGGATGGTGGTGGACAAAGCTACAATTTTGGCTCTTCTCCATATCATCACTTCTGATTTAAAATATATCGCATTATCAAACTGTATTGCCTTCTTCATGACATATCCAACCTTATGCACCTCAGATCGCGCCTTCTTCAAAGGCAGGCTCTCCTCGGGCAAGGGTCTGATCATTGCGATGTTATCAAACGATACTTTGATACGTTTGGGTCCAATCCGTACACAACCCGATTCTTCGTCCCAATCGACCAGCGTTCCTTTTAACGGCTCTCGTATGCCAGTCGCTCGGTATACAGCTACTTTTCGTCCCACCCAATGTCGCAATGTCCTCACCCTCATTTATCTAGTTTTGCGGTATATTCCAGTCGATCGGTTCAATACCTTTGGAGGTCAAGAAATCATTGGCCTTCGAGAAGGGACGACTGCCAAAGAACCCACGATGGGCAGCAAGTGGACTTGGATGTGTAGACTCCAACACCAGATGCTTGTCTCGATGGATAAAGGCACCCTTCTTCTGAGCATGACTGCCCCACAGCATAAATACCATAGGCTCTGAACGCTCGTTTAATTCCCGTATAACGGCATCCGTAAACGTCTGCCAGCCTAGACCTTGATGTGAATTAGGTTGACCTTCACGTACAGTTAACACATTGTTAAGCAGCAATACCCCCTGTTTGGCCCAATGAACCAAATAACCATGTGCAGGGATTGGAAGACCTAGATCAGCATGCAATTCCTTATAGATGTTTCTCAAGGATGGTGGAATGCGCACACCTGGCATAACCGAAAAACTCAACCCGTGAGCCTGACCTTCACCGTGATACGGGTCTTGTCCAATAATAACTGCTTTCACCTGATGAAACGGGGTCAGCTTCAGTGCAGAGAACAAATTTTCCTTGGACGGATAAACGGTTTGAGTTTTGTACTCTGCGGCCAGCGCATAACGAATTTTATTGAAATACTCGGCATTCACTTCATCATGCAACACCGAATCCCAATCATTTTCAAACATAGATGTAGGCTCCTTCCCATGGATGAATACGTACGTTTGCAGCCATCTAGCTGGCTGCTAGCTGTGTGAGCCGCTACCGTCAGCTCATAGACTATCCATCATTTTAACATAACCGAAGTCCACAGGCTAGAAATCTGCACAGCATATGCCATTAGAGCCTTCCTCTGCTGCTGTACTCAGTCAAACAAATCTTACTTTTGGTTGTAAACCTGCCCTGATCTAGAGCGTTAACAACATATTAATGCATACACAAAAAACGCCTTCCCCAAGGCGGGTATCCACCGGAGAAGGCGCTAATTTGCACCATTTCAAGTCATGTAATCACATCGTTGCGGCCAATGTTTCTGGATACTTAGTACTTGATCAGGTCAAGTGTCTCATCGAACAAGTCACGTTGTTCCTCGATCTTACTCTCGTTACCAATGACGCAGCGATGTTTCTCCTCAAGGATTGCAGAGATCAGCTGAGCAAAGTTAACGATATCCGCTTCTGTAGTGCTCAGCACCTCATCTCTTTCTTTCTGGAGGTCTGCCTCGGTCACGTTAGACAAGTAGCACTCCAACGAGAAGGTTCCCTCTGCATACGGCGTTCTAGGCGCATCAAGATCTTGAATTGCACCAATGATATAACGAGTCATTTCGCGCGAATCCGCTTTGAAGTTTTGCAAATACTGCGGCATCTCTTCGTACACGTTATAGGTTTTCTCCAAGTTAGGGTCTCTGTAGGATGCCATATAGCTGTCGCCACTGCGTCTGAAACCTGTCATACAGCCATAGGCTCCGCCTTTAGCGCGAATATTGGTCCATAAATAATCCAGTGACAGAATTCCCTGTAACACACGAAGCGAGCCTGTATACTCGAAGCCTTTATGGATGAAGTTACCTGTCTGCACGACGTACTGAACCTCCGATGGAGACTTGAAGCCCTCGTTGTGATGGACTGCTTGGAATTCAGTATGTTCTTTAACAACCTCTTGCGTATATAGCTTCGCTTTTAGTTTTGATACGTGCTGCTCTAGGGTAGCATATCCCTGATCATCAGCCGTGTAACTTACCAGTAGATTCTCGGGTCTGAAGATCATTCCCGTCAGCTCTTTCAAACGGGTCGTAAGCTCTTCTTTGCGATCATCATAGTTTGCCTGAAGCTCCTCAAGCCACTGGTAGAACGCCACTCCACTTACCGCTTCCCGGAAAGCAGCTACGGCTGAATGCTTGGCAGAGGATCTGCCCATCGCTGCCGAATGCCCACTATTAATCAAGCTACGCTGCAGTCTTCCCTTCAATTGGGAAATAATCTGGTATAACCGCTTCGTATCGTGGAACTGTGAGGTCAGTACAATCTCTTCAATCATATCAAAAGCAAAATCCAGCTTGTCGTACAGAATTTTAGCTTCAATCTCAAAATGAGCTTTATACGTATTGTATTGACGAGCATCCGCGCTCGCACCTACGCTCGCACTGATTCCACCGGAATGGATGTGAATTTCATTAGATAATCCATTGAATTTGAAGTTTGCCGTATCCACGTAACCTAACACACTTTTCAAAAGTCCTAGGTACGGCTGTAAATGCTCCGGAACTTCCTTCACATTAAACAGCAATTTCAAATAACCAATTCCGTTCGTGTACAGATTGTGATGTACAATTGTTGTTCCGTCGACGGACTTTAATGTATTCGATAATTTGGACGCTTGCGGATCAATATCTTCAATCGACAAAGTTGGGATGACCTGCTGCTGCTCTTTTGTTGAAGGTTCATTCTGATAATCCGCGAGTTCCTTGGTACGTTGAACCAGTTGCTCGATCTCTTCCTTACTCAGACTTGCTTGGAGAGATTTCAAACGAGATTTCAGCGCCTCTTCTTTACGCAAACTTAACCCTTTATCCGGAGTCACGGCGACAAAAGAAGTATGTGTATTTTGCAATAAATATTGCTCAATCAATTGCTCAAAGTACCCTTCATTCATCTTCGTTCTAAGTGAAGCAAATACGTCATTAGCCTCCAAATGGTTAAATGGTGCCTCGTCGTCATATAACCAGCTCTGTAACGTGTAGAAGCCATAGATCAGTCCTTTTGGCATTCTTCCAAAGTCCGCTTCCCGATGATTGAATTCATATGAATTAATACCGGCTAACAGCGCCTTCGGATCGATCCCTTCCCGCACAACGCGCTCAAGCACTTCTTGAACCGTATCAAGGAACACCTGTTTACTTTCCAAGTTGCTCTTCTTCAGTCCAATCGTCATGACTGGCTGGTACAAGCTATCATCATAAGAGCCATATACGTCCTTCGCAATTCCTTTGTCGAGCAACGCCTGCTTCAATACCGCACCAGGGGCGTTCAGAAGCGCATACTGCAATATTTGAAAGGCGATATTCAGTTCCTGATCCAAGCTTGTTCCAATAACCGCATTATAGGTCAAAAAGCTGTTGTCCACTTCCGACTCTGTCGTTCCGGCCGAATACGTTTGTACGACATCAACACGTTCACCGAATGCAGGCTGCAGTCCAATCTCTGAATCCGTCTCCATCCGATCATATTGACTCAGATAGGTTTCATCCAGCCATTTGAGCTTCTCCTCCATATCCATGTCCCCATACAAATAAATAAAGCTGTTGGACGGATGATAATACTTCGTATGGAAATCCAGAAGTCCTTGATAGGTTAGATCCGTTATCTCGTCCGGGATACCTCCGGATTCCTTCGAATACGTCGTGTCGGGGAATAATGAGTTGAGCACAGCTCTGCGAACAATCCGTTCAGGTGAAGAAAAAGCACCTTTCATTTCGTTATATACAACACCGTTATATGTTAATTCATCCTCTGCAGAAGCTAGTTTGTAGTTCCAACCTTCCTGCAAAAATATTTTTTCGTTCTCATAAATATTCGTATTTAACACCGCATCCAGATAGATGTCCATCAAATTATGAAAATCATGCTCATTGCGGCTGGCAATAGGATAGATCGTTTTGTCCGGGTACGTCATTGCATTCAGAAATGTATTGAGTGAACCCTTCAACAATTCAACAAAGGAATCCTTCGCTGGAAACTTCTTAGAGCCACATAGTACGGAATGCTCCAGAATATGAGGTACGCCTGTATTATCGCTAGGTGGTGTTCTAAAACCGATACTAAATACTTTATTGTCGTCTTCGTTGGACATAAGTACAATTTTGGCGCCTGACTTTTTGTGTTCCAGCAAGTAGCCGTCAGATTTCAGTTCCTCCATCCTGCGTTCCTGGATTACTTGATAAGACTGAAGCTGTTTCAACATATGTCGAGTCCTCCATTAAAAATGTATTTGGTTAACTTTGAGCTCCGCAAGATAAAGGTAATATATGCCTATAGACAGTATACACCATCGCCCCTTGTCTTCATAATGACCACCACGGATTGTTTCATTACCCATCCACAATGCCAAAAAAAAGATCGGACACTGATCTGAACGCAAAAAAACGCAACACGAATAAAAATATTCAGCTATACTGTACCTAAATATTCATAGCCAACATTGGCGGAGGTTTTAAATTTGTCTAAGTACACTAAATTCTATGTATTAGCTTTTGTTTGGATGACATTAGGGGTCTTGCATCCAACAGGTTATGCACCAAAAGAAATTTACTTTTTCACATATTTACCTGGCTCAACTCTGTTTGTAGTCCTTAACATTATCGAATACAAGAATTCGAGAAAGTAATGTTGCTTTTCATTTAGGAGCTGTGACGTAACGGTAAAGCTTCCCAAAGAAAGAAAAAAGAGGCTTACGAACAATAAATCAAGGCTCTTTTTGAAAGTATAAAAAAAGGAAACTCCCTGATATATCAAGGAGTTTCCTTCTTCTTAAATGGATGCCGAGGACCGGGATCGAACCGGTACGGTAGTCACCTACCGCAGGATTTTAAGTCCTGTGCGTCTGCCAATTCCGCCACCCCGGCATGTGTATGTATTACTTAATCAATTGTGGCGACAAGAAATATCTTATCATGTATTTTAATATTATGCAACACTTTTATAAAAAAATATTTGAAAAAATGAAACAGGCACCACCAGCGTGAGCTAGCAGTGCCTAGAAAGTTCGAGTTGCGGTCTCGAACTTTCTTATAAACCATCTATATTAAGGGAGGTGTAAGGTAAGAATACCTCCCCAACATTAAAGAAACCTAAAATCAGGATTAAATTAAGCTAAAAAAGAAAATAAGTTCACATTTCACGCTTCTTAGTCACGTTTCATGATTATAGGCGCGACGCGAGCAATCTCGTCTTCACTCGTTTCCACAATCACAAGCAAATGTTGTTGCATCAGCCATTGCTCGTAATAGTTTGCATCCTTCTCAGTAATACCAGCTTCCGTCAGGGTAAGCACAAAATCATCGGTCTCTTCACCGATTTCATTGCCTGCAAGCCGGCGAACGGCCTTCCCGGCAGACATCGTATGATCCTTCCTTTTACCGAGCGCAGCCAGCACACCTTTAAAGGCTCCAAATGCCCCATCCGTGCCAGCACCTTTAAGTGGTTTCGGTAAGCCTGCCTTCTCACTGATCAACTCCAAGTTAATCTCTTCTTTAGCGACTACACCGAGCGAATCCGAATCAACCCCCGCCTGTAGAAGCTGATTCAGCATCAAAATGGCTTCATTCTCAGTACGTACCAGTCCAATCAATAACTTTGTCATAGACACTCCTCCTTAACATCCATTAGCTCAGTACCCTTTATAACCCTCTAACTGAAGGAAGCAAACGCTGAGCACCCGCTAAGACGAATCACCTAACCCAGAAAAGTTACTTCTCTTCTGGAAATTCATACCTAGTTCTGATAGACTAGATAAAGAAGACAAATTAACCATTGAAATTATTGACATATAGAATCCAATCTCATAACCAGGAGAAATGACATATGAACAAAGAGGTAGAAATTGCCATCCGCCGTAATCAACAAATTATTGTACGTAATACAAGCGGTCAATCCGTAACCGGATTTCCTGAACGCTCAGCCGACTCCTCCATTCTGCTTCTACGCACAGTACAAGGAAACCTTTGGATTCCGTTTGAGGAAGTTGATCAGGTTACTCGTCTATTAAGCATTCGTTCGCATCATCTGAGCAGTATGGCACTATAAACGGTCGATTGTAACCAGTAGTGATTCATTATATGATGAAGAAAGCCAGACTTCTCAAAGTCTGGCTTTTGTCATTTCTATATAATTAGGGCGTATCTTACATCCTGCTATTCAACAACAAACTTCACTCGTGTTCCATCTGGATATGTACTGAGTTGATTACCAACCCATGAACCTGCTCCGCGATTGTCCTTTGGCGTAATGTATTGAATATCTGCATTAGCACCGCCCTCCGCACACATGGCCATCGGCCACTCGTCTCGATCCTTCCCCTTCTTGACCGGGACTCCTTTTAACGAAAGATCCCTATTAGTCTCGGCACCTTCACGATCAATCGTACACACATCAGAATGCCCTGCCTTAATGGCTGATCGAATATGATTAGCTGTCTCTGGATAGCGTTCAGAAGGGAAGATCAGTGTATGATCTACACCTTGGTTGCTACTTCCATTAAATATTGAAGTCCAATCCTCCAGCTTATAGTCTCCATTAAACCATGCTAAACAGGCGACTAGAGCAAGCGTGACCAGTGTGATCCATTGCTTCTTCAATCTGGCTGTCCCTTTATTTCTTCTCCTTGTGCGCTTACGCGTCATGCTGTCTCTCCCCCATTCATCGTTCTCATTATATCAGAACATTCGTTCGCGAAACAATGAAAATGTACAGAAAAAAAACAGCCCGGATCTACCCGAACTGCCCTCTTCTGATCATTTAACTCCCCTTTAGCCTACATTACCCACGTTTGGCATCATTCGCTGCCGCTTGAGAGGCACAGTGACCTGGAATTGTGTTCCCTGACCTTCTTGACTCTCTACCCTAATTTCGCCATGCATCAATTCCATTAGTTCTTTGCAGATGGTTAATCCAAGACCGCTGCCCCCAAACCTCCGTGCATGAGACACATCAGTTTGAGTGAAGGCTTCAAATAACTGATTCATCTGGTCTTGTGGAATCCCAATACCCGTATCTTGAATGCTGAAGACCAGGGTCGTAACATCCTTTAACGTCTCTTTAACGTCCACTTGAATATGCACTTCACCCTGCTCTGTAAACTTAATAGCGTTGTTTATTAAGTTATCCAGCACCTGTCGCAAACGTAATGGATCTCCAACGAGCACCTCTGGCACTTCAAGATCAAGATGGCAGACTAGGCTGATCTGCTTCTGTCTAGCAGCCACTTCATGCGTCTTGATAATCTGCTGAATAAGCTTGGAAGGCTGAAAATCAATTTGCTCTACCTTCATTTTCCCACGACCCAGCTTCGCCACATCCAGGCTCTTGTTTACAATGTTCAGCAAGGCCTCTCCAGATTGACGAGCAAGCTCCAGGTATTCCTTTTGCTCGTTACTGGTTTCTTCCATTCCCACCAGCTCAATCATTCCCATAATCCCATTGAGCGGGGTTCGTAACTCATGATTCAGTTTGCCGATAAATTCTAATTGTCCCCGGCTGTTCATTTCAGCCATGTGCGCTGCCATACGAAGCTGTTCCTCCGCATATTTCCGTTCTGAGATGTCATATTGTATCCCAACAAAAAAGAGGCATTCTCCCTCGTCATTAAAAATCGGATCTATATTCAACTCATTCCAGAATTTTCGTCCGGTTTTCGTGTAATTCAGAATTTCTGTCTTGATTGACTGCTGCTGTCTGAGCGCTTCACGAATCTTGCTTACTGTCTCTGGCAGGGTATCCTGTCCTTGAAGAAACCGACAATTTTGCCCCACAGACTCTTCATATGAATATCCTGTCAACGTTGTAAAGTGCTCGTTTACATAAATCAGGGGCAGTTCTGGTGAGGTTGCGTCAACCACAGTTACGGAAGATTTAAGCTTAGAAATTAAAAACTCCCATTGAATGGGCATGGAATGCTGATTTTGAATGCTCATGCTTCCCTCCTGCTTCTATCTGCCTTCAACAATTATGAATAATAAATCATTGCATGTCATCAATTTGATATGTGATCATACTAATTCAATATCTATAATTGTATCATAGTTGTTCAAACGGTGCCGAAAAGGTTAATGATTTCATAAACTTAGGAGGACTGCACATGAAGTTTCTGTTCATTCTCATCATCATTATTTTGATCTTAGTCATTTTCAGTAGACGTCGGCGATAAGCTGATTTGAGGCCATGCCTGAATGAGGAAGGAAGATCGCGCATGAGAACTCTCTTTTTTATTTTCATGTTACTGTGCATTATCAATCTTTGTTTCCCCAAGTTCGGATGGTTTCTACGTTATGGCTGGATGGTTAAGGGGGAATCAGAGCCTAGCAAGCCATATATGGTTTTTGCGCGAATGACTAGTTTAGTGATGTTATTAATTGCATTTTCACTAGTCGCCGCATGATCCACACACACAATCGCTCATGTATATGTCTGAGTAAGAGGCATTTATGCATATAAAATATTCGTTATTCTTACTGTGATATTTATGTAAAAATGAGATCTCACAATCATAAAAAAAGACGAGCAGCATTCGCTCGTCTGTGTCTGATCCAAGCACGACTGGATCGGATTTTTTTTATTTGATCAACCCATCTTACTGGTTTACATCTCATTCAATTTAAAGGGTAATCCGTCAAAGGTTTCCCCTGCTTGTAGTATAGCGTTGGCTCCAGAATACTAAAAAATATGTGTACGTCCGGCAAACCTGCTTCGACCAAAATGACGTATATGGATGAGGCTATTCGATTATGAATTTCCTGATCACGTTGAAACATAACAATTTCTATAGAAGCTGGAGAAGGAGTGAGTGCTTGTACATCATAACGCTCAGCCTTGATTCTTTCTTGCGGAATATTAGAAGTAAGCGACATCTGCTCTGTAATTTTAGGTACAACTTCCTCTAACTGATGACCTGTAAAGCCTCTGAAGCGAATAAACGGCATTGCAATCCCTTCAATCTTTAAATTTAGTTACTTATGTGATTTTAAGTACATTGTTTTCTATTGTCAAATGTCACACTCGCTACAGCTATTCTATATCATAAGGAAAAGCTCCACTGAGATCTCAGCAGAGCTTGGTGTAACCGTCCACTTAGTTTAGTTACAAACTAACACCAGAAAGACTTCGTGATGATAACAAGCAGGATGAAGAGTACCAGAATTGCAGCAGTAGAAGTACACATTCCAGTTCCGATTCCTCCGACATTACCACAACCGTATCCAACATGACTCATTTGATTGGCCTCCTTTGATTTTAAAAGGTATGGGATAACATATGCCAATGCTGAGTAAATGACCGGGCTACTCCCTATATGCAATGCCCAATCTCATGTGATCAACCTATCCCCGTCACTTTTATCAAAAAACGTTCTTTCCTCGGTGTAGTTGTCCTGTGCACTTCTGCACGTTCCACCACCACGACTCGGGTTCGAGTATCATTGTGCGATGCGAATACAATCTCGCCATCAGGAGATATACAGTAAGCAATAGGAATGGATATGCCACTGTCACGGTAAGAACCGTCAGCGTGACTGGTTCCCATCACCATGCATTGATTACGAATAGCGATTCCGCGAGCCTCCTCCAGCCACTCCGTATACTGTTCCTCACTGAACATCCCTACTCCAATCGAATGTAAGAGCAGGTCAACTCCCTCATCATCGTACTGAAACCCTTGCAAAACGATCTCATCACACAATAGTGTACTGATCACCACATCCTGCTGCGTAACAACTAAGGCAGATGTGTACTTCGCTTTCTCCATCACAATCTGTCCCTGCTGGTCAATGATAATAGTTCGATCCTTGGGACGCTCATTCAGTCTACGGTGTCCGGATACAATCATCGTTCCATACGTAGCCGCAAGCCTGCAGGCCTCTTCTACATTCTGGTTTAAATAACCTTCGGGATACAACAAAATATCTGCATCGCTGTATTCCCTGAGCTCTTTTTCCAATTGGTTTAATCCAGGCTCAAGGCTGGGCTGTCCAATAACAATCCTCATTTCCCATCTCCCTTATAGCAAACATTAATGTATACTTATTCCATCAGCTTAACCTACACCAGTCAATCCCGCGTCATATTAAAATTGTGTATTTCAGGAGGGTTAACATGCGAAAATTGGGAAAGTGGGACAAAGTAATCATTGGTGTTCTCTTAGGATTGAGTGCTCTGTTCCTCGTTGCTTTAGTTTTCTTCTACTGGGTTCTAACTAGCGTATCCTTTGCACCTTAGTCAGGATCAATCATACGTTTTCTAAACTTTCAAGCATCGAAAGAGCCTCTTCATGGTCTGGATCCAACGCTAGCACTTGACGGGTATACGCCAGTGCTTCTTCTTCCATCTCAAGCTCATAACAGCAAATAGCCAGATCATACAATACAACGGTATTACCACCGTATTTAGCCCCCTGTATGGATTGTTCTAGAAAATACTTTGCATCCTCGTACATGTACATCACATAAAATAATTGACCTGTTAGGAAAGCCAAGTCACCTGACTTCTCCATCACATAATACGAAGACCACATGGAACGAATCCCGTGCTGGATATCCATCATTTCTTCATCACTTGCATCTGGCAACAGATTAGAAATGCGTTCCGCACAGCGAATCAGAAACTCTGCATCATATCCACCTAGTCGCCAGAAAGGCAAGATTTGTTTGAGCTCCATGCTAGCAATCTGCTGATCAAACCATTCTTTTAAACTAAAAAAGTCATCCGGCCCAAAGCGATCAACCTCTCGCAAGTATGCTAGACGGGTATTCACATAACTTATAGGCTCTTCAACCATCAGGATACAGCCGACATTGATATCCTTGTAATGATGCGTTGTAAAGCAAGCCAGGCCACCTTGCTGCTCCAACGTAAACTGAATCGCATGATAGTTCGCCGTCAATGAGAAACTGCCGTGTAATACGAATTCAGGCGGCTCAGCGAATTTCCAGTAATCGAGTCGGTGATCACCCTTATCCGCTGTAATAAGCATATACCCTGCACGGGATAAAGTTCCAAGTCGTTCAAGACATGATAATCCAGCCGCCGGAAACAGAATATGTGAATCTTCCAATTCTTCCTCATACAATGAAATCACATCCCGATAAGGAGACATTTCCGCAGTATATTGCGGCGCACGGCGGTAAGCATAACTTATTTCCATTGCCTTTAACTTCTCTGAGGGAGCAAGATCCAGCTGTTCTTCCGCACTAGAGAGTATGAGATCACATTCATAAATCTGTCCTTCACCTACATATAGCAATTCCTGCGGGATACTATCAAAAAAATAATTCGCGATAATAAGCAAGGGCTGCTCCAGATCTCCCGGCTCAATTGTTTCGCCTGCAACTACTAAATTCAGCGCAGTATCCTTCATTGCATCGAACGGAGCAAAATCGAGCAATCCCTGCTGAATATAAGGTTCCATGGACGAATGATTTCTCCATCCAACTACGTTCTCCATCGCTAGATCTGTCATCACGTAACGAAAAGCAGGCAATTCTGTTGCGGCATACTCCCGCAATTCAATCAGTTTCGTAATAATCTGAAACGCTAGACGACCTACTCCAGCGCCTAGTTCCAGAATCGTAACTGTCTCCGAAGTCTTTCCTTTCGCTGCTAAATCTTGGAGAAAACCAAAAATCATTTCGGCGTACGCCGCAGCAATCATCGGGTTACTGGTGATATATTGTGGAACTTGGTTTTCACTCCACGCGTCAAGCCCACTCTGTTCATAATATGCACGCTGCCATTCCCACACAGGTGCTTCACTGAAACGAAATCGTTGTCCTTCACTCTGCATCATTAATTATAAACCGCCTTTTATCCATAATTCTTAACGTTCTTAGACTTTGTGCCATCTATGCTACTCAAACAATTTAGACATGTAAACGCTACACACTGTTATGCATTATATCATAACCAGAATTACTTCAAGTAAAGGCCTCTCTTGAATCAGATATGGTAAATCGATATGCATATCAGTTTTCTTTTAAAATAGAGGGAACAGGTTCACACATAAAAAATAACAGCCATACTAAACAAAAAACCTGCCTTAATCAAGGCAGGATTAATCATTAACGTGCAGCCTAAATACACTTTTCTGTAGGGTTATAGCTGTAGGATTAGTCCGAATACAATACCCCGTCAAAGTTCTCAGGGCCTACACGAACCGTACCTAACAAGTTGGAACTTACAAATGCGGTATACGTCAGCTGTGGCGTGATAGGTGGGTTGTAATCATCGGCAGAGAATGTGATAATCTGAGGTGCCAATACGCTCAAGTTAAACGTAGAAGTAGCTGAATAAATAACCGGATCTGTTGGCTGAGTTCCTCTGACAATCGTAACGGTGATCCCTACAAGCGCCAATGGTAGCTGAACTGACACCGTACCCTTGAATTGCACCCGTGGGTTAGCACCAATACCCGCAGTGGTTACCAGTCCAATCTGACCAAATAACTGGGGTGTATTCAGAACTAAGATTGGAATGGCAATAGAGTTGGCCAAACTCGCATTCTGCGAAGTTCTTGCATCAATAAATTGACTCATGAAATCTACCTCCTAATTATGGAATACGATAATATATGCGAGATTTATAATATGGCATGGACACTGTCACTAGTTTGCATAAATAAAAAAGACCATCAGGCTTTTTACCCGACGATCTTCATCACTGATTCCTCATTATTATTTAGTTTCGCATATGTTACTTATGTGTGTAGACATTCTCTTATTCTTCATTTCTATCAACTGTACGACGGTCATTCCGATCCACTTTGTCCTGCAAAACTTGGATATCTTTACGAAGATTAGAGATTTCTCTTTGTACACTCCCCGATCTCTTCGTAACCCTTGAAATGATTAGAGAAACTATAAGCACAATGACTGCTACAAATAATACTAAAAATAATAAACCTGGCAAACCTACTGCAGTTGCACCACCGCTGTTCATGTATCCAACCCCACCTTATGCTAAATTATAACAATTATATCATATATCTCAATAATTATAGTTATTAGGATCTATCAGCCAGGCCTCATCAAGAGGTATTGACTTTATGATTGGAACTATTTCAAAACATTTCCGTATATAAAAGATAACATTACTACCAAGGGGGTGACCATAATATTCATGATTATATTGGGTGTGATTATCATCGCGCTCTCCCTGTATGACTATAAAAACCCTAACTCCAAAATATCTCAGTTTTTCAGTCGAATTTCACGTACAGAAAGCAATGTACATAACTCTCAAACAAGTGGAATTATAGGCATAAGCTCAGGTGTTATCTTCATCATGATCGGTGTGATCGCCATTTTACTGCCTTTACTATAATAGAGTCAATTCACTTGTCCCAAGCTGGACACTGGTCAGATATGCCAGTGTTCTTTTGGTTTGTAGTCCTTATAAACGCGCAAGTTTAGTTAAAAAATCGATTGATCCCTGTCATCCCTGATTGTTCCGAATTGACAGAAAGCTCCTCTAACAGTTGAATCCACATTTTATGATTAACTAAATCATTCCAATCAACCTCACTGACACCCAACGATGTCGCTTCAGGCACATATTTTTTGACTATTTCCGACCATTGATTGTTCAGCTCTCGTATTTCTGTTAGTTTCATACTTTGCGTCGCATCTAGTGAAATCGTTGATTCGCTCATGCTGCAGTCCCCAAGAAGACCATTTCCGATCACGGATCGTGCCAGAAAAAAGGTTATATCCTGCGCAACATTTCCTAAGATAGGGTTGATATCTGCTTGGGTCACCTTATTTAAATGTATCGCTGTATTTAGTAGATCGTTATACTTCGTACTTACAGTTGTGAAATTGGCACATAGATTGGTTGCTTGTTCAGGTAGCAGGCTTTCCCTTCCACCTGAAGTGTATTGCTGGAGTATCTCATCATTTGCCAAAATTGCGGTCACCAATTCTGATAAAGATTCATTTAACTGAGCAGATATAAATTGTTCATATCGTTGATTCTCCTGAACGTTTTTATACAAAAAGAACATGCAGATCAGCAACAATAGCGTAGTAACCGCTATCATAATAATATGACGTTTTTGAGCCACTCCCCATCTTCTCCTCTCGTCCCAAACTCTATAAATAACGATATAGCACATTGAGGGATACTATATCACCTTACACTCACCCTAATTGAATCACAACTGAAAAAGAAAAAAACCTTGCTGTATAAGCAAGGTTTCAAGAGTATGGGCCCTACAGGACTCGAACCTGTGACCAATCGGTTATGAGCCGACCGCTCTAACCAACTGAGCTAAGGGCCCTCGACATAATGTATAACGTTCAGATGATGGCTGTAAATCATCTAGTAAAAATTAAATTGCGGGGGCAGGATTTGAACCTGCGGCCTTCGGGTTATGAGCCCGACGAGCTACCGGGCTGCTCCACCCCGCGTCAGTTAAAATGTAAAACAGCGACTTAATTAATATACATCATATTCACCCAATAAGTCAAGGGGTAATGTTAGGGAATAAATCGTACACCATATCGGCCTTTACGTGAACGGTACACTTCTATTTCAGCAGGTTCATTGTGACCATAGATCCATCCATCCTGCTCTAAGCGTTTGGCAAGGCAGCCCGCCTGAAATTTGGTTGCATATAACTTACTGAAATATACCCAATGCATGATGCTCGTCCTTTCTTCGTTGTAATGTATCCTGCACCTCTTTTTGTAGGATGCCCCAATTCAAGTAAAAATAGCCGCTGAAGAACTTATTCTTCAGCGGCTATTTTATGGAAGCCATGCTCATCAAGCTTAGCCTACATGTTCTCCAGAACAAGTAACAAGCATTAGAACGTTGCTTTTGGATCTTTCTTCAGCTTCTCAAGCATTTCATTACCTTTAGCTGCCCACTCACCAAGCGCTTCTTTTGGTGTTTTCTTATTTTCTAGAACCTGATTGAAATATTCCATTCCTTTGTCACTTACCTGCCAAAGATTAGGCATCTTCTGATACAGCTTATCCAGGTTGGTATTTGTTGGTGGAACAGGCTTCAACGTATAGAACGCTTGGATGTTATAGTCTAAACCGTCTTTTGGTTTAATAAAGCTTTTCCGGGATACCATCTCGTAGCTGCTGCGTGCTTTGATTTTGGCCCAGTCCTCACTGTTCATGTACTTAATTAATTCCCAAGCATCATCTGGATTTTGAGCTGAACTATTGATGGACATCAAACTGCTCAGATAGATATTGCCTCCAATTTCAGGTGCTTCAGGATGAACTGGTGGTGTTACTACTTCCCAATCCACCTTGGTGAATCCTTCCATTTTATCCGCATTTTTATTCGCATCAATGAGTTGATTAATATAGCTATAATCCCCAATAACCATCGCTGCTTTGCTGCTAAGGAACAGATCGCCCTGGAGCGGATTATATCTTCCGCTTGGATCCTGATCCTGTGGCTCATCGCCTTTAGGAATGATTTTGTCGATAGCCAGCTTACTAACCGTACTCCATACTTTTTCCCATTGTGGTGAGTCAACGGTCATTTTCTCCGCTTTATCATCAAATATTTTTAGCTGGAGGGAGTTGTAATATTGCTGCATGGAATAGTATGGCGATCCCCCTTGATACGTACTGAAGGAGAAGCCAAACACATGGTCCTTACCCTCACCTTTGGTCATACGTGTCGCTAGGTTGAGAATGTCATCCCAAGTCATGTTATCTGTTGGTGGCTCTACGCCTGCCTTTTGGAACATTCCCTTGTTAAAAAATAGCGCAGAAGAGGAGAACGTTGGCGTCAAGGCATAGATACTTTGGTCTCCCAGATCCTTAATGCCTTCCAATACACTTGGCACAATATCCGTTGTATCGAATTTGTCTTCTTGCATCAACGGATCCAATTGCTTCAACATATTCTCCTGAATCAAGGACTTCACGGTAGCTGTATCCGCAACAATAACATCGACAGGATTGTCACCAGTCATAATTTTCTTCAGACTCTCTACCGTATCAGGAATCTCCTGATTCTCCCCCTGCATGCCAAAACCATAACTGCTCTGTTCAACAGCAGGAACGACTTCAACCGTAATATTCGGATGAGTCAATTCAAACGCATCTGTAAACTGTTGGCGGAAGTAACTGTCGTCTTGACCGCCCCATAGTGTTGCTACGCGTAATACACGCTGTTCCGTGTCCTTAGCCTCACTTGCCGTACAGCCTGCTAACAATGGCAAAGCTAAACTCGCGGTCGCCAAAACAGCGAGCACCCGTTTTCCCCACAACCTGTTCTTCATCTCCCAATTCCCCCTATTCATTATCTTGGCGGTGTAATCACAATACGTTCACCATCAAATTCCAATGTAGCCCGATTATCAATGGATAAGGCCTCCAGATACTCCTTAGGTACCTGAAGACGTCCTGCACGGTCAATAATGACAAATGCTTCATGTATATCCTGGGCACCGATCTGTGATAAGCCTTGATCATCATCCAAATTCGGGTTACGTTTCACAAACTCCGTACTCGTCAGTCCGTCACGGATCGCAACGATGCGATCCACCTTACCTGCAAGTGTTAAGTCATGCGTAACAATGACAATTGTGACGCCAAGTTCTTTGTTCATTTTGCGGAAAATCCCCATAATCGTGTCACAGGTCTCGGAATCCACTGAACCCGTAGGTTCATCGGCAAGCAGCAGTTTAGGACGGTTCGATAGGGATATCGCGATAGCGACCCGCTGCTGCTCTCCACCTGACAACTGATGAAGCTTGTTGTGCATCCGATCCTTAAGCCCTACCCATTCTAATAGTTGCATGGCATAAGAACGGTCACGTTTACCACCAAGAATCATAGGTGTCTCCACGTTTTCGAGTGCCGTTAGATAAGGCAATAGGTTTCGACCATTGTTCTGCCAGATGAAGCCTACCGTATGACGTTTGTATTCAACCAGTTGTGCATCCGTCATCTTAAGCAGATCCCAATCTCCTACAACGGCTGTGCCTGCTGTTGGACGATCCAGTCCACCCAGAATGTTGAGCAATGTCGATTTTCCGCTACCACTGTTGCCGATGATCGCCATCATCTCACCTTGGTTGACCGTCAAATTGAGACCTTGAAGGGCAACAACTTCCACGTCGCTGGATTTAAAAATTTTCACAAGTCCTTCGCACTGGATCATGTTTACCTCTCCTCTCCCATTTTGACCGCCTGGTGTACACGTAGTCTACGAATCTGCCAGAGCAGCATCGTCGCCCCGATAATGAGCATAACGACAGTCACGCCGTACAGCTGCAACATATCCTTCTCTTCAAACACAATTCGGAATGGTGGTACCTGTGCAGATACATTATCTGTCGTTTGTAGAAATGGTAAGAATAGACGACTCGATACTTGACCAATTCCAATACCCAGAAGGATTGACAACCCGGCAGTGAACACCTGCTCCAGCAGCAGCATCCCACTTAATTGAGCACGGGATAATCCCATGGCTCGCAGAACGCCAAACTGTACGACACGTCCTGAGAGGTTGAAGAACCAGTACAGAATATAACCAATCAGAGATATGATGACTGATACAAGGAAGCCGAGACTCAATATACCGAATACGCCGCCCCGTGATGGATGTTTCCCCTGCGTTACCAATTCGGTACGCACGTCACGCACAGATGATAGCTCAATACCTTCTGCTGCAAGCTTTTCCATCAGTGGTGCGACTTTGGCATCCGGCTCCATCTTCAGCCAGACTTCATATGGAATAAGTGGTACTTGATCATAGATATAATCCAGATTCGCAATAAAGAACGGTGTCTGATCTGGATACTGCGCAGGCCAGTATGGAAGAATGCCGAAAATTACAAATTCAATTGCCTGACCTTGCACACCAATGGAGACTAGATCTCCGGTTTTGAGCTTATACTTATCAGCAAATTTGGAGGATACCAGCACAGCTCCTTCATACTTACCGAGCAAATCAAGATACTTATAAGGATGTGCAGGGAAAAGATCGTTACGGAACCAGCCTACTTGGGCAAAATCCACATTATCAATCCCTACGAGCATCCCCTGTCCACCTGATTTTCCAGACACGATGATGTTTCCCTTGGTCTGCATCACCCTTGCTGCATGCTCTACTCCGTCTAAACTACGGAATACTTCAAAGGGGGGTTCAGAATAAATCACTTTGGTCGGTTGTGAACCTCCGCCAGGAGCACCTCCACCCCCACCAGCGCCACCGCCTCCACCTGGTGAACCTCCACCGGAAGAGCCTCCGCCATTGTTGCCGCTCCCTTGCTGCCCTCCGCCTGATCCACCGCTTTGGCCAGAACCTTGCGGGGTCACTTCAGGTGAACCTTCCCAGACCGTCTGCATGATGACATCCGTTCCGTATCGGTATAATGTACGTTCCGTAGAGTTCAGATCAATCGTTCTGGCTGCAGCCGAATTATATACTCCAAGTCCTAAGGTCAGCACTAGCAATATCATCAACGGATAATATGAAGACGACGAGCGCGAGAGCTGCGTCAGAGTCAGATATAGTGGAACTGGTAGAAACTTCTTACCCATCCACTGGATCAGCTTCAAGATCCATGGGAATATTCGCAGGAAGAACAGACCCAGTGCAAAGATAGCAAGTGCAGGCACAAAGAACAAAAACGGTTGCACTTGCAGCTGATCTGTAGTCATGCCCGTCTGGAAAGTCAACATCTGTCGTTCATAAAACAGATAATATCCGTACCCCGCAAGTCCAAGCAGAACAACATCGAGGAACCAGCGCTGCCAGATTGGGGCACGATCCGTCCGTGCCTGTCTTCTCTTCGCCGATACAATCGTAGCGCGTGCATAAGTAATTGCAGGAATTAGAGACGCTATGATTGCCACGAGCACAGCCACAAGTCCTAGGAGAATCGCTTCCTTCGATACTCCAATCGGGATTGACTTTCGATCTACGAAGGATAGGAAACCACTCGCTGAACCAATACTCTTCGCCATAAACCATCCGAGCAATGGACCTATAATCAAGGCAATTGCGCCAAGGAATATGCCTTCTAACAGATATAAAGAGAAAATCTGTCTTGCAGAAGCACCACGACTCCGAAGAACAGCAATGTCACTTTCCTGCTTCTGGAGCGATTGCCTTGCATTCATTGCAATAAAATAAAAGACCATCGCAATCATGGGTGCCGCAAGGGTGAACAGCATCGTCTGCAACTGCAGGCTCTGACTGCGGAACTGCTTCAGCAGATCACCGAAGGTGATATCTACTTTTGTATCCTTTAGTCGTTGATACAGATCAATATCAAGTCTCTCCAGCACAGAAGAAAGCCCGGAAATTTGGCTAGTCTGAATGTCTTTCAGATCAAACGCAAAATACCAACGGGAATTCTGAAGCGGGATTCCTTTTTCCTTGAGCAACACATCATTAAAAACGGTTTCATCGATGTAAAGTCCATTCATCATGCTATCGAATCCTTGCACCCAATACGGGCTACTTGCATCATCTGCTGTGAAGGCACCCGTAATCTTCACACGGAGCGTAATGTCCAGGCCACTGTATACGGGATATTCAAGAATATCTCCAATATGCAGATCGTTTCGATACATGCCTTCTTCCAGCATAACCGCCTCAATGATCCCATCTTTCACCTGGTTACCAGGCTTAAGCCCTGTGGAATAACTGACCTGGGCATCCAAGCCAGACATCGTTCCTAGACTCATGCTACGCACCCGGCTTGCATCTACCTTGGTTGGATCCTCTGGATTCACCTCGGTACTGCGGATTGAACGAGAGTTCACATACGTATGGAAAGGGAAACCAATATCGCGCGGCACATCCTCACGAATATATCGATCCACTTCCTCCAATCCGAGTGTATCCGTCTTCACTCCACCAGGAGCCTGGTAACTCATCAGCAATGAACCTGCTGGCAAACCTTCGCTATTGTCCTGTAAGGTTTGAGCTACAACTCGTTTCAGCGCACCATCGGCATACATCGGAATACTGACGGTGAACGCAACCGCCACGATCAATCCAATCAGTGTGCTGAAGGTCATCCAGCGAGTATTCCACATTTTGCGGAACAGCAGCCGAAGC
The DNA here is from genome assembly GCF_023714095.1 of Paenibacillus sp. MER 99-2. Classification (NCBI taxonomy): domain Bacteria; kingdom Bacillati; phylum Bacillota; class Bacilli; order Caryophanales; family Paenibacillaceae; genus Paenibacillus; species Paenibacillus sp. MER 99-2. Next base: position 659,341 of record NZ_JAMAUZ010000001.1, on the reverse strand, counting down.
AATGGCAGCCCCATTAGCGACCCACTACTTTCTGTCCCACAGTAAGACCTTTTAGAATCTCTACATCTGTAGAAGTCTGCTGGCCAACCTCAACATCCACTTCTCGTTTGCTGCCATCGTTCTCGATGACCTGGACATAGGTTCTTGATCCAATGGAACGAAGAGCCGACACTGGAATAACAACTGCATCCTTGGTACGCTGCGTTACGATGGATACCGTAAGTGGTGTACCGCGTTCAACACCCTTGGGCATTTTCGCCAAGGAAACGATCACATATTGATCAAGGGATTCTTTCGCCGGAGGTGTGTTGGTATCTCCTGAACTTCCCCCACTACCACTGTCCGAAGATGAAGCAATCGGCATTACTTTAATGACTCCAGAGACCTTGCCTGCGCCATTAATATCAACGTCTGCTTTCATGCCTACCGAGAATTTCTCTAGATCCTCTTTGGCAAACGTAGCTGCAACGACCAGATTCGAAGTATCAGCAATCGTGGCAATTGGATCATACGCCTTGACAGCAGCACCCTTCTCTACCTGAACGGCAATGACTGTTCCCCCAAATGGAGCCGTTAGAGTCGCTTTCCCCAGCTTCTCCTCCAGATCAGCCAATTCTTGACGCAGCTCTTCAAAAGCTATGGTGGCTTCTTCAAATTCTACCGGGTCCATCTCATCCCGCTTACGCAGCGTTTCCTTCATCTGGACCTCAGCTTTGCGGATCTGAAGGTTCTTCGCCCGAATTTCCTTCTCCACGCTCTCTACATCAAGCACAGCAAGGAGCTGACCCTTTTTGACCTTATCGCCAGGTTTCACATTCAGCTCTTTCACATGCATACCGTCCAGCGTAAAATACACCTTTTCTTCCCTTTGGCTCATCATTTTACCGCTTCCGCTAACTTTCTTCTCCAGGGTCTCAGTCCGGACTTCATACTCCGGCTTTTTGGAGATCGTTGGCGGTGTAATTGGCGGAAGTACTTCCTCCTCTGTCTCAGCCGGTAACAATGAACATCCCGACATCGTTGCAACAACTATCGCACTAAGCACGATAAGCGCTGCGCGTTTCCCCCTCTTCGTAGCGGCAGCTTTACTTGATAAATCTGCCGTCCGCCATTTCATAAACATGGTCCGCAACCTCCAGAATCGTAGGATCGTGTGTAGTCATACATATCGTTACTTGTTCTACTTCAATAATATTGCGAAATACAGCCATAACTTGTGCACCCATCTTGGAATCAAGTTCAGCTGTCGGCTCATCCGCAAGCAACAATCTCGGTCGATGTGCAATGGCTTTGGCAATAGCGACCCGTTGTTGTTCCCCCCCGGACATCTCAAATGGTCGGTGCTTCACCCGTTTGGTCAGACCAACCAGATCAAGACAATGACCTACTCGTTCCTTCCATTCCGAGCGAGGCACATCAGCCATTCGCAGCGACAGCTCTACATTTTCCCAAGCAGATAATAAGGGCATAAGCGCATATGCCTGAAAAATAAATCCAATTTCCTTACGTCGTAACGCCGTACGCCGCCTGTCTCCCCAATCTTGCAGAGGCTGTCCAGAGAACAGGATATCACCGCTAGAAGGCTGATCCAGCCCACCAAGCATATTAAGGAGTGTTGTTTTACCAGAGCCGGAGCGACCTTTCAGCATCACAAGCTGCTGTGGGTTGACTTCCATATCAATGCCTTTGAGCACATGTATAATTCGGCTTCCTGTCTGAAAACTACGGTGCACATTACGCACTTCCAGCACAGGCCCATCATATGGAGGCAACAAATCCCGCTTCTTCACAGTTTTGGGTTTCTTGTCTTGAGCAGCAACAGCAACTGCCAGTTCATCGGAGCTAGATTCGTTCTGTTCAGTGAGACTCTCATCTGAGAGGCTCTCCTTCACTTGAATCTCTGCTTCGCTTATGTAGGTTTGATCTTGCTGCTGGGCAGACTCCGGCTGCTGTGTTCCCCCGATATCAGGCTCATTCCCTGGCTGGCTTTTGGCTGATTTGATTTTGGAAAATAACTTCTTCATGCCAGCAATCACACTCATCCTCTCTTCACATTCCGGTCGTTTCATGAAGACTCTAAAACTAGAAATCTATTCCATACTACACTGCATTATAAACGACGAATCACAACTAAAAGTTACAAGCTTTTTACAACGTTCCAGAGAAAAAGTTAATATTCTGTAGAGAACAACAAAAAAGCACCCCAAAGTGCGGGATGCTTCATACTAAACGGTGGAATTTGCCTGTATACCAGCAATCGTTACAATTTTGATACCGTTCGTGTAAGGACTACTTTTTTGTGCCTATATGATATTATTTACCAAAAGAAGAAGGATCTTCACGCCAGGATTTAAGCAATGCGAAGTCGCTCTCTTGAATCGTTCCTTGAGCCAGAGCCACATCCATCAGCGCTGTATAATTGGACAGGGTTTGCAGTGGAATTCCTGCTTCCTCAAAGGCTTTGATACCTTTATCCAACTGGTAGCTGAAAATAGCAAGTACGGCGAGTGGTGTTGCGCCAGCATCTTGTACGGCTTGTGCGGCTTTAATGGAGCTTCCGCCGGTTGAGATCAAATCTTCAATGACTACAACCTTCTGACCTTCCTGAATCAAACCTTCAATCAGATTTTCTTTACCATGTCCTTTGGCTTTATCACGAATGTAGGCCATTGGCAGATTCAGTTTCTGAGCTACCCACGCCGCGTGAGGGATACCTGCTGTAGCTGTCCCCGCAATGACTTCCGCTTCCGGATATTGTTCACGAATAATCGTTGCAAAAGCTTCTGCAATGTCCTCACGAATCTCAGGATAGGACATCGTCAGACGGTTATCACAATAAATTGGCGATTTGATGCCGGATGTCCACGTAAATGGTTGCTGTGGACGGAGCGCTACAGCTTTGATTTTCAACAATTGGGAAGCAATATGATTCGGAATCTCGTTAAGTGTAATCATGCGTTTAACATCTCCTTCAAAATAGCCTCTGCCGCTTCACGCGGATTCGGGGCACCTGTAATCGGTCTTCCTACGACGATATAATGACTACCTCTAGCGATCGCTTCTCCAGGAGTCAACACACGTGTCTGATCTCCGAGACCGCTTCCTGCTGGGCGAATACCTGGAGTGACGGTGTGAAACTCACTTCCACACGCCGCTCGAATGGCTGGTACTTCCAAAGGAGAAGCTACAACACCATCCAGCCCTGATTCATGGGCAAGACTAGCATAACGGACAACCGTCGCTTCAACTGAGCCATCAATACCGATTTCTGTATTCATCGTTTCTTGGCTTGTACTGGTAAGCTGCGTAACCGCAATGATCTCTGGTCTCGTCAGTGAAGCATCAGCCAACAGTGCAGCTTCTGCGCCCTCACGAGCTGCTCGCATCATGGCTGTCCCCCCCGCTGCATGCACGTTGAACATATCTACTCCAAGACGAGTGATACTCTCTGCCCCTCCGCGCACGGTATTCGGGATGTCGTGCATTTTGACATCAAGGAATACCGAATATCCTTTGGACTTCAACTCTCGAATGAATTCTGGTCCTGCTGCGTAGAACAACTGCATGCCAACTTTGAGGTAACAAGGGATCCCTTCAAGGGCCTGTACAAGTTCCTTTGCTTGTTCCGCTCCAGGATAGTCCAGTGCAACCATTAAGCGTCCTGCCATCTGGTTGAAATCAGGATGGTTCATTTCGCAGCAACTCCTCTGCCTGTATGGCTTAATTTTGGTGTTTTTGCCCGATATAAAGGACATCCCGCCAACCCGGAGGTTGACTGATGTCCTTCATCAGTGACAAATCTGTCTTATTAGAGGTTGTTCAAAAAGTCCGCTTCTTCTAGGTAATGAAAACCATCCTTTTTGAACATTCACTTTTTAGTTTACAAAGGCTGGCATAGCCTCAGAGGAGAAGTTGATCGTTTCCAGCATTTTCAGCAGGGCACCGATCGTATCCAATGAAGTCATACACACAACACCGTTCTCTACCGCTTCACGGCGAATTCTGAATCCGTCACGCTGTGGAGTTTTACCTTTGGTCAAGGTGTTGAACACAAAGTTCGCTTCACCACTGCGGATCATATCCAAAATGTTCGGTGAACCTTCGCTTAATTTGTTTACTTTCGTTACCGGAATGTTGGCTGCTTCGAGAGCTGCTGCCGTTCCGCCTGTAGCCATAATTTTGTAACCCAGTCTGTAGAAACCTTCAAGCAAAGGCACTGCTTCGTCTTTGTCTTTGTCCGCTACAGTAACCACAATTGCTCCCGTTGCTGGAATTTTCATACCTGCTCCGATAAGACCTTTAAACAGCGCTTTAGCGTAATTCGGGTCACGACCCATTACTTCACCTGTAGATTTCATCTCAGGACCAAGCGTTGGTTCTACACGACGCAGCTTCGCGAAGGAGAACACTGGAACTTTAACCGATACATGATCCGTTTCAGGCCAGAGACCATCCACATAACCCAGATCTTTCAGTTTCACGCCGAGAATAGCTTGTGTTGCCAGGTTAGCCATCGGAATGTTCGTTACTTTACTCAAGAATGGTACGGTACGGGATGAACGTGGGTTCACCTCGATCACATACACTTGGCCATCATGGATGACAAACTGGATATTCACCAAACCAATGGTTTTCAATTCTTTCGCAATTTTGATTGTAATTTCTACAATCTTCTCTTTCAGATCCTGGGACAAGTGTTGTGGCGGATATACCGCGATGGAGTCACCAGAGTGAACCCCTGCGCGTTCGATATGCTCCATGATTCCTGGAACCAGTACCGTTTCACCATCGCAGATCGCGTCTACCTCTACCTCTTTACCCAGCATGTAACGGTCAATCAGAACCGGATGCTCTGGGTTGATCTTAACTGCTTGCTCCATGTATGTCAGCAATTCAGCATCGGAGTATACAATCTCCATGGCACGACCACCAAGTACGTACGATGGACGAACGAGTACTGGATATCCGAGACCTTGAGCTGTTTCTACTGCATCATCCACTGAAGTGACAGTTTTACCTTTTGGCTGTGCAATCTCCAGACGGGAGAGAAGATGCTCGAACTTCTTACGGTCTTCCGCTTCATCGATGCTTTCCAGATCCGTACCAAGGATCGTTACACCTGCATTACGCAGTGGTGCTGCGAGATTGATTGCCGTTTGGCCACCAAACTGTACGATTACGCCCACCGGTTGTTCTTGTTCGATTACGTTCATAACATCCTCGAAGAACAGTGGCTCGAAGTACAGACGATCTGATGTATTAAAGTCCGTAGACACCGTCTCCGGGTTGTTGTTGATAATTACCGCTTCATAGCCTGCTTTTTGCAGAGCCCACACCGCGTGTACTGTTGAATAGTCAAACTCAATCCCTTGACCAATCCGGATCGGACCGGAGCCAAGTACAACTACTTTTTTCTTATCCGAAGGAAGTACTTCATTCTCTGTTTCGTATGTCGAGTAGTAGTAAGGCGTAGTCGCTTCGAACTCTGCCGCACATGTATCTACCATTTTGTATACCGGACGAAGGTTTTCCTCTTCACGACGCGCTCTTACCTCAGCTTCTGTTGTCAATGTGCTTCCAGGTTGACCCTGAGCACGCAATTCAGCAATCGCACGGTCTGTGAATCCAAGACGCTTCGCTTGGTATAATGTTTCGGATGACAGTTCGGATTCTTCACGAATACGATCTTCGAATTTGATGAGGCCTTCGATTTTGTCCAGGAACCACCAGTCAATCTTAGTCAGATCCTGCAATTGTTGCAAAGTGTATCCTCTGCGGAATGCCTCAGCAATCAGGAACATACGCTCATCATCCGCTTTGATCAGACGCTCGTTCAGCGTTGCTTCATCAAGTGTTTCCGCCTCTTTCAGGTACAGACGGTGTACGCCGATTTCCAGGGAGCGAACCGCTTTATGAATGGATTCTTCAAATGTCCGTCCAATCGCCATAACTTCGCCCGTTGCTTTCATTTGTGTACCAAGCTTCCGGTTAGCTGATGTGAATTTGTCGAACGGCCAACGCGGAATTTTGCTTACGATGTAATCGAGTGTAGGCTCGAAACAAGCGTAGGTTTGACCTGTTACTGGGTTCACGATCTCATCCAATGTGTATCCCATAGCAATTTTGGCAGCCATTTTGGCAATCGGATAACCCGTTGCTTTGGAAGCAAGCGCGGATGAACGGCTTACCCGTGGGTTAACTTCAATTACATAGTATTGGAAGCTGTGCGGATCCAGTGCAAATTGCACGTTACATCCACCTTCGATGTTGAGGGCACGGATGATTTTTAAGGAAGCCGAACGCAGCATTTGGTATTCACGGTCAGACAACGTTTGACTCGGAGCTACTACGATACTGTCACCTGTATGAACGCCAACCGGGTCAAAGTTCTCCATGTTGCAGACTACGATACAGTTATCGTTTTTGTCCCGCATAACTTCATACTCGACTTCTTTCATACCAGCAATGCTTTTCTCAACCAAACACTGTCCGATTGGGCTGTAACGAAGACCTGCAGCTACCGTTTCGCGCAATTCTTCTTCATTCGCACAGATTCCGCCGCCTGTTCCACCCAGTGTGTAAGCAGGACGAACGATGATCGGATAACCAATCTCATTTGCAAAATCTAGTGATTCTTCCAGTGTTGTTACGATTACACTCTCAGGTACAGGCTGCTCCAGTTCACGCATCAGGTCACGGAACAAGTCCCGGTCTTCTGCTTTTTCGATCGAAGTTAGCTGTGTACCCAGCAATTTCACATTTTCACGTTCCAGTACACCTGCACGCGCAAGTTCTACCGCCATGTTCAAACCGGTTTGACCACCCAGTGTTGGCAACAATCCATCTGGACGCTCTTGACGGATAATTTGAGTTACGAAATCCAATGTGATTGGTTCGATATATACTTTGTCAGCCATGTTTGTATCGGTCATGATCGTTGCAGGGTTGCTGTTGATGAGGACAACTTCCACGCCTTCTTCTTTCAACGCCTGGCAAGCTTGCGTACCGGCATAGTCGAACTCGGCCGCTTGACCGATGACGATTGGTCCGGAACCAATCACCAGGATTTTTTTGAGGTCTTTGTTAATCGGCATGTTATTGTGCTCCTTTCACTGCAGCTGCCAATACGGCTTGACGTGGCTGTGGTGGGTTAGTGATTTTGTGCTCACGAATCATCTCGATGAAGCGATCGAACAGATAGCTGTTATCGTAAGGACCTGGCGCTGCTTCCGGGTGATACTGTACGGAAAACGCTGGGAACGTTTTATGTTTCAGACCTTCAATGGTCTTGTCGTTATTGTTGATATGTGTTACTTCCAGATCAGTGTTCTTCACAGAATCCTCATTCACCGTGTAACCATGGTTCTGAGAAGTGATGAAGCAACGTCCACTTTCAAGTTCTTTCACCGGATGGTTTCCGCCGCGGTGTCCGAATTTCAGTTTCTCTGTATCTGCTCCTGCTGCAAGAGCGAAAAGTTGGTGACCCAGGCAGATGCCGAAGATCGGATATTCGCCAAGCAACTCACTGATCATTTTAACCGCGTGAGGTACATCTTTTGGATCCCCAGGGCCGTTGGACAACTGGATGCCGTCTGGGTTCAAGCGACGAATCTCGTCTGCAGTTACATCATGAGGAACAACAACTACGTCACAGTTACGTTTGCTAAGTTCGCGCAAGATCCCTGTTTTTGCACCATAGTCTACCAACACAATGCGCTCAGCCGTTCCTGGGCTATTGTACACATGCGGAGTCGACGTCAGTGGAACTTGGTTGCGCAGCTCAGCAATTGTTGTATCACCCATCATCTCCAGCAGTTCTTCCACAGGCTTCGATCCTGTTGTGAGAATTCCCTTCATCGTGCCGTGGTGGCGAATCCGGCGAGTCAACATGCGAGTATCAATTTCGCTGATACCTACAATGCCGTATTCTTTAAGCAAATTGTCTACGCTGTACTCTGCACGCCAGTTACTTGGCGTCGGCTCATGACGACGTACTACGAAGCCGTGTACAAATGGACGAATCGACTCAAAGTCATCACGTGTAATTCCGTAGTTACCAATCAACGGATACGTCATGGTTACGATTTGACCGCAATAAGAAGGATCCGAAAGCACCTCTTGGTAGCCTGTAATTCCCGTATTAAAAACGACCTCACCTGTAGTTTCACCTTCAGCTCCGAACGCTTTACCAGTGAACAGTGTGCCGTCTTCCAACAATAATCTCGCCTGTGCCATCCCATCTCACTCCTCTGTGTTTATCAACGGTTGAATGTCATTTAGGTTGAACTTAGCTTAAGTTTGAGCGGCTCCGCGGACAGAAAGCCCTGCGATCGCTGTTATCCCCGGATTACTTTTTATCAATTTTTCAATTGATGTAATCCGGTGATAAAGGCGAGCGCTTCGCTTCTTCGGGTTCTTTCTGTCCGCTCCGCAGTTACTTCAGCGTCCAAGTTCAAAAGACTGCATTCAACGTGTGCTTGTTTCTTATATTGGACTCTCGGTATAAGCTGCCGTGAGTTAGTTAGTTGTAAAGATGTTACTCGTTAACATTTGTAGAATAGTTCAGTAATTTACTAATTTACTGTTGTACCGTATTATTCCATACACTTTTGCCATCTACCCACGTTTGTACAGGCCAGCCTTTTAGCTTCCATCCTGTAAATGGTGTGTTTCTTCCCTTAGTGGCAAATGTAGATGGATCAACTGCTTTTTCTTGATTCAGATCAATCATCGTAATATCGGCTGGAGCACCCTCTTCAAGCTTACCTGTATCCAGTCGGAATACTCGTGCTGGATCAGCAGTCATCCGTTTAACCAGGAAGTCGAGTGTCCAGATTCCTGTCTCCACAAACTTTGTGTAGAGGAGTGGGAAAGCTGTTTCGAAACCGACGATTCCGAATGGTGCCAGTTCCATGCCTTTTGCTTTCTCTTCTTCGCTATGCGGTGCATGATCCGTTACGATCATATCCAGTGTTCCGTCCTGCAAGCCTTCAATGCAAGCCTGCACATCGCGTGGTGAGCGTAGCGGTGGGTTCATTTTCCAGTTGGAGTCCATGCCCGGAATGTCTTCATCGGATAGGAGCAAATGATGCGGACATACCTCAGCGGTTACCTTGATGCCGATGGACTTCGCCAAGCGGATCAAACGAACCGATTGTTCTGTGCTAACATGGCACACATGGTAGTGAACTCCTGTTGCTTCAGCAAGCAGAATGTCCCGCCCTACATGAATCGCTTCGGATTCATTCGGAATACCTTTGATGCCGTGACGTTTGGAGAATTCCCCTTCGGTCACATAGCGACCCACAACCAGTGAATCATCTTCACAGTGGGCAATAACCGGCATATCCATGCTTGCTGCGAGTGTCATGGCGTCCTTCATCATTTGAGCATTTTGTACGCCTACTCCGTCATCCGTGAATCCAATCGCACCCGCTTCTTTCAGCGCGGCAAAGTCGGTAAGTTCACGACCAAGTTCATTTTTGGTGATCGCCGCATATGGCAGTACTTTAACCAGATCAGCTTCCTTCGCTTTATCCAGTACCAGCTTCACAGTATCCGGATTATCGGTTACAGGTCTAGTATTTGGCATACATGCAATCGTAGTGAAACCGCCTTGTGCCGCTGAACGCGCGCCTGTTTCAATCGTCTCTTTGTGTTCAAATCCCGGTTCGCGCAGATGCACATGCATGTCGATCAGACCTGGGATAACCAGTTTGCCTGAAGCATCCGTTATCTGTTCAGCTGATTTTTCTGCACTTAGTACCGCCTCGTCTTCTACACCAGCGATGATTTGAATTTTTCCTTCATCTATAATGATGCTTTTCCGTTCAAGTTCCCCTTTTTGATTCAAGACGTTCGCGTTTTTAATGATCTGTACCATGATTGCCCTCCGCTTCGGTTCTGTCCGACTTCCTAGAAGCCGGATGATTTGGTTTATCGTTTACCCTCTTATTGCTCTATAAGAACTATCGCCCGTAAGCCTATGCCCTTGAGCCCAACGTTGCTACAGCTTCATCGCACGTTCCATAACCGCCATGCGGATTGGAACTCCGTTCGCCATTTGCGGGAAAATCCGCGATGCCGCACTTTCGACAACCGCGTCGTCAATTTCGACGTTACGGTTTACAGGTGCTGGATGCATAATGATGGTGCTTGGTTTAAGACTTGCTGCCCGTTCTTCCGTCAATCCGTAGTGTTCGCGATAATCCTCTGCTGAGGTAATAATTCCTTGCTTGTGACGTTCAAGTTGAACCCGAAGCATCATGACTACATCCGCATCCAAAGCATCTTGCAGCTCTACATATGGAGCATGCTCTGCCAGTTCAGGTGCCTGCATCGTTTCTGGAGCACAGAACCGTACATCTGCACCAAACTTCTGTAACGCCCACAGGTTGGATCGAGCGACCCGGCTATGCTTAATGTCTCCGATGATGGAAACACGCAGACCTTTCAGCTCACCAAACGCTTTGCGCATCGTATACAGATCCAGCAAAGCTTGTGTTGGGTGCTCGTTATTGCCGTCTCCCGCGTTCACTAGTGGCACATTCACTTTTTGCGCCAGCTGCTGCAGAACTCCTGAAGGCTTCAAGCGAATAACCCCTGCATCAATGCCCATGGATTCAAGCGTGCGCACCGTATCGTAGATGGACTCGCCTTTCTCTACACTGGATGCCGCTGCAGTAAAGTTCAGCACTTGAGCACCTAATCGTTTCTCTGCCATTTCGAAGGAGAAGCGAGTGCGTGTGCTGTTCTCGAAGAACATGTTAGCGACAAAGCGTGATTCCAGAACAGGAACGAGTTTCTCTTGTTGTGCTTCCCAGTGAGCCGCTCTGTTTAGGATTGATTCAATCTCTCCACGACTTAGTTCTTTCAGTCCTAGCAGGCTGCGATCTTTCAATGCTGGTTGTGTAATCATCATGCTTGCTCCCCCCGGTTCTGAATGATTTTGACTTCGTCCTGTCCATCTGCCTCCATGAGTGCAACTTCGATCTCCTCTGATTTGGAAGTCGGCACATTTTTGCCGATAAAATCAGGGCGAATCGGAAGCTCGCGGTGACCGCGATCCGCAAGAACAGCCAGTTGAATGTTTTGCGGTCTTCCGCAATCCATCAGAGCGTCCATCGCTGCGCGAATCGTTCTGCCGGTATACAGCACATCATCGAACAAAATCACTTTTTTGTTATGAATGGAAAGTGATTCAGGTGTCATAATCAAAAGTTCCTTCCGCGTCTCGCCCGCTATATCAAGGCGATCATCACGGTAAGGAGTCACATCCAGTTCTCCCCAGGGGATTGGCGTACCTTCGATCTCTTCGATCTTGGCTGCAATTCGTTCTGCAAGGTATACACCCCGTGTGCGAATTCCAATAAGTACGCATCCATCAATTCCTTTGTTTTTCTCCAATATCTCATGGGCAATCCTTGTTAAAGCGCGGCGGATCGCCGTTTCATCCATAATGACATGTGTTTCTGTGCTCATGCGTTCAGCCTCCTCAGGATTCCCTTCAGATCATGGCCCCGTGACGAGGAGAACAAAAAAGACTCCTTGCCGTGTTTAATGGCAAGGAGTCTCCGAACTTCAGTCTACGCTGAAGAAAGTTTACTCTCGGGGATGCATCGCTTCATTTGCCGCAGCAAATAAACGACGTATCGTTCACGTTACCTTGCCAGTCTCACGGGACTGATTTAAAGGTGCTATTCATGACGTCCATCTGGCAGTACCTCACAGGGTGCCGTTATCCATCAGGTCGTTTTATCTTCATGAATTATGACAGAAAGACAACCCCCTGTCAACACCTCACCATAACAGGCGAAATTCCACTGCTGTGATTCTCTTAGAATCAGCATTTGGGCTGAAAAACATCCATGCACACTACATTTCATTCGTCATTCATAATTATACAATAAATCTGTATATTTATCCATAGGTAATTATTCAAGGCTGTACACCAAAATAACCCTTTTCCCACATAAACAGTGTGGTAAAGGGTTATAAATTGTTATGTGAATGTATTCAATAATACGGAACGACAACATATTTTTCGGTATATGGGTTCCATCGCTTTTTATTATCTCAAGGAGAGCAATCAACGGATTAATTCCAGTTTGGCTACTTAGCTACAACCTTCTTCGCTAGTTGCTCATAAGACTGTTTAATGGTCGAGAGCGTCTCCATGTGGCGATATATATTATTGCCTGCTGTTATAAGTATACTTACGATCAATAAGCCAACCAGAATTTTTTTCCCTAACCCCTGACGTAAACCAATAACAAATCCTCCACCTAATAAGAAGAAAGCGAACAAATAATGCCCAGCATACAGATACATGTCATATTGGAATACAGCGAGTCCAAAACCAACAACGATATGAAGCAAAAACGCAAATAAAATATAAGGAAGAAGTGTCCACATTTCTCGTTCCCGAATGCCTCTGATTACTCCAGTAAGAGCCAGAAGCAAGATGAATACACCAGTAATTTGCACATACAGTGGGTTGGATCTTGTAAGATCCGTGACAAACGCAACCATACCCGGATCAAGCAAAATCACTTTTGGCGTCAAGATCGGATTGATGGTTAATAGATTCAGTGCTTTCCAGTGTACGGCGAATTGAAAAGGTGTTGCATAACTCGTTCCTCCGTTTTGAATACCCAGCAACCAGTTGGTTACCCAGCTCCGTCCACCAAGAGATACATATTGAATAACGGTAAATACCACGATCAAGCCAGCCGCGAGCAGCATAATGCCGATATATTTTGTCCATCCAGCCTTGCTCCTCCAAGTCCGCATATTCCCAAACAATGCAGCAGCAAATGGAACGATATTCGTTGACGTCAATCCAAAATTCACAGTGGCCAGAACAGCATGAGGTACAACACGAACTTCATTCTGTTCCCGGGAATATTGCAGATAAACCACAGATAACAAAATCATAAATTGCACATAGGGATACGAGTCAGGAATCAGAGCCGTGAACATCAAATACGAGCTGAAACCAAAAAGAAGCGCAAAAAGCAACGGTACCGTGATCGATCTATCCTTCTTACTTAGAAAAATAAATACCAATACAACGGAAGCAGCATTAATTAAAGATTGCAGCACGAGAAAGAATCCATTGCCGCCTAACAACTGCGCTCCAGCGCCCAGGGCAAGAGCCAAAAATGAAATTAACGGATGAATAATGGATGAGCTATTGGTGCCGTAATACATTGATGGATCAAAATTGAATAAATTAAGCGGAAAAAGATGAGTACTAAATGGCGAGTATACTGCCAAACGATCTGCATTTTCCGAAATATAACTTACATATGCCAAATTCATTACACCGTAAAACAGAGCAAAACCAACGAACAAGTAAAGCGCTGCCCAATTCGTTTTGCGATTGTAAAATATGTATTCTAAAAATTTCATGCACTCACATCCAATTTCTTTGATTACAAACATGTTATAAGCATTAGCCCAAGCTGCAATTAAACCAGACTCGTCTTCGGACTACATTACAAGGAAACATAATCCACCCATGATGCAAATGACGCCTAACCAGCGTAGTGTGCCGACCGTCTCCTTAAATGCAAATCGAGCGATGAACAGTGTCCACACATAGGTGAGGGCATTGGCAGGTAATACCACCGTCAGTGGCAGAAACTTCAACAATAAAATATTCAGGAGCGCTCCTGTACCATAGAAGCCAAGTCCCATGAATACATGTATTCGTCTGCGGCTGGTCGCATAGGCTTTCAACCCCGCTCCCCCCATGGCTCCGCATAACGTCATCACAATGAGCACTACAACCATCCAGCTATCGATCAACACTGGTCAATGTCACCCCAATTCCGAGCAATACAACAGCTGCCAGCTTTTGAACGGTAATATCCTCACCGAGTAGGAAATATCCATAGATCAGTGCAAAAATGTAACTGGCACACATCAAAGGATAGGCAACCGATAACTTTTCCATCGCAAAGGCTTTGATCATCAAAATCGCACCCAATCCGTAACAGAGAAAGCCCGCCCCCAAGAAAAACCAGTCCGTCAGTCCCCATTTCCAAAACAGTTGACCGGTTGCGGTAAGAAAAGCAGAGATGAGCATTAGCAGCTTCCCTGTGTGGCGACTTCTTATTTCCCCCACGATAATGCCTCCGTCTCTGGCACATGTCTGTTGATAAAATATCGCTGTGCGACGAGTTGCATCACCGGCATATCAGACAAAGAATCTGAGTAAGCGCAGGACTGATCGTAGTCAATAACCATGCCCTTCTGATCGAGATAAGCTTGTATGCGTCGCACTTTTTCTTCCCCTTTGCAATTCAAGCCTTCAACGGTACAGGTATATCCCTGATCTTGGCGTACAAGCTCTGTTCCAATCACATGATCAACCCAAGGGAAATTTTCAAAATATTTCATGTACGCATGTGGGGATGCTGTAACAAGCAAAACATGATAACCTGCCTCCTTGCGGTGTTGCATCTCCACACTGGCTTCAGCAAAGATGGCCTTCCGCAATCGGGAATCAAAAAAATGAGACAGATCTTCTTCCGTCATGCGTTCAATGCCTTTAAAATACGAGCGTTTGACTTGTTCAACACTCATAAGTCCTGCCTTGAACATCAGTGTGTGTAGCGCAATCACAGGCAATCTCCACGACTGTCCTGGATAACGCCGAACACCATAATGCACGAATTGAAACATGGAATCGGTACGTATAATCGTTTTATCAATATCAAAAATTGCAATTTTTGTACTTCTCACTCTGATCCCCCTTACACTCTCTACAAATCACAACATTTATTCGAAAATAGCAAAAATGCAGATTACACTGATAACATACAGAATCACGGTAATGAGGATAGGCTTGTCCTCAAACAACACCCGATCCGGTGAACCACCCTGGTTCTTCATATGAATCAAATACAAGTAGCGGAACATACCATAAATAACTAAAGGAATCGTCCACATAAGGTGTATGGTTCGATCCGACGTAAATGTAAATAACGAGTAGCTGATAATGGTCGCTGTTGTGACAATGGTATTAAATTGATCCAACAAGGTTATTGAATAGTTATCTAGAACCTTGCGATGAGAGCCTGTATTGCCTTCAAGCAGGGTAAGCTCGTTTCTCCGTTTCCCAATGGCCAGAAATAGCGAAAGCAGCAGTGTGCAGATCAGAAACCACGGTGTAAAAGGAACATGAATTAACACTCCCCCTGCAATCGCCCGCAATACAAAGCCGGCTGCAATGGTCATCATATCCAATATTACGAGATGCTTCAGCAATAATGAATAAGACACATTCAGTATAAAGTACACGATACACAAAACGCCGAATAACGGATTGATCACAAACGCTGTTCCTATTGCTCCGATCAACAGCAAGGCACCAAATAGAAGGGCATGCGCCCCATTCACCTGTCCTGAGGCAAGAGGGCGAAATTTCTTCACCGGATGTTGCTGATCCCTTTCTCTGTCCACAAAGTCATTCAAAATATATACGCAGCCTGCAACCAAGCTAAATAAAATAAAACCAAGTATCGTCGTTAGAACCGTTTCCGTGCGAATTTCTTCAAAGGAAAACAGTAATGCTGCAAATAATAACCCATTCTTCGTCCACTGTTTGGGTCTTAACAATCGCAATAATCCCGATACTGTGTTACCGGTTCCCACTGAACTAGAGGACACTGTGTTTGTACGTGAAGATAACAATTTCCATAACTCCCTTCAATAACAACTTCTACCTATAAAAACAACGTAAAGACTTTATAATATGTTGCTTGTATATTTTTGTAAAGGGAAATTTATCCTAAAACACAAAAAAAGAGACCGTTACCGGTCTCTTCTGTGATCTATCTGATTCATACAAATGTTTGTATTGAGTTAAAAGTTACAATTAGAATTCAAACTGCACATCGCTCAGGCGGCGTTTGATTTCAGCAATGACACGTTTCTCTTCCTCTTCCCCTTGCGCTACAAAGGTAACGGAGAAACGAACGAAATTACCTGCATCATCCCAAGGTACAGAAGAAATCAATTTTTCACGGATCAAGAATTGGGAGAAGTCTTCCCCAGACTCGAAGCGACGTCCACCAACTACCCCTTTTGGTGCTTCAACATAAAGGAAGAATGAACCTTTAGGTTTTTCAGCTTGGAAGCCCAGTTCGTTCAATGCAGCAACAAGCATATCATGACGACGGGAATACTTCTCTGCAATTTTTTCTGTGATTTCCGGGTGGTTCAATCCATAAGCAGCAGCTTTCTGGATCGCAATGAATTGACCGGAATCGTTGTTGTCTTTTACATCACTGAATGCTTTGACAACAAGCGGATTACCCGCTACGAAACCAATTCTCCAGCCTGTCATGTTGTAGGACTTAGACAAGGAATGTAGCTCGACACCAACGTCTTTTGCACCAGGCACAGACAAGAAGCTGAATGGTTTTTTGCCATCATACGTAAGAGCTGCATAAGGAGCATCATGCACAACCACTACGTTGTATTTCTTCGCCCATTCTACAACCTCGGTGAAGAACTCTACCGTTGCACTTGCACCCGTTGGGTTATTTGGGTAGTTCAGATAAAGCAATTTCGCACGTTTAGCGATGTCTTCAGGAATCGCTGTCAGATCAGGCAGGAAGTTATTTTCCTTCGTCAACTGAATGTTGAACACTTCTCCACCAAGGTATTTCGTGTGTGTACCCATTACTGGGTATCCTGGCACCGTCATAATTGTTACATCACCTGGGTTAATGAAACAAGAAGGCATCATAGCCAGTGCAGGCTTTGAACCGATGGAATGCACGATTTCCGTATCTGCATCAATGCCGTCTACGTTAAATACGTTCTTCAGGTAAGCTGCTGCAGCTTCCTTGAATTCTGGAATACCATTGTCAGCATAACCACGGTTCTCCGGCTTGGAAGCTTCCTGTGCCAGTGCAGCTACGATCCCTGCATCTGCCATCTCGTCAGGCTCGCCTACACCAAGGTCAATCAGCTCTACATCAGGGAAATCCTTTTTAGCTGAAGCTTTGGCGCGTTTGATTTTCTCAAATTTATAAATGTTTGTGTCTTTACCATAGTTGGAGCCGCCAATGCGGTCGGCAAAATTAGTTTGAATGTACGTTTCTTGATATTTATCGATACTCATTACGTGTTCATCTCCTCGTTTGACGCAAATTTCTACACTTTAATATGAAGCATTTGCGGAGGCTTAGCCATGGACAAAGTATCTGAACATTTGTACTTTCACGAGATGTCAGCGACTACGCAATGAGGCGAGCACATCTTCCATATCCTGCGGAAGCGGAGCAGAGAACTCCAGATACTCTCCAGTTGTCGGATGAACAAAACCCAAGATCGCAGCATGTAAGGCCTGTCCTTGCATTTTGATACCTTTGTTCCGTCCATATACCGGATCTCCTACAAGCGGATGTCCGATAAATTTAAGATGTACACGAATCTGGTGGGTTCGGCCTGTCTCCAGCTTCAATTCCAGCAAAGTATAGTCGTTAATCCGCTCTGTCACGTTGAAATGAGTGACCGCATGTTTGCTGTTACGCTCGGTCACAGTAAACATCTTACGGTCATTGGTGTCACGCCCAATTGGTGCATCAATTGTACCTTGATCATGACTCAAATGACCATGAGCAAGCGCAATATATCGTCTGTTGACGCTATGATCCTTAAGCTGTGCAGCTAATGAGGCATGCGCCCGATCATTCTTGGCAGCCATGAGTAGACCAGACGTATCTTTATCAATGCGATGTACAATGCCTGGGCGAAGTTCTCCATTGATCCCTGACAAGTCCTTGCAATGATGCATTAGCGCGTTCACAAGCGTACCCGAAGTATGTCCAGGTGCGGGATGCACCACAAGACCCCGAGGTTTATTAATGACAATAACGTCACTATCCTCATATACAACTTCAAGTGGAATATCTTCAGGAATGATCTCGACCGCTTTCGGTTCAGGGATCTGTAACACAACAAGATCACCTTCTGCCAGTTTGGCATTGGCTTTGACCACACCGCTATTAACAGTAACATGACCCTCTGATATCCATAGCTGTACTTGAGAACGGGATACATTATCTATAGATTCAGTTATATATTTGTCGATTCGTTCTTTCTTATGTTCAGAAGAAACGGTCCATTCCATACGTTCATCATTTGTGAGTTCATCATCAACATTCATCTGCATCTCCTCAATTGATGTGTTCTCATTATTGTGTTCTTCCTTGTGTAAATTACTCATGGTGTTCATTCCTTTCAATCTGTGCAGCAGCTTTCTCTCGACGTCCCTCAAGCAAAGTTTCAATGATGATCAGTGCTACACCAATACAGATTGCCGAATCAGCAATGTTAAAGATAGGGAACGTGTAGGTTCCAAAATTAAGCTGCACGAAATCGACAACTTCTCCGGTTAATGCGCGATCAAGGAAGTTTCCGATCGCTCCACCGAGCACTAAACTAAGCGCTACAGGCAGCAATTTGTGCGGAGTATTCTTTACTTTTTGCAAATACCAAACCAATGCAACAACGACAACCAATGTAACGACAATAAAGAACCAACGTTGATTCTGCAGTATGCCAAAGGCTGCACCCGAGTTGCGATGTGATGTGATGATAAAGAAATTGCCGATTACCGGAATTTCTTCTCTTAGTTCCATCCGAGTTGCAATTAAGAATTTTGTTCCCTGATCCACCAAAAATACGATAAAAGCGAGGATATAATACACCACGTTTGTTTGTCACTCCGATCTTGTCTTTTCCAAACGATACCAGGCTTAACGCCAGACTTGTTCATTGTAGCACAGCTGTTTAGAAATCGTCCACGGGCGCGCTGTACTGCAGATCGGTTGGTAAAAACGATAACATTTCCCTTCTGTAATCCCGTACGCAATGGTACATCCTACAATAGAGTCCACATCCGGCTTACGCACGGAAGCAGAAAGGGGGAACATGATGTCACATTTTACAGCCAAACAACTGCAATCCCTTCAAGCTCAGCTTATTACTGAAAAGCAGGATATTGAGCACAGGCTCAAGCAAAACGAACATTATGGCCTCGGGGATTCAATGCGCTTTCAGACAGGTGAATTATCTCCAATCGATAATCATCCCGGTGACTTAGCTACCGAGATGTATGATCGTGAGAAAGATATTTCCTTGCTGGAACACGATGAGTTCCAATTGGAGCGAATTGATTCTGCTCTTCATGCCATGCAAGAGGGACATTACGGTATATGTGCTGTCTGCCAGCAACCGATTGATTATGAACGCTTGCAGGCGGTTCCTTACACCAAATACTGCAAAAAACATCAACCCGAAACCGTTGTTTCTGAAAATCGACCGGTAGAAGAGGAATTTCTTGCGCCTGCATTTGGTCGAACCAGCTTGGATGAACGTGAGGATCAAAATGGATTCGACGGCGAAGATGCTTGGCAGATCGTTGAAAGTTGGGGAAGCTCTAACTCCCCGGCGATGGCTGAAGGACGAGACATTGATAGTTACGACGTTATGGCAATCGAAGCCACCGATGAGATTGAAGGTTGTGTTGAAGCTTATGAGAGCTTTGTGGCAACCGACATCTATGGTCACGATGTGTCCATCGTTCGTAATCGGCAATATCGGCAGTATTTAGAAAACCGAGAAGGCGATAACCTGCTTGAGCCTGAATCATCATCAGACGATCTGTACTAACCTTCGAGCCGTCGTTCAATAGGTGCTCAGCTCAGTTCGAGCTGACGTTGTACGATCCTTACGATATCCGCAATGTAATCACCTACAATAGGTAAATTAAGCGCTCCGAGCACCTGTAACACATAAATGATCGTTGCTGCAAAAAAGGTAAAGCCAATCGCAATCCCTACACCTCGTGCAGTGCCAGATAAAAGGTTAAGCCCGATTAATTTCCATGGTCGGTTTAACAGCTCTGTATATTGAGCAATACGTGACCGTTCGAGCTCATTAGCAATGCGATTGGTCAGCGTATGTAGCTCTCCGATTTTATCATCCGCATCTTTCGTCGTTGACGAGAGTGAGGCATCTTGCTTTTCTTTATCATTCATGTTTCGCTCAGTCCTTTGGAGTAGAGTGACTGCCCAATAGCAATCATTGCCCATTTGCCGAAAAACCAAACGAGCCAAGATACAGGGATTATTATCCTTGCATCTAAGGCTCGTTTTGTCTTTAATAGGTTGTTCAAAAAGTCCGCTTTTAATTACGAAGGATGCCTAAGAGCATCTCTGCGTCGAAGATTGAATTCAGCCGAAATGTCCGTTGCTCACGTAGTCCTGCCTACGCTCCGCTACTCCATTTCTAGCTTCATCCCATCTTCTCGGTACTGAAAACCGTCCTTTTTGAACATGCGCTTTAGGGTATATTCTGTCCCATTTAAAATAGGGTTACTCCATCGTCACTGAGATCATGAATTGTTTCACCTTTACACAAGCTTCTGTTCACGATACTACGCTTCGATATAAACACCGAACGTTTTGCCACCTGCTTCGATCTGTACCATGTTATCCACTTTAGCAAATGTAACCTCGGTTACGAGGACATTCTCACGCAGTACATCATCAAACGCCTGAATAGCTGCTTGAAGCTCAGCATCTACGTCTAGTGTCAGACGTACTCTTTTCTCAATCGGCAGATCCAGCTTCTTCCGAGTATCCTGAACAGCACGCACCACTTCACGAACCCAGCCCTCTTGCTCCAGCTCTGTTGTGATCTCCGTGTTGAGCGCTACTGTCAAACCATAACCTGATGCAGAAGCAAAACCTGATTTGGCATGTTTATCTACGAGCAGTTCCTCTTGGTTCACTTGCAGCTCTTCTCCTTCTGGAGAAACGACATTCAGTACACCTTCTGTAACCACTTTGCGCGTTTCGTCAGCAGACATGCCTTTGAAGAAATTCTGCAGGAAGCCAACATTTTTACCATACTTCTTCCCTGCGACTTTCAAATTCAGTTTCAAGGAGAAATCAACGAATTTCGCATCATCATTCTCGGTACGGATTCCTTTTACATTAATCTCTTCCTTGATGATCTCTTCATAACTATCCAGGTCGAAGCCTTTGTCTAGTGAAACGATCAACTCGGACAATGGCTGACGTGTCTTGATGCCTGTTTCGTTACGTACGTTACGAGCCAATTCAACGACCCGGCGTGCTGTCTCCATATCCTGTTCCAGCTTCAGATCAATCATATTCTCTTGAGCTACCGGATAATCCTCCATATGCACACTCTCGCCTGTAGTCAGGTTCAGATAGATATCCTCTGCCAGCATCGGCGTAAATGGAGCCACCAGCTTCGCTGTAGTCACGAGTACTTCAGTAAGCGTACGATAAGCATCCAATTTATCTTCTGTCAATCCCGCTCCCCAGAAACGGTCACGGGAACGACGGATGTACCAGTTGCTCAGTTCATCCACAAACGCTTCAATCGCTTTGGAGGAATTCAAGTAATCATTCACAGCCAGCGCTTTTTCTACAACCAGGATCAGACTATTCAGTCTGGATAGAATCCAACGATCCAGCTTGTGTGAAGAGAGCTTGAACGGATGCTCCTGTGGATCAAATCCATCAATCGTGGCATACAACGTTAGGAATGCATGTGTGTTGACAAGTGTATCTACCATTTTGGATTTAGCTTCACCGACAATTCCTTTGGAGAAACGTTTGCTGTTCCATGGTGCACTGTCAGACAACAAAGCCCAGCGGAATGCATCTGTACCATATTCTTCGATAACTTCCCAAGGGTCGATAACATTGCCTTTGGATTTGGACATTTTCTGTCCATTCTCATCCAAGACGTGGCCTGTTGCCATAACGGCTTTGTAAGGTGCTTTGCCTGTCAGAAGCGTAGATACTGCCAGCAAACTGTAGAACCAGCCACGAGTCTGGTCGATACCTTCACAGATCATATCTGCCGGGTATTGCTGCTCAAAAGTCTCTTTATTTTCAAACGGATAGTGTTGTTGAGCAAACGGCATCGATCCACTGTCAAACCAAACGTCGATGACTTCTGGCGTACGTGTCATCTCGTATTTACCACAAGAGCTCAGAACCTTCACATCGTCTACATACGGCTTGTGCAGCTCCAAGTTCTCAGGTACATCCCCTACGGCACGAGCACGCAATTCAGCGATGCTATGTGGGGCGAATTGTTCTCCTGTCTCTTCACATACCCAGATGTTAAGCGGAGTTCCCCAATAACGGTCACGACTGATGTTCCAGTCCACCAGATCTTCAAGGAACTTACCGAAACGGCCTTCACGAACGTGACCTGGATACCATTCTACTTCACTGTTGTTTGCGATGAGTTGATCCTTGATCGCTGTTGTTTGGATAAACCAACTGTCCATTGCATAGTACAGAAGTGGTGTATCACAACGCCAGCAGAATGGATAGCTGTGCTCATATTTTTCTTTGCTAAACAAACGCCCATTCTCTGACAGATAACGTACGATATCAATATCGCAGTCCTTCACGAAACGTCCGGCAAAGTCCGTAACCTCAGCTACAAACTTACCTTCAAGATCCACCATGTTGACGAAGCTGATTCCATTCTCACGACATACACGATAGTCATCCTCACCATGTGCAGGGGCCATGTGTACGATACCTGTACCGCTTGCATCTGTTACGAAGCTTGCTCCAAGGACAATGTTTGCTTTCTCAGCCTGTACGTAATTGAACGGAGGGCTATAGGTTTGACCAACAAGGTCAGAACCCTTCAAGGCTCCGATCACTTCATACTCCCCTTTGGAGTCCTTCATTACTTTTTCTACAAGATTAGTCGCCATGATATATACTTCGTTATCCTGACGCACACGGGAGTAGTCCATATCCGGATTCACCGCAAGTGCAACGTGGGAAGGAAGTGTCCAAGGCGTTGTTGTCCAAGCAAGGACAAATTCACCGCTGTCATCCAGCTTGAATTTCGCTGTAGCACTTAGATCCTTAACATCCTTGTATCCTTGTGCAACTTCGTGGGAGCTAAGCGTTGTTTGACAAGAAGGGCAATACGGGCTAACGCGGTGACCACGATAGAGCAATCCCTTTTCGTGAATAGTCGCCAAGATGTTCCATACACTCTCGATGTAGTTGTTATCTAGCGTGATGTATGGATGATCCATATCTGTCCAATAGCCGATTCCTTCAGTCAGGTCACGCCATTGCTGTTCATATTCAAACACGCTGGCTTTACATTCATTGATAAATTTCTCTACACCGTAATCCTCGATCTCCCACTTATGAGAGATGCCCAGTTTCTTCTGTACACCCAGTTCAACGGGAAGTCCGTGTGTATCCCAACCTGCTTTACGAACGACACGGTACCCTTTCATCGTGTTGTAACGTCCTACAAAGTCCTTGATGACCCGACCTAATACGTGCCCGATATGCGGCTTACCATTCGCTGTTGGTGGCCCTTCGTAAAATACAAAGTTTGGCTTGCCTTCACGGTTCTGAATCGATTTTTGGAACGTATTTTCTGTTTTCCATTTGGTTAACACGCGCAGCTCTCTAGCCCGCGCTTTTTCTTTGACATCAACTCGTTGCATGATTGTCATCCTTTCAGTTGTTAAATTGTGGACCGTCCACAAAAGCGTTTCAATCCGCCTAAATCCCCCTTGCCAAGGGGGACCCCATAGGCGCTTCGCCCTCTGGACACCCGGGATGGGTTGTCTTGGGACAGTCTGCGGCGCTATGGGATGTATTGTTCGTGCGGTGCGGCTCTTATACGGCTTGTTCCCTACGTGAACGCCGCAGAGCCCTCACTGCGTGAGATCGGTTGCCGTCCGCTTCGCTCGAACGGCGCTTAGCTCTCTACCTTAGCCCCCTGCGGGGCTCATGGACGTTCGCCCTTTTTTAGACACAAAAAAACCTCATCCCTGGAAAGGGACGAGGTTGTGCTCGCGTTACCACCCTAATTCTGTTCATCACAAACCACATCCAATACAATTGGGTATGCTCTGTCATCAACAGCGCTTATGCCCCGCTAACTTCAGCAGGGTGCCGATATAACGTTCGGCTCACGGTTTCGCTTACGCACGGCATAGGTATCACCGCTTCAGCGTCACTTCTCCGGGGAGATATTCGGCTATAACTCATCCATTGGCTTGCACCGGTATGCCAACTCTCTGAGGGATGAGATCATAACGTACTGAACCCGTCATGGAATCACTATTCATTATGAATATAGTTATAGCCTCTTTGCAGACAAAAGTCAACCAGGCGCGTGACCTAATAAATTTCCTTCATTTCCCGCTCCCGATCACGGACTTCCTGCTCCCGGCTCTCCAGCGCTTCCCAACCATCTTGAGACAGCAATTCAAGCTGTGCCTCAACAAGTGTACGGAAACGAGCACGATAGATAGAAGCTTGCTTCTTCAGCTCTTCAACCTCTAAAGCAATTTTGCGCGATTTAGCCAAAGATTCGTTGACGATGCGGTCCGCATTTTTTTCTGCTTCCTTCACGATCAACTGTGCTTCCTTCTTCGCGTTATTCTTCACATCATCGGCAGCTTCCTGCGCGATAATAATCGTTTTGCTGAGCGTTTCCTCAATTGTCGCAAAATGATCCAGTTTTTCCTGAACGGACAGCAACTGATTGCTCAGTTCTTTGTTTTCGCGAATGACGCCTTCATAATCTTTGATGACTTGATCCAGGAACTCATTGACTTCATCCTCGTCATACCCACGCAAGCGTCGGGAAAATTCCTTGTTATGTATGTCCAGCGGCGTTAATGGCATGCTGTCCACCTCCTGTAAAAGTTCCTTCCCTGCTTGAGAAGGTTTGCAGCATATGGGTTCGACCCAAGAATCCGTATGCAGAATCCCGTGGAAACCTATACGAGTATAAGGCTAGACCAACTTGTGATCTGTATCGGTTAGGATAACCCTTTGCACTTCAATGTATATCGGAAACATCGAATGTTTTTTACACCTTTATTTTAAACATTTCGACAAGAAAGCTTGTTTTCCTGCAACACACTTAGGCAAATTTGCCGATTTTTACGCGACAGCGTCCTTTTTTGGTCATACCGTTCTGCTCCAGCACCTTGAAACGGCCAAAACCTTGGATCGAGACTACGTCCCCAGCCTTCAGTGATTTGGAAGGATCCTCTTCCACCCTCCAGTTCACACGGCAGCGCCCTGCCTTAATAGGAACCAGAACTTTACTGCGACTTAAACGGTAGACATCTGCACAAATGCCATCCAGACGCAGCGAAGCGACCGTGATGTCCATCGTGTCCAGCTTGCTCGCTGACCATTTCATCTGATCGATTGGCAACAACTCTGTGAAAACATGTACACGGTGTACTTGATTCAATTGAAGCGATAAAAAAGCGCCGGTCTCCGCAGCCACTACAGTGTGGCATCCGTCATCCAGCACTTGGATATCTCCAATCTTACCCCGCTTCATCCCAAGCCCGAGCAGGGCACCCATATAGTCCCCATGCTCTAGCTCACTGATCTTCTGGTCATCCGACGTGATACTCATGACCTGCATACTCATGTCTTCATCATCCAGATAACGATAGTCAGGTGCGATCAACGCCCGTTTACGTTCAGCCGCTTCATAACCACCATCTAGACGAATCTGTACATCATCACGGCGATTCACAAGCGTTTGCAAAATAAAAGCCTGTCTCGGATCAAGAAAATCAGTAAGTTTCATATCATGATACTTACCTGCACGTTCTACCCAATCGGAGGCTTTATCCACAAAGTCTCGTTCATCATGACTAAAATGTTCGTAAATTTCACCACTCATCTGTGCTCACCCTGCCTAGAATAAATAGCCCAAAATTGTGAATAGCCCCATACGAACTAACGTCAGCGTAAAGAGCGCTACGATTGGAGAAATATCCAATGTCCCGAATAGAGGAGGGATAAACCTTCTAAACGGACTTAAGTATGGCTCTACAAATTTACCCAACATCTCACCAATGAAACTTTCTCTAGCGTTAGGTAGCCACGACATCAGAATATACGCAATAATCATCCAATAATAAATGTTAAACAATGTATCCAAAAAACTAAAGATCATCGGACTCAAAAAAGGCTCACCTCATTCTGTTATAATCTTGCTCGCTGTCAGCCAGTATTTCCGAAATTGCTCCCTGAATTTCAACTGTATCTGGCGTACAGAGAAAAATGTTGCCGCCAATTTTAGAAATCCCGCCACCTAGGGCATATACCGTACCACTCAAAAAATCGATTACGCGTAATGCCTGATCCTGACGCACTCGCTGCAAGTTAACAACAACCGTGCGATGGGAACGAAGATGATCGGCAATCTCTTGAGCTTCGTCATATGAACGCGGTTCATAAAGGACAACTTTAACATTTTTCTGGGAATGAATGCTCACGACATTATTACCCCTTTGGTTTCTACGTTTATCCAGACTGGAGGTTTCATTTTCTTGATGTTCTGCCTCAGTTTCCTCTTGTGCTGCCAAACGTTCACGCTCCACAATCTCTTCTTCTTCCTGGAGCCCTAGGAAATTCATGAATTTATTCATTACGCCCATCGTGAACCCTCCTCTTTTCCTACAAGAATTGAACCCAGCCGAACCCATGTTGCCCCTTCTTCAATGGCCACTTCAAAATCATTAGACATGCCCATAGAGAGCTGGCTTATCGGTTCTGAGGTCAAGGCTTGTCCATTTAAGTCGTCTCTAAGCTCACGAAGTCCACGGAATACAGGACGGGTAAGCTCAGGATTTTCCTCATGAGGCGCCATCGTCATTAAACCGACGACTTTTAGGTTGCTAAATGAACTGATCTCACGCAAAAATGGTTTGGCCTGTTCGGGCTGTAATCCATATTTGCTCTCTTCACCCGAAATGTTAACTTGTATAAACGTCTCCACCTGAATACCGAGTGCAGCCGCCTTTTTATCCAGTTCCTTCGCAAGCGATAAACGATCCAGGGAGTGTATGTAGCGGAATTTACCAATAACGTCCTTCACTTTGTTCGTCTGCAGATGACCAATAAAATGCCATATGCCCTGTTGGCCAAAAGCCTCCCATTTCGCCTGCGCATCTTGCCAGCGGTTTTCTCCAATATGCTCAAGACCATGCTGCAACACAGCTCCCGTCGTTTCAAGCGAGACGTATTTGGTAACTGCAATTACGTTCACTTCCTCACGTGCACGGTTACTGCGCTGACACGCGTCTTCAATCTTCTGATTTACCTGTTGTATACGCTCCTCCAATGACACAGAGGTCACCTCTCTTCCAGCCCAATCCAACTCGCCATTCTACCCGTTGTTCCATTTTCTTTACGATATGAAAAAAACAGTTCTGTATGGCAGCTTGTACACCAACTTGTACATTCGATATGATCCGGCAATATTCCTGCTTTCATCATAATGTGTCGATTACATTCTTTCAAGTTTAACATCGTTTTTCCATTATTGGCAGGTTGATAAATGCGATTAGAAGCAGACTCCATGTATTCATCATTACCCGTAGGATCGTCTAGCCAAACCCGTACATGCTGCATAACATTCTCGTCTACTTCATAACAGCAGTCTCCAATTGAAGGCCCAATAGCACAGCGAATGTCTTCTCTGCGACTCCCATAGTTCTCTTCCATCGTTTCTATCATGGACTGCGCGATCCCAGCAACAGTACCTTTCCATCCAGCATGTGCAAGCCCAACCGCTTGTTGAACAGGATCATAGAAATAGAGTGGTACACAGTCTGCATAGAACGACGTTAATAATACACCTGGTACATTCGTAACCAGTCCATCGGTATCCTGAAGAGCAGACTGCCGATCTTGCAGACCTCTGCCTCGATCCTCTGCGGTGATTACCGCTACATGTTTGCCATGCACCTGTTCTCCGCAGGTCCACGCTTCTACCGAGAAACCGAGTTGTTCAGCAACAAGTTTACGATTACGGAGAACATCGTCTGCGTTATCTCCCACATGATATGCACAGTTCAGACTGGCGTAAGGAGCAATCCCAACGCCTCCCTGTCTTGTAGTAAATCCTGCGGTCATCTTACTGAATTGCTGTCTCCACGGCTCCAGATGTAATAACCTTGGTTCAGCAATGAATTGTTCTGCCTGCTTTATATCTTGTTCTGTATCATCATGATCTAAAATAAAGGGTTCCATCTTCTCACCTCACAACTTCCAGTTTACCAAATGTAATGCATTCTGTCTTGACTAGATCATTGTCGCTGACTGCGCTCTAACCGCTCAATTCGTTCCTCACGCTGTAAACGACCTTGTTGTTCATCGTACATCCGTGCTTCGCGGTCACGATCATCTAGAACTGTTTCCTTTATCTCATCCATTTTGACCAGAATAACGTCCGAGCCAATCTTTACGATATTTCTCCACGGAATGACCAGATCCGTTCCACCGCCAAATAACCCCATAAACCGGCTAGACCCCGGCACCACAATCGCCTCAATACGGCCCTGTCTCAGATCCAGCTCCAAGTCGCTTATCTGGCCTAGCCGCTTACCATCGGTAATATTGATGACTTCCTTCGTTTGGAAATCAGAAATCTTCACACCTCTTGATACGGATTCCCCTGTATTTCCTTTCATCCGGTTTCCTCCCGCCTTTGCCCACCATCACACTTATAGGGGTTGTTCAAAAAGTCCGCTTTTGATTACAAAGGATGCCCTGTGGCATCTTAACGTCGAATATGGAATTCAGCCGAAATGTCCGTTGCTCACGTAGTTTTTCCTACGCTCCGCTACTCCATTTCTACCTTCATCCCATCTTCTCGGTACTGAAAACCACCCTTTTTGAACACGCACTTATATATAATTATATGTTCCTGTTGCGAAAAATGTCCTATTTCTCGGCTCACAGCAAAAAGGCGACCCCAGGTTATTTCCCTCTGATCGCCTTCTTGGCTCTACTTCACCTTACGACTTAACATGCTTTTGCATCTGTTGTATGGCCGACTTCTCCAGGCGCGATACCTGCGCTTGGGAAATGCCGATCTCATCTGCTACTTCCATTTGCGTTTTTCCTTCAAAAAAACGCATGGACAAAATCATTTTTTCGCGTTGACCAAGACGATGCATCGCTTCTCGAAGTGCAATCTCTTCAATCCATGATACATCCTTGTTTTTATCGTCACTGATCTGATCCATCACATAGATCGGATCTCCACCGTCATGATAAATCGGTTCAAAGAGTGAAACCGGGTCTTGGATGGCATCTAATGCAAACACGACATCTTCCTTAGGCACATTCAGTGCTTCGGAAATTTCGAATATCGTCGGTTCACGGGAATTTTTATTAGTCAGGCTGTCACGAACCTGAAGTGCTTTATAAGCAATGTCCCGCAAGGAGCGAGATACCCGAATCGGGTTATTGTCGCGCAAGTATCTACGGATTTCCCCAATAATCATCGGAACCGCATACGTTGAAAATTTAACATTTTGGGATAAGTCAAAATTATCAATGGCTTTCATCAGGCCAATACATCCAACCTGGAACAGATCATCGACAAACTCCCCTCGATTGTTAAAGCGCTGAATGACGCTGAGTACCAGACGCAGGTTGCCATTCACTAATTTTTCTCTTGCTGAGCGATCGTGATGTTGCTGAAGGGAATGAAATAATTCCCTCATTTCAGTGTTGGTGAGAACAGGCAACTTTGCGGTGTCCACGCCACAAATCTCGACTTTGTTTCGGGTCATCGTGATTTACCTCCCAAGGAGAAACATTAATGTACATTATCTCCGGGGCAGGCTTTTTTATTCGTCCTTGGCAACCTTGCCATTAATACCCAACTTTACATTTCACGCTGTTCAGACCATTTTATTAAACTCTTTGCGCAGTCTTTTAATGATTCTTTTTTCGAGACGAGAGATGTAGGATTGCGAGATTCCGAGTAAATCGGCAACATCTTTTTGCGTCTTTTCTTCCCCATCGGTTAAGCCAAAGCGAAGCTCCATAATCATCCGTTCACGATCGGTTAATTTTTCCAGAGCCTTATGCAGCAACTTACGATCTACTTGTTCTTCAATATTTCGATAGATTGTATCGTTCTCTGTACCGAGTACATCGGATAATAATAGTTCATTTCCATCCCAATCAATATTTAGCGGTTCGTCAAAAGAAACCTCTGTACGAATTTTACTATTACGCCGTAAGTACATTAGAATTTCATTTTCAATACAACGCGATGCGTAGGTTGCCAGTTTAATTTTCTTTTCCGGATCAAATGTGTTCACCGCTTTAATAAGTCCAATGGCTCCGATGGAAACCAAGTCTTCGATGTTAATGCCCGTATTTTCGAATTTGCGTGCAATGTAAACGACCAATCGCAGATTCCGTTCAATCAGCATCGCTCGGATCGCAGCGTCTCCTGAGGATAACTTTTGAAGCAAAAATTCCTCTTCTTCACGGGTCAACGGAGGTGGCAGCGCTTCACTCCCACCGATATAATAAATCTCTTCACTCTTCAGACCGAACAAAAACAACACACGATAGTATTGCAGCTGAGCTACCAATTTCCATTTTACAAGCATGTTCGTCCCTCCTATACCACATTCAGCGGCTTTTCTGTTGCTCCCACCGTGAGAGCCGTAGACTGTGTGTTAACAGCTTCTGACACGAGTTCAGGATGAATCACAGCACGATACTTGCCCTCTGAAGACAATACGCCGCCATCCAGACCTACCAACACCTTCGTTGTTTCATAGCATATTTCACCCAGACTCACTCGAACGAGATCAGGTCTTATCGCGAGCATAAAAGCAGTTCCTTTGTTAATCCCGCGAAATGGGACAAGCCTTAAACGATCCTGCCAACGAAACTGCTCTTGATCCAGTTCCATAATAAGGTTGTCCGGTGCCTCGTCCTTCAATCTGCCTTTCCAAGCCTCAGGCAACAGATCTTGCCACAGTGAGACTTCCATGACCATGACCGGTAACCGAGAAAGAGGATCTGTCAGCTGATTGCCGGTATCCACAAGGCCTGTACAAGTTATGGTCACCTCATCAATCACAACTTCGACTCTACCTAAATAAGTTGTCATTCGATCTGTTTTGCGTTTGGAGTTCTGAACAACCTTGAATAAAAATAAAACAGTAAAGAACACGATAAACGTAAACCAGAACGCAATTTTCAGATCAAAGGACATCCCACCAGACGTGGTAAACCAGATACCGTTAAATATCTCACCTGAATTCTGAAGCATATAGTGCATACCTAGAATGCCTCCAGCGGCCACAAAATTGATGACGTAGAAGGTACCCAAAGTCCTTACGAAAGACTGAAGGCCTTTAAACCCGAATGCGATGCTGAGCATCACCAGTGACAAGCCGAACTTGATCAGAAAGGTGAACATGAATTCCAGCTCCGGCACAAACATCATAACCACATACAGCGCACCTACTACTGCTGACAGTAGCCATCTCCACCAAACTAACTTGATGCCGCGCATCCATGCCGTAAGTCCAATAAGTGCACCGTCAATACACAAGTTCGTCAAAAAGATAAGATCCACATAAACAACCAACGCTTCACCTGCCTACATCCATATCAGAATTCGATATAATGCACCGCTATACACCTATCAGGATATTCACAAGTATACGCAGCCCCCTCTTCAAAGTCTGTCTAATCATGGAGGGATCGGCTCAACTATTTTTGTCGGATTACGCTTCTGATTGATTGTTCAGAATTTGTTCATTACTGTATGGTACAGTTAATTTGATTGCATTATGGGCTAACTAAGCTACGTATACATGGCGCAAAAAACATAAAAAAAACCCGGAACTCCATATGGAGAACCGGGTTTAGAATACAAACTATATTTTGTTTAGTCGTTATTAGTGTTACGTGAACGATTACGCAAAAATGTCGGAATGTCCAACTGATCGCTGCTTGGCTGATTGCCGAACGGACGCAGATTAGGCGCACGGTTATCCGTAGGCTCACTAGTTGGAGCAGTTTTACGAGCTGGTGGCGGCGATACAGGCTTATCTTCAAAGCCAGTCGCGATCACCGTAACCTTGATTTCTTCCTTCAGGTTCTCATCAATGATGGCACCGAAGATCATGTTTACTTCCGGATCGGAAGCAGACGTGACGATTTCTGCTGCTTCGTTAACTTCATATAGCGACAGGTTAATGCCACCTGTGATGTTCATGATTACGCCACGAGCACCTTCAATTGATGTTTCAAGCAAAGGACTCATGATCGCTTTACGAGCTGCTTCAGCTGCACGATTTTCACCAGTAGATTCACCAATACCCATCAGCGCAGATCCACGTTCATGCATAATCGTTTTGACGTCAGCAAAGTCAAGGTTGATTAGACCCGGAACAGCGATCAGATCAGAAATACCTTGTACTGCTTGACGCAATACGTTATCTGCTTGACGGAATGCTTCCAGCATCGGTGTCTTTTTGTCTACAATCTCAAGCAAACGATCGTTAGGAATAACGATTAGTGTATCTACTTTTTCCTTCAGAGCTTCAATGCCTTGCTCTGCATGGCTAGAACGTTTACGTCCTTCAAAAGTGAATGGGCGTGTTACTACGCCAACTGTAAGTGCACCACATTCTTTGGCGATCTCAGCGATAACTGGAGCGGCTCCTGTACCTGTACCACCGCCCATACCGGCTGTAACAAATACCATGTCTGCACCTTTCAGTGTATTCATGATCAAATCGCGGGATTCTTCCGCTGCTTTCTTACCAACATCGGGGTTAGCACCTGCGCCAAGACCACGTGTTAGTTTGTCACCGATTTGCAATTTATGTTCGGATTTAGCCAGATGCAATGCTTGAGCATCTGTATTTACCGTTATAAATTCCACACCTTGTACACCATTTTCGATCATTCGGTTAACAGCATTGCTTCCGCCGCCGCCTACCCCGATGACCTTTATTTGAGCCAAGCTCTCCATCTCGAAATCAAATTCCAACATATTATTCCATCTCCCCCTCAATGTGCATGGATGGCTCGTCCAATTTTTGATTGAACCGAATCAATTTCATATATCGACGAACGAAAGCGTTTATGTTAGTTTCAGCGCATTCAGACGTCTTCAAGAAGTATGAAAGAGATTCAACCTGTTATATAAATTCGCTGAACATATTTTTCAGCCGTTCGAACAAACCCGGTTTTTGCTCCGATTCCGGAGACGCATTCGGCTTAACACGGTTGGTCGGTTTCTTGTTGTTATTGTTATTATTGTTGCTGCCACCGCCGTTGCTGCTCGAAGGACGAAGACGCAAACTGCGGATTACATTGTGCAGAATACCAACCCCGCTAGTAAAGCCTGGGTCGCGTACACCGATATAATCCGGAACGGCTACTCGCACCGATGCAGCAAGCTCATGCTGAGCTACTTGCAGAACACCTGGCATAGACACGGTTCCTCCCGTTAGTATATAACCTCCAGGAAGCTCTGTGTAACCAAGTCGCTTCACTTCTTGAGAGATCATCTGGAATATTTCCTGAACTCTTGGTTCGATAATGGCTGCCAAATCCTCTTGCGAGAATTCTTTGTCCACATTGCTACCGATTCGTGTCACTTTGAACATGACATCCGCGGCAGCATCATCCAGCCAAGCACAGCCATATTTCAGCTTCACCTTTTCTGCTTGATCCGTTAGCGTACGCAAACCATAGGCGATATCATTCGTCACGAACTCTCCGCCAATGGGTAACGTTGAAGTTGCTACAAGACTATCCTCTTCAAAGATAGCAATCGTTGTAGCCCCTGCTCCAACATCAACAAGTACAGATCCCATTGCTTTTTCATCTTTAGATAAAGCCAATTGGCCTGCACCAAGTGACATGAGTACCAAATCACTTACTTTCAGACCCGCTTTCTCTACGCAGCGCAAAAGATTATGTATCGCGGTTTTTGCACCCGTAATGATGGTCGCCTCCACTTCCAGACGAACACCAATCATACCACGGGGATCCTGAATGCCTTCCAAGCCATCAACAACGTACTGCTTGGCGACAACGTCAATAATTTCCCGTTCCGGCGGAACCGCAATAACTTCGGCTGCTTTCAACACCCGCTCCATGTCTTCTTCTCCGATTTCACGATCCTCGTTAGATACTGCCACGACGCCGTGACTGCTCATCAGTCCGATATGATTTCCCGAGATTCCAACATATACTTCGGATATTTGAATACCTACCATACGTTCAGCATGATCCACAGCATTTCGAATCGACTGTACCGTTTGATCGATATCTACGATTACACCTTTGCGAATTCCTTCCGAGTCGGCAGATCCAACTCCAATAATATTAAAGGTTCCATTATTAATTTCCCCAATAATAGCGCGAATTTTGGATGTACCGATGTCCAAACTAACAATGATGTCATTGTTACTCAAGTCTGTGGCACCTCCTGACTCCAATAGTAAAATACGTTCGGGTTTAAACACTCTTAAAACATATTCAACACACTTTAGGCTTTCCCTCTTTTTTCTACAATTTTTTTGGGTGCCAAGATCTGGTTGCGAGACATAAAACCTTGAAGAAAAAAGAAGGAGGCAACTCCAGTGCCATAAGTTCAAGTGTATCATTTTTTCTTCATCTCAGAAAGAACAACTTTCACAGGTTAGACGTGGGCAAACCCTGATTCCGTAGGGATTTTAAATTCATTTCAAACCCAACAATCCGGAATCAAGGATTTGCTCCTGGTTCAACATCGTCCTCAGGGTTGTCGGCGATAAAAGGTACATAGGTATCGGCCTCCAACATCGTTATTTTTCCTGGCCGCTCCGTCTCAATAACCTGATTAAGATATTCCACCTTGTCCGGCAACATAGACACCGTCGTAATCACTTCAAACTGCGATTTTGTATAAATCCGAATCTGATCCGGAAATGAGGGCGTAGGATTCGGAATAATCTCCGAAATGTCCGTTGTAAGCTCATTCGGTATGGTAGCTAAGACTTCACTCAATTTGGCTTTGAGCGGATCGTCTGCTTTCCACTGTGTCAGAATGGGTTTCTCTACAGCTACACCAATGGTAGGGGGTACAATCAAGCTTGTCCCGCTGGCAAGTATCGCTTTGAGTGCTCCATCCGCGGCAAGTTCATATGCAACCGTTGGATATTCCTCTACCTTGATATGAATCGTACCAGGAAATTGCTTGTCCACCGTTACATTAGAGATCGCTTTATCTGTCTTCAGTTGTTCGATAATCTCTGACGAGCTTGTCCCAAAAAATTGTTCGCCTACCTTCAGACCACTTTTCTCCAACAATTCCGAAGTTGATGTGTATACATTACCCGTAATCTCAATCTCCGAAATCCGACTCATTGAAGAGCGAAAGAATAACACTGCAAGTAAGGCAATAAAAAGAAGTAGCAAAATAAATACAATTTTACGGCTTGTGTTTCGTTTAGGCCGATTCTTTTTGAGAACCGGAATTTGACTTTTTGGCATAGATCGCGCTCCACAAAGCCTTCAGCCCCCTTCCCTTGAAGAAGGGGACTCAAAGGACGTTAATTGGCAAAATCGAGCTGTTTCGAAACGGGAGATTGTCTTTCAACGGAAGCTCCGAGACTCTGGAACAACTTTTCGATACAATCATACCCTCTGTCAATGTGATGAACTTGCTCTACAACCGTCTTGCCCTGTGCTGCTAAACCAGCAATAACCAGAGCTGCACCTGCACGCAAATCGGTTGCTTCCACTGTGGCTCCGTATAAACGGGGAACACCACGTATAAAGGCTGCATTCAGATCTACCGATATATCGGCTCCCATTACATTCAGCTCATCCACATGTTTAAATCGACCTTCAAACACCGTCTCCTTCATTACACTAAACCCATCGGCTAGACTAAGCAGAACCATAATTTGCGACTGCAGGTCTGTGGGGAACGAAGGATAAGGTGAAGTTACAATTCGATCTACTGATTTTGGACGGCTCATACAGCTCACCGTCATTATATCATTGCATACTGTAATTTGAACACCAGTGCGCTTCAACACATGTATAAGAGAAGTAAGATGTGCCGGATTGCAATGTGTAAGCGTTACATTTCCTCGCGTAGCTGCGGCTGCGATCATCACCGTTCCAGCCACAATTCGATCAGGAATAATTTCGTATGAGCATGGTACCAGCTTTTCCACGCCATTAATCGTAATGGTATCCGTTCCCGCACCAATGATACTTGCGCCCATAGCATTCAGAAAGTGCTGCAAATCCTGAATTTCAGGTTCACGTGCTGCATTAAAAATGGTTGTTGTGCCCTTGGCTACCACAGCTGCCATCATAATATTCTCCGTGGCTCCCACGCTCGGGAAATCCAGATGAATATCCGTTCCAACCAACTCACGACCACGACAAATGATCTGTTGATCCTGTTCCTCGATTGTCGCTCCGAGCGCTTCCAGGCCCCGGAGGTGAAGATCAATTTTACGTTCTCCAATCGCACAACCACCTGGCTGATACACGGATACTTGCCCGAATTTAGCGAGCAGTGGTCCCATTAAGAAAATGGAAGAGCGCATCTGTTTCATAAGCTCCTCAGGCACATCATAAGACTGAATGGACGACGTATTAATCGTCACTGTTCCCTGTTCATGCCGACACGTGCATCCAAGCCGTTCCAGGATATACAGCATTACTTCAATGTCCAGCAAGTGTGGTACGTTGTGCAGTGTGACTTCCCCATCTGCCAACAAACTTGCGGCCATAATCGGTAAAGCGGCATTTTTTGCTCCATGGATGCGTATGGATCCTGAGAGGGGTTTCCCGCCTTCAATCACCAATTTGTCCAATGTATCACCTCCGGGGTTTACCGCTCACCCACTACGAAGACTTCCGGTACCAGGTCAATACCGTTTTGAGATGATATAGTGTTCTGAATCTGCTGCATAAGGGTGATAACGTCCTCTGCTGTTGCTTGGCCGGTATTAACAATGAAATTGGCATGCATGGTGGATACCTGTGCGCCTCCCTGTGTCTTACCCTTTAGCCCTGCTGCTTCAATCAGTCGGGCTGCATAATCACCAGGTGGGTTTCGGAAAACACTACCTGCACAAGCCATCTGCAGTGGCTGTGTGCGACGCCTGCGATCCTTATAGGCCGCCATCGCTTCCGAAATGACCTTGCGCTCGCCTTGCTGAAGAGCAAACGTAGCCTCAAGTACAATGCCTCTCTTGTCATGCAGTACAGAGTGGCGGTAGGCAAATTTCATGTCCTCCTTGCTGTAACGTACCAATTCCCCTGTTCCCAGCACAATCTCAGCGGATTGAAATATCCGTGACACATCCGATCCATGGGCTCCCGCATTCATATACACAGCTCCACCAACAGTTCCAGGAATGCCGCTACCAAATTCCAAACCGGTAAATTCTTTTTTAGCAGCCATCACACTCAGTTTAACAAAAGAAAATGCAGCTCCGGCCGTTACGCCATCTTCGTGAAATTCCGCAAAATCAAAGCCTTCTCCCGGTTTCACAACAACACCACGTATTCCTTTGTCAGATACTAACATGTTGGATCCACGTCCGAGTTGCATCCACGGGATCTCATGCTTCTGTAACAACTGAATTAGATTGACCATTTGCTCTTTGTTTTCCGGTATGACTAGCACATCCGCAGGACCACCGATTTTCCATGTTGTATATTTTGCGAGCGGCTCGTTTTCAAGAACTTTGCCGACATTATTCTGGGATAGTAACGATATCCACTGCTGCATGTTGAAAACCTCCTTTACTTCGAACCGGTGAGCAAGCCTGCTGCTGTCTCAACAGGCTGTGCTACGACGCTATGGAACGATTGTCACGATTTATACGGTATCTTATGTCAGTCCCGCCAGGGATGTGACAGTCGCCCAGAACACACTTTAG
The DNA here is from genome assembly GCF_023714095.1 of Paenibacillus sp. MER 99-2. Lineage (NCBI taxonomy): Bacteria > Bacillati > Bacillota > Bacilli > Caryophanales > Paenibacillaceae > Paenibacillus > Paenibacillus sp. MER 99-2. The sequence goes on along the minus strand of NZ_JAMAUZ010000001.1, from coordinate 621,507 downwards.
CGGCGCACAGCGAGTCGCCGAATTTCATTCACAAGCACCTCTGCTGAGTCAGGTTTGCCAAGCTGCTTGGATGCTGCAGCCATCTCCCTGCGAGTCCCTTCATCATTCATGATGCCGGCAATGGTTTCATAGAGCTTTTGGCCCGTCAGATCTTTTTCCAACATCGTAATGGATGCTCCTCCACCTTCAAGGGTACGCGCATTCGCTTCCTGATGATTATTCGTTACATTCGGCGAAGGTATGAGAATAGATGGAATGCCAAGTGACGTAATCTCCGCAAGGAATGACGCCCCAGCACGATTTACAATCAGAGAAGTACAAGCAAGCACTTCAGGCATATTGTGCACATAAGGCAATACGTGCAGATGATTAGGCATCGTGCCAAGTGAACTTCGGATTGCTTCTCTTGTTTCATCGAAATAGGTATCGCCGGTCACGTATACCACATGAACATCATCCAGCTCAGCTAACCTAGGAGCCATATCTACCATTGCTTTGTTGATTGCTTTGGCTCCGCGGCTGCCCCCTACAACAAGAACAACACGGCTGTCCATCGGAACACCCAGTGTAGCAAAACCTCGATCACGGCTCGCCTTAGCAACCGTAGTTGCCCGTGGATTACCTGTATAGATGACTCGTTTAGCCCCGGAGAATGCTTTTTCTGCACCTTCAAAGCTAACAGCTACGGTATCCACATAACGTGTGAGGAACTTGTTGGTCAGACCTGGGATGGCATTCTGTTCGTGAATAATACTTGGAATACCTAGCTTGGCCGCAGCGTAAACGACAGGACCACATACATATCCGCCCGTACCAATCACGACATCAGGTTTAAATTCCTTGAGCATTTTTTTGGATTTGCTTACACCTTGAATAAAACGCATAACGGTCTTCAAGTTGTCAATCGACAGCTTCCTACGAAAGCCAGTGATGTCGATGGATTGAAACGGAATATTTTCTTGAGGCACCAGTTTGCTTTCCAGACCTCTGGTTCCTCCAATATATAAAAATGTCGAGTCGGGATTCTCCGCCTCCAATTGTCTTGCTATGGCAACAGCCGGATAGATATGTCCACCCGTACCGCCGCCGCTTAGAACGACTCGCATCGTTTTCACCTCGCATAACGGGATAAGTTTAATAAAATGCCTAGAGCAGTGAGCATGAGTGTTAGAGACGATCCACCGTAACTGATTAACGGCAGTGTAATCCCAGTAACAGGCATAAGCCCAATAACAACACCGATGTTAATGATCACCTGAACAGCAACCATACCTACGATCCCTACGCCGAGCAAACTGCCAAAAGCATCAGGAACTGTCATTGCTACACGCATCCCTCTCCAGACCAACACTAGAAATAAAAGCAAAACAATTAATCCACCGATAAAGCCTAACTCCTCGGCCAAAATAGAAAAAATAAAGTCCGTCTGTGGCTCTGGCACATAACTGTACTTCTGACGGCTCATGCCGAGTCCAAGACCCGCGAGTCCTCCTGGCCCAATTGCATATAACGATTGAATAATCTGATATCCTGCACCCAGTGGGTCAGACCATGGATCTAGAAAGGCTGTAATCCGTTTCAAACGGTAAGGCGCTGCCGCAATTAACGCCGCGAATCCAGCCACACCGCCTAGAGCCAGGAACAATAAATGCTTCATTCGTGCACCTGCCGTAAACACAATCAGCATGGATGCACCCATCATAACTGTGCCTGTCCCCAAATCGGGCTGCAGCATAATAATGCCAAAAGCCAAACCCATCAATCCAAGTGGCGGTAATAAACCGGTGGTGAAGGTTTTGATTTTCCCAGGGTCTTTACTAAGCCAGTGTGCCAAAAACAATATCATGCCTAGCTTCATGAATTCTGAAGGCTGGATACCAAAGGAACCAATCCCAAGCCAGCTTCGCGCTCCGCCGCGAACAACACCAATGCCCGGAATCAGTACAGCAATCAGCATAATAAAACAGGCGATTAAAATCGGCTTTGCATACTTCCGCCAAACACGGTAATCCACATTGGCCGTTACAAACATCGCGGCAAGTCCAAGTCCTGCGAACAGAAGTTGTCTTTTGGCAAAGTAAAATGAATCCCCATAGTCGTGAAAAGCAAGAACCGAACCTGCACTGTATACCATAATAATGCCGATGGCAAGCAATGCCATAATACATATCAGGAGCCAGAGATCTGGCGCCGGTCGCGACTGTTTCATCAGGAGGCCACCCCTTGCATGGAAGTAGGGGCTTTTCCACCCCCCTACTTACAAGTTATGCGCCGCCTCTTTAAAAATGCGTCCCCGCTCTTCATAGGATGCAAACATGTCCCAACTTGCGCATGCTGGTGACAAAAGAACTACATCACCTGGAGCCGCAAGCCGAGATGCTTCCTGCACCGCAGCGGTTAACGTCTTGGCAGCGTCCTCTTCATTATCGACGACCTTAATTTGCTTTAACCCAGCCAATTCAGCTACATGAGCGATTTTCGCACGATTTTCACCAAGTGCAACAACAGCCTTAACTCGTTCCTGGAACAGTGGTAAGAGCTCCATCATATCTGAACCCCGATCGAGTCCGCCTGCTATAAGTACAACGGGCTCTTTGAAAGAATTCAGCGCCATAACCGTAGCTTTGGAATTGGTTGCTTTGGAGTTATTGAAGTATGTAGCTCCATTGTGTTGCAACACATATTCAAGTCGATGCTCAACTCCCTTGAACTCGATTAGAGGAGTTGCAAGCACAGCAGGATCAGCTCCAGCGGATACCGCTATAGCTACCGCTGCCAGCGCGTTCTCTACATTGAATCTTCCGGGAATGCCGATATTCTCCACATCAACAATCACATGACGATGACCTTGCTCATCCGCATAGATCACCTGACGCTTCACATCATCTTCTTCTCCATCCACATAAGAAGGATCAGCATATACGCCTGTTTCTAACTTCTCGGTCATGGAGAACGGAAGCAGTTTGCTCTTGATGTAAGGTATTAGTCCACGACATACAGGATCATCCCAATTCAAAATGGCGATATCATCTGATTGCTGATTGGAGAACAACTTGGCTTTGGAAGCTACATAATCATCCATATCCCCATGGTAGTCCAAGTGAGTCTCAGCTACGTTGAGCAAACTAGCAATACGTGGACGGAAATCACTAGTGCCTTTGAGCTGGAAGCTACTAAGTTCCACAACCATCCAATTATCGGCCGTAGCCTGTTGTGCTGCCTCCGAAAGCGGGGTTCCGATATTACCAGCAACGATAGGCTGTAAGCCAGCATGCTGAAGCATTTTGCCTACCCACGTCGTCGTGGTAGTTTTGCCATTGGAACCCGTAATTCCAATCATCGGAGCAGCACACAGGTGATAGGCAACTTCCACTTCAGTCACTACCTCGATGCCTAAATTCAATGCTTGCTGAACGGGTGGTGCTTGATAAGGAATTCCAGGATTCTTAACCACTAGCTTTACATCACTGTGGATCAGATCATCCGGATGTCCTCCGCATACAACAGAAATTCCCAAAGCCTCCAATTCGGATGCTTCGGGACACTGTTCTCTTTCTTTTTTATCATTTACTGTGACAATTGCTCCAACGTGATGCAGTACTTTGGCTACTTGCACACCACTCTTGGCAAGTCCCAGCACAACGATTTGTTGTCCGCGATACGATTCAGGATGGTTCATGATCTACAACCCCTTGTTGAGATAAAGTCCAAGAGCGGCCAGAATTGCGCCTACCGCCCAAAAGGTAATAACAACTCTCCATTCAGACCATCCACTTAATTCAAAGTGGTGATGAATAGGACTCATTTTGAACACACGTTTGCCTCGTGTTTTGAAAGATATCACCTGAATAACTACAGATAGAATCTCAATCACGAACACACCGCCGATAATGACGAAAAGCAGTTCTGTCTTGGTTACTATAGCTACTGCACCAATTGCACCACCGATCCCAAGAGAACCGGTATCTCCCATAAATACTTTGGCAGGATGTGCGTTGTATACTAGAAAACCAAGTACAGCACCAATCATGGCAGCCGCACACACCGCAGCAGGCATCGAAGTTGCTTGCATCGCAACAATCGCAAATGCTCCGAAGGCTATAGCGCTAATCCCGGATAACAATCCGTCTAGTCCATCGGTAAAGTTAACCGCATTGGTGATCGCAAGCATCATGAAGACCACAAACGGATAATAGAACCATCCGGTCCAATCGAAGGAAACCGATGTACCTGGGATGGAGATTGCCGTGCTGTGTCCATTTTGAATTAACAAGTAACACATCACTGCACTGAAGAACAACTGACCGAGCATTTTTTGTCTAGCTGTCAGTCCAAGTGAACGTTTAAATACGATCTTGATGTAATCATCTAAGAATCCAATCAGACCAAAGCCCAGTGTAGCTACAAGCAGGACATAGAAGTCTGTATTCTTAACTGCTGAAAATTTCAAAAATGCCAATGTGAACGCGAGCAAAATCACGACTCCGCCCATTGTCGGTGTTCCGCTTTTTTTGAGATGGCTCTGTGGGCCATCCTCCCGTACCTGCTGCCCGAATTTCATACGTCGCAGCAATGGAATCAGGAGCGGTGCGGCAATCACCGCCAGAATAAATGAAACGCCGATTGTTAACAGTAATACCTGGAAATCCATGGGTTCACCCCTCTAGTCTACTTCATTTCTGTAATGGTGCTATTTTTAGTGCTTCGACCACGTCCTCAAGCTTCATTCCCCGGGAAGCCTTGAACAAGACAACATCTCTTGGCTGGAGCTTCTCCATAAGGTAACGGGTCAGTTCCTCTTTATCCTCAAAGGCAAGAACGGCTTCTGCAGGCATATGCTGCCTAGCCCCTTCAGCGATACTTGCAGCAAGAGAGCCATATGTCAGTACCATATCCATCTTATCTGGAGTCACATATGACCCAATGCCATAGTGAAGCTCTTCCTCTTGGGGCCCTAGTTCAAGCATATCTCCTAGTACAGCGACTTTGAAACGATATCCTCGTAAACTTTCAAGAACATCCACCGCTGCTTTCATTGAAGTTGGACTAGCATTATACGCATCATTAAGTATCGTGAGTCCACTGGAGGACTGGAGTACCTCAATACGCATACCTGTGAGCTTTAATCGGGACAACCCGTCAGCAACCTGCTCAGATTTCACACCGAAATGACGCGCAACAGCAAGGGCTGCCAGACAATTCACCACATTATGCGTACCTAACAGCGGAAGTGCATAGGCTGCTTCTCCCGATTGCTTACTCGTAAAAACAACGCCACTCGGAGCGTTCATGATCCCTGTCGGGTAATCGTCATTATCGGTTTGAAGTCCAAACGTTACTCGCTGCATGTCATTTGGCTGTATCGTTGATGGTTCAGCCAGCACTTGATCGATTAACGGCTCGTCTCCGTTGTAGATCAACACACCGCTAGGCTTCATGCCTGCCGCAATTTCAGCTTTGGCTCTAGCAATCTCCAAACGAGACCCCAACTGAAGTAGATGAGATTCTCCAATATTCGTAATGATTGCCACATCAGGCTGGGCGATCTTGGATAGAACTTCAATCTCTCCCCGTCCACTCATGCCCATCTCCAAAATAATAATTTCGGTGTCTTCGTTCATGGACAGAACGGTCAATGGCAAACCGATATGATTATTAAAGTTACCTTGCGTTTTGTGTACTTTGTACGTCGTAGACAGAACTGCATCCACAATGTCTTTTGTTGTGGTTTTACCATTACTGCCTGTAATACCTACGACAGATGCACGACTCTCGTTCAGATAAGCCGATGCAAGTGCCTGTAGTGCGAGCAGTGTATCATCAACAAGGATGATTGCTCCGTCAGGAGCAGCACCATGATCCTTTTGCCACAACGCAGCTGCAGCTCCTGTCTCTAAACAGGTTTGCACAAATTCGTGCCCGTCAAACCTCTCACCTACAAGCGGAATAAACAAGCTGCCGACCGCTCGCTTACGTGAGTCTGTAAATACGCCTTCTACAAGCGTCTCACCATATGCGGCAGTGTCACACAACGTTCCTCCGCACATCTCCGCCAATTGTGCCAATGTTCGTTTTATCAATTGGATTTGCCCCTTATCGCTTCTTTGGCTATGATTCGATCATCAAAATCGGTTTTGGTTGTTCCGATAATCTGATAGGTTTCATGACCCTTGCCCGCAATCAATACTACATCGGCTGGGCTTGCCATTTCAATAGCCTCATGAATAGCCTGGCGTCGATCAACAATCATAACATAGCGATCCGCTGGAACGGATTCTTCAATCAGCCCTTGCTCAATGTCCTTAAGAATCAGGTCAGGATCCTCTGTCCGTGGATTATCTGAAGTGACAAAAACGACGTCACTATATGAAGCTGCAATTTTGCCCATCAACGGACGCTTGGTGCGATCGCGGTCGCCACCACAGCCAAATACGCAGATTACACGTCCTTCAGCAAATTCTTTGACTGTTTTAAGTACATTCTCTAATCCATCCGGTGTATGGGCATAGTCAACAATGACTGCAAACGGTTGTCCCGCATCAACTGCTTCTACACGTCCATCTACCCCTGGCACGGTCTCCAGGCTACGTTTGATTTCTTCAAGAGGAATGCCCTCAATAAGTGCTGCAGCAATTGCAGCCATGGCATTATACACATTGAATTTACCAACCATACGTAGAGAAATATCCGTACTGCCTGCAAATGTATCCACATGGAAAGCTGTACCCTGAGAAGTAATTGAAATTTGGGATGCACGTACGTCTGCATTTTCACCCATACCATATGTAATCACTTCAGCCGCCGTAACGGAAATGAAATAATCTGCTGCCGGATCATCCGCGTTAATGACCGCAAATTTCCGTTTGGAAGCTTCTGCGGCATATCCATTGCCTAGGCGGGCAAAGAACAACCCTTTTGCTGCACGATATTCTTCCATGGAATGATGGTAATCTAGATGATCCTGTGTCAAATTGGTAAACACCGCTGTGCGAAATTCCGTTCCTTTTACACGACCCTGTTCAAGAGCATGAGAAGAAACCTCCATAACGCAGCACTGCGTACCCGATTGTACCATATCATGCAAACTCCGCTGCAAATCAAGTGCTTCAGGTGTCGTACCTGACATCGGGTACGTACGACCGGCATAACGCATTTGGATCGTACCGATCAGCCCTGTATTTTGTCCATAGTCACTCATGATTTTTTCGATCAAGTACGTGGTCGTTGTTTTACCATTCGTTCCTGTTACTCCAATCATATTCATCTTGTGACTTGGCGAGTCAAAAAAGAAATCAGCAAGTACAGCCATGGCTACGCGGCTATCTCTCACAAGAAGCTGTGGCACGGGTAGATCGAGCAGTCGTTCCACAACCAGAGCTGCGGCTCCTGACTGTACAGCCTTCTCCGCATAGTCATGTCCATCCACGGTATGTCCCGGAAGACAGATAAACAGATCTCCCGGTTGTACCTGACGAGAATCTGTCTGCAAGTTTGTGCACTCTGTATTTGGTTCACCATTCAGACGAGCAGTTATAAGTTTTGATGCAAGTTGTTTTAAGAGCACATGAATAACCTCACTTCTCAAAGTTTACTACTTCTGTATATGTCTTTATTATACTATCGTCAATATAACCAATTAATGAAACGCATCTAGATGAATTTTGTTGCGGTCAGGCCTTGAATAAGACTCAAGGTTCCTGACCTTCTTCTGCTGAATGATTATGAGCATCGTTCAGGACATCGCCCATATAGATACGTATGGTTGAACCTTGATCAACACGTGCTCCAGGCTTAGGTGCTTGATTAATTACATATTTCCCGCTGCCGGACTTCGCGAGCATGAAGTTCATATTCAGATCCTCGTACAAGTCCTCAACCGTCGCGCCTGTTAAATCAGGTACGGTTACGATTTTAGTTTCACCATATTTATATTCTTTGGCAACTTGATCCTTACGCACAGGAACTTTCATATAGTGAAGTGCATCCTCTAAAATATTTTGTACAATCGGCGCTGCTACCACACCACCGAATTGAATTCCCTTAGGATTATCCACAGCGGTATACACGACAATCTGAGGATCATCTGCTGGGGCAAAGCCGATGAAGGATACAATATGTTCACTGGAAGAATAGCGCCCATTAATAACCTTTTGCGCTGTTCCTGTTTTACCACCTACACGATAGCCATCAATAAAGGCTGGTCGACCGGTTCCTTTTGCCACAACACTCTCTAACGCTTCACGCACTTGTTTGGACGTATCCTCCGAAATGACTTGCCTTACAAGCTCTGGCTTAGCTTCTTCCATCACTTCACCTGTCTCAGGATGAACCCACGCTTTGGTAACATAAGGCTTGTAGAGCTTACCGCCATTAATTGCAGCAGAGACTGCTGCAACTTGCTGGATCGGGGTCACAGATACACCTTGACCAAATGCAGTGGTTGCCAGTTCTACAGGCCCTACTCGTGAGAGCTTGAATAGAATACCACTCGCTTCACCACTAAGATCGATGCCCGTTTTGGTGCCGAATCCAAAGTTTTTAATATACGAGAAGAGCGATTCCTTCCCTAGCTTTTGACCCAAAGCTACAAATCCAGGGTTGCAAGAGTTCTCGACAACCTGTAAGAATGTCTGGCTCCCATGCCCGCCCTTCTTCCAACAACGTAGCCTTGCACCGCCAACCTCTACATAGCCAGGATCAAAAAACTGATCCTGCTGCAGATTCACTTTCTTTTCTTCCAGTGCTGCTGCTAAAGTGATAATCTTAAACGTTGAACCTGGCTCATATGTCATCCAGATTGGCAGATTGCGGTTATAAATCTCCGCAGGATATTGTTGATAGTCAGCAGGCTCATATCCTGGTCTACTTGCCATTCCCAATATTTCACCCGTTTTGGGATTCATGGCAATGGCAAGCGCAGAGTTTGCTTGAAACTTGACCATCGCCTGATCTAACTCGCGCTCCATGATAGACTGAATGGACTTGTCGATCGTCAGTTCCAGATTCAGCCCGTCCCTCGGTTCCACATACTTCTCAGATGAGCCCGGCATTAGCCTTCCGGCCGCATCGGACAAGTAGGACACGCTGCCGTTCAAGCCATTAAGCTTATCATCATACTTTTTCTCTACCCCGGTTAAACCCTGATTGTCGATCCCAGTAAACCCAAGAATATGAGCAGCCAAATCACCATAAGGATAGAAGCGTTTATTGTCCTCTGCAACAACGATACCCGGAAGCTTCAAATCACGGATGCGTTGAGCTTTATCCATCGTAATTTTGCGGCCGCCGGGCTGTAGTCTGACAATGAGTTCTCTTTTCTTGATGGTTGCCAGCACTTTCTCTTCCGTCATGCCAAGCAGTGGAGCGAGTGCTTTTGCGGTGACCTCTGCTTCCTTCACCTGGGCAGGAATAGCCATGATGGTTGGACTCGTCACATTATAAGCAAGCGAGGTTCCATTCCGGTCCAGAATCTCTCCCCGTTTTGCCGAATACGGAATGTTCCGACGCCATGATTCCTCCGCCTTAGCCGACAGTTCCGGCCCCTTTCCCAGTTGCACATAAGCCAGTCGTATCACGAGAGCCGAGAACAATAAGATTAAAACAACTAAACTCCATAACAGCCTGCGCCGTAAATTTACACTTGATCCCTTCACGAAAAAGATCCCCCCACTCGTCCCAAAATCATGAGCTTCCTTACATTCATGAATATTCGGGACAACCAGGGGTTAGAACAAGCTGTATTTTATAATGCCGTTGCGTATTATGGAAGTGAACTGTCCGTCTGATTACCTTCAGATGATTCGTTCTCACTTGAAGATGCAGCATTTTGATTGGCCTGATTCGCTTCTTCTCCCTGCCCGGCAGCATCTGATTTTGAATCTTCGGCATCCTTGTCAACCGCTGCGTCCGAAGAGTCTGGAGCATCATCTGCAATACCCGTGACAGCCGCCTTAGCTGTTTGAAGTACCAACTGAACCGTACGCTGCTCACCTGATACCTGTTCAGTCTGTTTCACAACAAAGCCTTCTCCTTTAACGGTTACGCCTACTTTGATCAAAGAGAGTACTTCAAGTGCATCCCGGAGAGATGAGCCCTTCAGATCCGGAATCTTCATCTTGCTGCTTTCTTCCGTTAGTAGGTAGATTCGCTGTCCAGGATTCATTAAATCTCCGGCAGCTGGATACTGACGAATCACATTTTCGCCTTGACCTAATGTCTCATATGCAATACCAGCATTCAGTAATTGACTTCTCGCTTGCTTCGCTGTTTTGCCAATTAGATCAGGAGCCTTGATTTGAATGACAGGATCAGCCTTCGCTTTGCTATTAGCGGTTGATACCGTTTCTTTTGGAATTCCCCAATATTGAAGGGTTTGGCTAACGATTTTCTTAAATACCGGAGCGGCGGCAGTTCCGCCTCCAATATTAGCACCGCTTGGTTGGTCGATAAGAACCAACATCGCGATTTTGGGATTGTTCACAGGTGCGAATCCAATAAAGGAAACGACGTCTTTGGATTTACTGTATTCCTTACCGTCCCATTTTCTCGCTGTACCTGTTTTACCCGCTACTCGATATCCTTCAATATAGGCGTTACGTCCTGTACCAATCGTTTGGTCTGCCACAACCTGCTCCAAATATCCACTCACAAGTTTGGAAGACTCTTTCGAAATAACCTGACGTACTTCCTTCGGCTTAATAACCTCTGTCGTTCCATCATTCGGATTAATGATCTCTTTAACCAGATGAGGTGTCAGTAGCTTCCCACCGTTGGCAATCGCTGAAATAGCTGCCACCTGTTGAATCGGTGTAACTTGTACGAGACCATGACCATAAGCAGCCGTTGCAATCTCTGACTTATACACCAGTGGTTTGATTGGTGAAGCCGACTCACTTGGAAGATCAATGCCTGTCTTCTTACCGAAGCCAAACTGGTCAATATAGTGACGTAACCGATCACCACCCAGCATGTTATAACCGAGATTAACAAACGCAATGTTACTTGAACGTTTTACACCCTCCAAATACGAAATCCAGCCATATGCATGACCATTGTCACTGATCGGATAACCGCCAATATACACTCGTTTCGATTCAAATGTAGCATTCGGATCGAATAATTTCTCTTCAACTGCGCCTGCTAGAGTGACAATCTTAAACGTGGAACCTGGTTCATAGATTGACTGCGTCGCATGGTTAATGAAGTTTTTCTGATCCGGTGTTTCTCCATACGTATTCGGGTTAAAGGTTGGCCAGTTCGCCATACCTAGGATTTCCATTGTATTTGGATCTGCTGCAATAACAGTCATACTCAGCGGATTGTACTTAGCCACAGCTTCTTGCATGGCATCTTCAATATAATATTGAATTGTATCATCAATTGTCAGTTTTAACGTTTTACCATTCTGTGGTGGCAGATACGTATCCTGAGAGCCTGGCAGTTTAATGCCTTTGGCATCCTTTTGGTAATTTAAATGCCCGTCCGTGCCTGTCAATACATCATCATAAGACACTTCGAGCCCGTTGACCGCTTTTCCATCCCGATTCATATAACCTAGCAGATGCGAAGCAAGTGTCTCCTCTGGATAATAGCGCTTCGATTCCTGTGTCATTACAATAGCATTTCGTGCCTTATACTTTTCCTGCAACTCTTCCCGAAACTCATTCACTTTCGCTTGGAGGTCAGGTCCAATCTTGTACCCCTCACTGCGCACTTCACGTTGGGCATAGAATCCGCCATTATCTGGTTTCTTCGCTGTGACGATCGCACGCATTTCACTTTCATTTTTACCTAGTATAGAAGAGAGTCTACTTGTAACTTCATCCTCAATACCTAGCTCATTAATTAGCAGGGGGTTTACAGATACGGTGTATGCAGGAGCATCCGTTGCCAGTATATTTCCGTTTCGATCTGTAATTGAACCTCGACTGGCCTTAATCGTCTGATCCCGTTCGATCAATCCGGAGGCTTCTTTTGTCCAAAAATCATTATTTACGATCTGAATGAAGAAGATTCGAATCACCAGTACAAGAAAAAAGAGGGTAATACAGCCCCCTATAAGTATCGTGCGCAGTTTTATTCTTTTTACCATCGGTACACCTCTTTACTTACTTTGCTGTATCCGAAGAAGACCCTGTCTTTGTTGAACGTGGTACATAAATCACGTTTTTATCTGTCGCTTCAACGTAACCAAGTTCACGTGCATGTTCGATGACCAGATTGTTTAATTTCTCACGTTCCACTTGCAAATCAGCAATCGTCTTCTCAGCTTCTCTTACCTCGGATAACGTTGATTGTGCCTGTTTGTTCAGATCATAGATCTGAGCATAACGGGACATCATTACGCCACCTACCACGATTACTGCGACCAAAGTGATTAAGTATAGAAATTTTTCACGTGCTGGAAGTCCGGTACGACGGGTCACTACTTTCGTAGTTTCCTTGTACCGTTGCTGGGTCACACGCTGTTGTGACGCTTTTTCTTTTACAGCCAGATTACCACGTGTATATGCCATGCATAGGCTCCTCCTTCACTCTCAAGTTTACAATTTCTCTGCTACGCGCAGTTTGGCTGAGCGAGCACGGGAATTTTCAGCTAGTTCTGATTCCGTCGGAATCATCGGCTTCCTGTTGACTAAACGCAACGTTCCCTTACCGCCACACACGCATAAAGGGAAATCGGGAGGGCATGTACACTTCTCCAGATAACTGCTAAAAATCTGTTTGCATATCCGATCTTCAAGCGAGTGAAACGTTATGACAGATACACGTCCACCTGGTGCCAGGCATCGAACGGCCTGATGCAAGCCTTCCTCAAATGCCCCTAACTCATCATTAACTGCAATTCGTAGAGCCTGAAAACTTCTCTTCGCAGGGTGTCCACCAGTACGACGAGCCGCCGCAGGGATCCCTTCCTTAATTAATTCGACAAGCTCACCTGTAGTTTCAATAGGCGACTGACTTCGCTTATCTACAATGACACGTGCAATTCTTCTTGAGAACTTCTCTTCACCATAGCGATAAAGAATCTGAGCAATCTCATCCTCTGGCCACTCGTTTACGATTTCTTTGGCAGTCAAAAATGCATCCTGATCCATTCGCATATCAAGCGGAGCATCGTGATTATAACTAAACCCACGTTCTCCTTCATCAAATTGCGGTGAGGATACGCCTAAATCGTATAAAATACCATCAACTTGTGGCACACCATCCTTCTGTGGAATGTCCAGTTCTTTCAGAACTTGTTCCAAATCACGGAAGTTGGTTTTGACCAATGTTACACGGTCTCCATAGGCAGCTAACTTCTCACGTGCATTATCCAAAGCCCAATCATCCTGATCCAGTGCGATCAGACGTCCCCCTGGACCAAGCTTGGAAGCAATTACGGAACTATGTCCGCCACCGCCTAAAGTGCAGTCCACGTATATACCGTCCTGCTTGATGTTTAATCCCTCTGTTGCCTCTTCTTTGAGTACGGTTATGTGGTGAAACAACCTGCACCCCTCCTGACTTTATAAATCAAAATTAAAATCGACCAGCTTTTCGGCAATGTCGTTGAATACTTCTTCTGATTGATTAAAATAATTCTCCCAGATGTCTTTGCTCCAGATCTCTACCCGATTCGATACACCAAGAACAACACAATCCTTGTCTAGTTTGGCATATTCCCTTAGATTGCCCGGCAAATTTACCCTACCCTGTTTGTCCAAATCACATTCAGTCGCACCAGAGAAAAAAAATCGAGTAAATGCACGTGCATCTGACTTCATTAAAGGTAGGGCTTTGAGTTTCTGTTCCATGACCCCCCACTCCTCCATAGGGTACACGAAAAGACATTGATCCAACCCCCGTGTGACAACGAAAGACGGTCCTAGAGATTCGCGGAATTTGGCAGGAATAATAACCCGCCCTTTATCATCAATGCTATGTTGGAACTCCCCCATAAACATTGGCCCACTCACTCCTCACCCGTTTCTCCCACTTTGCCCCACTTTCCACCACCTAAGCATAATAGATTCGCACTAAAAAATCAAAACCCTTCTTACTTGCTTAACTTTTTTCATTTCAGCCACCAAAAAAAACGCCTCTGACCCTGCAACTCAGGATCAAAGACGTTTCCTTCTACGGGCAACTAAACCTTTACCCGATTATGAGCCATATCATCAATACACTATTGTAGACCGTTTGAATCAGTTATTCAGCTTGTAATTATTGGGATTCGATTAGAATTTCCAGCTATCCAGGTATTTTTCTTGTTCTGTGGAGAGAGTATCAATCGTAATATTCAGGCTTTCAAGCTTATAACTAGCTACCTGTTGATCGATTTCATAAGGTACATTGACTACATTTTTGCCAAGACTTGCATAGTTTTCACTCACATAACGCAAACCGAGCGCTTGAAGTGCAAACGTCGTATCCATGATCTCAGCAGGGTGGCCGTCAGCTGCTCCCAAGTTTACAAGACGACCTTCTGCCAACAAGTACATCTTACGTCCATCTTTGAAGCGATATTCTTCAATGTTACGACGAACCGTGCGAATGGACTCGGAACGTTTAGCAAGTTCAGGCTTATTCACTTCGACATCAAAGTGACCTGCATTGCTCAGGATCGCACCATCTTTCATGACATCATAATGCTCACCCGTGATCACGTCTTTGTTTCCTGTAACTGCGATGAAGAAATCACCAATCTTAGCTGCTTCTACCATCGTCATCACGCGGAACCCATCCATATGTGCTTCTACTGCTTTGATCGGGTCAATCTCGGTTACGATGACATTCGCTCCGAGCCCTTTAGCACGCATAGCTACACCTTTTCCACACCAGCCGTAACCAGCAACAACGACATTTTTCCCTGCTACGACGAGGTTGGTTGTACGTATAATACCATCAAATGCAGACTGCCCTGTACCATAGCGGTTATCGAACAAGTATTTGCAATAAGCGTCATTAACTGCAACCATCGGGAATTGCAATTGGCCTTCTTTCGCCAATGCTTTCAGACGGATAATACCCGTTGTCGTTTCCTCTGCACCACCACGAATCGTTGCAGCTAAGTCAGGGCGTTCTGATGCGATAATTGTAGCAAAGTCTCCACCATCATCAATGATGAGATCAGGCTTCACTTCAAGAGCGCGAAGTTGAAGTTGTTTGAACTCCGCAGGCTCTGGATTGTATTTTGCATATACCGTTACACCGTCTTCAACAAGAGCGGCACACACATCATCCTGCGTGGACAACGGGTTACTGTGGGTAATCGTCACTTCTGCCCCACCAGCCTGAATGACTTTAGCAAGATAAGCCGTTTTGGCTTCAAGGTGCAAGCAGATCGCAACTTTGAGTCCTTTAAATGGAAGATCCTGCTCAAATTGACGACGAATCCGGTTGAGCACAGGCATATGCGCCTCGACCCAATCAATTTTCAAATGTCCTTCTGGAGCAAGCCCCATGTCTTTCACAATACTATTTTGCAAAGCGGGTGTTGTCATTACAGATCCTCCTTAGTTTATATTCCTTCTATTATAAAGAGCGTTACAGTGAGATCACTTGATGTTGCCCCCGGAATTCACGCTGATCTTGAATCAATTCTTCAATCCACTCAGTTCCGTAGCGGTTCAGATAATAGAGCGCATTATGTACGCGTTCTTGTGGTTTATTCATTGGGAACAGAGCATTTTGTATGCCATTCCAATGTCTAAGCCCAACCTGATGTTTGAGTGATATCGCTTTGTTCGTCTGCTTTTGCAAATACTGAATTTGTTCGTTGATTTTCTTTAAATTCGTATCACAGATTCGATCCAGTCCGGGATGAATGGCCATAACTTGATCAAGTAAAGGACGATAGATATCAGCAATCGCCTGACTCGCCTGGCTGAATTGTTCCTCTACCTGAAACGTCTCCTGACCAGCAAGCCATTGATCACGTTTTTCTTCGAGATGGTATTGTACATCTTGGAAAGAGAGTCCGTACTGATTCATATGCTTCTGATGAACATCCTCAAGGATGGTGAATGACAAACGTGGTAACAGAATTGGCATCTGGAGACCAAACTGTGTAAATGCAGTACGTGTCAAACCCCAATAAGAGATCTCACCTTGCCCCAAAATAACGGCGACAACAGGCAGAATCGAATCCTGCATTAACGGACGGGTAAGCACGTTATTACTGAATCTCTCGGGATGTTCCGTTAACTCTTGTAACAAACGTTCTTCTGAAAAGGATACGAGACCTTTCCGATCCGTGTACAGACCGTCTTTCAAAAGCAACAGCAGCCGTGCCCCTCCATGAATGTAAAACAAGTTGGCGCCATCGTCTGCCACTTCTGCTGGCATGTCATAGCCTGCTTCTTTGACTAATGAAGCTCCGTGAAGATAAGCCTCACGCAAGATATCATTTTCACGAATGATCCGTTCAAAAACGGGTTGTTCTAATCGGCGAAGTTCGGGCGAAGCAGCATCCATAAGGATTAGTCCACTTTTGCCAAACAACGCAGCGATCAATCGAGCAAAAGCGTCACTGAGATTGGAACTTGAGTTATGGATATCAACCAGCAGTTTCATTAAACTCGGTTTATGTACCGTGTCAGGTAACAGATGCTCTACCTGCTCAATTGAAGTCATCCACTGTTCTGTGTCAACCTTAACGTTACTGACCGAATCACGTCCTTCAAAGCGTCCATGGAGCTTCAGCTTCGCGATATCGCCTTGGGTATCCGGTAAATAGGTGTGGTTAACCTCATCCCAATCATGATCTTCTCCCGCAATCCAGAAGACGGGTACAACCGGGCGTTGTAATCTAGTCTCAGCTTCACGCGCAGCTGCTACTACACTGGCTGCTTTGTAAATAACGAACAAGGGTCCTGTCAACAAACCACTCTGCTGCCCCCCTGTGACTACCAGCGCATGCTCTTCAGCCAAACGATCGAGTGATCGTTGCACAGCATCATCAGGGTTTAATCGCTTATTATATATACGTAGATATTCTACCAAGTCCTGACGGTTAATACGTGTGTCCTCCGATTGGTCGAGCCATTCGGCACGTCTTCCTAGTTCAGATTCCCAGTGAATGTCATACTCATAAAGGCCACGCGCAGCATCACGTGAACAGATGTAATCTTCTGCAAGCCGTGATCCGCTGCGGAGCGCCTCTGTAACACCTTTCATGAGGTCTGCCTCCTATTCTGCTTCAAAGCCTTTCTTGATTGTACCGAATCCAATGCCTCTTCGTCAAAAGAAAGTCACAAAAACTACAAAAAAACCGCCGAACAAGTCGACGGTTTAAGATACATAGATAAGTCCAGTTACAATTGGTTTATACGTAAGGCTCTGAAACCCAATGACCTTTGGAAACTTCAATTAATTGAGCATTTTCCAGGTTATATGGATCGTTTACAGGGCCATTACCTGCATTCTGGATTGGGCCTGATTGCTCATCCGGCAACAAAATACGACGTTTGTTCGCTTCAACTTCCGGATCAGGTACCGGAATTGCAGACAACAATGTTTTCGTATAAGGGTGGATCGGATTAGCGTAGAGCTCTTCACTTTCAGCAAGCTCAACCACTTTACCCATATACATAACCGCTACGCGGTCACTGATATGTTTAACCATGGACAAGTCATGTGCAATAAAGAGGTATGTCAAGCCAAGACGTTGTTGGAGCTCTTCCAACAATTTAACAACTTGAGCTTGGATCGATACATCCAATGCAGACAAAGGCTCGTCACAGATGATGAATTTAGGGTCTACAGCCAAGGCACGGGCAATTCCGATCCGTTGTCTTTGACCACCGGAGAATTCATGTGGGTAACGAAGAGCGTGGCTTGGATTCAAGCCTACCAGATCAAGCAGTTCTTCAACGCGTTTTTTACGCTCAGCCCGGCTGGAAGCCAAACCGTGGATATCTAGAGATTCACCGATAATATCCATAACGTTAAAACGAGGGTTCAAGGATGCATATGGATCTTGGAAGATCATCTGCATGTCTTTACGCATTTCCTTCATCTTACGTGGAGACAGCTTGTAGATATCTGTTCCGTTAAAGTTAACATTTCCGCCAGTTGGTTCATAAAGGCGCAGAATGGTACGACCTGTTGTAGATTTACCACAACCAGATTCGCCTACAACCCCAAGTGTTTCGCCTTCAAAAATATCAAAGCTGACATCATTAACCGCCTTAAGAATGTTACCTTTACCCAGATTGAAGTATTGTTTCAAGTTTTTCACTTGAACTAGCGGCTTGTTGGCACCTTTGATAATACCAGCCGGTGCAGGTTTTTCTTTCTTAGGCTCATCCAAGCGTGGTAGAGCGTTCAGCAATTTAATCGTGTATGGATGTTGAGGATTGCTAAAGATTTCGGCAGTTGTTCCTGTCTCAACCACTTCGCCTTCCTTCATAACAACGACACGGTCACACATACCAGCAACTACACCAAGGTCATGGGTAATCAGCATGATCGATGTTCCGAGTTTTTGTTGCATATCCTTCATAACGTCCAGAATTTGCGCCTGAATCGTTACGTCGAGTGCTGTTGTTGGCTCATCCGCGATGAGAAGAGATGGACGGCACGCCAGCGCGATCGCAATCATCGCACGTTGACGCATACCACCGGAGAATTGGTGTGGATAATGGTTCATGCGAATAGCTGCATTTTTGATTCCCACGAGTTCCAACATTTCCAGTGCGCGTTTTTCCGCTTCTTTCTTGGACATATTTTGGTGCTTACGCAGAACTTCAGTGATTTGTTTACCTATTTTAATTGTAGGATTCAATGAAGTCATTGGATCTTGGAAGATCATACCGATATCTTTACCACGAATAGCTTCCATTTGTTTATCTGTCTTATTTAATAGGCTTTGCCCGTGAAAAGTAATTTCTCCACTTTTGACCTTCGAAGGCGGGGAGGGAATCAACTTCATGATCGTTTGGGCGGTAACACTCTTACCACTACCCGATTCACCAACGATCCCCAACGTCTCTCCTTTGCCAAGTTCAAAACTCACATTTTTAACGGCATCAAATTCTCCAGAACGCGTCGTAAAGGACACGCTCAAATCTTTGACTGTTAAAATCGGCTCCATTAATCCCACCTCCTATTTCTATTTACGTAATTTCGGATCGAGTGCATCACGCAGACCATCACCGAGCAAGTTAAATGCTAACATTGTGATAACCATCAAACCTGCTGGGAACCACATCCGCCATGGGAACAGTGTCCAACCTGTCAGTGCATCGTTGATCATTGAACCTAGTGAAGATCTCGGTGCAGATACACCTAGTCCGAGGAAGCTCAAGAAAGCTTCGGCAAAGATCGCATTTGGAATAGACAATGTCAATGTTACGAGAATTGGACCGATAGCGTTAGGCAGCAAATGACGGAACAACTGACGAGTTGTGCTTGCACCCATCGAACGTGCCGCGAGAATAAAGTCTCTGTTTTTGAGTTGCATAATCTCTCCACGGACAATCCATGACATACTGATCCAGCCCGTAATGGTGAGTGCAATGATAATGGTAGTCAAACTTGGTTCCAATACAACCAACAACAAGATTACAACGAGCATGTACGGCAAAGAGTAAAGAATTTCGGAGAACTTGTTCATAATTCCATCTACACGTCCACCGTAGAAGCCCATGATTGCCCCATAAATAACACCGATAATAAGGTCAATCAACGCTGCTGCCAAACCTACAGTAAGGGATACACGTGCACCGACCCATGTTCTTACCCATACATCACGACCGAGCTCGTCCGTTCCGAACCAGTGCTCCGCACTTGGTGCTGAGTTGGAATTCATTAGATCATTGGAATAATAGTTATACTGAGTAAACAACGAAGTTGGACCGATTATAGAGAAAATCACGACAAGGATTAAGATACCTAGACTAATCATTGCGGCTTTGTTGGCTGCAAGTCTATACATAGCATCTTTAAAAAGAGATATGCTTTCTTCCGATTTAACCGCTGCCTGACTGTTCAGGTCAGTGTTAGCCGTTTCATTTTTTTTATTGTTCGTGCCAGACAACGTTATGCCCCCTTCCGGCTTTCCAGCTTAATTCTAGGATCAATTAGCACGTAAGCAATATCTGTGAAGAAACGTGCCAACATCAGGAGAATACCGTAGAAGATCGTAATCCCCATGATCATTGTGTAATCACGGTTTGTGATACTTTCTACGAATACTTTACCAATACCACCAATGTTAAAGATTTGTTCAATAACTACGGAACCTGTAATAATATTTGCTGTCATTGGACCAACATAAGTCACAACAGGAAGAATACCGTTACGTACAACGTGTCTGAACATAATTGCAGGCCATTTTAGACCTTTAGCTTTCGCTGTTTTGATGTAGTCAGCATGAAGCACTTCCAGCATGCTTGAACGCGTCAAACGAGCGATAAAGGCGATCGGAGATGCAGATAGAGCTGCAACCGGGAGCACATAGTCGAGTGGTCCGTCGAAGCCCATTACGTTAAACCATCCGAGTTTGGATGCAAAAATGTATTGCAATAGGGACGCTAACAAGAAGCTTGGTACCGCGATCCCGATAACAGCAAGCACCATCGTGACATCATCAATGAGTTTACGGTGATACACTGCTGCGATCAGACCAAGCAGTACACCCACTATAACGGAGATAATAATTGCGAAGACACCCAGTTTAAGTGACGCTGTAAACGTTTGAGTAATCATGTCGGTTACTTCTTGGTTCAGGTATTTCATAGAAACCCCGAAATCCCCTTGAATAATTCCACCCATGTACTTCAGATATTGAACAAACATAGGCTTGTCTAATCCATACTTCACTTCTAGTAGTGCCCGAATTTCAGGCGTTACTTTTTTCTCGGATGTAAAAGGGTCACCCGGAATGGCCTTCATTAGGAAGAAGGTTGCTGATGCGAGTATGAAAAGCGATAGCAGCATAAATAGCAGTTTTTTCAGCACGTACTTAACCAACCCTTGCACACCTCCAAAAACAATATTTTGTATACAAATCGATTGTAGAATTAGACAACAATAAAGTCCAATCCATTTATCGGAAATTTCAAGAATTATAAGGAAAATCAGTTCACATACAAAAAAATCGGGATATATATGGAATTCCACATATATATCCCGAAGTAATCATATAGACTTCAGAACAACTTATTTCTCTTCCAGATATGCACGAGTGAAGTCAATTGCTCCACTGAAATCAAGTTGTACGCCTTTCAGGTAAGGCTTAGTCAAAGATACGTTAGTGTAGTAGTAGATTGGCATAACAGCCATTTCATCTTGAATCAGGATTTTCTCAGCGTCAGCGAAAGCAGCCATACGAGCAGCTGGTTCAGCAGATTTTACAGTGTCTTTTACATCTTTGTCATACTGAGCGTTGCTGAACTTGGAATCGTTGTTTGTGTTTCCAGTAGTCCACATTTCCAAGAAGTTGTACGGGTCATTATAGTCTGCAGACCAACCTGCACGAGCGATTTGGAAGTTTTGGTTTTGACGGTTCTCAAGGAATACGCCCCACTCTTGGTTTTCAGTTTTCACGTCAACACCAAGATTGTTTTTCCACATATCAGCGATAGCCAAAGCGATTTTTGCATGGTTGTCACTTGTGTTGTAGATCAAAGTGATTGCAGGCAACGTAGTGTAACCTTCTTCTTTCATACCTTCTTCAAGCAATTTTTTAGCTTCTTCTACATTTTCAGTGAAGTAGTCATCTTTGTGCTCATCACGGAATTCGCCGTTTTCACCGCGGATACCTGGAGGTACGAAACCGAATGCTGGAATTTGTCCACCTTGAGTTACTTTGTCAACGATTGGTTGACGGTTAATAGACATTGCAAATGCTTTACGGATTTTAACGTTGTTAAATGGAGCTTCATTTACGTTAAATTGGTAGTAGTACGTACTTGCGATACCAGTAGCTTTGAACTCATCTGGCAATTCTGCTTTCACAGAAGGAATTTGGTCAGTTGGGATCTCACCGTTAGGTGCACCAGTGTAATCCAATTGTCCGGATTTGTAAGCTTGCAGTTCAGAAGCACTGCTGCTTGTCAGGGACATATCGATTTGAGTCAATTTGATATCAGATGCTGCATGGTAGCCATCATTTTTCTTAACTACGATTTTTTGACCTTTAGCGTACGTATCCATAGTGAATGGTCCGTTAACGATCATGTTTTTGTAGTCTGTGAAGAATTTGTCATTTGTATCAGCAGACTGGTGTACTGGGTAGTACGTATAGAATGCTGTCAGACCCAAGAAGTAAGGTGTAGGGTTTTCCAAAGTAACTTCAAGCGTATGCTCGTCTGTCGCTTTAACACCTACTTGTGCGAAGTCAGTAACTTTAGTACCTTCGAATGTTTCATCAGAGCTACGGTTGTAACCTTCAGCACCTTTGATGTAGTACAATTGGTAAGCATAAGGAGAAGCAGTTTCTGGTTTCAATGCACGCTCCCAAGAACGAACAAAGTCTTCAGCAGTGATTGCATCACCGTTGCTCCATTTTGCTTCCGGGTTCAGGTTGAAAACATATTTCAAACCATCTTCAGAAATTTCCCATTTTGTAGCGACACCTGGTGCTTCTTTACCATCAGCATCGATGCGTACAAGACCTTCATACAAGAATTTCAAAACTGTGTTGGTTTGGCTGTCTTTTGCTTGAGCCGGGTCCAACGTAGGAGGTTCAGCTGTCAGGTTGATTTTCAGCACTTGATCTTTCGCAAGACCATTACTTTCGCTTGCAGAACCAGTATCGGTGTTGTTACCTGTGCCTTCATTTTTCGATCCGCACGCTGCAAGTACGGTACCGAACGCCAAGATCAGCGTCAAAAGGACTAATAGACTTTTCCTTTTCATCTAACACTTTCCCCCTAAATTGATGTGGTTTATGTTTATAGATTATACAACCACCGGTCAAAAAAATCTACATTACTTTTTCAGAAAGTAATGTTTTTTTCACTTTTCGACAAATTCGACACATTTTTTAACCCTTTTGCGTTATGTAACCTTACATCACTTTCACAAAATATCTAAAAAGTCCAAATATAGTAAACAAAATGTAACCAAAACTCATCATTACAAATGCCATACGCCAAACTGCCCGGAACATTCGTCCCCCATCCACTTTACCTTTTAGTCGATTTTGCGCCCCTCCTACCAATCCAAGTGCTATTAGTATGAAAATAAGCGTCAAATAAAAACCAAAATTCGTTTCAAATGTTAAGTTGAATAACGCAGATACAGAGAAAATTAGAAATAACGTTGTAACATCCATCGCTTTTCGAACCGCAACCCGTTTATCCTTTTTCCAAGCATACATAACCCAATAGACAATAATGAAAGGAAAGAAGGGCAGTATACTCAACGTGATAAAAAAGCTCATCAATTCACTCCTTCCGGATGCATACCTTTGATTAAATGCAGCAATGTTTCATGCAACGGAGCAGTCAGTCCACATTGGTGCGCCAAATTTACAACTTGCCCATTAATGGAGTCAATCTCAGTACGGCGTCCTTCCAGAACATCTGCAAGCATTGAGGAGGTATTCGAAGCCGTCGCCTGGCATACGGACAACAGTTGTTCCCAGAGATCTACATCCATCGTAATTCCGTTTTCTTTATATACCCTTGTTGCCTCATCATAGAGCTGGCGCATGACCATGGTGCGTTCTTTATTTTGAAGTAATTGACCATTTGGTACTCGCCAGATTGCCGTAAGTGGATTAATGACTGCATTGATGATCAACTTCCTGTATATCAGCTTATCGATTTGATTCGACACTGTACAGTCAAATCCTGCCTGTTGTATAGTCTGCACCAAACTTATTAGTTCATTCTTCCCTATCTGCACTACAGAACGGGGTGAAGCATCTGCGCTTTGACCAATCCAAGTCTGGCCTTTACCAGCACGAATTACCTCGTTACCTAGTCTTTTTGCTCCTTCTGTAGTTATTGCATTATATATAGTAGCTGTTGGCGTAGCTTTTTGTATTTTCGAGACATGCCCGATCCCATTTTGGAAAGATACAATATTAAGAGGTTCCTGCTCTATCGTACCAATGTCACGAATGAGTTCATCCATTGCTGTCTGCTTCACCATCAGAAGTAACCAATCCCCAGGTGAATGTGCCCATGTCTCGCCCAACTTCTTGATGCAATAGGCCTGAATGTCCCTTCCGCTTATTTGCAGCGCTTCTGCTTCGCTCGGCTCTGTAATTTGCAATCCACGCTCCTTCATGTCGGACGCTTGCTCAGAAGTTCTAGTCCAATATCGCACCTGATAGCCAGCAGCATGTAGTTTACTCCCATATAACAATCCAAGTGATCCTGCGCCTATAATGTCAATAATCATATGACACCTTCCTCTCGCCATTCTCCATTCCTTAGATTATATCTATATATCATAGAACAAAATGGTTAAACAAAAAACCCGCACACACCGCCGTATATAACGGAAATGTGACGGGTTTATCCCTATATCAAAGACTAAGCACGTATCTTTACTACTCAATTCGCTCCAAATTTCCGTTAGCATCCATTTTAAACCGTGTTTTGAGCTCCTCTTCTTCTTCTGACAAAAATGCAAGTCTTCTTGCACGATCCATAATCTGAATCAGTGCCTTGTAATCGTCGTTCACTACACGGTAATCGGTTTGAACTTCATTAACCTGCTTCGATAAACGGTCATTCTCACAGCGAAGCTCATGAAGTTCGTCTTCCTTTTCTCGCAATTCTTTTTCCAGCATTTTAAGCTGACGTCCATTTTCCTGCACAGTGCCTCTCCACTGACGTAAGAAACGGATCACCGCATCGATGGATAGAGTCTCTTCCGAAATTCCATCTGATTTATACAAGGTTTCTTCCGTTTCTAGTGTAGAGAGAGCGGCAACTTGTGGCCCAAGCAATGCAGGCTGTTTTCTAAGATAACTACGTTTCTGGCGTTGCGCTTTAGCATTACTGATGGCAGATTCATACTTTTTCCGCACAAAACTGTTCCAGCGAAATCCGCAAGCGGCAGAGGTTCTGCCAATTTTATCGCCTACTTCCTCAAATGCAGCGAGCTGCGTGCTTCCATCTCGAATATGACGTAACGTAACCTCAGCCAAAATCAAATCGTCCTCTGTACTCCAAGCATCCTGTCTCACTGCAGTCATGCTATAATACCCTCCTAACAACATCCTAAAATAACCGTTCACATCACCGATCTCCCGGCTTGTGAATGAGGTATAAAAGCTGCTTCATTCATTCTTATGCCTCTCATAGAGTTCATAGAATTGATTTCATACTAAAATGTATTTCCACATTTAAGGGCACTCATACGTCACATGTGTAAAAGAAAGCATGATTGAGCCTTTCCGGGCAAAAAAAAGAATTCGCTTTCATATCCAATTTTGTTTACACCTTTTTCCTTTCCCGGTATAATGTTGTGTAGACAATCTATGATCGTACATAGAGAGGAGGACTTACCGTGGCACGCATGTTTCGAGTACTCGGGTTCTTCACACTCACGATTGGCCTGATGGCTTTTGCAGGGAATTTGGTCGAGATGGCCTTGCTTTTTTTCTTGCAGACTGCGTTTTTCGTCATTTTGGGATACCTGAAATTCACCGAAAGAACGTACATATTGCTCTTCTGGGGTTATATGATCGTTACCTTTACGGGGTTCAGTTACTGGACCGTATTCCAAATGGATTTGCCGCTCTAATCCGCCAACAGCAAAAAAGCGATCCAGCTCATACCGGATTGCTTTTTTTGTGTTTCAAAATGGATGACAACTCTGGTGATTGAAGTGCGGTTGAACGCGTTATGTAACCACTAAGGATATTTCACAGGTTTGTTTCATATATTGTTTGGAAGAGAGAAGCCTGTACAATAGATATGAACCAAGGAAAGGAGAATTGATATTGGTGAAACGTCGATATAACATACTTGTTCTATTTATCTTCGTCCTACTTTTTGTCCACCTTACATCGACTTCCGTTTATGCCGATCCCTCTCCTGAGGAAACACGTGAAATATTGCAAAAGAGCTTGTCCATCGTCGAAATCGATAACGAGATAGAGCGTATCGCGCAAAGACAGAATGATTTGGATCAGCAGCAACTTACACTCGCGAGCCAGCTTCAAGAGCAAAAGGAACAAATACATATCCAGCAAGATCGGGCGGGATCGGTTGTACGATCCTATTATACAGGGGAACGTGATAGCCTGCTCATGACCGTTCTTGGCGCGAGATCATTTAAAGATCTATTCATTCTTTACGATTACTATCAGATTATTATTGGCAGAGATCAGGCGGTATTGGATAAGTATCAGGAGAGATATCAAAGCATGCAGCAAACTTCAGCTCGTATTGCTCAAACAACCCAAGAGCTTAATGAACTAAAAACCAATTTACAGAATCAGCGGGAGCGTGTAGTCACCTTACAAAAAGAAGTGGATGGGCAAGTTGCAGCGAGCGGTAATGCAGACGCCATTCAAAAGCTAATGAACGAACTTACGATCTATTGGGAGAATATCGGGATATATGAGGTTAAACGTTATTTCAAAGCTTTGGCATCAGCCATGCAAAATCTACCCGACTTTATTCAAAATCAAAATGGTGGAATTTCTACAACGGGAACAACCTATACCATTCGAATTGGACAGAATGAGCTTAATCAATTTTTACGTGAGCAGAATTCTATTTTTAATGATTTTGCTTTTCAATTTGAAGAAGATCGAATTACAGCTTCGGGTAAACGTGACCAATTAGAGTTAAGCATTGAAGGTCATTATACCGTGGAGAACGAGCCCCAGAATTCCATTCGATTCCATGTTGATAAACTTGTATTTAACCAATTGGAGCTGCCTGATACAACACGAAGGATGCTGGAAAAGGAGTTCGACCTCGGATTTTACCCACAGAAAATCCTTTCTTTCGTGAGGGCTACAGAAGTATCTACGAGCGAAGGTGTGCTTGAAGTGAAATTAGCAATCTCATTTTGATTCATTTGGATAAGCCTCGTAATTCAACAATACTGTTCATGTACTGAATCGCTGAGATCTGGCCTTGGATAAATTGCTTTATCTTCTGTTGAACCTTTCCAGTGGGCACATAGGTTATCTCAGCTTCGGATGATGCAGGCTTTGTAGCAAACAGAGCTTTAACGTCCATTTTGTCAAAAAGTGAAGCCAATTTGCCAGACTGAGCATTCATCTCCTCTTGTTTGGCTGGCAAATAATGCGCTTGTTGAAACCATTCGGACTGTACTGAAGCGGAAGTCATGCCTTCAATCCACCGACTGGCTCCATCTGTCTCAGAAGAACCTGTTGTAATGACAAAGCTTCGCGACTTAACAGGCATCAGAGCTGTAAGCGCTATCTGCTTTAATGAGCCCGTGTTCTGCATTATTATCTTATTCTCATCAAGAAATCTGGATAATGACATGACGGTCATCGGAACCTCATTTTGTTGAAGTTCTCCTGAAAATTCAGCATTCCCTGCTTCCAGCTGCAGGTGTGGTTGGATCTGCTCTATTAGCTGTAACTCCTGTTGATAATCCCCCTCTAAAAGACTCCCCTGTTCAGCATTCAACATCCGTTCTGTCGCAAGCCCAGGTTCAAAATGATTTAACCACGCACTTGTTGCATAGATATCATTGCTGTCAATCGATAACAGCTTCGTCCCCGCGCCACTCGTCTGCTGTATAAGTTTAATCCATTGATCTTCCCGTTGTGGCAATGTGTCTAGACCCACTTTAGTAAGAAATGCAGAACGCGCCGCAAGCACATAAGTGTCAAAATCAAACGGCATTGCCCATTGGTAGCCATTCCATTCTGTCATTTCCCGCAATGGAATTATGGTTTCTCCAAGTGACTTCGATAACGTAGTCCCATTCAGAGGGTACAAATATCCTCTTTTGGCATAATCCTGAACCTCGTTACTATCAAGCAGAATTACATCTCCACTGTCCCCAACCGCAAACTCTGAATCAAGCACACTCTCGAATGTATCCTGCTCCACATTACGCAACTGTATTTCTACACGAGTTGTAGCTGCAACTTGATTCGCTATCGTTTCAAACACAAGAAAATCCTCTGAAGGCATGGAAACAACAATTTCGACTGGCGCATGCTGATCCTCCCCACGGGATGTTTGATTTGGAAACGTAGTACGATCTGGATTACGCTCTTCGCTCGATTGTGATCCACCAAAATCAAAGCTTGGAGAAAGTATAGTTAATGAAAGCAGCAACACTGCAAACAATACAATTTGATGTCTCCGCTTCATTACCTCTCCTCCTTGCTTCCTAATTATTTCCTGCGATGTCCATTGTAACAAATTCATAGTGCTCTTGTCCTACTCTGCCTAAAAACTGTTTTTCTAACTTTTGCATAATTTGAGCATATCGAGTTCTGAACATTATGCGCTGTTCCTTTTTTTCGCAATAAAAACCGGCTCAAAAGAGCCGGTTTTGCTAGAAACATTTTCCGGGAAATAACCACTTCTGTATTCACATGAATCACAACAAATCTGCCGCTAATTGAGCAAGCTTGGAACGTTCTCCTTTTTCGAGCATAATATGTCCGCTGATTCCTTCTTGTTTGAATCTCTCCACAATATAGGTTAGGCCATTACTCGCCGAATCCAGATAAGGATGATCAATCTGCTCAGGGTCACCCATCAGAATGATTTTACTGCCTTCACCAACCCTTGATACAATCGTCTTTACTTCATGACGGGAGAGGTTCTGCGCTTCATCTATGATAATAAATTGTCCTGGTATGGAGCGCCCACGGATATACGTGAGGG
The DNA here is from genome assembly GCF_023714095.1 of Paenibacillus sp. MER 99-2. Lineage (NCBI taxonomy): Bacteria > Bacillati > Bacillota > Bacilli > Caryophanales > Paenibacillaceae > Paenibacillus > Paenibacillus sp. MER 99-2. Next base: position 592,720 of record NZ_JAMAUZ010000001.1, on the reverse strand, counting down.
CTTCAACCTGAATACTGCCCAGACCCATCAGGATTTTATCAATATCTCCTGCTTTTTTGGTATCGAACAGAAACTCCAGGTTATCATAGATCGGTTGCATCCACGGGCGTAGCTTCTCTTCTTTCTCCCCTGGTAGATACCCAATATCTTTTCCCATCGGAACGACAGGGCGAGCAATCAATAGCTTTTTATATTTATGATCATCTTCTACTTTTAACAGTCCAGCCGCCAGTGCCAATAAGGTTTTGCCTGTTCCTGCTTTTCCCGTTATTGTCACGAGAGGGATATCATCGTTCAGCAATAGCTCAAGAGCCATGCGTTGTTGTGCATTACGTGCACTAATTCCCCACACATTATCATTACTAAGAAAAAGCGGCTCAAGCTTGGTACCCTCTGTATTTACCTTGAGCAAAGCTGATTTATTCGTACCCATCTCATCTTTGAGAATAACAAATTCATTGGGATAGAGTGAATAGGATAGCTGCAATGGTTTGATCGGAAGAAAGCGATATGTGTAGAACTCATCAATAACGGATGGGTGCACCTTCAAGGCTGTATACCCGGGATATAACTCGTTCAGCCCAGCTGTCCGATCTGATAGGTAATCTTGTGTAACCAGACCAAGGACATCGGCTTTGATCCGAACAAGAACATCTTTACTAACCAGAACGACCTGTCGTTCCGCAACCTCTTTTTCATTTTCTTCAATCTGATAATTCACAGCAACAGCCAAAATACGATTATCATTGGATACTTCTCCAAACATCTCCTGTACCTTTACGAAACTGCGATGATTCAACTCTACTTTTAGGTTCCCTCCATTGGCAAGAGGCACACCACTATGCAAATGCCCTAGCTCACGTAGTCCATCGAGAAGCCTTGATACGTTGCGGGCATTGCGGCCTATTTCATCGGCATTTCTTTTCTTGGAGTCGATCTCCTCCAGTACAACCGCGGGAATGATTACCTCATGTTCCTCAAAGGCAAATATGGCATTGGGGTCATGCAGAAGCACGTTGGTATCCAATACAAAAATCTTTTTCATTCAATCCCCTCCAAAGCGGCGTCGTTAAAGGCATGGATAAGTGCGATCTTTCAGCAGCGGCATGGACAATCATGCTCCCATACATAAATGTATTCGACTAGGACAAAATAATTGTCAACCATTCTGAAAAACTCCAAGAAAGGATGAACATTTATGAAATTTGGGATATGCACGCTGCTTCTGATCTTTATACTTACAGGCTGTAACAGTGCTTCGCATAACGCTTCACAGCAGCAAGGTCAGCATGCTAAAGGTTATGGAGGTAATGTTACAACTCAGCAAGATCGGATGAGAGGATCTCATATGCTGGACGCACAGGATGATCTTAGAAATCCTACAGGACTTGAACCAGTTCCTGAAAATACAGGTGAAGTCCATGATACAAATATCGTAGATGATGCACAAACAGGCCGGATGCCTAATGATCAACGAATTCTTCACCTTAAAACACTCGCCAAACAAGTGGAAGGTGTGGAGGATGCCAATTGTGTCATCCTAGGTAATACTGCAGTAGTCGGTATCGATGTTGATGGTGAGCTTGAACGTGCACGCGTAGGAACCATCAAATATGCTGTTGCTGAGGCTCTTCGTAAAGACCCTGAAGGTGTAGATTCTATTGTTACGGCCGATGCGGATGTCACTGAACGAATCAAAGAAATTGGTGAGCATATCCGTCAAGGACACCCGATCTCCGGTTTTGCCTCCGAGCTTGCTGATATGGTGGGACGAATCATCCCACAGCTGCCAAAAGACGTACAGGTTCGACAAAATCCTGATGAACAAAACGAGCAGGAACCACAGATGCAGCAACATCAGCAACATCAATCCAATGACAAAAGACAACAAAAAGCCCAGTGATCTCTCACTAGGCTTTTTTCATCGCAGTAAAAACCTGCTCATCTAATTTTTCAGCAGCACGCTGATCGTATATTTTGACATATTGAGGCACGGAAGATAACTGAGCTCCATAAAACAAGGCATTCCTCACAGCTTCAATTGAAATGTCGAAGCAGCACATATTAAATGGAACATCCTGTAACGGATCTTGTCGCACCGACGCACGGCCGTTAATGGCATACACCATTTCTTCTCCAAATACAGTGACAGTTATCAATGGATTATGCTGCATATTCTTCACGAGACGTGAACGATGATCCAGCGCAACACGAAGAGTCGAAGCATTCTCCGCATAAATCCATGAGATCGCAGTAGATGTAGGGCCTCCGAATTCCAGATCAACGGTGTTCAGGAGGACAAATGTCTCATGTTTGAACTGTTGCAAAAGAGATTCAGTTAATTGTGTGACGGCTTCGGACATTCAACCAGCCCCCTAATCTTCTTTAGGCAAGACTTGCTTCACTGCTTAAGTCATTATAGCATACCGCCAAGCTTGCTTCCAATCCCCAAAGAAGGAGAGGTTATTCTGCTGCTGGAGACGCAGTTACTTTACCGGATAACGTATCCTGCAAAGCTTGCTTCGCATTCGCCAGCTCCGTCTCATTGATATATACATATGGACTTCTCCACTCACCTGTCACAGGTGTATAGTGTACATCCGATTTAGAAATGTCCCAATACGTAGAAATAAAATTCTTCATTTGTTCCGATTCCACATCTGTAGTCATATTGTCACCCACTGCCCCAATAACCTTACCGATTTTGGTTACACCACCCAGTGACTTCATCTGATCCAGCATGGAATTCAGCACTTGGTTTTGGCGTTTATTTCGGTCAAAATCGTTAGATTCTTGTGTTTTGGGATCACAATTGGATTTACGGTAACGGACAAAATCAAGTGCTTCTTTACCGTCCAAATGCTGCGGACCTGCAATCAGATTAATATCCGTACCATCTGCTGTATCTCGGTAACACATATTTTTATCAACAGTTACGTCTACACCACCAACCGCATTAACTACATCGCGGAAAGCTTGGAAATTCAGGACGGTGGTGTAATTGATATCCACACCCAGATACTTGCCCATCATTTCTTTCATCTGATCTTCTGCTTTTTTACCGGAGTTTTTTTCCTGTGCCTTAAATCTTGGATAGTATGAGTTCAATTTATTCGATTTATATCCATCTAGCACAATTCGTGTATCCCGTGGGAGCGACACAATCGTTGCCGTTTTGGTCTCGGGATTCATGGAAGCCACCATCACTACATCGGATAGGTAGGTTCCTGTCTCAGGACGATTATCCGTACCTAATAATAACATCGTAATTGGTTTGGTTTTGGCTGACATGCCTGGAGGTACCGGTTTATCAATACCTGTATCCGCTACTTGATTATAGACCCAATAAATATATCCAGCGCCCACCAATATACCGATGACTAACAGGCTGAGTACAATCTTCGCAAATGCTCGCAACCCTTTTCTCTTTTTCTTCGGTTGACCCTTGCTATTCTTCGATCCAGAAGTACTTGATTTCGTCGGTGCCTGTCTCCGTGGAGGTAAGCCGTTTGAATTCATATCTTCAACACCTTTTTCACATCTGTTTTTTGTCTAAATAAAAGACAACCGCTTTCCCGAGGGAAAACGGATGGATTGTACAAGACAACATTTATGAGTTTCGTGCGGAAGTTTCCGCCTTTTTCTTTTGTCGACCTTCAATAAAATAGCGCACTCGTACTAACAACATCAAACCAACCGCTACCAGCAAACATTGAATGATGGGAAGCTTATCGATCTGAAAAATAAGAAGCATGAATGTGCCCATCGCCATCAACAGATAGAGGAAAATTTCCTTAACGAGTGGTAACTTCTGACGTACCCGAAACACCTTATTGTATACGTAAGTTATTAGCACAAAGATGACGATATAGGCTACGATCGGGTGTGATGCGAACCATGCTTGCATGTTAAGGCATCTCCTTTCGTGATCATGCTTGTATAAGTAAATTGGTTGATGAAACAACACTGCCAAGTTGATTACAAAACCGTCGTATGAGACCGTTCCGGATTCGGATCGTTCTTTCGATCGCTGTTATCTCCAGATTTTTTGATCCATTTACCCAATGGGAAATCCGGAGATAAAGGCGAACGCTTTGCTTCTTCAGAATCGATTCCGTTCCCTCCACTACTTATGCTGTATCAACCTAAGTAACAGTTGGAAAACATCAAACGTTAACTTATACATTCTATTTTTTGTTAGTTATGATTAAGCGTTATTTTGAGCCATTTTGCGTTGTTTTTCTGCACGCTCACGCTCGGATTTGTTCAGAAGTTTCTTACGAAGACGAATGGATTTCGGCGTGATTTCACAGTACTCGTCATCGTTCAAATATTCAAGCGCCTGTTCCAATGAGAAGATAATCGGCGTTTTAATTTTAACCGTATCATCTTTACCAGCAGAACGAACGTTACTCAGTTGTTTTTCTTTACAGATGTTAACTACGATATCATTGTCACGTGTATGCTCACCAACAATCATACCTTCGTAAATTTCTGTTCCTGGCTCAAGGAAGAGCGTACCACGATCCTCAACACCCATCATTCCGTAGAACGTAGATGTACCCGTTTCAGTTGAGATCAGTACACCTTGGTGACGTCCACCCACTTGACCGGATACCACTGGAGCATAGCTGTCAAATGCATGGTTCATTACGCCATAACCACGAGTCAATGTCAGGAAGTTGGTGCTGTATCCAATCAAACCACGTGCAGGAATCAGGAACTCCAGACGTACTTGACCAGTACCATTGTTGATCATGTTAACCATCTCTGCTTTACGTGCGCCCAGGCTCTCCATGACGGAACCCATGCTTTCTTCAGGGATATCAATCAACAAGCGCTCAAGAGGTTCCATTTTCTTACCGTCGATTTCCTTAACGATAACTTCTGGTTTGGAAACTTGAAGCTCATATCCTTCACGACGCATATTTTCAATCAGGATACCCAGGTGAAGCTCACCACGTCCGGAAACGATAAATGCATCAGGGCTCTCTGTTTCATCAACACGAAGAGATACGTCTGTTTCCAATTCTTTCAACAAACGCTCGCGCAGTTTACGGGATGTTACCCATTTACCTTCGCGGCCTGCGAATGGACTGTTGTTTACGAGGAATGTCATTTGCAGTGTTGGCTCATCAATTTTCAGAACCGGCAAAGCTTCAGGGTTGTTCGGATCAGCAATCGTTTCACCGATGTTGATATCCTTAATACCCGCGATCGCAACGATGTCACCTGCGCCAGCTTCCTCTGTCTCCACACGTTTCAGACCTTGGAAACCAAACAGTTTCTCGATACGAGCTGTTTTGCTTTTGCCATCACGCATAATAACAGTAACGGATTGGCCTTGACGAATCACACCACGGTTTACACGACCGATAGCGATACGTCCGAGGTATTCATTGTAGTCCATCAGAGTTACGAGGAATTGCAGTGGCTCTTCAACGTTCTCTGTTGGATGAGGGATATGACTTACGATGGTATCGTAGATCGCCATCATGTTGTCATCTTGTTTGGCAGGATCGTCTTCCATGCTGGATGTTCCGTTCAATGCGGAAGCATATACAACAGGGAATTCAAGTTGTTGATCGTTGGCACCCAGTTCGATGAACAGGTCAAGTACTTCATCAATAACCTCAGCCGGACGAGCCGCTGGACGGTCAATTTTGTTTACAATAACGATTGGAGTCAGGTTATGCTCAAGTGCTTTACGAAGTACGAACTTCGTTTGTGGCATACAGCCCTCATAAGCATCAACAACGAGCAATACGCCGTCAACCATTTTCATGATACGTTCTACTTCACCACCGAAGTCGGCGTGACCAGGTGTATCTACAATGTTGATCAGGAAATCTTTATAAGTTATAGCCGTGTTTTTGGCCAAAATCGTAATACCGCGTTCACGCTCCAAATCGTTGGAGTCCATTGCGCGCTCCTGTACCGTCTCGTGATCACGGAATGTACCGGATTGCTGGAGCAACTTGTCGACGAGTGTCGTTTTCCCGTGGTCGACGTGGGCAATAATCGCAATATTGCGAATGTGTTCTCTTGAATGCATGGTTTGTATCCATATCCTTTCCAATTTCAATTCTTATCTTATCTACTAAACTTCCCGCAAAATCGCAGGTTACTCACAAAATAAGCGTCGGTGATAACCCGACGCATGTCTATATCCCTTATATTATAGTTTATCATAGGTAAAAATCAAGATATTTCGCTTGAAATCAGCACTGAGATTATTACCAGCCCTTACCGCGACGTCCCCGTCCTAGTAATAACCACACTCCACCTAAGATCAACAGGACAGCAAGTACGTAGACGATCCCTGTCTGAAGCAAGGTAAATCCGAGCAATATGACAGCTACTGCACCTATAATCATTCCAGCAGGTAACACATACTCAGGTCTTCGACGTTCAGCTAGTCCGTATTCTAATAAACCTACAGCAACACCTAACAGAAGAACCGGCCACAACCTTGCCATCAGTCCCGTTCCCCATGTGTTCGTTATGCCGAACAACAAGCCGTATACCGTTAGAATTCCCGCAGGAACAAGTGACCACGAAGGCGAGAGTCGTGCATAATACAGCGCATGAAGAGCAATACCCGGAAGAAGGATCAACAACGGCCAGAAATGGCGCCCAATGAATCCAAACACCCCTAGTTTACCGAGCAAAATAATCACACCTGCAACAACTATAAAAATCCCGATTGCTTTTTCATTTCTCATTCTCATTTTCTGCAAGTCACCTCTTATCCCATTTGGCTATGTATCTCGCCTGGCTAACATACAGTCTTTTTTCGCGATGCCAGACATGCATCTATAGTATCTAGTGTAGCTGAAGTTTCGGCAAAAAACTATCCTTTATGTCATACGCTGCGGCGACTCCATATTGTTGGTTCTCTGATGTCATTCGATGATAGGCATATACTTCCTATTCTTCTCAGCAACCTTCTTGAGCAAACCAAATTCAACAAAAAAACCGCTCTAACCCGAGCGGCTTGGACTTCTTCGGAGATGTGCGATCCACTTTTACAGAAAGTATATTTAAATGTTTCGCCTTACAAACTTATTTGCTCCTCCAACAGCAAGAACTAGACAAGCCATGGCTACTGGGAGCAGCGTATGTGCTTCGGTTGTCATTCCGTTTAACCACTGCCCAAGCTTCGGATCGTTCATCACCATCTCACCGGCTGTAAAAGCCAAAATTCCAGAACCGACAAACACCAAGATCGGGTATCGCTTCAACAGTCCCACGATCAGACCACTTCCCCATACAACGATAGGAATGCTAATGGCAATACCAATAACGATCAGCGCCAGATCACCTTTGGCTAATGCAGCAATGGCCAGAACGTTATCTAAACTCATGACAAAGTCAGCGATCAAAATCGTTTGAATCGCTTTCCACGTCGTCTTTGCTTCACGAATATGTACCGCATCCTCATCCTGAAGCAATAGCTTCATGGCAATCCAGAACAACATCAGTCCACCAGCAGCTTGAATGAAAGGAATCCCCAGCAATAAAACGGCGGCAAAGGTCAATACACAGCGTAATACTACCGCTCCAAATGCCCCCCACCACACGGCTTGCTTACGCTGCCTCACAGGTAGATCCTTACTAGCAAGCGCAATGACAACCGCATTATCTCCACTCAAAACCAGATTGATCATTAATATTTCCGTCAACAGCCATAAAGTATCCATAATCATCCCCCCACTCTAACTTGTATGTCAAAGTTGTCCATGCTATTCTTATCGATTGAACAAGCTTATTTTAGACAGGCAGGTAAATGAAGGAGTGACAGCAAATGGACATATTTAGCGCTGTTTTTTGGATTGCTTTAGTTAAAATTGTATTTATTGATCTCATGTTAGCCGGGGACAATGCCATCGTCATTGGTTTAGCTGCACGTAATCTCCATCCCTCAGTGCAGAAAAAAGCGATCCTATACGGAACAGCAGGTGCACTCCTCATACGAATTGTAGCAACCGTCGTTGTACTCTGGCTCCTTAAAGTGCCTTGGTTGCTCCTAGCTGGAGGCGTGCTTCTCGTCTGGATTGCCTATAAATTGTTAGCAGATCAAGGAGAAGAGCACAGCGATATCAAAGCAGGTAACTCGCTGTGGGTTGCAGTACGCACCATTGTTATCGCAGATGCAGCCATGGGACTGGATAATGTCATTGCTGTCGCTGGCGCAGCCGAGCAGCATCTCCTACTCGTTATCCTTGGACTTCTTATTAGCGTACCTATTATCGTGTGGGGCAGCACGCTGTTCATTAAGCTGATTAATCGTTTTCCATGGATTATCTATCTTGGCGCGATTGTCTTAGGTTACACCGCTACCAACATGATTACAGAGGAACATCAGCTTGTTCCTTTCTTCACTGAGCATCCGGCACTGCGGATATTGTTCATCATTCTTGTCGTTGCTGGCGTTGTTTTGGCAGGGTACCGGAAACGTGTAAGTCATGACCGAGCAGCCAAAAAGCACGAGCGATCCTATTCGTAAAAAGGATTGCGATAATCGAATTAATCAGCTCTGCTGAACAATTTAAATGCTATTATTTTCAAAAAAAAGGACTGATCGATTAATGTCGACCAGTCCTTTTTCTGTTTAACTTTGTCATGTTTTAAGATGCGGGTAAACATATTCCTTGTTATGTCTTTCCAACCACATAAGATCATTATGATGATTAGACGATTAACTTGTTAAAACCAGTCTTCTTTGATTTCAGAGTCGTCACTAGAACTCGCTCCAGTCACAGGTTCACCTGCATGTAAAACAATCGTTTCGGTCTGCGCTACGGCTTCATCAACCCATGCGGGCAGATGACTCATCGTCGCCTCAATTTTATCCACAATGCGTAGGTTAGGATTCGTCGTTGGCGATTTTGGCACAAACAGGGTACAACAGTCCTCATAAGGCAAAATGGAGATGTCATACGTTCCAATTTGCTTGGATAGCGTAATAATTTCCTGTTTATCCATCATGACTAGTGGTCGCAGCAACGGTAGTTCCGTTGCACGCCCAATCACGTTCATGCTGGGAAGTGTCTGACTGGCAACCTGCCCCAAGCTATCGCCTGTAATCAAAGCAAGCGCACGTTCACGTTCAGCCAATTTGGTTGCAATCCGTAACATAGAGCGCCGCATCAGTGTAATAATTAAGTTGTCCTGTCCGAGCTGCGTGAATGCCGTCTGTATTTCGGTAAACGGAACAAGATGCAGCTTAATTGTACCCGCATGATCCGCGAGTGCACGGGCAAGGTCGATGACTTTCTCCTTCGCGCGCTGGCTTGTGAACGGATAGCTGTAGAAGTGTACACATTCTACTTCGAGTCCCCGACGCATCGAAGACCAAGCTGCCACAGGACTATCGATACCACCGGACAACAGAAGCATCGCTTTTCCGTTTGTACCTAATGGGAATCCTCCTACAGCAGGTATTACTTCATTGAAAATATAAGTGCCCTGCTCACGAATCTCTACGCGCAGCTCGATATCTGGCTCACGCACATCCACGCTTAGATCCTGAAAAGTTCTAAGGATAGGAGATCCCACCATATGGTTCATCTCATGCGAGGAATACGGGAACTCTTTCCATACACGGCGAGCATTTACTTTGAAAGTCATACCGCCTTCGAACTCGTGCTTTCTCTCCTCCATAAAAGCAACCGAAGTCTCCACAATGGCATCCCGCTCAGAAGGAGTCACTTTAACCGGACTGATCGACATCACGCCGAAAACTCTCTTCAATACCTTGATCATATCCGTATAGGATTCATTACCGAGATCCACATACAGACGACCAAACTCTTTTCGCAAACTCGCAGTTGGGTAAGGCTTGAGCAAGGAACGTACTTGAGTAATGATCGTTTTCTCGAAACGTGCACGATTTTTGCCTTTTAACATAAACTCTCCAAAACGGAGAAGTAACATATCGTATTTCATTTGACTTTACATCCGCCTTTCCAACGGGCGCAATTGCGCCATCATCTGATGTATGGCCTGCTTCAGCAGGGTTACATCTTCTTCTGTGTGTTCATCACCTAGACTAATACGTAATCCTCCAGCTGCACAAGCCGCATCTTTGCCCATCGCAAGCAGTACGCGACTTGGTTCAGCAGAACGGGAAGAACATGCTGACTGGGTGGATACCGTTACCCCAAGCTGCTCCAGTGTATGAAGCACTACTTCGGCTTTCATGCCAGGATAAGAGAAATGAATGATATGAGGTGCTCCCTGTCCATCACTATTTAGGACTAGACCCGGGATTCCCTTAATAAACGCCATGATCTCGTCACGATACACCGTCACACGTTCAACAAACTGGGGTTGACGCTCTACAGCAAGACGTATCGCCTTCGCCATACCTACAAGCAATGCTACATTTTCCGTACCTGCTCTCATGCCGTTCTCCTGTGAGCCTCCCGATAATAGCGGAGTAAGTTCAATCCCACTTCGCACGTAAAGCAGTCCAGCTCCTTTGGGGCCGCGGAATTTATGAGCAGATAGACTATATAGATCGGCATTCCATGAGGCAGGTTTGGCTTCCAGTTTCCCGACTCCCTGCACACCATCTACATGAAATAAAACACGGGGAGCTTCTTTTTTGAGACGTTGACCGATCTCAGCAACCGGGTGAATCGCACCTGTTTCATTGTTGACATGCATTAAGCTTACAAGGACAGTATCCGGTCTTAACGCTTCAATAACCTGCTGTGCGGTAACCCTCCCAAGTGAGTCCACAGGAATCCATGTGACTTCCCATCCCCACTGTTGCAATTGGAGGAAGCTCTCATACACTGATGCATGTTCGGTAGCTGTAGTTATGATGTGTTTGCCTCGGGATTGGTAGCGTAATGCCGCCCCCTTAATCGCTAGATTGTTGCTCTCCGTTGCTCCTGAGGTGAAAATAATCTCTTCAGGCTTAACCCCGATTGCTGTAGCACAACCCGCTCTCGCTCGCCGCAATAGTTGGTGCGCCCGCTCACCGTAGCCATGGATGGATGAAGGATTCCCATACTGTGCCTCCATCACTTCAGCTATGGTTCGTACAACATCTGGATCTGGAGGCGTCGTCGCTGCATAATCAAAATATTTCAAAACGAGGTTAAACCTCCTTAATATGTGTTCAAACTTCATGATTCTACAGTGAGCATTGTAACACGATACCGCCACAACACAAAAAGACCAAGCAGAAGCAGGTAGAGAAGCTCCCTACAGGTTCCTGAATTGATCTTTATGCTGAACTCACTGTACATGCATTACATCCAAGTTACAGCGTATATTTCGCTTGCGCCTTCTCTACCTTCGCGATATAAGCTTGCGTCTCGGTAGGCAGAAGCTTCAGTGCATTCATCAGTTCTGCGTCATTGGATACACCCAGGCGTGATACACGTCCCGGTCCCGCATTGTACGCAGCGAGAGCCATTTTCACTTCTCCCCCAAAACGTTGAAGCTGAAGCGAAAGATACTTCGTTCCCCCATCAATATTCTGTGCCGGGTCGAATGAATTGCTTACTCCAAGACCAGCAGCCGTTCCGTCCATCAACTGCATTAAGCCCTTGGCTCCGGCTGAGGAAACGACGTTTGGATTAAAATTGGATTCTGTATCAATAACCGCCTTGATTAACGACTCAGGCACCCCATACTTTGCACTCGCTGCAGCGATTAAGGAATCATAATCGGTGGGTACAGTCTCTTCCCCGTTCGTTGACACTGCATTCAACAGAGAGGAAAGGGATACAGTTGGACTGCTGCTTGAGGATTCTGTCAGTGGTGTACCCGAATCTGAACTATATTGGCTTCCCAATTGTAACCATAACAACCCGTCATTTGATCGTTTGGACAAACCAAGAGATGCTGAAGCTGCATCGCTACTGCTTGATCCACGGTTTCCAGTGCCTAATAGCCCGTCCATCATGTTAGCAAAATCTACAGACGAATTGGCCGCTCCCGCTGACCCGCTTGATGGATTGGCAACGTTGGACAATTGCAGTTCAAGCAACTGCCGTGACCCAGTGGGATCAATCTGCATGTGTATATCCACTCCCGTAAATTAAAACTATATTCTGCCTTTATTCTACATCGTTTTACATGAATCTGCCATCATTTTCAAAAAAATAAGCGCATATATATTCTTTTTTGCACATAGACGAAAAAACCTTTTTCCATCCCAGAGTCGGGAAAGAAAAAGGTCATCATATAAAGTACTGTGTTCGTTTAAGAAGCTGCAAGAAGCATGACCTTTCGCTTTTATCGCGCGAATGGAATCATGAAGAAATAACTGAGCGTGGCTACAATGCCTAAACCAATTGACCAGGCACCTGCCGTTTTACGCCCATTTACAAAAGCATAATATCCGAGTACAGCCGCGACGGGTCCAAGCACGATCGACCACATGAATAATGAAGCGATCCCTGAGGCTAACCCTACATAACCTGCAACTCTGCCTGTGGATTCCATCATTGCGTCTGCCTCATGATTTTCCTGTGTACTTACCGGACGCTCAGAACGCTCGGTACGCACAGCCGATGGAGGAGCAACCTCCGCACCGTACTCTTCTCGATGTTCGCGTCTTGGATAGTCAACGCGTTCCCGAGATTTCTTGTCCTCTGCTTCAGAGCGCTTAATCAGAAGATCTTTGTAATCATTTTTCATTACTAAGCACCTCCATTAAGAATAGGAATGACTGCTCATTTGGGTTTGAACGTGTGACAGCATGTGGCAGAGGATGTTCTGGCATGATCGTGATGATCGGAATCAAATGTCTCTCCAGCGAATTCCTCATGCAGACGGCGGGTAGCATGCTGATCGATATCAATCATGATGGCATCCGCCTGACAGAAGTTGTTTTCGCCCCAGTAGTTACAGTTAGAGACGCTGCATTTAACGATTGGCTTTTCATGACTCATTATTTATCACCTCGCACCTATTGTCTCCACGGTAATAATCAGCTATTCCCGTTCAAAATGTCAGATGATGACATGCATCTATTCCCTCTCCCAGCTATTGGTCAGAACACAAAAAAGCCGCCAAAATAGGCGGCTTCATTCATTGATATCTTTAGTTTACATGTAATCTGAGCTTAAGCGTGGTTACGTTGGTTCTGCATCCGACGCTGAGTCAAGTAATCACTTTCATAGAAAGCCAAATCGTCGCGCAATTCTTCATACGTTTTGGAAATCTCAAGAATGACGTCACGGACTGCACGGATAGGCTTGTCACGGAAGCGAATTGCATCTTGCCCTGTGTAAGCATATCTGCCGTCTTCAGAATAACATTCATTTTTGGGATAGAAAAAGCTATTCACACTTTGGTGATACGTATTATAAAGCGCCTTTTCTGCAAAATCGACATCGAAATTAGCACGACGCAGCACAACGCCAAGTTTTTCGTAAGAAACTTCAGAAAAAACAAGCAAATGACGGAGATCCGAAAGAAATCCTTTGTAGAACGTTGTTGATTCTTCCGTCTGATTCTGATCCAGTTCAGGCAAAGCATTTTCGTTCAAAAATTGTTCAATCCGGTCGATAGCAGGTTTTAACTTTTCCCTAGTTGACTCACAAATTTTCTGTACATTGGCTGCTGACATAAAGGTAGCTCCCCCTTAAATAAGTCCTTACATATAGGTAGGTCGGGCGGTGAACTTCACCTGACCTTCAATTCTCAGGTACTATCCTACCATAAAAAGCTGACGAGCGGTATCCCATAATCCAAGCGTTGTATTCATGTGTTCCACGATCTTCATTGCAAAACGCTACGCATGGTCTGGATCTGCATAAAAATATCTGCTTTTCCTAACGATAGAACTATGCACGGACAACGATGAGAACCTAAGCAAGGTTCAGATTATTGTCCTAATTCCAGAGGAGGTTACCATCTCGATGTCTAAACCAAAATGGATTAACTGGGTTATCGCTGCAGGTGTAGGAACACTTGCACTAACCCTGCTTCTACCAACATCCAACAATCGCACACTGCCAGAACACAGTGCGTTACCTGATGCTCCTCACGTGGAGCAAGGGAATAAACAGCGCCTGAAAGTACAAGACGTAAAAAAAACGGATCTCCTCACCCGAATGGATGCGAAACAGCATCTAAGCACGATGTTAGAGAAAACCTCCAGCATGTCAGATTCAGAATTGCGTAAGTATGTGCAAGACCTTCAACATTCTCACAAACACATTCGTTCTCTCATGTTCATGGACAATACATCCGGTTCACAGCGTCACCAGTTTGGCAAAGACCTGCCACAAGGAAGTAAATTGGAGCAACAACGATTCGATCATTCTCTTAGCCTAGCCAAAAAAGCCGTTATGAAACGTCAAAGCTTCGAGTCGTCTTCATTTTCCATGGGAAAAGAAAAGTACTTTGTGCTAGGTCAGCCTTCCAAAGATGGCAAACAAGCAGTCATCGCCCTATTCAGCCAAAACGTGCTTAATGCAGTCGAACAGCACCAACGTAAAAATCTACGTATGATTCCTTATCCTCGAGAAGGCAAATTCAAAATCGAATCGGTGCATCCGGATACCTTAAACGAAATCACGGTCAAAACAGGGCATGATAACGCAAATGCCAGCCATTTTTATGAAAATGAAATCGTAATTCGTTTCCGACAGGAGCCGGGTGAACGTGACATGCGTATCATTAAATCTGACTTGCGAACACAGTCTGCTCGCAAATTGGGATACACGTATGTTTTCCGGTCAGAACATATGAATTATGAACAGCTGCATTCCTATTTCGAACGTAAATGGAATCCACTTTATATGGAGCCCCACTACATGTATTTAACCAATGAAACACTGTCTGAAAAGGATAATTCGGCCGAAGTCACCGTTCCTAACGATATTTTGTTCACCGATTATCAATGGAACCTGCCTGCGATCGAAACCAACCGAGGGTGGAACATTTCAAAAGGAAACAAGGATGTTATTGTGGCCGTGGTGGATACTGGGGTAGACGTCAATCACCCTGATCTCAAAGGTAAGCTGCTTGAAGGATACAATGTAATCGACCCAGCTAGCAAACCTCTTGATGATGTCGGTCACGGTACACACGTTGCTGGAATTATCGGGGCGATCGTTAACAACAATGAGGGTGTGGCCGGAATGAGCTGGTACAATAATGTACTTCCAGTTAAAGTTCTGGATAGTTCGGGTTCAGGCACGACATATGCTGTTGCTGAAGGGATTATTTGGGCAGCAGATCATGGAGCCAAGGTCATTAACATGAGCTTAGGAAACTACGCCGATGCTCAATTTCTTCATGATGCAATCAAATATGCATTTGACCGCGACATTGTGCTGATCGCCGCCACAGGTAACGATAATACAGAACGTCCTGGATATCCGGCAGCCTATCCCGAAGTATTTGCCGTCTCTGCTACTGACCCTGACATGAATAAAGCCTCTTATTCCAACTATGGAGACTACGTTGATGTCATGGCACCAGGCACGAGCATTGCGAGCACTTACCCGGACAACCAGTATGCGGCATTGTCGGGAACATCCATGGCGAGTCCCCATGTGGCCGCGCTTGCAGGTTTAATTCGTTCGATCAATCCTGATCTAACGAATACTGAAGTGATGGATCTTATGCGCCAGAGCGTGATTGACCTTGGCGATCCTGGTCACGATAAATATTATGGATACGGCCAAGTGGATGTCTACAAAGCATTGCAAGCGGCATCGAGCAACAGTGCCCCTCTGCAATTTTGGCCACAACATGTGAGACAGCAAATGGACAATACGATGAAAAAATATACGAAGTGAGCGTATATATATATCCTACAACAACAAAAGCAGCTGCGCCCCCGGGCGTATGCTGCTTTTTGATATGGTATCACTGTTGTTATTCCCGGGGGCTTAGGCTGCGCTTAACGTTTACGCGAAGCTGTACGGGATTTGCTTGATTTTTTGGCAGATTTCTTTTTGCCTTTGTAGCTGGATACATAACCCATGCCCATGTCTTCTTCTTTCACTACGACAGGATACATATGGTGAGGAATCGGCACGCAGTGGTGTTTTTTGATAACCTCGATTGGATGAATCACAGGTACGATTTGTGGAATGTAGTAGTCTTGCACAACCTGGATAGGATCACAGACAATCGGGCAAACCGGTGGACAGAAATGGTTCATTTCAAAACCAACTCCCTTTAAAGTGATACTATAACGTATTGCATGAGGACGAAAGTGGATTGGATGTATGTCCATTTTTGAGAAATTAAATAAGCGGGAGCCTGTCCGCACTCGCCCCTCCCTTAAGCGGGGCTTCGTTTGCGATCACATGACATAAGACACGCAGACCTTCGCACAAATGCTCCTGGTCTGTCACTGTGAAACAAATTCGCAGACTCGAAGTGTCCGGTTCCCCTACATAACAAGCTGAGCCCGGCAAAAAGGAAACCCCTGCTGCCAGCGCGTGTCTGTGCAGTTCCCGCATGTCCATGCCATCAGGCAGTTGCAACCATAGGTTCAACCCTCCGTCCGGTAAAACCCAGAACATGCCTGGTGGTGCATGTGCTTCTAAGACAGCCGATGCCGCACACAATCTAACATACAGCTCATCTCGGAGCTTGCGGATGTATAGGCTATACTGATGCTGAATGAAGGACTGCAACGCTTTTTGAGTTAACAGCGGACTGCCTAGATCTGCCGTAGATTTCGCAGCTACCAATCGGGTTAGGACACTCCCATCTGCAATAGCACAGGCCACACGACAACCTGGTGATAATACTTTGCTGAACGTTTTCAGGTATACGACATGCCCGGTTGAATCCATCGACTTAATGGAGGCTGGGGGCGGATTGCGAAAATAAAGATCAGAGAACGGATCATCCTCCAGAATGAGGCAATGGTAGCTTTGAGCCAAATTCAGCAACTGCGCTCGCCTTTGAGCACTCATTGTGATGCCCGTGGGATTATGAAATGTTGGAATGGTATAGATCAACTTCGGCGGATGAGTATCGCATAACCGGGTCAACAGATCAATGCGCATCCCCTCTTCATCCATCGGTACGGTAATAATTTTGGCGCCTCTGCTCGTAAATACATCAATGGCACCCGTGTACGTCGGGGCTTCCATGTAAACCACATCACCAGGACCTACAAATGTCCGAGCCACCAGATCAATTCCCTGCTGCGTACCGCTAGTAATTAACATGCGCTCAGGCATGACCTGCAGACCTCTTTCTGCAAAATGCTCCGCAAACGTCTGACGAAGCTCTCGATCTCCTTGGAACGAACCATATGCAGCCATCCGTTCCGGATGATCTGAAGAGAGGCGATAAGCACTCTCAATAATCTCGCGTGTAGGCAACAATTCAGGCTGGATGGCAGACATATGGAGCTCATATCGCACTTGTGGGGAAGCGTCGAAGTGTCGCCAGAGCTGAGCCCGGGGTAAATAATCTACTAATGCCATCTGCCAGTTCCACGGTGTGTTTTTCTCCCCGTTTCCTTGAACAGGATACATTTTATCTATATTTTCGCTTCTC
Organism: Paenibacillus sp. MER 99-2; assembly: GCF_023714095.1. Classification (NCBI taxonomy): domain Bacteria; kingdom Bacillati; phylum Bacillota; class Bacilli; order Caryophanales; family Paenibacillaceae; genus Paenibacillus; species Paenibacillus sp. MER 99-2. The sequence continues at coordinate 575,215 of NZ_JAMAUZ010000001.1, read as the reverse complement.
TCGGACTCCTGCACTCCCCGAACATAACAACCTTTGCCTTGAGAACACGTAATTAATTGAATTGCTTCAAGCTCCGCATATGCTTTGGACACCGTCACTAAACTTACACCAAGGTCTGAGGTGAGCTTTCGGACGGATGGCAGACGGGTTCCTGGTTCAATAAGCCCAGATCGGATACGATCTGCAAGAGTAAGTGCAATCTGTATGTACAATTTGGTGCGACTTCCCCGTTTCAGTTCGATATGCATTGTTCCCGTCCTTCCAACTGTTATGATCTACATTTTACTGTTATACAGTTTCGGTCTATTATAGAATATAACATTACTTTAAGTTCGTGTTCAAAGGTTCGTTTTTCGTACGAAGACGATGGAAAAAGCTGCAAAACGAACTTTATGAGGCACCTCTATAACAGTGAATAACAGGAGATGAGAACACAATGAATATCCCTTGGTCTAAAATGGCACTAAACACACCGTCCTCTGTCGTTCGCGACATGTTGCAGGCAGCTCAGGCTCCGGGCATGATTTCATTAGCAGGAGGTTTACCCGCACAATCATCCTTCCCTTTGGAAGCGATTCGGGTGGCGTATGAAAAAGTATTTGCGTCCGGATCATCCGCTCTTCAATATGCAGAAACGGAAGGATATCGTCCACTTCGTGCCAAAATCGCGGAGCGCCTTGAATCTAAAGGCATCCCCGCTTCTCCAGATCATATGCTCCTGACTACAGGATCTCAGCAATCCATTGACCTTGTATGTCGTATTCTGCTTGATCCGGGTGACCGTGTACTGGTTGAATCACCAACCTATCTGGCTGCGCTTCAAGTTATTCATTCCTACCAGGCAATATCTCACGGTGTAAGCTGTGATGACGAAGGAATGTTACCTGAATCATTAGAAGAACTGCTGCAATTGCATCGTCCAAAATTGGTCTACATCAACCCAACCTTCTCTAACCCTTCGGGTAAAGTGTGGAGCCGTGAAAGACGTCAGAAAGCAGTAGATCTTTGCCGAAAATACGGTGTCCTGATTTTGGAGGACGACCCGTACGGCGAGATTCGTTTTAATCCAGAAGAACTGGATGCACCTGCGCTTGCAGAATTGGATGCTGCTTATGAAGGACCTTCCAACGTTATCTACACCAGCACCTTCTCCAAAACAGTTGCTCCTGGACTTCGTACAGGCTGGATCCTGGCTGCACCAGATATTGTTAAAATAGCGGCAAGAGCTAAACAGGGTGCGGATCTACACTCTAGCAGCATTGACCAAAGAGCCCTTCATGCACTGATGGAGACATTTGATCTGGATGAACACATTCGTGGAATTTCCGCTGATTATAAACAGCGCATGGAGAAAATGACTGAGCTTATGACGAAGAAAGCTTGGGAAGGGATCTCGTGGAATTCACCGCAAGGGGGAATGTTCCTCTGGCTCGAATTACCTGAATCGATGTCTGCCAGCAATCTGTTCACTTACGGCATTCAGGAAAAAGTATGTATCGTTCCTGGTGATTCCTTCTACGCCGGCACACCTGAATTGAACCGGATGCGGATTAACTTCACCCACACCGATCCAGACCTGCTGCCTGAGGCTGTAGAACGTATGGATCGCGCGATTAAACGCTGGCATGCTTCGGTACAATCCGATGCTACAGTGACCATGTAATTACTGATAGAGGACGTTCAAAAAGTCCGTTTTTGATTACGAAAGATGCGCGAGCGACATCTCAGCATCGAAGATCGGATTCAGCCGAAATAAGTGGAGGCTTACGAAGCTTGTTTCCTTCGGAAACAATGTAGTTGCTCACGTAGGTTTGCCTACGCTCCGCTACTCCATTTCTACCTTCATCCCATCTTCTCGGTACTGAAAACCGTCCTTTTTGAACACGCACCGATAGTCGCATTTATATTGCATATTGCAGTATAAATGCGACCATCGCTCACTTGATCAATAGCAAATAAATATGGCGTCAGATTCCGTAAAGATCGGATTCTGACGCCATCTCTGTTATTACGCTATGTTCATCATGAGAATTACCATTCACATGAATGAATTCCAAATGACTAGCTGTTGTTGCAGTTAGGAAAGCTTACCGTAAGCCGGGTTCTGTGCTCTTCGTGGTCCATACGGGAACTACCCTCCCACCACAAGCGACAATCATCTATCTAGGCCATACATTGCTGTACAGCTCAAGCGACCAACCTAGACACACCTCGGGCTAAGGCTGTCTCCTCCAAAGAGTCGACTGTGTCCCATTAGGTCTTGCTCCAGATGGGGTTTACCAGGAACGAAGTCACCAGCGTTCCTCGGGGTCTCTTACACCTCGGTTCCATCCTTGCCTGTGCCGGAAAATCCGGCCATCGGCGGTCCATTTCTGTGGCACTATCCTTCAACTCGCGCTGACTGGACGTTATCCAGCATCCTGCCCTGTGGAGCCCGGACTTTCCTCTCGTGGCAACAAGGCCACCAGCGATTGTCTGTCAAGCTTTCCGAAACAACATTACATAGTATACAAGGATTTCAGTTTACAAACAAGCTTAATATTAATGGAAGCATTGGAACAAGCACGTTTAGAGGAAACGGAATACTTCTGTATTTACCTCTGATGCTGTCACCTGTGTTTCATAACGTTTATGAACTAAGCGCTCCCGCAGCCAATCGGCTGTTTTTGGCTTCATAATTTTCTCGGCATTATGTCCAACATCAATGATGCTCATGCCTGCCATCAACGCATCGTGAGCCGTATGATAATCGATATCCCCAGTTACGATCACATCTGCTCCTTTGAAGCGTGCGGTAAGTGTATAACGGCTACCTGAACCACCAAGAACTGCCGCCTTTTTCACCTTACGGCTTAAGTCTCCTACCACGCGGACGTGAGACACGTCCAGTTGGGTCTTCACGACGTCAACCAGCTCTTCGAGTGTCATTGATTGTTTGAGCGGTCCCAAGCGCCCCAGACCAAGCGTACGGCCTTTTAAATCCATAGGATACAGGTCGTATGCAACTTCTTCATAAGGGTGAGCCTTTAACATCGCTTGTATAACCTGACTACGCAGACTTTGCGGCACAACCGTCTCGATACGCATTTCCTCTACACGTTCCATCTGCCCCTGTGTACCAATAAAAGGCTGTGTGCCTTCTCCAGGTACAAATGTACCCGTGCCTTCTGTATTGAAGCTACACTTGTTATACTGCCCAATGCTGCCAGCGCCTGCTTCTAGAATAGCGTTTAACACTTGTTCATGATGTGTACGAGGAACGAATACCGCCAGCTTGAAAAGATGATCCGTATGTACATCTTCCAGTGACTCTTTGCTATCGATTCCGATCGCTTCTGCCATCCAATCGTTCATACCGCCCTCTGCTACGTCTAGGTTCGTATGACTGATGTACACCGCAATATCATGCTTAATAAGCTTTTCGTACAGTTTTCCCATAGGTGTATCGGTTGTTAGTGATTTAACTGGACGGAATATAATGGCATGATGCGCAATAATGAGATTGGCACCTATGCGAATCGCTTCCTCGACTACTTCATCAGTGACATCCAAAGCAACAAGAACGTGTGTTATTTCCTTTTGCAGACTCCCCAGCTGCAGTCCGATTCGGTCATCAGGTACAGCTAAATGTTTGGGAGCAAGCTGCTCCATCAATTGAATTACAGTTTGACCTTTGGCAAACATGCCAATACCTCCTTCAATTTCGCAATCAGTTGTTCTACATCCGCGGCCTTCTCACGAGCAGATTCTTGATCGGATTTCATGATCGATTGCACCACTCCCTGCAGCTTAACGATCTCACTTTCCCATTTGGCGAAAAATACGTCTGTCGGTTGATCTACCAGATATGGCCCCATGCGAAGCAACAGTTCCTCCGTCAACTCTACATCATTCGTGATGAGACGAGGCTTGTATACTTCTTCATTCGCAATGGGACTGCTCGCTTGTGGCATAGCCGTAATAATTTCATAGATCTTGCCATCTTCCTCAAGCAGCTTCTCCGCAACGACCACCCAGTTGTGAGCTAGAAGCCACCGTCTCAGGATATCCTCACCTACATTGGGTTGTAGGATAAGCAGGCTAATCCCCTCAAGCTTGGACAGACCACGATCCAGAATGGATGCAATTAACGCTCCGCCCATACCAGCAATTGTAATTACGTCCACTTCACCTGGCTCTACCACATCAAGACCGTCTCCGCGGCGAACCGTAATTTTCTCTTGTAGACCTGCATCACTCACTTGTTTCCGCGCTGCTTCATAAGGTCCGGGATTCACTTCACCAGCTATTGCACTTACAACGTTACCGCTGCGAACTGCTGCTACAGGTAACAACGCATGGTCTGAACCAATATCCGCTAAACGGCTTCCCTCCGGAATTTGTACATGTATTTGCTGTAAACGATTCGAAAGTTTCATGACACACCTACACCATTCATTAAATTTATTGATTTGCATTGAACAACGAAAAGCGATAAAATAAAATCCAATCAAACATTTCAAGGATGAATTACCAAAACCAAGAAATTAAGACACTCAATTTAAACATAAAGGAGACCCCGCAGCCGCGTTAGCGTCTTGCGGAAAGTCTCCCATAGTGTTGTTATTCGAGGAAATCCTTGAGTCGTTTACTGCGACTCGGGTGACGCAATTTACGAAGAGCTTTGGCTTCGATCTGACGGATCCGCTCACGCGTAACGCCAAATACTTTGCCGACTTCTTCTAGTGTTCTCGTCCGTCCATCATCGAGACCGAAGCGCAGACGAAGTACATTTTCTTCCCGTTCAGTCAATGTATCCAGAACATCCTCAAGTTGCTCTTTCAACAGTTCATACGCGGCAGCATCAGCAGGAGCCAATGCCTCCTGATCCTCAATGAAATCGCCCAGATGGGAATCATCTTCCTCACCAATTGGCGTTTCAAGGGAAACCGGTTCCTGTGCAATCTTCGTAATTTCACGCACTTTCTCAACACTCAGATCCATTTCGGCAGCGATTTCTTCTGGTGTTGGTTCACGCCCAAGCTCTTGTAATAGCTGACGGGATACCCGGATCAGCTTATTAATCGTTTCTACCATGTGTACAGGGATACGAATTGTCCGTGCTTGGTCAGCAATGGCACGAGTGATCGCTTGGCGAATCCACCATGTCGCGTACGTACTAAACTTGTAACCTTTTTTGTGGTCGAACTTCTCAACTGCTTTGATCAGACCCATGTTACCTTCTTGAATCAGATCGAGGAACAACATGCCGCGTCCAACATAACGCTTAGCGATGCTGACAACGAGTCGCAAGTTGGCTTCAGCCAAACGACGCTTCGCTTCCTCGTCCCCATTCTCAATCCGTTTAGCGAGTTCTACCTCATCGTCTGCGGACAATAGCGGGACACGACCAATTTCTTTGAGATACATACGGACAGGGTCATTGATTTTGATGCCTGGAGGCAAGCTCAGATCATCATCAAAGTGGAACTCATCGCCCTCTTCTCTGTTGTTGTTTTCCGAATCCTCGCTCGGACGAAGAGTTACCTCTTCATCATTCTCGTTAACAACATCAATACCGAGATCGCTCAATTGCTCATAGAACTCATCCATTTGCTCTGCGTCCTGCTCAAACGGGGAGAGTTTTTCAATAATTTCTTTGTAATTTAGCGAAGCTCTTTTCTTACCTGATTCAATCAATTGATCTTTAACCTGATCCAGCGTCAATTCTGTCTCTAGTTCAGTATGCTGATCATTCGCCATAATTCGACTCCCTCCTCCCTAGAAACATCCAACACTCAGACGTTCACTGTCTCTCTAGGGCAATCATTTCAATTGCAATTTGTGCCGCACGTACAGAATCACCTGCACGCTCTGCAGCAATCATTTCTTCTTTCTTCAAGTCGTACTCTTTCTTACGCGGATACTTCAGCACTTCTCTGATGCAATCGTCGAGCACTTGAACACTCCATTCACCCGGACCATCCATCATCGAGATTGAACTGACCGTCTTCTCAAGGCGGTCATCATGCAGCGAAGACATGAAGCGGCTAGTATCCGGCGGTTTGCCTTGCGCATAGTAGGCATATAGATAAGCAGCAATAGCTGCATGATCATCCAAGTTGAAAGCTTCACCAAGATGCTCGTTAACATACTGGGCAGCCTCGTCGTCCAGAAGCATCCAGGCAATCAGCTTACGCTCAGCAGCGTGATAAGCCGGCAACAGATTAGGTGTAGGCACCTGCCTATTTTGTTGCCTACCATTATTCCACCTTTTCGAATTATTATCCCCAAACTGCTCGTTATTTTTCATGGCTTCTCGCTCTTCGTTGCACTCCTGCTTCAATGTTTCAAACGAAACGTCAACTTCTGCAGCAAGCTCACGAAGGTAAACTTCCCGTTCTGTCGGGGAAGGCAAAGGTGCAATAAGTTTCACAGCTTCCTTTGAATAAGCGATTTGTCCGCCACCTTCTAGCAGTATATGGTTTTTCTTAAGGTTTATAAGCTTAAATTTTGTTGTCGTTACGGCACCATCTATAATCTGGTTCCGGAATCGTTCGCCACCATGCTTGCGGATAAAATCATCCGGGTCAAGCCCTTCAGGAATGAGTGCTACTTTAACTTGCAGCCCTGCTTCCTCAAGAATAGGGAAGTTTTTGAGCGCTGCAGCCTGTCCAGCTCGGTCGCCGTCATAACAGATAATAACCTCATTGCACATGCCTTTCAGCATTAAAGCCTGATTCTCGGTAAGTGCGGTTCCCATTGCTGCTATACCGTTATGGATGTCTTGATCCCAAGCGGAGATAACGTCACCGTATCCTTCAAATAGTATGGCTTGACTTTGTTTACGAATTGCATTCTTGGCATGATGCAGATTGTAGAGCACTCGGCTTTTGTTAAACAACCGGGTTTCCGGAGAATTAAGATACTTAGGCTGCCCATCTCCCAAAATGCGACCTGCAAATGCAATTGGTTTCCCGCTCCTGCCATTAATCGGAAACATGACTCTGTCACGGAATCGATCCACATAACCTTGACCTTCATTTCTCGGTGACAGAAGACCGCCCTTCTCCATCTCTTCAAGCGGAAAATTGCGTTTCTCCAAAAATTGAACCACGGTATCCCAGCGATTAGGTGCGTAACCAATCTGGAAATGGTCAATCAGCTTGTCATTGAAGCCCCGTGAGCGTAAATAATCCATAGCCGCTTTGCCATGCTCTGTATTTTTCAATAAGAAATGATACAGCTTCGCGGTAAGCTCGTATGCCTCCAGCAGACGCTCAGTCTCCGGACTCACATGAGCAGATTCACGCCCTTGCCAGTCACCCATTGAAATATGGCTTTCTTCTGCCATCGTCTTAACAGCCTCGGGAAAGGATAACCCTTCGATTTCCATCCTAAATTTGATGGCATTTCCACCCGTGCCGCAGCCGTAGCAATAGAAAATTTGTTTCTCTGGTGTAACTGTAAACGAAGGCGTCTTCTCAGAATGAAAAGGGCAGAGGCCTTTCATATATTTCCCCTGCTTGGTCAGATGCACAAATCGACTCACCGTATCGACAATATCATTCTGCTGTAACACCGATTCAATAATACTTTCCGGTATACCGCCTTGTCCGGTACTCATCTCTGGCCACCTTCATCTCTTTAGCACGTAAATATAATTCGCTAAACTTACACATTCTCCTGCAAATCTTTTAAAAGTTTTGTCAGTTTATGTTGAAATATTTCACGATCCTGCTCTGTGAAAGGCTTTGGCCCTTTCCCATAGTGACCTCTTTTTCGTGCTTTAGCCGCAGTGTGGCGGGAATCAAGCATGAAATCAATGTCACGATCGTTAAACTCACGACCACGAAATGATAAAACATAACAACGCTTGCCTAAAGCGAGCGCAGCCAAACCATAATCCTGTGTAATGACCACATCGCAAGGCTTAATATGATTCGCAATATATAGGTCAGCGCTTTGGTCACTACGATCTACCTGAACCGTGCGAACCCCTTCTCCACCTTGAAGCAGATGGTCAAAAGAAGAAACCAGCAGCACAGGAATTTTGAAACGACGAGCCGTTTCCGCAATCTCGGCCTTAACCGGGCAAGCATCGCCATCTACAACAATGTGGCGTACATTCAACTCACTCAATCCCAGACCACCCAGCTTCAGTTATAGTTCGCATGTTGTCATCATGTATAGAGGTTGTTCAAAAAGTCCGCTTTTGATTACGAAGGATGCGCGAGCGGCATCTCAGCATCGAACATGGGATTCAGCCGAAATAAGTGGAGGCTTACGAAGCTTGTTTCCTTCGGAAACAATGTAGTTGCTCACGTAGCTTAATCTACGCTCCGCTACTCCATTTCTATCTTCATCCCATCTTCTTGGTACTGAAAACCGACCTTTTTGAACACGCACGTATAGATTCAAAATGCACAAAATAAACTGCATATTGTTATATACGACCTTAGTTAGGCGAAATCCTTCTGCCGAGTTAAGGTAAATCAAAGGCTAAAATACGGAACAGGTGTTTAAAGTAAATTTCACAACCCGTTCCGTATATTTATACCCTGTTATATCCCGCTTTAATACTGAAATTATGCTTTGTCTCTGAACCACCTTGTAGTGGTGCTCAGAAGAAGGATTACCACACTAATTTGGAGAAATCAGCGAATTGTTTCAGATCACGATCAATTGCCGCAAGGAGTGCCAAACGGTTAGCACGTACAGCTTCATCCTCGGCCATTACCATAACGGAATCAAAGAATACAGTAATTCCCTCTTTCCATGCTGAAGCGATCGCTAGAGCCTCGGCAGCCGAATGTTTGGACAACGCTTGACGATACTCTTCGCTCGTTTTGCTCCAAGCTTCGTGCAATTGGCGCTCCCCTTCTTCTGTAAACAACTCCGAATGCACGGTCGCATTAGAAGCTTTTGCCGCCAGATTGCCCACACGGTTGAATGCTTCAACGGTTGTTTTGAACGCATCTCCAGTTTGAACAGCCGACATCAACGCTTCACCCTTAGGAACTACCGCACTAATATCATCGAAGCCGGAAGAGATCACTGCATCAACCACGTCGTAACGAACTGTCTCGGACAGCAATTTTTTCACACGAAGTCCGAAGAAGTCCTGCAAATCTTTACGTATTTCTTCGTCTGCACGTTTCAACAGATTCATCTGAGCGTGCACTTCAAGTGCAACTCCGAATACGTCTGACAACGTCAATGGAAGCTGATGATCTAGCAAAATCTGCACGATGCCTGCAGCCTGACGGCGAAGCGCATACGGATCTTGAGAACCTGTCGGAATGATGTTGATGGAGAAACAACCTACAATCGTGTCCATTTTGTCCGCAGCACTCACAATCGCACCGATCAGTGAACTTGGGGATTGATCTCCAGCAAAACGTGGCTGATAGTGTTCAAATACGGCTTTAGCCACATCTTCTTTTTCGTTAGCTTTGCGTGCGTAATCCTCACCCATAACCCCTTGCAATTCTGGGAACTCACCAACCATAAGGGTAACAAGATCGAACTTACAGATATCCGCAGCACGGCTAACCGATTCCGCAACAACATTCGACACCTGCAGCTTAGCTGCCAAAGCATCTGCAATTTTGCGAATACGGCGAACTTTATCACCAACAGTACCTAGTTCTTCCTGGAACACGATCGTTTCCAGCTTAGATAGTGCGTCTTTGATCTCTAGCTTTTGATCTTCTTCATAGAAGAATTTTGCATCCGAAAGTCTTGCACGCAATACCTTTTCGTTCCCTTTGGCAATGACCTCAAGTGAATCCGCACCACCATTACGAACCGTAACGAAATACGGCAGCAATTGTCCTTCACTGTCAAGCACAGGGAAATAACGTTGGTGCTCTCTCATGGATGTAATCAGAACATCCTGAGGAATGTTCAAGAATGAAGAGTCGAATGTACCAAACAGCACCGTTGGCGTCTCAACTAAGAACAATACCTCTTCAAGAAGATCTTCTTTGATTCCAATATTCCATTTTTTTTCAGCAGCTAGCGCTTCAATTTGCGATACAATCATCTGTTCACGTTCAGCGATGTCTACAATGACATGCTCAGAACGAAGAGTCTCTACGTAAGAAGAAGCACTGCTGATCACAGTATCTTTGCCCAAGAAGCGATGTCCCCGAGTAACATTACCAGACTTCACGCCAGCTACTTCAATCTCAATGACTTCACTGCCGAACAAAGCAACAATCCAACGGATTGGACGTACAAACTTGAAATCATAGGTTGCCCAGCGCATGAATTTAGGGAACGTCATCGCATGAAGGATAGACAACAGGCCTTCACCAATTACAGAGGAGGTTTCTACCCCTTTGCTGCTCTTGGTTGCATAGATGTACTCCACGCCACTAAGTTCCTTAAACGTGAATTGTTCCGGGTCTACACCCTGGCTACGAGCGAATCCTAAAGCCGCTTTGCTCCAGTTGCCGCTCTCGTCCAATGCAATTTTGCGCGAAGGTCCTTTGACTTCTTCTTCCACGTCCTCTTGCTTCTCTGCGACGCCTTGAATCAATACAGCCAATCTACGTGGTGTTGCATAGGCATTCACTTCACCGTAAGAGATACGAGATGCGTCCAACCATTTCACAACGCGTTCCTGTAACTGCTCGATCGCACCGCGCATGAAACGAGCTGGAACTTCTTCAAGACCAATTTCAAATAATAGATCCTTAGACATGCTCAGCTCCCCCTTTCTTAATCAGCGGGAAGCCAAGCTTCTCACGCTCTTCCATGTATGTGGCAGCCACTTGCCGAGCTAGATTACGAACACGTGTGATGTAACCTGTACGCTCTGTTACGCTGATTGCACCTCGAGCATCCAGCAGATTGAACGTATGTGAACATTTCAGCACATAGTCATATGCGGGGAATACCAAGTTTTGTGCCATTGCTTTATTCGCTTCTTCTTCATGCATGTTGAAAAGCGTAAATAACATTTTCACGTCTGATACTTCAAATGTATATTTAGAATGCTCGAATTCTGGTTGACGGAATACATCGCCATAGCTAATGCCTTCAACCCATTCCAGATCAAACACATTCTCTTTATCTTGAATGTAAGAAGCTAGTCGCTCCATACCATACGTAATCTCAACAGCAACCGGATTCGTCTCGATTCCACCTACTTGTTGGAAATACGTAAATTGGGTGATTTCCATACCATCTAGCCATACTTCCCAACCCAAGCCCGCACATCCAAGAGACGGATTCTCCCAGTTGTCTTCAACAAACCGAATATCGTGTTTGAGCGGATCAATACCTAGACGTTTCAAGCTCTCCAAGTAGATCTCTTGGATATTGTCTGGAGAAGGCTTGATAATGACTTGGAATTGATGATGCTGATACAGCCGGTTTGGGTTCTCACCATAACGTCCATCCGATGGGCGACGGGAAGGCTCAACATAAGCTACTTTCCATGGTTCAGGTCCAAGTGAACGCAAAAAGGTCATTGGGTTCATCGTACCTGCCCCTTTTTCCGTATCATACGGCTGAACAATAATACAATTGTGCCCAGCCCAGAATTGCTGCAGCGTTAGAATCATCTGCTGAAAATTCATAATCATGCTCCTTTTCAATGGTTTGTTGGCAAGCCTAGAACGGTTTAGACAATAAAAAGCCCCCGTCCTACGCCTGTTGTCCAGACGTAGGGACGAGAGCTATTCCCGCGGTTCCACCCTACTTGGCTCAAGGAATACAGGATATCCTGGTAAACCTAAGCCCACTTTTCCGTGTCCATTCATGCTCCCGAGTGCCCTTTCATAGACCAATTCATCCAGGCTTCCACCATCCCCGGCTCGCTCTATTATGATCGTAGAACTAATGCCCTCAATCATAAATTATAGAATTCTGTCTACTACTCTCTCGTTCAATGCATGTCTCCAAAAGAGAAATTATAGTTCATCATATATAAAAATAAGAATGAAGTCAAGTTGTATTTCAGCACTGCTACAAACAACTCAAATCCCGTACTTCTCCATTTGATCGAGAAAGGAACGGGACTTCAAATTTAAGCCTAGTTGGTGATCCATAAACGAGCGCATGATTTTTTTGATCTCAGCTCGAGTACCTTCACTCACCGATATATTACCCAGCCGTTGCAAATCAAGCTGTGCGAACAATCTCAACAATTTCAGTGCTTTAGGACTTACTGACATGGCAGGCGGATCAAAATGCTTACATGCACGGCATAATACGCCCCCAAGTCTAGGGCTCACGAACAATTGCTCATCTGGTCGTTCCTGCCCACAAGAAATACAATCATCCAGTGCAGGCCCGTAACCAGCCGATTGCAAAATTTTCATTTCGTATAAACTAGTCATTACAACTGGATCCTTATCTTCCTTTAATGCTTGGAGACAGGCCTTTAGCTGTTTAAACCAGAAGGTACCTGTCTCCTCATCCTGCAGCACGCGATCAAGCAGCTCACACGCATAGGATGCATATGCCGCTTTGACCAGATCCTCACGCAGCTCATGGTATGACTCAATAATTTCGCCTGCATTCAAGTTTCCCAAGCCCGTGTTACGAAAGTAAACGTACTGACCGAACGTAAACGGCTGCACAAGTGCAGCGTGTCGACTTTTGGGCTTTTTGGCACCACGGACAAGCACACCTACTTTTCCACCGCTTTCGGTGCAAAGCGTAATAATTTTGTTTCCCTCGCCATAGTCCATGCTGCGGATGACAATCCCTTCCACCCTGTATAGCATGCCTCGTCACCTAACCATTCCCGAATCCGCCAATCATTGCTCGGCTTCTTCATCTTCAATCACTTCCCCTGCATGATCCGACTCTTGCTCCAATGAGTTGCATGCTTCCGCATACAGTAAGTAGGATTCTACATCCCCCGTCATCGCAAAAACCTTCCACGAAAAATCTCGCATCGGAATTTCATCCTCTCTTCGGAAATGACGTGTGCATCTAGAAGATAGGATGGAGTCTTGCAAGGTAAACTATGCGTTGCAATTACTGGATACAGCTCGGAGGATTATTCACGACCGAAACCAAGGTCACGTAGTACACGATCCTGATTTCTCCAGTCCTTTTTCACCTTTACCCACAGATCCATAAAGATCTTGGAGCCTAACAGGTTCTGAATGTCCTGCCTAGCACGTTTACCGACTTCTTTGAGCAAGGCACCTTGCTTGCCGATAATAATCCCTTTTTGCGAATCACGCTCTACAAAAATAACTGCCGAAATGTAGACAACGCCATTATCCTGCACCTTCATATCTTCAATCGTTACTGCAATGGAGTGCGGTACTTCTTCACGAGTCATTTGCAGAATTTTCTCCCGAATCAGCTCAGCGCAAACGAATTGCTCCGGGTGATCTGTCACCTGATCCTCAGGGTAGTATTGCGGGCCCTCTGGCAGGTATCTGCTGATCTGCTCCAGCAATGTATTCACATTACTACCAAGCTTAGCGGATACAGGAACAATCTCTGCAAAATCGTGAAGTTTACGATATTCCTCAATCAAAGGAAGTAACGCTTCAGGTTCAACTTTATCAATCTTGTTCATTACCAAGATGATTGGAGTGCGTACATTTTTTAGCTGTTCTGCAATGTAACGATCCCCTCCACCCATACCTTCAGAAGCATCAATCAGGAATAGCGCAGCTTCAACCTCGTGAAGTGTGTTCAGTGCAGTTTGATTCATGTAGTCACCCAACTTGGATTGACGCTTATGGATACCAGGTGTGTCTAGAAAGACGATCTGTTGCTGTTCAGAAGTGTATACACCATGAATTTTATTACGTGTCGTTTGCGGCTTGTCCGACATAATGGCAATCTTCTGACCAATAACTTGATTCATTAACGTCGATTTCCCGACATTGGGACGTCCAACGATGGCTACAAAACCGGATTTAAATGCTTGTTTTTTCATATGTTCCTCCTCAGGCGCCTAGGCCTGGAATGTAATGGTTTATTTTTGGGACGAATTCAGATCGGATGGGCCAAAAGCATATGGAATCAATTCGGCAACCGTAGTCTCACGCAGGTCACCTTTCATGTTTCCTAGAATAACCTTCATATCTGGTTCGCATAATTCAAACATCACTTGACGACATACTCCGCATGGAGCAATCGGATCATCCGTGTCACCTACAATAGCAATGGCTTTGAAGCTTCGCGGCTGCTGCCCACCAGCAATCGCACTAAACAAAGCGGTCCGTTCAGCACAATTACCAGGCGTGTACGCTGCATTTTCAATATTACATCCATGGTGCACATTACCTTCTTGATCAAGCAATGCCGCGCCTACACCAAAATGCGAATAAGGAATGTACGCTTTGGTACGCGCCTTAATCGCTTCTTGCATCAGCAGTCCGTTATCCATACTAAATTCTCTCCCTTAGGTCATATAAAGCTGCGCTCTATAAATTAAATTCAACTACATCAAAAAAATTAATACAACCCTAACCAGCTCAGTACTGGCTTGAGGAATACAACACATCCAATGATGACAGCGAATACCGCAGCCAGAAGTACTGCTCCAGCCGCGGTGTCTTTTGCCGCTTTGGCAAGCGGGTGAATATGCGGATGTGCGAGATCAACCGCAGCTTCCACAGCAGTGTTCATTAATTCGGTCACCAGTACCAAAAAAATAGCTGTCAAAACAAACATCCAATCTGTTCTGGAAATCCCGAAAAAAAATCCGGCTACACACATGATGAGGGCTACTCCTGTATGGACTCTTACATTCCTCTGAGTTCGGAAGCCGTATGCGATTCCTTCCGCTGCATTGCGGAACACCAGACCCCAGGAGCGCCGCTTCATTATCGTGTCAACCCGGCCTGAGCCAATACTGCTTCCTGCTTACCCATCATCTCAGCCTCACTGGCCTCATCCTGATGGTCATAACCGAGCAGGTGTAAAAATCCATGAACAAATAGAAACCCTAATTCGCGTTCAAAGGAATGTCCGTACTCCTCACTTTGCAGAATCGTACGAGGAACGGAGATGATAATGTCGCCCAGCACATCTGGCATTTCTTCCATTTCCTCATCTTCGTCCAACTCATAAATGATATCCAGTTCTTCATCCACCGTCTCATTCATGGCAAATGATAATACATCGGTTGGACGGTCGATACCACGATAATCGCGGTTCAACTCATGGATCTGCTCATCATCTACAAACGTTAGAGCTACTTCTCCTTCAGCAACACCTTCGGCTTCCCCTGCAAGGTTGAGCAGCTGCTCCAACATTGCGATCATAGGCTCTGTAATTTCTTTATCCTGTTGTTCATTATTCCATGCCAGGTTAAGACTCATTCTTTCATAACTCCTGTCTACTGATTATTAGAGGTTTTATCAATTAACCTGCTTCGGGTGAAGTAGGTTTCGGTTTCTTCATTTCCTCTGGATATTCGATCCGGGAGTGGAAAATGCCCATTACCGTTTCTTTCAGAGTTTTGGCAACAATATCAAGTTCCCGCATCGTTAGATCACAATCATTAAACTGATGGTCGTCCAATCTACCTTTGATAATCTTCTCAATCATGGACTCCACTTGCTCTACCGTCGGTTTACGCAGCGAACGAACAGCCGCTTCCACACTATCTGCTATACCCACAATGGCAGACTCTTTGGATTGAGCTTTCGGCCCTGGATAACGGAAATCCTCTTCCGTAAAATCAGGTTCGATCCCCGCTTCTTCAGCCTGTCTTAATGCCTTATGGTAGAAGAAGTGAAGGAATGTTGTCCCATGATGCTGTTCCGCTATATCGCGAATCGGTCTTGGCAGCTTGTAATCCTTCTGCATTTCCACTCCATCTCTAGCATGAGCAACGATGATCGACTTACTCAGCTTTGGATCGATGGAATCATGGGGATTTTCCATATTATTTTGGTTTTCGATAAAATAAATAGGTCGCTTCGTCTTTCCGATATCATGATAATACGATCCAACGCGGCAGAGTAGCCCATTAGCTCCAATAGCTTCGGCCGCAGCCTCTGACAGGTTGCCCACCATGACGCTATGATGATACGTACCAGGCGTTTCGGTCAACAGCTTACGTAATAACGGATGGTTTGGATTGGATAACTCTACAAGTTTGAGAGCAGACAAGATGCCAAACGATGTTTCAAAGAATGGCATAAGCCCAATGACAAGTATAGCGGTTAACACACCACCAGCAAAGGCGAAACCTATACCATACAATGTCGTTGTACGGTTCCAGTCACCTGTATCGATTAAAGCGAGTGTGAAGACAGCAATGGAGCCAAAGAGACATACCATAATGGCACCCTTTAAGATCGTTGAGCGCTGACTAGCCTTATGGGTTGCAAAAATAGCAACAAAGGAAACCAATACAGCGAAGAAACCAAATTCGAAGTCAAAAATCTGACCCTGATGCGTATTAAGAATGATACTTGAGAGCATGCCAATGATTATGGAACATACAAAAGCAAGTGAAGTATCCAGCAGCAAAGCAATCAGCATCGCTCCTACAGCAACTGGTGCAAGGAATCCTACATACGACTGTTCGTTTGTCTGGATGAATGCGGTCACATGCATAACTACAATCGTAATGATGAATATAAGGACAAGCATTAGCAGCTGTGCGTTGTTGTATTTAAAATGTGTGCCGCTACATTGCTGAATATACATGAGAATCGCCGCAGACAACAGACAGGACAGCATGAGCAATCCAACTTGCGGCCAATAATTCACTTCATTTTTCAACAAATCATTCTCATCCAGCAGTGCATACATCTCTGGGGTAATTATTTCCCCCTTGGCAACTAGGGTGTCTCCTTGCTTGATAAACACGGTTTGCGTGTTCTCACGAGCCTGTACCTTCGCCTCTTTTGTCCCCTCTTCATCGTAGAAACGATTTGATGTCAGAACAAGTCGTCCCAGCTCCTGCACAACCTCACGCTGTGTACGTTTGCTAAGCGAGCTTACACTAACCATCTCGGCGACTTTGGCACGAGCCGTTGTTGCATCACTGATCTGATCCGTCATCAGTCTAGAGACAATGTCCCTCGCAACAGGTTTCATCTCCTGAATATCATCTGAAGTGAGACGAGATATTTTGATATATGTCTCTTCCGGGATTCGGTAGCTTTGCTCCTGTACTACATTTCTGATTTCTTCCAGTAACGTTTCGGAGTATGTACCTGATTTCCGGTTGTTGTTGATAAAATTGGACACAAAATCCTTCTGTCGCTGCGGAATTTCTTCCCGGTAAATGTCAATCTTATCTTGACTTGATATCTGATCATCCTGATTCAATCGGTCAATACGATCAAGTAATGTCGTCATCAGATTCTCATTGCGCATCTGCACAATTTGATAAATAGGCTGCACACGTTCGGCGGCTTCTTCTTGCGCTTTTAGCGTAGCTTTATTGTTTGGAATCTGCATAGGTGCAGCAATATCCACTTCACTGCGTGTCCCTTCCTGAATATCATATCGCTCAGGAAGCAGCTTGGGAGCTAGACTTACGAAGAAGAGAATCACCAGAAACAAAAACAGAAGATAGCGTGCCCACACGCTATACTTCCATCCTGTAGCTCTATTCTGAAAAGATTTGCCTTTTGACAGTTCCTTAGAGGTCACCTTAGACAATCCCTTTCTATTCTTGATTTTCTGCGGCGTGGTTGTATGCAACGATAATTTTCTGAACGAGAGAGTGTCTTACAACATCTTGCTCTGCAAAGAACACAAATCCGATTTCTTCCACTTCATTCAGTATCGTTTTGGCTTCCACTAATCCAGACTTCTTGCCGCGGGGTAAATCAATTTGTGTAACATCGCCGGTAATGACCATTTTGGAACCAAAACCAAGACGGGTCAAAAACATTTTCATTTGTTCAGGCGTTGTGTTCTGGGCTTCATCCAAAATAATGAATGAATCATCCAGCGTACGTCCACGCATGTATGCCAAAGGTGCAATTTCTATCAGCCCTCGCTCTAGCGCTTTTGCCGTCTGCTCTTGTCCCATCACATCATATAATGCATCGTACAGTGGACGTAAGTAAGGATCTACCTTCTCTTGCAAATCGCCCGGGAGGAAGCCTAGGCTTTCACCAGCCTCAACCGCAGGTCTTGTAAGTACAATCCGCTTTACACTACCTTCCTTGAGTGCTGCCACGGCGAGCACAACCGCGAGATAGGTTTTTCCTGTACCTGCAGGACCAATACCGAATACAACGTCCCGTTTCTTAATCGTAGTTACATAGTGCTTCTGTCCAATCGTTTTTACCCGGATCGGCTTGCCTCGATAGGTCGTTGTAATCTCACCCTTGAACAGGTCAAGAAGCTGGTCTGCACGCAGTTCCTTCGCTAGCTCAATCGCGTATTTAACATCCCTCTCCGTTAACACATATCCGTTACGAACCAATTGCAATAATACATCAAATAACTGTTCTAGCGATTCTACGTTCTGTGCATTCCCGAAGATCACGATCTCCGCTTCACGGGATGAGATCTGAGCAGGGATTTCAGCTTCAATTAATTTCAGAAAAATATCTTGGGGTCCAAACAGAGATTGACCCTCTCCCGCGCTTTGGAGGGAGATTCGTATGCTGCGTGTTTGTTCTGACAAATAGCCTCATTCTCCTTGACTATGGACTAGCGGAAGTTCCTCCGCAATACTTTCTTCTACTTCAAATAATACTTTCATATAAACTTTACCATTCTCTTTCTTCTCATGCAAAATTTTTTCACTTATAATTTTAGTTTCTTTCCCATTTTTAGCGATAATATCGTTTCTAGCCCCTTCCAACCCTTTGCTTCTAGCCCATTCTACACTCTGCTGAACTTCATGTGCACGGGTTTCTCTATCTGTCTCTGTTAACCACCCCATAGGAAGAGTAAAGGATCTCCATGTGAGTGGATCATGGTTGCTGGATGTTTCATACGAGTTGAAAGGAATCTTACCATATCCCCATAGCTGTACCGCCCATTTCCCCAGCACAATATAAAATCGCTCTTTGCTCTCACCAGTCATCGTATTGAGCTTTTGGGTAAGCGGCACTTCAACTTGATATTCACGCCACACCAAGCCACGAATATCACCTTTGGCCACCACTGTTTCTGTATTTTCTTCATCCCCTAAGATGCCTGAGATCAACACTTGTCCCTTTTTTACACGCATGTTTTCCTGCACAACCGGCCGCCCCTGCTCCGCGTAAATCTGAGTAACTACTGCGTCGGATTTACTTACTAGATGTCTAGGGTTCATTAAAGGCTCTCGCTTCGGTTGTGCCGACTCTACAACCTGAATGGTGACGTTGGTACCTTCTTTGGTTACACCAACCCATGTTACATCCGGCAACGTCAATGCGAGCTGTTTGGAGAGCTTGTCCTGGCTAGGAAGACGAAATGACCATTGAAAAGGATATAACCCCTCTTTTTTGGCAGCTGTAAGAATTTCATCTGTTGGAATCTTCACATTGCCCTTCACTTCCACATTCCAGACCATAGACGTTAACGCAAATAATGCTGCCACAAAAAATAACATTCCACCAAGGAAAAATTTTCTTTTCCATAGTCGGGCAACAAAAAACGGGAATCCTCTGCGATGAGTCACCTTCACTTTGCAGCCTGTCCGTTTCAGTAACGGACGCAACTTGAAGAAATGCGGCAGCAAAATATTCATATCTGCCCGGCGCCCATCTCTGGCACGCAGGTTCCAAACTTCCAGTCCCTGCACTGCCAGCAAGTTAATTAACCCTTCAATGTCTCCCCCAGTAACCGTGATTCGGACCGCTCCACGCAGTTTGTACAGACTGGGCTGCTTCATTCGTTTCCCTCCGCTCCATTCATATGAATATCTAAAATCTTGCCCTCCACAGCTACCTCATCCGGTAAAATATTTCGGATCATCAGTTCGGCTCCTTTAATCTCCAGTTCGCCTTGGGATAGAGCAAGCACGATGCGGTCAGGTGTAAAATGGATGACACCTCGATGATTCTCTATATACAATTGCTTATTGCCAATCAGGGTTAACCGTGGCATATCGTAAAGCACATCCTGCGGCAGATCCAGTACCTCACTAGTCCATCTGCGCAGCTTGCGGCTAATTCGAGTCATTCGAAGGTCTTCCCCCTTCCTCTACAATTCAACTTATGCGGTTAAGCCTGAATATATGAGAACTATGGTAAAGGATGAGTTCGAAACAGATAAAAGTATTATAAAAACAAAAAAAGAGCCGTCATCTGGCTCTAACACTCACCAGAGACGACCCTTTCCTCATTCATTTTTAAGATTATTACAGTTTACCCCGAGTCCCAAATGGTTGTTTGGAACGTGGGGAACCCAACACTTCAGCCCATAAAACACCCGTACGAATATCTTCTCTGCGAAGCAGAGACTGCCCAGATTCACCTGTGGTTTCATCCCAACTGGAATCAGAGACAACTGGAGTATTGGCTGATGAAATACGATTCAAACGCTCTTGTATTTCACGTTGTTGCTGTTCCATCTGCTTCATCTGCTCTTCAAGAGAACTGCTCATCGCACTTACCGTGCTCTGGCCGCTGTATTCATCGGATTGTCTAGAACTTGACGCAGGCTCAGAATACATGGGTTCATAACGATCATCATACGTTTCCTCGTCATACCTTCTATCATCATAACGATCATCGTATTGCTCATCATAACGAGTATCTCCCTGATTAGAGGGTCCTGTGGATTGCGTTCTCGTGTCTTCAGAAGAACGTCCATTTCGATCAGAGTCACCACTTCCACCAAAGGTAGGCATCCCGTTGCTCGGTCGCTTTTTGTTCGGATCAGCGGACTTGGCGGCTTTTCCCAGGAATGAAAACAGCATAAATCCAACAACCGCTACAATGTAAAGATTGTCAAATACCCAATCTAATAGGCTCATGTGTATTCACCGCCTATCTTCCGTTTTTGGAATCACCCTGATCATTGGAATTGGAGCCTTCACCAGGTTTTCCTAATGTGTTACGCATTTGAGTATCTGCTTCAATATTTTTCAGGTTCATGTAGTCCATAACACCGATTTTACCACTACGAAGTGCTTCAGACATTGCCAAAGGTACTTGGGACTCAGATTCAACTACACGTGCTCTCATCTCTACAACGCGTGCTTTCATCTCTTGCTCTTGGGCTACGGCCATTGCACGACGCTCTTCGGCTTTTGCTTGGGCAATACGCTTATCCGCCTCTGCTTGTTCCGTTTGCAAGAATGCACCAATGTTTTTACCTACATCTACGTCTGCGATATCAATGGACAGGATTTCAAAAGCCGTACCTGCATCCAAACCTTTAGACAACACCGTACGAGAGATCAAATCTGGATTTTCCAATACGTCTTTGTGGGAATTGGAAGAACCGTTCGTACTTACGATACCTTCGCCGACACGGGCAATGATTGTCTCTTCACCAGCACCACCGACGAGGCGATCAATGTTTGCACGTACCGTAACACGCGCTCTAACTTTAACTTCGATACCATCTTTCGCTACAGCGGATACAATTGGTGTCTCGATTACACGAGGGTTAACGCTCATTTGCACGGCTTGCAATACGTCACGACCCGCAAGATCGATTGCAGCAGCACGTTCAAACTCCAATGGAATGTTTGCACGTTGTGCAGCAATCAAGGCATTAACAACGCGGTCTACGTTACCACCAGCAAGGAAGTGACTTTCCAATTGGTTGATATTCAATCCTAGTCCCGCCTTTGTTGCTTTGATCAACGGGTTTACGATCCGACTAGGTGTTACACGTCTCAATCTCATAGCTACCAGTGTAATAATTCCGACACGCACACCGGATGCAATGGCTGAGATCCAGAGCATAACCGGGAAAAAGCTGAAGAATACGCTAAGCACGATAATCGCAACTACCGCAATTAGCAAAACCGTAATCAAGGTTGGTTCCATAGTCAAAATTCCTCCATTTGCATTTTAAATTTTGTACCAATATACAGCATAACAAACCTGAGTTAAATCTGCTGTTTATTTTGATCCCCCACTCTGGCAACAGCCTCACAGAATGGATATGTACGTTGCCGAAGACCTCATCGGCTCCGGCAATGAAGAAGGTTACACAGGTAGAGCTTGTTGCACTACAATACGAGTACCTTCTGCCTTAATGACGATAATCGGTGTATCAATAGGAATAAAATCACCATCTGATACAACATCGACCCGCTCCCCATTCAACATGGCGGTTCCAGACGGACGAAGCGGAGTAAGGCTGATTCCTTGCATTCCAATCAGTTCCTTGCGTTCTGTCGCTGAGGAGAACCCACGATCAGCAGACAGCTTCTCACTCAATATGAATCGATTCCAGATGCCCTTATCCTTAAACAGAATGACAACGATCGCGATAACTACGAGCGCAGCTCCAAAGGCAATACCGAGTGATACAAACGCATCGCTTGTGTCGTACGCTGCTCGCACAACACCAGCAACGAGTGCGATAGATCCGAGAATACCCAGTATTCCGAAGCTCGGTATAAACATCTCAAGAATCATCATGATGAGGCCAACAGTGAATAATACCCATGTCTCTGCTCCGGCAAAACCAGCAATATAGTTTCCGGAGAAATAAAGTACAAAACATACAATACCAACAATACCAGGTACTCCGAAGCCAGGAACGATCAACTCAATGATCACCCCTGCAATACCGAGGAATAAGAGCACAGTCATAACCACAGGGTTCGTAAGGAATGTAGAGATGTTCTCAGCTGTGGTTCTTTCCACTTTGAACACATCATCCTGACTGTATCCTAACCAGGCAGCCGCCTCTTCTGGAGTGTTACTAATATGGTCTGCGTATCCAACTTTTAAAGCTTCTTCTGCCGAGAGTGCAATAATTTCACCTTTTTGCTTGGTTTTATTAATCTCTGGCATTTCTACGACCATATTAACGTCCGTCATTCCAGCGGCAATTTTGCCATCGCGACCACTTTTTTCAGCCGCTCCTTGCATTTTACTTTTCCAAAAGGCAACGAGTTTTGGATCATCTACATGTTTACCCGTACTGTCCACCATCGCTGCCGCACCAATCATGCTTCCTGGCGACATTACGATCTTATCCGCATTCAAGGCCAAAAAACTACCTGCAGAAGCAGCGTCACCGCGCACAAAAGCTAAGGTTTCAATCGGGCTATCTTTGATCAAGATTCCCAGTGCTTCCGCAGTATCAACACGTCCTCCCGGCGTATTAATATCCAGAACAATCAGGCCAGCGTTCATGCTCTCAGCTTCTTTGAAGCCGCGCTCCATAAATTTGCCAAGCCCCTGCTCGATTGGTTTGTCAACCGGAATAATGTATACGGCGCCGCTCTTCTCAGCCGCATGTGCTGAAGGCGATCCAATCCAAACAGGAAGCAACAGCGTCAGCAGCATCAAGAGCATGAATGGCCCCGTAAGCATCTTCCGGTGCTTTCCCTTCACCAATAATCCCCCCTTTTCCTTAATTGTTATACTGTCCAGCTTATGGTTGTTATTACGTACCAATCAGCATTTCGTTTCAAAATCTTAAAATTATATTTGAATCTTGCGACAATTGCAACATTTATAATCCAATATCATGTTCAATATCCAATTTAAAGAAAAAAGTAACGCATTTATTCACCATTTGTCCAACGCTGTAAAACATAAATTTATTCCTGCTTCAAAAAGCCAACATGCTCGCTTATAGTGTTTCACTAAGAGTGCTTCACTAAGAGTCTTTCACTAAAGAGGTATTAACAAAGGAAAAAACACTCCCTGACAAGTCAGGAAGTGTTTATTGATTGCTTTATTGCAGAAATTGTTGAACTGCTTGGTTAACCAGCTTGCCGTCCGCTTTGCCTTTGACTTTCGGCATAAGGGCCGCCATAACTTTCCCCATCTCGGCTTTCGAAGAAGCACCGGTTTCCTGGATGGTCTGCTGTACAATAACTTTAATTTCTTCTTCGGTAAGCTGTTCGGGAAGGTATTGACCGATTATATCAATTTCCGCTTTTGCATTTGCCGCGAGGTCTTCACGGCCCAATTTTTCAAATTCTTGGAGGGCATCTTTGCGCTGTTTGATTTCACGACTTAGGATATCAAGCACTTCGTTGTCATCCAAATCTCTTTTCAAATCTATTTCAAGATTCTTGATCGTCGAACGAATCAACCGAATGGTGGAGAGCTTGAACTTGTCCTTGCTCCTCATCGCTTGCTTCATATCTTCGTTCAATCGTTCGCTAAGATTCATGTAGTTAAAATCCTCCTAAAACTTTCTCTTACGAGCAGCCTCGGACTTTTTCTTGCGCTTCACGCTTGGCTTCTCATAATGCTTACGTTTCTTCACCTCAGCCAAGACGCCATCTTTAGCGATGGAACGTTTAAAGCGACGAAGTGCAGCATCAATAGTCTCGTTTTTGCGAACTTTAGTTTCAGACACCAGTTTTCCCTCCCTCCGACCAGACCGTCCAAGAGCAATAACACGGTTCATCACCTTTCATTATAGGCGAAAGGTAATAAACGTGTCAACCTCAACGTAAAATAGTCGTTTAATTCAAACAACATCGATGCTTTCCATCGTTAGATAGTGCAAACAATAAAAGTTGATTTTAAGCATTTCAACTGTTTATTTGTGCGAATCAGATAGGCTAGTCAAAGCTCCGAGTCTTGTGCCTCCAAGCAGGTGATAATGCAAATGATGCACCGTTTGCTCGCCATCCTTACCACAGTTATTGATCAGTCGGTAACCAGACTCGTCAATGCCTAAGCGTTTTGCAGCTTCCTGTGCAGCCAAATGCACTTGTCCAATTAAGGGCAGATCCTCTGCCGTTACTTCATTCATGGAAGCAATATGTTTCTTAGGAATCACTAACACATGTGTTGGCGCAGCGGGCTGTATGTCATGGAAGACGACAACATGGTCATTCTCCAGCACCTTGTTGGAGGGAATGCTGCCCTCTACAATTTTGCAAAACAAGCAATCCATTGTTCATACCCTCCTTTAAACAGCAATTATGTATACCTTTCCTATCATACCGGATGTGCCGAGCAACGTCCAATTTCATGAAATGATCACTCAAGTACAGAGATACAGGATTACTGTTTTAAAGCCATAAAATTCCATATTTTTCTTTTAATTTACACATTTATAGTATATAATCCCCATTGATATAGTTGCTTTTATTTCGAGCGTTACCAAGGAGGATATTTAGGTAATGGGCAGAGAGTTTGTTCCTTTATTTGACCAATGGTCTAATAACTATGATCTAACCGTAACAGGACACAACGGGCAGTATCAGGAAGTGTTCGAAGATTATGAGAAAATTCTGCATTCTGTAGTCTCCGAGGTACATGGTACGATTTTGGAATTTGGCGTAGGGACGGGAAATCTCACCGAAAAACTAGTGGCAGCAGGTCATAAGGTATATGGAGTAGAGCCTTCACAAGGTATGATTCAACAGGTTCAACGACGAAAAATAAATTTTCAATTGTTTGAAGGTGACTTTCTGGACTTCCCTCCGTTGACTGAACCCATTGATGCCATCGTGAGCACGTATGCCTTTCATCATCTAACAGATGCAGAGAAGGAACAAGCGATTTCAATATACGCCAAGCTGCTGCAGCCTCATGGGAAAATCGTATTTGCGGACACGATCTTTCAAAATCAGGACAGTCGGCGCCAGATTGAAGAAGAAGTGGCATCTCAGGGCTATTCGGGACTGCTCACCGATCTACGGACGGAGTATTATACAACGATTGAGGTACTACACCCCATATTATCGAAGCATGGTTTTAGAACAAACTTCTCCCGCTTGAATAAATATGTATGGTTAATGAGTGCACAAAAGGAGATTGGTTAATGTGACTGTTTATCAACATGTACAAGAACTTATAGGCAATACGCCTTTGCTTGAATTATCTCGTTATCCCTTACCTCAGGGAGTGCGTTTGTATGCCAAGTTGGAATTCATGAATCCTGGAGGTAGTGTAAAAGACCGGATCGGCAAGTTTTTGTTGGAGCAAGCCTTGGCACGGGGAGATGTTAAGTCAGGGGGGACGATCATAGAAGCTACCGCAGGTAATACCGGCATTGGTCTTGCGATGGCCGCGGTAGGCCTGAACTTAAACGTTATTTTCACAGTTCCTGAGAAGTTCAGTGTGGAGAAGCAGCAATTGATGCGTGCACTGGGTGCTACGGTCATCAATACACCGACATCAGAGGGAATGATGGGTGCAATCCGCAGAGCAGAAACACTAGCAACCGAGATACCGGGTTCCTACATTCCAGCACAGTTCTCTAATGAGGATAATCCCAAAGCTCATTATGAACACTTGGGTCCTGAGATTTGGCGTGATCTGAATGGAAAAGTAGATATATATGTCGCTGGAGCCGGGTCTGGCGGAACTTTTATGGGCGGATCACGCTTCTTGAAGGAACAGAATCCTTCCATTAAGACCTGCATTGTAGAGCCCGAAGGCTCAATCCTTGCTGGTGGTTCACCGGGATCACATCGCACAGAAGGTATCGGGGTCGAAGCATTATCTTCATTTATGGATGTAAGTTACTTTGATGCTATTCATACCATTTCAGATGAGGACGCCTTTGATCGGGTTAAGGATCTGGCAATCTTGGAAGGTTTGCTGGTAGGAAGTTCTTCCGGAGCAGCTATGCAGGCTGCATTAAATGAAGCGCATCACGCCCTGCCCGGAAGTAACATCGTCGTTATTTTCCCGGATAGCAGTGAGCGTTATTTAAGCCAAAACATCTATAATGGAGGACAATAAAATGAGACAAAAAACAAAGTTAATTCATGCTGGAATTGTTGGTGATCCTCATACGGGAGCCGTGAGTGTGCCGATCTATCAAGTAAGCACGTATGAACAAGAAGCCGTTGGTGTGCACAAAGGCTATGAGTATTCACGCACGGGCAATCCGACTCGTCATGCCTTGGAAGAAGTGATTAAAGAGCTGGAAGACGGCGTTCGGGGCTTCGCGTTCAGTTCAGGAATGGCTGCCATTCATGCCGTAATGTCTCTGTTGAAAAGTGGTGATCACGTTATTCTAACAGATGATGTGTACGGTGGGACTTATCGCATTTTCACCAAAGTGCTCCACCGCCTAGGAATCGAATCCACCTTCGTGGACACAACCTCGCTGCAAGCACTGGAACAAGCTCTTCAACCGAATACGAAGGCTATTTATGTTGAGACACCAACAAACCCCCTACTTAAAGTGACTGATATTGCTACTGTATCGAAATGGTCTAAAGCTAACGAACTGTTATTCATCGTGGATAACACCTTTAGTACACCGTATTGGCAAACCCCTCTCGCTCTCGGTGCGGATATTGTGTTACATTCAGCCACGAAGTATATTGGTGGTCATAGTGATGTTGTTGCAGGACTTGCCGTCGTGAACAGTGAACAGCTTGG
The DNA here is from genome assembly GCF_023714095.1 of Paenibacillus sp. MER 99-2. NCBI lineage: Bacteria > Bacillati > Bacillota > Bacilli > Caryophanales > Paenibacillaceae > Paenibacillus > Paenibacillus sp. MER 99-2. The sequence continues at coordinate 547,838 of NZ_JAMAUZ010000001.1, read as the reverse complement.
TGAAGATCTACATTTCTTGCAAAACGCAATTGGCGCAGTCTTAGGACCGATGGATTCGTGGTTATTGATGCGTGGACTCAAAACATTAGGATTGCGTATGGAAGCGCAGGAACGCAACGCCGAGCAAATTGTTGACTTTCTGAACCAACATCCTGCCGTGAGCAAGGTCTATTACCCAGGATTGTCCGATCATCCTCAGCACACTCTCGCTTCTACCCAGGCAAGAGGGTTTGGCGGGATGGTGTCTTTTGACGTAGGCAGTGCCGCAAAAGTCGATGAAGTATTGAGTAAAGTCCGTTATTTCACCTTGGCTGAGAGCCTGGGTGCGGTAGAAAGTTTAATTTCTGTACCTGCGCGGATGACACATGCTTCCATTCCATATGAACGTCGTCAAGAATTGGGGATTACGGACGGGTTGATACGCATCTCGATTGGCATTGAGGATGTCCAAGATTTAATCGAGGATCTGAGTTCTGCCTTAAAATGAATCCAATTTATATTGTAAAATAAAGAAATCATGCCGCTTCAGAAGAGAACTTCTGTGAGGCATGATTTTTTGAAGTTTTTCTATTCTGTAGCATCGGGGTTCCCCAACTGCCCAAAATAACCCTCGTGTTAAGTTAAGGACATAAGTACTGATCACTTCGAGTTATGTCAGCGCAATGCAAACACTACATCTATGTGCTCAATCAGAGCTCACACATCAGATATGAAAAGAAACTTTATGACAGATCTATGCTAACTTCTCGGCTTAGTAGTACGGTAACAAGGTCAATGCAGTAAGGGCAAACAGCGGGAGTACGAGCCGATTAAAACGTCTGCGCCCGTATCCATAATAAGGATATGGTGTATGATAACCGTAGCCTGGGTAAAATCCACGCGCATGTGCTATTGGATAGTTCGCTCCAGGCATTGCATTCGGTGCCCAGTTCGCTTGATTCATCGCTGCTTCCGGTCCAACGGGAACAGCCAGATAGATCATGTCATCATCCACATTTTCCATAATCCCGTCATAGTGACTACCATCCTGCATCTGCACACATACATACCGATGCATGTGCTCTTTACAGATCTTCTTCGCTTCTACCTTCTCCACTTCTTAACGCCTCCCTGATCATTGCTCATCATCACCCTTTCATCGTATTCAGCTCTGGGCGAATTGACACTGCAAGAACAGGTAAAAAAAAGAAGCACCCCGTGTGAGCTTCCTAGCGGAAGTCACTGCTTGCGGACGTCTATTCAGGATCATTCCTGATCAAACGTCCGCCGGGGTACTTACATCAAGTTTGTCGGCTTAACTGTAGTATAACAATGCGATGAACCTGTATCTGTGATGTAACTCACTCTGTAGTCAAAATGAATTAAGCATGGGTGCAGGAGGATCGAAAATGTAGCATAGCGATGTGGAAATTTCTCCAGCCGGGTACACCACCACTACAATGTTTCCAGCATAACTCTGGAGCCGCCACCAGCCTCACTTGCCGGAATGACAACCAACTTACGTGCTAGACGAGCCCGCAGTTCAGGCACGTGGCTAATCACACCAACGGCCAGGCGGTCGTCATGTAATTTTTCCAGCGAGGTTATCACCGTGTCTAACAGTTCAGGATCAAGTGTGCCGAACCCTTCATCCAGGAAAAAGAACTGCAGTGGGTACTGCCCACGAAGCTGAATCTGTGCGGACAACGCCAATGCTAGCGACAGCGAGGTTAAGAAGGTCTCGCCACCCGACAAGGTGGACACCGGGCGTTTCACCCCACCGTTTGCATCGTCACAGATGACAAATCCACCACCAGAATCGACTTCAAGCGAATATCGCTGTTTGGTCAAGAAGCGTAATCGCTGGGATGCTGCCTGGCTAACCTGCATCAGTTGCTCTTCAGCAATATATTCTACGAATGCGTTCCCGCGGAAAGCCGATTGCAATTTACTTAGCAGCTCGCCTTCTCGGCTAACGTCCACTCGCTTGTTCTCCAGTTCAGTCCAGCGTACGTGACGTTGCTGAACATCTTCCAAATCCCGCTCAGTCCGAGCTTTGGCGCTAAGTGCCGCTTCATCCTCAGTCCTTCTCTGCCGTAACTGTTCCGTGCATGCCATCCACTGCTCTTCAGACACCTCAGCTCCCGCAAGTTTCTGCTCCAGTTCTCGTAATTGGGACGCCAGCTCACGTTCCTGTTCGCGGTGTTGCTGGATGGCCGCAGCTAGTCGTTCTGCCTCCTCGGAAGCGATGGCTGCCTGCATTACAGCCTCCTCCGAAGTGAATGGCGATTGCTCCAGCAGTTGCTTCCAGCGCCCTTGCGCCTGCTGCAGATGCTCGCCAGCAGAGGCAGCTGCCTGATGAGCAATAACGTCTTTCTTCGCTGACTCTTGTTTCAGAATATCTGCTTCCTTGTAACGCTGTGCTGCTTCTGTTGCAGAAGTTCTTAATCGATTCAGCTGAGCCTGCGCAGCAGCAATCAGGTCTTCTACTCGTTGTTCACCAACCCATTGCCGTAACCGTTCTTCCTTCTCGGCAAGTTGTTTACTGTTGCCCTGCCACTCCGTCTGCCACTGGATTAATTGTTTATCCAATTCAACCAGCTTACGCTGAAGTGTTTGAACGATCTCTTGCTTCTCCTCAAGGAACGTCACGCTTTTGTTCAGACGTTCCTTGATGTCCTCGGCGCGTGCATCGCGCTCCTGCATCGCCTGAACTAAGGCCTTGGCCTGCTCCGGGGCGATGTCAGGCAGTTCCGCGACCCAGCGATCGCGCAGCGCTGTCGCTGTCGCCTCGCTCTCGGCCAGCTTGCGCTCCGCCTGGGCGAGCCCGGCACGGCCGGCTTCCTGCGCAGCAGCCGCCTCCATGCGGCGCTGCTGTGCGCCTGAGGCCGCCTGCTGCAACGCAGCGGCCTCCGCTTGCAGCGGCGCTGCGGCGTCAGCCAGCGTCCGCGCGGCTTCGCGCAGCGCGGCGGCACGCGCTGCCCAGTCCGCCGGGGAGCGCCCGTGAACGGGCGACTCGGCGGGCTCGGGCTCCGCTGCCGCAGGCGCGGCCTCGGCTGCGGACGGAGCTTCGCCGGCCGCTGCGCCAAGCTGCGTCAGCAGGCTGCGACGTTCGTGCAGCTGCTGGCGCAGCCCGAAGCGCAGCTCCTGCAGCTCCGCGTGCAGGCTGCGCAGCAGTTCCAGGTCCGCATCGTCTGCGTGCGGACCTTCTCCCGCCGGCGCAGCCGGGAGCTGGTGGTGTGCGGAGCCGCACACCGGGCAAGGCTCGCCATCGCGCAGCTCGGCGCGCAAGGCGGAGGAGAGCCGGTGCAGCTCCTGCTCACGCATCGCACCCCGAAGCTGTTCCTCCGCCCCAGCCAGCATGCGCTGCTCGCGTCCGATGTCCTGCTCGCATGCAAGCAAGGCTTCAAAACCTGCAGCCGCCTGCCCAATCAATTGCTCACGCTTTATGCTCAGGCGACTCTCCTCTTCCGTGATCGCCTCCAGCTTATTGGCTCCCTGTGTAGCTGATTGCTGGCTCGCCTCCAGCTCCACCTTGTTCTGACGTAACTGCTCTGCAGCTGTATCCATCCGGTGCTGGAGCTCCAATGCAAACTGTAGCTGTCTCCGCTCATCAGCTTTGACTTCGTTCGGTTTCAAGCTCTCCTGTAATTCTTCCCGCCGTTTACGTCCACGCTGTTGCAGCTCTTGCTCTTTCTCCAATTGTTGACCTACAACCGTCTGCTCTGCTTGACCTTGCTCAAGTAATTGCTTCAGACGTGAAGCATCCTCCCTAAGCCCGTCACGTTCCTTTTGCAATTCTTTTGCCTGTTCCAATTGCTCCAGGCGCAGCATCAATTTGGGCTCTTCCTCAGACAATTGCAATCGGGTAGCCTCTGCCTTTTCCGCTTCGAGAACAGACAGTTTCTCATGTTCTATCGCTTGCTGATGAGCAGTCTCAGCTAGCTGCTGGCGCAAGTGGTGCTCTGCCATAGCTTCACGCATCGTTTGTAGTGCAGGCAGAATCACATCAGCTGCACTAGCTTGCTTCAAACGTTCTTCGCCTTCAACAATGCGTGCATCTTGTGCGTTCAACTTCCGCTGTTCCTCTAAGCGAGACTGACGCTCCTGACTCCATTCACGAATTTTGCCCAGCTGTTCGGCTTCCTTCGTGGCCTCTTCTAACGCTTTACGGGACGAGGCCGCCGCACGGACCGCCTCTTGAAGAAGCCGAGCCGTCTCCTCAAGCGTCTCTTTACTTGCATTGCCTAATCCTTGCTGCTCCGCAACAAGGGATTGATGAACCATGTCATTGTTCTTCACTCGTCTGCTCAACTTGATAGCTAGCTGATCTCCGTATTTCTCCAGATGAAAAAGCCGCTGCAGCATCTGACGTCGCTCGCTGCCCTTCAAGGACAGAAATTCAGCAAACTTTCCTTGTGGAAGGACAACCGCACGTGTAAAATCATCCATTTTGAGCCCGATCACATCCTCGACAGAGCGGTTAACCTCGGCTAATTTATCCGCGAGTACATGATCTTCCCCGTCAATGGTCTCAATAAATTTACTAACGGTATTGCTTACAGATACTTCATTATTGCGTTTGAACCGCCGCTCCACACGGAATCTACGCGTGCCTTCCGCAGATGATAATTCAAACGTAAATGCAACCGATAATGCGTCCTCAGCATGATTCATAATGCCCTGCGTACCATTCACCGCACGTTCTACTTTTCCGTACATCGCTAAGGTAATGGCATCAAGCAACGAGGATTTCCCACTTCCTGTAGGCCCAAAAATACCGAATAACCCTGTCTCTGTCAGCACGGTAAAATCAATTTCCTGCGTGTCACGATAACTCTGTAGACCAGCCACTTTTAATGAAATAGGCTTCATTTCGCCTCAGCCTCCTCACGAACACCTGGCTCATCCTCATCGACAAGCTCCAGGAATAGCTGTACAAGCTTCTCTTCAGGCTCTGCACCACCGGTCTGCCGCTGGTAGAATTTCCGGAACAATTCATGCACAGGCAGCTCTGAGCGTTGCTCTAACAGACCCGCGGCAGCCATCTCGGGATACACCGGACGGATATGAATGATACCGTCATGGGATCTTCGAAGCTGCTGAATTTCTTTTAACGACATCGCATCCTCTAGCCATACTTCCATATCGACAAAGGCCTGGGCATCTCGTCCTTCCTCTAACCAACGATGTACCTCTGCAAGACCTCCTCGTGCCTTCCAGCGAACAAGGGGACGACCACAGGTTAAAAGCACTTCTTCCACATGTGGAACACCACCGGGTGCTAGATCTACCATCGTCACTGATTTACTCTGTCCGGCTTCCGAGAAGCTGTAGGCTAATGGCGAACCGCTATAACGAATAATTCCGTCTCCCTTTACCGCCTGAGCACGATGTAGATGTCCGAGTGCTGTATATTGTGCCCCTATAGACAGAGCTGAAGGATCCACCGTGTAGGCACCACCAACCTGAATGGGACGTTCGGAATCACTTTCTACGCCGCCAAGCACATAGATATGACTCATGGCTAGATTCACTGTATCTGGTCGGAATGATGCCGCCAAATGCTGCATCAGCATCCCTACACGCCGGCTGTAAGCTTGACGAAGTACATTCTCATCCCCATCCGTTGTCAGCAGTTCGTTTAATCTAGCTTCAGACGGATAAGGTAATGCAGCAATGTTAGCCGTTTCACCTGTACGCTTTGCATGAATGGTCACTGCTTCCGAAGTAGGCATTCCTACAAGCGTGATCCCCTGTCTATTTACAAGTGGCGTAACCGATGCAACCCGTTCAGGCTGATCATGGTTTCCCGCGATGACCACAAGCGGTCTGCCCCGCTCGGTAAGCCTTGCAGCTGCCTCATAGAATAACTGCTCTGCAGAAGCTGGAGGGTTCACTGAATCATACACATCACCAGCCATTAAAATAGCATCAGCCTGCTGATCGTCTGCCAGTTTAACAAGCTCATCAATAAAGTCTTCCTGTTCCCGCAGACGGCTCCGACCTTCGAGTGTTTTCCCCAAATGCCAGTCTCCTGTATGCAAAATACGCATTGTCCGCTCATCCCCTCTCCCAAGAACATTTCAAAAATACTGCCCTACTATCCATAAAATCCATCTCATAACTCACTAAACATGATGTATGTAACGAGATATAGACAAAATAAATAACCCCTTTTAATCTATATCTCGTCCTGATTAAGTTAGCTAAAATGATATGAAATAAATGACTATATTCAGCATTTCACCGCATGTCCACCATCAAAGAAATAGAGCCACCGGTGATCAACCTTACGTCCCAAAATATCCTCAATCGCGCGGCTATATAACTCTAGCTGGAAACGATAGTTTGCAGTCAAATCGTCTAACCCTTTTACATCATTCCAGACACGATCTGTTTTATAATCTAGCAGCACAAGTTTGCCATCCACCTCATAGAGGCAGTCTATAATGCCTTGTACTAATACTGTCTCATCTACTAGTGATGCCTGAAGTCCTTCCCCTTCATCTACGGTCTGCATCCCTTCATGTGGCGTTATATCATGCAACCACTCAGCAGGAGAATGATGTGCTGGCAGTCCGTAAATAAATGGAATCTCCCGTTTCACCCAATCTGCGCGCATAAGTTCCAATCCAGGCTCAGTCTCAAAAAAAGCAACGAGCTGCGTAGCATCAATGACCTCTGCCTGATGAGGCAGTAGAATTTGCAGTTGCAACAATCGTGCAAGCGTATTATCCACAACCTCAACATTGATCCCTGTTCCATCCATAGGAAGATGCTGCATCAATGTATGGTACACCGTTCCTCGTTCTGCACCTGTTAGCTTCTTCTCTTCCATGAATTTAGGACGACGCAGGTGCAATTTGAAGGACGAATCTGGATCATGGCTTCTACGATTGTCAGGCTGTACTACTGGATTCAACTTCTCATCGGGCGCATCATCTGTAAGCAAAGTGTTACTTTCGAGCCGTCTTGCCATCTCTTCCATCACCTGTAGCGGCTGATATTCCTGCTTGGCGAGCAATGTCTTGAGCTCAGAAACGGATGTACTTGCTGCAACCTGCGTTGCCGCTGTGTGTGGATATGCCCAGGATAATCGTTGATAGACTTGCTCCATAAGCGCGACATCTGCATGCTCAGCTTCAGTAACTTCATCACCATCACCGTTAACTTGCTGAGCTATTTCTAACACATCAACAGCTTCATTGCTTCTTTCTTCAGAAGTGCGTAACTGAACAGGTTGTATGGCTTGCAACGCAGCAATTCGTTCTTTTCGAACTTCTGGCATTGCTTCTTCCTCGCCCTTGGGATGCCCAAGAACCATATCCCGTGAAACCTGATCTGCAGAAATCACAGCGATGTTCCATCGTGACTCGTCATCCATTAAGCAAGATGAATAGGAATCACTTCCTCCAGCCAATTCACGCAGGGAAGACGCTGCTGGGTGACGAATAAGGGACGGGCCAATCCAGTCCAAATAATTCCGTCCTGCTGCCAGTAAATAGTCTGGCAGTAACAGCTCCGGACTGTCCTTCACTTGAGACCAGGCGGCTGCCTTTTTGGCAACATCCTTCACTGTCCCAATGAGGATCATTTTTTCTTTTGGACGAGTAAGTGCCACATACAGCACCCTCATCTCCTCAGCTAACAACTCAAACTGAGCCCGGCGTCGGATCGCCAGATTTGCCAGTGTCGGGTACGCAACCCGATTCTCTTGATCCACAAACCTTGGGCCAAACCCAAGTTCCTTATGCATGAGAAAGGGTGCGTTCAGATCTTGCTGATTGAACATTTTGGATATCCCCGCCACAAAGACTACCGGGAATTCCAATCCTTTGCTTCTATGAATGGTCATAATTTTTACTGCGTTGTCTTGCTCAGCAGAACCACCAACCGTTCCTAAATCTCCACCATTCTCACGCAGTCTGGAGACATAGGTCAAAAAGCGGAACAAACCACGATTGGCCGTCGCTTCCTCATATTGTCGTGCGCGGTCGTATAACGCTTTGAGATTGCTTTGTCGTTGCATGCCGCCAGGAAGACCGCCTACCCAGTCCAAGTAACCCGTCTCTCGGTAGATCCGCCAGATTAATTCACTCAGACTTCCTTGACGAGCTTCCAATCGCCATTGCTTCAATTGACGTGCAAACTGAACCAATTTCTGCTGCAATGTTACATCCTCATCAGGCTGCACAGAATTGTTTTCATCACTTACAAGATCAACCAATCCTGCCCAATGAGCCGCATCTACATCACTGCTTGCTGGTTGCAGGTCATCTATACGATCTACTTCAGCAGTAACTGCCGTCTCTCGCCGTGCTTCCTCCAGCTCTGTCCAAGCTTCAGGCCAATTCATCTGAACAACTTGAGCATCTTCACTTACTTGCTTGTATTGCTCATCCGAGTTACGGTCATGCAATGGATGATCTAGTTCTCCTGTAGCGAGGATTACTGCATCATAGAAGGATTGACCTTTATTACCAAGACGAATCTGTGCCAATTCCTCTTCGTCCAGACCCACAATCGGTGACCGAAGTACCGCAGCAAGAGGAATGTCCTGCCTAGGATTATCAACAATCTGAAGTAGGGACAACATGACCTCCACTTCTATAGCCTGAAAATATCCTTTGCTCTGCTCACCACCGGCAGGAATACCCTGTTGTCTAAACTCTTCAATCATGAGCGGTGCCCACATTAGAGCAGAACGCAGCAAAATGACAATGTCACCGTACCTTGCCGGTCGCATCGTTTTTAGTGCTTTATCATACACTTGCAGCGCAGGTTGATCTGCGTCGCCCACGATCTCTCGAATACGTCTAGCCATTGCACGTGCTTCCAGTTGAGCCGTCTCTAACTCAGCGCTCTCCAGTTCAGCAGTAGCCAGTGTATCTTCTTGCTCATCCGTGCTTTCAGACAGATCTGGCCCCCCACCCTGTCGATCAATTAATATGACCTCAGGAGTATATGCTTCGTCTTGTAACGTCTCTGAGGGAAACGATGCTCCATAAGCAAGTTGGGCTCGTTCATCATACGCAATCTCCGCCACACCTTCGTTCATAATCTGTCGGAAGAGCATATTGACCGAATGAACGACTTCTTCACGACTTCGAAAGTTACGTGCAAGATCAATACGTCTGCCAGTGCGCTCGTTGGAATCTTCTACCTGATCCAGTTCAGCGCTTGAAGCATATTGACGATATTTATTAAGAAATAGTCCCGGCTCAGCCAAACGAAAACGATAAATGCTCTGTTTCACATCACCAACCATAAATCGATTGCCGGGATTCTCTCTGGAAATGAGTCTTACGATATCTTCCTGCACCGTATTCGTATCCTGATATTCATCCAATAACACTTCATCAAAACGTGCACGGAATTCCATCGCCGCATCTGAAGGCATGGACACAGCTGGCGTAGAATCCTCATGACGCAAAATTTGAAGACAGTAATGTTCCAGATCACTAAAATCGACCTGTCCACGTTCCTGCTTCGCCTGTTGGTATCGTCCTCCAAACTCACTAACGAGTTTAGACAACTCGTGCATAAGTGGTGCGGCTTGCTCTAATTCCTGCCAGAATGAAAAAGCAGTTCTCCCGAACAATGATCCTTTCAGATCCGTTACTGCTTTTTTGGCTGCTTCGCGCAGCTCCTTAACTTGCTCTTGAAGCCCCGGGTCTGTCTGATCTTTCTTACAAGGCTTGAGCTTGCCAAATGCAGCTAATTGGAACACGTCTGGCAACTTGTCCCATGGCATGATCTGCACAGCAGAACGAAGCTCCTCCACCATCGCCAGATCTTCCTTAAGCGTATCCGCATAAGGTGCCGGCCCTTCTGGCTGCATTGCAATCTCAATCCCTTGGCGCAACACTCCGGCAGCGCCGCTGAGCGTAAGTGAAGCATCTCGTAAAATACTCTGTACCCAAACCGTGCGACCAAGTGCCTCTACACTCTCTACCTGAAAAGCAGACGCCATTTCTGCGAGCCAGTGATCTGGCCAAGAATGACTGCGAGAGAAGTCATACAGCCGTTGTACGAGCCGATGCATTGCATCGTCGTTCCGCTCACCACTGAACCAATCTACTAATTTGCGGAATGTACTGCCTTCATCCTGCTCCCCATACTTTTCTTCGAAAAGCTGTTCCAGCAGTTCCTGCCGCATCATTTCAGCTTCATTTTCGTTCAATATCCGGAAGGCGGGATTCAGCGGAATCTGTTGATAATAACGGCGAATCACTTCCATACAGAATGAATGAAGTGTCGTGATAGACGCACGCCCAAGCAGTGAAAGCTGCTTACGTAGATGCTCCTCCCCAGGCTGATCTTCCAGCGCACGTTCCAATGCTTCCCGTATACGCTGCTTCATCTCGGCTGCGGCAGCTTTCGTAAATGTGGCCACCAGCAAACGATCTACGCTGAATCCCTGAGAAGGGTCGGCAATTTTACGAATAATCCGTTCGACCAATACAGCCGTTTTACCCGATCCTGCAGCCGCGGCAACTAGAATGTCTTCTCCGCTCTGAGAGATCGCACTCCACTGGTCATCACTCCAGAAACTACCTTCTGGTTTTGGCATATTCGTCATAACGTTTCCCCTCCCTTGTTGTGGGATAACAACTCCCATATTTGCTGTTTGCCTGGTCTCGATAAGAGATTATATTCATTACCTTCTATATTCTCATCAAACTGACAGACTGGTTTATACGGACAGAAAGTACATGCCACTTCCTGCTGGATACGATAAGGCTCGATGCCCACGTCCCCGTCCGTAATCCGTGTACCAATCTCTTGAATATTACTTCGTACTGTTGCAAGCAGCGTATCCCATTGCTCAGGCGTAGCTACAGCCGCACTGCTGTAAAAACTACCATCTGCTTTCAGTGCAACCGGAATGATCGCAGAATAACCTTTTTCCAAGGTATGGTCCATTTGAGCGATGTTATCTCGATCTGCGAGCAATAGTCCTTTCATTTTGAAACGTTTCAGTAGCTCTTGTCCTGCCTGCTCCGAGGTCATGCCATTAGAGGATTGCAGTAGCGGATTATGCACATGGAAATATAGCGTACCCCCAGGCATCGCAGACTCGCCAAGCCATTCCTCAGCCGAACTCAACAACACTTCCAGATACGTAAGCATCTGTAGTGACAGACCATAATAAACTTCGTGTAGCTTGAGATCCGTCTGGCTTGACTTATAGTCAATGACTCGTAGCAAAAGTCCATTTTCCCCTTCAGCCACATCTACACGGTCAATTCGACCAACAATCTCCATCACACAGCCATTTTCCAGCTCAAAACGTAGCGGCGGCAACGGCTTACCTGGCCCAAAATCAAGCTCAAGCCCGATTGGCTCATAGCTCCCTCGTCTGGACTGTTCTCCCAAAATAACGGAAGCTCTGCTGACAATTTCCTTCAGCTTACGGAAAATGTATCCGTACCGTTTGGTGCTAAGCAAAATTTCTCCTTGAAGCTGTGGAGCGATCTGTTCTACCGTCTGCTCTGCCTCTTGTCGGCATTGCTCTGGCGATAAGCTTCCCCAGCTACGATTTTCTTCACGTAAGCGCATCGCCAACTGACTGAGTGCAGCATGAAATAATTGTCCGATGTCTGGTGCTTGAAGACGGTAAAGCTGGCGATCCTTCAATCGTAATCCATGAGAAGCAAAGTGAGAGAAAGGGCATGCTACAAAACGTTCCATCCGGGAGACACTTGTGCGAACTTCCGTACCATACAATCTCCGACTAGTGGATGTACGAAGTGGTAACGCCCGATTGCGATAAAAGACAGATCCCAGTAATCTCTCTAATAGCGGTTTGCTGCTTTCTTGCGAAGCATGCCAGTTGTACACCGCCCACCATAATTCTGGAATGTCTTCACCCCGGCGCCATCTGCGCAATTGTCCAATTAACGTAGATAAGCTCTGTTCAGGATGACGAACATAGGCCCAATGATTCTGTGAAGCTACTGATCCCTGAGGTTCCGTCAAAAGAGGCTGTTCCTGTTTGCCAAACATGTTCCGTACATGTCGTACAATTTCCGAAGGAAGCAGCGACTTCCCTTCATCATCCGCTACAGGATAACTTAACCACAGCTGGTCACTAGCTGATGTTAAGGCTGTATAGATTAGAAAACGCTCGTCCAACATTTGTCTGGTCACACCAGGTCCCAGAGGCAAACCTCTTTCTGTTAATAAAAGCCGTTCCTGCTCAGTCAATACACCATCCTCTTGAGGTACAGCCGGAAGTTCTCCATCCACCGCCCCAAGAATAAATACATACTTGATATCCTGCAGGCGCGTCCGATCCATTGAACCAACGAGCACCTGATCCAGTGCAGGTGGAACCAGACCCAATTTAAGTTCCGTTAGTCCAGTCTCGATCAATCCAGCAAACAAATCCAAATCCAGTCGCTCGGCTCCCATCATATCGACCATCTGATCCAGCAGATCCAGAACGGCTCCCCACATTTGCCGATGCTCGCGCGAACGTTCCGGATCACCTTGAGCGGTAGCCTCTGTAGACATCGTCTCCAGCTTCCACGGAATCTCGGCATCTTCAAGCAACGTGTATAATGCAGCGCACTGTTCCTTGGCTGTCTTCGCCTTGCTCATTCGTTTCTCAAAAGCACCCATGGGATCTGTAATAACCGTACGGCACTTTTCCATCAACGATAACATTTGTTCACGTCCGCGGCTCCGATTGTCCTGACCGTTGTCCTCCAGCGACAAGCTAGGCACATACTTCCAAGGCTTGCCGTCAGTCCAGCGGTATCCGTAAATACCACAAGCCAGGATGTAATTTTCGAGTTGATCCATGTCCTCACGACTCACTGAACCATCACGAGGCAGAAGCAGGTCTGTTTTGACACAACGAAATACATCTTCGTAGCGCCAGCGACGACGAACAACATCCAGTGCCGAACGAATAAACTCTGCGAGCGGATGATGCAGCTCACTTCGTCTACGGTCCAAGAAGACAGGGATGTTATAATCTCGGAACAATGGCTCGGCAATATCTGCATAAGCATCTAACTGACGAACCAACACAGCCATCTCTCGGTAACGAGCACCCTCATCCTGAGCCAAACGTCTCATTTCCCGTAGTGCACCTTCAAGTTCCGCACGACGATTCTCAGCTGCATACAACTTAATGCCAGAATTGCGCCCCTCACTTCTCCAGCGAACTCTACGATCGAATCCAGCTTCCAAATGCGCTAATCCTGGACTACCTTCATATCTTGGAGCAACCTCTGGCTGAAGAATCAACGTTTCGCTCGGCACGCCTAAATCATCAGCCATACCTTTGAGGCGTGCATAAGCACTCGCTGTAGGATAGAACAGATCTAAATCATTAGGAAGTGCACCATGCTCGTATGGGCGATCTAATGTCAATGCAATCGTAACGTTAGAAGACTGTAACATCAGTCTACTAATCACACTCATTTCCTGCGGGGTAAATCCCTGAAACCCATCTATCCAAATCTGAGCGTCCTGAAGCATCGTGCCTTCAGACAACCGTTCGGTCAATTCACTAAGCGTATCTTCATCATCAATGTAAAGATCCGTTAATTCCTGTTCATAATCACGATATATAAGAAGCAGATCATGGAGCTTGTCTCCCAATATCGGTGCTGACGAAGAGGCATTCCACATGGAAACCCCATCCCCCAGCGATGCAGGATCAAGCTCATAACGTTTAAATTCACCATATAGATTATTCAAATGACTAATAAAGCCTAATTGGCTACTTGAAGCACCAAATAATTTCAACTCTTCCTTACGCCGTTGCAGTACTTTATAGAGCAGCATCTTCTTACCTTCAGCACCAATGGGAATACGCGCCGAACCACCAGCCTCCTGCATGACGCGGTAGGCTAGTCTTCGGAAACCAAGCACTTCAGCGCGCATCGATCCTCTGATCATGCCAGAAGAGACGAGTGCTTGCTCTGTACGGAATGAACTCTGTTCAGGTACTAGTAAAATAAGCGGATTCCCCTGTGGCTCCTGTTGAAGCAGGGTAGTAATTTCCCGAGTAACCAGGGCACTCTTGCCACTGCCTGCCCGGCCAATAACGAAGCGTACGGACATGTCTAATCCTCCAAATCATCACGAACAAGATTTTAATTCCCAGTATAACATACCTGACTCGGTTCGGAACATACGTTTGCCACTATTCGGCAGCATCGGAAACATCTCCATAAGCATAAAAAAGGCCTACAGCTAAATAACTGCAGACCTCCAACTTAATGTTGATATGGTTGTTGATGTTTTTTAATTGGTCGTTTACATGCTCGTGTGACTGACTACATTACTTTGTTTTACTACGAACCTCGAAGATCGCAAATTTCAGGTAATGTCCTTCATCTACACCTAAAATCTGTGGATGATCCTTGCCTGCTGCCTTCCAATCAATAAGGCGAAGTACTTTGCCCGCATCTTCAGCCGCATCTGCGATTGTTTCGAGGAAAAGGTCTGGGCGCATGTGATATGAACAGCTTGCCGTTACAAGATATCCACCTTCATTGACCAGCTTCATGCCATGAAGATTGATATCCTTGTATCCACGGCATGCACCTTTGACTGCTGATTTCGTTTTGGCAAATGCCGGTGGGTCGAGGATTACGACGTCGAATGACTTACCTCCACCAGCAGCGAGAGCTTTGGATGTATCTACTTTTTGCTCGCCTGCACGTGCACGTACATTGCGTTCTTCCAGACCTTTAACCTGTTCACGCAAGTACTGGAACGCATCTGCTACGACAAATTCAACTCGATCTGTGAATCCATTCAACTCTACATTCGTTCTAGCACTCTCGATCGCATGCTCTGAAATGTCCAGACAAGTTACCTTCTTCGCTCCGTACTTGCAAGCATTCAACGTGAAGCTGCCCGTATGAGAGAAACACTCTAGTACCGTCGCACCATCCCAATAAGGGAATGTTACAACTTTACCACTTTTGTTAACAGGCAACCATTGCTCACTACCATCCTGCTCCACTTGCTCAAGGCGGATACCGCTTTTATAACCCCAGCCCTTCATTAAGGGTTCGATGGCCGCACGGTTTTCACGCTGATCGAAGAAATAACCTGTTTTCTGACCTTCCACGATATCTACTTTAATAAGCAAGCCGTTCTCTGTTACTGTCACATGACGTGGGCACTCTCCGTAAAGAGGACCTTTGGTCTGCTCCAAGCCTTCCAGCTCACGAATAGACACATCGCTCCGCTCGTAAATGCCTTCAGGCTGCATCACTTCAATCAGAGCTTGCACAATCGCCTCACGGCAACGATCCATTCCCAGTGTCAATAGCTGTACCACAAGTACACTACCGAAGCGATCAACGATCAACCCAGGTAAAAAGTCTGCTTCCCCGTATACCAAGCGATACGCTTCTCCGTCTTGGATGAAACGTTCACGATGGCGTAAGCAATCCTGGAAACGTGCTGTAAAGAACGCCGTGTCCATCTGAGCAAAATCTAACGGTTGGTAAGATACAACCCGTACGGTAATTTGTGATGCCGGATTGTAATACCCTGTCGCCAAATAGCGACCTTGATGATTTAATACATTAACCAGATCTCCAGGCTCTGGATTTCCGTCAACTGAGGCGATTTCATTGTTAAAGATCCATGGATGTGCATGTTCAAGCCGCTTTTTGCGACTGCGTTCTAGGGTAACCGATGGCAAGGTAAATCCACTTCCTTTTGAGTTAGTTGAAAAGATAGGTTTAGTGCAAAGGAGGCGCTCCGGGGACGGATCGGTCTTTCGATCGCTGTTATCCCCAGATTTTTTGGATTCCCTTTCTCGAAAGGGAAAATCCGGGGATAAAGGCGAACGCTCCGCTTCTTCAGATCCGATTCCGTCCCCTCCGCTCCGTTTGCACGAATCTCCGTATCTTTTGAATATGGCGTTACGTAGGGTAGACCCTTTAGGTGTGGCTGTTCCTCTTATCAGTTCCCTTTTTCTAAAAGGGAACTGATAAGAGGAAGGCGCTCGCTTCGCTTATTAAGTACCGTTTCGTCTGCTTCGCTCCGATTGTACGGACCCCGTATCTTTGGAATAGCTGAACCGTAGGCAAACCGGTAAAAGATTACTACCAGCGACTTGATCTTTTGATTTTAACTCTCTGTAATTCCTCATGCTTGTCATGGTTGTCCTTCCTTCCTCATAGGATGAAGGTAAGAGCAATGCAGGAAGGAATGAGGTTACGGATGTTCAGAGAAGTTGTGTTTCCTTTATTATATGGGCTTGTTATCTTCTTTACTGGCATGAAGGTCATGGAAATGTCGTTGCAGCGCATGGCTGGACCTATGCTCGCCGGGTGGCTCAATCGCGCCACTTCTGCCCCATGGAAAGGGATGGCTTTCAGCGCAGGCGCAACTGCACTGCTCCAGAGCAGTACCGCAGTTACCGTGCTAACCATTGGTCTTGCCAATACAAGAATCATCACCTATGGGCGCACGCTTGGGATTATTTTAGGTACAAATATCGGCACCTGTTTAACCACTGAGCTTGTTGGATTGCAGATTGGGCGTGCTGCACTACCTCTACTCGTTCTTACCCTGCTTGGCTGGGCTACTTTTGTTGTCCTTACAGAACGCAATCAGGCGGCTCATGAAGAAACCAAGCGAACGCTTTTTCAGATACAATGCAGTTTTTTGGCAGCCGCAGGATTTGCATTCGTCATGACAGGCATTCAGGTCATGCAATCCATTGCAGTTCCACTTCGAAGCATGGGTGTGTTTCAATGGTTTTTGGATCGCTCCGCGGATAGCCTATGGTGGGGATTTCTTGCAGGAGCCTGTCTGACCGCCCTCATTCACAGCAGTGCAGCCGTCATCAGCATGGCGATAACTCTTGCCGCGACAGGTGTGTTGCCCGTAGAGATTGGCATTGCCATTGTAATTGGATCCAACGTGGGCACGTGCATTACGGCCGTGCTTGCTGCCGCTGGTGGAGCATCCGCAGGCAAATTCGTCGCAGCTGCACACGTCATCTTAAACGTGGCAGGCGCACTATTGTTTATGCCGCTCATTGATCAGCTTCATACAGCTTCTGCTTGGCTCTCTGCGGATCACGGGGCACAGATCGCCCATGCACAGACGTTGTTTAACATCATCTGTTCACTGTTAGCTCTACCCTTATGTTATTTACCAATCTGGCACAAAAAACCACCGGTCTCCGCCCCATCGGCGAAATCACCCGTGGCATAATGCTTCTGAAACGATATAAGTGCGTGTTCAAAAAGGTCGGTTTTCAGTACCGAGAAGATGGAATGAAGATAGAAATGGAGTAGCGGAGCGTAGGCAAAACTACGTGAGCAACGGACATTTCGGCTGAATTTCATCTTCGATGCTGAGATGCCCTCAGGCATCCATCGTAATCAAAAGCGGACTTTTTGAACAACCTCTACAAGTTCAACTAAAGAAAGTTTAGTCGCACCTATATAATCTTATTGATATCCAAAACGTAAAACGTAAAGATCTTGCTCTCGATAATTAAACGTTAATACCCAGTTTGTTCAGTGCGTCACGTAGAATGCTATCATTGTTATCATAGCCGTTACTTTCCTGTCTTGACCATGCTTCCTCAGGTGTATACCAGTCTACACCTTTAATTTCTTCAATCTGAGGTTGCATATCGCCGCTCTCTGCTTCCACTAAATAATAGTGAACTTCCTTGTCTACCGCGCCAAACTCTGCATGTTGGTACGTATAGGCGATAACATCGACAGGTTCTACAATTCGTCCAACCATGCCTGTCTCTTCCAATATCTCACGCAGCGCTGTCTGCTCGATCGTTTCGCCTGGTTCCATTTTGCCCTTAGCCAATGTCGTTTTCCCATAACGATCCACAATCAATTGGATTTGCAGTTTTCCGTTATAGTCTTGGCGATAAACAACGCCACCTGCTGAAATTTCTTTTTTGTTCATTTTGTTCTCCCCCAATCACGGAATACTTATGGTCTGTTCACACAACTTTTTAACCATTTTATTGCAAAAGAAGGATTTCATCGCCCGGGTACGTTCCCCAAGGAAATGAAATCCTTGTTTTTGTCATCTCGATTACATCGCTGCAGACTTCAGTTGATCTTCCAATACACGAACCAACGTAGCCTGGCTCTCATTGACACCAGCCTCAGTGAGCTTCACGCGGCATACTTTGCCAATCATATCCTGGGAACCATCGAATATTAATTGAATGTAATTGTCGCTGTATCCTTGAAGTTTACCGCTGCCTTCGCGACCCTTGGCTTCACCCTCAGGAATAACATCCAATACTTGTCCCACGAATTGCTGTGCATAAGCTAGCTGCATCTGCTCAGACAGATCGATCAATTCATGTACACGAGCATTTTTTACTTCTTCATCCACCTGATCTTCCATACGTGCTGCCGGCGTTCCGGTACGTTTGGAATAAGGGAATACGTGCATTTCGGAGAAACCGATCTTCTTCATCAGCTCATAGCCATTACGGAACATCTCATCCGTTTCACCCGGAAATCCTACAATAACATCTGTTGTAATGGCTACGTCTGGCATAGCTTCACGAATGCGGAGCATTTTATTGTAGAACTCTTCTGTTGTATATTTACGGCGCATCCGTTTCAATACTGTATCGTCACCTGCTTGCAGCGGAATATGGAAGTGACGAACCAATTTATTCGAACGTTTAATCACATCCAGCATACGATCATCGATCTGGCTAGCCTCAATGGAGCTAATGCGAATACGTTCCAGACCTTCGACTTTATCCAGATCCCAGAGCAGATCGGTCAGGTCGTAGTTTTCCATGTCGTCACCATATCCACCCGTGTGGATACCTGTAAGCACGATTTCTTTGTACCCCGCATGCACCAATTGATGCGCCTGTTGAACAATACTGTTCGACTCCCGGCTACGAGACAGACCACGTGACCACGGAATGATACAGAATGTGCAGAAGTTATTACATCCATCTTGAATCTTCAGGAAGGCGCGAGTTCGATCAGCAAAATCAGGCACATCCATTTCTTCAAACACACGTGTCTTCATGATGTTACGCACAGCGTTTACCGGTTGACGGGATTCCT
This sequence comes from Paenibacillus sp. MER 99-2, assembly GCF_023714095.1. Classification (NCBI taxonomy): domain Bacteria; kingdom Bacillati; phylum Bacillota; class Bacilli; order Caryophanales; family Paenibacillaceae; genus Paenibacillus; species Paenibacillus sp. MER 99-2. Next base: position 528,789 of record NZ_JAMAUZ010000001.1, on the reverse strand, counting down.
GAATTTCTCTAACATACGGCAAAATTTTATCACGATCTTGTGTTCCGATAACCAGGTCTACTCCTGGGATATCTAGAATCTCGGCAGGAGAGGTCTGGGCGTAACAGCCAGTTACTGCCACTATGGCATCCGGATTCCGACGAATGGCACGACGAATAATTTGACGGCTTTTCTTGTCACCTGTATTCGTCACCGTACAAGTATTAATTAAGTATACATCGGCCGTCTGTTCATCAAAGTCCACTTGATCGTATCCTTCGTTCTTAAACAGTTGCCAGATTGCTTCTGTATCATAAAAGTTAACTTTGCAGCCTAAGGTGTAAAACGCCACGGATGGCATAATTACATTCCCCCCATTTCTCCAGATTCGTATAAAACACAAGTCAGCGCGGCCATACCAGCCGTCTCTGCACGCAAAATCCGTTTGCCCAGTCCAACCGATACAGCGCCAGCCTGATCCGCTTCCACCGTTTCCTTTTCCGAGAATCCGCCTTCTGGGCCTACTACGATTAACACATTAGCTGTATCATGCGGTCCGAGCTTTTCTACGAACGGTTTTAGCGCATCGCGCAGTTGCTTACCGTTTTCTTTTTCATAACAATAGCATACCAGATCATATCCCTCAAAAGAAGACAACAGCCCTTTCCAGGAAAGCGGCTGCTCAATGGACGGAATACGATTGCGATGACTCTGCTCAGCAGCTTCCTTGGCAATCTTCCCCCACCGCTCTAACCGTTTGCTCTCCTTCTTGGCATCATATTGCACGATCGTCCGTTCCGAGAGAAAAGGAACAAACGCTACCGCTCCGATCTCAGTGCATCGCTGAATGACCGTTTCCATCTTGTCACCTTTAGGCAAACTTTGAGCTATCGTTACATGAATACGAGCCTCATGATCCATCTCCAGAGGCTCCACAATATTCGTTGTCACTTCACCAGCTTCTATGCCTTCAATCTCCACCAGAGCTTCTCGGGTACGTCCGTCACTGACAATCAGCTTATCTCCAGGTTTGCCACGCATAACCTTACTGATGTGACGCGCATCATCCCCTGTGATCACAACCGAACGCTCTTGGAATTGTTCCTCAGATACAAAATAACGCTGCATAGGTCTGTCCACCATTCTATCCTGTTATGAATGGAATTCACCCTGCTCCCAAGCAGGCGTGAATCCATACGCCACAGATGATCATACAACTTTTACGTGCTTCTGACCAGTATTTCAGTCCAAAACGTTATCATTCGTTTGCTAGAAGTACGTGTTCAAAAAGGCCTCTAAAATAGACCCTTAATCAAATTCCCAAAATCGTCATACATACTGTATGCGAGCATGTATAACGGATTAATCGTTACATCTCGTAACGGAGGCACGATGAGAATAAGCAAGAAAATAAGAATAGACCATTGCTCCACACCCTGTAGCTTACGACTAATGGAGGGCGGTAATAATTCTTCCAGAACCCGATAACCGTCCAGTGGTGGCAATGGAATCAGGTTGAATAGAAATAGGAAAAAGTTCGTGAGATTGAACATGAAGAAGAAGGTTGCAATCGCTGTATACAATCGTTCATTTTCAATATTCTGCATAACGCCAGTACCAACGAGCGTAGCAAATACGATGGTTCCTATAATTGCAAGCAACAAATTGCTCAGCGGACCTGCCAAGGAGACAATCAAACTCATTCTCCGTGGGTTATCGAAATTAGCTCGATTCACGGGTACAGGCCGAGCCCAACCAAAACCAGCGATCAATAGCATTAGTACGCCTAATAGATCAAAATGCACAACAGGATTAAGTGTTACTCTCCCTAACAGTTTCGCTGTTGGATCTCCAAATTTATTGGCAAAATACGCATGTGCAAACTCGTGCACGGTAAAAGCAATCAAAATTGTTATCAAGAAAAACGGTAACTGATCTAGTGGGTAACGAAAGAGCGAATTTAGAAAATCCATCCGTTACCTCTTCCTAGCTACGTACGCCAGCCAGTCCTCATCACGGTGAACGGCACTTATTTCGAATCCAGCAGCAATGAGCCCGTCATGAACCAGCTGCTCTTTATTTTTCCAGATGCCTGATGCAATATATACGCCCCCTGGTTCAAGTGCATTGTAGACATCGTCCACAAACAGCATAATGATCTCAGCCAGAATATTCGCCACAATGACTTTGACTGGAAGTTTTACGCCAAGCGTTGGGTCTTCGCTCCCTAGAACAGATAGCAGATCACTTTCCTTCACCGTAATGCGATCATCAAGCCCGTTCAAATGTGCATTGTCCTTCGCGCTGGATACAGCAACTGGATCCAGGTCTAAGGCTAGAACATGCTTCGCACCAAGTTGTACCGCCCCAATGGCAAGAATACCTGAACCTGTTCCGACATCAATAACTTCTTCTCCGCCTTGAATCACTGTTTCCAGTGTACGCAAACAAAGGGAAGTTGTCGGATGCGTCCCTGTACCAAAGGCCATGCCTGGATCAAGCTCGATAATTTTTTCGTCCGAACTTTCCGGCGTATAGTCTTCCCATGTCGGTTTGATCGTCAAACGTTCTGACACACGCACAGGTTTAAAATACTTTTTCCAAGCATCTGCCCAGTCGTTCTCATCAACCGTTCTGGTCTCATAACGCACGTCACCCACATGAATATCGAATTCAGGAAGTTGCTCAATTCTCGGGCGCACTTCTGCCTGTAATGCTTCCATGTCTGTATCTTCGGAGAAATACCCTTTGATCTCAGCAAAACCTTCAGGGATATCATTCAAAGGAAACTCATACCACTCACCATAGGGTGCATCACGCTTTTTATTTAAAGTACCGGACTCTTCAATGGAAACCCCTCCAGCACCTGCTTCATGCAAAAAATTCGAAATCATCTCCACCGCTTCTTCGGTAGTATGTATTGTTAGTTCATGCCATAACATACGTTATATTTCCTCCTCATTTTTCAAACATCCCCATCATTGTACTACACAAGCGAGTCAGAATACAAAATGCAGTAATTGAGAACAAAAAAACAGGACCTCGTAGCGAAATGCTGGAGCATCCTGTTCTAATGACTTGTTTTACTGCAAAAATTAATAAAAACGTCCACCGTTTCGTGTAATCATCTCGGCAGCCTGTGGAAACGAATCGTTCGTCACCGACACGGTCAATAAAATACCTTGGTGGGGTTGCCCTGTCGATATGGTCTCAGGCATATCATATACCTGACCATTGGATAGCATTTCCGGATCATCGCTAATTAGCGAAAGAACGTTAAGTTCCCCGCTAAATCCACCAATTACCGCCGTGGGAGAGAATTCTCCCTCCTCATCCTGTTTGGCAACCGGTTCATCAGATTGCAGAGGAAGACTCTCAATACGTAATTGATTGGGGTGTAACAGTTCTAGAGCTCTTCGAGCAGACTCTGCATCAGACCAACTCGTAAAGACTGCCTCAATCATTACTGTGGAATGAACGTCTTCACTCATGCAGCTCTCTTCCTTGACGACGATCGGCAGCTTCACTTCGACGCAATGCCTCTACATCATCATGATCAGCTGACTCACTACTAAATTCCACATCTTCATTTTTTGCAGATTGCAATCGTTTCATTTTCTCAGTCTTCGTCAAAATTTTGCCCGGGCGTTCATGTTCTGCCATGTCATCTTCCTCCTTTAGTATCAGTGCTCTATTATGGATGGGGTCTAACTAGATCATGCCACCAGCCTGCTCAATAATGGATAGGGCACGGTGATGTACTGATTCATCTACGACTACAGTGAGCAGAACATCCCTACCTGTTGGGCCTTCTTGTCCACCATCGCTCATGCCGCTTGCGGCAGGATCTGCAGCAGCCATAATTCCAGCGGTCACATTCATGCCCATTGCTCCAGGCACCCAAGAAGAGTAACTACCAGAAACTCCTGGTGTATAGGAGGCTCCACTTGGCCCTACCCCTGCATAACGGCTGAAACGATTAATCGACAGGTCCTCCACACGTAACGCCTCCAATTTTTTGGCAGCGCCTTCTGCTTGCTCTGGGCTATGGAAGTACGCCAAAATGTTTTTCTCACTCATCTGGTCACACCTGCTTCCCTAGTTTTCGTATATGGGCTATCCCTTATCGTTCTCGCTCTGCTATTCTGCCGCAATGTTCCTCCATTTATGCACAAAAAAGGACACCATGCCGAATAACAGCAATGATGTCCTTTCATATTTACAATATTGATGGCAAACGATCTAAATAAATTTCCCCGACTTTATGACATACAAGCCGATTGGTTAATACAGCAATACGTCTATTAGTCACCACGGAATGCGCGTTTTACTCGGTCAAAGAAGGATTGCTCATGCTCATGAGTTTGTTCTCCATCTAGGGCAGCAATTTGGCGCAACAGATCTTTCTGCTCGTCATTCAGCTTGCTAGGTGTAACAACAACCACTTTCACATGTTGATCCCCTTGACCCATACCGCGCAGGCGTGGAACCCCTTTGCCTTTGAGGCGGAAATAAGTTCCGGTTTGTGTACCCGCTGGAATTTTCAACTTCACTTTTTCAGTCAACGTTGGAATCTCAATCTCGTCTCCCAATGCTGCCTGAGCAAACGTCAGTGGAATCTCGCAGTAAATATCGTCTCCTTCACGTTCGAAGAAATCATGTGATTTCACACGAATAACAATATACAAATCTCCCGCTGGGCCACCACGCAGACCGCCTTCACCTTCACCTGTCATACGCAGTTGTGCACCATCATCTACGCCCGCTGGAATGCGAACATGGATTTTGCGTTGCTTACGTACTTTACCGCTACCACTGCACGTTGTACATTTTTCTTTAATAATTTGTCCTGTGCCACTACAGTTCGAGCACGCACGGCGATTAACCATACGACCGAATGGAGTGTTCTGAACAACTTCCTGTTGTCCACTACCTTTGCAGACTGTACATGTTTCTGGTTTCGTTCCTGGTTTAGCACCTGAACCGTGACAAGTGTCACAACCTTCAGTACGCGGAATCGTAATGTCCGTTTCTTTACCAAAGACAGCCTCTTTGAACTCAATGGTCATGGTGTATTGCAGATCGTTCCCACGTTGCGGTGCATTAGGATCGCGTCGTCCGCCACCACCACCGCCAAAGAACATATCGAAGATATCGCCAAATCCACCGCCACCAAAATCGCCGCCACCGCCGAATCCACCTTGATTCGGATCAATATGCCCATATTGGTCATACTGCGCACGTTTCTGGCCGTCACTGACAACATCATAAGCTTCCTTCACTTCTTTGAACTTGGCTTCCGCATCATCCGCTTTGTTTACGTCAGGGTGATACTGACGTGCAAGCTTACGGTATGCCTTTTTGATCTCCTCGTCGCTTGCATTTTTGCCAACGCCGAGCACCTCATAATAATCACGTTTTTCAGCCACTCTTCCACCCCCATAACATTCACCATATCGCACATCGTGACAAAAGGAAAGTCAAAGCACGGGAGCCCCGGCTATGACTTTCCCCTCAATCCGAACGTCACCGATGTTTCATTCGCCTACATGCGCGAATTAGTTTTGTTTTTTATCTTCGTCTACTACTTCGTAATCCGCGTCAACAACGTTATCACGTTTAGCAGAACCTTGTTGCTCTTCAGCACCTTGAGCTGCTTGCTCTTGCGCTTGTGCTTGCTCATACAGTTTTACAGACAGTTGTTGAACGATCTCTGTCAGTTCTTCTGTAGCTGCTTTGATGTCTTCCAAGTTGTCCGTAGCTACTACACCTTGCAATTTTTCTTTTGCAGCGTTAGCTTTTTCAACTTCACCAGCGTCAGCTTTTTCACCAAGATCTTTAATCGTTTTGTCCACAGAGTAGATCAGTTGGTCTGCACTGTTTTTAGCTTCAACGAGTTCTTTACGTTTTTTATCTTCTTCAGCGTGCAGCTCAGCATCTTTCATCATTTGCTCAACTTCAGCATCGCTCAAACCGCTGGAAGAAGTAATTGTAATTTTTTGTGTTTTGTTTGTACCTTTATCTGTTGCAGATACGTTAACGATACCGTTGGCATCAATATCGAAGCTAACTTCGATTTGTGGAACTCCACGTGGAGCTGGTGGGATATCTCCCAGCATGAAGCGTCCAAGTGATTTGTTACCCGCTGCCATCTCACGCTCACCTTGCAGGACGTGGATCTCAACGCTTGGTTGATTGTCCGCATAAGTGGAGAACACTTGAGATTTACTTGTAGGAATCGTTGTGTTGCGTTCGATCATTTTGGTAAACACGCCACCTGCAGTTTCGATACCCAGGGACAATGGAGTTACGTCAAGCAATACAACGTCTTTCACATCACCTGTCAGTACGCCCGCTTGTACAGCAGCACCCAAAGCTACAACTTCATCCGGGTTAACGCCTTTGTGAGGCTCTTTACCTGTCAGTTTTTTAATTGCTTCTTGTACTGCTGGAATACGTGTGGATCCACCAACCAATACGATTTTGTCGATATCGTTAGCAGTCATACCCGCATCACTCAATGCACGACGAGTTGGTTCAAGCGTACGCTCAACCAGACCAGCAGAAATTTCTTCGAATTTCGCACGGCTCAGGTTCAATTCCAAGTGTTGAGGAACGCCGTCAGCCACAGTAATAAACGGCAGGGAAATCGTTGTAGTCAATACGCCGGAAAGTTCTTTTTTCGCTTTTTCCGCTGCATCTTTCAAACGTTGAACCGCTGCTTTATCTTTGCTCAGATCAATACCTTGATCTTTCTTAAATTCACTTACGAGGTAATCAATGATTACTTGGTCGAAGTCATCTCCACCCAATTGGTTGTCACCACTAGTTGCTTTAACTTCGAAGAATCCATCGCCAAGTTCAAGGATAGATACGTCGAACGTACCGCCACCAAGGTCATACACGAGGATCGTTTGATCTTCGGATTTCTCCATACCATATGCCAGAGCTGCTGCTGTTGGTTCGTTGACGATACGCAGAACTTCCAAACCAGCGATTTTACCAGCATCTTTCGTTGCTTGACGCTGACTGTCATTGAAGTAAGCTGGAACTGTGATAACCGCTTGAGTTACCGTTTGACCCAGGTAAGCTTCAGCATCAGCTTTCAGTTTTTGCAGGATGATTGCAGAGATCTCTTGTGGAGAATAATCTTTGCTGTCGATTGTTTCTTTATGGGAAGTACCCATGTGACGTTTGATCGAGATGATCGTACGATCTGGATTCGTAATTGCTTGGCGTTTTGCAGTCTCACCTACAACGCGCTCACCATCTTTTTTGAAACCTACTACGGATGGAGTGGTACGTGCGCCTTCTGGGTTAGGAATTACGACAGCCTCGCCGCCTTCCATAACCGCTACGCATGAGTTAGTTGTTCCTAAGTCAATACCGATTACTTTGCTCATCGGAAAATTTCCTCCTTCGACAATTGAGAAGAATCCTTCGATTCTTCATTCTATTATGGTTTATTTATTTTCTTGCTCTATGTGTGCAAACCTCTATATGAAGCTTCGCTGGCATTATACCCTCATGGAGAGGAATTATGAGCTTACCTTAACCATAGCCGGACGAAGCACTTTATCTTTAAGCATATAGCCTTTTTGGACTTCCTCAACAACGGTACCTTCTTCATACTCGTCGCTTTCCACTTGCATGATCGCTTGGTGGAATTCAGGATTGAACGGTTGTCCTACCGTCTCCATTGCAGTCAGACCTTCGTTGTTTAACACGGACTCCAACTGGCGGAAGATCATTTGAATGCCTTTGGAAAAAGATTCACTCTCTGTACCTTCAGGTACAGTTGCCATAGCACGCTCGAAATTGTCGATAACCGGCACGAGTTCGGTGATCAGCTTCATCGAAGCATATTTCGCTAGTTCTTCTTTTTCCTTTTGAGTGCGGCGACGGAAGTTGTCAAAATCAGCTTGTGCACGGACAAAGCGTTGCTGATGTTCCTCAGCTTCTGCCGTCAAACGTGCGATCTCACCTTGCTCTTGACCTACCATCTCCTCAGCCTGTGCTTCTGCAGCACCTGCTTCGTTAACAGGCTCCTGGCTTTCAGCCGCTGTTGTGTCCTGTTGTTCCTGCTCTTCTGCTGCGAATGATTGCTCCTCTTTCAAGATGTTCACCTCCTTATAAGAATGAAATGGTTCATTTCCCGTTCGTGATAAGCATCATGCAGGATAACCCACACAATGCTTATTTGAAACGATGCGTTAACATCGAAGTCAAGTCACGAGAGAGTGTATTTAAAATATGAATGACACGCGCGTAATCCATTCGTGTTGGCCCCAGTATACCAATGGAACCTAAGGCCTCTCCATCCAATGAGTAAGATGCTGTAATCAGGCTGCAATTGGCAAAGGCTTCATGATCATTCTCGGTACCAATCCGTACCTGAATGCCAGATCCACCCGGCACGGGCATCATTAACTTCATCAGTGTTGGCGTTTCATCTAACAGGTCAAGAATATCTTTAACCTTTTCAACATCTTTAAACTCAGGTTGAGTTAACATATTGGTAGCACCGCTAAGGAACAGACGATTGTCGTGCTCATTGTCAAAAGCGCTATTCAGCACCTGCATTACTTCTTCATAGCGATTAATATGTCGTTCCATCTCTTGCCCAAGCTCTGTATAAAGGCGTGATTTGAGTTTATAAATAGGTACGCCAACCAATTTGGTATTTAACAGACGTACCACATTCTCCATCTCGGCAACCGAGATTTCCGGTGGAATCTGTACCGTTTTGTTCTCAACTTGGCCTGTATTCGTTACAATAATCGCCACAGCTTCCCGTTCATTGAGCGGTAACAGTTGAAAGTGGCGAAGTGAGGTGTGAAATACTTCTGGCCCAAGCAAGATCGAAGTATAGTTGGTCATATGTGACAATATGACTGATGCATGCTGTATGACCTGTTCCATGACATTTAACTTCTCAGCAAAAAATGATTTCAGATCGTCCAATTCTTGAGGCTCCACTTGATTCCACGGAACCAGATGATCGACATAATATCGGTAGCCCTTGTGGGAAGGAATTCGTCCAGCAGATGTATGCGGCTGTTCCAAAAATCCCATATCCTCAAGATCCGCCATCTCATTACGGATCGTCGCTGGACTGTATCCAACATCTCCTCGTTTGGAGATGCTTCGGGACCCTACGGGCTCAGCTGAACGGATATAGTCATCCACTATAGCGTTCAGAATCATACGTTGACGCTCTGTTAACATGGTGAGTATCCCTCCTTCTGACTGCAATGTCCCATGTCGTTAGCACTCAGGTCAGATGAGTGCTAAGCGGTAATACAAAAATACCAAACTGACACGAACATTGTCAAGTCAGTTTCATGACGATGCTCATCAATTTATTACGTATGTTCAAGCTGACATGTTTTTTAGGTCAGATTTGAAACGAAGAAGTTAGTAATCAACTAAATATTCTTCTTATAGTATAGACCATTCTTCGGGTGTCATAACACTCATTATACATATTATGCATGAAAAAGGATCGCATGAGAGAGAGCTGTTCACTCAAGACTCTGTTCATGCGATCCATTATGCATCAGGCGGAAATTTCTAGTTCTTTCAGCACTGCAATTTCGTCGCAGCAATTTTGTTTGCTGCAATGCACGCAGTCTGTCCATACTTTTTCAGGGAAAATCTCTTTATCTACAATGGCAAAGCCATTTTTCTCAAAGAAAGAAACTTCATACGTGAGTGCCATCACTTTAGGAATTTTCTGATTCTGAGCTTCTTCCACCAGTCGATCCAGCAACCGGGAACCTATGCCGAGTCCTTTGTGTCCTTCTGAGATACCAAGGGATCTAACCTCAACCAGATCGTTGCCCAAACGGCAAAGCGACCCACATCCCACGACCTCACCATCCACTTCTGCAACGACAAAGTGTTCCAGCTGCCTATGCAGTACTTCCCTTGATCGCGGAAGCATGATCCCACGCTCTGCGTATCCCTTAATCATTTCATATAGCGGTTCAACATCTTCCGGCACGGCTTTTCTGCATATTACCGACATTCTGCTCTCCTCCTATTACCAAGCTTTCCGAAGGAAAGCCAACTTCGTAGTTGTTAAATTACACGCTCTGTCAAATCAATATGAATAAATATACAACAGAGCGTATAGAATTTCAAGCTACGAATTCAGCGATATTGAGCCGATAAACTCAGCAAAAACGTCGTTGCCGAACAGGATACCCTGCTCGCTCAGCCGGAAGCCGTCTGGCGTCCGCTCAAGTAGTCCTGCGTTTAACATTTTGCCCAAAGGCTTCGCGAACACCTCTTCAATGGATTCTCCGAATTGCTCACTGAAACGTGAGGCCGAAGCACCCTCCAGCATTCGGAGTCCAACCATGAGATAATCCTCCATGGCTTCTGGACGACTGATTTTAAAGTGATCTAAACGCGGCAGTCCAGTTTTGGCAGCTTCAACATACGGATTTATGCCTTTGATATTCATATGCCGTTCGCGGCCTACGTATCCATGTGCCCCTGCTCCAAGTCCATAATAATCCTCGTTGCGCCAGTAGGTGATATTGTGACGACTCTCGAAGCCAGGTTTAGCAAAGTTACTGATCTCATACTGCTCGTATCCCGCTTCTTTCATTCGACTCATTAATAGAAGATACATCTGCAATTCATCATCTTCATGCGGCAGCGGCAATTGATTTTTCTGATACAGCGTATGGAACAGGGTGTTCTCTTCCACTTTCAAGCTGTAGATTGAATAATGCGGCAGATCCAGCTCCAGCGCTCTGTCGATACTCTCATTCAACATCTCTACTGTCTGGTTCGGCAAACCAAACATTAGATCGATGGACAAGTTGTTAAGTCCTGCCTTACGTGCATTCTCCAAGCTACGATATACATCATCCGTGTTATGAATGCGGCCAATGCCAGTAAGTAGGTCATTTTGGAAAGCCTGCACGCCAAAGCTGACACGGTTAACGCCGCCTTCTTTCATCGCAGCGAGCTTCTCCGCATCTGTTGTTCCCGGGTTAGCTTCCATTGAGAATTCAATATTGTCTGCCCAATTCGGGAAGTACGTTTTGACGGAACGAAGGAAGTACGCCATTTCGTCAGGTTTCAAGGCTGTGGGTGTGCCCCCACCTACAAATATCGTTTTAATTTCGCCCGGCGGATTCGCCTTAACGGTATGCTCCATTTCCCGTTCCAGCGCCTCTAGATACTGCATCACAGGCTGATCCTTCAGAACATAAGAGTTAAAATCACAGTAAAAACATTTATTCGTGCAAAAGGGAATGTGAAGATACACCGCTTGGGGTGAACCTGTTTTCCGGCTTTGTGATGTCAATGTCATGGGTAAGTCCCCCTCTATTTGAAAAAAGGAAAGCCATCCGGCTTCCCCTCTCAGCTTCATTATATAAATTGAATTTACTTGTAAGTGTCCGTTCAATCTATATCATATTATTATTTGCAAGCAAGCGTCTTATCTTACAATTCAATTTCGATACACACATTCTGTGCTGTACCTCAAAACTTCGCTTACCCTTTCATACACAAATCATTGATGTACCAAAAGGATTCACGTGACGTTTGCAAGCAAACGTCTTAATCATCAATTTTCAATACAGCCATGAACGCTTCTTGTGGTACCTCAACGTTACCAACCTGCTTCATCCGCTTCTTACCTTCCTTCTGCTTCTCCAGCAGTTTCCGTTTCCGCGAGATGTCACCACCATAACATTTAGCAAGTACGTTTTTACGCATTGCTTTTACCGTTTCACGCGCCACTACCTTCGTTCCAACGGATGCCTGAATTGGCACCTCGAACATTTGCCGTGGGATCAGCTCACGCAGTTTCTCACAGATAATGCGGCCACGGTTATATGCACGGTCACGGTGAACGATGAAGGACAGCGCATCGACCTGTTCGCCATTGAGCAAAATGTCCATTTTCGCCAGATTAGACTGACGATAGCCAGACAACTCATAGTCGAAGGATGCATAACCTTTGGTACTCGATTTCAATTGATCGAAGAAGTCATATACAATCTCGGACAACGGGATCTCATACGTAATCGTAACCCGCGTAGTGTCCAAATACTCCATATTAACGTATTCGCCACGTTTGTTTTGGCACAATTCCATAATGGTACCTACATAATCATTCGGTACGATAATGGCTGCCTTAACATAAGGTTCCTCTACATAATCGATCCGTCCTACCTCGGGGTAGTTAGATGGATTGTCAATCTGAATCATCTCACCGTTAGTCAGAGTGACATGATAGATTACGCTTGGTGCAGTAGTGATCAACGGAATGTTGAATTCACGCTCAATCCGCTCCTGAATAACGTCCATGTGCAGCAATCCGAGGAATCCGCAACGGAATCCGAATCCAAGCGCACTGGATGTTTCTGGCTCAAAGCTCAGTGAAGCATCATTTAATTGCAATTTCTCCAATGCCTCACGCAGATCCACGTAATCCGATGTTTCAATCGGATACAGACCGCAGTATACCATTGGATTAATTTTGCGATAACCTGGCAACGGCTCTGCCGTCGGCTTTTTGGCATCGGTTACTGTATCCCCGACCCGCGTATCTCCTACATTACGGATACCTGCTACGATAAATCCAACGTCACCCACGTTTAGCTCGTCCACAATGGTCATGCGTGGTTTGAACGCACCCACTTCAATAACCTCAAATGACTTGTCTGTTGCCATCATTTTGATCTTCGAACCCGATTTGATCTTACCATCGATGACACGTACATATACAATTACGCCTTTGTACGGATCATAGTGCGAGTCAAAAATCAGCGCTTTCAGTGGTTGATCTGGGTCACCAGCAGGAGCAGGTACGCTTTGTACCACTTGCTCAAGAATCTCCTTGATCCCAATTCCAGCCTTGGCGGAAGCCAGCACTGCATTACTTGTATCAAGCCCTATCACATCTTCTACTTCCTGCTTCACACGATCAGGATCAGCGCTTGGCAGGTCGATTTTGTTGATGACTGGTAGAATTTCGAGATCGTTATCAAGCGCAAGATATACGTTAGCTAATGTTTGCGCTTCAATCCCCTGAGCCGCATCCACCACCAACAGCGCGCCTTCACATGCAGCCAAACTCCGTGATACTTCATACGTGAAGTCTACGTGTCCTGGCGTGTCAATCAAGTTCAATAAATACTCTTCACCATCGTCTGCTTTGTAAGTCAGAGCTACAGCTTGCAGTTTAATTGTAATTCCACGTTCGCGTTCAAGATCCATCTGATCCAGCACTTGCTCCTGCATCTCACGCGATGTAAGCGCACCTGTGTACTCCAAGATCCGGTCCGCAAGTGTTGATTTGCCGTGATCTATATGTGCAATAATCGAAAAGTTACGAATTTTACGTTGTCTTGCCCGAATGTCAGTCATTCCTTACCCCCAGAAACAGCCTAGTGTCAATCACTTCATTATAACAGTTGATGCAGGGTGCATCAATCCCATGATGTTTCAACTTTATCATAATTATCACTACCAAGAACTGCCGAGGGTATATTTTGCCTTGAATGTATTGCTTTTTATTCAGCAACGCCACTAAACAGGGAGACCACCCATTTGATACCGTTATGAGAAAGGTTCTGCAGAAGTCCTGCTGTTTTATCAGCAAGAACATCAACCGGTGCCTGGCTCTGCTCTGCTCCTAATACCTGACTTGGCGATTGGACAGGTACAACCGGAGGTTCCTTTTTTTCGACCTGCTCCACAGGCTGCTCTGGCTCAGATTCGACTGCAACGGATGCTGGCTCTGACTTCACAAGTGTAGGACTCTCCTGTTGATCATTCCCAAGCTGAAAGTTACTGCCTGCCAGTTGCATACCAAACAGGATTCCCAGCAACATCAGAACAGCTACCGATAGCAGCTTTTTCCCGAATCTGGACACACCTTCGCCCCCTCTATACATGTTTTAGAATGTTCTCCATCTGACTCAATTACTAACCACCTTGTGTTTCCTTTTTCGCACTTGCCTTATCTACCTTCTGGTCTTGCCAATACACTTCGGCAATCATGTCTGCCAGTATTTTAGAGGTTCGCTCTAATTCTGCTGCGGTATTGTCGATACCTCCGATTTCAATGAGGATACTGTTTGGAGAAAGTGTCTGATTATATTCGCCATTATTAGCGCCTCCCCCATTTTTCCCCCAGACTCCGCGGGAAACACCGGGATACTTGGCTTCAAGCTTTTTGTGAATCTTAGCCGCAAAGGCTTCATTTTGCTGCCAGTTAGGGTTTTCATGCCCAATGATAAAGTAAACCTTCGCATATCCAAGACCTTCAATCGTTGTCGTTGTTTTATTATGACGCTGTGAATCTCTATGGATATCAATGAGATAGGTAAGATCATCATTTTGGGCGAGTGCAGCTTTTACCGTCTGGCGTGAATATTTATAGGAATAATTCCAGTTATAATCCTTCACTTTAGTAGGGTAATCATCTTTGGCATGTTCCACCCCTATCCCTAGCTTTTCCAAACTATCTGTTAAATAGCTCCCCACTTGAAATACATTGCCTGTGGACTTACCGGAAGAAGGATTATCACTCTTGGTACCTAATAGTGGGTTGTATCCTTCCCGTGGATGCGAGTGATAGATGAGTACCGTCTTTTTATCTAATGTAGGTTTGGAATCATCGTCTGGGTTCTTCGAAGGCGGATCTTCCTGAGCTTCTGGATCTTTAGAATCTCCAGGATTTTCAGGCTCGTCCGTGTCTGATGAGGTCGTGTCATCCTCCCCTGGTGGCGTATGTAGCTCTCCCTCGCTTTTCCCTCCACTGTTTGAAGCTGTGTCCGTTAATCCGGGTCCGGGTTGATAATCCTCTGGCGCTTCTGCCTTTTCATTTCCCGAGCCTGGCCGAAGCAACACAGGTTGATTCGAACCCATTCCTGGCATTTCTCTAGCAATTAAGCTTTTGGGATCCTGAGGATTAACGTTCGTTAGCAGCTGAAAAACAAACGTAGTTAAATTCTCACCTGAGAACGCAGACGTCTGTTCCTTTTGAGTTAAATGCGGCACTTCCATACCCAGCATGTCTACAAAAAAACGACTAGACACGGTACTGGCGAATCCTTTCATTGAAGAAACTGGCGAATTATTCAATTGCTTCTCTGCCATTCCTCCTAGGCCTAGTACTACAAAAAATAGGACAGATATAATCATAAGCAACAGCAACGTACGGCCCATGGCCAGTACATGCAGCAATCTTTTTCTCCACTTACCAATATTCCAAGCCAATATTTTGTTCATTGCCTCTGTCTCCTTCCCTGCTGGACAACTCTTATACTCCAACTCTATGAGCTAGTTAGAATTGATAGAACTAGAAGAGGACAATCTCCAAAAAAAAAGAAAGTCCGATAGATTCGGACTTTCTTCTATAGGCTTGGCCAGTTGCAATTTCCAATTTAATATAGGAGGAAGATAGAAGTGGTTAACTTCATCAAGCCAGTTTCACCAGTTTTCAATTTAATGTGTATAGGCGGCTACATTGTCAGGATTTACAGCATCATGTAGTGCTGCATTTAGGCCTGTCGCAATAACGTTAGCGATATCTTCAATAAATTCGTCGATCTCTTTAGGGGTTACGATTAGATCATGCCCCAACGGTTCAAGCACTTCTTTCACTAAACTAAGGCGATCATTTTCACTAATGTCGTCAAGCATGCCCATAATCTGTTTTGTTTGATCCGTCTCCTGGCGGAAATGATGCCGCATCATCTCGATTGCGTTATTCACAATCGTCGATGCATAACAAACCGTAGGAACACCAATCGCAATACAAGGCACACCCAGAATATCCTTAGTTAAGCCACGTCGCTTATTCCCAATGCCAGAACCCGGGTGAATACCTATATCTGCCACTTGTATCGTCGTATTGACACGTTCTAATGAACGGGAGGCAAGAGCATCAATCGCAATGATTGCATCTGGCTTGGTTCGATCAACAATGCCTTGTACGATATCACTCGATTCGATCCCCGTAGTTCCGAGTACCCCAGGAGCAATAGCACTTACTTCTCGATAACCCGGCGCTACCTGATCAGGAACTAATTCAAAATACTGACGGGTAACCATGAGATTCTCCACAACTAACGGGCCCAGTGAATCAGGTGTCACATTCAAATTTCCCAACCCTACAATTAACACTTTAGAGTCTTTGTTGATGCCTGCTTTGGTCATAAAGTCTTCCATTTCTCGGGTGAACTCCGCAGCAACACGCTCCTGTAGTTCCGTATCTCCATTGCGAAGTGTTGGAACCTCCAACGTCACATAATGTCCCTTCACACGACCAATGGCTTGTGCCGCAGCATCGTTCAGGACATCGATTCGCGTAATCTTAATTCCTTCTTTCTCCTCTACATCTTCCTTTAAACCTGGAATGGTCTGTTTCTGATCACCCTGAACCATTTCTTTTGAATCAATAGCCAAATCAGTGCGTACTGTATAGTTCTGTAAATCAAGTGTCATCCGTTCTTGCCTCCCTTACCGCATTTGAGCATATTGTGTGGGAAAAAGGGCTACTTTATGCAGCATACCCGAATATGATAGGAATTTCTGTTGCAATTTACATGCCATCATGCTAGAATATTTTAAGTTGTGAAACGTTTGTATTCATGCGAATGCCTTACAGGAGGTGAATGTAATGCCAAACATCAAATCCGCTGTTAAACGCGTAAAAACGAGCGACAAGCGCCGCGCACTCAATGCTTCCCAGAAATCCGCACTCCGTACAGCTGTTAAAGCTGCTGATGCTGCCCTGGTAAGCAACGAAGTTGATACTGCTAAAGCTGCGATTCAAGCTGCTTCCAAAAAGCTGGACAAGGCTGTAACTAAAGGTCTAGTTCATAAAAATGCTGCAGCTCGCAAAAAGTCTCGCTTGGCGAAAAAACTGAACGCTCTTTCCGCACAAGCGTAAGAAGCGTTACTTATACGATCCAATGGAAAAATCCTGAACAGCACGTGCTTTCAGGATTTTTTAGCTATGTGGTCTGTTAGGTACAGTTCAGAACAAAAAGCGGCTCTCACTCGGTTGATCAACGATCAACGGAATGAGAGCCGCTTTTGTTATCTTTGATTGGTAATCAAGTTTCACAATAATGATTGGCAATAATTTAATTATCGTTCAACATTATTATGCACCAAGTCTTAGCAAAAACAGTTCCAGACCAAGCACTTTATCTACAGCGCCTGTTTTCATTTGATAATCCAGCTCACTCAAATGGCTTAAGATCAGGCGTAAACGTTCAGGCTGAAATTTTCGAGCCTGCTCCCCAGCAATTTTGACTGCATACGGATGAAGTCCAAGCTGGCTTGCAATTTGCTGCTGTGAATAGCTTTGCTGTCCAAGCTCCTTCACCTGAATCATGATTCGGAACTGCCTCGCGATCAATGCTGCAATTTTGATAGGCTCTTCGCGCTGTTTTAACAACTCGTAGAATAGAGCTAACGCTTTCTCAAGCCTTAAATTCGCTAATTCCTCCACTAGGGCAAACACATTCTGCTCCGTGCTACGTGCAACGAGCGATTCAATATCCTCACGCTTAATCACGCCACCATTTCCAGCAAATAGACACAGCTTGTCTACCTCAGCAGATAACGTCTGCAGACCTGTTCCCGCATAACTAACAAGCATATCCGGAGCTCCAGGCTCAAAGGTAACCTCGCGTTGTTTAGCCAGCTTCACAATCCAATTCAACAACTCTTCTCCACTAAGCGGGGCAAACGAAAGCACAATGGCTTGCTTCTTGGCAGCCTTCACCAGCTTCTTACGCTCGTCCAATTTATCCCCTTGGGCCAAAAATACAATTGTACTGTAATCTGCAGGGTTATCCATGTACGTTAATAAGCGATCGACCTGATGTTCAATTTTAGAGTCCTTACCGGCCGTAAATAGATTCGCATCCCTAACAATAATTAGTTTACGTGGCACAAGAAAAGGAACCGTCTCTGCTTCTTCAATAACAACTTCTACAGGTGTCTCCGAGAGATCATAAGGTACAATCGCAAAATCACGATGCTCCTCCTCAATAACCTGTTCCTTTAACATATCCGTAAATTGCTGTATCTGGTATTTCTCCGTTCCGTACAGCACATATATCGGAGCCGTATCTCCATTTCGTATTGCTTTTGTTGCACTCTTCACATCCATCACGGTGCCTCCTTATCCCTCTTATCCTACCAGAAAACGTGACAGACAACAAAGGGACCTTCCATCCACAGTGTGGATAAAGGCCCCTCAGTCCTACATCTATATAAACGCAGCATCAACCACTCTAGAAGAGGCTGTTACATAACTAGTAGAGGCTGATGCGCGGTCATACGACGTCAGTTGTTATAACTGATATAGGACGTGGTTTACTTCCATTATATTCGGATGAAGCTAGAATGTGCTTCCATCGACAGTTAATAATCGAAACGTTCTACAATTATTTGCCGGAATTCCCGCTGTCTGCAGCTGGAGCTACATTAAATGACTTTTTCACCGCTGTTCCGTCTTTCTCTGTCTCGTAATTAAATACAGTGCTATCCTTGGACCAGCTAGCCGATTTTAATGTTCCTTCCAGATCACGCTGTTCTACTAGATTCAGAACGTCAGAATCACTGGCAGACTTAGAATAGATACTGAGCTGGTTCCCGATCTGTAAGACCAGATAAGATCCATTCGGAGACTTCCACTCGGTTGCAGGAGGAGCCACCGCAGCAAACCCACGGTCTGAACCTGCTAATCCATTGTTGCTTTCTGTCGCCTGCTCTGGGTTCTGATCTGCGTTAGGAGCGACCATCCCCGTTGCTGGTTCATCATTATTTACATGCGGCACCACATCTTGCGTTGTAAAGGATTCCGCTTCTCCATTTTCAGGTTCAGTTGCAGCACCGTCATCCGAACCCGCTTGAGGAGCATCGGCACTTCCTGGATCTACACTCTTTTGTTGATCAGGTTGTACTTGATTAGCATTCCCCTGATTTTCCGAAGGTGTTGACGCAGAAGGCGTTTCTTTTGGTGCATCGACTTTGGCTCCAGCATCAGCCGAAGGCTGTTTCGGTGCTACATCTTCCTGAGGTTGCGTTTCCAGCTTCTCCGTCTCATTCTCCTCAGGGGTTACTTCTGAAGTAGATTCTTGTGTATCAGGCTGTGTATCATTCTGTTCATTAGACAGCCCTGACATTGCACGGTTATCTCCTTCTGTTGGAGCAGATGAATCGTCGTTGCTAATTTCCATTCTGAGTGCGTTCTGATCTTCATTACTGCTTTCTTGAGCACTACCTGCACCCATCATCGACTCTGCATTTTCAATTTTCTCAGGCTTAGGACCCCATATAGCTACGCCCAATACCAAGACTGCTGCCGCAGCCCCCATAGACATTCGGCCAACCATAGAATTAAACCATGAGGGTTTAACTTTCCGCTCACTTGATCGTTGTAAATTTTCAAATGCAGCAGGGACAGGACTCATTTCTTGCATGGTACTGCTCTGTTCCCTCCGCGCTTCGTCGATCGCATCTAATTGAGGCATGATTGCATCCACTAAACTAAACTTCGGGGTTACTTGCGGTAAATCTTCCAGTTCTCTGGACAAAGCTCTGAGCAAACTAAAATTCTCGGCGCACTCCGGGCACTTGGCCACATGCTGTAGCAACTGCTCGGTTTCCACCTCACCCAGATCATGATCCAGATACCGGTGCATCCATTCCACCACCTCTTCACATTTCATCCTGTCACACCACCTTTCTGATACTCCTGTAGTAGATTTTGCAATTGTTGCCTAGCTCGGAATAAATAAGATTTCACCGTATTTAACGGAAGATCAAGACAATCCGCAATTTCGTTATACGATAAATCCTGTAAGTATCTTAGAACAATCACGGTTCGATGATGCTCTGGAAGCTTGTTGATCGCCTCCTGAATATCTTTTGCCACATACGTGGACATGACTTCAAATTCTACATTTTGATTATCTTGAAAAACCATCTCATGCTCGTCAATTGAAACAGAAGGCTTGGTTCTTCTAAATTTATCAATACAGATATTCGTTACAATGCGTTGAACCCAGGTTTTGAATTGTGCTTTTTCTTCATAAGAATTAATCTTGGTGTAAATTCGGATCAACGCTTCCTGAGCAGCATCCAAAGCGTCTTGTTCATTATTTAAAATGTAAAATGCGGATCGATAAACATGCTGTTCAATGTTCCGCAATAGGGTAATTAGAGCGTCGCGATCGCCCGATTGAGCGGCTCTGATGAGTTCCGGCTCTACCACAAAGGATCCCCCTCTCCCTGCAACCTTACAGACGTGACCATCAATAAAATTGTTGCAAAGTTAAGTATTTTTTTTATCGGCATCATAAAATAACGGCTTATGTATTAAGGGCCGCCCAAAATCTTCTCTTAGAATAACAGAAATTGCATAAAGCGTCACCACAGCAGTAAAAAGCGATTCCAGTACTTACACGATTCAATTGCTGAGCAATAGCATATATTATAGCAAACAGCCCTCAGAAGCAAAAAAATAAAAAAAAGTCGAATTTTGTACAAATTTAAGCTCTTTTTAATGCAATTTTCATGAAAATAGTGTATTGTAAATTTACATTCATAATACGAGGTGATGAGCATGCCAGCTCTAGCGAAAATTCAGTTGTTAAAAGAACAAATGCCTAAGGAATATCAAAGCATTTCTCATTTTGTAGAACATGCACTGGAATCCATTGATACCCTGGTAGAGGAACATCGGAAATATACTGCTGCACAAGCGTTATACGGCGATAAAATTGTCGGATCGGAAGAACGCTTGTACAGAGAAACTGTACTTGATGTTCGTGAGCAGCTTCTGCTTACGCTTGAGAAAACAGTAGAAGACCTTCTGCATAAAGGTGACAAACACTGGAATAAACATTTCAAAGATGGCGTTGAATAGTTTCAACTAGCAGTTAAAAATAGCCCGTTTCCGTTCCCTCTCAGTTGGAGGGTACGGAAAGCGGGCTTTTTTGGTGCAGTCCAGTAACTTGCAATTAAAAGAAATGAATAATTCGTGTAATGTTCAGTAAATCACAATCAGTTTGCCATTGGCAAACCCTAAGGCTCTTACACCTGCAGAGCTAGCATATACCCAAGCTTCGATCTTGCCTTTAGAACTTGTTTCATACGAAATGCTCGTTGGATCCCCCCACGCCAAGCGCGCCTGCGTCATGTTCATTCCTAGAGCTACTTCTCTAGCAATAATTTTATTCCATGTGGACTGCGACCAATTGTATTTCTTATAAGGATCAGAAGAGAAGAACCAATGTCCTGCAATATCCGAAAATTCATCATTCCCCACCCTCCAATTTATATCGAATATCTATTTCCCCATCTTTGACCCTCATCTGGATCTCTCCCATCTGATCTGTTCGATAGATCTCGGATCCCGTTTCCCCCAGACGTTCCATTACTCCCGGATTGGGATGACCATAGGTATTGTTGAGTCCAGCAGAGATTACAGCGGTTTTGGCATTCCAATATTGAAGCCATGCTTCGGTTGACGACGTTTTGCTACCGTGATGAGCCACCTTCAAGACGTCAATGGAGATCGACTCCTCCTTCGCTGCCGTCTCTTCTGCATCACCAGTGACTTTCCGAGCCGTTTTGTTGCCCGAAATCATTTTCATTAGCTCCAGAGGAACATGCTTATCAACATTTCCACCTCTTACATTCTGTCTTTCAAACTGGGTAGCAAGCGATCCATCCTGAATCATGTAGAGTAAATTTTGCTCGGCTGCTGCATCCATATCTCCCGTGAACAAAAATGAAGCGCCAGCCATATCCAGCAAAAAGACAACCGAATCATGATTTTGATGCTCAGATACAGGAATGCCATCCTCAGCCTCAAGATGCAAGGTATCTAGATCTGGATTAATAAAATGTAACGTAGTCTCCTCATCCGCCACATAAGACAGTCCTTGCCGAATTGCATATAGCGGTATATTACGCTCAATAGCTGTATCTATTAGTTTATCAAAATTGCTCTTACCACTTGTTGTGCCATTAAACATAAAACGCTCCACTGGAATCTGTTCCAGTACAGCTTGTAATCCCCCAGCATGATCCTGATCGGCATGGGTCACGATAACGGCATCCAGCCGATGTATGCCTCGTTTTTTCAGCAAGGGTACAACCACCTTCGCTCCAACTTCATAGGGATCACGCCGAGTTTTCCACGATTGATCAGGCTTGCCGAAGCTAACCGTACCCCCACCATCAACCAAAATATGCTTTCCCTCAGGCGTCGTAATTAACGTGCTATCCCCCTGACCAATATCGAGAAACTGCACTACACCCGTCCGCGAAGGCTGTGGAGTCTGATAGGCCCACCATAGCCCTGCAATCAAAGTAATCACAAGTAACCCGCATATCCAGCGTTGAGAAACAGGTCGTTGTCTCCCCGAGTCATCTCCCGCTCCTCTAGCCCGAAATGCACTTGTGTACTCTGGCCAGGCAATACTTGCACTGAGTGTGGTCATCGAACCCTTGTGCTTTGCTTGCGCGCTATGATTCTGATTCGGTGGGTAAAGAGAGGACTTGAAGGCAAGTTTGCCATTCATCCTAGAGGTCGCCCATGCTGCATCTTCCCGTTTCAACGGTTTGGTCTCTTCATCAACATGATTGCTCCACTGTGATTCTTGACCATTCCCTTGAAACCATATACGTAATAGTGCATACAACACTCCGTAATAGACTCCAACCCACAGCCAGGTAGGCGTAGCCCAGATGAGTACAAAACCAGGCAAACTATTCAACCATTCAATGCCAGCAAAGGTTAGTTTATTTAGGAGGATGACCAGCCAAGCGAACGGTTTGGCCAGAGGTAGCCATATCATAGATAACAGCAATGCAACCGCTCCAAGGGGCAGTACTACAGCGCTTATGAGTGAGACAAAGAGGAAATTTGCTACAAACGATAATATTGAAAACTGATTGAAATACAATATGGTCACCGGAAAAGAAATGAGCTGCGCTGTAACAGTCACCGAGGCTGTCGCAGCCAGTGCTTTCGGTAATTTTCTAAACAGACGATTAATAAAAGGCATGTAGATCATTAAACCGGCGGTGACGAGAAAAGAAAGCTGGAAGCTGACGCTCAGCAAAAAATAAGGATTCCACCACATCATTAACAATGCTGCCGCACTGATCATCTGCAATCCATCCCTAGCTAACCCTCGTCTAGCCATATACAAGCCAAGCATGGACATAATGCCTGCACGAATGACCGAGGGAGAACCGCCAGATAACATGACATAAGCAGGGATAAGTAATAATACAATCGTGAGTGACGTTTCTCTAGTTAACCTCAGCCAAGACAACAAAAACAACAACGAAGCAACATAAACGGCAACATGTGTGCCAGATATCGCCAGGATATGGGTAAGTCCAAGCTGTGAGAAGTGACCATACGTATCCGGATCAATGTCCTTCGCCATACCTATGATTAGACCCTTCATGTATCCAGCATGAGGTTCGGGAAATAAAACTTCTAAAGCGCTACCCAATTGGTGTCTGATCCTGTCATTCCAACGAAAAATATCAATACGGCTCCAGCCTTCAGGCTGCATGTTTTTAATGGAGTTGGCACCTTTGACTTTAAACAACCAATGTATCTCCTGTGTCCGCAAATAATTCCGATAATCAAAGCCACCATAATTCCGGGCTTCTCCCGGCCTTGTGAACGAGCCAGTCAATATTATGGAATCTCCCCGGCTCCACGCCATCGCTATGTCCTGCTCTTCTTCTTCGGCTAGTTTGACTTGTACCATTAAACGCTCGCCCACATCATGTATGGGCTGCGGCTTCGTATCTACTCTTTCTTCAGTGCCAGATAACGGGTCTGCTTCCGGATATATTGTAGAAAGTAATAGCTCAAAATCCGCCCGATCTCCATCCACACGAACAGCTGACGCGATCGTACCTTCTAGCTTCGCTACATAACCGTCCAGCTCCCGCTGACTCATTCCAGTGATCTCAGGCAAGATGCTGACATTACGCAGATCATTCCATTCCCAGTGGGCAAGACCACCTAGAAGCGATGCAACAAGTAGTATACGAGTCCAGCCGCGGATATCCATCCAACGAAAAAAGAGAGGCATACATGCCAGCGCTCCGATCACCCCCCACATAAGTGTCCATCCTGATAATGCACATCCCAATACACTTCCGCATAACCAACAGACTGTAAATAGCAATAACGGCCTACCTTTCATCCCAATCCCCTCCTTATCGTTTCTTTACAGAAGCTTATTTGTAATCAAAAAAAAACGAAGAAAAACCCCCGGTAGCTGACGTAGCTAACCGGAGGTTCTTCCCCAATTTAAAGCGTAATTAAGTTAAGTAATATCACATTACAATACACATACCTGACAACAAAGACGACGCATACGTAGCCTCCATAGCCTTCCCGTGCCTAACCGTTTAGTCGCTAATTGTCATCATCGTCTCACGTGGTGGCTGATATTGCTCCAGCTTGCGGAATGTGATTCCTTTTTGCGCCATCATACGTGTTACTTTTCCTGTATCCTTAGGATATGGGCGATGGAAAACAATTTCCGTAATACCACTGTTTGCAAGCATATTAGAGCAGGTCCAGCAAGGTTCATCCGTCACATAAACAGAAGAGCCCTCCCGATCGATTCGATCCGTGAACAGAAGCAAATTTTGCTCCGCATGAATCGTGCGAATACACCGCTGCTTCTTGACCATTTCCTCTTTACCATCCGTGACAACCAGCTCATACTCTTCGGATATCATGCATCCTGCTTCTGAACAATCCGGCACTCCCATAGGTGCACCGTTGTATGCTGTTCCGAGCAATTTTTTCCCTTGCACAAGCACTGCACCTACATGCCGACGCGAACAGCGGGAGCGGGTAGAGACCATATAAGCAATATCCATGAAGTAAGTATCCCAGTCTTTGCGTACATCTGTTGTACTCATATTTGCATCCTCTCCCCATTGAAATAATCTAAATTACCGAATTTGCACATACGGAGCCATCTTCTCCAGCATTTTCATACCTATTCCTTTTACCTTGGTCAAATCACTGACTCTTGTAAACGGTCCATGTGCATTTCGATAATCAACGATGGCCTGCGCCTTCTTCTCTCCAATGCCTGGAAGCTCAGTAAGTTTAGAGACAGGTGCTGAATTGATATCAATTTTACCATTGTCGACAACCTCTTGCTCGGGCGGGCTTGAAACTTGCTGCTCGGGCTTCACTTCTGCTTCGGTTGTAATATTCGTGATAGCTACAGACGTAGCGGATTCCGTACTAGCAACGTCTGGAATTTTCCCATCTGATGTCTTCTCCTGAACCGTAGAGGAAGCCTCACTGCTTCCAGCAGGATTCACCCCCGCAGCGACCGGTGTTGCTTGTTCTACTACAGCATTCGTTGACAACTCACTATTTTGACCCAAAACAGCCGACTCTACAATAGCAGCTTCCTGCTTGAGCGTCGGCGTTTGGGTGGCGAGCTGCATCGGTTCCCAGCCAGAAGGCGGCTGTTCACTTTTGCCCGACCATAATATAAGTATCGTTCCAATTACCGCAGCACCAATCGTCCATCCTTGTTTCCATCTCATTCGTCTACACCTCTCCCAGTTATCAAAATAGATCAATTTTGAACACGGGCGGTGCTTCCGAACCGTCTATAAATGGACTACAAACTCCACATTCCTTTTTTTCATGTCATGTCAAACAAGTCATGCTGCATAGACTAGAAGGAACGAACTACGCCAGTACCGTAAAGCATGAAAGGAGGCCTGAAACAATGAAGGTTGGATTTATCGGAACCGGCAGCATGGGAAGCCTGCTGATCTATGCCCTGATCCAATCCGGAGCATTGGAGCCGCGGCAGATCGCCGCAAGCAATCGAACCCCTTCCAAAGTGCGTCAGTTATCCCTCCGTTATCCCGGTCTGCATGAATCACAGAGTAATCGGGAAACCGTTATCCGAAGCAACATCATCTTTCTCTGTGTGAAGCCGCTGGAATTCAAACATGTTATTGACGAGATCCTGCCTGTCGTGAATCCCAATCATATGATTGTCTCGATCACTAGTCCCGTGCAGCTGCGTCATCTGGAATCTTCACTTCCTTGCAAAGTCTCCAAAGTTATCCCCAGCGTCACACATCAGGTCGGCAGCGGAGCGTCATTATGTATACACGGTGAACGAATGACAACTGAAGATCGCACTGTGTTGGAAGGCTTGCTGAGTCATTTCAGCAAACCTTACCAAGTGGATGAAGCGTGTACCCGCATAACATCCGACTTTTCCAGTTGCGGACCTGCATTCATATCGTTCTTTTTGGAACAATGGATTGAGAGTGCCGTCAAGCTTACAGGGATCAAACGAGCAGATGCCTGTGCTCTTGCAGGCGAGATGCTCCTCGGAACAGGTAAACTGCTCACTGAAGGAGGCTATACGCCTCAAGAACTTCAAGCACGTGTTGCTGTTCCCGGTGGCATTACTGCCCAGGCTTTGGCACTACTCAAGATTAGTCTGGATGGTGTATTTGATAGTCTCATTCACACCACCCACGACAAATATGATGAAGATCTGGTAAAGCTTAATGAACTATTTCAAACCAGTGAGATTAACCGGCAACAATATTAACCAGTTTGCCTGGAACGGCAATGACCTTACGAATGGTCTTGCCTTCCAGAGCCTGCTTCACAGGTGCAAGCTCCATCGTGAAGTCTTGCATACCTTGTGCATCCAAATCCTTCGCAACGGTTGCCCGTGTTACAATTTTGCCATTCACTTGAACGACAATCTCCACTTCAGCGTCTACCGTCATAGCTTCGTCGTATTCAGGCCAAGCTACATAAGTAATTCCACCTTCATGACCTAAGCGACTCCACAGCTCTTCGGCCATATGCGGTGCCAATGGTGAGAGCAATTGTACGAAGTTCTCCATTGATTCACGCGGCAGTGTATCTGCTTTGTAAGCGTCGTTGATGAAGATCATCAGCTGACTGATCGCTGTGTTGAAGCGCAGATGCTCCAGATCATCAGTTACTTTCTTAATCGTTTTGTGAGCAGTACGCTTGAATTCTTCTGTACCGCCATCCGCTGTGATTTTATCATTAATCGCGCCTGTATCCTCGTTGATGAAGAGACGCCATACGCGTGACAGGAAGCGGTACATACCTTCAACCCCGTTAGCATTCCACGGTTTTGTTGCTTCCAGTGGCCCCATGAACATCTCATACAAACGCAGAGTATCTGCACCGAATTCATTTACAATTTCATCCGGGTTAATAACATTACCACGAGATTTACTCATTTTCTCATTATTGGTTCCCAGAATCATACCTTGGTTCACGAGTTTATGGAATGGCTCTTTGGTCTGAACAACGCCCAGATCGTACAATACTTTATGCCAGAAACGTGCATACAGCAAGTGAAGCACAGCGTGCTCTGCTCCCCCGATATACAGATCGACAGGCAGCCATTGCTGTTGTTTCTCCTGAGAGATCAGTTCCTTGTCGTTATGTGGATCGATAAAGCGCAGGTAATACCAGCAGCTTCCCGCCCATTGTGGCATCGTGTTTGTCTCACGGCGTGCTTTCATTCCCGTTTCAGGATCAACCGTATTCACCCACTCGGTTACATTCGCCAGTGGTGATTCCCCTGTACCCGAAGGCTTGATCTGATCGATATCTGGCAGCAACAATGGAAGCTGATCCTCTGGTACGGTCTTCATCGTTCCATCTTCCAGGTGCAGAATTGGAATAGGCTCTCCCCAGTAGCGTTGGCGGCTGAACAACCAGTCACGCAGACGATATGTCGTTTTGCCTTCACCTTTACCGTTGTCTTCCAGCCAAGTAATCATCTTCGCAATCGCTTCTTCGTTGTTCAGACCATTCAAGAAATCAGAGTTAACGTGTGGTCCGTCTCCGGAATACGCTTCTTTGGTCACATCGCCACCAGCAACAACCTCAATGATGTCCAGTCCGAATTGCTTCGCAAATTCCCAGTCACGTGCATCATGCCCAGGAACCGCCATAATTGCACCTGTACCATAACCAGCCAGAACATAATCAGCGATCCAGATAGGCACCTTCGCTCCATTTACTGGATTGATGGCATAAGCCCCTGTAAATACACCTGTTTTGTCTTTGGCCAAATCGGTACGTTCCAGGTCACTCTTACGTCCAGCTTGCTCCTGATAAGCTTTGATCGCTTCACGTTGCTCTGCAGTCACAATGGCTTCTACCAGCTCATGTTCCGGTGCCAGTACAGCATAACTAGCTCCAAACAAAGTATCCGCACGAGTCGTGAATACCTTGATTACTTCCTCACGTCCCTCGATGGCAAACACCACTTCTGCCCCTGTAGATTTACCAATCCAGTTACGTTGCATATCCTTAATGCTCTCGGACCAATCCAGCTCTTCCAGATCCTCCAAGAGGCGCTCAGCATATTCAGTAATTTTCAATACCCATTGACGCATCGGTTTACGGACAACTGGGTGATTACCGCGCTCACTTTTACCGTCAATGACCTCTTCATTAGCCAATACTGTACCCAATGCTTCGCACCAGTTTACAGGCACTTCGTCAACGTAAGCGAGGCCTTTGTTGTACAACTGGATGAAGATCCATTGCGTCCATTTGTAATAATCCGGATCCGTTGTGCTGATCTCCCGATCCCAGTCATAGGAGAACCCAAGGGATTTAATTTGACGACGGAAGTTGTCAATGTTACGGAATGTGATCTCACGTGGGTGTTCACCCGTATCAAGTGCATGCTGCTCAGCAGGCAAACCAAAAGCATCCCAGCCCATCGGATGCAAAACATTGTATCCGCGCATACGTTTGTAACGAGAAACGATATCCGTTGCAGTGTATCCTTCCGGGTGACCTACGTGCAGTCCCGCGCCAGATGGATATGGGAACATATCCAATGCATAGAACTTCGGTTTAGCCGGGTCCTCGCCTGTTTTGAACGTTTTATTCTCATCCCAAAATTGCTGCCAACTTTTCTCCATCACTTGTGGCTGATAGCCGTGCTTCGGCTGGTGATTCTCACTCATCTATTGTTCCTCCTCTGGTTGATTCACATAAATTACAACAAAAAAACCTCAGCATCCCATAGCGTTTGCAGCGCTAGGGACGAGAGGTTGAATTCCCGTGGTACCACCCTAGTTAGCGGACGAACGTGCTTCGTCATCCACTCCCTTTGAACCTGTAACGGCGGTTAACCGATGCGGATTTCCATTCCTGCAACCACCGAATAGACTTCGGTTAAGTATCGGATGGTGTAATCACCGCATTTCTCCAAGGCGAGTTCATGAAATACTGTCAATCGGCTTGCACCAACCGCCGACTCTCTGTCATGTACAGAATTCACTACTGATCCTTATCATCGAAATATGTATACAATATCGGAAACATTATATAAAAAAGTACCGCCAAAGTCAATGACAGACCTCAGCCTAACCGAAAACGTTCAATGCTTTCTTCCAGATTATGAATCGTCCACTGAATATGTTTATGATCATCAAACTGCCGGTATGCACATTCGATCCGAAGTAATAGATCAAAGTACAGATCATATAACCCTCTTCTGCTTCGTTCACTTGGTGTTGTAATGGATCTACCATATCCCTTCAAAAACCCAGGTGTGTAATTAAAGTGACTAAAATAATGCTCCATCAATGGATCCGCCCAGAGTGAACGCTCAAAGTCAATAATGGCGGTAATACGGCCTTTCTCCACCAGTACATTGCCATCCCATAGATCCCAGCTAATAAATGCAGGTTCTAGAACATCATTGAGGACATCTGCTCTTGCCAGAATTAAATGCTCCAACTCCTCATAGGACATCGAAAACGTAATTCCTGCCTTTTGCCCATCGATTAATACATCATCCATTAGCTGCAAGAAAGCTTCTTTCCATGTGGAATAACGTTGTCGTCCCGATGAGAAATAACCAAAATGTTCTCCTGTGATTTTGTTCAGTCTTCGATTGTAACGCCCTAGCTCTTCCTCAATCGCTTCCTGTTCTTCAATGCTATAGTGCTCTTTCACTTGGTTATACGGCTTGCCTGTCATATGCTCCATAATAAAATATTCTGAAGGCGCAAGGGTTAGTGAATCATCATAAGCAAGTACACGAGGAACAGGCAGAGCCGTTAGCTCCGACACAAGACGCAGTGCCTCAACTTCAGTATTCATTAACCCTTGTTCACAACGCATCAGATTGGATTTATCCGTAGGAGCAATTTTGAGTACTACCGTCTGTCCATCTTTTAAAACGATCCGGTAAGCCTGGTTCGCCCAGCCTTCATTCATTTCCTGATATTCAGATAGCTCACGATTTAAAATCTGAGTTGCTATTCGCTCTAGCTGTTCCGAAGTTAGCTTTGTTTTATATTTACTTTCCACCCCATAATCACCTGACCTTCTATAGTTCGTCACATTAACCACTCAAAAGAAAACGCTTTCCATCAGTGTTATTATGGCTCCCCCACACTTAACTGGCAATAGCTTAGATCACAATCCAGACTATCCTACTCATCTGATATTGAACAAAATAAAAAAAATGCCCTTACACTAATGCAAGGGCGATAAGCGATAAACAAGATCATTATTTAATAGCTACATAGAACAGACGCTGCGCGCCTTCTCCTGCTTCTTGCCATTCAAAATCTGCGTACACGCTGACATCGCGGAATCCCGCCTTCCGTAACTCTAGCTTCATCCACTCCGGATCGTATGCACGCTGCACATGCACCTCTTCGAATCTCTGATAGAGATCCTTACCACCTTCATCAACACGCGAGAAAATGCTGAGATGATGTTCGATCTCACAACGTTCCGAGTCTAACGCACTTGTCCAGATATAAGATATCGAGCGTTCATCCAGTACAAACGGCTGTTCTTCCTCATATCGGATAAATGTATTGGGATGATGCACATCGAACAGGAATGTTCCTCCAGGCTTCATCATTTCATAGGTTCGTTGGAAGGTGCGAATGACATCCTCTTGCTCTAGCAAATAGTTAATACAGTCACAAAATGATATAACCGAGTCTACAGGCTCAGGCACTCTCCATTCGCACATATCCTGCTGTACCCACCGTACACTGCCTTCACGGTACAAGCGATGACCTTGGGGTGTAGCTTCCATCTTGCTACGAGCCACGGATAACATATCAGCCGACAGATCAATGCCCGTCACCTCGAACCCTGAGTTAACCAAAGGAATCGTAATCGAACCTGTACCACAACCAAGTTCAGCTACGCTTTTGGGCATACCGTGGCGCTCCCAAGCTGTTCTCGCGAACCTTATCCAGTCCGGATAAGGCATATCTTCCATTAATTCATCGTAAACATAGGCAAATTTACGGTAAGACATGTCAGGCACCGCACTTTCAATTCATTTTATTATATAACTCAAAAATATTTACACTTGCCACTCCGATGACAGAACAACCTTCCGATCGCTGTTATCCCCAGATTTTTTTGATTCCCTTTTCCAAAGGGAAAATCCGGGGATAAAGGCGAACGCTTCGCTTCTTCACGTTATTTCTGTCTTCTCCGTTCTCGTGTAAAGAATTAGTTGAACTTATATAAATTTGTTATAAACGAAAAAGCAGGGGCGTCCGGAGTTCACCCAGCCTTGCCCTGCTTTTACATTGGATTCACAAGAGTCCTCGTTTAGCTTTAGTTTAACGTTACTAGTTCTTGTCCGAATCTGGAGCAGAAGCTTGTGAAGCAGCTTCAGTCAGGTATGTCCAGTTTTCTTTCTGGGTCACCAGTCCATCCTTCATCAGTTTACCTAACGCACGTTTGAAGGCGGATTTGCTGATGCCAAAACGCTGTTTGATAATATCCGGTGGCGTTGCATCCGAATACGGCATACCACCTGTTGGACGCTCCTTCATGAACGCGAGCAGCTTATCAGCATCCTCGTTCCTGCCTACCTCTTTGCGAAGAGACGTCGCCAGGTTCACACGTCCATCCTCACGAACCAGCGTTACCCGGCATTTCACCTTCTCACCAAGACGCAGCAAGTGGGTACGCTCGGAGGAATGGATCATACCAATGGCTCCGAACCCAAGTACGCCACCTTCTACAAGTACAAAAGTACCCATTTGCAATGGCTTGTACACCGTCGCTTCAACCCATTCATTAAGCCATGATGTCGGTGCATGGAAGGCTAACGGTGCAAGTTCACGCTCTCCAGCCAATTTCGCACGAAGACGACCTTGTTTATCATGCTCCATGATAACAAAAACCTCGTCCCCAACATGTGGACGCAGCTCTTCTAATTCAGGCAATTCACGGATTGGAAGCAGCAGTTGCCGACCCAAGCCCATTTCTAGAAAACAACCGAGCCGTGGATGTACGTCAGCCACAACAAGTCGTGCCATTTCACCAAGGGTGAGGTAAGGCTTCTTCATTGTCGCAGCAAGGCGATCTTCCGTATCGAAAAAGATAAAGACTTCCAGCGTCTCATCGATTTTGATATCACGTGTCAGCTCCGTATAGTGAAGCAGTACATCTTCCGTTCCAGTCGTCAAAAAGTAGCCAAACGGAGATACTTCACGTTCAACCCGCAAAGAGACAACAGTTCCTGCAATCAAACTCATACCGTCTCCACCACTTTAGCATCCGACCACAAACGTTCGATGTTGTAATATTCGCGCTCGTCGCGGTGGAAGATATGAACAACCACGTCTCCCAGATCCATCAGAACCCAGCGTGCAGAATCCATACCCTCAATCCCTTTAATCGTTACACCTGCAGCATGCGCCTGTTTACGAATCTCTGTAGCAATAGACTGTACCTGTGTATCCGAGTTACCGTGACAGATTACAAAATAGTCCGCTACCAGTGAAATTCCCACCAGATCCAGTGCTACAATGTTGGATGCCTTTTTATCGTCTGCGGCTGTAACCGCCATATTCATAAGTTCTTTCGATGATAATGTCATGAACCAACCTCCATAATTTATAATTGTGTAATCAGATCATTCCGAGCAAACATGGTTAACGGGTAGATCACTCGTCGTTGTGACAACAACAAGCTAATGGTTGAGTCAAAACCAGCAATTAACCCTTCTTCCAAACTGTGCTCAGCCTGTTCGCGAATCCGATCCACACCCGGGAAGTCTCTTCCCGGTTCGATATAATCCGCAAGACATACCACCTTATCCAGTAGGCTCATGCCCACTTTCCCAGAAGTATGCCAGCGAATAGCATTAATGATCTCCAGATCATCGATTCCGTAATCTCGCTGTGCCACAAATGCACCGACCTCTGAGTGCCAGAGCTGTTTGTCATGCTGCAACAATTCTTTGTTCAGTTCATTGTCACGGATGACTGCTTCCATCTCTGATACTGGCCAGTACTTGGCAACATCGTGCAATATAGCAGCCAGATCCGCCTTCATAGGATCTGCACCGTATTTTTCAGCCAAATATACGGCAGATTGCATCACGCCAAGTGTATGCTTCCAGCGTTTCTCCGGCATTTGACCCGAAACGGCTTGAATGAGTTCCTCACGGCTTAGTGCCATATAAACCGCTCCTTACAATATATTCATGAACTGCAGCAGGAATCATGAAGCGTACCGATTGTCCCTTGGCAAGACGTTTACGTACGGCCGTGGATGATATATCTACGAGCGGCATCTCTGCCATCAAGACTTTGTCTTGCAGCTCATCGGGTAAGTCGTCCAGATGTAGCTGAAAACCGGGTCTGCCTACTCCGATAAAGGTCAAGCGTGCTGCAAGCTCCTCGATCTGCTCCCATTTGGGTAGATAGTTCACCATATCTGCACCAATGATAAAATAAAAATCATGCTCTGGATAACGATTCCATAGCTCCTTCATCGTGTCGATCGTATACGATACGCCACCAAGCTCCATCTCAATATCCAGCACCTCATATTGCTGTACATCTTGGATCGCCGCTTCCGTCATATCGAGACGTTGCTGCCCAGAAGCCCCGGCTCCACGCTTGTGTGGTGGAACATGGGAGGGCATGAACCAGATTTCATCCAGTGCATGGGAATCCCTCGCAGCTTCGGCGGCCAACAGATGTCCCATATGGATTGGATCGAACGTCCCACCCATGATACCAATCTTCATGATGTCACCGTCCTAAGGAAGTTCGATTTGTTTGTTGTCGCGTGATTCCTTATACAGGACAATTGTACTGCCAATCACTTGAACGAGCTCGCTGCCTGTCTCACGAGCAAGCTCTGTCGCGATTTCGTTTTTATCATCAAGATTGTTGTTCAGAATTTGAACCTTCATCAACTCGCGTTTCTCAATTGCATCTTCAATGTGACGGTACAAATGCTCGTTCGTGCCACCTTTACCGATCTGAAACACTGGGGTTAAATGATGTGCTTGTGAACGCAAAAAGCGTTTTTGTTTACCTGTTAACATGAATACTCCATACTCCTTATGCTCAGCACGCCCGTAACAGAAGGATCTCTGTCAGGCTTGGCTGTTCCATTATATTTTAATGTTATAACTTTATGATTCCCTTAACCTTGCTTGTTACTTATCGAAGCTGTCTAGTACCGCTTGTCTCATGGTGTCCACAGGAGCCTGAATACCGAACCAATGCTCAAAAGCCACCGCGCCCTGATATACAAACATCCCCAGACCACCATGCACTGTACAACCACGTAAGCGTGATTCACGCAGCAGACGTGTCTCCAATGGATTATAGATGAGATCACTTACGGCTGCATCTGCACGAATCAGTGCAGGATCAACCGGAACATCATCCACATGGGGATGCATACCAGCAGCCGTTGTATTGATGACAATATCAGCAGAAGCAAGTACAACCGCCGCTTCTTCCATTCCACTGCCTCTAATCTCACCTAACCCATGTGCTCGCAGATCCGAAGCGAGTTCAATGGCTCGCTCGGCTGTACGGTTCAATATGTGAATACGGTCAGGCTTTTCTAGAGCCAGCGCATATATGACACCTCTAGCAGCTCCACCTGCCCCCAGTACAGCAATCCGTTTGCCTGCTAGGTCAGGCACAGCTTCTTCCTTAAGTGACCGCACATAACCAATGCCATCCGTATTATAGCCTATCAGCTTTCCGTCCATATTGACAATGGTATTGACTGCACCAATCAACCTTGCACTCTCATCGATCTCATCCAGATAAGACATAACTTGTTCCTTATGAGGTATGGTGACATTCACACCACGATACCCCAAAGCAACGATGCCTCTAATCGCAGCCTGCAATTGTTCTGGATGAACATGAAGAGGCATATAGATCCCATTCAGTCCTGCCGCCTTTAGTGCCGCATTATGCATAGCCGGAGATTTGGAATGAGCAATAGGATCACCCATAACGCCCAGCAACACTGGAAGTGAAGAAGTTATTTTCTTTTGTTCAGACAATGTGTCCGCCTCCGATCTGATGAAAATGTTACTGATCTGGTTAGACTGACTTGATTAGATCAGAGAAGGACGGACAAGTACCCGGATACCTTTAGGGACATGAACAGCCACGAGAGCCCCATTGTCCCCGTTCACTTTAACCCAGCCTAGACCGGAGATAAAGATATCGGACTGACTTCCACGTTTGATGCGGAATTCATGACGCGTCCATTCTGGCATCTCTGATGCACCTTCACGTGTTGGCGGGGTGAGCAATTCTCCTAGATGATCACGGTACAATTCATCCGCGCGTTCTAACTTCGTCCGGTGGATATTCAGCGCCGTGCTGATAAAACATGTGAAGGACTGGCGATCCCCTTCTACAAAGTCGAAACGAGCCATACCGCCAAAGAACAGCGCTTGACCTGCATTTAATTGATAAACGGCAGGTTTAAGCGGCTTGTCCGGCATAATCGCAGCCAAGTCTTTGCGAGATACGATCTCACTGAAACGCCATGGATATACGATCCCTGGGGTATCAATAATGAATTTCCCATCTTCCAATGGAATGTTCACCATATCCAGCGTTGTTCCCGGATAACGGGATGTTGTGAGTTCCTGCTCCAGATCGCTGTAGTCACGAATCAATCGGTTAATCAACGTAGATTTACCCACATTGGTTCCCCCGACCACATAAACGTCACGATCTTCACGATAGGTGCTTACCAGTTCAAGGAGACGATCGAAGCCCTGGTTTTGCTTAGCGCTCACGAGCAGCACGTCGACAGTGCGCAATCCCTGCTCCTTAGCCTGCTTCTGTACCCAGTTGCGAACCTTGTTCCAGTTTGTTACTTTAGGTAGCAAGTCCGTTTTGTTCACTACAAGTAGAACCGGATTGTTACCGACAAAACGTTGTAGGCCAGAGATCACACTACCATCAAAGTCAAACAGATCAACGATATGGATGACAAGTGCATCCTTATCCCCGATTTGGCTCAGTAGTGCTAGGAACTCGTCTTGGTCAACGGTTACAGACGATGATTCATTATAATTTTTGATACGGAAACAACGCTGGCATATTACAGGTTCACGATCCAACGCTTTCTCAGGAATAAAACCCGGTTTATCCTGGTCTTCTGTTTGCAGATGCACGCCGCATCCACTGCATCTTACGGCAAGATTGCCGTTATGCGTGTCTGTCATTTCTTATTTTCCTCCTCAAGCCATAAGCCTTTCTTGCGCAAACTAGTTAGAGCAATCCGTTCCACTCGCCGATTGAAGCGCGTCATGAATCCTTCATCGCCGATGGAGATGGGCAATACCAGCACGGTATGAAGCCCTAGCCGGTTACCTCCATATACATCAGTCAACATCTGATCGCCTACCACAATCGTTTTGTCTGGCGTTAGCTCCATCATTTTCATTGCTTTACGAAACGGTGTATTCGATGGTTTGCGTGCACTGTGCACAAACTGGATATCCAGTGGCGTAGCAAACAAGGATACACGATTCAAATTATTATTGGACACAATCATTAGTTTGAAGCCTGCCTCTTTCACACGCGCAAACCATTCGATCAGTTCAGGCGTTGCATCAGGCGCTTTGGCTCCAACAAGCGTATTGTCGAGATCAGTTATTATTCCGCGATAGCCTTGAGCGTACAGCTCTTCCAGATTAATGTCAAAAACCGTGTCTACTCGCAGCTTGGGCATTAACATTTTAAACAATCAAGTCACCTCAGTTTCATACGACACACTATATCACAAATCTGTCTTTCCTGAAAATGCATACAACGCTTGATGCGCTAGAAAAAAGGAAAAACGGGACGGGCAATAATTATGCCCGTTCCGCTTTGAGTTCCTTCCGTAGCTTCAAGGCCGTCTCATACACTGCCTTCCAATCATCCGCCGTTACAGATGCTGGACTATAACGCGTGCGCTCAAACCATGCTAACAATTCTTGAAGCGTGGCCGCAGATGCGGGCACAGTTTGGCTCCAGCGGTTTACTGATTCACGCAATGTTTCATCCCCACTGCGGGTTAAACCTTTGCGTTTCACATAACGAATCCAACGCTCTGTTTCAGCTACAACCTTCTGCTCCGGAGTAAGTGGCTCGCCTGTTCGCAAACGAAGCAACAGGAAGCGAAGAGAGAAGCGGTTCCGCCAGAACATGTAGGCAACCCACGCAACAAGAATCGCTACAGCAACCCAGATGACGAATGTTGGAATGCCGGATGCTGCCTGCTCGGATACAGGTGTCTGTTCTTCTTCTTGCACTGGTTCTTCTTCCGGCTGTTCTTCAGGTTCATCAACCGGTTGCACATCAGGTGCCTCTGTTAACAAAGGCATATCAAATCCTGGTGTAGCTTCAACTGGAATCCATCCATACTCACCAAAGTAAATCTCAGCCCAAGAGTGAGCATCTGCATTGGTTACTGTATAGGTAGTCTCGATCTCAGAACCAGGCTGACGAGGTGCCTGCATGTCTGAGTTGAGAGACAGTTGACCTGGTGCGTAACCTTTAACCCAGCGAGCTGGAATACCTTCAGAACGCGCCATCATTACTAGAGCTGTGGAGAAGTAGTCACAGTAACCTTCCATAACATCGAATAGAAACCCTTCGACAAAGTCACTGCTCACTTTCCGGGATAAATCCGGATTATTGGTGTATTCAAAATTGGTTTGTAAATAGTTTTGCAGTAATGCTACTTTTTCATACGGAGTATTTGCAGAAGCCGTAATTTCGTTCGCCAGCTCCGTGACTCGATCCGGGAAACGGGACGGCATCTGTAAGTACATATCGTCAGCTGGATTACTTCCGTACAGATCGTCAAAAGATTTGGTACGAAGCTCATCCTCTACAACCACTGGCGCTTCCGATACAACCGTATATGTCTTAGGATACTGAGGTTGTTGACGATTTGTCGTCAGCAGCAATTCAGCTTGCTCTGGATTCCAGAGCATTCGATTAGACTCCGTCTGTCCATCAATGGAAGTGACTTCTGCAATGGAGTACGCTCCAAACATAATCGGATAAACCGTATCATTCAGCATCGTTACTTTTTGCGTCACTTGTTTCGTATTCCCACTACCTGCATCATCATTCTGCAATGTTTCGCCAGGCTGCACCTCTTCCGTCGAGGCTCGTCTGCTATCATCCCAGCCTGTTCCGGTGTACTCTTCACGAGTCTCACCACGCCAGTAGCTGCGTTCATTAGTCTGTACAGACATCACAGGTGTGTAGTCAAAGTTAAAGCCACCACCGAGCTGATTATCTTCACGACTATATCCAGACTCGGTTGAATTCGGAATATCAAGTGTTCCATTGCCAGCCTGACTTGCTGACGTTCCAGTATAGTTACGCCATGCTGTATACGGATCTGTCAACGTCGGCGGTACTTCCGGCATGTTCACACTTGCTACAATAATAAGTGAAAAAATGATGGCGATATTAGCAATGATTTTGTAAGGATACCGGATGAGTCGCTTCCAGCCTTGTGGATAGTAAACCTGAAAGTTGCGGAAGTGCTGACATACTAACCAGCCCATACCTGCAAACATCACCCAAGCAACCTCAGTCCATAAAGAAATCTGGGTGAAGGAATCCAGAATGCCCATGGATATTATATTAATACCCAAGAAAACCAGTATTCGCCGGGTTGTGTTCACCAAGCGTAACGCAGCTTCCAGCATGACCCATGCACATAGGGAAAACCAGATATATGGATTAGAGTGAAAGATAAATTGCTCCACCCGTTCCGTAAACGTACCATAAGGAATATACACGGAGTAATCAATTAAGGTTTTATGCAAAATATAAATAAGAACAATGGCTTTAATAATCGTGCGATAGATAAGCTTAAAAGGCAAAATCACTTCAAGTACGCTCATAGCTGCCAGCGTCCACAGTACCAAAGAGGTCGTCTCGTTGTACCAAGATTCCTCGGTGAACGACAACCACTGCATTGCAATCAGGAAGATCCACAGCAGTGATGCAGCCTGATACCACGATCTCTTGCCAGGTGCTAGTTGTTTGCCTGTTGTATTCATGCGGAACCTCCCCCCATAACCGTTGGAAGCTCCTGAAGATGGGCAACCGTGAAGGATCTTGTGCCTCTACCACGCAGCATGGCAGACCACTCTGCGCTCTGACGAGAGCTTTGAGGATCAATCAGGACATGGCAAGGTGTCATCCCCCGGGTATCTGCCCATCTCAACAATTCTAATACCTTCTCATCCTTCTGAGGTGAAATCAAAACGAAATAAGCTCCTTGCGGCAACTGACGCCCAAGCTTCTCTACACCCGGAAGCAAGCGACGATCCTGCCCGTTGGATTGCACGTCCACCAAGTGATGCATCATCTTCTGACGGTCAATGAGACTTTCGCTAGGTGCGAGGAATGTATGCTTATCAGACAAGGTCATCAATCCCATCCCCATCCGCTCTCTAGAACCATATTCCAATAAAGATGCTGCAGTGGACACCGCTAATTCAAATGTTTCACTCTGTTCATAGCTGGCTGCGAGTGCATCGATAACCAGAACGGTTTTGGGCACAGATTCGTGCTCAAACTCCTTCGATTTCCATGAACCGGTCTTCGCTGTGGCATTCCAATGAATACGAGAGAGACGATCCCCGTAGACATAGTCGCGGACACCATTAATCTGGGTTGTTTCTCGGCGTGAACGTGTCTGTGCTGTCTGCGGTCCAGATAATCGTGACTTTCGATCATATAACTGCCAGTACGGGATAAACACAGTTCGTGGTAACACTCGAAATTCGCCTTTGGCCTTAAACGTTCCGCGATGCTCAATCAGTCCGAAGATATCTTCACTCGAACATTCCGTTTCGGAAAAAACATATTTTCCACGTTCTAGCGGCGGTGTCTGAAACGATAGCTCACCAACACCCCTCATATTGGGAATTAGGCTCTCACGGAATGACCATGATTCACCGTTATGGCGATGCAACATCTCACGTACGACCACATATGGAAGTGGCAAAAATCCTGGAATGTTCACTCGAAGCTGAACTTGAACCTGATCACCTGCATGCAGCAATTCTTCATGATCCTGCCCTGATGACAGTGCCCTAGCCCCCCTAGCTCGTCTTACACCACTAAAACCAGCAATAGCAAGGTACAGACAGAGCAGGGTTACCATTGATAATAACATGATGGATGTCTTGCCACCTTGAAACAGAACATACGCAAGGCAGCACATCCACACCGCCGCGATGCTCCAAACGCGGGGGTGTCGTATCCCTCTTTTGACAGTACTCAAAAGCGGCTTCATAAACTATTGCCCCATAGAGACAGGCACACGCACCTGCTGGAGTACAGAGCTCAGAACAGCTTCAGAACTCATGCTGTCCAGTCTCGCCTCAGGACGAAGTACAATCCGATGAGAAATAACATATGGTGCCATTGTCTTCACGTCATCAGGCAGTACATAGTCCCGTTCCTGTAGGAAGGCGAAGGCTTTTACCGCAGACATAAATGAAATAGCCGCCCGCGGGCTGGCACCAAGCAATACGGATGGATGGGAGCGTGTGGTACGAACAACATCCAGCAAATAATCCATCACTGGATCGCCAATGAAAACTTCCTTGATCTCCTGCTGGATAGCAGAGATTTGATCCATATGAGTCACCGACTCAAGCCGGTCAACCGGTTGACCCGACTGATGCTGCTTCAGCAATATTTTCTCGATATCCTTATCTGGATATCCAAGGCTTATTTTCAACATAAACCGGTCGAGCTGTGCCTCCGGCAATGTATATGTTCCTTCAAAATCAATCGGGTTCTGCGTAGCACAGAGCATAAACGGATGTGGCAGATCGTACGTATCCCCGTCGACCGTTACACTGCGTTCTTCCATAACTTCCAGCAATGCCGATTGAGTCTTCGTTGTAGCTCGGTTAATCTCGTCTGCCAGCAAAATGTTGGTCATGACTGGACCTGGACGGAAGTAGAAGCGCTCATCACGTGGATGGAACACGGATACACCCGTAATATCACTCGGTAAGATATCTGGATTACATTGAATACGTCGGTATTCGCCGCGCATGGATTTGGATAAGGCCTTGATCAATTGTGTCTTGCCTGTTCCCGGTACGTCTTCAATTAAAACGTGGCCGCCTGCAAGCAAAGCTGTGAGCAAAAGTTGAATTTCAAAGGATTTCCCCATTATGCAAGATTCTAGATTAGAACGGACTGCTGAAATGATTTGGATCGACTCTTTGCGCACAGGCATATGTCTAACCTCCTAAAAAAGCATACAGATTTCCTTATATTGTACATGATCCATGGGCGCGAGTACACTCGAAGAGAATCATAATTTGTTTCCAGCCGTCCGATTCACCGCTATTCACGCATGAATACGACAAAAAGAGACCCGGATAAGAGTTATCCGAAGCCTCTTTTGTAATCTTTTTAACTATCTGCCCAAACTTTACCAACGCCACTTCAACGATTACCCTTTTGGACGAACAACAAGTGCCGCAAGAAATGAGAAGATAATCGCTGCGGAAATCCCCGCTGCAGTTAGATCGAAGATACCGGTGATTACGCCAAGCCAGCCCTCTTTCTCCAGTTCGGTTAATGCTCCATGGACTAGAGAATTACCAAAACTCGTAATCGGTATGGACGCACCCGCACCCGCAAATTTCACCAGTGGATCATAGAGACCAAAGGCATCAGCCACAGCACCTGCAACCACCAACGTACTCATCGTATGTGCAGGTGTTAACTTGACCCCATCCATAAGAAGCTGTCCAATGACACAGATCAAGCCGCCAACGATAAATGCCCACAGAAATTGCATTTTTATCCCTCCTTCTCGATGGAAACGGCATGTGCAATACAAGGAATACTCTCGCCCTGCTGGTAAGACAGCGGTGACAATAAAGCT
Source organism: Paenibacillus sp. MER 99-2 (assembly GCF_023714095.1). Classification (NCBI taxonomy): domain Bacteria; kingdom Bacillati; phylum Bacillota; class Bacilli; order Caryophanales; family Paenibacillaceae; genus Paenibacillus; species Paenibacillus sp. MER 99-2. Next base: position 486,488 of record NZ_JAMAUZ010000001.1, on the reverse strand, counting down.
CCCGTAGCTACAACGAGAACACGCTGCAAGTCACCCTTTTGCATTCGGTTTAGAATGTGCCCGTAGGTCACTGATGCGGAACAGCCACACCCACTTCCCCCTGCCACAACCTGAGGCTGTTTCTCACGGTTGTAGATCATTAACCCGCAGTCGTTAAACACCGTTTGTTCCATTGGAATGCCTTCTTTTTGCAAAAGTTCTTTGGTAATCGGTAGCCCTACCGAAGCAAGGTCTCCCGTAACAATGAGATCGTAATAGCCCGGCTCAAGCCCTGTATCACGGAAATGGGAAACCAACGTATCCGCAGCCGCTGGTGCCATAGCTGCTCCCATGTTAAACGGATCTTTAATCCCCAGATCCATAACGCGACCAATCGTTGCATGTGTAATGACAGGCCCTTCGCCTGTTCGCGATACAACTCCGCAGCCTGCACCTGTGACGGTATACTGTGCATAAGGCGGCTTCTGTGACCCGTATTCAGTCGGATAACGGAATTGCTTCTCTACGGTACAGTTGTGACTGACCGTTCCTGCAAGCACATAGTCACCGCCACCTGAATCCACGATAAGAGAAGCCAGCGCCAAACTTTCCATCGAGGTGGAACATGCACCAAATACACCGAGGAAGGGCGCTCCTAGCTTACGAGCCGAGAACGAACTGCTGATAATCTGGTTCATGAGATCACCACCAACGAAGAACTGAAGCTCTTCTTTGGTAATATTCGCATTGATCAATGCCAGTTGAGTCGCTTGCTCTAATAGCTTGCGTTCACCCTTCTCCCATGTCTTCTCGCCGATCTCCAGATTGTCGTATACATAGTCAAAGTCAGATGCGAGCGGCCCTTGTCCTTCGTCAGGCCCAACAACAGCAGCCCTGCCGACAATCCGTGGACGATTTTCAAATTTCCAGGTTTGACGTCCCAGTCGTTTCATAGATGTCCTCCCCCAAATCCGAGGAAGGCATATACGATCCCGATAATAAATGCTGCAACTACACCAAACACGATAACAGAGCCAGCCAGCTTAAACATGTTTGCACCTACACCAAGTACCAAGCCTTCTGCTCTATGCTCCAGTGCCGCAGAACACATCGAGTTGGCAAAGCCTGTAACGGGAACGGCTGTACCTGCCCCTGCCCATTGTGCGATCTTATCGTATACACCAAGACAAGTCAGCACAACCGAAATGAAGATCATCACCGCTACGGTGGGACTTGCCGCTTCCTTTGATGTCATATCAAACCCTGCCATAAAGGCTTCCTGGATAGCCTGTCCAATCAGGCAGACAAATCCGCCGACAAAAAACGCTTTGATACAATTGGTCCAAAGAGGACGCGCAGGCTCATGCTTTTTGGCTACTTTTTTATATTCCTGTTCACTAATGGACAGTGAGGGTGATTTTTTGCTGCTGCCGGTTCCTTTCGTCTGAGCTGGCATTGTACAGAACCTCCTTCGAATGGAATGAGATCGCAAATTCATTCCTGTATGCAATGGTTGGACGTGTGTAATCCTAGATACATTGTTTGTCAATGTTCAAAAGGTTATGTATCCGGCGAAATGCAGCATATGTTTCCAGTGTGTCGAGAATATGAATGACTGTTCTATGCGCCGGATCATGTTCTGTTCATAAGCTACAAACTACACCTACGTTCCATGAAGCTTTTTCATGATTCATTGCTTGAATGTATACAATCATGCTCTTACAAATAAAGCAGGATGATAACGAGAAGAATAAACAAGACGATGAAAAGAACTGCTTCATTACCTTCATCAGGTGGCTTCATCTAGTTGTACGCAACTCCTTCCTATTGCTCAGACGAAAAGAATAAGGCGTGTGGTTCCCACGAGAGGTAAACCATTCCTATCTATGTATTCCTATTCAAACAGCCAATTGGTGGAACAGGGCTTGTGCGGATTTCACACGAACAAGAAGCGAAAATCAACCTCGTTATGCCTGATATACGTGACGTAACCATGGACAATTACGTGCGCAAGGTTCATACTGGTTATGACCGGTGGTTAATAATTGATCCTGACATTGAATTGAACGGATCTCATGTCCAGCAGCCGTTCTGCTGAGACTCGAACTACATAAGAACAGAGGAGTTGTCCACATATGAATGAAAAAACAATGGATATGTTTCGCACACTGACTGAATTCCCTTCTGCTTCGGGCTTTGAACGTGAGCTTCGTGGCTGGATGAAAGAACAGCTATCCGCCTACACGGATGAATTTGTACAGGATCGCTTGGGTAGTCTTTTTGGTGTATTACGCGGGGATGAAACGGGACCTAAAGTCATGGTCGCTGGACATTTTGATGAAGTCGGCTTTATGACGACTGGCATTACAGAAACAGGGATGATTAAATTCCGTCCACTGGGTGGATGGTGGAGTCAAGCAGTATTGTCACAACGACTTCAGATCATCACTCCTGAGCGCCGAATCACTGGGGTTGTTGGCTCGACACCTACACATCTACTGGATGAGTCCCAGCGCAGCAAGCCGGTAGATCTCAATACGATGTATCTGGATATTGGTGCAGATAACCGAGCTGAAGCGGAGTCATGGGGCATCCACCCGGGTATGCAAATTGTACCTATTTGTGAATTCACGCCGATGGCGAATCCGAAAAAAATCATGGCAAAAGCGTGGGATAACCGTTATGGGGTTGGACTCGCACTGGAACTCGTTGAGGCACTTCATAAAGAAAAATTGCCTAATATCTTATATTCGGGAGCAACTGTTCAAGAGGAATTGGGGCTACGCGGCGCACGTACCGCTGCCAATCTCATTGAGCCTGATATCTTCTTCGCACTCGACTGTAGCGCAGCGAATGATATGACAGGCGACAAGCAATCCTTTGGACATATTGGACAAGGAGCATTGCTGCGTATTTTCGACCCAGGCATGTTTACCCATCGCGGCATGGTTGAATATGTGCAGGATACAGCATCCTCCAACCAGATTAAGATGCAATACTTCATCTCACCGGGCGGAACAGATGCAGGACAGGTTCATCTGAGCGGTATTGGTGTGCCTTCCACTGTTATTGGCATCTGCGCTCGTTACATTCATACCTCTTCCTCCATCATCCATACAGATGACTATGATGCAGCGAAAGAATTGATTGTGAAGCTGGTTAAAGGGCTGGATCGCTCTACGATGAATACAATTATTAATAATGCGTAACATCTAAACATACACTCTGTTCCAAGAGATATCCTGACTATGTCGGGATATCTCTTTTTTCGTTATCACGAAAAATGCGTGTTCAAAAGGGTGGTTTTTAGTAACGAAAAGATGGGATGAAGCTAAAAATGGAGTACTGGATCGTAGGCCAAACTACGTGAGAGACTATTGGTTTCCCTCTAATAGATTAGTAGGTCGAACATTATAGAAAATTACACATAAGATACAAGAACGGAAGATGAATCAAACACCAAGCAGCGGGGGAGCTTCTATGGCAGTAAGGAAGAATGGAAAGTCGAATAAGGGCTCCAAAAAAGAGAATGCTGCCAACTCCCTTCTTGGCGGTAATCTTAAAGGAAGAAATCTGGAGCTTATTGTGGCAGCATTATTGGTCAGCGGAAAGCTCAGAGTGGATGCAGTCACGCTGTTTCGTGAAGCTACACTTGTCGTTGAATTGGTCGGGCAATATAAAACGCTGCAACAGATCACTCCATCGAATCAAGACAAACTTGTACAGTTTCTGGATGAGATCGGTGGCGATATGACGTTAAACGATGTTATTCGGGCATTTCAACAAAGAATCAATTCTTAACACAAGAAATGAGGTTGAGATCATGTCTGACTTCGATGGAACTGGATTCGCAGAGCTAATCATCATCGTCATTCTTGTTGTTTTATTCGTATATGGTTCTTCAGATATTGATAGCCTAACAGATGCACCTTCCCAAGGCTGAGTCGGCGGCAGCTCCACCCTAGTATGCAAAACAATATCATCTGTACCCCTATAAACGCCAGTCTGAGCTTCATTGTACAGACTGGCGTTATTGGGATCGTTAGAGAAATAGTGGTGAAAATGCAATCCAGGCAAGTATGAGAGTAAGTACAATGCACACATTCTCAACTACGGCTCCATGCTTAGTTCCCGTACTCATTAGATTCGCACGTATACGCCACTTAAGTGGTGGTAGTGGACGAATTCCCCGATTTGTTAGCGAATCCGCAAGAAGATGTATGCCATAGGCTGTAGCCCCAGCAATCCAAATCTCCGGTTGTTGCTGAGCAGTCGTAGTGTACAGCAGTCCTGCCCACACCGCAGTTCCATAGACTGTATGCGTTAGTCCCCTGTGTGTCAGCGTTGTACATAACATCAACAGGCTACCTGCAATCCAGTTCCAAGGCGCAAATGCATGGCCATAGAAAACCAGTCCCAACCCAATCGCAAACATTAACACTTTACGGAGTGATCGTGAAGGTAAAAAAGATACCATACCAATCAAAATAGCAAGTAACAGATTCCAAGGTTGACTGTGAACATAGAAATACACAAACACCGCCGTTGGTAGCAGAATCGTCTGTAGCAGCCTAATAAGACTGTTGGGCAGAGCCTTTGAAACCAATAGCGAGTTGGGTTCATCGATGTCTGGCAGCAGTGAACCAATCAGCGCCACCGTTACTGCTGGAGCTGTTACAGGCAGGCCTGTAAATTGAAGAACAGACAGCGATACCCCTGTTCCAATAATAAGGTGGGATCTTCCCATCATGATGCCAAAACTTCCTTTCTAAGAAATAGGGAACATAGCTGACCCATTTTGATATTACACCGAATTCAAAATGAGAACAATAGTTCGTATTACCTTATTTATTTTCTGAAAAAAAATTTTAATTCTGTGACCGGGACCACACTTTTTATTTTGTGAGGAGTTTATCGTTATTTGTGAAATTTATCACATTAGATGATGTCAATCGTCTGTATGATTAAAATATAAACCAATAAAAATATTAGTAAATGCGTGTTCAAAAGCGGCGGTTTTCAGTACCAAGAAGATGAGATGAAGATAGAAATGGAGTAGCGGAGCGTAGGCAAAACTACGTGAGCAACGGATATTTCGGCTGAGTCCCATATTCGACGCTGAGATGCCGACAGGCATCCTACGTAATCAAAAGCGCGAACTTTTTGAACAACCACTAGTAATGTACAGTCTATCCAAGGAGGCTTATACACATGAACGGAAATAAAGAAAAACTGGTCGTCATCGGTAACGGCATGGCAGGAATTAGTACAGTTGAGCAGATCTTAAAATTAAGCTCCCGCTTCGATATCACAGTTATTGGCACAGAACCCTACCCTAACTATAACCGCATTATGTTGTCCTATGTGCTGGAGGGCAGCAAAACGTTGGATGATATTGTATTGAACGACCTGCATTGGTATGAAGAATATGGTATCACGCTGCATATGGGCACAACGGTATCCAAAATCGATTCCGATACACGCGAAGTGGTGACTACAGACGGTTCGCGCGTCCCTTATGACAAGATCATCATTGCCACAGGCTCCAATTCCTTTATCCTCCCTGTACCTGGACACGATAAACAGGGCGTTGTTGGATTCCGGGATATCGCCGACTGTAATACGATGCTGGATGCGGCGAAGAATTACAAAAAAGCAGCTGTCATTGGTGGCGGATTGCTCGGTCTAGAAGCGGCAAAAGGACTCGTTCAGCTCGGTATGGAAGTTACCGTAGTTCACTTAATGCAGGATCTCATGGAACGCCAGCTGGATTCCCAAGCTTCTGCGATGTTAAAAGCTGAACTTGAGCGTCAAGGTATTCAATTCAAAATGGGCGCACAGACATCCGAATTGCTTGGCGGCGATCGTGTTGAAGGTATTCGTTTTGCAGATGAATCGGTACTGGATGTTGATTTTGTTGTCATGGCTGTCGGAATCAAACCGAATATTGCTGTTGCTCGCGAGAGTGGCATGGAAATCAACCGAGGCATCATTGTTGACGACTACATGCAAACTTCTCTCGAAAATGTGTATTCCGTCGGAGAATGTACAGAGCATCGCGGTGTGTGTTACGGCCTCGTCGCTCCATTATTCGAACAAGGTATGATTCTGGCTAAACATATATGCGGTGTTGAAACTGCACCTTATGAAGGTTCTGTCGTATCCACGAAATTGAAAATTTCGGGCGTAGATGTATTTTCGACAGGTGAGTTTATTGATGGCCCTGAGCACACCGTTATCTCTCACAAAGACGAATGGAAACGCACGTACAAAAAAATCCTGCTTCGCGATAATGTGATGGTCGGCGCTGTGTTGTTTGGTGACATCACGGATTCAGCGGAGCTGCAAAAACTGATCAAGCAACAGACTGAAATGACCGATGACCTGTACTCTTCACTCATGGGCACAGGCTGCGGCGGACACAAAAAAGCGACATCGGTAGAAACGATGGCTGAGGACGAAATCGTATGTGGTTGTAACGGTGTTACTAAAGGTCATATTATGGACGCCATTACGAATCAAGGATTAACCAGCATCGACGAGATCAAAGCCAGCACGGGTGCAACACGCTCATGCGGTGGCTGTAAGCCAGTCGTTGAACAGATCTTGCAATATGTACTTGGTGATAACTTCACAACCGGTGCCAAACAGGGCATTTGCGGATGTACTTCCCTTAGCCGTGATGAGATCGTAGCGGAGATCAGACAAAAAGGTCTGCAAACGACCAAAGAAGTGATGAACGTATTGGGATGGACTCAGCCTGAGGGTTGCTCGAAATGCCGTCCTGCAATCAACTACTACCTGGGTATGATCGCACCGGATACGCATGAGGATGAGAAGGAATCCCGCTTCGTCAACGAACGGATGAACGCCAATATTCAGAAAGACGGAACCTATACTGTTGTGCCGCGGATGTATGGCGGGGTTACGACACCTGAAGACTTGAAACGTATCGCGGATGTGTCGGTCAAATACGATGTAAAAGCGGTTAAAGTGACTGGAGGACAGCGTCTAGACTTAATTGGTGTCAAAAAAGAAGATTTACCTAAAGTATGGGCTGAGCTCGATATGCCTTCAGGTTATGCTTATGCCAAATCACTTCGTACCGTCAAAACATGTGTAGGATCACAGTTCTGCCGCTTCGGTACACAGGATTCGATGGCAATGGGTGCCCTAATAGAACGCAAATTCGAACGCTTGGATCTACCTGCTAAATTCAAATACGCCGTGAACGGCTGCCCACGTAACTGTGCAGAAGCATGTACGAAAGATATCGGTATCGTTGGTAACGACGGCGGTTGGGAAATATTCATCGGTGGTAACGGCGGGATCAAAGCCAGACTTGCGGACTCCCTCTGCAAAGTGAAAACAGATGAAGAATTGATCGAGCTCTGCGGCGCTATCATGCAACATTACCGGGAGACTGCCAACTACCTCGAACGGACTTCGGAATGGGTAGAACGTGTGGGTCTGGAATCGATACGCGCGGTTGTGGTTGACGATATCCAAGAGCGCAAAGCGCTAATGGAACGGATTGAGTTTGCACTTGGACATGTGGAAGAACCTTGGCAAAAAGCAATTCGAAATGAGCAAGGTGAGAACAAACTATTTCACGGTATTGAAGTAACTGCTCGTCCGTAAGTCAAACTATTACAGATAAGGAGAGTTCAATATGACAACTAAACCAGCTGGTACCTACTACCCTGCAGGAACGATTGATGAATTTCTACCTCGCATTGGTAGAGTCGTTGAGATTCAAGGCAAACAGCTTGCTGTATTTCTTGCCTCAGATGGCACCATCTTTGCTGCCGATAATCGAAACCCGCATCCGAAAGGCGGGCCACTTGCTGAAGGAATCGTCTCAGGTCATTATCTCTATGATCCGCTGTACGATTGGAAAATCGATCTTAGCACAGGTCTAGTGCAAGCTCCCGACCAAGGACAGGTTGAGATGTACTCGGTTAAAGTGGAAAATGGAACGGTCTGGATTGCAGTATAGCTGCAGTCCAGGTAACACATGTGATTGATGCTTAAGTATGGGGGAAACCGACATGTACACACCTAATGTTGAAGGAATTATTGAAGCTGCGGTCAAAAAAAGAGATCAAATGAATTCAGGTCTAGCACGTTATATGGTATCCGCCTTGATGGCTGGTGCGTATGTAGGCCTTGGCATTATTCTAATCTTCAGTATCGGCGCTCCGCTTCTGGCGGCGCAATCACCTTTTCAAATGATCCTGATGGGCATGTCCTTCGGGCTCGCTCTCACCCTTGTTATTTTTGCAGGATCGGAACTGTTTACTGGCAACAATATGTTTTTTACCATGAGTACGTTAGCAGGTCGCACGACCGTTAAAGACACCATGAAGAACTGGGGACTCGTCTTCCTCGGCAATCTGATCGGTGCGGTCATTCTAAGTCTGCTCATTGTAGGCAGTGGTTTATTTAAGACAGCTGCACCGGAGCATCTGCTCTTTGCCGTTTCTGCCAAGAAGATGGCAGCCCCCGTTACTGAGCTATTCTTCCGAGGCATTCTCTGTAACTGGCTCGTCTGTCTAGCCATCTGGATGTCTTCACGCACAAAAGAGGACATTGCCAAGCTTGTATTGATCTGGTGGTGTCTGTACGCATTTATCGCCAGTGGATATGAGCACAGCGTTGCCAATATGACATTGCTCTCCTTGTCTTGGTTACTGCCAAACCATCCGGATACCATCACGCTAGCAGGCTGGTTCCATAATATGATTCCTGTTACACTTGGCAACATTGTCGGAGGCGCTTTGTTTGTAGGTATGGCCTATTGGTTCGTATCACCTGTGAGAAAGAAAACCCGTCAATGACTCATGCTCTCATGCTATACACCATGCATTCTCTGGACTCTCAGAGGGCATGGTTTTTTTACGTTATGGTGTTCTTACATTATGTTTTTTTATCCTGTTTTCACGAGAATTACGTTATGACTTTATTTACCTTATGACCTTTTACCTTTCACACCCTCAGCGTTAATCCACCGTTTACATATTAGTCGTATAGTCGAACCATGCCTTAACATAACTAATGACCAAAGGATGATCGCTTATATGGGAATACACACGTACTTCAGATCACTCAATGATCTAGAACGCATTATCCGTACGCCAGGCAAATTCAAGTTTGAGGAACACAGCGTGTCCGCACATTCATGGAAAGTCGTGCAATACGCCAAAACGCTCGCGGATATTGAAGAGCAGAACGGCGTAGCGATTGATTGGAAAAAGCTTTACGAGATCACCAGCAGCCATGATTACGGCGAGATTTTCATCGGAGATATCAAAACTCCGGTCAAGCATTATTCACTTGAGCTTCGTGCGATGTTACAGCAAGTCGAGGAAGGTATGGTTGAGCATTTTATTAACGAGAACATTCCCGAAGAGTTCCAAGCCATATTCCGCCGTCAACTGCGTGAAGGTAAAGATCAATCTGTGGAAGGACTTATTCTTGAAGTTGCCGACAAGATGGATCAGGTGTATGAAGCCTTTGCAGAATTACAACGGGGAAATACGGAGAAAGAATTCATTGTAATGTATCGTTATGCCCTGATCAAAATCAAGAACATTGACCTTCATTGTGTTCACTATTTCCTCCATCACATCCTCCCCGACATTATTCAGGAAGGCATCCGTTCCCCGATTGATATTCGCAAAATAACTGAAGAGGCACTCGCCGAATAATCAGCTCAAGTCGCCATGGCTCTCATGATCCAGGGACAGAGCTTTTTTTCGTTCTGTACACTGTTGCCGATATTCACTCGGATATACCCCTGTTTTATTTTTGAAAATTCGGCTGAAATAATGAGAGTCCGCGTAGCCAACGGCTTTTCCTATCGATTGAATGTCCAGGTTCTGATGCGCAACCAGCATACGCTTCGCTTCGTTAATTCGTAGCCCTGTCATATATTTGAGCGGAGTTTCGCCCGTCACTTTTTTGAAACACTTACCTAGATAATCCACGCTAAAGTGCATCTGTCCCGCCATATCCTGAAGGCTGATCTCATGCATATAATGCTGCTTCACATACAGTTTGACCGCCTCTGCGATATCCTCTGGCTTCCTCTGCTCCTCCACAGCCGCACTCACATGCGTGAGAGAATCAACCACATTCCCAAGCTTGAGCTCCATTGCATCCAGCAGTCCACGAATCTGGTCTTCTGAGATCGGTTTGAGCAAATAATCCTCCACTTTATAGCTAATCGCCTGACGCGCATACTCAAACTCATGATGGCCGCTCAGGATTACAATTTTCACTTGTGGATAGGCAAAATACAGATGCTTCGCCAGTTCTAATCCATTCATCACGGGCATCTGAATATCGGTGACGACAAGATCAGGAACCGTCTGTTCGATCAGTTGCAGTGCCTCCTGCCCGTTCCTCGCTTCGCCAATCACCTCGAATCGTGTACCCAGCTCACTGAACTTCCGCGACACGTTACGGCGGATCAGTGCCTCATCCTCCACAATAATGGTTCTGTAGTTAACCGTCATTTCAGCCACGCTCCTTTCGAATAGAACCACCCACGGTAATTCTGACCCCGCCGTTAAGCCTATTTTCGATGTGCATCTGTGCCTTAGAGCCGTACCACAACTTCAGTCGTATCCAAATATTTCTCAGCCCCATGCCGTTAATCGCAAGATCAGGAATACGCTCCCACTCCTCTGAAGATGCAATATACGCTTGTATGGATGTTAATACCTCTGGCTCCATGCCCGGTCCGTTGTCTTCAACGATGATCCGCCAGGTTTCTTCCGCTTCGTTCAACTCTCCTCCAACATACAGTTTCCATGGAGGTGAATCGCCAAGTCCGTATTTGATGGTGTTCTCCAGTAAGGGCTGGATCAGCAGCATAGGAATACGTATATGGTGCATGGCCTCTGGAATATGAAACGTATAATGCAGATCCTCTTCAAACCGAATTTTCATACACTCCAAATATCGCTCGCAATAATTCATCTCCTCTGATAAAGTCACCCCTTCAGGGTTAGGTGCTGAGATGTAACGAAGCATCGCTGTAATATGTCCACAAAAAGCAACAATCTGTTCATTCATGCCCTCTTCGGCCATGATGCTGATATTCGTGATGTTATTGTACAAAAAGTGAGGATTCATCTGGGATTGCAATGCGAATAGACGTGTATCCGTCTCCTGTGATTTGAGAGCAAGCACGTCCTGGAAGGACTGCATAAGCTGTTGATTCAAACGCACAAATGTATCATTCAGTTCATCCATCTCGCGGATGGAGCTTGGATGATCCAACTTGAACAAATGACCCGAGTCCTGGCCTGTGGCGAGGTCTTGTACACCGATCTTCTGAATGATCCGCTGTAGCCGATGAAGGGGTAACGTCACCCTTTTGGAGATCAGATATGATAACACTAGAATGAGCAATAACATGCCTAACGTAGCGCCTATAAATAGCGTAGCCATCCGGTTCAGGCTCACGAACAACGATTGCTTCGATTGTGTCACAATCACTGTCCAGCCCGTTTCGGCTGAGGTCATGTATGTCATCATCTGAGGAGATTTGCCGTCCGTGTGGACGACCTCTTGCATTTCCCCTGGTGGGTACTGCCCCGTGCGAATCATAGCCAGATCCTCTGGAGTAATCATCATTGTTGCCTCAGCATCCTCCGAAGAAGAGCGGGAGAAGGGGTAGAGTAATGATCCTCGCTCATCGATTACATCAATATGCAGCTCTTCATTGCCAGCCTGTATTTCATGTAAATAGTTGAACATCGTCTGAGCATCCTGCAAAATTTCGACGACGCCCTGGCTAACGTAATTCCCGTTCTTGTATACACGTGTAAGCGAGATATATCGATTATCCGACTCTCCTTCACCTGTAGGCATAGGTAGATTTCCCCCATCTAACATCGTGATAACTCGCCAGCCATTGCGATTCCAGGTTTCGTTGTACCAAGGTCTCTGCGTTAAGTCGACATTCATCTGTCCGTTAAAAGCACCCGCCCCCAGCATTTTGCCATTCACATCATAGATGTTAGCCTGCTTGGCTGTATTCGAGCTGCTAATGATGGCTAATATGACGTCGATTAGCGTGGTTGTATCTTTGTAAAATGCTGGATCTGCCGCAAGCCCCTGCTCGCTTCCTTCCGCAGGAGACAAGTAGTGACTAAAGTGCTCCTTAACGAGATTGGAATAGACGATATTCATCGAGAAATTGTTCATCTTGACTACTTCCTGATCTAGATTACTCACAAGGGATGCACCGAGCTGCTTCTGCTGTTCTTCGCTGCGACTGCGAATATCATTGGCCAGAAAGACGTACAACAGCCCTGCCACAATGAGCGCAAACACAATAAAGACCGCCGAGTAATACATAAACAAGCTTTGCTGCAGAGTTCGAAAACGGTATCGAATCATCTTACACCTCAATCTACGGGTTCGAAAATGTCCACCCAACAGACCGCTTTTGTCTATTGAGCCCATTCCTCAATCAGCGTAATGTTGAACACATAAGAATACGCTTACATTACGTTGTACTGCAAGACATCATATCTTATTCTTCCAGGAGGTTCAATGATGAAAAAAAGATTTTTGGTATCAATAGCTAGCTTGTTACTCGTATCTGGATTGCTGCTAGCTGGCTGTAACTCAGCTAAAACATCGGAAGGTTCAGCTAAGGTAACCCTTACGTTTGGAACCAGCCAAAGTGGTATTCCACGCACCGGGATTATGCAAACGATGGCGAAGGAATATGAACAAGAAACGGGTGTGAAAATTGACTTCCAGGTGGTACCTGATGCCCAGTGGCGTGATCTGATCAAAGTAAAACTCGCTTCTGGTGAAGCACCGGATATCTTCAATGTGGATGTAGACCCACTTAGCATGCCAGCTAATGTGCGACCTGAAGAGAATGCGATTGACCTGACCAATGAGGAATTTGCCGGACGAATGTCCGAAGAGATTCTGCCAACCGTCAGCCATAACGATAAAGTTTACGGCGTTTCATTCGCTCCATCAAAAATCTGGTATGTGTACTATAACAAACGGATATTTAATGAGCTGGGCATCGAGCCCCCAACCACATACGCCGAGTTTAAAGCCATTAGCGAGAAAATTAAGGCTCAAGATATCATCCCATTCTATCAAGCACCAGCAAGCGGATGGTATCAGGTACTCCCCCTGTTCGAGACAGGGCCTAACTATGAACATACGACACCGGGAACTTATGAGAAGCTGAACAACAATGAGATGAAGGTCGCAGATCTGACGCAGTTAAAGACCGTTATTGAGCAATTAAAAGAATTCGCGGATCTCGGCTATTTCGGCAAGGACTTCTTGTCCAACACCGTTGAAGCTGGTATCGAAGCCTTCGGTCAGGAAAAAGCAGCAATGCTGCTGCGTGTGCCTGGTACTGAAAAAGAAGTTTCCGAAGCATACCCTGCCATGGAAGACAATATGGGATTCTTCGTCATGCCTTGGGGTGATAACCAAACGATTGGTGTCAATCCAGGTGGTTCCGCAGCGATGTTTGGCAACAAAAACAGCAAGCATCCTGAAGAAGTGCTGAAATTCTTCCGCTGGATTACGGAGCATGACAATCTACAACGTGTATTTGACGGAGGCGAGGGCAATCTGACCATCTGCTGGCCGGAGATTGAACCTAAGCTGACGCAAGATTATATCGACTATGAGAAAAATCATGAAAAGGGCACAGTTATGCAAGCAGCCGTGAAGTATATCGATCCTCAATGGATGGATATCGGCAAAGATATCTCGGGTATGTTTGCAGGTGCGATGACTCCTGATCAAATTTTGCAGAATATCGATAAACGTCGGGCGGAACAAGCCAAAGTGTTGAAAGATGAGGCATGGCAGTAGTTGTGTCGTGTCACTACAGTGAAGCACGCGGCAGGAAGGACAGGTGTTACATGTTATGAATGCGAACAAAATTTATCCTTGGTACTTCTCATCCGGAGCGATTGTGCTGTACCTCCTATTCATCGTCGCTCCCGCCCTGCTGGGTATATATTATTCCTTCACCGACTGGAACAGCTATAGCTCGGAGAAGAACTTTGTTGGACTGGAGCATTTTCGCACCATTCTGGCGGGTGATCCAACCTATCTGCTTTTTATCAAAAACACAGTGTTATTTACGTTAGTTACATCGATTGCCAAAACGGTATTGGGCCTATTTCTCGCCTTGCTACTCGTTAGTGGTGTAAAGGCAGCCAATCTGCATCGGATGATTATTTTCTCACCGCAGGTGCTGTCCTTCCTCATCATTGGTCTAGTATTCAAGAGTCTGCTTGATCCAAACAATGGCTTCGTTAACGTTACTCTGCGGTCACTCGGACTCGATTTTCTCGCGCAGAACTGGCTCGGCTCACTGACATGGGCGATGCCGTCCATTATGGCTGTGGATACGTGGAAAGGCATGGGCTATATTATGGTGCTGTTTATTGCGGGATTGCTCGCCATTCCCCGTGATTATTACGAAGCGGCATCCATTGACGGCGCAGGTTTCTGGCAGAAGCTGTTCAAGATCACCCTGCCGATGCTGATGCCTACCATCACCATTGCAACGGTATTAAATATTACGTATGGCTTGCGGGTATTCGATGCTGTTTACGTGCTCACCAACGGCGGGCCGGGTAATGCAACAGATGTAATTAACACAGCAGTATATTCGTCTTTTGCCAAAGGGTATTGGGGACTCGGTAGTGCACTATCCACCATCTTGTTTGTCATTATGGCGATCATCTCCTTCTTCATTATTCGCTTGATGAACCGAAAGGTGGAATTCTAGATGCGCTTGAAGAAACGACTTGTTTCCCTATGTCTGAACGTGCTGGCATGGATCCTTAGCCTTGTTGTGTTGATTCCTTTTGCCGTCATCGTCCTGAACTCGTTCAAGTCTGATGCAGAAGCTAAGGTGTTGAAACTAACACTTCCAGAGACGTTTATTTTTGAAAATTATAAAATTGTATATGAGCAAGGACATCTGGGTAGCTCCTTCTTCAACAGTCTGTTACATGCGGGAGCATCCTCCCTTTTACTCGTATTTGTCGTGGCCTTCTCGGCCTTCACGCTATCTCGGAATCACTCCCGGTGGAGTAAGTTCCTATACTTCTTCCTCATTCTAGGCATTACATTGCCTCTGAACTATATTCCATTGATGGAAGTGATGAAGACGCTAGGCATGATTAATTCACACATGGGTATGATTCTGCTCTACACAGCGATGGGCATTCCCATCTCCCTGTTCATTACGTTTGCGTTTGTATCGAATATTCCAAGAGAGTTAGACGAGGCTGCCATCATGGATGGATGCAACGGGATCAAGCTTTTCTTAAAAGTCATTGTCCCCCTGCTCACCTCCGTGCTGGTTACGGTATTTGTGTTGAATTTCCTCAGTGTATGGAATGAATTCACCGCTCCGCTCTACATGCTCAATACGGTCGAGATGTGGCCTATGACGCTGGCTGTATATAATTTCTTCGGACAGTTCAGTGCACAGTGGAATCTAGTTAGTGCGGATATTGTACTTACGTCACTGCCAGTGTTAATTGTGTTCCTCATTGGGCAAAAGTATATTGTAGGCGGGCTCACTTCCGGAGCTGTCAAAGGGTGATATGGCAGGATTTCATAAGGATACGCAAGATGGAAAATGGAGTTCAGCTAACATGAATCAAACACATGCTGTGGAGGACAACGTAAAAATTTCATTTGACTTCGGCGCATTTTGTAACTATTATGGTTACAACGGTGGTGATTAACAATGAAACAAATCAGCAGTCGTTTCTCCATTGCAGTTCATACATTATCTCTGATTGCCGTTGTACCTACAGAGTGCACCGGAGATTTTATAGCTAGAAGTGTCAATACCAATCCCGTCATCATTCGCCGGATCATGTCCACGCTGAAGAAAGCAGGCTTGATTGATGTCAGACCTGGCGTTGGTGGTGCGTATCTTCTCAAGCCGCCTGCGGAGATCACGTTGTTGGATATCTATCATGCGCTTGATGTCGTGGAGGACGGTCAGCTGTTTAACTTTCACAAACATCCGAATCCAGCCTGTTCGGTAGGTAGCATGATTGAGCATACATTGCGTGCCGAACTGGTAGAGGCTCAGCTTGCCATGGAGGAACGGTTGAAGCGTGTAACAATTCAGCAGTTGATGGATCAGGTTCAACCAGATGCATAGCCCAGTCACTGTACTTCGTTTCGATTTTTCGATTGGTTCGGTGAAGAGAACTGGCTATTCCGGTGAACATAAAAAAAGCTCAGGGTTGAGCTTTTTTTATCCCTTCGTTGTAATCACACCTGTTATAACGTATATGGTTACATCAATACTTTTACATCAGGAAAGTTATATTAACGCATCTACTTAGGCATTTCCCTATGATTCTAAAACATACCTATTGGAGGAATTAACAATGACAATTTTAATTACTGGCGCAACAGGACATCTCGGTTCACTCGTTGTAGAAGCTTTGCTACAATCCGTTCCGGCTTCAGATCTTGCAGTAAGTGTTCGTAATCCAGAAAAAGCAGAGCACCTACGCTCCCAAGGTGTCGACGTGCGTCATGGTGATTTTGATCAACCGGAAACATTGGCACAAGCCTTTGCCGGTGTAGATCGTCTGCTCTTGATCTCTGCTGATGCAGATAACGAAACGCGTATTCGTCAGCACAAGGCTGCCGTAAGTGCAGCGAAGCAAGCTGGAGTTGGCTTTATCGCCTACACGAGTGTTGTCAATGCAGGACAGAGCTCACTTTCTCTCGCAGAAGTACACCGTGCAACAGAGAGTGCGATTCTGGAGACAGGCATCCCTTATTCCTTCCTACGCAATAACTGGTACTTGGAAAATGAAGCTGGCAGTATTCAAGCTGCGATTCAAGGCGCACCTTGGGTTCATGCTACGGATTCCAGCCAGGTAGGCTGGGCTACCCGTCGTGACTACGCACATGCTGCCGCTGCTGTGCTTACAGGTGAAGGTCATGAGAACACAGTCTATGAACTGTCTGGTAAACTTCTAACTCAAGCTGAACTTGCTGCCATCGCTGGTGAAGTACTGGGCAAGGACATCCCCGTTCAGAACGTAGACGGTGCTGCTTATGCTGAAATCATGAAAGGCGCAGGTCTACCAGACTTTATCGTATCCATGCTAGTGGATATGCAAGCTGCAATTAAAGATGGCGCACTTGCAGTAGAGAGCAACACACTCGAACAATTGCTTGGACGTCCAGCTCAGCCACTTCGTGAAGGCATTCAAGCCATTGTTGGTCAATAAGATCTGATGAGCCGTTGAGCTGATTAGTTTCACCGACATCGATTCTATCAAGGAATGTCATGATCGTACGAGAAAGGGACACACCAACTCCATGTTGGATGTGTCCCTTTTTGTATAATAACAATCGATTATAGTGAGCATCCTCTGTGAGACCGAACCTGATCATAGATCGATATTGGTATCGTTTGTATCTTTACTGATGCTCTTTCTTATACTCATCTCATGGTTGCTGAATGTACTGTACAGGAATATAATCAGCCAGCCAAATATTCTCATTTCCATGATAGAACCGTATTCCATCTTGGGCAGCCTTAGCAGCGTCGATTGTCAAAATAATAGGCTGGTCATCCCGCCTGCGTCCCACCTGAGTGGCAGTTTCCATATCTGCGGATAAATGTACGTATTGCCGTTGTCTTGGTTGTAAACCCTGCTCCATAATGGAATCTACTGCACGCAAAGGCGTGCCGTGGTAGAGCGTCTTTGGTGGAGTTGCAGGTAATTTCGCAATCTTGTGCGGAGTCGAATGTCCATATAAGGCACGAATCCGACCAGCTTGAATCTCATGTCGCTTTTTCTCCGAGACTGCAATCATCTTCTCTAGATCCGCTTCCGTCACATGTTTCCACTGTGGGCTCTCATGCAGCGCCACAAGCAATTGTGAGATCTCCACCCAGCCCTCTTCGTCTAGCTCCAGCTCATATTCCCACGGAGCGTGACGCAACGCATAAGAGAGTTCTTTACTCAACTTCATCAGATCCATCGCAATCAACTCCTAAGTAGGTTAATAGGTTCGATGTAAGAAGGTTTCCACTAACCACTCTGATAACAGAAAAAACTTAAGGTTAGTAAAACTATATAGATTGAACTAAAAATATTTACACGGACCACTCCGATGACAGAATAACCTTCCGATCGCTGTTATCCCCAGATTTTTTTATTCCCTTCCCATAGGGGAAAATCCGGGGATAGCGTATGCTTCCGAAGTAGCTTTCTTTCAGAAAGCTTTTAGGCGAACGCTTCGCTTCTTCACGTTATTTCTGTCCTCTCCGTTCTTGTGTAAATTTATTGTTTAATCTATATAGTTAAACATATCTTCTTCGTAACAAAAATACCCCTTTAGGAGCGTACAGCCGTTAAAATCTCTTGTATATTCCGTGCAAGTCCCTCGTTATCATCCTGTGTAAATTGGTAGTGACCATCAATACCTCGATGAATAATTGTATTCATGACTGGATGAGCCTCACGATCTGAAGCCACTCGAATGAGGTCGTCGGCAAAGTCTACTGCCTGTTGTTCACTATAAAGAAACGGCTTAATCAGCATTCGAATACTTAGGGCATGTGCCTGCGGCTCTCGAAGCTGATCCCGATGAGTGATGCCATATACAGCGCCGAATCCAAAAGCAGCAATAACTTGTCGTTCCAGTTCTGTCGTCTGCTCCAACGGCGTGCCAATCAGCTCGCAGATTCGATTCACCATCTCCTCCAGCTCGTTCGCTGCAGCAGCCAAAATTACATCATTAATATCGTCAGCGTTAATAAAATCAGTCATAGGTAATTCTCCATTTCTGAACCAGTTTGGATCCATTCTATGAATCACTTGCCCCTATTGTAACGAGATAGGGCGTTCAGTTCAAATCTATGAATATGCTCGATAGATGCTATGAACTGGAATAAAAGGGCAAGGGCGAACAAGGTTCATTCCATATCATGAGCAATTAACTATTTTTTATGAATGGTAGGACTAGGAAGATTTTCGTAAGCATGAATGTTAATACCCGCCTGGTTCATGATCTCACGCAGCTTCGTCGCAAACTCTGAATAATAATAGTCTGTGTTCAGACTTCCCGCATAATCTCGCAGATCATACTCGGATAACTCTACTCTTAGGTCAACCAGATCATCCACCAGCACCTTCTTGATCGCTGCATCCGTTATGGATGGATCGATATGACATTCGTTGACTAGCGTCTGTAACGTTTGTTGCAGCGTCTGCTTGTCATACGTGGGATGCGTTAACAAGAAGCTCAGATCGTATAGGTCTTTGAACCGGGGTCTAACAATCGTCTGATGCAGCTTCCACGCAACTTGAATCGATAATGGAACAGTATACGGAACAACAAAAGGCTCTCCCATAAGCGGTTGGTACGTGATTGGGATCGGCGCAACCTCCATATCCAGGTTAAATGAGATATCGAGAAATAACTCCTCTTCATAAGTATCTCCCTGTCTAGGTTCACTCGTGAAATAATAAGCTAGATCGGTATTAATCGTTGGAAAGTCATCCGCCATCGCGTAATCAATTCTTCTCCAAAAGGCGTTCTCTCGAAAACTTCTAAACATGACACCATCGTTCAGATCAAGCTCCGTGACCTGGATCATCCAGTCGGTAAAAAGTTTCTTGGCCTGCTGATCATCCTCGACCTTCCCCATGTACAAAAAGTCGATATCCTCCGCATCCCGAATATCTCGGTTGCTTAGATATTGTCTCGTTAACAAGCTGCCTTTCAATACAAATGGCATACCTACATGAGATGCTCTTCGTAGCAGTGCCTCTAACGCAATAATTAATTTCTCTCCCCAGCTGAACTGGTGTAAATGCTTCACTTCAGACATCTCAATTCCTTCTTTCCCTATATGTATGTGTGATTAGATCCAGCCACGATCCAGTTCTTCTCTACTGTCATAGACACATAATTCGTACTGTTCCTTGATGAGCTCGATTCCGTTGTGTTGCAGGATATGATGTATCTGCTTCACTGTGTTGTAGAACTGTTCAGAACTGTTATATTCTCTGACCGTTACAAATCGTATTTTGCCATTTGCATTAAGCGAGTTTCTTGATATATGTCCACCGTTACCTTCGCATAATGCTTTTAAATGATTCACATCATCTACGTTCACTTTACCGTGCCATTCAAAATAGGGGGTGGAGTTAGCTACCATCCGCTGATGAAAGTACGTCTCCTCCTTCGCTGGAACCTCTACCTTGGTTCGCACAACCGTAAACCCCCTATGTTGGAACCTTGCTGCCATCTGTTTAATCGTACTGTGTACTTCATCAAAATTCGTACTATGTATTACGCCTGTAATCATCGGTTGATGAATGTAATCCCCATGATCTAACACAATCATCACTGGTTTAACCTGCTCTATCTGGCAACGTTCAATAAAACTTGCCTTCTCTTCAAGACTTAGATCATTCACTGTAATATGAAACTCAAATTCCATGTGCTCACTCCCTGTCGTTTCTTATGATGTTTTGATCGTTGTAAGGATGTTAGGTGTACTAATATACTCACAATTCTCTGGAAAACTTCCTAAATTATACATCGGTATTTTGCTAGATTTGTTTCAGTTTTCTTTATTTCCTGACTAAACATATTGAAGCCTCTTTAGAAGTAGCCACCAATCATCCGCATCAACAACCGGTGCAAAACTTCTATACTTTTCGCCAAATACATAGTTGAATAGGAAATTATCCCACTCCCCCATGTTCTTGTCTTCTTCTAATTCCTCTTCATCTTTCAGAATGTATAACAAACCCGAGCTTCGGTTAATTACTACTGGCTCATATAATATTTGCCCAACCTCAAGCCAGTCACTCACATCATTCATCCAACTGGTCATGCGATATTGATTCTTGTTCAGTTCCTCATATGACCATAGATCAATCACACCACAACGGGCACCGTTACTCCTTCCAAGAAACTCATAGTATTGTCTCAAGTGGGAGCCATCGGAAGGGATGTATCTTATACCTGAATTTAGTTGACCATAGATTATACTGTCATGATCCTGCGCCAACGCTTCTTTAACTTGATCTATGATTCTTTTAAGTTGCAGGTTCATAACTTAATCTCCTAATCTAAGTTAGTACTTACTTAATACTTAATATATGACATCTGAATATCCACAAGATTATGCAAACTAATTTCAATCCTCATATCTTCATGTTCATTAACGGCTATTAATGTTGTGTCTTGAATACTTAACTGTTTAATAGGATTGGTTGCATCAAAAAAAATTCCCCACACCATATTGGCGTTTGCATCCGTGCAAGCAATGAAGCCTTCATTTCCCATTTGTCCGTCTCCGCCATAGATTTTCCCACCTTGATAATCAATACTCGCCCATGGGTCAACCATAGTCCAGCAATCAGCGTTATATTTCTCCACACTCTCAATCGTAGTATCACACAGGGGAGAACAGTATATTCTGCGCTCATTGTTGTTCGGGTCGTAATACGTCTCGACATTTAACATGATGATGTTCCCATTGGAGAAAGCAATACAATTCAGCCCCGGCAACTCACGTTGTTCGGCAGACCAATGTTTCATTATTAAGCTGTTCATAGCGTTATCCTCCTTATCCATTCAATTTTTATCTATGTGACAAAACATTCCCCTGATGCAATTCGAATCTACATGCAAGATGGAGTCCAGTCTTTTTCACTCTCTTTAATATATGTAACATACCCATTTGCCGAAAATCGTTCATCAAGCATCCTGGTTGCGTAAGCCTTACTACATCCCTGTTCCACAAGGATCTCATCCTGCAAAAATAACATAAATATAGATTCAGACGCTTCATCATTCGATAAATATAATCCCAGTAATTCGTTGTATTGAGAACCGAAAACCAAACCTATGTATTCGATTTTGAAGGTCAGCTTTTCTTTGCATTCGAGTAGTCCTTCGTATGTAGCGTACAAATTAAAATCATCCACATCATTTATTCGATTTGCCGAAATTAACGGATTCATTCCCCTGATGTATATACCTATGACATTACCATCACTTTTTTCAAGGAAAACAACCTGGTCTAATCGTTCATGATCCTCTTCATCCTGTAGATAAATGATATTTGCAATTTCTTGTTGGCTAAAATAGTAGTCTACCTTTTTGGTAACAGAAGACATATATTTGTTCATGGAGAACCTCACGATTTATTGTGGAATAATCATCATGTATTATAATTATGAAACCGAAATAAGTTTTTATGATTTAAATAGTTTAGTAAATGTACAATGTACCTTTTGGCCATCTTCCCTTCCATCCGCATGGACAGTGCCCTGATCTAAGAACCAGTAACATTTGCCCAAAGAAACTGGGACAACCTTTAAACTCGCCAAACGCACGCTCAACACCAGCATTAAGCAATAACCAGGCTAGTGTTCCTGCAAATTCATCTTTTATATTCTTCTCTTCAATAACATCGTTAAGTGTAGCAATAGCCTTTTTATACTGCTGTGACTCTCTTACGGCAACAACAACTGCATTAAAATCTCTAACACTATATCCTAATTTCCTCAGAATAAATTCCGCAAGACGATCTCTACTATTGGAGATTATCGCCTCCCATTCTTCCTTATCATCCAATTCTTCTGCTGTCTCCCAATCCTCCACTTGTTGTATTGAACAAAGTAATTCCATGGCTTCGATTTTTCCGCAATTTTCAAACCAATGGATATCCTCAAATTCATTCAACAACTCTTGACTAACAATAATCTCTTTCATAGAATAAACCCCGCCTTCTTATCTTTCTATGATAATCTTTCCAGTACTCTTTAAGTATCATATTTAGATGATGGAATAAGTTTGCAAATCATTACATATAAACACTATAAACTCAAGTATTATCTATATGTATTCTGTACTTCCCTTTTTTTGATAAAGATTCAAACAAATACAACCCTATATCATCAAAGATTGAATCTCTATTAAAACCATAATTTTCATTTAGTATCAGTCATACAACGAAATTAAAAATTCAGAGAACGTATCACTAACTTTCTTGAATTCAGTTAGATCTAGACTTTCATCATAAAGAAACACTGGCGGATCATCACCCTCGTCCAAATTAAAGTACCAGAACATATATCCCTGATGCATCATAAATACAAACTGATTATCTGTTAGTTTCTCAGAATAATTATTTTCTTCTAAAAGTTCAACTGCCCATTCCTTAAGCTCTAATATATACCTCATAGAATAATCTGTTCCTGCCAGAAATTTAGCTCCATTACCTGCTTTGTACATAAATTCCAAATAAGTTAAGGGGAGTTCTTTGGTTGGACTTAGATTCTTCAATGTTGAGATCTCATCGTCATTGCAAGGTTTCATTGGATATAACTTTGCTTCTAAGGTCAATAAGAAAGTCCTGATATCATCGCCTCTTAAAAAATTCATTCTAAATTCCTCCACATTATAATCATCTATGTTTTAGACTCTCGTAGCTTTAATATTCGGAACTTCACCTAACATTGTTAACAATTCATTGCAACTTCGATAAACACCTCAAAGAATAGTGCCTTTTAACTATGTAAATTCTTCTTTTATTCACCAATCCTAACAGGCAGGCTCCGTATTCTAACCAGAACCTGCCTGCCTTCTTTTATCAATCACTATTAGACATAATACTGAATATGTCGCTCTTTTTCAGGAATATCCTCATCCCCTAATAAATCAACCTGCGTTAAAGCATCCTTGTGTTCAAGTTCAGCAATGAATAGCGCATAGAAATCACCTGTTGTCGGATAGGTGTATAGACCATATCCCTTTGGAGAGATCAACTTGTTAACTTCTCTGATCTTCTCCGGAAGATACTTGTAGTCGAACTCTCCCAACTCTTCCAGTTCATCCGGGGTTCCCAATTCAATGTCGTGATTGAACTCGTAATCTAAGATATAGTTTACGATCTCATGGCTCTCTTCTCCCTTGTAATCCAAAAACAAAAATCTTTTGGTTTCCAGACCATAGTTCAGCATACTGAAATACGCAAGCGACTCCTCTGGATCATTCAAGATACGTTCAACGTCATCCGGATCTTTGAAAATCAAAGGCACCAAATCTTCCTCTTCCATATTGTATTCCTCCCCTCTTATTGAAATAGTTCTCCATGTTGATTAGGAATATATTCAGGGTAATTCTTACGATAGAATTCATCTACCATTATGAGCAGTGGGTCTAATTCTGGATACGGTTCAGGGTCTTGTATATTCATTTTGGCTTCAGGTGTATTCATGAGAAAATCATCAAAGTGCTCCGGATTAGGTAGTCCTTGTTTTTTTCGTACATGAAGTAAGAAGAGAATTTCATAGGGGTAAAACGCGTATCTAAAATCACCAAATTCAAGAGATTCTCCTAGTCCAGATGCTAAAATAGAATGATATTCCACCATTTCATTTACTAGAGATTTTATTACACTTAATTCTTTAGTTTCCCAATTTGTTAAAACTTCATTATACACCTCTAAGTCGTCAGGTATTAAATCATTTTTCACTTTCGCTTTCAAACATTTCTCTTTTACTGTTTTGGATAAATTATGGTTACTTTCCCATAGTTCTTTATTTCTATATTTTAAGTACAGCTCTAGTAAAAACCATGTATGTTTATTGGATTCCTCCACTTCTAATATGCTTCCACCAAACTGCTCGACAATAAATTCAAATAGAATATTTTCTTCTCTGTTCCAACCAAACATCGTGAAATGAATTAACGTCATAACTACTTCTCTGAATCTGTATTCTGTCATCATCTGAGGGTAACGAACTTTGTATATATCTTGAGCCATACATTGCTGATAGACCGCTATTTGCATTTGCTTTAAAGCTTCTACTCGATTATTTTGAGATATCAGCACATCATTCTTCCAAATTGAAAGATAATAAGAAATAACTGATCCTACATTAATCAATAGTATATGGTCTCTTTCTTTATCATTTAGTTCACTTAGTTCCATTACCTCTTTTTTATTGTTCAGGTACCTAGCTTTGATTCTTTCAAATTTAGTACCTGTTTCAAAATTTTGTTGATATCTTTTATATGCCAAATTCACTTTTTTTATATTCAACATAATATCCCTCCATCATAGAATACCTAATTCCAATCTTTTACTTTAAGCACATCCACACCAAATCCTATATCTGTTATCTTTATATCTGTCTCTACTCTAATATAATCAAGCTGTAATCCAGGATGATCTTTCTTTAATTGTTCAAATGCTTCCTCAAAACCATCATATCGAGCGTCAACTTCTTTTTTTGATTTGTTTCTGGCTTTTTCCTTTTGATTTATTTTTCTTGCCACTACCACCTGTGCTACCCACAATCATCATGGCCGACAATAATATATTCGAATCCGCATAATTACTAAGCATATCTATTGCGGCAGAGAACATCGCATCCGACATCAAATCTGCCATCAGACCATGTGTGAAATCAGTTGCTTTCGTGAGCGCGTTCGCAAGCTTCGGCGACTTCATCATCAGAGCATCCAGCTTGCCTTTGAGCTTGTTCGCTAGATCTGCTGGACTGAAGTTACTGGTAAGCCTCTTCTCCTTGGTCATGACTTGCACTATCTTAGAGTACGTTTCTATTAACTATGTACAACAAACCCAAGTTTCTATCAATTATAAGAGGCAGGCTCCCGTATTCTAACCAAAGCCTGCCTAAATTTTTTCATTCGCAGTCGTGGGGTAAAGTTTTATTAACCATAACCTTTGGAATTTTCAACTTGTTGACTTCTCTGATTTTCTTATGAAGGAAAAATCTAATTAAATGAAGCAACAACTAACTCATACCATTTTAAAGATCTATACCAAAGATACTAACTTAAATTGGATTATCAGGAAATTCCTCAGTGTATCTAGCTATTAGGTTTTGTAAATCCACGTCTTGAGGAAATTCTTTTAAATATTTATACTTCCAAATTATAAGTTGGTTACTAAAGCTGTAACTGGTATCAAACCAATTTGTATAGTCAAAGTGTACTTTTAAACTCCCGGATATTTCTAAACTTAGCGTGAAAGAATACCATAATTCTTGCCCTTCTTCTTGAAATAATTCTCTCAATTCTTCTGCTAATGACAGGAGTTTTCTTTTATTTAATTTGAATTCTCTTTCGTTCACTTGGTACTTAAAAGGGATCTCAAGACTATGTTCACACCTATCAGGCTCTTTTTCTGGTTGGTAGTAAAAGTAAGTTCCTCCACCATCGTCAGAAACCTGAGCATAAAAATAAAACTTTTTCCAACCCTCAGGTATCATTTCATTAACCGTCTCAGCGATCTGTCGATATAAATGATTCAGTGTTTCCTCCATTTATTTGTCCCTACTTTTATTGTTTATTGTTACTTCGATGCCTTTACCGAGTACCAGTGTTCCTTCTCACTAAGATATAAGGTGATAACTTTTATAAGCTTATTCCAACTTTACTATGAGTAGGAATGAGCTTTTGATTGGAGTGAATCTTCTGCGTGAACCAGTTTTCCCACCATTATGAGATATTAAAAATTGCTTATGATCATCTGGAAAAGAAATACCATACTCTGCTTCAAACAATTCAATGTCTTTTGAATTCAACCCAGGAAATGGACCTTCAATAAAAAACTTATTATTCTTCATGATTCATTACCTCTCTTTATATGCAGGAACATTTATTTTTCACGTTTTTCTTTTGCTTCTAATTTTTCTCTTGCTAACCTCATTTTCTCCATAAAGTTACTACTCATATTAATGCCAATGATTTTAGAGTTAATATCCTCTACGATATTATCATTTTTCATCTCTAGGCTTCTTATAAAATCAATAAAAGATTCCGCGATTAAATAAACATTATCCCAATAATTATCAATGCTAGATACATCTTTCAAATCTTCGTCCAACATCACCTTTGCAACCAATTCATTTTTGTGATCCCAAAAGTAAATTTTTCCTCGATATTCGTCATCTTTAACTCTAATACATATTAGATTTCCTGCTGAATCATCAGCAATTGGAAAAATTGATGTTGGAATTCGTTCATAATATTGTTCAATTTTTTTTCTAGTTTATTTGTTCCATCTGAAGTAACAAAAAATGAAGCTAACGACTCAAAGCCATCACCATGAGACCATGGCGTGTTTTCAATAGTTTTAAATTGAATTTCTTGCTCGAATTCAACTTCTTCGTACCTCAACAGAAAATGTTTATATAATTCTGGTAAAGATATCCAATACTTTTTTCAATATCTTCAACTTTTCTCTTATCAACTTTATTGTCACCCATTGTCGACATGCCTAGTTTAGTTAGTCGTGCCTCCATTTCATTAAATAACTCATCCATCATCGTCATCTTTTGGAGCTCCTCCTTTTTTTGTATCTTCTTTTATGTATTTTTCTTTAGTGGTTTGATATTTAGGAAGTACATCGGATATGGTTGCAAGTCGTAGTTCTTTCATATAAGGTTTTCATCCTCTGGATATACGTAATCCTACTTCTCCCTCTGCTTGATATTTTCTTATCCAATCTCTCACTGTGCTTGGATCAATCTTCAACTGCTTAGCTTCAAAGTTTGGATTGGTTTTGTGCTGTAAGCAACTCACTACAATTGAATTTTGTTTCATACGCAATCCGTCTTCGTTTAGACATTACAAAAACTCCCATCATAGTAGAAGTAGTTTTTTTTCCACTGTCTACTATGATAGGAGCATATCAAAGCTCGAAAAAGCTTTTGAGTTTGATTCTTGGTTCATTTATTCGATATTGATAAATCTGTTAAAAGTAGTTTCTAAATAGCAACATCCTGATATCCTACTTCAATCACCTTTTCATCTAATAGACGAAGCCCTAGCCCATTTTCGATGTCCCATGTACAATTAAAAAGTATTCCAATATCTCTCTCTTCATAGATGTCGCCATGGGTATAACTATTCCATCCATAGAGATCATCTCAACGAGCTGGTCTGTTGTTTCAATATGAGGATAGTTCTCATTATATGAAGTATCATAACCTAGTTCATATCGCTTTTGATTGTAATAATCTAATATAGGTTGTAAAAGGCTTCGTTGTACA
Source organism: Paenibacillus sp. MER 99-2 (assembly GCF_023714095.1). Classification (NCBI taxonomy): domain Bacteria; kingdom Bacillati; phylum Bacillota; class Bacilli; order Caryophanales; family Paenibacillaceae; genus Paenibacillus; species Paenibacillus sp. MER 99-2. Next base: position 458,385 of record NZ_JAMAUZ010000001.1, on the reverse strand, counting down.
TCCTCCCAATTTTGCATCAGCAGTTTATAAGCTACATACTGTTCATTATCAAATTTACCGTCTTCATCACCTTTAACGATAAATGATATTCCAATTTCTTTTCCTAGAAAGTTTATCTGCATGTCCTTAGACCAAACATAGTCATATTCAAGTTCACCAAAAACGGAGTCTTTTATTTTCATGTTAGAATCCTCTTTACTTATTTATTTACAAATCCCCCGGGTTCGAAAGCTCCAGCGTTTATCTCTCCTACACCACCAAGGTGAAAATTTACTATTTATTATAGTCGGCACGAGTTGTATTGTTTTTCCATCATTTAATTCATGCCATGTGAATTTGTTTTTATCTCGGTATTTATCAATATCCCTCGCAGTGACTTTTCCAGGAACCATTCCGAATTGGCTTGCTAGTTCAGGAGATTTATTAATTTGATCTGCCAATTTTTGATCTGCCTGAGCAAAATTGTTTATTCTGGCTTTTCAACTATATTTTCCCTTTCCACCTAACATATAATCAATTTCTATTTGAGCCTTTGCAACTGGCGAAAAATCAAGAACAGCATTTTTATATTGTATCCCCTTAATACCAGCTTCATCTAATATTTTCTTTATTTTAGGATCTGGTGGTGGCTTAAGAGTACAGAGAGATTCCCCTCTCGCGTCCACATCCTTAAATTCAACTGTTCGATTATCTGGGGAAGGAGTATAATTATATCTTGCTTCGTACGGACTTGAAAACTCAGTTTGTTTGAATGCAGGTGGAATATCATCTGTTCTATCCTTACCCTCGGTACCGTCCTTATCCTTCTTAGAGTCTGATGATGACGAATCCTCTGGATTGTCTCCCGTTTTCCCTTTAGATTTGTCCGTTTCCTGATCCTTCGGTTTAGGTTTGTTTGGTTCATCCTTAGTTTTGTCTTTTGTTTTGTCCTTCGTCTTATCTTTGTCTTTCGGTTTATCCTTGTCCTTATCCTTGTTACCTGAATCCTTATCTTTATTGCTCTTATCCTTATCACCAGAACCTTTATTATTGGAAGTAATCCCTTGGTTCTGACTCTTCTTGAACTTGCCACTTAGCATACTCATCAGAATCATGGCTTTAGTCATTGTATCCGAATCGACGTATTGGCTTAATTGTTCCAAGCCATAATTCATCGCTTCACTCATGAGTAGATTCTGCATGAAGCCTTTGGCCATGCCACCCGCCATTTTAAGTCCGTTTTCAAGCTTCGGCGACTTCATCATCAGAGCATCCAGCTTGCCTTTGAGCTTGTTCGCTAGATCTGCTGGACTGAAGTTACTGGCAAGTCCCTTCGCCTTGGTCATGACTTTACCGAGTGAACCCGTGATCGCATCGCCAGCTTTATTGGCGAGATCACCGATGGCCTTCGCAACTTGACCTGCCTTATCTGCAATCTTTGTGGCTGCCCCTACGACACTGTCGACCACTTTGCCCGCTTTTTTAACTAGCTTGGCGCCTTTGATGGCAAACTTGGCACCCGTTGCTGCCCAGCCTACGAACGGGATCGCCGCGGCAGCGGACAACGCCGCATTGGTATAGTCTCCTCGTGCTGCATAAATTTCACTACTTAATTTTAAAAAAACATTCTCCGATTAATAAAATAACCAGAGAATGTTGATGTGATGACTAACACCAATTGTCTTTATTAGACTTAAAATATCTAAATTAAAACTAATAATTTTTTTAACTTTTAAAAAACTCAAGATATTTAGGATCCTCATCTTCAAAGCATCTGCCTTCAGACTTTTTAAATGCAAAATTAAAAAAATCTCTGGCTAGATCAAATTTTCCTAATTCAAAAGCTGCTTTTGCCGAAATAAATTCTTTTGTTCCTGTATCGAAACGCATGAAACCTGTAATAAATATTTTTTTTGACCATTCATATGCTTTATTGAAATCTTGCAAAAGAAATAATGTATCAATTATATCCTCTACCAAATGATAACTTTCACTATAGATTCCTTTTGGTTCTGGTATTAGCTCCCATGCCTCTTCAAGTAATACAATAGATTCTTTTTGCTTACCATTCTGAAATTGTTCATTACTCTCATTAATTATTACTTCGAATTTTTCTTTAATATTTGCTTCTAACTGAGCCATTTTCTACACTCCTTTGATTGAATCTTTAATCAACTCATAGTATTTTTCATCTTCTTCTGAAAAAATCTCATACCCTTCTAGCATGTAAGCTTTTAAAAGATATTCCTTTGCTCTATTAATTTCTCCACATTCTACTAGACTCTCTCCAAGGTTCAACAAAATTAATGGGTTTGAAATCCCGTCTGGACAGTTTAGAGCGTTAAAGTAATTGTTTTTTGCAAACTCATACTCCTCATTAATAAAATATGCATCACCTAATGCAGTATATATCCATGTACTTGCTTCCCATACGTGCTTCGGAACAGGCACCAAATTTAAAGCAGTTAAATATTTTCGTATAGCTTGATCCAGTTCCCCTTCTTCTGCATGAGCATCGCCTTCATTGCACAATGTTACGATCTGTTCATATAGATTCTCATCAAGTTCCAACTTTTTTCCTCCAATTACTTTTTAGGTGGTAGATATTTTTGATTCAGTTTTGCCCCATCCGATCGATTAAGGCTGTAATGATCTAATACATAGTTATTAGAATCTAACATCCAATCCCTTACTTCTTTGGATTTCGCTCCATGGTACCTACCTACGTTGTTCCACCATGTAACTGCATCAGTGTGAGGGGGATCATTACGATGTGCCATATCTGCTGTACTAAGATCATACCATGCATCATCGCTCGCCTTATACTGGATTTTGCCACTACGTGTTTTTCTGATTTTAGGAGGTTTCTCATTTTTCATTCTTTCTATTACTTCACGCCCGGTTCTAGACTTTTTCCCGGGTGTTCTGCCTAAGTATTGTTCTCTTAATTTCTTTTTCTTTTTAGCTTTCTTTTTCTTCTCTGGGTTCGTAGTGCCCTTCTTGCCACCACCACCTGTGCTACCCACAATCATCATGGCCGACAATAATATATTCGAATCCGCATAATTACCAAGCATATCTATTGCGGCAGAGAACATCGCATCCGACATCAAATCTGCCATCAGACCATGTGTGAAATCAGTTGCTTTCGTGAGCGCGTTCGCAAGCTTCGGCGACTTCATCATCAGAGCATCCAGCTTGCCTTTGAGCTTGTTTGCTAGATCTGCTGGACTGAAGTTACTAGCAAGTCCCTTCGCCTTGGTCATGACTTTACCGAGTGCACCCGAGATCGCATCGCCAGCTTTATTGGCGAGATCACCGATGGCCTTCGCAACTTGACCTGCCTTATCTGCAATCTTTGTAGCTGCACCTACGACGCTGTCGACCACTTTACCCGCTTTTTTAACTAGCTTGGCGCCTTTGATGGCAAACTTGGCACCCGTTGCTGCCCAGCCTACGAACGGGATCGCCGCGGCAGCGGACAACGCCGCGTTGGTATAGTCTCCTCGAGCCGCATAGATGGCTGCGTTAGCTAGGTCAGCGACCTCACCCACCACCGGGATCATGCCGACAACATCCAGTACGGTCTGAGTTACATCCAGCACTTTTCCCCAGAAGCCCTTCTTCTCCTCTTCGGGTTCCTCTTCCACCTGTACCTCAGACACAAATGGCGCTTCTGGTACTGGCTCAAGATCCTCCACGGTTACAGGCATTTTGATTAAGCCATCGAGCAGCACTTCACTGCCCTTCAGGTCGGTCATGCCATCCAGAATCATACTGCTGTCTCCGCACTGTAGGAAAATACTTTCCTGTGCCTCAATCCCTATCTTCTTCTCGCTCTCAAGCGTAATCTCCTGCCCACCGGATGCTACAATTCCGCTATTACTCTGAATGGTGACCCCGCCGCCGTCCAATGTAATGAATAGACTGCCTTCTGTCGCAATGAGAGACATTTCCGAATCCGTCATTTTCATTTCTTTGCCATAATTCGTTCCCCAGCTCTTCGTTGCTGGATCTGCAGTCTTGGGAGAAGGCTGACTGCCCCGACGCACAGAACCCATCGCGAATGCGTCGCTCTCTTGACCACTAGCAAAATACACTTGAACAGCCGAGCCGGATTCTGGCATGCTGTAGAATCCACCGCCATCTCCGGCATATACAGCCGAATAAGGCATCCAGCTTGCTTCCGCTTCCGATTGCGAGGCATCCACATCCAGATGGACTTTTACCGTGTCTTTGGTAACACCGATAATTTTGCCTTCTAGTGCTGCTCCGGCAATGTCATCGTTCCTGATTTCATTTTGCCGAATTCCACTTTCTGGACTAAGCGTAACCGTATGTCGAAGCAACCCTCCTACCGTTTGGCTTACACAAGCGGCTACTTTCAGCTCCTCCTCGTGGAAGAGCACAGTATCTCCAAGCGCCAACCAGCGATGGGTATCTATCATATAACTCGTGAAGTCTTTCTCCGTTACCCCCGTAGCACCTACCGACCAAGCTTCTTTCAACGCCTTCATATCTCGCCTTAGCGTATACGCTTGATCTGGCAGTTCCGTATACCGACCATCTGGCACGCCAATATACAGTTTAGGAGAGTCAGCTGATATTTCCGGAATAATCGCTGCGCCGAACCGTGACGCAAGTCGGCGTAAGAAAGCCCAATCCGTCTCTCGATATTGCAGCGTCAAGGCTCCCAGTTTCGAGCTTCCACTCACATAATCAATGACATCTGATTTCGGATAAACCTTCAATACCTGCCGAATGACGTCCTCACAGTCCTGATCCTTGTTCTGGAACGAACGAATACGAGGTTCAATGTCTAGCAGATACGAATAAGACACTGCCTCTAGCTCCAATATGTATATCCCTTGTACTCGGCGGATGCTGACATCCAGTACAAGTCCTTGGAACAGCTTGCGAATTTCCTGCCCCTGTTCTCCGATCTCCACCAACGACACGGTCTCATCTTTGGCGAGCCGGTTCAGATCCTGATCCTGATGTTCCTCTGGAATAATGCCTTGTAGATACAAGCGAGCATGTTCTCCTGCACTCCGCTCGATCCGCAAATGTTGTATGTTCTGCAACGTGTATGGAGATATACATCGGATATTCCCCATACCCACTGCCGCTTCCACTACACTCATCGTCTCACTTCTTTCCTAGCAATGTCAGCACACGGAAAAAAGGTCTCAGCTATAGCTCTAAGATGTTCATTACCTGATGTTACCGCCAAACCCGGTTGTGCCGCCTATGGAAGACCCTCCAAGCTCTTGACCATCATCTTCAATCTGGATGTAGCCTCCGTGGAGACACATATTCATGCAGGTACTTAACAGTGCAGGTTCATTCTCAATGAGCACATCTGTTTTGCCCTCCATCCATGGCGTAGAGATGGAAGGAATACAGGGAGCCTTCTGAACACCTTCAATATCGAATTCACCTGTCTGAACGACAGGATTCAATTGGCTGGTACAGTTACCAAACGGCATGATGTGAATCATCGGTGTTGCATCAGCCACGTTCAGTTGTGCTTTCTCCTTTAGATGCACGCCATGGCTGTAAGGTATTTTCAATCGATTCAACTGTGTACCACAAGAACAACTTAAGATCGCTCCTGCCACAACATACGTTGGGCCTCCAGCCCCTTCATCCACTACATCCGGTCTCGTCGCTCCAATCGCTTCAGCCATTGATTTTCCTCCTCCGCTGGGTTTCACCCAGATGATTTTATAGACTCAGTAAACGGTTCTCCCCTTCAACCTGATTCACACGTTGCAGCCGCAAACCAGTATAGTCCCTTCGTAATATCGCTTCAGCCAGAGCAAGATTCACCAATATCACTGTTTCTTGCAATCGTTCATCCGCCAAATAAATAATGGGCCAAGATGTGCTCCTTAATTGATCCACATCAACTTGAAGCACATTTAACTTGCCACTATTGTCAAAGGTACTGTTTCTAGATAGAGCTTGCAGACGTGGAGGCACCATGAACCAATACGGGTGCAATTGCTGTCTTTCCATGTCCATCAATCCAACCAAACGAAACATGAGACGTGGGGCAAAGGTATGTAACAGGCGTTTAAGCTCATCCGACCACAATGGATATGGGCGTTCAATCAGATCTACAGCTACAGGCCTTCGATTCGGACGGATGGTAAACTGTAAATTTGATTGTTCGAGTTCATTTAATTGCTCGCCTCTCATCCACTCAGGCTGAATAATATTTTTGACTCCCACGGGCTCAATCGCTCCTGTTACACGTGTATCCTGTATGATTTGGAACCAATTGTGCCTCATACGAGCTTTCCTCCTTGCCCTGGGCTCTTATCCAATAATTGCGCTAACTGTTCATCCATCATGCCAGCCATATGATCTATTCCTTCTCGTATCCGTACTACCGGGCGATCCAGAATGCGGCAAGAAGTTCCAAGATCCATTTGCGCTCTGTCCAAACGGGAACCTGTGAAATCCACTTTAGATACATCTGTACCTCGAAAATCCGTATCAGCCAAATTGCATACGCCAAACACGGTGTTTTCAAACGATGCTTCTCTAAAATCGGCTCCTTGAAGATCTGCCAGTATAAAGTCAGCTTCTCTTAGATCTGCCCCTGCAAAGGAAACTGGGTTGAATCCAGGTGCATCCCAGATCTCTGGATTAGGCATCCCCTGCCTTGCTTCAATTCCATGAAATAAAGCGCCAACCATCCTGCAGTTTCGGAACCGGGCGCCGTACATCTGGCTGCCATTCCAGCGAGTGTCCGTTAAGTCACATTGTTCCCACACCGTGTTTACCAGATTGCTATTTTCGAATTGACTCCCGCCAAGTGCAACATCTCGAAACGCTGTGAAACGGAAATCCATTCCACTGTAGTCTCCTCCAGCCAGATCCAGATGTTCTAAGGCTGCATAGCCATAGACTTCTTCTGTTCTTTCAGCAAGCCACTTTCGAATCTCGGCTTCATCCGCAGGTTCAGCATCTGTTTTGTATACCGACTCACTGACATCCAAATATTCACCTACACGTACTTCAATAGCAGGACACTTCTCTAGATGAATAAATGATTCACATTGCACTGCCTCGGGCATCGCTTGGTGGATCAGATGAGTTACATAAGCATGTCCATGCGCTGCTTCTCGTAATAACAAGCGTTCCAGTTCTGGTTGTGTAATGGAGCCTGTATAGGAAGATCCCGGTCGCTCCAATTCCTCCTTCCAGCAAGCCAGCATAATATCCAGATAGCCAAACGCCCATGAAGCATCGTAAGCTCCCTCAATAGGAGAAGGATCGAATAACCACGTTTCGTCCGCAGCTTCGGTCAAATAGAGAGCCTTCCCTTCTAGCAATTGTGTTCGAAGTAGAGAATACGTGAAGTGTCCCACGGCTCCATGTTCACCGATGTTCTGCATGTCCAGTACCAACTGACACTGCTTGGCAAAATGCCGAATAAATTCTTCTTTCAGTCGTTCGCGATTCTGCTGATAGACCTGCTCCCATTGCAGCATCACACGATTCCGCAGAGGTATTACGATCTCTTGCTTGAACTGCTCAAGCGCAGTAGTCACGAGCATCCCCTCTTCCTTGAATGTCATTAATCCGTTGTCAGATGAATATTGTAAACATTTTTCACTTTATACTCTTTGTTACTAGCGTTTAATTGGTTTTCAATTCAGTTCCTACTAGAGAGGTCGTACCATCCATTTTAATATTACTCTCTTTGCAGGTTAGACTGATTTCTTCCTTCGCAGAGAACACAATGCTTTTCTCAGCATTCATCATAATATCTTCCTTAGCAGAGATCGTGATCTGCTGACTACTAATAATCTCAATCCCCCCGCCTTCACTGAGACGAATAAAGATCTCCCCATCCTTGCCAGTAACAATCACCTCTTCAGGTGTCATCTTCAATTCCTTCCCTGCTGCTGTACGGAAGTATTTGTGATCTGGGTTGCTCAGCTTGTTGCTCTCACCCTCATCCGAGTTCTGACGTACCGAGCTTGTAGCGACCCCTTCTTCTTCCTTGTTACCAGGGAAATACACGCGCACATGATCGCCATTCTCAGGCATAACGTACCAACCACTGTTTCCTTCTGCGGTATACACAGATTGGTAAGGAAAAGCATGTGCCTCACCCTCATTCTGAGCTTGATCGATTTGCAGATGTATCTTCAATTTATCTTTACTAATACCGATAACGACACCTTGCAAGGAAACGCCAATAATTTTATCGTTATAAAATGTATTTTGTCTGAGACCCCGGTGAGTACTCAGTGTATAACGGTGCTTTAATAGTCCATTTTTCATTTCCGTAAAAGCTTCATATACGTACAGCAGCTTGCCTTTAAATTCAATGGCATTTCCCAGATCAAGTACACGGTTCGTCTCAACCTCGTAATACACATAGTCCTCCTCACCCACCTCAACCTTCGTGTTCTGAGAAGTGTATCGGAATTTATCCATCCGTTTGCGAACTCTGTAGTTAAAATCCTGCAGCTTGCCTTTAGATGAAGTATCGAACAAACCAAAATAAAATTTGGGTGTATCAAATACGGAAGCAGGCATGAGTCCTGTCCGCAGTCGAGATGCAATTCGCTTCAGAAATTGCCAATCCGTCTCCTCATACTGAAGAGTAAACTTTCCAATCGCTGCTCCGTCCGTCGCCGCATCCATAATATCGATATTAGGGTAACCAGCCGCAATCTGATCCAATAGCTGGGGATATGTCATACTGTGGTTTTGAAAAGAACGACTTTTCTTACGGATATCGAGTTCATGGGTATGGGAGATACCCTCGACTTCAAGTAAGTAGACGCCGCCCTGCACCATAACGCTAACATTAAGGATTAGACCGCTGAACAATACAGATGTACTGCCTTGATCATCGACTTGGCTAATCTCCACAAGTGTATCGGAACCACTTAACCGTACATAAGAATCCTTCTTCTCTTCATCTACAATTCCCGTGAACCTCACACGAGCGTGCTCATTCATCTGTTTAGTAATCGTTAACTCACGAAGACTAATTACCTCAAATGGACTCACTCTCACATTTTTATAAGATAAGGCTTCAATGCTCATTCTCCAGCATCCCTTTCGTCATGGACTTCAAATCGAACCGAATTCATGATTGCTGAAGCCACGCGCTGCCAGTCATCCAGTTCATGGTCTGTACAATTGAAAGTACAGATTAGTGCCCGATCCTCCAAAGAAGTAAATAACATCAAATGATATAAGTTTGCGTTTACGACAGGAGTCAAAAATTCACAAGTCACAGCTTCACGTCCTCCGACCATGCGATCTCCATCCCCGTACCACTTCGCGAGCTTCTGCGTGCGCCGCAATATCTGAATCATGCTCTGTTTAAATAACGGTAGATCCTCTGCAGGTAATGGATTTATCGTATGGTTTACTGCGATATTAATCGTGCCCTCAGCATTGGTGTAGATTGTGCTTGGTCTATGCTGTGAAGGGTACTTCATATTCATCATTTGTTCAGACATCGGTTTGAACGTTCGAGGCAGCATCATCCACAGCTTGCCTTCCAGCAGTTCTGTTTCTTGAAAAGAATACGGGTTGCCGCCAATTTGTAGAAAAGCTGCCTTCAAATCCGGCTCAGGGTCTTCTGGGATATGCCCATAATCATCATCTTCAACCGAATTCATTTTCATGCCGTTCATCATTGCAACAATCTTCTCATCCCAATGCTTCATTGTTACATCCTCCCTTGCTGTTCCAAATTCAATCCACAATCATCCGATGTGGCCCGCCCACCGGCATACCTGAGCGACCGGATCCGCGGCCAGCATTTGCCAATATGCGGTCTAGGTATCGATGAATCTGTGCGTTGTCATACTCCCGGTACTCGAGTCCCAACCGATTCGCAATGTGATGCAGGATGACGGTTCGTGCAATCGTGCCTTCGTTCAGGCACATCATGGCAAAGATCAGATCCTGTGGATCGGGGGTTCCTGTGCGAAGCAGCCTCTCTGCATAATCTTTCATAACGAGAGGGGATAATGTGCTAATACCTTCCGCAGCATATGCGACATGAATAACATGAAGCGTGTTGAACTCTGTTGCTAGATCCGCAAAGGTCTGATAATCCCGTCTTAGTCTGGCGCCTTCCTTCAGCTTGAACCGTGCGAGCTCCATTTCACTCGAATCACAGGCGATTTCCTCATCCAGCCGAAGTTCTGCCTGACTGACTGTCATGTCGCTTATCTTCTCATCCTCGGTAAATCGAAGTTTCAGCACATTCACCCTGCCCGTAGCCTGATATTCCAGCTCAGCAGACTCGGTTAACATATACAATCTTCCCTTGTGCAGCACCATTCCCGGAGTAACCACCAGCTTGTCCGGGTATACCTCCACCTCTGCGCCTGCAAGGATACCATCCGCGTAACTACGGTAGTACAACTCCATGTAGTCTCGGGGATAGTCCCGTAGTTCCTCCAGCATTGATGTCTTTAGAATTCTGCCTTTATGAAAATGGGGATAGGAATACGTGAACATGAACGTTTCCCCTCCTTTCTGCTGACGATGTTCATTTCATTCCGTCAAAAAAATCCAGCTCGGACAAATCCGTCTCGAATGGGAGCAGCTTCTGCGAACCGAGATACAATCGTTCATTTCTACGAGCTACAGGAAGTACGTGGAAGCCCCAATGCCGATCATCCGGGTAAACAAAAAACTTCGTCTCTCCGTTTACGATGGAGTCCGTATCATCCTGCGGAATTTTGTCTCCATATTGCGCACGGATATCTTCGTACAGAACCTCTTTATACGCGTCCTGACGATTGGAATACACAAATTTCTGTCTCAGTTGACCATCGTTTCCGCTCAGATATAATTCCACTTCTGCTGTCTCGAACGGGCGAGATATGCTTCCAGGGATTCCGTCACTGCGATCCAGACTACTGATCAACACTTTTTCACGTCCATTGTGGGTGTATGCACTCACGGTATACGGGATAACAGCCGCATCATGTGTAATCTCTGCCTGAACAGCACCTGTTTTGCGGGCACTCAGATAACGAATCGCACCTCGGAGACAGGCAAGTTTGAGATCAGGTACACGTCCTTCCGCAGGTTTTTGCCGAAACTCAATGCTCCTGCCTGGAACAAACTCCTTCAAGGCTTCCCGAAATACATCAATGCGACAGGATTGGCCTGTCAGCTTGATAATGGAGTATTGACTCATCTTTCCTTGCCGATAGAAGTCATCCAGAAACTTCCGCACTACCTCATAGATATCTGCTTTAATCAGTTGAGTAATCTCTTTGATGTTGAACACAACATCAGGGAACTCGTACTCGTCCTTCAGTTCCCCGCCACGTTCCACAGACAGAAACCATCGTTCCATGGTTGTGATCTGTAGATCACTATCTCGATCATCTTCCATCTCAGAATGGAATCGATTACGTAGGATACCTGTTTTGCGGAAAAATTGCTGCTTCATCTCTTCGGCGATCTCCCACAGAAAATAAAAGTTGCCTCTTACCCGCAAGTATTCATCCCGTGAACGGTTCTCCCTACGTGCAAAAGCAGTAGGTATGATCTGTTCGGCCTCCTCGTAACGCTGCTCCAGCTTCTGATACACGGACTTCACGCCTTCTTCGTCCACTTGGCGAAATACATCTGCACCAGGTGCTTCAATTAAATGATCAATATCCGTTACTTGGCGGCGGCCACTGTAATAATCGGCGAATACAATTTTCATGAACTGCATGATGCGATATGTAATGTTGTGACCCCCGAAGTTGGTATCCCCATTTTCGTACGTGGTATGGATGTCCAGCTTATACGCCATATGTCCGTCTTCCATCGTAAATGCGCAGGATGACAAGTCGGTCGTTCCACCGCCGCAATCAATCACGAGTGCATGATACATCTGCCCTTCCATGAACACACCGCGTTCCATACCATCCGCAAGCGTGTTATAGAGAACAGCCATCCCCTCATCCAGCGCATAAGTCTGTTCAATCTGATAGTCGGGAAGCATCTCCCCGAACATCTGCAAAAACTGTGTTTTCATCTTCACCGGACTCGTAAAATGCACATGGCGGAACTTGCACTTGAATTGATGCTCTGCGGTTCGAATAATATAGCTCATGTACGCGCGTAGCAGATCCATCCGAGAAACGTTAGCTGCATTTCCATGAACATCGACGATTTCTTCTAGCTTGGTATAATTGTTCACCCAGCGCTTCATACTCCGGAACACACTGGCTCGGCTGCTGTATCCTCCGCGACGCATGCTTCGCAATGCCTCATAGCCGAATTCGTAACGAATATTTGCCGGATCGGAGCAATCTGCTACACCAATGGCCGTAGGTAACACTTCAATCCAGTCGGTGTCTTTGTAAGTAGGATCAGGAAATGCAACATAGTTAATGGCATCCATTCGAACCCGTCCATTCAACAGATCCTGACTGCTGGGTGCTTGAATATAACCGTTATGCAAAAAGGCGCCTGCCGTCGTATTGGAGGTGCCAAAATCTATCGCAAGCACAGCTTCTGTTGGCTCAAGCTCCCGAATATCCAGATCAGCCAGTGGAATCTGAGTATATTGAATATGAACCGGAGGAAGAGGGCGGTTGGAGTAATACGTCTGGTACAAATATTCCGAATCGCGTTTACGGAAAAAGAGAAGACTGTACTGTCTGTTTCCCGAACGCTTCCAAGTCGATCCACTGCCTGCCGTCAGATAAAAAGTACCAGCTACAGTGTCATCCTTAACGAGGTTGAAGATGCCACACAGCTCCATGCTCTCATTGACCAACAGCACATTAGACTCCGTTAACCCTCCGGGTGCGGTGACGACGTATTGATCCAGCTTGTCCACCTTCAAACCTTCGTACAGAATAAGCCTTGCGGGAACACTGATTCCTCCATCACTGCTCATAGGAGCTGTCATATGACGGGATATTGCCTTTTGGATGCGCTCAAATCCACCATCATACGACTGATCGATCCACAATACATCGTCAGCCCCCAGAAATTTCAGAATGATTCGAATCAACTCTTCGCGCTCCGTTCTGGGCCCCAATCCCTCAACTAAACGCTCTTTGTAACAAATGTTCCGCAATTGGAATGTCGTCATATCCATTAGTTCTTCACGCGTATAACGCATCGTGCCTCTGGCTCGCTCCCTGCCGGTGGCGTCAGGATACAATCGGTATGAATAACCGTTCATCTATGTTTCCTCCTTACAACTGTTACCGCTGCTAATATAGCGCAATACCGTCCTGTATCATCGTATAGTCCACATCCAATATGCCAAAATGATGACCCCAATAGATTTCCGTATCGAAGCGAACCGGCAAAAATAATTCTAGAATCAGCTCCAACTTCTCCTTCGCCTCTGTGCGTTCCGCCTGTCCAATATATAAGAGCAATTCGTCCTTCTCCTCACAATTGGCATATAGAGTGGAGCGGGGAAACATCCGAACAAGTGTATCTCGTAGAAGATGTACAGCCTCGCCTGTATCGTACAAGCGGAGCATATTACAAGCGATCACTTCCTGCTCCTCCGGGCCAAACAGCTCCAATCGCCGCTTAATTCGCTCCCCGTATACACCCGAATGCATATCATTCAGAATGAAACGAATGTAGTACTCCCGCTTGTTCATCCCCTGCATCAGATCCATATTCGCCAGAAAATGAATGACCAGATCAAATAACGCTTCCCGTAATTCCACCTGTTCTTCATTGTTGATATCAAACAAATCTCGGAATATATCAAAAAAGCGATAATACGGATTCACTTCGATCGTCCGTTCTACCCCTGAAGCATTTAGATTGGTATGACTAAGCTCCATGTAAGGCGAGTACACGCGTGCAGGCACAAAAGATATATCGCGCAGATCAGCTCCACTTCGCTTCGCTCGAATGACGAGATCCCATATATAGTTCATGCCATACTCACACCCATTCCCCTTCACAACAGTATTCCGGGAAGGCAAGCTGGACTTCCGATACTAGAAAGCTCAGCAAATCATCTAAGAAAATAGCCATCTCCGGCTGAATTCCTTGTTTGCTGAACCTCAAAATCATTCGATGTTTATCCGCCTCAACACGAACATGATCACTGACAAATTCATTGAGTGGATACGTTATCCCAAGTCCCGAACCAGGTGCGACAACCTGCACATCCTCTAGTTCCAATCCTTCTGCAGACTGAAAAGCATGAATCATGCGGGCAATCTCGCCTTTGGATCGAACAGATCGTCCCTCCTGACGCGCATACTTACCAGCAAAACCTTCCCGTTTGTTATTGGAAAATAGCGGGTAGTCCATCCTGCTAATGCGGGTAGGAACAGGCACCGCTACCTTAAGCACCGTCCAAGAATCTGACTTTTCTAGTGGAGATACGATGGTAATCTCCTCTTCTGATCTTTTAATATATCGGATGTGCGATTCTTCTCCATCAACCAGATATCCGTGCTCTGTTCCTGTTTTGCGGAGTGGTAATACATGCTCATAATTAATTCGATCCGATGCTGGTACAGGGAAGCCTCCTGTTTTCATGTCAAGCTTCTGAATGTTCCACAGTGGAATCATATTCGTTCGTTTGTAGGACTCAAATTCTTCTAGATGGATAGAGAGTTCCTTGACGGTTTGTTGTTTGTCCCATTCGTCACCGTCATCCGAACTGACCAGAACACAATCAACGAATTTGAATATGTAGGGTGCATTAACTGACTTCCAAGGAAGGCTGTTTTTACGAAATACTCGGTACAACTCTTCAACTTTGGAGATATATGCGGTGCTTGGTTTCAATCGAACGGTTATAGCATGTCTACCCTCACTCGTTACAATTTCCCCGCGAAATGTGCGATTACTATGTAACAGAGATTGCAGCTCACGATGTCCGCACTCCATATAACATGTAAATAACTTCATCTCTTCCTTGCGTGACAAAGCTTCTGATGCTTCGCTCAAATATACCTTCTGAGGAACAGCATCCTCGGGAAGAATCGGATATAAGAATTCATGAATCGGATCTAAATCTTCATGTGCACATAACGTGACATATACATCATGACGTTCCTCTTGTGGGAGAACCTCATCGAACACACGCTGCTCAATCTGCTTATTCAGCGTCTCCTGATATTCCACCAAATTCAGAAAAACGCCAGTCATGAGGTTCTTTAGCATGCTGCGTTGTTCAAGATCCTCCATCTTATTGAGGCGGTCACGGATAATGTCTTTCATTATGAATCTCCTCCTTCCGTTGATGGCTGCTCTTCAGACTCTATTTCAGTTGTATTATTGCTAACCGCATTCGTAGCTCCAGTTCCTACGGATGAATTCGTGTCACCATTGGTAGTATTGTTGGATGTGTTGGATGTGTTGGATGTATTGGAAGAACTGCTTCCCACCGAATTATTCGTGTTCATCCCGCCTGTGCTGCTCGACAGATCTGTGTTCATCCCTGACATATCCGCTGATCCGAATCCCGCGGTATCCGTATTTAGGTCAGCCGCGGGTACAGGTGGATTGAGCTTTTCGTCCAGCTTGTTAATTTTGCGTTCCATCGCCAGCACACGTTCCAGCATATCAATCTCCTGATATATTTCCTGTGCTTTCTCGTAGGCTGTTAGCGCACCCGCATAATCGCCCGCTTCATTGAATCGATCACCCTTCTGTTCCAACGTATCTGCTTGAAGCTGGCGCGACTGGCGTTTGATATCTGCACGTTTCGTCTCTGCCGTCTCCAGTTTGGTGGCGATTTCCTTCAAGGCATCCTTATAGGCTGTCTCCGTTGCGGCTGTTCGAGCTCGTTTATACAAAATAATAGCCCCACTATAGTCCCCGTTCTGAAGCTTCAGATCCCCTTCAGTGATCCAATCCTGCACTTGTTGGAAGGTCGTCATTTGCTCCAGTCGCTCTGAAATAACTTCTCGATTGAACATGCTGTATGACTCCGTCAATTCGAGTGCCTTCGTATAGCTAGCCGTTGCCTTTGTAATATCGCCTTCCTTCAGATGAGCGTCTCCATCGACGAGCGTTTGAGCAGCAGCCATTTTTTCAGTAAATAGCTTCTTATGTATCGGGTCCTTGACCTTAATAGAATTGTTGCGTGCTAGACTGTAATCCGAGACCGCCTTAGCGTACTCCTGTTCCTTCACATACTGGTCAGCATTCTGCTCGTATTGCAGCATATCTACAACTAGCTCAGCCTTCTTGGCTGCACTTTTTACCGCATAGAAAATTCCCGCCCCACCAAAAATGAGAAGCATGATTAACATAATCGCAATCCGCTTAATCCACTTCTTCCGATTCTTAGGCTCTTCGTGAAAGATTTTGTTCACATAAATAGCAGCCGCACTGTAATTTTCAATTCGCGCACGCTGCTTGCTCAGCATCACTTCTTCAAGTGTATCCGCTAGCGTCTGTGGATCATTGGCTCCCTCCACGGCATCAATCATCTCGGCATCCTGTACACCTTCCCACAGACCAGGCGTACAGAGTACAAGCACATCTCCGTCGGCAAGCTTGATTTTGTCGGATACATAAGGCTTAATCATACCGGGCTTGCCCGCATATTCATTCAGATTGCCGCGTTCATCATGTTGGTCAACACGATCCTCTGCAATCTGTCCTTCCACAGCAAGTCTTGCAGCTACACTATGATCCTTGCTTTTCAGAGCAATACGATTGCCTCGAAAATGATACAACCGGGTATGTCCAGCCGATGCCCAGACCATACGTGTATAATCTGTGACCACAATGACGAATCCCGCTTTGAGTCTGACCCGGCGGCTCTCATACTGCAACCATTCATGGGCGATCTTGATATATTCGGTGAGTCTGCGTTTCGACATCGTCGGTTTGTCTAGAAAGGATTCAAGAATGGTCTGCACCGTGATCTGTGCACTGTTCACCTCTGTGTCGGTGTCCAGTCCATCTGCTATGACATAACAAGCCCAATCCTCCAGTTCTACACAACCGTAGAAATCTCGATTTTTCAGGAAAGATCCCGCTTCCGAGACAAATGCTGTATTAAATTCACTGTTCTCCTTCCTCATCCGTCTCCCCATTTCCCGTCCCTGTGCGCTGCCTTATCCGTTACCATCCTTGCTCCAAAATGATAATCGTGGCATTATCCTGATGCACGAGCTGTTTTTCTTCAATTAGATCAATAATGGCCTGTGCAGCATCAAATGGCGGAATACTTTGCGCCAATATGGTTTCCAGTTCCATCTCCGTGAGCGAGTTATATACACCATCACTGCATAACACAATCTTGTCCGCCGGATGCAACGCAAACGGCTCGTCCGCGATTTCCATTTGCTTAAAATGGTCGTATCCCAAATAGTTGACCAGCCTTTTGCGCTGCGGGTTATCCAGTGCCTCCTGCTCCGATATCTGTCCAGACATGTATTGTTCTTCTAGCTGACTTTCCAACGTATGTTTGTGATTGATCGGAATAAGTTCACCTTGGCGAAATACAGATAAAACACTATCTCCAACGGCTCCCCAATAGAGATTTCTCCCCCGAATCATGACTGAAACTAACGTTGTGCCCCCTGGAACACCAAGCAGATTACGGAGAATAGCTTGATTCGCTAAATGCGCAGACTCACTCCAGAACTCGTCCGGATCTGGGAATCGATCCAGTGCCTCAAACTCACGGATGAAGGTTTCAACGGCTGTCGTACTCGCAACCTTTCCACCCGATAATCCACTAATTCCATCAGCAAGTACCGCAAGCACGCCATGGGGCTCTACAGCACAGGCAAAATAATCATCTTGCTCACTTCGGGCGCCAATCGTCTGTCCATTCCCAATCTGAACTCCAACCGGTCTATCGTCACGCTGCCTTACCGGAATCCGGCTTCGGACGAATAATAGTAATCCAATGGACAGACAACCTGCTAAGATCACCCAATAAGGGGTTAGCTCCTTGTCGTTCCAGAGAATCATGAACGTATTCACTGCTGCTCCCATTCAAAGTGCACACCGCACAATGGAATGAAGATGAATTTACTTCGACCTAATTGAATGACATCGTATGCAGCCAGTTCCACCGGAGAATAGACCGCTTCATTGTTATGATACGCAAGGCCAGAGGCATCACCGGGCAACAAGTAGAAATTTCTCTTTTTGGGATCATATACGATCACCGCATGATTACGCCGGGAAATGGTGTTATCTCCGAGGATGCGAACATGCATCTCTTCTGAACGTCCAATAAAGTTCTTCTCCGCCATAATCCGATAATCCTGACCCATCTGTGCACCTTCAATGCACACGAGCCAGCCTGTTACTGGTTCAATCCCCGTCGTTTCTCCCAGATACGGCATGGTTTTGTCTTCCTCAGACGTACGAGGTGCCCGCGGGATTGCCCCCGCCCCATCACTACTACTTGAAGCTGGTGATTCCACTGCTAGATTGCAATATGGACACGTATTTCCGTGCCGTCTCGTGCTGAACATATGTCCGTTTCCGCATCTTGTCAGACTCATTTCGTTTCATTCCCCCGTAAGCTTGTATGATGGTACGCCAACGTCATTTCACCAAAATTCGGGTATTGGCAATATAAATTAAATCCCCCGCCTCAATTAGACTGGGTTCCTCGATTTCCAATTTGGATGCTCGGCTCTGATTGCCCTTACGCACACCTACACCACTGGCTGAATCGATATCCTCGATAAACCATTGGCCTGATGCTTTGTTAAGCACGGCATGCTGTTGGCTGATTAGAGATGCATAAGGTGTATCTGACAGATCGATGTCTGCCTCACTATGTTTCGAACTTTTACCGATAAGCACACTTGTCTCACCCTGGATATACCATTCCTTCACACTTGTTCCGTCATCATCGAGCAGTACAAGTTTTACAACGCGTGAGGATAGTTTCTTCTTTTCCGCCTTGGTAGCAGGCATATATTTAAAAAATAGATAAGCCCCTCCCGAGAGAATCACGATACTTCCAGTAATCCACTGGGCACCCATATCCCGGTTCACAAAAAATATGTAATAGAGCACGGTTAACGAAATGATG
Source organism: Paenibacillus sp. MER 99-2 (assembly GCF_023714095.1). Lineage (NCBI taxonomy): Bacteria > Bacillati > Bacillota > Bacilli > Caryophanales > Paenibacillaceae > Paenibacillus > Paenibacillus sp. MER 99-2. The sequence continues at coordinate 439,394 of NZ_JAMAUZ010000001.1, read as the reverse complement.
GCGACACATGCATCAAGCCCTATCGTCAATACCGACCTTCCTTGTCTCACGTTTCATAACCTCCGCCTGAGCCAGAATCACTTATAAAGGTTGTTCAAAAAGTCCGCTTTTGATTACGAAGGATGCCTGTCGGCATCTCATCATCGAAGTTGGAATTCAGCCGAAATGTCCGTTGCTCACGTAGTTTTGCCTACGCTCCGCTACTCCATTTCTATTCTTCATTCCATCTTCTCGGTACTGAAAACCGACCTTTTTGAACACGCACTTATAGCTTGTTAACTTCCTACTTTTTTCGAACTCCGAAATAACGGTCAAACATGGCGGACATATCCATTCCCTTATGAGAATCGGCTTTATTCCCACTGTTCGGACTTTCTTTCCCCTTTGGTCGAATCCCAAAAAACTGTTCAAATTGCTCATGCATTCGCGAAGGATCTGACCAGCCAGTTACCGGATTTCCTCCGGAAGCTGAATGGTTTTCCCTTGTTGCATGATTGGAGCCTGTTCCCTTGGAGCTACTACCTCCTCCAGATCGAGGTTGTTGGTCATACGCAGCCTTAAGCTCTGGATTGCCAAGTGTGCTGTAAGCCTCATGAACCTGCTTAAAGCGCGCTTCGGCCTGAGCATCGCCACCATTCACGTCAGGATGATACTTTTTGGCTAATTGGCGATAAGATTTCTTAATCTGTTCAGGCGAAGCGTCTCGACTCACCCCAAGAACAGCATAAAAATCACTCATTCGAATATTCCTCCCTCCTTACTGCTATCAGTACAAAATAAAGATTAAGGGGCACAGGGCCCCTTAACTTATGATGCTTGTCCCATGTAAGTGCCAGTAGCATTCGTATGGGACATCAGACGTTTCCTATTAAACCGGGAAGCCACCTTCAATTTTCGTGAATTCAGTTTTGTCTTTTTTCTGTTTGATGAACAAGCTGAATTCGCCCACACCTTCGGTATCTCCGAAACGCTCTGTGTAATCCACTACAAACGCGTTAGGCATGTAAATTTTGCGTACCACTTGGTCAGCTGCAACAACTTCCAACGTTACTTTGCGATAGCAATCTGCTTTTTCAGCAGGAACGAGGGACCACAGCGCCAACTTCATCGTGTCATCTGCATTGTCGCCATCCGTTGCTGTAATGATTTTGCCGCTGATGCGCAGTGTTGCGCCCACATCTGTGGAACGTGCATTGGAATCATCCGGCGTATCTGTGTCGTACGCGACTGTACGGATATTATCCATTCCCAATTCGATTGTTTCTGCGCCTTCTACTTTCAATACAAAACCCATTAATAAAAACCTCCTTAAGATTAGGAAAAATGTGCCCGCTATCCTACTACAAAATCTGAGGAAAGACAACGGAATATATGTATAAAGGCAAGCCGGTAAAGGCAGCCTCTAACACCAAATTAATGTTTTCAATACGTTGTTTAAAGAACTATATACACTGTTAAAACTTATATATACTTAAACTAGCTAGACTTTCATTGCACTCGTGCCTTTGGTAATCATGACCTCAAGGTTCTTCACGTTGCCGTTGAAGACCAGGTCAATATGGCACATATTGCTCTTCTCATCGATGATAAAGCTCATGTCATCACCCTCTTGAATGATCGAATTGATCGATCCACGAGTTCCCAGCCACCGGCTCTTCTGACTGCTCGGATTGTTGCTGAAGAATTTGACGATATTTTCATGCTTGAAATCACCGGTTTGGAAACGGAGCAAGCGTTCAATGTATGTGCTAACAAGTGTCTTATACAAGGAGTCAAATCCATCTTCGGACATCGCCATGCTTCTAGCTTTATACACGGTGATTCGTTTGATATCACTGTCCTGAATCTGAGCATTTTCCGATGAGAAAATAAATCCAAAGTTCTTCCGGTTAATGGAATCCTTAATGGTGTTCGTGAAACCCGAAATTTCCTTGGTCATCGTCGTAACAACACGCAGACTGTTATCGCCAGCTTCGATATCAAAACGTACCCCTGGATAATCGCGGTTGACCGTTTTGAATGCTCCACGCAGGTACTCTGGACATTGATAAGCTGCCACAATACCAGCAGATACATAAGATGCTCCTACATAAACACCCTCGATCCAAAGTCTCAGGATATCTTCTTTTTCCTTCGAAAGCTCAACACCATGCTCGGTTTGAAGCATACGGCTATCGATGACTACACCTGACTTCTCCTTCGGAATAATGGTGAAATTCGGCGCACTTGGAATCGCAAACTCACTATATTCCTTCCGCGTTAACACAGAACATTTCTCAATGTACTTATCAATGCCAGCGGTAGCCATACTGCTGAACGTCGTCTCTTCCCCGGATTCAAAACTGAAGAAGATCTGCACTTTGTAGTCCTTCACGACTTGCAGAAGCATTGTCAGGGATTCCATGCTATTCCCGTCCTGCTTAACCACCTTGTCATTACCACGGAAACGAGTACGACTGACCTTAACTTGGCTTGTATTGTCCAGTTCAACCGAAGGTACAATCCCGAACCAGATCGTATCCGAAAAATCATTCTTCGCGTTAACCGTGTTAAGGTACGTCTCTAGCCGTGGAATATTGCTACTCTTCACAAGCATATCCAGCTTCGTGTTGGAGATCAGCATGGAAGGAACCATACCTTTGTTCTTCGTTGCATATTGATCAAAGAACATTTTGACACCCAAAATCTTCTCCACCAACGGCTTCACTGTTTTGACAAAGTCATCCTTGGCGTTTTTGTAAAACTCCAGGTATGTATTGTAGTTCTGTACCTCCACAGATGTATCCACATCGGTCTGTACCGCAGGAAGTGGGGAGAATGTACGAACAACCAGATCCTGAACATAAGGTGAAGGTGTCTCGGACAATGAATTATAATCCTCGGCAAATACCTGAGTCAGATCTGTACTACTCGCTTCATCCAATAACATTAACTCGTTGTTATCCGATTTAGGAGCTTCGATAATTTTCAATTCTCCGCTCTCACCGATGGTCAGTTGACCCACTTGAATCGCTTCGGAAGAGGTCTCTTCCTGTGCACGACCCAATAACAAACGGGTTTTGATATCTTCAATTGCAAGCGGCAGCATCGCCATGACATTGTTGTAATTCCGGCTAGCTTCCTCGAACATCACATTCAATTTGTCGCCGATATCCAGCTTCTTAGGATCTCCATCATCCAGCTTCTCATGCTGGCCGTACATGTAGTGAATTTCCTTCCGCACTTGGCGGATGTCATCCATCACTTTCTTCGGGGAGATCATGTCGAGCAGATTCTCAAACTTGAAATCTACGTTGGTAATGCCTTGGCTACGCTTCGTATCGATCAGGGTAAACAACATTCTTAAAAAATCGTTACTCTGATCAATTTTGATCTCCGAGATGGCTTCATCCGGAATACCTTCCGGTTTTTTAAGCGTATACATGACTTTCTGGTTCACCGCATTGAAAAATGAATATACGCTCGGTGAGAACTTATCCAGAAACTCATCAAAGCTGCGAACAAGCAAGTGCTCGTTAATCTCTTTGATTTTGTCATCGCTCAGGCTATCAATGCCCTTCACGTCACCAACGATTGTGATGAGATCCAACTTCTCGGGATTGATCTCTTCAAAAAGCATCGTTCGGTTCGTTTGATTAATAATGTCCATTCAGGCAGCATCCCCACGAGCAGGCTTAATTCGGGCGAATGCTTTCCCCCCTCCATCAATTTTTGACACTCCGCACGTCTTTTCGGCCTTTGGTCTTGATCTTCAAGAATCAAACTAGGCAGAAGGAAGACGATCGATAGAACGAGCTGTCAACATGTAACTGGAACTTATGTACCAGTTTATGCCGTTTGCTTTGGAGATTTATGGAATTCATCTTAATCATCAGCGACATGTTTTGTCAATATTCCCCACTATAGGTCTAAAAGCTCATTTTATAACCTTCGATATACCTATAGAACTAATTTTTGGAATTCGCTTCATTTCCTTGTAAGTCGAACCGATGATATAGAATATCCTATAATTTGGGTCTTGTTCAAGGATTTAAGACCGATGGAGTATTCCCCCTATTCGAGCGTGTAAACACATAACCTATGCGAGGTTGCACTTCTTTTGACAATGCAAAACTACGCATAACCACGTTAAAACGTGTGGAAGTAGCAAAAAATTAGATTTTGTAGATTTATTTCAAGAAACATAAGCTAGTTGTGTGCAAACAGAAAGGAGACTTGAAGCCTCACATGATATTAATTAAATTCAAAAAAGCATGGCTTACCCTATTGGTGGTGAGCATCTTACTTCCCAACTGGGACACAGGAAACGTGCACGCAGATTCATCCGTCAAGACCCAGGCTTATGAAGGCCTAGATGCTATGTTTGTTCTAGATGTTAGCTACTCGATGAATGAGACTGACAAAGATCGCATTGCCGAAGAAGTTATACATATGTTTATGGATATGAGTAGTGGACCTAAGACCCGACTTGGCTTTGTAGCCTATAACGACAAGATCACGTCATCTGTACCGTTGATGGATATCTCCTCTTCCGGAGCTCGCAATAATCTTCGCAGCCGTGTGGATGGATTGAAGCGTTCAGGTTATACAGACCTTGGACTCGGTTTACGCCGAGGTGCCAGCTTGCTTGAACAATCTAAGACAGATCAACGTAAACCATTTATGATTTTGTTATCTGATGGGGAGACAGACTTAAGGGGTTCAACCCATCGAACACCTGCCGATTCTTCCGAAGATGTCGACAAGGTAATTCAAATGGCACAACAAGCCGGTTATCCGATCTATACTGTTGGGCTTAACCGAGATGGAACTGTAAATCCTGCTGAACTTGAACGAATTGCCAAAGAAACAGGTGGTTCTTCCTTTATCACCGGAAGTGCAGACGACTTACCCGAGATTTTCAATCGAATTTTTGCCGATCAGATTCAATCTGTCCTCGTTTCTGTAGCTGCTGTTACAGCAACTGGAGCAATGCAAGAGGTCACAGTAGACATTCCGAATTCAAGTATGGCGGATGCGAATATCATCATGCTCTCGGATCATGCGGTCTCTGAGGCTCAGCTCTATTATCAATCCAGCAATGTGAGCTTTATCCGTTCAGACAAATATGCTTTGATGAAGATCATTCGACCGGTTAAAGGACAGTTCAAATTGAAATTCAAAGGACGTAGCGGAGATCTTGTGAAGATTAACCTGCTCGGCAATTACAACGTGTCTGCATCTGCAAATATGGCAACTGAGCTGCCAGTCAAGGGACAGAGCATTACGTTTAACGCCGCGTTATACGATCAAGCTACCGAGCCAAAGCCAATTCAGGATCTGGATGTATACAAAGGACTTGAAGCTGAGCTAATCGTGAGCACATCGGAAGGAACGAGTGAACGCGTAGCTCTAACGAATACAGGCAGTGGGTTTACGGGGAATTATACGTTTCCGAAGTCTGATCTGTATACGTGGGGACTCCGCATCGACGGTCCAGATTTTTATCGAGAGATCACGCCGGTTGAAGTAGATATTACGAACCAGGCCCCTGTAAGTACGGGCACTTCCATGGACTTGTCCAAAGATGATGGGGATGCTTATCTGGATCTAAATACATATTTTGATGATGCCAATAATGACCCTTTAACTTATACGCTCGGTGCAGCTCAGGATGCCAGTACACTTGGTAATGCGAGCATTAATGGCAATATGCTGCACTTGTCTTCTCTTCACACCGGTAGTTCGTTCGTTCAAATTACAGCAACGGATTCCGAAGGTGCGAGTGTGACCACCGACATCCCATTGCGGATTCATTCTTTACGTGAAAAGATTTTCTTATTTACTGGTTTGGGGATCCTTGCCGCAGGTGGGATCTTTGCTTTGTATTGGTTTGTGTTGAAGCCTAAGCCTGTGTTTCGCGGAAGGTTGGAGGGTTATTTTCTTGCAACAGCGAGTGGTGAAGATATTCCGGTTACCCATTGGCCTCTAACTTCGCTGAACAGTCGAAAGGTGAGCTTAAGTGAGCTTTTTGCTCGAATGGATATTGGTGTAAGAGTACCTGAAGCTGGTCGAATTTGGCTGGAAGCAGGCAAAAAAGAAACATTGCTGATCCGGCATGATACCAATTGCACCGTCGTCCGAGGTCGAACACCTGTGAAACGGCGCCATACGGAGGCTCTGGAGTATAATGAGAAGTTGTATGTGACCTTCGAGGATGGGATTACCGAGATTGAAATTCGCTACAAGCCTATTAAACCGAGTACTAATATTTCAGTTGGGCAACGGAGAGAACCTTACCAGCCATAGTGAATATGGTGGGTTCTGTTGGGAACGAATTGTAACTCACTTACCAACTAAAGGTATTCGTAGGTAGCGGAAGGACTTGGACGTTCGAGAAATTGAGGATGGATTATCATTTACTCTCTTATAAATAAAACAGGTTAGATACAACCCATCGGGGTTAATCTGACCTGTTTTTCGTATGCATATGATATGTAACACTACTAGCCTATACCCGCGATCTGGTTCAGGCGGTCTCATGCTGTTTGCCCGACTCTGCTTCGTAGATCTGCGTATGTTCATTCTCAGCCAATGACCACTCCACCGTGCCCGGTTTACGCACTTTCCACACCAAAGCCTGCATCTGCAATGACCTTCTTACCCACCGTAGAGAAGCACAACGCTTCTCAGAACGAACGGATAGTCCCCAGTGAATGACATGAGCGAGCCAAGGATTCACATATTCATTGTGCGAACGCACTGACGGGAGTTCATCCTGGAATAGACGTTGCTTCACATCCATTGGTGGCTGTCCACATGTCCAGTAATGAAGCAGTGCTGCTAGACTATATATATCGGACATCGGCCCTTGACTGGACTTCTCTGAATAAAATTCGAGCGGAGAATATCCGGCAGATGTGAAAATCACCTGTTTCTCACCAGATGGCATCGGCCAGCGAACGGCAGAACCGAAATCTAATAATTTAGGCGTACCATCCTCCATCACCATAATGTTAGAAGGTTTAAGATCCCGATGCAGAATGCCTTGCTTGTGTATATGTTCAACGGTATCGACAATCGGAAGCAGCGTGCCTTTGATAAAATCAGCATCTAATGCATGATTGCGTTCTTTCAAATAATCATTCAACATCGTACCGGTACAGTATTCCATCACAAGATAGCCGGTATCATTCGCTTCAAAATGATCCACATATTGAATGATATGAGGATGATTCAGACCTGATAACAGTTCTCCTTCAATTAGGAAAGAAGCAAGTAACTCTTGATACTGCCCACTGTATCCTCGTGAGGAACAATACACACTCCGTTTGTCAGACTGACGGGAAGCCAGACTTTGAGGGAAGAATTCTTTGATCGCAACTTTCGCGCCTGTATTCCGATCTCTTCCTATGTATACAATAGCCAGCTCGCTACAAGCTAGGACTTGTCTTACTTGATATGTATCGTTCAATATAACATTGCGTTGCAGTGCCATTTTGTAGTTATCTTTTCTCATAACTTCCTTCGTCTCACCCCTATCTAACTGAGGAACTTTCCGCAGGTGCATCATTTCGTTCAGTCAGCAAACAATTGAATCGCCAACCATCTATATAAACCAAATGATGCAATATGAATCATATTCCTGCGAAAAAAATAAAATTATTTTATGCTAATACTATACTTGCTTCCCTTCATTCTATTACTTGCTCGCACCTTACTCGTACCCATAATTGTTGCATTCTTCTATTTATGTTATCGACAGAACGGAACATTTATTTAATGTATTTGAACAAAAAGTGTAAATGTTCCGCTCAATCCATAGATCGTTTTCGTTTAATAATTCTCTTGCAGGAACAGCTTGATCTCCTCGTTCATCTGAACCAGCACATCCTGGGATGGATAATGTCCGGTATCATACTTAACGGTTCTCACATTCGGGATAATCTTTCGTGCTCTCTCAATCAACTTATCTCCTGGGAAAAAGATATCCTTCTCACCTGCCAAGAGCAGGGTTGGAGCAGTATAGTTCACCAATTCTTCTTGGTCGGTCAGCTTCGGCATATCCTGTTCTAGACTTACATGTTTGAAAATTTTGCCGATGATGTTCTTATCTACTTCCTTCATACAGTTACAAGACATGGTGTCTGCAATTTTTTGCAGTGAATTTGGTGAAGAAGTCATTCGGTAAGTCACAATCGGAAGCATGAAGTCCTGAGCCACTTTCATTTTGGAACGAGCAATCAGTCCCGCTGGTGCAACTAGAACGGAGCACGCAATTCGATCCGGGATATACGTCGCCAGTCTCAGAATAATTCCGCCGCCAAAGGAAGGACCGATAAAGGCACTTTGATCAATCTCATAGTGATCTAGCAGATCCGTAACCCACATCGCCAAGCTATCAAACCTCGCTGAGATTCGGGTATCCTCACTGTAACCTGGGTGACCGATCGTATCCGGTGCGATAATTCTGTAATCCTTAAATAAGGAAGAGAACCATGACAGCGTCATCGGGTTCACACAATTCATGCCTTGGAGAATAAACAACGGCTTGCCGTCCTTAGGACCAGTCAATAACACATGTGTCTGTCCAAAACGTGTCTCAACATACTCACGCGTAAAACCTTCACCCAACTGATCTACATATGCCTCGTATTCCTCAAGAATACAACTCTTACCTTCTTCACTTCTGTAAATGGAACTCATGTCTGCCTCCTGCAATGTGTACTCAAATAACCCATTTTCATGATATTCGTTTCATATAACCTGTAAAAATAACGACCCAAAAAGATAAAGAGGGCCTGCAGACGGCAGGCTCCTCCATATGTGCAACTTATCATATTGACTGATTATAGAATGGAAATTGGAAATTGTAAATATCGTTTCTAATAGACAACGAATAACATGATTGGAGATCGCAGCGACAGCTTATTTTCGGCCATAATCGGCTTTAATTTCGCCCCATTGTTTAGTCTGCCATTTCAGTACTTTATTGCTGTATGTGTTGGTTCGCAGCCATTGCTCAGCACGGTCAATCATAAGCCAGATTTCTTCTGTTGAAGAATCTCGCGGCAATGTGGTCGATACCGCCTTTTGCTTCAACCATTTCATCGCATTGACTGAGTCGGTGTAAACGGTCTTATTACTGCCCTCTTTCTTGAGATGAGCCAGTGCATGTACAATCGCCAGAAATTCTCCAAGATTGTTGGTGCCTTTTGAGATTGGGCCAACCGAGAAGATGATCTCACCAGTACGGGTATCAACCCCCTTATACTCGACCGGCCCTGGATTACCTCGTGTACCTACGTCAACCGAAATGCTGTCATAATCGACCTCTTCTGAAGTTTCCATGCCAGCGCTACGTCCACTGCTTCCTGCCTTCGTCTTGGACGAACCCTTAGCACCAGTGCCCCAATTGCCTTTCCAACCTGCACGATACGCTTCTTCTGCCGCAGCTTTGGATTCATATGACTTATATTTAGCCCCAGTATATTGATCTGTCTGTGCCTTGCATTCTGCCCATGTACTGTATACGCCTGGCTGTTTGCCTTCCCAGACTACATAATATTTAGATTTGGCCATCGTTACCCGCTCCCTTATTCGCTTACGTTCAATACCCTATTGTATACGATCTACAGGGTGGATTGAAAGTTATTGGGGGTTATCACCTATATCTCTCTAACGAATGAAGGGGATTGGCAATGTGTTCCCCAATCTCTGCAATGGTTTCTTCAATCTCACTGCGAATGGCTGGATCTAGCTTGCTGTTCTGTTGTAAAGAACTTTGAACTTGTGCAAAGCATTCTTTTAACCCTAGATTCACTATTAAGGATAGCATGATATCTACCTCATCATAGGAGTCCGTATTCCACAGCTTTCGAAGCACCTGATCTATATCATCCCGTAGTTCCTTTTCTAGTAACTCATACGTCATTGCTTGTCGATCAGTTAGCTCGCTAAGGATCAGTAAGAATTCTTGCTTATCATTTGTACCGTTCTCAAAATCATGCAGTGCATCATGGAACAGCGTATGTAAAAAGTCAGCAGCACAATGATCAGGTAATTTGCAGATATCTTCGTAATTCATAATTGATGGTGAAATCTCCTTTCTTGCTAGGGTATATTTAATCATTCTCTTGGTTAGTAGTTGTGAGCTTCGGACAAAGTTATATTATCTTCATTTTAACAGATTGATTGAATTTTGATATTTTGCCATTTGCATAAATTCTCCTTATCCAGAACACGCTAATCCTAATGATGGAAAAGACTTGTAATGGAAAGGAGATCGAGTACATGGATTGGATATGGAAGTCGATCTTACTTGTACTTGTGGGCATGCTTTTATTGCGAATTGCGGGGCGGAAATCCATCTCACAGATGAGTGTTGCAACCACGGTTATTATGATTTCAATCGGAACTACAATCGTACAGCCCATTGCCAATCATGAGCTTGGCAAAGCCATTGGATCAGCAGCGGTTTTTATTGCAACTTTGCTGGTTGTGGAGGTACTTCAGATGAAGTTTAATTTTTTTGAAAAACTGATGAGTGGTAGCTCCAAGATTGTCGTCGAGGACGGCAAGATCATTGTTCCTAATCTGAAAAAAATGCGTTATACCGTGGATCAGTTAGAAATGCATCTTCGCCAGATTGGCATCTCTAGTGTAAACGATTTGGAAATGGCAACCGTAGAGCCGAACGGCCAATTGGGTTATGTATTGAAACGACATGCGCGTCCCGTCACAATGGGAGATTTGGAGCTGTTGCTACAAGGTCAGAATACCAAAGTAGAGCAGGATAATAATTCAGAAAACATTTTCAATGAAGTTAGCCATGGTGAGCATCAGCAGCCAGTTGATCCTATGCTACGCTGACCCGCTAGTCTGATCAAATAGAGCCGTTCCATAAAGCAATGCCACATTGCAATCGGGACGGTTTTTGCTGTTATGTTCATTTCATTCTTCTCCGTATCGTTCAAAATTAATAAACAGAAAAAAGCCGAAGCCATAGGGCTCCAGCTAGGGGGGTGTCCGAAAACTCCGAAGGAAGCAGATTTTGACGAATTTTCGTTCCAAGCAAAAAAGTTTTCCGCAGGCGTGCAGGGGCACGTCAAGGAAAAGTGACGCAGCAGGGGGCGAAAAGGCGGTAAAAGATGCACTTCAGCGAGTTTTGAGACACGCCCTAATTAAATATCGTTAGTTTGTCTTCCGCAGCAGTTCGCGGACGCGGCTGAGGAATGACTTCGGGATAACCAATGTGCAGTAAACCTACGATGCGTTCACCTGGCTGTACCCCTGCCATCTCACGGAAATTAGGAGAGAATTGGTACGCATTCGTTTTCCACACAACCCCAAGTCCCTGTTCCCAGGCAGCCAACTGAAAACTCTGTATCCAGCTACATACTGCGCCAAAATCCTCAATCCATTGTTTGGGACGAGGGTCTTCCTTCATGACCACAATTAAGTGCAGCGGAATGATCGCATACTCGGCTCTGCGTGACTCTTCATATCTACGACGGTCGTCGGCTGACAAGGCATCCAGTACTGCTTCTGTAAATAGATGACGGGAATCACCCGAGAATTGAATATAACGCCAAGGTTCACGTAAGCCATGATTAGGTGCCCAGTTGGCTGTATTTAACAACGACAGCAACAGCTCCTGAGGAACGGGAGTACTCTTGAACTGCCTGATTGTCCTGCGATCCGTAATCGTCTGTGCTACGGGTGTTAGCTGATTGACCTCCATAAGTTCACTCCTTGTGTAATGTATGGTCCAATAGTCACACTTATATGAACATGATCTCTCCTCTTGAACTTACCGCGTGCTTAGATAAGCAATCCCAAGCCCACCTGTTACGGGATTTTGGTAGATTTCACAATCTACCTCAAATACTTCACCGATCATCTCACGGGTTAATATATCAGCAGGTTTACCATGAACCACAATCTGTCCCTGCTTCACCACATAGAGATGATCACAATACGAAGCGGCGAGTTCAAGATCGTGCAGCGCAGCAAGAATTCCGATATCTAAGCTTTTCACAATATTGAGAATCTGTAGTTGGTATTTAATATCCAGATGATTGGTCGGCTCGTCCAATATCAGAAATTCTGGTTGCTGAGCCAACACACGAGCCAAAACAACACGCTGCTTCTCCCCGCCGGATAACGAAATATAGTTACGGTCTGCGTGTCCGGTTAGATGTACCTTTTCCAAAGCCTGCTCGACAATTTCAAGATCCCGCCCATTATCCGTCTCCAGCAACTTCTTATGTGGGGTACGTCCCATCATGACCATCTCACGCACCGTAAAATCGAAGCTTAACTCGTTAAATTGCCCAACTACACCCATATGCCGAGCCACGACTTTAGGACTGGACTTCAATATATCGGTATGATCCAAAAATACATTGCCCTGCTGGGGCTTAATGACCTTATAGATGCTCTTGAGCAGTGTGGATTTGCCACAACCGTTAGGTCCGATCAAGCCAACGAACTGCTTTTCTTTTACCTGCAAAGAAATATTACGGATAATATCTGTGTGCTGCACCGTGATGGATACGTTCTCTACATTCAGTTCCATGGTTAGTTTCCTCCAAAACCGTAGCCTTTTTTGACTAACATATACATAAACATCGGTGCACCTATCATCGCTGTAATGATCCCGATTGGCAGCTCTACACTGGATATCAGAGATCTTGCAATAACGTCTGTCCAGATGAGGAAGATCGCACCAAAGAGCACGGATACAGGCATGACTTTGCGATGGTCTGAACCGACCAGACCTCTAACGATATGTGGAATAATGAGACCGACAAAACCGATCATGCCACAGCTCGCCACCATAACCCCTGTCACCAGCGCCGTTAATAACATGTATAGCCTACGGTACACACTCAAGTTAATGCCGAGCGTAACTGCTGCTTCATCACCTAGTAACATCGTGTTCAGCACACGGGACTGCAATAGGAAGAACACAATGGACATGATCACCACGATGCCGATCAAAGGCAGCTTGTTCCACCCGGAGGCGGCAAGACTTCCCATGGTCCAGAACGTTACCGTTTTGATCCCCTCAGCGTTGTTAGCAAAATAGATAATAAAATTAGAAAAGGCTGTACACAGCGCATTAATAACCATCCCGGCAAGTACAAGCTTGACTGAGGTCATCTTGCCTCGAATACCTGCTAACGTCAGTACCAACAAGGATGCCCCCATGGCTCCAGCAAATGCCCAGAATGCTACTCCCGTCTGACCTAACCAACTAATAGCACCGAACCCAATCAAGATCGCAAACGTTGCTCCGAGTGAAGCTCCCGAAGATATACCCAATATGTATGGATCGGCCAACGGGTTCTGTACGGCTGCCTGCATGACTGCACCACACATCGCGAGACCCGCACCAATAAACATAGCCATCAGAACACGCGGAAAACGAATCTGCCAGATGATATCGGTAAATGATCCGGCTTCAATCGGTGCTTGACCGATTTGGAATCCTGTCAATTTGAATACAAGAATGCGATAGGATTCAGCAAGCGGGATACTCACCTGCCCGATCGATACGGCAATGCCAACAGAAATAATCATCACACCAATCAGAAGCGCGATTAATAGTGCAAAACCGGATTTGCTGTGAATAAGAGATTCTTTTTTCCCCACACGCGGTGTCTGAAGCTGAACTGTCTGTGCCATCTTGTCCCCCATCATTTCCTACGAAAATAAAATAAAAAGAATTTAGCTATTTACAAAGTATTTTCTCGGATTATAATTGAGAATGATTATCTTTGTCAATTTACATTACAGAAAAGGGGCTCTCTTCATTATGAAATTTACATCCAGAAAAATACTCATCACCTGTCTAAGTCTTATGCTGCTACTTCTCGCTGCCTGTTCCAATGCTACAACTTCCAACACGGATCAAACCGCATCAGGTGAAAATACAACCAGTACAGAATCAACCACTACCACTGCAGATACCAATAAAACGTCATATCCGCTGACGATTGAGAACTTCAGTATCTCCGGTGAAGGCGGAGAATGGAAACCAAAATCTCAGACATTCGAAAAAGCACCTGAGCGCGTTGTAGCCAATACACAATCTGTTGCTGAGATGTTGATCAAGCTTGGTCTAACGGACAAAATGGTCGGTGTGGCTGCATTGTATGGCTCTGTAACTCCAGATGTTGCTGACGATTTCGCTAAAATTCCAGTCCTATCTGAAAACTATGTAGGTAAAGAACTTGTCGTAGGCGCAAGCCCAGATATCGTGTTGGGTCGTGGCGATCTGTTCGCGGATGCGGACTGGGGCGTGGGTACCGTGGATGGACTGAACGACATGAATATCCGTACATTCCTGCAAACGACGAACCATAAGGGCACATTGGACAGCCTCTATAATGATATTGCACAGCTCGGACAGATCTTCGATGTACAGGAAAATGCCAAAACCTTCACAGAAAGCCTGAAAGCACGTGCTGAGGCGATCAAGGCAAGTGTAGCGGATCAGCCTGAGCATACGTTTGCTTACATCGTACCTGCGTCAGAAGATTCCATTACGGTAAGCAGCATGCAAAACGATACGTATCAATTGGATGCACTCAGCCTGCTGAAATTGAAAAATACATTTGATGGCGTACAGGGCGAAGTCAGTGTAGAGCAACTGATCACATCTAACCCGGACTATCTGCTGCTGTCTGCGTATACCGGTTCCCCGGATATCGACAAACTGATTCAAAATCTGTATGCTAACCCTGCATTGCAAAGTATGAACGCGATTAAGAATAAACAAATCTATGTCACTGATTTCGGTCAGTTCTGGGGTTATGGACATCAAATTCTTGATGGCATCGAAAAGATGCAACAGCAAATGAATGAAAATCCAATTCAATAACAAGCATGTTCGTCTCGATTGAGATAGATACATTATGAAATAAATTCAATCAGTTAATATGCTGGACAACGCAACGCTACATGACAAGAGCAGGAGATGTTAATCTCACTGCTCTTTTTTTGGGGGATATTAATACGTGTCTGACCTTATATGACGAAATACCACGGAATGGATCTAATTCTTGCACCCAAAAGACATATTAGCGTGTCAACGATTCGTTATCTTTTCCGAAATGTAATTTTCCCGCCAATAAGGCCTACTGAGTTCTTAGAGATGGAGGTTAGCGCTCAACAAAAAAGGTTGCCCCAAGTCATATGAACGACTTTCGAGACAACCCCTTATTAACTCCAGATAGGCTTTTCGCTTCGCTACCTCATTCCTTACTTCCTACTTATCGTTACGCCCTGTTCTACCAATCAGCTCTTACTCACACCACGTCTTCTCTTTTGCACTAGATATACGCCCACCAGCAGAATAAACCACACCGGCGTTACAAATAACGCTACCCGGGTATCTTCAGCGAATCCGAGGATTACCAGAACAAAGACCAGGAAAGCGAGAATGATGTAATTGGAGAATGGATAAAGCGGTAGTCTAAACTTTGCACGATTAGCAAGCTCAGGCTGAGTACGGCGATATTTCAGGTGACTGATGACGGTAATGCCCCACACAAAAATAAAGCAAACGGTCGATACACTCGTAATTAGAACAAACACGCCCTCAGGCATGACATAGTTGAGAATAATCGCGATTAGAATAATTAACGTCGAGAAAAACAGCGCATTAGACGGTACCTTTCTCCGATTAACACGTGCAAATGAAGAAGGTGCATTGCGATCCTTTGCCATCGAGAATACCATACGACTTGTACTAAAAATAGCACTATTACATGCTGAAGCCGCCGACGTCAGCACGACAAAATTTACAATCCCTGCGGCTGTGGCGATACCTACAGCGGCAAATACCTGCACAAATGGACTCTCACTCGGCACAATGGCGTTCCAAGGATAGATGCTCATAATGATCAACAAGGCGCCGACGTAGAATAACAACACCCGGATTGGAATCTGATTAATGGCCTTGGGAATGACTTTCTCTGGATTCTCCGTCTCCCCAGCCGTAAGTCCTACAAGTTCAATACCGACAAAGGCAAAAACAACCATCTGGAACGATAGCAAGAACCCATGTAGTCCATGCGGGAATAGTCCACCATGACTCCAGATATTCGCGAAGCTCGCCGGCCCTTGATCTGTGGAGAAACCTCTGACAATCATGAATACTCCGATAACAATGAGTGCCACAATGGCAATGACTTTAATTAAAGCAAACCAAAACTCCATTTCCCCAAACCATTTGACTGTAGCCAAATTCATGATTAACAGAATAACCAGTGCAATTAAACCTGGCATCCACTGAGGGATGTTCGGAAACCAAAATTGTGTGTATAGCCCAACCGCTGTAACATCTGCCATAGCAATCGATATCCAGCAGAACCAGTAGGTCCAACCGGTGACAAATGCCGCCATCTCTCCCAGATAATCACGTACAAAATCCACAAATGAGTGGTAGTTCAAATTGCTTAACAACAACTCTCCTAAAGCTCGCATAATTAGGAACAGCACGATCCCAGTTATGATGTAGGCAAGTAGGATCGACGGCCCAGCCAATTGAATGGTCTTCCCTGCCCCTAAGAACAGTCCCGTACCAATCGCTCCCCCAATGGCCATCAACTGCACATGCCTGTTTTTTAACCCCCGCGTTAATGTTTCTTCTTGCATCGTACTCAACCACTCTCTTTCTGCTCATGCTCTCTAAGTTGCTAAAAATAGTTATACCCCATCATATAATAATCTCCGCAGAATACAATCCCTGTTTTTTTATTTTTAAGACTGTCGAATCCCTTCTGCAGAAATATCAATGATTGCTTGGAGATTCAAACCCTTTTTCACGTGTACGTGCACTTCTGGGCAACAGCCTACATACAATAAATCGACCCTGTTCCCTTATGTGCTCAGGCCAGATCGTTGTAAAACTGCAGGAGGTGTCATCTGTGCCCGGATTGTTTACTGCAATTGCCCTATTTATCAAAGAGTTGACGTTGCTCGTCTCGTATGTCAAAAATAATGCATTCCCTCAACCGCTCGCTGAGGACGACGAAGCCAAACATTTACGCCTCATGGCTGAAGGCAATGCCCATTCTCGAAATTTGTTGATCGAACACAATTTGCGCCTCGTCGCACATATCGTTAAGAAATTTGATAATACAGGCGAGGATCAAGAAGACCTGATTTCGATTGGAACGATCGGTTTGATTAAGGCTATCGAAAGCTTCCAACAAGGAAAAGGAACCAAGCTTGCTACGTTTGCGGCTCGTTGTATCGAAAATGAAATTCTGATGCATTTAAGATCCCTGAAAAAAACACGTAAAGACGTATCTCTGCATGATCCCATCGGTACGGATAAGGAAGGTAATGAAATTACACTGATAGATATCCTAGGAACAGAAGCAGATGATGTCGTAGATCGGGTGCAGCTCAAGATTGAGAAAAGCAAAATTTATCGCAATCTCGATATTCTCGATGATCGGGAGAAAGAAGTGGTTATTGGTCGATTCGGTCTAGAAGCAGGTGGGGAAGAACGTACCCAACGTGAAATCGCTAAGGAACTGGGAATCTCCCGTTCTTATGTGTCTCGGATTGAGAAAAGGGCACTCATGAAGCTATATCATGAATTCTATAAACAAAAGAGTTAGCATTCCTCTTCACCATTGAAGTGGGGTTATGTATCGTAACCAAAAGGGAGCTTATCAGGTGCGTAAAAACTGCGCCCATAGCTCCCTTCCATTTATACTACATCTCCTCAACCTCAAACTCCCCATCCACGGATCTGACTAGATATAACGTATCAAACCCTTCAGCGTATGTAGGCATTTGCAAATTCTTCAGTGTGCTTTTGAGCCCAACCTCGGGAATCTTGGCAGTTCCTTCTCTCAGCTCATTTCTTGCATAGGACAACTCATAGTCGGGTTCAAAATAATAACCAACGACCTTAAATCGGTTTCTTTTGGCTGCATCAATATACTTCTTGCGTTCTTCAATCGTAGGATTCGTATTGTCAATGACAAAGGGCTGCTTCGCCTCAAATGAAGCGGTCAAATAAATCTGCTCACGATGCCTTGTTCTCAACATATCCAGATTGATTCGCATATGTGTCTTGAAAAAGTTTGTTTGATAAAATGTTGATTTGCCAGAGGCCTGTATCCCAACAAAAATTATACACTCCACGGTTATTCATCCTTTTGTAGATAAACGTATTGATTAATATATTCACGATCCTGACTAAAAATAGGCGTTTCAAAATCTACATCCCATTTGCTCCGCGTAGCTTCACCCTTTTTATAAAATTGCTTCGTTATGCAGGCTCCACGTTTTTGCCAGATCGGTAGGTCATTCCAATTGATGCCTTTCTCAAGGAATAACTTATCCTGTAGACTTTTGCCATCCAGACCCTGTAGCTCGTTATGTGGGAAATGAGCTTGCGCTACCATGGAGATGCTGTTCTTCGTTGCATCCTGTTGTCGCCAGAGAAAATAGTTAGTCACTTCATCCGGTGGCAGCACCCAGGCTCTACTATCAAAGGTGGCCAGTGGCTTGTCCGGATAATGATCTCGGATCACTTCATTAAATTTGGCAGTTGCCATCGAGGCAGATACGGAAACCATCTTTTGCAGGTTATTTTCAAACCATGATTTCGTTGTTAATTTATCGTAATTCGTCAGCAGCAGAGATATTTCATCGCTCTGGTGATACACTATTTTGCACCCCATAATGTTCTGCGCCAAGTATTTACTTGTCTCCCACAGAGCTCCTGTCAACGCTTCATCAAACGGTTTCTTCAAGCCACGTGTGAACGTGTGAAAGTGGCATCCATCAATTCGAATAATAATCGGCAGCCGCTGAGGTAGGGATTGTCTGAATGTATTTTCATATCCCTTCATTCGATTTCCAAAATCATCTTTTCTCATCTCTTACCCTCCTGCAAAACCTATGTAATTTTAACCCTCGTTGTCTTGTCTATGCTTGCTGGTTCATCCATTGTCTGATGTGCAACTTCATCAATAGCTATGAATTGCTTCATTATACAACGTGAGAAGGTTACGAACTACGTGTTTCTTTTGAAATGCCGGTTTAATCTTTACTTTTACTCTTAATTATCCTGATATAAAGAAACCTCCATTCCACATCCAAAATGTGTGAACAGAGGTTTTGCTTTTAGATAATGATCATTATGCTCACCGAGCAGATTGATAAACGATCATATGGACTTACACACTTTCACTTCACTTTCACTTAAACTTACCCTCTCGCTCCAGTTGCATAAACTTCTTGTTTAATTCGCCGACGCAACTTCTACGATTTCCGCCTTATTGATTAATCGTTTTCTGCGATCCATTCCTACACTAATCACTAACCCTAACAATCCACAGGCTGCAATAACTGCTGCGTAGAGCGGTATGGAACCCAGTCCCGTATGGGTAATTGCAAAGCCACCTAAGTAAGCACCCCAGGCATTACCGAGATTAAAGGCTGAATGACTTGACGTCGTAGCTAGCAGTGGTGCTTCTCGCGTCAGGTTCATAATGCGAATCTGCAATCCTGGCATAATTCCGAAGGCAGCCACACCCCAGCAAAATATTGTAATTACCGCAAGAGTAGCATTCTCGATCGTGAACGTAAGTACGGCCAGAAGCACCGCTAATATACCGAAATTAACCATTAGTGACGGCATCAGCTTCCAATCCGCCAGACGCCCACCTACCATATTGCCAAGTGTAACACCTACACCGAACAGCACAAGAATCCACGTTACACTCTGCTCAGCAAAACCACTAATATCCACTAACATTGGAGTAATGTAGGTAAACACAGCAAAGAGACTGCCACATCCTAATGCACCAACTAGCAAAATCAGTAATACCTGCGGACGAATCAGATTGCGGAACTGCTGCATCAGATTAGCCGGAGCACCTTGCGGGATAACCGGAATAAAGCGAATGATTCCAATTAACGAAATGATGCCCAGGATAGTTATTGCACCGAACGATGATCGCCAGCCCAATTGTTGTCCGATAAATGTACCAAAAGGAACACCAATGATATTCGCTATCGTAAGCCCTGCAAGCACAACGGATACAGCCCCTGCCCTTCTTTCTGGAGCAACCAGCTTCGTTGCCATAATCGATCCCACGCCTAGAAACGTACCATGCGCAAATGCCGTCAAAATACGTGCGGAGATCAAAAGCCCATAGGTTGGTGCAATGACAGACAAAGCGTTGCCTAATATGAAAATGCACATTAATAGGACAAGCAATCTCTTTTGCGGTATTTTATGTGTAAACACCGTTAAGATCGGTGCACCTACAGCTACACCAAGCGCATATCCCGTAATCAGTTGCCCTGCTTGTGGAATGCTTACATTCAGATCTGTCGCTACGTTAGGCAACAATCCCATAATGATAAATTCGGTCATACCAATCGCAAATGCACCTACAGTGAGGCACAGCAAGGACAATGGAAATGCGCCTTGTTGACGGGATGACGAAGCCTGCGCCTTCTTGCTCTCTGTCTTACTCATACGATGTCTCTTCTCCTATCCGTTTAACATGATGAAACCTTGAACATCTCTATAAACACAACTTATATAGTATACCGCTCTGTTCAATTCCTGAACAGTAAATCTCGGTTCCGTAAGGCGATAAGGAACGTATGTAGGCTGTAGGACTTTAGTTTTAAATCCTTCTTTTACGCATAGGTCAGACTTACCTTTTATCCCATTTTTTGTTGAAATACTCCTTAGTATATGTTTAATTGGTATGAATTCATAAGGAGGTATTATACATTGATAAGAATAGAATTTAAGGCATTTTTGGCTTTTGTCATGTTCGCCACTGTTGTATTAGGAACTTTCCAGCATCCCCAAGCAAGTGCCGAAGAATCAGTTAACAACGAAATAACAACCGAAGAGAATTGGTGGGATGAGGACACAGCACAAAGCTTAAAAGCAGCAAACGACCCCTCTAAGCAACTAACCAAAGAAGAGGTCTTAGATATCGCTAGAGAACAACTTGAGAATCAGAATGCATCACAAGAGAGCATTGATTACTTCACTAACCTTATTGAGAACGAATATAACGCCATGCCTAACGAAGGAATAACAACGCAAGCTCAGGCTACACAAGCCGCAACTGCTAATTTCAAACAAGTATTAATGAAGAGAGGTGGAGAGGATTACTATCAGTCTTATCTGGGAAGTAGATATATCGCAACTCACCGAGTACAATACTTACCACCTACGGTGACAGCAGATATTATCGACAAAAAGCTGCGTGGAAACCTGACTACTTGGCAGCATGTGATGACGGCGTTACTAGGCTGGCCGATCTCTGCCAAATTCCCTGTGATTGGACATATTATTTCAGCAGTAGGTGTGCTCAACACGATTGATTCATATATGACGTCTGAAACAATCCGTAAGATTGAAGCATCTACCGGAGCATCCAGAATTATTAGCTATAACTCCTCACAGGGAGAGGACACGCTGTGGGTTCCTTGGACAGAATACCCATACGCTAACGTTAGCGTCGATTCACAGTACTCTAAGAATTCCAGTCATGTGATCTATTAAGATTAAGTTGAAATGATTAATAAATATTAATAATCAAGTCATGATACGGCTTACTATTTTCCAACGTGAAAGGGACTTAACATGAATACTCAACCTCTGAAGAACAAAATTTGGTATTATTTCACCATTGTTTCTTTTGGGCTCCTACTTCTCAGTTCATTCATGTTAGACCAGATGACCACCCGTTCTGCGGTAGAGCAATTGCTGGGTGGATATATTATTCCTGTGTACGTAGTCACTCTCGTTGTAATCTCCACCTTCATTCGGCAGAGAGATGAGCTGTTTAATTTAGCACTTATTATCTTCGCCACGTACGTACATGCAGACTACCCAGATACACGTCCAACGCATTGGATTGTTTCAATTGCCTTTCCTGTTCTATTTGTCCTACGGCTGGGATCCATCGCTAAAAGGAAACATAGAACCACGATTGGCATTGGAATAGGAGCCGCTGTTATTTATCTCTTCTTCTACCTTCACTATACGCTTGATATCATATAACACGAACAAAGCCAAAATCACAGGATCTTACCCGTGATTTTGGCTTTTATTCGCTTTGTGCCATAACCCATTCACTACCTCATCCAACGTTTCTTGCATAGCCAGCTTCTCTCGCCAACGGATTGGAATACCACTGAGACCGTAATACGCACCAGCGATTTGTCCATATACAGCTCCGGTTGTATCCGCATCATCTCCTAAGTTCACCGCCAAGAGTGCTCCTTCTTCAAAAGTAGAAGATGTATAGAACGCCCACAAAGCTGCTTCAAGCGAACGAACGACATAACCACTCCCTTGAATTTCGGGTGGCTCCTTGCGTTGATAAGACCCTTCCACCACTTCCTCTATGCCAGGGGAAAATGTCTTCGATTCCCGCCACTGACGAATGGTCACGGGTGACAACATGGTTTCTTTGCTAGCCCCCTGAAGTCCAGCCACCAGAATCGCAGCCAACACACCACAGGCTTCTACGCTTTCGGTCGTTGCATGCGTTGTTCTTGAACTCATCTCGGCATACCGAACCGCTTCTTCCGGATGATTAGCATAGGCCATTGCCACTGGAGCAAGACGCATAATGGAGCCATTGCCTGCGGTATTCGGATTCGTTGAGCCGCTATATGCTTCTCCGGTCACTGCAAATCGTTCCAAGGCATTCCGAGTAGCTCCGCCAATATCGAAGCATGTTCCCGTACTACTCATATAGCCCACCTGATACCAGTTCGTATATCTTCGCATCTGGTCTGCAGGGTCAAACTCTTCCCTTCGCACCAAACTTTCTGCCAAACACAGAGCCATAGACGTATCATCTGTCCATTGCCCAGCCTCTAATTCAAATACACCACCACCCACCATATCCGTCATGGGTTCAAATGTACCTGGGTGACTGAACTCTACCGTTGTACCGAGCGCATCACCAGCGGCAAGTCCAATGAACGTACCATTAAAGCGATCTTGATTAAGCATCTGCCATTCCTCCTCTTCCTTTCACCTTTCACCATTCACTCTTAATTAACTTCTTTCATTTTGACATAAGCCTCAATGTGGCGCAAAAAGATTAATAATTCACGCCCATTTACGCCTAATTCAATTGCTTTTCTTCTATTATAAAAGTGTCGAAACCTGTTGAACGGTTGAATTATTCGATTATCTATAAAAAAAGTTTAAAAAACTTAAACTGAAAATTCCGTTTTTTCAGTACACCGCTTACATGTAAAAGGCATAACGGTTTATGACTTTTCAATTTTTCTGAAAACACGTCATTCATATGCAAATTTTCAATGTAAACATTCATAACGCGCTTGACCCCTAACTTTGTCCTATGTTACGGTTTTATTAGATACAGCGCATATTTATTTCCAATTTTATTACTTTAACCTATCAGTTGCGTCAACTAACTTGCCGCGGGTTAATTAATACAGGAAATGAATTTGCAGAAATTTTTCATTTTATTTCAACCCAAAACTAATTCTGACACAGGAGGAAACAAATTTATGATTAAGGCACTGGTTTTTGATTTCGACGGAACGATTATTGATACAGAAACAGCATGGTATGTCGCATTTCGAGACGCCTATAAGGAACATGGTGTTGACCTGACCCTGGAGATGTATTCACAATGCATCGGTACCAGTCTGAAAACATTTAATCCCTATGAGTACTTAATAACAGATTTGAATCTTCCGATTGATCGGGATGCGTTCAGGGAATCCGTTCAGTTGCATCACGCTGCTCTGATGAACAAAGAACAAGTAAGACCCGGTATCCAGAACTACCTCGATGCAGCACGTGAAGCAGGACTGAAACTGGCCGTTGCGTCCAGCTCGAAACGCGAGTGGGTCGAACAACACCTAGAACAACTGAAGCTCAAAGATTATTTTGAAGTAATCCGTACAGCTGACGATGTAGCCAATGTGAAGCCGGATCCAGAATTATATAATCAAGCGCTTGAAGCCCTTGGGGTAACTGCAGACGAAGCCGTAGCCATTGAGGATTCACCTAACGGCGCGCGTGCAGCTGCTGCGGCAGGTATTCACTGTGTCGTTATCTCTAATACCATTACGGGGACACTTGAATTTGATATGCCTCACCAACGGCTATCCTGCTTAACCGACCTCGAATTTAATGATCTGATCTCGAAGCCACTCGTCGCTACCGTTTAAGTCTGAACGAATGCCGCTTCATTTCTATGATTAAAAGGGGGAGTTCACACATGAAAGCTGTACATTTTGGTGCGGGCAATATAGGCCGCGGTTTTATCGGTCATATGTTGTCCGCTTCCGATTACGAAGTCTGCTTTGTCGCACGTAACCCAAAGAAAATCTCCATGCTCCAAAAGAGAAAAGAGTATCCAATTACGCTTGCAAATAGCGATCAGGATACAACGATTGTAAATAACGTAACTGCCATCAACATTGGCGAACAGGATCGAGTAGCCGAGCATATTGCCTCAGCTGATCTGATAACAACGGCAGTAGGTGTGTCAGCACTTGAGGATATAGCTCAACCTATAGCTAAAGGCATCTACCTTCGCATGAAGCAACGTAACCCTGCTCCGCTCCATATTATCGCATGTGAGAATGCCATCGGAGGAAGTACTCGGCTCAAGAAGCGTATCTATCCGTTACTCGATGAACAAACTCGCGCAAAAGCCGAGCGTTACATCGCCTTCCCTAACGCAGCTGTAGATCGGATTGTTCCCGCGCAGGATCATCAAGATCCCTTGCAGGTGACGGTTGAACCTTTCTACGAATGGGTTGTACATCGTCAGGCACTATTGGATGGTTTCAAGAAAATCAAAGGTGTACATTACGTCGATTCCCTTGAGCCATATATTGAACGTAAAATGTTTACCGTCAACACAGGGCACTGTGTTGCGGCATACTTCGGATATCTCGAAGGATTCAAGACCATCCGACAGGTGATGAGCCACAAACCGCTTCGTGCGAAAATCCGCCATGTGATGGAAGAAACCGGAGCTATGCTCATTCAGAAACATGGCTTCGATCCACAGAAGCATAACAAGTATATAGATACCATTCTTGAACGCTTTGCCAATCCGAACCTGACAGATCAGGTGACCCGGGTCGGCCGCTCACCTCTTCGCAAGTTATCGCCTTACGACCGGCTTGTTCGCCCAGCGTTACAAGCCAGCGAATTCGGAATAGATATCCCTCATTTAACTTCCGCTATGGCAGCCGCGATGTTGTTCAACGACGAACGAGACGAGGAAGCCATGAAGCTCCAACACATGATTCGTGAGGACGGCGTCTCTGCCTTTATTCGCGAACACATGGGTATTCCCGACGCACATCCCGTTCATGGGCAAATTGTCGCCCGTTATGAAAACATTAAAGGGCACAAGGAAGCTACCATTTTGACTTGATCAGATCATATGCTATGTCATTCCATCATGAATAGGTCATTCTCAAAATGAATAGAGCATAAGTTCACAATATAGGCCTTAAATATAAACCAAGTAAAAAACCGGGAGGAACCCATGCTCTTAAGCATAGTCCCTTCCGGCTTTATTGTGTTTCTATCGTTAGTTATTTAGGAGGAGAAACCTCTTCGTTCATGATGGAATTCAAAGATGCATATGCCATGGGCAAGAACCCTTCAGACGGCTCACCAATAGGTGCATTCACACGGAAGATAAACCCGTTTCCATCCAGCTCTTTCACAATATAATATTCTGTCTTCTTATCGTTCTGAGACATCATGTACAGCTGCGCATCATTCATCGATCCCGTGCTAAGCTCCTTCTTTGTTAATTCCTTAACCTCTCCCGTCTCTGACAGTTCTTCTTTTGCATCCATTTTCAAGAAATCCAGATTATAGTCAGCAGGCAACTTTTCAATCTCTACCTCATAATCAGGATCAATCTTCATCGTCAATTCATTCTCATCTGCGTCGAATGCCATCGGTTCAAAAACATACAACGAATATCCATTACCCTGTGCCAGCGTGACTGGACGTTTCTCTGTCATTCCTTCTACTGTCACTTCTAACTCGGATGTTTTGGGACGATTCGATGTGCCAATAGCACCTGTACTCGCCCCATTGTCATCGTCATCTACTTCAACCTTCGTAATTTCCTTGACCACAAGTTGTTTGATCGTCGTATCTCCCGCAAAGGTTCTCTCTACATACTTGAAACGAACAGTATCCTCATCATCTATATCGTCGAATAAGGGTTGAACACTCTCTTCTACCTGGAATGACATCGGTTCATCCTTCACCCGAATCTCTACCGTATGAGGATCCGCCCAGCCTGTAAGGATGCCTTCCGCTTCGATGACATCACCCTCAGCAGGTTGCTCCTCCGGTGCAGGCGCAGGTGTCTGTTCCCCTGTATTGTTCGTAGGTGGTTGCACCGCCGGATTACTGTTACCACAGGCGACGAGTGAGAACCCCATCATTAAAACTAGAATTGATGCACTAATATTCATTGTACTTCGCATATGAACACCTCCGTTAGCTTATACGCAATGATGCTTGTCCATGTTGCTTGACATTTAACTGAGCTACTTACTAGTACTTACACCACTGACGTTATACTCAATCAAAAGGATGCTCTAGCAGACTAGCATCTCACTGCGCTTAGCTTGCCTGATCCATCTCCACAAGCTTGGCATTCGCACTGTTAAACGTTTTGGTCTGGAGATTGAACTGCTTCCTGAACTCGGCAACTTGCACATATTGCGCATTCCGTTCTCGAATCGCTCGTTTAATCTTCACAAGGTTCGGCTTAACATCGACTCTCATCATTGAATACAGCATTTCTTCTGCATCCAAGCTCTGCTGATAGGACGCAACGAATCCGTCGAACGTAGCCGCTCTTACCTGATATTGATCCAGCACAGCCTGTGCTTGAGCCAACGTCTCTTCTTTTTCAAAAGACAATTCATCTAGAGACGTTCGAAGACTATCGATCTGCTCCAACGTCTGCTTCATGACCGAATCAGCCTCGTCCAGCAATTTCCGACGCTCATTAATGTGCTCGTCTGCCTGATCTAACAGACCCTCGATATCACTGTTTTTGTTCTTTCCTTTACTCAAAATTTCCGTATATAACTCCATGTCCTCCCGCTCATACCGGGAAAGCTCCTTAAGGATCTCAGTAATCCCTTCATCATGCTGAAGCCATTGGTTCACCTGATTCGCCGCTGGTTCCTGCGGCTGTCCGCAGGCGGTAAGAAGCAGGATCAGCCCTATACTGACTGCCGTCCACATTGTTTTTGTTCTGCCAAGCACCGATCGACTCTCTCCCTTTTGCATCTGTTATGCCATATCTCAAACGTTCCAATGCTCTCCTACAGTACGTGTTCTTCAACCACATCTTATAAACGCGTATCTCCGCTAAAATTAGCAATCCAATGCGCACTCGGATCATATACTTCGAACTCATACCCTCGATCTTCTAGTAATTTCAAAATACGTGGCAAAGCCTGTACGGTCTGTTCACGTTCATGCATAAGAATGACTTCTTTATCCCGATGCACGCTATTGCTGACGCGATCTACAATCTTGTCTGGCTGTCCAGGCAGATTCCAATCCAGGGAGTCTGTAGTCCAATCCCACATTTTGAAACCGGCTGCCGCAATGTCTCCCCGGAATTTCTCTCCGATCTGTGGGCTGCTCCCATAAGGGGCGCGAATCAGATGAGGTGTGAAACCAATCAGCTCCTGCACCATCTTCTGTTCCTTCTTAAACTCCTTGACAAAATTCGAGGAGCTACCGCTCTTATATAGCTTATTATAGTTATGCGTCATACTATGAAGACCGGGATAGCTGCCTTCTTTTACAAGCCGTTCGACCACCTCTTTGTGCTGATTCAACTGTCGTCCGATCATGAAGAAGGTAGCCTTTGCCTCATGTTGCTTCAAAATATCCAGCAGTGTGGCGGTATGTTCACTTGGTCCATCATCAAATGTTATGTATGCCAACTTGCGAACCTGACCTTGGAACCGCACAGGCTCTTCCTTCACATCTGGAGTCATTGCAATCATGCCAAGCTTTGTCGGTTGCTTAATGGCCGTGATTGGTGGGGGTGCAACGTAATCTTTGATCCAATGTGTCATTCCAATGAAAATATATGTTAAACCGGTTATCAGCACTACCAGAATCAGCAACGCTGCACTAAGTCTCCCATACCGGATTCGTCTACGTTTGTGCGTCTTCATTCGGCTTGTTGTCTGCGAGATCGCGCCGTTCTTTCCCGCTGTCTGCTCTACTTTCACTACCAGGCCACTTCCTTAATTTCATTTTTTCCCGAATCTTGGTATATTATATCGTTTCATGTCTCTATATAGAAGATTAATAGAAAAGCCCTTTGGGAGAATGACAGAATAGTTACAAGCTCGGTTACAATCTACTTATCTATTTTCACATGATGCATTTCCTGCGGAATCATTCTCCTGTATAATGAATTCATTTACGCCATTTGACTTCAAGAAGGAGCTACACCCATGACAAGCTTTAAACATACCGGCAGATCGATCTATCTGTTATTCTTTGTCGGTATTATTGCCATCTCTTTTTCTTCTATCTTTGTACGCTGGTCCTCCGCAGATGTTGCGGTAATCGCCATGTATCGTCTCTTCCTTACTAACCTGCTGATGCTTCCGTTTATCTGGAAGTACAGACATGAAATGTTACGTCTCAACGTCAGACAATGGGTATTGTTGGTCGCATCTGGCGTCATGCTTGCACTTCACTTCCTGCTCTGGATGGGATCTCTGCGCCTAACGAGTGTTGCCAGCTCAACCGTGATTCTAGCACTCGAACCGATTCTAATCTTGGCCGGCTCCATCTGGCTGTTCAAAGCCAAAGTGAACCGGATGATGATTATCGGAATGGGTATCGCACTCCTCGGTTCCATCGCCATTGGCGCAGGAGATTTTCAGTTAGCGGGAACCGCGCTTCAAGGAGATATTCTCTCGTTGTTCGGCACCATTGCTGTAGCGGTACACATGCTGTTAGGTCAGTTTTTGCGCTCAGGGCTTAGCGCCTTTTCCTATAATTTCTGGGTATTCTTCGTCGCTGCCTGTACGCTAGCTATATACAATCTAATCCAGGGTCATGCCTTCGGCGGTTATGCAGCATCCGAGTGGGGAATCTTCCTGTTGCTTGCCATTGTGCCAACAATCTTCGGACATTATCTCTTCAACTGGCTGCTTCAATATATGAATGCAACGACGGTATCCATGGGGGTACTTGGGGAGCCTGTATTCTCGTCCCTGCTTGCATGGGTGCTGCTTGGTGAATCGCTTAGCACGTTGCAGATGTCTGCTGGTATAATCATCCTATTCGGGGTATGGATCTTCATTCGATATGGCAAAACGAAGCCCCAACTTGCTCCTGCTGAAGACAGTATGGTAGGGAACACCCCTGCTAAGCCAACTGTTGTGTAAAGTAGCGCGGGCAATGCTATAGCTATATGAAACTCATGCGTCACTAATAATCTCATTCTTTAAGGCGGTGTATTGTTATGAAAAATATTGTATCCATGCGCTGGCTGCTCGCCAGAATGTACGAACCGGATGTTGTTATCGCGGATTGCCGTTTCCTACTCGGTCAACCGAATGCCGGAAGAGAGGCGTATGAAGCTGGTCATATTCCAGGTGCAGTCTACCTCGATCTAGAAAATGATCTATCCTCTCCAGTATCCGCCCATGGCGGACGTCACCCACTGCCTGACTCGGCTTCACTCGCAAGTCGTCTAGCCAAAGCGGGTATCGGATCGAATAGCCGTATCATCGCTTATGATGATCAAGGCGGCATGAACGCCTCGCGTTTATGGTGGCTGCTACGTTATATGGGACATGAACAGGTGTATGTCATGGACGAAGGCTTTACCGCTTGGCAGAATGCCAAATTCCCTGTTACAACGGATGTACCGGTTCAGATTCCATCTTCGTTCGAGTGGAACTTACAGCCACAGATGCTGGCAAGTGTAGAGGATGTGCAACAAGCGTCGGCAAGCGGTAGCGCCGTGCTCATCGACTCCCGCGATGCCCGTCGTTATGCCGGGCTGGAGGAACCGATCGATGCCAAGGCCGGACATATTCCGGGGGCGATGAATTACTTTTGGAAAGATGTGTTGGATTGGGATGGACGTTGGACAGGTACTGAGGTGTTAGAAGAGCGTTTCAGTAAGCTGGACAAGGATGGTGCAATTATCGTGTATTGCGGCTCCGGCGTATCCGCTTGCCCGAACGTGATTGCGCTGGAAGAAGCGGGATACTCGAATGTGAAGCTGTATTCCGGGAGCTGGAGCGACTGGATTAGTTATGAGGGGAATCCGGTGGCGACAGGGGACAAGTAAGTACGGAACACGGGTCTACAGTATCTCAAAGACGAATACACCGCCATACAGGCTGATGCCCGGGGCGGTGTATTTTTTACAGTGCATGAGCGTCAACAGGAGATCAACATGCAGAAGGTTAAGCCATATTCACTCTAATAAATACTACTAGGCTGAAGGCAGCCAATTTGAATGTCTTTGTTAATATCCTGGAATACGCGAGAGATAAAGTCATTTTTGCAAAAGCAGACTTATCCATTTCCTTTCCCCTCAGTGAAATAAAATCTGCAACAGAACATGAGGGGATGCATTGATGAGTCCGTGAACCAAGATAATCACCCACACTCTACGATAGCGGGCCCATAAATAACCAAGAAACAGACCCGTAACCCCATGATTTGCAATCACTGTTGCCACATCAATATCCCACTGACCATAACCTTGAATGGCAACATGCCAGATGGACCATAGTATTGAAACCATTAGTATGGCAGGCCATCTTCCAAGCAATGCCTCCAATCGAGTCTGCAACCATACCCGATAGAAAACTTCCTCCAATACACTATTGATCATAAAACCAATGAACACCAAGAGAAATAATTCTGTCAAATCAGTTGCTTCAATTACTCCTTCTGGTTGTGCAATTGGGGAATAGAACTTTAGATAACCCCAGACCACAATAATGATTAGTGGTGCAATGACGTTTCTGCGAGAGCGAGGCTTTGCCGAGATAATTTGTTGCTGCGCGCCAGTCGTTTTGCGAAAAATTAGCAAGAAAATCAGTGGAATGCACAACAGTGTCGTTAACTTGAACGCTAAATAATATAGCTCGAAATGTAATCGTTGAGGGTCTATCATTACAAGAGCAGCCGTAAATAAAACACCTGATATTAATAACACAATCGATTGAACAACCAAGTGAGGTATCTCCATTTGTTGGAAGGACGTATGATTTTGACTTTTATAAGGAATCAGACGGATTAGCAAAATACCAAGGAATGCCGGCAACCAACTATGCCATATTGGAATTACTCCCTCATGGTCGGCCGTGTACCTTATACTAAAGTTTCCGGTCCACACTAACCACAGTACAGCAGCAAACATAATTATCATGCACAATAAGCCAATTGCCTTTCCCCATGCAGGAAGCATTACTTTAAATTGCTGGTTCATTCCCTTTGCACTCCTTTGAGTTGCATGCGGCATTTGCCCCTTTTTTTTAATTCAGTTGAGTTAAATAAACTTTAGCACATTCCATCTTAATCGTCTATTTAATTCACTCGAGTTAAATAATATGATATTCTGTGTGTATGCCAAAAATCGTAGACCATGAGAAAATGAAAAATATTATCGCTGAAGCAACTTGGAAAATCATTAGCGAGAAAGGCATTCATCAGGCAACCTCAAGAACGATTGCGAAGGAGGCCGGATTATCTCAAGGAGCCTTAAGACACTACTTTTCAAAACAAGAGAGCCTATTAGCGTTTGCGATGGAGTTAGTTAAGGAAAAGGTTCTTATTCGGTTAAGAAATCTAAATGCAAGAGAACTGGCGCCTCAAGAAAGAATTGTTGAATACTTGCTTGAGCTAGTCCCGACTGATGAACAAACATTATTGGAAATGGAGGTTTGGTTTGCATTTGCAGCCTATGGAAAAACGCAAAAAGGGTTCGATACCAATTATGAAGACCTCCAAAACGCAATCAAGAATTGCATTATATACTTGAAAAATGAAGGTCTTTTGAGCACAACCGATGAAGAGAAAGAACAAGAAAAATTGTATGCCTTCATGAATGGAATGGCTCTCAATTTGTATCTAGAGCCGGATAAGATAAATCGAACACGAAGCAAAGAAATGATACAAGACTACATTAATTGGATCATACGTTAAAGGGAAGATTGACGTATAAATCGGGGAGTTACGTCTGCTGGCCAGAGTCAAGCAGAATACGCTTTCCGTGCCTGTGCATATTAAGGTGTGCATGGATTGATATTTTCTTGGGTCCAGAGCTGCCTGCTGTGTAACCAATTGCAGAAACCAATCTACAGCTGGAGCGACTGGATTAGTTATGAGGAGAATACGGTGGCGACAGGTAATGCCGAAGCGAATAAAGACGCATAACAGTGTATTGATGTTGAATACATCGCCAGGTGACTTATCTGCCTCGGGGATGTATTTTTCTATGTTCGGAGTCAACAACAATATCCAACTGGCATTTGATTCAACGGCAGATCGACCCATTCACCCTTCGTAGACACATCGTTGTATATGGCTACAAAGCATACAAAAGTAGACATCAGAAGGCAGCTTGTAGGGATCATGATAACAAAAAACCGCGTTAGACATCTGTCCACCACGGTTGAATAATGAAATCGATTTACTTTGTACTTAACGATACATTGGCTGTTAACGTCTTGTCGATCGTCGTCCAGTTTACATAAGCACCTAGTATTTCATTAATAACAGAAACCGGAACTACGGTTTCGCCATTTAAAAGCTTAGGTACCTTACTATTGAACACTAGTTTCTCGTTAATTGAATACACATCTGAACCAATTTGAGCACTTATATTTTTCGTGCCTAATTTGATTTGCGTTGTACGCGTCTTATGATCCCATTCTACTGTGCCACCCAATAGCTCCGAAATGGTTCGAATCGGTACGTAGAACTCATCGTTATGAACAACTGGCTTGATTGACGTACCGCCTACATTCATTATAACGTCAACATATTCAAGGAAATCGGTCTTTCGAATGAGTCCATGAACCCCTTTCGTTCGGTCTACAACCTGAGATACTTCATAATCCGTTGCGGCCGATAGGTACGCATAAGCTACACTTCGATCCATATCAAGCTTATCGGATAAGAATTGAATCGATTCACGTACGGATTCTTTCATTGCTTCATCCAAATCAGGATCCAGTCCAATGGGAATCCAATAATCCTCCGTTTCAGCAAAGGGTTGCGTGAATTCTCCACGATGCGGTATTGACGGATCACCTTTCTTCAACACCGTTAACCGAACTGTCCCTCTTAAGGAGGCTTCCAATGCAGTTAATGCAACTTCTCCATCTCCTTGAGCAAAGTGTGGATCTCCAGTATAGAATAGCCCGCCTTTAACTTGAATCGGATAATAAATAGTTGAACCAACACCTAGCTCATTAATATCCATATTCCCTCCTGTTTCAATAGGTGGGATAGAACTCACAACTTCACTGGTATTTGGCGCAACCCCCATAACACCTAGAAACGGGTTAATTGGGAAACGTACATTCTTGCCAGCTTTTGTTGGTAATAAACCATACCAATTGCCGTTGATTTCTTCAATCGGCGTAAATATAGATACATTATTTTATAATTCCGGTTTCGTTGCGCTAGCCCCCTCTTGTGAGCCTGTATTTTCTGGAAATTCGCCAGGAAGGGCACCTTTACCATGGCGGTTAGAAATGACACCATATGGAACTCGCGTTTGCAACGAAAGGACTTCCACTTTAAGAACATCTCCTGGCATCGCTCCCTCAACCGCTACGGGTCCAGTGATAATATGAGGTCCGTCCTTTACATAATCATGCTCAATCTCCGAAGCCGCAATTGCCTTTGCATCATCCAATACGCCATCGGGCGAGATACTATATTTGCCGAAGTACTCCACTGGATTTCTCCCTTGATCCTCGATCAGTCCCTCATGCGATACCGTATCAAATGTTACAGCACTTCCTGATGGTACAGTAAGAATAGGAGAGCTATCTCGATTAGGCAGTGATCCCCAGCGAATGTTCTCAATCGCAGACGTTACATAATAATCGCCTTCTACCTTATCGATGGTTGTTGGTTGCAGCGGCATACTAAAACCCACTGAAGGTAGAGCAAATGTAAACATACTTACAATCCCAACTGAAACCCCTAATTTCCTAATCGTTCGGTTAATAAACATTACATCTCCTCCATCACATTATGTAATATTACCTAACACTTAAATACACACTAACATATAAATATATTTACAACAATGCACTTATGTGAGTAAACTTTACATAAATTAACTATATATCAATAGAAACTTATACAAATAAATGGAATGTCATTATACTTTTCATATCTAAGACATATAAAATTTAAATACATCTAGCAAACTTGAGGATACTCCTTTGGAGATTTGGTTGAAGGCATAATTACCTACCCGAACGTGATTGCACTGGAAGAAGGAGGATATACGAATATGAAGGTGTATTCCGGAGGCCGAGTGACTGAATTAGTTATGAGGGGAATGCGTTGGCTGCAGGCATGAATAACGTCAAAGAACCCGCGCTCTGCGCAGGTTCTTTGTGTTCGGCTTGGGTGGTGTCCCTCTCGGTACATAGTGCTCTGAGATACTCCGAAACAATTAAAAAGTAAATTTTCACTCTCATTCCACTTCACTGTTGTCGTTGTCGCCTGGAATAAATTCCAGAATGTCTCCAGGCTGACAGTCTAAGATTTCGCAGATTGCTTCCAAGGTAGAGAAGCGGATCGCCTTCACTTTCCCCGTTTTCAGATTGGACAGATTGACATTGGAGATCCCTACCTTATCAGCCAGGTCATTCAATTTCATTTTTTTGTCGGCCAGAACTCGGTCGAGACGTATAATAATCGGCACTGTCATCAGTCTCCATTCTCATAAAGTCGAATCATGCTCTTCCTGCAGAAGAGCGCCATATTTGAAAATCTCGGAGACGAACAGCACGAGTATGCCGATGATAATTCCGATTAAAGAGATACTGCCCAGATTAATGGAGAAGATACGAGTTACGAACAGGCAGATCAAAATGTTGAGAAGCAGCTTCGCCAGCAAAGAATACAGGATAACGGCAACTCCCAGCCTTCTTAGACGAGTGGCATTCGCCAGGCTAAACGGGCTGCTTCCGCTAAGTATGCTACCTATTATATAGCGAATCTGGCCAATCGAGTAGATGTAAGTAAGGAAAATAAGCATAGTGTTGGTCAAAGTGACGACCAGATAAGCCGTCTTGGCATCGAACATATCAGGATTGATCGGTTGAAAATAAGTGAAAGGCACCATGACACTATTCGTCACAGTATCCGATAATGGTACTGAAAAAAACCAGTGCGCAACTCCCTTCTCTGCAGTGAATAACTCCTGAGGCTTTAA
This sequence comes from Paenibacillus sp. MER 99-2, assembly GCF_023714095.1. Classification (NCBI taxonomy): domain Bacteria; kingdom Bacillati; phylum Bacillota; class Bacilli; order Caryophanales; family Paenibacillaceae; genus Paenibacillus; species Paenibacillus sp. MER 99-2. Next base: position 403,887 of record NZ_JAMAUZ010000001.1, on the reverse strand, counting down.
TCCGATCCATAGTTTATAACAGACTAACGCAACGAGTAGCGCAATTCCTCCCCAATATCCGATCATAAGTGCGACGTGCATTCTTTTGAGGCCAGGCTTGGCTCTAAATTCAATTCCGTTCATGAACAATCTCCTTTCCATGTGAGCTTACAATATATACTAAATCATAAATTCACGAAAAACAATATAAATTTAATGATAAACATTAAACTATTAACGAAAAACTACTTCAAACTTCTTGATGATGAGCGATCTGCTCGCACAACTTCGCACAGACAAGCAGGAAGCTAGAGTCTCTTCACTGTATTGACCGATGGTTTTGTGAGCTGAATGAGGAGTTCAGATTGGTTTTAAATCACATCGATTGTAAATTCATTCTGCCGTCATCCTGAGATTCAAACTAGATTCGAATTATAATACGATGTAGATGATTGGTATTATCCCCTAATTCTCTTATAATGGATAAGTTAAAGAATAATATACTATTTTAGGGAGAGAGAGTATGAGAAAGAGTAGTAGGCGCTTTACCACATGGTTTTTAACTGTAGCAGCTATGATTTTGTTTAGTGGGTTGCTACCGATTACAGGTGGAAGAGCAGAAGCAGCACAAGAGCGGTTTAAATCCGAATTCGAATTTGAATTCAAGTATGAGGAGGAAGCATCCAGAGTTATACCTCAGGTTCGTGTAACGAAGTTTTATTTTGATGACGGTCGTGTGGAGACTGAACTTCATGAATTTCCTAAGCAGGCACGGGCTGTATCGAAAGATGCGCAATCCTTAGAGAGTGCACGCAAAAAAGATGATCCAGCGCTGAAGCAAACATTTTATCCAGGCTGCGGTTGGGGCTTTGGCACACAAGTGATGAACACAGAGAAAGGTCCACTAGCTTTTACGATTTATTGTGATTCAACGACAGACAAATTACCAGATGCAAAAGGTGAAAAGAAGTCAGTAAGCAATCATGTTATCTATAAATATGATCTCGAACGCAATCTTCTAAGCGTGTTGAATCAGGTACAAACGTTCGGGAAAAGCCGACCTCCGTTTCAAATGTATTATGACTTTGGAGGATATACCTTGCAAGAAGATAACGGAGAAATAAACTATGAAGAACGAAATACCCGAGTCTATTCACTGCTCAGTAACAAACTGCTGGCGCGTATTGCTGGATATCCACAGGTAATTGGCCAAACCTTAAGGTACACCGAGTACAAAAAGATATCCAATGATCCAAAAGTTCTCGCCAAAATCGGCAATTATCATACATATGGAAATAATCATTTCTCGGTAGAAACATTCATTTTGAATTCAGACGGAACCCGAACAAAAAGCAAGATTCCCGCCGCACTGCCAAACAATGTTTTTTATGAAAATAAAATCGGTTCATTAACCTATGTCCTGTATAAAAATCCAAAAGGCGAAAATACCATGGTAGGTTATCGAACTTCTACAAGTGCAGCAATCAAGCCATTATCTCGCGTAGATGCTTCAAGTTCCATACGATTCTCTAAGTACGAACGTTACGTTCTGATTCATCAGCAAACAGCCAAAGAAAAAACGATAAGAATCATCGATACAAAAACGGCAAAAGTTGTATCCGAAATTCCGGATACCGGCTTTTCAGTGTATAGGGAAGTTGGCGATTCAATTCTTTTATTCCAAGCCGAAAAGAAAGATTACTACCTGCATGTGCCAACAGGAATTGTCACCCGTAATATGGAAAACTCCCAATTGGTACAAACCGATACAGGTGGCTACACGGGTGACCAATCGAAGCTGATCTCCATACAGGCTCCACCACAAATGCTCGTAAACGGCAAACCGATGCGTTATGCCGGCCAAGGCCCCTTCCTGACCAAGGACAACCGATGGTACGTAGAAGTGAACGATTTTGCAAAGGCAGCGGATGCTACAGTGTCCAAAACTTCCAGTGGACTTATGATCAATCGTGGTAATTACAAAATGACCGTCTCCAAAACCGATAAAACGGTATTAACCTGGGCTGGGCAGACCTTCGTTCCGTTGGAGACACTGAACGAAAAATTAGGCATGGCTGGAGGTTTCTTGAATTCCCTTTTAGGTAAAGGCTACGAATACAAAGTGCTCCATGTTTTCTCCAAAGATCTGAAAGAAGCAGATGTGATCGCTCGCCCTGATCTGTATGAGGCCATCGAAAATCATTCAGGAAATTATTATACAATGGAAAACGGTAAACCTGCCGCAAGGCCGTTGTCGGAAGCCAACAGATATTATTATGATGGAACTAATCTCATCTTCAAAGATGGCTCACTCGTAAATGTTGCTTCTATTCACAATGCGGGTGGCCGTACCTTGCGAAATATTATCTTCGATATCAATAAACTGAAACATGTCATTGCCGTCTATGGTACGCCGAATGCAACCAAAACTGGAGGACAAATGGTACGCTGGTACGAGGTGGAGGGTAACGTGCTGGTATTCGAGAGTAACACGAATTTGAACGGCGCTTATTATATTTCACGATAAACCATGAATTGCTCCAAGCCCGATTCCTAATAAGGACTCGGGCTTTTTCAATAAAACTTACGATGAAATGAATTCTGATTCCCCGCTCTCCACCAACTTAACGATCTCGTCCAATTGTCCATCGACCGCCAGCGGTGTGTACATCCACCATTTATCGTAGGATACGGTGTGTACGTTCCCTTTACGAACAACATTTAAGTTGCCCCACACTTCTGAGCGACACAGCTTACGGAAAGCGGCTTCGGCATACGGATTTTGTCCATTCACCATGACAAACAGTCGATCCGCATCATAATTGCGAAGCTCTTCGAAGGGTAGCTTGTCCGAGAAGGCATTATGACCGTTATAGTTGTTAATGAATTGCTGTACGAGTGGATGAGGGGTCAACTGAAGAGAGCGATGTAATACATGTCCCATGTTCCGGTTACCTGCCACACGAAAGCCTGTGTCATCGATGACCAGTGCCGCATACGTATCTTGTATTCCAATAATGGAAGCAAGTCGCTCTTTGGTTTGGGCAACTCTAAGCTGATGCTGTTCCATCCATTCTCTGCTTCTACTGCGCTTGTTCACCACAGCAGAGACGCTGTCCAACTGTTGGTATACATCCTGAGATTGCCAGGGGATGCGAACCACTTCAGCAATCTTGGAAAACTGCTCGTATTCTCCCGTCGTCATATGCTCATATCCCAGAATAAGATCAGGCTCCATACCACGAATGGCCTCGAGATCGTACGGTTCCCATTCAAATGGTTTGATTTCAGGCAAATACGGACGAACATACTCATTACGATACAAATGATAATCAGGTGCTCCGATGGGCGTCATACCGAGTGCAAGCAAGTGAGAAGTGAATAACAGACCGATTACACGCGGCTCGCGTTGCTTCATATACATACTGGGAGATACTCCTTCTTGCTGCTTGAACCTGCGGCTGAAATAAAACTCGTCCTTGAAGCCAACCTGTGTGGCAATCGCGTGCATATCCCGGCTTGGTGAACGAAGCAAACGCTTCGCATGATCGACTCGCACGCGATGCAAATAATCCATCGGACTTGTTCCTGTGATCTGTCTGAAAATATGGCTATACTGCCTTGTGCCAACACAGGCCATGGCAGCCAGCTCTCCCACCTTCCAATGTTGCTGGTAATTTTCCTCGATATGAGTAATGGTTCGAAGCACAGCTTCCTTCGTATTGGCAGGTTGATCCGCACACGCCTTAACTGCAAATTGAAAAATCGTCTCCTGAAGCAAAATTCCCCGCCTAAAGCGGCTCATGCCTATGTCTGTCGTCCTTAGCTCTGCAATCTGATCCAGGAGTTCCATCAGATTAGCCAAAGGCTGTATGGAAACCAATCGATTCCCGATTATTGTTAATGGATGCTCCTCGGTCTCTCCATCCCAATCTGCACTAAATTCCAATTTATGCGCATGCACGATCTGCCCAGGCTGTTGTTCCCACTCTATGACCGTTCCAGGAAGAACCAGAATACTACTGCAAGGAACAATTGGGAAGCGTTGTCCGTCTACAACGGCAATACCTTCGCCCTCATTCATCACCCACAATGCATAATTGCCCGAAGTGAACACCCGATGTTCTATATCCGAATGAAACGTATACACTTCGAGCCCGTTCCACCGCAAACGTACATGATCCAAAGGTAAATCAAAGTTCTGCCAATCCACAGTTGTTCACCTTCCTCCAAATGAAAACGATTCTCATCTACAACTCATTGTACGATAATTTAGACATGCAGAAAAGCCCCCTATATATAGGGAGCTTGTACACTAATTCTTCCTTATTGTTTATGTTGTTTAAACAATTCCACTGCTTCGTCCAGCAGCGCATCGGTGGAAAATAACGTATAAGACCACCATTTGTCATGCGGTACGATAAATACGTTGCCGTTTTTGACCGCAGGCAGGTTCTGCCACAGCTTGGACTCCTTCATTTTCTCATAAAATTCCGTTGAGCCTGGTTGGGTATCATTCACCTTAATGATCAAGTAATCCGCCGTAAGCTCAGGCAATTTCTCCAGTGATTGCGGCTCGGTATACACGAGGAATCCATCACTTTTATCAACCTCTTCCTGAACCCATGGCATGCGTTTCAATCCGAGCAGTTCATGCAATACAAACCCCATATTGCGATTACCTGCGACTTGGAAAGAATCTTTGAAAATTTCGACAGCCGCTACTGTCTGGTCTGCTCCAACAAGGCTGCTCATTTCTGCTTTGCGTTCTTCTACCTTCGCCTCATGCTTCGTAATCCATTCTTCTGCTTCTGACTTTTTGCCAACGATATCACCGATATATCTCAGTTGATCGTACAGATTGTCTTCCCATGGATAGACCACCGTCGGAGCAATCTTCTCCAATTGTTCAAGCACATCCGCTTCGACAAAGGAGGACGCGATGATCAGATCTGGCGCAAGTGCTGTCACAGCTTCCATATTAGGTGGATAGTCACCAGCGATTTCAACTTTGCTAGCCGCGTTTTTGAGATAATAATCCTGATCAATTTCATACTGGAGTCCGCCTACCGGCGTAATACCAAGGGCAAGTAATTGCGTCGTTGCACTGATTGAGAAAATACGCTGTGCTTGTACAGGAATCTCTTTGGTTCCCGTAGGATCTGTAAAAGATTTCGTTTGTGAAGCATCAGTGGATGCCACTTCTTCCTGCGTTGTCGTTCCTGTGTTCGTTGACGATGAAGCCGTCTGGCTTCCAGTGGATGAACCACTATCGGCTTGCGTTCCACACCCCGCCATAATTAAGATCAACAGCAATACGATTGCTGCAGACATCATGCTATGCAACCCTTTTCGTTTCATTAAATGGATCTCCTCGCTATGCAGTATTCAGTAATGAGAATCAATATCACTTAGACTAGAATACCGGACAGCCCTCTTCTTTGCACATGGAGAATTCGGCGATTTTTCTTAGATCATTGAGAGATTAAGTGTTCTCCGTTAAACAAGATTTGAATCTGCTATCTTCACAATAGGCTATAACATGATTATAATAACTCAATCACATCAAAGGCTGGCCTCAGCAGCTCTTGAAAGGAAGAAACTCCTCATTGAAATCAATCCTGAATATACAAGAGCACTTGCTAATCTGGAACTGTGCGGCGATCAATGTTATGGATGTACGACATATTGTAGTTCAAGCGGGCGAGTACATCCCATCTTACCTATTACCTGCCAATGCCTTTCTCTATACAACGCAGGGGAATGCGACTGTTATTTTAGATGGAAACGAACATGCAACCAAGCCTTTTTATATGCTTCATGGGGGCAAAGGTACCAAGCTTGATATCATCCTCACGGATGAAATCTTTCAATATTATCTGATCTTCTACAAAGCTTCCATCCCAGCTTCTGCTGGGCAGCGTGCACTTCGCCATATCGATCAACACTTGCCGTTTCGTATGCAATATGGTTTTGTTCCCCTCCATCCTGCCATTCTCTATGAACTATCTGAACGGATGCTGAGCGAGTGGCTTGTATCGGAACGTTTGGAACGGTTACATGTCAAAACTCTATTCTATCAATTTGTATATGAACTGTTTCGACAAATGAATCAGCAGCAGGTCAACCTAATCAGACCTAACTTAACCTCTCAGCTTATTCACTACATGCAGGCAAACTATGCAGAACCAATCACCCGGGAATCTCTTGCACGTACGTTCCATTATAGCGCTCCTTATCTGTCCAAATCCTTCAAGCGCGAAATCGGTACAAGCATCATCGATTATTTAATAAACATTCGAATGGACAAAGCAAAAAATTTATTACAACAGACGGATCTATCTATACAAGAGATTGCAACAAGTATCGGATATGCAGACGTATCTTACTTCATCAGAATTTTTAAAAAGTCTACCGGAGTAACACCGAAACAGTTCAAGCACAAGTCTATGTCTGTAGAAAAAAGAACGGATCATCCTACGATTAAGCTTGGATCGTCCATTGCCGCACGCAATTTGCGTCGTTATATTGATAACAAAGATGATAATCATTATCAATATAGCGAAAAAGGGGATTTACAGATGTATAGAAGCAAGCTACCGATAGGAATCGCCTTACTGCTATGCCTAACTCTTCTCGTTAGTGCATGCTCCAGACCAGTAACCACGAATGGAGGTGCAGGCAGCGCAGCCCCAACAGTAAGCAATACAACCAATACAGCAGCGGGAACAGCAACGGGCAGCCCAGAATTGATAACGTACTCTGCTATTAACGGCGAGGTGCAGATTCCCAAAAATCCTCAAAGGATCGTCATGGTGGCAGGAGCTTTCACCGGTCATCTGTTAGCCCTTGGTCTTAAGCCGGTAGGTGCTGGCGATGAGTCTTTTAACAACTACACCGAAGGCAAGTTGGACAACGTGGTCAACATTGGAAACGATGTGCCCTATGAGCAAATTATGGAGCTGCAGCCCGATTTAATTGTTGTCTGGAATGATCCTGAAACGATTGAAAAGCTGTCTAAAATTGCCCCAACAGTAGCCGTTGAGTATGGTAAGCCTCTTCGGGAGCAACTCATGGATTTTGGTCAAATGACTGGTAGAGAAGAGCAAGCGAAAGCTTGGATTGCAGAATGGGATGCAAAGATCAATGAATACAAGCCACTCGTGAAGCAAGTGGTAGGTGACAGCACGGTCTCCATTTTCGATTCGGGAAGTGCGAAGGAATTTTATGCTTACGGCAGTTTTGGCCGAGGTGGAGACATCATTTATGGTGAGTTCGATCTGAAGGCACCGCCAATCATTCAGAAAGAAGCCATTGATAGCGGCAAAGGCTGGGCTAAGCTATCTCTTGAACTGTTACCTCAATACGCAGGGGATTATATCTTTATTAGTGGCTGGACAGGCGATGAGAAGGCCTCTTCTATATTTGAGGGGAATATCTGGGATAACCTCCCTGCTGTTCAGAATAATCACGTTTATGTTGAGAATAGTCGTGGCTTCGTGTTTAGCGACCCGATCTCGCTAGAAGCCCAACTTGAATTTGTGGTTAATAGCCTAACAAAAGTGGATTAAAACGCAGTACCCAATGAGGAGCGATCCTCGCAATATAATCAAAAGCCCACGGACACCGCGGGCTTTTGTTATGGTCAGATTTATAAATTATAAGCATGCAGACATTCCTGGAGAATCCTCATCTTACAAGGAAAGCACTACATCCTCTTACCTTTCAAATGTGGCTACGATTACGGCTCTGCCTAATGTATGAGTTAACATGTTAAACCCTAAAAATGCCGGTGTGGCATGAGCGGGAACGCCGAGATCCTCAACATCCAGAGCGTGTACAATAAAATAATAACGATGCGGACCGTCTCCGACTGGTGGCGCTGCACCAATAAATCCTGCAAACAACCCATCGTTCTTCAATTGAATAGCGCCATCCGGCAAACCTGAACCATGCTCATGACCTGCTCCTGTTGCCAATGCTGTCACGTTAGCAGGGATATTAAAGACGGCCCAATGCCAGAATCCAGATCCTGTTGGTGCATCCGGGTCATATACGGTAACCGCATAACTTTTGGTTCCCTCTGGAGCACCAGACCATTTCAATTCAGGCGAAATATCTTGCCCTCCCTCTACTCCGAATTTCCCCGAGAGTTGCGGAGCAGATAATACACTATTTTCACGAATATCTGAACTTGTCACATTAAAACTAGCCACTTCAGGCAATCTTGCAAACGGATTATTTTGTTCACTTCTCATGATAAACCTCCACGTTGTTCTCTTATATGTAGGAGCGGCCGTTCCATGTTCGAAGTATAACAAACATTATTTCATTGTAAAAATAGATTGTTTTAATTATAATCATTGTGATTTTGAATGATTGGAGAGAAGCCCTTTGGAGTTGAGACATTTAGAAGCATTCAAGACGGTCTGTGAACAGTTGCATTTTACCAAAGCAGCCGAGATGTTAAACATTGCACAACCGACTCTAAGTCAGCAGATCAAAGCGTTAGAGGAAGAGATTGGGACGCCTTTATTTGATCGGCTAGGCAAGAAGATTTTAGTTACAGAAGCAGGCCAAATTCTCTATAACCAATGCACCCAAATTTTTAGAAATCTAGACTATGCCTATGATGCGATTAATGACTTACGGACGATGCAACGTGGCAAATTAGTGTTAGGTGTACTCCCTTGTGATGTGGATGAGCTATTGACACCTGCTGTGATTGATTTTCACCAAACTTTTCCCAACATTCAGCTCTTGATCCAAGATTCCGATCGAATTGTAGAAGAGGTGCTGGAAGGCAGCATAGATATTGGCATCACGACAGTTCCTGTAATCCATGACAGTAGGCTCATTCATTTGCCTTTGTATACAGAGCAATTTGCAGTAGCTGTATCTAAAAACAGTGAGTTAGCAGTACGTTCTGAGGTAACACTGAATGAACTTAAAGATTGGAAGCTTGTGTTATTTCCCGATCATCATCCTTGCCGTAAATTAATTAATAGCCTGTGTGAAGAACAAGACTTTAGCGTGAGTCCTATTATTGAAACGTCTGCCATGATTTCTTTAATGCGATTAGTTAAAAATAATGTCGGTGCAGCTATTCTGCCCAAACCACTTTTGCAATCCTGGGATGAGCGGTTCTATCACATAATCAATCTGATCGAGCCCACCCCGGAACGAGATATTAGTATCATCTATCGATCTGACAAATTCCTGAGTCAGGCGGGTAGAGCGCTTATTAGCAAAGTTATGAAGCAGTTCACATAGATCACTTCCATGATCGCAGGGTAGACTCTGACCAACGATCATTATGCATATGTCAAAAGCCGGTCAATTCAATTTCAGCCTGCACTTCTTGCAGGCTTGTTTGTGTTCCATGGCACGCTTGCCCCTTATCATTGCATAGAGCAAGCACTCCAATGTAAAACCCGCCAAGTTTGTATTTCCGCCATCTCAACCTCTCCTCTCTAATCAAGTTACGTTTACAAAATTAGATAAAAAGTGATTGTATTCTAGCAAAAATATGATATGATAGCGTCAAGTTAATAAACATTTAAAAGAAAATATGAAAAATAATTACAATTAATTTCGTTTTTTTATGGATTGATATCATTTAATCCATTGTATTGAAAGCGATTGCAACAAACAACCGGAGAGATTATAGCGTTTCTAGCAGCGTCCTTCGATTGCAAAATTACTGTTGGGTTATAGCTGTCCGTGGCCGTCGTGATATGTACACGCCGTGCAAGTCGTATGGCTTGAGCCATAGATGATGCATCCCAGATCTAACGACGAAGAAATACAAGAAGAACGGAGGTGAAGTGAGGTCATTCCCGTTTTCACATTTTAACTTATGGAGGCGAAATGTATGATCCGTAAACCCCTTGCCATGATAATGTCTTTTCTTCTGGTGCTGTTCCTCTTCCCCGCTCAATCAAGCCATGCAGCCAATGCACCACTTGCCAAGCTCCCTGGGAACGCCAACCCCCTTATCGATCATAAATTGGGAGCAGACCCGTATGTGCTTGTACATAACAATCGGGTCTATGTATATATGACGGGTGATTCATATCTGTATAACAATGATGGCTCCATTAGAGAGAACCAGTACAGTACCATCGGCAGAATCAATGTAATCTCCTCTTCCGATCTCGTGAATTGGACAGATCATGGCTCTATTCCAGTAGCTGGTGCGAACAATGCCAATAACGGTCAAGGTATAGCCAAGTGGGCAACCCAATCCTGGGCTCCTGCAATGGCGAAGAAAACGATCGGTGGCAAAGATAAATTCTTTCTCTATTTTGCAAATTCCGGTGGCGGTATTGGTGTACTAACAGGTGATTCACCTATCGGCCCTTGGTCAGATCCGCTGGGACGTGCACTTCTGACACATAGCACACCGGGTATGGCTGGGGTAACCTGGTTATTCGATCCGGCTGTTCTTGTCGATGACGATGGTTCGGCTTATCTGTACGCGGGTGGGGGTATTCCAGACGCCAATAATGCAGCATCCATCGCTAATCCAAAAACAGCTCGGGTGATTCGTCTCGGCGCGGATATGATCAGTGTGGTAGGAAGTGCTGTAACGATTGATGCCCCTTATATGTTCGAGGATTCGGGCATACACAAATACAATGGCAAATATTATTACTCCTATTGCATCAACTTTGCGGGGACACATCCTGCGGCATATCCAAAAGGCGAAATCGGATATATGGTAAGTGACAGTCCAATGGGTCCATTTACGTATCAAGGACATTTTCTCAAAAATCCCGCAACGTTCTTCGGCGTAGGTGGGAATAACCATCATGCCGTGTTCCAGTTCAACAATCAATGGTATGTCGCGTATCACGCACAAACAGTAAGCAAAGCATTTCTTGGCGATGGTAAAGGATATCGTTCGACGCACATCAACATGCTGACACATAACGTGAATGGAACGATTCAGGAGGTACAAGGCAACATGGCTGGTGTTCCCCAAATTGCCAACCTGAATCCGTATGTTCGCGTAGAAGCTGAGACCATCGGCTGGCAAGCGGGAGTTACAACTGAACCGAGCCAAGCGAGCGGTGGGCCGATTGCTAACCAGAACGTGACGAACATTCATAATGGAGACTGGGTTGCTGTGAGTAATGTTGATTTTGGCTCGGCTGGTGCTTCAAAATTCAAGGCCAATGTCGCTTCTACAGGAAATGGTAACATTGAGGTTAGACTGGACAGTCCAACTGGCCCTCTAGTTGGAACTTTGAACGTAAGTCCAACTGGCGGTTCACAGACTTGGAGAGAGCTAGAGACGAATGTGACCAATGCTGCGGGGGTACATGATCTGTATCTAGTATTTGCCGGCACGGGGAATGGGAACTTGTTCAACCTGGATTACTGGCAATTCACATCCGGCTCAGGCACTACTCCGAATCCCAACCCTGTCGTGAGCCGTTATGAAACTGAAACAATGACCATCGGTGGTCCCTATGCTGGCCTGATCAGTTCTCCTTTTAATGGCGTAGCTCTATATGCAAATAATGACTATGCGGCATATAATCAATATTTTGCCTTCCCAACTCACAACTTTTCGGTTCGCGGAGCGTCCAACAACAATAATACCGCCCGTGTTGATCTGGTGATTGGTGGAGTAACAGCTGGCTCCTTCTACTTCACTGGAACCCAACCCACAGTGCAGACACTGTCGAACGTTACCCATGCCACAGGGAATCAGGAGGTTAAGCTGGTGGTCACCACAGATAATGGTACATGGGATGCATACATCGACTACCTTGAGCATTCCCAATAATTCAAGCACCTAAGAGAGTGCTCTTTCGAATCGATCTATAGCTGTACTGAGCATTATCCAATAAGTAAATCACGAGGAGTGAGGAAATGGTCAAAGCAGTGGATGTACCCTCCTAAATTAAATATTTTATTTTTAGGAGGGTGAACATTGAATTTTAATATCATTGATATGCATCAATGGGGGAGAAAGCCTTATTTTGAACATTATCTCAACCATGTCTGTTGCACTTACAGTATGACTGTGCAGATTGATATCAGTCGGATGCAAGAGGAGCTTAAGCGGACAGGCATAAAGCTGTATCCGGCTTTAATCTATATGATTACGAAAGTCGTTAATCGACATCGTGAATTCCGGACTTCTTTTGACCCTGAAGGACGGTTAGGGGTTTGGGAACAGATGTCTCCTAGCTTCACGATCTTTCATGAGGAACATCGAACGTTCTCAAGTATCTGGACAGCGTTTAGTGAGCATTTTCCAACATTTTATCAACGGTACCTTGAAGAAACGGCGAAATACCATAATGCAGATCAATTATTTCCTAATCCCAATGTGCCGCCGAACACGTTCCCCATTTCATGTATACCGTGGGTTAATTTCACTGGATTCAACTTAAACGTCTATTCGGGAGAGCGTTATTTACTTCCTATTTTTACGATTGGGAAATTCCTTCGCCAAGATGATAAGGTTCTGCTACCTCTATCGGTTCAATTCCATCATGCAGTATGCGACGGGTATCATGCTAGCTTGTTGTTTAATGAACTTGAAGAATTAGCAGCAGAATGTACAGATTGGCTGAAGGGCGTTAAATATCCTCACTGAATATCAACGGTGTATGTAGAAGCCAGAAGCTCAGCATAGCTGTCATAACCAACCACAATATAATGCTTTAGCTGCAGTCGATCCGTTGGATCGTATTTTTCACGTTCTTGTTCAAGCCACTGCGAATCCCTAACCTGGTATATACCTGTATCTGGGTTACTTCCATTCATCTCGTATGTATTATGGTTTGCCTCATAGAAATTAAGTGTAATACACCGAAGCTCAGCCACATTAGAAAAACTCAACTTCATCTGGTGATACTTCATTTCTCCGGATTCTACGAGCGGTGTAACATCAACGTTAATATTCACGCCATTCTGTTCTGTATAACGAACCTCCATCTCGGTTGTAGAGATGCGGTAGTCTAATCGTTCTGGTTTCAATGAAAGCATGAATCATATCCTCCTTCGTCTTTCGTTGGCTTAAGCTGTAATCGGAAAACGTAAGAGGTCATCCATAAAAAAATCCCTCTATAATAGACAGATTAATCGACTTTCTTATCTCTGTCTATTATAGAGGTTTCATATCAAGTACTACGTTACCCCTCAGCATGATCCGCAAGGAGCTCCCTGTTTATGAATTTGATACAAAGCGTGAAATTCTGTTAAGTGATAGTAAGACTGCCGCTTGCATATCCGGCCAAGGTTGTAGCTACATCAATTCCGGCTGTTACGGATGCCGAGAACACCATAAGCAGGCGGTCACCCGCAGCTACTGGAATACTTAGTCCCGTGGTCAATCCGCTGGATATTGTGCCCAGTGCCAAAACGCCGGTCAGTGAAGGAGCCAAGGTAACCAATGCACCAGGTACAGCTGTAAAGGTGTTATTAGGTGTAGTGGAATGGAACAGTTGTGCAGTTATGGTTACTGTAGATCCCACCAAGCTAAGCCCAGCTGTCGTGCTGAAATAGGCAGCCAGTGAAGAAATCGTTCCTGCACGAGATGCTGAGAAAGCAAAGTTAAGCAAGGTGCCTGCAGCGCCCGTGAGATCAATAATGCCTCCGTTAATACTTATTCCTGTGGCACTGTTGCCAAAACCAACCAAACTCGAGGTATTTAAAAGTCCACCTAATACTGTAGTCAACGCGACTGGTAGTCCCGATGCATAAGGAATAATCGCTCCAGAACCTGCTGCACCTGTCGCTCCTGTTGCTCCCGTTACTCCTGTTGTACCCGCGGTGCCTGTTGCTCCCGTTACTCCTGTCGTACCCGCGGTGCCGGTTGCTCCGGTCACTCCTGTCGTACCCGCGGTGCCTGTTGCTCCTGTTACTCCCGTTGTACCCGCCGTGCCGGTCGCTCCCGTTACTCCTGTTGTACCCGCCGTGCCGGTCGCTCCGGTAACTCCCGTCGTACCCGCTGTCCCGGTCGCTCCCGTTACTCCTGTCGTACCCGGTGCGCCGGTTGCTCCGGTCACTCCTGTCGTACCCGCCGTACCTGGCGAGCCAGTTGCTCCTGTCGCTCCCGTTGTACCTGGTGTACCTGTCGCTCCCGTTACTCCTGTTGTACCCGCCGTGCCGGTTGCTCCCGTCACTCCCGTTGTACCCGCGGTGCCTGTTGCTCCCGTTACTCCTGTCGTACCCGCGGTGCCTGTTGCTCCGGTCACTCCTGTCGTACCCGCGGTGCCTGTTGCTCCCGTTACTCCCGTCGTACCCGCGGTGCCGGTTGCTCCCGTTACTCCTGTTGTACCCGCCGTGCCGGTCGCTCCCGTCACTCCCGTTGTACCCGCGGTGCCGGTCGCTCCGGTCACTCCTGTCGTACCCGGTGCGCCGGTTGCTCCTGTTACTCCCGCTGTACCCGGCGTGCCAGTTGCTCCTGTCGCTCCCGTTGTACCTGGTGTACCTGTCGCTCCTGTAGACCCGGTTGCGCCGGTGATGCTTGGGATTTCACCTAGCAATTCTGAAGAAACCAAACGATGAGCTGCTACCAAAGAGCCTGTGCTGCTTTTTCCCCATACGGATACTTGAACAGGATCATTAACCACCGCTGTTGTTGAAAAAGTAAACTCGAACGCATCAAAATTAGCAAAATAATTGTTGGTTATCACTTGATTTGGTGCAATGTCGAACGACTCACTGACATATAGAATCCTGGATCCATCAGTCATATAATACCCTTGTAATTGTATAGTGGAAGTTGCTGAATTGCTGCGATTATCAATTCTGATCGTAACGGACTGAGTCGGTCTTACACCGCTAACAGAATTATTCTCTATCGGTCCTGTTGATAAAAAACTCATCGCCACATCCTCCTCTTATGAGTGAATTCTACCTGCTAGATGTCCTTAACTGTTGTTTCGTGTACCACTATCCGATGTGCATCAACTAATTGCCCGGACGCTTGTTTGCCCCACACTGAAATCCCTACTTCCTCAACACCTTCCGTACTAGTCTCAAAAGTAAACTCAAAAGCATCCAAATCTGCGAAATAATTTTTGCTCAAAACTTCGTTAGGCGCCACACTGATTACTTCATGCACATACAGCGTTCTTGTTGTGCTTAATACATAACCCTGCAATAAAATGGTTACTGAATCCACATTAGCGCGATTGACCAATCTAATCGTGACCTGTTGTGTCGGTCTAACGCCAGAAACGGGGCTATTTTCAATCGGCCCAGTTGATAAAATACTCATTTTCCCCATCCCACCTTTTTATGAACCTCTAACTCTGGAAGTATTTCGTATATTGGGACACTAAGCCAACGGTGCGGATCAAAGACAGCGGGCAAATTCACCATTATCAATAAACAATAACAGTCTACACCCAGTGCTTAGCTATAAAAGGCTGGATTATGTACAGCAAGGAGGAGAAATAATGCAAGTGCAACTATGAGTTTTTTCCATTGTTACCCGCAGGTTGACTCTTTGTGTCTTAGCCAAAATGATTTCCAGAAGAAACTAAACGACTGTTTCCAGTAAATTATATGGAAACAGCCGCAGCTTAAGACTTTTTTTCGTGTTTACTTGGTCAATTTTTATGTAATCTAATGTGCTGTTCTTATGTCTGTCTCTACAATCTCCGCAATATATCCTTCTTCTTCAAGCCGTTCTTTTTGGCAGTAGCCTCCCAGAACGAATGCTTGGCTGCCCATTTCCAAGCAAAACGTGGGAAATTGGGACTGAAAAAGCGAGATTGTCCCGTCCCTTGTGTATTAATATGGTGTGCAAGTTCTTGGATTGCTCTGCCGAGATTCCGAAGAGGGCCTTGCCCAAGTGGAACCTTTTCTAGAAAACCCAACATCTCACCACCACCTTGCCCAACGCCTTGTCCAAAGGTAACGCCAGTGCGTAGACACCAATTTTGAATGATTTCAATAGCAATCTGATTCTGGTGTCCCTCATAAAACCCATTGTTCATCATGACATATAGATAAATATCCTTGTTACGTTCTTTTTTCATAAATTTCTCTAAGGTGACAAGCGTACTAAATAAATGGGATGGCAGGCCGTCCACGTACAGTGGCGATGCAATAACCAGTACATCCATATCGCAAAGTTCAATGAACTGCGCTTCTGTAAGTGCTCTCTGGCGAATTGGGAAGTGTTTAACTTCATGCTCTTCATGGATAAGAGGCTCCAGAGCTTGTAGCATGAAAGCAGAGTTGCTTTGTCTAACTTTGGGACTTCCGTTAATCATCGCGATTTTCATTGCAGCATCCCCCTAACATCTTGGACATGTGTGTGAAAGAACACACTATTATTGGTAGAAGCCCAGTTAAGACTATTGGCAGCAACAAGCTTCTTCGCTGTTTCCTTCTCATGTTCCGCAATGTCTCCACCATAAAAATGGACTGACAAGGCGAAGCGATTTTTGTACCGTTGCTTGTGGTGAGTCTCCCCATTCTTCGTAATGAAGTAAGGCAACACGTAAGAGATACTTCTGTTAAGTACGTTAAGCACAAAAGGGCTATAGCTTCCATACATACACTCGCTGACAATGATCAGCTCATCGATTTTGGAGAGACGTTCTCCCATATGTTGATAATCATCCCTTATAATACATACCCCAGGCGTTCTGGTCCAGCATCCAAAACAGCCAACACATTTGCGAATGGAGCCATTGTTGGTGACAACGTCCAGCTCCAAAGCATCTGTAGGATTATATATCTGACTCAACTGCTGTTCAGGCAAATCGTGAATTAACATTTTCATTATTTCCCCTCCTGAAATGGAGTTTGGATCGTGATATAATCACGCCAATTTCCAGAGAAACGAACACCATTGTTGGTGAGCAGTGAGGCTATACCGTGCACCATCGCCCACAATGCAATTAACTGTTGTGGACATTGCTCTTCGGGCAGGCCAACGGAACGAAACATACGATATGCAGTCGTGCGAAACAGTACAAACGGTGGGTAATCATCTTGGTCATAGTTATCCAGATTAATCGAAATTTTAGAATGATAGAACAAGAACTGAAAATAAGGCGGATGATCCACAAAAAAATCAATGTACGCCTGACCGAGCAAAGAAACTGCTTCGCGGCTGTCTTCCTGTCCATCGATGGCGGTGTGAAGCTTGTTCATAAATTGTGCCGTCACATGCTCCCCCATAGCAGCAAGTAATTCATCCACATTTTCAAAATGACTATAGGGCGCGGTGTGACTAACGTTACATTTTGCAGCCACCCGGCGCAGTGAGAAGCTCTTTAAACCATCCTCGTTAATTAGTCGAATACCTGCTTCAATCAGTTGACTTCGCAGATTGCCATGGTGGTACGGCTTTTCCTTCATGAAATAAAGTCCTCCCTTCTTAACAACTTAACACTGTAAAGATTGTAGCACATAATCTTTACAGTGTTAAGTTTAATTTCTGAATAACTTTATTCTTTTCACACAATGAGCAAAAACTCTATTTCTAGCAGTAGTTTTTGCTCATGTTTGTATTAACAGTTTTTCGCTCTATCTTTAAATTGGAACCGTTTATTTATTCATCTTCCGTCCAAGAAAATCTAGCATGAACCGATTCACAATTTCTGATTTTTCTAATGGAAGCCCGTGTCCAGCATGGGGAACAACAATAGCTTCAATACCATTTATGGTTTCTCTGGCTCGTTTAATAGCTCGTTCGACATCATACTGTATGTCTTGATCTCCAATTAGTAGTAATGCGGGAACGGTAATCTGTTCTAATTCATTGTCCTTTATGTATGAGACAAACAACTTTGTCCGTGGAAGAGCATTTTGCATAGACACTAGAAACTGATTCTTAATTGCCTGATTAATGATATTTCCATCACCAGTCATATAATCCATTAGATTTTGAATTCTTTTGGTTGTAGGCCTCATTCCCGCCAATAGACAACGTATGAAAAAGCGTATGCTCTGCGGCTGTAATCCCGCACCAGGACTAATGATCACGATTTTCCGAATACGTTCTGATACTCTACTGGCAAGAACTAATGTAAGAAATCCTCCATAGGAATGCCCACACACATGAGCCTGATCAATATGAAGTCTGTCCATCATCTCTATAAACCATAAAGCACAGTCCGTTTTATTTTTGATTGACTGGGCTGAAACACTCCTATTGATGTCACCCGGAAAATCGATGGCGTATACCCTGTAATGGTCGCTAAGAGCGCTAATGTTTTCCGACCACATCGTCGAACTGAATCCAAACCCATGCAGTAACACCATGGGTTCAGCATTTTCTTTCCCAGAAACGAGCACATGTACTGAACCAAAAGAAGTAGACACATATATTGAATCAAAGGGTACTTTCCATTGCTTAAGTGTATTATTATAAGCATTCATTACAAGATCGGGGTTTCCCCTCTTTCTATAAACCGAATTTACACGTTTCTCCACATTCATTCCTGCCCCTCCTCCTTTATGTAGTATTAGACTCGAACCATGCCTACAAAAAAGCGAATATGTTCCATCATGTTTTGCTCAATTTCTGTAGTTTTCTCCCCATCCAACCTTTTCAAAATATACAGAGAGACCATTTGAAGCAACGGGTATTGATAGTTAACCGAAAGCATTTTAGGATCGTGATATTGAATTTGTCCTAATGTAAAATATTTCTTAAATACGATCTCCATAAAATTTGACATACCCTCAACAATATCATTTAAATAAATTGATCTTGCTTTCTCGTCTCTTACCTGCTCCAAATAGATTATTCTCCAGATCTTCTCCATCTTCGGATTCTCAATATGATCCATAAAATTCTTCAAACCTTGTATGAGAAATCTTTCAATATCCATAGAAGACACAATCTCATCCAGACCTTCTTGTGGTGGAATAATATTGGCTACGTCCATCCGAAAATTAAAATAAATCGTTTCTAGTATCTCGATCTTATTACTAAAATGGTTATACAAAGAACTTTCCTTAATTCCTACCTTTCTCGTAATATCTCTAATTGAGACAGCATTATATCCATCTTGAGAAAAAAGATCGATTGCAACATGAAGAATGAGATTTTTATTAGCGTTCTGAATCCTATCCCCATTGATATCTATAAACCACTCAGATTCAAACGTTTTTTCCATATAAATCATCCCCTTCAAACTAACGAGTGTTCGTTTTTTTTAATATTATAACTAACAATTGTTAGTTCGTAAAGTTCATTGAATGATTCTCTCTAGCAGAATTTGGAGCTACATATCACTAGATGATATAGTTAAACCTGTAGTCCTTTTAATAATTAATATCTTGTATACATATAAGAAAGAGAGGCATGAAGATGAAAAGTTACCTTGTATTTGGTGCAAGTAAAGGGTTAGGAGACGCTTTTGTCAGAGGAGTGCCTCAGGAGGGCGATAAGGTTTGGGTTGTGTCCAGAAGTAAGCCCGAGAGTCTGAATTTGAATGATGGTGTAGAGCGAGTATGGATACAGGCCGATCTTGCAGATCAACATGCGGCTACCATTGTTACGGATCAGTTAAAACACGAAAAGCTGGATGTTCTCATCTACAATGTGGGGATCTGGGAAAAGGAAGGCTTCGAGGATCACTATTCGTTCGATCGGGATGAGCCTGCAGATATTAGTCAGCTGATCCATGTAAATATTACTTCAACGATTGTATGTATTCAGGCCTTATTGCCTCATCTCCGACAATCTTCAGGAGGAAAGATCATTCTCATCGGTTCAACCGCAGGGCTCAACAATGCCAATAGCAAACAGGTTTCTTTTGTCGCTTCCAAATTTGCTATTCGTGGAATTACAGAAGCATTACGAGAACATACCAGACAGGACGGCATCGCTGTCACATGTATTAACCCTGGGGAGCTTGCAGCCGAAATTCCTTATGAACAAGGGGCTGAGCGAGCGCTTGAGGAATATAACGGAACACGCATCCCGCTTCAGGATATGGTCTCCATTGTGAAGTGCATCGTTAGCCTATCCAATGCGGCTTGTGTGAAAGAGATAAACGTTCCTGCGCTAACAGATACCAACACCTAGTGCATTAACCATATGACCGCCAATATATCGCTTCAAAAAAACTAAAATCGGCGCGTTCCTTCTTACAGGAGCGCGCCGTTTGTATTCGTCCCGCCAAACGACGGATTATTGCATACCTTGCATAATTGCATTAATAATTCCTTGCTGAGTTACCGTATTGTTGTACCGGTTAAACAAACCGAATCCGTGCTGGCCGTTGTAACCATTGTCCCAGTATACAGGCACCGCTTTATACTTTTTGGCTGTTTTCGCAACAGCTTTTGCAAATATTGCACGATACGTATTGTTGGTGGAGTCATATGACGTTTTGTCAATGGAGCCGAATTCGCCGATCACAACAGGGTAGCCTTGTGTCACAAACTTATCATGCATCGATTTCAACTGTGATTCCAAGTAATCCTCTTGCCCCCAAGTAGACTTCTTAGATGGGTTAGTCGCCGTTGCCCCCCATTGAGTGATGTTACCGGATTCTTCACCGGCGAAATCCCAAGGAGAATAATAGTGTGCCGAGATCATAATTCTTTTTTCCGAACTCGGAATGGTCGAAGATCTGAACGTATCTGTTGGCAGAACGAAACCATAGTTGCCTACCGTATAGTCAATATTCGTATTCCAACCTGGGATCAGCAGCCATCTGGCGCTGTTGTTTCCTCCTGTTTTCCGAACGGTATCCACGAAGATCTGATTGTAAGCATTGAGGTTTGCATAATAGGCAGGATTCGGATTCCCGTAAGTACCGTCAAATGTTTCATTCATGGACTCCAGAACAAGGCGCTCATCATAATTAATGAACGTATTGGCAATTTGTTGCCACACACGTTGATACTTTTCTTTGATCTGTGTTTGATTTGAGCCATTCACAAGCAACCATCCACCTTGAACAGAGTTGAATCCATCCCCGTGAATGTTAATGACCACGTAGAGGCCTTCATTGTAAGCATAGTCAACAACCGTTTTTACCCGGTTCAACCATGTAGCATTAATTGTATAGTTGGGAGCGCTTCCAATATGACTCAAATAGGACACAGGGATACGGATCGTATTAAATCCCGCTGCCTTCACCTTTTTGATTAACTCTGGAGTGACCGTAGGATTATTCCATGCTGTCTCGCTTGGCGTACCGTTGACTGATGCCTCCAGTGAATTCCCCAAATTCCATCCGGCACCCATCTCATAAACGATCTGCGAAGCAGACAAAGATCTGAAATCTGAAGTAATCGGTGTTGCCGCCGATGCCTTAGAGCCCCATCCAGAGAAGACCACTGAAGCCAACAAAACGAGAGCTAAGCTATGAATGCCTAATTTCTTCATTTTCATAAGCATGTCCAACCTCCATTTAAATGAATAGTTTGTGCTCACCTACATAACCGTTCCGTGAATAGATTCAATCAATGCTTGGAGAATACGGAGCCTCCCTTCTAGTAACTTAAGGAGATAAAAGTGGTAACAAACTTTACCGATAGATTCCCTTAATCATCTATGCTGATTGAATGATATGTTACCCAAATAATACCATATATTTGCAAAATAAGGAACTATACTTCTTGGGAAATTTATCTATTTTGTCGAAGAATATATTATTATGCATTACTCTACATCAATATACGAGATAGATGCGCAAGCGCCATCGATTGAATTCGATTTTCTTCGGGAATATTTTCATAGAGAAGCTCCGCTTTCCCTGCCTCCACCATATGTTTACGCAACGCATCAATTCGTCTCTTATTGACATCCATATAACGAAAATCCACCTGCCGTAAACGATCCATTTCCGCCATACGATCAAAGGACTCCGCCTTAAGCTTTGGATTAATCTCTTTTAGTTCAAGCACCTCCAGTTGATTTGCATTCCATAGATGATCTATATCCTGCAATGACTTCATGTAATCTAGTTCAAGCTGTCTTAGGTTGCTCAACCTGGAGAAATCGCATAAACGTTCTACTTTGGGAAGGGACAACCGTAGATAGACCAAATTCTTCAATGTCTCCAATGTATCAATGTTGCTTAAATTACGAACGGCAGATAGCCGCAGCATGCTAATGTTTGAGGTAGATAGAACATCGAGTGAGTCATTGAAGGTACAGCTGTCTATGGATAGATACGCTAAGAATGGTAGATCTACAACAAAATCAAGCTTCTCGATAGCACAGTTCAGAACAAGCGTTTCCAACCGGATACAATCCTCAATCGGCGAGAGATCATTGAATTTACCACTCAGTAACAGGTACTTTAAATACTTGAAATTACGAATAAAATCAAGCGATTGTGCCTTCGGTGAATGGATCTCCAGATAATTCATGCGCTCTAACGCACTTAATTGAGTCAAATGCTGTCTCTGCTGAAGGTGGATCTTCAGCGCGGTAACATGCTTCATCTCAGCAAGTTGTGCCACCACTTCCTCTGGGCAAGAACTATTCTTCTCCACATTAGATACGTACAAAATTAAATCCGGTCTTTTCGCAAATACGTGTTGATCTAGCCCCATGAGATCGTCCAGCTTGTCTACACCAACAACATAACTAACCGTCGCTCGATTCCGCAAATGTCTCACAGCGTCATCCATCTTGTCGATCGTCCAAGGAGCCCCGCTCATTGAAGCAGCCCATACTTCACTCATCGTTCGCCATCCTCCATTTGCACATTATTTTATTGAAAGTAGTATTTACCGATCTAGCGATCACTTCCTATAATTGTAAAGGAGGCTGATTAAATTGAGAAGTACGCGGTGGAATATTCATCACAAAAAATACACCCGTCTACCGATAACATGAAGGCCTCAGACCCATCATATTCGGTACAACAGGGTGTATTTCTGTCTCTATTTCAACATATTATTGATGAAGTATTCTCATTTTAACTCAGGATCTATATTTTAAACCCTTTAACAAGATCGTTTAGTCGTGCAGCACTTTCCTTCACTTGATCCGACTGGTCGGCTACCTGCAACGATTGCTCCGAGGAGGATACCATGTGTTCAGCAATATGCTGACTCGATGCAGCCGATTGCTCACTAGCGGTTGCGATCTCATGAATCGCTCGTACAAGCGTATCGACCGTTTCTTTTACCTCTTGAGCGGTCTTATGAAGATCGTTAACAGTATTGGCTTGATCCACTGCATTGTTGTGATACTGCCCGACCGTATTCTCCAGCAATTGATAGTCGCTCCCCACCTGATTATACATAAACGCAAGCATTTCCTTAGCGCTAGAGGATAGATGAGCAACCGATTCAGTAACTTCACTGGTGACATGCCGAATCTGATCTGCCGCTTCTCTAGAGCCGTCTGCCAATTTGCGAATCTCCTCAGCCACAACGGCAAATCCTCTTCCTGCCTTCCCTGCACGTGCAGCCTCAATGGAAGCGTTCAATGCGAGCAGGTTGGTTTGCGCCGTAATATCCAGAATAGATTGGGACAAAACACTAATCTGGTCAACCGCATTGGCACGTTCCAATGCTTCATTCATTTTCGCACTTGCACTTGTATACATGTCTTGCGCGGCCTTACTAGATTCACTAGCCTCCTGCTTCAGAGCCTCAGCTTTCCCGCTGGTAACGTTCGCGGACTCTGCCTCCTCCTTCGTACGAGAAGAGATATATTCCGTAGCTCGGAGCACCTCATTAACAGATTGATTCATATTTTCAGTATATGCCGAAGTCTCTTCCATCGTAGCAGATAACTCTTCCACGGTAGCAGATACTTCCCGTATACGCTCGTTAAGCTCCGACATATTCTGGTTGGTTAGATCACTCATCTCGTTGATCTGACGAGACTCTTGAACCACACTCGTAATAACAGTTGAAGTAGCCCCGGTCATGCTATGGATTCCACGTGCAATGACACTAATCTCGTTATTGCCCTGGAGTAGATTCGGATCGAGAGTAGCTGTCAAATTCCCCTGCGTCACTTCAGCACAGTAGTGGTTGATCGCACGCATCCGCACAATAATATTTCGAATCGTGATAAACGAAACAGCCCCAAGAATAGCAAATGTAGATAACAACACAATACTAAGCATAACCGCTTTTTCTCTAATGGTTTCCTGAGCGGCAGCGTATAGCTTTGCGGATTCCTCTTCGTTATATGTACTTAGCTTCGTGATCGTTTCTACAATGGCTGTACTACTTTTGTTAATTCGATCTCTCTCTTCATCATCGTAAGTTCCCGTTGTTTTCTTCACGTTCATAATTCGTTCGATATCCTGATCATAGACTTCAAGCTTAGCTTGTAGATCAGTAAAAATCTCTTGTTCTGTTGGATCTAATGATCGTGCAGAGAACTCTTCCATTCCAGCCATTACATTGCTCTTATTTTTCTGAACTTGCTCATATTGCTTATCCGTATACTCTTGCTTGTCGAGAAGCTTCGTATAATTAGCTCGCATGTTATAGAAGTCCGCTTTGATCTCCAGAATGTTCGTTTGATGCAGGAAGCGATCGGTGTAGAGCTTGCCCTGTCCCTCTTTTACCTCATTCATGCCGAATATCCCAGACAGGAATAAGACAAATAGACCCACTAAACTAACTGCAAGCATTAGGATTAAGGTTGTCGTTAATCTCAGATGTTTAATTCCCCTCCTTTTGGATTCACTATGTAATGATTTTTGTTCCATGTGTACTCCCCCGGTATGTTCATATGACTTAAATTTCACATCGTGATAACTATATATCGGTAAAATGAGGTTCCATTTGTTAGATACCCATACAAAGTATAATTACTTCATTGCACAAATGTGAAAGAACTTTGCCCTCGTAGACATGCTCTAAACCCTTTCATTTATTTTCATTCAACCTACAAAAACCTACATAAATCTAATTATTTTTCCGACATATATTTAGAAGCATTTAGCTTAATACTCATCTGGGAGATGGAACATGAAAAAAATGTTGAAGCGGGGATCTAACAACGGTGCCAGAGTAACTAGCATCGCGAACACAGTATCCATTGTATTGTTAATTATTATCGTAGTCGTCTTCACCGTTCTTGGCACATTTATGTTTTCGAGTACACGGAATATTCTGATCAAGCAGCAGGAATCCATGCTACAGACCAAGACACAAGCTATTGTCAGTGAATTTGATGCGATGTTTAAGGAAAAAGGATCACTCGTGAAACAGATGTCGACGAATACACTTTTCCAACAATATATCGAAACCACCGAATCAGCAGCAGTGGCGACAACCTCACCACATGCGGCAGAGACACAAGCAACATTAGCTGCCATCGTCAAAGAAGAACCTTCATTTGCTGATGCTTGGATCGCAGGGTTAGAGGGAAAGGGATTCTGGCTGCAAAATGATGGCGTCTCTTCCGCGCCAGATTTTGATATCCAGACACGTCCTTATTACGAGCCTGTTCTAGCTACAGACGGTCTGTACTATTCAGATCCATACATCGACATCGCAGCAGGTAACGTACTTATGGGTATTTTCTATCCGATCAAAGAAAACAACCAACTCATCGGCTTTGCCGCAGCGGATATCGCATTCAAAGACATTCCCGCTATTATGGAAAGCTATTCCCTTGGGAACACGGGTTATTCCATGCTGATCTCCAAGACCGGAGAGATTCTGTACCACCCGGATGAGGAGAAAGTTCTAAAAGAAAACATTACGGACAACACAGGCGATTTTGGGGAAATCGGTAAGAAAATGATCGCTGGAGAATCCGGTGTCCAGCTTATTACAGACGACAACGGGGAACGTCGTTATATCGGTTATGCTACCAGTAAAGATACCGGATGGGCAGTAGGTCTAACGATATCTGAGAAAGAAGTTCTCGAAGAACTGAAGACCTTCACCTGGATTACGCTTGGCGGATTTGCTGTAGCTACCCTTTTATTGGTGATCATCTGCTACATTACTCTTCGTTACCTATTGAGATCCATTCCACAACTGCTCACCAAGATCAAATTGATTGAGCAAGGGGACTTAACCATTCAACTGGATGCCCAAGCGAATAATGAGATCGGTCAAATATCTCGCGGTATCAATACGATGGTGCAAAAAATTCAGGGCATGCTGCAAATCGTAGGCAGCTCTGCTCATGTACTGAATCAGTCCTCAACGGATCTGCAATCGATCTCTTCAAGAACGGCTACAACGATGAATGATACATCTACAGCCATTAATGAGATTGCGAATGCGACCAACTATCAGTCGATTGAGACAGAGAACATTTTACGCAAAACAGGTTCGCTATCAAGTCAGATCGATGAAATCGCCACCGATGCTCAAGCCATTGAAACGATGGTACAGACATCGGCTGATCAGAGTGGACAAGGATTAACGGTAGTAGCGCAGCTGTCCCAATGGGCCGAAGAGAATCATAATTCCACACAAGCCATCTCATCGATTATTCAGGAAATTGACCAGAGCCGTCATGAGATTTCCAGCTTCGTGGACACGGTCAATCAGATTGCAACACAGACCAACCTGCTTGCACTCAATGCTTCGATTGAGGCGGCACGTGCAGGAGAACAAGGTCGCGGATTCGCTGTTGTGGCGGGAGAAGTACGTAAGCTTGCTGAACAGACCGCCCTTGCGACCCAGGAAATATATAAAAAAGTACGTGTTATTGAAGAAAAAACAACAACATCTGTTGAGCATACTGCTCGTGGCATGAAAATCGCCGAGGAAAATGCAAAATCCGTGGAGGATACTAAACAGGTATTCTTCAGCATCAACAAAGACTTGGAAGATCTGAAATTGCGCATGATTCAGATCAGTACCAATACCGCCAATGTGCATAAGCACAAAGATGAAATTTTGCAGGCGCTAGAGATTATCTCCTCCACCACCGAAGAGAACTCAGCTTCAACCGAAGAGGTTAGTGCGAGTACGCAAGAACAGTTAGATAGTATTGAGCAAGTTGCTGACTTATCCAGTCAGTTGAATCAACTGTCCAGCAAATTGCAAGAAGAACTCAAACAGTTCAAAGTTGAATAAGCATCTGGATCACGTATCACGTGGATCATGTACGCCTGCTCTTCTCATTTACGCTCAGTCCATCTATTATAGATAGATATGTGTACGATGAGGAATGGAGGATATAACATCATGGAATTTGCAAAACGTATGAATCACTTCAGTGAGGGGATCTTCACCCGTCTGCTCGAAATCAAGCGCGAACGGCTGGAGAAGGGACAAGCGGTGATTGATCTTAGCGTAGGAACACCCAATATACCGCCTGCCCCACATATTATCACAGCACTGTGCGAAGCTGCGGCAGATCCCCAAAACTACATTTATGCGGTAAATGACCAGAGTGAGCTATTACAAGCGGCGAGTACATGGTATAAACAGCGCTATAATGTTGATCTGGATCCAAAGACACAGATCTGTTCTTTACTCGGCTCACAAGAAGGACTCGCACACATTTCCCTATCCATCGTCGATGAAGGAGATTTGGTGCTTGTTCCTGATCCATGTTACCCGGTGTTCGCAGATGGGCCTCTACTCGCTGGAGCCGAATTGTATTATATGCCGCAACAAGAAGAACACGGATATGTCATTCAACTAGAGGATATTCCGGAGGATATCGCAGCTCGTGCGAAATTCATGCTAGTGTCTTACCCTAACAATCCAACAACAGCGATGGCACCAGAGCAGTTTTACTTGGATCTGATTGCCTTTGCCAAAAAGCATAATATTATTGTTCTTCATGACAACGCCTATAGTGAACTTGTATTTGATGGAAAGACTTGTGGGAGCTTCCTCTCCCTGCCCGGCGCCATGGACGTAGGTATCGAATTCAATTCCTTGTCCAAAACCTATGGACTTGCTGGCGCAAGAATTGGTTTCTGTGTAGGTAACGCATCGGTTGTCTCTGTGCTTAAGAAATTAAAATCCAACATGGATTATGGTATGTTTCTACCGATTCAGAGAGCCGCAATTGCAGCCATTACCGGAGATCAGTCACAAGTTGAACAGGTACGAGCGATTTATGAGGAACGTCGGGATATCCTGTGCGATGGCTTCAGCCGGCTCGGATGGCATATCACGAAGCCCGAAGCAACAATGTTTGTCTGGACGCGGATCCCTGCGCATTACACCACCTCAGAACAGTTCGCAACAGACCTGGTTAACCAAACAGGTGTGATCGTTACGCCAGGTAGTGCATTTGGTCCTTCTGGTGAAGGATATGTTAGACTCGCTCTTGTGCAAAGTCAGGAACAGCTGGAACAAGCACTTCAATACGTGGAAGCCAGCGGAATCTTAGACCCTAAAAATTAAATACACCAACAACTAGACACAACAGCATCAGCTAAGAAGAGGAGCACGATTTCCCTTTATAGGAAACACCGTGCTTCTCTTCTTTGTTGTGTTACTTTTTATTCATGCTATCCAGGAATATACTAAGCCTATCGTGTCCATGCAGAAAAGCCCGCTACATGAGCGGGCTGCAAGTTTATTTTACATGTGCACCTGAGCTGAAATATCCTTATCTATTCACCTTACTTTTACTTGATGGACTTGCGCCAGTTGGAACGATACATCAAGTAGAGGAAGTATGGTGTACCAATAAGCGCGATTAATATCCCTGATGGGATCTCCGTTGGTGCCATAACCGTTCTACCGATCGTGTCTGCCAATACCAACATAACCGCACCAACTAAAGCGGACAAAAACATCGAGCGTCTTAACTTATGCCCAGTAAGTAACCGAACCATATGCGGTGCAATCAGACCGATAAAACCGACAGTACCTACACAGGCGACAGCACCAGCTGCCAACAATACACCTGTTGCCATTGCCAGTAACCGTGTTCTGCGTACACCTAAGCCAAGTCCTGACGCACTATTATCATCGAATACTAATAACTCGAATCTACGAGCCAGCCACCAGGCAACAGGTACGAGAATGACTAAAAATAGTCCAATGACTCTCACCTGTTCCCAGGTGCGTGCATACGTGCTTCCTGTCAGCCAAATATATCCGCTGCTTCCATAGACCGCGCCACGCACGATTAAAATCTGGATGCCTGCTCCAGCAATAGCGGACATCGCGATTCCTAGCAAAACCACCGCAGAAGGATTTAATCCTTTCTTCCACGAAAGAGAGAACACGACGGTTGCGGCGATACTTGCACCGATAATTGCTGCGATAGGCAGCAGGAATGCCGGTAGACCTGGCCAGAGAATAATGACCATCATCGCTCCCAGACCTGCGCCTGAGGATACCCCAACGATGGAAGCATCCGCCAGTGGGTTGCGTACTGCCATCTGGATCAATACACCGCTAATAGCCAGGGCAGCTCCAGCACCTGCAGCAACAAGAGTACGTGGAATACGCAACTGAATTATGCCAGAGAACAACCCATCCGAGGTGAATAGACTCGGTATTAGATCACCTAATGGAATACGCATACCACCAAACATCGTACTGACCAAAATCAGAAGTACCGTGGCGGCACTAAAGACAACCGCCAATGGGCCAAAAGCCCAGCGGCGACGTGCACCCGTACTCATGGAGGTGGTCATGCCACCGCCATTCGCTGCTTTCATCCGGGTAAGCACCAGCCAGATTAACCATGGTGCCCCAATGATCGCCATCACAGCACCCGTTGGCAGCTCCATACTGGAGTTATGTACCATTTTGGCAAGTACATCCGCGCCGATGAGCAGTGCAGCACCCCATATGAACACACCTGGTAATAATAATCGACTGGAACGCACTCCACTTAATCGAACGAGATGGGGTGCAACCAATCCAACAAAACCAATCGGCCCAATAACGCTGACGATTACGGCTGCCAGCAATACCGCGATGAGCAAACCACCCGCGCGAGCAAGCCCAACCTTCTGCCCTAATGAGGAAGCGGTTGATTCATCCAGCTCTAACATGTCCCACTGCCGAGATAACAACAGAGCAAGGATTGTAATGCCGACCACCCAAGGCCAAGCATAGGCAACACCACTCCAGTCATTTTGCACAAGTGTTCCGGAGCCCCAGAGGAATAATCCCTGTGTTTCCATGGAGAAGAAAATATGTAATGCACTTGTGAATGAACCAAGTACCATCGACACAATCATACCTGATAATGCAAGTCGAACCGGGGTTGAAGTTCTTCCGCCGCCCATGAAATAAGCTGCAAATGCAGCCACCAATCCACCTAAAGCAGCAAATAAGAAGGGCGATTGGCTCAGCAAGCTTGGAAATAGAATCGCTCCGAGCACTACAATAAAGTATGCTCCAGCATTAATACCTAGCGTATCCGATGCAGCCAGTGGGTTACGCGTAATCGTTTGCAGTAAAGCACCTGCTACAGCTAATGCTCCCCCAGCAAGAATACCAATAACGGTTCGAGGCATACGAAGATCCCAGATCATATTATGCTCTAGTGTATTCTGTCTACCAATCAGAGCATCGACAACAGTCTGCAATGGAATGGCTGCTTCCCCATAACAGAGGCTTACAAAAAAAAGCACGATGAGAGCGGTTAAACCGCCCCCATAGATGCTTATTGTGCGCCAGTTCACGGCTGGCTTAGCTTGAACCGAACTCATTGCGTAATCGCTCCAACGACTCCATCAACGAGAACTTTGGATGAGATTGGCCCACCAAATGTCCATGTTGTGCTGTCCAATTGATATGTGCGTTTGTCTTTAACAAAGTTCAGTCCATTCCAAACGGAATTATCTTTCATTGCCGTACCAAACACGTCATCATCTGGCTGTGTGATATAAATAAAGTTGCTATCTTGTACGGCAGACAGGGATTCAATGCCTACTGTGGAGAATCCGTATCCTTCCAATTTGTCCGGCTGCCAGTCATTAATAAGTCCAATTTTGTCCAAAGTACCAATTACAACGGAGTTATCCGTAAACATACGCAAGCTTGCAGCGTTTTGGTAGGTAAATGCCTGTGTCAGTGCAAAGTGGAAGTCTGATTTACCCGCATCAGCCAGCTTTTGTTTCGCTTCTTCATAATGCTGATCAAGGTCAGCAAGAACTTCCTTCGCTTTATCCTCTTTTCCAAGTGCAGTTGCAATCGAATTGAAGATCTCTGTCATTTTGTCATAGTTATAACCATCGCCGTTGTATGGATCAAATTCAAGCGTTGGTGCAATTGCATTCAGTTGATCATAAACAGCATTATTATTATCAGCATTTGCAATGATTAGATCGGGTTTGAGGGCAGCAATGGCCTCCAAGTTTGGCTCACTGCGTGTTCCAATATCCGTCACACTATCGTCGAGAGCAGCTTCGGAAGTCACGTACACTTTATAGTTAGCGTTGTCTGCGTTACCTACTGGCTGAACGCCCAGAGCAACCACATCTTCGGTATAAGTCCATTCCAATGTAACAACTCGTTCTGCAGGCTTGTCTAATTTAAGCTCACCACGATTATGCTTCACCGTTACAGGGCCTGCTGTCTCTTCAGTAGGGGCACTGCCCGAATCGGCTTCTTTGCTTGTATCATTCGTAGTGCTAGTAGATTGACCACACCCTGCCAGCACAAGCGCGAATACTAGCATCAACAAAAGTCCGTTCAAACTCTTTTTCATATTTCTTTTCTCCCCTATTTATATATATTTATATGATAACAATTATCATTATCACTATTGGATTATCCCCTACCTGTACTATTTTGTCAATGGGATTGCCATGTGTTTGGGGTGATCTGAACAAAAAGAAAAAGGATCTGCTCTTGAGCTATCCTCTCTCCTTAGATATACAAGCATGTTTTAACTTAGCTGCATTGTTGTGATGCACGTATTATCCTTTTCATATGTAGACAACTGAGTCTCCGCAACTTTTCCATTATGAACGACACGAATGAGATAGGTTCGATCTCTCGGCAGCCACATATCCATAAATCCGTTGGCACCTGACTTCATTACAGATTCCTTCATGAAGCTGTTACCCTCAGAATCATGAATCGTTACACTAAACTGCTCGTTGATCATTTCCCCCTGACAACCGGTCAGGCTATGAATTTCACAGGGATGCGTCTGCGCCACATAAGGCGCAATGGACAGAAAGAAGTCATCCTGAGGCAAATCATAGGTTGTCGTGTGTTTATCTTGATCTGTGACTATTAATTGTTTAGCATCAATAGAGGCAGACACAGGCGACTCTTTACCCGTACTGATATCTTCAACCAATTTTCTAACATTGGTCGCATTCACTGTACCTGCCTCTTCCCTGCCAGTGTTGGTTGCAACTAGATAGGTTCCTAACACCATCACAACCACTATACTTGCCATGATCCACATTGTTTTTTTCATCTGGAGTCCATCTCCTCGTCCATTTTCATTAAGTATAATAGAGAATGGATTACCACGGACTTATACAGCAAGGATTTCACCAGATATTCACATATATGTATAACTCATCGCCTGAAAATTGATTATGTTAATCTACATTCTGATCTCATATTCACAGTGCTCGTGTCCACTCACATTACATTTCGTTTCCTTCACGGTAACTCTACGCTGCATCATCTTCGTCAGTGCACCCTCAAGAATTGCTCCCTCAAGATCACAGACCAGTTTTTCTTCTTCCAGAGTTGGCAGCCCTTTGCAGAAACAGTCATCCACTGCAACAATCATCTTATGTTCCTCTTGGTGCAAAATCCTGGGAATGCCAATCCGTAACTCCTCAAACAGTTGCAGCAACTCTTCAACCGTATGTACAGGGAGATTCTCTCCAATTTTACGCCCAATCGTTAATGTTGTGCTTCTGCCTCCCATCGGCAGCCCTTGGTTCAATCCAATTAAACGGATGGTACGAAACAGCTCGAGTGGTACCATGCTGCCTAGCTTGTCGCGATTTATTAGTTTCATATCGTCAAACGTATAATCCAACATCGTTATGACCTCCCAGTAATGATCTGTAGCTCTATACTGACAGAAGAGACCATGCTCTGCCTTGATTTGAATCAATAATACATGCCAAGTCTTCAATAAAATCTAACCTACGATTCGGTAATAAGATCAGCCAAATACGAATAATAAAAAAACCTTACCAGCCGTCAAGAACATCTCGACGTTGGCAAGGATAATGGTTGGTCTTCATATGTCTCCATAGATGTGATTATTCCATAATATCAGCTCGATCAGCCCGTCTACCTGTTGGAGAGAGCTTTATTTTTCTCATAGAACCGAACATTATGCGAGGATACCCCCGCCGTATGTGTAGCTGTCGGGTCCAGATAGTTGCTAGCACTGTTCACGGCAAGTACGGCATCGGTAAAAGCCCCGGCAATCAAGCGAACTTTACTTTGATAAGTAATCAAATCACCTGCTCCAAAGACACCAGGTATACTGGTACGCATGTTTGGATCAACGGTTACTCCGTAATCTTCCCGCTCGAGTCCCCACTGTACCAGGTTGCCAAAATCACGATCATAACCATGACTTACGACTACCTCATCCACTTCAATTTGTTTGATCTCCCCGCTCTCCATATGAGCAAGTTCAACACAATCAATTTTGTCCCCTGCACCGTATAGTCGAGAGATGCGGTACGGTGTCATCACTTGAGCAAAAGCTTTCATCTGGGCTACAGGTTCCTCATGCCCTGCAAATTCATGGCGTCTGTGTACTACAATTACTTCCCCTGCCAAACCCATCATTTCGTTCGCCCAGTCAATCGCGGAATTGCCCCCACCAGAGATTAGAACACGTTTCCCGGCGAATCTGGATAGATCCGTAATTGTATAATGAAGATTGGTTAGTTCATAGCGGTTGGCGCCCTCGATATCAAGTTTCTGGATCTGAGTCATGCCTCTACCAGCACATAGCAGAATTGTACGTGTATAGTGTTGCTCTCCCGTTTTGCTAGTAAGTACAAATACACCATCCTCACGTTTTTCCATCCCCGCTATTTCCTGTCCAAACACAATCGTTGGATCAAACGTCTTCGCCTGTTTCTCCAAAGAATTAATCAATTGCTCGCACCGAACAGGCTCTACTCCGCCCACATCCCAAATCATCTTCTCTGGATATGTGCGCATAAATCCGCCTAGTTCCGCTTTAGCCTCTATAATTTTGGTGCGCATTGCTCGCATTCCACTATAAAATGCGGCATACATTCCCGCTGGCCCACCACCGACAATAGTAACATCATAAATATCCACTAATTGCTGTTTTTTCATCTTAAGGCACCAACTTTTCAACCACATAATCCATCAGTTTGACGGAACCGATTGGCCCTACGCCTGATGTAAAATCACTCGTTTTCAGTGGGTACACACGATCATTTTTTACCGCATCCAGGTTCGTCCACACAATGCTTTCTTTCAAGTTTTCCATCGACTGCTTCGTATCATAGCCTTTCAAAGATCTGTCTTCTAAGAAAATATAGTCAGGATTCATTTCACTGAGAAATTCGAGTGAGAATGGATTAAACCAGACATCCGAATCTTTGATAACCTCTGGGCTATTCAGTCCCAATGTATCATAGAAAAACACACTGCTATTGGCCGCTTTGGGACCCATGAAACGATAACGGTCACTTTCCACTCGAAGCACTAGAACCGTTTTGTCTCCGATGCCATTGGCAATTTTCTCTCTAGCCAGCTTCGCCTTCTCATCGAATTCGACTAATAACTGGTTGGCTTCCTCGGTCTTATTGAAGATCGCGGCCAGCTTCGGCATAGCCAGATTCATCTCATAGTTGGTATCCATAGCTAGCGTTGGCGCAATTTTTGATAGTTCATCATACACAGCTTGCTCCATCCCCGCACCCCTCATAATGATTAAATCCGGAGCTAGTCCGAGCAGTTGTTCATAGTTGAATTGATATTGCTCAGATTGCACCATCTGCACGCCATGTTCCTCAAAATAAGGTGCTCGATAGTCTGGCTCTATCTCTGGTACAAAGGCCACCATCTGTGGGGTAACACCCATTTCAATTAAAAACTCAGCATAAATGGAATCAAGCACAAGCATATTTTTAGGCTCAGTCGGAATGGTTACTTCTCCAAACTGATCCTGAATAACTTTGGTTGTACTTACCTCTGTTTCTTCTCCCGCCGTTGCAGTCTCATTCGTAGTTCCATTGGAACACGCGGCTAATATCAAACTTAATACCACCAGCAAAATGCCAAACCTCAAATTCTTCAATCCTGGTAACATGATGTACTCGCCCCTTATATTGATAATGATTATTATTATCAGATGTTATCAAATAAGAAGCGGCTCTTCCATAGTGAATCGTGCGTATCCGAATGGATTATT
Source organism: Paenibacillus sp. MER 99-2 (assembly GCF_023714095.1). Taxonomy (NCBI): domain Bacteria; kingdom Bacillati; phylum Bacillota; class Bacilli; order Caryophanales; family Paenibacillaceae; genus Paenibacillus; species Paenibacillus sp. MER 99-2. Next base: position 368,696 of record NZ_JAMAUZ010000001.1, on the reverse strand, counting down.
GTGCTCCAGCATGATCAATATTCGTCAACTTCTCCACGATCTGATGCAATATCTGAGTATGCCCGATGAGTCCATATCCATCCGCCCACAAGCGAGTATCCACGTAAAATACCCGATTATTCCTCACAGCCTTTAATCCATTCCATGCCGGAGTACTCGTTAAATGATTCATGCTTTCTTCTGCATTGAAATGTTCCATGACACGTTTCTCCACAAACAGAATATCCGGATCAGCCATTTTCAATTGTTCGATTGAGCAAGGATTGAACCAGGCTTCTCCAGCCTGCAAGGAGTCTGGAAGAGCTAAACCAAGCTGCTGGTAGAGTAATCTGGACACCCCGTGCGAATAACCTCCTAAATAGCGATATCCAAATGGTTCCACACGCAATACCATAACTTTCGCAGAAGCTTGGATAGTTTCTTGCAAATGCTGCCGTGCCGAACTCACTGCATCTTTCATCCGCATATGAATGGCAGCAGCTTCCTCTTGTTTATGAAAAATAGCTGCTAACTGCTGTAGTAGAATCTCGGCATCCATTTTCAGTCCCGTAATTAGTGGTGCAATTGTGCGCAGGCTCTGCTTCAATTCATCCGCCCACACATTGCCAATAATCATCTCTGGCTGCTCTTGTTGGATTAGTTCCACATTCAATTCATATTGAGAAGTTGGCAATATACGTATACCGTGAGATACAAAAAGTTCATGCTGATCGGGTGGTACTAGCAGCGGTACGACGACAACGGCATATGGTATTATGCCTATTCCGATGAGTACTTCGGCACAGAGTGGGGAAAGACATACAATTTTACGTTCTGATAAGGTTGTGATATAACTTCGAGGAGACGTGCCAGCAAATTGTTTGAATCTACGACTGAAATAGTGAGCATCCTCATAGCCTACCTTTTTGGCTATATTCTGTGATGTTTCGGTGGTTAATATCAGTTCTTCCTGAGCTCGGTACATTCGGTAATGCGTCAGATAATCTAGCGGTGGCTTACCATAACGTTCGCTGAACTTGCGGGAATAATGCCATGGACTTAGTCCTGCAATCTGAGCCAATTGATTGCGGGTAATATTCTCATCATAATGACTAGTCATATGAGCAATGGAACGAAGAATCCCCTGTTCAACGGTCTGCTCTTCGCTTGGCTGGTTCTCATATACAACATTCAGCAGTTCGTGTATGAGGAGTTGTTTGCCTACCCATCGCGCATGCTTCGCGGACGATCCTGCATTCATGTGCTGACTGATTCTCGCCAAGTCTCCAGCCATTAACTGTACAGATTGGTAAGAGAGACTTGTCGGAGTTTTCCAATCAAAAGTAGCCATACGCCCCTCGTGATGTATGATGGAATAGGTATTGAACTCCACAAGCCATCCCGCCAGATCCATATTTCCACCATCTACAACTTCAATTACCGAATCTTGTTGTAATGCAATCAGTTGTCCGTAGGACACATGAACCTTCTGTCCGCTGATACTCCAAGTAGCTTTACCATCAACAATAAGAATGAACGCATGATGATGAAAATAATGCAGCTCACCTGTTGCAATCCATTTGTCCGTTAGTGGTTTAGTAGAATGCCATTCCGCAATCCACCCCTGTTCAGCTGGATTCATAACGAGTGCAGGGCATATACGCCCATATTATTCTTTATGTACTGCATCTTGACTATTAACTTGTTAATACTGTTCATTACGCCTCTCCTTTATCGCATCGTGCAGCCTTAGCAATCTCGAAATCTATCTAAATTGAACTAATCATTTACACGATAACGGAGAGGACAGAAAAAACCTAAAAAAGCGGAGCGTTCGCCTGAAAGCTTTCTGATAGAAAGCTGCATCGGAAGCATAAACTATCCCCGGATTTACCCTTGAAAAAGGGATCAAAAAAATCTGGGGATAACAGCGATTGGAAGGTTGTTCTGTCATCGTAGTGTCAGTGTAAATAATCTTTAGTTCAACTTATATAGCTCATTGAATCACAGTATACATGAAAACCCCACACCATGTCGGCGCGGGGTTATACAATCCTGTGGGAACTACTATAAATTAATGCTGAACGGATTTAGACATTCTTCCAGCTAACCAATAAGTCAATGCACCTGCTACTACAAAGGATACTGCCAATCCTATGCAAGCATGCAATACATTCAATGAGCCTTCTTCTATGAACAATGGAATCTGGAGCACACTGCCGAAACCACCGCTAATTACAGAAATACTAACAGATGTAAGTCCCATGTACAATCCACCTATCCCCCCACCTAGTAGTGCTGAGTAAAAGGCGATCCTCTTGCTCATATTCACTGCGTAGATTGCAGGTTCAGGTATGCCTAGAAGTGCTACAACGGAGGACCATACGGCTGTTCTTTTCGTTTCTCCCCTTCTGCTTCGAAGGGCAACTGCCAGCGCTGCACCCGCATGTCCAAACATCGCAACAAACATCGTAGGAAGTACAATAGAGTAGCCCGCGTACGTAATTTCATAAATGATAATTGGAACTAGACAATATTGCACTCCAGCAATCATCAACAGGGAGAAAAATGCAGCAATTAACATAACCGCCAGCACGGGAGCACTCTCCACAAATGAGCTAATCCACTCTCCAGCATAATCATCCACGAATGTTCCAACGATACTTAGAATAAGTAAGATGACTGGCAAGAGGATCACCAAACTCATGAATGCAGCGGCAATTCCTTGGAACGCTCTAGGTACTCTTCTATTAATCTTTCTCTCCAGATATGCTGATGCGATTACAGCTAGAATAACCCATGGAACGGAAGAATAGAGAGTTGGCTGTGAGATAATTTCCACGCCAAACAAACGAGCTGTTTTCTCACCGTTTAACCACATGGTAACCTCGGGATAGAACATAAATCCGCCGAGTGTGGCAGCCACATACATATTGCTTCTCAACCGGTAAGCCGTGCTAACGGCGATAAGCACAGGTAGTAGATATACCGGGGTATTTGCGATCATGCTCAGCAAATTGAATATAGGCTCATCCATCAACATCGGATCATCCGATATGAGTTGATTCAGTAGTAGAATGATGCCCAACAGGACCTTAATAAGGCCCGCCCCAAGAATCACGGGCAGTAATGGTCTAAATACATCGGATATAAAGTGCAAAACTGAAAAGGATTTCTTTGCCTCAAGCTTGGTTTCTTGCTCTCCATCCTCAATCTTATGTACATAATAGCTGCCCGTAAGGGTGTTGAATACATCTAATGCTACACTTTCTGATTCTAATTCGATCCGGCATCGTTCACCTTCAAGGCGAATATTGGCTGTAAACTGCTTCGTAGAGAGAATAGAAAAGTCCGCCTGAGTCCGATCTTTCAGCACCAGTGTGATTGCCGTTAGTTCATGCTCTGCGCCTCTAATATTGTCCTCCCCTCCTGCAATTTGCAAAATGTCTAATACAACTTGCCTGTGATTCATGGATATATCTTCTCCTCTTACAACGGTAAACCGAGTTATTTAAGTCCTCTATCTATATATCCATTTCCACAAATAAATCACAATAGGATAAATAAACCAATTATAATTGCGTATCTGAGTATGTACCTAGGTGAAATGAACCACCAGAAATACAAAATAAAGTAAAGAACCTACCATACAGGTAGGCTCTATAATTCAACATATATAAGTCATAATTAAGACAATGCCAGCATTGCATTCATGTCTTCTTCAGCAGTTGTAATGAGTTTCAGGCCAAACATCTCTACCAACACTTCCAATACTCCTGACGAGATGAACTCCGGCGGCTTCGGTCCAATGCGAATATCCTGAATGCCTAAGCTGAACAAGCCCAGCAAGATCGCAACAGCCTTCTGTTCAAACCATGACAGCACAATGCTGACAGGCAATTCATTCACGCTACAACCGAAAGCATCAGCTAATGCCATAGCGATTTTCACTGTAGAACCGGAGTTATTACATTGCCCCAGATCGATATAACGGGGAATACCGGTATCACCTACAGTGCCATAATCCACATCATTGAAGCGGAATTTACCGCAGGAGGTTGTTAGGATTACCGTATCATTCGGCAGAGATGTTGCCAACTCCCGGTAATAGTTGCCGCCTTTACCTGGTGCATCACAGCCTGCGATGACGAAGAATCGGCGGATATGTCCATCTTTGACTGCTTGGATAATCTCCGGTGCCAGTCCGATGACTGTTTCATGGTGATACCCCGTAGTTAGTACCTGTTCCGATTGTACGTTTGCTACAGGCAATGACAAAGCTCGCTCAATTAAGCGTGAGAAATCATCGTTCTCTACCTTCTCAACGCCTTCCAATCCGGCAACTTCGTAGGAGAAGAAGCGATCAGCATACGTTCCTTTGATCGGCATTACACAGTTCGTTGTCGCCAGAATAGCTCCAGGGAACTGTTCGAACAGTCTGCGCTGATCATACCAAGCCTTACCGATATTGCCCTTCAAATGCGCGTACTTCTTGAGTGCAGGATAACCGTGTGCTGGTAACATCTCGGAATGCGTATAAATGTTGATGCCTTTCCCCTCGGTCTGCCGCAGCAGCTCCTCCAGAGCATACAGATTATGTCCTGTCACTACGATACAATGTCCTTCGATCTGATTCTGACTAACCGTGATGGGCTGCGGAATACCGAAGCGTTCTGTGTGCGCCCGATCCAGCACATCCATAATGCGAATAGCCGCATTACCCACTTGCATTGCCATATCAATATGCTCTTGAACATTAAAATTGGAATTCGTTAGTGTCATGTATAAGGCTTCATGCGTAATCCGATCTACTTCAGGATCGGTATATCCCAACTGCCGTGCATGCGTGGCATAAGCGGCAATTCCTTTTAAAGCAAAGATCATCGTATCCTGCAAACTGGCTACTGTTTCATTTTTTCCACATACCCCAACGACGGTACAACCCCCACTAGGCGTCTGTTCACACTGATAACAAAACATATATCGTTCCCTCCAAACTTGGTAACAACTCATTAATAACAAGCCTAGCAGAGACTTCAGGGTGCAAGTGTGATTAAGAACACAGTTCCGGAATCTTCCAACTTCTGTAACTTTCCAAATAGAATATTGCGAAAATAAGTGCAACCCCATTCATTTCGAAGCGTAATGCTAACCAAGCGAATGAGATTGAATCCCGTCGGAAATTATACGTTAAGGTAGGCTGCAAAAAAATCTAAACCCGTTTAATTTTTCTAGTCACACCGTGTCTACACTTTGTTCTGCAAATATCTGAAAATGGGATGGGATTCACTGATTCTATTCATTCTACAGGGTTATATAAAACAGAGAAATCCATACGCAAGGAGCTGGTCCATTGGAACATTATAGACACAGTACAGAGGAGACGCTTGATGAAGTACAGAGTTCACAGAACGGACTCACGACCTCTGAAGCAACCAAAAGACTCGAAACCGTTGGATACAATGAAATAAAAGGAAAAGACGCCACACCTGTGTGGAAGCTGTTTATTGAGAATTTTAAAGACCCCATGGTTATTGTCCTGCTCATCGCTGCTGCGGTACAGATTGTGCTTGGGCATCTGATTGAATCACTCATTATATTTCTCGTCATTCTGCTGAATGCCGTTATTAGTGTCGTGCAGACGAAGAAGGCAGAGAGCTCTCTTGATGCCTTACGGCAAATGTCAGCGCCAGAAGCGAAGGTCATTCGGGATGGTCAGAAAAGGACAATTCCAGCTAGGGAGCTAGTCCCGGGTGATATCGTTCTGCTTGATGCCGGAGACTATGTGCCAGCAGACGGTCGCATATTGGAATCAGGAAGCCTGAAAATTAACGAAGGTATGTTAACAGGAGAATCCGAAGCTGCGGAGAAACATGCTGATGCCATTGCAGAAGAGGCTCCACTCGGAGATCGACGTAACATGGCGTTCAGTGGCTCACTCGTCGTGTATGGTCGAGGAACCTTTGTGGTAACAGGTACCGCACTTCAAACAGAAATCGGTAAAATCGCTGAACTCATCCAGAATGCTGAAGCAAAGGAAACACCGTTGCAACGCAAACTAGAAGCATTTAGCAAAAAACTAGGTTTCTTCATTCTTGGCCTATCCATTCTGATCTTTGCCATTGAAGCAGGACGTGTATGGTTAACGGAAGGTACAGAGAACATTGGCCCATCGATTATTAATGCCCTAATGTTTGCTGTCGCCGTTGCTGTTGCAGCGATCCCCGAAGCTTTATCCTCCATCGTAACGATCGTCCTATCACTGGGAACAAATAAAATGGCTAAACAGCATGCCATCATTCGTCGTCTGCCTGCGGTCGAAGCACTCGGATCAGCTAGCATCATCTGCACAGACAAGACCGGAACCCTCACCCAGAATAAAATGACGGTGGTGGATTATTATATCCCGCACGGTACCAAAGAAGAGTTTCCCGATGACCCGAAAGAGTGGTCTGAAGAGGAACGTCGTTTATTACATATTGCCGTGCTCTGCAATGACTCCAATATCAACCAGGAAGGTAAGGAGCTAGGTGACCCGACAGAGGTTGCGCTCATTGCTTTTAGTAACCGAGTAAACAAGGACTACAACGAGATTCGTGATCAGTTTCCACGTGAAGCCGAGCTTCCTTTCGATTCAGATCGTAAATTGATGAGCACCGTGCATACGTTTGAAGGACAGACTGCTCTATTGACCAAAGGTGGCCCTGATGTTCTGTTCAGCCGCTGTACCCATGTGTTTATTCACGGTGAAGTTCAGCCGCTGACACCAGAGATTCGTACACAATTCGAAGAGAAAAACGAAGCCTTCTCCAAGCGTGCATTCCGGGTCTTGGCATACGCCTACAAGAGATTTGATGACAAAAAGCAGGTTACCACTGAGGATGAACATGATCTGATCCTTGTGGGTCTAACGGCTATGATTGATCCGCCCCGTGAAGCGGTATACAGCTCTATTGAAGAGTCCAAAAAAGCGGGTATCCGTACGATTATGATTACGGGTGACCATAAAACAACCGCTCAAGCCATTGGTATCGATATCGGGCTTGCCAAACCGGATGATCTAGCTATCACAGGCAGCGAACTAGACAAAATGTCTGATGAGGAGCTGGATCAAAAGTTAGACCAAATTTCGGTATATGCGAGGGTATCGCCGGAAAACAAAATCCGTATTGTACGTGCATGGCAACGTAAAGGCAAAATTGCTGCAATGACTGGGGACGGGGTCAACGATGCCCCTGCCTTGAAGCAGGCCGATATCGGAGTCGCGATGGGAAGCGGAACCGATGTTGCCAAAGATGCCGCAGCTATGATTCTGACGGATGATAATTTTGTATCGATTGTGAATGCGGTAAGTGTGGGACGGATGGTATTTGATAATATCAAAAAGGCAATTGCGTACCTGTTTGCTGGTAACCTAGGTGCCATTATCGCGATCCTGTTTGCACTGGTGGTTGGTTGGGTTAATCCTTTCACTGCTCTGCAGTTGCTCTTTATCAACCTGGTCAATGACTCTCTACCCGCCATTGCGCTAGGCACTGAAAAAGCCGAACCTGATGTGATGCGGCGGAAACCGCGTGATATCAATGAAGGCATTTTTGCCGGTGGAACACTACAGGCTGTTATTACGCGCGGGCTTCTGATCGGGATTGCCGTCATTATATCCCAGTATATTGGACTTGGTATCTCTGAGGAGATCAGTGTGGCGATGGCCTTTACAACGCTGATTCTAGCACGTAGTCTACAGACGTTTGCGGCACGTTCTAATACACAGACTATTTTTCAAGTAGGTTTCACAACGAACAAATTGGTGCTTGGCTCCATCTTTGTGTGCCTATGTCTGTATGGAATCACGTTGATTCCAGGAGTACGTGGGATCTTCGCTATTCCAGACGCATTTGGCTGGTATGAATTCCTCATTGCTGGCGGGCTTGCCCTTGCCGCAGTGATTCTAATGGATCTGATCAAATGGATTCGTAATCGAGGTAAAGCTACAAGCGTCGCTTAACCGAAACAGGCTTCCTTCCATAGAAGGGAGCCTGTTCATTTTTATACAATACGATATATAGCCTGCTGTCTGCCTACAAAGTTACTCACGCGGTATCCCTTGTATGGAAAGATTATTTATCCCCCCGATTCGTACACTCCCCTTGCTCTATGAAATCCATCCACGCATATTGATCTGATTGTCCATGATCCGGATTTTCTATACTTGCATCGGGACGAAGGCATCTGGACACTCCTTCACCTTCTAGAGAATCAACATAGATGCTATCGATCCGCACAGGCAACGTCTTCTGCCACCGGTACAGATCACCAAAAGCACCAATCTCATCTTGACTACTCCCGTCAGGCAGTCGTACCTGCAATTCATGAATATCACAACCTTTCGACTCAGCACAGCTATACGCTACAAAAAAAGTATCTCCATAGCTCGACACATACCGCTCTGGCACCTCGTATCCTTTGGCTGTCAATTCTTCTGCATATGTATCATTAAGTTCTAACATCTGCATGTTCGCATAATCTTTGGAAAACTCAAAGTCGGATACCCTGCCGCTATCATCATCCACTAGCATTCGAAATGAAGTCTGATGCTCATTCTGAAAATGCCCATCAATGAGGTAGGAGAGATATCCGCCATGGAGAAAAACACGATCAATGATCACATCCTCATCATATTCTTCAGCGGCATACTTAATAGCAATAGCTTCTGCCTGCTTCTCACTGATGGACGAGAAGAACAAGGGGCGAAGTATAACAAAAAACAGAACACCTATGCTGATCACAACAATCAGAACAATGAGTTGAATAATATGCTTGATACCTAATTTCAATTCAGGCACATCTGCCCACTCCTTCTATGTTATATAACTCGTCCATTTCAATCGAAACTCTCACGAACACGTATGACATTATTGCCATATTCAATACACTAACGTAAAATGTTATAACGAACGCATATGACTGCATGAAATCACGAGCACTTATCGTTCCATATCGAACATATAGACAGGAAGGATTACATGAAAGATCACATTGTCATGCCACTGTGGACATGCTGCCTGTTCATTGTGGTGATGAATACTACGATGTTTAACGTATCACTACCTATCATTATTCATGATCTGCAAATTACGTCTGACCTAGGTTCATGGGTCATTTCCAGCTACTCCATCGGATACGCTTTATCTACCGTAATCTACAGCCGATTGTCGGATCGGATTCCGGTACGTAAGCTGCTAACCATTGGGTTGCTCATTCTAGGGCTGTCTTCCTTACTCGGTCTGTTTGCACATAGCTTCGCCGTGTTATTGCTTACTCGAATTCTGCAATCGGCTGGAGCAGGAGTTATGGCTGGCTTAGGACTCGTCATCGCAAGTCGTTATATCCCACTGGAGCGAAGAGGTGCTGCAATTGCTCTAATCTCGTCGGGTAGCGCTATGGCCTTTGGTCTCGGTCCAATCGTTGGTGGATTAATCAGTGAATATTGGGGATGGAACGGGCTCTTTGCAATTACCGTGCTGGTATTGCTTGCACTGCCTGTGCTGCTCTATTTCCTGCCAAACGAAACGACCAAGACGGATCAGCCTTTTGATACAACAGGTGCAATTCTAACCACACTGAACGCTGTGACATTATTGGTCGCCATTACCCAGCAGTCGCTTTTATGGTTTGTGCTAGGTGTCCTATCTCTTGTGGTGCACATTCTGTATATTCGCAGAGCCAAGCTGTCGTTTATTAATCCACAGGTTTTTAAGGTGCCAGGTTACACACGATTAGTCATGATTGGCTTTTGCGTCCTAATTGTTAACTTAGGCAATCTGTTCCTCATGCCACTTGTGCTCGCCGACCTGTTCGCGCGTTCTTCGCTGGCAATTGGACTGCTCATTGCGCCTGGAGCTATCGTTGCTGCATTTATGGCGCGGTATATAGGCCGCTGGATTGATCAATACGGCAATATGCGCTTTCTGATTATCGGGCATGTGTTGCTTGCCGCTGTGCTTACGTTATTTATGCTTGGATTGCATCAATCGGCATTTGTTATTACAGCAGGTTATTTATTTTTCTCTCCTGCAATTTCGGCGTCCATGTCATCACTCAATAACGAAGCATCACGTATCCTGCCCAAATCGCAGATTGGTTCAGGGATGGGTCTGCTACAGCTTGTTCAGTTCTTCGGCGGCTCGGTATCTGTTGCAGCTTGCGGTTTGTTGCTCCATAAGATTCCACACGTTACAGTTGAACAAGCTTACCACTATGTCTATGGATGTCTGTTGATCGTTGCTATGGTTTCGCTAGTGCTTGTAATCTATCACCATCGAGCATCCCGCCCTACATCTCCCGCATTAGTGTCGAACAATTCCTAGGGTAAACAAAGGGAAACCTCTTTAGAGAGCTTGATATGCCCTCAGCTTTGCCAGAAACGACGCAAAGCTGTCGGCAATCTCTCTCACATTTCCCTCCATTAACCGCTGAGCTTCCTCTAGTGTATCTGTCTCACTCTCAGCATCTTCCCGCACGATAGCTTCTTCATGCTCCATAAGCAAAACTGCCGGGCTCGCTGAATGTTTACGATAATCCAGTAAATAGTTATTGCCACTGCTGACACTCCATGCAATTGGGATAATACGCTTCGGATCAGGATTAACCTCATCTACCATCTGAATGTTATTTGTGATGAACTGATCATCCAATACTGAGAAGCGGATCTGCCAATCTAATACCTCTCCGCTCTCCATAAGATTGAAGGAACTACCGCTGTTCGTCTGCTGAAAATCCAAATATTCCTGCGGAAATACAATGCCGTAATGATCCTGTATACTAGTAATATCAACTTTACTCATTTCTTCACGCCTTTCAGCATCACATTTGCTAACTTGTATGAATTATCTTTCACCCCGCGCTATTTTCCAGGCTTCCATGATCGCAACAGGTGTTTTTTGACTTGTCTGACCTCCACCTTCCTTTGTCCAAAGTGGCGGATAATAAGCAAACACCTGTCCTTGCTGTAGCTGGCTCATATCGTTCTGCCAACCCTGCCAGCGAAATGTCTGATAGAACTGCTCCAGATCTCCATGCGCTAACCAGTTCATAAATTCAGAATACGTAAGTTCCGTCGATTCCCATTCCAACGTATCTGGTGCGAAATAGTATACGTGACCGCTTCCTTCGAACTTCCCTGTATCCATTGCAAAGAATCCGCCAGCAACATCATATGCAACGACCAGCACCCCTTCAAGAGCCTCTAGAGCGGGACGATCTGAGAGCCCATTCCAACTTATCAGACTTCCCACGACCTGTTCTGTCTCAGCGCCAAGCAAGGTGATCCAGCCATGATCCACCAGAACTCCTCCTGTTTCATAGGCTATAACACCTAGATAAGATTTTGTGCTCACTTGAAGGGCATAGATCGCCTCTTCCCCCTTACTCCGTTGTGCTGGAATAACGGTATACGTGTTGCTGCCTTCCTCCAATAGCTGCTTGAGTTCAGGCCATGCATCGTTCTCCAGATCCAACAGTTCATGTACCGATAATTTCTGCATCGTGATACTCCTCCTTAATACGTTCAATTTTTTTGTGTTGCAACCATACACCTTTTCCTTCGTTTCTTGTTTGCTCATTAATTTCGAACTAATTCAATTTCAATTTCTACCACCGTATACTCTCAATACTTCACCACATTCACAATCCAAATGCACACATAAGTCTATTTCCTCCCAGCTACCATCCATCCAATTATCCGGAGTGATCTCATGGGGATAAAACCATACGGAATAATAGGGCTTGCCATACTGCCTGGTATCATCCTCCAGAGATAACTGAATGTGATAACACGTAATATCTACATTCCAATGCTTTGCCAGCTCCGACGCTCTGACGGCATCAATTGCCCGAACAAGATGCGAGGTGTACTGTTTATCGACCTTCAAAATTTCATTCATGCTGGAATATGCCCCTCCTCTTCCGACTTCGAGATTCAATTACCTGTGCACGTCATTTTCATCTCTGTCCAAAAAAAACAACAAGAGCCCGCGAATAATTCACAGGCTCTTATTTTCAACAACCTTTTATAGATGATCTGCATGGGTTACACGGTTTCGACCTGCTGTTTTGGAAGCATAGAGTGCCTGATCTGCCCGCTGGAATACAGAAGTATCTGTATCCCCTTGTACCGCCGTAGCAGCACCGATACTTACGGTAATGTTATATTGCCCCCAATCGGATGAAGCAACTTCAGAACGATATCGCTCTGCTGCCTCCATTGCTTGGTCATGATCGCATTCTGCTAGAATGATTACGAATTCTTCCCCGCCATATCTTGCGACCACATCGCTACTGCGTGACATGGATTGCAGCAACCCAGCCAGATTTCCGAGTACCAGGTCACCGATTGGATGCCCATAGGTATCGTTAATGCTTTTGAAATGATCAATATCGACGACCAGCAGGGAGAAATCGCGTTGCTGCTGCTCAAACAGAATCAGGCTTGCCAGCAAGCTATTCTGGAAGAACCTCCGATTTTTGAGACCCGTTAATGGATCTGTGGATGCCATCGCTTCTAATTGGTCGTTTACTTTGAGCAGTGCTTGTTGCTTTACCTCGTATTCCTCATGTAAACGTTCAAGCTCTTTGTTGGCCTCTTGTGTCGCCTGGTATAGCTCCTGCAGTTTAGTTTTGGTCTGCAAAATATCCTTCTCATGCTCAATCCGTTTACGCATGACAACGACAACACAGTCCACCACACTCTCTCCATCGCGCGTCTGCCGTACACCGTTCAGAAGAACCGGGACATCCTGTTGGTCACTGGTGCGAAAAGAAAAATACATTTCATCCACATGCCCATATAGCTGGATATAAGGATAGAAATACGTATGGAAAAACAATTTGTTCGTTACCGACATAGTCGATTCAATATGACTCCCCAGCAATTGGCTATGCTCTACCTTGAGCATATTCAGCAATGTCTGGTTTACTGATCGCACAATACCTGAATCCGAGATAGAGAAGTATCCGCAAGGAGCCTGGTCTAGTTGGATATCCATGTAACAACTGCCTTTCGTTCAAATTAAACGCTTGCCAAGTAGTCTTTAATCAGACGACTCGTTTCCTCAGGCTGGCTTAGATGAGGATAGTGCCCCTTCGCCGTCATCTGTTGTAATCGGCTGTTTTTCAGATGAGCGTGCAGATAATCCCCAACCTCAACTGGAGCTATACTATCATCCGAACATTGCAGAATTAGAGAAGGAACCGAAGCTTGCTCCAGATCGACTCGACAATCCGAGAAAAACGTCACTTCAGCAAATTGTCGTGCAATATGCGGATCTCTGGAGCAGAAGCTTTTTTCCAGTTCTTCTGATAGCTCTGCCCGATCCGGGTTCTGCATCACAATTGGTGCGAGATAACTAGCCCAACCGATAAAATTCAACTGCATCATTTCAAGCAACTCATCAATGTCCCGTTTATCAAATCCACCATAATAATTCGGAAGGTCGTTCACATAACGTGGGGATGGCCCCAGCATGACCAATCGTTCAAAATACTTGGTTTCATGGATGGATGCAAGCATCCCTATCATGCTGCTAACGGAATGTCCTACAAAAATGCTGTCTCGTATATCTAGCGTTTCCATAATCTCCAATACATCCTGCGCATAGCCATGAAGATTATTATATTTTCCAGCATCATAATAGTTAATTTGAGATTGTCCTGAGCCTACATAATCGAACAATACCACACGGTAGTTGTCTACAAAACTAGGCACGATGTAACGCCACATATCCTGATCACATCCAAAGCCATGTGCAAATACAATCGTTTGGCTTCCCGTACCAAGTACCTTCACATTGTTGCGTTCGAGGACGTCAACTTTCATCAAAATCACCTCTCTGAGGTAGTAGTCTACACCTTGATTTTATTCCATTATTATATCGGAAAATGTTGGAATATGGCTAAAAAATATTAATTTTTCATGCATAAAGTATTCAAATGATAGAAAACACGTGCTAACTCACTCTTTACAAACTGACCATCGTCAGATAAAATCATTCCAACATGCTTCATCGCATAGAACATCATACGGAGGAAGATTATGAGTACTTTAACAGCAGGAACAGCCTCACAAAAATTATGGGGAAGATCGTTTATTTTCATTATGCTAGCCAATGCATTATTATTTATGGCCTTTGAAATGCTTCTCCCTACCTTGCCCCTATTCGTTTCAACCCTTGGGGGAGAAGCATCACAGATTGGACTCGTGACAGGAATTTTCATGTTCTCTGCAATTCTAGTTCGCCCCTTTACCGCTGTGCTTGCCACATGGATGGATAAGAAGTATTGGTTAATTATCGGTATCGCCATCTGTGCACTAATGACAGGATCATACTACCTCTCGTCAGGTATAGGTATGATTCTTGTATTTCGAGTGATCCACGGCTTCGGTTTTGGCTTAGCGACAACTTATTTCGCAACGATTGCAACCGAAAATATCCCCAAAACACGTCGCGGTGAGGGGATTGGCTACTTTGGCGTCGGCGAGACAGTAGCGGTATCTATTGGTCCTCTGATCGGAACGACGCTACTGCTGCAATCCAGCTATCAAAGCCTGTTCATGGGTGGCATGTGTATCTTATTGCTTGCACTACTCATGGCTGTATTTGTATCGCGCAAACCTAAACAGGTATCTGAAACTGAAGCACAGACTGCACCTGCAGCTACCGTGAAATTGATTGAGAAAAAGGTTCTTTTCCCTTCCCTTCTCATTATGCTGGTTGGTATTGCTGCTGGAGCAATTATGTCGTTTGTCGCCCTGTTTGCTAATGAGAGGGGCTTTACCAATATCGCATGGTTTTTCTTTATCGTGGCGATCGCCAGCTTTGTTGTTCGGCTGTTCTCCGGTAAAATGTTTGACCAGCTCGGCCCCGGTTCTGTGTTGCTGCCTGCGGCGGGATTTGCTATCGCTGGACTTTTGGTTCTGATCGTCGCCCAAAACGATATCCAATTCCTCATCGCGGCTGCATTATATGGCTTTGGCTTTGGGGCGATATTCCCGGCAATTCAGACTTGGTGCGTTAATCTAGTGGAAGAACATGAGCATGAAAATGCGATGGCCTCATTCTTTAATTTCTTCGACCTCGGCATTGGCGGGGGTTCACTTGTATTAGGGGTCGTTGCCTCTGCATTTTCTTATACAATGGTGTATGCTATATCTATAGGTATTTTTGTGGTGTATATTTTGCTGTATCTGATCTACAGCTCTAAACAAAAGAGCATCAAGAACCGTCCATTGGAGGTACACATTGAGTAAACAACGTATCAAAGAAATTGCGATTCAGCACTTTAACCGTTATGGGTATGAAGGAACCAAAATGGCTCAGGTTGCAGAGGAGGCTGGCATTCGTAAACAGTCCCTTGCCTATCATTATGCAACGAAGAAAGCATTGCTGCTGGAGATCTATGAAGAGGTCGTGCAGGAGGAGCAGCAATTTGTCCGTCAATTTTTTAGCGAATCCAGCACACTTCCGTTAGAGCAACAGTTGCATTCTTTTTTGTTAGAGCATAAAAACCGCTTTTTGACCAATCCCAATGTAGCTTTTATGTACATTCTCTCCTTTATTACGCCACTAGAGGTTCACGACTTTGTATTAGCTCAGTATCGAACCTACCTTGGCACACTGAAGGAAGAATTATCGGCTACCTTTGCAACCGTTCAGGATACAGATATTCGTCTAAGTCCAGAAGAGGCGACGGTTGCCTTCGTTACCCTGATGGATGGACTTGACGTTCAGCTCGTCTATGAGACACGCCAGTCTTACGAGCAGGCACTAGCCATCGCTTGGAATGTATTTTGGTCAGGCATTCAGCGCAAGTAGCACGCTCTTGTTCATTTGTACAGTTGAATTTTCGTAGTCATATTTAAAAGCATTTCTTGATAAAAAAGCCCTGATCATTAAGATCAGGGCTTGCTTCTCCATATGGACGAATTCATCTGCATGAACAAGGTTCAATCCATTCGAATGGTTTATTGCACTGTTACAATGACACGTTGGTAATGCTTCAATTTATGCTCACCGTCATCTTGTACCTCTGCGATGATGTGAAGAGTGTCACCAGATTTGGCATCTTCAGGTACCTGGAATGTTACCGTGTCTGTGTCTTTTCCTTGGAGCTCAAGCTCATCTAACTTCTCATCCTTAGCCAATGAGCGCTGTAATCCAAGCTGTAGATCTCCAGCCATCTCTGGTGTTGCCTTGCCTTCCTGCTCCTTGGATTCCTGATAGGTGTCAGCCTCGAAATATCTCCACCATTTATATGTCAGCTGATCGCCATCCGGGTCTTGTCCTTCCGCGTGTAGCGTTAATTGTTCGCCTGGAGCTGCGGTCAGATCCAATCCTTCCTTAATGGTGAGCGTTGGGTTATGATTGGCATCCTCATATCGATCTGTTACACCCCAATCTGCACGTGCTGCAAAATCATTCTGAATGTCATCAAACCATCTCATGAGTGAATATTCAGCTTCATACCGTTTGGAGTACGGATCGTAGTCTAATACATTATTTCGGTAGAGCTTATCGTTAACGACGCCAAAGCGTCCACCCCAGCCACCATACGATGGATCTTCCATACTGCGAAGACCGTTATCAATTAAATAGAAGAAAGATGGGGAATCCCCTTCCGAGATAAAATCATACTTGTCATATTGCGGATTGTTCTTGAGATAATCAGCGCTGCCACGTTGTTCCTCTGCTAATTCTCCCTCGATCATTTTGCCGTCACCCATCGTAGCGTACATATCCATCAGCTTGCCATGTCCGTTCAGAAGGTTCTTGCTCATCCAATCCCCGTGCAGCTTGCTGTTTACTTCTTCGGCATGCAGCTTCCATGCATAGGCAAAATGCCAGAAGTTCGACTGATCGTTCAATATACGAATATCCGGCCAGTTCTTCGCAATATATTCGTTGTAGCTGTCATCCTGGTCAAGGATGATATATAGCAGCAACTTGTCACTGACCTTTTTCTGAATATCAGCCCAATCGGAAGTATCCTTGTATTGTTCTTCAATGGATTTCAACGCCCGAGCCGTTGTGTTCGTTCCTCCCCAGGTCTGTACAACTAAATCCCTTGAGTCGTCATCGAGAAACAGCGTTTTTAGAAATTCCGAGCCTTCTGTTTCCTTGTCCATCTCACCTTTATCGGAGATATTGCCAATTTTGGTCATGGCTCGAATATCTTCAGGCTTAGGATAACCATCTGCATGTGTGCTCAAGTTAGGATAAATCTCCTCGTAAGCATTCAGCATGTCATATAGCCACTGGGTTCCAGTCCAGCGGAATGGTTCGATGCCTGCCTCCTTATCACCAGCATAGTGATAAACTGAACTTGTAAGCACAATTCCGGCTAGATCCATCTCATTGGCATAATAGAGATAACGAATGACAGAGTTCATGTCATCCACTTCTCCATCCGTCGTGATCACCGTTCTTGCCTTCTGTTTCTCGTTGTCCGTCGTCTGCTCAGGTTGGTTACCTTCTTGCTCTGTCGCCTGATTCCCTTGATTATCCGATACTTGTGGCGCTGTAGAAGTACAACCACTCATGATGAGCATACAAGCCAAAAGTGCAGCCAACATGCTAAACCCTGTTTTCTTAGTCATTCGTACTCTCCCTCTCGTTCTCGTGGTGATGTGTGTTCGGAATGTTCTGTTCGCTCTCTGTGCTTAATATGAGCAATATAAAGCAAAAAAAACCCAAACATCAACATGGGTAGGGCAGAGCCTACACATATCGATATTTAGGTTTTGCCTGCGAGAGCAGTAACAATCCTTTAACTGACTGAAAGTATAGCATGTTCACGCTTACTTGTAAACGCATTCAACACTAAATAGGTCAAATAGACCTAGGTTCATCCTCATCTTTTCTACGCTATCCTACCGCTGGTCTAAGCCAGTTCACCTCGAACCCTAGTTGCTCCAGCTCTTCAAGTCCATCTTCAATATAGTAGTTAGTGGTTCCATCCCAGCCCTGCTGTACAGCAATTTCAATCCATTGCCTAATCCTCGCCGGATGGTTCAGATTGTAGTTTTCCTTCACGCCGGTGCGATGATTGAACAACAAGACGCCACTATTTAATACATATCCTACGATATGATCATCCCAAGTATGGAATTGAACATATAGCGCATGTGTTTTTGAACCGTCATTGAAAACCTTAAGTTCTAACTTAGCTGTTTTATTGACTACTCTAGCTGTAATGATGTACTTATACGTCTGACCACCAACAACTATGTATCGCAGTTTCTTTTTCATCATAATCACCTCTACTACCTTTACAATATGGAGTAAATACAGATTCGAAAATAAATGCCACCTTCCACTATTTTCATGTAAACTAAATCTTAGCTACAGTACAACAATGTATGGAGGAAACACGTCGAGCACAAGTACAAGTAAGTACCGTCCATTGTCTGATTAGGAGGATTAGAAGACTATGAAGGAACTAAATACAGCGTTAATCCGTTTTATCGAGCAACAGAATGTATACAATGAAGCCTATGGACTATTCAAAGACCATGATATACGTCCCCTCGCCAACCCGCAAGCACCCGTTATCGATGAGCGAATTCCGCTCTCGCCGGAGCTGATCTACTTCTACTCCAACTATGAGATGGTGGATGCTAAGGCTGAGGGTACACTTAAAATGAAAAGCGCTGCTGTAGAGATCGGTGACGCTGCCCTGCTGTTTTTTGTTGCACCTGAGCATCTCTATCGTCAACAGTTGGGCTATCGCTGGATTGGCATGCAAGAGCCTTATCAAGAATCGCCAGACTGGAAGCCACAGCATGTCGTTATTGCTAACTTGAATGATGATCCTCTTATTGTGGATACACAAGCATCACAATCGCCTGTGTATGCAGCCTTTGCAGGTGGAGAGCCTCATCCAATTGCGAGATCATTTGCGGAATTTTTCGACGTACTTGCTATTCTCATTGAAGCTGCGCGAGTTTACGAGGGAGAAGTCAAGGACGAGGAAACGTATGAGACCAAACCCGAATACCTGGAGCACGTCATACCTCTATTGCGCGAAGTGCTCGAAGAAGAAGACTACGTCACTCATTTACTCGCTTATCTATCTTTACAAGAATAATTGAATCATTATAGGAATGGAGATATGGATATGATCTATGTTGCGTTGCTGCGGGGTATTAATGTTGGGGGTAACAATAAAATTAACATGAAGCAGCTTAAAGAAACATTTGAGCAGGCTGGCATGCAACAGGTTCTGACCTATATCAACTCAGGTAACATTATCTTTGCTTATGAGCCTGAACTTGAAAATGCCAATACAGAGCTGGCACATATTCTGCAGGAAGCTATTGCCGCAGACTTTGGCTTGCAGATCCGAGTTGTGGTGCGAAATATCGAGGAAATGCACACAGTTATTACTGCACTGCCGGAGGAATGGACTAATGACGATCAAGCGAAGAGTGATGTTATGTTCCTGTGGGATGAGGTCAATGACGTGTCTATACTGGACAAGCTACCCCTCAAATCTGGCATTGGCACGTTAATCTATGTCTCAGGCGCCTTACTGTACAGCGTTAGTCGCGAAGATGCCACCAGAAGTGGAATGAATAAGCTGGCTGGTTCAGCTGTCTACAAACAAATGACCGTTCGCAATGTCAATACGACTCGCCAGATTTATACCCTAATGCTGGCTGCAAGCGAAAAGTCTTAAAAGCAGGAACACCAGTAACTCTTCAACGACGTTATATTGAAATAAGGAAGTTAGGTCGTGTCTGAAAAATCCCTAGAGACAACAGAAGGGACAAGAGATTAGCCCTCTTGTCCCTTCTGCTATTCATTTTTACAGTTCAGTCGCACACACTTAAAATCGTTTTATTCCCAGAAAAAACGGCCTGCGAATACTTTTTCCGTCAGCAGCTTGTACGTCTCTTCAGGCAATTCTTTTTTCATTTTCGCCATGACTGCTTCTTTGCCTTGATAGTACTGTGAAGACATGCCAATCTCAGCCTTTGTATTGCTCGCATCTAAACGCATGATTGGTGTCGCTGCATTCTTCGTCCAAGGTGTCCAGTCTTCGAGGTTGGCAGATCCGCCATCCCCAGGGTGCCCTGTATACAAGAACTGTTTCAGATATGCCGCCATAGCTGTGGACAGCTGGTCACGACCTGGTTTGTTCGTCTCACTAAAGTACCCTTCTGGGAAGTAAGCAGCTATACCAGCTGCATGCCCTGTGTAGAAGTCCATATCTGCGCCGTGAGGAGCACCAAGCAGCGTCTGCAAACGTTCCGAGATTACACCAGGCTGCGTACCCCACGCAAACCGATATGCATAAACGGAAGGCTGTCCTGCAACACTTGTCAGTCGCTCAGCTACCCGCTCTGCGTTAAAGCCGGCATATGCTTCACTACCGTATTGAATAGCGGCAGCGTATTGTTCCGCTTTCGTTTTATCTGTGAACAATGTTCCATCGTTAATCGATGGGGAGAAGTTCGGATCACCGAAGGCAAATGCCGCGAATTCGGTATCCAGACTACCCAGTAATACTGGAACTTTAGTGTAGTTCCCTTGCTCCAGAACTGAGAAGCCCTCTTTTGGAATGACTGTGCCATCACGGAACAAATGTGGGAATGGCTCCATCCGAATTGCCGTACCACCAAACACCTTAACCAGCTTGTCTGCAGGCAGTTCACGTAGATACGTAGCTAGCTGTTCCTTAGACTGCTTCGCAATCCATGCTTTAGCTTCATCGGGGGTAGTTGCTTTGCCTTCCTCTACCAGCAATTTCTCCAGAGCACTTTCCGACTTTTGCTCACCTGCTTCTGGTGCTGAAGTCGTTAATCCACCACTGAATGCAACGGCTTTCTGGAATAGCCCTTTTCCAAGTGGTGAGATAAGCGTAGCCAGCACATCCCGCGCTCCAGCAGACTGACCCGCCAGCGTTACGTTATCCGTGTCACCACCGAAGCCTTCGATATTATCCTGTACCCACTCCAATGCACGAAGCGCATCGAGCAATCCGTAGTTACCGGAATCATCCAGTGCATTACCTGTCTCCAGCGCTTCATTCTTGAAGAATCCAAGTGCACCTAAACGATAGTTTACCGAGATAATAATGCTGTTTGTATTCCGTGCAAGTTGTTCACCTTGGAAGTCCTTGCCTGATCCAGTCATGTTCCCGCCGCCGTGCAGGAATACCATTACCGGAAGTTTAGAACTCGTTGTATCGGGTCTCCAAATATTCAAATAGAGTGAATCTTCACTGCCTACCGTATTTTGCCCAGACAGTTGCAAGCTGTTGGCAGCAAATTCCTTCGCCTCACGTGTTCCCGTCCATGCTTTTGGTTCAACTGGCGCTTTCCAGCGCAGCTCTCCTACAGGTGGTGCTGCATAAGGTACACCCAGCCAGCCAAGTGTTCCGTACTGCTCATAACTCTTACCATCAATGGAGCCATATTTCGTCTGCTGAAGCGTTTGTGGCGTAAATCCTTGATCCTGCTTATGCTTCAGCCAGCTTTGTTCAAGGGTTCCACTCCCGTTCTTGAGTTGCACTTGCAAAGCCTGAGCTGTTGCCTCGGCCATTTGACGATTCGAGAGCGCCCCCTTGCCACCTTGGAGTGCTTTGATTCCTTTTGATGCCGCGAAGGATACTGCCTCACCTTGTTTATAATCTGTGCCAGCCTCATAACCAAGCGCCTTTAACAACAGTGTTGCATAATCTTCAGGCGTAAGTGTTGCATTGGGTTTAAACGCATTCGCTCCGTCAGCAATCCCCAAATAAGGGTGCTGCTTTAGATACCCAACCACAGGCTGTAGGAATTTCCCAGCTGATGCCGCATCTTCATACGTATCTGTGCCAGTATAGGCAAGCGCCTCTTTTTCCAATCCAGTCAAACGCAAGTACAGAACAGCAGCCTGAATACGTGTTGCTTTTTTGTTCAGATACGCTGCGTTAACCCCTTGACCATTCCCCTTAATTAATTGGGATGAGATCAGCTTGTCGATCGCTGCATTGGAAGCTGGAGTTGAAGCTCCGGCTGCATAGGCAGGCATTGCTGATAAACATAAGCCTAGAACGGTTGCTACCGCGATGGATCGTTTGATTTTTTTCATGTCGTAAATCTCCTCCCTGTCAGATAGTGTGTGATGGGATATACGATGGCACACCATTACGGATAACCATAGTATTCCAAACCAAGATCATCCTAAATCTCTGTCTGTGAACCGAAAATGTCCCCCTTCCGGTTATGATTCTGCTACGGCGTTTCAAGCGAAGACAATACCAACCAGGCGTTTATCTGTATAAAAAAACCTGAATCGAAGGCAAACAGACGTCGCTACAGCGTGTCTTCTGCCCTCAATTCAGGTTTTGCCTGTCTTCAGTAACAACCCTGAGAATATGAGGTCATTCAATAAAACATATATTCAACTTAAGTATGTTTACACTTGCCACTCCGTTGACAGAATAACGTTCCGATCGCTGTTATCCCCAGATTTTTTTATTCTCTTTTTGAAAGAGAAAATCCCGGGATAGCTTATGCTTCCGATGCAGCTTTCTTTCAGAAAGCTTTGAGGCGAACGCTTCGCTTCTTCACGTTATTTCTGTCCTCTCCGTTCTCGTGTAAAAGGTTTAGTTGAATATAAGTAAGCGTATTCAAAAACATAACAGGTATTGCCCGGAGTTGGTTACAATCCTGTTGTTATGGTGATGTTAGCACATAATGTAAGCGTTCGCAATATCTTTTTATTACATTTTATATTTTTTTTAAAACTTACCAGACGTACGAAAAATGTCTCTACGATATATCAGCTACGCTAAACGATTCGCTCGATATGATTTCTTCAATTATAGCAGCCCTTGACTCAATATAAGTCCCACCGCTAGACCCTCTTCTACATCTAGCTTTTCACGCTAAATCAATCATTAATTCTTGGCTTCCGCTCATAAAAAAGACTGCTCTTGAAGCAAATTCAAGTTGAATTCACTTTAAGAACAGACCAGGAAATTAAACATGTTTAACGGCATCTTTCAGACCCATGACCATGTATATAAAAAGTTATTTCTGTAAATGGGACACCTGTTCCATAAGAACATCAACACCTTTGTCCACCGTATACGGTCCGTAGTTCCAGAAGTCACGGGATACATTAATAATGCGCTTGTTCTTCACAGCAGGAATACTCTGGTACACAGGTTCTTTGAACAGATCCATCATCTGACCCATCTCTTCATCTGTCATCTGCGTGATAAAATAATCGGCTGGCTCAGCAGCGAGCTTCTCCAGAGATAACACCGTACCTCCGTCGGCAAAGGCTTTGTATTCCTCCGGCATATCGAAACCAAAATCTTCATAGATTAATTTGCCGAGTGTACCGCCCTCTCCGCCTAATAACACTTCTCCGTTGTACAACACAAAAGACATTGCAGTGGTTCCTGGTGCGATAGACATGCTGAGTTTACTCCGAATGCCGTCTAGCTTGGTTTCAAAAGTGGAAATCCATTGCTCCGCCTGATCCTTACGATCCATAATATCACCCATCGTCCGCAAGGTATTAATGACATCAGGGTCACCACCCCAAGCTACCGCTACAGTTGGCGCAATTCGTTCATAGGTTCCAATAACGTCTGAGCTTGTGTAATCGGGAACAATAATGATATCTGGCTCAAGTCCCACGATAACTTCTGTATTCCCGGTACCTGAACCAATATCAGTAACGTCCTTCATCTCTTCAGGATATTGATCCAACGTTTGTTTATCTACACCCGTAGGCGCTATACCCAAAGGTAAAAGATATCCCCCATAGGTTATGACAACTGGCTTAGTCGGTTGTATAGGTATGTTAACCTCTCTTCCCAGTGCATCTATATACATGCGGGTCGTTTCCTGAGGAGTTTCATCATTGACAGTCTGTGTTTGCGTCTCGCTGGCACCACAAGCAGCCAAGAGTAATGCTAGACTAAACAGGAAACTTACAGCTAAAGAAGGTTTAAAACGTACATTCAAATCATTCACGCTCCAAGTGTTGTATTGATAATGATTATCGTTATTAACAATATAACGTTGTCTTGAAGTGTCAGCAATGTACGATTGCGACCTATTATTGGTACGATTTGAACCTTGGATAAGATAACTATGCATCTTGAACTGCGTTGGCGTCTCTCCTGTCGTTTTTTTGAAAATCCGACTGAAATAATACAGATCCTTATATCCCACAGAATCGGCCACATCCTTAATCTGCACATCGGTTTCCATTAACAATATTCTGGCACGATTCATCCGTTTCTGGATGACATAGTCCATCGGACTACACCCATATTTACGCTTGAACACTCTGGCGAGGTAACGACTACTATAATGAAACATACTCGCCAGCGTCTCCATCGAAATCGGCTCTGCATAATGCTCCTGAATGTAACGGGCAATCTGTTCTGCAAGCTCGGGCTGAACCGGCATTTCATTCGATTGGCTCCATTGACGAAACTGCTCATAGACCCATTGATAGAAAAGCCCCTTCACCTGAAACCTGCTTAAATCATCCGTCTCTGTCCAGCCATGGTATATTTGCTCGGCGATGGAGACCAGAGTTAGAGGATATGAAGGTGCAAAATAATAATTCTGTAACAAGGGCTGCTGTGACCGCTTACCCTCATCATTACCGGGAGACACCCACCCGATCTGAGGTTTGTATAAAAACATATATACATCCATAATCTGACTGCCATTCTCTATGCTTAGTGATGTTCCCTTGCCACCATGCAACAACTATACACCTGATGTGTGCAACTCATCCTGACCAAGATAAATCACGGCTTCTCCTTGAAGAGTTAAGAGAAATACGCTGCAAGGAAGAACATAGGATTGAATCGTCTGTCCAGGCTGTAAGGCGAATTTACGAATATCCATGATTTTGATCGGAATGCTATTCCACGCCTGAATGACCGTAGCCAATTGTTCCTTCATTACAACACCCCGTACTTGTATAATTCACAGGAGCATACGTAAAAAAACACCCCTGCCCCGTATTTATCTGCACATTTTTTTCTTCTAAACATACAAAAGTGTCACATCCTCTGTCTAGTAAGTCCATACCAATTTAATCGTAAAATTTACATTTAGTTAATCTACAGGTAATGCTCATTTATCATTCATTGATTACACTTGGTTCTGGATACCAAACTATACATATATTATAGGAGGCTGTGTTCATGTTAACTCGCTTTAACGCTCGTGCAGCAAAAATGATGCTCGCGGTGACTACGATTGTAACCGCTACCCTCGGTGGAAGTAGTGCCGCTTGGGCTGTGGAGGACAGCACGCCCAGTGCGTCTCCAATCAAAAATGTGATTATCCTGATTCCAGACGGAATGGCTAATGATGCTACCGCTCTTGCTCGCTGGTACAAGGGTTCATCTCTTACACTGGATTCTATGGCAAGTGGTCTGGTACGTACTCACTCCGCGGATGCGCCGATTGCGGACTCGGCGCCAGCAGGAACAGCTTTTGCAACAGGCTACAAATCTCACACGGGTTACGTTGGCGTCCTGCCAGATAAAGCGACCATGCCTGGACAGAAAGCAATTGCACCAGGTGATGCCAAGAAGCCGATAGCCTCCATTCTTGAAGCATCCCGACTTGCGGGTAAAGCAACGGGAATCATCTCTACTTCCGAGATTATGCATGCTACGCCAGCTGATTTCTCGGCTCATTATCCAGATCGCAAAAACTACGACGCTCTGAGCAAACAACAGGTTTACAATGGTATGGACGTTGTACTCGGTGGCGGTAGCCGTTATCTTGAGCCTGCTGGTCGTCAAGATGGCGAGAATCTCGTCTCATCCATTAAAGCGCTGGGATATGATTATGTAACTACGCCTGAAGCAATGAAAGCATCTAACTCGAACAAGCTGTGGGGTATGTTTGCACCTGCAGGTATGTCTTATAATATGGATCGTGATCCAGCCAAACAACCAAGCCTTGCGGAAATGACTTCTAAAGCGATTGATGTTCTTTCCAAAGATGAAGATGGCTTCTTCCTCATGGTGGAAGGTAGTAAAGTAGACTGGGCAGCACATGCCAATGATCCAATCGGTATCATTAGCGATGTCCTTGCCTTTGATGATGCAGTGAAAACGGCTATGGACTTTGCCAAGTCCAATCAAGAAACCGTTGTTGTTGCAGTAACAGACCATGGTAACGGCGGACTTACCATTGGTAACAATGCAACCACAGGCACGTATGACAAAGAACCATTGTCCACCTTTATCGGACCTTTGAAAAAGGCCAAGCTGACAGGTGAAGGTGTCGAAGCGAAGCTGAATGCTAAGCGTACTAATATCAAAGCCGTCATGAAACAATACTATGGCATCTCCGATCTGACTTCAGAAGAAGTGAAAGCGATCAAAGAAGCTGATCCAGGTAGTCTCAACTATGTTGTTGGACCAATGATTAGTAAACGTGCGGGGATCGGCTGGACAACTGGTGGTCACACGGGTGGAGATGTCGTTCTGTATACGTATGCTCCAAACAATGACCGTCCATTTGGTGTGATCGACAACACCGATGTAGCGAAGTACATGGCTCGTGTGCTTAACCTTGATTTGGACAGCGTAAGCAAACAGCTATTTGTTCCTGCGAAGCAAGCATTTTCGGCTAAAGGTGCAACGTACAAGCTGGACCTTACGGATGCAAAGAATCCTAAAATCCTTGTAACAAAAGGTAGTACCAAGCTGGAACTGCAAATCTACAAAAACATTGCTCTTGTAAATGGCAAGAAAACAATGCTGGACGGAGTTATTGTGTATAATGGTGTTGATGCATTTGTACCACAAATGGCTGTTGATCTGATTCAATAAAAGTATAACCTGCTATGTATTGACAAGAAAAAGTCTGCCGAACTGTTCCATTCGGCAGACTTTTCCGTTTCCTCTTTTCTACTTGATCATCAAAACACCATCACGCAATTCAAAGGGAGCTACTCCACTTTCCAGAGCGCTTAAAGATTCGTATAACAACTTCCCATCCTTCGAATATCTCAACTCCGCGAGCTTTCGATAGAGTTCCCTTTCTGGTACATTCCCTTGGAAAGCATGCATGATAATATGCGTAATAAAATCCATCTCGTTCTGAATTGTAGCGGATTCTCTAGCCACGATAATTACATCATATGAACCAATCAGCAGAAACTGTTTGCTCTTCTTCAAAACATCAATTAACAGATCTTCACTCCAAGGTAATTGATCGGCTAATCGAGGTAATTGTTCCTGAATCATAAGCTCCAGAGATAAAATATAAGGTTTGAGTTCACCGTTAGACTTTCGGAGAGTTCGATGTACCCAGCTCATTAGTTTCTCTTCATGTTCTTGCTTCCAAGCCAAATTATTTTTATGGATGTATTCACCATTCTTGCCACGTGTGTAATAGAACAAGTCACGTGAGTTACTAAGGACAATATCCAGCGTGTTCTCTGTTGCACCTAACTCTTGCGTCAGCCAGTCCCAGACCTGACTTCTGGACACAATTCCACCTTGATCCAGAATATATTGCTCTGTCAGCATTTGAAGCGTAAGATTTTCAGACTCTTGATCTGCGACAGCAACAAGAGGATATCTTACGAAATTGAAGTTGGTTAGCTCTGCTTCCTCCGTCTGCAGCAGATCATACAACGTATACGTAGATTCAATGCCGTGCATCTTGCAATAATCCAACATTTCTTCATACAGACGTTTAATATGAACGACAGGAGCCTGTACTAACAATTCGTTTAATCTATTACTTAGGGGTAAGTACTTAGAAGAACTTAACGGGTAGAACTCCTTTAGACCAATCATCCCAAAGTCAGAACGTACAAAATCGCCATCCGTAGACAAGTTGAAGTCCAATGTAAACCATTTCCAGCCTCGACCGACAACAAATTCTTTCCTTAGTTGTTCTTTAGAAACTGCCGTGTTATGTTCTCTAATAAAGCTTTTTATCATTTCGGCGTTACTTAACTGGAATCCATCGTTCTCATGCCAAATATGCGGGAATTTACGAAGTTGAAGCCCCGATGAGCCATGCTTACGCAAGAGCGTATATAGTGCATATTCATTAGGCACTTGAGCATGAAGCAGTTCTGTTTCGAATTTGGTGAATATATGTCTTACGGTAATGGGACTCCTCACTTCCAGAAGTTTTTCGATTTCAATAGAAATCCCCCTAATGAGCGGTAGTTCGGGCTGAACATAGCTATGGTGTATATAAACTCCCCGGCCCCATAGATAGGCTGTATCTGCGTACTCATCGCGACTTACGACGGAAACGATATCCCGTTTTTTCTCAAAATCACCGGGCCACAAAGATTCAGCATTTTCTAACAGTTCGTCCACTCTCTTGTAGATTTCGATGCCTTCAGGGTACATTCGCAACAACATTTCTACTTTATCAGCCTTGGTACTGTTCGATAGTATGAAGTACCTATCATTGATTGAATGAATAGTGTCTTCTGCCCATATTTTCATCAATTGCACTGGCACATGATCATCAATGATCAGTCGTTCTAGAACTTCCTGTTCAATAGCAGCTTCAATCAATATTCCCTTGTAATTTTGTTTAAGCAGCCTAACTAACTGCTCCTTAAGAGCATCTGTCTTCTCTAATGAATGCGTCGTCCACCATCCATTGAAATGAGTGATACCGCTGATCTCTAACGATTCAACAATTAGGTCATTTTCGAAGGAAGACGCATCTAAACTAAAGTTGTAGAACCCATTCCCTCCACTAATTGCTGCTCGTAATTCACGTTCAATGAGGACCATATCTTCCTTTAACTTGGCATGCTGAGCCTTAATAATTTGTCTAGTCCGCTCTCGTGTAAACCCAAACTGTTGCCCTACCTCCTCAAGGGTTGGCTTTCTTTTCCCATTTTGATTCTGCCAACGATACCGCATAACTTCACGATTTCTGTCTTTTCCCCGACTTAAATCGTCACCATTGATCCAAGGCTGCCAAATGTCTGTCGTTCTCTGTATAGCTTGATCTAAGCGTTCCTCCTGACTAAGCAATTTCCATTGTTCATCCAGTAATTGCTGTTGTCTGATTTCGTTAAGTTTAGAGCACAAATGACGATAAAACTTGTCCACCATCGTAACACCCACTTGAGGCAAGGTTAACAACTTCTCGAACTTCCCAGGTAAAAATTCTATTGTATGTATACCTGATTGTTGTAACTCGAAGATCAGATTAGACAGACCTTTGTACATTATCTCATCTAATCTGGTATGCATTACAGCTTCATCAACGACATATTGCTCCATCTTCCACTGAATTAATCCTGTATTACCCACACGAGCATCTAGTTTAATTTTTTCAGAAACGACGCTGCCTTGTTCCGTTTCTGGTGGATTTTGATCATCGCTTCTTTGGATAAGACCGCGTAATTGATCATAGAACTTTTGAACAGCAGTGGAACCTACACCTTTGATTTTGGAGGGCAAGATAGATAGAACCTCTGGTAGTTCCTCTAATGTAACTATATTCCAATTTTCCTGAATGCCACGAATCAAGGATGCACATCCTTGAAATGACAAATCTCTAATTGGTTTACTTCTCAGATTGGCAGGGAGCAAGAGTTCCATTCCATTTAGCCGGAGGAACTTCTCCCCCTCATTTTCGGAGCTTTTAGCATGTACCTCGTTCAGCTTGTCCTCTACATGTTCCGCCTGTTCAACATTACGCAACACAGAAATAATTTCTTCATGGCCTTCTTTTAGCAACCATTTCAACGAGTATACAGGTATCCCACTTAGCTGGTCAGATTGGATGATCCCAAATCGTTGTAACATTCGACATGCATGTGGCGGAAGGATTTCATCAAGCGTAATTCCTTCCTTCAATATACCAATCGTTTCTCCCTGAGGTTCATGTTGTAACTTCAAGAATCTCCCGAGCTTATCCTCGAACTGAAAACCAAAAAACCATAATTGAACCATGACATCATGCAGCAGCTTTGATTGTTGATCATATAATTCAAGCAGCTTCTCCTCCGTCCATCCGCCGAACATCTCAATTCCATATGTCTCAGACAGATCGGCAAGCCTAGATGAAGTAAAACCTTTTATCTTTTGATGAATAAGCCTTTCCGGAACCTTGACTGAGCCATAGTGCTCCGTATTAGTAATGAATACTACTTCTTCTGTAGGTTGAATCACTGGAGATGGAGGTGGAACCTTCACATCAGAAATAGATTCTGACAACTGAGGAGCCGATTCTACTACTTCCCCAACCTCCACTACATCTATATCAGTATTTTGTAATACAGTTATCTCGCTCTCAGAACCAATACTCGTCTGATCTTCGTTACTTAACCAAGTAACCCAACGTTCAGCGGAAGGATTTTTCCCCATCATAAACCAAGCAGGTTTGCGTCTCGTCGAATTACTGCCATTTCGGGCGAATCGAAAGTAAATACCTTCTGCATTCCAGCGGTTAAGTATCTCTTTCAATTCCCAGCCACCAACGACCCATAACGCCCCGCCAAATGATCTCTTATCTACCAAATCGAGACTTTCCTGCCCGAGTACAACTGCTATTTCAAGTTTTCCGTTATTTTGAATTAGGATTTCTGCATATTCTTTCTTGGGAGAATGGATATTTTTTTCGTTAAAATGTGTAACTATGGATGGGCTCTTTTCCAATGTTGCTGCTAACTGTTTCTCCGATATTTGCACAAGCACTTCTTCAATACTGCGAAATTTCTCATCAAGCGTAGGGAGTAGCTTTGCTTCCAATTGATCTGCAATCACTTTCTGCATCATCTCTTGATCCAATGCAGGAGGAGCTTCGATCGGACGAACGATTGACTCTACTGGCTGCACAGGCATCTGGTAAGGTGGCAATTCAATTGCCACCGAACCGTACAATTCAACATACCATATCGCAAGTTCGAAGATATGCCGATGCGCTGTTAGAGCCGTATCTACATGAATTTCCCGGCTATCATGCGCAGCCGTATTTCCATTTTTACGGAGCCACTCGAATTTATCACGAATTGATTCAGAGATTAACCCTTCCCGTGCTAGCTTGTGCAAACGTTCAATCTGCTTAATTGCATAGACGGGCTCGACTTTTTCGTGTACGCTAACCGTTGTCGCCAAAAGTTCCGCATATAATCGTCCTTGCATAAGTGTTCCTCTTGGATTCAACCAAATACTATTCTCCGCCTCTTTGGCCAATGATGCGAGTTCCATGTTAAGCTCATTCAAAAAACGAAAGCCGGGTTGCGTCATATTGTTGAATCCCTCCTAGTAACGGTACTCCGTTGCAGCTTGACTGCTCATCGCTTCAGCCTGCTTCAGAACCATATCAATGGCAAGTTGCTCCAAATCAGGCGGATAACCGTATTTCTTAAGTAATCGTTTGACCGTTACTTTCATCTGAGCACGAACATTTTGTCTTAACGTCCAGTCCACACTAATGTTATTTTTTATCGCTTGTGTCAGTTCATGGGCAATCTGCTTTAACATAAGATCCCCCATTAATTCCTTAGCCGAATGGTTGGACGCTAGTGCATCATAGAATGCTAATTCTTCAGCAATCATACCCAGTTCTTCCCCACGCTGTACCTCACGATTTATATCCTTGGCCATTTGAATCAATTCTTCAATAATTTGTGTGGTTTCAACGGTACGATTGTTGTATTTACGAATAGACTCTTCCAGCATATCCGAGAACTTGCGTGCCTGAACTATACTCACCTTCTCAAACGTCTTAACCTTGCCTTGCAAAAGTCTCCGCAGTAACTCAACCGCTAAATTTTTTTGCTTCAAGCCCCGAACACTATCCAGAAAATCATCAGACAGAATGGCAATATTCGGCTTTTGTAGTCCTGCGGCTTCCAGTATATCCACAACCTCTTCGGAAATAATGGATTTAGAGATGAGCTGATTCAATTCTGCATCTAGTTCAGCCGTTGTCTTTTTCTTATTTTCGGTCGTAATCAGCTTCATGATCCCTGATTTGACCGCCTTCATGAAGCCGACTTCCACATTAACGGACTCCGCCTGCGGCGTGGTCGAGCATAAAGCATAGGCTTTGGACATCTCTGTGACCCAGTTCATAAAATCACGTTTACCTTCTTCGCCGAGACCAAGCACAAAATCTACTGTTTCTACAATGGCCCTCATCCGATCAGAGGCACGGAACGAGTTAAACTTGCTATAATCATGACCATGCAGCAGATCATGAATCAGATCTAACCGTTCCAGCATGTAGTCGATTGCCTGATCCGTATCAATCCCTGCCGTTTGACGATCATTCTCTGTATATTGCTGCAAGGCTGACTTCAACATATCCGCTATGCCAATATAATCAACAATCAGACCACCCGGTTTATCCCTGAACACGCGGTTAACACGTGCAATCGCCTGCATCAAGTTATGTCCCTTCATCGGTTTGTCGATGTACATCGTGCTCATGGATGGCACATCGAAGCCAGTAAGCCACATATCACGAACAATCACGATTTGCAGCGGATCCTTCAGATCTTTCATTCGTTTCGCAAAGTATTCCCTACGTCGCTTCGTGCCTATAAATGGCTGCCACTCTTCGGGATCGCTTGATGTTCCTGTCATGACAATTTTGATCTTGCCTTGGCTATCCTCATCGCTGTGCCAATCTGGGCGTAATTCAACAATGGCTTTATATAGATCAATAGCAATACGGCGGGACATGACGACAAACATCGCTTTCCCAAACATGCCTTGCTGCCGTTGCTCGTAATGAGCGACCATATCTCTGGCAATGGCTTTGACCCGATTCTCCGAGCCAGCAAGCGCTTCAAGCCGAGCCCATTTGGACTTTAGTCGCTCCTTTTGTGTTATTTCCTGGAACTCAGTGATCTCCTCATACGCTCCATCAACCAACGGACGCTCTGCTTCAGGCAAATTCAAACGAGCTACACGACTTTCGTAATAGATTTTGACCGTCGTTCCGTCTTCCACTGCACGTGTCATATCATAAATATCGATATAATCCCCGAACACCGCTGGCGTATTTTTGTCACTCAATTCAACCGGCGTTCCAGTGAACCCGATATAGGATGCATTAGGCAAAGCATCGCGCATATATTTGGCATACCCGTATTTCACATCAGCCTCGCCCGTCTTGTTGTTCGCCACCATCTCCGCCTGAAAGCCATACTGACTACGGTGAGCTTCGTCGGCTATGACAATGACGTTTTTGCGCGGGGTTAATTCGGGATACGTATCTTCGTCACCTTCGGTACTGAATTTATGAACGGTAGTGAAAATGATTCCACCAGATTCAACAGCAAGAAGTTCGCGTAAATGTTGCCGATCTGTAGCTTGCTTCGGAGTCTGACGCAATAGATCCTGTGACTTGCTAAACGTCGTGTATAGCTGTTCATCCAGATCGTTACGGTCAGTCACGACCACAATCGTCGGATTATCCATTGTCAGAACCAATTTACCAGCATAGAAGACCATAGATAAGCTTTTACCTGAGCCCTGCGTGTGCCAGATGACGCCGATTTTGCGATCACCCTCTTCTTCCGTTGCTCGCTCTGTGCTGGATATTGCTTTGTTTGTTGCATGGAATTGATGATATCCCGCCAAAATTTTAGTCACTTTCTCGCCGTCCGTCTGGAATAATACAAAATGCTTGATCAAATCCATCAGACGTTGTTTATCAAACATGCCTTTAATGAGTACCTCCAGCTGCGGCATTGAGGAAGGAGCGACGTCGCTTCCCTCAATCGTGCGCCACATCATGAAACGTTCGGCATCCGCCGTCAAGGTACCCGCTCGGGCATTCACACCGTCGCTAATGACCATAAACGAGTTATATGTAAATAGAGTAGGTATGCTGCTCGTGTAGTTCTGAATCTGGTTGTATGCTTCACTGATGCCTACTTCCTCGTTTGAGGCACTTTTTAATTCAATCACAGCAAGTGGGATGCCGTTCACAAAGACGATCAAATCCGGGCGTTTTTCACTATTTTCGATTACCGTATATTGATTGACGACAAGAAAATCATTCTCTCCCGCCCGTTCCGGTTCGGTTGCAAACAACCATACTTTGGCAACCTTACTTTCCCCTTTCACCGTTCGATACTCGGCATCAATACCATCCGTGATCATCCGCTGAAAAGCACGGTTATTAGTGAGCATGTTGGGGTTTTGCGGAATCTCCACAATCCGAATCGCCTCTTCGATCGCTTCGCGCGGCACACCCGGATTAATCCGGGTTAGTGCTTCACGTAGCCGTTCGCTCAAGATTACGTCACTGTACAGATAACGCTCCGGATATTCGCCTTCTGGCGAAATCTCCGGGCCATAGACCCAGTTGTAATTCAATTCCTGAAACCATTCAATCGCCGCTTGTTCCAAGTCGCTCTCTGTATAGGATGTTACATAGTACATGCCGCACCTCCTAAGCTGTTGTGTAACGATATGAATTGAGTCACGCTAATTGTTGGTTACTTGTTCTTGCTCATCCATTGGAACGCGAATTTCTCCAGACATGAGTCTGGGGAGAAGGGAATCGCGAATAAGCCCGATATTATTAGATTCGTTACCAGTAGTTTGTATTTTTATATACAACGCATTAAATATTTCTGCAAATTTATTAATTATTGCACTACTTGGTATAGAGATTTTATGAGTGCTAAACAAACTACCCATATCTAAATTTTTGATTCCTGTCGTACCATTCTCAAATTGATACATGTAATCTTCCATATAAAAATACGATAGATAGCAAAATAGAAATTCTGAATACTTCTTATTAGGTCTGATTACTTTACAAAAGTTGGTAGCTATAACTTCTGTCGAAAATTTAGATAGAACTTCGTTACTAATCAATACTGTTCTTCCTGTCGATTGAGTTGGACTTCCACCTGAAATTTCTATAATAGTATCTCCTGCACATAGCTTTTTCTTCTCAAGATTCTTCTTTAGGATGTATCTTTCTACCACTTTTCCTGTATTCCCTTTAACAATTTCAGGTATGTCAGCACCACGTATGCATGTAACTTCTTCGGTATAGTTCCCTTGAGACGTTTCCTTGCCCCAGTCTCCTCCAAATACGTCAATTACTAAATCCTGAAAAACACCTACATTCCACCCCTTCGGAATTAGCCCCAATTCACTTTCCTCGAACTCTCCACCACTTGATTTGTAAGGTTCACCATTCTCATTTGGAAATTCAAAGTCAATAAACCAACGTTTAAACAAAGCCTGTGCCATTTCTTCAAGATTTTTGTTGATAGCATTGTTGAGTTCGATTTTATCATCAAGAGAAGAAAGTACACATCCTATTTTATATTGTTCAGGTTTACTAGGAATCTTAACAAGCAAGGAATGAATATGATTTCGATTTAAAGTTGGAACGCTACTACCTGAATTATAGTTATGGAGTTTTAAAGTCTTTAGAAAGTAATAGAC
The DNA here is from genome assembly GCF_023714095.1 of Paenibacillus sp. MER 99-2. Taxonomy (NCBI): domain Bacteria; kingdom Bacillati; phylum Bacillota; class Bacilli; order Caryophanales; family Paenibacillaceae; genus Paenibacillus; species Paenibacillus sp. MER 99-2. The sequence goes on along the minus strand of NZ_JAMAUZ010000001.1, from coordinate 333,260 downwards.
AAACTTAATATCGTTTCCATGAAATTGTTTGCCATACAGAGTTGTATTTAATGGCCAAAAATCTTTATTAATAAACATCACTTCGCCAAGAGTCCCACTTCTCCCAGTAACAATTCCTGGTCCTTTAACTTTAAATTCATTATGAAATCCCGTTATACCGTTCGACGCTAGAATTGGAAAAATTCCATTGAGACGATTTGCTTTAGGAAGATCATATCCCCTCTTTAAAGTTACAAGATCTTGCAAATGAACTTCTTTCCACTCAGAACTCAAACCCTATCCCCCCCAACTGCTTACGAATCTCATCCTCCAACTGACGTGATTTGGCAAACTGCTCTGCCAGCTCACTAGTCAAACGCATCATTTTGTCCTCAAATGGCTCGCTATCCTCTTCCACATCCTCAATGCCTACATAACGACCCGGAGTCAAAATGTATTCATGCTCCTGCACCTCAGTCAGCTTCGTTGCTTTGCAGTAGCCCTTCACATCTTCATAGTCTCCAGCTTCACTCTGTCCACGCCATGCATGATACGTATCTGCAATTTTCTTAATGTCCTCTGCACTCAGTTCTTTATGAGTACGGTCTGCCATATGTCCAATCTTACGCGCATCGATGAACAGAATCTCACCGCGACGGTCACGTAGCCCCTTCGGAGCTTTGTTCTTAGCCATAAACCACAGGCACACCGGAATTTGAGTGGAATAAAACAATTGTCCTGGCAGTGTGACGATACAATCCACCAAATCTGCATCAATCATTTGACGGCGAATCTCCCATTCACTCGTTGTGCTGGTTGACATCGAACCGTTCGCCAATACGAATCCAGCAACACCGCTTGGGGCAAGCTTAGAAGCCATATGCTGAATCCAGGCATAGTTAGCATTTCCTACTGGTGGAATACCATAGTTCCAACGTACATCTTCGACCAGACGCTGGCCACCCCAATCGCTAATATTAAACGGAGGATTGGCGAGAATATAATCTGCTTTCAGATTTTTGTGCACATCATTATGGAAGGTATCGGCATGATGCTCTCCCAGATTGCCATCAATACCACGAATCGCCAGATTCATCTTACACAGACGCCACGTCGTCGGGTTCGATTCCTGCCCATACACCGCGATGTCTCCCATTTTACCGTGATGCTCCTCTACAAACTTTTCACTCTGGACAAACATGCCACCTGAACCGCAACATGGATCATACACCCGTCCCTTGTACGGTTCAATCATCTCGACCAGCAGCTTTACAACGCTGGATGGCGTATAGAACTCCCCACCATTCTTACCCTCAGCACTAGCAAACTTGCTCAGGAAGTATTCATAGACCCGACCAAGCACATCTTTGGAGCGGCTATCTTTATCCCCAACTTTGAAAGAGAACACGTCGATGACTTCACCCAGTCGAGTTTTATCTAGAGCCGGACGAGCGAAATCTTTGGGCAGCACCCCTTTGAGGGACGGATTTTCTTTCTCGATCAGCACCATGGCGTTGTCGATAATTTGCCCGATTTCTGGCAGCTTGGCGTTCTTTTGAATATGGCTCCAGCGAGCCTCTTGCGGCACCCAGAACACATTCGCTGCTGTGTATTCATCCCGATCCTCCACGTCTGCATAAGGCTCCAGCTCTAATTCTGCATACTTCTCTTCAAACGCATCCGATACATATTTTAGAAACAGCAGCCCAAGCGCTACATGCTTGTATTCTGCTGCATCCATGCTTCCACGCAGCTTGTCTGCAAGGCTCCATAGTTTCTCTTCAAATCCGATATTCGCTGTTGCCATTCTGTAAAATCCTCCTAGTCGCATTCATATTAAAATAACTCCGTATACATCTGTTCCTTCTGCTGTTCCCACCGTTTTGTGGCAGCCTGAATCGTGTCCATATACAATTTTTTTTCTTCCCTATACTGTTGACTCATCGCAAGTTGTCTCTCCATAGGCCATAACGGAATCTCAATCTCTCCTACGTCAGCAGGATTTAGATTCATAACAGTGGTCCCACGCTGAAAACTTTGGATCAAGGCAAGACCGACCGAGCTTTCAAGAAAAATCTTGGCATACATGCTATCTACCTGCTCCCGAAAACGAATCACGATCATATTAGCAGAGGCGATCACCATCTGTGAATGACCTGGAAACACTGCAAGTTTCGTCTGCGTACCTCGGCAGGTCATCACCAGATCCCCTGACAGTACTTCGTAACGCCTCACCTTCCGTTCTTCTTCCTGAATGGTCTCCAGTTGGTTCAGTATCACTTCCCCATTCTCAAGATTGGAGATGTTCAACACGGAGACTGATCCGGGTTGCAGATCCTGCTTCAATATGGACTTCCCCCTGAAGAGATCCGCGGCTGCTTTAAGTTTAATCTTCGGAATAGCTGCCTGCTGAAAAGCCGCCAAGGTCTGACTGTCCTGATCAAGCAACAACTCAATACGCCAATCTTCAAGTTGCTGAAAAGCCGCTTGCTTATATCCAATCACATCCACTTCTTGTAATGTGGAAGAAATCAGCTTATATCGTCCTAATTGAATATCAGCACCAGACTGCTCATTACAGAACAAGATCAGATAGGTTTTAACTGAAGTGTACGGTCGAAACAAGCCCTCTGGCAAGACATGTATCGCTGATACTGGAAAACGATTATTCATTTCACGGCGCCACTCTCCGATTGCACCGGATTGAAACATCATACGCGCTGGCAACACAGACATCAGTTTCCCACCTGGAGCAAGCAAGGGAGCAACGTACTGAATCGCCACTCCTTCCGCCTCACGCATTTGGATGTCCTGTTCTTCCAGTTTCAATCCGAAATTGGGTACAGAGAGTACAGCGTCAAAAGATTCGTTTAGCGGTAGGGGATGGTAGATCGAGCCTTGTATTACCCTAACAGCGGGTTGATCCACGTAGTACGTTTTCAACAGTACCGCTACTATGTAATTATCCGTCAAAAGAGTAAGCTTCACGCCTTCCGGTAGTACCTGTTCTTTGGATAGTCCCTCGAAAAACTTCTCCGCTTCAGTCACTAGCCAATTTCGACCATTCTTCTGTCTTAATCCATATTCGATGAAAGTCCGAAATAATCCGGAATGCACTTGCAGCGAGGCAATCACCCGATCCTGGCGAATCGTCTGTAACCCATATTCCAAAAGGTCGATATCTTTGCCCAGATGATAAAGCTTATAAAACAACTCCCGATCTCCCGGGAAATGTCCAAGTTCCAGCGTGCCAATATGTTCTTTCATTCGCCCAAACAACAATTCAGGGTCTTTTGCAATGTCATCACGTTTAACAGGAATCTGATCCATATACTGCTTCATTTTAGCTACTCGAACGGCTTCACGCAGAAGGTGATCACGTGTTTTTAAATCATGGCTCCAACATAAATCCCAAAAGCCCTGGAACAACTGTACACCTCCTTTGTACCCTATTGTTCATAGTTACACTATATCATTCATTATTTTAGTATTGCAATACTAAAAACCAATAACATTCGTCAGAGTGTTTACTCTCCCGCGTTACTGGTTTCCAAATTTATATTCCCTTCAGCACTTCGTCCTCAATGCTTAATTTCTTACTGGATACAATAATAGATGACGCCATCTCCTGTTTTTCGCTCAAGATCCGGTGGACGATTTCTTCGACCGCGCCTTGTTTGGTCATGCCTCGCGTGTCAGTAACAATCGGGTAATATACCGTCACAGGCTTGTCCTGACCGATCCGATATGCTCGGTCTGTGGCCTGATTCTCTACTGCTGGATTCCACCAGCGTGTGTAATGAACCACATGATTGGCAGAAGTAATCGTCAGCCCTGTTCCTGCTGCTTTTGGAGATAAGATCATTACGTCGAAGCCTGCCTTGCTGTTAAAGTGATCCACTTGCTCTTGCCTACGATCGGTCATGCCGTTAATAATGATGGGCGTAATTTCAAAGCAGTCACGTATCGTCGTTCGTAAAATGTCCTGCATTTTAATATATTCGGTGAAAATCAGGACTTTTTCCCCTTTTGCCTTAACTTGACGAATCAGCTCCACCGTTTCTTTGAGTTTAGGTACTTGATGATAAGGGATATCCATGTATTGATTCGCAACCAATCCCGGATGAGAACTAAGTGCCTTTAATTTCTGAATAGCCTGCAGACCGTCCATGGCTCTGTTTTTGACTAATGTCATGACTTCGCTATATAAACGTTCCTGTTCTGATCCCAAAGGTACATGGATGATGACAGCCTGTTTCGCTGGCAATTGATCGCCAAGCTCCTCTGATTTCGTGCGCCGCTTGTACACCATTGCCATTCGAGCCAGGAGCTGCTGTTCGACATCTGCATCTTTAGCATCCGTAATAAGCTTGTTCACAAATTCTTCCTTAAACTGACTGAGACTACCCAACAAGCCTGGTTGCACATAATCCATGATCGACCACAATTCACTCAACCCATTTTCAACAGGCGTTCCTGTCATAGCTAGACGGAATTTGGATTTCATTGCTTTCAGTACCTTAGAAGCAGCCGTTGAGGGATTTTTTATCGCCTGCGCTTCATCACAGATCACCGCTTGCCAATTGACTTGTCCAAATGCCAATTGGTCCTTCGCTAATGTATGATACGTCGTCACCGTAATACCGATGTGCTTCAGCTCTTCCGCATCCTTCAGTCGTTCCGTTCCACGATGAAGGTATAATGACTTCAACAAAGTAGGAGCAAACTTGCGCACTTCCTTCTCCCAGTTATCCATCAGCGTCTTGGGTACCACAACCAGTGAGGGTGCAAGCCTTCCAATGTCTTGGAGATAGGAAAGAAAAGAAATTACTTGTATCGTTTTGCCAAGCCCCATATCATCGGCTAATAAACCTCCCAATTTACGATAATGGAGTGATTTCATCCATACAAATCCGTCTGTTTGGAACGGTTTCAAAGAAGCAATGAACGATTCGGGCGGCTGTTTGGCGAATACGCCTAAATCCTTCATCTCTTGCTGGGCTTGTAGAATAGGTTGATTAAACTCCAGCCGACTGATATTCTCGTAAATTTCCAATACATACGGCAGCTTCGTTATATCTACCAAGTTACCTTTACTCAGCATCTCTCGTTTTGCAGTATCCGCATTTTCTACAAAGGCCTCAGCATCTTGAGGCAATTTGAGCCAGTTTCCGTTCCACTCGATATAGTCCTCACCTTGTTCCTTGGCCTGTGAGATTAAATCCAACATTTCAGAAGCTTCCCACGTGTGTTGTACTTCTCCAGTTTCGTCTTGAGCGGTGAAGCCAAAATCTAGTTCAAACCATCCTCGCTCTTGTTCGGACGCATGTACGAATGGCTGGGCTTTATAGACTCGAATACCTAGCGACTTTACTCGTTCACCGAACAACGACAAATCTATACCTTCCATTTCAGGCAAATAGGCTTCGGGGTTTTCGACAAACTTCGGAATATCTGCTCCCTCAATTGCAGGCAACTCCCGAATACGATCGGCATGATCCGCAACCGAAGGCTTAACAAACACCTTTCTGCGTTCACGATCCACCGCATAACGTTGAGAGGAAGAACCCATTTCATCTAACATTTCTGGGCTAACTGGATCCGAAGAACGATATTCTGGATGAAACGAAATGCTTTCTGAATTGTATTCAAATCCGATATCCAGTTCATCAACGAACAAGTATTCCTGATGTAGCAGATAGTCATCCATAGGATATCCATGATGTGTTGCCCAATGGCGAACTTCCGCCACATAACTGAAGATACGTTCCTGGTCTATCGGATTAGGGGCCTGATCAATCAACTGTTGAAATTGATATTGTTCCGAATCCATAAGCAGTACCTGCTGATCAGGCAGTACATGCCATGGACCGATTCTTTTTGCGGTACGTTCTAAATGGTTCCACGAACCATGGGCCTTTTCCAACACGAATTTAAAATGAGGCGTCCCCACTGCGCTCTCATGACCTAACTTCAGGTCAAACTTCGTCGATGCAGGAATACCCAATCGATCCCGCAGTTCTTGGGGTACATCGTCAAACTTTTCTATATTTAAGACATAGTTGCTATCTTGCTGATCCAAGTATCCTTCGAACCACATGTCCTCTAATGTCTCTAACAGCTCTGCATTGCTAATCTGCCGCAATTCGGAGATTCTAAGACCAATGGGGAATTGAAGTGCCTTTCCTTCTCTAACAATGGAATACAACAGCCCATTCGGAACCACTTTTTTCTCAACCTGGATGTCCGAAGCTGTGCCATCTTCCGACTTTCGACGCTTACTCAAGAAACCAAAGAGACCCGCCATTTGCTTTCGCCTTCCTATCTTCTAAAATCTTCCGTTCAAATACTGTCTCATGTAACTATCGAATTTGTCATCCCAGTTTCGACCAAGATGCCCCAATTTCGTTATAAATAGAGGGATGCCTCTCCGAGTCGTTTCAGGGATCTTAAGCATCGCTTCTTTATTGCTACTACTTCTGCTGTTTCTAAAAGTCGGCGATGTGCTTATCGGGCGAATGATTTCGTCGAATCCTTCACGATGATAGAAATAGGCCGCTCCCATCTGACCGTATTCAACGACAACGAATTCATTGAAATATATGAATGCGATCATGGGATCCTGGATAAGCTCTACATCCTGCATATAATCAATGAATCTCTTCCAATAGTTCAAACGTTGATTATCTTGGTCATTTTCAAATAAAATCTGCAATTTCTTTTGGATAAGCCAGCGTTTGACTTCTTCAAGGGCTTCGGAACTTAGAAATTGCCAATCTGTGACGCGTTCTCTGGGATCTCTCAATCTAGCGACAGCCTGCTGAACAATCGCAACATGAAATTGAGTGTATTTACGTGGTTCGAAATAGTTTTGTATGAGCTGCTTGTATTCGTCCATTGAATAATTCTCTAACAGCCTTACAATATAATCGGCTCCATCTCGGTTAATGATATGATCTTGCGCAAGACCCTGCTCCAATATCTTCCGCATCAAAGTCGATTCCAATTTGGACTCTTCTTCAATTTTCAAAGCATGAAATGCTTCTGTCGTTTTGGTTCCCGTCAGTAAGAGGGCAGAGATAATCCCCTGTACGATACCAGACTTGTGATACATTGCATTTTCCATGTGGTGCTGCATTTTATCTTCAAGCAACAGAAACCCAAATTGATCTACTTGATAGATTGCGCGTAAAAGTTCCATTAAGTAAGTTTCCTCGTATTGATGCTGGAAAATTCCCCACGCGGTCTTCCCTACTTCCACAGAATAACGCGCTGTTAAAATACGATTAATCTTCTGTCGGGTATCCTGGTTTTCATTAGGAAAAGGATAGTCGTTATAGATTAGCATCAACACTTCCATTTTCTTCAGCGACTGAGCCAATTCCACGATATTTTCCATGGGTGTAACACGAATTACTTCCAGCAATTTCGGAAGCAACATTCTGCTGCGCTGCCTGATAATGTCCGCTTGTTTGTTTTTATATTTCCGTTCCATTTTAATTCTTTCTTCCGTGAGCATTTGCGGTTTAAACGAGAATTGATAAAAGTATTGGTTAATTTCCATCTCTTTCACCTAATCCCTGAAGCTGATCTAATAGTTGATCGTCTTTCAAGCGGAATTTGAATTCCACCCGTCTAGATTTATTGGCATCAATCGACCCATCTTTTTTCAGAATCGGTATGCTGAAGGAACGACCATTAGCCGTAATAACTGATTTTAGTTCATCCTTATATTTGAAATCTGGGAAGTTAGGCTGAAATACTTGCTCAACAACAGAAAGTGCGCGGTCTTGGGAAAGCTTTAGATTGTAAAGATATCCACCTGCCGTATCTGTATGGCCTTCAACAATTATTTGCGATATTTCATTCCGGAAGCGATCTGACAGCAAAATATTGATATACTGTGGAATGAACTGTTCCAAGTACGTTCTGCCATTAACCGAAACTTGACTGCTATTCGAATTAAAGAATACACCACCGGAAAAACGAATTGCTCCTGTCTGAGGATCGACTTCCAAAGCCAGATCTGAATCTTTAAACGCTTTGATCAGTTCCTGAATGATTTCCGACTTGACACCAATTACTTCCTCAATCATCTGGTTTTTCTCATTAATTGCTGCTTCTTTCTCTTCATACGCCGATTGGGTATTATATATGGTAATCATAAGTACGAGAGCAAATATGACAAGCAACGCCGACATGAGATCGGTGTAAGATACCCAAAAACTTTCCTTCTCCCCTTCGTGTGCTCGCGACATATGGCGCTCATTGCGAAATCCTCTAGCCAAAATGCATCATCACCTTACTCTGAAGTTACCGGATTCATAATCCGTTTGGATTGACGGTTGATCTCCAACACCGTTTGCTTCAATGTCTGCATAGCATCGGGTAAATCGATCAAACCTTCCTGAATCGCGTCCACCCCACTCGCTAAATGCTGAACAGACTTAGTTAGTTCTTGATCAAATTGGGTGAACGTGTTTTGGAGACCCCGATGCATATCATCTGTAAACTGATTCATAGAAACTTCCAAATGTTTATTGGTCTTAGACATCGATTCGCTAGCTGAAGTCCACACTTGTTGTAGCTGTTCTACCCGTTGATCCATACTTTCCAGTTGTTCGGTCAGTTGGTCTTGCACCCTGGTTGATATACTCTCTACGACTTCGCGTTCATGTTGAATGTCTTTCATCAGCGACTGCATATCGCCTTGGATATGAACAAACTCTGCATTATTATTCGTGAATTTATCAAAGATAAGTTCAAGTTCTTGATTCGATCTTTGACTGAGCTCAGCTTGATGAGACAATGTGACAGCCAGTGTTTGTTGACTCTGTGTGATAATGGATATCCTCTGCAGATTCTCTTCTAAGCGTTGTTGGAAATTCACTTGTAATTCTGTTTGGTTTACAATCGAATCTACATTGTCTTTAAGCGTGTTCATATGACTTTCAAAATAACCATTAAACGTGTTTCGTTCTTCCGTCATCTTGTCTAACAGATCCGCTGTAACCTTTTGAAGCTCACTATTTTTCTCGGTTGTGTCATTTAGTTCGGATACGGTTTTCTCCAACACGGTCTGGTAATCCGTAATTTGCTCTGTATAGTTATGGATTTGCTCCGTAAGAAGAGTAGTCTTATCTACCATTGCTGACTGTCCCGCAGCCGACTCCTGCATGGATTGCACAAGGGCTCCCATCTCTTCATGTACTTTCTTCTGCCATTCGACGGTATTATTTAATGCTGCTCCAAGATTCTTCATATGATCCCCAGTTAATTCATTCAACTGAGTAACGAATTGATTAACCATCTGCTGCATACCCTCGGATTGGTTCAATGTCGTTGTCTGCATCAAGTCAGTCATCATTCTCTCTGTTCGTTCCATCTGAGGTGCAAGTGATTTCTGAATTGAATCTGCCACACCGTTAACCATATTTGGGATAAGTACATCTGACAAAAAAGACTGAAAATCCTGCATCTGCTTTTCTTGCCGTTGATCCATGCTAAACAATAATGTACTTTGGTCTTGTGTTGGAAACGCCTCATCAAGCTGTTGGCGAATACTACCAAATGCATTGGTAAGCTTCGGATAAAAAATCCCCTTATCAATTAACTGCCAAATAAGAGACAGTAGAACTCCGACAATCGACGATGCAAATTTAACTTTCATTCCTGTAAGTAAGGAGCTAATTCCATCTTGCATAACACTCGAGCCGCCGTTAACATGCACTTGGGATACCCCGAATGCAATTCCAACGAAGGTTCCTACAATCCCCATGGAGAGAAAAATTCCTGCAACAACTTCTGCAAACTTTCTTTTTCCAAATTTATGTACTAAAGGCTCTTCAAAAAAGAAATCATACACATCCGGTGTGTAAAGTATGCCTTTTTGCTGATAGCTCATGTACTTCCCATAGAAACTCTTCCATGAGATAAACAAATGTTCCTTTATGTACTTGTTACTCTGATTCTCCATCCAGTCATTATAAGTTTGAAACTTAGTTGTCGTATCAGTGAGACTGGATAGTTCATCAAGTTTAGCTCTAATAATAGACTCAGCTTTTTTGCTACTTCCATATGGGAGAAGAACACGCGTGAAACATATAGCAAAAATTAAAACCATTAAACTAATGTACCCCCATGCGAATTCGGGAGATGTAAAAAATGCTGCCATATTTCCTCCTTAAATGCTATCTTAGTTAGCTGAACTAATAATTTTCTATGATGTTACATCTGATATTCACAAAAGTTCTATTAAATTTAATTAGGAGAACTTAAACAGATAGATACACCTCTTGGAATACCATAATTTTCATCACTAGTAAGTTCATTATACCTATTTTCCCACTATGGAGAAATGAAAAATTAGAAGTAAATAGTTCTTATGAACCTTTCTGCTATATTAGCATTTATCCGTTCCCATTCAACGTTATACTTTTGTATAATGAACCTAACCTTGATGAATACGGCATACAAAAAGGAGAGATTTCTCTTATGTTGGTCAAACTAAATTGGATCACCCTGCGAGTGAGCAACCTAGAGAACTCGCTTGAATTTTACAACGGAAAGCTAGGACTTCCGATTCAGCGCAGATTCGAGAGTCGCGGACGACAGATTGCTATGCTGGGCATGGAAAATGAAACAAAGCTAGAACTGATTGAGGGGAGCGAATCCATTCTTAAACCGGAGGCCGGCATATCGATTGGCTATGAAGTAAACTCCTTAGAGGAAGCGATAGAGCAACTAAAAGCGATGGATATTCCGATTGTACGCGGCCCGATTCAACCCAATGCTCATCTGCGCTTTATTTACATTACTGACCCAGACGGATTTGAGGTACAGCTTGCTGAACATATATGATTAGCAAGCTGCGGTTGCGAGCCTAAATGCTCTGGATCAATGAAACTATGTTTTAGTGGAGGAGCCCCAGCCAGACACTAACTAAATTGCTAATCGTTGTTGTCACTGTTCAACCAACCTTTTTTCACATGATCAGCAATTCGCTCACCATGCTGTAAATGTAGAAGTGTTCAATGTTGCTTTGTTGTAATTCCTGCTGCAACTGTTCTACTATGGCTTTCTCGATACGAGAGTCCATTATTGCTCAACTCCTTCTGGACTGTCTATCAGACAACTGCTCTGCGAGCAGACGATAAGCAGAGCCGTCAACACGCTGGTGCACCTCATCCTCATCCATCTCAAGCCAGTAGTCTGCTTCCATTAACTCTAGCATATCCAGTTGTGTTATCTGTGCACATGCCGGATGTTCACAAACAGCCAGCATCGGCTCAGGTCCATCATCCCAGTTATATTCGCTAACAACGGCATGCACCAGCACTGCGGAATCCAGTTCACGAATCTTGGCAATGGCCTTCTCTATCGATTCTTCGTATATAATGGCATCCACCTTGCTTTGCTCGTCTTCGGTTAACTTCAACCGGATTGCACCTGGTGTATCTACTAGCAGATCAGCGATGTTTGGATTAGAGCGTGCAGCGTTCCATGCCGTGCCTAGAATGCCCTTAGGAGAATCAAGTTTAGCTCCAAATTCAAGTAGAAGCGAAATGGCATCCACCTGCTTGAATCGTATCGCCTTTTTGAGTGCGGTATCCCCAAGTTTATCTTCGATCTCCAGATCTGGGTTCTGTTCTAATAAACAGCGTATGCCTTCAGCAGGCATGCGCGCAGTTAAGCAGAGCATCAATGGTGTCCGTCCCCGCTCATCTCTCTCATTGATATTCAAACCTTGCACTGCTTCCCGAATTTGATTTACATCTTTTATTTTGCTAATTTCCACCCAATTCATCAGGCTTGCCTCCTCCTCTACCTCTAACCCTATGTATATTGTTTAAGCTTTTGACAATATATTCTTCTCCCTATTATATTGAATCTTGAACACCGTGTACAAATCTTGTAAAACCCTTATTTCGGAGGTGCATCATGTCTTTTTATTCCGTTCCACTTCCTGAGCTTCATCCTTCACCTGGAACATTAATAGCCATCCAAGAACTAACCGAGGAATCCCCTGACCCAGAGCGGATCATGGCCCTTGCCTTAAATGACCATGCTGAGTTATGGAAGCTTAACCTACATACCGGAGTAACCGAGCGAATTCTGCAAACGAACATCCCTGATCTTAATCTACTTCATCCTGTTCAGATCGTTATTAGTCCAGATGGAGCTGTCGCTGCAGTATCTAATGTGTATGGACAACATGCGGCTGTATATGATCTATTAGATGGAAAAGAAATCCTGCAATTGTCGCGAGACGACTATCATTATGATGTATCTACATACCCACTAAGCTTTGCTTATATAGATCAGCGTTTAATCTTAGTCCATGGCACAGAGTGGAATCGGTTAGATCTAACCGACGTTCTCCTTGGTGAATCTCTTACAGTAAGACACACCCCAATACACCATAACGATTCCAGTCAGAATACGGATGAGCCTGATACAAGTGAACATTATCTCGATTATTTTCATGGTAAATTAAGCGTGTCTCCTGATCAGAAATGGATTGTAGATAGTGGTTGGGTATGGGCGCCTCTAGGTATTACGCGTTCCTGGAGTTTGGAAAACTGGTTAAGCCATGTATGGGAATCGGAGGACGGATCTTCGATCCATGATCTATGGCAAACCATGGATTGGGACCTGCCTTCCGCCTGGATTGCCCCTCATACCATAGCAATCTGGGGTCAAGTAGACGAAGAAATGGTGGATGAAGAAGATTGGGAGGAAGAGGGCGTATCACCCGCTATCATTTTCTTTAATGCACAAACAGGTGAGCGAATCGGCGTCATCACTTCTGTGCCTGCCTTCAACACAACGAGTCCAATAGAAGGTGTCTTCCCCCATGCTCAAGCGGGCATGGCCGCAGATGAAGATACGCTTTTTACATGGAGACATGGGCTGGATTTGCACGTATGGAATTGCCCTACCCTGACTTGTATTGCGACCACGACAGAAGTTCACCCACAGTTGTATCATCACCAAGCCAAACTTTTCATCGGGCTGTCTACAGAAGATGCACCACATCGTTTACTGGCTTGGAGATATGATCTGGATAAGGCGTAGATATTGATCTGCTAGTTCTCATCAAATACGGTTTATGATTAGGCGGCATCTAGCGATGCTGCCTTTTCACCTTTATAATCATGGAATTTATATATAAATAAACGTATTTTCCTCTTATTTCGCTTCATTCTCCTTTAATCAGCCATGTAGAGAAATGTTTTATTTTTATATGCTTATAGAGGTTGTTCAAAACCGATCTTTTTGAACACGTACTTTTACGAAAGCCAAATCTTATTAAGCGGCTAAAAATAAACAAAGGAGATTTTTTCGTGAACTCAAACACTGCTCTTATAAGAAAAGATGATGTTAATATGTCGTCTTCCTTACGTTTTCCGTGGGTTGGGCTGTTGGCCTTAGCTATGGCAGGATTCATCTGCATTCTTACAGAAAGCCTGCCTGCTGGATTATTACCGCAAATTGCACAGGATCTTGGGGTCACAGAAGCTCTTGCTGGACAATTGGTCACTCTCTATGCGGTTGGCTCTCTTCTTGCCGCCATTCCTTTGACAACCGCTACCCGCAGTTGGAGACGCCGGCCGCTTCTGCTGCTGTGCATTATCGGCTTTCTAGTATTTAACACGATCACCGCGTTATCTTCCTCTTATGTGTTGACGCTTGTCGCGCGTTTCTTCGCAGGTGTGTCGGCAGGTGTGCTGTGGGGGATGACGGCTGGTTATGCACGTCGTATGGTGCCTGATTCGCTGAAAGGTAGAGCGATGGCCGTAGCCATGATTGGCACCCCGTTGGCATTAGCATTGGGCGTTCCACTGGGCACTTTTTTCGGTGCTTATACAGGATGGCGTTTCATTTTCGGAGTAGTATCCTTACTAGCTGTAGTTCTTATTGGATGGGTGCTCTGGAAGGTACCAGATTATGAAGGTGAGCCTGCGGGTGATCAACTGCCTTTGTACAAGATTTTCCTGGTTCCTGGTATACGGACGATTTTGTTTGTCGTGTTGACTTGGGTATTAGCTCATAATATTTTGTACACTTATATTGCACCCTATCTTGCGGAAACCGCGTTTGCGGAGCGAGTGGATCTAGTTCTTCTTATTTTCGGAATTACCTCGGTTGTTGGCATCTGGGTGATAGGCATGCTGATTGACCGTTTTCTAAGAATGTTAGTATTAATCAGCATTACAGGATTTGCTTTGGCTTCTGTAGCCTTGGGAATTGGAATGAATCAACCTGCAATCATCATTCTTGGTGTTACAGCATGGGGGCTTACATTTGGCGGAGCAGCCACTTTACTGCAAACGGCGATAGCACAAGCTGGGGGAAAAAGCGCAGATATCGCTCAATCTATGCTGGTTACCGCATGGAATGTGGCAATCGGCGGCGGAGGCATAATTGGGGGATTTCTTCTCCAGCTGTTTGGCGCCGGCTTCCTTCCCGGATCATTAATTATCCTCTTGCTCCCCTCCTTGCTTGCAGCTTGGCTAGCAAAAAAGCATGGCTTCCCTTCCTAATGGAATCCATAAGTATGTATAACCAAAAAAGAATCCGTCCTAGAGCGGGTTCTTTTTTGGGTGTTTATAGAAATACACCTTATGCAAGCAAATTCGTTTCTCCAATCAGATTTTTGTAAGCGATCTGTGAAGACATCACGATTAGAGTCGTATAGGTGCCATATTGATCGCATCTGTTTTCAAACTCCTCCAGCTCCTGGGTTGTTTCTGTGAGAATCTTCAATAAATAATTATGCTCCCCACTTATCCGGTAACACTCCGTAACCTCCGGTGAAGAACGACAAAAATCAAGAAAAGGATAACAATTCCTGGTTCGAATAAGCATATAGGCCGTGCATTGCTTACCCAATTTTTGCGAAGATATGACAGTCCGGTATTCCTCGATAACTCCCTTTTCTTCCATGCGTTTTACACGTTCCGTAACGGCTGGCTGAGACAGCCCCACCAGTTTTCCTAAATCTGTCATTGATAATCTAGCCTGATTCTGCAAATGGAGCAGAATGTTTTTATCGATCTCATCCAAGAAAATCACACCCCTTTAATTTAAAAGTTATTTCTTCTAAACGCCTTAATAATCATCGGAAGTTTCTTTATATAACTTGTTTCTTTTATGTAAGGTAACAGAAATTATTTATATAATAAACTCACTTGCTATATATAATCAAGTAAATTACAGCAGAAAAGGATGAGACACATGAAAACTATAGATCCGGAATTGTTGCACGAAAGCGTCAATGAAGTAATTGAGCGCACACTTGAGGAAAAAAGAATCGTGGGTACAGTCGTGCAAATTGCGTTAGACGGAAACCTTGTTTACAGTAGGTCTGCTGGTTGGGCCGATCGCGAGCAGAAACGACCGATGCAGGAAAATGCGTTGTTTAGATATGCTTCGGTAACCAAGCCGGTCGTTTCAACAGCAGCCTTAGTATTAGTTTCGCAAGGAAGATTACAGTTAGACGATCTGGTGGAAAAATGGTTGCCCACCTTTCGTCCCAAACTGCCCAACGGACAGTATGTTCCAATGACCGTACGCCATCTGATGACACATACTGCAGGCTTAACTTACCGTTTCTTCCAAGAGGAAAAGGGAACTTATGAGCTTGCCGGGGTATCGGACGGCATGGATTCGGTTGGAATTACACTTGAAGAGAATCTGCAAAGACTCGCGTCTGTCCCGCTTTTATATGAGCCAGGGAAAATGTGGAGATATTCCATAGCAACAGACGTGCTCGGAGCAGTCATCGAAAAGGTAACTGGAATGCTGCTTAGTGAAGCTGTACAGGTGCTTGTAACACATCCGCTATCAATGATGGACACCGATTTCAAGGCTGTGGATGCAGACAGATTGACTACGGCTTACGCAGACAGTACTGGAGAACCCCGGCGCTTGCATGATTTTGATACCATTCCTTTCATCGAGGGGACCGCAGGATTCCTCCTCTCACCCAATAGGTTTATGGATAAGACAGCTTACCCTTCCGGGGGAGCCGGCATGATTGGCAGTGCAGGGGACTTCCTTAAGCTGCTGGAAGCTTTGCGGCAAGGAGGACATCCCATTTTGCCGAAGGCTCTTGTCACAGAAATGACCACCAATCAAATTGGTAACCTTGAGATGCCCTACTGGCCAGGGAGAGGTTTTGGACTTGGTTTCACGCTACTAAAAGACTCAGAAGAAGCCAATACACCTGAATCGCCAGGAACGTGGCGGATGGGCGGTACCTATGGGCACTCCTGGTTTGTTGATCCGAGCCAGGAGCTTAGTGTCGTAGCGTTCACCAATACGGCGCTTGAAGGAATGTCAGGCAGGTTTACAACGGAGCTGTGCGAATCTGTCTATAAGTGCGTGTTCAAAAAGGGCAGTTTTCAGTACCGAGAAGATGGGATGAAGATAGAAATGGAGTAGCGGAGCGTAGGCAAAACTACGTGAGCAACTACATTGTTTCTGAAGGAAACAACCTTCGTAAGCATCTACTTATTTCGGCTGAATTCCATATTCGACGTTGATGATGCCTTTAGGCATCCTGCGTAATCAAAAGCGGACTTTTTGAACATCCTCTATAAAGGTATTCGAGAAATGAAGTGAGTTGTACATCTCTACTAGGTCAATAGAAAGACCGCCATTGAAGGCGGTCTTTCTAATTTATATTTCTGCACGAATATACATCCGGAGATATGAAAGCTTGCTGTCAGGTCACAGCCACCCCACTCCATCTAATTAGAGCGTCTCAGCCAATTTCTGAATTTTCGAGTGGGCAATTAAATATATAGGACCCATTGTTTCTATTACGCCGTCCTTCACACGCATCGCGCTCTCCTGTTCTGCCGCATAAACATCCATTTCCTCAGACAAGGGGAACAGATAGCCTTGAACAAACGTGGCGTAGTTTCGTTGCGAGTGAGATTCATAGGCAAAATGACCAAAGCCAATCCCATCATAAATCGTACTTGTTTCAATTTCGTCGGCAGTGTTCCCCAAGTTCAACCATTTGGCAGCCATGTTTAACGCACCAGCACTGGCACCCAGAATGACGGCATTACTTTTCTTAATAACATCCGTTAATTCATAATCTTCCAAAAAATCGTGCTGCAAAGCAGGATATCCACCGCACAAAAAAATGACAGAAGCGTTCTGAATAACTCGCTGAGCATCTTCCTTCTGCATACGGTAATCAATGAAATGATATTCATCAAACTTAAGGTTGGCCTGATTCAACCATGCCCATTCCGTAATATCATCCAAGTTAACCTGCTCATCTTCATAATTAGAAGGATCGGCGCTGATCATAACAAGCGATTGTCTGTCTGTAATATCCTCATGCAACGATTTAACCAGCTTCTCTGGAAAAAAGTTATTAAACCAACTGAAATAGTAATGAGTACTCAAACGTTGTTACCTCCGTATATGTATTATTATTTTAATGGTTCTTCCTACTTCATTCGCTACTTAACATCGCTTCAAGTATTTCTATACCTACAGAGTCTATCATCATTGCTTGAGCTGGCTCTTTTCTCGTAATCCATTTCTTTAATTGAGACACATAATGATCGATAAGCGCGTTAGAGAAAAAAGAATAATTCGACAACAATACAACTCCTACACGGAGTTCCTTATTGAAAGCTAGATAGCTGTTGAAACCCGCTGAACCTCCGTTATGCCAGAGAATCTCTTTATCTTGAATGTTATCCCCAGCCCAGCCAAAATAAAGATTCGCATTTCCAATGGCGTTAGGAAGATGACTTTTGGCTAGGATAGAGGCGATCGGATGATCATCATTTAGATTGGCTTGAACCAATAAACTCATATCACGGATAGAAGACTTGATCCCACCAGCTCCTTCATGTATCGAAAGATTCCAATGTGGGACTCTTCTGCCAGTCGAAGCATGTCCATTCAAAAATCTGCTATCCTGTTCTGAATTAAGCAGAACGGCTGTTTCTTTCATTTGTAGTGGTTCAGTTATATATCTTTTTAACAGCTCATCATATGTACTCCCTGACACCTTACATAAAATATTGCCCAGCAAACCCACAGCAAGATTGGAATATGCAAATGAACCAATGCCATCCGTGAAATTAGCTGTAGCTAAAAAAGAGGTTAAATCTTCCTCAGTATACATTGAATAAGGATCCGATCTTTTCTTAGCCATATTATGGTTGGTTGCCAAAATAGGTAATCCCGAGGTATGAGTAGCAAGGTTCTTCAAGGTGATTTTATTCAAATAATCATTCTTAACGCTTGGCAGGAACTTACCAACCATATCATCTGTGGATAGCAACTTTTCCTGCTCCATCGATAATAACAGCATGGACGTGAAAACCTTGGTAATGGAACCGATTTCAAATAACCTATTTTCAGCAGGGATCATACTTTTTTCCGTGTCATTACTAAACGAAAAGTATTCAATATCATCCCCTCTTATCATCCCAATAGCAAGGTGTAAATGCTTCTTATCTTTCGTGTAATCTGAAACAAAGTTATGTAAATCCTTCATCGTAAAATTAACTCCTTTTCGTTGAATGAGCTCACCCTGCTCCAATGTTACAATCACATTTCCTTTTAGTTCAAACCACCATCCATCTTAGAACTACACATTCCTTTGAAGCTTGACATTACATTCTGTGGTTGATGCAGTCACGTACTCCATATAATTCACAGAACCATTAAAGTTCAAATATGCTTCATAACGCTTACGAATTCCAGGTAACGTAATGAAGTCCAGAACATTTTCCTTGGGAACCCACCTGCACTCGCTCGTTTCATCAGAAGTAGCTAACTCTCCACCCACAGCTTTACACACAAAATCAAACATGACCTTAGTAGGAACATCAGTCTCACCGTCATACCATTTATGGATTGCTGTATTTGAAACAATACTAATTAAATGGCTAACCGTGGCATCTATTCCACTTTCCTCTTTGATCTCGCGAATGACGCCATCAATCAGGTTTTCCCCAACTTCAGTTATCCCGCCAGGATACACCCAACCATCGTCATGCGCTTTTACTAAAAGGATATTTCCAGCTCCATCTTCTACAATTCCCCCTGCAGATACAATATGTGTCGGAAAAACCATTTTACAACCTCCAAATAAGATGAATTTGTATAATTATTCCACACAATCACCATACTTTCCTTTGCCTATTTATAAAATTGTCGATATTTATCCTTTCATAAGAAATGAGGTCTTGCCTAAGGCCAGAGAAAGCTATAAATCAAACGAAAAGAGCCTATCCAATTACGTTATCACGTAAGGACAAGCTCCATTTTCTTCGAATCCTACTTCTTCAAACTTATGCTGTTTGCTCACTTGGAACAGTAGCATGCGATGAATTCTCATGATCTGCTACCAATTCATTCAAACTTCTGATTAACAATTCTAACTCATCAAAGCTACTCACAATGTTCTGCGTAAGATTGCGCTGCTCCTCCATACTTGCAAGAATCTCTTCTGCCGCTGCACTGGACTGCTCCGTCACACTAGAGATTTCAGCGACTTCATTGACTACTTTCGTTGAAGCATCCTTCATCGTCGCTGAGCTACCTTCAATATCCATCGCTTGACTCAAGACATGCTGAGAATTGCCGTTAATTGTACGGAACACATCTTCAGCCGTTTCCACAGCTTCTTTGCCTTCTGAAAGTGACTCTCGAATGTTAACAAAACGATCGGTTAGCGCCTGTGTCTGTCCTTTCAATCTAGCTAACACCGTAGCAATCTTTTGTGCCGATTGTCCAGAATGCTCGGCCAGCTTGCGAACCTCTTCCGAAACGACGGCAAAACCACGACCTTGCTCTCCAGCACGGGCTGCCTCAATCGCAGCATTAAGGGCAAGTAGATTCGTCTGACTGGCAATATCCGTGATACTGCTCAGCAGTATGGTCATGGACTCACTCTCTTGATTGAATCGCTCCATGTCACCCGCAGTGGTCTTAATCAGTTCAGACATCTCTTGCATCTGCACGTTTAACTGTTCCATTTGCGTACTTCCCGTTTGCGTGCTTTGAGTCATATGCGACGATAGTTCTTTCATTTTAGACGAATTAGCTGCTACGTCTCTAATATGCTGATCCGACTGGGACAAGGAATCCGATATTTCTGCAACACTCGAAGCTTGGAACTCCACCCCTCGTGCCACTTCACTGAACCCTATCGTTACCTCATTCATGATTGAACCTGTTTGGTCAACTTTGCGCTTCAACTGATCGGTGAAACTCGTTAATCCTGTAACCGATACCTTAACTCGTTCCAGCATCGTTTCCACTCTAACACGAGATTGCTCCACCTCAGCCCATCTTTTCTCACTTTCACGGAAGAGCCTCTGAGACATATGAGAGACCATAAACAAAATTCCGCCAATCATACCTACAAGAACCACATTGGTTACATTGTCATAGAAAAGCTCTGGCGTTGCCGTTGGGACAATCAACAATTGTAGAAGATCATTAGCAAACATAACCAAGAAACCAATCAAGAATAATCTCTTGTCTGGATAAATCAGCAGTAAAGAAGAGATCAGAATCGTAAAGAGCGCCTCATTGCTCCCCCATCCTGCATATATTCCACATGCAATAACAATAACGGTAACCAGCCACGGAATAAGGTGAGTGTGCTTTTTCTTAACATTGGCATAGGTCAGCCAGATTGCAAATAAGGCAGCCACAATATTGGACATAATCAGCTTGGGTTCAAAGAAACTCACGGCAGAGCCAACCACAACAACAATCCAAAACATGATGCCAATGATCTTATTCCTATTCCATATAATTTCATCAAAACGATTCATGCTTACCCCATCCTTTAGATAAAATAAACTACATTTGTAGGGCGCACTTGTATGTACATCGGCCTAATCATGATTTGCTTCATTCAATATACGCAACATCTCAGGCTCTTCTTGGTTCAATCATACCTCACATCTGTGAGAGCAGCGCTACACTAGGTTATATCGGCTTTTGTACACTGAATGTAAATATGCAATTTGAAATTACTATTTGCGTTTAACTTAGGGCATACATTTGAATTCTGATCTCTCAAAAGCACTGCTGAAACAACAGAAAGACCCACATCATAGATGGGGTCTTTCTTTCAAATAAGCAACTTATTTACCGAATACAAGAGTTGTATTCGATGAACCTGCATATTTCGTTACAAACTCTCTGGCATAGCTAGCAGATTGAACTTCGTAACTGTAGTTCGTGCTAGGTCTCCAGTTGGTTTTAGGAGAAGTTTTTGCGCTCAATGCAGGTGTGCTACCTGTATCCGTGAACTCACCCTTGCCTTTATCATCGAGGATGCCGCCTTTTTCAGCACCTGCACCGAAATAATTATTTTCGGAATAAATACGAGCTTTTTCACCAATTGTAATGGATTGATTGAAATTGTTCGCATAGTTGTTTTTCAAATGGAAGTAGCCATATCTGAATAGCCCCGGACCACGTACATACACATTTTCAAAGTAATTGTTGGACATTGTAATGTGAGGAACCCCATTGTAACTGCTGTTTCCATCATTAGGGTGACCTAGAATGACGCCATACTTATGATTGGAGAATTTAGAATTGCTGATGGTGATAAAATCTGCCCGGTCACCAATGTAGAGCAGTTTATCCAGATCGTTGCCGTTGGAGCTATAGCTATGTCCAGCAAATGTCACGTGATCAATCCAATAGTTGTTACCTGAAGTAATGTACAGTTGAATATCATCATTTGCATTAATATTGGCAGAGTGTTCAAAGGTCAGGTTCTGGAAAATCACATTGCTTGAGCTAGCTGTAGATCTAAAGTTGATGTTGGTGAGCTTATGATTGTCATAGGAACCAACAATGGTCTTGTTAGCACCAAAGTTAACTTTTTGCAGGGTGGATGAAGAGATATTTTTCTCAATGACCAAAATTTTAGGCGTAGTATCCGCAGCATGTGTTCTCAGATCGTTCAGATTGTTAATGTAGATGACCTGACCATTCTTACCACCTGTTATAGCAGACTTGGAAACACCCGACACACTCTTGGCATTACCGGCAAAACCCGTCAAACCAGTTGTTCCCGTATTCGGGAAATTAGCCGCACCATATGTAGTAGGAGGAGCTGCCGAGACGGTTAACAACAACAAAGTGACTGCAAGTAAAAGAGCCGAAAATTTCTTCAAAATTCCACCATCCTTTGTAAAATTTTTCTTACAAGCCGATTATATAATGTAACCCGCCGTGTGACAATACAAAATATGCAAAAAATATAATTTTTATTTATTTCGCAACAACGCACTGAGTCTGCATATATAAGAAGACGAAGCCCTTTCCTCCGAAGAAAAAGGGGCTTCGCCCTGGTTGTACTCGCTATTGAATTTTCGCATCTATTTAATTTTGATCTCTAACATATCCTTCTCCACTTCATTCATTGAATCGTACACTTTGCCCGGCTGAGAATGAAGCCTGAATGTTAGTGATTGTGGGTCATCCAACAAATTACTACCTAGAATATAGATTATTCCATCTTCCGAGACACGATCGGATCCTAGTGATACTAAAGCATCTCCTGAGAAATAATTAGATAAGGAACCTAGTAATGTGACTTCACCACCCTTTGTTATAGATACTATATTGACTCCTCTAATCAGATCCATCATGGATTGTTTCTCTTCATCATCCATGTTCTCAACATTCTCCATTTGGATTAGGACTTTTGTTGAGAGTGGTGACATCTCTACTTCAGATAACAAAAACGAATGACCTTCCAATGTAAATGAATAGTTGGGCTTTATTACATCTGTCTTAGCTTTAACAAATCTTGAATCCAATGTAAATGAGATATTCATCTGCTCCGAAAATCGAGCTGTCTCGTTTTTGACTGTAGCTGAACCTTGTTCAACATTGGGAGTATTGGACGAAATCTGATAGGTCATCGTTATCTTCTCAGGCATCGGTTCATTCGGATCCAACATAACGTACGTCCGACCATATATCGTATTTTCGTTTGTCGGTACATTGAGGCCTTGCATTGATCCAAGAGATTGATTCGTCTCCGCATTTACAACCTTCACTTGGTTCACGGAGTAAATATCTTGCGTGGCATCCGTCTTACCTGTGTATAACACAATTAATCTGGTCCTGTCTGCCGTAACTGCATTCACCGTGAGCTCATAGGAGTCTGATACGACAGTCCGGTCAACCATCTGCACATAGCCATGATTAATAGCAGACAACATCGTGCTCCGATCAGTATCCCTTTGAAATAAGGTACGAAAAGGCTCAAGCTTCTCCCAATACGTTGCTTGCTCTCCTGCTGTTAGTTGCTTCGATGTTTGATCATAGAGTTCTGACACCAGCCAAGCTCCACCGATGACCACCACAAGAAGCACCGAAATCCACTTCATCGCTAGGCTTCGATCATGTCTCCTCGCCCTACGCGCCCTCGCGAGTCCACGCTGGATCGCATGTGTGGTCTCGGACTTATTCATCTGCCGCACATCCCGCTGTAACCGGGCAGCATCCGCGATTAATACCTTTTCCTCTGGACTAGTGTTCATGCCAATCCCCCCGGTTTTTCATCAATTTACGAAGCTGTTCCAGCCCTTTGTGCTGCCATGTCTTAACCGTACCTTCGGGTTTCCCAAGAATTGTTGCAATTTCAGCTAACGTCATATCGTTATAATATTTTAGCAGCAACACATGGCGATACTTCGGTTTAATGGATTCCAGAACGGTACGGATCGCGAGCTGATCGGCCTGGATTCCGCCTACGGTAGCACCGTTAAACGCATCATCCAGTTCTTCATTAGAGATCACTGTTGTGCGCTTACGTAGTCTCTGTTCATCAATGCAGATGTAGATCAGAATGCGGATGATCCAGGATTTGAACGCTTTGTCGTTTTTGAGAGAACTTCTTTTCATCCAAGCCCGGCATGTCATCTCCTGAATGGCTTCCAGCGCATCATGACGGTTCCGCAGATAACTGTAGGCAATGGAGAACAATGTATCCTGATGCTCCATGATGGATTGAACAAACGCCGTTTCATCGTTCGTCTGAATGAAAACCATCTTTTTCATCTCAGCATTGGTTCCCAACCTCGTACCCCCTCCTCTTCTCTCTTTCTATATGTAATGACGGGCGAACCGCCCAAACGGTTTTTTTATAGCAAAAAAAGCCTCTCTCCTTAGATGGGATCAGTCCCGTCCCATGGGAGAAGCCTCTTTCATGATATGACTGCACTGGCATAACCTATCTTCTTTAGAGTTCAAACCATTCACTCATCCCGTCTAAACCTTCTGTCTCGATCTGCATCTGCCTTAACCAATTGGAAGCTAATTCGCCTCCGATATGGAACAAACAATAGATGTATTGCATTCCATCCTCAACTTCTTCAAGTCCAGCAGCTTGTTCAATCGACAACTGCATCACTTCCGGCCAAGCCGCATGATCCTGTACAATGGCAAACCCTGTTGGAGTGCGTTCTATGCTATAGTTTTCAGGCACAATAATAACATTGCTTAGTCGTTCTATAACTTCGGAAATCTTCACGGCAGGTGTTACCTTGATTCCATACTCCCAGCCCATATGTACGCCTCCCTTCCCTGGCTCACCTTACATTGTTCTCAAGCTTTATCCTTAATGTTAGCATTCGATGCTTTTATTTCTCGTTCTTTCCATTCATGCAGTGACTGATCCAGCCACAATTCATACCAGTCCAGGAAACAAAGCCGTTCCTTATTTCCCATATAATGATCCGGATATATTCCGCTACTGTTGGCACGGTCATCTGCCCAGATCTCTCCATAGGAAGAACCCTTGACGACTAGATTCATGGAAACTCCACATCCAAAATCACTGATGCGCAGCATCCCAGCAGACCACTTCGGATCATAGTATTCATGTTCAAGCTGGCTCCACTCTTCTTCTGTTCGGCTATCATCATACCAGTCATAATCCCAATTCCAAGCTTCCGTTAATGTGCAAGGATCGGATATCGCATTTAACTCATCATCATAACCCAGCACCGCATAAACCCCATCCTCGGGCTTCTCCAACCCATAATAAGGACCTACGCCTCCTGAACCAACCGTTAACAAAAAAGCCTGATAATCTTCCGGCAGTTGCACCTTCCATTTCTGTTCAAATTGTTTAATCTGTTCGGTAGTCCATACCGGCTCAAGCACATACTCATGACTCTCCGCTCCGAACAAGCTTAGCTCTACATCCGCATTTCGCAGTGCATTCAGCTTGTCCTGTATACGTGCTAACTGTTGTTCATACATCCAAAGTTCCTCCTTTTCATTCAGATGCGTATCAAATCCTCCAAATGGTTGCTTCCCTTCACGCTGGGTTCCATCGTCACATGGATACGGTTGCTCTCCCTCCATATGATGCATGCATAACTACCTGGTTCGAGCTCCAGCAGCACACCTTCACACGCCTCATCAGGCTCAAGTTCGTCCGCTGTGACATCCTCTGCCGCACCCATGAAGATCTTGCCTGTAGGCACGTTAAGATAATATATCTGCCCTTCACCCGTTCGTTCACCTTCTGACAAGGAAGCGTTCAGGCTCCAATCCACATCATATGCTCCATCTGCACCCAGATTAATGAAAAGGCAATGCCCAGCGTTAACCTCGGCCAGTTCATCTTCAGGAATCGACCACCAGTCTACCGTGTCCTGCAAACGATGTTTCAACGTACCCAAATCATATATACACATCGTTGACGTGTCTGTAATAAAGCTAAATGATGCCTGTCTCATGTCCAGCCCCTCTTCTCTATAACACATCTGAATTTTGTGTTCTATGTAGTCGTCCAACCCTTTTGAATACAGCAAGTCTCTTATACTATGTTCAGCATTATATCAAGCTCTCTTCAACTGTTAAAGGAACTTGAGAACGATCTTTAGTTTGCTCCTTCTACCGGGACACATTAGGTTAAGAGTGTATTCTTTTATTTTAATGAGACCACCACCCTCTGACTTCCTTAACTTCTCTTCATTTCTGCTGTTCTTTTGACGATATAACGATAACTGACTTTTTTGAAATATATGGAGGAGTACATGTCAATCAACCAGAGAAAAACACCTTTTCGCTATTTTTTAAAGCAACCTATAATATCGGAAGTGTACATTATTAGCATTAACGGGTCACCTGCGCCAGACAAACCCATTCAAGCCGAGCTATGCGATATCAGTCGTTCTGGCTGTCAGCTCTCCTTCCCGCTCCGGTTAAACGTAGATTCCAATGAGATCCGAATTGGGCTTGATACAACGCTCACGGAAGAACCTTTATATATGGAGGGATTACTGCGTTGGGGTGCGGAAAAAGGAAACCACTGGCACTATGGCGTTGAGTTTGAGGTAGCGGAAGACCAGCAGGAACGTCTATTCAGAGAAATGCGCATGCTTGCAGGACAAAATAGAATTATCGTCAAATAGATCCAAATCACAAAAAACAGCCCTATACCCTAGATAGGACTGTTATTGAAAAAGAGTTCTATTGCTAACTTTAAGCCGCTTTACTCGTCCTGGCTGAGTTATCCATGTTAGACCATCTCACCGTAGATTCCAACACAAGGGATATCACCACACCGATGACAAGACCATTGCTAATCATAGGAATGAGATAGATCGGCAGACCTTGAAAAGCTTCTGCTGGTATGTTCATAATAGCAACACCTGTAAGAATGGGAAGAGCAATACGATAAATCGTTTTGGAATTAAAGACCGTACCCTCAAGCGTTCGTATTGCCGTACCAAACATTTGCAAATAAGCTACAAATAGCACAGCACTGCCCACACTCGGTGGCATTTGAGCAAAGAACGATGTCAACATCGGCATCAGTCCCAGCATACATAACAGCCCAGCTCCCATGATAAAAGCCGATCGACGTAAAATACGGGTGCTCTCCAGAAACCCGATCGAAGAAGCAAATGCACCAAAGGGAATCACCCCCACACATGCCGCGATAACCGTAAACAATCCAGTCCATCCATAGGAACGTTTATACTGCTGAGCCGTCGTTTGAACCCCAACCATTTTCTCCACAGCCCCTAAGGTTGTAATGGAATTCGTCATATTCACCAGCCCAACAATAAAAGCGGTAATGACGATTCCAGGCTCCCACTTCGGCGTACCCCATGGAAAAAAGGTGAAGAACTCGCCCACTGCCTGCGTCCCTGTGCTCTGATGTCCAGGAATGAGTAAGCGATAAGCAATCCAACCCGCAATAATACCGATCAGGATCGCATAATTAGCAAGCTTGCCTCTCCCCTTCAATTGAATCCACGCAACAAGAACTGCAATGAGTATAGATAATGCTGCAACCGGCAGATTAAATGTGCCAAACTCTGTATATCCAATCATGCCCTTGAAGAAATTCATGGTCAATTGAATCGTTAATAAAAATAACATTGTACTCTTCACCATTGGCGTGAACAGCCTCTGAAGCACATGAGAAGCGCCCATCCAGCCTAAGATGGCCATCGTTAATCCAGCCAGTATAAAGCCTGCTGTCAGTCCACCACCAACCCGTTCAAGGCTCATTCCTGCAGATGAAGCGGAGACCGTTAAGCTAAGTGTCAGCCCCCACCACAGGCCTGATGGTCCGTCCATCACCGCATAGCGGTGTCCACATATCGCTTGTAAGATACACACAGCTCCTGTCAGCAAAAAGGAGTGCTGCATTGCTGTAGCAATAGCTTCTGGTGTAAGTTGAAAATTATGCCCAATGGATAACGGCACAACAACGGTATTCGTAAATAAAAAGAAAAACCATTGGATGCCAGCAAGAATTAGAGATGAAAATTGTTTTACATTTGAAGTTCGTAGATGCTCTTGTTGTTTGGTCATACGTGATAAGATCCCTTCTCGATACAATATATTGCATGGCTTGCAATAGCCCTACCTCACTAGGTAAATGCCTAAACCTTATGTATAGTAACATGAAGATGTAGTATATTAAAAATACATGTTTTATTGGCTTTCTATATGATCTACATATACTTTGTTAGTAAGGAGCGTCCTTTTGGATATTAAACAGTGTCGTTATTTTATAGCCATTGCCGAGGAGAAACAGATTACCGCAGCAGCACGAAGACTACACATGGCGCAACCTCCCTTAAGTCAGCAACTTAAGCTAATGGAGGAAGAACTAGGTGTCGCGTTATTTGAACGCCAAGGACGGACAATGGAACTGACACAGGCAGGTCGAAGCTTCTATGAATATGCCATTACGATAACCAAATATATGGAAGAAGCCGTCATGGAAATACAAGACTTTCGCGATGGCATCCGCGGTAAACTGAACCTAGGCATGAATACAATCTCGGACAGTCTGCTGCCCCGCGTACTTCAACAATTTCGAATGACACACCCAAAGGTTACTTATAAAATTCAGCAAAATGAATCTGCGCAACTGTGTCAGCTGCTGGATGATGGCAAAATAGAGCTAGCCTGCGTACGGATGCCCGTGCGGACAGAGCATTACGAAGTGCTTCATCTACCGCAGGAGCCTCTCTTCTACATCTCAGCTACACCTCTTGAAACCGGAATGCACGGTGAGACTTATTTGAAGCAGCTCGCTCATATTCCACTCTTGTTACCCAGCACAGAAGGGCTCGGGATGTTTGAGCTGATTCTCGATCGATTTCGTGAACATCACGTAAGTCCATCCGTTATGGGGGAATGCTCGGATGTTGCGATGCTGATGGAGCTTGTACGTCTAGGTTTTACAAGTTCAATCGTGCCCCGCACCGTCCTTCAACTGCATCATGAACATGCCTTACATATCTATCGCATTATTGACCAATCCTCAACCGTTGGATCAGCGCTTGTATGGCTACATCACCGTCATCTATCCAAGCCGGCTCAACACTTTGTACAAATGGTTGAAGATATGCTTCCCTTCGTTACCGAGAAGTCACCAAGAACGTCGCAGGCGGATAGCTAGCTAATTAAGGGAGCTGGATGGTCTAAAAAATATATATCTCATCTCCCATAGGCTGCGACAACCGCTGAGAGGCAATCCGACACCAGTGAAGTTCTGGAAGTAATATGTGAGCAGCATATGCTGATTAGACGCTACAATTAAATAAGCTACCAAAAAAAGCAGTAGCCTTACGAATATTCTCCGTAAGGCTGCTGCTTTTATTCTTATTAATCCAATGCTTATGCTTTAACCGTATAGATCAATTCTTTTTCTTTGATCGTTGTACGTCCAGCAGATTCAACGGATTCATACTGGTGCATGTTTGTAATAATGACAGGTGTAATTGTCGTGTAACCGGCTTTTTCGATCTCTTCCCGGTCGAACTCCATCAATACGTCACCCACGGACACCTTCGCTCCAGCTTGAACTTTAGGAGAGAAGAATTGACCTTTCAGCTTAACCGTATCGATCCCGATATGAATCAGCATTTCTGCACCCGTATCACTTACAAGACCAATCGCATGTCCACTCTTCGACAATGAGAACACCGTTCCGTTAATCGGAGATACGGCACGTCCTTCTGTCGGCTGAATAGCAAAACCTTTACCCATGATTTCTTCGGAGAACGCTGGATCTGGTACTTCGCTAAGTGGTTTAACTTCCCCAGTCATTGGGCTGAAAATTTGCTCATCCTGAGCTTTTGCTTCTTCTGTTACAACTGGAGCAGAAGTTGTTGTTGCTGGTGTAGCAGGTTCAGCAGCCGGTGTTGTTGCAGCCGGTTGTGGAGCATTGTCTTCTTTGAAGCCCAAGATGTACGTGATGATTGCTGCCGCTACGATAGCAATCAAACCACCAATTAGGGCATAGATCAATGTGCTTACTGCTGGACTGATAAATGCTGCGATACTCGGAAGACCCGCAAGTCCTGTAATAACATAAGATTTAACATTGAAGATCCCCATAAACGCACCAGCGATAGCACCACCGCTTAGAGCTGCGATAAACGGTTTTTTGAATTTCATGTTAATTCCGTACATTGCAGGCTCGGTGATCCCCATAATAGCAGTCAAACCTGTGGAATATGCAAGTGACTTGGTTTGTGCATTTTTGGATCTGAGACCTACACCAAATGCTGCACCACCTTGTGCCAAGTTAGCTGCGAACATCAATGGAATAATAAAATCGTAACCCAGTGTTGTCATCGAACCAACGACGATTGGCAACAAAGCATAGTGCATACCTGTAATGATCAATAGTGACATCGTACCACCGATCAAAATACTTGCGAAGATAGACATATTGTCGAACAACCAAGAGATACCGCCAGACAAACCATTACCAAGAACCGTACCCAATGGTCCAACCGTCATCAACGTCAGAGGAACCATAATCAACAGGGTAACTGTTGGAACAACGAGTAGCTTAAGTGATGCATGTACAACACGGTCAACGGCTTTCTCTACATATGAAGCGATCCAAACTGCAAGAACAATCGGAATTACTGTAGAAGAATACGATGCTGCAATTACTGTAATCCCCATAAACGATGAGTTGTGACCATCAGCTAGCAAAGCTGTAATGGTCGGGTGCATAATCCCCGCAGCAAGCGCCGCAGCAATATACATATTACTACCCAGCTTACGTGCCGCACTGACTGCCAGAATGATTGGCAAGAAGTAGAAGGCACCATCACCAATGGCAGACAAGATGATATACGTTGAGCTTGTATCAGACAACCAACCGAGTGCTACAAGGATAGCCACGATCCCTTTGATCATACCTGCACCGGTAATCGCAGGCAGGATTGGTGTAAACATACCTGAGATGAAGTCGAACAACGCGCTTATTGGATTTCTCTTTTTCTTCTCGCCTGTAGAAGCCGAAGCACTAGAAGATCCAGCGTTAGCACCTTTGGACATGTTACCTACCAGTGCGTTATACACGACAGGTACATCGTTACCGATAATAACCTGAAACTGTCCACCGTTCTCCATAACACCCATAACACCTGGTGTATTTTTCAGTGTCGCTTTGTCCGCAATTTTGTTGTCATTCAAGTTAAATCTGAGTCTTGTCATACAGTGTGTGACTTGATCAATATTCTCTTCGCCACCGACCAACTTCAAAATGTCCTTGGACAATTGTTGTTTATCCATTGTGAATTTGCTCCTTTGATGTGTAATGAAGGTTTAAAAAAAACCTAAACACTGAATTATGACAAAGCAGTAAGCTTATCATGATTCAACGTTTAGGTTTTGCCTTTTTTGCAGTAACAATCCCAAATTTATTCGATTGTTTATTCGTTTCTAACAATTCGTTCAATGTGAATGGTCAGATACAGTATTTCTTCCTTCGATAATACCCGATTATAGATCTTGCGGGTGTAGTCACTAATCCGAATTGCACAAGCATGTGCCTCAGGATATTGTTTGCTTACGAGATCATGAAGCGGATTATCTTCTTCCTTATCTTCAATTGCCGTCCCTTGTAACACACGTTGCGCAAAGAACTTCAAATGAGTCAAAAAGCGATAATAACTTAAAGAATCTTCATCAAGCTCGATTACAAAGCTACGTCTTACGATGTTGAGTATGTCTTTGACAATATTCGTAATGCTGATGGTTTCCCGCATCTCACCGTTCATCTGGGCATTGACCAGATGCATAGCAATAAATGCGCATTCATCTTCGGGCAGAAGTACACCCAACGTTTCTTCAATAATCTGTAGTGCCTTGAGACCGATTGCATATTCCTTGCGGTACATGCGCTTGATCTCCCAAAATAGAGCATTGCGGATCTGTAATCCTTGACGATGCCGATCAATGGCAAAATGAATATGATCCGTTAGTGAGATATAAATACTCTCATGCAGTTTCTCACCTAACACCGTCTCTGCATAACGAATAATTTCATCAGAACATTCAACATATTCAACAGGGATGTCCGACAGGAGCGTTTTGAGCTTCTGCGATACTTCCTTGCTCTCCAATGAGAATATCTTCTCGATCAGACTTTCGTCTATCGTTTCACCGGTATGCTTCTTGAAGGCAATTCCCCGCCCCATGACGACCAGTTCGTTTCCACCCGGATCGATCACAGTAACTACGTTGTTATTAAGCACCTTCTCAATTTTCATTTTCTCCACATCACCTTGCACCGTCAAAAGTAGTAAAAGGCAAAACCAAAGCAGGTCACGAGAACATGTCCTGCCTCCGGTTTTGCCTGATTGAACAGTAACAATCCGTATTCATTAGCCTTAGGTCCCATCTTACCACAGAATTGTGCATATGACAATGTTTTTGTGAAAGCGGTTAATGTCGTATAATCTGACATAAGCAAGATACTCCTAGCTTATATTCAACAAAATTCGACTTTGAGTACCGCGAAGATGGACTGAGTCTTTAGAACCAGAACGATTATTCGTTCATGCCTTTAAGGCTTGCACCATTCGAACCAATAACTTCTTTGTACCAGTGGAAAGATTTCTTTTTGTAGCGCTCTAATGTACCTGAACCATCATTATTACGGTCTACATAAATAAACCCATAACGTTTCTTCATCTCAGCAGTGGATGCACTCACAAGGTCAATACAGCCCCAAGATGTGTAACCCATCACTTCTACTCCATCTTCGATTGCTTCGCCTACTTGCACCAAGTGATCATTCAAGTATTGAATGCGGTATTCATCATTCACCGTTTTATTGCCATTCTCGTCCGTGATCAGCTCGTCCACGGCGCCTAGACCATTTTCAACGATAAACAACGGTTTTTGGTAACGGTCATAATACTTGTTCAAGGTTACGCGCAAACCTTGTGGATCAATCTGCCAGCCCCACTCGCTTGCTTTGAGATAAGGGTTCATTACACCTGCAAACAGGTTACCTTTACCTTCTTTGCGTTTCTCCAGATCTCCCGTCTCACAGATACTTACATAGTAACTAAATGAGATGAAGTCCACGGTATGCTTCAGAATCTCAGCATCGCCATCTTCAAACTTAATGTTGATATTGTTCGCTTTGAAGTAACGATTAATGTATTTTGGATAATATCCACGTGCATGAATGTCTGCGAACAGGTCGTTACGCTGCTCTGCATGCATCGCTGCAACAACATCATCCGGGTTAGGCGTTAATGGGTAAGTCGGCATGCTCAGCACCATACAACCAATTTTGGCTTCAGGCATAATCTCATGTCCTAGCTTAACCGCCAGTGCACTCGCCACCAGTTCATGATGGATGGCTTGGTACAAGTCTTGCTTCGACAATTCCGATTTTGGTGTGAAAATCCCACCACTCATGAATGGTTCTTCAAGAATAGAGTTGATCTCATTGAATGTCAGCCAGTATTTCACTTTACCTTTGAAGCGATTGAACAGCACAGTTACGTAACGCTCATAGAAGTCAACCATTTTACGGTTAACCCATCCGTCATACGTTTTGGACAAGTGCAGCGGCGTCTCATAATGCGAAATCGTTACCAGCGGTTCAATACCGTACTTATGGCACTCATCGAACAGATCATCATAAAATTGAAGTCCTTTTTCGTTTGGCTCCAGTTCGTCTCCTTTTGGGAAGATACGAGACCATGCAATGGATGTGCGGAATACTTTGAAGCCCATCTCTGCAAACAATTTCACGTCTTCTTTATAACGGTTATAAAAATCGATCCCGATCAACTTCAGGTTATCTTCAGTTGGACCCTCAGTTCTTGGTGTTGTAATCCCGTGTGGCATGACATCCTGTACAGACAGTCCTTTGCCGTCAGTATTGTATGCTCCTTCAAGCTGGTTGGCCGCTACAGCGCCGCCCCATAGAAAATCTTTTGGAAATGGTGTAGTCATTGTATTCATCCTCACATTCTAGTATTAGTTTAGGTCGTGTCTGAAAACTCGCTAGTTTGTTTCTATCTGATTGAGTCGATTAAGGATTAGCTGCAGTTGAGTGCCCGTAACAACCTCTGTTGCACCAAACTTTTGTTGTGTAACGCCCGACATGACGCCTGCATTTGCACTGTTCTGAATTGCTTCATACGCCCAATGTGTACGATTCACATCGGTAAAAGGCATCATTTGCTGACTGGCAGCAGGCTTCCAACCCCGACTTTCCAGAATATGATTGACGATCATTGCCATCTGAGCACGCGTCAATTCAGCGTCTGGTGCAAAGATCTGGCTGCGAATACCGTTCATCAAGCCCGCTTGCGTGACCTTGGCAATTGCCGAATCTGCCCAATCCGGTGCAGCATCTGTGTACAGATCGTCACTAGATGCTTCTGGTAGGTCTAGTGTTGTAGCAAGTACAACCGCGATTTGCGCTCGTGTCACTGCCTCCAACGGCTGAATCTCTTGTCCTGTGTTACTCTCGGTCTGTTCTCCAGTCACATGCTTCGTCAGCTTGAATAGATCCTCAAGCAATGCTTGATCGTTGAAGGCAGGCACCCATGACCAGTGCTTCATTGCTCCGTATAATCGTTGACTGTCCATATATGCATCATCATATCGTGTTAACTTTACGTTTTTTGCACCAAGTTCAGATAGGGCTTTGTAAGCCAAAGTGCTTGTCCGGCTGTCTGTAGTTGGATCATTATCAGCATGAATAATCCACATCGGCACATTAACGATATCTTTTAATTCTTGCTTAAATGCTTCCACAGTTCCCGTGTAATCCGCAACTGTATCTTTGGCAGCCACAACAATCGCTCCAGCAAAGAGATCCGGGTATTGAGTCATGAAGCGGAACGCTCCACCGCCCCCACTAGATACACCTGCTAGATAAATCCGATCCGCATCTACTTCGCCCTCCGCGACCAACTGCTGAATCAGTTCATACTGAGTCACAAAATAAGCTTGCATTTGAGCCAGTTGTTCGGGATTATCATAGATCTTAAAGCTGTAATTCTGTGGGTATTGAACTGCTAGAACAGATGTATCATATCCAGATTCCGTCCATACGACAGCACCACGGTTGGCCGTAAGATGACTCCGTCCATCCGTTCCGACTTCTCCACCGCCGTGAAGCCAGACCACAAGTGGCTTAGGTTCCTCAGACGGACTTCTTTTCAATCGATAGGACAACGTTTCACCATTACTGCCGGTATATTGCCCCTTTTCAAACTCATCCACTGTGCGCGTCTTCACTTCGGTCACCGATTTCTCATCAAATGACAACTCAGGATAAGTGGCACTTGTAACAGCAAATGTTGACTTCATACCCCCGGGAAATTTGAAGGGTTCTACCGTCATATGGATGGTATGATCCTGAATGGTCAACTTTATCCCATCATCTGAATAATTATCTTGCACAATTTCTTCCGCCTGATTTAACGGATAACCATTATAATTCCCAGTAATATCAAAGTCAGATGCCTTAAGGTCTTTATACTTCTCTGGATTGGAGACGGTAATGTCGAAGGATTCTACCATTTCTCCCGGATCACCAACATATGTATTGGCTTGAATACGAGTCACTTCGGTACTTTCTGCACCTGCAACAGCAGGAAGCACTGTAGTCAAACAAAGTGTAAGCGCTAACAACAATCCCATGTTTTTTGCATTTCTATTCCATCTACTCACGATATAACCTCCCGCAATAGAATCACTTCTGGATACTGATACGTATATAAAAAGCGGGCAAGCACCTATTAAAAGGGCAGTAGAAAGCATAAAGCTTCTTAGAATGCCTATTTTCCTAGGTTTTGCCCGCTTCATATTACGGTAACAATCCCGAATTCACTCACATTATTCGGTTGGAATCAGGTGAAAAGCGTATTACAGTTGTTCACCATTCGTTGCAATTACATTTTTGTACCAATCAAAGGAATCTTTCTTCGAACGTTCCAATGTTCCGTTACCTGCATCATCCAGATCAACGTAGATGAAGCCATAACGCTTGGACATTTCAGAAGTTGACATACTTACAAGGTCAATTGGACCCCAAGCTGTGAAACCAATCAACTCTACGCCATCTTTGATAGCTTCTTTCATTTGCTCGATATGCTTCTTCAGGTAATCTACACGATACGTATCGTGAATGGAGCCATCTTCCTCCACTTTATCGTATGCACCCAGACCATTTTCAACGATGAACAATGGTTTTTGGTAACGATCCCAGAAGTTGTTCAATGTTACGCGCAGACCGATCGGATCGATCTCCCAGCCCCAGTCGGAAGCTTCCAGATAAGGGTTTTTCACGCCACCAGTCAAGTTACCTGCTGTTTCTTCCAAATCAGCGGAAGCTGATTTTGTTACAGACATGTAGTAGCTGAAGGAGATGAAATCAACGGTGTTGTTCAACAAGATTTCGTCATCGCCAGCTTCTTTTTGGATCACGATGTTGTTTTCTTCAAAGTAACGAGCCATGTAGTTCGGGTATTGACCACGAGCATGCATGTCTGTGAAGAACAGGTTAAGCTGGTTCTCATGCTGAGCCAGTTGAACATCTACTGGATTACAAGTTGCTGGATATGTCTCCATACGTGCAAGCATACAGCCCACTTGGGAACCTGGGATAATCTCATGCGCAAGCTTCGTTACCAATGCACTTGCAACAAATTGGTGATGCAACGCTTGATATGTGGTTTGCAGTTTGTTATCAACTTTATCAATGAGAATACCGCCGCCAGTGTAAGGACTGAACACCATTACGTTAATTTCATTGAAAGTAAGCCAGTATTTTACTTTGTTTTTATAGCGATTAAATACGGTCTCTGCGTATCTAACATAATGTTGGATTACTTCACGGCCAGCCCAGCCGTTATATTTTTGCGTCAAACCGAGCGGAGTCTCATAGTGAGACAACGTTACGAGCGGCTCAATGCCATGTTTCAACAATTCGTCGAATACTTCATCGTAGAATTTCAAACCTGCTTCATTTGGCTCTTGATCATAACCGTTCGGGAAAATACGTGCCCAGTGGATGGACAAACGGAATACTTTGAAGCCCATTTCTGCAAACAATGCGATATCTTCTCTGAAACGATGGTAGAAATCAATACCAAAACGTTTAGGGAAACGTTCTTCGATTTTGCCAGCCAGAATCTCTTCAATGCGTGAAGATGAAATTTCCATTGCATGGCCGCCTGTACGCTTCTCTTTCGGAACATGTGCGATCATATCCGCAGTGGAGAGACCTTTGCCATCCTTATCAAATGCACCCTCCAATTGGTTCGCCGCTGTAGCGCCGCCCCATAGGAAGTTTTCAGGGAATCCTTTTTTAGCTGTGGTCATGAATAACAACCTCATTTCAATTTGTATTTTTATTGACAAGTCAGAAAGATAGAATATCCAGCAGAGAGCAAAATCAACACCATACCCACGACATTATTGTTCAATCGCAACAAAATATACACGTATATTTTTACGCAAAAACAAGAAAAACCTAAACTCAAGGTAAAATAGCATCCCGAAAAAAGGAGCCTTCATTTCACCATCAGTTTAGGTTTTGCCTGTCTACGCAGTTACAATCCATCAAAAGATGTCGTTTACGTATTCTGTTGTGTTCTCTTGTGATGTAAGCGTAACATAATCATTTCACAAAATCAACTTCACTGTACATCAGTATATTTTGAACACTGTAAACTTACCGTGGCATACGCAATATTGCTGCTCTAAGCGCGTTGGCTCCCTCTTCTGTTTCCAAATAACTTACAGGACTATGGTCCCCCAGAGCAGGGGTGTTCTTCTCTAGCCATTTAAATGTATACTCCCCCATTTCACACAAAAGCACTTGACTCACATCTTCCGGAATTTTCTGTAATCGTGCGCGTTCTATCCACTTCGGATCCACCTGCGCATATAACTCATCAAACAATTGAACGAACGCATCCCAACTAGCCTGATTAAACTCTTCCGAATAGATCCCTTTCATACTCATGTAATATCAATCCCCATATGACTAGTCCGGTCTCACACAAATTCATCCTAAAGCCGCTTTGAAACCGCTCCTGTAACCGTTAGACTTAATTTTAAATGTTTTTCGGGGGAAAGAATAGTCAAGGAGGATTCATCATGTCTCAAGAAGAAAACACTTCCGGCTGGGATGCTATTGATGCTGCGGCTCGCGCACTCTATGGTAATCAACAGCCTAAACACTACGGGACTGCGATCCCTTATATGCTTGGTGGTTCTGATCCTCTCAATGGAATAAGCGCATATCGTGTGGAGATACCAACGCCGCATTGGCATTTCATCACGTATGGCTTCTCAGAACTCTACGATAAAGAAACAGCTGACCCTGAACATAGTGGTTATGGATTTGAATTGACCTTCCGACTACTGCGGAATGTGGAGGAAGAAGAACCTCCCGCATGGGCACTGAACCTGTTGCAAAATATCGGAAGATACGTCTTCAACAGCGGCAATATCTTTCATGCAGGAGATTATATGGACGCTAACGGTCCAATCTGTCTTGGCTCTGACACACTGCTAACTGCACTAGCTTTTATCGAGGATCCTGATCTTGAAGAGATATCTACACCGAACGGTAACGTTCAATTCATTCAGATGGTCGGCGTGACATGTAGAGAGCTGGAAACGATACAGACATGGAATACACGTGGATTCTTAGCTGCATGCGCTAGCTTTATGCCGAAATATGTTACCGATCTCATGCGTAACTCCTATGTGGATATTCCTGTCGTGGAAGAGGCTGTAGCCAGAGGTATCGAGCAAGAAGGTTCCAGCACTGCCTTCCTGTTCATACAACAACTTGAATGGACGTCTAATCATCAAGAAACGCTTCGAAATACTGAATCTGCTGTACTTCAAGTTGGAGCCAAGCAGGCTCGACTTATCGGCAGAATATTACGTAGTCGCACGGCAAAAGGAGATTCTCTCTCCTTAATCGGACCTAACGTGAACATCACGTTTAAGGCTGGAGACGAGCCATCTTTTCACGAGAACGAAAACGAAGTTACCTTAACTGTAAATGAAGCAGCGGTCGCTGAACTTATGGAGAAACTTAAACCAAAAGCGCAAACGTTCGATTTGAACACCCTTCCGGGTATCACCTTCCGCATTGTACGTACGGAAATTACCGACCCAGACGGGAACATCATTGATACGATTGGCTAATAACGAGAGATATAATGACGACAAGTTGCATCGCAAGGAGGAAACGATATGAGTGCGACAACAACCGCTTTAAGCAAGCATTGGCCTACAACCCAAATGCCTGTACCCAAGGCAGCGCAGATCAACTATTTATCCAAACCCCAGCTCGACCGGGTTCTAAAAATCAATCATTTTCTAATTCGTGCCTTCCAGCACAGCATCTCTAATATTAAAGAAAATTTATCAGGAACGTATATGTTCCTCCTTACAGATTCAGATGGCGTTCTCATCGCTATGGATCACAGTTGTGATCTAACCTCTGAAGTGCAGCAGTCTCCTATTCGCCTGGGGATGATCTTCACAGCCAAGAGCTGTGGTGTCAACGCTATATCCGAAACGATGGATCAACATAAACCGATATTTCTACCACCAGAGTTGCATGAAAACCCACTTTTCCAAACCTGGCACTGTTATGCTACACCCCTGTCTGTGGGTCTGAAGCATTCCGGTTATTTAGATGTGTCTACGATTAACGCAGATCTGCAGAGTGAACTTATTGCTATAGCCAAGCTCATTCCTGCATTTATGCAAAATAGCTATCAGAGTCTGCAAGCCTCTCAGGCTACTGGACAGAATTCGGTGGAATTCACCGATCGCCAGTTAACGATCCTCGAGATGATCTCGAACGGACTTACCGTTAAGGCGATTGCACTCCAATTAAAAATTAAGGAATGCACCGTTAATCATCACAAAAAAGTAATTTTTAACAAATTAGGTGTGCAATCGAGCACTGAAGCTGTTTCAATGGCTAGTCGATTGTCTTATTTATAACAGGTACCCCTATAGATTCCTATAGGTGGGAAAAGAGAACAGGTGTGCTAACATTATAGAGTACATATGTACACTTGAAATGCGTGTTCAAAAGCGGACTTTTGAACAGCCTCTTTATTCAAGTTAAGAGAACACACATCAGGAGGGTATTATGTCTATTTCTAAAAAAGCTTCACTATTTGCCATGTTAATTATGATTGTACTCGTTGCAGCTGCTTGTGGCGACAAAGCCGATACTGCTGCAGGCACAGATGACACGACCAAAACAGAAACATCCACTGCGGGCACAGATACAGATAACACCGCAAAAGAGGATTCAGAAAACACGGAAAGCACAGAAACCACTACGGAAGCAGCTTCAGAAGATAACACCCAAAATGTCGAGCTTGGAACAACGGAAAAAGGTAGCTATAACAACGATTACTTTGGTGTATCCCTGAAATTCCCTGAAGCATGGGAGTTCCAAGATGCTGCGGGTATGAATCAATTGACTAGCGCTTCTTCCGAAGCTATTGCTGGTGATGATGCAACGAAGAAAAAACAACTAGAATTGTCCCAGGAAAAAACACTCAACCTGCTAATGGCATCTGAATTGCCACTTGGCGGACAACAAGTTGGTCCTTCCGCTATGGCAATCGCTGAGAAGGTAAGTTTGCTGCAAGGCATCCGTACAGGTAAAGACTATCTCGAAGCAACAAAAGAGTTCATGCAAGCGAGTCAGTTCCCGTATGATTACAAAGACATCACCACTGAAACGATCGGTGGCAAAGAGATGGATCTGATGCAAATCACGATGGACGCTGGCAATGGCACAACGATTACGCAAGACTACTACAGTGCTATTATCGAAGGTTATGCTTTTAACTTTATCTTTACGTACCTTGACGACAAGAGCAAAGCAGAGATTGATACGATCAAAAAATCTGTACAATTCAAGTAATCTTCTTGCCATTATAGGTATACATCATACGTATAGAACCCCGATTAGAATCTTGCTGATTCATGGCCGGGGTTCTTTTTCGTTACAACGCTGTACCGTCACAGCTCCGTTTAACTAGATATGGCTACCCAATGCCCGTCAGACACTTCGACCCAACTGGAATGTTCCAATTGATAGCGATCCACACCAGCATCTCGGTGCTCATCACTTACGATTCGTTTCTTCTTCGACTCGATCGCAGGGTCTGGAACAGGAATGGCCGATAACAATGCCTTCGTGTAGGCGTGCTGAGGGTTGCTGTATAACTCTTCACTCTCAGCTAACTCGACAATTTTGCCATTATACATAACCGCTACACGGTCACTGATATGTTTAACCATCGATAGATCATGCGCAATGAAGAGATAGGTCAGACCAAGACGCTGCTGCAACTCTTCTAGTAACTGCACAATCTGCGCCTGAATGGAGACATCCAGTGCGGATAAAGGCTCATCACATACAATAAACTCCGGTTCCACGGCCAGCGCCCTTGCAATCCCAATCCGCTGCCGTTGCCCTCCTGAGAATTCATGTGGATAACGCTGGGCATGCGATGGATCAAGCCCTACTAGTTCTAATAATTCCTCTACCCGCTTCTCACGATCCGACGTATTTTTAGCTAACCCGTGAATATCGAGCGCTTCGCCAATAATGTCCATGATTCTCATTTTGGGATTCAATGAAGCATACGGATCTTGGAAGATAATCTGCATATGCCTTCTCATGGTTTTCATCTCGGAAGCAGACAGACGATTGAGCGGAACTCCTTTAAACAACACTTCACCGCCCGTAGGCTCATGCAATCTAAGAATTGCACGTCCAGTCGTGGACTTACCGCTGCCTGATTCCCCCACGACCCCCAGCGTCTCCCCTTGGCGAATATAAAAGCTAATATCATTCACGGCCTTCAGCGTATTACCCTTGCCCAGATTGAAATGCTGGCGAAGAGACTTCACCTCCAGCAAAGGTTGATGATCCTCCAGATCACGAGGAACAAGGGAGACCGGCTTGGGCTTCTTCTTCTCATCCAGTCGAGGTAAAGCGTTAAGTAATCTGGAAGTGTACGGGTGTTTCGGACTTGCAAAAATCTCGGCCGTTGTGCCCGTTTCTACGATCTCCCCACTTTTCATGACCACGACCCGATCACACATACCTGCAACAACCCCAAGGTCATGGGTTATCAAAATGATCGAGGTACCTAGTTGCTGCTGCATATTTTTCATCAAATCCAGAATCTGTGCCTGAATGGTTACATCAAGCGCAGTCGTGGGTTCATCGGCAATCAATAGCTCAGGTCGGCAAGCAAGTGCAATAGCGATCATGACACGCTGACGCATTCCCCCGGAGAACTCATGTGGATACTGATTGTAACGTACCTCGCCTTGTGATATACCCACCAGCTCAAGCATTGCTATCGCTTGTTTTTTTGCTTCTCGCCTGGACACTTTCTGATGTTTAATCAAACTCTCCGAAATTTGTTTACCAATCTTAATGGTCGGATTAAGTGAACTCATTGGATCTTGAAAGATCATTCCGATATCCCGACCTCGGATACTTTCCATTTCCTTCTGCGTTTTGTTCACAAGATTGGTTCCCTTGAACCAGATCTCCCCCTGTTTCATACGTGAAGGTGGAGATGCCAGCAATCTCATAATGGAGCGAGCCGTTACACTTTTGCCACTACCAGACTCTCCTACAATACCAAGTGTCTCACCTGGACGCACCTCGAAACTGACGTTCTTAACCGCCTCAAACTCATTCTCCCCAGAATGAAAAGAGACCGATAGATCATTTACCTTTAACAAAGGCTGCATCACAACACCTGCTTCCTTCCATATTTTCATAACCTTACGTATGTACACTCTTTATTCCTTGACAATCCGTAGACCCTAAAATAATATATACTATATCCATCGGAATAATGCAATTTTAACTTGGATGAAAGGAGGTTCACCTGGGTTGAACTTAGCAGAAGGCAGCAGAATGTCACGGCTTGCGCACACCTTGGGCTTTATCTACGACAAAATGTTGCTCCACCCCTCCTATCGATATGTTCTATTCATTCTCGGCTTGCCCGTTAATTTAATCGTGTTATTGGTCTGGAGATCCAGAAGACAACAGGATG
Source organism: Paenibacillus sp. MER 99-2 (assembly GCF_023714095.1). Lineage (NCBI taxonomy): Bacteria > Bacillati > Bacillota > Bacilli > Caryophanales > Paenibacillaceae > Paenibacillus > Paenibacillus sp. MER 99-2. The sequence continues at coordinate 290,349 of NZ_JAMAUZ010000001.1, read as the reverse complement.
GCTGGAAGGTCGCTAGGCAAGAAGCAGAAGAGGAAATGCTGACCCACGCCTATCGAGATCAACTTCGCGGAGAAATAGAAGAACAACTTCGACGGAAGCATCGCTTCTTCAAGCAGCATGTCAGTGAGAGCGAATTTCAACGTGAAACGCAAGAATGGCTAGAAGAAACACTTCGCAAAGAGGTGAACGAGCGTACAACATTCAAGCTTCGGGAAAAAGGACAACAACGAACAACGATGGCGGATACCTTCCGCTCACTGATTAACCATCCGTGGTTTCTCGTCTTATCCATTATTCCAGGCTGTCTGATGTACGGCATTTTATTGTTGTATGGCAATCCCTATCTCAAGTACATATTTGAAAGACTACTCATGACTATATTCGTCATAATGGGCGTAGCCACACTTGTATTCACCATCTTATATCTGTCGCCGTTTAATCCGGCAGCTAACATTCTGGGAGAGACAGCGACACCAGAACAGATTGCAGCTTTTAATCACGTGTATGGACTAGATCAGCCCTATCTCGTGCAACTCTGGAATAATATCAAAGGAATTGCCTTATTTGATCTAGGGAAGTCGTTTGCGGGGAATGAAGATGTCACAGCCACCATAGCTCGGAAGTTTCCGATTACGCTGACTTTGGCTGTCATCTCACTGTTGATTGCGATTGTGATCGCATTGCCGATCGGCATTATCTCAGCCATCAAGCCGAATTCATTATTTGATTATACGTTCATGTTTATCGCATTGATCGGATTATCGATTCCTAACTTCTGGCAAGGACTTATTTTCATTCTGAATTTCTCAATCAAAATGCAATGGCTACCCGCTACCTTTAATCCTCAGAACTGGTTATCCATGATTATGCCAACCATCGTTCTGGGAACCGGACTCACGGCGGCTGTTGCACGGATGACCCGTTCTTCTACGCTCGAAGTCATTCATGAAGACTACGTCATGACTGCTCGGGCTAAAGGGCTAAGTGAGCGACATGTCCTGCTAAAACATGCCGTTCGTAACGCATTGATTCCTATCGTAACGGTTGTCGGTCTACAATTTGGCGGAATGCTCGGCGGAGCCGCGGTAACAGAGAAAGTGTTTAACATCAGCGGTCTGGGCAGCTACATTGTGGATAAGCAATTTATACCCGATATTCCGAGTATTATGGGCGGAGTAGTATACACTGCAATTACGATTTCGATTATCAATGTGATTGTTGATCTGATGTACGCTTTTATTGATCCGAGGGTACGTTCCAAGATGAAACAATATTAAAGTTTGTGTTCAAAAGTCTGGTCTTTCTGGTCTTCCTTATCTTTCTTACAACCGCTTAAAGCAGGTGCAATTTAAATGAAAAAATCAGGTTCTATTACACAAGAGATGCGTTTTCGACTGAAGTCTTCTTCAGAATATAGTCAGGCTAGCTTTGCCTGGATCACTTCGCTACTCTTGACATTGCTATTAATGTTCAATAGCTATGATTATGGGGAGAACGTGTTCAAACCATTTATTCTAACTGCATTTCTGGCTTACCTGTTCTTCACACTCGTTCAGAGCTTCGTGACCTATCAATTACGCAAAGACCTGATGCGCGATGGCTCAATCTCTGTCTGGACTCGCAGGATGGGATGGATTCAACTTCTGGCCATCATCACAGGTAATATTTTTCTTGTCACGGCTGCTTTTCATCTGATTCGAAGAGGTAAGAGCGTTGGGTATACCTTCGCTGTTTATACCGTGCTGACTCAGCTCTTCGTAATTGGCGTATCTGGCTTGAATATATTCAAACCCTACGTGGCGGATACATTTCTTCCAGCAATGGCGGTACTTCTTCTGATTATGGTCATTGATCTGATCGTGCTGTTCGTCGTATCCCAGTATGCGCCAGCACAGATGCTTCCTCGCTGGATGCTAATCGTCAGTGTAGTGCTTATTCTGACTTCAATTACAGGCAACCTGTTTGCTCTGTTGCTGGGTGTTACCCTTCTGGGACGGATACGCCGCCAAGGGAAGCAAAAATCTAACTTCTGGAACGATCTATGGGAACGACTCGCTCCAAATGTAACTGCGATGTCAGGCTTGTTCTTCATCGTTTTCCTATTCTCGATCTCGATCTGTAGCTTCTACACGTTCGACTACAGCGTAGCCGTGGAGAACAATTACTCAGCCCTGTTACAACCACCTTCTCTCGCCTACCCGCTTGGGACGGATGATTTTGGACGCGACCTGTTCTCCCGAATTGTATTCGGTGCTCGAATTTCTCTCATTGTAGGTTGTATGTCAACCATCATTCCCGTATTGATTGGTGGAGTGCTTGGAGCATTCTCAGGCTTCTATGGTAAACATACAGACAATATCATCATGCGACTGCTCGATGTACTGTACGCTATTCCAGGTATCCTGCTTGCCATTGCGATCATCGCGGCATTTGGAGCGAATACCGTCAACCTGATCCTGGCGCTTAGCCTTGGCTCTATCCCGACTTACGCTCGAACAATGAGAGCGAGTGTGCTCTACGTATCTACCTTTGAATTCGTAGAGGCAGCACGTGCACTCGGATATAACAATCGTTCCATCATTTTCAAACACATCATTCCGAACTCACTAGCTCCAATGATTATTAAGTCTACACTTACGATTGGTGGAGCCGTCATCGCCACGAGTAGCTTAAGTTATCTCGGACTCGGCGTTGAGCCGCATATTCCGGAATGGGGCAACATTCTCAAACTCGGCAGTACGTATCTGGAGACACATTCGTATCTTGCCATTTATCCTGGTCTTGCCATTATTCTACTTGTTCTTTCGTTTAACTTTCTCGGTGACGGACTGCGCGATGCGCTTGATCCTAAGCTTGAAAAAGCATAATTTTATTTAATTTTTATGTTCTACTAAACGTTTTACACGAGAACGGAGAGGACAGAAATAACATGGAGAAGCAGAGCGTTCGGCTAAAAGCTTTCTGAAAGAAAGCTGCATCGGAAGCATACGCTATCCCCGGATTTCCCCTTAGAAAAGGAGAATCAAGAAAATCTGGGGATAACAGCGATCGGAAGGTTATTCTGTCATCGGAGTGGCAAGTGTAAACATTTTTAGGCGAACTCATTCATTCCAATAGGAGGTATTTTCATGAAAAAACGTACACTCATTTCGCTGTTACTTATCTTGGTCATTGTGATCTCCGGATGCAGCGTTAAAACAAAGAGCGACACTCAGTCTGAAGCATCAACTTCGGATACAACAGAAACTACCACGAATCAAGCACCAGTAGACATTACATTGCTGGCACAAAGTTCTTCCGAGAACGATGTAAACATCATCCGTGACCAACTGACTAAGAACGGGTTCAACGTGAAGTTGAACCTGCAACCGGATTACGGTAGCTACAAATCCCAACAGGACGCTGGGAATTATGACATTGCTTTGTCAAGCTGGACAACCGTTACGGGAAACCCGGACTATGCCGTTCGTTCTCTGTTCAAAACAGGTGGAGATTACAGCATTTTGGCTGATGAAGAAATCGACAAGTTGATTGATGAAGCAGCTACGCAAACGCCAGATCAATACAAAGAAACGTACAAGAAATTGGAGCAACGTCTGGTAACTGATCAAGCGTACATCGCTCCAGTCTATAACTCCCTCAAAAACCAGGCACTGAATAAAGATGTGATTAACCAAGATACTGTGCGTTTGTCCAAATCACGTGCAATGGCTTGGGAACCGATTCAATTCAAGGACAGCTCCAAAAATGAAACTGATCCTTTGATCTTGACGCAAAGTGCGTCTGTTCTAACTTCTCTTGATCCGATCAAAGGAAATGACGGTTCCATCAACCAACTGAATACCAATATGTATGTACGTCTAGTCAACCTGACGGATGACGACCAACTGACTGCTGAGGGATCCCTGTCCCATAACTTCAGCATCGCGGATGGAAACTCCGAGTACTACTTCGTCTTGAGAGATGATATTAATTTTGCCAAAATCGAAAACAAAAAAGCAGTAGATACAGGTGAACGCGTTGGTGCGGACGACGTAATCTTCTCCATGGATCGTGCCAAAAATAAAGATTCCGTACCTGATCACCGGACATACAGCTTGCATGAGCACATCCAAAAAACCGAGCTGGTTACAGATCTGAGCGTGCTTGAGTCTACGCAACAAACTGGTGGTGGCGGTTCAATCAAGGATGCATTGGAACAAGGATTAGACAGCAAAATTACAGAGCTTGTATCTGACAAAACCAAAGCAGACAACGGAGCAGGTAAATATCAAGTTATCAAACTGACAACAACTGAACCGTTCCCGCAAGTATTGAACTACCTGGCTCACCAATCGGCTGGTATCGTGTCCAAGAAACAAGTGGAAAGCATCAACACTTATGATGTAGCATCCTTTGATGTGAACAAAGACATCCCTTATGGCGATCAGAACACAGTAACCGAAGGAGCAGCGTACAACAATACGTTGTATACAAGCGGACCATACATTTTGTCATACAAAAATGACTATGAAGGTGTATTCCTCAAAAATCCTGGCTATCGCACAGGAAGCGAGTATGCACCGAAAATTTCACAAGTAAATGTACGCTTTATCGCAGATGCAGACAGCGCACTTTCCGCCCTGCGTAGCGGTGAGATCCACCTCTACTACGGTGTGCCTGAAACGAAGTATGACATCGTTGAGAGTGACAGTAAGCTGCACCTACAGAGCATTCCGAGTAACGCAGTTTCTTACCTGCTGTTCAACACAGCAAATCGTGAAGTATCCAAGAGCAGTGACCTGAGAAAAGCTGTGCTGTACTCTATCAATCAGGATGAAATTCTACAGTTCTACAAAAACAACAAACTAAAAGCATTCTCCACATTAAGTCCACTGGTTGACACAGGCAATGAATTAAAAGCTGATCCAGCCAAAGTAAAAGAGTTCTTGAGCAACTACAACGCTTCAAAATAAACGGTTAACAACAAACGGCTGTACCAGATCGCTTCTTGATCGTGGTACAGCCGTTTTGCATCCAATTTTTAATATATCTTCATAGTTATTTAGTGCGAATATCTTTGTTGTACCCCAGGCCATAGGGTTACGATCTGAATTCCTATGCCCCATGCAAAATAGATTAAGTGTATCAACGAGGCGGCCTGAATCCAGTACACCTGTGCCATAATCCAGATTAAGAGTGCAAATCCGGTATATAAGGAGAACGTCCAACCCCAGTAGCGGTCAGGAAAGAGATTAAGCTTCTCACAGAGCGCTGAGCGAATGTGGCGGATTAGCGAAATACCGATGATCAAAGGCATCACGCCAAGAACTAACATTAACAATATGCCCGGAATCAGAAAGTTGGCAAATGGAGAATGCTCCAATAACGTATTCGGTAAACCAATTGCGTTCCCCGTCGGATCGATAATTAACATTATTCCTCCAGCAAGTGCTCCTATCCCTAATATCCCATGCATCATTGCAAGTAGCCACGATCTGCCTAATGTTGGCTGTACCATGAACCCCGCCTCCCACTCATCTCATTACTTAATCTCCTGCCAAACGCTCCAATGCATGAAGATTATATTCGACCACACTAAGAACATTCTCACACAAGGTGACTCAATGTTCCTATGCTTCTTGTCACTACAAGGATTCGACAATATCTATCATGGAAAAACTTGATAAAAGAACGTATGTTCGGTATAATAGAAATCTATCCTGAATGAGCGAGAGGCAGATATGGACGACAAATTTATTAAGGAATTACGCGAGATTAGTCGGGATGACAGACGGAGATCTGAATTCATGATCCAAGGCTTGAAAGAAACGTTAGAGGGAAGAAAAGCAGAGAATGCATTTAAACGTTGGATTCGGCGCAAGAAGGAACAGAAGAGAATTACGGAACGATTCAATCAAGCTTCATCATCGGACCATAAGTAGTTAAAGTAGTAAATAGAAAAAAAGGAGGCTTTCGCCTCCCTTGCATTTTACATAATACATTTGTATAAGACGATACCTTAATTAGATTTATGGCAGAATAGCAAAGGATCTGACCGGAAACCCGGACGCTTTCTCTGCTTTGGGAACGAGATTGAAGATGACTGCGCCTTTGGCAGGAACCTGATCCAAGTTTGTCAGAAGCTCCACCTGATATGTATCCTGTGCCAAGACATAGTATTCGGCGAGTAAAGCTCCATTTTTGCGATAATCTATTGCTGAATCTGTATCAAAGGTCTCGTGACCGATAGCCTTTACGCTCCGTTCTTCAAACAAAAATTTTAGTGCGCTTACCGACCATCCTGGTGCATGACTGTTGCCATCAGCATCTTTATTATTGAATAACTCATGGCTAGGCCAACGCTTGCTCCAATCGGTACGTAGAGCGACGAAGCTGCCCGCTTCAATCTCACCGTGTTCTTGTTCGAATGCTAGAATATGCTCTACATCCAGCGTAAAGTCAGGGTTGCTTGCTACGGCTGCCGACTGATCAATTACAACTAGTGGTAATACTAACTCTTTCAACCCGAGTTGATCCAGATAACGAGTATCACGCACAAAATGGATCGGTGCATCTAGATGCGTGCCATATTGCCCAGGAAATCGAAAACTTTGTGCAAAAAATCCTTGGTCGTGATTGAATAGCGTATCGAATTGAGCTGCATCAAAGGCTGAGAAGTGAGGTGAATCTGGCCCAAAGGTATGTGTCAGATCTACCCACTTTTTTTCTTTTAACAATTGAATAGCTTGAATAAGTTCAGTCGACATCAGGATCACCTCATATGTAGAATGGAATAAATTCCCCCTATTATATCTCAACGCTGCACATTGGTGAAGAATTTGTTGTGCTGCAAACTTCATACGAACGAACAGGAACACATTAAAAAACCGCTCTCCTGTATGGAGAACGGCATATGATCTTAAGGTTGTGAAGCGTTAATTCCACTGCAATATTCACCCTTTATCCATCTTCAGCTTGCTTGATCAACTCATGGATTTCGAACTAATTCGTGGTAATAACTAGCTTACCCCGTGTATGATGTGACTCACTTTTTTCGTGAGCATCACGCAATCCCTGTTCAGTTAACGGATACGTTTCATCAATGATCGACTTCAATTTCCCTTCAGCTGCGAGCTCGGCCAACTGTTCAAGTTGATCTCCCTTAGGCTCCATCATGAACACGCTGCCTATCACGCCAGTCTCCTCCGCCAGCTTCTCATCCGGCTGCTGCACAAGTGATACTAGACGTCCTCCAGACTTCAACACCTTGAAGCTGTGCCGCTGTATATCGCCGCCCATCGTATCCAATACAACATCGTAGTCTGAGAGAATCTGCGAGAAATCCTGTTCCTTGTAGTTAATGAAATGATCCACACCTAACGAGCGAAGTAACTCTTCATTTGCTGCACTCGCGGTGGAAGCAACTTCAGCACCCAGCGATTTGGCAATTTGAATGGCATATGTGCCTACTCCACCCGCACCGGCATGAATAAGCACCTTCTGTCCTTTGCCCAGACGCCCATGATCCACTAGTGCCTGCCAAGCTGTCATCGCGGCGAGTGGAATCGCAGCTGCTTCCTCAAAGCTCAACTGCTCTGGTATGCGGGCAACAATATCTGCATCTACAGCAACATATTCCGCATAGGTTCCGAATTGCCGCGGACGAGCGAATACCCGATCCCCTGCTCTGAAACGCGTAACGTTTGAACCCGCTTCTACCACAGTACCTGCGACATCACCACCTAGAATCATCGGTAGCTGATCTGCCGCTTCTTTCAAGTGACCTTGTCTTATTTTGAAATCAACTGGATTAACAGATGTCGCCTGTGTGCGGATCAAAACCTGATTCACACCGCATGACGGTTTATTAACTTCCTTTTCCTTCAATTGCTCAGGTCCACCAAATGCTTCAATCACTATAGCTTTCATGCTAAATCCCTTCCTTTCTTGAAAATGGAATGACATGTCATGAGCTTATTCTCATAATCTTCTCTATTTATGATTACCCCATTCATCGGTTTACTTGACCTGAGGTCACAGCATTTTCATTCCATAAGCTAGGGAAGAGCTAGTGACACTATTGAATTTTTTGTAAAAATCTTAGAACTGCTTCTTCCAATTGCTTCAAACCCGGTTGTTCTATAGGGAAATGACCTGCTCCCTCCAAAATGACACATTCCTTCTCCACGGCTAGACGGTCAAAGAATGATTGACTGAAGTGTAACGGGGTCATTGGATCCTGTTCAGGATGAACAAGTAGCACCGGGCATTGGCTGAATTGTTCAGGGCTCACCTCTAGCGTTTTATTAAGGAATGTTCTTAATAGCTCCAAAGGGACAGACGTGCCCGCAGCCTGTGGATCATTCATAATGAGACGGGTTAAGTCCTTATTATTCGTAATTAGTTCCATGCGAGAGACCCGTTTAACCGAAATACGTATCGGATCTAATAGACCGGGTAAAAGATCCATCATACGCTTACCTACACGACTGACTAATCGATTCGAAGTAATCTGGTCACGCAGATCAGGGTCACTTGTATCTACAAATGTAGTTGCAATTAATCCCTTAACATGTTTATTTCGTACACTGGCGTGATAGGCCAACATTCCACCAATGCTACTGCCCAATACAACGAACGGTTTACCGTCTTTACTGTACTCTCTTTCCATAAGGTCAACTAACAGTGTGATCCATAATTCATAGTTTATCCGCTTGCCATGCAATGAATAGCTTAGTCCATACGGTGGTAGATCGGGTGAGATCACCTCGTAACCATTGTTCTGTAACATTCGTGCATAGGGAGCGAGTAACCGCCCATTTCCCCCAGCGCCATGAATAAACAAAATTTTGATAGGAGACTCTGGTACAGGTAATCGGTCAATGTGAAGATGAATTCCATTGCTTTCCCACCATTCCTCCTCAGGGGAAGTACTTTCACTCAATCTAACTTCTTCAGGAAAAAAAGACTGATACTGCTTCCAATACAAATGCGTTGTCTGGTATGAAGGCAAACTTTTTTGCATATGTACACTCCTACTCCTATGTCTACCAAAAAAGCCGTACGATGTACGGCTATATGACTCGTCTATTAATCATACTTAATCTTATACCACATATCCCTTCATCCGGGAACTGCACGTTACCCGTTACCATGTATGCACCGCCTCATCCATCGTTTGACAGAGCCAAAATACTATCATACAGCATATATCTCGAATGAAGGTGCAAAAAAGCGCCACACCTCGGAGACGATAATTCTCCAAAGAAGTGTGACGCCTTTCTTGCCTTATACCTGTCAACACAGCTTATCATGTCTATCAAGGCTATTGAAATTACCTGCTTATCCGTTTTCCTTTCGTTTCCCCCGATTCCGGAACCGTTCATACCTCGCATACAGGCGAGGAGATTCTTTTGTCAGAATAGGTCCAAGCACTGCCAGAATCAGCACGTATAACACGGCAAATGACTGAATGGAAGCCATCAGACCTCCAGCCTTACCGATATTCGCCATAATGATGGAGAACTCTCCCCGCGAAACTAGAGTGAAGCCTACATTCAACGAAGCCTTCGTCGACATACCCGCCATTTTACCAGCAATCATGCCTGCACCGTAATTGCTAACAATGGTCAGAACGACGGCAATCAGTGTCATCCCGACAGCACCACCGAGAGAAGATGGCTCAATGGTCAGGCCAAAGCTGAAGAAAAACAGCGCACCAAAGAAGTCCTTGAACGGCATAATTTGCTGTTCAATTCGGCTGACATGTCTGGATTCACCAAGCACAAGTCCAATCATTAACGCACCGATGGCCTCAGCGACATGCAGCGTTTCCGAGAATCCAGCCACGAGGAACAGGAGTGTCATGATGGTAAGCAAGAATAATTCCGATGACTTGATGTTGAGTGCTTTATCAATAGCTTTGATACTCTTCCTGCCAATAATCAGGAACAATACGATAAAAAGCAGAGCAGAGAGCGATACTAACAGCACACTCAGGAACGAGGTCGCCCCGCTCAGTACAAGTCCAGTCAGAATCGAGATATGGATTGCGATGAATAGATCATCAAACATGATCATGCCCATAATAATTTCCGTTTCAGGATTCGCCGTCCGCTTCAAATCCACAAGCACTTTGGCTACGATCGCTGTAGATGAACTGGTCATGATGCCGCACACAACCATCGTTTCCTGAAGGGGCAGACTCATCAACCAGCCTAACAGCAAACCTGAAACAAAATTAAGACCTACATAGAATACACCACCCGTAAGGATGGCTTTACCCGATTTCAACAATCGGGAGACCGAGAACTCCAGTCCCAGATAAAACAATAAAAATAAAATACCCAGCCTGCCCATAAACTCAATAAAAGACGAGCTTTCGATAAATCGTAAATCCACAATGCCAAACTGCGGTGCATGCGGTCCAACAGCCATACCGACCAGGATGTAAAATGGAATAACTGAAAATCGTAGTCGTGCAGATATTAATCCTGTAAGTGTAATTAGCGCAACGGCAATTCCCACCTCAAATATGAGCATATCCATAGGCTATAGCCTTCCGTCAACAAGCAAACGTTTGAGCTCTCTGAGCTGCTCGCGCTCTCCTGCAACAACAAGGGTTGCCCCTGCGGTAAACGCATACTCAGGCCCTGGGTTAAGCTGCTTCGCCCTATCCTTCTCCACCACAGCCAGAATGACTGCGCCTGTAGCCTGGCGAATGTTCAGATCCCCGATGGTCTGCCCAACACTTGCCGCATGCGGCTCAATCCGCAGCCATTCAATCAGCAACCCATCTAGCATAACCTCGCGCTGCTCCTGAAATTGCGGTTTATACGTCATCCCACCGACTATAGCGGCGACCGCTCTTGCCTCATCATCATCCAATGTCACCAAAGACCTCATATCTCCAGGTTCATCCGGTAGATCTCCGGACTCCATATGAAATAGATCCCGCCGCTCGTCATTATGAATGACAATCACCAGATGCTCACCGCTGCGTGTGTGCAGCCAGTACTTCCGACCAATGCCGGGCAGATCTGTCTCTTTAAAGTGCATAATCTGCACCTCCTTCGACCTTCCGCGTAACCGGCTCGCGCTGCAATTCAATATCTGTAATGCGCACCCGCATCGAACCTGCAGGGATGTTCACACTCCGGGTTTCCCCTTTGTGAGCAAGCAACAACTGTCTCCCCACCGGGGAAAGGAACGAAATGCGATTCTCATCTGCATCTGCCTCTTCCGGCATGACGATCCAGAACGAATCTGATGTATGGAAGTCCACATATTCGAAAGTGATCCAGCTTCCAATTAGCACAGTTGAATCCAACAGTTCATCTGATCCCAGCAGCAGCTGCTCCACATGTTCTGTGTACGTGGTAAGCATTCGTTCCGCCTGGAACCATTCAGGTTCACGCACGTCAAAATAGGCGTTGAGAAATGTTTTTTTCTCTTCACCCAAAGTAATGAGCTGGCTCACCAGCATCTCTCTGCAATTATGGCAATGGGATCTATGGTTCATAATAGATCTCACCTCCTATACAAGCCTTGTTCTCTTGGTTCATGTGTCTGAATCTTTGCAACATCTTGTATGCCTCCTTGAATATAAAATGAAGATCCCGGTTGCCGAGATCCCTACATCCATCTTACCAAAACTAATTATTAAATCCAGCTAAATAGGTAACTTGAACTAAGTCTTAACATCATATGGTAGATCTATAGAACATTTTAATAACGTCATAAAAAACATTTTATGGATTTCTATCTCGTATTTTTATAGCATTTCCTGTATATTTAACTACAAACTTTTGTGCAATTTATGCAAATGGGTAATTACAGACTTTAACACGACAAAGGAGTGCATCAGAAAAGTGTCCACACTAACGAAAGAATCTACTCAGTCTATCGCTTCACAATATGTTCATTCCGTCTATGAATCCGTAGTCGCTAGAAACCCGCAGGAGAACGAATTCCACCAAGCGGTAAAAGAGATTCTGGACTCACTCATTCCTGTCATCGAGGCTCATCCTAAATATATGGAGAACGGTCTGCTGGAACAATTGGTTGAACCTGAACGTGTAATTACCTTCCGTGTACCTTGGGTGGATGATCAAGGCAAGGTTCAAGTTAACCGTGGATTCCGCGTACAGTTCAACAGTGCTATCGGCCCTTACAAAGGTGGAATTCGCTTCCATCCATCCGTATACTCCGGCATTGTTAAGTTCCTTGGTTTTGAGCAAATTTTCAAAAACGCTTTAACAGGTCTTCCGATCGGAGGAGGTAAAGGCGGCTCGGACTTCGATCCAAAAGGTAAATCAGATCAGGAAGTGATGCGGTTCACGCAAAGCTTCATGACCGAACTCTATAAATATATCGGTGCAGACACAGACGTTCCCGCGGGCGACATCGGCGTAGGTGCTCGTGAGATCGGTTATATGTTTGGACAATACAAACGCATTAGCGGAGGTCACCAAGCAGGTGTCCTGACAGGAAAAGGTCTGCTCTACGGCGGTAGCCTTGCTCGTACAGAAGCGACAGGCTTCGGTTGCGTGTACTTCGTGAACGAGATGCTTCAAGCCAAAGGATTAAGCTTCAAAGACAGCACGGTTGTCGTTTCCGGCTCAGGCAACGTATCCATCTACGCGATCCAGAAAGCTCAGGAGCTTGGAGCCAAAGTTGTCGCTTGTAGCGACTCTGGCGGATACATTCATGATCCGGAAGGAATTAACCTGCAAACCGTGAAACGTCTGAAAGAAGAGAATCGTCTACGGATTAGTGAATATGTGAAGGAACATCCTCATGCGGTGTACACCAGTGGTTGTGAAGGAATCTGGTCTATTCCTTGTGATATTGCATTGCCTTGTGCTACTCAGAACGAGATTGATGAACATGCGGCAGCTACGCTTGTGGAAGGTGGAGTAAAAGCGATTGGCGAAGGAGCCAATATGCCTTCAACGTTGGCAGCTATTGACCTCTTCCTCGAAAAAGGCGTCCTGTTTGGACCAGCAAAAGCAGCTAATGCTGGCGGCGTGGCTGTGTCTGCACTTGAAATGTCACAGAACAGCATGCGGTTGTCCTGGACATTTGAAGAAGTAGACGCGAAGTTGCACCAAATTATGAAAAACATCTACACAAGCTGCGTAGAAGCTGCAGAAGAATACGGCTGCTCAGGAAACCTCGTTGTAGGCGCAAACATTGCTGGCTTCCGTAAAGTAGCTGATGCTATGCTGGCTCAAGGGATTGTATAGTTCTCCGAAACCTGTATAAACGATGCGAACAGGTTCGTATGGTAATGGTATAAATATGCACTAGATTATGATGTGCATGACAAAGGGCAGCGATCCGTGAGGATGAACGCTGCCCTTACTTTTTACAACCAATTCCAATGAATTCGTATACAAGAACTCTTTTATTTAACGCTGATTAGAGCCGCACCCTGTTCCACCTGAGAAGAAGAATTGATCTGAATATCCGAATACGATGAGGTATTGGATACAATGACCGATGTTGTCGTATCATAACCAGCCGCTTGAATAGCCGCAAGATCAAACTCCACGAGCTTATCCCCCTTACGAACGACATCCCCATCGGAGACATACGAGGTGAAATGTTTGCCTTTTAAACTCACCGTGTTGATCCCAATATGGATTAATATCTCTACGCCATCTTCAGATAATAGCCCAATCGCATGTTTGGTCTTAAATATCGTCACAATCACGCCATCAAAAGGTGCATAGGCTACGCCTACACTAGGTTTAATTGCTACTCCTTGCCCCATTGCGCCAGTTGAAAATGCCTCGTCACTAACTTCCGTTAATGGAATGATTGTACCTGTAAGCGGACTATATACCGTGTGCTCTGTTAACGTTCCTGTTGCAGTCTGTGTAGCAGAACTCGAAGTTGTACCTACAGTAGCATTTGCGACACTCGAACCAACGACAGTTTGCCCCTGCTCTACGCCCCCTAGTTTAGCCGAAGACGACGCTACCGCAACGGAAGGAGCAGTATTTCTATAACCAAACATATACGTCAGAATAAACCCAAGTACAAAGGCGATAACAATCGAAAGGATGAACCCAATAAATCCGGAATCAATTCCCTGAGGATTAATGAACAATGGAATACCGAACACCCCAGCACCAAAGCCGTACGCGGTAGAACCCATGAAACCAGCTACAGCTCCTGCAATACCACCTGCGATGGATGCCATCACAAATGCCTTTTTCGCTGGCAAGGTTACACCGTAAATAGCTGGTTCTGTTACTCCCATAACGCCTGAGATCGTCGCAGACATCGCAATCGGCTTCAGCTTCTTATCCCGCGTTTTGATTGCAATTGCAAAGGCCGCACCCGTTTGAGCAAAGGTAGTACAGTACAACATCCCATTGATCGGGTCGAATCCGTTGGTCACCAGGTTATTGAGTAGGATCGGTACAAAAGCCCAGTGTAGTCCAAAGATAATAATGGTCTGCCACAGACCCGCCAGCAGCAAGCCAGCAATAATTGGACTAAGCCCATATGTCCACATGGCCCCTTTGGCAAGCAGATCACTGATCAGTGTTGCTACTGGACCTACCGCCATAAAAACAACCGGCGTAATGACCGCTAGTGTAATCAGCGGTACGAGAAACATTTTAATAGAAGAAGGAGATACTTTCGTAAGCCATCTCTCGAAATTTGCTGCCAGATAGGATGCGATAATAATCGGAATAACGGACTGTGTGTAATTGATTAACACAACCGGGATACTCAGGAACGACATACCGGTTCCCGCTGTAGCGGCAGCCGTCATCGTGGGATACACAAGTGCAGCACCGATGGTCGCTGAGATGAAGGGATTGCCTCCGAACTTCTTACCTGCCGAGAATCCAAGTATGATCGGGAAGAAATAGAACAATGCGTCTGCGGTTGCAAATAAAATTTTGTATGTGTTCATGTCTTCCGTGAGCCATTTTAATGTAATGAACAGAGCGAGTAAGCCTTTGAGAATACCCGCTGCTGCAAGCACACCGACCACTGGCATAAATACACCGGATACAACATCAACAAAACGGTTGAACAGACCACGCTTTTCACCTGCGTTCCCCTGCTCTGTCGTGGATGCCGAAGGATCTCTGCCCATTGTTTTCAACAGAGATTCATATACCTTGGGCACCTCATTGCCAATGACAACCTGGAACTGACCCCCACTTTCCACAACAGTAAGCACGCCATCAATCTGCTTAATCTCATCCTTGTTCGGAGACTTCATGTCCTTAAGATTGAAACGAAGACGCGTTACACAATGAATCACACTATTAATGTTATCATTGCCACCAACTGCGCTTAGAATTTCCTTAGCTGTTTTGTCATGATTCATGGTCTATACTCCTTCACATTCATACTGTAGTGTTGATAAAACTAAATTATACGAACCCATTAGTGATCCTGACTAATTCATTTTGGAGTCTGATGTGCTCGTCCATGCGGCTACCAAGGCGGCGCTGATGCCACCTGCCAGCTTGCCAATGATCATGGCGGTCACCATTGTTCTGTCCATTCCTGCTACAAATCCCAGGTGTCCACCGAGCACAAAGGAGCCACTCACCGCAAAAGCAATACTAATTACTTTACCTCTCGGATTCATATCCTTTACTAAGCGAAACGTCGGAATGTTATGTGCCAGTGAAGCAATAATCCCGGCTGTAGTTGGCGCATCCAAATGTAACATTCGCCCTGCTCTTGCGAGCGGCTTCTGACAAGTTTTGTTGATCACTGCGACCATGGGGAAAGCTCCTGCGAGCACAATGGCAATGGTGCCGACAATGGTTATCCCTTCAGATAAAGGAGCCATACCCGGAATGATCACCCACCCAGTGAGTGTCTCAACTCCAACAGCCACAAGTCCAATTAAGGAAATCAACGTGATACCGCTTCCAAAATACTTAAATACCTTCACCGTCAGATCTGTATATAGATACAGTGCGAGCATAATGAACACGGATAATATGACGGGTATGATCAAATTTCTTAGAATGATCTCCATCTGAATTCCAGCTACGATACCTCCAACCAAGCATCCAACAGGAATGGTGCTAATGCCAATCAGTACACCTTTAGCAAAATACGGATGATCCTTGCGTTCAACTAAACCCAAGGCTACGGGAATGGTGAATACAATGGTCGGTCCAAGCATCGTCCCGAGAAATACCCAAGAAAAGAGCCCTGCCTCAGCACTCTGAGCCATCTGACTGGCGAGTGCATATCCTCCCATGTCCACAGCTAGAATTGTATTAGCGAAAGATGCCGGATCGGCACCTATCGCTTCATACAGAGGAGATATTACGGGAATGAGCAGACCTGCCAGTGTTGGCGCCAGCGACACAATTCCGACCATAACCAGCGCAAGTGTCCCCATTGACATCATGCCTTCCGTGAACGCCGATCCAAGACCCATCCGATTCCCCAATGCCTTGTCCAATGCACCAAGCACCATGAAGGCGGCAATGACGGTCATGACCATATCATTCATCGACATAACTTCTCCCCTTAATACAACTGAACCTTATGATTCGCCGCACTGTCATACGTATCAAATACAAGACGTAACGTCTTCAGATTGTCCAAGCCGCTGGTCTGGAACTCTGCACCTGTGTTCAAACAGTCAATAAAATGACCCTGTAGCTTCCGATGACTATCCTCATAATTCAATGCTGTCTGATCTGCTATGACAGTCTCTACACCAGCATTATCAATGATCGTTAATCTGCCCGTATGATACAGTTTAATGGTTGCTTTATCCCCTTCGATGATGAGCTGTTCCTTATGATTCGGCAGCACCTGTTCTCCCAAAGGCTCCTGTAGCTCCCGCCGTGTAGCCCAGCTCATATCCATCAGACCCATGTAGTCTTCATAACCGATGAGGATCATGCCACTGTCTTCCCCCACGGTATAAGGGCTCACTTTACGAGTCTCCGCATACAATCTGGAGGGCTCACCGAATAAGAACCGCCACGTATCCAGCCAGTGCACACCCATCTCATAGAATAATAATTGCGGCATATCTCTGAAAAACGGCTGTGGAAGCTCTTGATCTGGATCAAACCGTGGTGAATAAAAATCAGTATGAATATAACGAATGGTGTTTAGCTTACCCACTGCATGTTCAAGCAACAGATTTTTGATGATCTGGAACGGCTCTAACCAGCGCCAATTCTCAGTAACCATTAATCGTACGCCTGCCTGCTCAGCAATCTGAACCATTTCTTCTGCCTCTGCAAGCGATCTCGCAAACGGCTTCTGACACATAATATGTTTGCCGGCGGCTGCCGCCAGCTTCACAAGCTCCAGATGTGTTTCTGGTGGAGTAATAATATCCAGGACATCAATATCAGCCTGCTCCAGCATTGTTACTACATCTGAATACCGATACGCTTCTGGAATGTTATATTGATCTGATTTGTCACTCAGCAATGCTGTATTCTTGTCGCAAATGGCCGTGATCGTTGTATCCTCAATATGCTGCCATGCTTTAATATGTTTTTCAGACCAGTACCCCGTACCCACAATACCAATGTTCCACATACGTTCACCTCATCTATAAATGTAAGTCTTAGAGATGGAGTACAGTTTCAAGCTGTAATTCCCCATTTATTTTTTGGTGCCAATGATGACCACATCATGCTCAAATTCGTGCATCGGCAACACACTATATCCATTCTCGCGATACGCGTCTGTTCGTGCAAAACGACGATGCATGAGATCAATCGTAGTGAACGAATACGCTTCTGCTTCGAAATCTAATCGTACCTTCGTATTCACTGGCACATACAGGATCACGGTATCTTCATTACCTGCTGCCCGAATCTCCTTAGTCTGGTTCAGTACGATATCTAGCGGCTTCACCCCGACCAGATTGTACATATCAAATACATATTTAATGAATGAATAATCCCATGCTCCTTCAAATCGTAACGCCGCTCTCCAGTCGTATGGACTATCGAAGCCCTCGCCTTCCACAATGCCAAAATTCTGCCCTTTTTTATGCCAGCTCCAGATCCCGTGCGCACCATACGTCACGCCTGCTGCACCTCCTGCAAGCAGGCTCTGCCATGCTGCTCGGCGAGCATCCAGCGCCGAATAACGTCCATAGACATTACGACTGTAGCTAATCTGTTCATAACAGGGTTCACCGTTAATAACAGGACGCTCCGGAGTAAGGTTGTAAAAATGCTCTGCAATCTCATGTGAATAATGTTGGAATTCGGAATTGTGCCCGGACTGATACATATAAAAATCAAGTCCTTCATGATTCATGAACACCTCTGGAATCTCCCGAAGTCTTCCCTGTATGTGCAGAGTAGCTACGCTGGATGGACTCATTCGTTTTACCGTGTCCAGTGCGGTTTGATAATAACGATTAGCCAATTCGGATGGAAAATCCGTATCCCCGCTCACCAGATAGATCGGATTAAACGCCGAGAATCGCTTCACCGCATAAGTTACATACGGTTCTATAACCTCCAGCGGCATTTTATTCCCTTGCTGGAACGGAGTTGCCCATGTATCTGGAACATAGTTACACCACAATAGAACCAGTGCAGGTGTGAAGCCTCGCTCAACCGCCATACGTACCATCTCTGTTGCACGATCAAAATAAGCTTCATTCAACTGACTGTAATCGTACGAACCATCCTCCTGAAGAGCGAACGGCTCCCAATCCAGATCAGATCCACTTGCATCCCATTGGCGTAACACATTCATTTGCAGCACATTAAAGCCCTGCATTTTGCGATAATCGAGATACTCTTCCCATTCTTCTAATGTGGCATTGGTAAATGCACTCCACACCGTATCTGCCAAGTAAAAGAAGGGACTGCCCTGTTCCTCAAAACTTCTTCCGTTCATCGATATCGTTGCGCTCATCTTCTCATCCGTCCTTTCACTTTAGTAGATTCACCAGGAACTAAACTTAACAATTAACCTATATAATTTATTTTGTTTAGTTTATTTTAGTAATTAAAACATAATAATAAGATCTTTAAGCTTAATGAATGCGTTTCACAATTGAATATTAGCATCGCTCGGGTAAACAGTCAATCATAATTTTAGTTTACACCATCGTATTTTAGTTAAGTTTAGTTTAGTTGTGAGCTAAAATTTCAGCTTAATTCATGATATACTTAGAACATGCAGGCCATTTAGGAGGTTGTATATTGAAAATTGATGATATTGCGCGGCTTGCGGGGGTATCGAAGGCTGCGGTCTCACTTGCGTTTAACAATAAACCTGGGGTTAGTGAACAGACCCGAGAACATATATTAGATATTGCTCAGGCACACGGGTATAGACCGAGAACATTGAAGTCCGATAAGGAAATTCAGAAACCTCATGCCATTATCCGTTTTGTCGCCTGTAAAAATGCAGACATCGTTACCGAACATTATGATTCATTACCTTTTTTCAATGAGTTAATTCATCATATTACCGATCAAGTGAAGCAGCATGGGAATACCTTGGTCATCTCTTCCATTGATATACAGAATCTACATCATGAATTACTGGCCTTGGAAAAGGATCAGCCATCCGCTGGCATTCTGCTATTAGGTACCAATCTCACGCCAGATATGATCGAGCCTATACGATCTCATCATGCTAATGTGGTCATTTTGGATACGTGCTTTGAATATATGGATGCAAGCTTTATCTCCATTAATAACAAGCTTGGTGGTTATCAAGCAGGTCAACATTTAATTAAACTTGGACACCGTCGAATAGGTTATGTTCGGTCGCATACACGCATCGTCAATTTCGTGCAAAGGGAAGAAGGCTTTAACGCCGCTCTTCGTGAGCATCAGCTCGCGGTAGAGGATGGATTATTTTTCGATATGCATCCCATGCGCGTTATGCCACAGGAGGGATTCCAACAGTCGATTCAACAGCTGGCGGAGTTACCTACAGCTATATTTTGCGAGAATGATTACATTGCCATCAGTGCGATTAAATCACTACAGAATATAGGCGTGCGTGTGCCTGAAGATGTGTCGGTGATGGGGTTTGATAATATCTTTGAAGCCAAAGTTATCAGCCCCGAATTAACCACCGTGCATGTCAAAAAGGATATGTTAGCCAAGAGCGCAGTGAAGCTATTGATGGAAAAGATCGATCATACGGATGCAAATGCAGTTCAATTGGTGGTGAATACCGAGATTGTGGAACGGAGATCTTGCATACCTGTTGTGGTCAAAAATCAAAAGTAACGTTTTTTTGAACAACCTCTTAAAGGAAGTGTACAATAATGTCTAACCACCCCTTCGTCAGCACAGAGGCACCCCTGCATTTGAGCGCGGACTGCGAGCAATGTTTTGGCTTATGCTGTGTGGCACTGCCGTATGGCAAATCTTCCGATTTTGCTTTTGATAAATCCAGTGGCACGCCTTGTCCGAACCTCCGCAACGATAATCGATGCGGCATCCATACAGAACTTAGACAAAAAGGATTTAAAGGTTGTACGGTATACGATTGTTTTGGAGCAGGACAGAAGCTCTCACAGCTTACATATGCAGGTAAGGACTGGCGAGATCACCCCGAGCTTGCTTCAGAGATGTTCGACTGCCTACCTGTGATGAGACAGCTACAGGAAATGATGAGCTATGTGAATGAGATGCTGGCGTATCCTGAAACAAAATCGATCCATTCACGTCTCCGTGCAAAATATGAAGAAACAGAGCAACTCACACTACTGGAGCCGACAGCCATTTTACGGCTGGATATCCCCACTCACCGAGCCAGTATAAGCGAGCTCTTGCTACAAGGAAGCGAGATGATACGTACCCAAGCGACCTCCAGCATGAAACAACCAGATAAGTCATCAGGTCATGGAAAATCCAAATCGAAGTCCAAAATAAATAAACGTGCCGGTGGAATGGACTATCTAGGCGCCAACCTTAAAGGAGCAGATCTTCGTGGTAACAGCTTCAGGGGAGCGCTTATGATCGCGGCTAATCTTCGCAATGCAGACCTAAGAACAGCTGACTTCATAGGTGCTGACTTACGCGATGCAGATCTTGGTGGGGCGGATCTGAGAGGCAGTCTTTTTCTAACACAGTCACAGCTTAACTCAGCCAAGGGAAATAACGCGACAAAGCTGCCCTCTCATGTGAAAACGCCTGAGCACTGGACTGCATAAGATTAAGTGTATCGCATGCATACATGCTTATCTTGAGAGGTACGAACCCCATAACAGCCATATGAAACTCAGCAGCACTGTCTGATGACCTGATGAGACAAATAAGAGCCCGTCCTTCATTCAAGCGAAGGACGGGCTCTTTTGTATGAACTTCACCCGCCCCTACTCTGTTCAAGCGTGAGTATGGCGATAAAGCTCTTTTTTCCATAAAGTCTAAACTAGTTGATTAGAGCAGATCACGACGAAGCTCTTCAGCGGATTTAGGAGACAGGTGACCCAGTGGAATATCAAACACTGTTTTGGCACCTTTGTGACCTTCAGCGCTCAGGCGATGTGCAGCTCTTGCATATGCAACCAGTACACTTGCCGTGAATTCAGGGTTGCTATCCAATTTCAAGCCAAATTCAATAATTTGCTTGGAAGCTGTACCCGTTACTCCACTACGAATCACGAATCCACCATGCGGCATACCTTCGTGTTCAGCTTTCAATTGCTCTTCCGTAATAAAGGTTACCGTTGTATCATAGTCAGCAAAATAGTTCGGCATGGATACAATCGTTTCACGGATCTCATCCTCGTTCGCTCCTGCTTCAGCCACCACGTAACATTGTCTCAAATGTTTCTCACGCGTAGACAACTCTGGCGTTTCACCTGCACGAATACGGTTAATTACTTCTTCTACAGGTACAGTGTACTGAACTCCGGCTTTGACACCTGGTACACGACGAATCGCATCGGAGTGACCTTGGCTAACGCCAGTTCCCCAGAATGTATATTCTTTACCTTCAGGCAGAATGGATTGTGCCAACAGACGATTCATAGAGAACAATCCTGGATCCCAGCCCGTAGAGATGACACTTACATGTCCACCTTGCTCGGCAGCGGCATTAACCTCTGCATAGAATTCAGGGATTTTCGCATGTGTATCGAAGCTATCTACCGTGTTGAATAGACGTGCAATGACAGGTGTCTGCTCCGGAAGATCTGTAGCCGAACCTCCACACAGCAACATCACATCAATTTTGCCTATGTATTGCTCAGCGGCAGAGATATGTTCGAAACGAGCGGATGTATCTTCGCCTACCATCTGCTCCGGATCACGGCGTGTAAATATAGCAACCAGTTCCATATCATCGTTTTGCTTAATTGCTTTCTCAACGCCTCTACCCAAGTTACCGTAACCCACAATACCCACTTTAACCATGTTCAATCCTCTCCTGTCTTCGTCAGTAGTTGTCTATCTTTCTATAAAGATATAACATACCATGTAACCTGTTGCGTTTCCAGATCTAAATGAAAAAAACCTCACATTTAGGTGGCAACAGAGCCACCGACAATGTAAGGCATGACGTATCATATGTTCTATATTGAGTTGTTCCAGCTATCAAGATTCAGCCCACGTAAGTGTCAGCTCAATCGTACCTTCCTTGCTAGCCAGGGCTCCGCCAATCAATGACCATTGCTGCTTCGTTTCAGGATCAGTCCCTTGAATAACAATGTTTTTGTCATCCAATGTCTGGCCTGCATCCGTTAATTTTTTGGCTTCGAAATAATCCTTATACATCTTGGAGACTGTCTTCATATCCTGCTCCGTGGTGTAGATCACCATAGCTGTCTTCTTACCATCATTGTCACCAGAGTTGGCTAGTTGAATACGAGCATCATCTGGCATAGGGAAGTCTGTTGGCAAAACTTCAGGTAACTCTTGAGTACCTTCTGCTGCTACGTTATCTCCACCAGCCTCGGAATTGGCCTGCTCATCGGTATCCACAATTTCTGCTGTACCATCCGGGGAACTCACTTCCACTGTGGTTGCTTCGTTATTCGCCTCATTATTCACTTCACCCGCTGACTCCGATGATTCAGAATTCACCTGTCCTGTATCCTGTGCTGGCTGTTCTGTCCTGCCGCTACAAGCACTTAGGGCAATAACCATGGCTACAGCAGCACACATCATGAGATGCTTCTGAGGTATTTTCATTATGTTCACTCCTTATGTTGTGTATGTTGGACTAAGCACTATCGTATACATATTTTGCTCAGTCGATGTAATGTGGACTTATCCTTGAGTTGACTTAACCCACATCTACATTCATTATTTGGTTATCTCTCCACCCCCTTACCCTAATTAAGGATCTAAGAAACCTAAGAAATCCTATCCTACAATCATTACGATGAACTCATCGTAAGAAGATGTGATGAATGTATATATGAAGCTGCTTCAACGTACGTTGAGGCATACAGCATCATGACAGATAGTGCTGCGATGGATAGCAAGAAGCTGACCAGAAACCAAGCTAGGAATCCGCCCATCACCTTTACCTTCATCCCTCTTCCTCCTTCTCGGCTATGATTCAATCAAGCCACAATTCGCTTATTCATATAACTCCAGGTTCAGTGAAGATTTCAGATGCTCATAAACTTGTGTAAACTCTTCAACCAAGGTTGAATCTTCGGGATCAGAAGCAAGCCTTATTCCACCTGAATGTAACGTGCTAGATGTATTCACCTGTACATGACCCCTGTTAAACTCATCTATTCTTTCCGTTGGCAGATAAGCCTGCCTCGTTTGTACGTCCTGCACTACCATGTAGCCCGCCCCGACAAATAAAAGAACACCTGTTACAACCATCACACCGCCAACAATTCGAATACCTCTACCCAGCAATCTATCCATTCTCGTCCTCCCCATGCAACTTGATATCCGTTCCGAATCCATGCTAAGCCAAGACTCCTTATGTATGTATTAATCCTAACCCATGTTCTCGTGGCAAGAAACGATCCAGAGCCTAGTCTAATCCCCAACTTTAGTCTAGTATGTAATCCTCTCCGGGATCGTTGAAAATAACTAAAAAACCGCAAGTCTCCTGTCACTCCTAGGAAACTTGCGGCATATTGCATTCGAATTATTGCGATTGAACTAAAATATTTACACTGACCACTCCAATGACAGAACAACATTCCGATCGCTGTTATCCCCAGATTTTTCTGATTCCCTTTTTCTAAGGGAAAATCCGGGGATAGTTTATGCTTCCGATGCAGCTTTCTTGCAGAAAGCTTTCAGGCGAACGCTTCGCTTCTTCACGTTATTTCTGTCCTCTCCGTTCTTGTGTAAATGTCTAGTTCAACCTTTACAATTTAATGTTAGCCCGACAGGACAATGATCGCTACCCATCACATGGCAGTCAATATGTGCATCCTCGACTTTTGAGACCAGTTGATTGGATACCAGAAAATAATCGATACGCCAGCCAACGTTCCGTTCTCTAACCTTTGGCATATACGACCACCAGCTATACACATCCGTGCGATCCGGATACAGGTGACGGAAACTATCCACATATCCTGTCGCGAGCAAGTCCGTCATTTTACCTCGCTCTTCTAATGTGAACCCTGAATTGCCCATATTGGGCTTTGGATTCTTCAGGTCAATCTCTTGATGAGCTACATTCAGGTCACCACATACGATAACCGGTTTGGTCGCTTCCAATTGCTGAAGGTATTTCAGGAAACGATCCTCCCATTCGAGACGGTAAGGTAATCGGGTCAGGTCACGCTTTGCATTAGGTGTATACACATTCACCAGATAAAATTCATCAAACTCCAGTGTAATCATTCGACCTTCCGGCTCACTGTCTTCCTCCATCCCATACCAGACGGAAAATGGCTTGATCCGGGTAAATACGGCTGTGCCGGAATAGCCTTTTTTGATCGCATAATTCCAGTATTGATATACATCCTCACCCAGATCCATCTCGATCTGGCCTGCCTGTAGCTTCGTCTCTTGCACACAGAAAATATCAGCCTGGCTCTCCTGATAATAATCCATAAATCCCTTGGTCACACATGCCCGTAATCCATTTACATTCCAGGACACTAATTTCATATCCTCATCTCCTCACATCTCTCCAATATAGCATGAACGAATTCGCAAGGACAAGGTTATTAAGGGTATTCGATTTCCGTTTTCTTACCATTTTCGTCAAAAATGATCTCGGTTTTCCTGCCATCTGCATATTCCTTAATCATTTTTTCATTTTCTTCATATACAATGGGTACACCATTCATCTTAGCTTCTTGTCTGGCCGATAATGTAGCTTTTGCTAAAATTTCATTTAGTTCAGAAGTTGATATACGTTTCATGTGAAAACATCCTCTCTGTATGTATAATACTTTAAGTTTAATAGAATCGATTTCGCTTATTCCATTTAACACGCAAACTAAACATTATGGCTTAAGCTTCACTTCTCAGTTTAGAGAACACGGCAAGGTCAACGTATCTTCCCTTCTCAAACTCATGCTCCCGCAAAACACCTTCCTACTGAAAACCAAGCTTGCGCAACAGTTTAATCGACGCCTCATTCTCCGGTTCAACTTCACAAAGGAAAGCGTCAGAAACCAACTGAAACTCGCGGTAGATTCAGGATTGGAAAGCCCATTGCTCAGCGTCCTCAAGAGGTTCGCTCACGTGAAACATTTGGACACTGTGAGCTAGACACGATGGTTTCGAGTCGTGGAAAAAGCAAAGGATGCATCGCCACGTTCATTGAACGAAAGACTCATCTGTATACCGCCATACTCATGCCAGATCGAACGGCCTTGTCAATGGAAATCGCCTTTGGTGTAGCTATTTCACAGTACTCGAAGGGGACATTTCTGACCGCTACAGCAGACCGTGGCAAAGAGTTTGCTTGCTATGCAAATGTGGATGCCATCCTGATCCATACTCCTCTTGGCAACGGGGTTCCAATGAGAATGCAAACGGGCTGCTTCGGGAGTTTTTCCCGAAAGGGTTGATCTTGCTGAAGTGGAGGATGATGACCTCGCCCACTCACTCGTTTTAATCAATAACAGACCACGTAAATGTTCGGGTTGGAGAACCGCTCACGAATCCTTTTCAGAGGAACTGTCGCACGTGGCTTGACAATCCGTCATTAATAAAGACTCTCGACAACGAGAACCACACCTTTTGCCTTACCTCCAGCAGCGAAACGGGTGATTTAATACTATAACTTTCTGCCCACTTCTTCGAACCAATCATCTAATATATGACTAGATAATTTTTCAGGATCATTTGTATATTTTATCTCGTAACTGTACTGACCATCTAATTTGTTCTTAGATACATCATAAGTCAATTTCATCTCTGTAGGCATTTCCATATTACTTTTTTTGCACAACTCACTAATTTCACGGAGATTTTTATTTAAAATGTTAAGCAAAGTAACTTGTCTTTCTTTCGAAGTATTATAAACAAGTCTTGACTTACTATCAGTGTCTGATACTGCATCATTAACCTTATGTTTTTTCACAAAAAAATTGTTAATTTGATAAAATACATCTGTACTAAATTGCCCAAATTCATTAGAACCGTATATATATATCATATCTGCCTTATTGCTAACATACTAAAGACAAATTGACACCATATCTGCCTGTAGTTCTGAAAAATAATCTTCAAATACCTTTGTCATAATCCAATCTCCTTTCGATTTATTATATCGAAAACTTTTAGCTCACCATCTATTGTGTAAGTTACATTAAATCTAGACGGTCGGAGCGAATACCCATCATATTCTGGTGGTATCTGACATAATTGACCTATTAAATGTAACGGAATAGCATTATTTAATTTATAAACTTAAGCAGTTGATGTGCGTACAACAGAAATGGAGAAATCTTTATATGTTATTACATGAGTAATGTTTAATTGAAACCAGCCGCTAAAATAATAGGAAGGTATTATCTTATATACTCCCGATCCTTACACCTCCCCCTCTTCATATGGATAATTCAATAGTGCTAGATTTTCTTTTGTCAGATACCATGCTCTATAATCTAAATTGCTATTAATAATCAAACGCCCTTTAATTCTTTTAAATAGAGGGCACGCAGTTTGATCCTCAACAACCAAATCCAGATTGTTTAAATTCAATAGTTTTCCAACGACTTCAAGTAGTTTTAGCCATCCGATTTCAATCGTATGCGTTTTAAATTGAATACTAATAAAAACATTCGTATCTACACCATACGCTTCAAGATTTGCCTTCCGATAACGTTCTGTATAGTCCTCATCATCATCTAAATTAATGCTCATTGAAAAATATGTGCAACCAACACTTACGCTGTGAGTATAGGATCTGTCCCATACTTCTGCCTCATAATCAATTAATTCTACAAATAATACTTCGCATAACATACTATACAGCAATTTGCTCAATTCTTCTTTAGGAAAATCAGAACCAATACTTAACGAATAATCCACTTACTCATACCTCCAATATGCTCTAGTTACTTGACGGCCTTCAATGACTAATAGTTCATTTAAATGTTTAAATCCTTGTGAGTCTGACCTAATATAAACTCTATAAGTTCAGTTCTTTTTTCAAAAGGATAATCATTTAAATTCAACACTATTCTCCTTGCTTAATTTGTGGTTTTATCTCTGAGCATTTTACTAATAGTACTTAGATTAGTTGATTCAGGAGCATAACAATCAAACACTTGTCCTTCAATTATGAAATCTGGACTTTTTCGTGGACCAATACCATCGACTTGGATTTGCTGAACGGATAGGTTATGAAAGATGGCATTCAGTACACGATTTCCTTGTCCACTGGCATGGTCTTTTCCCTTGCCGCCCGAACTAAAGCGGACAGGAACGATTCCGGTAAAACGGGCTAACTTGTCGGCATTGGAGAAGGGACGAATATCTCCGATTTCAGCAATCAGTTCCGCCGCTGTAACGGTGCTAATTCCATCCATCGACTCTAGCCTGTAATCAGTCTGTGCCAATACGACCCAAAGCTGTTCCTCAATATACTTGATGAGTTCCCGACTTCTTCGCATGTCCCCCACCATGTTGACGATGAGGAAGTCTCCGTATTCTTGGAATTTCCGCTTCGTCTCGCCATCCTGCTTCACCAATTCCAGTATTCCTTCTGCCTTACGGGTGGAAAAGGTGTTATGATTTGCTTCACGTAAATACTCCGCCAGTTCATCTACCCCCACCGTCAACGCCTGATGCGGTGCAGGATACTTCTCCCAAAAAGCAAGGGCGGATTTACCGTCAATGTCACAAAAGGACTTCTTGTAAGACGGATAGTGATAACTTAACTGTTGATGCATTTGATTCTTCAAGCCACTGCGAATTGGTTGAAACGTTATTACCATTATATGGAGTATGCACCTTGCTTTCCTGCATCTACTTTTGGTGCTCCATTTATACCTGCGTCAACCGTACCTTGACTCGGTAACTTATCAGAATATCCCGTCCCCTAGGTTGTAAAGCTATTTGGCATAACAAAAAGCGATAACTGGATTACCAATTATCGCAAACGATATTAATAATTTAATTTGTTATAACGTCACAGCTATATTATTTTCTAGTATAGTTCTAAAATTAGAATAATTCCTCATCATATTATTACCGTACGCACTCACGGCCTCATTACCATTTATCATACTCTCATAATTTTCTTTAAATTCTTTTTTATGGGCTCATCTAAACTTGCATAGTACCTTTTAGTGGCTTCTTCTGCTAATTTACGAGAACCATGAGTTAATATAAAATTAATATCAACCACATAACCATTTGAAGGATAAAATCCTCTCATAGCAACTTGTTTCACAAAGTTTTCTAGGTCATTCATACAGCTTTCTACAATTGGCATGAACGAGCTATCTAACCAACTAGTAAATTCTTCAATTGTCCGATCCCAATCTTCTTCATTTGCTATGTTCCAATATAAATGACCTTTTGGTACATTACTTTGACGGGTATTATTATGAAATATTTTATCTTTTGATTTTAATGGGATAATTGCACATTCACCATAAAATGCTACATTTTTATCTGATATATTATTCCAACTTGTATAAAAAAATATCTTACACATGAAATTCCCGTCTTTTTTTGTCATCCAATGACCTGACTTAGAATATTTCCAACCACTATTTATATACTTTTCAGATATTAAACTACATACATTATCAAATACTTCGTTTGATTTCATACTTTCACCCCAAATACAAGTAATCTAGGATTCATATATTTTAAACTCGATTCTCAAATCTTGAATATTATTTCTAAATACATCCAACATTCTATTGCAATTCTCAGTTGGTTTATATTTAAATCTTAAATCAAAAATAAACCCATCTACTGACTTAGCATCTGGATAGATGCTATAGGCTTGCCCACTTTCAATAAATGATATATATGCATTAATTTTGTCTTGCAAAAATGTTAAGTGTTGGAGTTCATTTTCCCAATCTAAATGGTCTGCAATCATTAACGCTAACTTATTTTCATTTTTACCCTTTCCAATTCCATCTATTTTATTTTTATCCAATACTGACATTTGCATCTCTCTTCGGTTAACGTTAGCATGGTGATCGGATGAGAGGATCGATGAAATCAATCTTTTGAAATCAGCCCCCAGACTCTTTCGGCACAGGATGGGCAATTTATAGTACCTTAACATCAACTAAAAAAGCTCTACTCTTTTAGCATTTCAAAAAATTCAGTTATATTACAGGCAACCATTTGTATCACAGGAGAAAATTCCTCAGACTCTTCATGAAACCAAATAACTACTGTAGGCTCTTTTGTTTCTCTGAAATCTAAACAAATAAAATCTCCTGAAAAAAGCGCTGCGATCGGGACTACATTCATTCCGACTAAATCTTCATTGTCAGTTAATCTATCCCCTATTTGTGTAATAGTAACCTCAATATCATACCAACCATTTATGGGATCAGACTCACTGTCATCTAGTACACACAAAAATTTCTCAATAAGATATTTATGCTGATTAAAACTAAAAACATTAGTGATTGGTACAGCTCCATTATTCTCCTTAATAAAGATTCTATAAGCTTCGGGAAATGAAACTCTCAAGCTTCGTTCGACTACATCTAATAATTCATCGCTCGGTAATGGTAGAACAACTGTATTAATATCCATTCTCATCTTTTTCTCTCCCTATATTTTATCTTTTAGCGTGCGCCCAACCACCAGGAGCTCTTCCACCTTTATGATTTATGGAATTATGTATACCAAAAGGTACTAGTTCCATTCTACCGTTAATTTCAGAATGAAAATTATTTTTTTGATGGATCTTGTATAACTAAACCTCATACACAATCCTCAAATTGTTCTTTCACGATAACCATCGCGGCAAGCAATCCTGTCATTACGTACAAGTTGCAGCTAAGTCTTGACATGATTAATGGTCGGGCTAACTACCCCGAATGATGCTTTGTCTTTTCATCTTCCCAATCGAGGCGAAGTATACTACAGTTACGAAGAATTTTATAAATCGGTGAGAAAGCGAACATTACAAAAAACAGGTCGATCATGGTGGTATCTGACCATTATCAACCTGCTAGATGTATTGGAATAGCGTTATTCAAGTTATAAAATTAAAGCATTTGATGTACGTACAACAGAAATGAAGAAATCTCTTTCGACGATCATATCGATTACTACTGTAATATTAACCGTTGTTTAGCTAACCTGTCCCCCGCCGTTGTGCGGGGTTTCTTTTTTATACAGGTCTTAACTGCCACGTCACCATTGGACAGCGCTAATCTTCTTTTAACTCATCCATTTTTTGTGTATTTCCCCAATTATAGTCGAGGCAAGTACTTGTCTATATTACTAAGATCTAATGACTATGAGCGAATATCTAGTTAGTTTATGCTACTAGCACAGGAGCTGAAACTTCAATCATAACTGAATTTCTCGAATTGAGCCGCCAATCATACTGATTTAAGAATTGAGCAACTTTGCTTCTCCTGTTTGAACAGAAACTCTATTCGGTGTCGTACAAACTACCAATAAACTCATTAATATTCTTCGCCAAAAAAAACATGTTTTCCATAGCCTCATCATACTCTTCATCATGTATCCAGAAATAAATCTGCTCATAGAACTCTTCAGTAACACCTAAACAAACCTGGTTACCACCTGAATCACTAGCAATAGGAATAAAGCCAATTTCCAATATATCATCAAAAAAATCAAATTTTTTTTCTAGATTACTTCTCATGCTGCCAATTCCATAAAATATATTTAATGCACTTTCACCCTCATCCGAGGAGATTTTAAAGACATTCGGTTGAACACGCCCCCCATTATATTCTAATAAAAAATCTCTATATAACGTAGGTAATTTGATATTTGTAGTATTCTCAAAATTTTCTATTTGCTCTAAAGATACCTTATCATGTACTCGTACAACTTCAGCCATAGAAACTACTCCTCACTATTTTTTGTTTTGTTTTTACCATTGACCTTAGATTGCCCACCAATATGTTTGAATTCGTCATGAATATCTTCTTCCACTAAAACCATAGTCTTACCATCTTCATGATGATGCCATGTATATCCATCAGGGGGTTCATTTTTACTCGGCACTGGTGGATCAGAATCTTTACTTAAGCCCGCTTCTTTATTTGCGTTCTCGAAATCTTTATGATTATTTTTTGGAGATGAAACTTTTATGGTTACTGGTGCCACAGTAGGATGATAGTATGGTGAAAAATCAGGGTAGCCGCCTGGATAACTTACTGAAATTCCATTTTTGTTAGTATATGTCCAAGTTCCATTCTCATCAATTGAAATAGTTCCTCCCTTATCATACCATTTTTTTGGAACTCGTGAGTTCATAGGTTTTGTTTTCATTATTTCTTTAGTGAAATCTGATAGGTCTAACTTCCCTGTCTTTTTACCCGTCCCCTCAGTTCCACCCTTGAGGTCTTCCTTATGGTTACCTGATGAACCCTGCTTGTCCATCTTCATAATGACTGGTACGTTCCCACCGTCGGGTAATTGTACGTACCTAATGCGCCACGGAATACTGGCCGCAGCACCTTCCGTCATTTTCCCCACCGCTTTAGCGATGAGTTCGCCCAACTCATTCAGAGATGGAGGAAGTAATGCCGCATTGGTCTTGAATTTCCCATCTTTTAATACTGCACTGGTGCTGTCTGGGCCATCTCCATCCCCATGAAGGAAACCTTTTGGCCCCGAACCATCTCCATGATCCGACTTACGTCCCAATTTATTGATTTTCATGGCGCTTTTCTTGACTAGCGAACTGCCTCCTAGCGCCATTCCCGCAATGTCGAGCTGAGCTAAACTCGCTTCCGCATCCGAGACACCCGCCTGTTTACTCTCTTCTTCGGTGAACGTCAGCATGGTGATCGGATCTTTTTTGGCCTGGTTCATGAGAGGAGTGATGAATTCACTCGCGACCCCTAAG
Source organism: Paenibacillus sp. MER 99-2 (assembly GCF_023714095.1). Taxonomy (NCBI): domain Bacteria; kingdom Bacillati; phylum Bacillota; class Bacilli; order Caryophanales; family Paenibacillaceae; genus Paenibacillus; species Paenibacillus sp. MER 99-2. The sequence continues at coordinate 257,931 of NZ_JAMAUZ010000001.1, read as the reverse complement.
GCATCATTCCCGAGCTCACCCCAAGACTTTTGAAGTGTCACCACATCGCTTGCATAGTCCCATGTCTTGACTAGACCTTGCCACGTTGCATTCCTCTCCTCTAACGGGCCGACATATCCACCATCTTTGAAGCTACTATACGTGGCTCGGACTTGATCGGGGCCTTCGAGTCCGGTATATAAGATGTCCGCGACATCTCCTACCATGCGGAGCAAGCTCTTGCCTTCATCAATGTTGCGATTCAGTTCGCTTTGGTGTCTAAGCTCCCAATTGCGCGCTAAGCGTTCTTGCTTCAATTACGCTTCTCCCATGCTTGCCAAAGCTTGGTCGAATGCCGACTCAATCATCTCAAATGAACGATGAATCTCTGCTTCAAGCAGCACCTTCTCACTCTTGCCGTTTACCTCTTCGACTAATTCCACATGATCGGTTGCTGTTTGAATGAAGAGACCCTCAGCCCCGGTGAGCGAGACATTCCCAATATTTTTTTGATAATCTATATATGTATCTTGTATATCTGAACCTCATATACAAATTTCCTGTACAAATAATATTGAAGATCTTTGGGTAAAAGAAAAGAGATCCCAGTAAGTTCTGCTCTCTTCCAAATTTTTGATGAATTTCGGGCTTAATTAGAGGGCAGGTGGCTAGCCTCTAAACGTTACCCTACCTGTTCTATGCCAAATGGTCGTCACCAAATTGTTCGTTCACGAAAACCATCTCAGCAAGCAGTCCATTCGTTTCGGACAAGTTGCAGATAAGTCCTGATATTATTAATGGTCGGGCTAACTACCCCAAAAGATGATTTGTCTTTTCATCCTCCCTATCGAGGCGAAGTGTACTACAGTTGCGAAGAATTTTTGTGAAAATCAGTGAGAAAGCGAACACAACAAAAAACAGGTCAATTATGGTGATATTTGACCATAATCGACCTGTCCAATGTAACGGAATAGCTTTATGTAAATAATAAAATTAAAGCATTTGATGTGCGTACCAACGACAAGGGTTAGGTCTACTTGAAATCAGTCGCCCGACTTATTCGCACAGGGCGGGGATTCGATCTTCAAAGCTATAGCTCACTGATTTCGTTATTATAAATTGATAGCAACTCCCGTTTGAAATCCTCATACATTAAAAATGACTCTTTTAATATCATTTTGAGATCTTCATAATTACGAAAAATAGGATACTTAATGTTCTGATCAGTATTACCCATCAAACTTTTTAACAGAATCCAAGGGATACCTGTTTGTAGTTCTCCATTTTTCCATACAACCCAAATTATTTCAGCATGTCCAACTTTTACAGAAATATTCACTTGAAATTTATAGGTAGAAAACTCCTCAACAAATTTGAAAAAGTTCTCTTTCTTGTCGAAACTAACACTGTATCCCAAATCTTTGAATATAGCAATAACAAGATTATTATCATAAGTCTTAAATCTCTCATTCGAACCAAACGTATATTTCATATACAGCTCTCTATATCTATTGATAAAATCAATTTTATTTAGTGATGTTCTCACTTCTGACTTTAACTCCACATTTATTCCTCCCTAAATCGAATTTCAACATTATATTTGCTTTTTGCTAACTCAATATACTCCTGCATTTTATCAAAGTTTTTATTTGAATCTGGTATTTCAAGTATCTGTTTTCCCGTAAGAGGTTGTCCATCAATTTCAGGATACTTGTTAGATCTAATAACTGTACCTGAAGGATATTTATTTTTCAATTCTTTCAAATAACTTTCAAATGTAGATTGGTCAATAGACTCTAGATTAGTTGCTTTTCTTGACACAATTTCTTTTGTAATCGGGTCATAGGAATCTACCCGTTTCCCAGTACTAAGATGTACTTCATTAAATGGATACCAAAGTTCTTCTTCAGCCTTATTGTTGAATGCATTTCCTCTTGCCATTGGCGAATCATTTAACCAATATTCCCTTTCTTGTTTCCAATCTAATCTATCCCTCGCAGTTTTACCCTCTTTAGCTTTACGAGCAAGATACTTTTGATAATCCGATTCTAACTTAGAGTCTATAAAATTACCATTAGGGGAAAGTAAATCTTTACCCGTCCCCTCAGTTCCACCCTTGAGGTCTTCCTTACGGTTACCTGATGAACCCTGTTTGTCCATCTTCATAATAACTGGTACGTTCCCACCGTCGGGTAATTGTACGTACCTAATGCGCCACGGAATACTGGCCGCAGCACCTTCCGTCATTTTACCCACCGCTTTAGCGATGAGTTCGCCCAACTCATTCAGAGATGGAGGAAGTAATGCCGCATTGGTCTTGAATTTCCCATCTTTTAATACTGCACTGGTGCTGTCTGGGCCATCTCCATCTCCATGAAGGAAACCTTTTGGCCCCGAACCATCTCCATGGTCCGACTTACGTCCCAATTTATTGATTTTCATGGCGCTTTTCTTGACTAGCGAACTGCCTCCTAGCGCCATTCCCGCAATGTCGAGCTGAGCTAAATTAGCTTCCGCATCCGAGACACCCGCCTGTTTACTCTCTTCTTCGGTGAACGTCAGCATGGTGATCGGATCCTTTTTGGCCTGGTTCATGAGAGGATTAATGAATTCACTCGCGACCCCTAAGGCGTCATTCCCGAGCTCACCCCAAGACTTTTGAAGTGTCACCACATCGCTTGCATAGTCCCAAGTCTTGACTAGACCTTGCCACGTTGCATTCCTCTCCTCTAACGGACCGACATATCCACCATCTTTGAAGCTACTATACGTGGCTCGGACTTGATCGGGGCCTTCGAGTCCTGTATATAAGATGTCCGCGACATCTCCTACCATGCGGAGCAAGCTCTTGCCTTCATCAATGTTGCGATTCAGTTCACTTTGGTGCCTAAGCTCCCAATTGCGTGCTAAGCGTTCTTGCTTCAATACTGCTTCTCCCATGCTTGCTAAAGCTTGGTCGAATGCCGACTCAATCATCTCAAATGAACGATGAATCTCTGCTTCAAGCAGCACCTTCTCACTTTTACCGTTTACCTCTTCGACTAATTCCACATGATCGGTTGCTGTTTGAATGAAGAGACCCTCAGCCCCGGTGAGCGAGACATTCCCACCGCTAATGTTAACGTCTCCCATCGATTGAATCTGGATATGCGTCGTACTGTTTAGGGTCACCCCGTTACCCGCCGCCATGGAAATGTATAATGAGCCCTCTTGAGCAGTCATGACCAACTCGCTGTCTCCGAGCGTAAATGACTTTCCTTGTGGATTTCCAAACGACTTGACGCCGGGATCTTGCATCACCTTGCTGCTTTTTGCGGCATGCGTTGCTTCCTTGGGCTCCTCCCGAACCGATTGCATGACCATCGCTTCATCTTCTTCAGCACTAGGAAAGTACAGTTTCACCTTTGCACCATGCTCAGGCATCATGTACCATACTTGACTGCCTTCTGCGGCATATGGAAACCATCTTGCTTCGCCCGCTTGCTGATCTTCATCCATATCAAGGTGAACTTTGACCTGGTTTCGCTTTACATCAATGATTTTACCATCTATGGAAGCGCCAATGATATCCGTCTGCAACTTTTTCGTCAAAGGATGGAAGGTTGGCAACGCGCAGGTATACGTCCACTGTAACAATCCACGATCCATGACTGCTTCGCGGCGGTTGATAAGGTACGTCGCTCCATCACAAGATACTTCGTCGCCTGGCTGTAGTTCCTGACCCAAGTTAAAGGTAAACGTCGTATATTGCTCTTCGTTCACTTGATGCTGCTCATGAGCTACGGTATGTAAATAGTTCTCCAGATTACGCGCCTTCTCATACGGCAGTTCCTTCAGTTCGAAGCTCCTTATACCTTCCGGATAACCAATCCAAAAACGAGGCTTGTGCGCGGTCACGTCAGGAATAAGATCCGCTCCCATGTGGGAAGCAATCCGCTTCAAAAATGCCCAATCTGTCTCCTGATACTGCATAAGAAAGACTCCGGTCTTGTTTTCCTCCAAGGCATAGTCGATATAGTCTCCTTCAGGATACGCGTCCATAACGCGATGGACAATATCCAGATATCTCAGGTTTTCATTTTGAAAGGATCTCGTTCGCTGAAACGTGTCCAATTCGTAGGTATGAGAGATGACCACCGCTCTTACATAAGTCATTCCTCTGAACGCTTCAATGGAAATGTCATGTAACTGCCCTTTGAACAACGGAATTTCCCGTCCCGTATTATCTTTTCGAATGAATCCGACACGATCGTGGCTCCCCGCCTGTTGAAGAATGGTCTCTTCCCAATCTTCATCGATCCAGCCACTAAAGGATAAACGGGCATGTGTACCGGCCTGCTGAACCCACTGCAGCCGATCCAATCGTACAGGCCCATACGGCCAATGGATTAGGATGTCCTCGTATGTCAGTGTCGATTGTTCTTCGTTCTGCACGACGTTCCCCTTTCTTCTCCTTTTTACTTTTAATTACAGTTGTCCGTCCTCATTTATTGTTATCGTTCCACCCTTGCGACAGATCAGTTCCGACCTGTTAAGAAGAGCTGACTCCCCCTCCACTAACACGTCCTCTTTGCCTTGGGTCCATTTGTTGAAAAACGTATCTGGCACACATAACGCTCCATCCACTTTGCAAAACCCGCAACGTCCCACGTTGGCCAGTGGTATAACGTCGGCAACGTTCATTACAGGCTGTTCTTTAATATAAATTCCGTGAGAAAGCGGTAGATTTAGCACGCCGGGTTCCGAGCCCTCACTGCAGGATATCTCTGCACCACGAACCACATACGTAAACTCACCGCTGAACCCTCCGGACAGGAGGGCTTTGACAAGTATGGGAAGCAACATGTTTTCTCCTCCTCTGCAAAATATGTGTTGGCCATCCGTCTATGCGGTGACCTGAGCACACATGAATATAGCCCTTGTTATCGGTCGCCATATTTGAAGCTGTTCCATAGGAAAGCGAACATTGCCCGTAACCAGTCTGCCGTCCACCGAAGTTACGAAGAATATGTCGTAAGCGATGCCTCGCACCGATGGTTGGATCGATTCACTGTAAAACATAACAAGAGGATCTCCATGCACCGTTTCTTCATGAAGCCACTGTGCATCTTTTTTACGGATTCGCATCTGCTCAGTCATGGCATGACCAATGACTTCAACCTGGCTGGCTTCAAGCGGATGGTTCAATCTCGTTAGACCGAAGGTAATCCCATGTATTTCGTCTGTCCACATAGCTTCTTCATGTCCCTGACGGTTATGATCCTGCTGTAACTTTCCCCGGGGCACTTGAACCAAAACATCTGGTAACGGAAGCAAAAATCCATCCCCCCAAAATTGTTGTGGAGTAAACCTGATTAATGTTCCATGAAGGGTGAGATTGCCATGCCTAACACCGTCGAAGATCTCTTCTTCCGTCAATGCATTGAGCTCCAATATCTCGTCTTCCTGGGCACGCTTCGCGAGACGGATACTACGATCTAATTTCAGTAGCACTTCGTCACCATAGGGTTTCATTCCATCTCCACCTTCCGAAACACAAAGCCTGTGAACCCCCGTCGGAGAATGCTTTCGGCCAAATCAAGACGAACCAGTACACGCGTTTCTCTTACATCACCCAACATCCATATCCGCTGATCCTGCACCGCTTGCGCATCCAATACGAGTTGTTTCAATGAACCATCCGGATGAAAAACACTTTTCTTGGAGAATGTGGATGCGTTGGAGAGTTTAAAAACCCAGTAGCTGAATGGTTCGCCGTTCTCTTCATTGATAAAGGTTACCGATTTAAACGGAATCGTTTCGTCGACGTTCTCCATAAGCCGCTTCATGCGATCGCTCATATAGTAGGCAGGCCTTGTTATCCAATCGGTCATTTCGTCATGAGGTTTTCGCTCGATCCTCCGAACTGAAGAGAATGGCAATTCATCATAAGGCGTATCTATAACTGGTGGCCTGAATACATTCAATATTCGTTGGTCTTCGATCAGTTCGTAATATTGCTGGACCATAGTCCCTCCTTGTCTTCTCGCGTGGGTAGTGCCACCCAAAGTACCGATGCCAGTTGCTTGTCGCTCCATTGGTCTTCATACTTATCGCGATCATGAATCCATACCTGTGCACCTGTAAGATTTGCCTCTTTGAAATCGGCTTGAGCCAAGTTCGCGCCTCTCAAATCCGCGTTTTCTAGATTGGCTCTCTCGAAGGAAATACCTTGAAGTCCCAGCGAAGTTGTTGCAAATCCATCCCCGTTTCCTCCATCCGAGGTTTCCGAAAGGTTGGCTCCCTTCAGGTTACATCCCCGAAAACTGGCATCGGTGAGCACGCTTCCGCGAAGATCCGTTTCGCTTAGGTTGCTTCGGTGCCACTTTGTGCCGATGAGAACGGAATTTATGAAGCTACATTTCCTAAAGTCAGCGTCACTGAAGTCCGAATACCGAACATCGACATGATCAAATGAACCCTCAGGCAAAGAAAGCGAAGTATAGTCCCCATAAGCATTTTCCAAACCGTCTGCTGTTGATATTTTTTTTCGAAGGTGTTGTATATTTCGGTGATCGCCTTCCCTGATGTGCACCGGTTCACTATAGTCCTTATATTCCCCAACCCTGATCTGGAAGCGATCTGATCGATCTAATGCTTGCATCTCTGGCAAGTTCAAGATATGGGGTACAGCCATTCGGGCGATGGTCATAACGAAGGCATTGAATTGTCCTGCCGCTTGCAAGATCATCCGTTCTGCATCCGATGCGTTCAGCTTTCCTCCATAGCGTTTCATTTCTACAATTAGCGAATCCTGCAGTTCGTTCAATGGCGCAAAGGCCCATGTTGCGTCGTATTCGTGGAAACATCCGATGCTATCCCAATACCAGTCCTCGGAGTAAGCCTCCAAGAGGTAGGCATAGCTACCATTAACTAGCGACATTCTTAGCATGGAACAATGAATGAATGCGACAGAACTCTTGCCTTGCTGTTCCTGATCCATTTTGGCTTGAATACATAGCTGTCTGATCGACTCCACGAAAGCTTGGATTAATTCCTCTCTGTGTTCCACAACATAAGTTCTAAGGGTTGAAAGAGCATAGTGAATGGCAGGTTCCAGTACGACCTGATTGAAGTGGGTTAAGGCCTCTTCTTTATTCATTGTTGTTCCTTTCCAACGTGGTAGCCACTGTTCTTGTTGTCATGGCCAGAAACTAGTTCAGTTTGATTTCAGATCCATGCATTTTCAGCTCTTCTTCTAACGTAATCGTGTTGCCCTTACCGGTCAGTTCGATTTTACTGCCAGCAATGCGAATCGTTTGTCCAGACATGACAACGTCCTGTCCGGCTGTGATACTCACATTCTGATCGCTAACAATCTCAATGCCGCTTTCATCACTGACGGTAATGTACATGCCTCCTGCAGAAATGACGATTTTATCCGGAGCAAGCATGATTTCTTTGCCATACTTCGTCCGGAAAGTCTTGATGTCCGGGTTGCCCATCCGATCTTCGGGGACAGGAGCGGGGGGAATTACCCGTACGCTCTCTGAAGAACTTCCCGCGCCGGCGGAACTAACGCTGCTACGTTTAGGACTGGAAGCACCCGAACTTCCACCCGAGTATCCTCCGTTTGGAGATGCTCCTGTCGTCGTTCCAGACGAGCCTGATGGTTTAACGGCCTGTTCAGGATCCTGCCGCTTGACAGAGCTGATGGCGATGCCTTCTTCTTCTTTTTTACTCGGAAAATAGATTCGGATATGATCGTTCACCTCAGGCATGCAGTACCAGCCGGTATTATTCTCAGAGGCGTAAATAGTAGAATACGGAAAATAGTAAGCCGTACTCTCATCCTGCTGCTCATCCATATCCAGCTTCGCTCGGACTTTATCCCCTTTGACCTGAAGCACTTTAGCCTGAATCGATGCGCCAATGATGGACGTATTATAGCGCTTCTTTTGCCGCAGTCCTTCAAAGGGAAATAATGAATAGGTATGCTCCAACAGGCTATCTTTAAAACGCGAGGTGACCTCGCCGACATTCCATCTTCGCCCTTTGAATTGAACTTCCGATCCCAAAGCAAACCATTGCCTGCTATCCGCCTCGTATACGATATAATCAAGGTCTTTTGCACCAGGCATCTTATTTTCCATTGCTGAACGGTAATCGGCAATTCGTTTGGTAGCGATATAATGTGTAGCCAAGAATTCTCCCTTATACTGACCTTCGGGCACGCCAAAGTAGAACTTGGGCTTCCCTGACGTCGAATCGGCAATCAGCCCCGTATAGAAATGGGAAGCCATCCGTTGAATGAATTGCCAGTCTGTCTCTTCATACTGCATTACAAAATCGCCAATTTTCTTTCCTTCCGTCACGTAATCAATCACATCCGAACCGTCATAGGGGGATATGATTTTCCTGACCAGATTGGCATAGGTGAGGTTCGGATTTTGGAATGAACGTTTGTGTAGCTTCAGATCCAGCAGATGGGTATGGGATATCGCATCTACTAAAAGCGTATGTACACCGTTAACGACCTTCACTTTGACATGAAGCACAATACCGGAAAAAAACGTAGTTTCATTCCCTTCATCGTCCACCACCTTCACTGTGATATCTGTCTGAGATGTCGTGGCTTGTACATAACTGTCTTTTCGCACCTCCGGTATGACCGCTTCCAATTTTAATCTGGCATGTCCATTTAACGATCGGTGAACTTCAAGTGTTTGCAAACGAGTGATTTCGTACGGTGTTATCTTCACCTGACCGTACGTAATAGCGGAAATACTCACAACACGCCTCCTTGTATCCAACATTATTTTCATAATAATCCTAAATAACATGTATTTATATTAATCGGGATTTTATGGACAATATTGAATACGAAGAAAGTATCAAATTATGAGGTGTATTTGTGCAATATGAACGGTTTCATTTCCTATGAATTTGACCACATAGTGCCTCTTCGTTAATGAGGATATATCAACTCTGAGATAGAATCGAAGTACAGAGGGAGGATGGAACGTAATCGTTCCAATTTGTATAAAGTCTCTAAAATATAAAGTCACAGGGTAATTAAATATACGGAACAAGACGCAAGCGGAAACCTGGATGGGATGGTATTGTAGCGGTCAATGGAGAATCGTTAACCAGTACAACGACGGCAATAGTCGAGGCTACATAACTTACTGTAACTCAATTCGTATTCAAACAAGCTAAATAGCCAGTCACCGGTTCATTGGCGACAACTGGCTGCTTAAAACTTGAAAGGTGTTTTGATCCCTATCTCACAAATAGGATCAGTCCCTAATCTTTAAAACTAAGTGTGTTTTAATCGATCAAGCCGTTAACCGTGATTACGTCCCGGGTTTGATCCGTTTAATAGCTTGACCCATTGACAAACACGAATTTGAGACACATCAACAGCTCACTCCATTTCTTCTGGGCTACGTGCGGATTCTTTTGCATGACCTTTTTCACTTCTCAGTTTAGAGAACACGGCGAGGTCAACGTATCTACCCTTCTCAAACTCATGCTCCCGCAACACGCCTTCCTGCTGGAAACCAAGCTTGCGCAACAGGTGAATCGACGCCTCATTCTTCGGTTCTACTCTTGCTTCGATCTTATTGAGCTGCATGCTGGTGAATCCAAATTGCATAACTGCTCCAGCTACCTCAGTCATGACACCTCGTCCCCAATAATCAGGGTGTAGATCGTATCCAATCTCAGCACGGTTATGTACTTCTTCCAAGTTGAGAAACCCACAGGTTCCAATGACTTTCCCAGATTCACAATCCTCAATCATCCAACGCAAACCTGATTTTTCTCTGAAAATCTTCGCATACCAACTCATCTCATCCTTGGCATCATCCACCGACTCAAAAAGGGTAAACGGCATAAACTCAATGACAGCTTCATTCGAATATAATTCCAAAATATCATGGCTGTCCTTGACCTCTGCCGACCGGAGGTTGAATCGTGCTGTCCTTAGTTGGGGAAATTCATCAAAATCAAATCGATTACTCATACGTCATCTCCTTTGTTTTAGAATATTTTACAACGCTTCACTATAGATAAGGAAGCCTATCTTAAACAGCCCTCCATCAGCGATTGTGCATTCAATCATGTTGTCTGCATATGCATCCACTGTAAAAACAAAAACGTGTATTGGCACCCCGTCGCTACTTAACGACTAGGCACCAACACACGTCTTTGAACTACAATCATTTCACCGAAATATCCACTATTTCGTCTACTTGATGCTCACCCACGGATACTGGGATGGCTCGTCAAACAATAGACGGATTCGATCTGGCGAGCGTCCTTCTTCATCAAATAACAATAGCTCATTCTCTTCCTGTAACCAGGCAACAGGGATTTTGTAATCCTCCTGTGGACCAATCTGCCAGTAACGTCCAAGATCATGACCATTGAGATGAAGCGTGCCTTTGCTCATTCCAGTAAGTCTTACCTTCACATTCACATCATACTGGTCGGATACAGCTGGCATTTTAAAGTTCCAACGGTACCATGCAGGCTGACCTTCTCCCTGATTGGCAGTACGATTGCCAGTAGTAGCCGCATGTTCGCCCAGAAGACTAGATGGCGATCCTGCCTCTTGTGTCTCCCACTGCTGCGGAAGCAATGCATCATTACCCGCCATACGCCAACCGCTCAATTCATCGGCACTACGATACCAGATCAGTTCAAGCCGCTCAAGCGGTGATTTGGAATAAGGCATCTCCAAGGTATTCACTTCACCTTGACGCAGATAGCTGGAAAGGTCAACCGTAGCGAAGGAGAACCAATCATGATAACCTTCCATCGGTACTTCGGTGCCGTTCACGCGTAGGCCTTTGCTTACAGCACCGACCAGAATCGCGCGGTCATTGCCATTTAGCTCAAAGCTTCTGCTCAGAAGTGGAGCTTCCGCTAGATTGTTAACTTCATTCAGTTGTATAGATGCATCTGCCGCCTGCCAGTCACGACGAATATCCTGTACCGAACCGCCCAGATATGCAGGACCAGCAAGTCCTTTGCTCTCTCCGAGATTCGGTGAGAAATTCAACCTACCCATTTGCTGCACGAGAATCTGCAGCGTATTATGACCTTGGGCTGCTTGAATGTTCACACCTGCTGCACCAACCTGACGCACTAATGCCTGTTCTACCTGATTCACATAGACTCTTGCGGTATCTTGAAGATCAGGAAGTACAATATGTGTCATTCCGCCATTCGGACTTTCGAAATCACACTCGTAGAGCAGATAACCGAAATCTTGTCCGTACTGTGAGAAGTGCTCGGGTTGCCCACTTGCTGGACGCTGATCAGCTGCCAGCTTCACACGTGCTACCTCTGGAGAACGTGACAATATTGGTGCCACTGGAGGTGTAAGTGCTGCAACCGATGAAGCTGACAACGGCTCACTTGTTTCTGTCCGAGCGATGAATTCACGCCCTGTCCACGTCTGCTCGCCATCCTGCCAATCGCCGAGTAACACTACAGTGCGATCTAGATCAGTGATCGACCCTTTCACCTGGCCATTCGGTAAGACTTGAACTTCATCAAAACCAATCGCATAACGATGTTCATTCTGACTAACACCATCTAAGCGCCATGTACGGTTCATCGACTCGCGATCCAGCACAATCAATCGAATGGACACATCGCCCGCCTGCAGACGAATGAATCCCGGTTCACGGAAGTGGAACAAGTCGAAGCGATATAGGTCTCGTTCCCAATCCTTCTCCACAAGAACCTGCATGCTACTGCTAACGACTTCCAATGCAGGCGCTTCCAGATCCAATACAGATCGCTGTCCGGAATCTGCTGAGATGAACAAGTTCAGCTCTCCGTTAATCATCTCATTACCCGTAATCAAGGCTCCGCTCGTTACATAGACGTTATCCGCAAGGCGGACGCGATCCAGCACCGGAATGATCTGTCCAGGATTTACAGTAATCGGGAGTGTTCGACCATCTTCAAACGTTATGGTAGTTCCCTCACGTTCACCTTTGTGGCTTTCTACAAACCAGATATTCTGGTTATCCGCAGTGCGACCACGTACGGACAATCCTTCAGGATGACGGATTTTAACCTGCTCTGTAGGAACCGCTTCCGATTCAAGAAGCAGTGGCCCAAATGCATCTACAAAATAAGATACCGTTTTCGTCACCGCGTATTTCTCGGTTACACGCCCATATTCATTCAGCGGAGCATCGTAATCGTAGGAAGTGATCATAAAGATATCGCTGCTACCTATCGTTCTACCGCCATATCCACCGAAATTCGTACCACCAAAGAACATGTAGTGACTAATGCCCGTATATCCGGTTTGGAGAATTTCCATCATTCGTCTCTCCAGTAGAGCCGGCGTCTTCTGGATCGCGGAAGGCCCGCCCCAGTTCTCAAACCATCCCGTCCAGAACTCGGTCACCATCTTCGGCGTATCTGGCTGCTTCGCTCTGAGCTTCGCATAGTGCCCATCTGCACCCGACCAGAAATTAGCGCCCTCAATAGTGCCTTCTGCTCCTCCGACACAAGTGATCAATGGCACATCAATTCCACGCTGTAATAACCCATCGCGCAGATAGATCATATGCTCGCTTGCCGCTTCGTCATCCTTGATATATTCATACTCGTTCTCGACTTGCACCAGAATGACAGTGCCGCCAGAGGAAATCTGACGCTCACGGATAATCGGTACGAGTTGGTCAAAATATAGATCCACATAATGGAGATACGTTTCATTATTTTCACGGAACTTCATGTCAGGCTTCGTTCCGAGCCAATAAGGGAAGCCGCCGAAATCCCATTCAGCACAGATAAACGGCCCCGGACGAGCGATAACCCACATTCCGAGCTCTGCACACAGATCAAGGAATTCTCCACAATCGTTGTCTCCTTCGAAGTTCCACTGCCCTTCCTCAGGCTCATGGACATTCCAGGCAAAATACGTATCAATGCAGTTCATGCCAGCAAGTTTGGCTTTCACTAGCAACTGTCTCCACTCTTCCTTTGGCATCCGGAAGTAATGAATTGTAGCACTATTCAGAAATACGCGCTCTCCATTTAGCATGAAGCTACGCTGGTCATACGTCAGCTCCAATGGAAGCTGGTCTGATGTGGAGCCAATAATTTGGGAATCGACATTGTTCTCGCCTGCTTGATCTTGAACCAACAGGGATGGTTTCTCTCTCATCGATGTGTTCCCCTCCTTCTATCTAATTCAGTTCAACCTTGTATAACATACCATTATTGAGATTGAAGTGTAACCCCTTCCAATACAACGGTTGTAATCGAATTTTCTGCCGTATTGACCTCTATTCCATTTGAATAAACTTTAATGTCCTCCAACTGCTTCATATCTGAGTCCGGTGAGGTTTGATAGACCTGTGCAGTAGTTGAATTCCCATAGGTAAACGGCTCCAGTGCAAACGAGGTTTTGCCAGCAGATAACTCGTTACGAATCACTAACACCAGCCGTTGACTGGTCTTGTCATATGCCGCCAGTGTCCGCCCATCATCCGTTGGAATGATCGTTGCACCCGGACGGATGAACTTCGTGAATTGAGCCATACCATAATACTGTTTGGTGAGTTCATACGAATCTTGTGCAGCAAAATCCGCATGGATGAAGCCCCAGTTGTTATTTGCACCTTCATCTTCTACCGCCTGCCAGTATACCCAAGCCGAAGGCTGCATCACTTTGAGGTCGAACATAATGCGCTCAGCCAGTTCCTGTACGGATGTCATATCGTCATGACTATGCGGCTCGCTGCCACCTGTTCCATACTCGGACATCCACAGCTTCTTACCCTGTTTCTTAGCAAGCTCGCGGAGCTCCTCCATTTTGCTTCCATTATAAGAGTGAGTGTTGATCTGTGAGATCGCATCCAATGTGTCCTGATCATAGAGGCTGAAATTGAATACCGTCTCATCAATACTATTATCGTCCGCTGCGCTAACGACCGTGCCGTCCAAACCTTTGCTTTGAAGAGAAGCCGCTACCTTCTTGATAATCTCTGCCTGCTTGTCGTTGCTAAAATGACTGCCTTCCTGCATATTGCCCTTCTTCCACCAGTCCGAGGACGGCTCGTTCAAAGGGTCAAGTGTGCGGAACGTAATGCCCCACTCATCACGATAATGTCTAACCACTTCTGTTAAATAATCGGCAAATGCATCATACTGATCTTCCTGCAAATTGTTACTTCCATCGACTGCTCCCGTTACAGACCCACTGATCGTCATCCAGTACGGCGGCGAATTCGAGAAGGCTTCCGCAATGTCAGCGCCTCGTTCCAATGCACCTTTCAATACCGCACGTTGACCTGCATCCGCCTCCCAGTCCCATTCGCCCGGTTCAGGTTGGAAGCCAGGAACATCGCCCCCGGGACGTAACGCTTTCATCTCAGGGTTCTCCTCGCCTCCAATGTTGTAACGAACAATATTCAGTCCAAGCCCTTTGGCTGGGTCAAATACCAGATCCATCACTTCATCTACCTTCGCCTGATCCTTCCATTCACCCATATTGTTCGCCCACCACGCAAGTGATGTTCCCCAACCTTCAAAGTGATCATAGGACTGCTCCAACTTCAAATTCACAGGTTCTCCCTCAAAGGCAAGTGGCTTCGATTGTCCATTGGCAAATTGATTCAATACAATTCCTCCTCCAGCTAGCAGTACAACCAGGGCTGCACCCATCAGGATGTAGCTTCGTCTGCGTCTGCTACGATGTTGATCACGACTCATGGTTCACACAATCCTCTCTCCAGTGCACCGATCGTGCATGTGTAGTCACCTTTGTGTGTCTGACACTTGTTTGCCTATACATTTTGGTTTCCTAACGTTAAATTGTTACGTTGGAGCGGCACATGTTAGGTAACATCTCGCTACATCACTTTCGTTACTTGATACCGCTGCTGCCTCCGCTAATGTTTGCTTCATATACATAACGTTGTCCGAATAGATAAACGAGTACCATCGGAATCGTTAGGAATAGCGAAGCGATCATGACTAAGTTCCATGGAGGCATCTGCCCGCCACCAACGGTTGTCAGAAGTTGAACACCAAGGGCAAGTGGCATTTTCTCCGGATCATTGATATAAATGAGCGGCCCCATGAAGTTCCCCCAGTTATAGGAGAACGAGAAAATAGCGATAGCAGCCAATATTGGATAGGTCAGCGGCATAATAATTTTCCAGTAGATCCCCGGATGACCCATGCCGTCAATCATCGCTGCTTCATCCAGTGATTTTGGAATACTCATAACAAATTGCCGGATCAGGAATACGTTGAACGCACCCGCGAAGAAGCTTGGTACGATCAGTGGATAGAAGGTATTAATCCAGTCCAGATGACGGAAGATGATAAATTGCGGCACCATCGTAACCTCACCTGGAATCATCATTGTGCTGAGCAGCACGATAAATAAGAAACGACTGCCTCTCGCTTTAATTCGCGCGAATCCATACGATACGATCGATGCAGACAATACAGATCCGATAATCGTGAATACCGTGATAATAATAGAGTTTTTCAGATAAGTGCCAAGATTATTGTTCGTAAAGATGGTGTAGAAGTTCGACCATTGGAATTCGAGTGGAATAAACGTAAAGGCTGATTTTACCGTCGTTGCGTCACTCGCCAGTGCAATAGAGATCATGTACAGGAAAGGGGAAGCCAGCAGCACCCCGACCAGAATCAGAAAAATGTAGGATATCGTCTTCTCGACAGTCGATGGATTACTCATTCGCTTTTCCCTCCTCGTAGTGCACCCATAGCGCTGATGAACGGAACACAACCAGGGTCAGTGCCATGATGATGATGAATAATACCCAAGCAATTGCGGATGCATATCCCATTTTGTAGAACTGGAATGCATTCTGGAACAGGTATGGTACAACCATCTGACTTGAATTATCTGGTCCACCAGCTGTAACGATAAATACCTGTGCGAACGTCTGGAGCGCGCCAATCATGCCTGTTACCAGGTTGAAGAAAATGACGGGCGTAAGCATTGGAAATGTAATGTGAAAGAAGGATTGCGAGCTTTTGGCTCCATCAATGGCAGCGGCCTCGTACAACTCCTGAGGGATACCCTTCATACCCGCCAGCAGCAGTACCACGCCGCCCCCAACGCCCCATAAGGACATGAGAATCAATGCAGGTTTTACCCAATTCGGATCAAGGAGCCAAGCAGGACCTTGAATACCGAATACAGCAAGCGCCTGGTTAATCAAGCCCTCTGTTGGTGCAAGCAAGTGGATAAAGAGCAAGGAGCTTGCTACGACTGGAACGACAGAAGGTAGATAGAATAGAATGCGGAAGAACGTAATTCCTTTAATTTTTTTGTTGAGATAATAGGCAATCCAGAGTGAGATGGACATCCCTAGTGGTATTGATATCAAGGCATAGAAAAAGGTGTTACCCACCGACTTCCAGAAGATCGGGTCATCGGTTAACAAGGTTTTGTAGTTATCAATACCGATGAAATTCGGGGACTGGAACAGATCCCAGTTGGTGAAGCTCATGTAGATGGAAAACAAAATCGGGCCCAGGGTAAGTCCTAGGAAACCAATTAGCCAAGGCGAGATAAAGATATAAAACCATTTCCCGTCCTTTTTCTTCACGTTAAGCCCTCCCATAACAAAGCGAGCAGACGGAACCCGGGTTCATGCCGAATTCCGTCTGTCCCCCTGTCGATCTATTTGTTCGTGTTCAAAAGGTTCGCTCTTGAACAACCTCTATTTATAGATTCTTTCCAGTCCACTCTGAATCTCGTTTACGGTATCATCGAGTGCAGCTTTGTTGTTGAAATACACGCCGAGCTTGTCATTGATCAGCTTCATCATTTCATTCCATTGTGGATTGAACGGTTCAGCGTAAATGGTAGATTCACTAAAAGCAGCCATATTGATTTTTTTGCCACCATATTCCGCATTAAGGAACTCGTCGCTGGAGAGACCTGCTTTCGTTGCTGGTGCATCCTGGCCTGCTTTGATCATTGGCATCTGAGCTTCAGGGGTCGTGAGTGCTTCGATCACCTTGAACGCTTCATCCTTATGTTTGGATGCATTGGTAATCGTGAAGCCATTGAAGAACGCGTTGGTTTCACCCCAGATCGGAGAGATATCCCAGTTGATGCCTTCTACCTTAGCAAGTGAACCAATATTCCAGAATCCTGTCGTTTCCATCGCGATTTTGCCTTGAGCAAACAGCGGGTCAGCACCGATATTTCCCATATCCGCAATCTCCGTTGGTGTCGGGCTTGCACCGTGTACAAACGTTAAGTCATTCATGAACTGCAACGCTTTGCGCACAGGCTCTGTATTGAACGAAGGTTTACCATTCTCGTCGAAGATTCCGCCACCGTTCTGGTAGATCAATTGCATCCATTGCGGCCACCAGCTACCTGGATAGTAACCCCATTGAACCGTCTTGCCGTTCTCTTGCACGGTCAGCTTCTGAGCTGCCGCCAGCAGATCTTCTTGTGTCCATTCCTTGGTTGGGTATTCTACACCAGCCTTGTCGAACAGATCTTTGTTATAGAAAAGCACCATCGCGCCAGCGCGGTCAGGCATTCCGAATTGTTTGCCATCATATTTCATCAAGTTCGCGATATCGTCTGAATAACGCTCTGACATGTTCACATTGTGCTCCTTGATCATGTCATCGAGCGGAATAATCTGATTCTTAGAGGCGTACGCCTGATAGTTCTCGGCAATCATCATGATGTCAGGTGCAGTACCGCCGGCAATCATCGTCTGTACCTTCTGGTCATAATCCCCTGCAACAACGTTGAGCTTCACGTTAATGTCCGGATAGGTTTGTTTCACAATGTCGAGCCGTTCCTGATAAATCTTCTTCTCATCCTCTGAGCCCCAGATCGTCATACTTAGATCGACTTTGCCACCTTCCGAACCGCTTGCTCCACCATTCTCGCCTTTACTACAGGCTGTCAGACCAAATACCATGACCAGCATCAATAACGAAATGACCTTTAAACTTCTTCTCATACTGTACGCCCCCTTGGATAATGAATGGATTATTTCATTGAAACCCATTTCATGAAATGGGTTTCATTAAGCTGAAACATAAAACCCGCTTCACTTTATGAAAGGGGTTTCATTTACGCACTCATTATATTTCACCCTTGGAGAAAATGTCAACGCTTTCTTTTTGAGAACGTAACCCTTTTCATCGTGGTGCTGGCCCTGTACTTTGACGTATGATGAGTTCAGGTTGCAGGATCGTTTGCTTCTTCACTTGTCGCTGATTAATCAGCTCATGCAGCTTATCCACCGCCAGTTTGCCCAGTTGATACGTGTTCTGAGAGACGGTTGTAAGTTCAGGAATCACAGCACTTGCGAGTGGTGTATCATCGAAACCTACGATCGAAATATCTCTCGGTATGGATAAGCCGTGCTCAATGGTCGTCTTCATTGCACCAATCGCCGTATTGTCATTCACGCAGATGACTGCTGTTGGCGGATTATCACACTCCAGAAGCTTAGCCATCTCCCGCTTACCGTCATCAATGGAGAAGCTGCCCAATAAGAGTCTGTCCTTCGGGATTTCGAGACCATGCTCACGGAGCTTTTTCTGAACCGCCTTGACCTTAACCATCGTGGTCGCTAACTCCTTCAATCCACCCACAAATGCAATGTCCTTATGTCCCAATTCGAGTAAATGTTCAGCAGCTAGAGCCGCCCCAGCGCCTTCATCCGTATACACGCGGTGGAAGCCACCTTTGGCAATATTGCCATTGACCAGCACAACCGGCGTACGCTTGCCAACATCAATCAATTCTTGAGCCATGTCATCCGGACAGGACTGCATATTAATGCGCCCGCCTAGGAAAATAATACCGTCTACCCGCTTCTCGCGCAGCATGGACAGGTATTCAGACTCTCGATTGTAATCACCTGCGGTGTTACAGAGAAAGAATGTATATCCCAGACCACGCGCCTCGTTCTCTGCGCCCCAGAATACCTCGGGGAAGAATGGATTCGTAATATCTGGCAGAATGATTGCAATGGTGCCTGTTTCTTTTTTGATCAGACTGCGCGCTTGGGCGTTAGGTTGGAATTGGTGCTTGGCGATAATCGACATGATCTTTTCCCTCGTGCTTGCACGTACGGGTGCCGTATCATTAAGCACCCGGGAAACCGTGGATACAGATACGTTCGCCTCTTTGGCAATATCATATATCGTAATAGGTGTCATATGTAGAACCTTCCTTTTTCGCTGATTTTCCTGCTTATCATACCAGATTAGGATTATCGATGAAACGGGTTTCATTGGACGACTTTGGAGCCAGAGCGGCTCACCTGCCGTGTCATGAGAATGCTTAACCCTTCTCAGACTTTCCATCCTTCTCTTTTGTAAAAATAAACAGCTTACTGTCGGCATTCACAATTTGTGTGCCATTGTTTAGTTGCACGAGCGAGGTCTGCCAGTGGGTATGCCCGCAGAACACGACCGTTTCCGATCCGGCTTCCAACGCCTGACGGATCAATGCTTCACCCCTCAGCCCGAGCTCGGCAATGCCTGGGCTCTGGTGCAGTACGAGGCAATCCGGCTGCTGCTTCAGCAGCTTGCTCAAGGATTGCAGGTACTGCTCTTCCGGCAGCCGGTTCGGCTTATCCGGCCTGCCGATGATGCCGCCAAGGCCAGCAACGCGTAGCGGCTGACTGGCGGCAGAGGACGCGAGCCCATCCATGGGCAGGCTCGCGTTAATCACGACGGGCGCATCCATGTAATGGATAGCCGCGTCGCTGTGTAACCGATGGGCGCCTGCCTCATCGGTGAGATCATGGTTGCCGTCCACGCCGGCAACCCAGCCGAAGGCGTCCCTGAAGGCAAGCCAGACGGGAACCGGATTGCCGCTGGCTCCCCTTTTCCCGCGCCGGGCATATAGGTCACCACATAGCAATACACCCACTCGATTCGGATCAATCTCAGGCATCTCCACCTCAAGTAGCAAGCGAACATAATCCGGTAACACCTCGCCCAATAACGAATCCTCCTCTCTGCTCAATGTTGGTTCATCTTGAGATGGTCTATGTGTAGAAATCTGAACGTCTGAATTCGAAGCAATCCCAGTGTTGTCTCTGACGTAAGGCAGAGGTACAATCCCCTGCAAATCCGAGCTTACAATCAGCGCATCCAGTCCGTTCGGAAGACCCGAGATGGTTCCAACATAGATGGGAAGTTGTGCCGCTTGCACTTCTCCGCCTGGGACAGCATTCAGGTAATCCAGTGTTTCAATCGGGTGCTCTGACAGTGTAATAATTCTCAATGATGGTACCTCCTTGCTCTTAACAATGACTTAACTATTTCCTATGCTTATTTCTGAACTACTCCTTAGTCTACTTCTTCAACTATATGTTGGGCTAGCTCCTGAGTTGTTCATGATTCGCGTGATGAAGACAATACATATTTATTTTTCTCCATTTCGTTCTCGATTTCATCTTCTATTTGCCAACGATTCTCCATATATTATTAATGTAAGCGAATTCATTTGGCGATTAGAGGAGTGTGAACGTTGTATGATCATTCAGGTTAGCCCATTGGCAGAATCACGACTTAGCGCAAAACTCAAGGATCAGCCGGGCTATTTCAAGCTATTTTATGACACGGATGGATGTGGATGTGACGGTATTGCTGTGCTCCTAATCGTTAATGAACCAGACAGCGATGACATCCCGATTGAATCCAGTACGCTCCCTTTTCTTATCAACAAGCAGCAGCAAATTTATTTTGAACCCAACTTACGCCTGCAGTCGGAAAACAGCTTCCCCTGCTTTCGCCTATGCAGCGATTCCATGATCTATGGCAGCAATGTGAAGGTGTACGATCTTCGGGATACGGCGGAAGTAGCCCCGCAGCCAACTGGATGGGTTGTACGATAAAAATATAGCATAAAAATGCACAAAAACCCAAAAACCTCCATCCCTATCATACATGGGAATGGAGGTTTTTGCGTGAATCCATTTTTAGCATACTATTCGGTTTTGAACTTCGCTGATTCTGCAGCAAGCTGCTCCGTCAGACCATTAATCGTATCCACCATCTCAGCAAGATGTCCTGTCATGCCAGACTGTTCCTGCATCGTCGCTGTTACTTCCTCTACAGAAGCGGATACTTGCTCACCTGAAGCAGACAAGTTCTGTGCCGCACCTAGAACGTCATCTTTATCTCGTTCAATGGATTCAATCTGGGAGGCAATGGCTTGAACCTGATCCATGAGATCATTCATATGCTCTGTTACGAAATTAAAGGTCTGCTTCGTCTGATTCACACTCTGTTTCTGTTGCTCCGTAATCGTCTCAATCGCTTGTACACTGCGGTTATTTTGCTCCACATGCTCAATCGTCTTCGTCACAATGCGACTAATATTCTCCGATTGGGACGTAGTCTGCTCCGCAAGTTTACGAATCTCGGAAGCAACTACGGCGAAGCCGCGTCCATGCTCCCCCGCTCTTGCTGCTTCAATGGATGCATTGAGTGCTAACAGCTTCGTTTGCGTCGCAATCTCCGAGATGGTACCCGTGATCTGATGGATATCGGAAGAGCTCTCCGCAAGCTGAAGGGTTGTCTGTGAAATATTGTGCACTTCAGCTTCGTTCTGATCGTTGACCATAATAAGTGCATCAATCACGGCATGGTTATTCTTGAAGGCATCTGTAATGCCATCCGCCTTCTGCTTCACTTCTTGTGACATCCCATTCACGCTCGCGATCTTGTCGCCCACGTTCATGAATTTATTAACAATCGCTTCGGTATCATTCGCCTGAGACTCCATAGCGCGCGAGATTTCCACGGCTGTTGTAGTTGTATCGGCAATCGATGCTGACGTCTGCTGTGTGGAACGGTCTAACTCTGTCGTGCTGGTATTCAGGACTCCAATGGAATGATTCATCCTGGAGATCAATTGTTTATTGCCTTGTGCCATAGCATTGAAGCTATCGACCAATGCCTTGAATTCACCGCTGTATTTCCCCTGTGCTTGAACGGTCAAGTCACCGCCCGCAAGTTGTCTGAACAGAACTGTCAGACGGCTGATTGGCTTGGTTACCAGGCGTGAGATTAAGATGCCCGATAGGATCGACACAGCAATTGCAACGAGCAGCACAATAATCATTTTGTTTGCCATCGCAGTTAACGGTTTCTTGACATCCTCGTAGCTGTCCTCCACAATAATCGTCCAATCGGATCTTGGAATCTTGGAGTAAAATACGACTTTATCCTCCGTGCCTGCCTCGCCCTGTTGCAGTTGATCACTCGCAGGCAGATCAACCAGAGACTGATATTCTCCGTCTGTCATCTTCTGGCTAATCAATGTCTCATCTGCTGAATGGTAGATTACCGTTCCTACACGATCCAGAACAATGACTTTTCCAGCCTCATTGATTTTAATACTATGCAGTTGATCTACGAAGAACGCAGTGGATACAACCGAAGTGAGTATGCCCAGCACTTGATTATTCTCGTCATAGATCGGCATCGCGAAGACATTGCCCAGTGTGCCTAACGACTTCGAGATTACACCTTCACTGATGATGTTCTTACCTTCCATAGCTTGTTGAAAATATAATCGATCTGACCGGTCACCCTGTAGCGCTTCGGGATTGTTCGATGCTACCACGAGCCCGCTACGATCCAGTAGAATAATGGTGCTATTGCCCTCCATACCTGCCAGATTATCCGCCAGTATTCCGTTCGCTTGATCTATCATTTCACTATTGTCCGCAAAAAAAGCCTCTGTATCTTGTCCCTCTTGATTTCGAATGGCCAGTAAATCTCGAAACACTCCATGTGTCGTAATAAGGAATGTAGATTGTTCCTCCATACTTAACGTTGCAAATAAACCCTCCCCAACCCGGTCAGAAGTTGCTCGAATCTCATCTTTACTTTTGTCCAGTGTGATGCCTTCGGCCACTTTGTAACAAAGCACGGCTGTCGCTGCCAGTACGATACATACCAGCACACTGATCATCAGCGGCAGTTTTACTTTGAACGACATGTTGGCCATTCGCTCCCTCGCCTTAGCGATTAACTTCAATACATTCACCATCCATTTTAGGTCATAATTAGCGCCCACTTCATATGGGTTAATTCTATATCGGCAGATATAATATAAACCTACAGTATGGAAAGCGTTTTAAATTTAAATTATTTTTCAACTACCTTTTTCATCCAAAATTTGAGGGTATAAATTGAAAAGAGGGCTTACCTTTAGTAGAATCGGTATTTACCATACCAACGATTCAGCGAGGTTGTTTTGGTAGCGTTTATGCAGTTTTTCTAATTGCAATGCAGAATAAATACATACACACTTGTAGAAGGAGGACAATGACTGAATATGAATATTTTTATTATTGAAGATGATCCTCTTCTCCTGGAAGCACTTCGAGAAGGGTTAGGTCAGTGGTCATATGAGGTTAGTAGCCCAACCGATTTCGCATATGTGATGGATTCCTTTGTAGAGCGTCGCCCTCACCTAGTGATTATTGATATACAACTTCCTAAGTTTGACGGCTTCCATTGGTGTAGGGAAATACGTGCCGTGTCCAAAGTTCCTATTATCTTTCTCTCCTCAAGAGATCATCCGATGGACATGGTAATGGCGATGAACTTAGGGGCGGACGATTATGTGCCTAAACCTTTTAATATGGATGTATTGATTGCCAAGGTACAGGCTATTCTTCGTCGAACCTATACATATGAAGAGGCTTCCTCCGATGTTATCGAGTGGAATCAAGCGATTATTGATCTAAGAAATGGTGGAATTTATAAGGATGGGGAAACCATTGATCTGACCAAAAATGAATTTTTTATTTTATCGGTCTTGGTTAAATCGAACAATAAGATCATCTCACGTCATGAACTGATGAAGATGCTCTGGGATGATGATCAATTCATCAATGACAATACACTTACAGCTAACATCACAAGATTGCGTCAAAAGCTCTCCTATCTTCATTTAGCCGATGGGATTGTGACCAAAAAAGGTCTGGGATATATGGCCATTACCCTTTAGGAGGTTCCCATTGTTTATCGCTTATCTCAAGTATAAAAAAAGTTGGATTCTCTTGATTGGACTACTGCTGCTTCTTACCAATGCTTTGATCCAATTGGATGCCGGCATTCGTGTAGAGCCTCATTCTCTCATCTATTTGAATTCGTTGTTTCTAATTATCTTTGTAGGCTTCTTGATCTGGAGATATAAAAAGGAAATCGCCTATTATAAATCGCTGCTTGCCCTTTCTAATCCGATCGAAGAGGACTGGTTCCAAGACATCCCCGAACCTCATAACTATTTTCCAGATCGTATCGTATACACGCTATTGCAAAACATTCATCAACATCATCAAAGCCAGCGTCGTGAGGAACAGTCCCACCAGCTCATGGAACATACGGATCTTGCCTCATGGGTTCATGAGATGAAAACGCCCCTTACTGCGATGAAAATAACGATGGATGCACATCGTTCGAATGAGCTGGCTCAACGGTTAAACGCGTCCTGGCTGCGAATGCACTTATTAATTGATCGACAGCTCTACATTTCGCGGTTAGCTAACTTGGACTCCGATTTACTTCCAGAGCAGCTGGACGTGAAAGATCTGCTAAGAGAAGAGATTCGAGAGTTATCCACCTGGTGTATGGAGAAAAATATATCCATTGATCTGACAGCGAGCTCCGCGATTACTGTGTACACCGATAAAAAGTGGTGCGGGTTTGTAATCAGACAGCTTTTGACCAATGCGATTAAATACAGCCCAACCGATGGGAAACTATTCATCCACATTGAACTTCATGAACATGATTCCGTGATTGTAACCATTCAAGATGAAGGGCCTGGAATTCAACCACATGACCTGCCTCGTATATTCGATAAAGGCTTTACGGGCGAAAATGGGAGAGTACAGCACTCCGCTACGGGAATGGGACTGTATCTTGCCAGAGAAATAAGCAAGAAATTGCATGTTCGACTTGAAGTTGATTCTACTATTTGCGAAGGAACCTCGATTTCGATGATATTCACGAATGGCAATCCGTTTGATCAGCTCAGACGATCATTACTATAAACACGGCAATATTGAAGCAGTCAGGACGTTTATATAACCTGACTGCTTTTTCATTGGCTCGTGTAGTCGGCAAAGTGACAGAAATATCACATTCAATCCAATTTTATCATCCAAAGCTTACGACCCAGAGGCTGAAAAGAACTACACTGTATGTAGAACAACTCGATTGGAGTGTATGAAATGACACATCACAAGGTACCAAAAACCGTCTTAAACGCTGAAGGCGTAAGTAAGTCTTACGGTTCAAAAGGAAATGCCCAACAGGTACTAAAAGGAATTGATCTTCGCGTGACCGAGGGTGAGTTTGTCGGCATTATGGGACCTTCAGGCTCAGGCAAAACCACTCTTCTCAATACGTTAGCGACAATTGACCGAGCGACCGATGGGAAGATTTTTATACAAGAGCACGAGATTTCCAAAATGAAGGATAGACAGCTTTCAGATATTCGTCGTCAACATTTGGGCTTTATCTTTCAGGACTACAACCTGCTGGATACGTTAACGGTAAAGGAAAATATATTACTGCCTGTGTCTTTAACCAAGATAAGTAAAGTGGAAGCTGAAAACGCGTTTAATGCGATTGCGGACATTTTGGGTATCCGGGAATTAGCTGATCAGTATCCTTCTGAAATTTCAGGCGGCCAGAAACAACGTACCTCTGCGGCACGAGCGTTAATTCATTCGCCCTCGCTTGTATTTGCAGATGAGCCTACCGGTGCGCTGGATTCCAAAGCAGCCTCTAACCTATTAGAGAATTTACATGAGATCAACGAGTCAAGACAGGTCACCATTGTCATGGTTACTCATGATCCGCTGGCTTCCAGCTATTGCAGCCGTGTGGTGTTTCTAAAGGACGGTAAAATATTCGCTGAATTATACCGGGGCGAGAAAACAAGAGAAGCCTTCTTTAAGGACATTCTGGATATGCAGGCCGTTCTTGGAGGAGGCACCCCCAAATGAACACTCAAAAATTAGTGATTCGCAGCATGCGGAAAAACATCAAAATGTATTACCTCTACTTTTTCGCGATGATTTTCAGCATAAGCCTGTACTTTATTTTTTCGACTCTGCAAAATGATCAAACCGCTGTTGACATGTTTCAAGCCAGCGTGAACTTCTCCACAGCCTTTCAAATCGCAGGCATATTACTCATTCTAATTACGATTGTGTTTACGATGTATGCAACGAATATCTTTATGCGGCGACGCAGCCAAGAGATCGGACTGTATCAGTTAATTGGCTTGTCCAAGGCTTGGGTCGCTCGTGTACTGATCTTGGAACACATGATTCTTGGTCTAGGCGCTTTACTGATCGGAATGATCGTCGGAACCTTGCTCTCACGACTCTTTCTCCTATTGTTCATGAATGTGTTGGGAATCGAAGCCCAGTTTGGCTTAACCTTCTCCAGTCAGGCACTCCTTCAAACCATTGTGGTGTTTACCTGCTTGATTGCTGTCACATCGTTACAGATCACATGGACGGTGTATCGCAGTACGTTACTCCAACTATTTCAAGCCAGTCATCAAAAGGATACTTATGTCCAACGTCCAAGCATCGTTTCAGGCATAATGGGTTTCGCTGGATTAAGTCTAATCGGCTTGGGTTATTATGTGTCCACCTTTATTGCAACCAATGCGGATGCTCTCATTTTTCTCATGTTAATCGTGCTTGCCAGCACGATCCTTGGAACTTATCTAGTCTTCCATACGACCATAAGCTGCATATTATATGTATATCGAAAAAGGAAAAATGGAAATCTCGGCTTGGTTAACAGCCTCTCCGTGGCATCCTTAATGCACAGAATGAAAGGTCATGCCAATTCATTAACCTTAATCACGATATTGTCTGCTATGACCATTACGATGATCTCACTTTCCTACTCCTTTTATTATTCAACCGAAAAGGATGTAAGGTTGTCGATGCCCTTTGATTTTGCAATGGAAAATATGTCTGAAGAAGCTGCTGAGATCACAAGTAAATTAGCAGAGGCTCAGGTAGATTTCAATCAATATCAAGTCGATGCCATTCGATTCCATGGCTCGTGGGTAGATGAGAATCAGCACTCAGAACCAAGTCATCGTAACAGACCGTTTTTGCTTTTTTCCGCAAAGCAGATGGCACAGGGGGGCGTAGATCAGGAGCATCCCCAAGATGATGAAGCCATCTATCATAGTTCACGAGCCAGGATCGAAGGAATGGAGATTTCATCTCCAAAACAAGTACAGTACGCATCCAATAATGAAACTAATCTACTAACCGTCTCCAAACACAGGCTACAGAACGTGATGAATTACATTTTCTATGGCGATCAATTACTTGTTTCTGAGGATACGTTCAACAGAATGAAAGACAGCATTCAGGAGGATGAATACAAAGAATTAGTGACCTTTGATGTCTTCAATATCGTAGATACGGAGCAATCCGCTACGGCCTCGGACATCTTTCTAGCCGATATGGACAGTGACTTGTATCTCACAGACTTCTATTCTGCGTACGAGGGATCACGTCAAACCTTCGGACTCCTTATTTTCATTGCCGGATTTCTAGGCTTGGTATTTATCCTGTCCACAGGAAGCATTCTGTACTTCAAACAAATGACAGAGGCGGAACAAGAAAAGAATCATTATCGGACACTGCGACAACTCGGATTTCAAATCGACGATATGATGAAAGGTATTATCCGTAAACAGCTCTTTGTTTATCTAATTCCGTTAGGTATTGGGTTAACACATGCAGCTTTTGCCCTTAACGTAGGTTCTATTCTCATCGCTGCAAGCATGCTTACCCCGATCCTCATGAGTATGGCAGCGTATATTCTCATCTATTTGACGTTCACCGTCGTTACCATTCGATATTACAAAAGCATCGTCACGAATTCGCTATAAAGCTATAGAAAGGAAGAAAGTAATGAAAAAAAGGATCTTCATATCATGTCTCATTGGGGTCGTTATCATCTCTGGTCTATATCTCTTCGCACGGGAGCCTTTCGATCGTTTCAATCCATGGATTGAACAGCAATATGTATATGTTGAGGTTCAAGAGCAACCTGTAGATGATGATGGTAGATATAAATATAAGGAGCAGGGTGTGACCGAAAGTGGTGAGACGAAACGAGTGGTGTTCAGCACCAGTACCAGACTAGAGCAAGGCACATTCTTAAAAGTACTCGCCAAAGGTACGTATACTGAAAATTATGAATTCATAGATGAAGGTGAAATACCTTCTAAATAAGTATGATGCAATGTTATGTTTAATCTAACTAAAGCTTTCTCATATTAGGCGTATTGATTATCCACACTTGGTTAATCAGTACGTCTTTTATTTGAGAAATTACTGGATGTAAGTTCAGGAGAGATACTGATTAATAGACGTATTTACAATGGTAGTAGTGATGATAAATTTTACATTTCGTTATTGCGCGTATTTTGGCATTTGCATGCTTATGTAGTGCATTATGAATCTTCCACAAACCTATTTTAGGACATATGCCTCTATTTGCCCGATTGGAAAATATAGACTTTGGGTTAATACAAAATATGACATCCTCACCGTATAATTAGAGAACTACATATTGATTAGGGAGAGAAACGTATTGAATGCCAAAATGCCAACACTACTTAATGTAATTCGCGCTTTACTAGGGGTGCAATCTATCTACATCGTCATCTCGATGGTGGCTGTGCTTATGGAGCTATTCCAGTATAGGGCTGCTTACGCGGCATTACCTATGTTCGACTTAATTGCCTTATACGCTAATATCCTGCTTCGTATCATACTCATCGTAGGGCCGCCAATCCTGACCATCGTGTATATTTCGAAGAGACGATATAAGCTGACGATCACCTTCATGAGCATGACACTCTTCTTCGGAGTGGTCTTCCTACAGAATTTCCTGGTTGTATTGCACTTCTTCATGTTACTTGTACTACTGCTGCATCAACCAATTAAGCGTTACCTCAAGCAAGAGAAAGATACTCGGCATTATCATCCGGGTGACCTGAGACTATAGATTAAACGTGTGGTATTGTTTATCTTGTTCGTAGCTCTTGTTAATCAGCATAAGGACCCGTTAAGATGAGTCATTAAAGAAATTAGAAAGAGCCTGACATTCAGTGGTCAGGCTTCTTTTTGTTGTTTTTTTGGGAGAGAAGTATGGATAATATTAAACCATTGAAGTTTACGCGGGTGGTCTCAGCTCCTCCGTGCATTCCGTTGGTTCGACTGATCGCCGTCATCACTACGCACTGGGAGCTTGTGCTGTCAGAGTTCAGGCGTCAGCTGTATCCACTGATCAGTTTGAAACACATAGATGTATTCTTGGGGAGTATCATTGAATTGCACCACAACAGGATACATCGGCATCTTGCTACGCCGTGCTTCAATACTTACAATACGCTTCTCATCCACGCCTTGATCAACAATTAAATGGGTTCGTAGCCTTTCTTCCAGTTCACGCATGTCCTTCTGATATGAGCTGTACCACGTTACGGACGCCATAATTATAATAGCCACAACAATTAGACCACTCTTGAGTATTCTCGTACCTTCACCCCACTTCTTAGTCATTAGTAAGCCATTTTTCAGATTTTAGTCTAGATAAGCTAAATGTTGTAATACATCTGTCTTCAGTGCTTGTAGCTGCGGATTGTTGGCTCTGGTCGCCTGCTCTTCTGTATCTCTATGATCTACATTGAACTTACCCTGCTCTAACGAACGCACCCAATAGCCTTGCCGTTGTTCATCCCAAGACAGGAACAAGACATACCGATGATCCGCGTACATGGGGGTATAGTGACCATAGTTATAACGAGTCACACCCGTATATAGCCCTCTATTGCGCATGACATACGTAGGCTCCAGAATATCAAGTTGATCGTGAAGCTCCCGCTGAGTTGAATTCGCAAAAACTTGATTCACCGCTACACGAGTCACTGTATGACCTCTTCCGCTCCTATCCTCAATCACCTGGGTAGACTCGTCAGTTGTCGTCACCTCAACGATCAGGTCAGCATGTTCCGCCAGTTCTTCATAGTCTGCAAAGATATGATGATCACTGCTACTTATGGTTTCTGTGTTCTCTATCGTCTGATCTGCAATAATGTAACTGATGCCTGCGATTAGAACGATGATCAACACACCGAATACAAATGGTTTGTTTTTCACACCATTCGCCCCCTACCTTCAAACCGTATATATACTAGATGGTACTTGCCTATGAAAAGTTACACTCATTTGTACAAAACATCAAAAAGAAACCCATCTCTAAAGTCAGACATGGATTTCAACATGAAGTCGTTTATGATTATGCGTTTGGCTTTACTTCAGATCCTCAATTTTCATTCGATCCAACTCTTCTTGTTGTGGGCTCTTTCTCTTATTCAATTGGGCGTTATATTTAATAAAATATCTAATGACGAAAAATAATGCTAAAGCTCCCACCAACATGAGCAAGGGGACAATAATTATTGTTATTAAAGTAACCGTCATCATTACCTCTCTCCTTTATCCTTCGAATTGTGGTATTCGTTGACAAGCAGCTTGGCTGTTTCAAAATCAATCTTATCGTTGATGGCCAGTCTTTTAACGAGAGAGATGAACGGATCTTGATCTTCCCTTTCCGTGATCTGGATCTTCTGAATTAATCGGTCGAGTCTGAGACGAACTGTCGGGTATGTAACTTGATAAATGGAGGCGATTTGTTTCAACGATCCGGATTGAAGAATGAACTTTTTGATAAATGTAACATCCTCTTCATCGAGATTAATCATCCATTCAGGGACACTTTTGATCGTCATAAGAGTACCTCCTTAACACTTATTTACTTTAATATTATTATAATAAACTTTAACTTTGTTAAAATCAATGATTATATAATCTTTAATATTATATAAATGATTTCAGTTGAATATTATGACTACTTCCTACACTATTGAAAGAATAAGCTTAATATTCGATAACTTTAAAAAAACTCGCTGTAACTCCGAATGCCTTCTATTCCGTTACGTTACTACAAGAAATTTTCTAGGGCGGTCACATCACTCCCTTAATAAAAAAACACTGACGTTTATCTCCCTAAGGAGAAAAGTTCGTCAGTGTTTGGATCAAATTCATTTGCCTATTAAGATGCCATATTTCTGTGGTCAGATGAGTTCCTGTCTTCTTTTCAAATACACGTACAACACGATGCCAGACACCGCACAGATGACTGCACACAGTCCAATAAATCCATAGCCTGCCTGAAGTCCGCGCAGTAGACCGAGCTGCGTTGTCGCACCATACATTTGCTTCACGCCTTCAATGACCCAGCCGATTACATAGTTACCAATAACACTACCAACCCCCATTAGGGTGACAGTGAAGGTTATCGCGGTATCACTGCCATTCGGATAACGCTTGGCGATAAACGCCATAACGGTTGGATAGATCATCGCAATACCTGCGCCAGATACAGCGAACAGTACAGCCAGACGCTCTCCGCCCAAGATAGCCGCAAACGTACATATTGCCGAGAACGCCGAGAACACAATCAGGGACAATACGAATCCGATCCGGTCTGTCAGTGGTCCAAGCAACAAACGTCCCAGCGAGAAAGCAAGGAAGAACGCAGATAACAATCCAGAAGCTTTCACGGTGTCCCAGGTATAGGCTTTCTCCAGGAAGTTAACGAGCCAACCTCCAACCGCAAGTTCAGATACTACGCCAAAAGAAAGAATCATCACCATCAGCCAGATCGCTGGATCACGCGTTAATGTCTTGAGAGAAGTCCGATCTTCGTGAGCAAGATCATCCCCTGGAAACTTGCTACGCAGTGCCGCAATGATCGGCAATAGACAGAGCGATAGCATCACCAGGTACATGCCGCGCCAATCCAGTTCGTGTCCAAACACCTTCAGGGACATCACTCCTGTTGCGAGCAACGGAGCAACCGTTGAACTCAATCCATAGAAGAAATGAGATAAGTTCATCATCGTACCTGTGTTTTTCACAAAAATCCGTGCACCCAGAATCGCTAGTGCGATTTCGAGCATCCCGTTTCCGATGTACATGAAGAAGTACGATGAGGCAAAGAGTGGGTAGTTATGCGACATATAAATGAACACACCAGACAGAATCATGGAGGCAAATGAAATAATGCTTACCGCCTTGATGCCCCATTTGCGAACCAGTATAGCCGTGAACGAACAGGCGATCAGATACCCTAGTGCGTTCAGGGACAACAACGTTCCGAGCTGTTTCTCATCGAGATTGAAGTCGAATTGAATGCGCGGAATGGCTGGCCCCTTAATATTTTCCGATATACCAAATACGATAAAGCCCAGAAAGATCGTTGCCAGTTGCATGGCATATAGCTTGTTGAACTTTCTCTTGTTCCCTTGGGTATCTACTTGCTGACTCAAAATAAGTTCCTCCTGTAAGTTCAGAAAAAAATGATTACACTTCACCACTGCGATTGCAGTACCATCTTCCGGTCACTGTTATCCCCAGATTTTGCTGATCCCCTCCTAAAGGGGAAAATCCGGTGATAAACGTGCCCTTCAGATTGCTCCTGCACTCTCCGCTGCCGTGTAAAAGCTTTGCTTAACTCATATAAAAGTAGTACCTACCACTGCTTCTCGATGACCTGAATGCGGTAGGTTAAGCTCTCAAGCGTCACAGCCACCAGCCCTGTAACATATGCGCGGCGCGTATCTTGCTGGATGATCAGCTCCGGCATGTGCTCCTGCGGAATCAAGTGATCCAGACACCCCTGTGTGAGATCATCCAGCATCGCCGGGTTCATCGTATCTCCTGTGACCACAATCGTGGCAGGGTTGATGATCGCAATAATGGAAACTAACGTGCGAACCACCAATTCCTTCACCCCATCGGTTGTTTTCAACATGCGCAACTGTTCTTCTCGGGACACACCAAAAGGCAGGAAGGACACCTCACCCCCAAAGTCTGTGTTCCCCGTCAGTGGACGACCGTCAATGATAAAACCTGCACCCGGAAAATGATTCTCTGGAAACGTCACGACCGCAAAATTCTTCTCTTCTTCAAATTGTTGTTGGTTATATAGCCCGTACACCGTCAGGTTCATGTCGTTGCCAATGACCACTTCCACATCCTCATATTGCTCCTTGAGTCTCTGCCCCAGCGGTTGGAACATTAGCTCCGGAACATCACAGAGACCAATAACACCGTTATGTGCCACACCAGGTATACCAATACCAATTGCCTGTACGTTGTGATGCTGTTCGATAAGCTTGGCAATCAAATCCTCAACTACCGTCACATTGATCTCGTCCAGCATGAGCGTCTGCTCATCCGACCACTCTCCGTTCAGATTCGAAACCGTATGTGTAATCGAATGGATGCCACCATCTGTTCGAATAATGAGGCACAGCACACTCGCATAATCTGCATTAAATTGATATCGACTTGCGGGTCTTCCCCCGCTAGATTCATCCGGACCCAGATCCACAATCTCACCGGTCTGAAGCAACTCATTCAGGATCGTGCCGCATGTCGCCACGCTAAGTTTCGTTAAATTCGCGATGGAAGCCTTCGTACCCACACCGATCGTTCTGAGCGTATTCTTCACGAGTTCAACGTTAATCCGCTTCACCTGTTGGGTGTTGTGTGATGTTGGTAACATCGTTAGATGTGCGCCTCCCTTCCTTCATTTCACATGATTCTAAAATGTTCAAACATTGTTTTTAAAAGTGTTTTAATAATTGACAGTGTAGGTGGATTAAAGAAGAAAGTCAATGCTTTATTTGGAAACGAAAACGGTTTTGGTGGAAAAGAGAAAGGACAGCTCAATATCATACTAAGATGATCTATACTGTCCCTCATTATAATTGTGGCTATGTAGACTGGCTCATGTGGTTTGCCAAGATGCTTTTCTTCAGTATGACTTCAAATAACTTTCGGTTTAGATCCTGTTCCATGTTGTGAAGGTGATATGCCGCCTGTGTCCATATGCAAGACTTTTGCACGCTTCGCGATGATATCCATCGCGTCCAAGATCAGCTTGTTGCAGGTAACCAGTTGATCGACGTATTCGTCTTCTATTTGGACGAATTGAGCGTACTGTGAAGCAAGATCCTCGCTGTTGGTACTTGTCATGTTACCACTCCTTTGTTTAAGGAGAGATTAACATTTTGAGAAGCGCAATGCGGTACGTAAAAACGTATAAAAGCTCTTCGTTACTTTTTCACTTTTCATAATATAACTCTTTATAAATCATTAAGAATACTCGAAAGGTTTATGAATATATTATTATAAGAATTCTTCACCGCACAACAACTCAAAAAGCGACCTTCCCTATGAATATTTAGAACAGATTAAGCCGTTGTCATATCAACTTCAATCAAGCATGAGCAGAATACTCACTCATTCACCGCCACAAATTAACATTGTTTTACGTCAGGAAAAGATTATTTTATTTTTACATCACATAAAAATCAAAATTATTAAATGAATGTATAAGTACAATTACAAAGTAAATAATAAAAAACACAATAATATTACTATTTCTGAGGGGGATTTATGACAATTAAGTTTGAAGTAGGACAACCAATCATTGTAAATGGACTGCTACCTCTTCACATATTACATCAGTTAAAAAACAAGAAAAGAACAGGTATTGTTATAGAGGTGAATTTATTCAAATCTTACCCTATAACAATACTAATTAACGGAATTTTTTTTTCAGTTACAAGTGACTCCATTAGACAAATAAACTAATCCTTATGCAAGTAATTTAATTCTATTGCATATATAATCAAATTCACCATCAACTATACTTGAAACCACACCATGTACATGCCCAATTTGATAATTGTTTTTTGTCTTCCATAGGCATTTATTTAAAACTTTAGTTTTACAGAAATTGCATTTGTTTATTAAATCATTATCACAAGCTATATGTAGTTCTTTTATAAGATGTGTAAGAAAATTTGTGTAAACATATAATATCCACTTCCCTTTGGCGATCTTTCTTAAATCACCTATTGTAATCTCATGTTCTTCAGCAAAAGCTTCCAATTGTGATTTTCTTTTAAAAATCTCTCTTATTATATCCTTACCTCTCTCTTTGCTAAAAATATTACCCGCCTCTAAGCCATAGCTTACTATCCCAATATATTGTTCGTCACAAGCAACTTTTAAAGCATCAAGAGCAATATAGTATAGATTATCAAATTCATTGTTATGTAATTTGGACTCAATATACGATATCGTTCTATGATCTAACAACCTTTCATGAGCATCCGTTAGATGACAGATTGTTTTTCTCAAATTATTCGTAGATACAAAATGGCTCTCAATTGAGTAATACTCAAGTATCAATAAACTTTCTAAATTTGGTATTTCCCCTCTGTAGTATCTTGCATCTCTATCTACAATTCCGAGTATATACTTTTTGTTTTCCTCGCGCTCTTCTAGCTTTCCTTGAACATCAGTTATAAAATCTATCACTCCTCCCGAACCTTCTGTGTAACCTTCAATATTCTCAACAGCCTCGACCCAACAATTTTTCTCACTCTGATTTACTAGGTAATTATATATTTGAATATCATTTCTTCCTTCTACAACAATGACAGGGGTCTCTGACATAATAGCCTCAGTAATTAATTCTTCAAAATCATGTTTCATAATTTAATATTCCTCTCACTTTAATCTTACTAAATAACTTGTGTTACTTTTGGATATTGACGGACTATGAGATGCGACAATAATTTGAGAATTTGGTGCAAGTTTACTCAATAATGGAAGAAGCTCTCTTTGCCATTTTATATTAAGTGAAAGTTCTGGTTCATCAATCATTAAAAAATTCTTATCCGTTCCAACGATAAGAAACATTGTCAAAAAAGTAAGAAGGTGTCTTTCTCCACTAGATAGTTCATTTAAACTGTGTCTATCTTTTCCAAGATTTATATAAACCTCATCGTTATTGATAACAATTTTTTTGTTATCTGATAAATGACTATTGAAAATTTCCTGTAAAGTGCTTATAGATTCAAGAACTGCATCTTCTTTTTTCAACTCTTTTATCATTCGTATTAACAGGTTAGACAGTAGCGTATTTTTAGAGCTATATTTAATTATATTTTCTGGATCATTATTACTCAGTATCCCTATAAGTTCATTTCTTAATCCATTCTCAGCGGCATTCATCAAAGCTTCAAGGAGTTTATCTTTATTACTATAGAGCTCCTCTATAAAAGTATTATGATCCTCATAATAATTGTAATCATCACTGTCCCTACTCTCTGGATTTATCGCAAATGAGAGAGTATCAAAAAGTGCTTTTTGAACTCTTTCAGAAGAAATTTTTTTCGCCAAGGCATATCTGCGAAAAATAAGCTCTTGAATAGTGTCTATGTCAATGTTATCAACCAGTAAATTTTTATTATCAAACGTTAAATTTTTTCGATCAAATGCATATTTTCTTCTATTTGAAAAGCTTTGATCTTTAAAATAACTAACAAATTTCCGAGCAAAATCTGTAGCCATAAGACTTGTTGTAAACATATCATTATAATTCCTAGCTATAAATCTGAAAACTTCATGCTCCTCTAGGGAAAACCTACTTGGGGCTCCTCGATTCACTCCGAATAAGATTGATGTGCTTCCAGACAGTTCAGTCTGATCATAAGCATCCCAATTATAATATCTTCTTTCTTTGTCCATCTCTCCATTATCAAAGTAATTCTTTTCCAAATATATTATCACTTTATCTTCATCTGAGTGTGTCGGTGTGTAGTATATTACAACATTCTTCACTTTCTCACTGAGTAAAATCTTTTCATCCTTTGAAAGAATTGCATGTACTAATCTTAGAAGAGTAGATTTCCCACTACCATTGTTACCATATACTACTGAAATATTTTCTCTTGAAAATTCCAATTCAAATTTTCTTTCAGGATTTTTGAAGCCATAAATTATAATCTTATTAATCTTCATTTTATTCCCCTCATTTCATAAAACTAAAGTTAAAGATAATTTGTTGCTTTATATGATTCGACCATAAAACTCCATTTCCCTCTCTTATGTTTAGATTTTTATTCTCTTTCAATTTATCTTTAAGTTACTATTAATTAATCTTTGCAACTTGTTAAAACAGCAACAATCTCTAGGTATAGAATAGATAACCACAAAATTTAATACATCGCCAAGTAATATATATTATATTATGCTTTGCTCCTTCGAATTTACTATTGAAGATTCGTTCACGAAAGTGAAAAGAAGAATGACGAGGTTAGAAAAGAGATTGAATAAGGCTCTCAAAGTTTTCCTTAGTAAGGCTAATGGATGCCAATATAAAAAATATTGCGAGTAAGATTGTGATTATCTATTTAGGATTAAAGGCAAGATCTAACAACGACAAGAAGGAACTTGTATTAGCTGCTGATCTAAATTAACAAGACTTATCTCAAGAATTAAAACAGATAATATGGAGATTATTATCAAATAGAAATTGAATTTTCTGGAAACCACTACTTTCAACGTGATCAACTTAAATCAAGAATAACTACCCAACAAATTCCAATCGACAGTCTACTACACCTATAGTAAAATAATGGAATGCCATTGAAATAACTATATGAAAGGATAATTCAAATGAGAGAATACAAAGTTGTTCCTGATCCCAAAAACGTTCAAGTAAGTCGAGGCGATACTCAATCCGCTGTTAATTTATTTTCTGATATCATCAATTACAAAGTACAATCTGGATGGATTTATCAATCAATGAGTCACTGGCTGTCACTGAGAAACCCGGTTGTCTTCAACAACCCATTACAACGCATCATTATATGCTGATTTTCTACAGAGAGATTAGTAATAGATAATAAAAATGAGACAATCAGAATCTGAGGAAATAGTCTATAATAACCGACCATCACAAGAAGAACTTATAAAACTCTTACATACACATCATGATGAGAACGATCCACGAAGCAATTTCTACAAAAGGACTCATGTTATTCCAGAAATTGATTGGTTAAATTCTTGGATTAACGTTATACTTTCTACATTCTCAGGCCTAATTATCTCTATAATTTTCTTCTACTTCTTTAATCAACTCATCCCAAGCTATGCTTTGCTGAATGCTCAGATTGTTTTTATAGTAAGCATGCTGATCATAATTTTATTACGTACTAGATCAATTCTGATATGGACTATTAAAATTTTTCAACGTCTGGCTCCTATTAAAGTAAGAAACAAATGTCGTTTTGAACCAAGCTGTTCTGTATATATGATTTAAGCTATTGAGAAATACGGAGCCATCAAAGGCCTTTCGCTAGGAATTAAGCGCCTTCGTAAATGTAATATTAACGAAGGAGGATTTGATTATCCATAATTCAAAGGGGACCCTTAGACAACCTACGGGTCTTTCTTCTGTCCATGTAAATAGCTTTAATACGGCTTCATAATAAAAGATTTATGGGAGGATCTCTTGCTAATAAAACAGCTACTTCATTATTATCTAGATTGTATAAAATTGGAAAGCTATTACTCTGTACAACTTAAAGATGAAGATCTTGTACATTCTCAGGTCTACCCTAATGATCCAGAAGGGATTGCTAAACATTATGAAAAACTAAGTACTAATTTAACCTCGAAGGAAACTATTTTGTTTGGTTATCCACTTTTAAGAACAATTCAAGGGAATAAACCTATATATATACCTTTATGTTTGTGGAGTAATCCAAGCTTCTTATCAAATCGTGACTTATTCAAGGCAGATTATGTTGGGTTCCATCAAGAAATATTCAAGTCATTTACAGATAAAAAGTCAAAGGAATCGTTGCATGAATTACAGGAACAATTCGCTATTTCACCCAGGACCTTCCTAAGTAATCAGCAGAATTTTGAGAAACTTATAAATTTATCTGAATACAATTCGCAAAATATTATTTCAAATCATGTAATTTTACTTGCAAATAACACCACTGGAACTAATTATTTGATTTCAAAAGAGATTGAAGATATTTTGACAGATAAGAACCAGCCAAGTTCTGTACTCAGCAGCTTTCTTACCCATAGCTATTCCTTATCTGCTTCAGAACCTCAGAGAACACAGCTACATATTGTGCCCAGTAATTATCCTCAAAACGTCGCATTAGCTGATCTTCAGCAGACCATTAGTATAATTAAGGGACCTCCTGGAACTGGAAAGACACAAACCATAGTAAACTTGTTGGCTAATCAAGTTGATCAACTAGAGACTTGTATGGTAGCTAGTACGAACAATCAGGCAGTTGATAATATTTCAGAGAAATTAATAAGTAAAGGGATTTCAAACTCCTTTTTTGGTTTTGTACGACTAGGAAGTAAAAATCATAATAAAAAACAGACTTTAGAAATCAAGACAGCAATTGAACGTATGAAACAAGAAATAAGTGGCTTGTTATCAGATGAAACTTATAATTATTATTTACATAAGAGTAAGTTATTAATGGATCAGATTAATCAACTTGAACTACAAGAACAAAAGATAGTCGATCTAAAAAGCTCTATTAAGCAGCTTAAAGATTTAATAGATATCCTAAACAATCGATTGCGTTTAAACCACCTTACGACTATGAAGTATAGTTTTGAAGCCCTTGATATTCCTCATAAGCACATGGAAAACAGATTGCGTGAAATTGTAGATGAACCATTACATTTATATGGAAATGATGTTTTCCGCAAATTTCGTGCTTACATTGCTAGTAAGCTCAAATTCTATATGAGGAGACGTATTCAAAAATATTTGCATTCAATTGCTGCTTCTCAATTGTGGGAATATGTCGATACAACCATGCCAACAAATTCACTCGCTCAATGCGAAGAGATTATTAAAGTCATTAATCTAGAACAAAGATTGAAGCAATATCAGGATCAGCTTCTACAGGTACAGAAACAGCAAATAGAACAGTCAGTTAACATAGATAAGTTATATCAGAAAAAAAACGTTATAGATCTTGCGATTGTTCGCACTAAGTGGCTTAGAAAAGCAGAACCTATTCTCCGTAATCCAAAAGAAATGCACAATATTATCGAACTTATAAATGAACTAAATCAAAAAGGGGAAATTAAAAGAACTTCTTTTGCCTTCCCTTCCTTTTTAAAGTTATTTCCTGTTTTACTTGTAAGCAGTTTATCAGCTCGGCGCTGTATTCCGTCTGGGTCATCCATAGACCTAGCTATTATAGATGAATCATCTCAATGCTCTATCGCAAGCGTTTTTTCTCTATTACAAGTTTCAAGAAGAGCCTGTTTTTTGGGTGATATCCAACAGTTAAATCATATTGTTACATTACAAAGTGAACACAGTAAATCATTGTTTGATATTCATGCGAAAGGAATTGATTACTCACCCTATTGCTTTCACAACGTATCAGCTTTTCAAAGAGCAGTCCATGCTTGTGAACAGAATGAACATGGGCAACATTTGCTTAACTATCATTATCGTT
Organism: Paenibacillus sp. MER 99-2; assembly: GCF_023714095.1. NCBI lineage: Bacteria > Bacillati > Bacillota > Bacilli > Caryophanales > Paenibacillaceae > Paenibacillus > Paenibacillus sp. MER 99-2. The sequence goes on along the minus strand of NZ_JAMAUZ010000001.1, from coordinate 217,430 downwards.
GTATTCCTTCTATTGTATCTTTTAGTAATCAACATTTCTATCGCAATCGTTTGTTCACAATGCGTCAAGAACCTGACCGGAAACCTTATCATAGAGGGATCTTTTCAACGAATGTATTCGGAAGAGCCAGTGGAACTTCCAACGATTATGAATTAAAAGAAATCAAGTCCATTGTTGAAAAATTGGAACACAATGGCATCAACGATATTGGTATTGTTACACCATTTGGCGCACAAAAAAGGAAATTAATACAGCTGTTTAAACGTAACCCAAACATTAAGGTTGGAACTGTACATACGTTTCAAGGTGGAGAATGCCAAGCTATCATTTTCAGTGCTGTTATCTCTAGTGGTTCAACTGCTTTTCAGATTAATTTTGTTCAAAATAGTTATCGTTTAATTAATGTTGCACTAACTAGAGCTCTTGACTATTTTATCCTTGTTGGTAACCTAGCTGAGATAGATAATAGCAGTGGATATCTAACCAAATTAAGTAAATATATATATACAATAGAAGCTAGTAGTTTCCATCGCCCTGCCATCATGTTATCCATCAAATTCAATCAGCTCATACGTCAAGAAAGTCGAAAGACTCTAATGCATGTGGGAGAACGTATGATTTATAATAAATTACTGATACTTCTTGAAGGTATGCCCTTCATTGTATTTCCCAAAGTTCCTATTAAAGACGTACTCTCTATTCAAATTGGATTAGATAACGAATTAAAATCTTACTATTTTACTAGTCATATGGATTTTGTAATCTACGAGAAAGAATCTCTTCAGCCTTTATGCTCCATAGAATACGATGGTTTCTATCATAGACGGAATGCTAAAACAATAGACAATGATCTAAAAAAAGATAAGCTTTGTGGTTATGCAGACTTTCAGCAATTCCGAATAGCTTCCAATGATGAAGATGACGGTTGGAATAAACTAAAAACTTATCTTCATTCTTTTAATTAAGCTATACAATATCAATCTTGCTTATCATAAAAAAACAGGCTCATCATATTCAGAAAATAGAATGGTCAGCCGTTTCAAGTGATACAAAATAAAAATACGAAACAAAAATAAGGAGCACTTGCATAAGTGCTCCTTACTTATACCTCTATAATCAGGAATATATTCATTCCCTTCCACCGTTTTCTACGTCTCACAATGAGAAATAAGAATAATAGAATCAGAACATCAACCCACTACCCACCCGCACCTTGATACCTATTCACACTCGACATCCATATCCGATAACCAAGGAAATAATATAGCGGGCCCATTATAGGTACAAGCCACATCGTCCAAGACGATAGAAGCGCGGTTTCCTTTGTTAGCAGAAATGCAGCCGGATAGAAATTGATAAATGCAAATGGAATGACAAACGTTAACAGCACTTGGATGAAGGTACCGAATACCGGAAGTGGGTACGATACGAACTCCTTAAATTTGAAAAATAAGGTGAACAGGAAGTTTGTTTTGACCCATACAAAGGATACAGCCCCGATCACGGACATAAAGCCCGCCTGGATCATGGCACCGCCAATAATACAGAGGATCAGGTACACCACTTCCACCCAGCTCAGACTCAGGTTTAACTTAAACAACGCCCACAACAGCACAGACCCTGATATCGCCACATGCGCAAGGTAGCCCAGGTTAAATCCTCGGCATACGATGTACAGATACGGATTGACGGGTTTAATCAAGATCGAATCAAACGTCCCATTCTTGACCTGACTCTCCAGTTCTCGCATTTGCACAAATGAAAACGACGCGCCGAGTGCGTAAGTGAACAGCCCTAAACTGTATAAGAGCGCAATTTCTGGCCAGGTCCAACCTGCTAATGTATCAAATTTACGTAGGAACAGCCAAATAATAATATAGTCGCCGGTATAGTTGATGATTTGCGCAATCACGGCAAGCAGGAAGTCCCCGCGATATTCCATTCGTTCTTTGGTTAACAAAAAGACTAATTTTCCGAACAATTTGAAAGTCATTTAGATCAGCCTCTCTACTTTATCCACCTTGTACAACCAGACGTTTGATCGCTCGATTCCATAACCAGCACACGAGGAGCGTAAGTCCGGCAATCCATGCCATACCTGTGAGAATCAACGTCGCTATCTCTTGAAGTGGGATCGCTCCCAAATAAACTGCAGCAGGAAAATATCCCAAATATAAAAAGGGTAAAAGTTTGGTCACAGTCATCCACGAATCTGGAAAGAACCACAAGGGTAAAAAAGAACCCGAGAAGATGGTAATGAGGCCGCCCAACATCCAGTTCAGTGCAAAATGATTCATTAGCCAGAAAGCCAGTAAGGATATGAGATACCCTAACAAGAAAGAGATCGCCAAGGCCAAAAGCAACGCAATTAAGAATAATAACAGATGGGTCGCAGAAGCTGGTGGAAGAAAACCAAAAAACACCCATGCAATGAGTAATGAAGGAATGGAGGTGAAGAGCAACTGGTACACCGAATTTCCCAGTCCTTCTGATAATAGGTGAAGCGGATAAGACATCGGTTTGATCAGTTCAGAAGCTATGGAGCCTGTTTTGAGACTATTATCTACCTTAGAACTAATGCCAGTTAGCAGCAAGGCAGCCAGAAGGGTGTTAATAATGCTATATGTAATCATCTGCTCTACACCGATGCCTTCAATGGTTCCATTCCCTAATACGGCCTTCCATATTTCAGTCAGAATCAGAATAGCAACGAAATTCCCTAACAATCTTAGCCATACTTCAGAACGATACGAAAGTTGATTGGAGAAAGTTTTTACCCCGAACATAATGTACGTTTTCAACCTTAGGCTCTCCTCTCACTCGCATTCGTTCGATCTTCTTCCTCCAGCTTTTTATACAGCTTTCGAATGACTGAATCGATGTCTACGCTTTCAATTGAGGCATCTTCAATGGCATGTTTACGCGCGATTTGATTCACGCAATCAAATACGGTTCTGTCGCTTTTTTCAAACAAATACGTTTTCCTTAATCCCTCGTCTTTCATTAATTGCATTTCAGGGATTGCGATGACTCCAGGCTCTTCCTTGAAGTCAATGATCACCTGTCTTTGGTCACCTAGCGTTCTACGTAGTTGTTCCACAGATCCGTCGTACACCATATTGCCTTTGTTCACAACAATCATCCGGTGACAGATCTCTTCGATATCCTTCATGTCATGTGTCGTCAGTACGATGGAGACTTTTTTCTCCTTATTAATCATTCTTAGAAATTCTCGAATCTGTTCTTTGGCCATGACATCTAGACCTATTGTCGGTTCGTCCAAGAATAAAATTCTAGGATCATGTAATAGAGCCATTGCGATCTCCACCCGCATTCTCTGCCCCAAACTTAATTGCCGGACTGGCTTCTCGATAAATGAGGATAACGATAGAAGTTCGGAATACATGGTGAGATTTCGGTGATACGTATCGTCTGATAGCTTGTATATGTATTTATGAAGATCGAAAGAATCCCGAACGGGAAGATCCCACCACAACTGACTTCGTTGTCCAAACACAACACCGATATGCTGCGAATTATGCTGTCTATTCTCATGCGGGATCGACCCCAGCACGCTCAATTGCCCTGAAGTCGGAACCAATATACCCGTCATCATCTTGATCATGGTCGATTTACCCGCACCGTTTGGCCCTAGATATCCTACTGCTTCTCCTTCCTCGATTGAAAATGAGATATTGCGTACAGCTACCTCTTCCGTATATTGCCTCGTGACCAAGCTTCTCAAGGAACCGATCAGTCCAGGGAATCGCTTGTATTGCCGATACACTTTCGTGATACCGCTTACATCAATAATACTCATGAATCACACCTCGTCTGCTTCTTTAGGAGTCATGTAACAGAACTCAATTTATTACAATTTTCACCAATCAACTCTTTAGAAACATGTTAGCTTTTTGCTTATGAAATAAGTACCAACATTATTAGATTATTTTTCATATCATAATTAGACATATGTTCTCAAGCACCTTATGAAGTTCCATTTGACAACCTCTCCAAAAAGGTCTACCCTAATAACGAATCATCCATTCACTATTAAGGAGTCGTTCCCGATGGTGCAAGCCAAGAAAGACGAAGTTAGGAAAGAGATTGAATACGCGGCGCTCAAAGTTTTCTTTGAGAAAGGCTATATGGATGCCAAAATGAGCGATATTGCGAATGAGATTAACATTTCCGTGGGTAATATCTATACCTATTTTAAGAATAAGAAGGATCTATTCTATGCAGTCGTGCCGCCAGATCTCGTTGATTATCTGAAGAAGGTGCTGGTGGAGACGATTCACTTTGATAACCAAACCCTGTTCGAAGAGACCGATAGCGAGCGTAAGGCGGCACTGTTGCAGGAACAAGTGGATGTATTACGGAAGTATCGGAATCAGATCGTTATTATCTTTGAGAAAAATAAAGGCACCATCTACACCAACGCCAAGAATGAACTTGTTGAGCTAATGATCGAGACCAAGAAGGCTTATCTCAAGAATCAATATAAACGGTATGAGATTGGCACCGTAGAAAACTTAATCTTGCTCGATATTCTCGCCCACAACGTGATCGACATGAACCTGGACTTGTTAAAACGCGAGATGACTGAGGACAGCCGCAAACAGATATTTGAAGCATTGTACGTATACAGACTCTACGGGATGAAGAGCTTGAACGAATAACAGCCCCTGATCCGTCATCCCCTATGCATGGGTAGAAAATAATACAAAACGTGCAGATTAGATCGATTTAACTTCATCTAGTTTGCACGTAAAAAATCCATATCAGAAGTCACCCTATTTTTTTAACCCAAAAATGAATTAATAATTCACTTTTAACACATTCAAACCACATACAAATACCCATAATTCAAGGAGAGACATCACATGAAACACAACATGAACACCGCTTATGCATTGAAAAACGTCAATCTGATCCACGGAGATGCGAACCGTAATCTGCAAAAAAATATGACCCTTCTTGTCAATGAGCACGGACTAATTCAGGATATTGGTCAAGATCACGAGCTACCAATCCCAAGCCACTACACTACAATGGATCTCTCAGGAAAATATGTGATGCCAGGGCTCATTAACGCACATGTGCATCTGTTTGCCGATGGGAAGCCGTTCAGTCTCTCGGTTAGTGAGGGGATGCTGCAGTTTGCCTATGATCGGATACTGAATACCACATTCGGTAGACGTATGTTGAAAAAAAGAATGAAACGCAACGCTCTCACCGCACTTCATGCGGGGGTAACGACAATGCGCAGTGTGGGAGAATTCTTTTACACCGATGTTCAGCTTCGGGATGAAATTAATAACGGTGAATTTGTAGGCCCTAACCTACTTGTCTCGGGGTTCTTTTTGAGTGTGACGGGTGGGCATGGTGCTCCTTACCTGGCACTGGTGGGCGACTCACCTTGGGAGGCACGAAGAAATGTACGCATCAATGTGAAGCATGGCGTCGATCTGATCAAAATCTGCGTCACAGGTGGTGTGACAGATGCCAAGATGGTGGGGGAGGCTGGACGTCTACAGATGACGGTCGAAGAAGTCGCGGCGATCTGCGATGAAGCGCATAAGATTGGTATGCGAGTTGCAGCCCATGTGGAAAGCACAGAAGGTGTTCGAGTTGCGCTGCAAGGTGGCGTGGATACGATTGAGCATGGCGCAGAGATGGATGATGAGATTATTCGTTTGTACCAAAATAACCCTAATGCTCTGCATGGTTACACCGCACTGATTCCAACTTTGCAAGCCGGTTACCCCTCTGCTTCATTGGATACAAGTGTGACCAAGGTTAGTCAAACGGCGAAGGAGAATTCCAGATTGGTCTATGATTCCATGCTCCAAAGTATGAGACAAGCGATTGAAAATAACATCACGGTTGGGATTGGCACGGATGCCGCAATGCCTTTCGTGACTCATTATGATATGTGGAGAGAGATGGATCATTATATGAGACAGACCAACCTGAGGAACAAGCACGTCATTGAAATGGTAACCCATACAAATGCGAAAATCCTAGGTGTCGACAAGGTTACAGGTACGCTGGACATTGGCAAACAGGCTGATCTGATTGTGCTGGAACAGAATCCGTTAGAACAGATTGAAGCCTTGTCAGACATCTCGATGGTTATGGTCAAAGGCAATCTCATTGATAAACCATCCTTGACGAGAATTCCAGAAGTTGACGCTGTTCTAGACTCTGTTTGGTGAGTTATCGCAAAAAAAAGACCCATAGACAATCCTATGGGTCTTCTCATCTCAAGATTCAACCGCTACCTCGCTCCATCTTCTCCATCCACCGGATGGACTAATGTTCTCTGCCCCTTCTCCGGCATAGGCTTCACATACGAATCCACTTACGGTACGCCCATCGATCAACTGCACTTTGCCAATGCCAAGGGGAGCAGGAATCGAGGCTGTGAATGATCCAAATGAAGCGCGTGGCATATCCCAGAGTTCAACCAGAATGGATGAACCGCCATTGGATACTCGCACCAGACCCGGTTTGGCCGGGATCGTCGGAAGCTTATACATTTCATATACGGGAGCTGTTGAAGTCTCCTCCCGAAATACCGCGCCTAAACCAGTCATCTGAGGTTCTAACGGCATGCCGCGCATATGCAGTCCACATACCGCCACCGTAATGACATCCTCCTGCTGGATTAGCAATTCGGATGCTGCGATCAGATTCGCTTCTTCATCTGGACGTGTGAACAGAGTCACGCCAAAAGGAACCCCTTCCTCTGCCCAGCCTGCGGGAACCGCGATTGCACTGAGATCAAGCAAATTACAATGATTCGTATATAAGCCCATCTTGCTATTGGTCTCAATCGGATTCGCCATCACCTGCTCCCGCGTCCAAGTTCCTCCACACGTCGGCAGCACCAGCACAGCATCCTCAAGCATCATTGCAGCGTGCCGTCGAATTGCCGCCAATCGATGCTGAGCCTTGAATAAGGCCGAGGCTGTGAAAGTTTCTTTTTTACCAGATGAGAGAACCGTCTTCGTTACAGGAAAGATTGCTGCTTCATGTGTTTCCACAAATTCATCTAGGTCAGACCAGCGTTCAGCAACCAGAGGACCTTCGTATAGAAGCGCCGCCGCTTCCTGAAGCAACGTAATATCAACTTCCTTCACGGTTACGCCGGAAGCTTCGATAGCTTGTTTCTTCCTATTCCATGCTTCTTCGTATGCTGTGGCATAAGGCCCATAGAACTCAAGCGGGTGGTCAGGGACCAAAAATACCTTTGGCAACTGCCCTCGCTTCAACGGACGATGTATAGAGTACGGATCTTCTTGCTCCAACCCTCGCACAACGTCGTCCACTCGCTGGGCATCGACCAGTTGGTGGGTAAATACGGTCACACAATCAATGCTACGGCAGGCCGGAATAACCCCCGTCGAAGGCCACGCACCGACTGCTGGCTTATATCCGATGAGATGATTTAATGCTGCGGGCACACGACCAGATCCTGCCGTATCCGTTCCAAGAGCAAAGGCCGCCTGACCAGAAGCTACAGCTACTGCAGACCCTGAACTTGACCCGCCACTAATCAGCTCCGAACGCAGCGCATTATGAGTATCCCCATATGGACTTCGAGTACCGACCAGTCCTGTAGCGAACTGATCCAGGTTGCATTTGCCAACTGGGATTGCACCAGCAGCAATTAAACGCTCTACAACCGTCGCATGCCGATCTGGAACATAAGTGAACTCAGGACAAGCTGCCGTCACCGGCCAAGAAGCTACCTCAATGTTATCTTTGATTGCAAACGGGATGCCCCATAACGGACAATCCTCCGGATTCATCTGTTCCAGTTGATCAAGGTAAGGCTGAATTCGCGTTAGTGATGGTGGCAAAATCCAAATATTTTTCTCCTGCGTATGCTCTGCTCTATGAATAATAGCTTCAATTACATGCTGCGGTGTAAAATGCCCATGACGATATGCCTTTTGCAGATTATCTACCGTTAAACGCTCCGGTACCGATTGCCTAGTCATGATGCAGCCTCCTCCTCTACAGGATATATAGCCGCAATGCAGTCACCTGCGCGAACATGATCACCGGATGAAACATAGAGTGAGGCAATCACACAATCGTATGGAGCCTTATGCGGGAACTCCATTTTCATACTTTCTTCTATTATAATGTCTTGCCCCTTCAACACCTTCTGCCCAACTTCTACGAGCACCTTCCATACACTGCCGGACATGGTACTATTGACCTCCACACTTCCCTCTGGCAGAGCTTCCTGCTCTGTCGAACTCACGCCTTCCGGTTCAGATACATGCTCAGCAATACCAAGCTCCTTCCAATACTCCCGTTCTTGCTGGAATGCAGCCTGCCTTGATTCACGGAACTGAGCAGACGGCTCCTGAATCTGCTCCAACCAATTCAGATAGTCTCCCAGGTTAAACGTCGTCTCTTCTACTTCAACCACCATCTGTCCCCGCGGGAAATCCTCTCGCATCTGTAACAATTCCTCCTGGGATACAGGATAGAATTGAATCTGGTCGAAGAACCGCAATAACCAAGGTTTGCCTTGTTCAAAATTGGTTGTCTCTCTGAACTTGTTCCACATCTGAATCGTGCGACCTACAAACTGATAACCCCCAGGGCCTTCCATACCGTAGATGCATAGATACGCGCCCCCGATGCCTACTGCATTCTCAGGTGTCCATGTCCGCGCAGGATTATATTTGGTCGTGACGAGTCGATGACGTGGATCAAGTGGTACAGCTACAGGTGCTCCAAGATATACATCGCCAAGTCCCATCACCAGATACGAAGCATTAAATACAATCTCAGCGACTTCTTCAAGCGAACCAAGTCCGTTAATTCGGCGAATAAATTCCAGATTACTTGGGCACCATGGGGCGTCTGGACGCACATTTTGTTGATAACGTTCTATCGCTTGCTGCGTTGCAGGATCATCCCAAGATAATGGCAACTTCACAATACGGGACGGAACTTCAATGGAATCCAGCGACGGCAATTGTAGATCCAGTTCCATAATGATCGCTGCAGCCTCTTTCACCGTCATTTGCGTACGATCCAAGTGAATCTGCAATGAACGAATACCCGGTGTCATCTCAATGAATGGAATCAGACCACTATCTTTCACTGCTTGCATCAAGACATAGACCTGGAATCGATATAGAAGATCAAGTTCACGTTCACCGTATTCAATTAGAATGTTCTCATCACCTGAACAACGAATGCCAATCTTGAAGCGTCGCCCTTGCTCCTCATAGGCAAGGATCGGCATATATGCACCAGAAGATATATCCAACACTTTAGGCAAAGGCAGACGTTCTCCATCTCCAATTAATGTATCGAGAAATGTTTGTTGTGCATCCCTAAGTTCCTCGGCTTCCTCCACCGTAATCAGCTTAAAGCGAATCTTGTCACCCGGGCGTAACTGTCCAACCTTCCAGAATTCTGCCGACGCCGTTGTCACCGGACATACAAATCCCCCCAGACTCGGCCCATCAGGTCCCAGAAGAATCGGCATATCTCCAGTCAGATCAAGTGCTCCAACAGCATAGGCATTGTCATGAATATTGGACGGATGCAATCCTGCATCACCACCGTCCTCCCTCGCCCACAGCGGTGCTGGCCCAATTAGACGTACGCCTGTACGGGAGCTATTAAAATGAACCTCCCACTCCGTTTCGGTCAGTTGTTCCAGATAGTCTTGTAGCAGATACTCTTCTGTACAATGCGGACCTGGAATGACACCGATTGTCCATCCATGGGTTAATTCCGGCTGATGCTGAACGGAGAGCGGCTGAAGTGGTATACCTGACTCTGGATGAACCTTCAATACGGCACCTGTTCGCAGCGCACTACCTGAATGTCCACCAAACTCACCCAAGGTGAAGGTCGAGGCACTACCTAGCGTCAGCGGCATATCCAGTCCTCCCGCAATCAGGAGGTATGCACGCATTCCTACCACGGACTCGCCAAGGATTAACGTAGAGCCTGAAGGAGCTAGTGTAGGTGTATAGAGCGGCACAGGAGTTCTATCCAATGTAGCTGTCATATCTGCTCCCGCAAGGCAAATCATCATCTGATCTCTGAAGCGGTAGGAACCGCCGCGCAAAGTCATTTCTAATCCAGCCGCACTCTCGTCATTACCAAGCAACCGATTTCCCATTCGGAATGCGAGTGAGTCCATCGGTCCGGATGGAGGTACACCGATATCCCAGTACCCTTTGCGACCTGGATAATCCTGAACCGTGGTCTGAATCCCACCATCGAGCACTTCAATGGTATGTTCTACCGGATTGAAACCGCTCAGCATATTGGTGTATACCAAACCTTCTCGAAATAGCTCTGTGTCCAAAAAGGCATGAATGTATGTCTGATTGGTTGTTATGCCATATACACGCAAGCGAGCAAGTGCATCTATCATTTTCGCAATGGCTGCTTGCCTTGATTCCGCATGAACGATCACCTTAGCGAGCATTGGATCATATAGCGTGGTGACTTCAACACCACTGCGAATCCATGTTTCAATACGTGCCTCTTCCGGCCAAACGACAGCATCAATACGACCATCACTTGGACGAAAATCATGGAAACAATCCTCCGCATATAGACGCACCTGCAAGCTATGACCTTGAGGCGGCTCCACAAGCTCGGTCAAATTGCGAAGCTCGCCAGCAGATTCTCGCACCATCCATTCCACCAGATCTATGCCCAGCACTTCTTCTGTTACACCGTGCTCCACCTGAAGGCGGGTGTTCACTTCTAGAAAATAAAATTGCTCCGTCTCGGGGTCATACAGAAATTCTACTGTACCTGCGCTACGGTATCCTGCTGCGGCTGCAAGTCTCTGTGCACTTTGATGCATCGCACTTCGCGTTGCCTCCGGCAGGTTCGGCGCAGGTGTCTCTTCAATGATTTTCTGATTCCGCCGCTGTACCGAACAATCTCGCTCTCCCAGCGCAACCGCTTCGCCAAAGGCATTACCAAAAATCTGCACTTCAACGTGTCTTGCTCTGGCAATGTATTTCTCCAAAAACACACCACCATCGTTAAAATTCGTAATTGCGAGTCGAGTAACGGAGTCATATGCTTCTCGCAGTCCCTGTTCATCCGAACAGATTCGCATCCCGATCCCGCCACCGCCCGCCGTGCTCTTCAGCATGATGGGATATCCAATCTCGGCAGCTCGTTCCACAGCCACGGTCAGGGACGGAACCAGTCCCGTACCAGGAAGCAGGGGCACATGAGCCTGTTCCGCAATGGATCGTGCAGTATGCTTCAGACCGAATAATTCAATATGCTCTGCGGATGGTCCGATAAACGTGATTCCCTGTTCTTCGCACGCTCTGGCAAAGGAGGCATTCTCACTTAGAAACCCATATCCCGGATGAACCGCATCCGCCCCAACGTTTACTGCTGTCTGCAGGATAAGTTCTGCATTCACATAGCTTTCTTTGGCTGGACCTTCACCAATTAGGATGGATTCATCAGCGAGCTCTACGTGAAGGCTATCCCGATCAGCTCGGGTATAGACAGCTACAGAAGCAATGCCCATCTGACGTAATGTGCGAATAATTCTTACAGCAATCGCTCCGCGATTGGCAATGAGGACTTTGTTAAACATGTGATTCGCTCCCTTCCGTATCCCAGATCAGCACCTGTGCAGGTGTTGGATTATAGGCATTACATGGGTTATTAAGCTGCGGACAATTGCTAATTAATACAGTAACCGGAGCCAGAGCAACCAACTCTACATACCGTCCTGGACCAGACACGCCATCTGCGAACGTAAGCTTACCTTCAGGCGTGACCGGTACATTCATGAAAAAGTTGACATTAGGCGCAAGATCTCGTTTGGAGAATTCTGAGCGTGTGGAGAGCATCAGCATGAACGTATCTCGGCAGTTATGCATATGCAGTGTGTCATGTGAATAACGAACGGTGTTACTCTGTGCCGAACAAGCTCCACCGATCGTATCGTGTCTGCCGCAGGAGTCCGCAGTGATCTTCAGCAACTCCCGCCCAGATTCAGCAACCAGTACCGACCCCGTTGTCAGATACAGGTTCTGCTGTCTAGTGATTGTCTGAATTGCACTATAGTGATCGCTTGGATCTTCCGTAGCGTAGAAGAGTGTATCCACCGCCTGATTCCCTTCCAGATCAATGATGCGAAGGACTTGACCTGCCGCAAGGTCATGAATCCATCCATCCCCAGCAGGGATGACTTGATCATAGATTACCTTCGCCGGTTCCAATGAACTAAGGGTAGGTACGAATGCTTGTGTCGTCATATTAATGAGCTCCCTTCAATAACGCGTATGCTTGCCAGGTATTTTCAAAAGCTCTTCGGTTCTCATCGCAGTGTACAACGCAGCGATCATCTAATGTCACAGGTTCAGCTTCGCTAAATGTCAGTTCAATGGCGGAATCAGGATAACTTGTTTCAGGGTCTAGTGGATTAGGCGTGTTGGATACAACGAGAAGGAGGTCCATTTCTGTTCGGAGCGTTACGGATGTGCCCGCTGTAGGTTGCTGCTCATATCGCATCGCACCATCGAGTTCACAGATCACTTTGGAGAAAAAGTTAATCGGTGTACCCAGATCACGAGGCGTTAGCTGGTGTCGATACATCTCCACGATCAGATTTTCGTAGCCGCTGCGGTACCAAGCATTACGTTCATTCTGATACGAGGTGAGTCCATATTGGTGATCGGTACTTTGACGAGTGGTGTAGCCGGACAAGGTGTCATGCCAGCCTGTCGTATCATCTGTGATGGAGGCAAGAACGCGCCCTTGATCACTCATTAACACATGACCTGCTGTCAAGTAAGCTGTATGTTGAGCTTTCAGCGAGTCCGGCATGTTATAACGCTCAGTAGGATCTGAAGCGTGGAACAGAAGGGTGGTCAGATTGGCTCGATCCATTGTTGCTGTCATTCGAATGTTCTTCCCCCGGCTAATGTAACCAGACCACTTGCCACCTGCTTGGATGCGAATTGAAGTCATATCAGTACCTCCTGTGTAGTAAAAAAAATAAAAAAGCCCGGGAGAAATACCAAAAATGAATTTTGGTACATTCTCCCGGGCTTTTTTCCCGCCGTGTACATGGTTGCCGTTCACACTGCATCCATGCGTTTTCTCTCGGACCAGACAACGACACTAGCCGTTCGGAACCCTAGAAAACATTTTTATTTGATTTGATGTTAACAATCCTAACACACAATAAAAAGTGTGACAAGAGCATTTTTATTTGAAAATATTCACTTCAATATAGCGATCTATTTTACGTCATTATTTTTGACATTTAAACTCGTTTTCACGAAAAAAAAGCTTGTGCTTTCAGAAATTCCTTGGTTAAATGTGAGGTGTCATGACAAAGACCACGGTATATCATCGATTCATTCCGAAACCAGGAGGAGATTTTATGTCAGATAAACTAACTTTGAAGAGAGAACTCTCTCTAACTCACGTCGTGACCATGGGGCTATCTTGGATGTCACCAATGATCTTTTTCACAAGTTTCGGTGTGTTACATGAAGGATCTGGGGGCATGCTGTTAGCCGCATATGTACTCGCATTTATCGCGATCTTATTCACTGCATTGAGCTATGGTCAGATGGCCCGTGCGTTCCCCGTATCTGGATCAGCCTACACGTACACGACTAAATCCATGAACCCATTTATCGGTTTCATGGTGGGGTGGGCAATCCTGCTCGATTACCTTTTCTCATGCATCATTGCTGTGCTCATGTTCGGTATTAATCTACATGCACAATTCACCTCAGTGCCTGCCTCTGTCTGGATTGTGTTGTGCACACTTGTAGTCATGATCATCAATATTATCGGAATCAAAACATCAGCCAATGTTAGTAAAATTTTTGTGTTGATGCAGATTTTGTTCATCGCCGGTTTTTGCGCTCTATTGGTGTACAGAGCGTTTCAAGGCGGGATCACCGCAGGCTGGAACCCTTTGGCTGTTCAGGAGGGAGTTTCATTCTCTACGATTCTTGCCGGCGCTTCCCTCGTTTGCTTCTCATTCCTTGGCTTCGACTCCATTACAACGATGACTGAAGAGACCAAGCAACCCAAAAAGACGATTCCACGCGCTATTCTTATTATCGTGTTGATGGCGGGCTTGATGTACTTTGTTACCGCATTTCTGATTCAGCAAATGTACCCTTCGTTTACGTCCAGCAATATAGACTCCGCAGGATTTGAACTCATGCAAGTTATTGGCGGTCCTTTGCTAGCCTCCATCTTTACGTTTGTCATTATTTTCTCCGTTCTCGCTCAGGGCATGTCTTCCATGACTACTGTTACCCGTCTGATGTTTGTGATGGGAAGAACCTCTTTACTTCCGCGTATGTTTGCATCCATTCATCCAAAATATCGTACACCGACATTCAACATTATTCTGATGAGTATTATTTCGTTATCTGCCATATTCATCAGCCTTGAAACAGCTATTAAGTTCGTTAATTTTGGCGCATTAACCGCGTTTCTGTTCGTCAATCTATCCGTGATTTCGCACTATATTATTCGTGAAAAGCAGCGCTCGCCAAAGGACTTGTTCGTCCGACTGGTATGTCCACTGATCGGTGCAGGGTTTGTATTTTATCTCATCATGTTACTGGATCTATCTTCGTTACTACTTGGCGCTGGATGGCTCGTTGCAGGATTAATTTACTATGTCATCAAAAAGGTAAAGCCAGCAACAGTGAACATGGCCAAGGTGGATGAAGCTGTATAATAAGAAGAGGATGTAAATGGAACGAATGAGTTCGTGCATGGAGTTTGGGATTGGAAAGGAGGGATCTGATGACGTTGGATCGAATTAAAGAAGCTTCCCTGCTGTTATTTTCCAAGCATGGCTTCGAGGGAACTTCTTTGCATGAAATTGCGACTCAGGTGGGTATTAAGAAACCCTCACTTTATACTTATTTTTCAAGTAAAGACGAGCTATATCTTGATCTTCTGCATGATGCACTACAAACCGAATTAGATTATGCCCGTCAGTTACTGGAGCGTAGACATGAACATGAAGGGTCACTACAAGAGGTATTACTTCGTTATTTGTCCCACTATATGGAACGGTATGAGCAGGAATCAAGCGTTGCTTTTATCATTCGAACATGCCTTTATCCGCCGCAACATCTGCGGGCTCAGATCCATGAACGGCGCACATTTTATATGCAATCGCTAGATCAGCTATTGTTTACTCTGTTCGAAAACGAAAGATTGGGTTCTGTACCCGCACCTTCTTCAGCCGTAGAGATCTCCATAGCCTTCTTCAGGGTATATCTGCAAGGGTTGTGGGTTGAATTACTGCGCAGCGGTAGGGAGTATGCTTACGCCAGACTGCAATCGACATGGCCTGCTGTCTCGAATACCTTGTGAATGAATGTGAATGGAGGTTACGTTCATGAAAATCACACGTAAACGCGGAATTACGATCATACTCCTTGTATTAAGTCTATTGGTGCTAAGTGATGTATGGCTATGGTCTTCAGGGAAAGTTGGCGTGTTCAACACAGCGAAGAGAGTTTTGTCAGGCGCACCTCAGGTCACGCTTAACGGACAGACTTTATCCTATCAGGGAAAGGTTGATTTTGAGGGTATGGATACGCTTGAGGAGTATGCTACCAGCGATGCAGGAATCCCTTTGTACAAAGCATTACACACTCCCCCATCACCGCCCTGGATCTATGTTCAGCATGAACATACAATCTTTTTCCGTTATAACATCCCGAAGGCTCCTTGGAAAATGTGAACATAAAAAAGTCTTTCAGAACCGATCTGAAAGACTTGCATCTGATATTTGATATAGCAGTCATATAATATAACTTGTAATGCGCTTGCTTGATCAGCCGAATCGACCACTAATATAATCCTGTGTGCGCGAATCAACGGGACTTGAGAATAAATCTTGAGTTGCACCGTACTCCACGACCTCACCATTGAGGAAAAACACGGTCTGTTGGGATACCCGCGCCGCTTGCTGCATATTGTGGGTGACCATGACGATGGTGTAGCGTTCCTTCAACTCATGTGTCAGCTCCTCAATCTTGAAGGTGGAGACGGGATCAAGGGATGCTGTAGCCTCATCCATCAGCAGAATATCCGGCTCCACCGCCAGTGCGCGTGCAATACAGAGACGTTGCTGCTGCCCTCCAGATAGACTTAATGCGGAACGCTTCAAGTTATCCTTCACTTCATCCCATAACACAGCCGAACGAAGACTCTGTTCAACGATCTCATCTAGCTTTTTCTTGCCATGAATCCCATGTTGTTTTGGTCCAAAGGCTACGTTCTCGTAGATGGATTTGGGGAAAGGATTGGGCTGCTGGAAGACCATTCCGATTTTTTTGCGAAGAGATTCCACATGCACTTCCCCATGGTAGATATCAGTTCCTCCTACAGCTACTTTCCCCTCAATGCGTGTGCCGGGAATGCGATCATTCATCCGATTGAGCGTGCGCAGCAGCGTGGACTTCCCACATCCAGACGGCCCGATAAAGGCAGTAATGGCTCGTTCCGAGATATCCATCGAGACCTCTTTAAGCGCTTGGAATGTACCATAAAATAAATTCAGCTTATTAATTTCGATAATAGGTTGCACAAGGTGCCCTCCCAGTGGTGAAATGAATTACGTTCCTTATTTGCTTATGCGAAGGATAACCAGATAAACGATATTGCCGTAAATTAACCTATACATTTAGATTCAATATTGACGTAAGCATAAGCTCTTCCTCGCACGTTGCCTCTTCAAATTAGACTAAGCATACAGCCTCAGACTTGAGTCTTGCGTGCATTGAACCACAGTGGCACACGGAACAGAATGTTAATGAGCAAAGCTACGAAGATCAGTACAGCCGTCGTTTTCTGTGCAATCAGTTCGGCATCCGGTACAATCGCTTCGGATTGGATATACCACAAATGCACGGCGAGGGTTCCTCCCGGCGAGAACAGATTGAAATCCCACATCTCTCCTGATGTGGATACACCTGCGGTCAAAATAATAACGGCACTCTCACCGAATGCTCGACCTGCAGTAAGGCAGATCCCTGTCATAATCCCGTTCAGAGCAACAGGCAGTAATACACTGCGAATCGTCTGTAGATGCGTTGAGCCTAATGCAAACGATGCATTGCGGAGTTCAACCGGAACCGCTCGAATCGATTCCTCGGTCACCCGCGTCAACACCGGAAGATTCAAGAAAGCAAGGCTAATCGCTGCCCCCAAGATGGTTAGACCAATTTCGAAAAACTCCACAAATAAGGCAATCCCAAACAATCCAAAAATAATCGACGGAACAGAGGACAACCCTTCCACACAGATCCGTACAAACTCAATAAGTTTATTGTTCGGAGCGAACTCCGCCAGATAGATTCCGGCTGCCATTCCGATAGGAATAGAGACGAGCAGCGAGATAATCAGCACATAGAATGAATTAAATAGTGCCGGCCCGATCCCTCCGCCTTCTTCAATCTCACTTGGTATGCCATATAAGAAGTCCCAGCTCAGCTCTGGAAGACCTTTTTGCAGCAAAAGAAATAGCAGTCCAATGATAAATAGAATCACAATGATGCCTATGCCCCAGACCGTGCCCGTAAACAGCCGATCCATCAGCACGGAAGCTCTTCTGCGTTTACTGAATAAATAAGGGGAACCCGCACTTACCTCTTTTCTCATACTCATGAGCCTTGTACCCCTTTTCTCTGAAACATTCTTACGGCAACAATCATCAATATGGAGATCGCGAGCAAAATAAAGCCCATCATGTACAGACCCCGATTCCAGGTCGAATCGAACTCTACACTTGAAATTTGCATAACGATATTACTCGTCAACACGGATGTTGGTGTAAACAGACTATTTGGCAGCTGCGCTGTATTCCCAATGACCATCACCACAGCCATCGTTTCACCAATAGCACGTGTCATTCCGAGAATGACCGCATAGGTAATCCCACCCCTTGCAGCAGGTAAGACAACACGAGTTATCGTCTGAAAACGGTTGGTACCTAGGGCATACGCCGCATCCCTGTATTTATTCGGCACGGCTGATATCGCATCATCACTAATCCTACTAATCGTAGGCAGAATCATAATGGTCAGCACGATGGAGGCTGCGAGCAGACCGTCGGCAAGATCATTGCCACTTATCTCCCTAAGCCATGGAATGAGAATCGTCAGTCCCAAGAAACCATATACGACCGAAGGAATACCCACCAGTAGATCCAGCACAGGACGTAACACTTGACGAAGCCATTTCGGTGTCATTTCCGCCAGAAATACTGCAACGATGACCGAGATCGGGATGGCAAACAGCATGGTGAGTCCTGTCAGAGCCAGCGTGCCCAGAATGAAGGTCAGCGCACCGTAATGTTCATTTTCGGGGTCCCAGTTCGTGGAGAAGAAGAATTCCTTCAATGAAACATCTGCAAATGTGAGGACACCCGTCCGAAGCATGAGAACTAGAATAGATAACAAAATCAGACATACCAATAGTGCACTGCTAATACAGATCACGCGAAATAGTTTGTTAGACCACCTTAGGCGGGCCTTCCGGTCAAAGCGTGTTCCCGAGCCGGGAGCCTTACCCACACCTGAGCCAAGCTCATTTGGCGCAGAGCTGTTGGCAGGTGCATTCATATCCATCATGACGGACTCTTCCTTTCACATAGAGAAGCCAGCTTGGCGACCACGCGCGGAAGCTGGCTATCCCTTGCCTTATGAAATGTGGAATTAACGAACGGCTACATATAAGAGGTTGTTCAAAAAGTCCGCTTTTGATTACGAAGGATCTTCTCGGTACTGAAAACCGACCTTTTTGAACACGCACTATAAGTTATTTAACAGCTGCGAGTGGAATGAATTTCAGTTTTTTCAGGGAACCATTCTGGAACTTGCTGCTCTGAATATACTCGATGAACGCTTTGGTAGCCCCTGTTGGCTGACCTTTTGTCATGTAGTATCCAATGCCCCATACTTTGTACGTTTTGTTCAGAACGTTTTTCTCTGTTGGTGCTACACCGTTAATGGAGACAGCCTTCATTTTGCTCGTTACATACGGAAGGTCGATATACCCGATCGCATTAGGTGTCGTTTCAATCGTTGTTTTCATATCACCGCTGGAGCCAACCTCTTTGTAGTTGTCCCCTTTGCTCATGAAATCCTTGCCATCCAGTGCTTTTTGTTGGAAGTTAACACGTGTGCCTGATCCGAATTTACGGTTAACTACAACAATGTTTGCATCCGAACCGCCTACCTCTTTCCAGTTCGTAATTTTACCAGAGAAGATATCCTGCAATTGTTTGGTTGTCAGGTTGCTTACACCGACATTCGTATTCACAACTGCCGTGAACACTGTTACAGCTACCGGATTCGCTACCAAGCCATCAAATTTCTTGAAGCCAGGTACGTCCTTGGAAGCATCCCAGTCTACCGCGCCAATATCAGCAATGCCTTTACGAACGGATTGAGGGCCTGTGATAGAACCCGCTGCGGAAGCAGAGATTTTGACCTTTGGGTTATCTTTCTTGAATTCACTAGCCGCTTGAAGGGTAAGTGGCAGCAACGCCGAGGAACCGTTAATTACGATTTTGCCTTTCTCCGTGCTTTTGGCAGCAGATGCCGTCGTAGCGCCACCAAGTCCACCAATTAGTGATACCGCCATAAGCATTGCTGTGAAGGGTTTGATCCATTTTTTCATGGGAAAATAAGCTCCTCTCAATTTAACAAGCATTGTTAATATTTGATTTTTTCAAGTCTTACTTTGTTACAGCTCTCCAGCCCTGTCCTGAACTCACCAGCACCTGACCATTCTCCACCACTGCAATCTGAGATCCAACAACCGCAATGGAGGATACGTTCGAGGATACCGTGAATAGCTTCGTCTGGTTGCCTGTGATCGTATCGATGGAATAAATCACGCTGTTGTTATCATCTTGAGCGGCAAGTACAACCAATTTTCCGTTCGATAGAATCGCTTGCTCTACGTCATAATCTGCATACACAAAGCTCACCTTTTGGGATGAATCAACAGACATCAGTGTTGCCTTACCCTCTGTAGACGGTACGCTAACGTAATAAGCCTTCTGTCCATCTGCAGACCATACAAATAGCTTGTCATCCGTTGTTGTTGTGAGTTTCACCGCTTCTGGTTTTGAATCACCCATGTTATACGAATAAATCTGCTGTTGATCAGACGAGAAATCAATCGATACATTATCTTCGTCAACATTCGTTGAATCCGAAGTGACTTTGCTAAGTGACGTTACTGTATAAACAAATTTCTTGCCATCTGCGGAAACGTTCAAATTCTCTTTATAATCCACCTTGTCTTCCACCAGCTTGGTAATGGCTCCGTCAGCCAGGTTCAGCTTGGCAATGACCGATCCTTTTTCCCCTTGCAAAAAGTAAATCGCACTACCATCTGCTGCCCACACCAGATCGGACTTGATGCTGTTATCACTCGTAATTAATTTTGAATTTTGGGTGGTGAGGTCAATGGTGTAAACGGCGCCTTCGGCATTGGTATAGACCGCTTTGTCACCGTTCGGGGAGATAACGAGATCTGATCCGCCGTCTGTCGTGAACAACAATTCATATTTACCGTTCGTTGCATTCACGAGATAGTCGGATCTGCCCTTGTCGTCATTTTTGGATACAATCAGCTTGTCCGTTCCAGCAAAACGTGGACTCTCGGCTTCTGCCAACAATGGGATGGTGCTAACCTCAAGTACACCCGCTCTCTTCACGAGAGTACCGCCAACTCCAGCAATGAGCGGACGAAGTGCAACGTAGCTTGTTCCCCCAATCAGGGTAACCGGTTGTGTCAGATTCGTTGTTGTACCATCAACTACGAACTGTTTAGAATTCTGTTGAAGTTGCACAGTATGTTCATTTAACTTGATCGTTGTGGTTCCTTTATGTACCTCGGTCTGTGCACAGATGGCTTTGGTCACATCACGAAGGGATACCAACGTCTCACCGTTCTTAACGATCGATCGAATCGTGACGGTACTGCCATTTATGGTAAACGTGGAATGTTGGATCTGAGCTGCATTGGAGACAGGTTTCACGGCAGGAGCAGCCGAGACCGCACTTACAACAGAAGTGCCTAACGCTGTGGCTACCATGGAAACTACTAACGCCTTTTTCATTAACATCGGCTATGTTCACCCTTCTTTTCCCATATAATTTGCCTTGTTTGTCGTGTCCTGCTGTTCATGTACTACATATCATTGCTCGGATCTGCATTTTGCATCATTTGCTGCGAGAATCACCTATTGAATTGATGCAAAATGACCGTTAACAACCAGCTTGCTCATCCCCCCAGACTTCCACGTTTCTACTCAAAATCACCTTGTACGATTGCTATTATAGGAGCGATTTGTAAAAAGGAAATCTGTGGATTGTGTATGAATTGTAAATAATTTCATATCACCCCAAAGAGCGCGTAGAACGTGATCTGTGACTCGCTAAGAACACTAAATATGACTCCACGTGATAAATAAAATTGTCGCTTTTGCTCATTTCGATCGCTTACTACATTAAGCGCTGTTATATGAATGTAAATTCATATCGTCATTTAACGAAACTCTTGATTTTCGATCAACATAAACCGCTTAATCTACTTATTTATTTCCTCGTATATTGCTCCAGACTGCCCATCACAACACCTAACAACAGTCGAATCCGACAAAATCCCGCCTAAGACTCAAGACCGACGATAATGTCACACCAGCGCACGATTTGAAATGATCACCGATCAAGTAACATAAGGGTATACATTCATGAGCAACTAACACATGGATAAATTTGAAGTAGAAAGGTACATACCCTATGAAAAAGGTGAAACAAACGATGTTGTTATGCTTGAGTATTACAGTGTTGGCACTCAGCATTACCGTTCTTTATTTTCCAACATGGACATCCTCCATAGAAGGTTCTAACAGTATCCATATACTAGAGCAAGTGAACATCAATGGCACAGATCATGAGATCATGATCCGGGGTCAGGATCTGAATAATCCCGTTATTCTATACATACACGGTGGACCTGGTGCATCTGAAATCCCTTACGCTAAGGAGGTTCAGGATCTATTAGAAACGAGATTTACGATAGTCAACTATGATCAGAGAGCAAGTGGCAAGTCCTATCACTTTTTCGAAGACTACTCCAATCTCTCCGCTAACTTGTTAGTGCAGGATACACTAGCTATCACGGATTACATCACTACACGTCTGGGAAAAGAGAAAGTGATCTTGATGGGTCATTCCTACGGCACGTACATCGGCACGCTTGCTGCACAGCAAGCACCGGACAAATATGAAGCCTATATCGGAGTTGGACAAATGGCGGACATCCAGCAGAGCGAGACGGACGGATGGAATCATGTGATGGAACAAGCCCGACTGGCTGGTCATGATGAGGACGTACACCAGTTGCAACAGATGTATGAAGCCATGACACAGGGGAAGGCCTTTGTACCGCGTGATATCGTGAAGCGATATGGTGGTGCTTCAAGGTTGATCGACAGTCCTGAAGCCACCTTCTTCGGAATGACGTTCAGCAGTGAATATACGATGCTTGATGCCATCCGCTACAATAGAGGAATTACATTTTCACAAGAGGTGCTGATCGGTGAGGCTATGAATCATCCTTTACCATCCAAAATTACGAAGCTGGATCTGCCCTTTTATTTCATTATGGGAGATTATGACTATATGACCTCCTCCCATGCAGCCCAGTTTTTCTTCGACAACATTGAAGCAGAGCACAAAGAATTTATCTCTTACAAGCAGTCAGCTCACTATCCCCACTATGAAGAAAAACAAAAATTCTTCAAATGGATGGTAGATACTTTTAATCATTAGACGTGCAGTATAAGGCATCCAGCCCACTCGCTCGCGCCAGAACTCGTAAAAGCTCTGCAAGTCATGGAACGACTCGCAGAGCGATCTATATAACTTGAACTAAAGAATATTTACACTTGCCACTCCAATGACAGAACAACCTTACGATCGCTGTTATCCCCAGATTTTTTTGATTCCCTCTATAAAGGGGAAAATCCGGGGATAAAGGCGACCGCTCCGCTTCTTCAGGTTATTTCTGTCCTCTCCGTTTCCGTGTAAATGTTTAGTTCAATTTATATAGCATTGGATATGAATGAGCAGACTGGCTCAGAAGGTACGGTATAACCTATTTTGCAAACAGGATTGAATCCGTCTCGCCATCCAAGGTCAACGTAACATACTCGTTAAGAACGGGCACAGCGTCATTGAACTCAATAGGCAACACGACATAACTGGACTGAAAATAATCCGACCCATTCCAGCGATCCGAAAAATACAGGTACTCCTGCGCTGATCGCTTCAGTACAAAAGCCGGCTGTGTACGATACGTCGTCTCATCACCGAAGTCATGGAGCATGCTCCACGAACCTTCCATTGAATCCGCCATCGTATACTTCCCTTGGTTCGGGTCCCATCCTGTGCAAAAAGAGGTAACCATATAATACTTCTCATTCCGCTTGAACACGGCTGGGGCTTCCCGATATTCTCCCTGCCACAGCTTCGAAACTAAACGTTCCACATTCAGATAATCTTCCTGAAGACGATAGATATGCAGATCCGCATTGTCTCTAGCAGCTGAGATAAAATAGGCTGTTCCATCATTATCCTGGAAGAGTGTGCAGTCTCTCGACATATACCCGTAAGGATTGAAGCTCCCATGATAGACAAATTGACGATCCGGATAATCGGAGGTGGCTACAGCACATGCCGCATCATTGTAGTTCTTTCCATTTTCATAGTGCACCCAGAGCACAAATTTCTTAGTCACGGAATTAAACAGAACTTTGGGGCGCTCAAGGTTTACCTTCCCACCCTCATCATTCACTAATTCCAGCTTGGTGCGGACTCGAATGGATGCCGTGGGAGTCGAAGTCGTCAGGATGTGATTCCGAAACTCCCACTGGAATAGATCCTTGGATCGGTAACAACTCACATAGTTATCATCTCTTCGGTCTTCACCGTACCAATAATAGTAACCTTCATGATATAACATATGCCCACCGTGAGCATGAATGGGTTCACCGTTCATATCATTCCAGAGACTACCGTTGACTAATGTTGTCTTCATGACGTTACCTCTCTTCTGTTGTCAGTCGCGCGCTTACTCAATGTCCTCTCCAAACACTTTGACTTCCCATAGTCTTGGTGTGTACCAGTTATTAGGATTATTGTGAAGCGTAGCACCCTGCATATTGATTCGCACATATCTAGCCGTGCTAGAGAGGGTGTCCGAAGTAAATCCGTAGGATTTATTATCCGTTCGATCCAATGCAACAGTCCAATTCACATTATCGTTGCTCGTCTCGATTTTATATTTATAGAATCCTTCGGAGCCTTTTTGCATCCACCATGAAATCTGTACATTATTAATCTGCTGTTCCGATCCGAGGTCTACCTTCCACCAATGTGGCCACGCAACGCTAGTACCCACCCATTCGGTTTGATAGCTGCCATCATTGGCGTAACTTGCTGGTTTCGTTCCCGTAGCCGTTTGTGCGGTTGCCTCTTTCCCTTGTGACAGCAGTTTTCCATGCTGTACAGGCACGACGACATCATTGTCCGTATCGTAGAGAACCTGATCAAAATAATCATAGAATGCGTATCCATTAGAGAACCAAACAGGTAACAATCGTTCCTCTGTGGTTCCATTTTGCGTGCCTGCCCATCCGAACATCCAGCGATAAGCAACCATCACAACATTGTCACCCGTATCTGGCGTCACCCGCATAACTGAGCCAGACTGTGCCGAGAAGGTCGAGGTATTGCCAATTACGCGTAGTTCAGACCACTGTCCATCGAGGCTTGTGGCAGATGAGTACATCGGTATGCTTGGATACCAGCCCGCAGCTTGGGAGGAAAATAAATAATAGATGCCGTCTTTCTTGATGACCTTGGGCAGTTCCCGGTGCTGGTTCTGATAAATAGTAGACACTTGATGATCGATATCCAGCCAATCGGAGGTTAACTGATACAATATCGTATCCGAATTATTATTCGCCGTTGAGATCAAGTACGCTGTCCCATCATCATCTTTGAAAATAGAGATATCTCTCGATTCGTTTCCACCTGGTCGGAAGCTCTTATGAAATGTAAATTCTTCTCCAGGTGTGGCAGATGCCACCGAAACTCTGGCAAGTGTGTAATCTCTGCTGTTCTCATAGTGAGCCCAAAATACAAACTTATTCGTGGACTCATGATATAGAATATTGATTCCCTCAAATTTGCTATCTGCTAAGTCTGGATGATCGGTATAAGATAGCACCACTTTATCGTTACCATAGGTAATATCATCGGTTGACGTCTGTTGGATCATCTGACCGAATCCACCTGTAGGCTTTTGCACAAAGTTGAATCTGTAGTAGGTATCCCCGACTTTCAGCTCATTCGGCAGGTTCAGCGTTGACTTAGTGGTGTTATCAAACGTCGTAAGATTCGCTGGAAGCACATATGGCGTATATTCGGGTGAAACCGCGGAGGTTATCACGGAGCTTCCCCCATACGCCTTCACTTGATAGGTGTACGTGCTACCTAGTTGAAGACCATAATCATCTGTTGTTGTCCCGGTTAAGGTCTGTAATAACTGATAAGCTCCATTGTTCTCGGATCGAAGCAATTCGTACCCGGTTGCTCCGTCAACAGGCGCCCAGTGGATCTTGGCATTGTTCACCTCAGAATCGTTCTTTAGTACAAACAGCGTTGCAGCAATATTCGTCTCTTCGCCAGCGGCTTGAGTAGTTGGTACAGCAGCAGAGAAATGGTATGCCAGCAATAGAAATGCAACAATGATTGCTATTCTTGATTTTTTTATCATCACGCTGAGTCATCTCCTTATTATTTCAGATTCATCAATGCCATGACATCTGTCTTGCTCGCTTGATTGTACCAATCGTTGACTTCCTCGGTTACTTCATCGCCGCCCTTCTCATGCCATTCCTTAACAAAGGTATCGAACGCTTCGAGCGGTTCATTGCCATAAATGATTTTGGTGAATATCTCCTGTTCCATCGTGGTCAACTGTTCCCATATATTTTGCATTGTTGGTGTAGGTGGCCCGTTAAAATCATTGGGTATCAAGGAATCCCGGTTCTCATAAGAGATTCGATATCCGTCTTTGGTCGTTTGATCCCTTGAAGCACTCTGAAGAAGAACACCTGTATCCGGTTCTACGCCATTAGCCAGATCATAGTAAGACTGACCAGGGCCGTCGACGCTTGGTGTGTTTTTCGTAAAGGCCATTTTCCCGACCCCTTGCACGGCTTCTAACGGTGTATTGAATTGCTGTGGGTCAAAAATGACTTCTTCTTTGACGATATCGTAGTCATATCCCTGCGCATAGCCGTATTTAAATTCTCCTGTGCCAAACGCCGCATCGTACATTTTATCGTAGTACAGGAAGAAGGCTTCCATGTTCTGAAAGTCTTTGTTAAACATAAATACGCCATCGTTCAATTGAGCAGTCTGATAGGTTCTATCCCCGTTCACACCTTGGATGGTTGGATAGGGAACAACTTTGGCACCCTCAATATTTTTCTCCACATCCTTCACACTGCCGTATAACCAAGGTCGACCGACGATAATGCCTGCCTTGCCTTCCGTAAAGTCTGACAAAGCGTCCCATGCTCCCTGCGTAGCCAGCTCTTTGTTCAAATATCCTTTAGCGTACCAATCACGCAGCTTGCCAAGTGCCTCATTGTTGCCTGGAGCGACCGATCCATAGGTCAGTTTGCCATTATCATTAACCCATTGTCTTGGAAGATGTTTACCTGTATATGCACTGAAAATCATGACTGGATCACTCACCCAGCCTGTGTTGTACGAATCTTTCCCCGAGAAAGTAAAGCCATATGTATCCTGCTTGCCATTACCATCCGGGTCATCATTCGTAAATGCCGCAATGACTTGCTCGAACTCTTCCAGTGTTGTTGGCGCTTTCAATTGCAGTTTGTCGAGCCAATCTTGGCGAATCAACATGACTTCACCTTCTGTGAGATTTGGCGCAATCGCCATACCATACACTTTGCCGTCGCGAACAACCGGATTGAAGGTCGATGGATATTGTTTGTGAATTTCCTTGATGCGGTCAGGCATGTATGTTGCGATATCTTCCGTAATTTCCTTTACCTGTCCAGATTCGATCAAGTCGTTAATCAGCATTGTGTCATAGACCGGTAGAACGTCTGGCAGCTTCTCTGAACCCGTTAGTGCAAGCCGTAACTTGGTATTATATTGTGAAGCATCACCCCCAAGCAGCGTAGTTTCGATCTTAATGCCGAGCTTTTCCTCGCCCCAGCGAGTTAACACATTGTCATTCAGGCTTTCGCCGTTGATGTATTTGCCCGAATTCTCATCCTGTTGTTTGGCAATCGTCATGGTCAATGGCGGATCATACTTTCCATCCTTCAGCACGGATTCTGGCGTAGCAACGTTATTGCTCTCTCCACTGCTACAACCGGCGACGACAAGTGCTGACAACATGATTGTACTTAACATTTTCCACATCACACTTTTTCTGTTCACGGAACTATTCCCCCTCTGCTTGACTGGTGTTGCTATGAATACTAAACTACGGAATCCAAACCATGTAAGCATGAATCCCGAACATATACTTACCTCTTCTTACTCTTTGACAGCCCCTAGTACAATTCCCTTCACGAAATATCGTTGTAAAAAAGGATAGACCATAATAATCGGCAGTGTGCTCACGAAAATTTGGGCTGCCTTGATGCTCTGTTCCGACATCGCTTCTACTTCCGACTGGCTCATCGCCATGTTCTGCATGTTGCTCTGCACCACTACGGTCTGTAGGAAAGAAGCCAGCGGATACTTACTCGCATCCGACATGTACAATATACCGTCAAACCAGGAGTTCCAGTGCCCCACCATAATAAACAAGGATACCGTAGCTATTCCGGGCAGTGACAACGGTAAATAAATTTTGCTAAGGATTGCAAAAAAGGACGCTCCATCGATAAATGCTGCTTCTTCCAGCGCTTTCGGAATCGTTTTGAAGAAGTTAACAAGAAGAATCAGATTATACGCTCCAAAAGCTCCTGGCAAGACCAACGCCCAGATGGTATCCTTCAAGCCAAGACCTGTGACCAAAATATAAGACGGAATTAATCCCCCAGAGAAGAGCATCGTGAAGATAAAAAACCACATCAGCGCGTTGCGTCCCCGGAATTCCTTGGACAGCGCATATCCCGCGCAAGTAAGAATAAACATGCTGATGGATGTTCCGAGAACCGTTCGAAGAATCGAAGTCCACATGGAACTGATAAAGTTGGAATTGCTAAACGTTTTGACATAAGCGTCCGTATTGAAGCCGACTGGCCAAAATGATACCAGATTACCGCTTACTGCCGCTTTACTACTGAGGGATTGCGCGAGCAAATGAAGCAGTGGAAGAAAACACACCAGTCCAGCCAAGATCATAAATGCATAATTGAATACGGAGAAAACTCTATACCCTGTCGTCTTATGGTACATGCTGCCCCTCCCTCCCTGTTAGAAGTTGTTCAAAAAGTCCGCTTTTGAATACGTACTATTTAGAATATTTTGTAGTTGGCATACTTATAGGCCAGCCTATAGGATACGACGATCAAGATTAGACTGATCCCCGATTTGAACAACCCTACCGCTGTACCGAATCCGTATTGCCCATTCAACAAGGAAGAACGATAAACATAGGTGTCAATAATATCTCCCGTACTGTAGACAAGTGGGTTGTAGAGGTTGAACACCTGATCAAACCCTGCGTCCAGAATATTTCCCAGACTGAGCGTAGAAATGACAATAATCATTGGCAACATACTTGGCAGGGTAACGTATAAAATTTGCTGGCGACGTGTCGCACCGTCAATTTCGGCCGCCTCATAATACGAAGGATTGATGCCTGCAATGGTCGCCAGATAGACGATCATGCCAAACCCGAAGCTTTTCCATACATCGCTGACCACCACCGTATATCTGAAGAGATCTGGATCACCCAGAAAATAAATGGGAGAGATACCGAACAGCTGGATCAACACTTGGTTAATACCGCCATCCAATCCAAGGATGTTAATCATGAGCCCTGCAACCGTAACCCATGACAAGAAATGAGGCAGATAAACGAGTGTCTGCACACTTTTCTTAATGCCAACATTCCGCAGCTCGCTCAGCAAAATAGCCATGATGATTGGAACGATAATACCCACGATAATTTTGGAAACGGCGATAATTAACGTATTGATAATGGCTTGCGTTGCTTCATCATACCGGAAGATTCTTTCGAAATTGTCCAGCCCGATCCAGCGGGAACCTGAGATCCCGAGCCATGGTTTGTAATCCTGAAAAGCCATGAGCAGACCGACCATCGGACCATACGAAAAGATACAAACAAATACGAACGCGGGAATACACAATACATACAGTGGCCAGCTCTTCTTCAATTCCTTTTTCCAAGGCGTTCGCCGGGACACCCTGGGCGTTATATTCGAGCCTGTTTTTACGGAACCAATCTCATTAATGGTGCATACCTCCTCTGTGATGGCTCTGGGGACGCGTCCTCGTAATGTAAGCTTAACAAAAGCGCTTTCATGTCAAAATGCCAAAATGTGAAGATCATAACCTCAATCTGAATCAATTTTAAACCGCTTTCATTTTAAAGCACGGTTACTCTTCCGCTTTTATTTAGATTGGCTTATGATGAAAATGGAATTGCGATTGGTCTTACTTCAAGTTCTGCGTGTAGGAAAGGAATACACATGATTAGAAAAATGTACATGAAACGTTTTATCTATTTCTTTGTTTTTTTTCTGTTATTAACACTGAGTTTATTCTTCGTGATGAATCGATTGAGTTCGAAGACTTTGGAGGAAAATTTGATCACAGCCTCCAAGAACCAACTTGATTATGTAAAGGGCATTCTGGATGGAATGATGTATGAGGCTAACATGTACGGGGTTCAGTTTGCGGCTGACAGTGACGTCAGGTTTTATCAGAGGCAAGTGCTGGAGCTGAGTAATTACGATTCCCAGATGAAGAAAAATGACATTGTTGATCGCTTACGCCAGACCCTTCTGTCTAGCCGCTCGATTGAATCCATCGGCATCTATTGGAAAAACGAAGGAACGTTTCTCTCTACCAGCAATTCGCTGGAGGCGCGACTCCCATTTAACGAGATTCAGCGAGCCGGCTGGCGTATTATCGATGATAGCTTGTATTATTTTGCAGCCTACCCTTATATCCAAAAATCCGAGCAAGTAAAGCCGGTTCAATATGTCGTTGGTGTTAAGCTGAACAATGATTACCTGAAGAGCCTACTTCAGAAGGCCGTTAACAATGATAGCTCGAACGCTTTTCTATGGTTTGATGACCACCGATTATGGGACGAGGATGAAGTAGATAATGATTTATTGAAAGCGATTTCAGATCTTCTATTACCACAAGAGGGAGCCACACTTAAATATGATTATCATACGAAATCCGAAAACTACTATGTTCTTTCCCGTTATATAGAACCACTCGACACCTATCTGATCACTTATACGCGTACAAATGATTTCCTTAAACCACTTGATCATAACCAAAAGGTATTCTTTATCAGTATTATAGCCGTTCTGACCCTAGGTCTGATTGTCATCTTTACGTTCTATCGGAATTACGATCGTAACATTCGCTTAATGGAGCGAAAGTTCTTGCAGGTTGAGCAGGGCAATCATAGTACACGAATTACGGAAAATACGGATAACGAATTTTACGTCCTGTTTCGAAGTTTTAATCACATGGTAGCCGAGATTCAGGACCTGTTTGTCTCCTTGAAGACCGAGACGGAACTCCGAAGGAGTGCGGAGCTGAAGCAGCTGCAAGCCCAGATTAATCCTCATTTTCTGTACAACAGCTTATTCTTCATTATGTCGGTAGCCAAATTCTCCCCTGATGCTGTTATGCGAATGAGCAAACATCTGGCTGAATATTATCGTTACTTGACCAGACTGGATAAACATGAAGTCACGTTACAAGAGGAATTGCAGTTTGCAGAACACTTCTTAATCATCATGACCCTGAGTAAAAAAATAGAATATGCCATCGATCTTCCGCCAGAGCTTACTTCCCTTCCACTCATGCCACTGATCATCCAGCCTGTCGTGGAGAACGCGATTCAGCATGGTATTGAAGGTCAACAGGGAGCCAATCGGGTAAACATCGATGTTAAGCAATCAGAAGAAGTCATTCTCATTCGGGTATCCGATGACGGAAAAGGTCTTACACCGGATGAAATTCGAAAGCTAGAAACTCAGCTTGATAGTGACACCCCGCCTGAAGGAACCCGAGGTGTGGGTCTGTGGAATGTTAACCGGCGTTTAAAAAATACGTATGGCGAGCGTAGTGGGCTAGCATTTTCAACCAATGACTGGGGCGGGCTATCTGTCCTGCTGATGATTCACGTTCCAACAGAGAAAGGAGAGCGTATATGAAGCTGTTAATTGTTGATGATGGGCATTATGTCGTGGAGTATATGAAGCATTTGGTGGATTGGCGTTCCTTCGGTATTCATCAGATTGAGACAACGACCAATTCCATCGAAGCGAGAGAAATGTTGAATGGAAGCATGATCGATATTTTGATTACGGATATTCGCATGCCTGAGGTTTCGGGAATCGATCTGCTGCACCACATTCATCAGAACGACTTGGCAACCAAAGTCATCATCCTCTCCGGATATTCCGAGTTTGATTATGCACAGCAAGGCATCCGTCTCGGGGCTTTGGACTATTTACTTAAACCAGTTGATAAAGACGACGTGGAGAAAGCGATGTCCAAAGCCATTCAAAAAATTCAGAAATCACGCCCTGTTCACGCCGTCAATTGGGAACACTTCAATGGTATGGGCTATCTACTCTCGCTACTTGCTCAGAACGAAACTTTAAAGGAAGAGTATGATGTATACACAGCATGTTTAGGAGAAACTCGTTATTGCTACTTCAAGCTTGAGCATTACACGGAAGCAGATGTAGCACGTATCAGGCACACTGTTGCCGAACCATCTAATCCATTCGTTTGGACTTCAGGATCACATCTGGTCGCCTGTATACCCGAAGAAGCAGCACGAAGACTCGCTACCGAGTTGAATCAAGCGATCTTGTCCTCACCGTTCGCATTGACCAACCGGAATGAGACACGGGAACAATTCTATCATTTTTTTCTGAATGAAGACGTAAGCTCTAGCGATTTTGTTGGGTTAGGGGCCCTTTCTTCGGTGGAAAGTGATTCGGAAACGATGGGCAATATCATACATACGTATGAGCGAATCGCTGATAGAAAACATAAACGAATCTATCTAATGGAGATCATCACGTCGATCTATCTTAAGGACAAAAATCAGGATACAACAAAAATAGCCGATTGGATATTCCATCGGCTTCAAGATCCCGACAAGTTCGGGCCAATTCTCATCGATACATTCAGCAGAATCCGTATCAACAAACAAATGTCCATTCAAACGATCGTTGATAAAGTACGAAGATACATTGAAGACCACCTTTCCCACGCTCTTAGCCTGGATGAATTAGGGAAAGTTGCTCATCTTCATCCGGTCTACTTTTCCAAGCTGTTCAAACAAGAGACGGGAGAAAACGTGTCCAACTACATTTCGAGAAAACGGCTGGAGAAGGCTTCCCAGCTGCTCCAGGATTCCGAACTCCGAATAGCTGATATCGCGCAAATGATCGGTTACCGTAAGATTCAATATTTCATTCAGTTGTTCAAACAGGAGTACGGCGTCACGCCATACCAATACCGGAGAAATATGACTCACCAATAAGGACGCATTTCACTAGCACACGGGTCATTTCAAGCTTTTAACATGCAACATTCAACATCGAGCTTTCATGTTCATCATCTCAACCGTTCCCAGCCTTGGAGCGGTTTCTCTTTGTTCCTGTTTTTTTGTTCCAACTAGCTAGCTTAAAGGAATAAGCCCATCGACTGTGTTCATGTGCCACTTAACAGAAGCTCGAACCTATTTTGCAGTTTCAAGTGAATATCGATTATGTGGAATCGGAAGACCCAGGTTACCCCGCAATGTATCCTGCTCATATTCTGTGCGGAATAAGCCCCGCTCTTGTAATACCGGAACGACTAGATCCACGAAATCCGCCAAGCCATTAGGAACCACGGTACGAATGTTGAAGCCATCCGCCGCGCCACCTTCGAACCATTCCTGAATTTGGTCAGCGATTTGCTCGGGTGTACCGATGAAGGATGTTCTTGGCGTTGAAGCAAGCAGAGCTACTTCGCGTAGGCTCAGCCCTTGCTCACGAGCCTGCTGCTTGATTTTGTCCGTTGTACTGCGGAAGCTGTTGCTGCCCAGATCACCAATATCAGGGAACGGTTCATCCAATGGAAATTGAGAGAAATCATAATGCTCAAAGTACCGTCCTAAGTAATTCAGCGCCTGATCAATATTGACCAGTTCAGCACTCTCTTGATACTTGCGCTCAGCCTCCTCTTCCGTTCTGCCTACGATAGGCCCAATGCCAGGGAAGATCAGCACTTCTTCGGGATTGCGTCCATAAGCTGCTGCTCTTGCCTTCACATCCTGGTAGAACTCGCGCGCCTCTTCTAACGTCTCATGTCCCGTATAGATTGCATCAGCCGATCGAGCAGCCAGATCCTTACCGGATTCAGAAGAGCCTGCCTGAAAAATAACCGGTTGTCCCTGCTTGGAACGTGCAACGTTCAGCGGACCTTGAACAGAGAAGTGTTTTCCTTTGTGATGCAACGTATGTAACTTCGCCGGATCGAAGAACACCCCGTTCTCCTTATCCCCGACAAAGGCATCATCCTCCCAGGAATCCCACAAACCTTTGACAACTTCGAGATGCTCCTCAGCGATCTCATAGCGTAACGCGTGATTCGGATGCTCACCTTTGCCAAAATTGAGGGCAGATCCTTCCAGCGGTGAAGTCACCACATTCCAGCCTGCACGCCCTTGACTGATGTGATCCAGTGAAGCAAACTGTCTAGCCACCGTAAACGGCTCACTGTATGATGTCGACAATGTGGCTACGAGACCAATGTGAGAGGTTGCTCCCGCCAGCGCAGACAAGAGTGTTACCGGCTCAAATCGATTCAGAAAATGAGGATTGGATTTCTCATTAATAAAGAGACCATCTGCAATAAAAAGCAGATCGAACTTGCCTTCTTCTGCTTTGAGTGCTTGTTTTTTATAAAAATTCAGGCTTACACTCGCATTAATCGGAATATCCGGATGTCTCCAGAATGAAATGCTATTCCCAACTCCGTTTAGATTCGCTCCCAATCTCAACTGTCTTTGCGCCATATCGAAGCCCTCCCTATAATTTGTTAAGTGTTGTCTCACGATCACTCGTCACAACCTGCCGGACATTTTCTTGCTTGAACTCCTTCGCCCTAACCACCCAAGCCGCAGTGAGCAGTACAATTCCCGTGAGTAGGAATATAAAAGGAATACCTGTCCACCCTCCCAGAAAGCCACCGAGAAGTGGTCCTAGCACAATACCGAACTGGCTTGCACTCTGACTTAAGCTAACGGCTCTACCTCGAAATTCCTTAGCAGCATATTGAATAATGAGTGCATTAAGAGCCGGGTACACAGCCGCGAAGAAAAGCCCATACACAAACCGCAGACTACCGAAATAAATGAGATTCGTCGCAGTCAACTGCAATAGGCTACCGATGCCTCCACCCAGTAGACCGATAAACAACGTTTTCTCATATCCGATCCTTCCACCAATCCGTCCCCAACGAGGCCCCATAATCACCGTTGCTATGCCGATCGCGGAGAAGACAATTCCCGCACTAAGTGTCGCACGGCTGACGTCCCCACCTATCTGCACAACGTACAGCGTCAGCACAGGTTCAATAATTAACACTGAAGTGGAGACGAGCAAAATCAACCCATAGATTCGCATAAGACCTGGTGTGCTCGCTGCTTGCTTCACGTCATCTAGAATGCTGGAACGAGCGATGTTACGAGGCTCACGTGATTCCTTGACACCCAGCACCATGAGAGCAGATAGCAGTGTAATGATACCTGAGGCAATGAAGCAGCCACGTAGACCTACCCATTGACTAAGAATTCCACCTGCCAGCGGACCAAGAATGCTTCCAGCGGCTGTAGCTGTTGAGATGACTCCTAGTGCATAACCCACATGTTTCTCTGGCGTGTTGGTACCAACCAGCGTAAGCGATGCCGGATTGAAGCCAGCCATTAGTCCCTGGAAGACCCGAACAGCAATAAAGGTAAAGGGATCGTATACCCAATAGTTGGCTAAATGTGCAATCGCCAGACCGACCCCTGAGCGAATCAGCATCAGCTTGCTACCGTACCTGTCCGCTAGTGATCCCCAGAACGGGGCACAGAGTCCACTGATCAGAAAGCTAATGGAGATGGCGATGCCAGCCCAGACCTCCACCCCCTGCTGGATTCCAAGATCATTTTGCAGAAACAGTGGAAAGAACGGGACAGATAAGGTGTATGCCATATGATT
The DNA here is from genome assembly GCF_023714095.1 of Paenibacillus sp. MER 99-2. Classification (NCBI taxonomy): domain Bacteria; kingdom Bacillati; phylum Bacillota; class Bacilli; order Caryophanales; family Paenibacillaceae; genus Paenibacillus; species Paenibacillus sp. MER 99-2. The sequence continues at coordinate 181,828 of NZ_JAMAUZ010000001.1, read as the reverse complement.
GAAGAACAAACCCAGCCACAGAATATACAGATTCCGTTTCCAATGAACCATCGACATTCCTCATATTCAATAATTCCTATATAAAAAGTAGGTTATAGAGTATATTAGAATATCTCACCGTGAATGTATAATAGAAAAGTTCAATAGACCCATTCAACAATTAAATAAATGGATCTATGTTCTGTTTAACATATTTAATGATTATGGTTAGACTCCTGTGGAACTAGCTTGGACATAAACACGTCAACCTCATCTTCCGTATCCAGTACAAACCCAAGACGCTCATACAATCGCCGCGCTGGACTTCCTTGCAGCACATTTAAGGTAACTCGTTTGCCCCGAATCTCTTCCCGATCCAGTAACATGTTCAGCACCTGCGTTCCAATTCGTTTGCCCTGATGGTCTGGATGAATATAAAAGTGTTCTAACAAATATTCCTCTGCTCTAGGCTTAAATGCAATACATCCCACCATAGAGCCTTCAGCTTCAATAATCCACGTATAGGCGGGGTCGAATGTTGTACGGAAACGTTCACGTACCCTCACCTCATCATATCTCCCTAACCGCGTTAGATCATCGTACAGAACCAAGGCTCTTAATTCTGCAAGCTGTTCCTGGTCTTCCTGATGTGATTGTCGCAACATAACTGGAATCACTTCAACACCTCTCTCTCGAAACTCACTATACCTCGTTGAAAACAAAGTTACATTATTTTTTTGCTTACTAAAGCAACAAAGCCATTAAATGAACTACAAATTTTCACATTACGCAGTTGCTTCTGGTAAGTAAACTACTCTTCATTTTTGTAGAAAAATGCGGAAGATGGGAAATTTGTGTTGTACCAAATATATTCGTTCGTATATAATAAAACAAATTACCAGTTCTATAAATATAGAACAAAAAATGATAGATTACATACTGAAAGGAAAGGAAGCACAATTATGAACTACCAAGTAGAGGTTGATTTTGCACCCATTTATGAATGTGTAAGCAGTCTGTCCGCTTTTATGGGCAAACAGAATCATTCGGCTCTCGATGCGGGTAAACAGTGGATTCGTGATGTACAGGATCAATTTGCACCAGCCAAGCTGCAAAACATGCGAGATACGATGAAAGCCACGGATAACTTCAGTCTTGCGCCATTTATATGGCATTGCCCTGGGGATCGCTCGGTCAATGGTTTTTTGGATTGGCTTGAAGATTTGTCTACAGGACAATTGTATGATATCGCTGCTGGCTTAAAATTGTCTGTACCTTCTAATCTGCCCGATCTTCGCAGTAGGACATCTGAAACGATACGTGAATGGGATGAACAATACTTTAAGAACATTAATCCGGCAATTATCGATGGTCTCTCGCAGGAAGCAATGACTAGACGTGCCAGTTTGCAGGGAGAAAATGACCAAGAGGTCTACGAGCAAGCCACACAGGGCATGCGAATCTATCCTAACGACGTGCTGAAAAAGGTCATTCTTATCCCTCAATACCATGCGCGTCCATTTGTCACATCATCGATCTTTGACGAGATCATCTTCACCAGTTACTCTTGTGACGTCCTTCCCACTGAACCGGGAAGACCGAACCCTGGATTACTGCGCTTAACCCGTGCGCTATCGGATGAAACTAGACTGTTCATTTTACGATTACTCGCTGGTCAACAATTGACCTTTACTGAGATCGTACGTGAGGTAGGACTATCCAAGAGCACGATACACTACCATCTCATTGCCTTGCGAGCAGCCGGACTAATTATTGTACATTATGATCAGAAGAACACGGAATATAGTCTGCGCTTGGACGCTTTGAACAGCCTCTCACAGCAGATTGGAGCTTATATTGAAAGTTGAAATCAAGCAACTCCCTCTGTACAAAATGCATGATATTATGCTGCGGAGGAACCTCTATGCTCAAACGTAATTACTATGGCTTATTAGCTACCGTTACACTTAGTTCCCTAGGTGACGTATTTGGCCTGTTGGCTATGGAATGGCTGGTCTATGAGTTAACTGCCTCGAAGCTTGCTATGGGGGCTATGGCACTCAGTTTCAGCACTCCCGAGGTGACCTTCAGGCTGCTTGGGTCGCCCTTATCCGACCGTCTGCATCGTGGAAAGTTTATGGCTGGACTAGCCTCAGTAAGGCTTTTGGCTCTTTTGCTTCCACTGAGTATGGGGATTACAGGACAATTGCAACTCTGGCATCTGTTCGTTGCCGCAGCGCTCAGTGGAGCCTGCTCCGCTCTATTTATGCCCACAGCCATGGCTGTTGTACCGGGTGTCGCTGGTGAACATAAACTGTTACGGGCATTTGCAGTCATTGATGGTTGTCGTAACGCTGCTGCTTTGCTGGGGCCAGCCATCGCCGGTGCGCTAACGGCAGCTGCTGGTGCGTTGCCTACGCTTGGTATCAATGCTATATGTTACATTGCAGCAATTACTGCACTGCTTTATCTACCCACTATGCAGAAGCCCACAACATCACGAGCCACCTTCTCACTTCAAGCTTATGTTCGGGATATTGGAGAAGGCTTCTTATTCTATCGGAGATTCCCAGCGATGCTCTCGATCATGATTATGGTTTCCATCAGCAACATGTCGTCGGTCGCCATCTGGACGATGATGATACCTTTTGTCCGCGAAGTGCTATACCGAGATGCTGCCGCTATGGGGACCCTTACCACTGCTTCAGCATTTGGTACCCTAGTGGGTCTAGCCATAATCTCATGGATCGGTGAGATCAAGAAAAGACGAACCGTCATGCTGTGCAGCCTAGCTGCTATTGGACTCTGTAATGCCTTATTGGGGTTATTTCCAAGTTATCCATTTGCACTTATTGCCTTATGTATCGCAGGATTAGCTGGTCCTTTCTTCGGCTCTCTCAGCTCTTCGTTACACGGTACACTTGTACCTAGTTCCATGCAAGGTCGAGTCAATTCTATTCGTTTCTTAATTGGTGGTGGACTTCAACCCATAGGTGCTTTTGCAGGTGCGGCCGTTGCAGAAAGGTATGGTCTGTCCTTCCTATTTGTGTCTCTAGGACTTCTCCCTTTCATCTGTTCGATCGCTGCGGCGTTTCTCCCGAACCTGAAACATTTGAACGGTGATCTCTCTGATCTACAACATAAGTCTTTGAACGAAATTCATATAACAAGGTAATAATTACATCCAAAAAAAAACACTTAAACGTTTCCTTCCAAAGACGACGCTTTAAGTGTTTTGGTCTTTTTATGTTTTGTTTTGGTATTTTTGTTTTTCGTTGTTTCAAATTGGGGCACGCCCGAGGTTTCTAATCGTCGTCCTCTTCCTTTATACATAGCTCCAAAAACGCAAATAACCCCGAAGCCTCCACAGAACGTTTCCCCCAATCATGCCAAAAATACAGGACTTGACCCACATTTCCTGAAGATGCAGGATCCGTGTCCAGACATAAATAATCTCCCCCGCCATTCTCGGCAATAGGAATCCATTTGGCGTTCCAGAGCAATGGTTTAATCTCATCATCAATGTCAGGTTCCAACTCATCGGGTTCAAACTCTTCCTGAAGAAAAGCCCAATTCTCCTTCACTTGCGCAAGAGGGGTTAACGTTAGATTTCGGACAAAAGCAGCCCCGCCGATATCCCATATCTGTCCGTCATGGATACGATATAATGCCTTCATCTCTTCTGGTAATATCACACCCAACTCGTGCTCTACAGAGCGAAAATCTTCCTCCTTCGCTCCCGGCTGGAGATGAAGTGCCACTTCAAAGCCTGGATCAACGCTCGTCCCTTTGGCAATGATACGTTGCCATAACTGCTCAGCCTGTCTACTCATTCCACCTCATCCTCCTTATGATTGGGTCACCTCTGCCTGAGACGCAAAGGCTATACTTCTCGCTTCTCCTCTGGCGAATATATAATTCGCTGATAATCCATATCTCGGCTATCCATATCGCCCAAATACATCCGTTGGTGCTCGGGTACCCGTTCATATTTTTCCTTCAGCACAGCTCGGTTGAATTCACTCGGATCTTCCAGATACATGTGGTAGGCATGTCGACACGCTTCAAACGTTGTTTGTTCTCCGGTCAGTTTCTTATACATATCCAGCAGTTCCTGGTACTTATCCTCAACATTCTCGGCATATTGCTCTTCTGAGAACGTCACTTCTCCCAGATCCAGTATTCGTATAGCTACCGGGCGATCAATCGTTGTAAAGAAGGTTCCATCCTGAAACCACGCTGCCAATTCGTCTATAGCCATCTCGACATGATTAGGTAACTGATAGATCACCACCTTACCATTCTCATATACCACCAGATGAACCAGGTAATGCTGCCCTTCGTATTTCATGAAAATAGAGAAGCCATCGCCTTGAATCGTCTCATAGAACAGTTCCTGCACTACTGCAAAATCAACGGCTTGCGGCGAAGGTGACACCCTTCTATTCTCCTTCAGTTGTTGTAGACGTGGTGTGACTTCGAATATATTACGAAATTCGGGATTAAGCGCTCTGACCTTACGCTCAATATGTTCATAATAACTGCTATTGTTATGCGTCCAGTTCGCTTGCTCCACTCGGTAAGCACCTAATCCATGGATGGAGATCGTCTCTCCAACAGGTACATCAGGGCCTAACCAATACTTCTCAATTTTCTGCTTCAGCTCTTTCAGATCAACCAGTTCCCAGCAATTAATCATGCCGTCTTCATAAATCTGCACCGGTATGAGAAAATGATGTCCGCCATTATGTATGATGCCAGGTGTTGTTGTGCCTTCAATCTGCTTCGTTCTTCTAATGTTCTGCACTTAAGATACCTCACTTTCATGGATCTTCACGTTCCCATATCCTACAACTGTACAATAGGAGAAGTGAAAACACGAGTGAACTTCCGCTCATTTTGCTATGCAAATGGACTCATCATTTATGTAAACTTTTTTCAATAAAAATATGCACATAAAAGCATTGCCCAGACAGATTCACTCCATCTTGGACAATGCCCTTATAATCACCAACTTACAATATTGGGAGAGATGCAGCTCTTCCGATTACATCTCTTGCAGAATACCTTTGACAAGTCCCGTGAACGTTGTTTTTACTTTGGCAGCAACTTCGATGACTTCTTCGTGATTAAGCGGCTGATCCAAAATACCGCAGGCCATATTAGTAAGACATGAAATACCCAACACTTTCATGCCCCCATGAACCGCAATAATGGCTTCAGGTACAGTCGACATGCCTACTGCATCTGCACCCATCGTACGGATCATGCGAATCTCCGCTGGGGTCTCGTAGGCTGGACCGCTCCACCAAGCATAGACGCCTTGCTGCAAGCTAACCTTCTGCTCATCTGCGACACGCAGCGCAATACTGCGCAATTCCGGGTTGTACACTTGGGACAAATCTGGGAAACGTGTGCCCAGTTCCGGATTGTTTGGCCCCATCAGTGGATTGTTACCTACCAGGTTAATATGATCTGTAATAATCATAAGCTGACCGGGTTCGAAGCTTGTATTGATCGCGCCGCAAGCATTGGTGATAATCAATTGCTCTACACCTAATGCTTTCATCATACGTACCGGGAACGTCACTTCCTCCAGTGTAAAGCCTTCATAATAATGAAGACGTCCCTTCATCGCAACAACGGTTTTGCCCATCAGTTCTCCAATGACCAGTTCGTTGGCATGACCCACAGCCTCGGATTTAGCAAAGTATGGGATTTCACTATACGGAATGACCGTTGCGTTCTGAATTTCATCAGCGAGAGCGCCCAGTCCTGAACCGAGTATCATACCTACAGTTGGCTTGGAGCTGGTTCTGCTTAATATGTAATCTCTAGCTTCTTGAATATGTTCAGTTTGATGCATGGATGGATTCCTCCTGATGATATTAATTTGCGTAAACAAGTTACGATACCTCAAGTGTAATCAACTACAGAGTTGATGTAAATGGAAGCTCGAAAAGTAAGCTCACTATGTCACTTTCCCCACTACATTTAGGGTTTGCACCCCGACTTCAATGCTTGGAAATATTCCTGCAAGATCTCATCGAAGTCAACTTCATGATCATGGTCACGCTTCTCCACATACTTCCACAAAATCAGTCCTTCCGACTCGATATTCAAAACCTCATACTCCATCTGTCTCGATTCCCAGACAGTCACTTGACCCATAGCAAGTCTCGACTCATGCCTGAATCCCGTGGAAGGATCAAGTATGAGCCGTTCATCTACATTATCCTTTTGAACCTGTTCCGTCTTAATCTGCTCGGATTGCAGCGTAACTGCTCGACGCTTGGCCCATTGTTCAAAACGATGTCGAAGCAATTGACAGCACACCTCCTTGGATGCAAAATATCGACCCATATATAGTCGGTCATCTTTGTTTATTTTACTCCACATAGATTGTCTCTTCTTGATCTCGGTTCCACTGAATGTGAACCGGAATCGGAAGTATCTCAGATTCATAATCATTCGAATCACTCTTAAATGAAATCTCCTTATAAGGAGCACTTAGCTTCTCCATTGAACCACTCGGTGAAATCGCCTGTCCAGCAAATTGATAACGGACATTTCTCGGCTGATCTTCTTCCCCTATGTATCGGATTATGAAGCTTATAGGGCCATTTTTATTTTCACTACGAACACTCACGTTCCAGTTCACACTTTCTCCATGAAGCGATAGCTTATTACTAGAGCATCCTACCAACAAGAGCAACATCATTAGGATAGGCAAGATTCTTTTTCTCATAGATTGTTACCTCCTGAGCTGTGAAAGGATAATTATTCATATAAATTTTACCATATTATCCATGCATGAGGCACACTCACTATCCTTTTGTTCCAAATTGCATGAGCTATCTTCGTCCATTAATCAATATAGAAACTACATAAGCTCAAAAAAACCGGTCATCCCATGACCGGTTTCATTCTACTATTCTTTTGCTACAGCTTCTTCAAGTCGCCTGTATTTCCACGTTGACGCTCGTCTACTCTTTCACGCCTCCAAGCTGTAATCCATGCACAAAATACTTCTGCAAGAATGGATACACCACCAGGATTGGCAAAGCTGCTACGATTGTAATGGCCGCACGAATCGATACAGGTGTAACCATATTACGAGCTGCGCCGAGATCGGCTCCGTTAGCAACAGCAGCACTACTGTTGGAGTTCATTGATGAGGATAACAGCTTCATCAGTTCGTATTGCAGCGTGCTCAGATTCTGCTTGGATGATGCGTACAAGAACGTATCAAACCATGAGTTCCATTGACCCACTGCGATGAACAACGCCACCGTAGCAAGTACAGGCTGACATAAAGGCAAGATAATCGAGATAAACGTTCTGAAATCACCGGCTCCATCAATCTTAGCAGATTCAATCAGCCCTTCCGGCAGTGTCTGAATATACGTCCGGATCACGATCATGTTAAATGCACTGATCAAACCCGGAATGATATACACTAGGAAGTTGTTGAGCAAATGCAGATCCTTGATTAGGAAGTAGGTTGGAATCAGACCTGCACTGAAATACATCGTCAGTACAACGATAATCGTAATCGGTTTACGCAGGATATAATCTCTGCGGCTTAGCGTGTAAGCGAGCATAGAGGTCAGAAATAAGCTGAGCACCGTGCCTAGCACGGTTCTCGCAACAGAGATCCCGAAGGCTTGGAAGATGGTTCCCCCAGCAAATACGGCTCGATAGTTCTGTGCTGTCCACTCCCGCGGCCATAGATAGATGCCTCCACGGATCGTGTCATTACCTGCATTGAACGATATGGCAAGTGTGTTCAGAAACGGATACAGGGTCACGACTGCAATAAAAATCATCAGTGCGCCGTTAAACGTATGGAAGACAATCGGCTCAAGCCGAGACTTGTTTATTCCCATCGATATGTCCTCCTCATATTAATCGGTCCTCACCGAAGCGTTTGGAAAGCGAGTTAGCTGCAAAGATCAGTGTGATGCTGACAATGGTTTTGAATATACCCGCAGCGGTTGCGAGTGAATAGTTACCGATCTGCAAGCCGTATTTCAGAACGAAGATATCTATGGTCTGGGACCAGTCCACAACGACCCCATTCCCCAGTAAGTACTGTACTTCAAAGCCTGCTTCCAGAATCCATCCCATGTTCATGATCAGCAAGATAATGACGATGGACTTGATTCCAGGCAGTGTGACATACAGCATTTTATGATAGCGATTCGCTCCATCGATCTCAGCCGCCTCATAGAGCGAAGGGTCAATGGAAGTAATGGCTGCCAGATAGATAATGGCGTTCCAGCCGACCTCTTTCCACACGTGGGAAGCGCCGACAATGCCCCAGAAATATTCCGGTACACTGAGCCACATAATCGGTTCGTCAATGAATCCGAGCTTCATCAACACAACATTGACAATCCCGCCGTCTACGGATAACGAGCTGGCTACAATGCCCGTAACGATGATCCAAGATAGAAAATGGGGCAAGTACGAGATCGTTTGAATCGTCCGTTTATAGAGCTTGTGTTTGATCTCATTCAGTAACACCGCAAATAAAATGGCTGTCACAAATCCGAGAATCATATTGATCAAACTCATTGCGATCGTATTGCGAAGCACGTTCAGAAACGCGTCGTCCGTAAGCAGAAACTTGAAGTGCTTAAGTCCGACCCACTCCTGCTGCGCGAAGCTCTTCGCTGGACTGTAATTCTGGAATGCCATGACCCAGCCCCAGATTGGATAATACGAAAATACTAGAATATACGCGACGATCGGCAAAGACATAAACATGAGCTGCTTCTGGCTACGTAAACGCTTGAACATAGACGTCTTGGCAGCAACGGTTGGAGCTGATTGATTCTGTATGGCTCTAGGCGTGTTCGCCATCCTTCACTCCTCCTATTAGGCTACAGCGATTAGCAAGAGTACCCCGGAAGGCTCGTAATAAACGCTCCTGCGTTCCAATTACGCCTCCCGGAAGACTCTATTTCACTTTTTCTATTTTTCCACTGTCCAGTTCTGAATCCGCCATTTCAATTGCTCGTTAATTCGGTCTTCATAAGCCTTCACATCGATTTTCTTGTATGCATCCTCATATTCGCTCCAGACAGAATCGAACTCATTTGCTTTGGACATGATCGCTCTAGGCAAGAACTTAAGGGAAGTATCGGTCATTTGCTTGTTAGCAACTGAAGCATCTGAACCTTCCTGCAGATCCACTTGCCATGCTGGATAATACACTGGGTTCTCAGGTGCAGGAGAGAAGAAATCACTCCATGTTTTGTAACCGTAAGCATCGAGCAACTCTTTATCCTCTGGCTTCAAACCGTCATAGAACTCTTCTGGTTGATTCGTTGCTCCGATCGCATTGCCGTCTTCAAAGGTTCCTTCCATCTTGGGTGCTGCACCGTAAAAGCCTTCCGCTTTGTTAGCCAGTCTCCAAGCTGGGTCTTCCTGCTCTGTGCGCTGCTCTGGTGTGCGATAGAATCGACCTTCTTCGTTCACCATGTAATCCACGCCTTCTTCACCCCAGGACAGCAGCTTCTGATATTTCTCATCCATGAGTGCATCAAGGAACTTGAGGACTGCTACCGGATCTTTGGCATCTTTACTAATACCAAAGCCGTTATTCAGGTTAATGACCGGACGATCTAAATAGTGATCCTTAATGCTTGTATCGTATACAAGCGGTAAGCCGACATAGGTTTGACTGATTTTGCCCTGAGCTACGAGTGGGTCTTCACCCTGCTGGAAGTTCCAGTGCTGGTCGAACATGCCGATAACCCGCCCGGAGGAGATTTTGGCCAAGTATTGGTCATAGTTTTGTACAAAGGCTTCCTTATCAAGCAAACCATCATTATATAGACTGTTCAGCTCTTTATAATAACGTTTGGAGATATCCTTATCCGCGAATACACTTGCCACCCCATTGTCATCTACAACAACACCGCCATCATTCGGATGACCCGTCAGATGCTCTGGTGGGTTAAGCAACGGGAACGTTCTCCAGTCGGATGCAAGTGTAGTGAATCCGATGGTTGGCTGACCATCCTCCGTTGTTGGGTGCTTGGCAGCATAATCACGAATCAGCTTCATATATTCATCCAGCGTCTTAGGTGTTGGATATCCGGCTTCTTTCAGAACTGCCTTTTGAATCCAGAAGGCAGGACCGGAGTAATAGTTACTAATGAATTCGCCGGTATAAACGCCATAGTTCGGTAACCAATAAATATGTCCATCGCTGGAATCCTTCATTCGCTCCCAATCTTTGGCGTAATGCTTCTTCAGGTTAGGTGCATGCTCCTCAATCAGTTCTTCCAGTGGAATAACGGCACCAGCCGCAACCAGTTTCGTATCTGCTGTGATTAGATCGGGGAAATCTCCACCTGCAATCATAACCCCCAATTTTTGCTGAAGATCACCCACTAGGAATTCCATGTTCAGCTTAACGCCAAGCTCTTCTTCGATCTGTTTGTATATCCGATTATCCTGAGCCGGCGCCTGGTTAGGCGTACCAATAAAAGCCGAGATGTTCAAAACTTCCTTGCCGTCCACCGTTGTTGTCTTGGCTTCCTCACCGCTGCAACCTACCAGCGCCAGGCTAATTGCCAGAACGAGTGAAACGGATCCCCATAATTTTTTCCTCTTCAAGACCCCCATGTATTGCCCCTCCTTGGAAGTTGGATTGCTTACAGGTCTTATTATGATGAAATGTATGCGTTTCCAAAATAGTTAAATTTAAGATCCTTCCCCCCTTAATTTCAGATGTTAACGACGAACAAGTCGTCTTTATCACGTTCAAAGCGTAGATTGCAGCCTGTATTCTGCTGGTTTCATGCCCACCCTTTTCTCAAACTGTTTCAGAAAATGCTGATAGCTGCGGTAGCCTACCTGTTCAGCAATAATATACAATGCCTGGTCAGTCTCTCGAAGCTGTTGCTTCGCTTCCTCCATTCTCAGATCATGCACGAGATCAAGCACCCCTTTGCCATATTTACGCATAAAGGATTGGCCTAGATGAACCGGATGAATATAGAATCGCTCGGCGAGCTCTTTAATCGTGATGGTTTCCTTATAATGATTGTGGACGTATTCAGCTACCATAGCCTGGGTTCCACCCACACGTCGTTCTCGCAGCGTCCCGATCTCCGATTGGCATTTGAGACAGAACGCTTCTAACATCCTGGCTGTCTCCTCAATATTCTGATAACGCCGTTCATGGAGATGGAGCGCTGAGTCCTGCATCAATGCATTCGGTTCTCCGCCCAGTTCCTTGAAGAGTGAAAGTCCGCGAAACATAATCTGGGTTGCAAAAATATGAACCAGCTCTGGTGCAGCCATCTGATCTTTGAATGTATTGAACGCTCGCCAGATAGACGTCGATAATTCTGCCCCGGAACCGTTTTCGATTAGCTCCATAATGAGATCTGCTTCCCTTAATGTATCTGGATCAAACAGCAAATGCTGCTCATTCATGTCCTCTGCGTACAGAAGCGGGGTATCATCAAAAAATAAAAAACGTCCTGCTTCTGCGGCAGCACGGTAAGAGACCGTTAATTCTTGCACTTGGCTGACAGGACAGCCTACAGCTATTTGCACCCGACTTTCTCCTGCGGGCTGATCAAGAAAGTGCTGGTCTAGAACGTTCAAGAGTCGCTCTGCAAATTGCCGTAAATCGTAATCCGATTCAGTAAAATCCTCGCTAGAGCCACCCCAAACTATGCCATAAGGACTCCATTCGGCATCCAGCAAATATCCGCAAGGCTCACCCTCCATAAATTGTTCGATTACCTGTTTGGCACTTGCGCCATCCCCTTGAATCATCACAAGCAAGTAGACCCACTTCCTTGCTTTGGCAGATAACTCATGGACAACCTCATCGATCTCCTCACCCAGTTCTGCCTGATCTTGATTCGTGACCATCGCAAGCAAAGCTTGCTTCGTTCGCTGAATATGAGCCTGATGCAACATGAGATCGTGCGCTTCCCGGTTCATCAATTCTTGTCTTAATCGTTGCAACACATCGTCCGCTTCAGACTCGATCACCGGTTTGGTCAAATAATGGGACACGCCGAGCCGTATCGCCTGTCTGGCATAATTGAAGTCACTGTACCCACTCGTGATGACAAACAACGTTGACTGATGACCCAGCCGGCGAGCTTCCTCAATGAGTTCTAACCCATTCATGACTGGCATCCTAATATCAGTTACAACCAGGTCAGGTTGCTCACGGGAAATTGCATCTACAGCATCCTCTCCGTTGGCACATACACCGTTTATTTCAAATCCATGCTTCTCCCAATCGATCAACAGTTGTAGCCCCTCAATCGCAAACGGTTCATCATCCACAAGAAGAACCTTATACATGTTCATTCCTCCTAACCTTTCGTCTCCATAATCGAGAATGGAATGAGAAATCCTGCTTCCGTTCCTTCATCTAGTCCACTACGAATGTTAAATATAGCCGCTCCCTCATAAAAAAGCTCAAGCCGTCTGTAGACGTTACGTATACCCACATGACCGTCCAACACGCGATCGGAACGTACGTCCCGCATGAGTTGATTCAGCTTCCCCTCATCCATGCCAACCCCATTGTCAATTACTCGAATATCCAAACCAGACTTCGTCAGCCTGGCCGTTACTCGAATTAGCCGACCATTCTTCCGAGCCTGTAATCCATGCTTACAAGCATTTTCTACCAGAGGCTGAATGCTCATGCGTGGAATTCGAAGTGAGTCCGCTTCAGGATCGATCTCGAAGGTATAATTGAACAGATCACCAAACCTAAATTTTTCAATCTGCAAATAGAGCGACGTGAATTGCAGCTCCTCCTGCAGGGGTACAAGGTTGTCTGATCTACTGAGTAATTGCCGCATGAGCAAGGATAAGCTTTTTATAATTTCAGTAACTTCCGTATAACCATTTTTCGTGCTGACAACGAGTAGTGCATTCAACGTATTGAACAAAAAATGGGGATTCATCTGACTTTGAAGCATCGACAACTCCGTTCTAACCCGATCAAGTTCGAGGTCCTTTTGTCTAATTTCTAATTTGTAGACATCGTTAATGAGGGAATGAATTTTGCCAACCATCATATTAAATGTACGGATCAATCCACCAATCTCATCACGGCCCTCTTGAATTTCAATCACATCAAAACGATCATTGCGCACTCTCTTCATATGCTTAGACAGCTTCTGAATGCGATAATGATACGAACGAAGAATAATATAAATCAGCACTGAAGGAATAATCGTGCTAATCAATGCGAGCCATAAGATCGAGTTACGTGCTTCTGCCAGCAACTGATCCAGATGAGCCGTGTTGGCGACCCCAATTAATTTCCATCCCTTTAGATAATCAAGGTTGCCTAATGTTTGCTCTAAACGATATCTGGAGTTCCCCTCATCTGTTGATGAAGACGAACTTTGGATTGCAGCCTGCTGGGACTGATCGCTAGACACGACAACCCGATTATTCTCGTCAACCAGACGAAGCTGCAGACTATTCGTTTCACGATTCAAAATGCTGTACACTCGACTGAGCTGCAGATCGATTTTTGAATATTTGGCATAGGTTGAATACGACGTATATGTATCCATTTTGCCAATCACACTAATGCGTTTGCCTGGATGAAACAATGTGGTTTCATCATAATCCACAACCAAAATTCCGCCTTTGGTTTCCTTCAAGCGCTCCATCCCCGGAACCGCCCGCTCCCCCTGCCCAATGACAGCGTAATGACTGCCCGTCTGAATGGTGTCGTTATCCGTTAATATGCGAACCTCTAGAATGTTGGCTGACATATATCGTGTCAACTTGTCGCGAAGAAATTCGTCATATTGATTGTAATACTCAACAGGCGAGTCATACGTCTGATCTAGCGCCTGATATAACGTATCATCGGCTGCAATAATCCGGCTCAAGGCCACACTCTCATCAATCATGCCCAGCAATTCTCCTGCCGCCCGTTCAATGGATTTACGTAAGTTTTCTTCTTCCCGTATTTTGATATCCGAAGAGGTCCGCTGATAGAAGAATACATTAATGATTATGACCGGCAGAAGAATGCTGAAGATATAGATTAGCAGTAGCTTCGATCGAAGAGGAATATCATTGACCTTGTGAAACATCCATCTATTTCTTCGCACATGATCACCCTTGACTTTTGTTTTTGTAGACAGATGGCAGTTCACCTGTAAGCGCTTTAAATTTATCTGTAAAATATTCTGCATCGTGATAGCCAAGCTTGGATGCAATATCCGAAATTTTCATATGGGTTCGGCGGAGTAATCTACGCGCTTCCTCAATCCGCAGCCTATGAATATATTCGCTGAAGCTTACGCCTACTTCCTGCTTGAACTGCTGACCGAGATAAGCCGAATTCACATGAATTCGCTGGGCGATATCTTGTAGTTTTATTTTCGTACAATAATGCTCATTCAAATATTCAATCGCTTCGGCTACCGGACTTCTCATGGAAGACTTCTTGGGTAAGGACTGAGATAGACGTTCTGATAATTGGATGCAAAGCCCTTTTAATTTGCCAGATGTCCAGCTCTCGGCTTCATGCCATGCTCTATCCTGGAGCAACAGCATACAATCTTTCTTTTCGCTGAACTTACGTAATAACTCACCATGCATATATCGGATGACGCTTTGAGCCTGGCTCAGGGACATTTCAGATCTCACGATCAAACGTAGTATCTTATCCACCACAGCTTGGATTTCACTAACTTCACCTGCTTCAATCGCACCCAACAGATGTCTCGACAAAGAAAGCATCCCTTCATGATCGTAATGCTCTGGCGCGTCTAATCCCATGGATCTGTGGGTAGTCACTTCATTCCCGGAATCAATTGTTCTGGTGTATTTTTTCTCATCTCTACGCTTGTTCAATGGTGTAATGAGCTCCAGCAAAATCTGATGAATCTCTTCGGTAACCAACGGTTTGAGCACATACTCGTCAACTTGATACTGGATCGCCTGCTTGGCATAACCAAATTCGGAATACCCTGTGGCAATAACGATTTTGGCATTATTTTTCATTTCCTCACGCATCGTTCGGATTAGACCCAGACCATCCAGCACAGGCATTTGAATATCGGTCACAACCAGATCCGGTTCAACCTGACCGATTAAGGAAAGTGCCTCTTCACCGTCCGTCGCCGTACCACACAATTCATAGCCACAAGCCTGCCAGTCAATCATCGTTCTCCAGCCTTCCAGTGTATACGGCTCATCATCTGCCACAATGACCTTGTGCATGAACCCACCTTCCATTTCCATTTTTGTATCCAGTATGGCATCATGTGACCCATGCGACAATAGAAATTTTTCTACATACATCCTGAAAAGCCTTACCTCCACAACCTTAATAAGGTCTGGATGAGTAAGGCTCTCCGTTATTCAGAACACATTAAGCACAACTATTGATAACCTCGTTATGTGAGACTTACTGGTCTAAGAGATTCCCCTACTTGTAGGTGCACTTCCTTTTGCCGTGTTTAACAGACGCGAGAACGATTCCTTGGGCTGTCGCTGTTGATCAAATACGAATGGCCAGTTCTTGCGTCCACGTACAGGAAAATTGTCTAACCATGTGTAGTGATCCGATGTTCCCCAGAAAGTCACCGAGGTAATCGAAGCCTGATATTCAAGGAACAGACGGAAAATCTCTTCATAGCGTTGCTCCTGTAATTCCATCATTTCAGCGGTTGGTTCGATCAGATCGATTCTTCGATCTTCATGGCGGAATACAGACAAATCCAGTTCGGTGATATGAAGCTGCACATTTAGTGATGCGTAACGTTCGATCGCCATGCGAATATCCTCAATGGATGGACCATGAATATTCCAATGCCCCTGCATGCCAATACCATGAATAGGCGCACCCTTTTCCAATAAACCTTTGACCAGTTCGTAAATCTTTTCCCGTTTCACCGGATCAGTCTCATTGTAATCGTTATAGAACAGCAAGGCTTGAGGGTCAGCCGCATGAGCTAAGCGGAACGCTTGGAGCAGATAGTCCTCCCCCAGAATCTGAAGCCACTTGGTATCCCGCATCGTCAGATCTGTCTTATCTTCAATGGCTTCATTAACAACATCCCAAGCGCTGATATGGCCTTTGTAACGTCCAACCACTGTATCGATATGTGACTTCAGGCGTGATAGTAATAATTCTCTAGACGCCGTACCACCAGCTGGATCTTGAAACACCCAATCTGATGTCTGGTTATGCCACACTAACGTATGTCCACGAACGGACATCCCGTTACGAACCGCGAAATCAACGATTTCATCACCTGCCTCAAACACATAACGTTCCTCTTCTGGATGAATCTCTTCAAATTTCATCTGATTCTCTGCAGTGATGCTGTTATAATGATGGGCAATAAAATCACCTTCTGTGCGTATAAGGCCTGTATGAACAGCGGCACCGATTTTGAAATTGTCTCGGAATGCATGGTGCAAAGATGGAATCTCTTTCGACATGTTTCATTCCTCCCGAAGGTTTTAATCTCATCATATCTCTTTATGAATACGCTTACTATGAACAAATTAAACTTCTTACCCCCATAGATTGAACCAATCGTCTGTTCATACAAAAATACGCCTCTCCTCATTCGTCGCTATTAACGACAATGGATGTGGAAGGCGTTTAGCTCATTTAACTCGCTTCATTTGTTTCATTGGCTACATTTGTTCCCTTGTGACTTACAACTTGTCCACCTGTAATAAGGTGACTGGCTTCACGGTAACTGCGGAGCTAATCTGCTCCTCGGAGAGCACATTGAGCTTGAGCAGACTCTTGAGCTTGTTGTTGTCCACCTTGGACAGTAAACGCCAGATTTCCGGATCTGGAAGAGCTGCGTATAGCTTCTGATCATCATATTCTTTCCGGTGCTGCAGCACCGTTTTTACAACATACCCACCAAGCTCTGTCTCATACACACCTTGCTCCGCGCAGTACCCCAAGATGTCATCCCGTAGGACAGAAAGACGTTGCTCGATCTCCTTTTGCTGCTGCTTTAACTCAAAATAATCCCGTACCTTCTGCTCCATCCTCATCACGCTCCCCTCTATACCATAGGTATGCGAGACATGAAGATTTAGGACAGGTTGTTGAGGATCACTCGCCAGGGCGTAGGTCCGTTCTCTTGAGGATGTAGAGCCATTACGATTATTTTTCAATGCTTACAATATGAGTCCTAGGAAAATAGTGTAAATTTTTTTATCGTATCGTTGTAGTGGATTTTTTAACACGTTTAAAAAAAGATCTCAATTCTACTCCATTATTTATGGTCGTTGTTTTAACACCACAAGCGAAAATGTTCTCGTGCACTTGTGGAAATAATCCCTCATTTGTTTTTTTGATATTGAGCATATGGTTATAATACTCTGTTCCTAAGTCAAACCCGATTAATTCAAACCATTTTGTAGCTAGTATAATGTTTTTTTCAATTTCACCTTCATAGCAGAATATACTTAGTTCATTTCCTTCATCGTAATCTTCTTTCACTATAGTCTCTAAAGGAGCTTTCAAATAAAATTTAATAATTGGATTACCAGACATATATTTAAACCAAATTGTATGATTGTTCGATGAGTCAACGATTATGTTATTTTGATTAGCAAAATTATCAGCCAACTTTAACAACTTTTCATATTCTTCTGAGACTTTCAAATATTTAAGTGAGTTTTTTGATTTCATATCTAACAATGAGTTAGGAAATAATATAGATAGACTTTCGAATACTTCTATTTTTTCCTCTGTAGTTACGTCAGTCTCCTCACTTAACAACAGATAATCACAGTATTTCTCAACCGACCTATCATTTTCAATTTGTATCAATCTATTATCGAACAAATCAAAATTATAGTGAGTTCCTGTGCTTGTTAAAGTCTCATAATCATCTGCTGTCCAATCACCTTCATGAACAGAATTCCAGAATGTCACATCGTTCAGTTCTTCATGATCGGTACTACTATTCGTTGAGTTTCTAATGTTATTCGTAGTTAAGTCTTTATTCTGATAATAAATTAATAAAACTTGAAGAATTGGAGATAGAAAGTCGGCATACCGTGATTCTTTGTAGGCTTCTTCCGCCATCTCCAGTGTGGATTGACTTTGGATCATTTTGAGTGCGATATTCAAATCTTCAACCAAGTTAATCTCACTAAAAATCGTGTCCTCGAAATCGTAATCTAATGTCACAATTCCCCTCCTCATACATATTAATCACTTCTTACAGTATCAGATTATCCGCCAAAATGAAAAAAACCGCGTGCTTCGCGGTCACTGTTTCACACGAGATGAAACCCATCTGTTCTTAATGTACAGGCCAACGTGTATAAAGAAATAGATTATTAGAACATTAATAATGAACGCACCTAGCCCAATGAATACATCTGAAATAAACCAAGGATGCCCCGTTGTATGTCCCAGATGATATTGCGTAAAAAATCGAAACGGGAACCCGTATTCTGTCCGCGATATTCCTTCGTTGTATACTTTTCCAGGAAGGAGCAGTACAGATAAGACCGTTAACCATGTTGATATATTAAGAACTCTATAGTTGATCTTCAAATCTATATCCTCCAATCTTTACAGGATTAGCTTATAACTCATAGACCTATTCGTCTTTCAGCCTTAGCTAATCTCTCTATTGATTCGGATACTTCTCTTGCAAGAAACGTACCGATTGTGCAATCAACGCTTGTAATACAAGTACGTCAATGTCTGCAACTTTGTTAATGTAGACACAAGCTTTTCCTGTTGTATGTTTACCAAAATCCTGTAATAGTTTCTCTCGCTGCGTATCTCCTGTCGCGAAATATAAACTGATCTTGGCTTTGCGGGGTGAAAAACCAACCAGCGGTGCATCACCTTCATGTCCTGATTCATATCGATAATGATAGCTACCGAATCCGATAATACTCGGTTCCCACATCTTGGCTTCATATCCCGTCGTTTCTGTAAAAATATCTAATAATTGATATGCATCCTCACGTTTCTTCGGACTCTCTACACTTTCAATAAACTCAATGACACTGCCGTCGGTTTCTTTTGTTTTTGGTTGTACCATGGTGATTTTCACTCCCTTCATTTCCACTACTTCCTATTTACTGCTATTAATTATACACGAAGTGACTACATATTTACCTTAATTATCCTCATTCAACAATTTGGTTGTTCAGTGTAAATTTTAATTTAGTTCCTTCCTTATCAGCTTCCAGTGTGTCTTGTTGGTACTTGCCAAGTGTATATCGCTCCAATGTCTTTTTCCAAAATTGCTGGGCCCTAACATTGATTTCCGCTGCATTCGTCTGCACCTCCCACGAACCTCGGTGCTGGTTCATCACATGAGTAGCCAAATGCTCAGCAATCCCCTTCCCACGGTACGGCCGCAAAATAAAAAATTCGTTCATATAAAAGTCGCTGCCATGAGGTGTGTATGGTGGTGTCGCCACCAAAGCAAATCCTGCCGGGATACCCTCTACTCGTACTAGATATGGATACAGTATGCCTGGCTTCGACCACCAGATATCAAAAACGTTATTCTGCTCTGCTAATGTCTTCGTCTCATCTTCTTCAAAGATTCCATAGGTGTTAGGTTTGAATCCCCATATTTCAGACAGATCGTGTAAGTACATGGGATATAGATTGTTAATGATGAATTTCGTTTGTTCATTGGTTAATTCAACAGTAATGTTCATTGATGTTCCATCCTCTCGATATAAGTTGTATATTAAGCAGTTGACGATTCAGTATCAGTATAAGGACATTCAAATGACATAAATAGATAAGGATTGAGTAGGACTCATTCTTTACATACTGAAAAATCCACATTAGAGATGGCTCTAACATGGATTTTCATAATTTACGCTTTATTTTTGCGAGAGTATACAATCTTTTTGATACTGTCCGAAGATAACGCGTATTGATCGATCAGCTGATCTACCGTAGCTCCTTCGGCAAACTTCTCACGTATTTCGCGATTTCTTAGGTTCAGCATAACCCGGGTGCCCGATTGTTCTCCCCACTTCGAATGGGTATCCTTGCGCTTGGGAATATAGATCATCCCACCATGCACATATCGTTGAATCTCTTGTAATAACTCTTCTGGTAATAATGAATCAGCATTTGTATATTTCATCTGGCTCGCTCCTTAAAAAAATTGATATTTAAGGTAGCAAAGTCAACCGATGAACTCTTTTTCGTGCAGAAAATGAAGGCGGACTATAATTTAGGCTCCATGCAAACAACCGCCGTTGTTCATACGTACTGACTTTGCATAGAGCAGATCGATAAACCTGTTATGACAAAATGCATGGTATCTCCCCTTTCTGGAACACTACTAGATAACTTGAATCAAAGAATATTTACACTTGCCACTCCGATGACAGAATAACCTTCCGATCGCTGTTATCCCCAGATTCTACAAATACTTCTTAAATGCCTTACTTCCTTCACCGTCATAACCTAACTTATCATAAAATTGATGCGCGTCTTGCCGCAATGCATTACTGGTAAGGAACACTTTAACGCAATTTTTCTCCTTGCAGACTTCTTCCAGGTGCTCCATTAATCTCGAACCATATCCTCTTCCCTGCATTTCCTGCGTCACGATCACTCGTTCAACTACACCGAAGGGTCTCGTTCCACTCAGGGCATCCAAACAAACATGTAAATGCGCCGTCCCCACAAGACTTCCATCCACATCATATACAAATAAGTAACTGTTCGGGTTGATTCGAATCTCTTCCAATCGTTCAGGCAATACATGAATTCCAGAATGATTCGGTAACAATTCTTGATATAGACGTTCAACTGCAATCGCATCCTTGCCCTCGGCTTCTCGAATCATTTGCATCACCTCTGTTCGTTATTTGCATTCCGTGCTTGGACTAAGCCCTTTATCCCTACATCAATCAAGAAAAATAACACCGCAGCAATGATGCCATATAAGGTCATGAATAAGACTTCTCTAACTTCTATTACTTTACCGATATTAAGCGCAAAAAGGTATAAATAAGTACCTAGGAAACCAACCATCGCATAAGCGATTACATGTATCCCTATGAAGTACACTTTGTTCTTATCGGCAATTGGGACTAACCACTTGTCTAACAGGATAGAGCTTGGGATACCAATCAGGAAGATAGGCGGTGTACCGAATAACAGAAATACGATCATATAGACTCTGAAACCCTCCATATCATTCACTGAAGGAATGCTCACAATGAAGGCAAAACTAAGAGAGGTTACGAGCGCAACGAGGAGTTTTCTCGTCAGATTTATCCGCCTTATACCTTGACCTTCTTGATCGAAATAGATCATCCTGCGTATAGACCGTTTTCTTTTCATACGTTGTTTCTCCTCTGAACTAGCATATGTTCGTTCATATCAACCCCGATGATTCGTTCCAAACCATACGAGATGAGACAGTTCATCACCTGAGAGGAATCCAACTTTAATATACAAATGCTCGGCGGGATTACCCTGTGTAACGAACAGACGAATGACAGGATAGATAGGTGCTAATGTCGTTATCGCATGATGTAACAAGTAACTTCCAAGTCCCTCTGATCGATAGGCTGGGGTCACAGCGATATCATAGATTAAAGGTAAATTTTCCCACAAGGTTACAAGACAGAAGCCAACTATACGTTCCGTATCTTGCTCAACCAAAATAGAAGAAGCACCGCGCAGTTCATCCTGCTCATAATGATCAAAATAATATGTGAGGTCATTCTGACAATCATCCATTGACTGTTCTTCTACTCCGCCGCGATAAGCCTCGATCATGATCTCAGCTAGTTTGGGCATGTGGACTCGTTCAGGCCGGATACGTTTTAACTTCGATGTCAGAGGATTTTCCAATGTCTCAGTGGGTCTGATCATACATTTCCGAGTGCTCAGCTTGTTGAATTCAGCATGTTCAAATAACGAAATATGTTCAGGCATAACATTATAGGCATGTAATTGATCAGGTTTGCTCTTCTTGCGAATCATATAATCTTTCAAAAATTCAACAGTTTCCTTCGTTAACGTATGCGGTGGAATCATAAATAAGGAACCTAGCTCATCATCAACCAAAGAAATTCCAGCAATCCGATGCTCTGCACTATAGATCCAATAACAATCCGTTGCTTCAAGCATCATAGAATGAATGTCCGACCAGCTCGGTCTGAACCAGACATTTTTGCGATATGTGGCGAAGTACGCTGCATATGTAGATGAGTCTGCTTGGATTAAACGATAGGGTATGTTCGGTCGCATGCTGCACCTCTCTTAAGATTTTATTTGCAAACGTATTTCTTCTACCCCTCAGGGTAAGTCACAATGTGATGACCGGGAAAAATATCATATGCTTTAATCCAGTGCGTTCCAGCTCCTGCGACAGTAATGATCTCCTTGATTTTGTTCTGCTCTCCATCTACTATGACATCCATCCAGCTTGTGTATAAGGTGTTACTGTCCTGATAATAGATCACACAGCTTACTCTCACCCGATAATCAGAACCTTCCATCGTCACATCCTGATAAGTCAGATCATGAAATTGCACGGCACCCTCACCGTAGGTACTCTTAAATTCTTTTGTCGTATACTTCCCGATCTCCGGATCGTTTTCTTCCACAGCCATAAAATATTTGGCAATCACATTTCTGAGCTTAATCCATTCCTCTTCGTGAAACTTAAAATAATCCCCATCCCAGATGTTAGGCTGTAGCTGTACAACACCTTGGTTCCGATCATACTTAAAATCCATATTTAGCGCCTTGGCTACTTCATTCAATGGAACCATCACTCGGCCATCTACAATCTTTGGCTCGACATTAGGTCGCTCCATCCCTTTAATGACTAGCTTCAAATGGGTCTTGGCTAACGTAATCGTCGAGATGCTTAGTAACAATACAACCAAGAATGAAGTTAATATCATTTTTTTCTTCACGAAGATTCCAGCTGCCTTTCATCGAAATATTTCATATACTTCCATCATAACCCAGATAATCATTTATGGACATATAATATATGGAACAAAAAAACCACGGTTTCCCGTGGCTAATGCATTCTCCATCTCTATATCATGCGTTGATCATTTTTGTTTATATCGATCCACTTACCAATTGCCCTTCATACCATACGGTCTGCCGTTTGGCTCTTCGAGCAACCGCCTCGGCGGAACAACTCGCGTGAACCAGCATAAAGCTGGCTGTATCGCCTACCTTCGGCCAAACCTGATTCCCTTGGGCATCGATTGGAGTTATGCCACCCGTAACGAATCCTAGCGATTGAGCTAAGGAAAGTTCATCCGAATATCCGTACAATTCTGCGTAACGTCCCGCTTTCTCCAATTGATCTCCATTTCCAAAAGGTGACCAGTGATCCGTCAAACTATCGGTTCCCAGCTTGACCTTCACCCCATGGCGGTGAAGCATCGGGAGAGGCATCATCGTTCTGCCGATTGGCACAGTAGATGCCACACTCATACCGAGGGATGCCATCTGAATGGCCATCTCTTCCGCTTCCTGCACGTCAGCATGAGCGAACCAGAACGCATGACTCACCGTGACTTTTCCATGAAGCCCTGCCTGTTCGGTTAGCTTAACTAATTGTTGCAACGTTTGTTTCCCAGCTTCATCACGTTCATGCAGATGGATATCAATACCTGCCTGATAACGAACAGCCAGCTCGACCATCGTATGCAACGATCTCTCAACATCTCCGTCCACAGTAGCTGGATCTAGTCCACCTACATGCGTTGCGCCTTCAGCCATGGCCTGATCCATCCATCCAACAGAATCGGAGCGAAGAAGTCCATGTTGTGGAAAAGCTACAATTTCGGAAGAAAGCTTGCCCGAGAATGCATCCAATGCCTGCTTGGTTGCTTCTAATCGTTTCAGTCCACTCACCGGCTCAATGTTACAGTGACTCCTTACATGCGTAGAGCCTAAGCGCTGAATAAGCTGTAAAATATGCTCTGCCTGACTTCTAGCTTCAGGCAGTAGTTTCGGGAGCAACTGCCGCTCCTCCTCAATACGCTCGAAGATGCTGCCTATGCGCTTAACCGCCTGCCACGGTTCTCCGTAATAGGTTTTGTCCAGATGAATATGAGCCTCTTCGAACGAAGGAAGCAACAACAGACCGTGACAATCGTATTTGGGTAGTGCACTTTGAAGCGCTGTTTCAATACCTCTGATCTCTGCAATAACTCCGTTCTCAATGCGAAGGTGACATAAGCTTGTCCGTGTTCCGGTCACTTCTTGTCCATCCATCACATAACTCTGCTCCAAATTTACGTTCGTTAACCAATAGGCCTGATTCAACATATGACCCTTCACTCCCACTCGGTTTTATTTAATATTTATCGTAGCATAACGGTTAACGCAGCAAAAATATGTATAACGTTGGCATACCATACGTTTAACGTTTGGAGTTTAGAGTCACTCTTAATAGACAGAAATACAGGCATGATTCATGCCTGTATTTCTAATTATTCATCCTATTTTTCTAGTGGATATATCTCATGTCTAACTCCGATTATGCACACACACACTAGCATAACGATCTAGAACCTAAACCTCGCATGCCCACCGTCAGATACACCCTCGATCTGTTCAATATCCAGCAGTCTGCGTTTCATGTCTAGCCCGCCACGAAATCCTGTCAACTTGCGGTTTGCACCAATAATGCGATGGCATGGCAATAGAATTGGAATGGGGTTAGCTCCGTTCGCTGCACCGACTGCACGAACTGCCGATGGTCTTCCGATCGCAGTCGCAATATCACCATAAGTTCGAGTCTCACCATAAGGAACTTGTCCAAGCTCTGTCCATACCTGCTGCTGAAATACTGTTCCAATCAGGTCCAATGGAATGTCAGCTGTGAATGCTACCTTTTCGCCGGCGAAGTACGATGTCAGCCACTCGGTAATACCTGTCTGCTTGATCGTCTGTTCATCCTCTATTAATTCAACTCCAGGAGCTATACGAGCAATCCAGCCTTCCCAATCCTGCAATGTTTCATTAGGCATAATAATACGACCTACGCCCTTCTCTGTTGCAAGTACGATCCAGGGCAGACCATCTAGTTCCAGCGGGGTCCACATGATCTTTTGCCTCATATCCATCATCCTTCCATCATGTTTCAATTGTATTCTTATGCGAATCAAACTGACCGCTTCAGCTTACGCTTCATTTCACGAATAACTTGTTTCGTCTGCGGATCAATACGAGTAGATTCCGTTATTTTCTGAAGTGCTTTGTTATACGTAAAATCATCGAGCGTATTGTCCTTAAGATAACGCATCGTAATATCGGGCAATTTAATGTAAGCAATCGAAATCGCCCATGCAACAGCCATTTTCACATAATATCCTTCATGTCTGATTTGATCCAATGAAGCAAGCACCTGATGGATATACGGTTCTTCCATATAATAGTTTAAGCACATCACGACGCCGAAGCGAATATCGTACTCAAGCTCGGACGCCAAGTAAGGCTGTATAAATTGCCACACCCGTTCTTGTTCTTTCTTCGTAAATTTCAATCCACCACAGAAGCTATCGCATACAGACCAGTTATTGATTTTGGGGACAAACCAAGCAATATGCCGTAGCCATTCTTCTGGATCTGTGCGGATATAACCAATAACCAGTGCCTGCAACATCACTTCTTCAAAGTAGTCATCGTCTGCGTTCTCCAGATAGACACGCCAATCTGCTGCAACAATCTGTTTCGCCAGCTTACGTAGTGCGGGTATTCTAACACCCAACAGATTCGTAATGTTAGGAATGAGTGCTGCCGTAAATTTCTGATACTCTGGCTCAGCCAGGCTGAGTAACTGTGTTCTAATATCTGCTTCCACTAGTGCATGTCCCCCTCGTTTGTTGCTGTACATCAAGTATATCCTTGCAACGCATGTTTGTAAGCCCATATTGCATGTTTGAGCAAGATTTCCATATCCTAAGACATCCCCTGAGGACTTCGGTTTCCCTGACCTGTTCCAGACAAAACGTTTCCTTTTTATTCATGCCTTGTTTAACTGCCAATCTATTTCGTTTAAAAATATGAAGTTGACCATACAGAAAGGAGTGTCGATATGAACGGATCTCATACTAAGAAAGATTTCTCCGTAGAGGAGATCACCGAACAACTTGTCCATCATGTGCAGTCCCAAAATCTACCTGAATTCTATAAACTGGTGAAGGAGCTGCATCCCTATGATCTTTCACTTATATATAAAAAGTTCCCTGAAGAAGAGAGAAATCGGTTTCTGTTGCTGTTCAAACCTGATGCGCTAGCCGATCTGGCTGAGAACCTGAAGCTGCATGAACAGATTCAGCTGTTCGAACGACTCGGGCCAGAACGAACGCTTGAAGTCATGCAACAGATGGACAAAAGCGACCTGATCCGGTTCATGCACGATATCCCAGCCAAACGTAGGGAAGAATTGCTGTCGGATATGAATCTCGATCACTCTGCCATCATCCGGTCTGTGTTGAATTATCCGCCGGAGACGGCTGGACGGATTATGACAGATCGGTATCGAACCCTGCTCATCCATGAGACCGCCAAGGAAGCGCTAAGACAATCGCAAGGCACCATGCATATCTCCGCCTCCAGTTATCTCTATGTGACCGACAATGAGGGTAAACTCGTCGGTGTCGTAAGTTATCGCTCCCTTGCTTTGGCAGATGACAAAACCAAGGTTGAAGAGCTGATGACCAGGCGTGTGATCCACGCTACGGTTGATATGGATCAGGAAGAAGCCGCGCAACTGCTGCAACGTTACGAGTTCATGGCACTTCCAGTCGTAGATGAAAATCACAGGCTATGCGGGATCATTCAGATGGATGATGTCATTGATATTATTATGGATGAAGCGAGTGAAGATATAGCCAAGATGGGGGGCGGTGGTAAAGATATTGATTTTGATACCAAACCACTGGTTGCGGTCAAACGCAGACTTCCCTGGTTGATCTTGTTATTACTAATCGGATTAATATCCGGAAGTATTGTAGACTTTTTTGAAGATACGTTAAACCAAGTCGTTGCGCTCGCCTTCTTCATGCCCATGATTGCCGGGATGACAGGCAATACAGGGACACAGTCCCTGGCTGTCGTTGTACGCGGACTGATCGGACGTAAGTTGGACAAGTCAACGGTGCTGGCACTGATTGGTCGGGAGATTAAGGTGGGCACGATGATTGGTTTAGTCTGCGGAATCCTGATTACCATCATCGCTTATTTCTGGCAAGGAGACTGGCTGCTTGGCGCGATTATCGGGGTATCTCTCTTCTTCACTCTCGTGATTGGTACGCTGACTGGAACGTGCATCCCACTCCTACTCAGTCGCTTCAAGGTAGACCCCGCTGTTGCCTCAGGGCCGCTGATTACAACGTTAAATGATATTCTGTCGCTCTTTATCTATTTCGGCATTGCCACTCGCTTCCTTGGCGCACTGATGTAAACGCAGCAGGAATGCAACTGTAATAAAATAAACATGTAAAGCAATAAACAGACCCTGATCCCGTGATCCAGGTCTGTTTATTGCTTTGCGAATCTTAAATGATGAGCGTAATATCAAGCTGTATTCATACATATAACACACGATTAGATTGAGCATCGGTTTATAACCCCGACATCAGCTATAACCATTTTACACTTAGGCAGCTCTTTTATTTTTGTTATAGATATCAAACGCAACGGCGAGCAGCAGCACGAGACCTTTGATCCCCTGTTGCCAGTCAATACCGAGACCAATCAAGGACATTCCGTTATTGAGTACACCCATAACCAGACCGCCGATGATGGCGCCGAAGACAGTCCCAATGCCTCCGGAAGCTGAGGCTCCACCGATGAAGCAGGCAGCAATCGCATCCAGCTCAAAGTTGGTACCTGCCCTTGGTGTAGCTGCATTCAGACGCGCGGCGAAGATTAAGCCTGATACTGCCGCAAGTGTGCCCATGTTTACAAATACCCAGAACGTTACTTTCTTCGTTTTGACGCCTGACAGACCTGCTGCCTTCTCATTACCTCCAAGAGCATATACGTGACGGCCCATCACCGTACGGTTCATGATGAATGAGTAGACAACGATCAAGACAAACAGCAGCACCAATATATTCGGAATACCTGCGTAACTTGCAAGCACCAAGGTGAACAGGTTCGTTACCACTGCAACCACAATCAACTTAAGCAGGAAGAGTCCCTGAGATACAACTTGGAAGCCGTATTTGCGCTGTGAACGACGTTCACGTAGTTCATTGAAGATGTACCACAAGGTAAGCAGAATCCCCACAATAATGGACACCAATCCAAGCCCCGAGAATTGAATATCCGGTAGAAAGCCTGAACTTATTTTCTGGAATCCACCTGGAAAAGGAGAAATTGATTGACCCTCTAGCACAATCATCGTCAACCCGCGGAACAACAGCATCCCCGCGAGAGTTACAATAAAGGCGGGAATTCGCACATATGCGATCCAGAAGCCCTGCCACGCACCAATCAAGGCTCCTACCAGCAAAGACGCAATCACCGCAAGCCATGCCGGAAGCTGCCAATCGACCATCATAATGGCTGCAACTGCACCAACAAAGGCTGCAATGGAACCAACCGATAGATCAATATGACCAGTAATGATGACCAGCACCATGCCGATGGCCAGTACTAGAATGTAGCTGTTTTGCAAAATTAGATTGGTTATATTGATGGGCTTAAGTAACAACCCATTGGTAAGTACCTCAAACAAAAGCATAATGACGACTAAAGCAATGATCATACCATATTGGCGAATGTTACCTTTAAACAGTTTCGTTATTGATTCCATGCTTCCCGCCTCCAGACTTGGTCATATATCTCATCAACGTTTCCTGCGATGCTTCTTCACGACTAACTTCTCCGGTCATTCTTCCAGCATTCATCACGTAGATCCGGTCACAGAGGCCAAGAACCTCCGGCAGTTCGGATGAAATAACCAGTACACCTTTACCTTCAGCGGCGAGACGATGGATGATGGTATAGATTTCAAACTTGGCTCCCACGTCGATGCCGCGTGTTGGTTCATCCAGAATGAGAATATCTGGTCCGGCAAAAATCCATTTGCTCAGCACCACCTTTTGTTGATTGCCCCCACTAAGGTTACCGGTCTTCTGCAAAATATTAGGTGCCTTGATGTTCATACTCTTTTTCATCTCTTCCGCTACGAGCACTTCTTCATGCTCATTCACAACCGCATTTTTCGTTAGTTTGTTGAGGCCTGTCAGCGAGATATTGCGTTTGATATCGTCCATCAAAATAAGCCCGTATTCCTTGCGATCCTCGGTGACATAAGCAAACCCATTTTGAATAGCCTCGGTAACACTATTGTTTTGGATGGGCTTGCCATCCTTTATGAGTTGTCCTGATATATTGCGTCCATACGATTTGCCGAATATACTCATGGCAAGTTCGGTACGTCCAGCGCCCATTAGCCCCGCAATACCCACAATCTCACCACGTCTAATATTCATGTTGATCTGATCCAGTACTTTTCGTTCAGCATGTTGCTCGTGGTACACGGTCCAATCCTTCACTTCCAGAACGATGTCGCCAATGGTTGCATGACGCTCAGGATAACGGCTCGTGAGATCCCGTCCGACCATTCCACTAATGATCCGGTCTTCTGTAACCTGATCTTTTCTCATATCCAGCGTCTCAATGGTCTTGCCATCCCTCAATATGGTTACGGCATCCGACACTTTGGAGACCTCATTAAGCTTGTGAGAGATGAGAATGCAGGCGATGCCCTGCTTCTTGAATTCCAGCATCAATTGCAGCAGGTTTTCACTGTCGTCCTCGTTCAATGCAGCCGTGGGCTCATCCAGAATAAGCAGGCGGACCTTTTTGGAGAGTGCTTTGGCAATCTCAACCAGCTGTTGTTTCCCCACCCCGATGCTGGATACCAGCGTATTCGGATCTTCACTTAAACCTACTTTGCTTAACAGTTCACGCGTACCTACAAACGTTTCCTTCCAATTAATAATTCCTTTGCTTGCACGTTCATTGCCCAAATATATATTCTCAGCTATGGAAAGATAGGGGATCAGAGCTAACTCCTGATGAATAATGACGATCCCCAGATCTTCACTCTGCTTGATGTCTTTAAACTCGCACGGTTTGCCTTGAAATAAAATATCCCCTTCATACGTGCCATAGGGGTACACACCGCTAAGCACCTTCATGAGTGTCGATTTGCCTGCCCCATTTTCGCCGCATATCGAATGAATCTCACCCTCACGAATTTGCAGATTGACATTTTCCAGTGCTTTGACGCCAGGGAATGTTTTGGTAATATTTTTCATTTCCAGAATAATTCCGGCCATGGGATATGCTCCTTTCGTTCCTTATTTCAAGCCGATTTCTTCCTTCGTGTAATACTTACTGCCAACAATATCCTGCTCTACATTGGTTCGGTCCACAGAGATGGGATCAAGAAGATATGCCGGAACTATCTTAATTCCGTTGTTATATGATTTCGTATCATTCACTTCCGCCTGTTCACCTTGCAAAATGCTATTAGCCATTTCCACCGTTTGCTCCGCCAGTTTCCGTGTATCCTTGAATACCGTCTGTGTCTGCTCCCCGGCAACAATGGACTTGATTGAAGCAAGCTCGGCATCCTGCCCTGTTATCACAGGTAATGGCTTGTTTGTTGTTCCGTAACCGATCCCTTTCAAGGACGAGATAATTCCGATACTAATGCCATCATATGGAGATAGGACTGCATCGAGGTTGTCACCAGAGTAATAGGCACTGAGAAGATTATCCATGCGTGACTGTGCAAGTGCACCGTCCCAGCGTAAGGTGGCGATCTGTGCCATCGTCATCTGTTTACTACGAACAACCAGCTTGCCGGAATCCATGTAAGGCTTCAGTACAGACATTGCACCGTCGAAGAAAAAGTAGGCGTTATTGTCGTCCGGCGATCCGCCAAACAGTTCAATGTTATATGGCCCCTTCCCTTCCTTAAGCCCAAGCTTCTGCTCGATGTAGGAGGCCTGGAGCACACCCACCTTAAAGTTATCGAACGTGGCATAATACGTCAGATATGGGGTGTTTCTAATGAGCCTGTCATACGAAATGACCTGTATCCCTTCATCATGCGCTTTCTTGATCACATCGGTTAGTGTGTTGCCATCCACAGATGCGATGACCATCACATCCACGCCCTTCGTGATCATGTTCTCAATCTGTGAAATCTGATTTTCGACCACATCCTCAGCATACTGAAGATCGGTTTTATAACCTTGCTCCTGGAACAGTCGTACCATGTTCTCTCCGTCCCCAACCCATCGTTCCGATGATTTGGTCGGCATCGAGATACCGACATAACCTTTTTCCTTGCTGCCCAGATCACTTTCAGCTAGATTACAAGCCGAGAGCATCAAGGCCATCACCAGAAGCCAGATCCATATCGCTCCTTTTTTCATATGAAGTTCCCCTTTCCTCAGATCATACGATTGTTCACAATAGCTGAGATAACGCTTACAACGAATGAAGTGTAGTATGTGCCTTGTCACTTCCTGTTCGAGAATTATCGTAGCATTTCAGCAGCAGGCAGGTCTTTGCAGGTTTTCAACCTTTTTTATAAAAATTTAACTTTTGATGGAAGTGAAAAAGAAGCCATCGTTATATTGTTGGAATCTTGCAAAACAATCTACAAGGTAAAACAAAAACAAAAAAGACATGTTCCACTTCACTTCACCGAAGTAGAACATGTCCTTGTGATCGCTAATCATGTTTTAACTTTCAAAATCACTGTACCGAAGAACGATCGCCCGTTCCTCCGTCCTTTCGATACTGAGCCGGCGAGATGCCCATCGCTTTCTTAAATGCAGTACTGAAATAGTGCTGCGTGTCATAACCTACCCGCTCCGCAATCGTATGAATGGGTAGCGTTGTTGAGTCAAGCAGTTGCACAGCCTTGCGAATGCGAGCTTGTGTGACGAGTGTAACGAAGGAGTTGTCCAGCTCTTTCTTAAGCACTCGGCTAAGGTATACAGCGGACACTTGCAGTCTAGAAGCGAGCGACTCCAGCGTTAGCTCCCGCTCCGCGTATTCTTCCTGAATGAGTTGTCTTGCTCTGCGAACTAGCGGAGACAACCGAACTTCTCCATAGACCCGCTCACGGCAAAGACGATACGTATCCGGGGTTTCCTCTAGTGTTCCTGAATGAAGCTCTACATGGGCATGAATGGCGATATTTAAGCAAGAAGTGATCTGTTGTTCTAACAGCGTAGCGATTTCCTCCGGGGCTTCTTGCCACACACATATGCCGATTAAACCGCTGGCGTCCCGAAATAAGACATGTGGGCAGTCTTCCAGCAGTTCACTAATAATATTCTCCACAGCATAAAGGAACAGTTGACGATCATTCTCTCTCATGACGTTCTTGCGCGCTTCAGCGGCAGGCCAACGCACAGCTCCAATCTGTACAGGTGGCGTGGAAGGCAGACGCAGAAAGGTAAGTTGCTCCATCAGATCTCTCTCTCCAATCTGCCCTTCAAGCCATTCCAGACAGAAGCGCTGTCGTAACAGCGGAATGTTGCGCTCAATCTGATCGGCTGCCTGTCTTACGTAGGCTGTCCGCTGGTATTCTTCATCCAACCGCTGACGCAGGCGCCCAAGTGCAGCGTACAATTGCTCAGCTTCAACGGGCTTCAGAATATAATCCTCCACCCCCAGACGAACAGCCTCTTGCGCATACGCAAATTCATCATGTCCCGAAATGATCAAATAACGACATCTTGGACACGTTTGCTGAAGAGCCCGAATCAGTCCGATTCCGTTCAGAAATGGCATATTCATATCAACTAGTACGACATCAACATGCAAATCGACCACACGTTCCAGTGCTTCCTCACCATCCTCGGCTTCACCAACAACTTCCATGCCGAGAGTGGCCCAGTCAATTGCATCCCGAATGCCCTCCCGAATGATTGGTTCATCATCCGCAATCAGCACTCGGTATTTTGGGGTTATCGCTGTTGGATCCATAGGCTCCTTCATTCCGTCTCCTGCCTCTCTTCATTATTAAGTCGCTGCGCTGGTGGGAGTGATGGCAGCTCTCGCATCAGCGGATGAACAATAGTTACACAAGTTCCCTCGCCTTCCCGGCTTGATAGTTCGATTCCGTATTCATCACCGAAGGACAGTCGTAATCGGGCTTGTACGTTCAACATCCCATAGCTTTTACCGGTCATGCTCGGAGAGGCTGACTCCAAGCTCTCTAGGGGAACATCAAGCAATTCTACCATTTCTGCAAGTCGTTCCGCGGACATTCCCGCTCCATCGTCTTCCACCATAAGAAGTAATTTGCCACGTTCTACCCTGGCCTCCACACGGATCAGGCCTGGCCCGCGACGTCCTTTGATCCCATGGTAGATTGCGTTCTCCACCAATGGTTGAAGCAATAACTTCAACATGTACAGGTTCTGCAGTTCCTCAGGAACATTCAGTGTGTACTGCAGTCGATCACGATATCGTGTCTGCTGAATCTGCAGGTAACTGCTAATATGCTCAAGCTCGGAACGCAGCGGAATGTAGTCCTGACCTTTACTAAGCCCAATTCGAAATAGTCGAGACAGCGCACCCACCATGCCCGATACATCATCTGCACCCTCTTTGCGAGCCATCCAGTGAATCGTATCCAGTGTATTGTATAAAAAATGGGGTTTAATATGCTCCTGCAAACTGCGCATCTCCGCTTCCCGCTTCTGTCGCTCCCGTAGTTCATTCAGCGATATGAGCTGCCGAATCTGTATGAGCATTCGATTAAAGCTGTTCCCCAGCATGCCAATCTCATCGGCACGATCACTCCAGCGACCTGCTCTAAGATTGCCCGTCTCTGCTCTACGCATATAAGACATTAAACGAAAAATAGGCTGAGCAATAGAACGTGAGAACCACAAAGAGGCACTTAAACCAAACAAACACACTACAAATACAAAACTGACTACATAAAATTGTATCTGGCGTACCTCCGTAATGGACTCCCTTGTTGGAAATACCCCTACGGTTCTCCACCCGGTAAAGGTGGAGGACTGATACATGAATAACAAAGTGCCACCATCTGTCTCGGCGGTAAATGTCCCGCTGTCCTCGGAGGGAAACCAATCCGCAGGGATATCTTCAATCAGGGGATGTTGAGGCTTATACACGCTCTGTCCCTCTGCATCCGTTACCATGACGTACCCGGATTTACCCAAGGTTACGTTGCGTGCGGCCTGCGAGACAGATCTCAGCTTGAGATCAATCATGATGACTCCTCGAACACGTCCCGATTCTTCATCTGTAATGGAGCGTGCAACCGATACAATCTCATCATCCTTGTAGCGAACATGCGTCGTAATATTACGCTCTTTAGGCTGACCAAGTACAGTAAAAATGCCTGGATGAGCTGAAGCTTCGCGGTACCATGCCTCTTCGGTCAGCCCCTGCTCCGTCCGGGGATACATCTCATTACTAATATAGTCCCCGCTGCCATTGACGAGCACGATGCCAGCGATTTCCGGGTACAGCGTTGTGAATCCCTGTAAGGTTTGTTTGATGTCATACAGTTGCTGCTGCTCCAATTGGGCACTCTGATCACTCTCTGCGTTGCTTATCGAACCCAGATCCTCATCCACATCCGAAGGAGTATTTCCGTGCATAAATGCATCGATATCCGGGTCAAATGCTATCAAGTAGGTCATATTCTGCAAATTTTCCATTTTGGTGTTCAGACCTTCATTCACTTTGCCAATAAGCTGCATCGTATGCCCCTCAACTTGTCTCTCCACCACCCGCTCTACCGTCCAGTTCACGAGCAATCCGAGTCCAACGGAAGGTACAATAGCAAATAACAAAAACAGCAGCATCAACTGGTAGCGAAGCGGCATGTTACGCAGCCATAACCGCTTAATACCGTTTCGGAGCGAAGAGCGCCAAGTTTGCCGACTCCAAGCACTATTTTCCTCAACATGTTCCTTGTTATTTGGCATAATAATCATCCACATTCGAGCGTGTCACCACAGAGATCCCCGTGTCTACCATTACCGGTAACGGCGCATTTTCACCAGAAGAGGATGGAGCAGGCACCGTTAACTGATGATGCAGATGGAACAAATATTGTAGCGACCAATACCCCATATTCCAAGTTCCCTGCGCAATCGTGGCTGATATCGTACCATTCTTGATCATGTCGAGTGTGACTTTGTTTGTGTCAAAAGAGATGATTTGCAGCGCATGACCTTGCCCTGCATTTTGCACAGCTTCGCCGACCCCTGCTCCACCTGTTGCCTCGGTTACAAAAATACCTGCCAATTGCGGATGAGCCTTCATCATCCTTAACGTCTCTTCTCTAGATATCACCGCATCTCCGTGTCCATCTGCAATTTCAACGACCTTCATGGACGGATATCGTTCCTGAATCGTATCCCGGAACCCCTTCGTCCGCTCTTCATGATTTTGTTGTCCGGGTAGGGTCAGAACGGCAACCTCTCCCTCACGCCCCAATAACTCAGCCATTTTATCCGCTGCCGTTACACCAGACTTGTAGTTATCCGTCCCGAGGAAGGAATAGGCCTGGCTATCCGGAGCATCTGCATCGAACAGGATGACGGGAATGTCCGCTTCGATCGCCTTATTAATCGCCGGGATCAACGATTGCGGGTCAATGGCAGATATAGCAATCCCTGCGGGTTTACGCGCGATCGCCTGCTCAATTACGGTTGTCTGCTCCTTTGCGTCATATCGGGTAGCTCCGCGGTATTCAACAGTCACACCAAGCGTATCCGCGGCGTCCTCGAATCCTTTGAGCGGACTCTTCCAATACTCTAGCCCGGATTGGAACGTTATCATGATGTATGTCTCACCAATATCACCACGCAGTCCCCGGTTCTCCCAAGAACTGTTCGCCTGGCTGGTGTATTCAAATCTCAGAACATACAATGCAAATGCTGCAATAAGCAAAATGTATACCAACAGCATTTTCTTCATTCCGTTCACTTCCCTTAAATGGTCTGATCACCTTACACTTCGTTCTAAATTGTAAACGCAATCATTCAAAAAGAAAACCACTCTTCACTTTTGGAAATAAACTGCTGTTGCTCTCGTCGATGATTCTGCTGCAATAATGTACTATAAGCTCCCAGCCCCTCTGGCATATGATCATAGAACCATATTACTTCTAGAGGGGACTTCAGATGAATATTACATCCTTTTTGATCTATTGCATTATCGTTACCTTCACACCTGGCCCTAGCAACATTGTTATTCTATCTTCTACGCAGAAGATTGGCGCACGCAAAACGATGAACTATGTGTGGGGTGCCACACTTGCGTTCAGTCTGCTGCTTGCCGCTTCCGCCTTTCTTAATCATCTGCTCGCAGGGGTTCTACCCAGTATGGTGAAAATAATGCAGATCGTAGGTAGCCTGTACATGCTATACCTCGCTTACCAGGTGTACAAAATGGGTTCCAGTGCGGAAGCACCGAAACAGGTTACTGGTTTCCTGAATGGGTTCATCATGCAATTTCTGAATCCCAAAGTCATTCTGTTTACGTTCACCGTCATGCCTAGTTATGTATTGCCCTATTATAATAGTTCACTATCTTCGTTTATGTTCGTTATGCTCATTACACTCATTGGATTTTTGGCCTACTCCAGTTGGGTCGTGTTCGGGTCTATCTTCAGAACGTTTCTTAATCATCATCAAAAAGCAATGAGTATCCTCATGGCCCTATTTTTGTTATACTCAGCCATTATGGTATCGGGAATCATCTCGTGATCGGAGGTTAGCTTGGTGGAATTGTTTAATTACAAAAAAACAGAGGATGTGCTGGCTCTATCCGCCAGCTTTACGGATTTCACTTACAAAAAACATTGTCACGAGGAATATGCCGTAGGCGTAACCCTTCGAGGCATTCAACAATATAATCTGGATGGTCATTATCAAGCTTCTCACAAAAATGGCGTCATGTTATTTAATCGAGAGCAGACGCATGATGGTAGCTCCTATGACCGTGAAGGAATCGATTATGTCATGTTATATTTCAAGCCAGATCTGATGTCTGAGGTGCTGGGAAAGAAGGAACTACACTTCTCAACACCCATCGTTTATGACCCTGAACTTGCGCGAGCAATCCTCAGGGTAAACGATGCTGTTCAGCATGGCCGAGATGAAGCTTTATGCAGCGAGCTACTGCTCAATCTAGCAAACCTACTAGCTAGAGAAAACGAAGTAAACGTACCGCATAAAGCTACGAGCAGCCTTGTGAGTACAGCAAAAGAAATGATGTTTTACAGCATCGACGATGTGCTTAAATTAGACGATCTCTGCACCCAACTCGGCATGTCCAAATACCAATTCATTCGTGAGTTCAAAGCACAAGCTGGCATATCACCGTACCAGTTTTTCCTGAATTGCAAAGTAGAGCGCGCACGCCAATCTTTGGAGAACGATAAGGACATCTACGCTGCTGTAGCTCAGTGCGGGTTCGTCGATCTCACGCATCTTAACCGTCATTTCAAACGTTTCTTCGGCATTACCGCCTATGAATATATGAAACAACTGAATTAAGGCTTGTCTACACACTCTCGTCGTTCAGAGTTTTCAGACAAGCCCTAGTGAAGCCGTTACTTCTGTCGTCTACGGACATATATTATTGCTACAACAATAACAAGAAATAGACCTATACTACCTAGAATGAGTGGGAATAAATAATTAGGAGATGAATTCGTTGAACCTGAGTCATCTTCAGTGACCCACTCTCCTGCTCCTAGTAATTGTACATCTTCATCCGCTTGGGAAATGAGTTTATTACCACTGCATAGCGTCGTTTTCAGTGTATGGTCTTTTTCATCCGAGGAAGCAAATACGAGATAGGTTTCACCTTTGGTAAATTGGAAGCCACATGATGAGGAACCATGATCCAGACTATGAATCGTAACCTTCTGCCCATTCACTCCCTTCCATGCTCTTACTGCTTCAAACGTATATTTGCGATATTCGCCAAATCCGAACTGGCTTCGGGCGCCTTTTTCAGTGACCTTCCCCTCAAATACCGCCGAGTAGGTATCTAGCTTTTCTAGGGCTGTGCTGTCTACACAGCTGCAGGCATAAGCTTTCTCTCCCGGGTAGACGGTAAATCCTAACGTAACGAGGACAATGAGTATGGTTAGAAAGGATATTCGTTTCATAACTTTCCTCCATTTCCTTTTTTTCATGATTATACCATATGGTTGAGAATCTACTATCTATGTATCTCTATAGTACGGTAGAGTAACGTAACTATAGACTAATAAACCCGCCCATCCCTATTACAGGATAAGCGGGTTTCATTTTGTTATCTTATCGTCAGCCAATGAATTGAATTACAGTTGTTCACCATTGGATTCAATCACTTTTTTGTACCAGTAGAAGCTCTTCTTCGGTGTTCTGCTCAGATCACCATTGCCATCATTGTCTTTGTTGACATGGATAAAGCCATACCGTTTTTTCATTTCCCCTGTAGAAGCACTCACAAGGTCGATACATCCCCACATCGTATAAGCAATAAGGTCTACGCCATCTGCTACAGCTTCTTTCATCTGCTCGATGTGACCTTTCAGATAGTCAATCCGGTAGTCATCGTTAATGGAGCCATCTTCCTCTACCACGTCAACCGCGCCCAGACCATTCTCTACTACCATCAGCGGAACCTGATAACGGTCATACAGGTGGTTCAGCGTGTAACGCAGTCCTTTCGGATCGATCTGCCAGCCCCAGTCGGAAGCTTCCAGATACGGATTTTTAATACCGCCGAGTAGGTTGCCTTCCGCTCTTTCCAGCGTCTCATCTGCACTTTCAACCAAAGACATGTAATAGCTGAAGGAGTAGAAGTCTACGCAACCTTCGCGCAGTGTCTGTGCATCATCTGGATGCATTTCAATGTGGATACCTTGCTCCGCAAAGAAACGTTTAGCAAATCCAGGGTATGCGCCGCGAACCTGCACATCTCCACAGATCATATTCGAAATCTGATCCTTCTTCTGTGCAAGCAGCATGTCATCCGGGTTACATGTATTCGGATATGTCGTCATGAAGGCGATCATACAGCCAATTTGGAAATCAGGATTGATCTCATGAGCAAGCTTAACTGCCTTGGCACTCGCAACGAACTGATGATGCAATGCTTGGAAACGAGTCTGTGGCACATCTACTCCATCCGTCAGCGTCTCTTTGCCTTCAAATCGAATACCACCAGCCATATATGCACCAAGCGGCATTGTCAGACAGTTAATTTCATTGAACGTCAACCAGTACTTCACCTGATCCTTGTAGCGGTTGAAGAGGGTTGTACAATATCGAATGTAGAAGTCAATCAAATCACGGGATGCCCAGCCATTATACTTCTCAGTTAGACCAAATGGTGTCTCATAGTGAGAAATCGTCACGAGTGGTTCAATGTTATATTTTTTCAACTCAGCAAAGACGTTATCGTAGAACTTCAATCCTTCTTCGTTCGGCTCCAGATCGTAACCGTTAGGATAGATTCTCGACCAGTTGATGGACATACGGAACATTTTGAAGCCCATCTCAGCCATAAGTGCAATGTCCTCTTTGTAATGACCGTAAAAATCAACCGCTTCATGGCTCGGATAATACGTTCCCTCTTCCAATACAGATGTAATGCGTCGTGGAGTCGTGTGCGTACCCCCTGTCATCATATCGGAAGTGCTTGGCCCTTTGCCATCCTTATTCCATCCACCTTCAAATTGATTGGCAGCCGTAGCGCCACCCCAGAAAAATCCATCATTCATTTTCATATGTTCGTTCCTCCTCTGTTCGTCTCTATTCGTTTAGCAACACTATATATCTAGTCTAACATCCATACCCTGACACCTTCTGTCATGGTATAATCACAACATGGAAAATAACCGACTATTCAGAATGCTACTGTTGTTATTGGAGAAAAAGAAATCGACTGCGCCTGAACTGGCACGGCTGTTTGAAATATCGGTGCGCACCGTGTACCGCGACATTGATCGATTAAGTGCGGCAGGCATTCCCGTGTATACCACAACCGGTAAACATGGCGGTGTACATCTCATGGACAACTATGTCATGGATAAGTCGCTTCTATCTGAAGATGATCAGAATGAGATTTTATTAGGTCTTTATAGCGTGAGTGCCATCCCGCATCTGAACAGCGCACATATGTTGAAACGGCTAACCGCCATGTTTGACCATGAGCTGGACTGGATTGAATTTGATTTTTCCCCTTGGGGTAGTATTCCCATGCAAGAGAGAGAACTATTTAATCAGGTGAAGCTCGCCATCCTAAGCAAGCAGCTCATGACATTTCATTATGTCGATTCAGAAGGCGAGTCTAGTATAGAAACGATTGAACCGATCAAGTTAATTTTCAAAAACAATACTTGGTACTTCAAAGGCTATGACCGGAATCGCCCTCACCACACCGAAGCCCAGACGTATAAAATGAAACGCATATCTGAACTCAAGCTGCGATCCACGCTTATGGACGAGAACACAACGATTGAGGGCTCGGGCACAAAAGACCACATTGCCAACACGCCTATTTCGTTAAAGCTACAATTCTCAAGCGCAATTGCGTACCGAGCCTATGATTATTTTGACCCCTCCCGGATTGAGAAGCTGCCTGATGGTAGATTGCTTGTGTCGCTAGAGATTCATGAGGGCGAACGCTTATATTTTTTCCTTATGTCATTCGGTGCTGAACTCACGATTCTGGAGCCAACGTATATCCGGCAGGAACTGCTCCATCGCCATCGCATGGCTGTCGCAAATTTGCAGGGACAATGCACCGATCAATCCAGTCTAGATCCGGAATGAATGGTATACTGTAAGAGATTGGGTTGGAAACATTGTAGTTGATTATGTTGTGGTATCTCATCCATCTATTCTCAGAAGGAGGTTTGTCCATGCAAGACATCAGACGTAACAATGTAGATCGATTTACCGGCTTTGGTGCGTTATACGACCAAAATCGCCCTTCTGCTCCCACCGAAGTTGTAGAGATTCTAACGACGTACTTAGGTCATAAACCGCGTATGGTCGCAGATGTAGGCTGCGGAACAGGGTTATCCTCATGGATCTGGCTTCATGAAGCAGATCGTATTATCGGATTTGAACCAAGTGATGATATGCGGGCAGTAGCCGAGTCCAAATGGGAGTCTGCAGGCAAACCGGATAACCTCCGATTTGTGTCTGGCTTATCGCATGAGCTTGGCTTACCTGACGACAGTGTAGACATACTGACCTGCTCACAATCCTTTCATTGGATGGAGCCTCAGTCCACGCTCTCCGAGTTCGCTCGTGTTTTGCGACCGGGAGGCATCTTCGCCGCTTACGACTGCGACTGGCCTCCAATGCTGGATTGGCAGCTGGAACAGGCATACCAGCAATTAGTGCTCACTGCAGACAACCGCGCATTGCAACTATCCAGTCCAGAGAGTCAGGCTTATAAATGGAGCAAAGACGGACATTTAGGGCAGATTCAGCAATCGGGATTGTTTCGCTATGTTCGTGAGATTGTATTCCACCATCGCGAAACATTCGACGCAGAGCGGTATGTCAATCTGGCTCTTAGTCAAGGTGGATTGCAAACTGCTCTGAAGCTTGGCGCAGATGAGGTTCGGACTGCCGCAGATGAGTTCAGACAACTGGCAGTGAAGGTATTCGATGGGCATGACAGATCAGCTTTATTTTCGTATCGCATGCGCCTGGGCATCTTATAGTATTCATGAACGAGAATACGTAAAATTATGTACAGATCTGAATTCATAAGGAGGTGTGTACAACATGCAGCAATTGGAGCAGGATCGCACCTTCATTGTGAATACGTTGGAGGCTTATTTTGACACCCCACATCGGGATATCCTGATGTCTCATCCTGCCAAAACGGCTGAGGATGATTATGGTGTACCTCATGAGATGCAAGTGGGTGAGGTCGATGAAGAGGGCTGGGTTCGTTGGAGGATGATCCCTTCCACGGTGACTGAAGAGCAGGTTCGAAGATTGGAACAATTGCATAATCTTCCGCTTCCGGTTCCCCCATTGTATTTGGCCTACCTTACAACCCGGCATGTCCTAAATGTGTATCTGCGCTATGACCACTTCATGGTTGGGCTCCCAGACTTGCCATCAGACAATCCATTGCGGAGTTTACATACGTTATGGGAAACATGGCAGCCCTTGATTGCGCAGGGGTATATTCCTTTTGCAACCTATGCAGATGATGCAGGGCCCGTGTGTTGGGATACTCAGAATCCCACTGAGGATCATGATTATGCCGTTGTTTGGTTTGACCACGAGGCTCTGGTTGGCCAGCCATCATGGACTCGTACACAGCTTGCTCCATTCGCACAGCCTTTGTTTCCTTCATTTCGAATGATGCTAACCTCGCTACATTCATCATAAATCGAACGGATGACGTGGCTATGCAGCCTTATATCGAGCAAGGCTAATTGATATAGTGAACACAGCTTCATTTTCTGTTTGTTCTAAGACAAATCCCCGAATGCTCTCTTCCTGCTGAAAGAGAACATCCGGGGACCATTATTTTTTAGGAGGAGAACAGCTTATTCATCTGATCTTCCTGCACATTCAAAGCGAGCACTAACTTCGAAGGATCTTGCTTGGAATATATGACGTTAATGATGTGCCCTTGTTGTACCTGTGGCAGTGCCGAAGATAGTAGCTCTTTTTGCGTTGTAACGTTAAATGTCTCTCCATTCGTCTTCGTCACACTTAGTGTAAGCTGTAGCTTCACTTTCCCTTCGCTTGCTCCCCCTAGTGGAGTAACATCGAGGATTTTGGCCATCGCTT
The DNA here is from genome assembly GCF_023714095.1 of Paenibacillus sp. MER 99-2. Lineage (NCBI taxonomy): Bacteria > Bacillati > Bacillota > Bacilli > Caryophanales > Paenibacillaceae > Paenibacillus > Paenibacillus sp. MER 99-2. Next base: position 138,985 of record NZ_JAMAUZ010000001.1, on the reverse strand, counting down.
TCTCGCCTGTACGAGCGATATCCATCATCTCAGGAGCCACGCCCTCCTTGATCATTTTCTCATTCAGTAATTCCTGCATATCCTGCTGCGATAATTGTCCATTCAAGTCCAACCCGACCTTACGTTCATCCTTCTCCGAAACAAGCAATGGAATGAAGCTGCCTGGCTGGAACTGCGCCATCGAAGTCAACGGAATGATCGTTTTGAACGTTGTATCGTACTTCTCATGACCTTTACGGGAGACGGTCACACTGATACGTACTTCAGGTTGCTCGTTAATATATGTACCCGTCTGTTGTACACTTGTAATGACTCCAAGGGCAGGTATGCCTGTCTTCACACGGCTTCTGCCGAACATAGCGCTTAGAATTGCAGGGACAAAAATCAACGCAAATCCCGTATAAATCGCAGGTCTATACCACCAAGCCTGCATCGTAATAAACGGATCATTCCACAACTTTTCCGCCAAGAATGGCGAGAATCCAACACCAAATACAAGTAATAACCCAATAAGTCTCAAAAATCCTACCATCAGAAACACCCTTCCCATATCTAAATCTAGTTGTTAAACGTACTTTTGATCTTTGTTTATACTTCAATAAAATCTACTTACTCCTTAATGACTTCCATACATTAGACCGATATTAATCCCATATAGATCAATTCTGTCGGGTTTGCCGGGTTCTGTCCCAGCCCCACTTGATCACCTACACGAGGAATCTGCATTTTGGATACCAGTGTTTCCAGTGTTCGCTGATATTGCTTCCCATTTGTCTCCGTCACATCAATCACAATTATAACGATGGGGTCAAAATTAATTAGTTTACCGGTATCCGTAATCTTTAACACTGTAGCCGTGGCAGTCAGAGGTAGTGAACCCGTTGCCGCCCATTGTGCTTGCTTCGCCGTATCTAAACTCTGATTAATCGCCTCTCGATGTGCCTTTGGAACCAACCCCTTCATCATCATACCTGTAAGTCCTTTATTCATCATGTTGTCCGCTTTCGCAATCGCATCTTCCTGCTTGTTCTTTCTACTAAACCATCCCATGATAAGCACCTCTTTTGTTTGTGTTATTTGTTATATATTAAGTATAAACATAACAACCCGTGCTTGAATACACTTCTAGGCACATACAAAAGAAACGACGAATGTGGAGATTCTATCCTTTAACTCATCGCTTATATGGTGAACATATTGAAGATTTCCACAATAAAATGAGGCTATATTCAACTTCATTTCATGTTTTAGAGCAATTTTTTGTGCTCATCCTCTAAACGAGAGGGAATTTATATATTATTTTTATATATATTTACAAACAAAACGAAGGTCATGTATACTTAGCAGCAAATATCATGTATGTGTGACTGGCGTAGAAGTGGAGCAAACCACGAGGAAGCACATATTTCATATGCCGTACGCCTGGGCTAAGTGTTTGATCTAATGATCAAACACTTTTATTCATTTTATATGAGATGAAAGGACGGGATCAGCAATGAAAATGGCATTTGTGATATTTGATGGAATGACAAGTATGGATTTCGTTGGATTTTATGAAGCTGTGACCTGGCTATCCATACTAAAAGCAAAGGAAGACGTATCATGGACGTTCTGTGCGGACAAAGCAGAGATTACGGATGATCGTGGACTGAAAATGAAATCCGATGCAGTGCAGCCTAATCTGGGGGATTATGATCTCGTATTTTTCCCTGGCGGATTATCCACCAGAACGCTTCGATTCGACGAGAATTTTATGGATTGGATTCGAACGGCGGAGCCTGTATCGTATAAAATTTCTGTATGCACAGGGGCTTTATTGATGGGTGCGGCTGGTTTTTTGAATGGAAAAAGGGCTACTACTAACTCATCCGCATATGAGCTACTAGCTCCCTACTGTGCGGAAGTCATATCTGCGCGCGTCGTACGTGATGGTCATACAATCACAGGCGCCGGTGTTACAGCCTCCATTGACCTGGGATTATACTTGGTTGAAATGCTGACAAATACAGAGACTGTACTTCAAGTTCAGCAGAAGCTAGAGTATCCATACTACCAAGCAGGTAAACTTCAAGATGTATACATGCCCACTTGACCCTAGGAGGACAAGATTAAGTCAATGGAATAAACGAGGAGGAGCAACATGAAGAAATTATGTTTACTTGTACTTCTGTTACTCAGCGGGCTTGCCGTTACGGCTTGTAACGAACCTCAAATCGAGAAGCTGACCACCAAAACGTTACAACAATTCTACCCAGGGGATATGGCAAAAGTAGATTCTATTGAGATTACGGATGGTAGCTCAGGCGTAAGAAAAGTATTCTCTAACAAAGAACAGATCCAAGAATGGATCAATCAAGTAAAGGACATGACCTTCGTGCCTGATTCAAACCAAGAAGACAGAAGTGGCTTTCTGTACGCGGTATCTTTGCTGGAAAACAATGAGATTAAGCTAGGATTTACTCCAAGTTCACAGGGTGGGCATTATTATATCCACAACGAAGAATTAACAACACAAATTCAAAGTTTATTAGCGAACGGGAACCTCTCCAAAAATGATTAATAGGAACGTAGATCATGAAAGCTATAGTAAAAAAACTCATCCACAGCACGACAAGCATAGGACAGTCAAAGGTTATTGCCCAAGCTGCCCTATACTTTTTTTATTGATCGATCAGAGCGATAACTCGAAGAGAAACCCTATTTATTACGCAACAGATAAACCAGCTTCTTATAATATATCGCCGCTTCTTTGTACTTTCGCTGATCCTCTGACACAACAGCTAGCCCTTCATACAAATGCTCCAGCCTTAGGAAATGCTGTGCGGATTCGAAATAAGGTAAACATGCCAAAGCTCGCTCCATAAATACACTTTGATTCCCATGTGCTAGCGCAAGCTGGCTTTGATAAAAGACTCCGCTCATCTGTTGATCCTGTGTCGTCGCACAGTGCAACAGATGATCCACACTTAGCGCAAGCATGCCCCAATCTTTGCGTGCCAGGGCGATTTCACAGCGATAAATGAGAATGAGCGGCTTCATACCGTGCTGCGTTTCTTCTGATTCCTGTTGCAACAGCGACTCGAATCTTTCAATTTCAGTCATGGCCTGATCCAGCTCACCTGATATCGTCAGCATGACGATCCGATTGTTCGCAATAGCGGTCATCAGCTCCCCCTGATTGCTGGTGTACACCAAGTTTGCCTCCGCCATCGTCAGCGCTGAGAGCGCCTCTTGCACAAGCCCCATGGTGAAGCAATATCCACTATAAGCTACATACAGTCCAGATAAACGATGAAATAATCGCTGATCTACAACATGACGCATCGTCTGCTCGAACACCTGCTTGGCCTCTTCATACTGTCTGACCTGAATGTACGCTTCCATCTTGATGTTCTGCATTGACAACCAAAACTCGCTTCCTTGAAGAAGCAACGAACTAAGGCGAGTCGCGTGTGTAAGAACCTCCACAAAAGCATGTTTAGAACGATAATATTGTATTTTGTAATATAACAATGCCTTGTATAATGGGCGCGGTAGATCCGAATCATCCGGACGACCGTACTTCTCCAGATAGAAGTTCAGATATGAGCTATGTATATATTCATGTGCTGACGCATCATTTAATTGCTGGTAATAGACCGCCTTCATTAAGGCAGTGGTTAACTCCACCGTAAGTGTATCATCACGGTCATCCAGTGCATGCACCTGCTCCTCTGGGATCGCCGAGGCGGCAACAGACAATCGGTCAAAGATCGCTTCGGCACGCGAAAGTGTCTCTTCATCCTGCGCAGCAGCAAGTAATAAGTACGATGGCTGTACCCCTAACCGCTCTGCGATGGCTTCTGCCAAGTCTTCAGGAAGTGCGTAGCGTTCTGCCAAAATATTAGCAAAGTGTGCCTGGGTAACCAGGCCATCCACCAGATCCTTGCGCGAGATTTGTTTCTTTTTACTTAGAAATTCAATTCGTTCCTTGAGCATAATTTTATATATCCTTTCTATCATTTTGACAAATAAAATAGATGAATAGTCGTCTTCATGCTATGCACTATCATCGCAAACTTAAACGCCGAATGCCACACTATTCCTAAAAATGAATCAAACGGTTTCCGTTTCGGAGCCAATTGTTTTACAATAGGGAGGTATGTAACATTTGAGCTGAATATGAAAGGATGCCAATATATGATTATTAAACCAAGAACACGTGGTTTTATCTGTACAACTTCCCATCCTGTAGGCTGTGCTGCACAGGTACAGGAACAGATTGAATACGTTAAATCCCAGCCTGAAATTAAAGGTCCGCGTAATGTGCTCGTCATCGGCGCTTCAACTGGATATGGACTGGCTTCACGCGTGGTCTCTGCCTTCGGAGCAGGTGCCAATACAATCGGTATTTACCGCCCAAGCACGTCCACAGACAAACGTACAGCTTCCGCAGGTTGGTACAATTCTGCCGCGTTTGAGACAGCGGCCGAACAAGCCGGTCTTCAATCGTACAGCATTACGGGCGACGCATTTGCAAACGAAACGAGAGAGAAAGCTGTTGAACTGATCCGTAGCGAATTCGGTCAAGTGGATCTCGTTGTATACAGCGTTGCTTCCGCACGCCGCGTTGATCCCAATACAGGTGAAGTGTTCAACTCCGTTCTGAAACCGATCGGACAATCGTACACGAACAAAACGGTTAACTTCCATACGGGTGAGGTTAGTTCAGTTACCTTGGAACCAGCAACCGAAGAAGAAGTTCGCCAGACCGTAACCGTCATGGGCGGAGAAGACTGGGAACTGTGGATCGACGCATTGCAACAAGGTGGCGTACTTGCTGATCATGCTACAACGATCGCGTTTTCTTACATTGGACCAGAACTTACGCAAGCCATCTACCGTGAAGGTTCCATTGGTCAGGCGAAAGATCACTTGGAAGCGACAGCGCACAAGCTGAATGATCGTTTGAGTACTACGGGTGGACGTGCTTACGTTACCGTTGCCAAAGCACTCGTTACTCAATCCAGCTCAGCTATTCCGGTGGTACCGTTGTATATTTCCGCATTGTACAAAATCATGAAAGATAAAGGATTGCATGAGGGCTGCATCGAGCAATTACAGCGTCTCTTCGCGGATCGTCTCTATGCAGGTGGCGATGTGCCAACCGATGAACAAGGTCGCATTCGCATTGACGATTGGGAGATGAGAGACGACGTGCAGGAGGAAGTTGCGAAGATCTGGAACGAGCTGACCACCGATAATATCTATGATCTGTCTGATCTCGAAGGTTACCGTAAAGAGTTCTTCCAACTGTTTGGTTTCGAAACCGACGGCATAGATTACGAAGCAGATGTTGATCCTAATGTAGAGGTTCCACACCTTCGCTAATTGAAAATTGATTTATTTCATCCCGTACAATCTCCAGTAACAAACTCTAGGTTTTAGTTAAAGTTATGATCATACCTAAACGGCAGTCCAAGATGCTATTAGCACCTCGGACTGCCGTTTATTATTTGATAGGTTTATTTCTTTTATTTAACCATGCCTGATTTCGCTCATTAAATACGCCATTATGTGAAGAAACATAAGCTGTACTTGCGGATTGCGGATCAATATATAGCTTGGCTCCATTTACAGCTACAGCAGCATCGTTGAACGCCCCAGCAATAAGCTTCAGCTTATCGGGGTAATAGGCCATGTCACCCGCTACGAAAATCCCTGATAGATTCGTAGTAAGCTGATCATATGCATAAACACTGCTCGATTCCATATCAAGTCCCCAGTTTAGTAAGTCCGCATGATTTCCTGATGAGCCATGATTGATAATGACATCATCTATAGCAATGTTCAGGGTTTCGTCTGTATGATCCCCATTGTTATCCACCCCCGCAAGAGTAACTGCGTCAATTGCATTTCCCTTCCCATGGAGCTGTGCGATTTGATAGGGATGAAGCACTTGGATGGATGATTGCATGACGTAGCTCACATTTTTTTCATGACCACCCAGACGCTCTCTACGGTGAACCAATATGACCTCTGACGCAATGTTCTCCAAGGCCATCGCCCAGTCTACAGCCGTATCGCTTCCACCCGATAACAGTACGCGTTTGTTTCGAAATCGCTCCAGACTGGTGACCGTATAATGCAGATTCGTCACTTCGTAACGATCCGTCCCCTCCAGTTCCAGCTTAGTGGGCTGCCAGACACCGTAACCACCTGCCAAGATGATTGTTCGTGTATAGTGACGTTCACCCGAATGGGATGTCATCAGCCATGTGCCGTCATGCATTCGTTCAACATGGGCAACTTGCTGTTCGAGTACAATGGTGGGATCGAAAGTCTTTGCTTGCTCGATTAATTGCTCAATCAATTGGTCACATCGAATTGGCGTTATCCCGCCCACATCCCATATGATCTTCTCGGGATAGATTAGCAGCTTACCACCCAGCTCATTCTTCGCTTCAATCAGCTTTGTTTTCATATCCCTCATCCCGCTGTAAAAAGCGGCATATAAACCAGCCGGGCCTCCTCCAACAATGGTTACATCATACAACTCATCTTCATGCTGCATCGCGTTTCTCCCCCTTCCTCCCTGACATTAATTAACTACTCCTGTTAACACGTGAACCGCTTCTTCCAACGTCACGCCTACCGAGATCGGATCATACGTAAACCAGGTTTTTGCGGGTATTTCATATACTTTATTATTTTTGACCGCCGGCAGCTCTGACCAGATCGAAAGTTTCTGTGCTTCTTTATACGCGTTATCACCATCAGAATCGGTGACCACTACAACCATCCGATCGGCAGCATACTTCGCAATTTCTTCAAGGGAAACATCCTCTGTGCTAGTGAAATTTGGATTTTTCTCCATCTCTTCCAAAATGAGTTCAGATGGCTTCATACCTAACCCATTGTAGAAGGCATGACCGATATCTCTTCCTCCGTACACACGAATGGATTTCCCGAAGAATCGAATAATGGACAACGTTTCATCAGCCTGAATGACATCCTGTACACTCTCTTTCGCTGCAACAGCTTGCATATCATAATCTTTAATAAAGTCCTCAGCTTCTTTTTCCTTACCGAATATATTGGCAAACGTACGCAACTTGGTCCATACATCATCACTGCTCCATGGGACGATTACAGTAGGAGCAATTTTGGCATAGGTCTCATAATCGATCCCGTCAAAGTCAGTAGCTATAATTAAATCGGGCTGGAGTCCAGCGATGGCCTCGAGATTCGGCGTTTCGCCTATATCCACCACGCCTTCGGTGAACTTGGCCAGATTGGGACTTGCTTCGCCTAATAGGCGGGTAACCGTTCCAACCGGTTTAATGCCTAAAGCGCTCAATTCACCTACATAATATGTGGCAACAACACGCTGCGGAGCCTTTGGAATAAGCACCTCTCCGTTCACCGTGTTTACACTTTTCATTGCGGTCTGTTCTACCGCTACAGAGTCATTTCCGGTTCCATTTGTTACGGTACTTGTTGTCTCAGACCCAGTGCATGCTGAAATAATCAGCAGAAGTATTGCCATACAGCCACCAAAAATCGATTTTTTTATCCAATGCATTCGTCTATCCCCATCCATTCAATAATGATAATCATTATCATATTATAAAAATAGAACAGGTTCACCGCTAGATCGAATCGTTCACTTTTACTGGTCCTATTGTTCGATTAATGGACGCTGATCAGCCAAAATAGATTGTACCTTTTCCAACTGGATGGCGATATTAATCGGATCATAATGCAGCCATTCACGGTGATCCAAGAAGATGATCGACTGATTGACTGCAACTTCAAAGCTTCGCCAATGTGCGTTTGTTCTCAAAAAGTCAATTTGCTCCTCCCCGCCAGGGTACAATACAACAACATTCAACTGTCCTCTAAAATCAACCATTTGTTCCATGCCGATCTCTACGCTATGAAAATTCGCGTTCTGATCCAAACACCGCCGAACGTAGGGATGCGGTTCATACTCCAAAAGTTCATAGAAAATGCAGCCTACATCACGATTACCGTATAGGTAACAATGCTCATGGGCGATTTTGAACACGCTAATCCGGGTATCAGGAGAGATACGGGAGTGGAGCTGATTGCGAATATGTGCCGCCCGGTTATCCAGTTCCTGTATGTATTCAGATGCGTTGCTCTCCTTGCCAAAAAGTCTAGCCAACGTCATCATGTGCTCACGCCAATTCATCGAAAGCCAGGGAACATGTACAACTGGAGCTAGCGCTCGTAACCGATTTTGCCATTTTTCATTATCGTAGCTTAAAATAATCTCCGGAGCATACTGCGCCAAAAACTCAGCCTGCGCTTGGACAGATAACGTTCTTGGTAATTCTGCTACCAGCTCACGGACCTTCTCATCGAATTCCTCACCCATACTATTAAAGCTAGCCACTTGGGGAAACACACCACACGCGAACAAATGATGTGTAAGCGGGTAGCTAAGAGATGCCACAAGTTGAGGCACAAATTGGTGCTTAAAAGCCGAAGGGGAAATGCCCATCATTTTACGAAACCGTTTGCTCAAATACCAAGCATCGCTGAACCCAGACAATCTCGCAATTTCCGTAAGATCGGTATGTTCTCCTTCCAATAATAGTTCAATGGCACGATGCACACGTAAGCGATCCAAGTAAATCGAAGGCGTTACATCAAAACTTTTTTTGAATCTAACCGAGAAATAGGCTGGTGTAATTCCTGCTTGAACGGCCAGTTCGTCTCTAGTAATGATATCCATGTAATGGTCTTCCATAAAGTGCTTAACCTCAACCATAACTTGATCTGTGGTCAGAAGAGAGGCTTGTTCTTTTTCCCTATGATCCATCCACCATAGAAGCATTTGTTGCAAAAGAATATGCGCTTCCAGATAGCCTCGCTCAGTCTCGATCTGTTCAATGGCAAGAGTGTGCAGACGATTAGAAAGCACCGCCAGCTCTTCTGCATGAACAACATAGCAGCTAGTTGGACGATCTGTTTCTCGTTCCCATGTATTCCTCTTCTGCGCCTCATTCGGTTGGTTCATAAGCTGAAGTGGAGCAATCTCCACCCAGATCATCTCCCACTCTCCACCATGCTTCATGGTCTGCAGTTCGATGGTTCCCGGCTCACCAAGAATGGCGCTGTCTGGAATCAAAGCATAGCTGTGATGTTCTGTATGCACCATACCGCTACCTGTTACCCCCACAAGCATCCACGGAGAAGCCGTCTGTAGATGCTGCTTACCTTCAAGCGCTAGCCTCTTCAAACGTCTGATTGATTCAAGCACATACACCTTTTTACCGTGAAACTGCATCTCACTGCCCCTTTCCTAACACCTTATGCGGCTATCAGATTTCCGTCGTCCGGTGAACCTACAAAGATAAAAAAAGAAGCACCACCCTCTTGGATGAACTGCTTCTTATGTTTGGTCTTTTGCAATTGCTCCTGTTTGGTCGGTTTAACTCTGACATGCTGGGATAATGCTCCGTAGTTTGCGTTAACTCTGCGGCTCTGCTCCGGACAATAGACGCCAGCGCGCTCTGCTTTGCGTAATGCCTTTTGTGTTTGTGTTCGTGCCATGATGACAACACACTCCTTGAATTGGGATATCCCCAATATATCATGTGTATCAGGAGAATGTGAAGGCATGAATGCCCGGAGGCAGTACATCTTACCGACACATTCAACAAACTATTACTCTTTAGACAGGAAGCCAGTGATTGTTATTTTTCTGCTTTGGTCGCTATCTTTTGCCGGGTTTGCCACGTTTCAATCGGTTCGTGATCCTCTTCCTCAATTAATTCCATCGCCTCTTCGATTCTTCTCGATTTGAACAAAGTAATTAAGTCCATTAGATCTTCTCGATCCAGTAACTTTACACCATTCACAGCAGCGAGTGTGCGACACGCCTCCGTGTATCTAGCCGACGTTAATACAATCGAACGATCAGCTTCATAATAACGCATGGATGTAAAGATCTCCTGCACAGCACTTAGCCCTACGGGATGGTTAGCGCCATATCGCTTCGCCTGGATGACATTTCTTCGACCCAATCTGTCGGTAAACACGAGGTCTGCTCCAAAATCTCGGCTGCTTGTCGTCTTGTGTACCTCGTCATATCCCATCTGTTGAAATAAATGAAATAGATACAGCTCGAATTCCGATCCATCCTGCATTTTATCAATGTCTCGAATTGTAATTTTGCGGGGATTGGCTTCTCTGCGTATGCGCTGCCCTCGCCCAATAATACGGCGAATAATCCATACAAATAGAAGTAATGCAGCGATACAGCCGATGACCCAGATGGTCCAATTGTCGTTCCAATTCATGTCTGTTCTCCTTATCCATTCCTTATCAAAATGATGCCAAATCTATGATTCCTCTTCACCACCGGACTAAATATATCAGACTTCCATCTCGACCGAAAGAAGATGAATTCCTTGTAACCGCCAAAATTCTGCAAACAACTACAATTACCTATTTATTGTGATAAAAGGTTACAGCGCATTAGGTTGAATTCAACTAGATATAAATGGTAGAATTCAACAATCGGTTCTATTGCGAACCGCAGAAAGGTGGTTTATAACTTGCACACACTTAACAAACGAAATACCAAAACATGGGCTGCCCTCATTCTTAGCGGCATGCTCCTCTTCAGCATGAATACACCAAGCTACGCAGCAACTTCGTCGGAAGCGTTGACCAAGCCTTCCTGGACTTCCTCATCGCTCATGCTCTCTGAAGTGAACGCTCAGGAAGACGTTAGAGTTAAGGAGATTCACGCCGTGCCCTCCAAAAATCTCGTGTACGTGCACTCTTATCAGCCTGTAACCAAAATCAACAGCAAAACGACGCTGGATTGGAATCTGGACTCACTCCAGGCACTGGATGCTACAACAGGTAAACTGAAGTGGAATGTTATTTTCCATGAGAAAAGTGGCCCTTATACTACATACTCCAATTCATTGTACGCCGATAACGGAACAGCCTATGTATACATGGAATATTCCGATGGAACGAAAAAAGTGTATTCCTACAATACATCCGGTAAAACGAACTGGGTCAAAGCGGTAAACGCGCCATCTGACTTATATCTAATGAATAACGGCACGATCATGATCGCTTCCAGCACAGGGCCTCTATCAAACGGTTCTGTTCGTTCATCCATTTCACTCTATGACGCGAAGGGCAAGCTGATCACAGCGAAAACCATCAATGGTGCTGTGCTAAAAGCAGGGAATGACCGCATCGTTGTAGATGCCAGCAAACAGACCAAAGTAGGCAACAACTGGCAGCAAGCAGGGAATCCGAAAGTCGAAATTTATGATCTCACGTTGAATCGTCTTTCCTTCTACCAATTCCCTGCGAACGCTAACACAATTGGAGACGGCGGCGGCGAATCACTGGCAATCTTGGAGGATGGCTCAGTCATTATGCGTGCCAACTTCGACAATACAGGCAACAAACTCATGGGCTTTGGTTCAGATGGTAAACTCTCTTGGGGTCGATCCATTGCTGGCAATGCCTTTGTGCAAACAGCAGGTAACGGATATTCCGTGTTTACAGGACAGAAGCTTGAACTGTATACGATGAAAGGCAAAGTAACGGAGCGCATGTTCAAGGATCAGCAAGATGTATTAACCGTCGTAGAACACACACAGGATGGGAATTATAAGATTGATTTTGCTAACACAGGGTATATTCTTGATCCTACGACGTTGGAAAGCATTCATGAATATACATTTACCTCCTCTCCTGAAGATATGAAGGGTTACTCCACCTATACGGATGATATGATATATACCTTCAAGGACGAGGCACTGTCTAAGTATGTCCTGAACACAGCGAGTAATTAATACGTAAATGTTTATAAACATCTGTTTCCTGTCTACTACATTTATAATGAAGTAACAGAATATTTTACAGGTAAGTCATCGTGCAGATGCAAGCAAAAATCCAGGAGCGTTCCAACCGGAACTCCTGGATTTTTCACTTTTCGTCGCCCTTTAATCTTGTTGACCTTCAGATTACCACGACGTTATTTCCAATTCTCTTCAATGAATTCATCGCGCCCAGATATCGCACGGTCTTCTTTATAATGCTTCTCGTTTTTCTTATGGTAGTCTTGATGATAGTCCTCTGCTGGGTAAAACACTACTGCATCACGAATCTCTGTTACAATCGGTTGATTGAAGCGACCGCTAGATGCTACAGCCTGTTTGGATTGTTCTGCAAGTTCACGTTGACGTTCATTATGCACAAAAATAGCTGTTCGGTACTGTGAACCCCGATCCTGGAACTGTCCGCCATCATCGGTAGGGTCAATCTGAGGCCAATATAATTCCAGTAATCGTTCATAAGGGAATACCTCAGGATCAAACGTGATTTCCACCACTTCAATATGTCCCGTCTCTCCTGTTTTGACCTGCTCATATGTTGGATTATCGACGTGACCGCCGGTATAGCCGGATATGATACCATGTATGCCCGGTTGCTCTTCAAACGGTGTAACCATACACCAGAAGCAACCTCCAGCAAATGTAGCTTTCTCCACTCCACCTCATCCTTTCTAATTAAGCAACACGCGCCCTAACCAAAGTATAAGAAATACATCTATTCAAGTAAATATAATAACAAATAAGAGGTTGATGCAAATCCACTAATGTGGACTTGCATCAACCTCTTCGTCGTCATCCGTTATGTGATCGAGCCCTTGCGTTACCTACTACACACACCTTCATGCGTGTTTGCAAGAATTCGCAGTATCTTGGATTTCGTTACCCGCGGCTACGACCCATAGAACGGAAGATCAAGCTCACGATGGCTACCAGAACGATAGCACCGATTAATGCCGGTACGATGAAGAATCCGCCCATTTCTGGACCCATATCTCCCAGAATGACTCCACCTAACCATCCACCGATGAAACCAGCTACGATGTTACCAATTACACCGCCGGGAATGTCACGACCAACGATAAGTCCTGCCAACCATCCAATGATACCACCGATAATTAATGACCATAACCAACCCATATCATTCACCTCTAATTAAAAGTTTTTGTTGTTGTCTGTCTACTATTAACCGCTACGGAAGCATTTAAACACCTATACGAAATTTGTTGTATATTACCTTATTTCCATAACATTCATTTCTAGGCTGCCACCCACGACGGTATCAGATTCATTCTTGATATAACTTCCGGTAACGGATTACTTACACAGCAGAGCTGTTTGCTACCTCCCGAAAGTCATTGTATGTCTTACCAGACAACGTTAGTATAACCAATTGAGATTTATAATATTTTGGGTGCATCCGATCATGATCGTACAACAGGATAGGGGCAGATCAATAAAAACCAGCACGTCCTTTGCCAGGCTGCGTCATCCAATTATGCTTGTGGCTCTTGTCCAACTCACCACGCATGGCTTGAATGATCTTCACCATATCTGTCTCTCCGTTCTGGTGCCATTCCAATGCTGTACTAACATACAATTCTCCTAGCTGTGCGAGTGAAAAGGTATCCGTCAAACGCGCTGCTTCCTTCGTGCCTTCCTCACCAGCGAACACTGCGAAGCCCCGCTGCTGCAAATATTGCAGGCGCAATGCTTCATCTGGCATTGGAATCTCATACGCACGGTCGAAACGTCCGGCACGGTTCATCAGACCCGGATCTATTTTCTCTGGATAATTCGTTGTCCCGATCAAGAAAATTCCTTCTTTGGACGTCGCACCATCCAGCGTGTTCAGGAAGAATGAACGTACCTCCTCCGGCATGGAATCGATATCCTCAATAATTAGCACCATCGGTGCTAAACGCTTCGCTGCGTCGAACACATCACGTACCGATTCACTATTCGTGTATTCCGTGATCTGCCAATAAGCAGCAGGACCCGGAATGCTTCCCGCAATCGATTTGACCAATGTTGTCTTACCGTTACCCGGATGACCGTAGAGGAGAATTCCACGTTTGTAAGGGATATCGTAATCCCGATAAAAGGATCGATCCGCTTCGAAGAACTGATCCAGTGAGCGGAAAATATCTTGTTTGATCTGTGGCGATAATACCACCTCATCTCTGGTCACTGAACGAGTAATCGACTCCGAATGACGGTCACTGCCATTGCGCGCATCGGTGTACACCGTTACTTTTTTCATATTTTGCTGTCGTTCACGCTCACGCACACTGCCGAGAAATTGCTTCAGCTCTTCTTCGCCGATGGCAAAAACAAAGTCCTCGTTATATATTCCATTGTCCCGGAAAAAAGGAATCCGTACAAGCGCCACACCCCAGCTTGGATAAGCAAACACATTGTTGCGGATGGAGTAATGCACACCATAAGATGGCATATCTCCCTCGTCATCATAATGCAATGTACGCAGCTCCAAATCATCGAAGATTCGAGCGACAAGCTCCACTTCAGAATTGTCGCTACGTAGATCCTCTTTCAGCAGATCCCAATATTCACTATTGGGATCATCGCTCGCAAACAGTTCATAACGAGTTCCATATCGCTCATAGAGCGCCTCCGAAATGCCGCGAATAAGACGTGCATATGCTGAATATCCTTCAATTCGACCATCATTATGTTCGTCGAAGGCATAAATTGCTCTCGTTGAATTTGTTTGCTTCACATGTTCCTTGTGTACTGTCATTATTTAGCTCCCTTCACAGCGGCAAGCGGTTTACATTTGGCAACAACTTGAGCCAATCCCGCGCCGGTAACACTATCAATAATTTCATCAACATCTTTATAAGCCTGTGGTGACTCATCAATAATTGATTCAAGTGAACGCTGGTTGACCACAATCTCATTCTCTGTCCCTACGCCCAGCGCGCGTTCAAAATCCGCCAAAGTGACTAGACGCTTCGTTGCATTACGTGAACGGATTCGCCCCGCACCATGACAGATGGAATAGAAGTTATCTTCTCCTTGCGGTTGACCCACCATGATATATGAAGCTGTGCCCATGGAGCCTGGAATTAGCGCAGGGTGTCCAGTGGCGAGATATGGCTTCGGATTATCAGGATGATGCGCTGGCAATGCACGTGTTGCCCCTTTGCGATGTACGAAGACTGTGCCTTGATCTGCATGGGTTTCCTCCCAAGCATAATTGTGCATCAGATCATACAGTGTTCGGAATTCACATTTGGAGCCAAATACCTCACGGAAGGCTTCACGAATCGAGTAAGCAATCAGGTGACGGTTCACCACAGCGTAGTTTAGTGCGGAGTACATCATATTCACATAATGACGGCCTTCGGCATGTTCTAATGGGGCAAAAACCAATCTTGGATCAGATGTGCCGAGCCCATTTCGCTGCATCATTTTGGCGATTGCCGTTGAACTGGTCTGACTTATATGCCCTCCCCAAGTGCGAGAGCCCGAATGGATCATGACTACAATTTGTCCGTCAACTAGCCCCCATGCTTCAGCAATATCACGATTCTCCTCGGCGATCTCAATTGCTTGAATTTCGGCAAAATGATTCCCTCCCCCCAACGTACCTAGCTGGCGGTGAGAACGATGCCACGTCATATCCGGGACAAGATTCAACACTTCCTCGTCAAATGTGAACTTACTGCTCTCCACATGAGTAATGGACGTAGACTTCTTAGGGGTGTAGCCGTCCGGAATATATTTCTTCGGTAATCCAAGTAATCCTTTGCGAACAATATGCTCTAATCGAATATCCGAATAATGCCCCCGCTGGTTCGCTTCCATTGGCAATACCTTTTCAATCGCCTTGACAAGTTTTCGCCGTAATTTTACATCTTTCAAATCATCTTTATGCAAATTGGTCATATGCACTCTCATGCCACAGCCAATGTCGCTGCCTACAATCGAGGGAGATACATAGCCATTGGTGGCATCCCACACTGCTGTTGTTCCAATACATGTTCCTACACCAACATGAACGTCAGGAGTATAGCTCATATACGAAATTCCAGGGATCTGTAGATTGTTATTGGCCATCTCGAACACTTTATAGTCTAGAGAGGAGAATAGCTGTTGTGCGGCATATACCGTTAGATCTCCCGCCGGCAACTTGACCTCATGCCGGTATCCGCCCAAGGAATCATTGGCATCCGCAAATAAATTAGGTTGTGTATTCATAAAATTGGTTTATTCCTTTCATTTATCCGTAAGTTTTAAACATTTTCTATATTGCCGTTATATCCAGATTCGTTGTCCCTCTTCTGCAAAAGGCACAAAAAAAGAAGCCATGGACAGAACGCCCATGACTTCTTCATCACCATATCGGAAAACAGTTGCAGCATGAAGAAGCTGCGACTCTATTTTCCATCGCTAAATTAGCGGAGAACAGCCTATCCATACAGAGTCGTTCTGACTCTTCACAGATACGCTCCATCTCCTATGTTGCCCGTATGAGGCCGATGAGACAATGAGCTGGATATGCAATTGTGTGTGAACTGCGTTGTGATTTCTGTTGCGTGTTATTCCAATTGTAGCCCAGCGTCATGACTCGCGACCTCCCTTCGTAAATGATATATACAATATTAAGCGGATTTCTTTCCATGTGTCAACCCTATTCTTGGAAATTCTATAAGCTCTGCGATCGGAAACCGTATCCAGTGGTGTAGCTCTTTAACATGATGCACAACAAAAAGGCAAGATCCGCTGTAAGCGAATCCTGCCTCTTTACTGTCCTTTATACCTGTTATTTCAAGAAAACTTAAGCTTACTTTCCTGCTTGTTGCTCCAACTCTTCGACCGGATTTTCGTTCTCTTTTTCCGGTACTTTGGAAGAGAAGAACCAGCCGCAAACGGCAATCGCAATCAGGACAATATAGAATCCGAATTTCCAAATTTTATTTTCCGGGAAATGCTCATCCAGTACACCGAGGGAAGGATGGGCAAGTGTGATAACTGAAAGCTTAACCCCAACCCAACCTACGATGACAAACGCAGCTACTTCAAGTCCTGGACGGGAGTGCAGCAATTTAACGAAGAATGAAGCTGCAAATCGCATAATCACGAGACCAATGAATCCGCCCAAGAAAATAACGATAAACTGTCCGCCGTCGAGACCACCAATTGGTGCTAATCCACTTGGCGGCAACGCAACAGCAAGAGCAACAGCGGCCAAGATCGAGTCTACAGCAAATGCAATATCTGCTACTTCAACTTTGAAGACGGTCATCCAGAAGCCAGCTTGTTTCTTCGGTTTCTTCGGTGTCTGATCGGCCGCTTCATCTGTTTTGTTACGACTACCCAAAATCTTCTTGACGATATGGTTGATGGAGATATACAAGAGGTACAGTGCACCAATCGCCTGAACCTGCCACACATCAACGAGGAACGAAATTAGGAACAACGATCCCAAACGGAATATAAATGCTCCTAACAAACCATAAAACAACGCCTTTTTGCGTTTATCATCTGGTAAGTGTTTGACCATGATTGCGAGCACCAATGCATTATCTGCTGCCAGCAATCCCTCCAGGACAACTAAGACGGCGAGAACCCATCCATACTCCAATAATAATGATAACTCCAAAATTGACTCCTCCTTAGTATCCTTATGATGTACAAAAAAAAGGACCTTTACCATCGCTGGTAAAGATCCTTTTTATCCACAAAAAGAGACCTTTACCCAGCATGAAAACTTGGTAAAGGTCTCGCTAACAACAAATTGCTGCCAATAAAGCCGGGGATAAATCCCGAATTGACGACTTTACTGTGAAAGCTACTCCCCTTTAACATCAGGATATGTAGTTTTAGATGAAACAGGCTTAAATAACCTGTTCTCATCATATTCATAACGTTAATTAAAGTCAAGCTTTATTTAACGAACCATTTTTCGAATAATCAATCCGTTAAAATGTTATCTACGGTATACGCTTCTGAACCAAAAGCTTCATCTGAACATAGGATATGACGAAGATTGTTTAAGCTGGAGGGACAAGGAGGAGACAGGTTGATGAAAATAGCTATGGTTGCACCAGAAAAACTGCCTGTACCTGGAAACGGATCTGTCGAGATCTGTATCTTAGGTATCGCTCGCGAACTCGCCCTCCGACATGAAGTTACCATCATCAGCCGTGAAATGCCCGGACTGCCCACAACGGAATATGCCGAGGGAATGACTATACGGCGTTTACCTGCCTCCAGTACAGAGAAATATACTCAAGCAGTTATTCGTTTATTGAAACACCACAATTTTGACCTGATTCAAGTCGACAACAGGCCGCGCTGTATGGCTGCCATTAAACGAAGCCTTCCTCACATTCCTGTAGTACTCTATCTCCATTCCCTTACGTTCGCACAGCCTGGATCAGCACGTCTTGCTTTGATGCGACAGGCCGATCTGATTGCTGTCAACAGCCTTTCACTCAAACAGCGACTCAGCCGTCGATTCCCCCAATTAACAAGGCTCATGTCTGTCATTCCGTTAGGTGCCGATCTGGAACGCTTTAAGCCTGCTACAACGATTGAACGACTATACCTTCGAACAGAATTTAATATATCAGAGCCTTTCTCCGTCCTCTATGTTGGCAGACTCATCCCTGGCAAAGGAATCGATGTACTGATTCGTGCGATAGCACTCCTGCAACAAGAAATATCGGTCAAACTCATTATTGCAGGCAAAGGGCCACCCCAATACGTTCGTAAACTTCGTCAACTAGCCAAAAAAATGAACGTACATGCTTCTTTTCGTGGACAGATTGCGCATAAACGCATCGACCGTTTATACCGAGCTGTAGACTGCCTTGTGTGCCCCTCTCAACAACATGAAGCTTTTGGACTGGTGAACGTTGAAGCTATGGCCTCAGGTATTCCTGTTATCGCCTCAGACAATGGCGGAATACGAGAGATCATTGATTCTGGGCATAATGGTTATTTAATATATCCATATAACAGACCCGAGCCTTTTGCTACAATCCTATATAAGCTAGCTGATAATCCTTCGCTGGCTCGTTCCTTAGGGGAAAACGGAAGAGAGCACGCCGTTCAAAAGTTTAGCTGGGAGCGCACGGCATTACATCTAGAAGCTGCCTATACCCGGATGATTCGCGAATAGTTCTGTTTATGGCTTCAAAAATCCAGGCAGACTTTCACATTGAACGAAGCTTGAGAGATCAAGCCTTTTCACGTGATTGCCAGCCTGTTATAAAAGTATCCATATGTGGAACGGGTACCTGCACAATCTCGATTAGCTCAACGATTATCATATCCTTCATCGCAAATCTTACCTTAGCGCAAGTCTGTTGACTGAAGATATCATAGAAGTCTGAACCGCTCCAACAGCCGTGAGGAATTAGATGCGGATCGTTAACAATATATCCTACGGTTCCAATTGGGGGCATGACAACCTTGATTGCGTGTTGATCCCTACGATTATCAGGATCTTTGACCAGAAACAACATGTCTCCTACATGTAAAGCTCCAACACCGTGATAGTGTTCCATCCCATACATGGCTGTAAATAACTCTTTACTCATGAATTATACTCCTTTATGTTTTTTCATCATTTCACTTGGGAACTTACGCTTCCCTATCATAAAGCTCCAACCATTGATTTAATTGATTACGAATTTCCTTTCGGAATTCACGGGGTTCTAACACCTCAGCTTGAGGCCCGAATTGATACAGCCACTTCAGAAATTCACGACTGCTGTTCAACGTCACTTCGAATAACAACCCACCGTCAGGCATATCTGTCATACGTGGACGAACAAACATCTCCTCTTCCTTTATGTAAGGGGCTACTTTATCCGAAAATCTAACTTTAAAATGGATATGTTCGTCCCCACGGTCGATAGACCATGTATTCTTCATGTACTGCGTTATGTTGAAATCACTTTTGTCAAAATGATTGTTGATTCGAACTACGTCAAGAAATCGACTGATTCGAAATAAACGCACCTTTTGCAGCAAATGACAATAACCAATTAGATAAAAGCGTTGATCACGCGGTATAAGATAATAGGGGTCAATGTCCCGAATTGTGATTTCATTATTCGTCAGTGTATGGTACTGCGTTCGAATCGTTTGTTGATGAAGAATAGCTTCAATAATCGGAATTAACAAATTGGGATCTTTACCTTCTTCCCGATAGGCAGGAGTGCCCATACGAATAATACCTGCAATATTTTCCACAATTTCACTGCTTTTGGCATTTGCTCTGGAATGAGCGGACATCACTTTATCAAACGCAGAATCGAATTCAATAGGCAGCTTAGAGGTATCCACGACAGATGGAAGCATGGAGAAAACCATCGCTTCCTTTTCCGTAAAATCAAGAGGATACATGGAAAATCCCCCAATAAAACGGTAACCTTTGCCATAACCTTCATTTGTTATAGGGGCAACCCTGTCCAAAATCCGTAGGTCACGATATATCGTGCGTACCGTTGTATTACATTTTACAGCCAATTCTTTGGCTGTAATACCGGGATTTGCTTGTATAGCCTGAAGTATACGTAGCAGACGAATTAATTTCTCTGTCATGTAGTTTCTCCCCTTCGATACTTTATCGGCAAGGAAAACTAGTTCCTTTAGTACACTTGTAAATCTTTAGACCCAATTTTATTTCGCAATTTCACCACCAACATCTAGTTCTCTTGCACTTATAACGCTATTCCAATATACATTCTCTTACTTGCTTGCGTAAATTAATAATTCAAAGCCCTATTACCCATGTCTGATTACCTATATTAATTTTCACAAAAAAAGCCTTATCTCTGATTCAAGAGACAAGGCTTTAGCTTATAAGGTATGCAGTACTACCAATTGCGTTAGTACATGGATCATGTGCTCGGCAAGTTCAGGGATATCCCCCATCTGTTCCTCGTTCACGTTACGGTCAAAATGAACTTCGGCGGAGACATGATATACCCTGGGCACCTCTTCATATACGTACTGAAGCTTCAGGACAATGCTCTGCTGCGGCCAGCTCTGTTGCAACAACATATGTATTCTCTCACAATCTGAGTCAGGCTGTACAACCTTCATACCAAACCGAAGTTGCAAACGACAACCGGGTACCCCATCAGGCTTCTCTAATATTTCAGCAGCAATGGCTTCAAGAGAACTGCTTAATACCACTTTCCCAGTCACTTCAGGGTGTGACCGCAAACTGAATTGCAACGTAAACTCTCTGGACATGCTCGCCATCTCTAGGCGATCTTGGCGATCCGTAATATGAATGAGCTCATCCAGATTATCGAGGTCATAGAGCGTATTCTCGAAGCCTACTTTCAGATTATCAAATACGATTGGATCAAACATGATACATACCTACCTTCTTTTCCTTCAACTTAACTAGACTCAGCCATTCCTATATTATAAACGCATGAGCACCCTAATTCGTTCCTACCTCATCGTTTCATCTGGCAGTGGTTACATCTTATCATCTGATGAGGGTTGTTCATACGTCCATTTGCTCTCCTATCCATACAATTAAGAATAGCCCAGTCCAATGGACTGGGCTTGATAAGGTGGGAATCCCTCAGGATCTTACACCTTGCTTATTCTTCTGAAGACTTCTCTTCCTCAGACGCTGGTTCTGCTTCATCTGCAGAAGCCGTAGGCTCTTCCTCAACCGCTTGTGGCGGCATCACGGAAGCGATAATAGAATCAGGTGACGTAATTAGCGTCAAGCCCTTATCTAGTTTGATATCGGCAGCTGTTAGACGATCACCGATCTCCAGTCCACTTACATCTACCTCGATAGAAGTAGGCAAGTCAGCTGGCAAGCCTTCAACCTCCAACTGAGTTTCCTGTGTCTGGAATACGCCGCCTGCCTTTGAGCCAGCCGCTGTACCTTGGAAATCAAGAGATACACTTACGCTGATTGGTTTATTCTTAGAAATCTGCAGAAAGTCTACATGCAACAAGCGTCCGTTACGTTCCTGTTGATCCTTGATCAACACTGGAACCGTTTTGCCACCCTCGACATTGAGGTTGAACATTTCGGAGCGTCCTGTACGCGCTACCTTCAGCATTTCTTTTTCATCTACATGTATTGAGGTGCCATCTTGTCCTGGGCCATACACGACAGCCGGAACTCGTCCGCCCTGTCTCAGCAGGCGCAAGGCTGCACCTTTCTTTTCAGTTCTTGGGGTTGCCGTAAGTTGAGCCATTTTTCCGTTGGATTTCATGATTGAACATCCTCCTTCAAGGGATCCCTACTTCATATTGGTTTGAGGAAGCCAGATGCTTCGCAATTAAACCAAATGGGTCTTTATATTCTGTGGCCTAATTAGGAGCCATATCTATATTTACCCCATTGAAAGAGGTTCTCAAACATGACTTGTACATTTTTTTATTTTTTGGCTATCATGTCCTCCCATTCCTACAACCAATTATGCTTATTTCATCATTGGATTGTGTCTGCTATTTCAATTAATGTTTCGTAGTCATATAAGGGTTCAAGATTGTTATTTTTTCCTGCAACCAGTGAGTAGGATAACCCCTCATTCCTCCAATAGACCGCACTTACATGCTCATTTCCTTGATCCCATGTTTGCGAGCCGTTGGCTAGTTTTAACCCTTTCTTTCCATTAGGAGACGTATTAACCTTTGAGTTGGTAATCATCATAATCAGGTTTAATCCCTGGTCTGTATTGGCATACGTAATTTCTACAGCATCATATGGCTCATTGGCGGCTAGAACTCTTGTTGATTTTTCAGTCACTTGAAATGGAATTGAAGGTTGTTTGATCTCAAATGGAATCTTCGCCTCTGCCTCTTCAAATGGAATTTCGACTGGAGGATTCAGATCCGAATCATAGGTCAGTTGAGGACTTTCCGTGTTATGTAAACAAGAAGACAGCAGGATAGGAATCATACAGAGAAGCAGCAGCTTACTTATAGCCTTCATTACATCACCTCATTATAGAGTCGTTACTTTCATTACGTTCCCAAGCACTAAAAAGTTCCATAATTTTACCAATTAAGGATATAACGAATACTATACATCCAGAATTATTGTGGTCATCTTTATTCTCTTCAAGCGATTAACCATGTATCTATATTGCATTAAAAAGCAGCCGGAATTCCTTCCGACTGCCTGCACGTAATGTGGTTTTATGTTTTGTTTACACCTTGTCGATTACAACCTGATTAAATTATGCACTATCCTGTTTTTCTTCAGCCGTTGCCCGAATAACCTGCATCTGATCTGACCCACTGCGCACGATAATTTGCACATCTCCATCTTCAGGCACGATATCCACATAGCGGTCTCCGCACGTATCTTTGGCCTCCCACTCGTTCAATCGTATGATCAGGCCAAGATGATGCAGACCTGCGGCAACACGGAATCTAGCTTCTGCCGCATTTCCTACACGTTCTAGAGGAACAGCTCCATCTTGCATACCTGTGCCCCAGACCCATACATCCCATCCTTCATAGCGCTGATCCTCTCGTTCATATCGAAGGGTAACAACGCGTGAAATTTGCTTATGCACCTTTGTCGTCACCGAGGCACGAATGCCATCAGCCTCTGCAACGATGTCGCTTGATCCAGGCGTTAGCGCACGTACAATGCCAGCAGTACTAACTGCCGCTACTTGTGGATTCGATGAACTCCAACGAAGTTTGCTTCCTTGAAGCGGTTGCCCAAATTGATCCAGCACCAATGCTCGAAAACGGCTAATGCGCGTGGTGTACATAATCGGCTCACCCACGATCTCAATTCGCTCAGCATAACGTTGCTCCACCTGCAATGTACAGGTCGAGGTAAGTTCGCCAGAATGAACAGTGATGGATACTTCTCCTGTCTGCACGGCCTGAATTGCACCATCAGGCTGGATACGCATCACATCAGGATTAGAAGAAGTCCACCGTACCGCTGTGTTCTCCACAACATTGCCCAGAAGATCCCTCACGATGGCTCTTAGCTCTGCTGTCTCCCCAGGACTGTACACCTGGCGTGGACTATTAATCTCAACCACGGCTGGTTCTGCAACACATGCACGCTCTGTATCATATAGCACCATCAGCGACCACCGCTCAACAGAGACGGTTGTATTAACGGTTGTGATTGGCTCCGTACCCGCATGTTGATCATCCACCACAACATGCCAGTTTCCTTCCGGCAGATGAACCTGCTGCTGATTAGCGGAGCCGTTATAAATAACGATGATCTGATTCCACGTATCTTGATTCGCTCCATCGTGGAGCATAAAAACAACGACGTGGCCCTCAGCACGCATTATGCGCAGATGATTTCGTACCTGCTGGGCTTCGATCATGCGAAAAGCCGGATGTGTACGACGTAGATGAATTAATCCACGATAATAATCAAACACAGGACGGAACCTTACTTTATTAGCCCAAGTAATCGTATTAACCGCATCTCCGCTACGATAGCTGTTCTGATCCCCTGCTTTGGAACGGAGCATTTCATCCCCAGCATGCAGAAAAGGAATGCCCTGAGAGGTCAATAGAATACCTGACGCTAACAAGGAGCGACGAACCATCTCATGATCCAGGACATGATTCTCATCAATATATCGGTAGGGGGCAGCTGCTTTTACCGCAGATTCGGCACTGCCACCTTCTACAGGCTGACCATCTTTCCACGTCGGAAAACCAAGTTCATGACGGAGGTTCATCGTGGTTGCGATTTTGTCCCATAAATTGAGGTTATCATGAGCCGTTACATAGTTGACCGTTTCTAAAGGTGATGATGTAAAATCATCCAATGCTCCCGCTACTCCTGTGATCAGATCATACTCTTTTCCAGCAGCCCCGGTGGCAAATCCGGTACCCGCTGCGTCACTATCCCCTTTAATGGCACTGCGAAAATGATCATTGAACACGGCAAACCCCTGACCCCGCTGCGTTCCTTTAAGTGTTTTTCGCTCTAACGGCGAGTCTCCTCCCGTCCAAGGTTCACCGTAAATTAACATCGACGGGTCGATATGCTCTCGTAGCTCACGTGTTAATTCATTCATCGTTTCTGTATCAATCAGTCCCATGAGATCAAAACGAAAACCATCGATATGATACTCTTCTGCCCAGTATAAAAGAGAATCTACGATATATTTTCGCACCATAGGACGCTCGGTAGCCAGCTCATTCCCCACGCCTGATCCGTTGCTAAGCGTACCATCCCCATGATGACGATAGAAATATCCAGGTACGATGCGTTCGAACGGGCCTTCCTCTACGCTATACGTATGATTGTATACGACATCAAGGACCACACGTATCCCTTGCCGATGTAGCGACTGTACCAAGGACTTGAACTCCCGAATCCGAACTGCCGGATCATGCGGATCAGTCGCATAAGAACCTTCAGGTACATTATAGTGCTGTGGGTCATATCCCCAATTATACGGAACCCTAGCCCCCGGAGTAACTTCGGAAGTAAGCAATTCATTGACCGTCTGATAATCGGCTATAGGCAGCAGGTGTACATGTGTGACGCCTAACTCAGCAAGGTGATCCACGCCGATGGAATTGCCCGCATTGTCCGTCAGTCCCGAAGCCGTAAATGCAAGATACTTCCCCTTATACGGAATGTTGGCATGTGGATCTGATGAAAAGTCTCGTACATGTAATTCATAGATCACGGCATCTACCGGGTGCAGAAAAGTAGGCTTCACATCCTGCTCCCAATCCATTGGGTGTGTATCCTCTAGATCAATAATTGCTGTCCGCTGTCCGTTAGCAGACACAGCCCGAGCATAAGGATCAGCCACCACTTCTATGCGTTCATCGGCGTGAGTGACCTGATACATGTAATAATAGCCCGCCCAATTCCCTTCAAGACTCAAGCTCCATATTCCATCTGCCTCTCGAGCCATTAAATACTCTTGACCATCTGTATGTTCAGTTACTTTTCCCTTTGCATCATAGATCCCAGCATCTTCAAAAAGGAGTAGTGAAACCTGTTGTACCGTTGGTGCCCACAGTTTAAAAAAACTAGCAGCACGAGTATATGTTAAGCCAAGATCGTTGCCATCATAACGAAAAGATGTCCATTCCGGCATCGTTCCCACCGCCTTTATAAGCTTGAATTTCATATTGTCCCGATGTTACGAAGTGGGACGCCATTTGTCAACCCAGGGTTGTCTGATACTCAACATATCGGTTTATGTTCACTTTTGATGAAGTGCAAATCTGGACAAAAGTTCCATCGTCCGCAGCAATCGCTTTCAAAATACAGCATATGTAAACAAGCGCCATAGATTGACAGCATTTGTACCTGTCCAGACGAAAAAGGCATGAAATGTTCAATACAATTCATCACTCTAATATCACAACCGAAAAAGCCCCTCTTTCAAGAAAGAGAGGCAGATCAATTCTATACCAATTTTGTTAGAGGTTAAGATTATGAGCAATACATGACTGTCATTGAGATTGCCGGAACGCTGAGTTCTCCGCCCATCATTGTACGAATCGTATCCGTACCTGCTCGTCCTTGCTCCACGACCACATGCCACTCTGCTGAGGGAATGGACAATGTTCGCGTTTGTTTGGCAGCGTTATAGGCAACGATGACTCTCCTCCACGAATCGCCTGATGCTGTGCCGAGCAGCTCATATGCCAAGACACCGTTTCCTTGTTCAAGCAATCGTATATTCTGCTCAATCTCCTCTCGGGTACGAAGCCGAAAAACGGGATGTTCGCGCCGCAGACGAATCAAACCTTGATAGTAATCAAATACCGGCTTGAACTGCTTTTTGTATTCCCAACGGATAGCGTTAACTACATCCCCGCTCTCGTGGCTATTAGCGTCACCAAACTTGGTACGCAGCAATTCATCACCAGCCGCCAGAAAGGGTACACCTTGAGAGGTCAATACAATGCCATTGGCAAGCAGACATCGCCGTACCATTTCATTCTCTAGAACATGTCCAGCTTCGATCTGCTTATACGGGCTTGCTTGTTGTACCGCTTGCTGTACATTGTCGCATCCTTTGACACTGCCATCCTCATCATAGCTGATAAAACGGAGTGTATCCTCCAGTCCTTGCGTATAAGCAACCTTGTCCCACAAATTAAGATTGTCATGCGCGGTAACATAATTAATTGTCTCTGTAGGAGCTGCGGTAAAATCGGTAATAGCTCCCCTCACTCCAACCCACACGTTCTCCTCCGCTGCTTCTGCACCGGTTGCAAACCCTGTTCCGGCACCATCACTATCCCCCTTGATAGCTCCGCGAAAGTTATCATTAAAGACAGCAAATCCAGAATCACGTTGGTCGCCCTTAAGCGTCATATCGTCTCCGAGAGGCGATTCAAGTGCACTCCAAGGTTCTCCATATAACAGGATGGATGGTGAAACCTTCTCATGTAGGTCTGCTGCCAGACTTTTCATCGTTGCTGTATCAATGAGCCCCATCAGGTCAAACCGAAATCCGTCCACATGGTATTCCTCTGCCCAGTATCGCACAGAATCCATAATGAATTTACGCACCATATGACGCTCTGTCGCGACTTCATTGCCTGTTCCCGATCCATTACTGTACGTACCATCCTGCAATTGACGGTAGTAGTATCCTGGATACAGCTTCTCAAACGAACTTCTCGCAGTGTCAAAGGTATGGTTATAGACCACATCCATAATGACGCCGATCCCCTTTTGATGAAGAGCCATCACCATCGATTTGAACTCTCGAATTCGTGCCTCTGGTTCATCCGCGCGTGTTGCATAAGAGCCTTCTGGCACATTGTAGTGGAGAGGATCATATCCCCAATTATAATTAGATCGATCCGAATTGCACGTATCCACCTGAGCTTCATCTACTGTAGCAAAATCAAATACGGGGAGCAGATGCACATGCGTAATGCCAAGCTCAGCCAAGTGATCAATACCGATGGAATTACCTTCCTGATCAAGTAAACCCGTCTCGGTAAAAGCTAGATATTTACCTCTATATTTCATTCCAGATGAAGGGTGGATTGAGAAATCTCGTACATGTAGCTCATACAGCACCGCATCCACCGGGCTCGCAAGTTCTGGCCGAACATCATCTTTCCATCCCTTGGGGTCTGTATGCTTCATTCTGACGATCACCCCCATTTCTCCATTCATGGTGACAGCCCTGGCATAAGGATCTACGGCAATCTCGCGTCGTCCGTCACCAAAGGTAACCTGAATCATATAACGGTAACCATACCAATCTCCACTGATCTCGGCGTGCCAGATGCCTTGAGCTTGTTTATGCATGGGAATTTCATTTGGTTTGGATTGTCCCGAGCGCTCGGAATATTCTTCAGGACTCCCATCTGTAGATGGGGGATATAACAGCAGATGAACCTCAGCAGCCTTCGGTGTCCATACTTTGAAGCAACATGACCCTGGTTGCACCGTAACGCCTAGATCGTCTCCCTCATATGTATCATTTACATTCTCATCAAACCGTTGATCCTCGTGTTCTTGTTGCTCAATCATGACTGTGTACTCCTCTCTGTGGACATCAAGTTGATTAGGCTATAAGTGCTCCTCTACTCTTATACCCCTTCCACAGTCCATTCATAATAGAAAACATAAAAAAGGTTACGAACCCGAAGATTCGCAACCCTTACTTTAAAATGTAGATGATAAGCGTAAGAGTGATACGCCACCATTTCATAAACTACTTGAATCAATTTCATAACTCACTAAACATGAATTTATGATACTAGATATAGATAAAATGAATCGTTTTGATCTATATCTAGCCTTGACTGAAGCAGCTAAAGGTATTATGAAATTAATTCACTTACCGTTCAATTCTTTATACGATGCCTCAAACTCGGAGATCAGTTGGTCACCACCGGACTTTTTCCAGTTTGCCACTTCCTGCTCCCAACCCGCATCATCTAGTTTGCCCATGATGTACTTGGTCTGAGCATCCCAGATCATCTGATCTAACTCTTGACCTCTCTCCGTATAGATCGCTGATGAGAGAGTCAGTGCAGGGTTCGGAATCGCATATTGCTCATTCTCACGTGCCATCTTCGTACCTTTCATACCAATTGGTACGTCTACCAGTTCTGCTACATTGTAGCCTTCAACACTTAGCAGATTATCACGGTAAGGCTTCACTTCCCGTTGATATGCATCAAAATCCTTCAGCTCCGTTTTACCATCAGCAGTCTCGGTATAGTGTACATCCTTCAAACCGCGCAATTGTAACGTACTAAGCTCTTCATCCATGAGCTGATCAAGGAAAGTGAGCACCTTCTTCAATTGCTCTTCATCAGGTACGGCTGCTTTCGGAATAACGAGCATACCATAGTTTCCTGGCTCCCCAGCGATGCGAATACCATCTAATCCTTGGAATGGAGCTACATCGATCTCTCCATCCGGTGCATTAGGTGTAAGACGTTGCTGGGATGACTTGCCGTTCTGGGCTACCCCGTTCAGCTTCATACCGATGAGCCCAGAATCCATCTTTTTGTCCGCATCGGATGGATCAAGCGCTGGGAAATCACTGTTAATGAGTCCCTCGCTAAACAGCTTCTTGAACAGCTTCATCGTGTCCACATATTCCGGAGTCAGGAATTCTGGTGTCAATTTGCCCGAGTCATCCACGCCCCATTTATTTACGCCCCCAATGCTCACTGCAATACGTGTAAGTGGGGAAGATACGCCTTCATTGTACCGTTTGAACAGTAACGCACCATAGGTGTCCTCTTTGCCATTTCCATCAGGATCATCCTTGCGCATGGAATGCATCACGTTGTACCAGTCATCCAATGTTTTGGGTATTTCCAAGTTCAACTTGTCGAACCAGTCCTTACGATACACAATCGCGGTACGGCCGATGTCGCGGAAATTGGGGATACCGTAGATTTTGCCTTCTATTTTGATATTCTCAAAATACGCCTCGGATTGGGCAGACAGGTTTTTGTAATCCTTCAGGTAAGGGCCAAGTTCCCAGAACAACCCTGTTTTGGCTGCATTAAACGTTGTCGGTACATAGTTCACCCGCATAATGGTGGGCATCTCGCCTGAAGCAACCATGACATTCACTTTATCATCAAAAGCAGACTGCGGAATCCATTGCACATTCACATCGGTACCCGTATATTCCTCAATCTTTTGCTCAATCCCGTTCTCCTTCGCAGGTACATCGCCTACCTGCATCAAAGAGATGGAAATGGGAAACTTGCCATCCCCTGTCGCAGCAGGTGATTTCTCTCCCCCACATCCTGCGAGCAGTCCTGCGGACATTGCACCGATGACAACCAATCCGCTTAAACGAGACATCCGTACTTTTGGGCTCATGAACCATCTCTCCTTTTGGATAACCTAATTATGACATGCCTCCATTAACTAGAAGATGCTCACGGGTGATAGGAGCCATATGATGGATTGAAGCAAAACCAATAAAATGAATGCGCTATCATAAATGTTCTGAAGAAAAGAACGGGAGTGTCTGAAAACTCCGAAGGACGCAGATTTTGCCGAATTTTCGTTCCAGGCCAGGAAGTTTTCCGCAGGCGTGCCGGGGCACGTCAAGGGAAAGTAACGCAGCAGGGGGCGAAAAGGCGGTAAAAGATGCACTTCAGCGAGTTTTCAGAAACGACCTAGCGCGTAGCTAGTTCCATCTCCACTCCTGCAAGAATAAACGGAGCGACCGATTTCGGATCATTAATGCGAATGGATTCTGTTACATAGTACTCATATGAACCGTCACGATAAGGACTTCCGCCAAGACCAGCTCCACCATTACATTGCGTTAAGGAGAGCACGCCTTCTCGATCTGTCTGCAGCAAATGCTGTAACAGACCCTGATATCCCTTTTCCGCAATCGCCTTGAATTTACCACTCAGATAACCTTTGCGTACACCTTTAGCTAAGGCATACACAAACATTGAACTCCCCGATGCTTCCAAGTAATTACGCTCACGGCCTGGTTGATCCAGAAGATGCGGCCATAATCCAGTCTGTTGATCCTGAACATGTACAAGCGCATTAGCCAGTCGTTCAAAGATACCTACAATCTGTCCACGCTGTTCATGATCAACTGGCAGGTAATCCAATGTGTCTGCCACAGCCATGACATACCAGCCGACAGCTCTGCTCCAGACATGGGGAGAACAACCTGTCTCCCCCGAGCTCCAGCGTTGCTCCTTACTCTCATCCCAAGCATGGTATAACAGACCACTCCGCGGATCACGCGTGCGCTGTTCTACCAACAGCAGCTGTAGTGCTGCCTTGTCGAACCACTTGTCTTGACCTGTGACGGCACCATATTGCGTCAGGTAAGGGGTCGCCATGTACAACCCGTCTAGCCACATTTGAAAAGGGTATATCTTTTTGTGCCAGAACCCACCTTCGCTTGTACGCGGCTGGCCTTTCAGCTGTACCATGAGCAGATCTGCCGCTTGACGATACTTCTCCTTTCCCGTTTTGTCCAAGAGTAGAAATAACGATTTTCCTTGATTAATCTGATCCAGATTATATTCCTCAACATTGTAGTTTCGAATCGTACCATCTTCCTGCACAAAATGATCCATCAGTTCCTGGATATAGTCGAAATACTTTTGTTCTCCCGTATGGGTATGCAGCTCTTCTAAGGCTTTCAATATACAACCATTCTCATAGTGCCAGGTGGAGTACAAGTCATGGCTACGATAACTTTCCATGAACTGTTCAGCCATACGTACTGGCGTAAATTGTAACGTTTCCTTCATGGTGTTCCTCCGTTTCCAGCTCATTATTGAGCTTGCTTTTTGTAATCCTCCGCGTATTCTTCACGGATTTTGTTTCCGCCTGCATTCGCCCAATTCTCAATTTCCTTCTGCCAGCCTGCTTCATCGATTTTGCCCATAATGTATTTGGTCTGCGCATCTGCGATCATCTGGTCGAGATCCGCGCCACGGTCACCATACGTAGGGGAATACAACGTAAGTGCAGGGTTAGGAACAGCGTGCTCCGCAAGCTCTTTCGCAAGTTCAGTTCCTTTTTCACCCAGCTCGGTATCTTTCAGTTTCGGTACATTGTAGCCCTCAACATAAGGGAAATTATCACGATACGGCTTCACTTCACGTTGGAAAGCGTCGAAGTCGCTCATCTCAACCTGATCTTCGCCAAGCTTGGTGTAATGTTTATCTTCGATACCACGCATCAAGAGTGTAGCCATTTCAGGATCCATCAGCTTATCGATGAATGCTAACAAATTCTTCAGCTCTTCTTCCGATTTTACCGTGGATTTAGGGAATGCCAGAATACCCGAGTTACCCGTCTGTCCTGCGACACGATCTCCATTCGCTCCTAACAATCCAGCGATATCTACTACACCGTCAGGGTCGTTTTTGGATAAACGCTCCTGCTGACTTTTACCATTCTGTGCAACACCTACACGCATACCTACTAAACCTGAATCGTATTTCTTCTCAGCTTCTGTGGAATCGAATACTGCGAAATCTTGGTTAAGCAACTTCTCATCATACAAACGCTTCAGAAGATCCATAACTTGTTTATATTCAGGCGTCATAAATTCCGGAGTAAAGCTTCCATCGTCCTCCACTTTCCACTTATTTGGCGCGCCAAAGCTTACACCAAGACGAGTTGTGAAGGAATATTGATCCTCGTTGTAACGCTTGAACAACATCAGACCAAATGTATTATCCTGACCATCTCCATCTGGATCAGAAGTGGACAACGTTTTGATTGTCTCGTACCATTCATCTGGTGTTGTTGGTACTGTGAGATTCAGCTTCTCAAACCAATCTTTACGGTAAATGACGGTTGCCCGGGCAATATCGGAGAATACAGGTACGCCGTATATTTTCCCTTCAACCTTGATGTTGTCAAAAAAGCGCTCATTCTGTGCAGACAGATTTTTATAATCTTTCAGTAACGGCCCAATTTCCCAGAACACATCATTACGCATCGCACTCGTTACCGTTGGGTTATATTGGACTTTCACAATTTTGGGCATATCGCTGGAAGCGATCATGACATTAATTTTGTCGTTATATGCTGAAGCCGGAATCCACTGGACGTCCAGTTTCGTATTGGTGTACGCTTCGATCTTTTTCTGAACCTCATTGTCCTTGCTAGGAACATCCCCTACTTGTGCGATCGCAATGGATACATTTTGCACGCCGCCTTCGGCAGCCTGCCCCTCATCTGATCCGCATCCCGCCAGCAATCCTGTAACCAGTGCAAGTGTGCTCAGAACGGCTACGGCTTTCTTTTTTGTTGCTTTCATTGAATGAAACCTCCCCTTTTTATGCAGCTTTAACTGTTTTAAAGTTCCGATTTCTTAACATGTGCCAACTCAACCTTTCACCGAACCTAGCATCACCCCTTTAGCAAAGTGTTTTTGCAGGAACGGATAGACGAGCATAATTGGAATGGTCGAGAACACGATAACCGCCATACGAATGGTGAGTGGTTGAATCTCCGTTTCCTCGATGCTTGTATCCCCAATCCGGCTCTGTGCCAGAATGACAATCTCACGTAGCCAAACCTGTACTGGCCATTTCTGACTATCGTTAATATAAATAACTGCGCTGAAGAAACTGTTCCAATGAGCTACGGCATAAAACAAGGAGAACGTTGCCATCGCCGGCATGGATAAAGGCAATACGATTCGGAATAATACGCCGACGTCGTTACATCCATCGATTTTGGCCGCATCCTCCAGTTCATCTGGGATGGCCTGGAAGAAGTTTTTAAGCACGATCAGGTTAAACGCACTAATAGCCGTAGGCAGCATGAGCGACCATAACGTGTCTGTAAGATGCAGTGATTTCACGACGAAGTAGGTCGGAATCATGCCTCCGCTAAATAACATGGTGAACAGTACACCTAGCAAAATCGGTTGACGTCCACGCAAGTATCTTCTTGAGAGCGGATATGCCATAAGTGATGTAAATAACAAGTTAATCAGTGTTCCAACAACGGTAATGTAGATGGATACACCCAAACTGCGAATTAAGGTATCTGTGGAGAAAATATAGCGATATGCAGCAAGTGAGAATTCTTTAGGAAAAAGGATGAATCCTCCCTTAGCTACTTCACTCGGGCTAGTAAAGGAGACCGCCAAAATATAAATAAATGGGATGACGGTCACAATTCCGATTAACAACAGCAAGCCATGATTGAGAAAGTCAAAAATCCGGTTGCCCCACGTTTTATCCTGTTGCATCTTAATGTTCACTCCTGTCTGGTGAAGAGCGCCTGCTCATTATGTCAGTAGACGCCTTCCTCCCCGAATTTTTTGGCCAACTTATTGGCACCTAATACAAGCGCCAGACCGACGACCGACTTGAACAATCCTACGGCAGCACTGTAGCTGTACTGTGCTTGTGTCAGACCTTTGGTGTATACGTAGGTGTCAAACACCTCGCCCACATCGCGGTTTGTCGGAGTCAGCATCAGGAAGATTTGTTCAAAGCCTGTATCCAGGAAGTTGCCCAGACGCAGAATGAGCAGAATGACAATGGTACTACGAATAGCAGGCAGCGTAATGTGCCACGTCTGACGCCAGCGGTTGGCGCCATCGATTCTTGCCGCTTCATAGAGCTGTGTATCTACACCAGAGAGGGCAGCAAGGAAAATGATTGTACCCCAACCGACTTCTTTCCAAATGGATTGTCCAACAATCATCGTACGGAACCAGCCTGGCTCAAGTAAGAAGGCAACTTTTTGTCCCGTCAGGTTGTAGAGCAATTCATTAATGGCACCGCCTTCGGTGGTGAACAGCATGTAGAATACACCAACAACAACAACCCATGATACAAAGTGTGGTACATAGACAAGTGTTTGTACGAATCGCTTGAAACGTTCACGTCGAACTTCATTCAACATCAGTGCCAGTACAATTGGCAGTGGGAAGAAAAACACCATGTTATAGATGGCAAGCAAGAACGTATTTCGGAATAAAGTCCAGAACTGCGGTTCCCCGAAGAAACGTGAAAAATGCTTAAATCCAACCCACTCACTGCCGAGGATACCTTTGTAAGGCGTGTAATCCTGAAAAGCCATCGTAATGCCATACATAGGTATGTATTTGAAGATAATAAAGTAAAGCACACCGGGTATTAACATAATATAGAGCCACCGGTTTTTGATGATGTCCCTCCACAGCAGGTTTTTGTCACTGCGGGTAGCGGGCCGTGTCTGAGCCGCCGTTTCGGCTTTCATAGTGTCTTCCTCCCCACATTGGAAACGATTACAAAATATCACTTCCTGAATTCATGTCTTCATTGTGGAGGATAAACACATCACTGGCTATCGTCTCATTTTAGCTTCTTGTTTTTCCTTATGCAGCAAGGGTTTTCAGCTTTTGTGTAATTGGATTTCAACTATCAATGAACCGCTTTTAACCTCAATATCTCTGTCTTAACTCCTGCGAATAGACGAGGACAATCCTCTACAAAAGCCTGCGATCCTCTGATTCATCTTGTCCATAGGAAAAGTTAGCGTTGAGATCATTCGCATCACATTACCTCAAAAAAACCTGCCCGCCATAGCAGGCGAAGCAGGTCTATTTCTATCGTTGTTGCTCCCGATATTTCCCCGGGGTTGTGCCGGTAATTTTACGAAATGTGCGTATAAAAGCTGTTGGATTCGTGTAGTTTAATTTCTCTGCGATCTCTGATATTTTCAGATCCGTCGTCTGCAGCCAGGTCTTGGCTTTTTCCATACGATATTCAGCTAAATATTCTGTGAAATTCACCCCTGCTTCTTTCTTGAACACACGACTCAAATAAACAGGATGAAAATTCAACTCCTCCGCACAGGCCTCTAGTGACAGCTCACGATCATAACGTTCTTCGATTAATCGAATCATTCGACGAGCGATGTTCATGTATTGGGATTCTTCCTGCTCCCGCCAGAAATGGATGACTGGTTGGAATAAACGTTTGCGGAACCAATTCGTCATCTCATCCAGTGTGGACAGCTTCAACAACCGAGCCATCGAGGCTTTCTCCCCCAACACTTCCGCTACATCTCCACCCTGTTCCTGTACTAATTGATATACACGGGACAACAATTGCACCATAATGGCTGGATACTCACTGAAATGCAGTTTCTTATCTGCGAGCAATCCCAGGTACTGTGTGAAGTAGGCATCCACTTTTTCCTCATCCCCCTGCTTCAGCGCAGAAGCCAATTGATCCTCGATCATCCTTAACTGTGTGTATAAAGCGGCTTCCGTCTGACCTCGTGGCTGGATATCCTCATAATGCAAAATAATACGACTACCCAGGCTCACTCGCCCTTGTAGTGCTTCCCGGCTCTCCTGATAAGCCTGCGGCGTATCACCTATGGCACGATAAGATCGGCTGATCCCAATACTTACGGGCAGATTCAGATAAGTCACCACACGCTCCCGTATGCCTTCGGCTTGCGTGTGCATCCATTCTTTCAGTTGCAGTTCATCATGCAATTCAGAAGCCAGAACGGTAACCTGAGCATCATCAATCATGACAGGTGTGAACCGAATTTCCGGAGGAAGCCATTCTCCAACAATGTTATTTACCGCGAAAAGCAACAGATCCCGATCCTGCTCTTCATACCGCGTCCCCTCAATGGTATCCATCTGAAGTGTAAGTACACCAAGGCTAGACCAATTAGTTGGAAAATCATACAGATCCCCCTGATATCTAAAGTCCTCCTCCGATATTTTCCCTGTTAATAGTTTAGTCATAAAAAACTCTTGTAAATGAACGTGTTGTCCTTTCATTTGCTCTCGCATGGTCTGCTCAGAACTGAACAAGGTTGACAATCGCTCTTCGATATAACTGAATTCATCCTGTCTTCGACCTTTCGAATCCACAGGTGAGTCCAGACCTTTCGTGAATTGAAGCAGCCTTGAAATAGGTGAATACATCCGGCGGCTACCGTAGAATGCAACTAATCCGGTTAATCCTAACATCACAAGTGTGGCTACTCCCGTTACCAGAGCAATTTTCTGAGATTGAGCAGTAATCTGCCCAAGCGATACAACAGACACATACAACCATCCGTTAAGCTGTGACTGCCGATAACTAACAGCCACCTGATTCCCCTCTACCTCCGCATTAAAGAAACCTTCCGATTCCCCTGTTACTTGCACTTTCTCTTGAATTTCCTCGTTCAGTGCAGTGTACTTCCCATTCTGTTCCATATCGTTCAGGAAAAACTTCTGATCCCGATCAAGGACATACATATCTCCGGAATTGGTATTACGACTCAAATAAGAGCTAAGCTCTGTATCAGAAATATCAATCACTAGAAATCCTTTCGGTTTGACATTCGTCGGCATCATGGGAATCTTGAATACCATACTCACCACATTGTCTGAAGAAATGAGTGTGGGAACGATCTCCTGTGTGGAATCGCCCACGCCTGCCGATACAGGTACGCTCTCTTTTGCTGAGTTTACATTCTGCGTTACCCAGAATAAACTGTTGGTATACTTCAGATACGAGCCGATTCGATCCCGGATACTAAAATCATCTAGTTTGCCAAATGAACGCATCGAAACAACCCAGTCCTCATCTAGATTGACTAAATAAGCCTGATCAATATTAGTCACCGCCTGCAAATTATTAAACCCAGACGTCAGATCACGGATTTGCTGAAATTCGCTGCTATCGAGTGGTTGTTTCATCGCTTGTAAAACCAAAGGCGAATTTACGTATTGAATAGATGATAATTGCAAACTGCGCAGCACCTGCTCCACCCTCATCTGAGTCTGATGTAAAATCTGCAGATTGCTCTCGCGCACCTTTTGTTCAATATCCTGTGAAGCTATCGTATACGAGACGGAACCAATAACGATGACTGGAAGCGCTCCAAGGATCATGGTGAAGCATAGCAGACGCAGCAAGTATTTTGGCAAAAAAGAGCACCTTCTTTCAAAAAACGTTCTATTCCATAATATCGCTTACATTGGGTTAATTTACTATTGTTATTTTAAAACCCATTCTTATTCAAGTCCACTTATTTATTCTGAACGATGAACTTCCGGGTTGACTTTGAGGTAATTTCCAGTTTATATTAGTTGCATATTCCTCAATCAAAGGAGAGATTTTGATGTCGGTGAGCGTTCTTAACTAACCAAGTTTCATATTCAGGAGTTTGGCCTTTCATGTCGCTTATGCCTTATGGCGTACGTGTATTTTCTGATGTGCCAGAACCCTGTACTTAGTTAAGAACAGCGGATATCATAAATCGCCTCCGGGATTGTACTTGTCCGGGTCTATTTCCGCGCTGTGTTCAGCGTGGATTTTTTTGTTATAGACCTTATTGGACTTTGCTTTTCCATACAGCTTAGGGCGGAGAATGACGTTTGTTCATTCTCCGCCCTTTTTGCGTTTTCCAGGAATAAGTCAGCTGCAATAAACCAAACACCATATTTTAATATTAAGGAGAGATCCCCCATGAACGAAAACACTTTACGCACACTTCATTACTTCGAAATTCAAAAAAACGTAGCCTCCTGCGCCCGATCTTATTTGGGCAAGCGTCATGCGCATAATATGAAACCGATGAATGATGTCCATTGGATTCAGACACGTCTAGAAGAAACAGCAGAAGCCGCTCTCATGCTCCGTTACGGCGCAAGCATTCCCATTCCATCCCTGGATGGCATGGAAACCATCATGGATCTGCTAGGCACAGGATATTTGTTCAGTGAACGTGATTTCAGTCATCTTGCACAATTTCTGCGAAGCTGTGCGCAGCTGTTGAAGTATATGGAGGGTAAATCCGAGATCGCTCCAACGGTCAGCCGTTATGCTGCATCTATGATGCTGATGGAATCGTTGCTAAGCGAGATTGAACGTAGTATCCACAACGGACGTATTCAAGATCTGGCGAGCAAAGAGCTTACAAGAATCCGCAAAAAAATAATGGTAAATGAAGAGCGTATGAAGCGTAAGCTCGATTCACTGCTCAGCAAACATCGCTCCATCATGCAGGAAAATGTCATTAGTCAACGTAATGGAAGAACCGTACTACCGATCAAGAAGGAATTCCGCAAGCTGGTCAAAGGCAGTGTGTTAGACGAATCAGGGAGTGGGCAAACGGTGTACATTGAGCCGGTAGAACTCATGAGTCTTCACAGTGAACTCGCTACATTGCAGGGGGATGAATCTCGAGAAGAGATGAAGATTCTTGGCGAGTTGACCACACTCACAGAGTCATACAGTCGTGAAATTGCTCTGAATACCGAGACGGTGGGCATACTAGATTTTCTACTGGCAAAAGCAAAATATGCGGTCACGATGGACGGACGCGTTGTTCAAGTTAATGCAGAAGGAAGAGTTCAGATCCAACGTGCACATCACCCATTAATGGGCGAATCTATGGTTCCACTGGATTTTACAATCGGCACGAACTATCGTTCACTCATTATTACAGGGCCAAATACCGGGGGGAAGACGATTGCACTCAAGACACTTGGGCTACTTACCCTTATGATGCAATCCGGGTTGCTTGTCCCTGCTGGAGAAGGTGGCACGATGTCTGTATACAGTGAAATTGCGGTGGATATCGGAGATGGTCAGAGCATGGAGCAAGCACTTAGCACGTTCTCTGCTCATATTCGCAACATGATCGGTATTCTGGAACAGGCTAATTCCTCAACACTCGTACTCATTGACGAGATGGCTTCTGGTACAGATCCAGGGGAAGGAGTCGGATTATCCATCGCGATGCTTGAAGAGTTACATCGACGCGGAGCAACGGTTGTAGCCACCACTCATTTTGGAGAAATCAAGCATTTTGCCGCTGCTACACCAGGTTTTGAAAATGCTCGGATGGAATTCGACACGGCAACGCTCCAGCCTTTATATCGGTTGCGAATTGGAGAAGCTGGACAGAGTTATGCTTATGCCATCGCACTCAAACTAGGAATGGCACAACACATTATTGATCGTTCCAAGTCTATCTCCGATCAGGGCGTTCAACAGAACCATTCATCAACAGAGAAATGCATAACAGAGCATTTACCAACCCTATCAGGTGAAACAGAAGCAAATGTATTCGTTCAATCGGAAGCAACAGATGCACCGCCAGTGGCTGACATAGCCAAACCGATCGTGCCTACTAATGCTGCCTCTCAGACTACATCGGCAATGAAGTCTATGAAGGCCGAAGAAACAGAGACATCTGTACCAGCGACTGTATTCCAAAAAGGGGATCGAGTCTATATTGGTTATCTTGATCAGACGGGAACCGTGTGTGAAGTCGAGGATGCTCGTGGCAATATCGGGATTATGCTGCGTGGTCGCAAGGTTAAAATTCACAAGAAGAGATTGAAACTGCATATTGCTGCAGACCAACTCTACCCAGATAACTATGACCTCGACATCGTATTCGAGAGCAAAGAAAACCGGAAGAAGCGTAAGTTGATGGGACGTAAACATGTGGAAGGACTGCAGATTGAACTGCCCCCTGATGAGTAAACAGTGAAATAGGATACTAAAATAGATACCGTGGTGCAAAGTTCACTCCCTGCTTGTAAAACACATATCTGTTATACTGGAATTTGTATGTATTCACTTCAGATCGTGTTTATTAACAGGGAGGGAAAGAACCAAATGTCTTCAGAACAGGATGCTACTCATCATCAGAATACCGATGTTCTTGTCTGCCCGTTATGCGGAGAAGCTAATCGCTGTTCCTATGCGGCTGGACACCCTCATTCGGAATGCTGGTGTAACCGGGCTACTTTCCCCGAAGGTATATTTGACCGTATTCCAGCAGAACAGCGCCGCAAATCATGCATATGCCAGCGCTGTTTGGATGCCTATACCAACAAGCTTACATTAAAACAAGAGCCATACAGTCGTTAACTGTACGGCTCTTGTTTTATGATGCATGCTACCATGTTAGATCATGGCTACTTTGACCCACTACTTTACATTTCGTGGTATTGAGCAACAGCTTGTTTAAGTACCGGATGATGCTCATCCATGGACGTATAATGCTGCAGTGCAGCAGCAATCCCCTTCTGACGAATCATGTCCTGCAGTTCAACAGCTTCCGGATCATCGGAAACATCGAATTTGCAAGCTGCGGCCATGCCCATAGCCAGATAAGTTGTTTCCGTTCCATCCGCATATGCAAGAAGAGCCGGGCGAACCAGACGATCATTCGGGGACAGCTTGCGCAGCGGGGAACGACCAACACGAGTAACCTCATCCGTGATATACGGGTTGACGAACCGTCCCAATATTTTCAAAATATACTGCTCATGCTCTTCCGGATTGAATCCAAATCGCTTCACCAGCACTTCTCCGGTTTCCTGCAAAGCACCATATACAATGGATTTTACTTTTTCATCGGCGATAGCCTTCTGAATGGTGTCATACCCGTGCACGTTACCAATATACGCAGCAACGCAGTGTCCTGTATTTACAGTGAACAGCTTGCGTTCGATATACGGCTCCAGCTCATCAACATATACAATGCCCTCAACCGGTTTGAATGCAGGAGCCATCTGAGAACGATCCACCACCCATTCATAAAAAGGCTCCACCTGTACATGCAATGGATCTTCATGGTGCTGAATAGGTACAATCCGGTCTACAGCCGAATCGGGAAAATAAATGTACTGATCCGCAAGTGAGCGTACTTGCTCATCAAGCAGAGCATATACATGCTCTTTCAGTTGCGTACTGGCTCCAATTGCATTTTCACATGCAATAATATGAAGAGGTTTCTGAACAAGATCCGAGTGAAGTCTCGCCTTAAGCCCCTTGGCAATGCCTGGTGCAATATATTTCAGCACACCCACACCAACTGCAGTTGTAATCAGATCTGCTTCCACAACCGTTTGGGCAACCGTCTCCAACTGGGTTCCATCGATTGCGTTTACACCCGTAACGGTCTCCTGATCCTTACTCTCGTTAGCCAGTTCCACCGTATACTGTCCTCGTTGCTGTAGAGCCGATACCAATTCCTGATTCACATCTGAGAAAATAACCTCGTATCCTGCACGAGACAGTATTAACCCGATAAATCCGCGTCCTATGTTACCTGCGCCAAAGTGTAAGGCCTTCATAGTTCCATTTCACTTTCCAGAATAGCAATAACTTCTTCCGCTGTTTTGGCTAGACGCAGAGCCTCCATATTTTCATCCTCAGCACAGATTACTGCAATGCTAGTCAGGATCTCCATATGTTCCCCACCTTGAGCCGCAATACCAATCACCATATAAGCTTTTTCCTCGCCAAAATCCACACCTTCTGGATATTGAATGACTGAGATACCTGTGGATAAAATGAATGATTTAGATTCCTTCGTACCGTGCGGGATCGCAAGGCCATTTCCTACATAAGTTGAAACAATCTCTTCACGCTCAATCATTTTCTCGATGTAATCAGCGGTAATATGACCCGCATCCTTCAAAATCTGTCCTGCCATACGAATCGCTTCGTATTTATCCTGAGCCTTCGCATTCATAATGACTTTATCTGTTGTTAAAATACTCATAATGGTTAACCTCCAATTTCGGTTTTACTGCGATAGAATCCAACGAGTTCCTTGGACAGGTAATGAATGAGTTCATCCCTGACTCCCTTTTCCAGCAATGTAATCATTTCTTCCTGCAATAACAGTGCGCTGATCTCACTAAGAACCTCCAAGCTTTCCTTGGATAATTCTCTCGGGCCCAGCATCAAGAGAACATGGGTAACTCCTGCCGGATCAGCTGACGTACGAAGGAGCGGCTCCGTGAGCTGGAAGAGACTGATCGACGGACGATAGATTCCCTCACTGCGTGTATGAAACAGCGCAAGTGTTGTACCCGGAATCTTCTGACTCCCTACTGCTTCACGTTCCTCCAACCGTTTCGCGATTTCCTCTGGTTCCTTCAGCACCCCGGATCCATGAAGTACGTTGCACATCGCATACACCGTTTTATAGAAACCGGCACCTTGATTGTCCAGCGGGTAGACCTGAAACTTGCCAATGATTCGGACGATTTCAATCAGAGTGGCTTCCATTCCGTCTGGATCCGAGTAATGACTTGGCGTCTGGGTTTCTGTTTCCCTTGACTTGTTATGCTGTCGTTGTAACGTTGTTGTTCTAATAAAATGACGCAGATGTTCACTCTCTTCTGCTGTAAGCAGTGGACTCACTTTGTAGTACTGATGCTCATCCATCGGCAGATCAACAGTGGATAACACCAGATCGTATTGATCCGTTGGAATCCGGGTAGCTTCATACCAGGAGACGCTGTCTATAATTCGAATCTCGGGAAACTCCTTCGTCAGTCGGCTGGACAGCATGCGTGATGAACCAATTCCGCTTGTACAGACAATGATCGCCCTGATTTCCCGTTTTAATGTGCGTAATCTCTCGATGGATGCTCCAAAGTGCATGACTAGAAAACCAATTTCCTCATCGGGAACATCTATACCTGGCCAAGCCTGGTACACGGATTTTTTGACATCTTCGAACAGTGAATCATAATCCTTGCGAATCTGCTGCAGTAGTGGATTACGGATCATCTGTTGTCCTTCAATACGTTCCATTACAGGTGCCATATGCCCAATCAGACCTTCACGAAGCATACGATCCTCATGAAAGGCATAATGGGTTCTCGCCTGCATCTGATCAATCAATGAATGTACCCTATCGAGTAGAATCAAGTCGTCTATTGGCAACAGCCTTGAAGAGTGTATCCTCTGCTCTGTCTCAATTAATAATCTGTGAAAATAAGCCTGCTCATCTTGGGAAAACGTCAGCCCTAGCTGGGTAGATAGTACGCCGCACAATCGGGATGCCATATAAGGCGGAACCTTCATCTCATCC
Source organism: Paenibacillus sp. MER 99-2 (assembly GCF_023714095.1). Lineage (NCBI taxonomy): Bacteria > Bacillati > Bacillota > Bacilli > Caryophanales > Paenibacillaceae > Paenibacillus > Paenibacillus sp. MER 99-2. The sequence goes on along the minus strand of NZ_JAMAUZ010000001.1, from coordinate 95,314 downwards.
TGCTCCGCAACGTCATCTCTCGCTTTCTCACGTGGAGAAAGACGACCAATGCCAAAGCCTTTACGAATACGTACAACCGCAACGGATAATTGAATCAGCAGTTTCATATATTGCCGTTCCGGGATGTTCTCCAGCCATTCGATATCTGGTTGCCATAATGCATTTTCGACTGTAAGCACATCACCATGCCCAATCATATTCAGCAACTTCTGGTTTACGATGGAGCCCCCTTGTTCAGGCTGTCTTCCGAACAGATCGGACTCATCCAGAAATTCCAGAGCAAGCGCAGCTATGGCAGTACGATGAATCGTCTCATTTCCGTTAATCTTGACTCCATATCCACGTCTGCGAACCAGCTTTAGTCCAGCCTGACGAATCCGTGACTCCAGATCATCGAGATCATTGGTCACCGTTGATACTGTCACTTTCAGATCTGAAGCTAGTGCAAGCAGCTTTACAGGTTCCGACTCATCCAGCAAAATACAAAGCATGAAGAGCTTACGCTCTTCCGGCGTAAACTCAATAGATTCCTTACCCTCTAATTGCTGGCGCAATACGGCCAGATTACCGGAACCGGCATCAATTCGAATACCGGTTCCTGATTTTTTTTCAAGCCTCATGCCCAAAGGTTCCAGCCACTGTTCAATCATCTGAAGCTCTCGGTGAACTGTTCGCGTACTAACTTTGACTTCAACGGCGATCTCACCAGCAGTGACTTCTTGTGGATGCTCCAGCAGAAACTCCACGATTTCACGTTGTCTTTTGGTAATACTCATATCTCTAGCCTCCGGCTCAGAGAAGACGAATGCGTCCGATTTATTTCAGTCGTTCAACGAGCGCATCGTATTCCGGGCTTTTTAGGAAGTTGTCAATGGATATATGTTCTGCGTTTGGTGCAACGGAACGGGCACGATCGGTTAATGTTTTCTGTGTGATAACCACATCTGCATCCTGCGGGATCTCACTGATGGCGGTATTGGTCACCGCAACGTCAATCCCTTCCGCCTTCATTTTCTTACGCAGAATGGAAGCGCCCATTGCACTTGATCCCATGCCTGCGTCACAAGAGAAGACGATTTTTCTCACATCTGTCTTCACTGTAGAAGCAGTACGATCCGCAACTTTGTTTTCTTCACCGCCATTAGCCGTAATTGCAGCATTTGGCGTAGTTCCTTGACTCTTCATATCCTTCATTCGGCTGGATGCAGCCTCCAGATCTTCGTCCTTTTGTTTACCGGTTTTCAGCAATACTGCTGCAATCAGGAAGGATACTACCGCTGCTACAAGCACCCCTGCAAGCATAGGAAGATATCCGCCTTTTGGTGTTAGAGCGAAATAAGCGAGAATACTACCTGGTGATGGTGCTGACACCAATCCTGCTCCAGTAAGCATAAATGTTAATGTACCCGCAACACCGCCGCCAATTGCGGCAAGAATTAGAATCGGTCTCATCAGAATGTAAGGGAAGTAAATTTCATGTATTCCCCCGAAGAAATGAATAACAACCGCACCTGGTGCAGAAGACTTAGCCATACCCCGTCCGAAGAAGCAGTAAGCAAGCAGAATACCCAGTCCCGGACCCGGGTTGGATTCAAGCATGTATAATACAGATTGCCCTAATTCTCTTGCCTGATCTGTTGCAATCGGTGTGAGAATTCCGTGGTTGATCGCATTGTTCAGGAACAATACTTTACCCGGTTCAATGATCAGGTTAACCAGTGGCAACAAGCCCAGATTCACTAACCCCTGTACTCCGGCAGATAATACTTTACTAACTGCTTCTATAGCAGGCCCGATGCCCACGAGAGCAGCAATCCCCAAGATTCCACCTATAATACCTGCGGAGAAGTTGTTAACCAGCATTTCAAATCCAGCTTTAATTTTACCCTCGATGGATTTATCAAACTTCTTGATGATCCATGCTGCCAGCGGTCCGGCAATCATCGCTCCGAGGAACATCGGAATATCGCTACCCACGATGACTCCTATGGTCATTATGGCACCCAGGACACCACCCCGTTGTCCATGTACCATTGTTCCGCCTGTGTAACCAATTAATAGTGGGAGCAAGTAGTTTATTATCGGTCCCACAAGCTGTTCTATCGTCGCATTTGGATACCAGCCTGTTGGAATGAACAGAGCCGTAATTAATCCCCAGGCGATAAAGGCGCCCATATTCGGCATGACCATACCACTCAGGAATCGGCCAAAACGCTGTACACCTACCCGTAGCCCACCTTTAGAATTGGACGTTTGGTCCAAATTACTCATTGTTATATCCTCCTTGGATCAAGTCATTATGATAATGAAAGGGGTATCATTTTGCCCCTGCTGCAATCCTAAGCGAGAATGCTCTCCTGTTCAATAAAATGAAAGCGTACTTTCGTCATGAACAATGATGACAACATTAGGTTATGTAATCATAGTTCGTCTATGCATAATGGCTGGATACGTTGATACACAAGGATTTTTTCGCCTATGACTTATGTCACTTTCAGAAGCAATTTCTGATCCAGAACTGGATTCAATCAGACAATTAACAACCAAAATCAGTGTGAGTTATCATTCCCAACAATCCTCAGAGAGCACAAAAAACCTGTGCAAGCATCTGGCTCACACAGGTTAAAATGATATAAAGCAACACTCTATATGTTATTAAATGAGTCCATTTATAACCACTAAAGGTTGATTTTTGATCTATATCTGGCTGCGTTTGCAGCACCAAATAAGATATTATGAAATCGATTCAAACATATGTTAATAAGTCCATTTCAGAACATATTATTCTTCCGTGTGTTTGCGATAAGCATCCGCGTTCATCAGCTTGGATAAGGCTACACTCAAATCGCCATCCACCCGGATCTCAATCATCCATCCTTCTTCATAAGGAGAGCTATTCACAAGCTCTGGTGAGTCTTGCAACGCATCATTGATCGCAATAATGGAGCCACTCACAGGTGAAAATAAATCCGAAACCGTTTTGACGGATTCAATCGTACCAATACTTTCTTCCGCTTGTACACTGGATTCAAGATCAGGCAATTCAACAAACACAATGTCACCCAGCTGATGCTGTGCGAACTCGGTAATACCAATACGTACAGTATCCTCCCCTACGGTCTGCACCCATTCGTGCTCTTCACTGTACAGGAAATCACTTTTCAATTCGCTCATCGATATCCGCCTCGCTTTTCATTAATGAGTGCATGCGTTCTTTGGCCAAATCCCTTTCCCCAGAACATAGCGTATGATATTTTCGAATCAAATGTCAAGATACCTTACAATTTGTTCATATTTTCTGATCAAAAGCGAGATCATCTAAATACGAACTTACATATACTAGTTATTATTGGAATAGTAAGCGCACTCTTTTTATTTAAACGAACATTAAATTGCATATAAGCTTAAATTATTCGTCTTTCTTTGAAATCAGATGACATTGTTCTTGACATCAGCAGGCAATTCGCGTATTAATGAAAGGAGTAAAACTGTTTTCGTTGTGTGCAATATCGCGGATGAATGTAAAGGGAGAGATTACCCAAGCATCTGGATCTGGATGTTCATGCGGTAACGCCGAAGGAGTAAACCACCCGACAAGCGGGCGGTGAATCTCTCAGGCAAAAGGACTTTTACGGGACGCAACTCTGGAGAGCATCTACCCGCCCGGTACGGGCGTTAAGATCACCCAAGGGGAAACCTGCTGCATTGGCGGCGGGGTAACTCTCAGGTACCAAGGACAGAGCCTAAGAATACAGCGTGCTTCTGGCATGCAGTTTCTTTGGCCTGTCCTTTTCCTTTTTCCCAAAAAAGATAAACACAGCAACCAAACCGTGCAGCATAACCGGATCTCAGAAGTACGATTTTACGTACGATTTATATTCATTACTCAAAATACTTATACCACTCTAATAACGATCATGCCTATTCAACATTAATCCATATGCAGCACATTCAGCCGCTTGACGGCTAATGAAGAGGTGATTTGATGTCCGATTTACTTAGAACTCCACTCTTTCCCTTATATCAACAGTACGAAGGCGTACGTTGCATTGACTTTGGTGGCTGGGAGCTTCCGGTACAGTTTAGCGGAATTCAGAAGGAACACGAAGCAGTTCGTGAACGTGCAGGGCTGTTTGATGTATCCCATATGGGCGAATTCACCGTACAAGGTGAACAAGCGGAGGCTTTTTTGCAGCACATGACCACCAATGACGTAACCGCACTTGTTCCGGGTCAGGCACAATATACGTTGATGTGTTATCCCGATGGCGGTGTGGTCGATGATCTACTGGTGTATAAACTGGAGGAACAGCACTATATGTTAGTTGTTAATGCCTCCAACATCGATAAGGATTGGGCATGGCTAGTGGAACATCTCGCCCCTGGGGTAACCATGACAAATGACTCCAAGCAGACTGCTCTTCTAGCACTGCAAGGTCCATTGTCTGTTGATATTCTCCAAAAAGTTACGGACATTGATGTAGCTACCATTGAGCTGTTTCGTTTTGTACAGGATACGGAAGTATGCGGTGTAAAATTGCTGTTATCCCGCACTGGATATACCGGCGAAGATGGCTTTGAGCTGTATGTTCCAGCAGATCACGCAGCTACAGTGTGGAATGGATTGATGCAGGCAGGGGAAGAACACGGATTGGTTCCGGCTGGACTTGGTGCACGGGACACCCTGCGCTTTGAGGCAAAATTGCCATTGTACGGGCAGGAACTGTCACCCACGATCTCCCCGCTGGAGGCAGGTGTTGGCATGTTTGTGAAACTGAATTCCGGACCTTTTATCGGACACGACGTTTTATCACAGCAAAAAAATGACGGGACTGCTCGCAAATTAGTCGGCATCGAAGTGCTGGAGCGCGGGATTCCACGTCCCCATTACCCTCTCTACGCAGATGGTGTACAGATTGGTGAAGTAACGACAGGCACACAATCACCTACGCTAAAAAGGAATCTTGGGCTAGCCCTTATTGACAGCAAATATGCTGCACTAGGTACGCCACTGGAGATTGAGATTCGCGGCAAAAAGCTAAAAGCCGAGGTCGTAAAGACCCCTTTTCATAAACGGACACGCACGCCTAAGACACCTACTCAAGGAGCTGATCAAGCATGACCAAGCACCGTTACATTCCTATGACCGAGCAGGATCAGAGCGCTATGCTGGCAACAGTTGGTGTGGAAACGATCGAAGACCTCTTCCGAGATATCCCGCAGGAGATTCGTTATCAGGGTGAGTTACCCGTATCCTCTCGGCTAGATGAATATGCACTTACGCGTCATATGTCCAAACAAGCTGGTGCCAATGCCAACTTCGAGACACACGCAAGTTTTCTGGGTGCAGGCATCTACGACCACCATATACCTTCTGTCATCAATCATGTGATCTCCCGTTCGGAATTCTATACTGCATATACACCGTACCAACCTGAAATTAGTCAAGGCGAGCTTCAAGCGATATTTGAGTTTCAATCATACATCTGCGAATTGACAGGCATGGCCGTTGCCAATGCAAGTATGTATGACGGTGCCACCGCTTTTGCAGAAGCAGGGAATTTGGCAGCAGCAGCTACTCGCCGTAAACAATTGATCGTATCTCGTACCGTTCATCCGGAAGCACGTCAGGTACTGAAAGCCTATGCTCATGGTCTAAGTCTGGAGATCGTCGAGATCGGGTATCAAAATGGCGTAACTGACTGGGATGCCTTACAAGCCGCCATCTCGGAAGACACGGCAGCAGTCATGATTCAAAGCCCAAACTTCTTCGGTGCCATTGAACCTATCCAGCAAGCAGCTGACCTAGCTCATGCACACAAAAGCCTGCTTGTAGTAAGTGCGAATCCACTTTCACTAGGATTGTTAGAGGCTCCTGGGAAGCTTGGCGCTGACATTGTTGTCGGTGACGCTCAACCTTTGGGGATCGCCGCATCTCTCGGCGGACCAACATGTGGATATTTTGCTGTATCACAGGCTCATATGCGCCGTATTCCTGGTCGAATTGTAGGTCAGACGACTGACCGTAACGGCAAACGTGGCTTCGTACTAACACTACAGGCACGCGAACAGCATATCCGCCGGGAAAAGGCGACGTCTAACATTTGTTCCAACCAAGCATTGCTTGCACTGAGCGCATCCGTATACATGTCTACAATGGGAAGACAGGGCATGATCGATGTAGCGGATCTCAATTTGCAGAAGAGTCATTATGCACTTGAAGTGTTCAAAGCTATACCTGGTGTAAAAGCAACCTTCAACGCACCAACGTTTAACGAGTTTGTCATTCAGTTGCCTGAAGGAACAAACGTCGATGCCCTGCAACTAGAGTTGCTGGATAAAGGTTTTATCGGTGGATACGAACTCGGTCGGGATTATCCTGAACTTGCTGGACATATGTTACTCGCAGTAACGGAGCGACGCACCAAGGAAGAAATTGACGAATTCGCACGAGCATTGGAGGGATCGTTGTGACTCAAGAAACGAAGACAGCAACAGGACAAACCGAGTTAACGCATTCTAGTACATCTTCGCTAAGCACCGACACAGAATCAAAGAGTTCAGCATCGACAGCATCTCCCGCTCCTGAGCAAACACTCATATTTGAACTGAGCAGCCCTGGACGTGTGGCTTATTCCCTACCAGAATGTGATGTGCCTCGCCAAGATCCCGGAGCTTTGATTCCCCGGGAAATGCTGCGGGCAGAAGCGGCTGCGTTACCAGAAGTATTTGAAGTCGATGTCATTCGTCACTATACAGCTCTCTCCCTTCGTAACTTCGGCGTAGATAACGGGTTTTACCCGCTCGGCTCCTGCACGATGAAATACAATCCCAAAATCAATGAGGATGTTGCACGCTACAGTGGATTCGCCAAAATCCACCCATATCAGCATGAGTCTAGTGTTCAAGGTGCTCTTGAGCTGCTGTATACGCTGCAAAATGACCTTGCTGGTCTGACCGGCATGGATGCCGTGACTCTACAACCAGCTGCCGGCGCACATGGCGAATGGACGGGGCTCATGATGATTCGAGCCTACCATGAAAGTCGTGGTGAAGTACGTACCAAAGTCATCGTGCCTGATTCATCCCATGGTACAAATCCAGCTAGTGCAACAGTTGCCGGGTTCGAAACTGTAACCATTCCTTCCCGTGCTGATGGTCTTGTTGACCTGGATGCACTCCGCGGGGCAGTGGGTAATGACACGGCTGCATTAATGCTTACCAATCCTAATACGCTTGGTCTGTTCGAGAAGGATATCCAGGAGATTGCTTCCATTGTGCATGAGGCAGGCGGATTGTTGTATTATGATGGTGCTAATTCCAATGCCATTATGGGCATTACCCGTCCGGGAGACATGGGCTTCGATGTCGTACATCTGAACTTGCACAAAACGATGAGTACCCCACATGGTGGTGGTGGCCCTGGTGCTGGCCCTGTCGGTGTGAAAAGCCGTCTCGTGCCGTACCTGCCTAAACCGATGGTAATCAAAAACGATCAAGGCCTTTATGCTCTGGATTATGAAGGCGATCAATCCATTGGACGTGTCAAAGCGTACTATGGCAACTTTGGCATCTTGGTACGTGCTTATGCTTACATGCGCACATATGGCCCTGAGGGACTTCGACGTGTATCCGAATGTGCTGTGCTTAATGCAAATTACATGATGGCACGACTGGCACCATATTATGAGATTCCATATCCAGGTGTATGTAAACATGAATTTGTGATGTCCGGCCGCGGGTTGAAGCAATATGGTGTTCGGACATTGGACGTTGCCAAACGGTTGCTTGATTTTGGCTATCATCCACCAACTGTGTATTTCCCACTCAATGTGGAGGAATGCATCATGATTGAGCCTACCGAGACCGAAAGCAAAGAAACGCTTGATGGATTCATCGATACGATGATCCGCATTGCGAAGGAAGCGGAAGAAACACCTGAATTAGTTCTTAACGCCCCTTACGGCACACCGGTAACTCGTCTGGACGAAACAACCGCTGCTCGTAAACCTGTATTGAACTGTGCTTGCAGTTAGGACGTTCTTGAATCTTACTTGAATTTGTGTGTAATCACACTTGAGGGTATCTTTCAGTGAGTTTTCGGTGAGTTTTCTCAGTGGCTTTTCAGTGGCTTTTCAGTGGCTTTTCAGTGGCTTCCCAGTAGCATCTTAGAAAATTCTCAGGAAATTCTCACTGCCTTTCCGCCATACTGCGCCTTCGTCACGATCTCTTGACTTAGCCGATACGCTTGTGAGTAAGCTTCCTGGCTTGGAACGAAAATGTGGCACAATCTGCTGCTTACGGAACGATAATTCGGCAAAACCTGCTCCTTTCGGGTTATAGAATGTACCCTGAGTAAATCATTGTTCTCACAAAAGCTCTTGCGGGATTGGACATCCGCAAGAGCTTTTGTGTTGCTTTTCTTTTACGTGCGCCATTGTTGGTGCTCAATTGTTCTTCCCCTTCTTACGGTTACTATTGAGCCGCTCTATTGCTTTCCCCTTCTTACGGTTACTATTGGTGCTGCTCAATTGTTTTTCCCTTCTTACGGTTACTATTGTTTAGCGCCACATTTCTGTTAAAACATTTCTTGAACTCAAGTAAACTGTAACAAACCTTTGGCGGAGTCTATAGTGCTGGAGTCTAGATTCGCTTACGAATCACATGGTGGCGTTCGTCGTAGTTGCCGAAACTCCATATTGATTGATGCCTGTGACGGATAGCGCTGACCCAGAAGATGTTCTGAGGAATCCATGACACTTTATTTGGTCTCCAGGCTTACTTTTTCAATTCTTAGGAACACCAGACACGTTATTCCCCGAAATTCCCGCCATTATAATGAAAAACAGCTTATATTCTCCGAAATAACGTGTCACAGGTTCTTTAAATTTCTGAGGGCGCTTCAAACCCCAGAATAAGGCGTCTCAGATTCTTTAGAGCTGAGAGCCTATTACTCACCTCCTAGTAGTTCATGCTTGGAACCTAGAACTTGGAACTTGCACTCAACACTTAGCACTTAGCACTTAGCTTTAACTCTTAACTATTCGCACTTTTGCTCTTAGCACTTGAACTTGCAGTTGGTTCTTGGTTCTTGGTTCTTGGTTCTTGGTTCTTGGTTCTTGGTTCTTGGTTCTTGGTTCTCGGTTCTCGGTTCTCGGAACTTAGCCTAGCTATCAGCACTTTTAACTCTTAGCACCTACTCCGGCTCCTGCACTTGCACTTGCACTTGCACTTGCACTTGCACTTGTACTTGTACTTGGCCTTGCACTTGCACTTGGTCTTGCCATTAGCTCTCAACATTTACACTTAATTTTCAGCACCTGTCACTCTAGACCAGTTATCTTGGCACCTACATCTACATCTACATCTACATCTACACCGCACTTAGCTCTCTCCCTTACAAAAGGCACAGTTTAGCTTATGAAGGACGCATTCCGTATTCATGCACTAAAAAGTCCCAACTCGCAATTTCAAGAATACAGTCCCCTTCAGTTTTCAGACTGAGGTTTAAATCCAGACTAACCTCCAACGCAACAATTCCCTGCTTAAATCAAAAAAAGCCGGTATCCACTGGTTAAGTAGATACCGGCAACATGCTGCTAGTAGCAGCTTTAATCGGAAAAAGAAGACCTTTAAGCTCCGGAGGAAACCCCGGCAAAATTACGCTTGAATGCTTTGAACCAATTCAACGACTTGTTCAGCCGTTTGCATATCCAATGCTTTTGCAGCCAATTCCTGCATGTCCGCACGGGACAATTTCGTGATTTGGCTACGTGCTGGCAGAATGGATGTTGCGCTCATGCTGAACTCATCGAGTCCAAGACCGAGCAGCAATGGAATAGCGGTTTCGTCTCCCGCCATTTCTCCACACATGCCAACCCATTTTCCTTCGCGGTGAGCTGCATCAATGACCATTTTAACCAAGCGCAAGATCGCAGGGTTGTATGGTTGATACAGGTAAGATACACGTTCGTTCATACGGTCAGCAGCCATCGTGTATTGAATCAGATCGTTCGTTCCGATACTGAAGAAATCCACTTCTTTAGCAAACTGATCCGCGAGAACTGCAGTCGAAGGAATTTCGACCATGATTCCAAGTTGGATGCTGTCTGAAACTGCGATACCTTCAGCAACGAGCTCCTCCTTCTCTTCGAGCAGGACAGCTTTTGCTTCACGGAATTCACCCAGTGTTGCGATCATTGGGAACATGACACGCAAGTTACCATGCACGCTTGCACGCAACAATGCACGCAATTGTGTACGGAAGATATCCAGGCGATCCAGACACAGACGAACTGCGCGGAAGCCGAGGAATGGGTTCATTTCTTTTGGCAGATCCAGGTATGGAAGCTCTTTGTCTCCACCGATATCGAGTGTACGAACAACGACAGGTTTGCCTTCCATTTTTTCCAATACAGCTTTGTAAGCATTATACTGGATGTCCTCAGAAGGAAGTTTGTCTCTGCCCATGTACAAGAACTCAGTACGATACAGACCTACAGCTTCTCCACCGTTCTCTAGAACGCCAGCAACATCATTCGGAGTACCAATATTTGCTGCGAGTTCCACATGAACGTTATCCACAGTTACGGTTGGCTCGTCACGCAGTTTTCTCCACTCCGCACGTTGTGCGTCATACTGCTCCTGTTTGGCGCGGTATTCAGCAACAACCTCGTCTGTAGGATTAACCAAGACATGACCATCCAGCCCGTCCACAATAATCAGATCGCCTTGTTTCGCTTGAGCCAGAATGTCTTTTGTTCCAACGACAGCTGGGATTTCAAGCGAGCGCGCCATGATTGCGGAGTGAGAAGTACGTCCACCAATGTTTGTTGCAAAACCTTTAACGAATTGGCGATTCAGTTGAGCCGTGTCGGAAGGAGTCAGATCCTCCGCAAGCACGATCACTTCTTCATTGATCTCAGCCGGACTCATGAAGTCGATACCAAGCAAGTGATTTAGCACACGTTTGGTAACGTCGCGCATATCTGCTGCACGTTCTTGAAGATATGCACTCTTCATGTTCTCGAACATGGAGATAAATTGAGATGCCGTTTCATTCAATGCATATTCTGCATTAATCATGTTATCGGCAATACTAGCTTTAACCGGATCTATCAATTCCGGGTCATTCAGAATGAGCAAATGCGAAGCAAAAATCTCAGCTTTTTTCTCGCCAAGCTCTTGTAAAGTACGCTCTTTGATCGCCTCAAGCTCAGCCTGGGATTTACCCAGAGCTGAGTCGAGTTTCGCGATCTCTGCGTCAACGTCGTTAATTTGGCGTTTTTCTACAGAGTAATCAGGATGCTCCAAGATAAACGCCTTGGCGATAGCAATACCCGCCGAAGCCGCGATCCCGGAAACATTAAGCATTAATTTCGCCCAGCCCTTCGTTAACCATAACGTCAGTCAAAGCTTGAAGCGCTTCTGCTTCGCCTTCACCTTCAACGATGATGCTGATTGTGTCACCTTGCTCCAAACCAAGGGAAAGAACGCCCAGGATGGATTTCAATGTTACTTTTTTACCGTTAGCTTCTGCAAAGGATTCTGCACCTTTGAATTTGTTTGCTGTATTTACCAAGGCTGTCGCCGGACGTGCGTGGATACCATCTTCGTCTGTAATTCTGAATGTTTGTTGCATTACAATCATCTCACTTTCGCAATTTGTTTTTTTAGGCATTGCATATATTTACACTTGCTTGCCATCATCGTAACACTTCTTATTTTATCTCAATGATTGGCTGATCGCCAATCTTCAGCACGCCACTCTTCTTGAGAGTGACTGTAGAGCCTACTGGCAGGTTGGTGAAAATGACTGGTGAGATAATCGATGGAGCGTTCGCTTTCACATACTCCAGATCGACTTCCATAATCGGCTGTCCTGCCGATACCAAGTCTCCTTCCTGAACAAGCACGTTGAGGCCAAGACCTTTCAGCTTCACCGTGTTAACACCTATATGAACAAGCACTTCCTTACCACCGTTAGACATAATGGCTACGGCATGTTTGCTTGGAAATACATTAAACACTTTACCATACACAGGCGATGTTATCGTTCCATCATGTGGCAGAATTGCGAATCCGTCACCTGTCATTTTCTCGGCAAATACCGGATCAGGTACATTCGTAATATCCAGCAGCTCCCCATTAGCTGGCATGACGATATCTTCTGCAACAATACGTTCACCTTGCTCTCCTTGCGCCTTCTCTTCATCTGGCGTTGGCTTCACATCAGCAGCCGAATTTGGAACAAGTGTACGTCCTGCGATAATGTCTTGCATTTGAGATTTAATCGTATCTGAACGTGTACCGAAGATGGCATGTACATTATTACCCACTTCTAGCACGCCAAATGCACCCAATTGCTTCAAACGATCTTTATTTACATTCGATTTCTCATTCACTTCAATTCGCAAGCGAGTAATACATGCATCCAGATGTTTGATGTTTTGTTGTCCACCAAATGCAGCAAGAATATTATGCGGTAGGTCGTCTATCAAACCCGCACCTCCGCCCGCTGTAGTTTCCATGGTTACTTCTTCACATCCTGGCATCTTGAGATTGAATTGCGAATGATCAACCGGAGGCCAAACAAGAACGAGAATTCTAGTGGTTCTGTGAATCCTGTCAGAATGAGGTCAGCGTTGCCGAACCCCATATGCCTGCTACGTACTTTTTGTACTCCAGTATTGGTGCGAGCAAGGGGACACAAAAAAAGCATGAATTAATAAAGGAATCGAACTAACCTTTTCGGGTATAGCATACCCGGGTTAAGGTAAGAACAATCACACTTTAATAACTCATGCCTGATCGAGTCAGTAACACGTCGCTTATGTTATTCAATTGCTTGATTACGGAAATTATTGTAGCATCACTTTAATTGCAGTGCAAGCCTTTACAGGTAAATTCCCAAAAACTATTCCACATGTGGGAATATATCACTTCTTCTCTTCTTCTTTCCTCTGATACAACCGCTGAAGATGAATGGTAAGATAACCTACTTCTGCTGGATACACAGGCAGATTCAGCCTTTTCTCCATCACTTTCGTCAGCTTCCATGCAAGCGAGTACATTTCAGGGTATTCCAACTTCAAAAGAGAATCCAATTTGTGAAGCTCTTCGACTTTGTCTCCACGACGAATACGCTCTAGAGCAAACCGCAGATGCGTTAATAAACGGGAATAATCCAGCGATTCCGTTTCAAATGAGTAGTCCAATTGCTTCGAGACAAGGCTCACGAGATCCGTAATTAATTGAGAATGCTCTCGCACTTGGGATATGTTCTGGTTCGTCATAGCGCTATAGATATGAAGGGCAATAAACCCGATCTCATCCATCCCCAAATCAACGCCCAGCTTCTCTTTTATCAAACGAACAGCGTAATCTCCCATACGATATTCTTCCGGATAGATCTCGCGTGTTTCATACAAAAATGGATTTTGAATGACGATTCCCTGTTCCTTACGCTTCAAAGCAAAAGAAATATGATCAGTTAATGCAATATGGATATGCTCATTTAATGGAACATCCGTGCGTTCAGCAATATACGTAATGACTTCGTTAATAATCTCGATCAACGCTTCATCCACTTGTGGAAGAAGCTGCTTGTACTGCTCTTGCTCCTGCTGATTCTTCAAAATGAACATTTTCTCCACAGCCATGAGTGGGATGTTGTCACTTGTTTTGCGGTTAAAGCCGATGCCTTTACCAATGACGACGACTTCCCCATGTTCAGGATGCTGTGCAATGATTACATTATTGTTTAGCGCTTTATCTACATGCAGGCTGCTCATTGTTTGCACCTCTTTTTTTCACACCATCTTGGGCATAATGAAGTCACACCCTGTTACAAACGAAAAGACATCCGGAGCGGGCAAACCGCGCCGGACATCTTGCTTAAAAAGTAACAAAAATTCGCCTCAAGGTCAATAGAGCTCACCTCTGAAAATACCTGTGATACTTACTCGTCAGTTCTCGTTTTTTCCACAATTTTATCAACGATGGACGGGGGCGTTACAGAATCGCTCTGTTGCACAGCAACTGGTGCAGCTGTTTTGGTTTTGGTAAGGCCTTTAATCAACTGCTCTACATCGATTCCGGACACACTTTTCAACATCTCTGGAGCTGTTGCCATCAGTTCTGTTACATAGTTACTAACACGTGTTGCTCCTTCGCCTTTACCCGTATCTACCACCGTCAATTTATCAATGGACGAGATTGGCTCTGCAATTTTACCAGCCAGTTCAGGCAGCATTTTGACAATGATATCGAGCACGGCTGCTTCTCCAAACTTTTGGAAAGCCTCGGCCAGCTTCTCTTTTGCTTCCGCTTCGGCAAGTCCACGCAGACGGATAACTTCAGCATCTGCTGTACCTTTAGCACGCTCTGCATCTGCCACAGCCTGACCTTCGAGACGTTTCTGTTCCGCAGTTGCCTTCGCTTGTGTCTCAATCGAGTATTGCACGGCATCCGCTTCACGCATTCTTTTCGCTTTGTCTGCTTCCGCCGCCTGCTCTACCGCGTAACGATCTGCTTCTGCTTTTTTCTTCACTTCAGCATCATATTGCTTCTCACGAACGGTAATCTCTTTTTCCTGCAAGTCAATCTCGCGTTCTTTACGAACCAATTCAACCTTCATCTGCTCTTCTACTACCGTTTGTCTAGCACGCGCTTCATGGATATGATATGCCTGATCGGCTTCCGCTTTGGCTGTATCCTGATCCCGCTTAAATGCCGCAACTTTCAGTTCCTTTTCCTTCGCAGCTTCAGCGATATTGGTATCACGTAGCAATTCTGCCTTTTGCCCTTGTTCCTCCGCATTTGCCTTCTGTATACGAGCATCCCGCATTGCTTCGGCTTCTGCGATCTCAGCATCACGCTTAACGGCAGCAATTCTTGGTTTACCGAGTGCATCCAAATAACCTTGTTTATCTCGGACATCTTTGATCGTAAATGAAACAATCTGTAGACCCATTTTCTTCAAATCTCTTGCGGCTACACCTTGAACCTCTTGTGCAAACCGATCACGGTTCCGATATACTTCTTCTACAGTCATTGTACCGAGGATAGCCCGCAAATGCCCCTCTAATACTTCCTGTGCTTCGCCTCTAAGCGATTCTACCGGTTTACCGATAAATTGTTCGGCTGCGGTAGCAACGTCCTCTACAGCGCCTCCAACCTTGATGATCGCGACACCGTCTGCAATAACCGGTACACCCTGCTCGGTGTAAACCTCTGGTGTGGAGACATCCAGCTTATGAGACAACAGTGAGATAAACTCGGATTGCTGGAACACAGGCAGAATAAATGCACCGCCACCACGAACGATTTTAATTTTTCGACCTGACTCATCCTCAGAAATATTCTTATTTCCCAGGAATGAACCCGTAACGATCATCGCTTCGTCTGGTCCAACCGTCTTGTATCTTGCCCAGAACGCCAAACCTAGAATCAAAATTACACCAACTACGACAACAGGAATCAACAATACATCCCAATTCAAATCCATTCCACATCTCTCCCTTTAATCATTGATGAATGATTCATCTTACTTCTGTTCTTACTTACACATCATTAAGTACGTCATCTTCCCATTCGGACACTCGCAACACACCATCTACTACATCCACAATAACAACACGCGCTCCCGCCGCAATGGGGCGATGTTCAAAACTGGATGCCGTTTGAATTGTACTGCCAGAGGCGAAACGGATCATCACTTCACCAAAACCCTTTTCCGGCACCGGAATCGTAATCTCTCCAATTTTGCCCGATAGGTCCTTCATCGAAAATCCAATGGAGACATCGCTATTACGCATCGGTTTGATATATGCGAAAAATACCAGCATAGCTGCAGCAATACCTATTAGCAGGGATAATATTAGACCCGTCATCGCACTTACCGAGCTATAACGTGTCAGCATAATGCCTGCCCCACCAAAAGCTGTAATGGATCCAGCCAACACAACGGGTTTGAAAAAATCAATACCAGGTAACTCAAAGGCTCCATCCAGCAAACCGTCAATTAAGTCACCTAGCACAAGACTCACAACTGCAAATATGGCTCCACCGATAAGACAGCCCCAATAGATTGACTCCATTCCCCGTTCCTCCTTTCCTCTGCCGCAATCTCAATTCTAACTGGGCATTCCACATGTAAATAAATACGTACCAATCGGCAAAATGTTTCAAAATCTTTCCTCAAATGTATTCAGAAGCCGATAATGGGTATTATCATCATGTTCTCCACACCATACTTCACAATGCTCAGTCAAGCTTCAGCGTCCCATCACACTCATGTAAAAACATAATAAAAACCGCAGGTTTCCACGAAGGAGACCTGCGGTTAATTGTAGATCATTATGCATGTATTCCCTGTTCAATTACAATTACAGAGAAGCTTTGTAGATAGATACAACATCTTCACGTTGCAGCTTTTTGAAGTTACCAAATGGTCCAAACAACATCGCTTTATCAGCCATTACATCGATCTGACTGTCATCGATATCGTAGTCTGCCAAACGGTTAGGCGCTCCAATGGATGTCCAGAATTGGCTGAGCGCATCAATACCTTCTTCAGCTACCTGTCTATCCGATTTGCCCTCAGGGTTCACGTCGAACACGTTAATAGCCAGACGCTTGAAGCGATCCACGTCCACATCTAGATTATGCTTCATCCAGTGCGGGAACAGGATTGCGAGTCCGCCGCCATGTGGGATATCATACACAGCGGATACCGCGTGCTCAATGTTATGTGTTGCCCAGTCACCTGCAAGACCCATGTTAAGAACGCCGTTCAAAGCCATCGTTCCGCAGTACAGGATCGTTTCACGCAGCTCGTAATTCTCCAGATCGTCAACGAGGCGAGGTGCTGCATCCATTACCGTACGAAGAATGGTCTCACAGAATCCGAGTTGCACCGGTGTATTGGCATCCAGATGGAAATAGTGCTCCAGCACGTGTGACATCATATCAACCATACCATAGACCGTTTGATCACGAGGAACCGTGTATGTATTGACTGGATCAAGGATGGAGAATGCTGGGAATGAATATGCACTGCCCCAACCTAATTTTTCCTGTGTATCTTGATTCGTAATAACGGAACCGGAGTTCATCTCGGAACCTGTAGCTGCCATTGTCAGCACTGTTCCAAGCGGGAGAGCATCTTGTGCTACAGCTTTACGCTGTGCAAAGTCCCACATATCGCCGTCATACTTCGCACCAACAGCAATCGCTTTGGCACAGTCGAGCACACTACCACCACCGACAGCCAGTACGAGGTCAATGTTATTCGTTTTGCAGAGGTCTACCCCTTTGTGAACTGTCGAAAGACGTGGGTTAGGCTCTACGCCTGCCAGTTCAGTTACTTCCGCGCCAATTTCGCCCAGCAAGCCGATGACTTGATCATACAAGCCACTACGTTTGATGCTACCGCCACCATATACAAGCAAAACCCGTTTGCCGTATTTCGGAACTTCCGTCTTCAATGCTTCTAGTTGTCCTTTACCGAAAATCAAGCGGGTTGGATTATAAAATTGAAAAGATCTCATGATCTATATCGCCTCCATTGGAGATTTATATTTGTAACGCAACTCCCATTATAGTACCCCATATCTAGAAAAACAAATCTATAGATGCTAACTTTATAACAATCCGTTAATCTGCAAATGTGCGCGGAACATTTCACTGGAGGATGGCAAATCCTCCGATTGTGCCCAAGTTTCAGAATCCCACAACCCTGCCTGTTTAAACGCACGAGGACAATGGATAAAGCATTCTTCCACATCCACAATCACAGCCGCACCAATCGTTTTACCGTTCCAATTCATACTTCCGATAAATTCGGCATCCTTCGTAATAGAGGCTGTCCCATTAATACGCAGCACTTCATTCATACCTGGAATCAGGAAAAGCATACCTACCCCTGGGTTAGACAATATATTCATTAATGAGTCAATACGGCGATTGCCCGGACGTTCAGGGTAAACTAAACGAAATTGGTCTAATACTTTCACAAATCCTGCTTCATCGCCCCGAGGAGATACATCGCTCTTCCCGTCTTGATCGGACGTGGATAAGAAAAACAAGGGTGACATGGATACAAAATTCTGAACATGTGAATCTACATAGGAGATTGCCTTATTCCGTACATGTTCATGCGGTTCTCCTACCATGCTCTGCAATTCATTCGCGTCAGTAATCAATGGAATATTCAATGCCTGCTTTTCCAATTATTCGTCCCCGTTTCTTCATAATCATTGTGCTTCTACACACTTCTTCTCATTATACATGGGTGAGAATCCCATTCCAAACGATCTGCAAAACACCAAAAGCACTCGCTCCTGATTGAGCGGGTGCTTTGGATTTCATAGATATTCTTTTGTGAAGAAGATTGGAATGTCTATGTTATTCGGTATAGCCCATGCTAGTTACAAAACGACGGAACGCCTGACGGCCGGCTTCATCATGTTTGTACACACCTGCATGTTCCAGAATTTCAGCAAATTTCAAACCAACTTGTTGCTGCACAAGCGCAACCGCTTCTTCTTTGGTTAAGTTAGCGCCATGGTTCTGCTTCAATTCTTCGGTCCAGCGCAGATGCTTGTTCAGATCATGATCCGCAGCCTGTGCCGCCTCAGCAAGCTCGTTGTCTCCTGCCAAAATGTTAGCAATACCATCCAGCTCTTCTTTCAGACGCCCTGGCAGAATCGCAAGACCCATAACTTCAATGAGTCCGATATTCTCCTTCTTCAGGTGGTGCATCTCACGATGCGGGTGGAAAATACCTTCAGGATGCACATCATTCGTCCGGTTGTTACGTAGAACGAGATCCATCTCATAACCACCATCTGCACTACGGCGAACGATTGGGGTTACCGTGTTATGTGGTACCTGTTCCCCGTCCACATCGCTGAACGCTTCGATATCCACTGTGGAATCACTGTAGACCTTCCACGCTTCATATACAGCGTTACCTGCTTCAAGCAACTCTGCTGGGTCATGGGAAGCCAGTCGCATAACAGACATCGGCCATTTCACCAGGCTCAGCGTAAGACCAGGTGCATCCGCGTGACGGAATACTGCCTCTGGCTGTGCATTTTGGATCGCAAATGTATGACGTCCACCTTGGAAATGGTCATGCGTCAGGATTGAGCCACCTACGATCGGCAGATCGGCGTTAGAGCCGATAAAGTAATGTGGGTACTCTCCAACAAAAGCAAGCAGTCTGCGCAGCGTATCTTTAGTCAGTTTCATTGGTACATGATCATGATGGAAAATAATGCAGTGCTCGTTGTAGTACACATATGGCGAGTATTGGAACAACCAAGGCTCACCGTTCAGCTCCAACGGGATTACACGCAGGTTTTGACGAGCGGGGTGATTCACCCGACCCGCATACCCTACATTTTCACGACACAACTGACATTTCGGATAGACCGGTGGTGGCAGTAATTTTGCCATAGCGATCTCTTTCGGACTTTTCTCCGGTTTCGATAGATTAATGGTAATCTCCATATCACCGTAAGCCGTGTCCTGTGTCCAGTATACGTTCTTCGCGATCCGGTCCATCCGGATATAGTTAGAGTGAATCGATAGCTCATAAAACTGCTTGGTTGCCGCCTCGATCCCTTCGGTCTGATCCGTATGACGGAAAGCACGAACGACTTCGGATGGACGAGCCATAAGATGACCCATAATTTTGGCATCCAGCAAATCACGGTACGTATCTGTATTTTCAGGTATAAGACCAATTGTGAATCCATAATCAATCAATGTATCCAGCATGGCCTGTGGACCATGGGGTACAGAATTGTCTAATGTTCCAGCATAAGGTTCTGAGAATCCGAACTGTTCAAGCAGGAGATTACGGCTATAATCCCAGTCTGCTTCTTCAATCAGCTTATTGTGCAGAGCAAATGCAACCAGACGTTCAATGGCATGCAGTGCTTCCTGCTGCTCGGGTGTCCGCTCTGTGGCACCTGCTGCATTATGAGTCTGTGACATATGGGTATTCGCCTCCTAGTTTTTCCCGTAGCCATTAGGGTGAGACTGGTGCCAGCCCCAAGCGCTCTGAATGACATCTTCCAGGTTGGTACGTGTTGGGTTCCAGCCCAGCACGGTTCTTGCTTTAGCAGACGAAGCAACCAGAACTGCTGGGTCACCTGCACGACGTGGCTCTTGTACAACCGGAATATCCAATCCAGTCACTTTCTTAGCTGTTTCGATGACTTGTTTAACTGAGAATCCTGTACCGTTACCAAGGTTAAACACGTTGCTGTTCTCGCCTTTACGAAGGTAATCTACAGCCCGCAAATGCGCATCTGCCAGATCACTTACGTGAATGTAGTCACGGATACATGTTCCATCCTCAGTGTCATAATCGTCACCAAACACAGCGATATGTGAACGTTGTTTCAGTGCTGTTTGCAACACGAGTGGAATCAAGTGACTTTCCGGTTGGTGATCTTCACCGATCTTGCCGCTGTCATGAGCGCCGGCTGCATTGAAGTAACGCAGGGATACATACTTGATATCCTGTACTTTATCGAACCAAGACATCATGCGCTCCATCATGAGCTTTGTTTCACCGTATACGTTGGTTGGTTCTGTACGGTCGCTCTCTTCGATTGGCACCTTCTCAGGCTCGCCGTAGGTTGCTGCTGTAGAGGAGAATACAATTTTACGCACATTCGCTTCGTTCATAGCTTCCAGCAAGCACAATGTACCGAAGACATTGTTGTCATAGTATTTAACCGGAGCTGTCATGCTCT
Organism: Paenibacillus sp. MER 99-2; assembly: GCF_023714095.1. Classification (NCBI taxonomy): domain Bacteria; kingdom Bacillati; phylum Bacillota; class Bacilli; order Caryophanales; family Paenibacillaceae; genus Paenibacillus; species Paenibacillus sp. MER 99-2. The sequence goes on along the minus strand of NZ_JAMAUZ010000001.1, from coordinate 74,540 downwards.
CGCCTACCAAAGAGTTCGCTGCAAAGTGAATAACTGCGTCAATCGAGTTCTCTGCGAACAGCTTCTTCAGAATTGCTTTGTCACGAAGATCCCCTTCATACAATTTACCGCCGAGCAATGCTTCGCGATGCCCTGTTTGCAAGTTATCCAGAACAACAACCTCTTCACCACGTTCCAACAAAGCCGCTACCGTATGCGAACCAATATATCCTGCTCCACCTGTCACCAAAATTGCCATTTTACTTCGCCTCCTTCAATTCTTTAACACCGTCGCCTACTCCGCACACATAAAACTCACCTTGGAGACTCGTACGTGCTTCATACGCTGCCCCAACTTCACTAACAAAGCGTTCTACATCATCTTCATGCACCAGAGATACGGTGCAACCACCGAATCCTGCACCCGTCATCCTAGCACCAAGTGTACCTGGAATCCGCTGAGCTTCTTCCACCATAACATCCAGTTCTTCGCAGCTTACTTCGTATAAAGAACGAAGCGATTCATGTGAAGCATTCATCAGCTTGCCGAAGGTAACGAGGTCATTCTCGCGCAATGCTTCTACCGATGCCAGTACACGTGCATTCTCTTCGACGACGTGCTGTGCACGCTGTCTCACTTTCTCATCTGTAATTTGATCCTGAAGTGTTACGAACTGCTCTGGCGTCAATTGCGCCAGGTAATTCAGTGCAGGCAGCTGTTCCTTCAAAATGGCAAGTGCCTGCTCGCATTGAGAACGGCGTTCATTATAAGCCGAATCTACCAACCCACGACGTTTGTTCGTGTTACCAATAATCAGTTTATAAGAACCTGTCCGGAAAGGCACTTTCTCGTATTCAAGGGTATCACACATCAGCAGAATCGCATGATCCTCTGCACCGTTGGCGACAGCGAACTGATCCATAATTCCGCAGTTGACGCCAACAAACTCATTCTCCGCCTTCTGCGACAGCAGTGCTAGCTGCACGGTATCAATATCGGATACGCCCTCTAATGATTGGATCGCGTATCCGGTAAGAACTTCCAAGGAGGCAGACGATGAGAGTCCTGCGCCGTTTGGAATTTCACCGTGGTATAGGAAGTCATACCCTTTCGTTACCTTCACACCTTTACCTGCAAGCTCAACCATGACACCAACAGGATAATCCGTCCATTCACCCGTTTTCTCTTCACCAACAGAAGAAGTTGTCAACGTCCCTTTGTAGGACATGTTCGTGGAAGCCAGTTGTAGCTTGTTGTCCTCTCGCTCCCGAATAACCAAAGTTGTACCAAATTCAAGTGCTGCCGGAAGGACATATCCGCCGTTGTAATCAATATGCTCACCGATCAGATTCACACGACCAGGCGCATGAAATACACGGATGTCCGCTCCACTTTCTCCGTACTTATCAATAAACTTTTGTTTCAATTCATTTATGTTCACTGCTGCTGCACCTCATCTCAATGTTGTGTGTTTTCTTAATGTAATTATATAAGAAAGCGATACCCCTTGAAATGCAACCATGTGTGTTTCATATGGATAAATGTGACCTTAACACGTATAATGGAGCAAATAACACATTCTCAATGGAGATAGAAAGAAGGCTTGTACTCATGACCGAGTCCCGATCAGAGCAAACCCCAAACCTGCCAAACCCGAAGCTACAAGAGACGTCGGGCAAAAGTGGTGCTCTTAGTTATTCGGTAGCCTCCAATCCCGTATATTATGAAAGAGGCGCACTGCATGTCCTGTTTGCAGGAGCAAGTCAGACGTTACCTGGACACGCGCTTGGACCGAAATTGTATGATTATTACCTACTACATTATGTAGAGAAGGGCGCCGGAACATTCCGTACAGAACTGCATTCATACGAGTTAACAGCTGGAGACTGCTTCCTCATTCACCCTGGACAATTGGTGAGCTATCAATCCAATGCACGTAATCCTTGGCAATATCGCTGGATCGCCTATACGGGAACTCAAGCGAGCCAACATACAGACGCTGCTGGGTTCCGACCAGAGAAATCCGTATTTCATGCTGGGACGGCATGCGGCATTGCGGACTGGCTATCTGTCATGCAAGAGGCTTTTGCCCAGCGCAAGGAAAGCTCTCATTTTACCTCTCTAGGCACACTGTATATGATTCTCGCCGAAGCGCAAAATCACCTTGCTGAAGATCAAACTTTAATTCCAGGTGAATCTTCCATACGCAGAACGGTCAAACAGATGATCCAATACATGTCGACGCAGTATGCCTATCCTGTGTCTATTGAACAGATGTCAGCCAGCCTTGGTTACAATCGCGCCTATCTATCACGTATATTCAAACAAGAAACTGGTCTTACTCCAGTCACGTATCTGCTCAAGCTGCGCATTGATAAATCGCGACAGTTGCTACGTGAACGACCAGACCTATCCATTGAACAAATCTCTGACTCTGTAGGGATCGCGGATGCGCTCTACTTCTCCAAACAGTTCAAACGATTTCACGGTGAGGCTCCTAGTCTATATAGAGAGAACATGCTTTCCAGAAGTAACTCAGCCAAGAAAACATAAGAAAAATGCTTACCGTCGTACTTTTACAGAAGACAGACCACGTTTAGTTATGATTTTTCTTGCGATAATTGAATTGTTCAACTCTGTTGAAACCTTATAAATTCGAATACTTAAAAAAAAGGTGCATTTATTTAAAGCATAACTTCGGTCTTCAGCTCCCTATAAGTTCGTGTTCAAAATGGACTTTTAAACACCCTCTATAAGGAATGCCTGGAACAGAGAAATTATTGCTTATCAGCATGCTCAGGACGAAGGATGGATTCAATGCGCTCCAATTCTTCGGTAGAGAAATCCAGTTGGCTTAGCGCTGCTACATTCTCCTCAATCTGAGCAGGACGGCTTGCACCGATCAATGCAGATGTCACTTTGCCACTCCGTAGTACCCAAGCAAGTGCGAACTGAGCCAGACTCTGGCCACGCGCAGCCGCAATCTGATTGAGCGCGCGGACTTTCCGCAGCGTCTCTGGTGAGATGTTATTTTCATTGAGAAATACAGACGGCCCTTTTGCACGAGAATCCTCAGGAATACCATTCAGGTACTTGTTCGTGAGCAACCCTTGAGCAAGTGGACAAAAAGCAATGCTACCCGCACCATATTCCTCCAGCACATCCTGTAAACCATCTTCAATCCAGCGATCCAACATCGAATATTTGGGTTGATGAATCAAAAGCGGTGTTCCAAGGCCTTTCAGAATTTCTGCTGCTTGCTTGGTCTGTTCTGCAGGATAGTTTGAGATACCCACATAGAGGGCTTTACCTGAACGCACGATATGGTCTAGAGCCATCATCGTTTCTTCCAGTGGTGTTTCCGGATCATAGCGATGGGAATAAAAGATATCGACATAATCGAGTCCCATCCGTTTCAGACTCTGATTCAGACTAGATACGAGATTTTTGCGGGAGCCCCACTCGCCATAAGGCCCAGGCCACATATAATACCCAGCCTTGGTGGAGATGATAAGCTCGTCTCGATAGGGCTTCAGATCCTGTGCCAGCACCTGTCCAAACAATTGCTCTGCTGAACCTGCCGGAGGTCCGTAATTGTTGGCAAGGTCAAAGTGTGTAATACCTAGATCAAACGAACGCGTAATCATGTTACGTCCATTCTCTGCATTATTAATACCACCGAAATTATGCCAAAGTCCAAGTGAAATAGCCGGCAGTTTCAAGCCGGAACGTCCAACTCGATTATACTTCATTACCTCGTAGCGTGTATCGCTGGCCACGTAGACCATATTGAATCCCTTCTTTCCCCAGATTCCGCTTCTATTCATCCGGCACCATACCGGAGCGTGCGGTTATTTGATTTGCTTTCTAACCCAGAAGCTGGTCCACAGTATTCATTACCTCACCGATGGGCTCTGTAATCAGTAAATCAGCCTGACGATCATACGCGGTAGGTGTAGCGTTAAGCAGTACGGTATGCTTGCCTTGAAAGTACGTAATAAGCTGGGCTGCAGGCTGTACGGTAAGTGACGTCCCACCTACCAATAATAAATCCGCTGTAGAGATCGCATCCACAGAGAGATACAGCGTATTCTGATCCAACTCCTCTTCGTACAGCACCACATCTGGCTTGACTACCCCTCCGCAGGAGGTACAGCGGGGAACGATATCTTGAGAACGAATGATATCATCCAGCGAGTAGAAACGTTTACAATCCATACACGCATTACGATGAACAGATCCATGCAATTCAAGCACGTTCTTGCTACCAGCCTTCTGATGTAAACCGTCGATATTTTGCGTGATAACCGCTTGTAGACGCCCTTCACTCTCCAAGCGTGCAAGCAATCGATGGCAACCATTTGGCTCGGCATCTGGATGAAGCATTTTCCCCCGATAAAAATCATAGAAGATATCCGCGTGCTGATCAAAAAAATGACGACTCAGCAGTTCCTCCGGTGGATAAGGGGAATGCTGCTCCGTTTGATACAGGCCTGCGGCAGAACGAAAGTCGGGAATTCCGCTTTCTGTTGAAGTCCCTGCCCCGCCGAAAAAAACAATTTTTGTACTCTCCTGAATCCAGGAGGTCAATTGTTCTGTTGCGTTCATCCTCTCTCCCCCTCTACTGAAATGAACCGCCGAACCTTCAATTTTCGTTAGGAAACAAGCTTAGCTCCTCATAAGCTCGGATAATGACATCGGCATCATGTAAATGGTCAGTAGCTTGATCTTGTGGGCAGAACCCAATAACGCAAGATGTCCCTGCATTACGTCCCATTTGCATATCCCCGTTACTGTCACCAATCACAATCGCTCGATCAGGACGAATATGTAATTCCTTACAAGCCAGCATAACCGATTCTTGATCTGGTTTGCCTAATGTAACCCGATCAGAGCCAACGATAGATGTAAAAAAGGATCGAATTCCCATCCAATCCAGATGTGTTTCTGCTGCTGCGGTGCTGTCAGAGGTTACTACCGCCATCGGAATGGATGAATCTCTGCATTGCTGCAAAAATGGCAGGAGACCTGCCATAGGCTCTGCAAGCTTATTTTGACGCACCTCTCGCATAGCTACACTTGAGAACTTGCGAATCATCGTGATTGATTCGTTCCATGGGATGCCAGAAGTATACAACTGTCCAGCCAATAATCCATTGCTTTCATCTACTGTAGCAATCGCGAATGGCCCCTGAGGATCGTATCCGATGATCTTGCCTGCACTGTCATGCTTCGTGCCTAACACGTCACCACGATCAACCGTAAACGTGGCCCCCCGTTCGGTAAGTGCCTCTTCCAATTGACGTAACATGGTCTCTGCCCAAGGCCCCCATAATTGCAGAAACTCCAGCAAAGTTCCATCTTTGTCAAAGAGAATGCCCTCGCAGGGGTACGCTACATTTTGTACATGAAGCTTGAAGGTCATATGGTATCCTCCCTGTAGCAACAGGCTATCTATTGAATGCCCTGCAGCCAATCTAAAACAGTTTTTACCGTCTGTGTTAACTGCTCTTCTTCGCTGATTCCAGGTTCTCCATCACCGCTCTGGTGACCATAATCACCGAATTGGGAGTGATTCCCTCCTTCGATGGTATAATACACGGTATTCTCAGGCAAGTAAGCGCGCCCACTTTGATATTTCGCCGAATTTACAACCTCATCATTCGTTCCCAGAATAGACAGTGCTGGAATATCCAATGATTTTACGCTACCTTTTTCATCTGGATAAGATGCCAAGAAAAATATACCTTTAAGTGCATCAGGATGAGCAGCTGCATAACGCGCAGCCATTGATCCACCTAGAGAGTGTCCACCCATGACGAATGTTTCGTCAGGATAGGCATTCCGAATCTCATCAGCTAGATCTTGCTTGAGCACCGCCAGATTGACAGGCATTTTGGCGATAATCGTATGATGGCCTGCTTCCGCTAATTGATGGGCGAACGGTGCATAACTTTCCGGCTTAACCAATCCACCCGGATAGAAAATAACGCTCACACCTTCAGGCTTATCAGGAGCAAAATCAATCCAATTCTCTTGCTCACTCACCGTGACCTGATCCGCAGTTTCCATAGCGTTTTGAGCCACTTCTTGTGGTCCGTAAGGGGTTAACAATTTATAACCAACATATCCTAAACCAATGACAATGAGCGCCAGAAGAACGAGCAGGAATTTCCATATGCCCCTTTTCTTGCGCCCTGTGTTGTACCGATTCCTATTTCTCAACTTCATTCACCTTTCTTCGCTTCCGCAGGTGCCGCGGCTCGCAAGAATGAGAGCCACAGACGTCCCGGCTCTCATTCCCCGCATATTCATCCTATTCGGCTTTGGCCTTACGATAAGCGTCCATATATTGTTCCGCTTTGCGACGGACATGACTCAAGTCCCCCGTTTTTACTGCTTCGGTCGTCAAGTCGGAACCAATTCCTACCGCTACCGCACCACCCTTGATCCAATCACCCAAGTTAGACAAAGAAACCCCACCTGTTGGCATAAAGTTCGCCTGCGGCATTGGGCCTTTCATTGTTTTGATAATTGAAGGATCATACAGATTACCTGGGAATAATTTCACAATATCAACGCCAAGTTCCAAAGCACGCTGAACATCTGCAATCGTCATCACACCTGGCAAAATAGGGATACGATACAAGTTGCAGATCTGAACGGTATCTGGATTCAGAGATGGCCCAACGACGAATTCAGCACCTGACATAATAGCTGCACGCGCTGTTTGGGATTCTAGAACGGTGCCCGCACCAATAATGGCAAACTTCTCAGGATCCTGTGTATTCCAATGATAGACACGACTTAATTTCTCAATCGCTTTGAGGGCACTGGGAACTGTCATGGTGATCTCAATGACTTTGATCCCACCAGCAATGGCTTGTTCCGCCATCGCGATAACTTGATCGGCAGAATCCGCACGCAGGACGGCAACGACGCCGTTGTCCGTTATTTTTTGCAGTAGCTGAAGCTTCTTCATTTCATTCTCTCCCTTGTCAATGTGATCGTCATTGCAATCCTTACATTTAGAACGAAGATGAGACATTCATGATATCAGCAGCGACTAGCGCTCAACATGAGCTACGTTGTTCAGCTTAGCCTCTACCTGCTCCCGCGTCGGGAGTGCTTCCCAGTCCCCCACAGCCTGTATCACCATAGAACCTGTCAGGTTTCCTAGTCGAGTAGCCTCTTGAGGGGAATAACCTTTGATGATGCCTGACAGGAATCCTGCACAGAAACCATCACCCGCTCCGACCGTATCCAGCACATGATCCGCTTTGAAGTACGGAACTTCCGTTAGGGTACCATTCACTAATACATAGGTCAAATCAGGACCGCCTTTTACAATGCAGACCGCATCCAGAGCAGATAAGCGATCAAGCACCTTTTGATCATCTTCTTCGTTGTATAACAGCTTCATCTCATCCAGACCAGGCAAGAAATAGTCTGCCTGTTCAGCCAGCCGAAGGATGACAGGACGCGCTTCTTCGATCGACCAGAGCTTCAAGCGCAGATTCGGGTCAAAACTTACCTTCACACCAGCCTGTTTGGCGATATGTATAGCAGCTTCAACGGTAGCAAGACCTGCTGGACTGATCGCTGCTGTAATGCCAGTAACATGCAATATTTTTGCACCTGCAATATAGTCCTGATCCAGATCCTGTGGTGTCATCGCGCTAGCAGCAGATAACTTCCTATAATAATGAACCGATGCTTTCCCGGAAGCGTTCTCACGAATCATTAGACCCGTAGGTTCCGTATCACTCAGACTTACTCTAGATACATCTACACCTTCACCCCGAATCGCCTTCAGGATCATGCTACCCAATGCATCTTTACCAAGACGTCCAAACCAGCCGCTTGAATGGCCAAGACGTGCGACACCAATCGCCAGATTGCTCTCTGCGCCACCAAATGATTTATCTAATGAAGCTGCGTATTCCAATCCACGAGTATCCTTGGCTGTCAGAAGCCCCATACTCTCACCAAACGTGATAATATCAGGGCTTTGGCTCGTTTTCGTTGACATATTTCATCCCTCCTTATATTTACAGTTTCTCATCTTCTTGTACCATTGTCATCCCGTATGCAAGCGTTGTCAATCCCAAAGCGTTCATTTTGTTGTCACAGCTTGGTGAAAGGATAACGCTTTCTATTGTGAAAAATATCACAATAGATGAACCACTTTCATATTACCCTTATTGCAGAAGCACTTTTCGCATACAAAGGGGTAACAGGAGGCTACATCATGAACATTCGGACAACACGTATCGATGATCCAGATTCGTTTTTTTACAATTTAAGATTCATGCTCATCGTCTGTGTTCTTGTAGGTAACGCACTCGAACCAATTATTGCACGTTTTGCTGGAGCAGAGACATTGTTCCTGTGGATATATACGTTTCATATGCCATTATTCGTCTGGGTAACTGGGTATTTTGCTAGACACTCTCTTCAAGGAGAATCGGGTAAACGTGTGCTTCAGCACATCGCTATCCAATATGTACTATTTCAATCCTTGTACGCATTGATGGATTTCACCGTGTTCCACACACCACATATGCGCTTATCTTTTTTTGCACCTTACTTGTTATTATGGTTCCTAGCCAGTCATTTCTGCTGGAGGCTCTTGCTTCGTGTCACATTATCTTGGAAACCGATCTATCGGTTGATTGGCTCCATTATTCTTGGAATCATCGCTGGATATTTACCTGTAGACGGTTTCTGGCTCAGCTTCTGTCGCACATTTGTATTCCTTCCGTTCTTTATCATTGGTTATGACTACGGGGCAGCCATTCGCTCCCATCTGAAATACAACTGGAGTCGTTATGTAGCCGCACTCTTCTCCGTGGGTGTACTGATCTTGATTGGCATAGGGGGAATTCCGCTTTCACCTGGCTGGCTCCTAGGAAGTATGACTTATGCTGAACTAGGTCATTCCGAATGGTATGCAGGCATCTACCGTCTAGGCATGTACGCAGTACAGCTTGGGTCAGCTGCATTATTTCTAGCTTGGGTTCCTACACTTACTTCTAAAATAACTGAAATGGGACGCCGCACTCTTTATGTGTTCCTGCTGCACGGATTTCTTGTTCGTCTGGTGGTCTGGTCTGGCGTATACAATTATATGGAAAGTAGTTTATATATTCCGGTCATCATTGCAATCGCAGTCCTGTTCGCTGTTATCCTTGCACATCCGGCGGTTCGCCATACATTCAGACCGCTTATTGAACCCAATCTTTCGCGCTTCGCCTTCCACCGTCAGGAGGTTTCGAAACGCTCTGCGTGATTTTAATGTTGTCCGAGTCATTTGTTTCAGCCTGGAAAAACCGTGGTAAATAGGCATACGCGCTACAAAAAACAACTTATCAACTAAGGAGTGATTTGTAATGGCACGTCCACAAATGTCTGAACACAAAATGACTCGCGAGGAAGCAGGACGATTGGGGGGCAAAGCCACCTCAAAAAAATATGATCGTAGCTTCTACCAAACCATTGGTAAAAAAGGCGGTGAAGCGACCTCCGATGCCCATGATACAGACTTTTATAAAGAGATTGGGCGCAAGGGCGGAATCGCCACTTCCGAGACACATGATAAGGAATTCTATCGAGAAATTGGACGCAAAGGTGGAAGCAACTAATTGATCTTGGACATGTTGATCCGAAATATATAGGAATAGCTGTGTTTCTAACTTAGAAGTCGAACTCCATGGATTTGGAAGACGGCTTCTTTCTATTGATTGTAGAAATATGACGACGATTGTGATAGACTCTATAAAAAAACCGGGTTGTTCACGGGTTTAAAGCAGCAAAGAATTTCACAAACTACGGGAAGCTCGAACCGGCAATTGTCGGTCTATTTTTTTAGAGTACGGATGAAATTTAACGACAGAGCCACTGCCATTTTATTTCCATTCATGTTGCTCGAATACATTATATAATTTGGGGGGAAATACACCATGTCAGCCAATAAGATGCGTTCCGATATGATCAAAAAAGGTTTTGACCGTGCACCGCACCGCAGTTTGTTGCGTGCCGCAGGCGTAAAAGAAGAAGATTTTGGCAAGCCGTTTATTGCCGTATGTAACTCTTACATTGATATCGTTCCTGGCCATGTGCATCTGCAGGAGTTTGGTAAAATTGTAAAAGATGCAATCCGTGAAGCTGGCGGCGTTCCATTCGAGTTCAACACCATCGGTGTTGACGATGGGATTGCAATGGGACACATTGGTATGCGTTACTCCCTTCCAAGCCGTGATATCATTGCCGATTCCGTTGAGACGGTAGTATCCGCTCACTGGTTCGACGGTATGGTATGTATCCCGAACTGTGACAAAATCACACCAGGTATGATGATGGGTGCACTTCGTTGTAATATCCCTACCGTATTTGTAAGTGGTGGACCGATGAAAGCTGGTCGTGATAGCAACGGTAAAGCTCTCTCCCTGACTTCCGTATTTGAAGGTGTGGGTGCTTACCAAGCAGGTAAAATTGATGACAAGAGCTTGCTTGAGCTTGAACAGTTCGGCTGTCCAACTTGTGGCTCATGCTCCGGTATGTTCACAGCTAACTCCATGAACTGTCTGGCGGAAGCAATGGGACTGGCTATGCCAGGTAACGGAACTATTCTGGCTGTTGCTCCTGAGCGTCGTGAGTTTGTTAAACAATCTGCTAAACAATTGATGGAACTCATCAAGCTCGACCTGAAACCACGCGATATCGTTACAGTTGAAGCAATTGATAACGCGTTCGCTCTGGATATGGCTATGGGTGGTTCTACTAATACTGTACTGCATACGTTGGCACTGGCTCATGAAGCAGGCATCGATTACCCAATCGAGCGTATCAATGAAGTAGCTAACCGCGTACCACATCTGGCTAAGCTTGCTCCAGCTTCTGATCTGCACATCGAAGATGTTCACAATGCAGGTGGCGTAAGTGCAGTTCTGAACGAATTGCTGAAGAAACCAGGCGCGATCCACGCAGATTGCATTACCGTAACAGGTAAAACGATCCGTGAGAACGTTGAAGGTCAAGAAATTCAAGATACCAACTGTATCCACACAATAGATAATCCGCACTCTGAAAAAGGTGGACTGGCTGTATTGTTCGGTAACCTTGCACCTCAAGGAGCTATTATCAAAGTTGGCGCAGTAGATGCTTCGGTTGGCGGATATCACAAAGGTCCAGCAATCTGCTTCGACTCTCAAGATGAAGCTCTGGCAGGCATTGCGAATGGCAAAGTTAAAGAAGGACATGTTGTAGTTATCCGTTATGAAGGACCAAAAGGCGGACCAGGTATGCCTGAGATGCTTGCCCCAACTTCCCAAATCGTTGGTATGGGTCTCGGTGCTAAAGTCGGTCTGATCACTGATGGACGCTTCTCTGGCGCATCCCGCGGAATCAGTATCGGACATATCTCCCCAGAAGCGGCTGAAGGCGGTCCAATCGCCTTTGTTGAAGAAGGAGATATCATTGAGCTTGACCTGAACAACCGGATCATCGAGTTGCACATCAGTGACGAGGAGTTCGAACGTCGTCGTGCAGGTTGGAAAGGCTTTGAGCCAAAAGTGAAAACCGGATTACTGGCTCGTTACTCCAAACTCGTAACGAACGCAAGTAACGGTGGCGTGTTGAAAATCTAATTTAAATGGTTCCATAACATTTATTAGAAACCATAACAAAAGGGAGGTTGCTTACCAATACGGTAAGTAACCTCCCTTTTTCTTTTACACATTAGAAGTATAGAACAAAGTAAATATGACACTTGTATCTGTAGTTATACATGCGGCCTTACCGCATTGGTGGAACGTTTTTCAATTCAGCTCCTGACAACAACTCTTGTTGAGGCTCCTTCAAAGTAGCGTGAACCTGCTCAACCGTCGCTGTAGCGACGCTTCTCGTTCCATAGTGCTGCAATAGATGTCCCATCGGCATGGAAATCACTTTGGGTACGAGCTGTTCGGAACGCTGTTTCAGACGTTTAGTTCCTGCAGGATGAATCACACTGAGCAGTAATTTCAAATAGATCTTAGAAGCAGCGCTAAACGGCCCAGGGGGCAAATCCCGAACAGTAAAGCCAAACTTCTCCGGTCCACGATTAATCATGCTCACGCCATACAATGCTTTAGCTGAGCTAAGCTTCGGATCGGAAGCGATCTGTCGAGCCAAATCAGGCAACTGCTGCTCTATTGCACGAATCATCCGAATGGCTAAGTGCATACTGGAACGGGAGGTCATGCCAAGTTCGAATAATTTTTTATTATCAAAATGAAGTTCAATAACCTGATCCCCGTTCTGCATCACATGTCCATCGTTCATTTCAACCATGGCACCGTGATACACACGTGCGCGGTAATGTAACATCGGGTCTTCCGGCGAAGCTGTCCTCAGATGATACATCCAGTGAAATATGTTCTCCCAGAGTAGCCATAACGCGACAATGCCTCTCTTCCAGAAGGATAACTGAACTTGAGAATGACTGCTCTTTTGAGATTCACTCATTGATACGCCTCCTTGCATCATCAAGGTATCCACACGCACACTGTGCAGCCCCCGCCTATTGGCCTCTTGGAGCACAGTCTCCAAAGCCTCAAGCATATGTTCTGGCGCTTGTGCATCAGCTCCCAGCGTTGTACCACGGTCATGCAATAGCATAACCTCGCCACCTCTTAGTTCCTTCAGCATTCGTTTAGTAAGTTTCTGCACCCCTACATGGCTTTTCCAATCTTCAAACATGGATGACCACAATATGATCTTCCGATCTTTTTTGCTGAAAAAATCAAACAGATTCATAATGCCCCATGGCGGTCGGTAATAACAGGTTTTCACCCCGGTCACTTCATGAATAATCTGCCCTGTCTGCTGAATCTGCTTACGCACAGTTTGAGGTCTCATTAACCAGTTCGTCTTATGAATATAATTATGAATTCCGATTAGATGCCCTTCCTCATGCATTCGCTGAATTAAATCCCGATGATGGTCTGCATGCTCCCCAACAACGAAGAATGTCGCTTTGGCATTGTATTGCTTGAGCAGCTGCAGCAGCCTTGGTGTATACACCGGATCCGGCCCGTCGTCGAATGTTAGAGCGAAATCGGTCTCGCTTTTTCCTCGCCTGAATACCCGCAAACCAAAAAGTCTACTAATCAAACTTGGAATAAAGGCGTAAAACGATGAAATATACAATGCCCATAAAAATAGGCTGTAAAGTAAACTCGTCATGCTTCAATTCCCCGTCTCTCTCGCTGAATTATGGCCACCACGTTGTGTGCTATGGAAAAGAAACCACCTATCATTTTATCACAATTCAGACTTATCTTGAATCCTATTTTCCCAAAAAGAGCATGATCGTGTACAATGAATGCATTCCTATTTTTACCTTTCACCTTATACATACGAAGGAGTAGAGCCTATGTTACCGTTATACAAAAAATATGGACGCACCGTCTTCGACATCGCGTTACTCGTGTTGACCGTTTATTTTATCATGTACGGTTTCAGCCGTTTGTATCAAATTGCTGCCCCCGTTTTTCTTTCCTTTATTGTGTATTGGATGATTGAACCACTGGCTCGTTTTCTACATCGAAGAGGATTACCGAAGACACTCGGGGCTGCTGTTTCGGTTTTGTTATTTCTCGGGGTCATTGTGGCTGTATTTTTTGGATTGGGGCTAATCATTATCTCCCAGATCTCCAACCTGCAAGACAATTTTCCGTACTATATTGAAATGGTTCAACAGCAATTTACGAACCTTGTTCATTTCGCACAGGATAAATCCGATGCATTGCCTGTAACCGTCATGGACAAAGTAAACGAGTATTTTGCTACGCTGACTGGATTTATCTCGACATGGGTAACGAGTGGTGCTCAGTATCTGATCGGATTCCTAAGCTCCTTCTCTTCGTTTATAACGAACTTCGGGATTGCCATTATTCTGGCCTTTTTCCTGAGTATTGAGATTGAATCTTGGCGTAAATTTGCCCGTGCCAAAACACCAAAAACACTAAAGCTGGCGATTGAATTCATGCGCAATCATGTGTTCAAAACCATTCGTTCCTATTTAAAGGCGCAGATGATCATGATGTTAATCACCTTTGTATTGATCTATGCTGGCCTGTTGATCTTAGGAACAAGCAACGCCTTTACGATTGCTGCAATCTGTGCAGTCTTTGACCTAGTTCCACTGCTCGGTGTGCCGGTTGTATTCATTCCTTGGATCGTCTATCTGTTTATTGTCGGCAACAGTACATTAGCCATCGGTCTTGTTGTCCTGCTCGCAGTTACGATGCTGACACGCCAGTTGCTGGAGCCCAAAATATCAGGTAATTCCATCGGTGTCTCTTCCGCTTACTTGATGCTATCATTTATGCTTATCTCGCTCTCGATCTTCGGACTTGCAGGCGTGGTACTGTCCCCAGTGTTGTTAATCTTGCTGAAAGAACTGCTGCAACAAGGATATCTACAACAATGGATTCACTTGCCAAAAGATGAGTTTGACTCCTCTCCACTCGTCATGGATACACCAGCTGCTGGAGCAGCAAGTCAATCTACAGGAGACGTTGAACGTCATAGCAACGCTTCTGCACAGGCGTCTCAACCTGCTGACGATGGCGATGCCTCCGCCAAGTAATCCATAATGTTGCGAAACAATGCCGTGGCTTGGTGAGAGCTTCCCGGTGCGACATGCTGAACCAGCACAGCGACTGCATATTGTGGATTTTCTACTGGTCCGTAACCGATAAACCATTGATGGTTCAGCTTATGACCTCGCAGCTCAACTTGAGCCGTTCCAGACTTCCCTGCAACATGCCACTTGGCTTGCTGCAGGGTTTTTCCCGTTCCATTTGTCACGACTCCTCTCATCCACTTCAATAACTGATGCGCGGTGGCTGGTGAGATCTGACCTGTATGAGATGGCGAATCATGTAAAGGCATTTCCAGCATCGTGTCACCGTCCGCATAGCGTATACGTTGGACTAACCTTGGTGCACTCACTTTACCTCCGTGCAAGAGCGTAACGATTAGATTGGCTGCTTGAAGAGGTGTGACCAAGGTGTCTCGCTGCCCAATCGAAGTCTGCACTTTAGCCCCTTCATCTTGCGAGGAAACTGCTGTAGTGCGAACCCGACCTGCATCTTCATGATCAAAGTGTCGCAGAATTGGCATTCCTCCAACATGCTTGCTCTCCCAACCAATCGTACGCGCAAGCCCTAATGCATCGGCAGTACGTTCCAACTGTTCCATGCTTAATCGGCGAGCCGTCTCGGCGAAGACGATGTTACAGGATTGAGCAAAACCTTCTTTCAGGTTTAACGTTCCATGTCCATGCTCTTTCCAGCAAGATAGTCCGTATTTCCCCCATTCCCCGTTACAATGAAAGGTTTCCCGTGAAGACACGACATGGGATTCAAGTGCCGCAGCGGCTGTAACGATTTTGAAAATAGACCCAGGAACGGCTCCTTGAATCGCGCGATTGGCCCACAATGATTGTGTCGGTTCCACATGTAGCGGCGTATACATGGGCATAGAAATCATCGCTCGCACATCGGCTGTAGCGGCATCCAGTACAACGATAGCTCCTTCCTGGATACCCGACCGCTTCGCAATGGCCTCCAAGTCCTGTTGGATATCTGCATCAACCGTCGTCTCTACTCGTAATGGGTAATGGCTATTCGTTGGAGCGATAACACGTGGCTGCATCTCGGGAATGACCTCACCAGCGCCTGTAACCATGCGTGTTAGCAATGTGGGTCCAATTCCCATCATCAAGGGCTCTAGCGTCCTTTCTAGCCCTGCTGCTCCCGACTTCATGGCAAATGGTTGCTTCACTTCATTGATATGTGCTGTTGGTGATATTAAACGATCAGGCTGCTCAGCTAAATACCCAAGCCATTGCATCCCCGTATATCTCTGATCATATCGGCTCATCATCGGATAAACATATGCCCCCACATCCTGCAATTGACGAATCTGGGTTACTTGCGAATCACTTAATACAACAGGCTGCTGATTGCCTGCCGTCCATAAACGAGGTGTATGATCTTGTTCCCATTCTTGTTGTAACTTCATGACATCCGTATGTAAAATAGCAGCTAGCTGGTTCAACTGTGATTCTGCATGTTGAGTGGTCGCTGAACTGGTAGCATGTTGATGTGGAAAAAGAACAAGCACCCATTGCAATGTTCCCGTTAGTGGCTTCCCTTTATAATCTGTAAATTGCCCCCGACCCGAATCAAGCATCACACCCCGTTCTCGTTGTAATACAGACATCTCCCGCAGAGAACGAGTGGTGCCCGGAACCACCTGGTTCACTTGGATAATCTGAATCCAAGCTAGACGGAGCAGAAGAACAGCAAGTACACCTGTCAAAAGCATACAAGCTACAAAAATTCTGCGTTTCAAGTGTACATTCATCGTGTTCACCCTTTTACGTTTTGGCATAGTATGCGCAAAGGATATGCATTTATCCAATAAATAACAAAAAGCCTGTTCCATCATCGGAACAGGCCTTCTCATTAATAATACAATTATTCTATTACAGATGGTGTATTGCCACTTTCCACATGCTACATCTGATATAGATAAGATTACACGGTGAATCGTGACAAGGTGTCTTTCAATTCGTTGGATACGTTCTGCAGCTTATCAGACAGGTTAACCAACTGATTACTAATATTTTGCTGTTCACTACTGAGCGAAGCAACCTCTTGTGACGTAGCTGATGACTCTTCAGCTACAGCGCTAACGTTACTCATCGCTTCCGATAGCGTAACCTGTGATTTGTTCAAATCTCCAATCGAGTTTGTCGCCATATCCAGTCGTTCAACAAATGCACCCATTTGTTGCTGAACTGAAGCAAAGATGACGTTGGTATCCTTCACGGAATCCATTTGTTCTTTGAACAGTGGATACGCGTCCGATAGGGCTTCAACGGTTTCGTTCATCTCGGTCATGATGTTGTCTGTAATTTCACCAACCATGTCAATCGACTTTCTGGATTGTTCAGCCAATTGCCGAACCTCATTAGCAACGACCATAAATCCACGACCCGCTGTACCCGCCCGTGCCGCTTCAATTGTAGCATTAAGGGACAATATGTTCGTTTGCTTCGTAATATTTTGCATCACATCAAGCACCTTCAGAACAGAGGACGTGCTCTCTTTAAGGGAATCCACTTTGTTCACCAGTGCACCGATCATTTCTTCGGTCTTCTGGGTTTTGGTCATCAATTGGTTCAAATGCTGAATACCCGTTTCACTGGACTTCTCAACATGACGTGCGGATTGTCCCATTTCCTCATTGGCAGCCACTACACTTTCCATCTGACGAGAGATGTTATCCGTGAGATCATTACCACGCTCAGCCTCGTTTGCAAGACTGCTCGCACCTCCTGCAATCTCTTCTGTAGCCACAGCGATCTCAGAAGCGGAAACAGCTGTTTTCTTAGAAGCATTGCTGAGCTCGGACGCTGTATCCAGCACTTCTTGTGCAGAACGATTCGTTTGCTCAACCAGCTTGGTGATCTGCTCCATCATCTCATTAAATGCAGCTGACAATTGACCAATCTCATCCTTAGACGTATATGGTGTACGAACTTTGAGATCACCTTTGGCTCCTTGTTGCATCAGATCTTTCAATTTACCCAATGGACGAGCAAACATACGAACCATCCAAATACCGATCAAGACAGCAATTGCGGCATCAAGTAGTGCCATCCACAATGTGAGCGTAAGAATACCTTTGGCATCCTTAACCAATACGGACGTTGGCAACAACCCGATTAACTTCCAATTGGATGCTTCCATCGTGCTATACACAGCTAACATCTCCGTGTTCTTATCATCCACTGTGTATTCCGTATTAAGACTTCCTGTATTTTCAGTAAGGTCTTTGAAAAATGTAAGTTCGGTATCTTTTCCTGTACGATCTGGAATGGTTGAAGCGACCACTTTATTGTCTGGTGCAATCAACTGCAGCACTGAGCCCGGTCCCAGATCAAGTGATTTCAACTGTTCTTCCAGCACTTCTAATTTCAGTTCAATAATTAATACATACGATTGATTAGAACCTTGTAAGTTCTTCATTGAGCGAGCAATACGGAAAGTTGGCATTGATCCATCTTCTTCATTCTGCGTTGGCAACCAGCGATATCCACCAGCTTGGGTAAGCTCAGCATACCAAGGCTCAGTACGAATGCTTCCCATGGAGGAACTACTATTGCCTGTACCCATCGTTGATTTCGTTTCATCCGTAGGAACCAAATAAATCGCTTCCATGGATTTGTTTGTAAATGCAATGTTGGACAACTGCTTGTTGATGGAACTAGAATTCACAAACAAGTCATACGCGGACAAATTTTTGTCAGACATTTTCTGCAGTAACGATTGCATCTCTGGATCGAAGAAAATCTGTGTGGAGGTATCCACAAAACGTTCTAAAATAATATCCAGCTTTTGCTTCGTTTGTTCAATCGTCTCTTGATTAGATAGAGAGGCATTTTGTTCAATCGTGTTTTTGGCTTTATTATAAGATAATAGCCCCAAGCTAACGACAAAAATCATAATCGCGGCAAAAAATATAAAGAACAATTTGACGCCAACCGACTTAATTGGATTCGCTTTCTTAATTTGAGATAACGTTGAACCCCCTAGGTTCTTCCACTTCACGTTTTTCAAATCTGGCTTGCTCCATTTTACTTTAAAGGGTTTTTTATTTGATGCCCCATCAGCTTTGCTATGTACAGCTTTTCCCTTTTTCGTAATCTTTTCCTTCAATACGTTTAACACTTTATTTTCCTTCACCGGCTTTTCCTTCTTTTCCCCATTTTCTCTCTGCTTCTTTTGAACCATTTCCATTCACCTGCCAGTTCCTACTTGTTGGATTTTTCTTACTTTCCCCTATAAACATGTATTATTCGACAGGTTTCCTATTTCCCCTTTACTAAATCAAAAATTTTTTACAACTTTTTTCCTAATTTTCTATACAAAAAAGACCCCCATCAACCGATATACGGAGGTCATTTTTAGTAATTGATAACATAATATTGTTATTTCATAATACTATTTTGTTATATTATAGGTCTGCAAGACTATTTCTTTTTTCTCATCATATCGAAATAAGAAATAGGTTGATTTACTTTCATTTTCACACGTTGCAGTGGATGTCTTGCAGCATCTAGGACATTGCCTTCCTCATCCTGCAATTCTCCGACAACTTGTTTGAAGAATGTCCCACCTGGGCCGAAAAATTCGATCTGATCACCCGGCTTGAAGTGATTGCGCTGTTGAATTGTCGCCATGCCAGTCGCAGCATCATAATCCATAACGAGTCCTGCGAAGTCGTAAGGAACTGCTTTTTCTTCTGGCTCATAGATATGATCCTCATGATCTGGTGTGTCATAGAAGAAACCTGTGTTTAGTGGACGGTTTGCAGCTTTATTCATCTCTTCAACCCATTCCGGTTTCAACACATAATTTTCTGGATCAGCCATATAAGCATCAATCGCTTGACGATATACGTTAACCACAGTAGCTACATAGTGAATCGATTTCATACGACCTTCGATTTTGAAGCTATCCACACCGACGTCGATCAATTCAGGGATATGTCCGATCATGCATAGATCTTTGGAACCCATGGAGAAGGCATTATCCTGTTTTTCGAACAGTGGAATCTGATTCTCGCCCAGGTTAAATGGAGCAGGAGCTTGCATCTGCATCTCTTCTTCGCTGACCCATACACCTTCTTCTCGTGCGTCCTCAAATAGATCATATTTCCAGCGGCAGGATTGGCAACAGCCCCCGCGATTGGAGTCCCGGTCCGTAAAGTGATTGGATAATACGCAACGCCCAGAGTACGAAGAACACATTGCACCATGGATGAAAGCTTCGATCTCGATATCAACATGAGCCTTGATCTCTTCGATCTCCTCAAAGCTTGTCTCACGGCCTAGAACGACACGTGGCAGCCCTTCATCCTTCCAGAACTTCACGGCTTGCCAGTTAAGCGTTGATTGTTGGGTACTCAAGTGAACCTCAAGTCCAGGAACCGCACGCAGCGCCACATCAATAATAGCTGGATCTGCAACGATTACCGCTGAAATGCCAGCATTGTAAAGATTCTGAAGATACGCTTCAATCCCCTCGACATCTTCATTGTGTGCATAGATGTTCGTTGCCACAAACACTTTCGCGCCGTATTTCTTGGCAAACTCCACACCTTCGCGCATTTCCTCAAAGCTAAAATTGCCAGCATTCGAACGCAAGCCGTAGGCCTGTCCACCAATATACACGGCATCTGCGCCGTAATGGATTGCAAACTTCAGTTTTTCCAGATTCCCAGCCGGAGCAAGTAGCTCCGGTTTATCCAGACGGTTACGTTTGCCGGAGAACTTCCGCTGTACCGCCACTGTTTCCATTTTCTTCACCTCTTCTATTAATACACCTGTTCTTTGTAGAAAAATCCAAATGACAATTCCCGTTCAGGATCTTGCAATTCACGTACTTCATCTAACCACTCTTCGGAGAAGGCATATGCATCAGCATCTGAGATATAATGATCAATTGCTTTTCGGTAGGCTTTAACTACAGCTACATTGTAGGCTAGCGGCTTCAAAATGCCTTCAATCTTCAAGCTGTGCACGCCTGCCTCCATTAACAGATGTAGATCCTCCAAAATGCAAATATCCTCTGAACTCATAATATGTGTTCCGTTCACATCTTCATAGATCGGGAATTTCTCATCCCGTCGCTCTGCTTCAATCAAGAACAAACCACGCTCTTTGCCGAGATTCCCCTCCACAGGACGACCCTGATGTGCCATATAACTCTGTACAAGGCTACGCTTGGAATGATAAATATTAGTCATCCCATGTACCTGTACCTGAGCCTCTACTTTCAGAAAAGGAACCATCTCCGTCAGTTCGTCCATGTTCAGCTCGCGAGCCAACACAACACGACTGGCGCCTTTTGTCCCCCAGTAGTTGGCTGTGGCATAGTTGGTTGAAGTCATCTCTGCATTCCAATGCAGCTGAATGTGCGAAGCATATTCTCGAATAGCTCCAAGCACCGACGGATCATTGAACTCCACCCCGTGTACGCCGATTTTGCCCAGTGCTTGAACATACTCAGGTAATTCCTTCAGTAGATCGTTGGACATCAAGTTCGTCATGGATACATAGACACGTGCCTGATGTTTCGTCGCAAGTTCTACGACCTCTGCTGTCTCTTCTATAGTGAAGCTACCAGGAAGTCGCATACCGAATCGGTCATCCCCGATTAACAGGGCATCCGCACCTGCCTGTAACAGCACCTCTGCTTCATTTACATTCGCTGCTGTAACCAGCAGTTCATGTTTCTTACTCATATACATCCCCTCCGCTTATTGCGCAGCCTTACTCTTGGCTATATTTTGCTGATGTTCCTTATACGTTTTGGCAAACAAATGCCCAGACGAACCGTCCTTTTTGGTTACATAAAACAGGTATTCTGAAGCTTCTGGTTGAAGAGCCGCCTGAATGGACGGAAGACTTGGACTTGCAATCGGACCTGGTGGTAAACCTTTGTTCAGATACGTATTGTAGGGACTCTCTACTTTTAGATCCTTGAAGAGCAATCTAGCCTTCGGCTTGTCCAATAAATATTGCACCGTAGCATCAATCTCCAGCTTCATATCCTGATGAATCCGATTATAGATCACGCCCGCAACTAGAGGACGTTCTGCATCAACTACAACTTCTCTCTCCACCAACGACGCGATGGTCAGCAACTCATGCAACGACAAGTTTTTCTCTTGCAGTTCTTTCTCCAGATCCGGAATCGAATTCATTCTAGTTTGGAACTCCTCCAGCATGCGCTGCATGACATCATGAGTGGAACTGTCCTTTTTGAGTTCATAGGTTTCAGGGAACAGATATCCTTCCAGTACGTACCGCAACTCTTCATCCACTGGAACATCTTTAATAATATCTACATCAAAGGCAGAAGGGTCATTGGCGAGCTTGATAAATTCTTCGCGATCCACAATGCCTTCTTCCGATAATTTATCCGCCATTTGCAGCACAGTATAACCTTCCGGAATCGTAAACTTCACCATTTCCTCGGGTACAACCTCACCATTATTCAGCTTGTTCACGATCTCCTCATATGACACACCAGGATTCATTGAATAGGTACCTGCCATAAAATTCGATCCTTGCTTCTTCCATTTCAAATAACCTTTAAAAGCTAAACCACTTCGAATAAGACCTTCTTGCTGCAGTTGTTCTGCAATTTTTGATGTTCCTGTTCCGCTTTTGATCTCAAAAACGATCGGCTCTGTTGAAGCTTCGAGTGGACGCATCATGTTCCAGGCATATGCGCCAGCCCCACCAGCAGCTACAACAATGACAAGCAGAAGAATCAACCAACCTTTCCCTTTCAAAAAAGAAACAACTCCTTTACACAACCAAAAAGAGCGGACTTCTCCGCCCTTCCGGTTTCTTCAATTTGAAGCTGATTAATCTTCATCAATGGGAAGTGTACATTCATCGTATAATTCCGAGATGTTCTCCCACTCTTCATCATCGTCAATCGTTACTAACTCCGGCATGATCTGGTCTTCACTACCTGGCAATACTCTCAGAAGTTCAACTTCGTCATAAGGACGCAATGAGCTTCGAAGTACGGCGTATTGCTGACCATGCACCTCGAATTCAGCCAGCAAGTCGTAGGGATGTGATTTCCCGTTCTCTTCCTCGAGCTCAACGTGAGCACCAAAAGCCAAACGCAGTGAATCTGTCCATTTTAGGTCTTTGCGGCTGTATTCAGTCATTTAGTTCGCTTCCTCTTCATCTTCTGCTAAGAATGTATTAAACGTCTCCTCAACGATATCCCATTCGGCATCATCTTGGATGACGAAAAGTTTAATGTCGTCGCCCTCTTCTTCGTAACGGAATGCATATACATCCGTCTCTCCATCCTCAGGCTCAACCGGAGCAACCATCATGTACTTGGCCTCCGAACCATCTACTTCAAACTTCATGATGACTTCGAATTCTTCTTCATTGCCCTCGTCATCCGCAATGTAAATAATCTCCGATTCTTCTTCCATACCCAGTTGATCTTCAGCCATTGTTGATCCCCCTCACCTTTTACTGTTGGCATCTAAATAGTTTTGCAAAATCAAGCTTGCGGCCATTTTGTCCACAACCTGCTTGCGTTTTTTCCGACTGACATCCGCTTCAATCAGCGTTCTTTCCGCTGCCATGGTTGTCAGCCGTTCATCCCAAAGGTGAACAGGTAAATTCAGTTCGCCCCGCAGGCGTTCGGCAAAATCAATACAGATTTCACCCCGCGGCCCTACGGTGCCGTTCATGTTTTTGGGGAGCCCTACAACGATCTCGCTAATCTCGTGCTCGCGCACAAGCTCGGCAATTCGACCGAACTCACCTTCATCCCGGCGGCGTTCAAGCACTTCCAATCCCTGGGCAGTCCAACCGAAGGCGTCACTGACAGCAACTCCGATTCTTCGGTCCCCATAATCCAAACCTAATATTTTCATCATGCTCTCCCATCCTCAAGCCTGCTTAGGAGGATTACTCATCCTCTCTCTCAAGCTTCAGGCTGACTACTGTCGGTTCATTTCCCGCTGCCCTGCATGGGCTGCATCACAGCGGAAGCGGTGTACATTACCGGTGATTGGCCAGATAAGAACGTACAAGCTCTTCAATGAGCTCGTCGCGCTCCTTTTTCCGGACCAGGCTGCGTGCATTGTTGTGACGAGGGATGTATGCGGGGTCGCCAGAGATCAGATACCCTACAATCTGGTTGATTGGATTATACTCCTTATCGACCAATGCATCATATACCGTGAGAAGAATCTCTTGGGAGGATGCCTCCTGCTCGTCACCTTTCACATTAAATTTAACCGTCTTATCCATGGAGTCCATTGATGACACCTCGCTCCTGCATGAACATGGGGACCATGTCCTGCCGAATTGATTTCTGCTTATATAATAACATATTCTGACTGTCACGAGTAAACAAAGGAGAAGCGAATTGTGTTTTTTGCTTGACTGTTACGATTTACAGCATGTTGTTCCTGTCATTTCGTAGCTGAAAGCAGAAATTATATTCGCTTCATCCTCTGTAAATGTTTGATTCAACGCATATCGATTGAATTAAACCGCCTGCTCGCTTACAAGTGATACAGCCAATTTCAGTGCTTCATCCAGCTTGGATGCGTCCTTACCACCAGCTTGTGCCATGTCTGGACGTCCACCGCCACCGCCACCGCACACAGCTGCAACTTCCTTAACAATTTTACCTGCATGAAGACCTTGCTTCACTTGCTCTGCAGGTACAGCGACAACAAAGTTTACTTTACCATCTGCGGGAGCACCTAGTACGAGGACTGCATTAGGCAGTTTCGCTTTCAGTTCATCCGCTACGGTCCGCAGTGCATCCATGTTCGGAGCATCTACACGAGCTGCTAATACTTGTGTGTTACCAGCTTGTACGACTTGGTCAGTGAGTTGACCTGCTTCCATAGCACTGAGCTTGCTTTGAAGAGATTCTGCTTCTCTTGCTGCTTCTTTCAATTGTTGATTCAAGCCTTCAATCCGTTTAGGTACATCAGCAACATTTGCTTTGAGCAAAGTAGCCGATTGTTTCAACAGTTCTAGCTGACTCTCAACATAGAGATATGCACCACGACCCGTAACAGCTTCGATACGGCGCACACCGGAACCAATTCCGCTTTCGCTTACTAATTTGAAAATTCCAATCTCCGATGTATTATTTACGTGGCAACCGCCGCAAAGTTCCAAACTGTAGTCTCCTACTTGAACTACACGCACGATATCTCCGTATTTTTCACCAAATAGCGCCATTGCGCCCATTTCCTTGGCTTCATCGATCGCCTTCAATTCAATGTTCACGTTCAAGCGATTCCAGATCTGTTCGTTAACCTGACGCTCGATCTCCGTCAATTCTTCCGGTGTAATGCTGCCGAAGTGAGAGAAGTCGAAACGCAGACGTTGTGGTTCAACCAATGATCCTGCTTGATTAACGTGAGTTCCCAGTACATCCTTGAGTGCTTTGTGCAACAGGTGGGTTGCGGTATGGTTTTTGATAATATCTCCACGTTTGGATGCATCCACTTCTGCTTTAACGACATCACCCACACGCAGCTCACCAGCTTCTACCACGACCATATGCACATGTTGTCCCATTGGAGCTTTGAACAAGCCTTGAACTTTAGCAGTCATATTAGCTCCGCGCAACAAACCTTGGTCACTAACTTGTCCACCACTTTCCGCGTAGAACGGTGTTTGGTCAAGGATGACCTGGCAAGAGTGCCCTTCACCGACAGCATCCACAAGCGCATCGTCAGCAACAATAGCTACCACTTTTGCTTCCTTCAACAGGTCAGTATAACCAACAAACTCGCTTTTAACCTCCAGATCAGCAAGAGGGCCACCTTGAGCCTTCATACTTTCGTTCTCCTGACGACCTGCACGTCCAAGATCACGTTGACGTTGCATCGAAGCATCGAATCCTTCACGATCTACCGTGAGACCATTCTCAGCTGCATAGTCTTCTGTAAGGTCAAACGGGAATCCGTAAGTGTCATACAGTTTGAAAGCTTCTGGGCCACTAATAACAGTGCGTCCTTCCGCTTTAGCTGCTGCACTAATATCAGCCAGAATCGCCAAACCATCGCTAAGTGTTTCGTGGAAACGCTCTTCTTCCGTTTTGATGACTTTAGCAATGAACTCTTGCTTCTCCACCACTTCTGGATAGTACACGCCCATAACCTCACCGACCGTTGTTGTCAGTTCATATAGGAACGGACGGTCTAGTCCAAGCACTTTACCGTAACGCACTGCACGGCGGAGCAAACGGCGGATAACATATCCGCGGCCATCATTACCTGGCAAAATGCCATCACCTACAGCAAAAGAAACCGTACGGATGTGATCCGCAATAACTTTTAGTGCAACGTCAATTTCGACGCTATCATTATATTTAACACCAGCAAGTGCCGCTGTTCTTTGAATCATCGGTTGGAACAGATCCGTATCGAAGTTGGAATCCACATTTTGAAGAATGGAGGCAAACCGCTCGAGACCTGCACCTGTATCAATGTTTTTGTTCGGAAGCGGGGTATAGCTGCCATCTTTATTGTGATTGAATTGGGAGAATACCAAGTTCCATACTTCGAGATAACGTTCATTCTCTCCACCTGGGTACATCTCTGGATCATTCATGTCGTTGCCATAAGCTTCGCCGCGATCGTAGAAAATCTCCGTACATGGTCCACACGGGCCTTCACCGATGTCCCAGAAGTTCTCGTCCAGCTTAATAATCCGCTCTGCAGGCAGACCAATCTTTTCATTCCACAGTTTGAACGCTTCTTCGTCTTCTGGATATACCGTTACGGACAGACGCTCTGGGTCGAAACCAATCCACTCTTTGCTTGTCAGGAACTCCCATGCCCACTCGATCGTCTCTTCCTTGAAGTAATCTCCAATGGAGAAGTTACCTAACATTTCAAAAAATGTGTGGTGACGGCGCGTTTTGCCGACATTTTCGATATCATTCGTACGAATACATTTTTGCGAGTTCGCAAGACGTGGATTCTCCGGCTTCTCACGACCGTCAAAATACGGTTTGAGCGGAGCCATACCTGCATTAATCCACAACAAGGATGGATCATTGTGAGGTACAAGGGATGCACTTGGTTCAATTTTATGACCTTTACTTGCAAAAAACTCTAACCATTTAGACCGGATTTCACTAGCTTTCATGTTGGTCTTCCTCCAATTTAATTATAATGTCCGGTTCTGTAACTCCCCGGTTTGTTAATCATGATCATGCGATAAAAACAACACAAAAAACGCCCCTGATTATATCAGGGACGATGTTATCGCGGTACCACCCTGGTTATTGCCATTTATCCAAGATAAATAGACAATCGCCTCGTTGATGCGAATAACGGTCGCTTCCGGCAGGGTTGTCCTGCACTCCGAAATTAGCTTTCTGCCGCTTCAACTTCCTAGACTCTTCCAGCCATCAGGCAGATTCAACTCTGCTCCGAAGGAGTCTATTCTCTGAGAAAGGAAACCCAGCATACTTGATTTCATCATCGATTTCATAGTCTAAACATACACCCTCATTATATCGGTATGCCTATCAGGTGTCAACGCACGCCACTTCCGCTTCCAGACTGGCTTTATTCAATCCTCCGCTTGATATAGTATGCGAAGAAATGCTGCATAATCACTTTCAGGACGGCAAAGACAGGTACAGCGAGAATAAGTCCAACAATGCCAGCCAGCTCTCCCCCAACGAGAAGGGCAAAGATAATCGACAGCGGATGTAGGTGCAATGTTCGCCCGACCACTTGTGGGGATATGACGTTACTTTCTAATACCTGACATAACGTATTAACGATGACCACAAACAGCACCATTTTGAGAGATACGGTGGACGCCATTACGACTGCAGGCGCCGCCCCCAGGAATGGCCCTAGATAGGGAACGATGTTAAACACAGCAACAATGCTTGCCAGCAATAAGGCATATGGCATATCGACAATGACATAACCAATATAGGCGAAGATTCCTACGATCACACACACGATAAACTGCCCACGAATGTAATTGCCTAGTGCTGCATCAATCTCTTTCATGACTGAAACAATGGCCTTGCGACGTGAGCGGGGTAAGTAGGCAACAACGGTACGCTCAAACACTTCAAAGTCCTTAAGCATATAGAAAATAAGAAAAGGCACGATAAATACATTGAACAATACATTAATGGTTGCTCCGATATTATCCATCAGCACCGTAATCCCTTGCGTCAGCCGATCTTCCATCTGAAAAAACCAGCTATTCATGCCTGTGCGCACACTTGGCGGCATTAACTTGTTATCCATGCTATTCATCAAACTTTGGGCTCGCATCGAAAGCTCTGGCATATGTTCATTCAACTCTTCCAATTGTTCAATCAATACAGGGATTACATTCATCAAGATTACACCGATGCAAGTCAGGAAAAAGGCATAGATCAGCAGTACAGCAATTGTCCGCGGCACTTTACGCCCACCTAGCATACTTACGATTGGATTCAGAACATAAGATATAATCAGAGCTACAATAAATGGCGCCAGAACTGTTTTTAGAAATCCATATATATGAAGTAACAACGGCCTTAACAGCCAGATAAAATATAAAATAATCAAGCCCAGCAGCAGCCAGATGGCGTAACGGAACAGCTTGTGTTTGGTTAATTGCTCCACTTGTATCTCTCCCTTTTGGACTGGCTCTGAAAGTCAGTATATGTAGGAAAGAGAATATTTATTAATAGGACGTGTCTCAAAACTCGCTGAAGTGCATCTTTTACCGCATTTTCGCCACTGCTGCATACTTCGAATTTTTCATCCACGTACTAGGGTTTGTTCAAAAAAAGCCCGAAGCCGCATTTATTTAACATGCACTATATCTCAACGCAAAAACGCCTCCTTCTCATCGAGAAGGAGACGCATGTTGTAATCCGGTCGAGCATATATTATGCCATACTTTATGGATTACTATGTAACCACACATCTATATGCTCTGTTCTGCACATCGCAACAGCATTTAACGACAGAAACTGTCATCAAACCGCATATAGAGGAAGTTCATTGACTTTAAGTACGTGTTCAAAAAGGTCGGTTTTCAGTACCAAGAAGATGGGATGAAGCTAGAAATGGAGTAGCGGAACGTAGGCCAAACTACGTGAGCAACTACATTGTTTCCTACGGAAACAAGCTTCGTAAGCCTCCACTTATTTCGGCTGAATCCCATGTTCGACGTTGAGATGCCACTCGCGCATCTTTCGTAATCAAAAGCGGACTTTTTGAACAACCTCTTTAAGAAGATGCGTGCAGGTGAGGGAAGTCTTGTGGCAACTCTTCACCGAAGAACAAGTCATCGAGTGAGCTAAGTGTGCCGTCTTCTTCTACCTGATACACAGACATCTTCTCTCCGTTCACCGTTAATTCGATAAAGCAACCCCAGCAATAAAACTGGTGGGAACCAATTTTCCCGATATCTTTGGAACTACAGTTTGGACATTTCATATTCATTCACCTATCCATTAACAGAATGAATGGCATTTTCCAAGCGCTGCTCACTCAGTGGAGGTACCATAACGGCATTTTCCCCGATAGACATATCGCTTGTACATGGCAGCCATTTACGGCCCTCAATCAAATCGGACACGAACCCGTCCGTAATTTCAATCCCTATTATTGTATTTCCCAACTCTTGGTCAAAATAAACATCAGAGATTCGTCCTAACAACAATCCCTCTTCAGTAAGTACAGATCTCTCCTTCAATTTAGACTGACCGAGAAGGTACGTATGTTTTATGTCGTCGGCTCCCGTCTTGCGGACAGCCTGTTGATTACGGATCATGACGGCATCTTCGCCGTAGGCAACGATATCTTGCCACTGCACGATTTTGACATGACTGGTAAACAGGCCTTTGTTCTCAAGTTCAATGCCTTCAATTTTCCAATCGTCACTCACAATGAAATCCTGGATTTTGCCGACCTGTTTGCCATCCTCAACATCAAAAACAGCTAGACCGATCATTTCCTGAAGCTTCATCGTAGGGTCCCCCTCATCTTCTTATCATTAAATAGGCGCGGTGTTATCCTTGTTAGGTATGCCCAAAGCTTATGAATTGCAATCAGATACCCACATCCAAACCGCTCTATCCAACCGATGAAATGGAACTTCTTCCCTCCTTATGTCCCAGTGTAAAGATCCCCTTAGGGTCTATTACGCAGTCGCCCAAGAATGGTTCCAATTTTTTCGGCGGTTATCCTGATTTCTTCCGTAGTATTACCCAATCCCCAACTAAAACGAATCGCTGAGTGCAAAAATGCCTCTGGAAGCTTCATCGCTTTGAGTACATGGGACAATTCAAGAGAACCCGATGTACATGCCGAGCCGCTGGCAACAGCGATCCCCTCCATATCGAGGTTCATTAACATCGTCTCTGTGGACACTTCCGGGAAGCTGATATTTATAATGTTGGGAAGCGTAAATTCGGGGTGGCCGTTCACATGAAAATGCTCTGTTCCCACGTGCTGCTCCAACTGTTGAAGCAATAATGCTCTAAGCTGCAGATCATGCTCGTAACGCATTTGTTGTTCTGCCGAAACAAGTCGTAATGCTTCAGCGAATCCGGCAATGCCCGCCATGTTCTCTGTTCCTGCACGTCTCTGCCGCTCCTGCAACCCTCCGTGTGCTCTTGCTTCCAATACAACGCCACGCCGCACATAGAGTACACCGACACCTTGTGGCCCATTGATTTTGTGAGCAGAGAAACTAATCAGATCCACAGGCAAATCATGGCATGAGATCTGTTGTGTACCCAGTGCTTGAACCGCATCGGTATGGAACCAGATATCATGTTGTCTTGCAAGCTCACCAATCTCACGTATCGGCTGAATTGTACCCACTTCATTGTTGGCAAACATAATCGTAATCAGAATTGTGTCTGGACGAATCGCATCACGTAATTCATCCACGTTAATTCTTCCATACTGATCAACAGGCAGATACGTTACTTCGTATCCTTGGCGCTCTAATTCCTGACATGTATGCAATACAGCATGGTGCTCAATAGCCGTTGTAATGACATGGCGTCCACGATCTTTTCTTGCTGATACGGCACCAAAAACAGCTAGATTATCACTTTCCGTTCCACCTCCGGTGAACACCAGCTCATCTGGCAAACAGCCCAAAGCCTTCGCTACAGCATCTCTCGCGCCGCTGACAACGCGTTTGGCATCACGTCCAAATGCATGAATGCTGGATGCATTACCATATTGCCCTGTCATAACTTTCATCATCGCTTCTGCGACCTGTGGATGCATTGGTGTGGATGCAGCATGATCCAGGTAGATTCTTTGCATTTCACTTCACTCCGTTTATCGTTAAATTACGAATTCGCAATTAAATTACATGTATACACATACGACTTAAATAGCTCGTTGCATGGCTAAAGCCCCCATAATGGGGGCTTTATTATGTGTGATCTCTGATGCTCGTCATCTTATTTAGATATAGAACATGTAGCTATCTTTTTTCTCCTGATCCTCGAACGAAATGAGATCCTTCAATGTTGTAGAGTCTAGCACCTCTGCAATGCTATCACGAATACGCAGCCACAGATCTCGCTTAGCTGGGTCATCCTCTTCGGTGAAGTCCACCGGGGAGATTGGTCCTTCTAGAACGCGGATCACGTCACCTGCGGTTACTGTTGCAGGATCGCCTGCGAGAATGTAGCCACCGTAGGCACCGCGAATACTTTTAACCAGTCCTGCATTACGCAGCGGAGCGATCAATTGCTCCAGATAATGCTCGGAGAGCTGGTTGCGCTCGGCAATGCTTTTAAGTGATGTAGGGCCTTCGCCTGTTCTGGCAGCCAGCTCCATCATGATTGTGAGACCGTAACGGCCTTTTGTTGATATCTTCAAAGGAGTCACCTCTTTCAATTTTCGAAAAAACGCACGATAAATCTTAACTTACCCTATGTGATTCATGACCGTCTTTCCCTTACTGTGTGGTTAAGGATGGGAAAATACAGGTCTTATACTTCTAATCCTACGTATTCCGATCATAACCCTCAGCTAATGTTAACATATCTGTCTGCGTTATGGAAAACAAAGATTGACGATTTTCAAAAAATGTACGCCTACAGTGGACACTATCCAAAGTTAGCCGGGTGTATCGTAACTTAGACCGGGTTATGCTAGAATAAGAAAAGCGTCTATTGACGTGCTTCACAGAAGCTTGATCGCATTCAGCGAAAATGTTTCTTACCCTATTTAGAAAGATGATGCTCCGAGACTTACACTTTCTGATATGATAAGGAACGAGAACGAAACACATTTATATATAGAAGTGGTGATAACGATGTCCAAAACAATTGAAAATACACGGGTCGTCGTTGGCATGTCCGGGGGTGTCGATTCTTCCGTAACTGCGCTCCTATTGAAAGAGCAAGGATACGATGTCATCGGCATTTTCATGAAAAACTGGGATGACACAGACGAGTTCGGCCACTGTACCGCTGAAGAAGATTCAGAGGATGTGCGCCGGGTATGTGAACAGATCGGCATTCCATACTACACTGTCAACTTCGAGAAAGAATACTTTGATAAAGTATTTTCCTATTTCCTTGATGAATATAAGTCAGGTCGCACGCCAAATCCTGATGTCATGTGCAACCGCGAGATCAAGTTCGGCGAATTCCTTAACAAAGCGCTTGATCTGGGTGCAGATTATGTAGCAACAGGTCACTATGCCCGCCTGGTTGAAGAGGATGGTCAATTCAAACTGCTGCGTGGTGTGGACAATAACAAGGATCAGACTTATTTCCTTAACGCACTCAATCAGAACCAGCTATCCAAAGCAATGTTCCCAATCGGTCATCTTCCCAAACCGGAAGTGCGTAAAATCGCTGAAGCAGCCGGTCTGTACACTGCGAAGAAAAAAGATAGCACAGGTGTCTGCTTTATTGGCGAGCGCAACTTCAAAGAGTTCCTGAGTAACTACCTACCTGCCAAAGGTGGAGATATGGTAGATATCGTTACCGGTGAAGTAAAAGGTCGTCATGATGGCCTCATGTACTACACACTTGGACAACGCCAAGGTCTCGGAATTGGTGGGTCTGGTAATGGTGAGCCTTGGTTTGTTGCTGATAAGGATCTGGAGCGTAATCAACTGCTTGTTGTACAGGGCGATGCCCATGCAAGCTTGTACTCAACAGGTCTCACAGCAACAGGTGTAAACTGGATTGCTGGTGCAGAGAAGGTGCCTAACGTACCATTCCGCTGTACCGCAAAATTCCGCTATCGCCAGCCAGATCAAGGCGTAACGCTGACATGGCAAGAAGACGGTAGTGTCGATGTACAATTCGACCAGCAGCAAAAAGCCATTACACCAGGACAAGCTGTCGTTTTCTACGACGGAGAAGTGTGTCTGGGCGGCGGAACCATTGATCAAGTGCAAAAGGTACCTGTACCCGCAATGCAATAACAAACGCTCTTTATGATGTACTGTAGGGCTGTTCGCACAGTCCTTCCTTCCTCATAAAGAAAGCCTTGTATCTCGATAAGAAAAGCCATCTTTTCATGTATACCATGAATGATGGCTTTTTTCCTGCTTTTTATTGCAAAAAAAATAAATTTTTCTATCTTGGCAACCGACTGATTTCCTCGCTCATCACCCGATCCAGGTTCCTACATAAGCGGCGGTTACACCTAGCACAACTGAACTAGCTACATACACAGCAGCTCGGGCATACCTTGCTTGATTCAACAAGCCAAGCGTTTCATATCCGAAGGTGGAGAAGGTGGTATATGCTCCGCAGAACCCTGTACCTCCTACCACCCATAACCAATCCGGTATTATCGCCGACTGATGCCAGCCATACAGCAAACCCAGTAATAGAGAACCACTGATATTAATCATCCAGGTTCCCCACGGAAATCCTGTACCGATGGAGCCCGTAATCCATTTTCCGAGACTATAACGAAGCACTGCACCCACCATACCTGCACACCCAATCCACAGGATCATGAAGCACCTCCTGCCGACGATTTGCTAAGCATTTGATGTCCAATTTTCATGCCAAGCCCACAGAGAAGCAGTCCCGCAACCAAACTAACAAACAGGTATATAAGAGCTCTCTCCCATAGTCCTCCCTCGATCAACCGCACGATATCTAGACTGAACGTGGAAAATGTAGTGAACGCCCCTGTAAATCCAGTGCCGATTGCTAGGCGGAGTTGAGGTGTTATTTTACCCGGGACAGCAACGGTGAAGAACCACCCCAGGAACAAGCTGCCAAGCGCATTAATCAACAGAACCGCCCAAGGAAAACCTTCATTCGCTGCAGGTATCCAGACCTGTACTCCATACCGGGTAAGTGTTCCTACCAATCCACCACACGCCACATATATGAATTCTTTCATAATTACAGATCTCTGCGTCGCTGTTGATTCAGCCGAATTTTCGATTCATTCCCCTGCTCTGTCGCTTCGTAAAATACACGGCGTGATAGTTGCTTAGGTAGGTATTCCTGCTTCACATAATGTCCTGGATAGTTATGCGGGTATTGATAACCTTCATGTCCAAGTTTGACTGCACCAGAGTAATGCGTATCCCTCAAATGAAGAGGAACCTCTGCCGATTTCACTTCATCAATGGCATTCATCGCTTTGGATATGGCCGTATACACCGCATTCGATTTAGGGCTCTCTACCGCAAATAAAATCGCTTGAGCAATGTTCAGCTTGGCTTCAGGCCATCCGTTGTTCCGGTATGCATCCAATGCGCCAATGGCTTGTGTCATCGCTTGTGGATTAGCAAGTCCAATGTCCTCACTGCTCGCTGCAATCAGGCGACGAATAAACGTCATCGGATCCATGCCGAGCTTCTCCACTGCATATAAAAACCAGAATAATGCCGCATCACTAGAACCACGAATACTCTTGTGGAAGGCAGATAACACATCATATTGCGTTGATTCATCCGCTTTTACGATGGGACGCCGAATTGACTCCTCCGCTACACCAAGCGTAATATGAATCGTACCATCCTTCTCCGGTGGTGTCGTCAGGGCAGCCAGTTCAAGTGCATTTAACGCTCGGCGAATATCCCCATTAGCCATCGTAGCAATATGCTCCAACGCTTCCTCGTCTACCTGCAGCTCCATAAAGCCCAGCCCTTTGTCCGCATCCGCAAGCGCACGACGCATCGCAATTAGAGAATGCTCCTTGTTCAAGGACTCTAACTGGAACAAGGTGGAACGACTCATTAAGGCTCCATTGACATAGTGAAAGGGATTCTCCGTCGTAGCACCGATAAAAATTATCGTACCTTTCTCTACTGCCGGAAGAAGAGCATCCTGTCTAGAGCTATTGAAGCGATGAACTTCGTCCAGAAACAGAATCGTTTTGGTACCATACAGCTGTTTGTTCGTCTGCGCCTGTTCGATCACTTCACGCACATCTTTGACAGAGGCATCCACTGCGTTGAGACGCACAAATTGACCCTGTGTATGCTTGGAGATGATGTTGGCAAGGGTTGTCTTGCCACAGCCTGGAGGGCCGTATAATAAGATGGAGGAAATCTGATCCGCTTCGATTGCACGTCGCAGCAATTTCCCCTGTCCGATAATATGTTCTTGTCCAATATATTCATCAAGCTGCTCTGGCCGCATCCGGTCAGCAAGCAGTCTTGCCTGTGGCTGTGAATCCTGTTGAAATGAAAATAAATCCATGATCTATCACTTCCTTAACTAATGACCTCTACTCTCTATCATAACATACTCTTTCGGTAACAAATCCATAAATGCACGTAGAGCACTACTCACAAAGGCATCTTTGCGAGTGATAAAATACGTCATCATATGACTCATACCCAAAGGAAGTGAATGTTTACGCAATAATCCTTGTTGCAAATGATGTCGAATTACAATTTCAGGTAACAATGAAATCCCCATACCTGAAGTCACCCCACTAATGATGGCTTCAAGCGTACCAAACTCCATAATTACGGGACGATTAACACCATTGCTTCGTAGCCAGTCTTCTAAAATTTGACGGTAGGAGCACCCCATACTGTACACTAAAACAGGCTTCTCAACGAGTTCTTGATTCTCTGGACGAATGCCAGAGGATACAATAAATAATTCCTCTTCGTAGACGGGTACCCCGGAAAGATCAGGATGATCACATAAGCAGCTTATAAAAGCTCCTTCCAGTTCATATCCCAGCACCTGATCCATTAGATATTGTGAGTTGCCTGTGCTTAATGACAAGGAAACCGATGGATACAGTGTATAATAACTCGCAAACAGCTCTGGCAATCGCACAGCTGCAGCCGTCTGTGTAGAGCCGATTCGTAGCGGGCCTGTTGGCTCATTGGTGGCCCATAGTGCTTTCTCCGCCTCATTCAGTAATCCGATAATCTTATTGGCATAGGTAAGCAGCAATTCCCCCGCAGGAGATAACGTCATCCCCCTATTATGGCGAATGAATAATAACGTACCGACCTCGGCCTCCAGGTATTTAATTCTTGCTGTGACATTGGACTGTACATAGCCGAGACGCTCCGCTGCCTTGGTTAGATTGCCTTCCTGGGCTACAACTTGAAATATTCGTAGATCTCCGCTCTCCATATGATCATCATATCCTCCTCACTTGACATCATTATTAATGATACCAAGATCACTAACAATCATTATACAGCATGACAGATCAGCCCTACAATTGAGGGTATCAGGAAACAGCACATAACCGTTGCTGGTCAGATTTTGTAAGTAATTCATTTAAAGGAGTACTTTTGGTATGAAAACCGGACGATACACACTACTGATTATCATCACTACGTTCATTATGGGAACTTCATTTCCTGTTGGTAAAATAGGCATGCACTACGCTCCGCCCTTCTTACTTATGGGACTGCGTTATATCCTAGCCAGCATCATAATGGTCTATATTGTGCGTAAACGCCCGCAGCCCGTAGGATGTCGACAATGGTTCCAGGTAGCCTTGATCGGACTATTCCAGTCCGCCGGTGTCATGGGCTGCGCGTACTACAGTATGAACTGGATCACTTCGGGAGAGTCGGCCATTCTGACCTTCACCAATCCCCTACTTGTCATTCTATTCAGTGCAGTTCTGTATGGGGTGAGTTATCGCATGAGCCAGTGGGCTGGTGTTCTGCTAGGTTTCATAGGGGTTGTATTAACGTTTGGTCTGCAGCTGAGCGTAAGTCCGGGAACATGGATTGGTCTTGCCGGCGCCTTTTGTTTTGCCGTGTCCACATTACTGATTAAACGCTGGGGGGCTGCGCAGGATACGTTTGTACTTACCGCATACCAAATGCTCGCTGGTGGCATTGTTCTTCTGATCTTAAGTGCTTGGACGGAAGAACCCCATTTTGCTCTAAATGTGACCTCTGTCTTTGTCCTGTTGTGGCTCGCACTCATCTGTTCGATCATTCAATTCTCACTCTGGTTCTATCTGCTACAACACAGTGATCCCGCCAAAACAAGTTCTTTCCTCTTCTTGGCTCCGTTCTTTGGTGTACTTTCAAGCTGGATTTTGCTATCCGAACGCATGGAGTGGATGATGGGTGTAGGTGGATCGTTCATCTGTATCGGTATTTATCTGGTCAATCGACGTCGACGCATGATACAGCTGAGTACAACGAATTCGTAATAGCTGACATAAGTAGCTAGTACGAGTGGTCATACATGTGGTCAAAACGAGCCGTCAGCACAAGTAGATAATACGAATAAGTAATATGAGTAGATAATAATAGTAGATAATACCAGTAACTTATACAAGTACAAAAAAAGTCATGGCGCTCTCTAAGCACCATGACTTGTCGCATTTATTTATCGATGAATCAATTTCATCTCGCTCTAAACTTCAGGCCACTGCTGAATCGATACCAGGTCACCGTCCGAATTATGCGTTGCAGAAGCATAAGCTGGTAGATCACCTTCATGAAACAGCCATAGCTCATGCAAGGCACGTGTACACCCTACATATAGCAACTTCGCATCCCCTGCATTAGGCAGATAATGCGTCTGATCCACATCCGCCACAATGGCTGCATCAAACTCCAGCCCTTTGGACAAATACACAGGCAGGACGGAGTGACCACCAGTATACTCTTTTTTGCCGCCATCAATCAGATTAAGCTCCCACCCCGCCTGCACTAACTCACGATGTAACTCCTTCGCTTCATGCAAGGTACGCGTTAGAATAGAAACTGTCCGATAATCCTTGACTGTGAGCAGCTTCAAAGCACGCTCTAGACTCGCAGTCCGCCCCTCACTACCATAAGGCAGAGTCCGGACAGGATCACCACTCCGAAACACAGGGATCGCTGTAATCCCGCTCTTAACGCCCTGTTCCAGAATGGTATTCGCATAATCAATGATCTCCATTGTAGAACGATAACTACGTGTTAGTGCAAAATAAGCATTCTGCTCAGCTGGAAACAAGGAGCTCATCTCTTCCCATGTGTGTACACCTCGGTACTCATGAATGCCTTGCGAGAGATCGCCAAGAATCGTGAAGGAATGACCTTTTACAAACAGATCCAGCAATGCCACGTGAAACGGGGAAAAATCCTGCGCTTCATCAATAACGACGTGATCGAACCGATCATTGCCTTCGATATCATTAACCAACGTATGAATATAAACGAGCGCAGGCAAATCCTCTTCCCGCACACGATTTTCCTTCAGGTCTGCTGCCGTCTGCTTCATAACCATCTTCGGAATCGCTTGCTGTGCAGATGCTGGTACTGAACCACCTTTAATCACTTTGAACAATTGCTTATACAGCGTTAGCGGCTCATATTGCGGCCACTTTTTGGCGTAAGCCTTTTCCCGGGTAGCTGCTTTCTTTTTGCGTTCCTTGCGTACAGCCTCCGGTGCAGGTTTTTTGAGTTCCATCTCAATCCAGCGATGAATACGTGCCATGACGCGTTCTTTTCGTTTGGCGAGTGGGTAGTGCTTGTATTCGTCTCCAAACCAACCCTCGATCTCGGCTTTACTGAGCACTGCCCCATCCCATGGGCTGAAGTCCATATCTGGCACGGAATCCTCTTCCATCCCGGACAGCCATTCCTTAATCAGCTCCATGAAGCGGATCGATCCTTTGTAGCGCCCAGGAACATCATCATTCAGCTCAGGACGAGCGGCTGGTGTTTCGAACCATGTGTTTAATGTCTCCGCCGTATCTGCCAAAGGCATCTCTAGACCGAGCAGATTCATCGCCCAATCCGGGAAAGTTTGCTGCTGGATATCACCTACACCCAGTTCGGGCAGTACATCGGAGATGTAGTCAAGGAACATATGGTTCGGTGCAAAAATAACCATTTTCTCCGCAGATACCTGCTCCTTATATTGATACAGCAAGAAGGCAAGGCGGTGCAGGGCAACTGTTGTTTTTCCAGATCCAGCCACACCCTGGATAATCAAAGCGGTGTTTCTTGCCGCCCGAATGATCTGATCCTGCTCTGCCTGAATAGTAGAGACAATATCACGAAGCTTGTTATCCTTGTTCTCACCCAACCGATACACGAGGAATTCATCCGATACGGCTGGCTGGTCGCTATCGCGATTATACGTATCTGCCACACGCTCCAATATCCGCTGCCGAATGACAACGTTTCGTTTCAAGTACACTAGACCTTCGATAAGCCCTTCTGGGGCTTCATACGTAGCGGAGGCTTCGCCTCCTGTAAAAGAGTAAAACAGACTCGCGACAGGAGCACGCCAATCGATGACGAGCGGATGCTCGCCCACCTCTTCGCGGTCTACGCCGATCTTGCCAATATACAGCGGTTTCCGTGCACCGCTGCCCTGCTCTTCGAAATCCAAGCGTCCGAAATAGGGTTGCTGCGCGCTCTTGGACAAGGCGGTGCGGCGCTCTTCGCGTCCCGCTTCCAACACTTGCTCTGTGAAGTCGTGGCCGGTATAGACCGGAACATTCCGCAGTCGTTCCAACTGACGATCCACTTCCTCCATCGTTCGCTCTAACCTGTACTCTTCTTCTTGATAGGCACTTTGAAAGCTGTCTGACATGTTTCAGTTACCTCCTAAGAATATGTTTGCTCTGCATAGCCAATCACTGACCACGCAAAAGGATACCCAATATATCACATTGATCTGCAAAAAGCTACAGGCACACCCCATACCAGCAAACTAAAAACCGCTGTTCTCGTTTGTAAGAAACGAAAGAACAACGGTGTATAGCTTGAGCTTGTTGATTATCTATGGTGAAATACGCACAACTGTACCTGTAATTAGAAATTAATTATTCTGACCTTCCTGAGCCACAAACTGTTTCTGAGCCAGCTCACGGTACACCGGATGATTGCTGATCAATTCCGCATGTGTTCCTGTTCCAGTCACATGTCCATGCTCCAACACAACAATCTGATCCGAATCGACGACCGTAGACAACCGGTGTGCAATCACAATCGTAGTTCTTCCCTCCATAAGATTGGACAAGGCCTGTTGAACTTCATGTTCTGAGGTACTATCCAAGCTGGATGTCGCTTCATCCAACATGAGAATATCCGGGCTGCGGAGCAGTGCACGAGCAATAGCGATCCGTTGACGCTGGCCCCCAGATAACTTGATACCCCTTTCGCCCACTTCTGTCTCATAACCCTGAGGTAGCTTGTCGATGAAGTCAGCCGAATACGCCATCTCCGCAGCCCGCCTGATCTCATCCATCGTAACCTCACGAGTCAAGCCGTATGTAATGTTGTCCTTGACCGTACCAGCCATGAGCGGACTTTCCTGTGATACATACCCGATCTTGCCCCGCCAAGAGGATAAAGAATACTCCGAAATCTGTTGTCCACCATACGAAATGTGACCTGAATCCGGCATATAGAACTGCTCCAATAAGGAGAACAACGTCGATTTACCACTACCACTTGGTCCAACAATAGCCGTTACCTTCCGTGTAGGAACCGTTAGATCAATTCCATGCAGCACTTCTTCCCCTGTGACATAGGAGAAATTCACTTGATGAAATTCAATGGTTTCATTCCCCTGAGGCGCTATCTTTGTGCTGTGGTTCTGTTCTTCCTCATCTGCAAGAATAGCTTGAATGCGCTCTGTCGCTCCGACTACTTTTTGCAAACGGGAATATAATGTCGTGAACTGTCCCATAGGCATGATGACTTGGAACAAGAGCAGTATGAAAGCTACCAGCTCACCTGGGGACAGAATACCAGACGCTACGCGCATTCCACCAACACCTAGAATAACGACCAATACAGCCGTCATGACAAATGAAAACAACGGACCGATCAGAGCCAGAATACGTGCTTCCTGCAAACCAAAAGCAAACATTTTGCGAATCCGGGAATCTCCTGCTTCTGCCTCCTGTTTCTCCGTACCATAGGCTTTAACTAATCGAATCTCGCCAATCACTTGGCTAAGCACTGACGTTAGACCTGCCATCTCATCCTGCTGTTTCTTGGAGATCTTGTACATCTTCTTCCCAACCGGTAACAATATTAATAACGTAAGTGGCACAAGACTTAGGATAATGAGCGACATCACCCAATCCAGATAAAATAACAACGCCACCCCACCAATAACGGCAACGATATTAGATACAAACGATACAAGATAATCTGCAATTAAGGTCATGATCTGACTCGTATCATTGGTAATCCGGCTCATCGTGTCCCCAGTGCGATTGCGATCAAAATACGGCATTCGTAGAGATAACACCTTGTTCCATAGCTTGGTTCGCAGTGTTGCCACCACTCGTTGCCCTGCATAATTCAACATATAAATACTGATACCCGAAGCAATGGCCTGTATGACAAATGCTCCAACCAATAACAAAATGATAGACTTATCTAACGCAGAGGTCGTCAGTCCATCGATCAGACCCTTGGTCATCAGAGGTACAATCAGTCCGGCTGTAGTCTGAATCAGAGTCAAAATGAGAGCCAGAACCAGAATTAATTTGGGTGGATTCGTGGAAGCGATGAGCTTAACGAAATCCTTAAATCCCTTTTTTCCAACCTTAGGCTCATTCAATTCTTGTTGTTGCTGCTCTTCCATTCCCGTTCCTCCCGTTCTCATCTACCTAGGATCATACGTATGAACTTACATTAGGTTCCCTGCCCTTTTACAACACTCCATGCAGCACGAAATTAGCCAAAAATAGAATGGAGATGCCATACATCACTACCGGCACCTGTTTCCCTTGTCCTGCGGCCAGCTTCGCAAGTGGATAAGCGATGAATCCAAACGCCATACCATCCACGATACTATACGTAAAGGGAATCATGACCATGATCAAAAAGGCCGGGAATGCCTCTGTGAAGTCGCCAAAATCCATGTCCTTCACACCTTGCACCATCAAACCACCTATAATAATTAAGATCGGTGCAATCGCACTATCTGGAATATAACCAAGCAATGGGATGAAGAAAAAGGTTGCCCCGAATAGCACTGCTGTCACGAGCGGTGTCAAACCCGTGCGCCCCCCTGCAGCAATACCCGCAGTCGTCTCCGCTGCCGCAACCGGCGGGCTGCTTCCGAATATACCTGCCAGCACCGTGCTAATGGAGAGTGCCCGCAGACTGCCTTTGAATCGTTCCGGGCGGCCAATCATCTGCGTCTGAGCGGTTATGAGTCCAATATTTTCGAACACTACAATGAGTAACAATAAGAATACGGCAATCCAGAAAGCGATGTCGGCTAGCTTCATTAATGATAACTCGCCAAACAAGCCCCCATACTGGCGTAGTGCCTCCATTGCGGATACCGACTCGCCTGGGTGTACTGCACCGAGGACATAGGCAAGTCCTGTACCAATCAGAATACTGATGAGAAGTCCACCTTGTACATTACGGATAAACAAAATTACCGCAAGAACTAGCGTTACGCAGGCAGTAATTACATTAGGATCGTTGAAATGCCCAATCGCTACAAACGTAGTCTGATGCGCAATCACGATCCCGCTTTTTTGCAAACCGATGAACGTCAAAAACAAGCCAATCCCTACGGTAATACCATGCTGTAGATTTTTAGGGATCGCTTCGCTGATCATTTTATATAATGACGTGAATGCAACGATTGCAAACAACACCCCTGTAACGGCTACAACAGCCAGCGCTTCCTGCCAGCTCAGCTTCATCGAATGTACCAATGTATACGTGAAGAAAGCATTAATTCCCATACCAGGTACAACCACAATAGGCGACTTCCCGCCAAATGCCATAAGTAAACAACCCGCAATAGATGTGAGTAACGTGCCTACCATAGCCGCCTGTAAAGGCATTCCGGCATCAGATAGAATTGTAGCATTGACCATAACGATATAGACCACGGCAAAGTAAGAAATGGCTCCTGCCACAATCTCCTTTTTCCACTGATCCCCCGGCTCGATACCGAGTCGTCTGGACATCCATCCATGTTTCATTCGTTCTATTCCCCTCTCAAGCTGCGAATCTCTATGTATTTATCATCATTTCGCACAGCAATCCATATCATACACGGTTTT
Source organism: Paenibacillus sp. MER 99-2 (assembly GCF_023714095.1). Lineage (NCBI taxonomy): Bacteria > Bacillati > Bacillota > Bacilli > Caryophanales > Paenibacillaceae > Paenibacillus > Paenibacillus sp. MER 99-2. The sequence continues at coordinate 31,441 of NZ_JAMAUZ010000001.1, read as the reverse complement.
CACATTGAAGTACATGACGTAATCCTGACATATCTAAATGCACGTCTAATTCATTTATCACAGCATATACGTGACTGATATAGATGGGTATGTCGATTGAGCTTTTCAGAAGATAGGTAGTAAACAAACACCAAAAAACGCAGGTGCACATAGGCACCCACGTTCTATAAGGTAGAGGAATTTATTCAATGAATACTACCTCTTGCTTGATTCTTTTTGCTTCTTGTTATGCCTCTTGCTTCTCTGCTTTTTCAAGCAGTTCTTTCACCGCTACGCTGACCATAATCAGTCCAGCTACCGGTGGAACAAAGGCGTTACTCGCTGGTGGCTGTTTGGCTTTACGTATTTCCGGTGCGTTCTCCGGAACAATTTTTTGCGTAACATCTGCGCGTGGTTTGAGTGGCTCTTCTGTGGAGAATACCACCTTCACGCCTTTTTTGATACCGTCTTTACGAAGCTTCGTACGCACTACACGAGCAATCGGGTCCATGGATGTCTTGGAAATATCCGCAACTTGGAATTTCGTCGGATCCATTTTATTAGCCGCACCCATGCTGGAGATCACTGGAATGTTACGTTTCAGGCACTCTTTAATGAGGTGGACTTTATAGATGATTGTGTCGGATGCATCCAACACATAATCCAATTCATATTTGAACAGTTCCTCGTACGTTTCTTCCGTGTAAAACATATTCAGCGCAATCGCATCACACTCAGGATTGATCAGCTTCACCCGTTCAACCATCAGATCGGCTTTTTTCTGACCTACGGTTGTTGTTAACGCGTGAATCTGGCGGTTGATATTCGTGATATCCACCACGTCTTTATCAATCAGGATGATACGTCCAATACCGCTGCGCGCAAGGGCCTCTACTGCAATACCGCCTACGCCGCCAATGCCGAGTACAGCTACGGTACTATTTTTGAGAGCATCTAGACCTGCAGGTCCGATGGCCAGCTCTGTTCTGGAAAATTGATGGAGCATTGAGATCGAAACCTCCTTTATTTCTTTTCCGCTACCGGTTTACGGGCTACACGGATGTGAAGTTGTTCCAATTGCGAGTTGTCTACTTCAGAAGGTGCATTCATGAGCAGATCGGTTGCACTTGCCGTTTTCGGGAAGGCAATCGTTTCACGCAGGTTCGTACGACCAGCAAGCAACATCACGAGACGGTCAAGACCAAAGGCAATACCGCCATGTGGTGGCGTTCCGTATTCGAATGCTTCGAGCAAGTAACCGAATTTCTCATTAGCCACTTCTGGAGACAATCCCAGGGCTGCAAACATTTTTTCTTGCACGTCACGTTTGTAGATACGCATCGAACCGCCACCGACTTCATAACCATTCAGAACAAGGTCATAGGCTTGAGCGCGAATTGCACCTGGATCTGTGTCGAACAGATGCACATCTTCATCTTTTGGACGTGTGAACGGATGGTGTTCTGCTACATAACGTTTCGCATCCTCATCATATCCGAGGAGTGGGAAGTCTACAACCCAAGCAAATTTGAATTTGCTGTCATCGATCAGTCCAAGTTGACGACCGATTTTCAGACGCAATGCACCCAGAACGTCAGCAACGACTTTTTTCGTGTCAGCGGAGAAAAGCAACAAGTCGCCTTCCTCTGCACCTGTACGTTCTTTAACGGCTTCAATCTCTTCAGGCGTGAAGAACTTCACGATTGGCCCTTTGAACTCGCCATCTTTCACTTGGATCCATGCCAGACCTTTGGCACCATAACGTGCTGCGAATGGTCCGAGGTCGTCGATTTCTTTACGGCTCCATGTGCCACAGCCTTTAGCGTTCAGTACTTTTACTTCTCCGCCTTTTTCGATGACAGAAGCAAATACTTTAACACCGCTATTCGCTACGATATCGTTCATTTCTACCAGCTCCATGCCAAAACGCAGATCTGGTTTGTCTGAGCCGTATTTACCCATTGCATCTGCATACGTGATACGTTGGAATGGCAGTTCAAGCTCAATGCCTTTTGTTTCACGAAGCAATTTAGCCATAAGCTCTTCCATCATTGGCAGCAGGTCATCCTGTTGCAAGAAGGAAGTCTCGATGTCGACTTGCGTGAATTCCGGTTGACGGTCTGCACGCAGATCCTCATCACGGAAACAACGTGCGATTTGATAATAGCGCTCCAATCCACCGACCATCAGCAATTGCTTGTAGATCTGTGGGGATTGTGGCAGGGCGAAGAATTCACCTTCATGCACACGGCTTGGTACGAGATAGTCACGCGCACCTTCCGGGGAGCTCTTAGTCAAGATTGGTGTTTCTACCTCAACGAACTCTTCTCCATCCAGATAATCACGGAATACTTTAGATGCTTTGGAACGCAGTTTCAATGTTTCGAACATTTCCGGACGACGCAGGTCCAGGTAACGATATTTCAAACGAAGTGATTCATCAACTTCAACGCCATCTTCGATGAAGAATGGAGGTGTTTTGGCTGCATTCAGCACTTCGATTTCTGTAATTTGAACTTCAATCTCGCCTGTAGGCAAGTTTTTGTTTACCGTTTCTTCGTCACGCTTAACGACTTTACCGGTAACAGCGATTACGTACTCACTACGTACACGATCTGCGATTTGCAGAGCTTCGCCTGAGTAAGCTGGGTTAAAGACAACTTGTACAATTCCACTACGGTCACGTAGATCAATGAAGAGTACGCCCCCAAGGTCACGGCGAGTCTGAACCCAACCGTTTAATGTTACTGTTTCACCGATGTGTGCGGGTGTTAATGCGCCGCAATGATGACTTCTTTTCATAACCAAACTCCTCATTATGTGAATTTCCGTTCTGTGTTGATAGCAGGCAGATCCCGTTATCACCAGTGCGGTTGTGTGAAGACGATTTTATTGAATAGGCGTTGTTCTTACAGAATCACTCAACCTTCCACATCAAATCGTGTTTAGTCTACGTTCGTCTGTAAGATAGCCGGATCATATGTTACTTCTTATATTTTGTTGCATTGGATACAGTTTTCAAAAGATTTTACTTACCCTGATCTACTTACCTTGGATTGCAGTGACCAAGTCTTCAAGCTTCACTGTCTGTTGTTCACCGGTATCCATGGATTTCAGTGCAATCTCACCGCGCTCTAGCTCATCATCACCGAGAATGGCGGTGTAACGTGCTTTGAAACGGTCTGCTGACTTCATCTGAGCTTTCATCTTACGACCCAGGTAGTCACGTTCTCCAGATAAACCGGATTGACGCAGTTTGAACAGCTGACGGTTTACTTCGCGATCCGCTGCCTCGCCTAAAGCGACAAAGTAAACATCGAGCGGAGCAAGTGTGGTAACGTCAATGTTTTGGTGTTCCAGAATAAGCTGAATCCGCTCCAAACCAATTCCGAAACCAATACCTGGCTGATCCGGCCCGCCAATATCTCCGACAAGACCGTTATATCGACCACCGCCACCTACAGTATCAATTGCACCAATACCTTGTGCCTTCAACTCAAAAGCAGTGAGCGTGTAATAATCCAGTCCACGTACGAGACGATTGTTCACGGCATAGTCTACACCGAAGTCATCCAGATATGCTTTTAGCTTGGCAAAGTGATTCAGAGACTCTTCATCAAGACTGTCCAGAATGGACGGTGCACCAACGAATTTATCCTGATCTACTTTGCAATCGAGCACACGCAGGGGGTTACGCTCCATCCGGGATTGGCAATCTTTGCAGAGAGTATCTTTCATCGGTCTGAGGAATCCCAGCAATTGTTCGCGGTAAGCCGCACGACTGGTTGGATTGCCTACGGAGTTGATCTCAACTTTGACATCCTTCAAGCCAAGCTCTACACATAGTTGGTAACCGAGTGCAATTACTTCTGCATCAATAGCTGGATCAAGTGCTCCGATCGCCTCTACGCCAAACTGATGAAACTGACGCTGACGCCCTGCTTGGGGACGCTCATAACGGAACATCGGACCAATATAGTACAGTTTGCTTACATCGGGTTCACCATAGATTTTATTCTCCACATAAGCTCGCACCACACCAGCAGTGCCCTCAGGACGAAGAGTCATACTTCGATTACCCTTATCGTCAAACGTGTACATTTCCTTCTCGACAATATCCGTCGTCTCTCCTACACCTCGCACAAACAAAGAAGTCTGTTCGAAAATCGGTGTGCGAATTTCACGATAGTTGAAGCGGCGGCAGAGGTCACGTGCTTTTTCTTCTACGTACTGCCATTTCTCTACAACGCCAGGCAACAAATCTTGTGTACCTGTTGGTTTTTGAAAAGCCATCATTCATCCCTCCAGCATTGATATATTTTTGGAACAATCTCTTTAAATAGCAAAAAATCCCTCGCCCTGTCGCTGTATACAGCAAACAAAGGGACGAGAGATTGTGTTTAACATTCACCCGTGGTACCACCCACATTTCGGAAACCTGAAACATTAGCCGTTCAGGTGATTCGTCTGATCATACAACAAGTGCACTTGTATGAATTCATTCAGAACCATTCCGCTCAACGTGTAACGCACGTCTGCGCAGGGCTGCTACTGACCATCATAAGAAGCTCAGAAGTGTTCGCAGTCTGTTCTCGGGGAAGTCATTCGTCCGCTCATCAAGAGAATCCTTACAGCCTGGGGATTCCTCTCTGGTCATGTGGGCACGGAGTACTTGGTCCCGTCATCAAATCATCGTTATATGTCCTTTAACGCTCTAATCTAACGTTTGAAGTCAATATTATTTCCTGATTGTAATGAACCGCAGTGCTAAAGTCAAGGGTTAACCTGAAAAGACTGCAAAAAAAAGCCCGCACACCGTGTGCGGGCTCAAATCATATATAAAAAAAGGGGGTCATGTGTGTTATTATAAGCCCACTATGTTAAAGCCTTATGTAACTAATATTACAGTAATATTACAAAAATGATAGCGCTTTATAAACAAGCTATTTTACATGTACAAAGCCCCTGCAACGCCTGAAAGTCAGACGTTACAGGGGCTTGCTAGCCTTGAATATATTATTCGTCCAATTCCTCTACATAGGCATGGTTAGAGCGGAGCTTATGAACGATATCATCATAGTCCTCATCGCTCACTTTGGCAGACAAAACGTAATGCAGATCACTATAATCTCCCGGAGACACATCCGCAGCATTTAGCAAGTCTCCATCCTCATTGATCCGATCACGAGGATCTTTCTCTGCATCACGATCTACATCCGCGACTACAGGAACAACGTTCCCCGCTCCTGGAGCACCAGGTGCTGTTCCCACACCTATACCTCCACTCGTTCCTGCACCACCCGTGGCGGTGTATGGCACCAAAGGTATCAGTATGCGATTATTTCTACCTACCGCACCATCCAGTTGTCCTACCTCCAAATGCTCTGTGCGATACGCTTGAAGTGAGATTCTTGCTCCCTCTGCCTCATCTTCTGTTCGAAAATACGCCTGAATATGTTTTGCCATGTCAAACCCTCCTTTATCGAGTTGAACTGCCATAGTTCTAAGCTAAAACAACGTTTAGAATTCTAAAATTCTAAACTATATTAGGCTCATTCATTTAATGGAAATTAAATGACTTTCAACAATTCACGGACAAACGCTGGCTCATCCTCAGGTGTTCTGGATGTAATATAGTTTCCATCCACTACAGCTTCATGATCCTTAAATTCTGCCCCAGCATTCACCATATCATCCTTAAGCGGTGGATATGACGTCACGGTACGACCTTTGAGCAAGTCAGCACTGGCCAAAATCTGTGGACCATGGCAGATTGCCGCGATTGGTTTCTTCGCACTATTAATCTCCGTTACAAACTTCAAAATGTTTGCATCTGTCCGCAGATTTTCAGGAGAAGAACCACCAGGTATAACTACCGCATCATAATCGGATGAGGAAACCTCTGAGATCGCCTTATCTGAGGTATAGGTTACTTTTCCTCCCTTACCTTTTAGCGATTCTCCTGCTTTCAAACCGATGATCTCTACTTCATGTCCAGCTTTTTTCACTTCATCATATGGCACCTGCATTTCCGAATCTTCAAAATCATTCGCCAATAAAAAAGCAACTTTACTCATAACGTATGTTCTCCTTTCCGTGTTCGAAATTTCTTGAAATCGGGGTTCTGCAGAACTGTGTATATTTATCCTATCTGTTCTTTACCCGTTAGGTTGTCGTATGACTTGGCGCATCCCTGCGCCTCGTTTTGTTATTACCCTAACTGAAGGCGTTTATAACAATTCGTCTTCTTTTCTTTTGCAACTCCATTTATGTTTCAATCGTGCCTCTCGCTCCGTACCAAAAAGACCTGATTCATATCAAATGAATTCAGGTCTTCTCTGTGGCTGTGGTTATCTCAAACGGAATTCCGTTCATTAGTCCGTTTCAGACTGACTCGCCATGCTATGCAGGATTGCACTTAAATCAGCTACGTGGAAGCCTGCTCTGCTCCCCTTTATCTGCATTATCCAGCACCCACACTGTTGATGCATATTCAGCAGCCGCACGAGCCAATTGAAGCGATTCATATAAGTTTCCTGGAAGAAGTAAAGGTTCAACGCGTGATCGTGTTTCCTTGACAGATTGACGCATAATGGCAGGATACTCCTTTGACAATAAATTTCATCGACTGGATATCCTTCATTATGACCAGATCACGATCTGAATATGCTCATGCGCTTGGATTATTAGGACTTTCAAGCATCAGGGTGACTGGCCCCCAATTCGTGAAGGTCACATCCATCATAGCGCCGAAACGCCCCGTTTCCACCTGAATCCCTTTATCCCGTAGTAACTGATTGAACAGCTCATATAATGTTTCAGCTATATCTGGTTTAGCTGCAGCCGCGAAGCTTGGACGTTTCCCTTTGCGGCAGTCACCGTATAACGTAAATTGAGATACAGACAACACGGCTCCGCCCACATCCAATAAGCTAAGATTCATCTTCTCCTGCTCATCTTCGAAAATGCGAAGTCCTGCAACTTTGTCAGCCAAATACTGAGCGTCCTTTTCCGTATCCTCATGTGTAATGCCAACGAGCAGCATTAGTCCCGACTCAATTCGTCCCGTCAATTCGTTATCCACAGTAACCTGAGCCTCTTTACAGCGTTGCACAAGCACTCTCATTGCACAGGCTCCTTACTGCATGATCCGGTGCACCGAATAAACATCCTTCACCCGTTTGATTCGTTCTACCACGGAATGCAGATGATCTGTATTACGAATCAAAATAGTGACATGCACCAATGCTAATTTATTTTTGTCTGTCCGTCCTGTAACGGCAGAAATATTCGTTTTACTTTCAGAGACAGCTTGAAGTACCTCATTAAGCAAGCCATTGCGATCATGACCTGTAATTTCAATATCCACACTGTAGCTCGCTTCAATATTCTCTTCCCACTCGACCTCAATTACACGTGCTGCTTCTTCTCCATCTGCGCTTGTTGGGATATTTGGACAGTCGCTTCGATGGACAGAAACGCCGCGTCCACGTGTAACATATCCGATAATTTCATCTCCAGGCACAGGGTTGCAACAGCGGGCAAAACGAACGAGCAGATTATCTATTCCTTTGACACGAATGCCATTTGTCGGACGATTTTTGCGTTCTGGTGCAGGCTTCAACTCACGCATCTCGGAATTCAGTTCCAGCAAGCTGGATTCTTCCTGCTCTTTGCGCAGCTTCTCCGTTGCTTTGGTCACAATCTGCGCAGCCGTGATTCCGCCGAACCCAACAGCTGCAAGCATATCGTCAATGTCGTTAAATGCGTATTTTTTGGCTGCTTCCTGTAACTTGTCGTCCGTCATCCAAGCAGATGGATCAAGCCCCATACGTTTGAGCTCACGTTCACAGCTCTCGCGTCCTTTTTCCACATTCTCTTCACGTCGTTCCTTCTTAAACCATTGCTTGATTTTAGCTCGCGCATGTGACGACTTGGCGATTTTGAGCCAGTCCTGACTCGGACCATACGAATGCTTGGACGTCAAAATCTCAATAATGTCACCGGTCTTCAGGTGATAATCGAGTGGTACAATACGACCATTCACCTTAGCTCCAATCGTACGATTACCTACTTCCGTATGAATCCTGTACGCAAAATCGAGTGGCACAGAGCCTGTCGGAAGTTCAATGACTTCTCCCTTCGGTGTAAATACAAACACGAGATCAGAGAAAAAGTCCATTTTGAGCGATTCCACAAACTCAGAAGCATCTTGAGCCTCATTCTGAAGTTCGAGAATTTCACGGAAGAACGTAATTTTATCCTCAAAATTATTGCCTGAAGCCACGCCTTCCTTGTACGCCCAGTGGGCAGCGATACCGAACTCAGCGGTACGGTGCATATCCCAAGTTCTGATCTGAACCTCGGTTGGTTCACCGTTAGGGCCAACGACCGTTGTATGCAAGGATTGATACATGTTGGCCTTCGGCATGGCGATATAATCTTTAAAACGTCCTGGCATCGGTTTCCATAACGTGTGTATAATTCCGAGCGTAGCATAACAATCCTTAATATTATCCACAATAATACGGATGGCAAGCAGGTCATATATCTCATTGAACTGCTTGTTCTTCGTTGTCATTTTCTTAAAGACGCTGTAGATATGTTTCGGACGACCTGATAGGTCTGCCTGAATTCCCATCTCTTCGAGCTTGCTCGTAATTCCGTCCATAACCGTATCAATGTATTGCTCTCGTTCTGCACGCTTCTTGTGCATCAGATTCGCAATACGGTAGTATTGCTGCGGATTCAAATAACGGAGGGCGATGTCCTCCATTTCCCATTTGATTGCAGATATACCAAGGCGGTTGGCAATTGGACAGAAAATCTCCAACGTTTCATACGAGATGCGACGCTGGCTTTCTTCCGATTGAAATTTCAACGTCCGCATATTATGCAGTCGGTCTGCTAATTTAATGACGATTACACGAATATCCTGCGCCATAGCAATAAACATCTTACGATAGTTCTCGTTCTGTTGCTCTTCTTTGGAGCGGAACTGAATTCGTTCCAGCTTCGTCAAGCCGTCAACAAGCATAGCACACGTATTGCCAAAATGATTGCGAATTTCTTCAAGGGACACCGTAGTGTCTTCTACTACATCATGAAGAAGCGCTGCAATAATGGAGATGGTGTCCATCTGCATGTTCACAACAATATCGGCAACCGCAAGCGGATGCAGAATATAAGGTTCTCCCGATTTTCGCGTCTGTCCGTGATGTGCCTGATCCGCAAATTCGTAAGCTTCACGTATGCGAATCAGATCGGGTTCTTTGATGTAGGCTCCGGCCTTCTCGAGTAATTGCTCTATGCCCATTCTGATCTGTTCCGTGTCCTTTCTATACAAAATGGAACCCGTGACATTGCATGAACACAGGTTCCCCGTAAAAGTAATTTCCTATAATTATGACGCTTCACCCGTTTCCCGTCAACTGCTGACGAATAAGAGTAAGTTTTCCATTTTTTTAGGTTAAAATATGTATTCTGTCCCCATGATGACGCTTCGTATAAATGTTCGGTTTAATCAAAGAAAAATAGGTATTCCTCTGTATTATTATTCCCCATCCTAGCTGAAATAGAATATAAAGTATAAAAAAACACCTCAAACCCATGCTATTACACAAAATGTTATTGCTTAATTAAGAGAAACTCTGTAATCTATTGAAAGTTTGTGTTTCGGAAAAGGAGATGAACATTCAGTGCAACGCGAAATTCAGGTTAATCAAAAGATGCCGCTCGGCTCAGGTTCACTGCTAAGCCTTCAGCATTTGTTCGCCATGTTTGGAAGTACGGTGCTTGTGCCGAATCTCTTCGGTGTTGACCCAAGTATGATTTTGCTAATGAACGGTATTGGTACATTACTTTACATACTCATGTGTAAGGGAAAGATTCCTGCGTACCTCGGTTCCAGCTTTGCCTTTATTGCACCAGTACAGTCTGTCTTGCTCACTCATCCAGGCAACGGATATTCAATGGCTCTTGGTGCTTTTATCATCACAGGTATCGTGTTCTGCCTTGTAGCTCTCATTATTAAGTATGCAGGCACAGGTTGGATTAACGTTGTGTTTCCACCAGCAGCTATGGGTGCGATTGTAGCGTTAATTGGGTTAGAGCTCATTCCTGTTGCAGCCGGAATGGCTGGGCTGATTAATCCAGAACCTCTTAAAAATCCTGACTGGGTTCCACAGGCTAAACCTATTATTTTATCGATGGTAACCTTAGGTGTGACTGTACTGGGTGCTGTAACGTTCCGTGGCTTTCCCAAAATCATTCATATTTTGATTGGGATTATATCCGGTTACGCACTTGGTTTCTTAATGAAAGCTGTCGAAACGGATAAGATTGCTGAAGCTAGTATTGTCTCTCTTCCGACAATCACCACACCAACGTTTGATTGGTCGGTCATTCTAACCATTTTACCTGTAGCTCTCGTTGTTATTGTAGAACATATTGGTCACTTGCTGGTAACGAGCAGTATTGTAGGTAAAGATCTGTCCAAAGACCCAGGTCTGCATCGCTCCTTGCTTGGTAACGGCGTCTCCACCATTCTATCTGGTTTTGTTGGATCTACTCCAAACACAACCTATGGCGAAAATATCGGCGTTATGGCCTTAACCAAAGTATACTCGATCTATGTGATTGGTGGTGCAGCCATCATCGCGATTATCCTTTCCTTCTCAGGAACGTTCTCGGCTCTAGTTGCTAATATTCCTGTTCCTGTTATGGGTGGTGTTTCCTTGCTTCTATTTGGTGTCATTGCCGCATCCGGATTACGTATTCTGGTTGAACAAAAAGTTGATTTTGCCAAACCTACGAATTTGATCCTAACAACTCTCGTGCTCGTGGTTGGATTAAGTGGAGCGGAAATAAGCTTCTATGGTGTTCATCTCAAAGGTATGGCACTTGCAACAATTGTTGGTATATTTATGAGCCTGCTATTCAAACTGTTTGAAGTGATAGGCTGGTCTAACGATAAGTCAGAGAAACAACCTTTGACAGAGAAAACACCAGACTAATATATAATTGGGTTCAAAATAATACTTAAACACGAAATAGCCCTCGCCCATAATAAAACCTAACCAACGCAAAAAAAGCCTGTTCTCTCACACCATCAAGGAATGAGGGAACAGGCTTCTTTATAATAGTTAATGCTGTATATTATTTCCCGGGAAACGGGAGATCCAATTCTTGTTCAATCACAGCAAGCACTATGCTGAAATCTTAGTAATTCATCAGTGTAAATACGTCAATTTCAGGCAACTTGGAACGACCATTCAGATCAGACAGCTCAATCAGGAAAGCTGCACCAACAACTTTACCACCCAATTGTTCAATCAGATTGATCGAAGTCGCAATCGTTCCACCCGTTGCAAGCAGATCGTCAGCAATCAGAACATTTTGTCCCTTTTCGATCGCATCTGTATGCATAGCGAGCGTATCTTTGCCATACTCGAGATCATATCCAACTTCAATCGTCTCTCCTGGCAATTTTCCGCTTTTACGGATCGGGGCAAAACCGACACCAAGAGCATAAGCCAGAGGAGCGCCTACAACGAAACCACGTGCTTCAGGTCCGGCAATTACATCAATTTTGAGATCAGAAACCATTGTTTTGAGCTCATTGATCGCATTGCGGTACATTTCTCCATCCTTCAACAATGTCGTAATGTCCTTGAAGCTGATTCCTGGTTGTGGAAAGTCAGGAATGACACGAATATACTCTTTAAAATCCAAAATAATCTCCTCCTAAAATAAATAGCACAACTTCCATCTAAGATACGCCCTTCATCCGGGATATCATCCATTGTGTCAGCTGAGGCGTAGATGCATCCAGCATCACTTGCTCCGTCTCGGCCATACTTTCCAGCGCCTGATAATGACGCGACGCGGTTAGCTCACGTTTGGGTGGGTTATCCACAAACGCAATTTTTCCAAAGTCTCTTGTAATGAAGGATAACTCCTCAAATACATCAAGCATCATGGTGATCATACGTGGAGAACAGCCACACTGACGGCTGAGTACAGGAGTAATCTCTTTTTCCTCCACCGGTTCAGCTCTCCATTTCGATACCAGCATATAGATGCGCTTGAAAAGTTCTCTGGAAGGCATCTGAAGGCGATCTCGGCGGTTGCCTGATCCGTGCAGAAGGATGATATTCTCGGCTCCGCTGAACATAGCCAGCATAGCATCAAGTTGTTCCGGTGTTTCCGGCGTATCAAACACAAATAACGTCCGGATCTGTTCCTGTCCATATTGCTGCGCAGCAGCATTACACGGAAATAACCCGACCTTTCTATCATATACCCAAAGGCACGGTTCATACAATGAATTTCCCTCAGAAACATTCGTTTCGTTCTTCACAATTGCACCAACCGAACCTGATTTGTATCTTAAATGTACTTCTAGTGTGCTCAGGAACTGCTTCATTGTACTCAGCGGCTCACCATTTCCTCTCAAATCAAACACCTGTGCTTGAGGCACATGAATATCCTGGAGCATCAATTGTGGCTTGCGCATTCCATTCCACTCGTTAATCGACAGCTCGCCCATAACGTCAATAATGGAACCCACCGGTAAAAACTCAGCGAGTGCTCCTTTGCCAAAGGCCACGGTCTCTAATTGGTGTCCTTCTTGCTCCAGCACAAGTTTCAGATGACGTTTCTCTCGCCCCATCGTTCGGGTCTCTTTAACCGTAACATTTCTAAATACGAAACGAGGAGAAGGATTGCTCATCCCGAACGGTTGCAGTCTGTCAATCTCTTGAATCACTTTCAAAGGCACATCACTGATACAACATTCATCATCAGCAAGACGCTGAGGTACAAAATCCTCTTCGGTTAAAACATTAGCAGCAAACTCATTCAAGCCTCTCTCCAGCTCTTCCAACTGATTTCGATGAAGTGTCATGCCTGCCGCAGCTGGATGCCCTCCATAATGATCCATGGAGTCTTTGCAAGCCGTTAATGCTTCGTAGATATCCAATCCATCGATGGAACGAGCAGAGCCTTTGCAAACCCCACTCTGCGCGTCAATGCCCAGAATGAGTGTTGGCCGATAGTAACGTTCCAGCAACTTAGATGCAACGATACCTACAACCCCAACATTCCACCCTTCTCCCGCAAGAACGATCACATCGGGAACCGCACCAGAGTTAAGCTCAATTTTCTGTTCTAACTGAGCTGTTGCTTCCTGAAGAATCCCCTCAACAACCTGTTGCCGCTCTCTGTTGAGCAGGTCCAGTTGTCCTGCAAGGGTATGAGCTTCGTCCAAATCTTCGGTCGTCAGAAGAGATACAGCTCGTCCTGCATGATCCAAGCGTCCACTCGCATTAATACGTGGCGCCATTGCAAAAGCAATATTAATGGAGGTTACCTGACTCTGATCCACACCACTAATTTCAAGGAGAGCACTTACACCAGGAAGACGTGAGCCACGCATGGACTCAATTCCATAACTGACAATAACTCGATTCTCACCTTCGAGCGGCATCAAGTCAGCGACGGTGCCAATGGCTGCAATCTCCATCCATTCACCTGGCACTTCACCAATAAGAGCCTGAGCCAGCTTTAGAGCCACGCCTGCGCCCGCCAACCCCTTAAATGGATAAGGGCACTCCGGTAGTTTCGGATTAATGAGTGTGTACGCCTCGGGAAGTATTTCAGGAGGTTCATGGTGGTCGGTAACGATTACTTCTATCCCTAGCGTAGACGCATAGGCAATCTGTTCTACTGCACTTATGCCAGTATCGACGGTAATCACCAGCGTCACACCCTGTTGATGCGCCCAATCTAATGCATGATTGTGAAGTCCATAACCTTCGTTGGAACGATGCGGAATGTAAATATCGTAGGACGCACCCAGATGGCGCATCAGATGGATCATCAGTGAAGTACTGGAAACACCATCTGCGTCATAATCTCCATAAATCAAAATATGTTCTTCTCGTTCAATAGCCTGGCGGATTCGAGGTACAGCTTCTTTCATACCAAGCAGCAGATAAGGATCATGCATCTGATTGAGATCTGGATGTAAGAATCGTTCGGCCTCCATTTCATTATGAACCCCGCGACTAACTAACAAACGTCCAACAAGAGATGACATGGAAAGCGCCTGCGAGAGTCCCGCAGCCGCATCCAAATCGATATGTGGTGTATTCCACCGGTATTGCGAATAAAGCAATAATAACGCTCCTTTCTTGATCTACAGGATCCGAGCTCCATTACTGAATTAATGTCGCTTCATGATCGGGCAGTTCATGATTGGATTTATACGGATACCCAGGGTCATAGGGTACTGCCTGAATCTGTACTTCCTTGACATGGCTGAACCGAGTGAAGAGCAGCGTTTTGGCTCGATTAGATATCTCCTGAGCCTCTAATACGGAGATCCGTGGATTTACGCTAATAATGAGTTCAATGGTAACGGCATGCTCCTGTTCGCGGGCAACCAATTGTTCAATTGTAATGACGCCGTACACTCGCTGTACAGTCTCTTTGAAATCCAGAGCCTCTTCCTGTTGCAGCTCTTGAACTAGAGAACCATATACTGTGTCTACAATCATTCTATAACCTTTATGAAACACGAAACAAGATGCAATTAATGCCGCTGCTGGATCCATGTACAGAAGCATACTCCATCCTGACATCTCCCCGATCATTGAACCAATGATCCCAACCAATACCGTAAGGGAGCAGTAAAGCGCTCGGCGATGCTGCTGAGCATAGGTCAGTGCTTGTGCTTGATTTCTTTTCCGGAAATACCTGTATTGAAATTGGAAAATGGCTTCCTTAATAGCTAAGGCTGCAAAGGCTGCGACAAGTGCATGCTGATATTTGTCTGATGCCACAGGAGTATCACCTATCAGGCTACTTAAGGCTGAAATTGCAATCTGTAATCCTCCCATAAGAATGAGAACAGACAGCAAAACCGAGATTCCAGGTCTCGCTACACGTGAATGCTCCTTAGAGCGCGTAGCAGCTCGTTCTGTATCCCTACTCTTATGCCGTACAGAATGGGAAGGGAATAGTCCTGCCAGTGAAGAGGCAGCTTCTGAGGCAGAGTACAGACCATCTGCAAGCAACGATTTGCTATTGGCCAAATACCCGACAACAGCCTTAATTACTGCAAGCGTCATATTCCCAGCAATTCCGCTCCACGTTGCCGCCTGAACCGTTGAAATATGTTCTCTGGCCATGGAAATTCCCCCTTGTTTCTGTCTCTAAAGTTACAAAGCCGCGCCTAGTAGACGCGGCTTCACAATAAGATGTTTAGTTAGATGCTTTAGCCGCTGTTTTTGGCTTATCGATTTGTTTACCTTTAAGCGTCAGCCATAGTGGAGCAGCGATAAAGATGGAAGAATACGCACCGAACAGCGTTCCGATTACCATGGCAAGCGAGAACATCCGAATGGACTCCCCACCGAAAATGAACAAACAGATGGAAGCCGCAAATACGGTGAATGTCGTATTCAGGGACCGTGTCATCGTTTGTGCCAAACTGCTGTTAACGACCTGGCGCAAATCTGCCTTGGTTGTCTTTTTGGCAAAACGTAAATTTTCACGAATTCGGTCAAAGATAACGATTGTATCGTTGATTGAGAAACCGACGATGGTCAATACGGCGGTAATAAAGGTCAGATCCACTTCCAGACGGAAGATCGAGAACACACTTATTACAACAAATGCATCATGGAAGAGAGCAATTACTGCCGCCAAACCGAAGCGCCACTCGAAGCGAATCGCTACATAAATCATAATCCCGACACTTGCAATGAGAACGGCATAAATCGCATTACGTTCCAGTTCCTTTGCCATTTCAGGGTCTACCGTGTTTACTTCGTAAGAAGCAGTGGAATCCAGTTTGCTGAATTCCTGCTTGAATGTACTCTCTTGCGTTTCATCAAGCTCATTGGAAAAACGAACATTAACCCGATCTGAACCCGGTGTGATCGTTACATCGCCCTCATCAACACCAAGATCAGCAACGATAGGTCTAATCTGTTCCGTTGTAATCGCCTTGGATACTGAAATATCAACATTCGATCCGGCACGGAAATCAACCGCATAGTTCAAACCAAGCGTTAGAATACTAACAATTCCCGCTACGGTTAGGATAATTGAGAAAATATAGGCAAATTTACTGCCTTTAATATAATCATAATTCCAATTAAAGCGCACGAATTTCACTCTCCTTCACTCCGAAGTACTTAGGCTTCTTCAAGACGTTACCCCGTACGAGCAAGGTTAACAGGAAGCGGGAGAAGAAAATATTCGTGATAATACTTGTGACGATGTCAAAAATCAACACAAGTGCGAAGCCTTTAACTGCACCCGTACCAAAGTAGAACATAACAGCAGCAGCAATGATCGTAGTTATGTTAGAGTCAATAATTGTGCGGAAGGAATGCTTACTACCCGCTTTGACCGATGACAAGATCGACTTACCACTCCGCATTTCTTCTTTGATCCGTTCGTACGTGATGATATTGGCGTCAACCGCCATCCCTATACCTAGAATAAATGCCGCGATACCCGGAAGGGTAAGGACAAACTCCCCTAAGTAGAAAATAGCAAGCACCAACCACGTATGTGTAATCAACGCAAAGCTCGCAATGATCCCCGGAATACGGTAAATCCCAATCATAAATACGAGGATGAGCACTGACCCAATCAAACCTGCTTTGATCGTCTGATCCAATGACAATTTACCCAGCGTTGCACCAACACTTTGGGAATACTTCTCTGTCAGTTTCAGCGGAAGCGCACCTAGGTTAATCGTATCACGAAGCTGATTTGCTTCTTCGCGCGTATAAGAACCTGAGATTTGAGCAGAACCATCTGTTAGTTGTTGTCTGACTGTAGGCGCAGACAGCAGCTCATCATCCAAATAAATCGCGAGTGGTTGTCCAACCAAACGTTTGGTGATCTCAGAGAATTTAGCTTTGTCTTTCACTTGAATGTCAATCATCGGTTCATTCAATTGCGTGAATACAACTTTTGCAGCATTCTCTACAAATTCATTACCACGAAGCTCAATCTTGGTGTACTCGCCTTCCTTGTCGTTCTCTGCTTTACTACGGAAGGTCAAGACGGCAGGTTCTTTCATTTTGGCTCTAACTTCAGCCTCATCCGTAACCCCAGCCAACTTCAATCGAATCCGGTTGGTTCCTTCAGTAGTTACCTCCGGTTCGCTTGTTCCGAGCGCATTGGCACGGCTTTCTAGACTCTTGGCCGTTTGCACCAAAGATGCTTTGGTGACTTGTTGTCCCCCATCAAGCGGCTCCGCTTCATATAAGATCTCGTAGCCTCCCTTTAAATCAAGGCCCAAGCGTATATTTTTGAGCAGCTCCGGGCTTGTTCCCACCATTACCCCTGTGGTGACAAGCACGACCAGAATGAAACTGATAATTCTTTTCATGCCGTTCCTAGATCCCCTTTCGTTCTCAATATTCCTATTATAGCGATGCCGTAAAAAGCAGTCAATTTTCAACAAAAAAGATCCCTTTCGCTAGAAAGAGGATCCCCGGTATGCAGACACGGTCATAAAGTTCATAAAGCTTGTTGCTTTCAGTGACAAAATGTCGTTCACCAGCTGGTGAAGCGGTGGAATGCCCTGCTTTTCATATTTATGACTGACGCAATTCCAGACATCTTTGCTGGTCACATATTCATAACCTACAAGCCTAAACTCTTCCGCCTTGCTGCAGCAGAGCATCTCAATGGACTGTTCCATCTCCATATCGTTCATTTCCTCCAACGGGGATTAGCCTCCCTTCCCACACACAAGCCTTTATGCGGCATCAATATTACATCATTCGACTTCACCTGGTCATATTCCTTCTTGCTGGTGATGGATCTTTTTGTTAATCGTGATCAAATTGTCATGAGAGGATCATGGACTGGCATAGGATGAAGAACAACGGCTTTGTCCCATTAACGAAACCTGTTATTTTCATTCGGGAAAGAGGGGTAGTCTTGAAGAAGCAGACATTTATCCAGGGAGCTATGATCCTGCTCGCCGCAGGCATTATTAATCGTATTCTCGGATTCATCCCACGTATTGCATTACCACGGGTTATCGGAGCAGAAGGCGTCGGAATCTATCAGTTAAGTTACCCCTTCTTTATTGTGCTCGTAACCTTAATTACCGGCGGCATACCACTTGCCGTCGCTAAACTCGTAGCTGAAGCAGACACAGGTGCAAATCGTTTTTCTCCTCAACGGATCCTGCAGATCAGTTTAGCCTTTACGTTGACGCTTGGTGTAATTTTTATGTTTCTATGCATTGTTTTTGCCCCTTGGGTCACCCGTTATGTTCTTACAGATGAACGAGTATACCACACATTTGTTAGCATGAGTCCCATGATTGCAATTATCGCTGTGTCGGCTGTTTACAGAGGTTACTTCCAAGGTAAGCAAAATATGATTCCTACGGCAGCTTCCTCTATTGTTGAAACGATTGTTCGTATTATTTGCGTGATTTGGTTTGCTTGGTTGTTGCTTCCCCAAGGTATTGCTCAAGCTGCCGCTGGTGCAATGCTAGGTGCTTTGGTTGGTGAATTCATTGGCATGCTCGTACTGTTATGGAGCTACCATAGACAAAAAAACGATACAGAACACCTCTACATTACAAAATCAGTCGTGCCTCAAGAAAAAAACAATCTCGGTGCAGTTCCTCAAACGGATCATTCACAGCACAGCCTTATTCGCCGGTTGTTAGCCATCTCTGTACCTGTTACAGCAGGACGATTGGTTGGTTCCTTATCCTATCTTGCCGAAACCATTGTAACCGCGCAAAGTTTGGCCATTGCAGGAATTTCACGAGGGTTAGCTACTGCCCAATACGGAGCACTGCAAGGCATGATTATTCCATTATTATTGCTCCCAGGGGCACTTACCTCATCGCTGGCAACCTCTCTCGTCCCCTCATTGTCTGAAGCCTCTGCGCAGGGTGATCGTGCTTTGATTCATAAACGCATGCATCAAGCTCTAAGGCTTGCACTCGTTACAGGTGCTCCTTTTTCTGTTTTTATGTATGTGCTTGCCGAACCGATGTGTCTTATTCTCTACAATGATGCATCGATTGGAAGCATGCTGAAACTGATGGCTCCTTTTGCTCTCTTTATTTACATTCAGGCTCCTCTGCAGGCTGCATTACAGGCACTCGATCGTCCGGGAAAAGCATTGCTCAATACATTTATCGGTGCTGTAATCAAAATCACACTGATTCTACTGCTCGCTTCACGTCCTGAATACGGCATCTTTGGTGCTATTATTGCTATATGTGCTAACTCGACAATCGTAACTTTATTACATGCAAGAAGTGTGCGGACTTTGCTCCAATTTCGTTTCAAATTGATGGACTGGGTTAAGACAGGCACAGGCATGTTCATCATGGGTGCAGCAACTCTTCTTGTTTATGAGCATACGATCGTTATTCTGCCACTATGGGCAAGAATGATTCTTGCTCCTTCGATAGGATTAATCGTGTATTTAATCGTAATGGGTTTGACACGTATGATTGATTTTCATGATTTGTCCCGTGTGCCTATTATCGGTTCATGGTTTGAACGTAGATCACGTAAATAAGCGATATCTTATTTGGAATCATCCTTCAGGCTAACATAGACTTTGCCATTATGATCAATGGAACAGATAAATACTTCCTTGAAATCAAGAATGCCTTTTTGCTGAATCTGATTTTTAAGCCAGAATCTTGTTTTTTGAATAAGTTCAAGATTTTGATCCTGAACTTTGCCATCCATGATTAGTGGCAAGGGCAGACCTTCATATTTGATATTCTGGAATCCATCCACTCGTTCTTGCCTAGCTTTTTGTTTGGTATGGGAGCTGCCTCCATTATTTGATGATCCGTTTCCACCTGAATTGCTCTGATTGCTCGGAAATACTGTTAATTTACCTGTTGTCTCAAGAATGGCAAACTCGACGTCGCCAATGCTATCTATATTTTGCTCACGCAACTGAAGTAACAGATCATCCAGATTGTATCGTTGCTTACGCATCTCATCCCGATGCAGAGTACCTTTGGAGATGAGAACCGTCGGTTTGCCATCAATCATTAGGCGAAGTCTACGACTCTTGAGACTGATAAATGCCACACCAATCTGCATTATAAGTACAGTTAGCATGGGCACTATTCCGTGAGAAAGAGGTTTTTCCATATCCTCGATGACGAAGGCCGCAATCTCTGCAAGCATAATGGACACGACGAGGTCAAACATGGACAGCTTTCCAATTTCCCTCTTCCCCATCACCCTGATCGCGCCATAGACAATGAAATACATGAGGATTGTTCGAAAAATATGGGCTCCGATATCTGAGAAGTTCACGACAAGGTTCCTCCTTTGTTTGAGTTATCCATAGGCACCTGTAGCGTAATCCCTATTTTGACCCGAAGCTAACATGCTCATGCAGAGCAAATCCATTCATTTAATGGAAAATTCAGTTCATAAGTCCGAAGGCTTGACCATACACTGTATTAATTTCAAACTTGTACAAGGGGGATGCTTCATGCAGCTGATTCGCCGAGTGATCTCGTTTCGAATGTCCAACCCAATTTTGTCGGGACTCTGTCATGCCTTTGTTTGGATGTTACTAGGAGCATTGGTTCTTTCCTTATTTCTCTGGATGACTGGAATGCGGGAGCAGGATCTTTCCCTGTATACTTACGTTGTTCATGGGCTGTCGCTACTCATTGGTGGATTTGTGGCTGGCAAAAGATCTGGTGAAAAAGGATGGTATCACGGTGGTCTTACGGGTGTCGTTTATGGCTTCATTGTACTGGTCATTGGATTCCTGGCATTGGATGCCTCGTTCAACTGGAAAGATAGCTTACAACTTGCAAGTGCATTTCTAATCTCTGCTCTGGGTGGAATTTTTGGGGTAAACACACGGCGGAACTAACAGTTAAGGAGTGTTTGTCTGACATGTGGCATAAAGGCATCTGGGTCATTCTAAAAAAAAAGAACCGGAGCCCTATAGCAGGAGCTTCGGTTCTGTAATAAATAAAATTAACTACTGTGAGCGAGATCTAAGTACGTCTACAACTTCTCGCTCATTTATAATTATTCAGCAGTTTCACGACTTACTGCACTGCTGATCGCATTACGATCAAATGTAAGCTTCGTTACATCGTTTACGCGTAGAACAACCACGTCTTCTGTAATTTCAGCGATTGTACCATGGAGACCACCGATTGTTACGATTTTATCGCCTTTTTTCAACTGGCTAAGCATCGAATTACGCTGTTTTTGCTTCTTGTTCTGTGGACGAATCATCAAGAAGTAGAAAATCGCAACCATAAGTACCAAAGGTACAATCAAAGATACAATACCTCCGCCTGGATTAGCCGCTTGTAGTGCCATTCCTTGAAACATGTAAACTCCCCCTTATCGACTATACGTACAAGATAATGCTTGTTCCTCCGGTTCCGCAATAAACCACATTAGAAACCTTTGTCATTGTCATGAAGACCATATTGATCGAAAAATTCATCCCGGAAATCAAGCAGACGATCTTCCATAATGGCTTTACGCACGTTGCGCATCAAATTCTGCAAGAAATGAAGATTATGGATGGTCGTCAGACGCAAGCCAAACGTTTCATCCGCCTTGATTAAATGACGCAAATAGGCTCTGGAATAGTTACGACAAGTGTAGCAATCACATTCAGGGTCAAGTGGCCCAAAATCAGTTGCAAACTTGGCATTTCGAACTACAAGCCGTCCTTGGCTAGTCATCGTTGTTCCGTTACGGGCAATTCGCGTTGGAAGTACGCAATCGAACATGTCTACTCCACGAATCGATCCCTCAATCAATGCATCGGGTGAACCTACCCCCATTAAATAACGTGGTTTGTTGGAAGGCAACAAAGGCACCGTATAATCCAACACGCCATACATTAAATGTTTCGGTTCTCCAACACTCAGTCCACCAATAGCATACCCCGGGAAATCCATGGAAGTCAAATCTGCTGCGCTTTGGCGGCGCAGATCTTCGTGCATTCCGCCCTGCACGATGGCGAACAGACCTTGGTCATGTGGACGGGCATGACTTTCCAAGCAACGCTCAGCCCAACGGCTAGTACGTTCAAGAGATTTTTTCACATATTCATATTCTGCAGGGTATGGTGGACATTCATCAAATGCCATCATAATATCGGAACCCAGTGCGTTCTGTATTTCCATAGCCACTTCTGGGGACAAGAACTTTTTGTCTCCATTCAGATGTGAGCGGAAATTCACGCCTTCCTCTGTGATTTTACGCATTTCACTGAGAGAGAATACTTGAAATCCACCACTATCGGTCAGAATTGGGCGATCCCAATTCATGAATTTGTGCAAGCCACCAGCTTGACGAATAATCTCATGTCCGGGTCTCAGAAACAGATGATACGTATTACTCAGAATAATCTGCGCATCCATTTCCTTTAACTCTTCAGGACTCATCGTTTTAACGGTTGCTTGCGTGCCTACTGGCATGAACGTTGGTGTCTCAATGATTCCGTGAGGTGTATGTACACGTCCTAATCGGGCACCAGATTGTTTACAAGTTTTAATATGTTCGTACGTAATTGCTGCCATTGGTTTTAATCATCCTCTAAAAGTTAATCGTTAGACCTGTATTCGTGAATCAATTAATAGATCAACATTGCATCGCCAAAGCTGAAAAATCTATACTCTTGCGCGATAGCTTCCTCATAGGCGTGCATAATGTGTTCTCTACCTGCAAGCGCACTTACCAGCATGACCAATGTAGATTTCGGAAGATGGAAATTCGTCAGCATGCCATCAATAACCTTGAAGTTATATCCAGGATAGATGAAAATTTTAGTCCAGCCACTGCTCTCCTGCAATATCCCATGCTCAAATTTACTTCCTACCGTTTCAAGTGTACGACAACTTGTCGTACCTACGGCAAAAACACGATTCCCACGTTGCTTCGTTTCGTTAATGAGATCCGCCGTCTCCTGTGAGATAGAGTAATACTCCTCATGCATAACATGATCCTCTACTACATCTACGGACATCGGGCGGAATGTTCCCAGCCCCACATGAAGCGTAATGAAGGTTACGTTAACACCTTTTGCTCGAATCTGATCAAGCAGTGCATCTGTAAAATGAAGCCCAGCTGTTGGTGCGGCCGCAGACCCTTCATGCTTCGCATATACCGTCTGATAGCGTTCGCGATCATCCAGTGTTTCTTTAATATATGGAGGCAACGGCATTTCACCGAGTCGATCTAGGATCTCCTGAAAGATTCCCTCATATGAAAATGTAAGCATACGCGCGCCCATTTCGCCTTCTTCGTCGATCACGGCTTTCAGTTCATCTCCAAAAACGATAACAGAACCGGCTTTCAGCTTTTTACCTGGCTTAACCAGTGCTTCCCAGCGATCACCTTCCACGTTTTTGAGAAGTAACACTTCCGCTTTGGCTCCAGTATCCTCTTTTGTTCCAAACAAACGAGCTGGCAATACCCGTGTATCGTTGAGCACAAGTGTGTCACCAGGCTGTAGAAAATTAATAATATCCGGAAACGTGTGATGGTTAACTTCACCGCTCTCCTTATTCAACGTAAGCAAGCGAGACGCTGTCCGATCAAGCAACGGCGTCTGTGCAATAAGCTGTTCCGGCAATTCAAAATCATATAAGTTCACATTCATGTTCAATTCATTCCTTAACAATAGTCGCATTTTGGTAATAGTGTTTCAATATTTCCTGGTAATCATACCCTTCATCTGCCATGCCTTTGGCTCCCCATTGTGACAAACCTAATCCATGACCATTTCCTTGGCCAATGAACATAAAGTTCTGTCCCTGAGTTACGGCTCTTGCCTGACCATCACCGCTCATGACAACAAGGGCATTACCGGAAGAAGTCCCTGTACCTGAGGCAGACAATACGGCCGCCCCTTGAGACCCGGTCTTACTCGCTGTATTCCCGTCAGCGCCTAATACAGTATAACTTCCAGTACCTGCAATATCAAATAAAGTACTAGGCAATCCACCTAGAGCCGAGCGGTACGTATCTGCATATTTAACAGTTAGCGCTTGTCCATTCGCACTTACTTCAAGTGCTCGACCAGAAGGTCCGCGCTTCGTGACTTCTAATGTTGAGATAGATGAAGGAACAGCCGTTGTTGTTTTACCTTGTAACGTTTTGACTAATTGAGCAGAGGTAAATGGCCCTCTCACCCAAGCGTAATCATTGGATTGCGCTACTTTTGCCAAAACAACGGCTTCGTTTCCTGGATTCATTTTGGCTACCGGCTCAACGGTAGATTGAATTAGCGGGATGGCACGAACATTCGTATTCTGTGCCGTAACGGTAACCTTGGAAAGACCTGCATCAGTTTTGGAGCTTAGCTCCTTCACATTGTCCTCACGGATATATCCACTGATGCCTGAGTTGAGCAGTACATGATACCACGTATGCAATCCAGCCTGCGCTGATGTATCTCCAGAGCTATCCACATTGGTGAAGACTCCTGCTCCCCCGTTCCAAACCTCGGAAGGATGTGCCGTTTGTCCACCCGCATTAGATGAGAACACAGCCTCTACAATTTTATCCCCACTTTTGACAACTTCTCCTGCCGTAGCATCCACTGCGCTGGTTACTTTATCATTCTCCGAATCAATGCCGTTATAGGCTTGACTTAGTGTAGTATCCACAACATTAGCAATTTGGAAGCGAGTGCCCTGTTGAAGAGCATAGGATCGAGCAGCAACTGCTTGTACTTTCAGAGCCTCTGCTGGCCAGGAGGAATACACCTCTGCTCCAACAACGGAGTACAAATATTGTTCTAGTGGAACGACATTCACTAAGGCCAAGTCACCATTTACGATACTTAGTTCCATATTCCCTCGATATGTCCGCTGGGAACGTTCCAACACTTTGATACCACTTCCATCTCCTTGTACCCAAGCTTTGGCTACCGTACCTGCAATCGTGTAGTGTACCGCGGTCTTAGGCGTGTCAAGGCTTAACCCTGCATCCTGCCGGATGATTAGAGCGGAGCTATTATTAGCTACAGGAGATAGACTGATACCAGCTGCTTGTGCCTCAACTGACTTTTTCACAGCAGTCAGCTCCGCATCTGTTACAGCTTCACCGACCCATACACTGTAACCCGAACTACCAGCGTCCAATGACAGTACGGTATAGGAAGTGACGCCTGATACTGAGAGAGAAGCTTGCGCCGCTTGTGCTTCTTGTAAGGAGCTATAGTTTCCAGTAGATAAATGTTTAGTTCCGGTTATGACTGGTTTCTGTCCACCCAATTGAGCTGCTGCAACTTTCTGAACACGAGCAACTGCTTGTCCAGCAAGTGCCTCTGTAGCATAGTTTCCGGTATAGAGCTGATACACCGTTTTGCCACTCACACTTGAGCTGAAGAGTAGCGGCTTATCGCTGGTTGGTTGCAATAATTTGGCTGCTGCCGCCGCTGTTTTGAAATCTGCTGTCTCCAACACCTTCACACGGAAACCATCCGCACTGAATCGAACCTGCCCAGCTGGAAGACTTACATTAGTACCCGTCTCAGATCCAACTGTCCAACTTCCATTAGATTCAAGAGTAATTAATGGTGTTGTTGATTTATATGTGCTTCCTAGATTTGCAAACATCGCAACCCGAATTAACTGTCCATCATTTTCTGCTGCATAAGCGGGTACCTGCAGACATCCTGCCATCAATACAGCAGCAGCCAAAACCTTTAACCGGCGACTCCATTTTTTATTTTGTATTGCTTTCCCCACGATCAAGCTCCTCTCCGCACTTTTCCTTGTGTATATAAGTTCAACTAAAAAGTTTAGTTGAACTTATATACATTATAGATACATCTATAAATTTTAAAATTCATTATATTTTATTAGCTGGTTGATGTACTAGAAGAGTGTCCTTCCCACTGCCCATCGCACTACTTGTTACTTTCCATCTCGTGGCGGAATCGGCAAACCTAAATGATGGTAAGCCATATCTGTAACAATCCGACCTCTTGGTGTACGTTGAATCATACCGATCTGCAATAAATAAGGCTCATAGACATCCTCAATCGTTTGACTCTCTTCACCAATCGTAGCTGCAATCGTATCCAGACCAACCGGGCCTCCCCGGAAGCTATTGATCATAGATTTAAGCATCTTATGGTCGATTTCGTCCAATCCTCTAGGATCAATCTGTAGACGTTTAAGCGCTTCTTCTGCTAATGCCTGTGTAATGACTCCATCGCCTCGTACCTGAGCGAAATCTCGAACCCGCTTCAATAAACGATTGGCAATCCTCGGCGTTCCACGGGAACGGAGGGCAATCTCTTCTGCAGCGTCTCCAACAATCTCAACCCCAAGAATCTCTGTAGAGCGAGAGACAATGTAGGCTAGCTCATCAACCGTATAAAATTCCAGACGGCTAATAACACCAAAACGATCCCGCAGAGGCGCAGACAGCAAACCAGCGCGTGTTGTAGCCCCAATAAGAGTGAACGGTGGTAGGTCAAGACGCACAGATCGCGCACTAGGCCCTTTACCGATCATAATATCCAATGCAGAGTCTTCCATCGCAGGGTACATCACTTCTTCAACTGTACGATGCAGGCGATGAATTTCGTCAATAAATAACACATCACCCTCCTGAAGATTGGTCAGCAATGCTGCCAGATCTCCTGGTCGCTCAATCGCAGGCCCTGACGTGGTGCGCAGGTTAACGCCCAATTCATTGGCAACGATGTTGGCAAGTGTCGTTTTACCGAGCCCTGGTGGACCATACAACAAAACATGATCCAAGGCTTCATTACGCATTTTGGCTGCTTCAATATATACTTTTAAATTTTCCTTAACCTGATTTTGTCCAATATATTCATTCAAATACCGGGGACGAAGACTCAGCTCAACAGCTTGATCATCCATCATCAGGTTAGCGGAAATAATACGCTCATCCATATTTATCCCTACCTTTTTAGTACGAGCCACTGTGCTGTCGTGGTGGTAAAGTTAGTTATCCAGTGAATAGCATTTGCAGTGCTCGTTTCATCAACACATCAACCGAATCCGCAGATGTAACATCTTTTTTC
The DNA here is from genome assembly GCF_023714095.1 of Paenibacillus sp. MER 99-2. Taxonomy (NCBI): domain Bacteria; kingdom Bacillati; phylum Bacillota; class Bacilli; order Caryophanales; family Paenibacillaceae; genus Paenibacillus; species Paenibacillus sp. MER 99-2. The sequence goes on along the minus strand of NZ_JAMAUZ010000001.1, from coordinate 4,375 downwards.
AACTTGAGCCATACTTTATCCAACTCGCTGTCTGTGTAACCAAGTGCTTTGAGACCATCACGTGCCTCATCCCAAGCAGAGCCGCTTCCTGCTTCTTCTGAAGGAGGGGCAAATAAACCTGTTGCATACGCCGCGGCACCGAACCCGTCCAGCTTATCCTTCAGATCCAAAATCATACGCTGAGCTGTCTTTTTACCGATTCCCGGCAGCTTGGTCAGGAACGTCAGATTCTCTTGGTAAATCGCTGTAACGACATGATCAGGCGTGCCTCCCGCCAAAATGCCCAGGGCAACTCGTGGTCCAATACCGGACACCTCGATCAACTTACGAAACAAGCGCTGTTCTTCTCTTGTAACAAAACCATATAGCAACATGGCATCTTCACGCACGTGATGATGGGTGTAGACCATGATCTCACCTTCTTGCTTCGCGAACGCATACGGATTAGGACAAAATACACGATAGCCCACACCTTGAACATCAAGCACAATATATTCATTCTCCACATGCACGAACTGTCCTCTAAGAAAATCAATCATTTTCGCAATACCTCATTTAACTTAGAATTTAATGTATATGAATGTGCATGACATACAGCTACTGCTAACGCATCTGCTACGTCATCTGGCTTGGGAATCGCCTGCAAACGCAGAAACATTTTGACCATCTCTTGCACTTGACGTTTCTCCGCCTTGCCGTATCCTACAATCGCCTGTTTAATCTGCATCGGCGTGTACTCAGCAATAGGTAGCCCTTTCTGTGCAGCCGCCAAGACCATTACCCCTCTGGCCTGACTGACGGACATCGCTGTTGTAACGTTCCGATTGAAGAAAAGTTTCTCCAGTGCGACTGCATCTGGCTTATATTTATCGATGAGCTGCACCATGCCCTCATATACGTGAAGCAATCGTTCCTCTTCAGGTGTATGTGCCTCTGTCTGAATGCAGCCATATTGTACAGGAACCACTTTACTACCGATCTTATCCACAAAACCAAACCCAACAATCGCAATTCCCGGGTCTATCCCCAAAAAACGCAAACCCATCTCTCCCTTACAATAAAGCGAACATATGTATCGTTCATTTCATTATAACAAAAAGATAGACCCTGCGGCAGGAAACTTTGACTACATTTTAAAAGGTCGAGTAAAGCCCAAAACCTATTGACCGGGGGTGTATCACGCAATTCCAAAGTCCAACTTATTTTCCTACGATCGGTCAGCACATGACAAAAAGGACATCTTTTCGATGCCCTCCTCCAGCAAACTCATATCCCGTCTTAGATTTTATGCTGTTCGAATTTTTTTGGAGTCATCCACCATTTCGAATGACTTCTTCCGAGGCTCGATCAATCGCATAGTCACTAAATGTCGAAATCACACTGTTATACTCATCTTTATCCTGTACTCGGATTCCTTGCTGCAGCTGCTCCCATACTCCTTCAGGCAGAGAAGACTCAAGTGACCCAACATCCATCTGAAAAAAAGTACGGATTACTTTGTCTTCTGCAGGGCGACCTTCGTACAGATTTAGATTACCCAAAGCATCTATGCTAATATAAGCCTGCTCTTTGCATAGAGGAGAAAGGTCGTCAACGTGTTGCTTAACCCGTAATGCATCTGCTGCAACTTCTGCATCCCATTCAGGATGTTGAATTAACAATACTTCGATTTGCGAAGCTGTCATTTTGCCTAATTGCTCTGTCTCGACTCCACAGACATAGTGGACTTCCAGTACAACAGCAGTTAAATCATCAGGCGCATTAGATACTAGTTGTTTAAGTATGGCTTGTACCTCTGCTTCTGAACGTTTCTCTTCTATAGGAGCTGCCCCCATAACAGTAACGGTCTCACTAAAATTAGTTGTTAATAAACGTTGAATGTGAGAGGAGATGGACAGTCCACTATACGCCAGTAATGTTACAGCCACTAAAGCTAGACTCATCCATGCAGTTCGTTTCCAACGTCGCCAACGTCTCTTCCATTGTTTCTTTAATTTAAACGTGTTCACGTGAACCCCTTCTATCACCTTTTTAAAACTAGTGTGACCGAAAGGGTTATCGTTTATGCACAATCAATTCTGCATTTAAACATCACTTACACCACTTACACAAATACAAAAAGAGACTATCATATTATAGATAGTCTCTTTTCTCAGATCGGGATGACACGATTTGAACATGCGACCCCCTGGTCCCAAACCAGGTGCTCTACCAAGCTGAGCTACATCCCGTTATGTATACCGGCGAGAGGACTCGAACCTCCACGGTTTCCCACTCGATTTTGAGTCGAGCGCGTCTGCCATTCCGCCACGCCGGCATATAAAGTTATAATGGCGCGCCCTGAGAGATTCGAACTCCCGGCCTTTTGATTCGTAGTCAAACGCTCTATCCAGCTGAGCTAAGGGCGCAAATTGGAGCGGAAGACGGGAATCGAACCCGCGACCCTCGCCTTGGCAAGGCGATGCTCTACCGCTGAGCCACTTCCGCATACGGTAAGGTGTAATCAAAAACAAAATGGATTCTCATCCCTGAAGCATAAACTTAAATGGCGGAACCGACGGGATTCGAACCCGCGATCTCCTGCGTGACAGGCAGGCATGTTAGGCCAACTACACCACGGTTCCAAAATAAAAAATTGCGGGGGCAGGATTTGAACCTGCGGCCTTCGGGTTATGAGCCCGACGAGCTACCGGGCTGCTCCACCCCGCGTCGTTAAAAAAAGTATATGGTGGAGGCTGAGGGGATCGAACCCCCGACCCTCTGCTTGTAAGGCAGATGCTCTCCCAGCTGAGCTAAGCCTCCATCTATATGACCCGTAGGGTATACTCTCACTTCGTTCGAGACTGCGATGCAGTGCTAACGAGGCTTATCCTCCGACGAACCTTTGGGATTCTCATCCCTTGTTGAAGCAATAGAAATTGCTATGACCCGTAGGGGATTCGAACCCCTGTTACCTCCGTGAAAGGGAGGTGTCTTAACCCCTTGACCAACGGGCCTTAATGGCTCCCCGAACAGGGCTCGAACCTGTGACAACTCGATTAACAGTCGAGTGCTCTACCAACTGAGCTATCAGGGAATAACATACATTTACATAATTATTAAATTTAATTCATCGTACAATGTCCACAAGTAAAACTTGTATCTATGTAAGAAAAATTTGCTTGGCGGCGTCCTACTCTCCCAGGACCCTGCGGTCCAAGTACCATCGGCGCTAGAGGGCTTAACGGTCGTGTTCGGGATGGGTACGTGTGGAACCCCTCCGCCATCGCCACCAAACGCGTAGCTTACATCTCAGAGTGTTGTTCTCTGAAAACTAGATTCGAAACGAAAGTCTGCGATTTAAAACGTGCTAATTGGATAAGCCCTCGACCGATTAGTACTGGTCAGCTCCATGCATTACTGCACTTCCACCCCCAGCCTATCTACCTCGTCGTCTTCAAGGGGTCTTACATACTGGGAAATCTCATCTTGAGGGGGGCTTCACGCTTAGATGCTTTCAGCGCTTATCCCGTCCGTACATAGCTACCCAGCGGTGCTCCTGGCGGAACAACTGGTACACCAGCGGTACGTCCATCCCGGTCCTCTCGTACTAAGGACAGCTCCTCTCAAATTTCCTACGCCCACGACAGATAGGGACCGAACTGTCTCACGACGTTCTGAACCCAGCTCGCGTACCGCTTTAATGGGCGAACAGCCCAACCCTTGGGACCTACTTCAGCCCCAGGATGCGATGAGCCGACATCGAGGTGCCAAACCTCCCCGTCGATGTGGACTCTTGGGGGAGATAAGCCTGTTATCCCCAGGGTAGCTTTTATCCGTTGAGCGATGGCCCTTCCATGCGGTACCACCGGATCACTAAGCCCGACTTTCGTCCCTGCTCGACTTGTAGGTCTCGCAGTCAAGCTCCCTTATGCCTTTGCACTCTTCGAATGATTTCCAACCATTCTGAGGGAACCTTTGGGCGCCTCCGTTACTCTTTAGGAGGCGACCGCCCCAGTCAAACTGCCCACCTGACACTGTCCCCGCACCGGATTACGGTACCAGGTTAGAACCTAGATACGATCAGGGTGGTATCCCAACGGTGCCTCCACCGAAGCTGGCGCTCCGGCTTCAAAGGCTCCCACCTATCCTGTACAGATCGTACCCAAATTCAATATCAAGCTGCAGTAAAGCTCCATGGGGTCTTTCCGTCTTGTCGCGGGTAACCTGCATCTTCACAGGTATTAAAATTTCACCGGATCTCTCGTTGAGACAGCGCCCAAGTCGTTACGCCATTCGTGCGGGTCAGAATTTACCTGACAAGGAATTTCGCTACCTTAGGACCGTTATAGTTACGGCCGCCGTTTACTGGGGCTTCGGTTCACAGCTTCGGATT